>NZ_CP059571.1 GCF_014055025.1 Neisseria bacilliformis | reverse complement strand
GCAGGAATGCCGCCATGCGCGGTGCGGCGGCGGTTTTGCAGCGGCAGGTATTCGCTTGATTGACAAAAACAAAAATTTGGGTTGTAATCGCGCGTTTTTCAGCCAAACCGATTTAGGAAACACCATGAAACGCACCTACCAGCCCTCCGTTACCAAACGCAAACGCACCCACGGCTTCCTCGTCCGCTCGCGCACACGCGGCGGCCGCGCCGTTTTGGCCGCACGCCGCGCCAAAGGCCGCAAACGCCTCGCCGTGTAGGCGCGGGGCCGTTTTGGAACGCTTCGGCAGGCAGTACCGCCTCTTGAAAACGGAAGAATTTTCTTCCGTTTTTGCTTTAAGGAAGCAGCGACGCGGCGAGCTGCTGCAAATCTCGTATTCCGCCGCCAACCCCTGCGGCCATGCGCGGCTGGGGCTGGTGGTGGCGAAAAAAACCGCCCGCCGCGCCCACGAGCGCAACTATATGAAACGCGTCATCCGCGACTGGTTCCGGCGGCACAAAAACACGCTGCCGCCCTTCGATTTCGTCGTCCGCGTCCGATGCGCCTTCGAGTGCGCCGACGCGCCTGCCGCCCGTGCCGAACTGTCGCGCTTGCTGGCGGCGGTTGCGCAAACGGAGTGTCGGTGAACATGGGCGCGAAGCTGCTGCTGGCACTGATCCGCTTCTACCAATACTGCATCAGCCCGCTGGTTCCGCCGCGCTGCCGCTACACGCCCACCTGTTCGCAATACGCCCTCGAAGCCGTGCGCCGCTACGGCGCGCTCAAAGGCGGCCTGCTCGCCGCCAAACGCATCGCCCGCTGCCATCCCTGGGGCGGCCACGGCCACGATCCCGTGCCGTAGAGGTCAACACCCCAAGGCTTCCGCCAGCCGTTTTCCCCCGATAAAGGCCGTCTGAAAACCATGAACCGCACACCGCAAACCGTTTTCGTCGATGTGGACGACACCCTGCTGCGCAGTGCAGGAAGCGTGCGCATCCCGATTCCCGCCGCCGCAGAAGCCGTAAAACGGCTCTCCGAGCAAGGCGCGGTGCTGTATCTGTGGAGCAGCGGCGGCGCAGATTACGCCCGCGAGGCGGCGCGCTTTCTCGGGCTGGAACACTGCTTCGCCGCCTTCCTGCCCAAGCCCGACGCCTATATCGACGACATGGCGGTGGGCGAATGGCGTTTCTGCCGCCACGTGCTGCCGCAAAACGCGCTGTACCTTTGCGACGAAGCCTGAAACCGCTTGGGGCACATTTTCAGACGGCCTCCGATGTACCGCAGGTCGTCTGAAAATGCAGCTTCAACGAAGCCACAATCCAAACACGGTGCGCCGCCGGTGCCGCCGCTGCGCCGCAAGCATTTGATGCCGCCGCACAATCTGCTATCCTGCGGCACTTTGCGGCGCAAACCCGCCGCGTAAAAACTTTTCAGACGGCATCCGGGGTCTGTTGACAATCAGCCTTGTGGCGGTATTTTTCCTCGCAAGCTGATTGTCGACAGACCCTGCGCCGCCACGCCACATCCCACATACATTTTAGGAAATCCGATGAATGCCAAAAGAACGACCCTGTTTTTCATCGTCTCCGCGCTGATACTGTTCGGCTGGGGATGGCTCTTCCCCGCGCCGCAGCCTGTGCAGAACCCCGCGCAGCAGCAGGCCGCGCAGCCTGCCGCCGCCGTGCAGGCCGCGCTCAATCCCACCGTGCCGATTACCGTCGCTACCGACACCGTGTCCGCCGTTATCGACGAAGCCAGCGGCGACTTGCGCGGCCTCACCCTGCTCAAATACAACTCCGCCGACGACGAAGGCAAACCCTTCGCCCTGTTTGAAAACAACCAAAACGGCGTGTACATCGCCCAGTCCGACCTCATCGACGAAACCGGCCGCAGCCTGACGCAGGGTTTGAGCTTCAAAAGCGCGAAAAAACAATACGCCCTCGAAAACGGCAAAGCCCAAGTCCGCCTCACCGCCACCACCGCATCCGGCCTCGAAATCGCCAAAACCTACACCTTCACCCAAGGCAGCTACCTGATCGACGTGCGCTTCGACGTGGCCAACCGCAGCGGCAAACCGCTCAAAGCCGCCGCCGCCTACCGCGTGGTGCGCGACAGCAAAACCCCCGCCGGACAAGGCTACTTCATGTCCAGCTACACCGGCCCCGTCCTCTACACCCCCGAGGGCAAATTCCAAAAAGTCTCCTTCTCCGATTTGGACGACGACTTCCAAAAAGGCCGCGACCAGGCCGAATACGAACGCCAAACCCAATCCGGCTGGGTCGGCATCAGCCAGCACTACTTCTTCTCCGCCTGGATACTGCAACCCAAAGACGGCGCAAGCATCTGCGCCGCTGCCGGCTGCCGCATCGACATCAAACGGCGCGACGGCGGCCTCTACACCGCCGGCGTGTCCGCCGCCGAACCCGAGCTGCCCGCCGGCGCGTCGCAAAGCTACGCCGCCAAACTCTACGCCGGCCCGCAAACCACCGCCGAATTGGGCAAAATCGCCGACCACCTCGAACTGGTCAAAGACTACGGCCGCGTCCACTGGCCGGCCACCGCCCTCTTCTGGCTGATGGATAAACTGCACGGCCTCACCGGCAACTGGGGCTGGGCGATCGTCCTGCTCACCGTCATCGTCAAAATCATCCTCTACCCGCTCAACAACGCCTCCTACAAATCGATGGCGAAAATGCGCGCCGTCGCCCCCAAACTCGAAGCCCTGAAA
The DNA here is from genome assembly GCF_014055025.1 of Neisseria bacilliformis. Classification (NCBI taxonomy): domain Bacteria; kingdom Pseudomonadati; phylum Pseudomonadota; class Betaproteobacteria; order Neisseriales; family Neisseriaceae; genus Neisseria; species Neisseria bacilliformis. Next base: position 2,490,005 of record NZ_CP059571.1, on the reverse strand, counting down.
AAACAGTACGGCGACGACCGCATGGCGATGCAGCAGGCCATGATGCAGATGTACAAAGACGAAAAAATCAACCCGCTGGGCGGCTGCCTGCCCATGCTGCTGCAAATCCCGATCTTCATCGGCCTCTACTGGGCGATATTCAGCTCCGTCGAGCTGCGCCAGGCACCCTGGCTGGGCTGGATTACCGACCTGTCGCGCCACGACCCCTGGTTCATCCTGCCCGTGCTGATGACCGCCACCATGATGTTCCAAACCACCCTCAACCCGCCGCCGTCCGACCCGATGCAGGCGAAAATGATGAAAATCATGCCGCTGGTGTTCTCCGTCATGTTCTTCTTCTTCCCCGCCGGACTGGTGCTTTATTATGTGGTGAACAACATCCTCACCATCGCCCAGCAGATGCACGTCAACCGCAGCATCGAACGCGCGCGCAAAAACGGCGAAGTGGTTTCCTGAACTGCAGGCATACCGCAGCAAAAGGCCGTCTGAAAACCCGTTTACAGGTTTTCAGACGGCCTTTTGCCGCGTATGTAGGGTGTGTGGCGCAGCCACGCACGCGGTCTTTGTTGTGCAAACATTCCGAAACCGCGTGCGTCGCCTCGGGGCGACACACCCTACCTTAGGTTCGGCATTGGCGGGATAGAAAACAGGCCGTCTGAAAAATCGGAATTAGGGGATTTTCAGACGGCCTCTCGCTGTTTTGCAGTATGCGTGCGGCAAACGCCCGCGCCTGTTATGCGTCGCTATCGACAAATTCGTGGCGTTTCTGGTGGTAAACCTCTTCCGCTTCGCCTTTGCGCCAGTAGGGCACGGCGTAGCAGCGGGCGGGGGGGAGCTGCCATTGCTGGCGGGCGATGGGGCGCAGGGCGGCGACGAGGGCGGCTTCGGCGGCGAACCAGACGCAGCAGTCGCCGCTTGCTGGGCGGGATTGGGCGACGGCGGCGGCGATGGCGGGGTTGTGTTCTCCGCCGCCGAAGAAGGGGTGTATTCCGATGCCGGCGGGGCGGGTGAGTTCGGGCAGGTCGGCGGGTTCGGGCAGCAGCAGGAATACTTTGCCGCGTGCGGCAGGGTTGCTGCGGGCGAGTTGTTCGAGCATGGCGGCGATGGCGGGCAGGGCGGTGAGGTCGCCCGCCATCAGGTATTCGGTGGCGGGTTTGAGCAGGCTGCCGCGTTTGGGGGCGGTGATGCCGACGGTTTGGCCGGGGGCGGCTTGGGCGGCGAAGGCGGCGGCGGGGCCGTTGCCGCCGTGCAGCACGAAGTCGATGGCGAGGGTGCGCGCGGCGCGGTCGAAGGCGCGCACGGTGTAGGTGCGCGAGATGGGTTTTTCAGACGGCCGCTCCCATACGGGGCGGTCGTTTTCAAAGCGTTCGGGCATAACCGGCGCGTTTTGGCCGCTGTGCGGCAGCAGCAGTTTGAAGGGCACGCCCGCACTTTCGCAGGGGTAGTCGGCCAGTTCGGGGGAGGTGAAGGTGATGCGGCGGGTGTTTTTGCCGACGGTTTGGGCGGATTGGACGTGTATCAGGCGGGGACGGGCGGGGACGGGCGGTTTCTGTGGTTTGGGGGCGGGTGCGGTGCGGGCGGGTCTGCCCGAATCCGTCGCGGCCGTTTTCAGACGGCCTCAGCAGGACGGGGCTGTGGCGCAGGGTATAAACCGCGCTGTCGATGACGGGCGGGGCGAAGGCAGTGAGGTCGGTTTCGGGTTCGTAGAGGCGGATGTTGATGAGGCCGTCGATAACGGTGTGCAGGTAGAAGACGGCGCGGTCGGGGTCGAGGGCGGCGGGCAGTTCGCCGCGTTCGGTGCAGCGGCGGATGAGGGCGTGGAGCTGTTCTTTCCACAGGGCGATGTATTTTTTCTGCACGTCGAACACGGCGCGGGTTTCTTCGGTGAACTCGCATTTGAGGTGGATGATGGTGAAGAGTTTGCGGTGGGTGTCGTCGGATTGGATGCGCTCGAACATGTCGTACAGCATGCGGCGCAGGCCGTGGCCGCCGGATTCTTTGAGGCCGTCTGAAAGCGATGCGCTGCACGCGCTGAATATCTGCCCGAACAGGGCTTCAAACAGGTCTTCCTTGTTTTTGAAATGCCAGTAGAGCGCGCCGCGCGTTACGCCGGCGTTGCGGGCGATGGCGGCCAGCGAGGTGCGGGCGACGCCGTGTTCGAGGAAGGTGTCGAGGGCGGACTGCATGAGCTGTTCGCGGGTTTTTTGTGCTTCTTCTTTGGTTTTGCGCATGGGTGCCGCCGTGAAATGTGTGTAATTGTAAAGATTCGGGCGGCATTATAATTTTGAACTTTCTTACATTCAAGGCTGTATGTATAATGCTCAGCCGAATTTAGTTTACAGTGTCCCGCAGGCCGTCTGAAAGGTTTCAGATGGCCTGCAACGGTTTAATTTGTTTTATGTTTTTTGTATATTTGTTCAGAAAGAGGACAGGAATATGACACGCAGAACGTGGCATCTGGCGGCATTGGCCGCAAGCGTATCGCTGGCTCTGGCCGCCTGCGGCGGCAGCGGAGACGGTGCGGCACAAGGCTCTCAGGGTGCGAAGGAGGGCGGCGCGGCCGCGCAGCAGGCACCCGCGCCGGCGGTGGAAGTGGTAACCGTTCAGCCGCAGGATGTCGCGCTTTCGGTGGAGCTGCCCGGCCGTCTGGAAGCGGTGCGCGCCGCCGCCGTGCGCCCGCAGGTGGGCGGCATTGTGAAACGCCGCCTGTTCCAGGAGGGCACGTTTGTGCGCGAAGGCCAGCCGCTCTACCAGCTTGAAGACGCCAGCTACCTCGCCTCTTTGGAAAGCGCGCGCGCGCAGCTTGCTTCCGCCGAAGCCACGCTGGCCAAGGCCAATGCCGATGTGTCGCGCTACCGCCCGCTGGTGGAGGCCGACGCCATCAGCAAGCAGGACTACGATGCCGCCGTCAGCGCGAAACGCTCGGCCGAAGCCTCGGTGAAATCGGCCAAGGCCGCCATCCGTTCGGCGCAGATCAATGTGAACTATTCGCGCATAACCGCGCCGATTTCCGGCTTTATCGGCCAGTCGAACGTGTCCGAAGGCGCGCTGGTTTCCTCGGGCGACACCACAGCGATGGCCACCATCACGCAAACCGATCCGATGTATGCCAACGTTACCCAGTCGGCGGTGGAGATCATGAAGCTGCGCCGCCAGATCAGCGAAGGCAAGCTGGCGGCGGCAAACGGCCGCATCGAAGTGGACATCAAGCTGGAAGACGGCTCGACCTATGCGCACAAAGGCTTTTTGATGTTCGCCGACCCGACGGTGAGCGAAACCACCGGCCAAGTGAAGCTGCGCGTGGGCGTGCCCAACCCCGACAATATCCTGCTGCCCAACCTCTATATCCGCGCGGTGATGAGCCAGTCGTCCGTGCCCAACGCCTTTGTCGTGCCGCAGCAGGCGGTTACGCGCGGCAAACAGGATACTGTGATGGTGGTGAACGCGCAGAGCGAACTCGAACCGCGCGTGGTAACCGTAGCCGCGCAGCAGGGCGACAACTGGATTGTTTCAGACGGCCTCAAAGCGGGCGACAAAGTGGTGGTGTCGGGTACGACCATTGCCGCCATGATGAGCGCGAAAACCGGCTCGAAAAAGGTTACGCCCAAAGAATGGGTGAGGCCGTCTGAAAACGCCGCTTCCGCCGCGCAGGAAGGCGTTCAGACGGCCTCCGAAGCGCATCCCGTCGCCTCCGCCGCCAAATAAGGAATCCCGCATATGGCTAAGTTTTTTATCGACCGCCCCATTTTCGCGTGGGTAATCGCGATATTCATCATTCTGGCGGGCATCATCGGCATCAACAATCTGCCGGTGTCGCAGTATCCCAGCGTGGGCGCGCCCACCATCAGCCTGTCGGCCACCTATCCGGGCGCGTCGGCGCAGGTGATGGAAGACAGCGTGCTGGCCGTGATCGAGCGCAATATGAACGGCGTGGAAGGTTTGGACTATATGTCCACCAGCGCGGACAGCAGCGGCTCGGGCCAGGTTACGCTGACCTTCACGCCGGAAACCGACGAAAACTTCGCGCAGGTGGAAGTGCAGAACAAACTCTCGGAAGTGTTGTCGCAGCTGCCCTCCACCGTGCAGCAGAACGGCGTTACCGTGTCCAAATCGCGCTCCAACTTCCTGATGGTGCTGATGATGTCCTCGAAAACGATGGGCACCGAGGAAATCGCCGACTACGTGGAACGCAACATCAAGCCGGAAATCCAGCGTATCGACGGCGTGGGCACCGCCCGCCTCTTCGGCTCGCAACGCGCGATGCGTGTGTGGGTTGACCCGAAAAAGCTGGAAAACTACAACCTCTCGATGGCCGAAGTGTCGTCCGCCATTTCCTCGCAAAACGTGCAGATTTCCGCCGGCGAATTGGGCGCGCTGCCCAATGTGGCCGGACAAACCATCTCCGCCACCATCACCGTGGAAGGCCAGCTTTCCACCGCCGAGCAGTTCGGCAACATCATCGTCCGCTCCAACACCGACGGCTCGAACGTCTATCTGAAAGACGTGGCCGACATCAAACTCGGCAGCCAGGACTACTCCACCGCCACCCGCCTCAACGGCGAGCCGGCCGTGGGCATGGCGGTGATGCTGTCCAACAAAGGTAACGCGATGGCCACCGCCACGGCGGTGCGCAAACGCATGGACGAGCTCAAACGCTTCTTCCCCGGCGACATGCAGTGGAGCGCGCCTTACGACACCTCCACCTTCGTGTCCATTTCGATTGAAAAAGTGGTGCACACGCTGGGTGAAGCCATCCTGCTGGTGTTCGTGGTGATGTACATCTTCCTGCAAAACTTCCGCTACACCCTGATTCCCACCATCGTCGTGCCGATTTCGCTGCTGGGCGCGTTCGCCTGCCTGCAATATCTGGGCATGTCGATCAACGTATTGACCATGTTCGCCATGGTGCTGGTGATCGGTATCGTGGTGGACGACGCGATTGTGGTGGTGGAAAACGTCGAGCGCATCATGTCGGAAGAAGGGCTGCTACCGAAAGAAGCCACCAAAAAGGCCATGAGCCAGATTTCCGGTGCGGTAGTCGGTATTACCGCCGTGCTGATTTCGGTGTTCGTCCCGCTGCTGTTCTTCTCGGGCGCGCAGGGCAAAATCTTCACCCAGTTCGCCGCCACCATGGCGATTGCCATCGGCTTCTCGGCCTTCTTCGCCCTTTCGCTCACCCCCGCATTGTGCGCCACGCTGCTCAAACCGATTCCCAAAGGCCACCATGTCGAGAAAAAAGGCTTCTTCGGCTGGTTCAACCGCACGTTCAGCAAAGGCACGCACGGCTATGAAGGCTGGGTGGCCAAGCTGATCAAACGCGCCGTGCCGATGCTGGCCGTCTATATCGGCCTGGCGGCCGTGGCCGGCTTGTTGTACGTCCGCATCCCCACCTCCTTCCTGCCCTCCGAAGACCAGGGCAGCCTGATGATGATGGTGCAGCTTCCCGCCGGTGCCACCAAAGAGCGCACCGACGCCACTTTGGCCACCGCCAACGACATCATCATGAAAATGCCCGAAGTGAAGAGCTTTTTGAGCGTATCCGGTTTCAGCTTCGGCGGCTCCGGCCAGAACATGGGCTTCGGCTTCATCACCCTGAAAGACTGGAAAGAGCGCACCGACCCATCCAGCGGCGCGTCCGCCGTGGCCGGCAAAATCACCGGCGCGCTGATGGGCAGCGTCAAAGACGGCTTCGGCATCGCGCTGAACCCGCCCGCCATCATGGAGCTGGGCACCAGCTCGGGCTTCGAGATGTACCTGCAAGACCGCAACAACAGCGGCCATGCCGCCCTGTTGGCCAAACGCAACGAGCTGATCGCCAAAATGCGCCAAAGCCCGATGTTTGACGCCTCCAACGTCCGCGCTTCCGGCCTGGAAGACGCGCCGCAGCTCAAACTCGAAATCGACCGCGCCGCCGCCGCCGCGCAGGGCATCGACTTTGCCTCCGTGCGCTCCGTATTGGCTACCGCGTTGAGTTCGTCCTACATCAACGACTTCCCCAACAAAGGCCGCTTGCAGCGCGTCATCGTCCAGGCCGACGCCGCCGCGCGCATGCAGCCCGACCAAATCCTTGCCCTGACCGTGCCCAACTCCTCGGGCGTGGCCGTGCCGCTGTCCACCTTCGTTACTGCGAAATGGGAAACCGGCATGCAGCAGAGCGTGCGTTTCAACGGCTACCCCGCGATGAAAATCGAAGGCGCGGCCGCCTCGGGCTACTCCACCGGCCAGGTGATGGCCGAAGCGCAGCGCATGGTTGACGAACTCGAAGGCGGATACAGCCTCGAATGGGCGGGACAGTCGCGCGAAGAAGTCAAAGGCAGCTCGCAAACCTATCTGGTTTACGGCCTCGCCATTCTCGCCGTGTTCCTCGTTCTGGCCGCCCTGTATGAAAGCTGGTCGATTCCGCTGGCCGTCATTCTCGTCGTGCCGCTGGGCTTCCTCGGCATCGTCTTGGGCGTAACCGGCCGCAACGGCTTCCTCGCCCTCTTCGGTGTCGCGCCGCAGTATTTGAACGACATCTACTTCAAAGTCGGCATGATCACCGTGATCGGCCTGAGCGCGAAAAACGCCATCCTGATTATCGAGTTCGCCAAAGACCTGCAAGAACAAGGCTTGGGCACCGTCAAAGCCGCCTTGCAGGCCGCGCACCTGCGCTTCCGCCCGATCATCATGACATCGTTTGCCTTCATCCTCGGCGTCGTGCCGCTGTTCTTCGCCTCCGGCGCAAGCTCTGCCAGCCAAAGGGCGATCGGCACCACCGTGCTCTCCGGCATGCTGGTTGGCACGATACTGTCGGTATTCCTCGTGCCGCTGTTCTACGTTGTCGTACGCCGCCTGTTCAAAGGCAAAACGCCGCACGACGACGCGCCGCACGAAGCGCAAACCGGCCACACCGCCTAAACGACGGCTTTTCAGACGGCCTCTCTGCACAAGAACAGGCCGTCTGAAAACCATCTAAGGAAACAGATTATGAAAAAACAGACAAAATTCCCCCTCACCGCTCTTGCCGCCGCAGCCCTCCTCTCGGCCTGCACCATGATTCCCAAATACCAAGAGCCGCAAGTCGCCGTGCCTGAAACTTTCCGCTACGACGACACCCCCGCCACCATCCGCGCCGCAGCCCTCGGCTGGCAGGACTACTTCGCCGACCCCCGCCTGCACCGCCTGATCGAAATCGCCTTGGAGCGCAACACCGACCTGCGCACCGCCGCCCTCAACGCCGAAGCCATGCGCGAACAATACCGCATCAGCCGCGCCGCCCTCTTCCCCACCCTCTCCGGCAGCGGCAGCGGCACCCGCCAGCGCACCGCCGCCGACCTCAGCGGCGGCAGCCCCGCCATCTCCGAATCGTACAGCGTCGGCCTCGGCGTAACCTCCTACGAACTCGACCTCTTCGGCAAAGCCCGCAGCAACAAACAGGCCGCCCTCGAAGGCTACTTCAACAGCACCGCTACCCGCGACGCCACCCACCTGTCCCTCATCGCCTCCGTCGCCAAAGCCTACTTCAACGAACGTGTCGCCGAAGAAAACATGGCACTGGCGCAGAAAGTGCTCAAAAGCCGCGAACAAACCTACCGCCTGAGCGAAATCCGCCACAAAGCCGGCGTCATCTCCGCCATCGACCTGCGCCAGCAGGAAGCCCTCATCGAAGCGGCCAAAGCCTCCTACGAATCCGCCGTACAAAGCCGCGAACAAGCCCGCAACGCACTGGCCGTCCTCATCAACCGGCCCATCCCCGCCGACCTGCCCGCCGGACTGCCGCTGGACAAACAATTCACCTTCGACGGCCTTACCGCCGGCCTCACCTCCGACGTTCTGCTCAACCGCCCCGACATCCGCGCCGCCGAACACGCCCTCAAACAGGCCAACGCCAACATCGGTGCCGCACGCGCCGCCTTCTTCCCCAGCATCACCCTCACCGGCAGCGTCGGCACCGCCTCCAACGAATTGAACAACCTCTTCAAAGCCGGCAACGGCACCTGGTCGTTCGCCCCCGGCATCAACATCCCCATCTTCACCTGGGGCAGCCTCAAAGGCAGCCTCAACGCCGCGAAAATCCGCAAGGAAATCCAGGTCGTCAACTACGAAGCCGCTGTACAGAGCGCGTTCCAAGACGTTTCCAACGCCCTCGTCGCCCGCGAACAGCTCGACAAAACCTATCAGGCCAACGCCCGTCAAAGCACCGCCTACGCCGACCAGCTCCGCCTCGTGCGCCTGCGCTACAAACACGGCGTATCCAGCGCTCTCGACCTGCTCGACGCCGAACGCAGCAGCTACACCGCCGACACCACCCTGCTGGCCAACCAGCTCACCCGCCTGGAAAACATGGCCGACCTCTACAAAGCACTCGGCGGCGGCCTCAAACGCCACACCCTCGACGGCAGCGAAACCGCCCTGCCGCAGCCGCGCAATTAACGGCTGCGGCAAAGCGCACGCCGTTCAGGTACAAAAAGGCCGTCTGAAAACCCGAAAACAGGTTTTCAGACGGCCTTTCGCCGTATCAAAGGCAGGATGTGTCGCCCTAAGGCAACGCACGTGTTTTATGCCGCGCAGCGGATTCCGAGTTGCCCGCAAACTGCAAAAACCGCGTGCGTCGCAGAGTGGCACATTCCATGCGACGGCAGAGGCCGTCTGAAAGCGCAGTTTCGGCGCAGCCAAAACCCGAAAACAGGTTTTTCAGACGGCCTTTCGCCGTGTTTTTACGCCCAGTCGCGCAGAAATTGCAGCAGCAGGGGCACGGGGCGGCCGGTCGCGCCTTTTTCCTTGCCGGATTTCCAGGCGGTGCCGGCGATGTCCAGATGCGCCCAGGGGTGGTTTTCGGTGAAGTGCGACAGGAAGGCGGCGGCGGTGATGGTGCCGGCGGGGCGGCCGCCGATGTTTTGCAGGTCGGCGAAGTTGGATTTGAGCTGTTCTTTGTATTCGGGGAACAGGGGGAGCTGCCAGAGTTTGTCGCCGCTTTTGCGCGAGGCGGCAAGGAGTCGGTCGGCCAAATCCTGATTGTTGGCCATCAGGCCGCTGGCAACGTGGCCGAGGGCGATGATGCACGCGCCGGTGAGGGTGGCGGCGTCGATGAGGGCGGCGGGTTTGAACTGCGCGGCGTAGGTGAGGGCGTCGCAGAGGATGAGGCGGCCTTCGGCGTCGGTGTTGAGGATTTCGATGGTGGTGCCGTTCATGGCGGTTACGATGTCGCCGGGTTTGCTTGCGCCCGCGTCGGGCATGTTTTCGCAGGTGGGGACGATGGCGACGAGGTTGATCGGCAGGCGGGCTTTGGCGGCGGCGGCGAATGCGCTGATGACGCCGGCCGCGCCGCACATGTCGTATTTCATTTCGTCCATCGCTTCGCCGGGTTTGAGCGAGATGCCGCCGGAGTCAAAGGTGATGCCTTTGCCGACGAGGACGACGGGCGCGGCTTCGGGGTCGGCCGCGCCCGTCCAGCGCAGTTCGATTAAGAACGGTTCCTGCACGCTGCCTTTGGCCACCGACCAGAACGCGCCCATGTGTTCGCGGATGTAGTCTTTGCCGAGGATTTTGGCGGTTGCGCCGAATTTTTCGGCTTCGGCGCGGGCGGTGTCGGCGAGGTATTGCGGGGTGCAGACGTTGGGGGCGGTGTTGCCGAGGTCTTTGCAGAGATTGATGCCGTAGAGGGCGGCTTCGGCGGCGGTTAAGGCCGTCTGAACGGCGGCTGCGTGTTCGGGCGCGTAAAAAGCGGCGTTTTGCAGCTTGGCGGGTTTGGCTTCTTTTTTGAAACGGTCGAAACGGTAAACCGCCGCGCCGAAGGCGAGGACGAACACTTCGGCGGCCAGAGCGGCGGCGGTTTCGTCCAATACGGAAAAATCAACGGCGACGCTTGCCTGCCGCTGCGCCCAGGCGGCGGCTTCGGCGGCGGCTTTTTCAAGATCGGCGCGTTCAAGGCCGGCGGGGCGGCACACGGCAACGGGGCGCAGTTTGCCCTCGGACATGGTTTGCGCGGCGGCGAAGGTGTCGCCTTCGGTTAAAGAAGCAAAGAGCAGGGCGGCGGTTTGGTCGGCACCCGGCTGCGCGTTTGCGGGAAGGAGGTACAGCACCGCGTCTTCGGCCTGCGGCTGCAAAGATCCGGCTTTTGTGATAAATTCCATTTTCTTAAATTTCCTGTCGGCTGTTGTGAAAACGGCGGGATTGTACTCCATTCAGGCCGTCTGAAAACCGCCGCTTTTCAGACGGCCTTTGCCGATAATGCGCCTATGATTTACCGCCAAAACTTCATCAAAGAACTCACCTACACCGCCGTCGGTATTTTCGTCGTGATACTGGCGGTGCTGGTGTCCACGCAGGCCGTGAACCTGCTCGGCCGCGCCGCCGACGGACGCGTGGCGGCCGACGCCGTCGCCGCGCTGATCGGCTTTTGGACGCTGGGGATGACCCCGCTGCTGCTGGTGCTCACCGCCTACATTTCCGTGCTCACCGTGCTCACCCGCTTCTGGCGCGACAGCGAAATGGCGGTGTGGCTCTCCTGCGGCCTGTCGCTAAAACAATGGCTGCGCCCCGTGCTCGCCTTCGCCCTGCCTTTTGCCGCGCTGGTGGCCGCCATGCAGCTTGCCGTTTTGCCGTGGGCGGAGCTGCGCAGCCGCGAGTTTGCTGAACTTTTGAAACAGAAACAGGAACTTTCGCTGGTGGAGGCGGGCGAATTCCGCACGCTGGGCAAACGCAACGGCCGCGTTTATTTCGTCGAAACCTTCGATACCGAATCGGGCGTGATGAAAAACCTGTTTCTGCGTGAACAGGACGACAAAGGCCGCGAAAACGTCGTCTTCGCCAAAGAAGGCCGCTTCGCCCTCACCGACCACAAACGCACGCTCGAACTCACCCAGGGCTACCGCTACGGCGGCATTCCGGGAGAAGCCGACTACAACCGCGTCGGCTTCGAGCACCTCAGCCTCGTCATCAGCACCACCCCGAAAATCGTCAACCCCGTCGACCACCGCCGCACCATCCCCACCGCCCGCCTCATCGGCAGCGACAACCCGCAATACCGCGCCGAACTCATGTGGCGCGTCAGCCTGCCGCTGGCCGCCGTCATCCTCGCCATCCTCGCCGTGCCCCTCTCCTACTTCAACCCGCGCACCGGCCACACCTACAACATCCTGTTTGCCATCGGCTTCTTCCTCGTGTACCAAAACGGCCTCACCCTGCTGCGCAACGCCATCGAAAACGGCAAAATCGGCTTCTGGGCGGGCTTTCTGCCCCTGCACATCCTGATGCTCGCTGCCGCCTCCTCCTCCTGCGCATCCGCACCATGCCCGCGCAGCCCTTCGGCCAAGCCCTCAAAGCCGCACTGAAAGGCGGTAAAGCATGAAAACCATCCCCCGCTACCTCATCCGCCAGCTCAGCGTCATGAGCCTCTACGCCATGTTTGCCCTGCTCGCCCTGTACAGCTTTTTCGACATCGTCGCCGAAGCCGGCGGCATCGGCGAAGGCGGCTACACCGCCGGCAAAATGGCGCAGTACGTCTTCCTGCAAATCCCCGACCACGCCTACCAGCTCATGCCGCTGGCCGTCCTCATCGGCAGCCTGCTTGCCCTCAGCCGCCTCGCCGCCAACAGCGAACTCACCGTCATCAAAACCAGCGGCATGAGCACCGCCAACCTGCTCACCGTCTTCCTCATCTTCGGCCTTATCTTCGCCACCGCCACCGCCCTGCTCGGCGAACTGGCCGCCCCCGCCGCCAACCGCTACGCCGAAAACCTCAAGACCACCGCCAAAAACGGCAAAATCAGCACCGGCGCAGAGGGGCTGTGGATAAAAGAACAAAACAGCATCGTCAACGTGCGCGAAATGCTGCCTGACCAAACCCTGCGCGGCATCAAAGCCTTCCGCCACAACGACGCCTTCCAACTCATCGAGAGCTGGCAGGCCGACGCCGCCACCGTCGCCCCCGACGGCACCTGGCGGCTCGAAAACGTCCGCCGCAGCATCCTCGGCGGCGAGCGCGTGCGCACCGAACGGCACGAACGCGAAAACTGGCAGGCCGGCATCCGCAGCGGCCTGCTCGACGTCCTCCTGGTCAGCCCCGACCAAATGTCGCTCGCCGCGCTCACCGCCTACATCGCCCACCTCGAAGAAAACCGCCAGAAAACCGACCTCTACCGCATCGAATGGTGGCGCAAACTCATGTACCCCGCCGCCACCGTCGTCATGGCCTTCGTCGCCTTCGCCTTCACCCCCCAGTCGGCGCGGCACGGCAACATGGGGCTCAAACTCTTCGGCGGCATCTGCCTCGGCCTCGCCTTCCACTTCGCCGGCCGCCTGTTCGGCTTCACCAGCCGCCTCTACGGCATCCCCCCCTTCCTCGCCGCCGTTCTGCCCACCCTCCTGTTCGCCGCATGGGCGGTATGGCTCATCCGCCGCCACGAAGTGCGCTGAACCAAACGCCCGCCGCACAGGGCAAAGAGGCCGTCTGAAAACCTGTAAAACGGGTTTTGGCTGCGCCGAAGCTGCGCTTTCAGACGGCCTCTGACGTTAAGGCAGAATATGCCGTGCCAAACGACACACGCGTTTTATATGGTGCAGCAATATACAAATCCGCGTCGTTGTTACGCTTTGCTTTACAGAGAGCAGAGCTTGCTGAAATAGAAAAACTCCAAGAAAACCAACCCTGTATCACATGCGACGGCTGCGGCTTCCTGCCTTGTGCCTTTTCCATTTTGTTTCCGCTATGCCAAAAAGGCGAAGTCCAATTAAATCGCGCGTCTTGTGTTTTTTCTTGTAAAATGCGCGGTTTTCCGTGTGTCGGCAGCCCCTGCGGCTTGCGCCGTCTGCCGCTTTTTTCTGTTTTCGTCCGAATTGCCTTTTTATGAATTTCCGTTTCGACATTCTTTACGAATACCGCTGGATGTTTCTCACCGGCGCACTGATGACGCTGGGTCTGACCTTTGTTGCCACGCTGGGCGGCACGCTGTTGGGACTTTTGGGCGCGCTGGCGCGGATTATCCGTTTTGAGAAAGGCAGTGCGCCGCTGCGCGCCGCCGCGTGGGTGGTGCGCAATCTGTCGCTGCTCTATGTAACGGTGTTCCGGGGCACGCCCTTGTTTGTGCAGATTTTTATCTGGTATTTCGTCTGGCTGCCCGCGCTGATCCATCCGGCCGACGGCTGGCTGGTGAGCGGTACGGCGGCGGTGGAGCTGCGCCGCAACTACGGCGCGCTCATCGCCGGTGTGCTCGCCCTCACTGCCAACTCGGGCGCGTACATCACCGAAATTTTCCGCGCGGGCATCCAGTCGATTGACAAAGGCCAGATGGAGGCCGCCCGTTCGCTGGGCATGACCTACACACAGGCGATGCGTTTCGTCATCCTGCCGCAGGCCGTGCGCCGGATGCTGCCTCCCCTGGCCAACGAGTTCATCACGCTGCTCAAAGACAGTTCGCTGCTCTCGGCCATCGCCGTGGCCGAGCTGGCCTACGTGCAGCGCACCATTTCGGGACGCTACACCGTGTATGAAGAGCCGCTGTATGCCATCGCGCTGATTTATCTGGCGATGACGCTGTGCCTGAGCTGGCTGTTTTCCTCGCTGGAAAAACGGTACAGCCTGCAACGGCACCGTTAATCGTTAAATGCCGTTTTGATGCGGACAGAGGCCGTCTGAAAGCGCAGCTTCGGCGCAGCCAAAACCGTAAAACAGGTTTTGGCTGCGCCGAAGCTGCGCTTTCAGACGGCCTGTGCTTTCTTTATAATGGCAGCTATTTTTTACAAAGGAATCCGCATGATGAAAACGCGCCTGCCCCTGTTTTTCGCCGTTGCCTTCGCGCTGGCAGCCTGCGGCGGCAAGGAGGCCGCCGATGCCGTGCCGCAGCCGCCCAAGCCTGAGTTTACGGTGAAGTTTCTCGATATTTCGGTGCTGGTGCCGCAGCTTCCGTTGGGCGAGCCTGCGGTTTCCGAGGCGGCGGACGGCACGAAGACCTACCGTTATCCGGTCAAGGGTTTGCCGGAGGGAAATTTTGTCGAAATCAGCGGTAAAACGCCGGAAAACATGCATACAATCAACGGGCAGTGCATGGAGCAGCCGTCGGCGGGCTGGGCGGCGGGCAGTGTCTGCCGCGAGCTGTTCGGCAAACTGGCCGCCGCCGTTACCGCCAAACCGGATGAGGTAACGGCCTATCTGCTGGAACACGCGGGTTTGCAGCCGGTGTCGGCGCAGCGCACTTATGCGGCGGTACAGGACGGGCGGTTTGTGTTCGATGTCGATAAAACGGGGATGTTTTCGCTGCGGCGGCGGCATTAGTTTTGGGATAAACCGCAGGTGTGAGGCCGTCTGAAAACCGTAAAACGGGTTTTCAGACGGCCTTTTTGTTTGCTATACCTGCCAGTCGATGGGGGTTTGGCCGTGGGCGGCGAGGTAGGCGTTGGTTTTGGAGAAGGGGTGGCTGCCGAAGAAGCCCCGGTAGGCGGAGAGGGGGGAGGGGTGGGGGGAGGTGAGGACGAGGTGGCGGCTGCGGTCGATGAACGCGCCCTTTTTTTGGGCGTGGCTGCCCCAGAGGATGAAGACGAGGTGTTCGCGCTCTTGGGCGAGGCGGCGGATGACGGTGTCGGTGAAGGTTTCCCAGCCGAGTGCGGCGTGGGAGTGGGTTTGTCCGGCGCGGACGGTGAGGACGGTGTTGAGCAGGAGCACGCCTTGTTCCGCCCAGTGTTGCAGGCAGCCGTGGGCGGGGATGGTAAAGCCGGGGAGGTCGTCGGCGAGTTCTTTGTAGATGTTTTGCAGGGAGGGGGGAACGGGGATGTTCGGGCGCACGGAGAAGGCGAGGCCGTGTGCCTGGCCTGCGCCGTGGTAGGGGTCTTGGCCGAGGATGACGGCTTTGACGGCGGCAAATTCGGTGGCTTTGAAGGCGTTGAATACGTCGGCGGCGGGGGGGTAGATTGTTTGGCCGGCGGCGCGTTCGGCGCGGACGGTGTCGAGGATGTGTCGGAAGTAGGGCTGTTGTTTTTCGGCGGCGAGGGCTTGGGTCCAAGTGTGCATGGGTTGTCCGTTCGGGTGGTTTGAGGCCGTCTGAAAAACGGGTTTTCCGTTTTGGTTGCGCCGGAACTGCGTTTTCAGACGGCCATGGGGTCTGTTGACACTCGGCTTGCGAAGCGGTTTTTTGGTAAAAAACACCCGCCTGCCGCGTCAAAAATGCCCGCAGGTGTCTAACCTTGCTGTGCTTTTTTCCTTGCATTCGGGCATTTTTTCTCAAAAAACCGCTTGCAAGCCGAGTGCCAACAGACCCCTGGGTTTACGAGAGGTGGAGGATGGATTGTTTTTCGCCGCCGTTGCCGTCGCTTTCGGTTACGTGCCAGTGGGAGTTGTCGTTGAGGGTGATCCAGCGGCGTTCTTCGGTGCGGTAGAACCATTCTTTGTCGTTTTGGTAGAAAACCTGGATGCCGCGCGCTTCGAGGATGTTGAGGATTTCGTTGGAGTGGGAGCGGGTGTCGTCGAAGTCGGTGATGGCGCGCTGCCCCATTTCGCTGTATCGGGCGTTGAGGGCGAGCAGGAGGTCGTTGGCGGTTTTGTCGAGTTCGCCGGCATTGAGGCCGATGCGGCGGGCTTCTTTGGTGAGGATGGGGTAGCCGTGCGAGGGGTAGCCGGAGTTGAGGGTTTCGGCGATGCTGCGGACGTGGACGGGGTCGTCGATGTGGTAGGAAAGCAGCTCTTCGCACAGTTTGATGGAGAGGGATTCGGCTCTGTCCACTGCGCCGATGACGAGGGGGTGGACGTAGTCGAACAGGGATTTGTAGGGGTTGGAGCCGGTGTCTTCGGTGTTTTTCTGCCAGAGTTTGACGACGCGGTTGAGTTCGTCGAGGCTGACGGAGACGCGGTCGTTGTCGCGGTCGATGGGGGAGAGGTCGTGGGTGAGGGAGGTGTCCACGGAGCTTAAATAGGCCATGGGACCCATTTGGATTTCGTCCGCGCCGATGGCCATCATGGTGGCGGCGGAGGCGCATTGCAGGGGGATGAGGCTGACCAGGCGGTTGCACCTGCTGCGGATGAGGTTGATCATGCGCAGGGCTTCTTTGCCCGAACCACCGTCGCTTTTGATGAAGAGGTAGAGTGTGTCGTGGCGGCCGGCGTGTTCGAGGATGCGGTAGAGGGCGAGTACGTCGTTGCGGTAGATGCTGCCGCCGAGGCTGTTCCAGTAGCACAAAAGCGGGGCGTTGAGGCGGTTTTCGATTTCGGCGATGATTTGCTGGGTTTCGGCAAACAGGCGCGGGGGTTGTTTGATGGCGGCGGCTTCGTTCTCGCCCATGATGTTTCCTTTGTTAACGGTTTTTGGGATGAGGCCGCTGCGGTAGCGGCGAAACGCTTTTCAGACGGCCTTTCTTTGTTTGTTACATATTATAACAACATTCAGTTATATTGTAACGGTGTTTTCGGGCGGATTTTTTGCGGGATGCGGCCGAAAGGGCGGTTGGCGGCAGGTGTTGGAAATCTGCGTAAAGGCCGTCTGAAAAACGGTTTTTCAGACGGCCTTATTCGTGATTGATGTTGTTCAGGCGTGGTATTGGCGCGAAAGTTCGTGCACCGCGTCCACCAAAATTTTGGCGTGTTCGGGGTCGGCAAACTGGCTGATGCCGTGTCCCAAGTTGAACACATGGCCGCTGCCGCTGCCGTAGTCGGCCAGAATCCGCCCCGCTTCGGCGCGGATGGCTTCGGGCGTGCCAAACAGCGCGAACGGGTCGAAATTGCCCTGCAAGGCCATTTTGCCGCCCACGCGGCGGCGGGCTTCGCCGATGTTGCACGTCCAATCCAAGCCCAGCGCGTCCGCACCCGCGTCGGCCATTTTTTCCAGCCACAGCCCGCCGCCTTTGGCAAACAGAATCACGGGCACGCGGCGGCCTTCGCTTTCGCGTTTCAAACCCGACACAATCTGTTTCATATAGCGCAGACTGAACTCTTCAAACGCCGCGTCGCTCAACACGCCGCCCCAGGTGTCGAAAATCTGCACCGCCTGTGCGCCCGCGTCGATTTGGGCGTTGAGGTAGGCGGTAACGGCCTGCGCGTTCACGTCCAAAATTTTGTGCAGCAGATCGGGGCGCGAATACATCATGGTTTTGATGGTGCGGAATTCCTTGCTGCTGCCGCCCTCAACCATATAACACGCCAGCGTGAACGGGCTGCCGGAAAAACCGATCAGCGGCACGCGGCCGTTTAAGGTGCGGCGGATGGATGACACTGCGTCAAACACATACTGCAAACGCGCCATATCGGGCACTTGCAGCTTGGCAATATCCGCCTCGTTTTGCAGCGGCCGCTCGAATTTCGGCCCCTCGCCCTCGGCAAAATACAGCCCCAAGCCCATCGCGTCGGGCACGGTGAGAATGTCGGAAAACAGAATCGCCGCATCCAAATCAAAGCGTTCGAGCGGCTGGACGGTTACTTCGGTGGCCAGTTCGGTGTTTTTGCACAAATCCAAAAAACTGCCCGCCTGTGCGCGGGTGGCTTTGTATTCGGGCAGATAGCGGCCGGCCTGGCGCATCATCCAAATCGGGGTGTATTCGACGGGCTGTTTCAACAGGGCGCGTAAAAAAGTGTCGTTTTTCAGGGGCTGCATGGCGTAATGTTTTGAAAACGGTTGAAAAGCGGGCGATTATAGCCGAAAGGCCGTCTGAAAAGCGGGTTTTGCGTATAATGCCGCCTTTTGCGTTTTCAGGAACACAGCAAAACATGATTATCCACCCGCAGTTCGACCCGGTTGCCCTGCAACTGGGGCCGCTCGCCATCCGCTGGTACGCGCTCAGCTACATCGTCGGCTTCGTGCTGTTTATGTGGCTCGGCCGATACCGCATCAAACAAGGCGGCACGCCGTTTACCGTGGAAATGCTCGACGACTTCCTCACCTGGGGCGTGCTCGGCGTGATACTCGGCGGGCGGCTCGGCTTTGTGCTGTTTTACCAGCCGGAATACTACCTCGCCCATCCGGCGGACATTGTCAAGGTATGGAACGGCGGCATGTCCTTCCACGGCGGCTTTCTCGGCGTGCTGGCGGCAAGCTGCCTGTTTGCCCGCAAAAACGGTCTCAAATGGATGCAGGTGCTCGATTTCATCGCCCCGCTCGTGCCGCTCGGCCTCGCCTCGGGGCGCATCGGCAATTTCATCAACGGCGAGTTGTGGGGGCGGATCACCGACCCCGCCGCCTTCTGGGCGATGGGTTTCCCGCAGGCCGCCGAAGCCGACGCGCGGCTGGCGGCGGGCAATGCGCAGTGGGGCGGGTGGCTCGCGCAATACGGCGCGCTGCCGCGCCACCCTTCCCAGCTTTACCAGTTCGCCCTCGAAGGCGTGCTGCTGTTCGCAATCGTGTGGTGGTTTTCAGGCAAACCGCGCCCGACGGGGCAGACCGCCATGCTGTTCCTCGCCGGTTACGGCCTGTTCCGCTTCATCGCCGAATACGCCCGCCAGCCCGACGACTACCTCGGCCTGCTGACGCTGGGGCTGTCGATGGGGCAGTGGCTCAGCCTGCCGATGCTGGTGCTGGGCGTGGCTGGCTTCGTTTGGTTCGGCAAACGCGCAAAACAGACGGCATAGTTTTCAGACGGCCTCATGATATGTTTGGGCAGCGTTTGAGGCCGTCTGAAAAACAAAATGCGGCGGCAAACAGGCAACAGGCCGTCTGAAAAACGCAAACCCGCTTGCAAACCCCGCCGCCGGTCGGTACAATCCGCGCTTTCTTATACAGGCACGTAGCTCAGTTGGTTAGAGCACCACCTTGACATGGTGGGGGTCGTTGGTTCGAGTCCAATCGTGCCTACCAGAATTCTCAAAACGGCATTTATGCCGTTATTTTTATAATGTTTCCGGAGTTTTTGATGTTGAACATTACCCTGCCCGACGGTTCCGTCCGCCAGTACGAAGCCCCTGTAACCGTGGCGCAGATTGCCGCCTCTATCGGTGCGGGCCTGGCGAAAGCGACGGTGGCGGGCAAGGTAAACGGCAGATTGGTTGACGCGTGCGACCCGATTACCGAGGATTCGACCGTTCAAATCATTACCCCGAAAGACAAAGAAGGCGTGGAAATCATCCGCCACTCCTGCGCCCACTTGGTCGGACACGCAGTCAAACAGCTCTATCCCGATGCCAAAATGGTGATCGGTCCTGTAATTGAAGACGGCTTTTATTACGACATCGCCACAGAAAAACCGTTTACGCCCGAAGATGTTGCCGCCATCGAAGCGCGCATGAAAGAGCTGATCAATCAGGATTACGATGTCGTCAAAGTGATGACACCGCGTGCCGAAACCATCAAAACTTTCCAAGATCGCGGCGAAGAATACAAACTGCGCCTGATTGAAGACATGCCCGAAGTCGAAGCGATGGGCTTGTATCATCATCAGGAATACGTCGATATGTGTCGCGGTCCCCATGTGCCGAACACCCGTTTCCTCAAAAATTTTAAGCTGACCAAACTGGCGGGCGCATACTGGCGCGGCGACAGCAACAACGAAATGCTGCAACGCATCTACGGCACGGCGTGGGCAAGCAAAGACGAATTGAAAGCCTATATCCAGCGTATCGAAGAAGCCGAAAAACGCGACCACCGCAAATTGGGCAAACAGTTGGATTTGTTCCATCTGCAAGAAGAAGCACCGGGCATGGTGTTCTGGCATCCGCGCGGTTGGGCTTTGTGGCAGGCTATCGAACAGCATATGCGCAAAGAGTTGGACGCTGCGGGCTATCGCGAAGTCAAAACCCCGCAGATTATGGACAAAACCTTCTGGGAGCGTTCCGGACACTGGGATAACTACAAAGACAATATGTTTGTTACCCAATCGGAAAAACGCGAATATGCGGTCAAACCGATGAACTGCCCCGGCCATGTCCAGATTTTCAACAACAGCCTGCGTTCCTACCGCGATCTACCCATGCGCTTGGCCGAATTCGGCTCGTGCCACCGCAATGAGCCGAGCGGTGCGCTGCACGGTTTGATGCGTGTGCGCGGCTTTGTGCAGGATGATGCCCATATTTTCTGCACCGAAGATCAGATTGTTGAAGAAGCACGCCGTTTTAACGAGCTGCTGGTGCGCATCTACAAACAATTCGGTTTCCATGATGTTGCGGTGAAATTGTCCCTGCGTCCGGAAAAGCGTGCAGGTTCAGACGACATTTGGGATAAGGCCGAACAAGGTCTGCGCGATGCGCTGACTGCCTGCGGTGTCGAATGGGAAGAGCTGCCGGGAGAGGGCGCGTTCTACGGGCCGAAAATCGAATACCACGTCAAAGATGCCATCGGCCGTTCTTGGCAGTGCGGCACGCTGCAATTGGACTTTGTTCTTCCCGAGCGTTTGGATGCTGAATACGTTACCGAAAGCAACGGCCGTGCCCGCCCTGTTATGCTGCACCGCGCTATTTTGGGTTCGCTGGAACGCTTTATCGGCATTTTGATTGAAAACCACGCCGGTTCGTTCCCGTTGTGGCTGGCACCTGTTCAAATGGTGGTCATGAATATCACCGAACATCAGGCTGATTACTGCCGCAAAGTGGTGGAAAAACTGCGTGCGGAAGGTTTCAGGGTGGAGCTGGATTTGCGTAACGAAAAAATCGGCTACAAAATCCGCGACAACAGCCAATACCGTTTCCCTTACCAAATTGTGGTGGGCGACAAGGAAAAAGAAAACGGCCAAGTGGCCGTGCGCCGCAAGGCAGAAGATTTGGGTTCTTTAAAGGTTGACGATTTTATCGCCCAATTGAAACGCGAAATCGCCGAATCTTTGTAACTAATTAATTTTTTAAAGGAGTATTACCATCGCTCAAGAACGCGAAGCACGAATCAACGGTGAAATTACCGCTAAAGAAGTGCGATTGATCAGTGGTACAGGCGAGCAGCTTGGTGTCGTATCTGTCCGTGAGGCTTTGGCTATGGCTGAAGAACAGGATGTGGATTTGGTGGAAATCTCCCCAACTGCCAAGCCTCCTGTATGCAAACTCATGGATTTTGGCAAATACAAATACCAGCAGGCCAAAAAACGCGACGAAGCCAAGAAAAACCAAAAACAGGTGCAAATCAAGGAAATCAAATTCCGTCCGGGTACGGACGAAGGTGATTACCAAATTAAAATGCGCAATATCAACCGTTTTTTGGCAGACGGCGACAAAGTGAAAGTAACCTTGCGTTTCCGTGGCCGCGAAATGGCGCACCAACAGTTGGGCGCACAGCTTTTGGAACGGGTGAAAGAGGATTTGGCCGAAGTGGCTCAAATCGAGCAGTTTCCAAAAATGGAAGGCCGCCAAATGGTGATGATGATTGCACCTAAGAAAAAATAACGTTAAAATTATAAAATTGCTCTGATTGTCGTAAGGGCATTTTTATCAGACGACAAAAAACCGTGGTGTTTTGGGTTAAGTGTTTTATGTTAAAACCCCCTGATGCCTTATCTAATAACGAACGGAGTTTTCCTATGCCTAAAATGAAAACCAAATCCAGTGCGAAAAAACGCTTTAAAGTGCTGGGTAACGGTGGTGTCAAACGCGCCCATGCGTTCAAACGCCATATTTTGACCAAAAAGACAACGAAAAACAAACGCCAACTGCGTGGTACTTCTATGGTGAACGACCGCGATTTGGCTTCCGTTGCCAAAATGTTACCCTACGCTTAAAAGGAGTTTGAACTATGCCACGCGTAAAACGCGGTGTAACCGCACGTGCCCGTCATAAAAAAGTATTAGCGTTAGCCAAAGGCTATCGCGGTCGTCGCAAAAACGTCTATCGTATTGCCAAACAGGCGGTAATGAAGGCAGGTCAGTACGCCTACCGTGACCGTCGTCAGCGCAAACGTCAGTTCCGTCAGCTTTGGATTGCCCGTATCAACGCTGGTGCGCGTGAAAACGGTCTGTCTTACAGCAAATTCATGAACGGCCTGAAACGCGCTGCGATCGAAATCGACCGCAAAGTATTGGCTGATTTGGCAGTATTCGACAAAGCTGTGTTTGCACAGTTGGTTGAAAAAGCAAAAGCCGCATTGGCAGCTTAATTTGAATTTAAAAAGGAAACTTCGGTTTCCTTTTTTTATATATTTGATTTTTTTAACGAAACCCCTGTTTTTTCAATCGGGTTTGCGATAAAATACCGCCAATTCAATATTAAACGGATTGGCCGTGATGGATTGTAAAAGGCCGTCTGAATTTTCAGACGGCCTTTTCGTTTGAATCTGTGCCCAATCTTAAACCGACAGGCGTAAAGAATCTTATGGAAAATGCAAACCGTATCGTTGCCGCAGGCATCGCCGCCATTGAAGCCGCTGCCGACCAGCAGACCCTCGAACTTGTCAAAGCCCAGTATCTCGGTAAAACCGGCGAACTGAATGCCTTGCTCAAACAGCTTGGTCAAATGTCGCCCGAAGAGCGCAAAACCGTCGGTGCGCACATCAACGAGTGCAAAAACCGCTTTCAGACGGCCTACAATGCCAAACGCGATGCGCTCAATGAAGCCAAGCTGCAAGAGCGTCTGGCCGCCGAAGCACTCGACATCACATTGCCCGGCCGCGCTCAAGAGCAGGGTGGTTTGCACCCTGTTACCCTGACTTTGCAACGCGTGGTAGAACTCTTTCACGGCATGGGTTTTGAAGTGGCCGACGGCCCAGAGATCGAAGACGATTTCCACAATTTCCAAGCCCTCAATATCCCGCAAGACCACCCCGCCCGCGCCATGCAGGATACCTTTTACGTTGAAAACGGCGACGTGCTGCGCACCCACACCTCGCCGATTCAAATCCGCTATATGCTCAACAAAAAAGAGCCGCCCATCCGCATCATTGCCCCCGGCCGCGTGTACCGCGTGGACAGCGATGCCACCCACTCGCCAATGTTCCATCAGGCCGAAGGCTTGTGGGTAGAAGAGGGCGTAACTTTCGCCGATTTGAAAGCCGTGTTTACCGATTTCATCCGCCGCTTTTTCGAACGCGATGATTTGCAAGTACGTTTCCGCCCGTCTTTCTTCCCGTTCACCGAACCGTCCGCCGAAATCGACATCATGGGCGAAAACGGCAAATGGCTGGAAGTCGGCGGCTGCGGCATGGTGCATCCCAACGTATTGAAAAACGTCAACATCGACCCCGAAAAATACACTGGTTTTGCCTTCGGCATCGGCCTCGACCGCTTCGCCATGCTGCGCTACGGCGTAAACGACTTGCGGCTGTTTTTTGACAATGATTTGGCGTTTTTGAAGCAGTTTTCTTGAAAAGGCCATCTGAAAAGTTTTCAGGCTGCCTGTTAAAGTACAAGAGCGATTCGATAGAGACGCCGGCTCCCAAATTCGCGACGCATTACGTCCTGAATTCACACAGGTTTTTAGCAAACGTTTCAGACGACCTATTCTGATGGACAGACTGACCGCCGAACAAGGCAAAAATCCGCAATTTTCAAAGGGTCGGATTTTTGGCTATATATCTGCCGGATGTTCCGGTTTCCCGAGATCAGCAGGAAGCAGAAATAAGTACTTATGAAGAAGTCAGAGAATTTTATCAGCGGCAGAATCATGAAATGCCAAAGAATATCAACGGTACAGATTTTCTGAGACCTTTGTCAGGTCTCTATAACGATTTGGCAGCATTGCTTGAAGAAGAAAATATCCAAAACAGGACAACCATCAAATTTTAAATCCGAAAGAGCAAAACCATGCAATTCTCCTACTCCTGGCTCAAAACCCAAGCCAATCCTAATCTTTCTGCCGATGAGCTTTCGCACTTGCTGACCATGTCCGGTCTGGAAGTGGAAGAGAGCGAGCCTGCTGCGCCTGCGTTTTCGGGTGTGGTGGTGGCGGAAGTAAAATCTGTTGAAAAACATCCGGATGCCGACCGTTTGAACGTAACCCAAGTTGATGCGGGTACGGGCGAGTTGGTGCAGATTGTCTGCGGTGCGCCGAATGTGCGGCCGGGCATTAAGGTGCCCTGTTCGCTGCCGGGCGCGGTGTTGCCGGGCAATTTCAAAATCAAGCCGACCAAGATGCGCGGGGTGGTATCGAACGGAATGTTGTGTTCCGCCAAAGAGTTGGGCTTGCCCGATGACGGCGTGGACGGCCTGCACATCCTGCCCGGCGATGCGCCGGTGGGCGGCAATATCCGCGATTATTTGGATTTGGACGACACGCTGTTTACGCTGAAAATCACGCCCAACCGCGCCGATTGTTTGAGCATCAAGGGCATTGCCCGCGAAGTGGCGGCGCTGACCGGCTGTGAATTTGCGTCGACTAAAATTCAGGCTGCCCCAATAGTCAGCGGCAAAACCCAGCCGGTGCGTATTGATGCGCCGGCCGACTGCGGCCGCTTTATCAGCCGCGTAATTGAAAATGTAAACGCGCAGGCCGCCACGCCCGCGTGGATGCGGCAGCGGCTGGAACGCAGCGGCATCCGCAGCATTTCGGCGCTGGTAGACATCGGCAATTATGTGATGCTGGAAATCGGCCAGCCGATGCACGTGTTTGATGCCGACAAAATTTCAGGCAGCATCATTGTGCGCCGCGCCGAAAACGGCGAAGTGTTGGCATGTTTGAACGAAAAAACCGTTACGCTCGCCGACAACACACTGGTGATTGCCGACGAAAAAGGCGCGTTGAGCATTGCGGGCATGATGGGCGGCGCGGCCAGCGCGGTTTCAGACGGCACGTGCAATATCGTGCTGGAAGCGGCGTGGTTTGCGCCCGCCGTGATTGCGGGCAAATCGCGCCAATACGGCTTCGGCTCGGATTCTTCGTTTCGCTTCGAGCGCGGCGTGGACTACCGTTTGCAAGCCGATGCCATCGAGCGCGCCACCGAATTGGTGTTGCAAATCTGCGGCGGCCAGGCGGGCGAAATGGTGGAGGCCGTGGGCGATTTGCTGCCTGAAAAACGCGTGGGCGTACGTTTGAACCGCGTAGCCAAAGTATTGGGCGTGGACATCGCCGCCGATCAGGTTGAAACCATCCTGCGCACGCTCGGTTTGCAGCCTGAAAAAACCGCCGACGGCTTTCAGACGACCTCGCCGGGCTTCCGTTTCGACATCGAAATCGAAGCCGATTTAATCGAAGAAATCGGCCGCGTGTACGGCTACGAAAACATCCCCGACGAAGCCACATCAGGCAGCCTGAAAATGCTGCCGCTGCCCGAAACCCGCCGCCCGCGCTTTGCCGTGTACAACGAAATGGCCGCGCGCGGCTACCGCGAAGTGGTCAGCTACGCCTTTGTCGATGAAGCGTGGGAATGCGATTTTGCCGCCAACGACAACTCCATCCGCCTGCAAAACCCGCTGGCAGCGCAGTATGCCGTGATGCGCTCGACGCTCATCGGCGGGCTGGTGGAAGTGTTGCAGAACAACCTCAACCGCAAGCAAAACCGCGTGCGCATTTTTGAAATCGCCCGTGTGTTCGCCAAAAACGCTGACGGCGGCTTCGCGCAAAACGAGCGCATCGGCGGCCTGTGGTACGGCGCGGCCATGCCTGAGCAGTGGGGCGAAAAAACGCGCAACGCCGATTTTTACGACATCAAGGCCGATGTGGAAAACCTGCTCAAAGGCCGCGCGGTTGAGTTTGTGAAAACAGCCCATCCCGCGCTGCACCCCGGCCGCGCCGCCAAAATTGTTTCAGACGGCCAAGCCATCGGCTTTGTCGGCGAACTGCACCCGAAATGGCTGCAAAAATACGACCTGCCGCAAGCCCCGCTGGTGTTTGAAATCGACATGGCCGCCGTGTGCCGCCGTGAAAAAACACGCTATCAGGCCGTGTCCAAATTCCAAAGTGTGCGCCGCGATCTGGCGTTTGTGCTGCCTGAAAACGTGTCATACGCCGAGCTGGAAGGCAGCCTGAAAGCCGTAAACAGCCCGCTGGTGCGGGAAATCGCGCTGTTTGACGTGTATCGCGGCGCAGGGCTGCCCGAAAACAGCAAAAGCATGGCGGTGAAAATCATCCTGCAAGACATGGAAAACACGCTCACCGACGAGGCCGTCGAACCCGTGGTGCAGCAGCTCGTGGCAGCGGCAGAGGCCGTGGGCGCACAATTGCGCGGATGAATATTCGCTTGAATCTCAAACAAAAATTGGTAAAATCCCCCAACTTGTTACAACAAAAGGTAAACACATGACTCTAACAAAAGCAGAATTGGCCGATATTTTGGTCGATAAAGTCAGCAAAGTAAGCAAAAACGATGCCAAAGAAATCGTCGAACTCTTTTTTGAGGAAATCCGCACCACGCTGGCGCGCGGCGAGGAAATCAAAATTTCCGGCTTTGGCAATTTCCAGTTGCGCGACAAGCCGCAACGACCCGGCCGCAACCCGAAAACCGGCGAGGAAGTGCCGATTACCGCCCGCCGCGTGGTAACTTTCCATGCCAGCCAGAAGCTCAAAGGCATGGTGGAGCATTACTATGACAAGCAGCGTCAACGCTAAGCTGCCCGACATTCCGGCCAGGCGTTATTTCAGCCTGGCCGAATTGTGCGAGCTCTCGCAGATCAGCCCCGCGCAGTTTGCCCAGTGGCAGCATGAGCACGGCATGGTTGTCGGCTATGGTGCGGACAAATACACCCGTGCGGATGTGGTGAAAATCAGGAAGCTGAAAGACACGTTTGCGCCGTTTGTCGACGGGTTCAACCATAACGGCTTGGACGCCGAAGGCCGCCCCGCCGCTACGGCGCAAGAGGTCGGCACCGCATTGGGCGGCCTGCTGGATAAAATCGAAAAGGCACTTGCCTAATCCGGCACGCTTCAATATAATGCGCGTCTTTCCAAGTCGGAGTGTGGCGCAGTCTGGTAGCGCACTTGCATGGGGTGCAAGGGGTCGAAGGTTCGAATCCTTTCACTCCGACCAAAATACAAACAAACAGCCGTTTCAAGCGGCTGTTTTTCTTTTTGAGGCCGTCTGAAAACATGGTTTCGTCAGTGTAGAAACCGTATTTGAAGGTTTTTCAGACGGCCTCCAACGCCAAAGTAGGGTGTGTGGCGCAGCCACGCACGCGGTTTTCGGGGTGCAGCGGAAGCTGCGTTTTCAGACGGCCTTTGGGCGGCAGGGAGCGCGTGCGTCGCCTCAGGGCGACACACCCTACGTCAGGTTCAGCATGGGCTGGTATTTTCAGACGGCCTCCGCCATTGGGTAGGGTGTGTGGCGCAAGCCACGCACGCGGTTCGGATTTAGGGAAAAGCGCGGATTGGTTGAAGCGGCAGGGAACGCGTGCGTCGCCTTGGGGCGACGCACGCTACGTTAGCCCCTCCCTTCCGTCATTCTCGCGCAGGCGGAAATAACGGAATGAATAAGGACGGAATCAGGGTTTTGGCTGCGCCGAAGCTGCGCTTTCAGACGGCCTCTGCCGCCGAGGTGTGGTGTGTGGCACAAGCCGCGCAGGCGGTTTGTGCAATGCAATGAATCTGCACGCTTTCCGCAGCCCAGAAACCGCGTGCGTCGCTGGGGCGACACCCCCTACCTGAATATCGGAGGCCGTCTGAAAAACCGGAAAACGGTTTTTCAGACGGCCTTTTGTATGCCTGCGGGGGTATGCCTGCGGGTTTATTCGGCTGCCGCCTTTACCGCTGTTTTGCCTGTTGTTTTTTCTCTTTGTTTTTTCTGATTTTGTCCAGGCGGTAGTAGAGCTGGCGGGTGGACAGGCCGAGCATTTGCGCGGCCTGGGTTTTGTTGCCCCGGCAGTAGGCGAGGGTTTGTTCGATTTTTTCGGGGGAGTGGGAGTCGGCTTGCAGGTAGGGGCGCGGCTGGCTGCCCTGGATGGCGAAGCCGACGGCGCGGGGTTTGCCTGCGGGCGGGGCGGGGCGGGGGAGGGGGGCGGCGGACTGGCGGGTGAGGAGCTGCCAGACGGCGTTTTCGTCGGCGATGTTGCCTTTGCTTTGCACGGCGAGTTTGGTGAGGAAGCGTTCGAGTTCGTATACGTTGCCCGGCCAGGCGTAGTGTTGCAGCTGTTCGACGGCTTCGGCGGTGAGGTTGAGGTTTTTGCCGGTTTCGCGGTTGATGCGGTGCATGAGGAAGGCGGCCAGTTCGGGGATGTCGCTGCGGCGTTCGCGCAGGGAGGGGAGGCGGATGGGGACGACGTAGAGGCGGTAGTAAAGCTCGGCGTCGAAGCGGCCGTTTTCTACTTCTTCGGCCAAGTCGCGGGTGGTGGCGGTGATGATGCGCACGTTGATGTTGCGCCCGGCGGTGCTGTCGGTGCGGCAGACGGTGTTTTCCTGCAACACTTGCAGCAGGCGGTTTTGCTGTTCGGGGGGCAGGGCGGCGATTTCGTCGAAAAAGATGGTGCCGCCGTCGGCCTGTTCGAGCAGGCCGGGGGTGTCGCCGCTGCCGAAGATTTCGCGGGCGAGTTCGCCGTTTTCCCTGTTGGCGCAGCGGACTTTGATAAAGGGCTGGCCGACGCGGCGGCCGGCGGTGTGCAGGGTGCGGGCGAACATTTCTTTGCCGGTGCCGTTTTCGCCCAGCAGCAGGACGTTGGCGTTGCTGTGTGCGACGCGTTCGAGTTCGCTGACGGCGTTGAGCAGGGGGGCGGAGGAGCCGATGATGCCGTAGCGGCGGCTGTGCGATTGCAGGGTTTGTTTGAGTTTGCGGTTTTGCGTTTGCAGCTCGCGGCGGCTGGCTTCGCTGCTTTCCTGTATATAAAGGAGCTGGCCGATGAGGGTGGCGAGGATTTTCAGCAGGGAGATGTCGTCGTGCAGCGGGCGGGGGCTGTAACGGGCGCGCAGGCAGGCGAGCACGCCGAAGGTGCGGTTGTGCGCGGCCACGGGCAGGGCGATGAACATGGTTTGTTCGGCGGGGATGTCTTTGCGCAGGACGGTGCGGCCGAGAAATAGGGGGTCGGTGCGCACGTTGTCGGCGGCGATCATGTGCGACTGCTGCAAAACCGTGCCGGTGATGCCTTCGCCGGGGGCGTAAACGCCGCGCGCGACCTGTTCGGGCGACATGCCGTAGGCGTAGCGGATGGAGGCGTTTTCGTCGTGGAGGTGCTGCAACACGATGCGCCCCTGGTTGAGGCCGAAAAATTCGCTCATCAGTTGCAGCATGATTTTCAGCGCGCTGTGGTGCGCGCCGCCGTCTTTGCCGAGGTTTTGGACAACCTGTTGCAAAAGCAGCATTTCCTGCGCGCGCCAGTCGCTGCGTTCGCTTTGGTGTTTCGAGCTCATCCGTTGTTTCCGGTAATGTAAATATTCTCTCAGAACCTGTATTCGCCATTTTCACAGGCAGATTTTATGACATAAAAGCGCGGATACAAGGCAAAAAGTGCAGCAAGGTTAGGTACCTTGCGAGCATTTTTAACGCAGTAGCCGTGTTTTTATGTCATAAAATCTGCCTGTGAAAATGGCGAATACGGGTTCTTAATATTGTAAACAAAACACAGGCCGTCTGAAAGCGTGCGCTTGGGCGGGGAAACCGCGTTTTCAGACGGCCTCTGTCTGATTGTTAACATGCCCAAGATTTGACGCAGGTCAGGCCGTGCAATGGAAGTTATACGGTAATACTGCTATTATCTGCCTTTCTTTATGAGAAAAAACGAGGATTATGCCGTGGAAACTTTGAAACAAAGCCATTTTATCTGCCTTATTGCCGCAGCGGCGGCATTGTCCGCTTGCAGCAGCGCGGGCGAGGCTCTGGGCGACGCGCTCACCCCGTCTCCCGCGCCCAAAGGCCATTACCGCACGCTGAAAATCGAAGCGTCGCAATCGAACACCCTGCTGCCCGATGCCGACTCGTCCCTCACCATCACCGACAGCGAAAAACAGGGCGCAGAGCGCACGAAAACCTACCGCAGCGGCGACGGTTTCGACATGGGCAACAAACTGTTGGACAGAATCACCGAACTGGAATACGAGCGCAAAGACGGCAGCGGCAAAGTGTCCGACCGGGGCAAACTGGTGCTCTACCGGCAGGACTACTCGGCAGTGGCCGGACTGATTCCGTCTTATGTTGCCGCCAAGGGCAGCGGTTTGGAAAGCGGCAAACTGCACATCGCCGGCGCGCAGGGCGAGCACACCCGCGCCGCCGACATCCCGCAAAGCGGCGAGGCGCACTACACCGGCAGCGCGTTCGCCGAAGCCGGCTACGGCCAAAAGGACTACGGCAAACTCGATTACACCGTCAACTTCGCCACCCGCAAAGGGCGCGGCAGCATTAGCGGCCTGCCCGGCAAAAGCGACATCACGCTGGAAGAAGCCGCCCTTGCCACCCGCCCCGACAACACCACCGGCGTGGACGGCAACGCCCGCTCCGCCGACTGGGGCAGCGGTAGCTACAACGCCATCCTGTTCGGCCCGAAATACAACGAAATCGCCGGCGGCGCGTATTTCCCCGACAGCAAACAAAGCGTCGGCATGGCGGGCAAAAAACAATAGGCTGCCTTACCCGCATATGCATAGAGGCCGTCTGAAAGCTGTAAAACAGGTTTTCAGACGGCCTTAACACAAGCTGCGCCCGCCCGCGCCGTTTTCCAGTATCATCCCCCCTTTTTCCCGCAAACCCGCCATGAAACGCGCCAAACGCCACCCCTTTCAAAAAATCCTGCGCCAACGCCTCGACCTCCATTTCGACAACCAATCATCCGCCCAAGCCCCCGCCGAAAACCAATTCCGCCTCTGGATATGGCAGGCCGTCAAACGGCACTACCGCCGCGCCGAAATCTCCCTCATCCTCCTCGACGAACCCGCCGCCCGCGCCTGCAACCGCGACTACCGTGGCAAAGACTACGCCACCAACGTATTGAGCTTCGCCCTCGACGAAGGCGAAACCTGCGCCCCCCTTTCAGACGGCCTGCACGGCGACCTCGTCATCTGCCCCCAAATCGTCCTCAAAGAAGCCGCCGAACAAGGCAAAACCCCCGAGCAGCACTACGCCCACCTCACCATCCACGGCACCCTGCACCTCATGGGCTACGACCACATCGAAGACACCGAAGCCGAAGAAATGGAAACCCTTGAAACCGAATTGCTGAATCAGTTAGCATACCCCGACCCATACAAATAGGAACAAACGCAATGGACGGCAGCCCGTCGAAACCCAACCTCCTCGAACGCATCATCCACCGCCTCAGCGGCAACGCCCCCGACACCGCCGAAGGCGTGCTCGCCCTTCTGCAACAGGCGCACGAACAACAAGCCTTCGACGCCGACACCATGCAGCGGCTGGAAAAAGTCCTCGACTTCGCCGAACTCGAAGTGCGCGACGCCATGATTACCCGCTCGCAGATGAGCGTCGTCAAAGCCGGCGACAGCCTGGAACGCATCATCCCCTACATCATCGAAACCGCCCACTCCCGTTTCCCCGTCATCGACGGCGACAAAGACACCATCCTCGGCATCCTCCACGCCAAAGACCTGCTCAAATACATCGGCAGCAGCGAACCCTTCGACCTCGAAAGCCTGCTGCGCCCCGCCTGCTTC
Source organism: Neisseria bacilliformis (assembly GCF_014055025.1). Taxonomy (NCBI): domain Bacteria; kingdom Pseudomonadati; phylum Pseudomonadota; class Betaproteobacteria; order Neisseriales; family Neisseriaceae; genus Neisseria; species Neisseria bacilliformis. The sequence goes on along the minus strand of NZ_CP059571.1, from coordinate 2,458,687 downwards.
GTCCCCGAAGGCAAATCGCTCAACGCCCTCTTGAAAACCTTCCGCGAACAACGCCTGCACATGGCCATCGTCGTCGACGAATACGGTGGCACCTCCGGCCTCGTAACCTTTGAAGACGTCATCGAACAAATCATCGGCAATATCGAAGACGAATTCGACGAAGACGACTCCGCCGACAACATCTTCCCCGTATCCGCCGAACGCTGGCGCATCAACGCCGTAACCGAAATCGAAGACATCAACGCCTACTTCGGTACGGATTATTCCGGCGAAGAAGCCGACACCATCGGCGGCCTCGTCATCCAGGAACTCGGCCGCCTGCCCGTGCGCGGCGACAAAATCGCCCTGCCGCCGCTGCTGTTCACCGTCGCCCGCGCCGACCACCGCCGCCTGCACACCCTCATGGCCGTGCGCATGAAAGACAAAGAACACGGCAGGGAGCCGCACAAAGAATAAAGCGGCGCAAACAAAAAGGCCGTCTGAAAACCTTGAAAACGGTTTTTGGCTGCGCCGAAGCTGTGCTTTTAGACGGCCTTTTGCCGTTCCAATCATGCCTTCGTTTTTTGCGGATGCCGAACCTTAGGCAGGGTGTGTCGCCCCGAGGCGACGCACGCGGTTTATGCCGCACCACAAATCCGTGCCTTTCGCAAAACCGAAACCGCGTGCGCGGCTTGCGCCACACACCCTACTTACTGATGCAAACGGCAGAGGCCGTCTGAAAATGGGTTTTCAGACGGCCTCTGCGTACTTTCCTCGCGGCAAAACGGCTAGCCGTCGCGCCCGTTTTGCGCGTCGGCGGGCGGGGTGGGACGGATGATCATGCGCAGGGTTTGGTTGCGGGTGAGGAAGGCGATGCCCCAGTTGTAGGCGGCGGCGAGGCGGTTGCGGAAGGTTACGAGGGCGAGGATGTGGACGGCGACCCACACCGCCCAGGTGAGGATGCCGTGGCTGCTGCGCCCGCCGGGGAAGTCGGCGACGGCGGAGAGGCGGCCGATGATGGCCATGTCGCCCTGGTGTTTGTATGCAAAAGCTTCGCCGCCGCCGCGAATCAGGGCGCGGGCGAGGTACAGCCCCTGCGCTTTGGCGACTTGGCCGAGCTGGGGGTGGCCGTTCGGGTAGGCGGAGTCGCCTTCGACGAGGGCGCAGTCGCCGAGGGCGTACACGTTGTCCAGCCCAATGACGCGCAGTTGGCGATCGGTGCGCAGGCGGTTGCCGCGTGTGTAGCATTCGTCGGGGATGCCGTCGGTGCGCCGGGCGGTTACGCCGGCCGTCCAAATCAGGCTTTTGGCGGCGATGCTGCGGCCGCTTTCGAGGCGGACGGTGTGGCCGTCGTAGCCGGTTACGCGGTCGTTGCAGATGACGTCCGCGCCGAGGCGGTGCAGCTCGGCGGCGGTGTAGCGTTGGGCGGACGCGCTCATGGGCGGCAGCAGCACGGGGTCGGCGGTAACGAGGGTGAGGCGGCTGTGTTCGCCTTGCAGCTCGGGGTAGTCTTTGTTGAATATGTCGCGGCGCATTTCGGCGAAGATGCCGGTGAGTTCCACGCCGCTCGCGCCGCCGCCGGCGACGACGAAATGCAGGTAGGGCGCGCGCTCGGCGGGCGGCAGGGCGCAGGCGGCTTCGAGTCGGGCGAGGATGTTGTTGCGGATGGCCAGCGCGTCGCCGAGGGTTTTCATGGCGTAGGCGTGGCGTTCGATTTCTTGGTTGCCGAAGAAGTTGGGGCGGGTGCCGGTGGCGATGACGAGGAGGTCGTAGTCCACGCTCCCGCCGTGTTGCAAATAGACGCGGCACTCGGCGGAGTCGATGCGGCGCACTTCGCCCTGGCGGAAGCGGGCGTTCGGGCGGCGGTTGAACAGTTTGCGGAAGGGGTAGCTGATGTCGGAGGGCGACATGAAGCCGGCGGCCACTTGGTAAATCAGCGGCGGGAAGAAGTTGTAGTTGTTTTTGTCGATGAGGGTGATGCGGTGGTCTGCGCTTCGGGCGAGTTCGCGGGCGAGGTTCACGCCGGCAAAGCCGCCGCCGATGATGACGGTGTGTTTCATGGGAGGATCCTTGTGGGAGACGGGTATTGCGGATTATAGGCATTTGGTGGCGCGGGGGTTGGAAAAACGGCATGAGGCCGTCTGAAAACCGTTTTTCAGACGGCCTCATGCCGTTTCGCGCCCTTCACCACACCACATAAAACATCGTTTTCGCCAGCAGCACGATCAATACCATATGCGCCAGCACGGCGGCGTGGATGTAGCGCGACCAGTTTTTCGTCAGCGTGCCGCGCCGCATTTTCGTTACCGCGATGACGAAATGGACGAGTATGCTCAGCGCGATGCAGATTTTCAGCGCGAGCTGGGTGTTGAACGAGGCGGCAAAGGGCTGCGCCAGATTGGGCAGGTAGCGCAGATAGGCCATACCCGCGCCCGAGAGGAACACGCCCGCCACAATCCACGGCATCACCTTCACCGCCCGTTTCGACAAGGCCCGCTCCACCTCGCGCCGCGCCTCGCGCGACACGGCTTTGGTATGCATCACGCCCAGCACCAGCCCCTCGAAAAACACGCCGCCGACAAAGGCGATGGCGCAAAACAGGTGCACGATGTGCAGCAGCGGATAGGCAGACATAACAAACCTTTTGAAAGTTTAACTCCGGCAAACGCCCGCCAACGCGGGGCGTGTGTATTCTTACGCCGCCATTTTAGCAAACGCAATGGCGTTTTTCTACCAAGGAGTACATATGAAACCGTTATTCGTGAAAACCGCCGCCCTCATCGCCCTGACCGCCTCCCTCAGCGCGTGCAACGGTCTGACGCAGACCCAGCGCAACACCGCCACCGGCGCGGTAATCGGCGGCGTGGCCGGCAACCTGATCGGCGGCGACACCGGTTCGACACTCGGCGGCGCGGCACTCGGCGGCGTCATCGGCAGCCAGGTTCACCGCCACCGCTAAACCGCTTCCCTTTGCATCAGGCCGTCTGAAAAACGTTTTTTCAGACGGCCTTTTTGTGTTTTCATCAAGTTTTTAGGGCTGATAGGGAAACGCCAGTGCAGCCCAAGCCGCTTCGTCGGGCGGGGCGAAACCCGCGCCGGCAAGTTTGTCCGCCAGCAGTTTTCCGTATTGTTCCGGCAGCGGGCGGCCGGAAAACGCCGCCCCGCCGTAAAGCGGGTGGGCGTGCAGCAGCTTTTCCAAGGCCGCGTTCGCAAACGGGCTGCCCGCGAACAGCAGCGAATCTTCATCCCGCGTTTCAAACTTGGCGTACAAAACCAGCCGGATGAGGGCGTCGGCCTCGTTCGGCGTCAGGGCGACGGCGGCGTTTTCCATCGTGTTTTCCGCCATGTTTTCAACGCGTATGCGAAGTTTCCACGCCCGCCTTGATTTCGCCGTACAGCTCGCTGCCGCCCGAAGAAGAGGGCGCGGCGGCGCAGGCGGACAACAGCAGGGACAGGCAGAGGGTACAGAGCAGCGGTTTCATGGTGATTCCTTTCGATGGACAAAAATAGCGTTTGAGGCCGCCTGAAAAACGGCTTTGCCGATGGCGAAACTTCGCCGAAGCCGCGCTTTCAGACGGCCTTTTCGGCTACAATGCGCGACTTTACCGCAAAGCGTGCCACCATGAAAGAACACCAAGCCCGCAAGCGTTTCGGGCAGAATTTTTTGCAGGATACGCGTATCATCGCCGACATCGTCAACGCCGTGCGCCCGCAGCCGGACGACACCGTCATCGAAATCGGCCCCGGCCTCGCCGCCATCACCGCGCCGCTGGCGGCCAAACTCAACCGCCTGCACGTGGTCGAAATCGACCGCGACATCGTCGCCCGCTTAAAAAACCTGCCCTTCGCCGACAAACTCGTCATCCACGAAGGCGACGTTTTGCAGTTTGATTTCAACAGCATCGCGGGCAAAAAGAAAATCGTCGGCAACCTGCCCTACAACATCTCCACGCCGCTGCTGTTCCGCCTGAGCGAAATCGCCGACGACGTTGCCGACATGCACTTCATGCTGCAAAAAGAAGTGGTCGAACGCATGACCGCCGCCCCCGGCAGCAACGACTACGGCCGCCTCAGCGTGATGCTGCAATACTTTTTCGAGATGGAGCCGCTGATAAACGTGCCGCCCGAAGCCTTCTCGCCCGCGCCGAAAGTCGATTCCGCCGTGGTGCGCATGATCCCGCTCAAACACCGCATCGGCCGCGCCGACGATTTCGACGCTTTCGCCCGCCTGGTCAAAGCCGCCTTCCACCAGCGGCGCAAAACCATACGCAACAACCTCAAAGAGCTGGCCGCCGACGGCGACTTGCAGGCCGCCGGCATCAACCCGCAAGACCGCCCCGAACATATCGCGCCGGAAAAATACGTCGGATTAAGCAATTATCTGCTGCGGAAGGCCGTCTGAAAAAACACAACCCCATTGGAAACACCATGATCAAACTGAAAAACGTCAACAAATATTTCAAAGACCTGCATGTGGTCAACAACGTCAACCTCGAAGTGAAACAGGGCGAAGTCGTCGTCATCTGCGGCCCCTCCGGCAGCGGCAAATCCACCCTCATCCGCACCATCAACCAGCTCGAAAAAATCCAGAGCGGCGAAATCTGGGTGGACGGCATCAACGTTGCCGACCCGAAAACCGACCTCAACAAAGTGCGCACCGAAGTCGGCTTCGTCTTCCAGCACTTCAACCTCTACCCGCATCTGACCGTGCTGGAAAACATCATCCTCTCGCCCGTGCGCGTCAAAAAGCAAAAACGCGAGGAAGCCGTGCTCAAAGCCATGAGCCTGCTCGAACGCGTCGGCCTCGCCCACAAGCAGGACGCGCTGCCGGGCGAACTCTCCGGCGGCCAGCAGCAGCGCGTGGCCATCGCGCGCGGCCTGGCGATGGAGCCGGCGGTGATGCTGTTTGACGAACCCACCTCCGCCCTCGACCCCGAAATGGTCGGCGAAGTGCTGAAAGTGATGAAAGACCTCGCCCAAAGCGGCATGACCATGATGTGCGTAACCCACGAAATGGGCTTCGCCCGTGAAGTGGCCGACCGCGTGATTTTCGTCGACCACGGCCAAATCGTCGAAGACGCCCCGCCCGAAGCCTTCTTCAAAAACCCGCAAAGCGAACGCGCCAAACAGTTCCTCGCGCAGGTGATGCACTGACGTGTGCCGATAACGCAAATGCGGCACATGAAGTAGGGTATGTGGCGCAGCTACGCACGCGGTTTCAGGACGTCCGAACAACACAGACCGCGTGCGCCCACACCAAAAGGCCGTCTGAAAAACGTGTTTTACGGTTTTCAGACGGCCTCCAAACTGCCAACCGAAAGCCCCACCATGACCGTCACACTTAACAAACTCAACGTCCTGCTTCTGCTCTATGCCGCCGTTTCCGCCTGCATCTTTCAGTTTGCCCTCCCCAACCCTCCCGCTACCTGGCCGGCATGGAGCGCCCTTACCGCCTTTTGCGCCCTGCACGGCTTTATTGTGGCGCGGCGGCTGCGGCGCGGGCAGGACGCAGCGCCTGCCGGCATCGGCAGCTACCTGACCGGTTTGCTCATCGTGATCTGGCTGATGCAGGGCATGGACATCCTGATCTACGCCGATTACTACACCGCCGACTACCGCATCCCGCGCGACCAACTTTCCGCCATCGACTTTACCGTGCCCCAAGCCCCCGAATGCAGCGGCGGCAACCGCTTCAGAGTCTGCTACCTGCCTGCCACGGAAGACCTGCACCTTTACTGCCAAACGGTTGACAAAGACAGCTGCACCCGCGCCTACCGCCACGCAGGCCAAACCGCCCGCGTCCGCTACCACGGCGGCCGGCTCTACGAAATGAACGTCGGCAACACCGCCGTATACCGCTACGAAGAACAGGCCGCCGTTTTCGAGCGCGAACAGTCGCAACTGCGCCGCCAGCCGCTTGTCCTACTGCTGTTTACTCCGCCGCTGATTTGGTTTGTCCGCCGCTACAAACGGCTTGCGCGCAAACAGGAGCATTAAACCGAAGGCCGTCTGAAACCCTTTTCAGACGGCCTCTTTTCCATCTCCGATCCCACTGCGGCAACACGCCCCAGGGGCTGTTGACAATTGGTTTGCGAAGCGGATTTTGCGTCAGAAAGCCGCCGCAATACCAAATGTCGACAGCCCCTAGCCCAGCGCAAACAGCTCGCGCCCGTGCCGTTTGAGCCAGTCTTTCGCCGCCTGCGTGTGCGGCGTGTGGCGGGAAACCAGTTCCCAAAACGCCGCGCTGTGGTTCGGGTGCGGCAGGTGGCAGAGTTCGTGCACGCAGACATAGTCGGCGACGAAATCGGGCGCGCCGGCCAGCCGCCAGTTGAGCCGTATCCCCGTGCGCGCGCGGCACACGCCCCAGAAGGTTTTGGCGTCGGAGAGGGCGACGGCGGCGGGGCGCAGGTTCAGCCGCCGCGCGTGCGCCCACAGGCGCGGCGGCAGGGTTTGCGCGGCGCAGGCGTATAGCGCGTCTTTCAGCAGCCGCCTTTGTGCGGCTGCTTCAATGGGCGGCAGCAGAATCCGCCGCCCGTCAAACATCGCCGCCGCCACGCCCGCATCGGTTGCCACTTGCGCCAGCCTGCCGTGCAGCCACACCGCCTGCGGCAGGCCGTCTGAAAGGTTTTCAGACGGCCGCTCCTGCCAACGCCCCAGCGTCCGCCGCAGTGTTTCGCCGTTTTGCGCCAGCCAGTCTTGCAAGCCGCGCCGCCCCAGCCATTTGGGTGCGCTGACGCGCAGCGCGTCGGCGGCAAGCGGGCGCAGGATGATGTTTTTCTTGGCGGTAAAGCGCACGGCGATGCGCACGGGGCGGCCGTCGGGAAGGTGGTGGATGAATTCGGTCATGTTGGGTTTTCTGTTTTCATATTCGGTATTTGAGGCCGTCTGAAAAGCCGGAAACGCGTTTTCAGACGGCCTCTTGCGTTTGTGCGCCCATGTAGGTCGGATACTTGTATCCGACATTGTGCCAACGTCAAAAAAACGCCGCGCGGATTTCAGACGGCCTTTGCCGTTTTGCCAACGGTTGTCGGATTCGAGAATCCGACCTACGGGGGGGGCGGATACCGTGCGCAAACAGGCCTTCTGAAAAGGTGGAAACGCGTTTTCAGACGGCCTATTGCCGTTTACGCGCCCATGTAGGCGGCGCGGCTGGCGAGCCATCTGTCTAAATGGGCTTTGACGATGTCGGGATTCTGTTCGATTAACTGCGGGGCGATGTCGCGGGCGCGTTCCAACAGGTGCAAATCCTGTTCCAAGTTGGCGAAGCGCAGCATGGGGACGCCGCTTTGGCGTGCGCCGAGAAATTCGCCGGGGCCGCGGATGTTGAGGTCTTGGCGGGCGATTTCAAAGCCGTCGGTGTGCTCGTAAATCACTTTCAGCCGCGCTTTGGCCAGTTCGCTCAAGGGTTCGGCAAACAAAAGGACGCACACGCTTTTGGCCGCGCCGCGCCCGACGCGTCCGCGCAGTTGGTGAAGCTGCGCCAAGCCCATGCGTTCGGCGTGTTCGATCACCATCAGAGCGGCGTTGGGTACGTCTACGCCGACTTCGATCACGGTAGTGGCCACCAACACATTCAGACGGCCTGCGGCAAATTCGGCCATCACGGTGGCTTTTTCGGTGGCTTTCATGCGGCCGTGTACAAGGCCGATGTTGAGTTCGGGCAAGGCCGTCTGAAGCTGCTCCAGAGTTTCGGTGGCGGTTTGCAGCTGGAGGGTTTCGCTCTCTTCAATCAGGGGGCAGACCCAGTATGCCTGCTGCCCTTTGCGGCAGATACCCAGCAGGTAGCCTTCGACTTCGGCGCGGCGCAGGCTGTTGACGAGGCGGGTTTGGATGGGCGTGCGGCCGGGCGGGAGTTCGTCGATCAAGGACACATCGAGGTCGGCGAAAAAGCTCATGGCGAGGGTACGCGGGATGGGGGTGGCGGACATCATCAGCTGGTGTACGTCGCGGCCTTTGTTTTTGAGGGCGAGACGCTGCGCCACGCCGAAGCGGTGCTGTTCGTCCACAATCACGAGGCCGAGGTTTTGAAAGGCCACGTCGTCTTGAAACAGGGCGTGCGTGCCGACGGCGATTTTGACCAGGCCGTCTGAAAGCTGCGCTTTGGCTTCGTCTTTGGCTTTTTTGCGCTGGCTGCCCGAGAGCCATGCGATGTCGAGACCGAGCGGATCAAACCATTGTTTGAACTTGATAAAGTGCTGTTCGGCGAGGATTTCGGTGGGGGCCATCACGGCCACTTGTGCGCCGGCTTCGATGGCGGCAAGCGCGGAGAGCGCGGCAACGATGGTTTTGCCGCTGCCGACATCGCCCTGCAACAGGCGGTGCATGGGAAAGGTTTGCGCCATGTCCTGCCGGATTTCGGCAAGGGCTTTTTCTTGGGCGCAGGTAAGGGCGAAGGGCAGCGCGTTTAACAGGGGCTGCGACAGCGTGCCGTTGCCGGTCAGCGGCGCGGCCTGCCCGCTGATGCGTTTCTGCCGCGCCAGCCGCATGGAAAGCTGTTGCGCCAAAAGTTCGTCGAATTTGAGCCGCTGCCATGCGGGCAGTGCGCCGTCGGACAACTGTTGCACGCTCAGGCTCGGCGGCGGAGCGTGCAAAAGGCGCAGGCTTTCGGCCAGATGCGGCAGTTTCAGACGGCCTAACAGCGCGTCGGGCAGTGTGTCGTGCAGCGGAGTGTCGTCTAAGGCCGTCTGGATGATGCGGCGTAGGGTGGGCTGGTTCAGCCCGTTTACGGTGGGATAAACCGGCGTGAGGCTCTCGGCAAGGCCGCCGGTTTCGGCATCGCGTATTTTGGGATGAATCATCTCGTCGCCGTAAAAACCGTGTTTGATTTCGCCCACGGCGCGAATGCGTTTACCGACGGCCAGCTGCTTCTGCTGACTCGGGTAAAAATGAATAAAGCGCAAAAACAACACGTTGCCCGCGTTGTCGCCGATTTGCACAATCAGTTGTTTGCGCGGTTTGAACATGACTTCCTGATGCAGCACCGTGCCTTCCACCTGACAGGGCACGCCGACGGGCGCGTCTTGCAGCGGCATGATGTGGGTTTCGTCTTCGTAGCGCAGCGGCAGGTGCAGCACCAAATCCCAAGCGGTGTGCAGATGGAGCTTTTCCAACTTTTTGGCGGCGGTGTCGGTGATTTTGAGCTGTTTTCGGGTTTCGGGAGTCATGGGCGGCTCGAATGCGGTCGGGCAGGCGCGGATTATAGCAAGGCCGTCTGAAAACGCGGTTTCAGACGGCCTCAAAGCACAAGCCCGCAACATGCGCTGCGGGCTTGGCCGGTTCGGTTTTGAGTATCGAGGAATAAAGACTGAATCGTATAAGGAAGCCTCCGAAGTTGGTTGAAAATGACTGAAACAGCTTTGTTTAAAGGCATCGGCGCGTTACCGATGTGCGCATAATATCGCCAACAATAACAATTACCAAGACTGTAAACACATTTTTTTAGGCGTTTTATCATAACATCATGTTTTATAAAGAAAGAAAATCAGATGTTTTTAGCTTCGATCCGCATTTTCTGCCCGAGCCGCCACCTGCCGGGGGCTCGGCGATGGCGTATAATCGCGCCCGATTCCAACCGTTGCAGAAACCATGACACACAACGACCCCTCCCGCACCGTCCGCCAAGACCTCCTGGCCGCCAACGGCCTTGATGCCGAAGAACTCGCCCGCAGCCTCGCCCTCATCGGTGCGTGCCACGTCGATTACGCCGACATCTACTGCCAGCGCACCGCCTTTGAAAGCTGGCACTTGGAAGAAGGCATGGTCAAATCCGGCAGCTTCCAAATCGATCAGGGCGCGGGCGTGCGCGCCGTGTCGGGCGAAAAAACCGCCTTCGCCTACACCGACAGCCTCGACGCCGACGGCATCCGCCGCTGCGCCCAAACCGTGCGCGCCATCGGCGCGGCGGGACGGGACACGCGAATGGAAAGGCCGTCTGAAAAGTTTTCAGACGGCCTCAACGGGCGCGGCGCAAAAAACGCCCCACGCGTGCACACCGCCGCCAACCCGATACACAGCATGGACGCCGCCGCCAAAGTCGCCCTGCTGCAACGCATCGAAACCCTCGCCAAAGCCGCCGACCCGCGCATCGTGCAGGTCATGGCCGGGCTGACCTGCGAATACGACCTGATCTACATCGCCCGCCTCGACGGCCGCCACGCCGCCGACATCCGCCCGCTGGTGCGCCTGAGCGTAACCGTCATCGCCAAACAGGGCGAAAGGCGCGAAATGGGCAGCGCGGGCGGCGGCGGCCGTTACGACCTCGCCTTCTTCGACGGGCAACGGGTGCGCGGTTACGTGGACACCGCCGTCGCCCAAGCCCTCACCAACCTCGAAGCCCGCCCCGCCCCCGCCGGCGCGATGAGCGTCGTCCTTGCCGGCGGCTGGCCGGGCGTACTGCTGCACGAAGCCGTCGGCCACGGCTTGGAGGGCGATTTCAACCGCAAACAAACCAGCGCGTTCTCCGGCCGCATCGGCCAGCGCGTGGCCGCAAAAGGGGTAACCGTGATCGATCAGGGCGACATTGCCGGCCGGCGCGGCTCGCTCAACACCGACGACGAAGGCAACGAAACCCGCCGCACCGTGCTCATCGAAGACGGCATACTCGCAGGCTACATGCAGGACGAAACCAACGCCCGCCTGACGGGCGCGCAGATTACCGGCAACGGCCGCCGCGAAAGCTACGCCGCCGCCCCCATGCCGCGCATGACCAACACCTTCATGGAAAACGGCACCCACGACCCCGAAGAAATCATCGCCTCGCTCGACAAAGGCATCTACGCCGTCAACTTCGGCGGCGGACAAGTGGACATCACCAGCGGCAAATTCGTCTTCTCCGCCTCCGAAGCGTGGTGGGTGGAAAACGGCCGGCTGCAATACCCCGTCAAAGGCGCAACCATTATCGGCAACGGCCCCGAAGTGCTCAAACACGTCTCCATGATCGGCAACGACACCACCCTCGACAGCGGCATCGGCGTGTGCGGCAAAGACGGCCAAAGCGTACCCGTCGGCGTCGGCCAGCCCACCCTGCGCATCGACGCGGGACTGACCGTGGGCGGCAGCGAGGCACAGGCCGTCTGAAAACGGCGAAAGCATACAAAACATACGGTTGAGGCCGTCTGAAAAGTTTTCAGACGGCCTCTTCGTTTAAGGGAAAAAATTGATTGTGCATCATTTTTGATGCGGGGATTTTTGATGCGATGACTGGGGAGGGATGGCAGCCTGAAAGCCGCAGATTTTAACGAGGTTAAAAGTAGATTGCCGAGAAAAAACCGTTTGGTGGAAACGCCAAACGGTTTTGGTTTTTTCAGGCTGCCTTTGGGGGATTGGAAACCGCGTGCGTCGCTTGGGCGACACACCCTACAATGCAGGCTACGCTTGCTTTCTGTGTCCGATAGGTTTTCAGGCAGTCTGAAAACCGCCGATGCCGTTTTTCTATTCGAAATGGCAGATTTTTACAGGTGCAGCAGATATCCGGCAAGACCATCCGTGCAAAACGAGATATAGATTCGGAATCCGTCTTTCGGGCTGCCTTTGTGGTACAATAAGGCAGCCTGAAACGCCGTTTCGGCAACGGCAGAACCGTTAAACCCCAAAGGAGACTTACCACCATGATAAGCAAGGCAAAATTCAATACCTTTGTCGGCAGCATAGGGGCGGCAATGGGTATTTTCGTATTTGTCGCCTATATCCCCCAAATTATCGCCAATATGCAAGGGGCAAAGGCGCAGCCGTGGCAACCCCTGTTTGCAGCAGCATCCTGTCTGATTTGGGTTTTGTACGGTTGGAGCAAAGAACCCCGGAAAGACTGGATTCTGATTATACCCAACGCAGTCGGCGTGATATTGGGATTTCTGACTTTTCTGACTTCGCTTTAAACAAGGGGCTGTACTAGATTAGCAAGCGTAGCCTGCATGCCGTAGGGTGTGTGGCTCTGCCACGCACGCGTTCTTTGGCATTTGTAAGGCCGTCTGAAAACTTCTCATGCTGTTTTCAGACGACTTTGGGGTTTTTCAGGCTGCCTCATCCATCTCTGCATCAAGCAACGCTTGGATTTGGCGGATTAAATCTTGCCGCTCGGCGCGGGTTAAGCCGCGAATGGTGCTTAATGTGTCGTCTATCAACGCGGGCGCGCCGCCGTGGCGCGGGGCGATGGCGAGAAATTTGTTGCGATAGCGGATAAGGTTGGGGCGGTCGGCGAAGGTAATTTGCTGTGGCATGCCGTTGATGGTGGCGGTGTAGCCAAAGGTAATTTTCTTGTATTTATCACTTATCCATGCCACGGTAGTGGGTTGGATACGGTGTTTGGGTTGCGCCTGCTTGTTATGGTGTAAAGCGACAACACGTTGAATGCCAACAGACTCTATGAACTCTGTTTCAAACCCTGAATGCCTTTTTTGCATTCGTTCAGCGAAACGGTTTCGAAATAGGGTCGGCCAACCCACATGCCCATATTCACGCCCGCTCTGACGCATCGCGTTTCATTCGGCTTCAATTCCACCAATATGCTGCGTTTTGCTTCCGTTTGCGCCCAAATATCATATTCTCCCGGCGGCAGTTCTTTTTCCACATAGCCTCCGTTGCGCAAACGGCCGATGATTGTATCGTTCGCGGCAACTTTGAAGTGTACGCCGCCACCGATAAACGCTTTGGGCCGGTAAACATAAATCATTGATTGGCCTTCGGAAGGTTGTTTGAAACTGTCAAACTGTGTTCCGGTTGCGGCGCAGGCCGAAAGTGTCAAAGCAACAAGAAAGACGGATAAAGATTTCATGGTTAATTTACCTACTTTGTTAAAATAAGTTTGTAATTCGGTAATTATATGCTTTGATTATTAAATTATCAGCATAATTTGTTAAATTATTCCGTTATGAATTATCTGAGTTTTGACATCTTTCCATGCCGAATAAATGGATACGGAAAACGAAATACATCCATACGGCTTGGCTTGTACTCAAAATATGCAGAAGACACACGTCTGATTTTAATTGCAAAGGCGGTGGAAAGCCTTTGTTGCGCCGGTTTACATGCAATAGGCCGTCTGAAAACCAAAAAACAGTTTTCAGACGGCCTATTGGCCTGTATCCGGTGGTTGCCCGCAGGCCGGAAAACGCTTGTTAGAACAGGTTGTCTTCGCCCTGTGCGGCATCGGAGGCAGGGGCTTCGGGCTGCGAGGCGGCGCGGTTTTTCGGGGGTAGGGCGGTGGCCGGTGTCAGGGTTCGGATGCCTGCGTCGGTATCAGCGTCGATTTCGATTTCGCTGCCTTCGGGCAGAATCTGGTCGTCGGCCGGTGTGGCGGCTTTGGCGGCGGCTTTGGCTTTGCTCAGGCTGCCCGAGCCGGAAATCCAGGCCAGCGATTTGAGTTCGCCGCTGATTTTGCTTTTCGTGCCGCCGCAGCTGATGCAGTGAAGCGCGCCGGTTCGGCTTTTCAGAACGGCGTCGATTTGTTTGGCGGAAACGGTTTTGCCCTTGGCTTTCGACCATGCGGCGATGCTTTTGCGCAGGGCGGCGGTGTCGAGGTTTTTCTTATTATAGGGGTCGCGGAAGGCGGCCAGCCAGAGGTTGCCCGCGCCGTCTTCGTTGAGGGCGGCCATTTGGTAAATCACGTCGGCGGGCGAGCCGGTGGACACGGTTTTGGCAAATTGCAGCGCGTCGGGCGACTTCATGCGCACGCAGCCGTGGCTGCGCACGCCGGGCACGCTGGCGGGGGCGTTGGTGCCATGGATGCCGAGGCCGAGTTTGGGGTCGCCCAGGCGCACGAATACGGGGCCGAGCGGGTTTTTCGGGCCGGGCGGCACGCTGGTGATGCCGTTTTTCAATTCTTTTTGGATGGATTTGGGGATGTGCCAGGTGGGGTTGAAGGCTTTCGCGCCGATTTTGTGCGAGCCGATGTTGGTTTGCGTCATCGCTTTGCCGACGGCGACGGGATAGATTTTGCTGAGTTTGCCGTCTGAATAGAGGAACAGGCGTTGCTGCGGGATGTTGATGACGACGTGGGTGCCCTCGGAAACGGGGGAAACATCGGGGACGGAGGTGGCGGCGAAGGCGGCGGAGGCCGAAAGTGTGAGTAGTGCGAATCCTAGTTTTTTCATTGTGTTGTGTTCGGTAAGGGCAATAAAGGGGCGGTATGATACCGCAACCGCCGCCGTTTTGTGGGAAAATGTCATGTTTTTTTATGGTTTTGTTAAACAAGCGTGGCGAAATGGCAATAGCGGCGGTACAACGGGAAGTTTCTGCGGCAGCGGAAATGGTGTTTGAGGCGGAGATAACGGGTTTCGACAGCACGGGGCGTGGGGTGGCGCGGCGCAACGGGAAGGCTGTTTTCGTGGGTAATGCGCTGCCGGGGGAGCGGGTGCGTTGCCGCATGACGCGCGCGGACAGGCGGTTTGACGAAGCCGAAGCGGTAGAAATCCTGCGTCCGTCGTCTTTCCGGCAAACGCCGCCGTGTCCGCATTATGAGGAATGCGGCGGCTGTTCGATGCAGCATATCCGTTTCGAGGCGCAGGTGGCTTTGAAGCAGCGGGTGGTGGAGGAGCAGTTTGCCCGCATCGGCGGGCTGCGGCCGCAGCAGATGCTTGCGCCGGTTTACGGTGCGGCCTGGCATTACCGCGAACGCGGCAGGCTGGGGGCGGAAACCGACGGGAGAGGCCGTCTGAAAATCGGTTTCCGTGCCAAGAAAAGCAACAGAATCGCTGCTGTTCAAAGTTGCAAGGTGCTGCCGTCTCATTTGTCGGATGCGTTGCCGCTGCTGCAAACAGCCTTGCAGCCGCTGGCGGACGTGTTGCGCGGCATTGCTTTTGCCGTGGGCGGGAGGAGGACGGCTTTGTGTCTGCTTACGGATAAGAGGCCGTCTGAAAAACAGCGCGGTGTGTTGCGGAACTTGTCGCAGGAACTGGGTGGGGACTGGCTGATCAGTTGGCAATATGGCGTGGGCGAGGAGATGCTTTACGAAGGGCAGGATGGTTTGAGCTACCGTTTGGCTGACTTCGACATTGAAATGCCGTTCTGCGTGGGCGACTTCACGCAGGCCAATGCAGCGGTAAACAATATTATGGTGCGCCGCGCGGTAGACATGCTGGATCCGGCACACGGCGATAAAATAGCGGATCTGTTTTGCGGGCTGGGCAATTTCACTCTGCCGCTGGCGCAGAGTGGTGCGCAGGTGGTCGGCGTGGAAGGCTCGCCGGCTTTGGTTCGTCGGGCAGCAGGCAACGCGCGGCTAAACGGCTTCGGCGGCAATGTGTCGTTTGAGGTTGCCAACCTGTTCAAAACAGGCGGCAGGCAAAGCCGGATATGGCAGAATGCGGACAAATTGCTGATTGATCCGCCGCGTGCGGGCGCGTATGAAATTGTCAAATCGCTGGGGTTGTCCCGGCAGCCCGACAGGATTGTGTATGTTTCGTGCAATCCGGCAACATTCGCGCGCGATGCCGCAGTGTTGGTGGATAAAGGCTATAAATTCAAATTATTAGGACTGGTTAATCTTTTCCCGCAAACTGAGCACGTTGAGTCTGTCGGTTGCTTTGAGAGATAAGCGGTGTGTTTAATTTGGTAAAACATTGGGATAAACGTTCGGTTTTTTGTAAGTCATGCTATTATAGCGAGCTAAGGGATTAACAAATCTAAAACAAAAATTTACGCGTGCCGGTTTTGGTTGATGCGTATCGATTTGTTTTCGAATATGCCGGATATTGGGAGATATTCTTGGATTACATGCTTATAATCGGGATTGTTGTGGTGGTTGTGCTGGTCGTCGTTCTGCTCAAACAGAAGGGTAAAAACCAGTCAGGCACCAACACTAAATCCGCAAACAAACATGCGAATCTCCGTGCGCAAGACGAGGCGGAAGATGAACCTGAAACTGACGAATGGGAGGTTCAGGCCGAAGCTCCGTCTGATGGTTTGCAAAGCTGGGAATGGGAGGGTGACGGGAATGTCGATATGTCCACCGCTTCCGTTTCTGCGCAAGAAGTTGATCCGCTTACCGAGTATCAGGTTTACAAGCAATTTGGTTATGAAGATAAGGCAGCGGCTTCCCTCGCTGCTTATTTGAATAATCTGAAAACCAGTGCGCCGGAAAAGCTGGTAAACGAGCTGATCGGTCTTTGCCTAAATATCGGTGATGCCGATTTGTTGGCGGCAACGCTTGATCGCCATGCGGCTTTATTGTCGCCGGATAAGTTATCCGAATATATTAAAGCTGGCTTGGGTATTGATCCCAATCATTTGGGTTTGCGCGTTTTGGCTGAGTCTAAGCTGAATTGGAACATGCAGGAAGTTGCCCGTCAGATTGGCGAGCAGACCGGCTTGGAAAGTTCGGATTCTGACGGCATGTCTTCCAGTTCAGCTGCCATGGAAGTTACTGTCGATGACGCAGGTCGGGAGGTGAAACGCCTGAGTAAACATAGCCCGCTGATTATCGGTCGTGCGGAAGTGGGCGAAATGACCGAGGAAGAAATGAGCGCGGTTATTGGGTTTGTAAAACCTGAAAAATCGGCCAAATTGCTGAAAACCAAGTTGATTATGAAACTGCTCGTCGTCAGTACAATAAGGCTATTCAGAAATCGGAAAAACCTGCCGGGTTAATCATTGATGCATTAAAACTTGATTATCAGCATGCCGATGTCAACGAATTTGCTGCGCATTTGTGGAGGCTTTACTATTCTCTCGGTTCTAATGGTCGTCAGGTTAAAGAACGTATGCTTGGCTGGGGGTATAGTCTCGGACAGCATGAAGTATTTGATAACTTGGAGAAATCACTCACGGAGCAACAAGTACGTGAAATCGGTCTGCGACAAGGTTATCTGCAAGGTTCGGCGCGTCAGTCGAAAGTCAAATATCGCGAGCTGGTTCATCGCAACGATTCTATTTTAAACGAGAGTACCTCGCCTGCTGAATTGGCTCTGAAAGAAGTTGAGTCTCTGTTGATGTATGGACAGTTGGATCAGGCGATCAGTACTTTGGAACAGGCTGTATTGAAGTATCCGCAAGAATCTCAGCTTTATATTATGTTGTTCGATTTGTACGAGCGTTCGGAAGATTGGGTTAAATTGGAGCAGTTCTTGCGAGTTCTGCGCGAAAAAGAAGCTAATCTGCCGGAGGAAGTTATTTTGGCGATCAGTCAGTTACAGCAGCGAATTCATCGCAATTCCAATAAATAAGAGTGCAGGCTAATGGATAATTTGATACCGAAAGTAAAAACAGTACGGGTAATGCTGCTAGAGATGGGCGAGCAACAGAATGCTGTATTCAAAATGGCATTCAAGATGCACAATACTACGAACTATGAGATTGTCGAACCCGGCTCTGCTCATCAGCCGGATATGGTGTTGGTTGATGTAGATGGTGGTAAAGGAATTTTGGCTTGGCATGAGGCCAAGAAAAATTATCAGAATATTCCTGTTGTGGTTTTTTCTGCACATGATCCTGTTATCACTGCGCCATATTTGCCTAAGCCTGTGAAGTTTGACACCTTATTCCCCATATTAAGAAGTCTTGCACAAGGCGGGAATGTTTTTGAGGCCGTGCAAGGTGGCGGTGATGCTGGAAAGCAGGTTGAATCATCGCATTCCGCCGACGTAAAGCCTCGGAAAACAACCATCCGTCGTTTTAATCCGCAGAGGGGATTGCTAGGTGCATTACGCGCTTCCAGTGAGAGGCAGCAAGATACGGCTGTATTGGTAGGAGGGAAGCCTGTTTTGATTGTATTCCCCAGTATACAACGTGTTTTGCTGACTGTTAGTGCGGAAGAGTTGGAAAGAATGTGTCGCGATGACCATGTATCTGTAATATGTAAATCCGTACCTGATAATCCGCAATGGAAAGAAAAAGCCAAAGTAACCATTATGTCATGTTTGTGGCAAATGGCTATTTGGACAGCTCAGGGCAGATTGATATTTCCGATGACCCCTCAAACGGTTTTTACATTGAAAAGATGGCCGAATCTGACTAGGCTAGCATCTGTTCCGGAATCAATGAGATTATCGGCGTTTTTAACCAAAACTTCGGTTAATCTAAATATCCTCTATAAAGTCATGCCCTTGGATATGGCAGATATTCTAAATTATTTGGCAGCCACATTTGTCACAGGTTATTTGGCAACGGATAGTCAGTTCTCTGTTCAAAATGGACAGTCGGATAAAGAATTGGCAACAGGTACAATGAAGGTAAGTACGCATGTTCCTGATAATAAGATGTCTAAGGATGCAATGAGTGCGGTTACTCCGTCGCAAACCCAGCCGAGAGGTTTGCTGCAACGATTAATGCGCAAATTATCAGGCGGCAAATAAAGAAAGAAATGCAATGAAAGAGAATAAAATAATTTTTACTGGTCCTGTTGGTGTAGGTAAAACCACAGCTATTTCTGCACTTTCTGACGACCCTCCTGTTAAGACAGATGCGCGGGCTTCCGATATGACCTTGGTTCGGAAAGGTCATACTACCGTAGCAATGGATTATGGTGTCATTCGTTTAGATGAGGATACTAAGGTACATCTTTATGGCACTCCGGGGCAGGAACGTTTTAATTTTATGTGGGAGATTCTTAGTAAAGGTAGTATGGGTTTGATACTACTGTTGGATAATACAAGAGCTAATCCACTGAAAGATTTAACATTTTTTTTGGATGCATTTAAAGATTTATTAAAAACCGCACCATTGGTTGTTGGTGTTACCAAAATGGATGTCCGTTCGTTACCGGGGATTGATGTCTATCAAAAATATTTGGCGCAGCATAATTTCAATGTTCCTGTGTTTGAGGTAGATGCTCGGGAAGAGGAAGATGTAAAGCAGTTGGTGAGCGCAATGTTATTTTCAATTGATCCTGGATTAGAGGTATAAAATGGATTCGACACTTTCTTTACAATCAAATTTATATCCGCGTGTAACACCCGCAGGGGCTTATTACGCAGTATCCAGTAATGTACCAAGTGCCAGCCGTACACTTTTGCACGGTCTGTTGAGAGCATCACCTAATGATACAGTCAGTGCTGAAAATCTTTTGTCGTGGGCGGAGACCAATGATGCGGATTCGGCTTTGAATTTGCTCTATCGTTTGCAAAGGCTTGAATTCTTATATGGAGATGAGCAGCCTGTATATCAGGAATCAGCGATGACTGACGATCAGCTCCCTGAATTGCTGGCTCAGCTTTCCAGTAATGGTAAAGCGTTGCTTGCCGATGCAAATGGTCTTTACTTTGCCAATGCAGGATTCCATCATGAAACTGCTGAAGAAGTTGGGCTCATGTCTAGTGAAGTATCTGCACTAGGGGAGAAACATCAGCTTCTGGTTAAGAATAATTTGAATATACATCATAATGCTTGGGGTATTTGTGATCCATCAGGTCAAACCGAACTGACTTTCTTTCCTTTGTATGCGGGTAAGGTAAAATTAGTACTGGTAGTTGCAGGTATGCCGGACTTGAATAAAGAAGCGTTTGTTTCTTTAATTAAAGTGCTGTGTAACCGGTATGCCTGAGTGGGTTCGATGTTGAGGCTACTAAAACCTTATTAATGCTTCAATGTAAACGTCTTAAAAATATAAATGAAACTGGATTATAAAATATGCGTGAACAACTTCTAATTTCTGTATTGAGTGATTTGAACGCAACATCATCAGATATTACTGCTTCTGCCGTTATTTCGAGCGACGGGCTTCCTATTGCTACGCTGATTCCTCAGGGTTTAGATGCCGATCGTGTTGGTGCAATGTCAGCTACGTTACTCGCCTTGGGTAGTCATGCTGCTGCCGAATTAAATTGCGGGGATTTGGATCAGGTCATGGTTAAAGGCAAAAACGGTTATATTCTGTTGAATCAGGCGGGGGCAGATGCGGTATTGGCTCTTATTGCTAATGAGAGTGGCAAACTTGGTTTGATTTTATTGGATGCGAAACGCGCAGCCAAACATATTGCAGATATTATTTGAGTATGGGAAGCAGCCCGAAAGCCCTGTGATAGCCTAATTTATCAGGGTGCAAGCTGTTGAGCTTGAATTTAAACGAATGTTTATTTAGAATCCAATAAGTTTGTATGTGTCAGTTTTGTTTAGTCAAATAAAATATTGGCCAAACACGCACTATGCTTGATAGCATCAAGCATATGCGTGTTTTTTTACGAAATATTGAGATATTATATTAGGATATGGTAATGACAATTCCAGCTCTTCTTGTTCTAGCAGATGGTAGTGTATTCTACGGACGTTCGGTAGGTTATCAGGGAACTACTTCCGGTGAGGTTGTTTTTAATACTTCTATGACCGGGTATCAAGAAATATTAACGGATCCTTCATATTGCAAACAGATTGTTACCCTTACCTATCCGCATGTCGGAAACACCGGTACCAATTCGGAAGATATTGAAGGTAAAACCGTCTATGCGGCAGGATTAGTCATCCGGGATATTCCCATATTACCCAGTAGTTTTCGTTCAGAAGAAAGTTTGCAGGAATATTTGATACGTAATAAAACGGTTGCCATTGCGGGTATAGATACGCGCCGTCTTACACGGGTTTTGCGTGATAAAGGCGCGCAGGCCGGTGCGATATTGACAGGTGAGGATGCAACCGAAGCCAAAGCTCGGGAATTAATTGATGCTTTCGGCAGTATGGTAGGAAAAGATTTGGCAAAAGAGGTAACTTGCGGACAACCTTATGAATGGACAGAAGGCGAATGGGTATTAGGCAAGGGATTTGTTACGCCGGAAGTGCAACCTTATCATGTCGTTGCGTATGATTATGGTGTTAAAACCAATATTTTGCGGATGTTGGCTTCACGAGGCTGTCGTTTGACGGTTGTGCCTGCTCAAACGTTAGCAAAAGACGTGTTGGCAATGAATCCAGACGGTATATTCTTGTCTAACGGGCCGGGAGATCCTGAAGTATGTGATTATGCCGTAGCCGCCGTTAAAGAATTGCTGGCTTGCGGAAAACCCATATTCGGTATTTGTTTGGGGCATCAATTGATTGGTTTGGCTTTGGGAGGGAAAACCAAAAAGATGCCGTTCGGCCATCACGGAGCAAATCATCCGGTGCAGGATTTGCAGACGGGCAGGGTGATGATTACCAGTCAAAACCACGGTTTCGAGGTGGATGCGGACAGTTTGCCCGAGGGTGTCAAAATTACCCATCGTTCGCTGTTTGACGGCTCTCTGCAAGGCATCGAATTGGCAGACCGCCCTATATTCAGTTTTCAAGGCCATCCCGAAGCCAGTCCCGGTCCGCATGACGTAGCTTGCCTTTTTGACAAATTCGTTGCCAATATGGCTGAGGCTTCAGCTAACTGAGAAAACGCTTTTTGTCTGGCTTGCGGAATGTTTTTCAGACGGCCTATTTGGTTGGATAGGCCGTCTGAAAAACGATTGCGGCAGTTTGATTGGATGAAAAGATTGGTGAATCAAAAAAAATTAAAAAAAGCAACCGTTTAGGTTGCTTTTTTTAATTTGGTCGGAATGAGAGGATTCGAACCTCCGACCCCTTCGTCCCGAACGAAGTGCGCTACCGGGCTGCGCTACATTCCGTAATGAAGCACGGATTATAGGGTGGTACTCATGCTTTTGCAAGCAGCTTATGCCTGCAAGACAAAAATCGTCGGGCGTTTTTTCAGACAGGGGAGTTTTTCCGATTCTTTCCATACGGAAACAGGTTGGCTGATAATTAACTCGTTCGGCGTGGTTAGATCGCAGGCAATGCAAAGTCGTGTCTTCGGATGGAGCAGGGCGACGGCGTCGGACAGGAGGGCGTCATTCCGGTATGGCGTCTCAATAAACAGTATGGTTTCTCCCGATTGCCGCGAATGTTGCTCTACACTTTTCAGCGCGGCGGCGCGTTCGTTTTTTTCAGACGGCAGATAACCTTTAAAGACAAAGCTCTGCCCGTTTGCCCCCGAGGCCATCAAAGCCAGCATGATGCTCGACGGACCGATCAGGGGATGCACTGCAAAGCCGTTCTCATGCGCCAGCGCAACCAAATCCGCTCCCGGGTCGGCCACAGCCGGGCAACCCGCCTCGCTGAGCAAACCCATGTTGCGGCCTTCGTGCAGCGGTTGCAGCAATTGTGGCAAGGTGTTGCGGTCGGTGTGTTCGTTCAATGTTTGTAGGTTCAGTTCGCGGACGGAGGTAGTGATGCCCAAATGTTTCAGGTGGGCGCGGGCGGTTTTTTCCGCTTCGACGATGAAATCCGTCAAGGCGGTGATTTGAGCCTGTTCGTGAGGCAGCAGGCAAGGGGTATCGGGTGTGCCGAGGGGTGTGGGGATCAGATAGAGCGTAGGCTGCATAATTTTCCTATAACAGAGGAAACAGACGGCTTTTCAGACGGCCTCAAAGTTGGTTTGCATTGATGCAGCCGAACGGAAATCTAGGGGCTGATTGTCAACAGATCCTAAATAAGGGATACGCCTTCGCGCTGCAAAAAATCAATCAGCCGGAACAACGGCAGTCCAATCAGCGCGTTTGGGTCGCTGCTCTCCACTTTTTCCAACAAGACCGAGCCTAATCCCTCGCTTTTGGCGGCTCCGGCGCAGTAAAGCGCATCGGGTTCGCGCGCCAGATAGCGGCTGATTTGTTCCGCAGACAGTTGCCGCATGGTTACTACCGTTGTGTCCACATGACATTGCAGGCCGTCTGAAAAACTGTTGAGCAGGCAGATTGCACTGTAAAACTCGATGCGTTGTCCGCTCAATTCCGTCAGCATCTGTTGTGCGTTTGCCACGCTCATCGGCTTGCCGAGCTGCCTGCCGCCGCACCATACTACCTGATCCGCGCCGATAATCAGGGCGGCGGGGAAGCGGTCGGCCAGCAAACGGGCTTTGCCGACCGCCAGCCGCAGTGCGGTTTCGGCGGCGGTTTCCCCGGGAATGGGCGTTTCGTCAAAATCGGGCGCGGCCGTCTGAAAAGGCAGTCCCAGCCGTTCGAGCTG
Organism: Neisseria bacilliformis; assembly: GCF_014055025.1. Taxonomy (NCBI): domain Bacteria; kingdom Pseudomonadati; phylum Pseudomonadota; class Betaproteobacteria; order Neisseriales; family Neisseriaceae; genus Neisseria; species Neisseria bacilliformis. The sequence goes on along the minus strand of NZ_CP059571.1, from coordinate 2,435,803 downwards.
CTGGCGGCGGAAAACGGAACTCGAGCCGAGGATAATCGGCAGATTCATAGTAATAAAAACATTGACGTCAAACCAGCCGGATTATATCATGCACAGTTTATGTTAGAGCCTGATTTGATTGACCCGCGAACGTTTGCGGCGCAGGGATGCGTGCTGGAAGGCTGTTTGTCTCCCGAGGAGATGGACGAGCGGGTAAAGTCGCATGAATATTTGGCAGACAAGACGAAGCCTTTGCGGATTTCGTTGCGCGGCGGAACAGACAAACTAAGCCGTCCGTTTCTTGATTTTTCCGTGCACGGCGGGATGACGCTGGTCTGCCAGTGCTGCATGCAGCCGCTGGCGTTTGAATTGGACGAATGCGCGCGCATTGTGTTGTTTGACGATGAGGTGGCATTGGATGCCGCCATGGCGGCGGATGACGGTTTGGACGGCATGCTTTGCCCCGATGTTTTGTCCGTGCGCACCTTGGCCGAAGATCAGATTCTGATGGCGATGCCTTACGCGCCGCGTCATGAAAACTGCGTGATTGCAGAATATGCGGATGCCGGTTGCGGCAAACCCAATCCGTTTGCGGTATTATCCGGGCTGAAAAGCAACAACTGAATTTTTCATCATTTTTCCAGGAGCTTGAAATGGCTGTTCAACAAAACAAAAAATCCCCCTCCAAACGCGGTATGCACCGCTCGCATGACGCCCTGACCGCGCCCGCCCTTTCCGTGGACAGTGCAACCGGTGAAGTGCACCGCCCGCACCATGTGTCGCCCAACGGCATGTACCGCGGCCGCAAAGTCATGAAAGCCAAAGGCGAATAAGCCGGAGGCGGATGTCAAACGGAAATCCGTCGCAGGGTTTCCGTTTTTGTTTTTGCCGATACCGCGCCCTGCATTGGCCGGCGCGGGACTTTGGCGGACTCCAACCAGCGGACAGACGGTTATGGTTAAAAAAATTTGGTACACCTATGATGATGTTCATCGTGTTTTGAAAGAGTTGGCCGGAAAAATACAGGCAAGCGGCGTGCGCTATGACGCCATGATCGCCATCGGCGGCGGGGGCTTCATTCCGGCGCGCATTTTGCGCTGTTTTTTGAACATTCCGATTTACGCGGTCAGCACGGCTTATTACGCCAACGACTTTGGTTACGAAACCAACAGCGAAATTAAAAAAATACAGTGGCTTGATCCGATGCCGGAAAACCTGGCCGGCAAAAACGTGCTGGTGGTGGACGAAGTGGACGATTCGCGCGTAACGCTCGAATTCGTGCTGAACGAGCTGCAAAAGGAAAATTTCGCTGAAATCGGCGTTGCCGTGCTGCACGAAAAAATCAAGGAAAAGGCGGGCAAGCTGCCTGAAGGCATCCGTTATTTCAGCGGCATCACCGTCGAAGACTGGTGGATCAATTATCCGTGGGACGCGGAAGACATTGCCGCGCACAATCTCCTGGCTGCCGGACACGGTGAGGCGCAGCCCGAATGAGGCCGTCTGAAAAACAGGCAAACAGGTTTGGAAGAGAAGGGGAATCCGATGATTACTTTGGCCGTTGACGCAATGGGCGGCGATGCGGGCTTGTCCGTTACCGTGCCCGGCGCGGTATCCTTTCTGCGGCGGCAGGCGGACGCGCGCCTGCTGATGGTGGGCGACGAAGCGGCTATCGTCCGCGCTTTGTCGTCCGCCGCCGCGCCCATGGACAGGATTGACGTCATACCCGCCACGCAGGTGGTGGAGATGGACGAGCAGCCGCAGTCGGCTTTGAAAAACAAAAAAGATTCCTCGATGCGCGTCGCCGTCAACCAAGTCAAAGAAGGCTTGGCGCAGGCGGCCGTGTCGGCGGGCAATACCGGTGCGCTGATGGCGACCGCGCGTTTCGTGCTGAAAACCATCCCGGGTATCGAGCGGCCGGCCATTGCCAAATTCATTCCCTCGAAAGACGGGCACATGACGCTGGTGCTGGATTTGGGCGCGAACGTCGATTGCACGCCCGAGCAGCTTGTCCAGTTTGCCGTCATCGGCAGCGAACTGGTGCACGCGCTCTACCCGCAGGCCGGTGCGCCGCGCGTCGGCCTGCTCAACGTCGGCACGGAAGACATCAAAGGCACGGACACCGTCAAGCAGACGTTCAAACTGCTGCAAAGCAGCCGCCTCAACTTCGTCGGCAACGTCGAAGGCGGCAGCATATTCAGCGGCGAGGCAGACGTGGTGGTGGCCGACGGCTTTGTCGGCAACATCGTGCTGAAAACCATCGAAGGCTCGGTGCGTTTCCTCACCACTGCCATCCGGCAGGAATTCCAAACCAACCTGCTGACCAAACTGGGCGCGCTGGCCGCCCTGCCCGCGCTCAAAGGGTTCAGAAACAAACTCGACCCGCGCAAATTCAACGGCGCGATTTTCCTCGGACTGCGCGGCGTGGTGGTCAAAAGCCACGGCGGCACCGACGCCGTCGGCTTCGCCTACGCGCTCGAAGAAGCCTTCCACGAAGCCAAGGCCGACAGCCTCGCCCGCATCCAGCAGGGCGTGGCCGAACAGCTTGCCTTTCTCGCCGAGAAAAAAATCGAAGCCGAACAGGCCGCCATCAGCATCGATTGAGCGGCCGGGTGCCGACACAGCGACAAAGAGGCCGTCTGAAAACCGCAGATGCTTTTCAGACGGCCTCTGTTCAAACCACCGGATGACCCCATCCCTTCCGAAAGGAACGCAACATGAAATACGCGAAAATTCTCGGCACAGGCAGCTACCTGCCCGAGAAACGCCTCAGCAACAACGACCTGGCCGAATTTGTCGACACCTCCGACGAATGGATCACCACCCGCACCGGCATCAAATTCCGCCACATCGCCGCCGAACACGAGAAAACCAGCGACCTCGCTGTCGCCGCCGCTCGCCGTGCGCTGGACGATGCCGGCGTGTCTGCGGCGGAAATCGGCCTGATCATCGTCGCCACCGCCACCCCCGACATGCAGTTTCCCGCCACCGCCACCATCGTCCAGCACAAACTCGGCATCGCCGGCTGCCCCGCCTTTGACGTGCAGGCCGTCTGCGCCGGCTTCATGTACGCCCTCTCCACCGCCAACGCCTATATCCGCAGCGGCATGGCCGACAAAGTGCTGGTCATCGGCGCGGAAACGTTCAGCCGCATCCTCGACTGGCGCGACCGCACCACCTGCGTGCTGTTCGGCGACGGCGCGGGCGCGGTGGTGCTGGGCGCGTCCGACGAACCCGGCATCATCGGCAGCAGGCTGCAAGCCGACGGCGGCTACCTCGACCTTTTGAAAGTGCCCGCGCAAATGGCCGACGGCAAAATCTGCGGCAACCCCTATATCGAAATGGACGGGCCGGGCGTGTTCAAATTCGCCGTGAAAATGCTGGTCAAAGTGGCCGAAGACGTACTCGCCGAAGCCGGATACGCCGCCGACCAAATCGACTGGATCGTGCCCCACCAGGCCAACAAACGCATCATCGACAGCACCGCCAAACACCTCGGCCTGCCCGCCGAAAAAGTCATCCTCACCGTACAGGATCACGGCAACACCTCCGCCGCCTCCATCCCGCTCGCCCTCGACGCAGGCATCCGGCGCGGCCAAATCAAGCGCGGGCAAACCCTGCTGCTCGAAGGCATAGGCGGCGGCTTCGCATGGGGCGCGGTGCTGCTCAAATACTGATTTCCGGCCGACACGGCGGCATCGCCCCGCAAAAAAACACGGATACGCCATTGAAAACACGCGTATCCGTGTTTTTTTACCGAATCCCCGCGCAATTAACAAAATATAACACATATACCGTTTAATCCGTCTTGCAACCGTTCGTCAGGATTGTATAATGTGCGACAAGCCAAACGGCAAATTTTAAAGACAAGCGGTATATACCGTAACCATTCACTATCTAAATAACGGGGTTTTAAAAATGCAGGCAATACAACATTACGGCATCGTCATCTCATGGTTTCAAGACAAACAGCTCGGCGTGGTGCGCGACAAAGACGACACAGGCTCGCGCCTGCTCCTTCTGGCGGCAGACCTGCCCGCAGGCTACCGCGAGCCGAAAGTCGGCGACGAAATCACCTACATCGCCGGCACCGACAACAAAAACCGTCCCTGCGCCCTCTCGCCGCACCTGGTCGGCAACGGCGCGCAGCAAATGTCCGCAGCGGGCGCGGTGGTGCGCGAAGGCGACTTGGTGCGCATCAAAGTGGACGCGTGGGACATCAAGAAAAACGGCGGCTTCGGCATGCTCGCCAGCGAACCCGAAATCCCCGTGTTTGCACTCGGCCAATACCTCAACCAGTTCAACGTGCCGCAGGTGGGCGACATCCTCACAGGCCGTCTGAAACGCCACGCCAACGGCCAATGGCTGCTCACCGGCATCGACATCGTCTATCCCGAAGCGCAGGACGCGCTTGAAGAGCCGGTTGCGGAACAATAATTGCGCGCGGCGGCCTCTGCACCATACGGCAGCGGCCGCCGCAGCCTTCGAGGCCGTCTGAAAACCCGCAAAACCCGTTTTCAGACGGCCTCGACGCGATAGAACGCCCATCCCCTTTCTGTTACACTCCGCGTCGTTTGTGCCCCTGCCGCAGACGGCGTTTTCCGTCTGCCGCCGCCGCATTTTCTCTTTCAAACCAAAGGAATCCCATGTCTTTCGCATTCTTCTTCCCAGGGCAGGGCTCGCAGAGCCTGCATATGATGGACGGCTTCGACGGCGCGTCCGTGGTCAGAAACACCTTCGACGAAGCCTCCGCCGCGCTCGGCCAAGACCTGTGGGCGATGATGAACGGCGAAGACGCCGAACTCATCGGGCAGACCGTCAACACCCAGCCGCTGATGCTGGCGGCGGGCGTGGCCACCTACCGCGCCTATCTCGAAGCAGGCGGCAAAACGCCGCAGGCCGTGGCGGGGCACAGTCTGGGCGAATACAGCGCGCTGGTTGCCGCCGGCGCGCTCGGTTTTGCCGACGCGGTGAAACTCGTGCGCCTGCGCGCCGAACTGATGCAGAACGCCGTGCCGCAGGGCGTGGGCGCGATGGCCGCCATCCTCGGGCTGGAAGACGCGCAGGTGCAGGCCCTCTGCGCCGCCGCCGCCGAAGGCGAAGTGGTTGAAGCCGTCAATTTCAATTCGCCCGGGCAGGTGGTCATCGCCGGACACGCCGCAGCGGTGGAACGCGCGATGGCCGCCGCCAAAGAGGCGGGTGCGAAACGCGCCCTGCCGCTGCCCGTGTCCGTGCCCTCGCATTGCAGCCTGATGAAGCCCGCCGCCGAAAAGCTGGCCGCCGCCCTGCAAACCGTCGCCGTGTCCGCGCCGCAAATCCGCGTCATCCACAATGCCGACGTCGCCGCCCACCAAGACCCCGCGCTTATCAAAGACGCGCTGGTGCGCCAGCTTTACAGCCCCGTGCGCTGGACGGAAACCGTCGGCCTGCTGGTTTCAGACGGCCTCACCGAATCCGCCGAATGCGGCCCGGGCAAAGTGCTGGCCGGTCTGGCCAAACGCATCAGCAAAGAAGCCGTCTGCACCGCGCTCACCGGCAAAGAGCAGGTGGAAGCCTTCATCGCTGCGCATTGAACGCACAGGCCGTTTTCAGACGGCCTCTCTGCCTCCGCCGCCTTTCAGACCGTCTCTATCCTGTATAATGCAGGCCGTCTGAAACCACGGTTTCAACCATTTTCAAAACAAGGAAAACATTTATGTCCAAACAACTGATTTTAGTCCTGAACTGCGGCTCGTCCTCCCTCAAAGGCGCGGTAATCGACAACCAAAACGGCGACGTGCTGCTGAGCTGCCTCGGCGAAAAACTTACCACCCCCGACGCTTACATCACCTTCAAAAAAGACGGTCAGAAACACAAAGTCGAGCTGTCCGACCGCCACGACCACACCGGCGCGGTCGGCGCGTTGTTGGACGAACTGAAAAAATACGGCCTCGATGCCGACGTGAAAGCCATCGGCCACCGCGTCGTCCACGGCGGCGAAAAATACAGCGCGTCGGTGCTGATCGACGACGCCGTCATCGCCCAGCTCGAAGCCTGCATCCCGCTCGCCCCGCTGCACAACCCCGCCAACCTCACCGGCATCCGCGCCGCCCAAGCCATCTTCGTCGGCCTGCCCAACGTGGCCGTGTTCGACACCGCCTTCCACCAAACCATGCCCGAGCACGCCTACACCTACGCCGTGCCGCGCTCCCTGTATAAAAACTACGCCTTCCGCCGCTACGGCTTCCACGGTACCAGCTTCCGCTTCGTCGCCCCCGAAGCCGCCCGCATCATCGGCAAAGACGTGAAAAACTGCCGCCTCGTCATCGCCCACCTCGGCAACGGCGCGTCCATCACCGCCGTGAAAAACGGCCAATCGCAAGACACCAGCATGGGTTTCACCCCGCTCGAAGGCCTGGTAATGGGCACCCGCAGCGGCGACGTGGACGCGGGCATCTACCCCTTCCTCGCCAACAACGCCGGCATGAGCGTTGAAGAAGTGAACGACCTGCTGAACAAAAAATCCGGCCTTCTGGGCATTTCCGAACTCTCCAACGACTGCCGCGTCGTGGAAGAAGCCGCCGCCGAAGGCCACGAAGGCGCGAAACTGGCGATGGAAGTGATGGCCTACCGCCTCGCCAAATACGTCGCCGCCATGGCCGTGGCCGCCGGCGGCATCGACGCGCTGGTGTTCACCGGCGGCATCGGCGAAAACTCCGACATCGTCCGCGCCCAAACCGTCGCCCACCTCGGCTTTCTCGGTCTGAACATCGACGGCGAAGCCAACCTTGCCGTGCGTTTCGGCAAAGAAGGCATCATCAGCCCGCAGGGCGTAACCCCCGCCGTCGTCGTCGTGCCGACCAACGAAGAATTGATGATCGCCCACGACACCGCCGCCCTCTCCGGCCTGTAAACAGGCATAGGATAGAGGCCGTCTGAAAGCACAGCTTGGGCGCAGCCAAAACGTCAGGCAACCGCTTTTTCAGACGGCCTTTCCCTTACCCGTAATCCGAACGAAAGGAAAACCATGTCCCTGCAAAACATCATCGAAACCGCATTTGAAAACCGCGCCCAAATCGCCCCGCAAACCGTGTCCGCCGAAGTGAAACAGGCTGTGGAAGAAACCCTGCGCCAACTCGACTCCGGCACGCTGCGCGTGGCCGAGCGGCGTGGCGTGGGGCAGTGGCAGGTGAACGAGTGGGCGAAAAAAGCCGTGCTCCTCTCCTTCCGCATCGCCGACAACGAAGTGCTCAACGACGGCGTGAACCAGTATTTCGACAAAGTACCCACCAAATTCGCCGGCTGGTCGGAAGACGAATTCCGCGCCGCAGGCTTCCGCGCCGTGCCCGGAGCCGTGGCACGGCGCGGAAGCTTCGTCGGCAAAAACGTCGTCCTCATGCCCTCTTATGTCAACATCGGCGCGTATGTGGACGAAGGCGCGATGGTGGACACCTGGGCCACCGTCGGCTCCTGCGCCCAAATCGGCAAAAACGTGCATTTGAGCGGCGGCGTCGGCATCGGCGGCGTGCTCGAACCCTTGCAGTCCGCCCCCACCATCATCGAAGACAACTGCTTTATCGGCGCGCGCAGCGAAATCGTCGAAGGCGTGATCGTGGAAGAAGGCAGCGTCATCTCGATGGGCGTGTACATCGGCCAGTCCACCAAAATCTACGACCGCGAAACCGGCGAAATCCACTACGGCCGCGTACCCGCCGGCTCGGTCGTCGTCTCAGGCAGCCTGCCCGCCAAAGACGGCTCGCACAGCCTCTACTGCGCCGTCATCGTGAAAAAAGTGGACGCGCAGACCCACACCAAAACCAGCGTCAACGAACTGCTGCGCGGCGTGTAAACCCCAGCCCGCAACACGGCACAGAGGCCGTCTGAAAAACACAATCCGTTTTTCAGACGGCCTCTGCCGTTGCGTATAGTGAAACAAAATAAAAGATACCCAGCGTAGGCCGGGATTTAGCCGGCTGACTTACTATTCTCCCGATATTTTGCCGGGCCGAAGCCCGGCCTACACCAGATAATTTTTATCTGTATCCGCTATATCGTGCAGCAATACGAAAACATCCGTCCGCTGTTTGCACGACAGACAGGAGGTGTCACAGCCGCGCACGTGGTTTCCGATGCGGAACGCCTGCGAAAAAAATACCGCCGTTTTACCGGCGGAGACCTTTGCAAAATCCCCCCAAATCCCCTAAATTCCCATCAAGACATTTAGGGGATTTCTCATGAGCACCTTCTTCCGGCAAACCGCACAAGCCATGATTGCCAAACACATCGACCGCTTCCCACTATTGAAGTTGGATCAAGTGATTGATTGGCAGCCGATCGAACAGTACCTGAATCGTCAAAGAACCCGTTACCTTCGAGACCACCGCGGCCGTCCCGCCTATCCCCTGCTGTCCATGTTCAAAGCCATCCTGCTCGAACAATGGCACAGCCTCTCCGATCCCGAACTCGAACACAGCCTCGTTACCCGCATCGATTTCAACCTGTTTTGCCGTTTTGACGAACTGAGCATCCCCGATGACAGCACCTTATGCCGCTACCGCAACCGGCGGCGCAAGACGACACCCTGTCCGAATTGCTGGAACTGATTAACTGCCAACTGACCGAAAAAAACCTAAAAGTAGAGAAAGCATCCGCCGCCGTCATTGACGCCACCATTATTCAAACCGCCGGCAGCAAACAGCGTCAAGCCATAGAAGTCGATGACGAAGGACAAGTCAGCAGCCAAACCACACCGAGCAAAGATAAAGATGCTCGCTGGACAAAGAAAAACGGCCTCTACAAACTCGGTTACAAACAACATACCCGCACCGATGAGGAAGGCTATATCGAGAAACTGCACATTACCCCCGCCAATACCCATGAGTGCAACCATCTGTCGCCTTTGCTGGAAGGGATAGCCGAAGGCACGACCGTCTATGCCGATAAAGGCTACGACAGTGCGGAAAACCGGCAACATCTGGAAGAGCATCGGTTGCTGGACGGCATTATGCGCAAAGCCCACCGCAACCGTCCGCTGACGGAAGCGCAAACCAAACGTAACCGATATTTGTCGAAAACCCGTTATGTGGTCGAACAGAGCTTCGGTACGCTGCACCGTAAATTCCGCTACGCCCGGGCAGCCTATTTCGGGCTGATTAAAGTGAGTGCGCAAAGCCATCTGAAGGCGATGTGTTTAAACCTGTTGAAAGCGGCTAACAGGCTAAGTGTGCCTGTTTGCGCCTAAAAAGCGGCCCGGATGCCTGATTATCGGGCGTCCCGGGAGGATTAAGGGGGTATTTGGGTAAAATCAGGAGGTATTGGGGGCGAAAACAGACGAAAACCTGTGTTTGGGTTTCGGCTGTTGGGGGAAAAGAAATTTTGCAAAGGTCTCCGGCGGTATTTTGTGGAGGGAGCTTAGAAAATAAATATGTCGCAGCCGGTAATCTGGTCGCGCTGCGTTTTGTATTTCTCCTTCATCGCCTCGTTTTTCTGCTTCCACGCATTCCAATCGCCGCCGCTGCCCGGAGCCGGGCTGGGGTTGGCGTCTCTTTCCGCCTGGTATTCTTTTTTCAATGCGTCGCAACGCTGCTGGTCCTGCTCCATTTTCTGTTTGAGTTCGCCAAACTCGCCCTCGCTGATTTTATCGAACGCCCTGCGCTCGGCACGCAGGGTTTTGCCGTCTTCCGACAACACCAGTGGGATGCTGCCGAAGCCGGTATCGACGGCCAGCGTGCCGTCGTCCTTCTGCGACAGAACCATGCTTTTCTCATGGATTTCGCCCTTGCGGTCGGGCAGGACGTTTTCTTTGAGCAGATAGGTTTTGCTGTCTTCCTTCACAATGCGCATGACATCCGGCCGCGCCTTGTCGTTGTCCTGCTGCCGTTTCCAATAGCCTTCGTATTGCTCGTAACCGCCGCCGCAGGCCGCCAGCAGCAGCGCGGCGCAAACAGTGAGGGAGAATTTTTTCATATCCGGTTCCTTCGTTTGTTTGACAAAAAAGAGCGGCGATTATAACAAACATGACTTTGTGCTGCGCTACAATGGCGCATCTTGCTCAGGCCGTCTGAAAACGCCGCTCCGGCGTCGCCGAAACCGTTTTTCAGACGGCCTGCCGCCCAACCGTTATCGGGAAAGGAAAAACTATGCGTGCTGTGATTCAGAAAGTTACCTGCGCCCAAGTTGATGTTTTGTTGGAAGAAGGGCGCGAAACCGTCGGGCGGGTTTCAGACGGCCTCATGGTGCTGCTGGGCGTGGGTCTGGACGACGATGAAAACGACGCCCGCTATATCGCCGACAAAACCGCCGGACTGCGGATTTTCGAGGACGCGGCCGGAAAGCTGAATCTGTCGCTGCAAGACACGGGCGGCGCGGTGCTGCTGGTGTCGCAGTTCACGCTGTATGCCGACGCGCGCAGCGGGCGGCGGCCTTCGTTTTCCGCCGCCGCGCGGCCGGAGCAGGCGGAGCGGCTGTATCTGGCGGTGGCCGACATGCTGCGCGGGCACGGCATCAGGGTGGAAACGGGGTGTTTCCAGACGCATATGCAGGTGTCGCTGTGCAACGACGGGCCGGTTACGCTGTTGTTGGACTCGAAAAAGACGTTTTGAGGTTTGCTATACAAACTTTTGATTTAAAAGGAAGAAAGATGAACAAACTGTTTTTGACGCTGCTGGCCGCCGCCCTTCCCGCTGCGGCGGAAGTGGAGCTGTACGGCAATATCCGTTCGGGCGTGGAGGCCGTGCACAGCAGCCGCCCGAGTGGTTCGGAAACCACAGCGGCGGTGCGCGATTTCGGCTCGTATGTCGGCATCAAGGGGCGGATTCCGCTCGGCAGTCAGGCGGCGGGCATATCGGCCGGCCGGCCGCAGCACGGCTTCGGCGGCGGCTCCGCCCGTCCGCCATACCGTGCGGATGCACGGCGTGAGCAGGACGGAACGGAAGAGGGGCAAAACAGCATGCCGGAGCGGGCAGGGCGGTTTGAATTTCGTTGAAACTCTGTTTTCAGACGGCCTCCGGCTGGCAAACAGAGCGTGTGGCCATTGGGGCGGCATCCGCTAAGGAATGCCGCCCCGATTCGGATTTGCGCCGTTCAGGCGAAATGGTCAAATCCGCTTACCGCAAGCGGCACGGGGCATCCGCCGCCGTCAAGCACGGTCAGGCCGCGCCCTTTGCGGATTCTGCCGATGCGGCTGACCGGCGTGCCGGCATCCGCCGCCGCCCGTTCGACTGCGCCGCGCCGTTCGGGTGCGGCGGTAAACAGCAGCTCGTAATCGTCGCCGCCCGCCAAAACGCACTGTCGCCACATTGGCTGCGTCAGATGTTCCGCCAGGCCGGGCAAGACGGGCAGGCATTCCAGCCGGATTTCTGCGGCCAGCGACGATGCCTGCAAAATATGCCCCAAATCCTGCGCGAGGCCGTCTGAAACGTCCTGCGCGGCATGGGCGGTGTCCAACAAAGCCTGCCCGAGCCGCACGCGCGGTATCGGGTGCAGCAGGGCTTGGCGGCAGTCGTCCGCCAGCGCGGGGGGGAGGGCGGCGTTCCCCAAAATATGCTGCAAACCCGCCGCCGCCGAGCCGACCCGCCCCGACAGCCAAATATCGTCTCCCGCCCGCGCGCCGCTGCGGCGCAAGCCTTTGCCCTTGGGTACGTCGCCGATGATGGTAATGTTGAACGCCAAACCGCCTTTGGTGGTGTCGCCGCCGATAAGCGATACGCCGTATTCGCGGCAGACGGCAAAAAAACGGCGGCAGAACGCATCCAGCCATTTGCCGTCCAGCTCGGGCAGCGCGGCACTGAGCAGCACCCATCTCGGCACGGCACCCATCGCCGCCATGTCGGACAGATTGACCGCCAGAATTTTATGCGCCACATCCTGCGGTGCATCATTCGCAAAAAAATGTCTTTCTGCCAATAACATATCGCTGCTGATGCACAAATCCCTGTCTGTATCGGGGCGGACAATGGCGGCATCGTCGCCGATGCCCAGCAAAACGGAACGATCCCGTTCGGCTGCGGCCAGATAGGTTCGGATAAAATCAAATTCGTTCATTGTTTTTCCTTTTGTCGGGCAGGGCTGCCTGCGGGATATGTCGAAGCGGCGCAGCAAAGCGCAAAGCAGCAAGCCGTAGGGTCTGTTGGCAATCAGCCTTGCGGCGTGTTTTTGGCGGAAAACACCCGCCTGCCGCGTCAAAAATGCCCGCAGGTGTTCAACCTTGCTGCGCTTTTTTCCTTGTATTCGGGTATTTTTTACTCAAAAAAACCGTCTCGCAAGCTGAATGTCAGCAGACCCTGGTAAAGACATAGATTTTCGTATTTTTCGGGACGGCAACCAAACCGAAACGGAGTGCGGCAACACCGGTTTCCGGCAGCAGCATGTTTTACGGTTTTTCCGGCAATCGGCCGTCTGAAAACCATAAAAAAACCCCGCATTCGCGGGGTTTTTCCAAAACGTGCTTACCACATAGTGTAGCCGTGGATGCTGGAACGTTCGCCGGGGAACCAGTGGTTGTCTTCGGCAGGACGCTCGCCCACGCCTTGCGCACCCTCGGAAACCTGACGCTGAACGATGCTGCGGATTTTCACATCTACGCGGCGGTCGGGTTCGATACATGCGATCAACTGTGCACGGCGTTTGGCTTTGGACAGTTTTTTGCCTTTGAGCTGGTCTTCGCAGGTTGCGGTCATCTGAGCTTGGGATTCGCCCAAACCGACTGCGGAAATCTTGCCTGCGGGTACGCCTTGGTTTACAAGGTAGTTTGCCACTACGTTGGCGCGGCGTTCGGACAGAGCCTGGTTGTACTGCTCGGAGCCCATGAAGTCGGTGTGGCCTTCTACGCGGACAGCCTGTACGTTTTCGTTGGACAGGCGGCCTGCCAAGTCGTTCAGGGTGTCGATGGCCTGCGGACGCAGGTTGTCTTTGTCGAAGCCGAACAGGGTGTTGGCGGACAGCGATACGGTTTCGTCTGCAAATTCGGGAGCGGCAGGAGCTTGGGCTTCTGCGTCGCCGCACTCGATACGACCCTGTGTCGCTTTGTCGAAGTACGTGGTACGCCAGCACTCTTCATAGTTGTTGCGGACGATTTCCTGAGATTCGCGGCTGACTACATAGCCGTGTTTGGTATGCGGCTCACTGGCTGCCAATGCGTTGGCAGAAGCAAGGGCGGCAACGATTAATGCACCTAATTTAAGCTGTTTGGTCATTATTATTCCCTCATCAAAAGATTGTTACTGCAACGGGCCGGGAAGGCCGCTGCAAAGCACAATATACAGGCCGCAAAGTTACGGCAACCAGAATATCTGGGGACACACTATAAAAATCCGGATGCAAACTGTCAATATCCTGCGACAGTTTGCCCGGCAACAGCCTGTTTCCTAGTGCCGCATTATGCCGAAAAAATCAATTTTCTGTCATTCGTTTATCTGAAAAAGCAGGCGTGCGCCGCTTTGAAGTTGCGCAAAAACAACAAGAACGGCGGCGCGACGGGCTGCGGCGGCAGTTTCCAACGGGATTTGTTTTTATGTTACATTGCGCCGCTGTTTTGCAAACGACCGGCTATTGTTATGAAGTTACAGCAGTTGCGCTACGCGCTTGAAGTCTTCCGCCACAATCTGAACGTTTCCGAAGCCGCCGAGTCGCTGTTTACCTCGCAGCCGGGGGTGTCGAAGCAGATCCGCCTGCTGGAAGAGGAACTGGGCATCCAGATTTTCATCCGCAGCGGCAAGCGGATTGTATCGGTGTCGCAGCCGGGCAAGGCGGTGTTGCAGATGGCGGAGCGGATTCTGCATGATATTCAGAACATTAAAAATATCGGCAACGAGTTCGCCAAACAGGACGACGGCGTTCTGACCATCGCGGCCACGCATACGGCGGCGCGCTACATTCTGCCGCCGGTGGTGGCTTCGTTTGCCGCTGTTTATCCGAAAGTGCGCCTGAACATCAGGCAGGGCACGCCGGAGGCGGTGCGGCAGACGGTTTCAGACGGCCTGGCCGATTTGGCGGTAACGTCGGAGCTGTCGGAAATGCCCGCCGAGCTGCGCGGCATTCCCTGCGCCCGCTACCATTACGCGCTGATTGTGCCGGACAGCCATCCGCTGCTCGACCATCGCGGCGCACTTACCATTGCGCTGATTGCGGGCTATCCTCTGGTTACTTACGAATTTGCGTTCGACAAGCATTCGGGCGTCGCCCGCGCGTTTGCCAAGGCGGGGGTGGCCAAGCCGGATGTCGCTTTGTCGGTGGCGGACAGCGATGTGCTGAAAACCTATGTCCGGCTGGGTTTGGGCGTCGGCATCATCGCCAAGGCCGCTTACGACCCGCAGGCCGACCGGGGCTTGACGCTGGTGGACGTGTCGCAGCTGATCGAGCCGTGCGACAGCGGCATCATTATGCGCGGCGACAGCTATCTGCGCGGGTATATTTACGAGTTTGTCGAGCTGCTCAATCCGAATCTCACCAAAGCGCGGCTGGACCAGCTGCTTTACTCGCCGATGGTCGAAGACTTTTCCATCTGACGCGGGCAGACAAAAAACACGGTGCGGAGAATTTTGTCCGCACCGTGTTTTTTGTTTTTCAGACGGCATGCATGCCGCCGGACACCATTTTGTTCAGTATTTCGGGTTTGAGCAGGCGGATGTGCTTGTGTTCCACCGCAATCAGCTCTTCCTGATGGAAGCGCGAAAGGGTGCGGCTTACCGTTTCCAGTTTCAGCCCCAGATAGCTGCCGATTTCCTCGCGCGACATGCGCAGGATGAAATCGTTGGCGGCGAAGCCGCGATAGTGCAGCCGCTGCGACAGGTTCAGCAGGAAGGCGGCAATCCGCTCTTCCGCACGCATATTGCCCAGCAGCAGCATCACGCCCTGGTCGCGCACGATTTCCCGGCTCATCAGTCTGAAAAGATGGCTTTGGATGCTGGGGATGGTTTTGCCCAATTCCTCGATGTGGCCGAAGGGCAGCTCGCACACTTCGCTGTCTTCCAGGGCGACCGCGTCGCAGCTGTGGGTGCGCATACAGATGCCGTCCATCCCGATCAGCTCGCCCGACATAAAAAAGCCGGTTACCTGGTCGCGCCCGTCCTGCGTGGCGATGGTGGTTTTGAAGAAGCCGGTGCGGATGGCAAACAGCGAATGGAAGGTTTCGCCCACGCGGAACAGAAACTCGCCTTTTTTCAGGCGGTGGCTCTGCTTGATCACCGTGTCCAGCTGCTCGAACTCATTGGGGTGCAAGCCGACCGGCAGGCACAGCTCCCGCAGCGAGCAGGACGAACACAGCGTCTTTATCGGTTGGTGCAAAGTGTGTGCGGGCATAAATACCGTCCTTTATCTTTCTGATTTTGAAGGCCTTGGCCGGCTGTTTGCCGTGCACGCTTGACTCACGTCAAGGCGGGGGCGGCAAATTCGTGCGATTCTAGCAAACAAAGATAAATTTGACTAATATCAAACGCCACCGCATGAAAACCATACATATCGCCAAGGCCGACGCCGCCCCCGAATTCGACCGCGAACTCATCGCCGCCCTCCCGTCCAGCGGCCCGCGCTACACCTCCTACCCCACGGCCGACCGCTTTCACAGCGGCTTCGGCGAAGCCGAATATATCGCCACCCTCGCCCAGCGCGGCGCGGGCGCGTTGAACAAACCCCTTTCCCTCTACATCCACATCCCCTTCTGCGACACCATCTGCTACTACTGCGGCTGCAACAAAATCATCACCAAAGACAAAACCCGCGCCGACGAATACCTCGACTACCTCGAACGCGAAGCCGAACTGCTCGCCCCCCACCTGAACGGCAAAAACCCGCTCGCCCAGCTCCACTTCGGCGGCGGCACCCCCACCTTTCTTTCAGATGGCCAACTCGACCGCGTGTTCGCCATGATACGCCGCCATTTCACCCTCCTGGGCGAAGGCGAATACTCCATCGAAATCGACCCCCGCAAAGTCAGCCGCGACACCGTGCACCACCTCGGCCGCCTCGGCTTCAACCGCATGAGCGTCGGCATACAGGATTTTGATCCCAAAGTGCAGGCCGCCGTCAACCGCATCCAAAGCGTGGAAGAAACCCGCAACGTCATCGAAGCCGCCCGCGAAGCCGGCTTCAAATCCGTCAGCGTCGACCTGATTTACGGCCTGCCGCACCAAACGCTCGACAGCATCAAGCCCACCATCGACACCGTTCTCTCGCTCGACCCCGACCGCCTCGCCCTCTACCACTACGCCCACCTACCGCACATCTTCAAACCCCAGCGGCGCATCGACACAGCCGCCGTCCCGTCCAGCGAAGAAAAACTCGACATCCTGCAATACGCCGTGCGCCGCCTCAGCGAAGCCGGCTACGTCTTCATCGGCATGGACCATTTCGCCAAACCGAACGACGAACTCGCCATCGCCCTGCGCGAAGGCCTGCTGCAACGCAACTTCCAAGGCTACTCCACCTATGCCGACTGCGACCTCGTCGCCCTGGGCGTGTCCGCCATCGGCAAAATCGGCGGCACCTACGAACAAAACGAGCGCAACATCACCGACTACTACGCCGCCCTCGACGCCGGCCGCCTGCCCGTCATGCGCGGCTACCGCCTCAACCGCGACGACATCCTGCGGCGCAACATCATCCAAGACCTCATGTGCCGCTTCGCCCTCGACTACCGCGACTACGAAGCCGCCTTCGGCATCCCGTTCGCCCGCTACTTCGCCGCCGAGCTGGCCGACTTGCGGCAGATGGAACAACTCGGCCTCGTCGCCCTCACCCCCCGCAGCCTCGCCGTAACCCCCAAAGGCCGCTTCCTCATCCGCAACATCGCCATGGTGTTCGACTACCACCTGCGCCACCGCGAAACCAAAGCGCAATACTCGCAAACCGTGTAAACAGACAAAACGGATATGCAGAGGCCGTCTGAAAAACCGAAAACATCTTTTCAGACGGCCTCTGCCTCTTAGGTAGGGTGTGTGGCGCAAGCCACGCACGCGGTTTGGATTTTTGGGTGAAACGCGCAGATTTGTTGGACAGCAGAGAACGCGTGCGTCGCCTCGGGGCGGCACACCCTACCTTAGGTTCTGCATGGGTCGGATGGAACAGGCCGTCTGAAAAACTGTTTTTTTCAGACGGCCTCCGCCGCTAAGGTAGGTGTGTGGCGCAGCCGCGCACGCGGTTACGGTTTGAGCGCAAGACACGGATACTTTATGCGGCAGAGGCCGTCTGAAAGCGCAGCTTCGATGCAGCCAAAACCCACGCAATACGGTTTTCAGACGGCCTCAAATCCCATACAGGCCGTCTGAAAACACTACTTCGATGCAGCCAAAACCCCGCCGCGCATAAAAAACTTTACTTTTCCCCCGCGCAGGTTTAAAACGCGCGTTTCTTTTTTTAACAGACAAACACACGGAGACACACATGAAAGTAGGATTTGTCGGCTGGCGCGGCATGGTCGGCTCGGTGCTGATGCAGCGTATGCGCGAAGAAAATGACTTCGCCCGCATCCCCGAAGCGTATTTCTTCACCACATCCAACGTCGGCGGCGCAGCCCCCGATTTCGGTCAGGCAGCCAAAACGCTGCTTGACGCAAACGACATCGCCGAACTGGCGAAAATGGACATCGTCGTAACCTGCCAGGGCGGCGACTACACCAAATCCGTGTTCCAACCCCTGCGCGATTCCGGCTGGAGTGGCTACTGGATCGACGCGGCCTCCGCGCTGCGCATGAAAGACGACGCGATCATCGTGCTCGACCCCGTCAACCGCAACGTGATCGACAACGGCCTCAAAAACGGCGTGAAAAACTACATCGGCGGTAACTGCACCGTTTCGCTAATGCTGATGGCGCTGGGCGGCCTGTTCCAAAACGACTTGGTCGAATGGGCGACCAGCATGACTTACCAGGCCGCATCCGGTGCGGGCGCGAAAAACATGCGCGAACTCATCAGCGGCATGGGCGCGATCCACAGCCAAGTGGCCGAAGAGCTAGCCGACCCCGCCAGCGCGATTCTCGACATCGACCGCAAAGTTTCCGATTTTCTGCGCAGCGAAGACTATCCCAAAGCCAACTTCGGCGTGCCGCTCGCCGGCAGCCTGATTCCGTGGATTGACGCGGATTTGGGCAACGGCCAGTCGAAAGAAGAATGGAAAGGCGGCGCGGAAACCAACAAAATCCTCGGCCGCAGCGACAACCCCACCGTGATCGACGGCCTGTGCGTGCGCGTCGGCGCAATGCGCTGCCACAGTCAGGCCATCACCCTGAAACTGAAAAAAGACTTGCCCGTCGCCGAAATCGAAACCATCTTGGCCGGCGTAAACGACTGGGTGAAAGTCGTGCCCAACGAAAAAGAAGCCAGCATTCACGAGCTGACGCCCGCCAAAGTAACCGGCACGCTCACCGTGCCCGTCGGCCGCATCCGCAAACTCGGCATGGGCGGCGAATACATCAGCGCGTTCACCGTCGGCGACCAGCTCCTCTGGGGCGCGGCCGAACCCGTCCGCCGCGTATTGCGCATCGTGCTGGGCAACCTTGATTAAACCCCGACGCAAACGCAAACAGGCCGTCTGAAAACCCGTTGGCGGTTTTCAGACGGCCTTTACAGCCTCCGGCCTGTCAACACACCCTAAGCACAGCTTCCCGCCGCCCCGCATCCCTATATAATCCCGCCCTTTTGCCCGAAACACCTTATGCCCGACATCACCCAAACCGCCGCCTGGCAGGCACTCGCACGACACCGCCGCGATACGGCGGGCATCAGCATCCGCGACCGCTTCGCCGCCGAGCCCGACCGCTTCGCGCGCATGCACGGGCAGATACACGGCCTCCTGGCCGATTACAGTAAAAACCGCATCGGCGAAGACACCCTCTCCCTGCTGGTTTCCCTGGCCGAAACCGCCCGCCTGCCGCAAAAAATGCAGGCCGTGCGGCGCGGCGAACCCGTCAATGCCAGCGAAGGCCGCCCCGCCCTGCACGCCGCCCTGCGCCTGCCGCCCGACGCCCCGCCGGTCTGCGCGTCCGGCGAAAACGTCCTGCCCGAAATACGGCGCGAACGCGAACGCGCCCTCGATTTCGCCGACCGCCTCATCAGCGGCGCATACGCCAATGCAGACGGCCTGCCGTTTACCGATCTGGTCAACATCGGCATCGGCGGCTCCGACCTCGGCGCGCGCATGGCCGCCGCCGCCCTCGCCCCCTACCACACCCGCCTGCGCGTGCATTTCGCCGCCAACGCCGACGGCGCGGAACTCTCCGCCGCCCTCGCCGGCCTCGACCCCCGCCGCACCCTGTTTGCCCTCGCCAGCAAAAGTTTCACCACCCCCGAAACCCTGCTCAACGCCCACGCCGCCCGCGACTGGCTGCGCCAAGGCGGCGTGGGCGAAAACGAGCTGCCGCGCCACTTCGCCGCCGTGTCCGCCCACGCCGAAGCCGCCGCCGCCTTCGGCATCGCCGCCGAAAACCGCTTCGCCATGCCCGAAGGCGTGGGCGGGCGTTACTCCGTCTGGTCGCCCGTCGGCCTGCCCCTGATGGCCGCCGTCGGCTCCGAACACTTCCGCGCCTTCCTCGCCGGCGGGCACGCGATGGACGAACACTTCTTCACCGCCCCGCTGCGCCGCAACCTCCCCGCCATCCTCGGCCTCATCGGCATCTGGTACAACAACTTCCACGGCGCGCAAACCCATGCCGTCGTCCCCTACACCCACCTGCTGCGCCACCTGCCCGCGCACCTGCAACAGCTCGACATGGAAAGCAACGGCAAAAGCGTAACCCAATCCGGCGAACCCGTTGCCTGCGACACCGGCAGCATCTTCTGGGGCGGCGAAGGCGTCAACAGCCAGCACGCCTTCTTCCAACTCCTGCACCAGGGCACGCGGCTGGTGCCGGTGGACTTCATCGTTCCCGTCAACACCCCCGAAGCCGCGCAAAACCGCCGCTTCACCGCCGCCAACGCCTTCGCCCAGGCCGAAGCCCTGATGCTCGGCAAAACCGACCCCGCCCCCCACCGCCGTTTCGAGGGCAACCGCCCCAGCAACACCCTGCTCATCGACCGCCTCGACCCCTTCACCCTCGGCCTGCTCATCGCCCTGTACGAACACCGCACCTTCGTCCAGGCCGCCGTGTGGGACACCAACCCCTTCGACCAATGGGGCGTGCAATACGGCAAAACCCTGGCGCAAACCATCCTCTCCGAACTCGACGGCGGCGAAAACCGCCCCCACGACCACTCCACCGCCGCCCTGATTGCCCGCTTCCGCCAGCAGGACAAGTCCGCCTAGCGCAGCGCACATACCATGCGCGGCAGCGGTTTTGCTTGAAGAAACAAAAAGCAAGAGGCCGTCTGAAAATCGTGTTTCACGTTTTCAGACGGCCTCCGACATTAAGGTAGGGTGTGTCGCCCCAAGGCGACGCACGCGTTTCCTGCTCCCCGACAAATCCGTGTCTTTCCCCCAAAGTCCGAAACCGCGTGCGTGGCTGCGCCGCACACCCTACGCAGGATTCGCTATCGGCGCGGACAAAACAGACCGTCTGAAAGTGGAGCTTCGGCGCAGCCAAAACTGGTTTTCAGACGGCCTCTATGCTTGTTTGTGTTATTTCGCTTGGGTAATCCAAGCCGTGAAATCGATGCCCAGCGCGTTGAGAAAGACCAGCACGATGGCCACCGGCGCGATGAAGCGCAGGGTGTTGAGCCACAGGATCAGCACGGTTTGCGGCACGGTGCTGCCCTCGCGCATGTGTTCCAGCACTGTGGCGCGGTTTTGCAGCCAGCCGACGAATACCGACACGCTCAGTGCGCTGAGCGGCATAATCAGCGCGGTAATCATGAAATCCCACAAATCAAACAGCGTTTTGCCGAAAAATTTCACTTCCGCCATCACGCCGAACGACAGCGCGGACGGAATGCCGACCAGGAAAATCGCCGTGCCGATAATCCAGGTGCGGCTCTCGCGTTTGCCCTCGTCTTCGCGGATCACCGCCGCAATCACCGTTTCCAGCATCGAAAACGCCGAGGTGAGGGTGGCGAACACCACCAGCAGCATAAACACTGCAAACAGCAGCGTGCCCAGCGGCATTTTCATAAACACCGCCGGCAGCACCACGAAAATCAGCCCCGGCCCCTGGCTGGGCTCGAAGCCGAAGGCGAACACGGCGGGGAAAATCACCAGCCCGGCCAAGAGCGACACAAACAGGTTCATCCACATAATGCTGTTGCCCGAGCGGAACAAATCCTGTTTTTTGTCGAGATAGGCCGCATAGGTAATCATCGTCGACACGCCGATGCTCAGCGCGAAAAACGCCTGCCCCAGCGCGGTGAGCATGGTTTCCTGCCGGATGTACGACCAGTCCGGTTTCAGCAGGAAGGACACCCCCGCCATCGCGCCCGGCAGCGTCAGCGAGCGCACCGCCAGCAGCACAAACAGCACAAACAGCGCGGGCATCATATAGCGGTTGGCCTTTTCGATGCCGTTGGAAATCCCGCTTTTCACCACCCACACCGTCATCAGCATAAACAGCCCCTGATAGGCGATCGAACCGGCGGGGCTGGCAATCGTCGCGCCGAACAGTGCCTCAAAATCCGCGCCCGTGTGGATTTGGCCGGTAAAGGCGTGCACCACGTAATTGAGCACCCAGCCGCCCACCACGCTGTAAAACGACAGCAGCACAAAGCAGGCGAACACCCCCAGCCGCCCCACCCACGGCCACACCTTGCTCGGCGAGAGGGCTTTGAACGAATCGATCGCGTTTTTGCCGCTCTTGCAGCCGATGTAAAACTCGGCCAGCTGCACCGGCAGGGCAACCAGCACGGTAAATATCAGAAACAGCAGGAAAAACACCGCCCCGCCGTTCGTGCCCGCCGTGTAGGGGAATTTCCAAATCGCGCCCAGCCCGATGGCCGAACCGGCGGCGGACAAAATAAAGCCGATCTTCGACGACCAGCTGGAAGGGGTTTTCATAAAATTTGCCAACTTCGGTTAAAAACAAGCGCGCGATTTTAACAAAAAGGCCGTCTGAAAAAACCGCGCCGCCGCCCGCAGCGGCGATTATGCAGCTTTCGTGTGCGCTTTAGTCGGGAAGCGGCAGCATCAGGCCGAACACTGGAATAAAAAGACGGATAGTTTTACTGAAAACAGAAAAACGGCATTTTATGCCGGTAAAAATGCAAGTGGGAAAAGGAAACCTTGTTTTCAGACGGCCTTTCAACGGCGCAAACCGCGTGCGCGGCTTGTGCCACACACCCTACGGCGGGGCAGCACAGTCGGGTGCAAACAGGCCGTCTGAAAAAGAAGACGGCTTGAAAACACCGGCCGCCGCGTATAATCGCCGCATTTTCAGGAATACCGTCCCCGTGAAGGCGGGCGGACTGCCGAAAGGAAACGCCATGCACTGCCCCCGCGCGCCGCGCCCGAACCTGCCGCTCTGGTGGCGGCTGCTGCAACTTGTCCTGTTCGTCCCGCTGGCCATGGCGTTCACCCTCGGCCTGTCCGCGCTGTCTGCCGAACACTACGCGGCGGGCAGCGCGGCCGATGCGCGCTTTCTCATCGTTACGCAAAACGGCGGAGGCGGCTGCCGCAGCGAGCCGCTGAAAAATGCCCGCGCCGCGCCCTGCACCCTGCCGCCGCCCGCGCCCTCTGCCGCACCCGCCTGCCGCGACTGGCCGGAGCGCGAAATGCGCCTGTGCGCCCTCGGCGGCGGCGTGTACGAGATGCGCGACAGCGGCGGCGGCTGGACGATGACCACCCGCTACCGCCTCGAAAACGGCCGCGCCGTGCCGCTGTATTTCAAAATGTTCACCGTTGCCCACGCCGCCGCCGCGTTCTTCATCACCTTCGTCCTCTACGCCGCCGCCGACTTCCTGCTGCGCCGCCGCTTGGGCAGAACGGCACGGCAGGCGTAAATGCGGCGGGCAGTTTGAGGCCGTCTGAAAATCGCATGGTGTTTTCAGACGACCTGTTGCCGTTCAGGCAGGGTGTTCCGCCCGGGCGACGCACGCGGTTTATGGGCGGCGGCGGGCGGCGGTGTGGGAAAACAGAAGATAAGAGGCCGTCTGAAAATTTGTTTTCAGACGGCCTTTGCCTGCGCGGCAGTGTTGCAGGCCGGATGTTTGAATGCGGTGTTTTCCGCAGGAATATCCCGTCGCGTGGGATGTGTCGGATACGAGTATCCGGCCTACGGCCTTCGCCGGAGCTGCGTTTTCAGACGGCCGCGAGCAGGAGGCGGACGAGGGTTTCGTCCTGCGGCAGGGTGAGTTTGAGGTTGCGGGCGTCGCCTTCGACCAGCTGGGGGCGGATGCCGAGGGCTTCGACGGCGGAGGCTTCGTCGGTGAAGCCGTCGCTGTCGGCGGCACAGAGGGCGCGTAGGAGTAGGGCGGTTTGGAAAAGCTGGGGGGTTTGCGCCTGCCAGAGGGCGGTGCGGGGGACGGTGGCAGCGATGCGGTTTGCGCCGTCGCCGCGTTTGAGGGTGTCGGCCACGGGCATGGCGAGGATGCCGCCTTCGGGTGTGCCGCCGGCTGCTTCGATGAGGCGGGTGAGGGCTTCGGGGGGGAGGCAGCAGCGGGCGGCGTCGTGGACGAGGATGTTGTCGTGCGGGGCGGCGATGCCTTGGGCGGAGA
The DNA here is from genome assembly GCF_014055025.1 of Neisseria bacilliformis. NCBI lineage: Bacteria > Pseudomonadati > Pseudomonadota > Betaproteobacteria > Neisseriales > Neisseriaceae > Neisseria > Neisseria bacilliformis. The sequence continues at coordinate 2,412,284 of NZ_CP059571.1, read as the reverse complement.
GGGCGTGCAGGCCGTTGCGCACGGTTTGGGCGCGGCTTGCGCCGCCGGCGCGGAAGATGCCGAGGCGTTTGGATGAGGCCGTCTGAAAAATGTGGTCGGCGGGAGCGAGGATGACGGCGGTGTAGTGGATTTGCGGGTGGGCGAGGAAGATGTCTATGGTGTGCTGCAAGACGGTTTTGCCGCCGATTTCGAGATATTGTTTGGGCTTGGCCGCGCCGAAGCGGCTGCCGCTGCCGGCGGCGGGGATGAGGGCGATGTTGCGGGGGCTCATTCGGCGTGTTCCCGCGCTTGGGGCTGCCAGAGGCAGTGGCCGCCGGTGGCTTGGTTGATTTCGTCGAGGATGGCGGCGTGGGCGGCGAGTTCGGTTGCGTCGGCTTTGATGACTTTCAGACGGCCTGTGCGCACGAGGGGGGCGGCGGTTCGTGTGTTTTGGGCGGGGGTGTCGCCGTTGTTGTCGTCGCTGCCGCCGACGAGGTCGAATTGTTCGCGGGTCATGGCGAGGTAGACTTCGGCGAGGAGTTCGCAGTCGATGAGTGCGCCGTGGTAGACGCGTTTGCTGCGGTCGATGTCGAGGCGGCCGCACAGGGCGTCGAGGCTGGCTTTCTGGCCGGGGTATTTTTCGCGCGCCATGGCGAGGGTGTCGGTTACTTCGCAGCCGAGTTCTTCGATGGTGGGCAGCCCCATGCGCTCGAATTCCATGTCGAGGAAGCCGACGTCGAAGCGGGCGTTGTGGATGATGAGTTCGGCACCGCGCAGGAAGTCGGCGATTTCTTGGCCGACGGCGGCGAATTTTGGGGCGTTTTTTTCGGCGAGGGTGTCGAGGGTGATGCCGTGTACGGCCGCGGCTTCTTCGGGGATGTCGCGGTCGGGGTGGATGTAGAGGTGGAGGGTGCGCTCGGTGAGGCGGCGTTTGCGCATTTCGATGCCGGCAAATTCGAGGATGCGGTCGCCCCGGTCGGAGTAGAGGCCGGTGGTTTCGGTGTCGAGGATGATTTGGCGTTCGCGTGCCATGGGTTTTCCTTGGGGTTTCTCGGGCTGTTTTCGGGCGGCATTTTACGGGAGGGGCGGGGGCGGGGCAACGGAAGCCGTTTGCGGTCTGCGTATTGCGGGGCTTTGGGCGGGAAACGGGTTCGCAGGCCGTCTGAAACGGGTTTTGGCTGCGCCGAAGCTGCGCTTTCAGACGGCCTTTTTGCCTAAAATACAGGCAGAATCTGATTTTTCTGCAAACTTTTTTGCGTTTATATTCAATCTGATTGTGGGTAAGTTAATTAATAGTAACAATTAACGTTTGATTCCGTCTCTGCAATTGGGTATGATTCCCTCCATTGAGTCGGGCGCAACGCCCGCTACGGCACCCAGCAGGGAGGATAAGATGTCAGAAACGATGTTCAAACTCTTTGCCTCGGATATTTTGCAGCTTCACCAACACACGTTTTCGTCTTGGCTGGCTGTTCCAAGGGCAGAGGATGACGGCGAACCGGCCGTGTTCAGCAGCATATACGCCCATATCGACGGCCATTATTATTTCGCCGTGCCCGAGCAGTGCCCGGCCGCCGCCAGTCAAAACGGCATTGTGCTGATTGAAAGTGAGGAGTCCGACATTCGGCTCAGCTGGGTGGGTCAGGCGCGGGAGGTGTCCTGCAAGGAATGCGTGTACCGCGACGCCTGCGCCGTGCTGCAACGCCGTTGCCGCCACGCGGCCAATCTGGAAGAAAACTGCCGCCTGGTGGAGTTTTGTCCCGAGCAGGGGCATTTGAGCATAGGCGGCAAATACGACGCTGCGTTATCGCCGCAGCTTTTGCAACGCGCTCTGTATCCGGCGGCGCAACAGTTGGTTTTCATGAGAGAAGCTTCTTAAAAGGGAAGGAGGGTTGAAAGACCAGCATTTTTGGTAGTGGTTTGTGTTCCTTTTGCGCCCCTGTTGTCAGGGGCGGTTTTTTTTGCGCGGCTTTTTTCAGGCGGCCTTTTCTGTGAGAATAGGCCGTCTGAAAACTTTATCGGTGTATCGGTATGCAGCTGGTCAAATATTTGCAGGCGCAGGGCGTCGGCAGCCGCAGGCAGTGCGAAAGGCTCGCCGAATGCGGCGGTGTGGAGGTGAACGGCGAAACGGTGTCCGGCGCGAAAACGGAAATCGCGCCGGATTCGGTGCGCACGCTGCGCATCGGCGGCGCGGCGGTGTGCGTTGTGCCGCTGCCTTATTTCTATATTGTGCTGAACAAGCCCGCAGGCTACGAAACGTCGCACAAGCCGCGCGACTGGCCGGGCGTGTTTACGCTGTTTCCCGCCAACCTGCGCAATCTCGATATGCAGGCGGTCGGCCGGCTGGACGCGGATACCACCGGCGTGCTGCTGATTACCAACGACGGCCAGTTCAACCACCGCATGACTTCGCCCAAGCACCATGTCGCCAAACTCTACCGCGCCACGCTCAAACACGCCGCCGACGCGGCCTTGTGCGAAACGCTGCAAAACGGCGTGCTGCTGCACGACGACAATGAAACCGTGGCCGCCGACGCGGCGGAGCTTGCCGACCCGCACACGCTGCTGCTGACCATCGGCGAGGGGAAATACCACCAGGTCAAACGCATGGTCGCGGCGGCGGGCAACCGCGTCGAAAAGCTGCACCGCCTGCGCTTCGGCAGCTGGTCGGCCGAGGATTTGGCGGTGGGAGAATGGCGTTTTGTTTCAATCGGATAAACGGGTGCGGCAAACCGTTTGTTCCGTTTTCCAGCCGCTTGTGCTTTTTTCAGACGGCCTCCGATGCGGCGGTTTTAATATGCGCCCGTCTGACAACGTTTGCCTTCGGGCAGACATGTGAGTAAGACGTTTTCCCCGTAATGTGTTTGGCCATCTATACTTTCCCCTTGGTATAGATGGTATTTTTTTTGCCCGCATTCCGCCCGCGCATCAATCGGAAAGGCCGTCTGAAAACCTGCATGCAGGGTTTTCAGACGGCCTTTTGTCGTGTCGTGTCTTAGGGTGTGTTGACAATCAACATTTTGGCGGCTTTTCCGTCATAAAACGGCATCTGCCGCGTTGAAAACACTCTCCTATGGACGGCATAGGCTCGTGTTTCCGCCTTGCATCTGCCGTTTTCTGCCGCAAAATCCGCTTCAAAAGTTGAATGTCAACACACCCTACTTCATGCCGGGGAACACGCCCTTCATGCCTTTGGCCAGGCTCATCAGCTTGCGCATATTGTTGCCGCTGAACATTTTCATCATCTGCTGCGACTGCTCGAACTGTTTGAGCATTTTGTTCACTTCCTGCACCGTCGTGCCCGCGCCGGCGGCGATGCGGCGTTTGCGCGAGGCTTTGATGAGCGCGGGGTTGGCGCGCTCTTTCGGGGTCATCGAATTGATGATGGCTTCCACATGCCCCATCGCCTTTTCCGCCGTGCCTTCGGGAATCTGTTTGGAAAGCTGGCCGATTTCGCCGGGCATTTTCGACATCAGGTTTTCCAGTCCGCCCATATTGCGCATCTGCTGGATCTGCAATTTGAAATCGTTGAGGTCGAAACTTTTGCCGCGCCGCAGCTTTTTCGCCATTTCGGCGGCGGCCTCTTCGTCTATGCCTTTTTGCACGTCCTCCACCAGCGTCAGCACGTCGCCCATGCCCAGAATGCGCGAGGCGATGCGGTCGGGGTGGAAGGCTTCGAGGCCGTCGGTTTTTTCACCCGTGCCGAAAAACTTAATCGGCTTGCCGGTGATTTTGCGCACCGACAAGGCCGCGCCGCCGCGCGAGTCGCCGTCCATCTTGGTGAGGATGACGCCGGTGAGCGGCAGGGCTTCATTGAACGCCTGCGCGGTGTTCACCGCGTCCTGGCCGAGCATGGCGTCGACGACAAACAGGGTTTCCACCGGATCGAGCGCGGCGTGCAGCTCTTTGATTTCGTCCATCATTTCCTGATCGATGGCCAGCCGGCCGGCGGTATCGACCATCAGCACGTCGTAGAAGCCGCGTTTGGCTTGGGCGAGGGCGGCGCGGGCGATTTCGACCGGTTTTTGCGAGACGTTGGAGGGGAAGAAATCGGCCTGCACCTGTTCGGCGAGCAGGCGCAGTTGCTCGATGGCGGCGGGGCGGTACACGTCGGTGGAAACGAGCAGGATTTTTTTCTTTTTGTCCTGCGTTTTGAGCAGGCGGGCGAGTTTGCCGACGGTGGTGGTTTTGCCCGCGCCCTGCAAACCGGCCATCAGCACCACGGCTGGCGCGGCGGCGGCAAGGTTGAGGCTACTGTTCGCGCCGCCCATCAGTTCGACGAGGGCTTGGTTGACGACGGTGATAAATGCCTGTTCCGCCGTGAGGTTTTCGCTGATTTCGCGGCCGAGTGCCTTTTCCTTCACTTTGGCGACGAAATCGCGCACCACGGGCAGGGCGACGTCGGCTTCCAAGAGGGCGAGGCGCACTTCGCGCAGGGCGGGTTTGATGTTGTCTTCGTTGAGCGTGGCCGCACCGCTGATGTTTTTGAACACGGAGCGGAAGCGGCCGGTAAGGTTGTCGAGCATGGTATTCCTTATTGAACGCCGCCACGCGGGCGGTGTTGTTTGATAAAATCGGCGCATTTTACACCAAGCGGCGGGTTTTGACGGACTGTTGCGCCGCCGGAAGAATGCCATGCCGATTATGCTGATTTGTCTGACGTTTGTTTACGCCGCGCTGGCCGCCTTCGTGTGGTTTTGGCGGCTCAAAAGGGAGGCGGCGGATTATCCGCTGGGGCGCGAGCTGGCGGTGCTGGCCGCCGCGCTGCTGCCGCACGGCGCGGCTTTGCTGTTGCCGGTGCTCTCCGACCATGTGTTGATACTCGGCTTGGGTTATGCCACGGCGGTGGTGGTGTGGCTGATGCTGATGCTGTATCTGGCGGGCAGTTTTTTCTACCGCCTGCGCGGCTTGCAGCTTTTGCTGTATCCCCTGTCGGCCTTCCTGCTGCTTTGCGCCGCGCTGTTTCCCGGCCATTCGGCGGCCTACCGGCTGGACGACTGGCCGTTTATGCTGCACATCGTGTCCTCGCTGCTGGCGTACAGCCTGTTCGGCATCACCACGCTGATTGCGGTGCTGATTCTGTGGCTGAGCCGCGATTTGCACCGCCACCGCCTCTCACCCTCACGCTCCTTCCTGCCGCCGCTGTTGAGTTTGGAAAAGATGATGTTCCAGTCGATGTGGGCGGGCTTCGCGCTGCTGACGGTGTCGGTGGTGAGCGGCACGTTTTTTTCCGAGGCGGTGTTCGGCCGCCCGCTCACTTTCACGCATAAAAACCTGTTCGGCGTGCTGTCGTGGTTTATCTATGCCGGCCTGCTGCTCAAACGCAGCATGATGTCGTGGCGCGGCAAACGGCCGGCGGTGTGGACGATTGTCGGCTTCGTCTGCCTGATGCTGGCCTACGCGGGCAGCAAGTTTGTGCTGGAAGTGCTGCTGAACCGCTGAACGTTCTTTGGGAACACAGAGGCCGTCTGAAAGCGTAGCTGCGCCGAAGCTACGCTTTCAGACGGCCTTTTTTTTGTTTTCAGACGGCCGCCACATGCGTCCGCCCCCCGCGTCAAAACAGGCCGTTTTCTGCAAAACGGCCTGTTTCTTATGCTGTTCGGGCTGCGCCCGGGTTTCTCTATTCTATTTTTTTACCTTTGCCAACTTGGCTTGGGCGGTGCTGCCGCACCGGTTTGTAGCGCAATGTAGTTTAAATCGTAACGGTTGACAAGCGGGAAGCCGTTGTTGTCTTAATAAAAAGCGGAAAATTGCCGAAAGCTGGCTTTTTTCGGCGGTTTCGGCTGCGCAAACGCGTTTGGCGACGCATAACGCGCGGCGGCGGTACGGAAAAAAGGGCATTTTCGGCGACGGGCGGCGGCAAAAGGCCGTCTGAAAGCGTCTGTTGCCGCGTGTAACCGTTTCCCGCTGCGGCAAACCGTTTTTCAGACGGCCTTTTGCCGTTTTTTATGGCGTTTTCCATTAAAATGCCGCCTTTTTCCCGTCTGCATCTTTCCGCCCATGCGCCTGACCCACATCAAACTCTCCGGCTTCAAATCCTTTACCGACCCCACCACGATACATGTTCCCGGCCAGCTTGTTGCCGTGATCGGCCCCAACGGCTGCGGCAAATCGAATGTGATCGACGCGGTGCGCTGGGTGTTGGGCGAAGCGTCGGCCAAGCAGCTTCGCGGCGAGAGTATGCAGGACGTGATTTTCAATGGCGCGGCCACCCGCCGCCCCGCGCCGCGCGCCTCGGTGGAACTGGTGTTCGACAACGCCGACCACTCCTTGCAGGGCGCGTGGGGGCAGTATGCCGAAGTGAGCATCAAACGCCAGCTCACGCGGCAGGGCGAGTCCACCTACTACATCAACAATCAGGCCGTGCGCCGCCGCGACATCACCGACCTTTTTCTCGGCACGGGCGTGGGCGCGCGCGGCTATGCCGTGATCGAACAGGGCATGATTTCGCGCATTATCGAAGCGCGTCCCGAAGAATTGCGCGCCTATATCGAAGAGGCGGCGGGCGTGTCCAAATACAAAGAACGCCGCAAGGAAACCGAAGGCCGTCTGAAAGACACCCGCGAGCATCTGCAAAGGCTGGGCGATTTGCAGAACGAACTCGCGCGGCAGGTGGAAAAACTGGAAAAACAGGCCGAAACCGCCGAGCGTTACCGCGCCCTTACCGAGCAGCTCAACCGCAGCCAGGATATGCTCGACTACGCCCAATGGCAGAACTCGCTCGCCGCCGCCGACAAAGCCACCGCGCAACATCAGGCCTTGCAGGCGCAGCAGGACGACACCGCCGCGCAGATTCAAACGCTTTCAGACGACATCCGCGCCCTGCAGACCGAAGAACAGGCGCAGCAGCAGAGTGCCCACGACCTTGCCAACCGGCGCGGCGTGTTGCGCGAACAGATTGCCCGTCTTGAAGAGCAAATCCGCCACCGCCAAAACCTGCACCAGCGCATCGAGCGCGACAAACAGGCCGCGCAGGCGCAAATGCAGCGCATCCGCCAAGAGCAGCAGCAGATTCGCGTTCTGATAGAAGAAAACGACATCGAAACCGAAGAAAAACAGGCCGAGTTGGCCGAACTGGCCATGCAGGCGGCCGAACACGAAGAGAGCCTGCCCGCGCTCGAAGAAGCCCAAGCCGCGCTCAACGCCGCCTACCAGTCGCAGCACGACGAAACCGCCCGCCTCAAACGCGAGCTGGCCTTAAAACAGCAGCAGCTTGCCCACACGCAGCAAACCCTGCGCCAACACGAAGCGCAGCAGGGCCGTCTGAACGCCGAAAGCCAGGCCCTCAACCTGCCCGACGAAGCCGACACCGCCGCCGCGCAGGAAACCGCCGCCCTGCTGCAAACCCAACAGGAGCATTACGAAGAGCAGATCATCGCCGCCGAAACCGCCCTTGCCGCCGCGCGGCAGGCTTTTCAGACGGCCTCCGCCCGTTTTCAAACCATACAGCAGCAGCACATCACCCTCACCGCGCAGCAGCAGGCCGTTTCCCAGCTTTTGGCGCAGCAGCCCGCAGCCGACTTCTGGCAGCACACCGAATGCGCCGACGCACCGCAGCTTTGGCAGCACATCACCGCCCCCGCCGAGTGGCGGCACGCGCTGGCCGCCGTCCTCGCCGAACGCCTGCACGCCCGCGCCGTCCCCGCCGCCTTCGCCCTGCCCGCGCCCCTGCCGCAGGCTCAGGCCGCATGGCTTTCAGACGACCTTTCGGGCGGCCTGAAAAAATCCCTGCCCGCGCAGGCTCTGTTAAACCAAATCCAAGCGCAGCCGCCGTTTCAAACCGCCCTGCACTACTGGCTCGACGGCGTATTGTGCGCCTCCAATCTCGACTACGCCCTTGCGCACCAAGCCGACTTGGCTGTCGGCCAAATCTGGCTCACGCCCGAAGGCCACCAAATCGACAAAGTCAGCGTTTTGCTTTACGCCGAGCCCGCGCAGGAAAGCCTGATGGCGCAGAAAGCGCGTTTGGACGACCTCGCCGCCGCGCTTGAAACCCTCGCCCCCGAGCTGGCCGCCGCCGAAGCCGCGCAAAACCAAGCCCGCACCGCCGCCGAAGCCACCGAAGCGCAGCACCGCGCCCTCATCCAGCAACAGCAGCAGCACAGCCGCGAACACAGCCGCGCCCAGCAGCACGCCGCCGAACTGCTCGCCCGCACCAACCAAGGCCAAATCCGCCGCGAACACATCGTGCGCGAACTGGCGCGGCTCGAAGAAGAAAATCTGGTGCTGCACCACAGCGCAGACGGCCTTTCAGACGACATCGCCACCCTCACCCAAGCCGTGTCCGAACTCGAACAGCACTACCAAAACGCCGCTGCCGAACGCCAAACCCAGCAAGGCCGTCTGAAACAGGCGCAGCTTGCCCTGCTGGAAACCAACCGCCGCTACGGCCTCGCCGAAGTCGCCGTCCACAAACTCCAACAGCAGAAACAAAACCACCAGGCCCAAATCGACCGCCTTGAAGAGCAGGCTGCCGATTTGCAGGAACGCCAGCAGGAGCTTGCCCTCGCCTACGAAACCGAAATGCAGGGCGACGAGCAGCATATCCAGCTCGAACACCTCGGCGAAGCCGTGCACACCCTCGACGAAGAATACGCCGCCCTGCAAACCGCGCTGGCCGACACCCAAACGCGCGGGCGGGCGCAGTATGAAAAAGTGCAAACCCTGCAAACCAAACTGCCGCAGCTCCAAGCCGCCACCCAAGCCGCCCTGCTGCAACAGCAGGAAGCCCTCATCAACGCCAAACGCTTCCACCAAAACCTCAGCGAGCGCGGCGCAGATTTGGAAGCACTCGAACAAGCCGCCGCAAGCGCAGGCCGCCCAAGCGCACTGGGCAGCAGCATCAGCGAACTTACCCGCCAAATCGAAGCCCTCGGCGCAGTCAACCTCGCCGCCCTGCAAGAGCTCGAAGAAGCCCGCGAGCGCGACGGCTACTACCGCAGCCAGAGCGAAGACGTACAGTCCGCCATCGCCCTTTTGGAAGAAGCCATCGCCCAAATCGACAGCAAAACCAAAGAACGCTTCAAAGCCACCTTCGATGCCGTCAACGAAAAAGTACAAACCTTCTTCCCCACCCTGTTCGGCGGCGGCGAAGCCACATTACACATGGTCGGCGACGACCTCCTCACCGCAGGCGTATCCATCATGGCACGCCCGCCCGGCAAGAAAAACGCCACCATTCATCTGCTCTCCGGCGGCGAAAAAGCCCTCACCGCCATGAGCCTCGTGTTCGCCCTGTTCAGCCTCAACCCCGCCCCCTTCTGCCTTTTAGACGAAGTTGATGCCCCGCTGGACGACGCCAACACCTCTCGTTTCTGCAACCTCGTCAAAGAAATGAGCGCGCAAACCCAGTTCCTCTATATCTCGCACAACCGCCTCACCATGGAAATGGCCGAACAGCTCGTCGGCGTTACCATGCAGGAAAAAGGCGTATCGCGCATCGTCGCCGTCAACATCCAAGAAGCCCTGAAAATGGCCGAAAGCGCGTAGGTCGTCTGAAAGAGGTAGGTCGGGCATTCATGCCCGACGGGCAAATCGATAAAATTTAACCGTGTCGGGCATGAATGCCCGACCTACTATTTTTCAGACGGCCTCTGCCCTTAGGTAGGGTGTGTGGCGCAGCCACGCACGCGGTTTCGGATGGCGGGGCGGGCACGGATTTTGTCGGTGGCAGGAAACGCGTGCGCCGCCTCGGGGCGGCACACCCTACGTTCGGTTCGGTATGGGTTGGATGGGAAAAGGCCGTCTGAAAAAAACAGTTTTCAGACGGCCTCTGCCGTTTATTGCACGCGTTCAGCCGCCGCAGACGCGGCAGTTCGGGTCTTTCGGGATGGCGAAGCTGTGCCATTGGCCGCTCAGCGCGTTGTAAGTCTGCAAAACCCCGTGCGCCGCCGCGCCGGTGCCCAGCAGCACGTTCAGTGCGGCGGCGGCCTGCATGGTGCCGATGATGCCGACCAGCGGGGCGAACACGCCGAACAGGGCGCACGCGCCGTCGGTGGCGGTTTCGCCGTCGAATAGGCAGGCGTAGCAGGGCGCGTCGGGCAGGTCGACGCGGTAGGTGGCGAGCTGGCCGTCGAAGCGCACCGCCGCGCCGGAAACCAGCGGTTTTCTGTGGCGCACGCAGGCGCGGTTGACGGCCTGGCGGGTGGCGAAGTTGTCGCAGCAGTCGAGCACGATGTCGGCCTCCGCCGTCTGCGTGTCGAGTTCGTCTGCGTCGAGAAAGCGGGGCAGGGCGGTTGTTTGGCAGCGGCTGTTGATGCTTTTCAGACGGCCTGCAAGGGTTTCGGCCTTGTTGCGGCCGATGTCGGCTTCGCTAAAGGCGGTTTGGCGTTGCAGGTTGGTGTCGTCCACCGCGTCGCCGTCGGCTAGAATAATGCGCCCCACGCCCGCTGCGGCCAGATAGGGCAGGGCGGCCGCGCCGAGGCCGCCGCAGCCGACGGCCAGTACGGTGGCGGACAGGAGTTTTTCCTGCCCTTCGATGCCGATTTCGTCCAGCAGGATGTGGCGGCTGTAACGCAGCAGATCGCGGTCGTCCATGTGCGGGGTTCCTGTGGTGAGGCCGTCTGAAAGGCATTCGGACGGCCTGTGTTTATTGTTTGGGCGCGGCGTGTTGCCATGCCTTGATTTGGTCGAACTGCGTCCGGTTGCAGCGGACGCGGAAGAGCGGTATGCCGTTGTCGGCGCGGGTGGCGGCGAGTTCGCCCGCCTGCCAGTTCAGGCGGACGCTGTGGCGCGGCAGGTTGGCTTTGCCTCCCTGTGTGCAGGCGATGATGTAGCTGATGCGTTCCGCACCCAGGCTGATAGTGCCGCAGGGATGGGTTTCCGTGGCGAGATTGAGCACCAAATCGTCGTTTTGCGCTTGGATACGGACGATGCGCGGCGTAGGGGCGCAGCCTGATAAGGCTATCAGGACGGGGATGAAGGACAGTTTCCGTTTCATACGGTTGCCGTTTGCGTTTGTTTTGCGGACTGTGTTTCAGCTTTGCTTAGGGTCTGTTGACAATCAGCCTTGCGGCGGTGTTTTTGGCAAAAAATACCCGTCTGCCGCGTCAAAAATGCCCGCAGGTGTCCAACCTTGCTGCGCTTTTTTCCTTGCATTCGGGCATTTTTTACTCAAAAAACCGCTCGCAAGCTGATTGTCAACAGACCATAAAGAGTGCAAACCGGTTTTCAAACGGCCTCTGCGCCCGCCGCGTCGTGCAGCTCGGCGGCGCGCAGGGTGTTTTCCATCAGCGTGGCGATGGTCATCGGGCCGACGCCGCCGGGCACGGGCGTGATCATCGCGGCGCGTTCGGCGGCTGCGGCAAATTCCACGTCGCCGCACAGCGAGCCGTCGTCCATGCGGTTGATGCCCACGTCAATCACCACCGCGCCGGGCTTGATCCACGCGCCTTTGACGAAGTTGGGAATGCCCACGCCGGCGACAACGATGTCGGCCTGCGCCACTTCGGCGGCGAGGTTCTGCGTTTTGCTGTGGCAGATGGTAACCGTGGCGCGGGCAAGCAGCAGTTCCAAGAGCTGCGGGCGGCCGACGATGTTCGACGCGCCGACCACCACCGCTTTTTTGCCCTCGGGATTGACGCCGTAGTGTTGCAGCAGCGTCATCACGCCCTTGGGCGTGCAGGGGCGCATCAGCGGCATTTTCACCACCAGCCGGCCGACGTTGTAGGGATGGAAGCCGTCCACGTCCTTGTGCGGCAGGATGCGTTCGAGCACCGCCTGGCCGTTGATGTGCGGTGGCAGCGGGAGCTGGACGAGGATGCCGTCCACACTCTCGTCGGCGTTCAGCTTGTCCACCAGAGCCAACAGCCCCTCCTGCGGCGTGTTTTCGGGCAGCTCGTAGGCGCGCGACTCGAAGCCCACTTTGGCGCAGGCGGTTTTCTTGTTGCGCACGTACACCTGGCTGGCGGGGTCTGCGCCGACCAGCACCACCGCTAAGCAGGGTGCGCGCAAGCCCTGGTTTTTTCGTTGTTCGACCTTTTGCGCCAAATCGGCCAAAAGCTGTTGCGAAACCTCTTTGCCGTTAATCAGTTGTGCGGCCATGCCTGTCCTTTCTATATATATGTATAGTATGCGGATGAAACGGATGAGACGGAAAAGGCGGGCATTATGGCATTTCCCGCCCAGTTTTTCATCCGCGCCGAGGCATTAGGCCGTCTGAAAAAGCGCGGGTTCAAAATACACTGTAAAAATAACGCACAAACAGGCCGTCTGAAAAAATGCGCGGCGCGGTGCTTGACGGCTTTTCAGACGGCCTGTATAGTCCGCGTCTTCTCGTCGGGGCGTAGCGCAGCCCGGTTAGCGCATCTGCTTTGGGAGCAGAGGGTCGTGAGTTCGAATCCCACCGCCCCGACCAAATCTCCCGACGCCGAAACAAAGCCCGCGAAGGTTGATGCGCCCGTAGCTCAACCGGATAGAGCACCCGCCTTCTAAGCGGGCGGTTACAGGTTCGATTCCTGTCGGGCGCGCCAAAACGGCAGTTTGATACGGTAAAAGTTTTTTGTGGTGGCTGTAGCTCAGTTGGTAGAGCCCCGGATTGTGATTCCGGTTGTCGTGGGTTCGAGCCCCATCAGCCACCCCAGCATACAAACCCGCTTCCCTTTATTCGGAAGCGGGTTTTCTGTTGCCGTTTTCAGACGGCCTCAGGCAGCGGCAGGCCGTCTGAAAAACACCCCGCGCGGCCTGTTTCCGCCGCCCTCGTTGCCCTAATCCCATGCTTTCGGTATGATTTGGCCTTTTCGTTTTTTAACCGAGTCAAACCTATGCAAACATGGTCGCAGCCCGATTTCGAGCAGAAAATCTGCCCACCGCAAGAGCTGGCGCAGCGCATCGCCGCGCTGCCGCGCCCGCTGGTGTTCACCAACGGCTGTTTCGACATCCTGCACCGGGGGCATGTTACCTATCTGGCGCAGGCGCGTTCGGCCGGTGCGGCGATGGTGCTGGCTCTGAACACCGATGCCTCCGTGCGCCGCCTCGGCAAAGGTTCCGACCGCCCGATTAACCCGCTGGCCGACCGCGCGGCCGTGGCGGCGGCTCTGGCCTGCGTGGATTTGGTTACCTGGTTTGACGAAGACACGCCCGCCGCACTGATCGAAACCGTCAAACCGGACATCCTGATAAAAGGCGGCGACTGGCCGCCGGAAAAAATCGTCGGCGCGGCGCAGACGCTCGCACGCGGCGGCCAAGTGTTTTCCATCCCCTTCCTGCACCAAACCTCCACCACCAAAACGCTGGAAAAAATCCGCGCCTCGGAGCGCGGATGATGCGGCAGGCGCACTGGCTGCTGCTCGCCGCCCTTTCAGACGGCCTGCCGCAGCACATCACCGCGCTGGCGCGGGCAGGCGGCGTCCGGCCGCCTCAGCTCAACGGCCTGTGGCAGCAAATGCCCGTGCACATACGCGGCCTGCTGCGCCAGCACGACGGCTATTGGCGGCTGGTGCGCCCGCTAGCGGTGTTTTCCGAAGAAACGCTGGCCGCCGCCGCATCGGGTTTCCAAGCCGAACTGCGCCACAGCCACCCGTCCAGCAACGACATCATCCTCGCCGCCGCCCGCGAAAGCGTCCCGTCCGCCCACCGCCGCCTGTGCCTTGTCCACGAACAAACCGGCGGACGCGGCCGGCAGGGGAAAAAATGGCACAGCCGCACCGGCGAATGCCTGACATTCAGCTTCGGCTGGGTGTTCGACAAACCGCAGGCCGAACTCGGCGCGCTGGCTCTGGTGGCCGGCCTCGCCTGTCGCAACGCCCTGAACAGCCTGAACATTCCCGCGCAGGTCAAATGGCCGAACGACTTGGTGTCCGGCGGCGGCAAACTCGGCGGCATCCTGATTGAAACCGTGCGCGGCGAAGGCAAAACCGCCACCGTGGTCGGCATCGGCCTCAACTACGTCCTGCCCAAAGAAGTGGAGCAGGCCGCATCGGTACAGGCCGTCTGCAAAACCGCCCCGCCGCCCGCCCCGCTGCTGCTGCAAACCATGCTGCGCCAACTCGATACCGCGCTGGCCGCATTCGCCGAACAGGGTTTCGCCCCCTTCGCCACCGCCTACGAACAGGCCAACCGCGACCACGGCCAAGCCGTCCGCCTGCTGCACCACGGCCAAATAATAGAAGAAGGCATCGTGGCCGGCGTTACCGTGCAGGGCGCATTGCGGCTGCGCACCGAAACGGGCGAAAAACAAATCGTCAGCGGCGAAATCAGCCTGCGCCAAAGCCCGCTCCCGCCGCAGGCCGCCCCCGCCCGCCGCCTGCTGCTCGACTGCGGCAACAGCCGCCTGAAATGGGCATGGCTGGAAAACGGCAAACCGGGCGCGGTGTCCGGCACGCCCTACCGCGATTTGCAGCCGCTGGCCGACGACTGGCGGCGTTTCGGCGGCGCGGGCGTGGCCGTAACCGGCTGCGCCGTGTGCGGCGAAGAAAAAAAAACGCCAAGTGGCCGCGCAAATCCCCGCGCCGATAGAATGGCTGGCCTCCATGCCGCAGGCACTGGGCATCCGCAACCACTACCGCAACACCGCCGAACACGGCGCAGACCGCTGGTTCAACGCCCTCGGCAGCCGCAGTTTCAGCGGCAACGCCTGCGTCATCGTCAGCTGCGGCACCGCCGTAACCATCGACGCGCTTACCGACGATAACCAATACCTCGGCGGCAGCATCATGCCCGGCTTCCACCTGATGAAAGAAGCCATGGCCGCCAAAACCGCCCACCTCAACCGCCCCGCAGGCAAGGTTTACCCCTTCGCCACCACCACCGCCAACGCCATTGCCGGCGGCATGATGGACGCCGTCTGCGGCGCACTCATCCTGATGCACGGCCGTCTGAAAGAAAAAGTGGGGCGGGAAAAGCCCGTCGATGTCGTCATCACCGGCGGCGGCGCGGCCAAAGTGGCGCACGCGCTGCCGCAAGGCTTCGTTTTAGACAACAATATCAAAATCGTAGATAATTTGGTCGTTTACGGCCTCGCAAACTGGGTAGGACAAAATCAATGAAGTGGTTGTTTTTCGCACTCGTCGCGCTCAATCTCATCGTGTTCGGCGGCACAACGCTCACCAAAATCATCGCCGAGCAGGAAGCCGATCTCGCCGTCCGCCGCAAAGAAGCCGGCGAAAAACTCGCCCGCACCGCCTCCGAGCTCTCCGAGCCGATGGTCAAACCCAAAAACGCCGGCGCAGCCCAAGCCCCCGCATCCGCCCCCGCCCGCACAAACGGCGACTGGGTGAACGACAACGGCGGCGCGCAGGAAGTGTTCGTCGAACCCGCCGACACCGAAGAAGACGCTGCCAAACGCATCGCCGCGCGCGAAAAATGGATGCAGGACGAAAAAGCCCGCCAAACTGCCATCCGACAGGAAGCCGAACGCCGCCGCCGCACCGGCGAGAGCGCGCCCTACGGCAGCTACGCCACGGACGACGCCGCAGCCGGCGCGCGCGGCGGCAGACAATGCACCGCCACCGCCAGCGTAACCATACCCGAAGACGACTACCACCGCATCAAAGGGCTGCTCGCCCGCTGGCCGCACGCCGCCAACCGCAGCGTCGAACGCCGCGAAGCCCCCAAAGGCAAAACCACCTACGCCGTGTGGACGCCCATCAACATCGACGCGGGCAGCCAAATGCAGGCATTGCAGGAAAAAGGTTTCAACACCGTATTGATGGAAGGCGGCATCAGCGTCGGCATCCGCGCCGACCGGGGTCAGGCGCAGGCACTCCTCTCCCGCTTGCAGGGCGCGGGTTTCAACGGCCAGCTGCGCGAAATCAACTCGGCGGGCGGAGGCGGGCAGAGCGTCGCCAAAATGCAGGTAACCTTCATGACCGTAAACGACAACGATGCCAAAGCCATCCAAAACATCGTCGGACAATACGGCCGCCTCACCCGCAACCGCTGCCGCTAACCTTACGGTAGAGGCCGTCTGAAAAACGCCGAATCCGCTTTTTCAGACGGCCTGATTGTGCGGCGCACCGCCCGCTTCGCCTGCCAAACTGCCGCAAGTGCGAAAACGCAACAAATCCCGCAGCGGCGGCTTTACCGTCCCGCATCAAACAGGCTGCCGAATAACAGCATGAAAACAAAAAGACAATTCGGATTGTGTTGGATAAACCCCACACTTTTGCGCCGCATTCCGGCGGGAAAACGCCGATAAAGTTTGTTTTTTTGCAGTGAAGCATTTATATTTACGCCCATGCAATCGCCCGAATAGGGCGGACAACGCAACAGCTTAATCGGAGTCATCCGGTTTCGCCTGATTTTCTTAAACGTTAAAAGGAATACAGCAATGAAAAAAACCCTGATTGCTCTGTCTCTGTTTGGTTTGTCCACTGCCGCTATGGCAGACGTAACCCTCTATGGTCAGATTAAAGCCGGTGTCGAAGTCAGCCAGACTAAAATACACGAGAACGGTGTTAAAACCAAAGACCACACTACTACCGAACTTGCCGACTTCGGTTCCCGTGTCGGTTTCAAAGGTCACGAAAGCTTGGGTAACGGCCTGAACGCAATTTGGAAAGTAGAATCCAAAACTTCCGTAGCTGGCAACAGTACTGGCTGGGGTAATCGTCAGGCTTACATCGGTTTGGAAACTACTGCCGGTACCATCCGCGCCGGTAAAATGTCCACCCAGTTGGATGATATGGAAGATCAAAGTGGCAAATGGGAAAACAACAACCACGCCCTTGATTTGGAAACTCTGAAACGTACCAGCGAGAAAATCCTGTCCGTACGTTACGACAGCCCTGTATTTGCCGGTTTCAGTGCTAACGTTCAGTTCTCTCCGCGTGATAATGCCACAACTAATGTTCGTGGCGAAGGTTACACTAACGGTCGTGATGGCCATGGCGGTGATACTTCTTCCTACTACGCTGGTTTGAACTACGAAAACTCCGGTTTCTTTGCCCAGTATGGTTTTGCCTATAAGAAAACTGCTTCTGTCGGCACCAGCGGCAAAAAATCCGGTCAGGCTCACCGTGTAGTTGCCGGTTACGATGCCAATAATCTGTTTGTAAGCGGTACTTACCAGTACACCAACGGTTGGGATAGTCTCAATAGCTATCGTGCAACATTGTCTGGTGATGATGACTACGATGCAGCTACTGACGGTTCTGCCGGCGTTAAAACTCACGAGCTGGCTGTAAGCGGTGCTTATACTATGGGCAACGTAACTCCCAAAGTGTCTTACGCTCACGGTTTCAAAGCCAAAGGCAAAAACCTGTCTGACGCTGAGAGAAACTCCACCGAGTACAACCAAGTGGTTGTCGGTGCGGATTACGACTTCTCCAAACGCACTACCGCATTCGCGCAAGCCGGTTGGTTGAAAGCCGGTAAGAAAAACGACAAAACCGAAACCACAGCCGGTTTGGTTGGTCTGCGCCACAAATTCTAATCTTCGGATTGGATAATGCATAGAAAGAGCCTGCGAAAGCAGGCTCTTTTCTTATTTCAGGCCGTCTGAAAGCACGGCTTCGGCGCAGCCAAAACCCCGCATCGTGCTTTTCAGACGGCCTGCGGCCTTATAATCGGCCTCGGTTTGGGCTACAATGCGGCCATTGTTTTTTGTTTTCAGACGGCCTTTTGCAGAGGCTGTTTCCCATTTTAAAACAACGCCGGAATACAACATGACCGATTACCGCAAAACCGTAAACCTATTGGACACCCCGTTCCCCATGCGCGGAGACCTTGCCAAACGCGAGTCGCAATGGCTCAAAAGCTGGTATGAACAAAAACGCTATCAGAAACTGCGCCAAATCAGCAAAGGCCGCCCGAAATTCATCCTGCACGACGGCCCGCCCTATGCCAACGGCGACATCCACATCGGCCATGCCGTCAATAAAATCCTCAAAGACATCATCCTGCGCAGCAAAACGCTGGCCGGTTTCGACGCGCCCTACGTTCCCGGCTGGGACTGCCACGGCCTGCCCATCGAAGTGATGGTGGAAAAACTGCACGGCCGCGACATGCCCAAAGCCAAATTCCGCGAACTCTGCCGCAGCTACGCCGCCGAACAGATTGCCCGCCAGAAAAAGGACTTCATCCGCCTCGGCGTGCTGGGTGATTGGGAGCATCCCTATCTGACCATGGACTACAAAACCGAAGCCGACACCGTGCGCACCTTGGGCGAAATTTATAAGGCGGGCTACCTCTATCGCGGCGCGAAACCCGTTCAGTTCTGCCTAGATTGCGGCTCTTCGCTGGCCGAAGCCGAAGTGGAATACAAAGACAAAGTGTCCTCTGCCATCGATGTAGCCTACCCGTTCAAAGACACCGCCGCGCTGGCGGCGGCTTTCGGTTTGGACAAAATCGAAGGCGAAGCATACGGCGTCATCTGGACGACTACGCCGTGGACGCTGCCCGCCAGCCAGGCCGTTTCCGCCGGAGCGGAAATTGTTTACCAACTGATCGATACGCCCAAAGGCAGGCTGGTGCTGGCCAAAGATTTGGCGCAATCCGCGCTCGAACGCTACGGCTTTTCAGACGGCCTCAAAGTGTTGGCCGAAACCACGGGCGAAAAACTGGAAAACCTGCATTTGAGCCATCCCTTCCTGGAACGCGACATCCCGCTGCTGAACGGGGAACACGTTACCACCGAAGCCGGTACGGGCTTGGTGCACACCGCGCCCGCGCACGGTTTGGAAGACTATTTTGTCTGCATCAAATACGGCATCGAACTGATCAATCCCGTCAACGCGCAGGGGCGTTATATTGCCGACACGCCGCGTCTGGCGGGCATGACCGTTTGGGAGGCCAATCCGCTGGTCATCGACTGGCTGGCCGAAAACGGCCGCCTGCTGGCAAACGGAAAAATCGAACACAGCTACGCCCACTGCTGGCGGCATAAAACCCCGCTGATTTACCGCGCCACCGGCCAATGGTTTATCGGCATGGACAAAAACGGCGCGGACGGTAAAACCCTGCGCAACAAAGCCTTGCAGGCTGTGGACGACACCGAGTTTTTCCCCGCATGGGGCAGGGCGCGCTTGCAGGCGATGATCGAAGGCCGTCCCGACTGGGTGGTGTCCCGCCAGCGGTTTTGGGGTACGCCGATGACCTTTTTCGCCCATAAGGAAACGGGCGAACTGCACCCCGATTCCGCCGCGCTGCTGGAAAAAATCGCGCAGCGCATCGAAGAAAAAGGCATCGAAGCATGGTTCGCGCTCGATAAAAGCGAGCTGCTGGATGCAGAAGATTGCGAACACTACGACAAGCTGCCCGATACGATGGACGTATGGTTTGATTCGGGTTCGACGCATTATTCGGTGCTGAAACAGCGCGAAGAGCTGGCCTGGCCTGCCGATTTGTATCTCGAAGGCAGCGACCAGCACCGGGGTTGGTTTCAGTCTTCCATGCTGACCGGCTGCGCTACTTTGGGACGCGCGCCGTACAAACAGCTTCTGACCCACGGCTTCGTTGTCGATCAGGACGGGCGCAAAATGTCCAAATCGCTGGGCAACGTGGTTGCCCCGCAGGAGGTGTACAACGAATTCGGCGCGGACATCCTGCGCTTGTGGACGGCGACCACCGATTACAGCGGCGAGCTGGCGATTTCCAAAGAAATCCTCAAACGCGTTACCGAAAGCTACCGCCGCCTGCGCAACACCCTGCGTTTCCTGCTGGCCAACCTGAGCGATTTCCATCCCATCGAAGATGCCGTGCCGCAGGCCGACATGGTGGAAATCGACCGCTACGCGCTGGTAATGGCGCGCCGGTTGCAGGAAAAACTGGCGGGCGACTACTATCCGCGCTACGCCTTCCATTTTGCCGTGCAGGATATTGTTGCGTTCTGTTCCGAAGATTTGGGCGCGTTCTACCTCGATATTCTGAAAGACCGCCTGTACACCACGCCCGCAGGCAGCCACGCCCGCCGCAGCGCGCAAACCGCGCTTTACCACATCACCCGCAGCCTGGTGCTGCTGGTCTCGCCGATTTTGTGCTTCACGGCCGAGGAGGCGTGGGACATCATCGGCGGCGGCGAGGAAGACAGCGTGTTGTTCCACACTTGGCACGATTTCCCGCAGATGCCGTCTGAAAGCGAAGCCGCCCTTAGCAGAAAATGGCAGGCCGTGCGCGAAGTGCGCAATGCGGTAACAGCCGCCATCGAGCCTTTGCGCTCGGACAAATCCCTCGGCTCTTCCTTACAGGCCGAAGTGGTGATTACCGCGCCGGCGGAGTTGGCCGCCGCCCTGTCCGCCTTGGACGGCGAATTGCGCTTCGCCCTGCTGGTTTCCAAAGCCGAGGTGAAAGAGGGCGCGGAACTGTCGGTGGAAGTGAAAGTGAGCGGCGGCGAAAAATGCGAACGCTGCTGGCATTACACCGCCGATGTCGGCACGATGGCCGGACACGAAACCGTCTGCGCCCGCTGCGCCGAAAATGTCGAAGGCCGCGCGGAAAGCCGCCATTACGTTTGACGCCCGCCTGATTTGAAGCGGAAAGGCCGTCTGAAAAAACGTTTTTCAGACGGCCTTTAAAGCAGACAAGCGGCGGCACTAGGGTGCGTAAATGCGTTAATCAAAAAAAACGACCGTCTGTTTGCAAAAATAACCGATAAAACCAGTCGGTATAAGTAAAAAACCGCCTGTAATATAATCATCGCCTTATTGTTACACGACTTGACCTCTTTGCCTTGAAGGAGTGCAAATGCAGCTGCTGTATGTTACCCCGCAGGAAATTTTGGACTTTTGGTTTGATAAAGACACCCGGCGGCATTGGTTTACCGAAAGCCAGTATTTGGACTTGAAAATCCGCACCACATATGAACGCGTTTTCCGCAACGCCGTCAACTGCGAGCTTTCCGACTGGCGCGACACCATCCAAGGCCGCCTGGCGGAAATCATCATTCTGGATCAGTTTTCCCGCGCCATCTTTCGCGGCAAACCCCATGCCTACACGCAAGACCGCATGGCCTTGCTGCTGGCGCAGGAAGCGGTGCGCCACCAGTCCTTTCCGTTTATGGAAGCGCGGCAGCGGCAGTTTATCCTGATGCCTTTTATGCACAGCGAAAACCGCAACATCCATACCACGGCGATGGGTTTGTTCCAGCGTTTCGGCACGTCCAAAGCGGTGCGCTTGGAGGCAAAACACAAATCGGTTATCGACCGTTTCGGCCGTTATCCGCACCGCAATGCGATATTGAAGCGGCAGAATACGCCGGAAGAAACGGCGTTTTTGAAAGTCTTCCCCAGCGGCTTTGAGCCTGACGATGACGATGACGAAGACGATTGATCGGTTTTTATCGGAATATGCCGGGTTTTCTCGGCAATTTTCTTGCGCGGCGGAAACCGAATGCCGTTTGGCAGCAGGCACGGATAAAACGGACAAAAAGAGGCCGTCTGAAAACCACTTTTACGGTTTTCAGACGGCCTCTTTGGTGATGGGATGGGTTTCAGTTCATCGAATTGTAATATTTGTAGGCTTCTACCATATTGTCAAAGCAGTACATGCGGCCGCTTTCCAAAACCAGCGCATTGTCGCAATACTGTTTTACCGCGCTGTCGCTGTGGGAAACCAGAATAATCGAACGGTCTTTGCGTTTTTCAAAAAGTTCGTACTTGCATTTGTTGGTGAAGCGGGAGTCGCCCACGGCAATCACTTCGTCAATCAGATAACAGTCGAACTCCACTGCAAGGGACAGGGCGAAGGCCAAGCGCGCTTTCATACCCGAAGAGTAGCGTTTGACCGGCTCGTAAAGATAACGGCCGAGTTCGGAAAATTCTTCTGTGAAATCCTTTACATAATCTATATCCACATCATAAATGCGGCAGATGAAGCGCAGGTTGTCCATGCCGGTCAGGCTGCCTTGGAATGCGCCGGAAAAGGCCAGCGGCCAGGAAATGCTCATTGTGCGCTTGATTTCTCCCTGCGTCGGCGGCTCTACGCCACTAATCAGGCGGATCAGCGTGGATTTACCTGCGCCGTTGCGCCCGAGGATGCCGATTTTTTCCCCTTTTTTCAATTTGAAGTTGATGTCGTTTAAAACGGTGCGTTTCCCTTGGCGGGTTTGGTATTGTTTGTATACATGTTCGACGGAAATCATTGCGGCTCGACTCCTTTGCTGAAACTGTCCACCATAGCCAAACCGATTAACAGCAAAACCAAATTGCACATCAGGATGAACCAGGGATTATGGTGGGTGATTTGGCTGCTGCCGAAATAACCCGCGCGGAACATTTCCGTGCCGTGAACCATGGGAATCATCAGCACATAATGCTGTATCTGCTGGGGCAGATTGTGAACGAAGAAAAACACGCCGGAGAGGGGCATCATGACGAAGCTGAGCGTGTTCCATATTTTGGCAAAGGGTTCGAGATGGAATGAAATCGAGCAGATAACCAAACCTAAGCCGACAGCGAACATTGCCATCAGCAGCCATGCGAGCAACATATAGAAAATATCGGCGGGCGGATTGATCCAGCCGATGACGATAAAGATGGCCGTAATGGCGATTTGCGCAATGGTTGCTCCCGAAATTTCCAGCAGCATGCGGGCAAAAATGGTATCCAATACGCGCACATTGCGGTGGTAAAGCAGGCTGGCATTGGCGTTAATCGAACCAATGGCGCGGTTGGAGGCGTTGCGCCACATCATCATCATCGGGTATCCGGTCATGATGAAGGCAACGATATTGAGTGATGAAACTTCGTTGGCTTTAAAAAATTTCCACATCAGCACGATGACAAGCGTCATCAGCAGAGGTTCGACAAACAGCCATAAAAAGCCGATATTGGTACGGCCGTAGCGTGTGATGATTTCACGCATCAGCAACGCACCGATAACCCGTTTTTGAATCGCCAAGGATTCGCGGAACGAAGTTTTATGCAGTTCTTTCATCAGTTTTTATGCTCGCGAATGCTGGCAGTCAGGAGGCTGGCGATGCCGTAAACAATCAGCCCGATAATAAAGGTGGCGACAATGTTGTAAATCCGTGTCGGCTTTTGCGCCATATCCGGCCGGCTCGGCTGTGAGACGATTTCCAGATAAAGCTGCTGGCGGTCGGCTTCGGCTTTCGCGCCTTCCAGCGAGGTGATGGCGGCGGCCAGTTGTTTTTCGGCCAACTCGTTTTCCAAATAGACACGCTGGTATTCGGCGGCTTGGTTGGATAAAGAACGGTCGCTTCCGCCTGAAATGGCGCGGATTTGCTGCGTAATCTCTTTTCTCAGGCTTTTTTCCCGAGCCAAGAGGCCGGGAATTTGGGGATTTTCCGGGGTAACGGCTTTTACCTGATCCAATTGGGTTTGGATGACGATTAATTCGTCTTGCAATTTGGATACCAGCCCGAGCTGCACTTCCGACTGCGCCTTCAAATCGAAAACGCCGTTTTTCACGCGAAATTTGGTTAGTTGGACGGAGGCTTCCTTAACCTTGTCTTCCGCCGCCGCAACCACGCTTTCCGCGTAGCGTATGGTGTCCTGTCTGGCGCGCTCGTTCAGCTGGTTAATCAGAATTTCGCCCTGTTTCAAAAGGGCTGCGTTGATTCTTTGCGATTCCGCCGCATCAAACGAGCTGACGTTCAGATTGGAAATGCCGGAAACGGCATCGAAATTAATGTTTACCTTTTCACGGTAATATTGGTAAAACGCTTCCTGCTCGCCTTGCAAACCGAACCCGTTGAAACGGCTGAAAATATCGCCTTTATTTTCATAAAAGCTGCGCACGGGCATTTTTTTGCTTAACGCATCCAGCGAAGAGCGGGAACGCATATATTCCTGTACGGTGTAAATATCGTCTTGCGAGCGGGAAAAGCCCGTTCCCTGCAAAATCGCGCCCAAGCCGTTGAGGGATGCCTGGTTTTTCGGCGAACGGACGACAAAGCTCGATTGGGAGGTAAACTGGTCGGAAGCGATCAGACCGAAATATACAGTCGAACAGAGCGTGGGGATGATGACGGTAAGCCATAACAGCGGGTTGAATTTGCGGAAAAACTTTTTTTTCTTTTTCTTCGCGGCTGCCGCCCGGGTCTCGGGCGGTGCGGTATTGGCCGGTGCGGCTGGTTGTTCGGACATCGTGTAGCCTTTGCGGATGGTTAGTTGGTCAGGTTGTTGATGCTGTTTACGCCGCTGACCACGGGAGAAAACACAAACGACAAGAATTTTTGCACTTCAGACAAGGGTGCGTTCGATACGTACACCACGTCTTTGTCTTTTATCGGAAACCGCTGCATCCAGAACATCGAATTGGCGTCGGTCAGGTTCAAGCGGTAAACCACGGGGATTTCGGCTGTTGCGCCATAGCCTTGCGCGGCCCATTTGCCTTGTTTTTCAGACGGCAGCTCCGACAAGGGCGCGTAGCGGAAAACAAAAACGCCGCGTGCGTCGGCGCGCCTGTCTTGCAGCCCGCCCATGCGTCCTACTGCTTCGGCCAGCGATAAGCCTTTGACGGAAAAACCGATTTGCTGGGTTCTGCCGACCGCGCCCATTGATGTGAAACTACTCGGGTTGGTAATCATGGTAACAATATCGCCGCGCCGCAGCATAATGTTTTGGCGCGGGTTGGCAACCAAATCTTCCAAGGCGACCGTTTTCACCTGATTGCCGCGCGTCAGTTGGACATTGGTGTCCTGCACGTTGGCGGTCGAGCCGCCTACTGCCGCCACTGCGTCAAGCACGCGTTCGCCCGCCGTGGTCAACGGCATGCGCACGCTGTTGCCTGCGCGGATAACGGATACTGTTGCTGCGTTGTTTTGCATAATCCGGACAATGGCCTGCGGCTGGTTGGCCATTTTTTTCAGACGGCCTTTAATCAGATCCTGAACCTGAACGGGCGTTTTTCCAACCACCGCAATATCCCCGATGAAAGGAACGGAAACCGTACCTTTCGCGCTGACCATCTGATCGGGCAGCTTGGTCTGCTGCGCGCTGCCGGTACCGGCGGAAGAGAGCGAGCCGCCGAACAGCACGGCAGGCGGGGCTTCCCAAATGGTAATGTCCAGCATATCCCCCGTATGGATAAGGCCGCCCGAAGCAGAACCGTCGCCAAGTTGGGCGAAGGATTGGTTGTTTTGGGCTTGGTAGAGGGCTTGGGTGATGGAATTGTCCACATCGATTAACTCGACAGCGGGAATTTGAGCCGTGGCAGCTTGCTTGCCTAATCGGGTAATTTTTCCGGTTTGCGGGCCGGAGGCGGGAATAAAGGAGCAGGCAGACAGCACCAATATCCATAATAAATTTATTTTTTTCATAGGAAAACTCGGTTTAAATCCAATATCTATAATTTATTTTTTAACTTTATTCCAGTATTAAGCTGCTAATACTTAAATTTATAAACATATCTTGATATGGAAAACAACTAGGGATATGTTTTATGGTTATGAAATAGAGTGTGTCTTAAATGGAAGTATTTTAGAAATGATGTGATCAATATGATTTTATGATTGTATTTTGAGACATTGTATCTTTGATTGCCGTTTCTAAAAATTTCCTTTTTATTTTTGATGTTTGCGAAGAAGCATAGATGCCGCAAGGTGTTTTGGAAAAAAATTTTTTGAATTATACCAGTATTTTCTTATTCCCGAATCGGTGGCTTATTGCATCTCGGTTTGTTCTGGGTTTGGCAGAATGGTTAGGCAGTTGGGTTTGACTGCTGTTTGACCTAATGATTTCCGAAATCACAAGCTGATTGTTAACACACCCTAGCGAAGCGAACGGTAAAACTGCTTTGCTTTTTCCAGTTTTTTGTTCAGCCAGCTTCTGCGCAGATTGTTGTTTTTTTTCTGTAAATTTTTATGTTGCTTTAAAATTTTCACAGCGGTGGCGACGTTGATGAGGCGGCGGGTTTCGGGGTGGACGTAGCTTGGGTAGTAAACCAGCGTGCCGGCGGCAAGCTGCCACAATTCGAGCCGGCGGTTGCGGCGGGGGATGGGCAGGGTGTCTTGGGTCAGCCCCCAACCGGCGTAAAACGGCAGGCCGTAGCAGCAGACTTTTTTGCCGCGCAGCAGGGCTTCAAAGCCGGTGAGCGAGGTCATGGTGTGCACTTCGTCGGCGTGTTGCAGGCAGGTGAGGATGTCGGCTTCGGGTGCGGTTTGGTCGGCGTAACGGGCGGCGTCTTCGGGGGCGATGCGGCCGATGCGGTTGCCGCTGACGACGTCGGGATGTGGTTTGTAGATGATGTAGGCGTCGGGGTTGCGTTCGCGCACGGTTTTGAGCAGGTCGAGGTTGCGGCGGATTTGCGGCGAGCCGTGGCGGATAGAGGCGTCGTCTTCGACCTGGCCGGGAACGAGGATGACGGTTTTGTCGGTTTTCGGCACGCTGAAATTTGCGCTGCCGACGTTGTATTTGCTGATTTTGTTTGCTGTGAGCACCTGTTGCAGCAGGGAAGCCGTCTGAAAATCCTGTTGGTTGAAAGTTTGGTGTTGCAGGATGTGTTCGAGGCGGGAGGGCGTTTCGGGGTTGAAGTAGATGCCCATGTCGTCGATGACGAGCGAGAGCGGCGGCACGAGGTTGGAGCCGAGGCCGACCGAGCGGATGAAGCCGTCTTCCATGCGCAGCAGGGGGATGTTGTGTTGTTCGGCGAAACGGGTGATTTCGTCTTTGCCGCTGCCCCATGCCAGCAGGCGCGTGTCGGGCGGCAGAGCCTCGGCGGCGAGTTTGTCCGCCGATTTGACGAATTTCAGACGGCATGAGGGCACGTTGAAAAACGGTTTGACGACGGCGCGTTTCCACAGCGACATGCCCACGCAGTATAAGGTGCCGCGCAGTTTTTCGTTGAGCCGCCGCGCGACGGCCAAATAATCGATCACGTCGGCGAGCGTGCCCGCCTTGCCGGTGTTGGGGTTGATGTAGCGGCTGTATTGCAGATAGGCGGCGGCAAACAGTTGATCCAAAGTCCGGGGAGAGCGCCGTTGCTGCCGCGCCAGTTCGGCGGCGGCGGGGTGGCGGTCGTCGCTCACGCCCCAGCCCACATACCACGGCAGGCCGAAGGTAACCGGCGATTTGCCGCACAGCAGGGCTTCAAAACCCATCTGCGAGGTAACGCAATAAACTTTGTCTGCGGCTTGCAACAGTGAAATCGGGTTGATGTCTTCGGCCAGCAGGCGCACGCGGTTTTGCCGCGCCAAGTCGGTCAGGCAGCCTTGTTTTTTGCCGCTCAACACGTCGGGATGGGTTTTGACCCAGATTTGCGCCTGCGGGTTTTCCGCCAAGGCCGTCTGAAACATGCGCTCGAAAGTGGCCGCGTCCGCGCCGCCGTATTGCAGTGCCATGTCGCCGGCAGTCTGGTCGATTAACAGCACGGTTTGCCGCTGCCGCATTTCTTGCAGCAGGCCGTCTGAAAGGCTGGGGGCGTGGTTGTATTTGGACAGGCGGTGTTCCAGAATCAGGGCGATGGCGCGGTGGGCTTCGTCCAGCGTTTCGGGCGACAGGGTGTCGGCGGCGAGGATTAATTGTTCCAAGCGCGACGGGCGGGTGGTGTCGTAATAGATGCCGATGTCGTCGAAAACCATTGAAAACGGCGGCCAGCCGTCCACGCCCAAGCCGAGCGAGCGCAAAAAGCCGTCTTCCAGCGCGGCAAACGGCAGCCCCTGTGCGGCGGCAAATTCGCGCGCTTTGCGGGTGCTCGGGCGCAGCCCCCAGCCGATGACGATGTCTGCGCCGGCGGGCTTTTTCCGGATGCGGAACTCGGGGAGGAAGTCGGCAAGGCCGGGGATGTTGCGGATGCCGGCGGAGGGGATGTAGGCGGTTTTCACGGTTTGGGTTCGGGTTTGATTTGATGTTTTCAGACGGCCTCTGCGGGCTTTGAGGCCGTCTGAAAGTGCGGCGGCAGGGAAGTTATAGTGGCACAAAATAAGAAATACAGCATACAGACTGCGCATGTTATCGGTGGGTCAAGACCCACCCTACATAAATCGGATACTTGTTATTTGTCTCACTATAAAACCTTGCAAACGGGTTTTGGCTGCGCCGAAGCTGCGCTTTCAGACGGCCTGAACGTGTTTTTAAAACCTTGCCGCTTCGGCCAGTGTTTTACCCGCCGCATCTTTGGCCGACAGCTTCGGTTCGCCGTGCAGCGGCCATGCGATGCCGATTGCGGGGTCGTTCCACAGCAGCGTGTGTTCGGCTCGGGGGTTGTAATAGTCGGTGCATTTGTAAACGAACTCGGCACCGCCGCCTAAGACGTAAAAGCCGTGGGCGAAGCCTTCGGGCACCCAGAGCTGGCGTTTGTTTTCGGCGGAGAGGATTGCGCCCGCCCATTGTCCGAAGGTCGGCGAGTTGCGGCGCAGATCAACGGCGACATCGAACACCGCGCCCGCCACCACGCGCACGAGTTTGCCTTGGGTGTTTTCGGTTTGGTAGTGCAGGCCGCGCAACACGCCGCCGCCTGATTGGGAATGGTTTTCCTGCACGAAGGTGCGTTCGCACACATGGGCTTTGAACCAGTCGTCGCGGAAGGTTTCCATAAAGAAGCCGCGCTCGTCGCCGAAGACTTGCGGCTCCAAGATTTTGACTTCGGGGATGGCGGTGTCGGTGATGTTCATAGGCGGCGTTTGTTTTGCGGATGAGGCCGTCTGAAACTTGCTTTTCAGACGGCCTCTGCGGTTTACGGGTGGATGTAGCGCACGGTTTCCGCCGCGTCAACGGCGATATTGCCGTTTTTTATCAGGGCGGCGAACAACTCCTCCGCGCCGCCGCCGTGCTGCCGCGCCAGCATGGCCAGCAGGGCGGCTTTCTTTTTCGGACGGTTTTTGTGCAGCAGGCGCAGGGCTTGTTCCAGCCCGGTGAGGTCGGACGCGGCGGGCGGCAGGACGGCGGCTGCGGCGGCCTGTACGTTTTCTGCGGCGCGGTTTATCAGTTCGGCTTCGGCAGCGGCGGGCGGCAGGACGGCGGCTGCGGCGGCCTGTACGTTTTCTGCGGCGCGGTTTATCAGTTCGGCTTCGGCAGCTGCGGGAGACGGGGCGGCGGTCGGGTTTTCAGACGGCCTTTCGGGCTGTTCCGTGCCTGCGGGCGGGTTTTCAGACGGCCTGTGCGCCGTTTTGTCCGTTTCCGGCGCGGTGATGACGAACGCCGTTTCCTGCGCGAGGAAGGCGCGGGTTTTTTTGCCCAGTTTGCCGGCGGAAAAAATCTGCGCGTCGGGGTAACGCGTTTGCAGTTTGTCGAGTTTGCGCCGCAGTTTGCCGCGCGGGCTGACGACGGCAATGTTCGCCTGCGGGTCGGCGGCGAGGATGGCGCGGGCTTGGTCGAGGATGGCGGCGGGCACGTCTTTTTTGCGCGGCAGTTCGGTTAGGGCGATCGGCGGCGGCAGGCCGTCTGAATTCTGCACGACGCGCAGCAGGCGGCGCAGCGGTTTGGCCGTGCGTTTGCCGGCGAACAGGCGCACGGTGTGGCGGGAGGCGGGCAGGAATTTGCCTGCCACGCTGGTTTTGACGGTATCGATCAGCAGGTGTGCCATGTTTTGTTTCTCCTGGGTAAAAACAGCAAAAAACAGCGAAATCCGCATCCCCCGCGCGATCGGCTAGGCGGATGCGGCGGCGAAGGCTTCGATAATGGGCTGCAACAGGGCGTGTTTCACTTTCAGGGCGGCTTTGTTCACGACGAGGCGGCTGGAAATGTCGCAGATGTGTTCGACGGCTTCGAGGCGGTTGGCTTTGAGCGTGCCGCCGGTGGACACCAGATCGACAATCGCGTCGGAGAGGCCGACCAGCGGGGCGAGTTCCATCGAGCCGTAGAGTTTGATGATGTCCACATGCACGCCTTTGCCGGCGAAGTGTTCGGCGGCGATGTTGGGGTATTTGGTGGCGATGCGCAGGCGGCAGCCGGGCTGGGAGGCGGCGGTGTAGTCGAAACCCTGCGGCACGGCCACCATCATGCGGCATTTGGCAATCTGCAAGTCCAACGGCTGATACAGCCCTTCGCCGCCGTCTTCCACCAGCACGTCGCGCCCCGCGATGCCGAAATCGGCCGCGCCGTAGCGCACGTAGGTCGGCACGTCGGAGGCGCGGACGATGACGAGGCGGATGTCGTTGCGGTTGGTGCCGATGATGAGCTTGCGCGACTGCTCGGGGTCTTCGGCGGGCACGATGCCCGCTGCGGCCAAGAGCGGCAGGGTTTCGTCGAAAATGCGCCCTTTGGAGAGCGCGATGGTGAGGTGGTTTTCTGACATGCGGTTTTCCTGAAAGAGGCCGTCCCCGCCTATGCGGGGATGACGTTTCCGAAAGCGGGAATCCGTTTTTCAGACGGCCTCTGCGGCGGGGGTTAGGATGCGAGCAGGCGTTTGACGTCGGCGGCGATTTCGTCGGAGGTGCGGCCGTAGTTTTCCATCAGCACGGTGTTGCCGTTTTTGTCGAGGACGTAGGTGCCGGCGGTGTGGTCGATGAGGTAGATGTCGGCCGACTGTTCCTGCGATTTGGCCGAAACCACGCGGTATTGCTGTTTCACCACGGGGATGCTCTGCTCGCCGGTGGCGGTGAGGCCGATGAAGTCGGGATTGAAGGTTTTGGCGAATTTGCTCACCACTTCGGGCGTGTCGCGATCGGGATCGACGCTGACGAACACCACGGCCACGTCTTTGGCCTGCTCGCCGAGTTTGCCGACCACTTCGCTGTATGTCAGCAGGCTGGTGGGGCAGACGTCGGGGCAGTTGGTGTAGCCGAAGGTGAGCAGCACGACTTTGCCTTTGAGGCTGCTGAGGGCGAACGGCTTGCCGCTGCCGTCGGTGAGCGTGAAGTCGCCGCCGATGTCGTCTTTGCTGACGTTGGTGCCGAAAAAGCCGCCGTTTTTCGGCTGCGCGGCGGGCGCGTTGGCAGCGGGCGCGGAGGCGGGGGACGCTGCGGCGGAGGAAGCGGCGGGCGCGGCGGCATCGGATGCGGTGTTCTGTTGCGAGCAGGCGCACAATGCGGCGGCGGCAAACAGGGCGAGATAACGGTATTTCATGGTGAACCCCTCTACGGTTGCGGACAAAATTCGGGCGCAATCTTACCGCGTTTCGGCCGCCGGTGGAATGCAACGGCTTGGGAAAACGCGGGAAAGTTGACATGGGTCCGGGCGCGGGCGTGCCGGCATCCGGTCTGCGGGCGGGCTGTAAATCTTTTCTTTTTATGATTCATCCGCTTGGCCTTTGCGCGGCGCAAATCGCCCGATAAGGCTTTACAACAGGCGTTTTGCCGTTATAATGCGCGCTTTCCTACCTGCCCGGGTGGTGAAATTGGTAGACACAGGAGACTCAAAATCTCCCGCCGAAAGGTGTGTCGGTTCGAGTCCGACCCCGGGCACCAAATGCAAAAAACAGCCTTCCCGGGCTGTTTTTTTATGCGCGGCCGTTTGCCGGAACGCCGCCGTCTCCGTTCGGAGGCGGCGGCGTTTTGCGTGTGTGTGGCATGGATGTGTTCGGTTTCGTTGAAACTGCGTTTTCAGACGGCCTCAAACGGTTGCGCGCCGTATTGAGGCCGTCTGAAAAACGTTGCGGCCGCGCGTTCAGTATTTGTCGGCGTGCCGCGCGGCTTTTTGGGCGGCAGGGCTGGCGGGGTAGAGGCGCATCAGTTTGCGCCAGGTGTCGCGGGCGACGTCGCGCTGCTGCATGTCCCACTGGCACTGGCCGACGGTGAACAGGGTGTCGGCGGCTTCGGGGCTGCGGGCGAAGCGGGAGACGTAGCGGCTGCCGATTTGGATGACGGATTCGCAGTTGCCCAGTTTGCGGTGGCTTTGCAGCAGCAGGTGCATGGCGCGGCGGTCGGCGTCGCTGCCGCTGCCGCCGCTCTCGGCGTATTGGAGGCTGCGGGCGGCGGCGGTGTAGCTGCCCTGGGCGTAGAGGCGGCGGGCGGTTTCCAGCGGGCTTGCGGCGGGGGTGCTTGCAGCGGGAGCGGGCGGGGTGTGCACGGGGCGGGTTGTGCGCGGGGCGGGCGGATTTTGTTCGAGGCGTTTGACGCGCTCCTGCAATTCTTCGATTTGCCGGCGCAGGCGGGCGTTTTCCACGCCCATTTCGTTGATCTGGCTTTGCAGGTCGGGGGCAGGGTAGGGGATGTCGTCGGCGGCGGACGGGGTCGGCGCGGGGGCTGCGGCGGGCGCGGGGGTGGGCTGTGGTGCGGCGGTGCAGGCGGTGAGGAGGAGCAGGGCGGCGGCGCGGGCGGGGTGTTTCATGGTTGTGTTTGTCGGGTTGGGGTTGCGGCGGAGGCCGTCTGAAAATGGGTTTGGCTTTGTTGAAACTGCGCTTTCAGACGGCCTTTATTGTCTGATAAGCAGGGTGAGGCCGTCGCCCAGGGGCAGGGTGAGCGGGAGGACGCGGCTGTCGCGGGTGAGGGCGGCGTTGAAGGCGCGCATGACGGCGACGGCGGGCGGGTCGTCTGCTTCGGGTTCGCGCAGGACGCGGCCGTGCAGGAGGACGTTGTCGATGGCGATGATGCCGCCGGGACGCACGAGTTGCAGGCAGCGTTCGTAGTATTGTGGGGTGGGCGGTTTGTCGGCGTCGATGAAGGCGAGGTCGTAACGGCCGCTGCGGCCTCGGGCGATGAGTTCGTCCAGGGTAATCAGCGCCGGTTGCAGGTGCAGGGTGATTTTGTGCGCTACACCCGCGTCGAGCCATGCCTGCCGCGCCTGAGCGGTGTAGGTGGCGTTGATGTCGCAGGCGGTGATGCGCCCCGAATCGGGCAGGGCGAGGGCGAGGGCGGTGCTGCTGTATCCGGTGAATACGCCGATTTCGAGGCAGTTTTCGGCGCGGATGAGGCGGGCGAGCCAGGCGATGAGGGCGGCCTGTTCGGGGGCAGCGGCCATTTTGCCCATGCGGTGCGCGGCGTTGGCTTGGCGGATGCGGGCGAGGACAGGGTGTTCGGCCGCGCCGGTGCCGCGCAGGTAGGCGGCCAGCTCGGGCGTGGCGGCGGCGGGACGGGTGCTCATGCCGGAGGGCTTAGTCGTAGGAGTAATAGGTGTAGGGCTTTTTGGCGACTTTGGCGGCGGCGAAGTCGGCCTGCTCTTCGGGTTTGAGTTCCACGTCCCACAAGAGGTGGCGGTTTTGCAGGCGGCGTTCGGCTTCTTCGGGGTGTTTTTCGATGTAGTCGTTGAGGAATTTGGTGGCGTCGGACTGGTAGTCGTACATGTTTGCTGCTCCTGTTGGCGAAGGCGGCATTATAGCGGAATACGCGCCCGTGTGAGGCTGTCTGAAAAGACAAAGCAGGCAAATGGTGCTATGCTTGCCGCCTTTGCGTGTTTTGATTTTGTGTGCGCCCTATATGAAGAAAAAACTGATTGCGGGATTGTCTGCCGCCGCCGTGTCCGCCGCCGCCCTGTTCGGCGGCCTGCCTTATTATTTCGGCGGGCAGGCGCAGAAAGTGTTGGATGACCAATACCGCCTGCTGCAAGACAGCAGCGTCATCACCATCGAATCGCGCCGCTACGAGCGCGGCTGGTTTTCTTCAACCGAAACGCTGGTGGTGCGGCTCAAACCCACCCTGCTGAACAACGCGCAAAACTACCTGCCCGACAATCTGAAAACCGTGCTTTCCGAGCCGGTTACCGTGGTCAGCCGCATCAAGCACGGCCCCTTTGCCGACGGCTTCGCCGCCGCGCACGCGCAAAGCGAGTTCCACTACGCGCCCGAATCGGAAAAAGTGCTCAAACGCTTCTTCGGCGAGCGCGTCCCCCTCACCCTCGGCAACACCATCAACTTCGACGGCTCCGGCCGCCTGAATCTCGACATCCCCGCCTTCGACTACGACGAACTCTCCGGCATCGCCCTCAACTGGAAAGGGCTCTCCGGCCAAACCGACTACACCGCCGGCTGGAAAACCTTCAAAAGCGGCTACACCGCCCCGCTCCTGCACATCAAGCTCGCCGACAAAGGCGACATCGTCATGGAAGACCTGCGCATCGGCAGCGACACCCGCGAAGGGCAGGGCAAACTCGCCCTCGGCAGCAGCAGCCTCACCCTCGGCCGCCTCTCCCTGCAATGGCAGCAGGGCATTGACTACAACCTCCGCCTCAACGAACTGGTCAACCTCGTAACCGACCTGCAAATCGGCGCGTTCATCAATCCCACCGGCACCATCCCCCCCTCCAAAATCACGGTGGAAAAACTCAGCTTCGACACACAGATGAACGAAGAAAACGGCTGGGCCAACAGCGAAGGCCGCTTCCGTTTCGACAAACTGGCCTACGGCGACGACACCTACGGCCCGCTCGACATCAGCGTCGCCGCCGAACACCTCCACACCGAATCGCTGCTGGCGTTTAAAAACAAACTCGCCGCCCTGGCCGCGAAAAACATGAGCGAAGACGAAATCCGCGCCGCCCTGCTCGACACCGCCCGCAACGAAGCCTCCGGCCTCTTCACCGGCAACCCCCAAATCAAACTGCGCGCCTTCGACTTCGCCCTGCCGCAGGGCAAAGTCCACGCCGACGGGCAAATCACCTTCAACGGCCTCACCCGCAGCGATTTGGACGACATCGGCTCCATCCTCAAAAAAACGCAGGCCGACTTCAAATTCAGCCTGCCCGAGCCCCTGCTCGAAAGCATCGCCGTCAGTCGCGCCCGCAGCCTGTTCACCGTCAACCCCGAAGACGAAGCCGAAGGCACCGCCGGCATCGAAGACATCCACGAAACCCTGCGCGCCATGGTGCGCAGCACCGTCAACTCCATGGCCGCCGATGGCTACCTGAAACTCGACGACGACGACATCTCCACCCGCCTGCGGCTGGAAAACGGCAAACTCACCCTCAACGGCAAAATCCTCGAACCCGAGCCGGATACGGATTTCGACGACGAAGAAGCCGATGCGGAAACCGCCGCCGACAACGGCGGCACGGAACAGGCCGCATCGGCCGTGCGTTAAAATCACCGACACCGCCGCAAACGGCACAGAGGCCGTCTGAAAACCCGAATTACGGTTTTCAGACGGCCTTTTTCCGCCCAACCCATAACGAACCCAAGGTAGGGTGTGTGGCACAGTCACACACGCGTTCCCTGCCGCCCAACAAATCCGCGCGGTTTCCTAAAAGCCCAAACCGCGTGCATGGCTGTGCCACACACCTACACGCGGCAGAGGCCGTCTGAAAACCCTTGTTTCGTCATTCCCGCGCAGGCGGGAATCTTTTTTGGCATTCGATAAATTTTGAAGAAACAAACGGTTGTCTGTATCCGCTAAGATTCCCGCCTGCGCGGGAATGACGGTGGGGCAGGGTCGGCGTAGGGTGTGCCGCCCGAGGCGGCGCACGCGGTCTGTGCCGTGCAAGCAATCCGCGCGTTGCCCAAAAAACGGAAACCGCGTGCGTGGCTTGCGCCACACACACTACCCAAGCGGCGGAGGCCGTCTGAAAGCGCGGTTTCGGCGCAGCCAAAAACGCTTTTCAGACGGCCTCTGTTGCCTGTTTCACACGGAGAGTACGGCTTCGAGGTCGTGTTGCAGGGCGAGTTGGCGGTTGGGGTCGGACAGGGGCGGGGCGTAGAGCAGGAAGCTGTCTTCGGCGCGTTCGTCGCTGGTGTTGATTTTGGCGTAGCGCAGGCTGATGCCGTGGCGGTTGAATACTTCGGCGGTGTCGGCCAGGAGGCCGGTGCGGTTGACGGCGGTGAGGGTGAGGGTGTGCCAGCCGGGGTCTTCTTCGGCGCGGACGGTGATGACGGGGGCGATGGGCTGGCTGCGGGCGCGGCGGCTGGGGATGCGGGCGGGGGCGGGAGCGGGTGTCCGGCCGGTGGCGAGGAAGTGTTGCAGTTCGCGCATGAGGGCGGCCTCGATGCGGCGGCGGTCGGCTTCGGTGCCGCCTTCGGGGAGGCGGGCGGCGAAGGTGTCGAGGACGTAGTCGCCGGCGGTTACGAAGGCGCGGGCGGCGGCGATGTCGAGGCTGTGGCGGGCGAGGATGCGGCACAGGCCGACGAAGATGCCGGGGGCGTTGGGCAGGTAGGCGGCGATTTGCAGGACGGCGGGGTCGGCGGGGTGGGGGCGGATGTGCGCCTGGGCTGTGCCGGTGTTGCCGACGAGGAAGGCGGTGTGCCAGAGGATTTCGCTTTTCCGGTGGCGCACGAAGTAGGCTTCGCCCAGTGCCTGCCACAGGGCGCGGCGGTCTTTTTCGCTGTGTCCGGCGGCGGCGAGGGCGGCTTCGGCGGCGGCCTGGCGGCGGCTTGTGAGGGCGGCGCGGTTGTCGGAGCGGCCTGCGAGGTGGTTTGAGGCCGTCTGAAAAAGAGTGCGCAGCAGGCTGTCTTTCCAGGAGTTCCACAGTTTGGGGTTGGTGCCGCGTATGTCGGCGACGGTGAGCAGGTAGAGGGCGGACAGGCGTTCGGGGGTGTGCACGGTGCGGCAGAAGCGGGCGATGACGGCGGGGTCTTGGATGTCTTCTTTTTGCGCGGTGAGGGACATGAGCAGGTGGTGTTCGACCAGCCAGCAGAGCAGGGCGGTGTCTTCGGGGGGCATGAAGTGGTCGGCGGCGAAGCGGCGGGCGTCGGCGATGCCCTGGCGGGCGTGGTCGCCGCCGCGCCCTTTGGCGATGTCGTGGAAGAGGGCGGCGAGGTAGAGGACGTGGGGACGGGGGAAGGCGTGCATGAGGGCGGAGGCGAAGGGCAGCTCGTGCACGTGCTGTTCCATCGCCAGCCGCCGCATGTTGCGCAGGACGGTGAGGATGTGGTCGTCAACGGGGTAGATGTGGAAGAGGTCGTGCTGCATGAGGCCGGTGATGTGTTCCCACGCGGGCAGGTAGCGGCCGAGTACGCCGTAGAGGTTGAGGAAACGCATGGCGTGGGTGAGGCCGCGGCCGTGGCGGAAGAAGCCGATGAAGCGGCGGCGGTTGGTTTCGTCGGCGTAAAAACGGGCGTCGATGCCGCGCGCGGCCGCCCACCAGGCGCGCAGGGTGGCGGGTTCGGGGGCGGTGAGGGCGGTGTTGCGTTGCAGGATTTCCACCATTTTGAAGATGTGCTGCGGCTGGCGGGCAAACAGGCGCGGGT
Source organism: Neisseria bacilliformis (assembly GCF_014055025.1). Lineage (NCBI taxonomy): Bacteria > Pseudomonadati > Pseudomonadota > Betaproteobacteria > Neisseriales > Neisseriaceae > Neisseria > Neisseria bacilliformis. The sequence goes on along the minus strand of NZ_CP059571.1, from coordinate 2,375,480 downwards.
CGCGGGCGGCGAGCAGGGTGCCGCGCCGCAGGTAGTCGCAGTCGACGGGCTGCGCGGCGGGCGGCGGCGGGGCGACGCGGCTTTGCAGCACGCCGGGGATGATGCCGGCAAGCTGTTTCACCGCTTTGACGGCGCGGTAGAACAGGCTCATCAGCTGTTCGCTTTTCAGACGGCCTGCTTCGTCGCGCAGCCCCATGTCGGCGGCGAGGCGGCTTTGCAGGTCGAATACCAGCCGGTCTTCTTCGCGCCCGGCCGCCAGATGCAGGCCGATGCGGATGCCGGCGAGGGTGCGGTGGCTGTGAGCCAGCAGCAGGGCTTCGTCGCGGGTGAGGATGTTTTGCGCGGTGAGGGCGCGGATGCCGGCGGGCAGATCCTGCGAGCGTGCCAGCCACAGCATGGTGTGGATGTCGCGCAGGCCGCCGGGGCAGGTTTTCACGTTCGGTTCGAGCAGCGCGCCCGCGCCCTGCTGTTTGTCGTGCCGCCGCTGCATTTCCAGCAGTTTGCCGGCGGCGAAGGCGGCGGGGTCGCGCCGCGCGTTGCAGGCTCGGACGAACCGGGAGGCCAAAGCCGCGTCGCCGCACAGGAGGCGGGTTTCGAGAAAGGCGGTGTCGGCGGTCAAATCCTGCGCCGCGCTGTCGCACAGCTCGTCGGCCGTGCCGGTTTTCAGCGCGGGGGCAAGGCCGGCGTCCCACATCGCCTGCACCAGCGCGGTAGCCTGCTCCTGCCGCGCGGCATCGGGCGGGGCGGCGCAGACGAGGACGAGGTCGGTGTCGGAACACGGGTAAAGTTCGCCGCGCCCGTAGCCGCCTGTGGCCAGCAGGCAGAAGCCTTCGTCGGGGAAAAAACGCGGCCATAGGGCGCGCACGGCTTCGTCGGCGGCGCGCACGGCGGCGCGGAAATAGCGGTCGGGGCGGCGGTGCGCGGCGTAATCGGCGGCGGCCTGCTGTTTGAGCCGGTGCAGGCGGGCGGCGGCGGAAGGGTCGGGTGTCATGGCGGCGCGGCGGAAACGGAAAGCGCGATTGTGCCGTCCGGCGCGGGCGGCGGCAAGGCGAAAGGCCGTCCCCGCCTACGCTGGGATGACGTTTCTGAAAAAACCTGTTTGGCGGTTTGTTTTCAGACGGCCTTTCGTTGGGCGGCGGAGAACGCGTGCGTCGCCTTGGGGCGACACACCCTACCTTAGCGGCGGAGACCGTTTGAAAAACACAGTTCCAAGCAGGGCGCAGACGTAGGGTGTGTGGCGTAAGCCGCGCACGCGGTATTGGATTTGGTTTTTCAGACAGCCTTTCGTTGGGCGGCAGGGAACGCATGCGTCGCCTCGGGGCAACACACCCTACCTGTGCAGTAGAGGCCGTCTGAAAGCACAATTCCAAGCTGGGCGCAGGCGCAGGGTGTGCGGCGGATTCGCTGCGCGGCGGGCGTAAAACGGAAAAACACCCTGCAATTTTTTGCAGGGTGTTTGGGAAAGCTGGCACGCCCACGGGGAATCGAACCCCGGTTACCGCCGTGAAAGGGCGATGTCCTAACCGCTAGACGATGGGCGCGGCGATGAGTTGTTTGGCGCACCCGGAGCGATTCGAACGCCCGACCCTCTGGTTCGTAGCCAGATACTCTATCCAACTGAGCTACGGGTGCGAGAAAGACGCGCATTATAGGGAGGGGGCGGAGGGCTGTCCAGCGTTTTTTGTTTTTCCGGCGGCGGTCGGGTTTAGTTGTTTGGCGGGCAAGGGAATTTATTTGCGCTTTGGCCGCAGCGGCGTGTTGATTTCGTTTTGATTTTGTTGGTACGGGGTTTTCAGACGGCCTGACGCGCTGCGGTGCAGGCCGTCTGAAAAACGGCGGGACGCTTGCGGGGGCGTTCAAATCATGCCGATGCCGGAGAGTTCGCGCGCCATTTTGGCGGCGGCGTTGTCGGTCATGCCGCCGACGAAGTCGAGGATTTTCATGTAGGCGGTGTAGAGGCTGTCATCGGGGCTGACGGGGTGGGCGTTTTTGAGCAGTTCGAGGGCAAGGCTCTGGCGGGTGCCGGCGCGGCCTTCGGTGAGATATTGGCAGGCGGCGGGGACGAGCAGGCCGAGGATGGAGCCGAGGCAGGGGAAGGAGGCGATTTCGGTCATCAGTTTGCTTTGGTGGCGGAAGATGCGGGTGCGGGCGAGTTCTTTGGCGTTTTCGAGGGTGTCCTGTACTTCGGGGCTGCACAGGGCGAGAAGGTCGCGGCCTTTGAAACTGCCGTCGAGCAGATCGCTCTGGTGGGTGATGAAGGTTTGGGCGACGTCGTCGATGGCGCGGCCGATGGCGATGCCGCGCAGCATGGCGCAGCGTTGGCGGCCGGATTGGGCGTGGAAGGTGGGTTCGATGAAGGTGAGGCCGGAGAGAACGGTTTCGACTTCGGTGTCGGTGAGCAGCTCCAAATCCACGGCGTCTTCGAGGTCGAGCAGGGCGTAGCAGATGTCGTCGGCGGCTTCCATGAGGTAGGAGAGGGGGTGGCGCGCCCAGTGGTCCTGGCCGTGGCTGACGAGGCCGAGGGTGTTGGCGACGCAGCGGATGTAGGGCAGCTCGGTTTGGTAGATGTTGAATTTTTTTGTGCCGTTGGGGTGCTGCGTGGTCCAGGGGTATTTGAGCAGCGCACCGACGGTGGCGGCGGTGAGGCGCATGCCGCCTTTGCCGGGGTACATTTCGAGGCTGGCGAGGATGCGCAGGCTGTGGGCGTTGCCTTCGTAGGTTTGCACGTCGGCGCGTTCGGCGGGGCTGAGGTGTTGCAGGTAAACGGCGTTTTCGGGGCTGCGGAACCAGTCGCGCAGGGCGTCTTCGCCGGTGTGGCCGAAGGGCGGGTTGCCGAGGTCGTGGGCGAGGCAGGCGACTTGGACGACCGCGCCGATGTCGCCCGGGGTATTGCCTTCGGGCAGGAAGCCGCCGGCCTTCATCATCATGCCGACCCGGTTGCCGATGCTGCGGCCGACGCTGGCGACTTCGACGCTGTGGGTGAGGCGGTTGTGGGTGAGGTCGTGTTCGGCGAAGGGGTGGACCTGGGTTTTGCGGCCGAGGCGGCGGAACGCGCCGGAGAAGACGACGCGGTCGTAGTCGATGTGGAAGTCGGTGCGCAGGGCGTCCGCGCCTTCCTGGGTGGAGGGGGTTACGGTGGGGACGATTTCGCCGTCTTTGGGGCGGAAGCGTTGGGTGCTGAGCAGCTGCGGCCAGTTCATGCGGGCGGTCATGGCGGGGCTTTCGGGGCGGGGTTTGTCGGGAGGGAGGCCGTCCCCGCCGGCACTCCTTCGGAGTATAAACGCGGGGGCGACGTTTCTGAAAGACGGGCAACGCGGTTTTGGCTGCGCCGAAGCTGCGCTTTCAGACGGCATCTCAGCATTTTCGGTGTTTGAGGCCGTCTGAAAAAACAAATCGCGCTTTTCAGAAACGTCATCCCCGCGTTTATGCTCCAAAGGAGTACCGGCGGGGACGGCCTCTGTTGCCGCGCGGCCTTATGGGTTGGCGCGGGCGCACTCGGCGAGGGTTTCAGCCAGGTTTTTCTGCCAGCTGCCGGGGGTGAAGCCGAGGCTGCGGGCTTTTGCGCAGTCGAGTACGGAATAGAGCGGGGCGTTGCGGTGTTGGTGCAGCTCGGCCGAGGGCACGGGGATCAGCTCGGGCATTTTGAAGACGGGGTTGCGTTCGGCTTCCAGTTGCAGCACGGCTTGGGCGAAGGTGTATTCGCTGAACGCCTGTCCGCCGCAGTAGTGCAGCAGCCCCTGCGGGAAGCGGGGCAGGCGCAGCAGGCCGATGAGGGCGGCGGCGAGGTCGGGGGCGTAGGTGGGGCAGCCGGCGTTGTCGGCGGCGAGGCGGATGGCGTCGCCCGCTGCGGCGCGGTCGAGCAGACGGGTTACGAAGTTGCCGCCGTGCGCGCTGTATATCCATGATGTGCGCACCACGACGGTGGCCGGTTCGGCAGCCAGCGCGAGCAACTCGCCCGCGAGTTTGGAGCGGCCGTAAACGCATTGCGGGTTGGGCGGGTCGGTTTCGGCGTAGGGCAGGCGGCTTTTGCCGTCGAACACGTAGTCGGAGGAGAGGTGAACGAATTTCGCGCCGACGGCGAAGGCGGCCTGCGCCAGATTGCGCGTGCCTTCGGCATTGACGGCGAAAAAGCGCGCGGCGCGGTCTTCTGCGGCGGCCGAGCCGGCGAAGGCGGCGGTGTTGATGACGGCGTCGGGCTGGAAGTTTTCCAGCATGTTGGCAACGGCTTCGCGGTCGGTGATGTCGAGCGTTTTCGAGTCGGTGGCGATGAGTTCCCACTCGTCGGGCAGGCGGTCGCGGACGGCGCGGCCGAGCTGGCCTTTCGCGCCGGTGAGCAGAATGCGCATGGCGGTGTTCCTTTGGCGTGTTCGTAAACAAAACGGCGTCGAGTTTACCCCGCCTGCGGCCTGTTTGGAAAGACGCACAGGCCGTCTGAAAACGCCGACGGCATATGCGCGCGCGGCGAACGGTTAAAATTTGCGTGTCGGCGGCAGTATGGTTTGTTATAATTGCCGCGAACCCGAAAGAATGGGTCATCTCCCGCCAATTACATAAATGAGGACGAATTATGTTTCCCGAATACCGCGATCTGATTTCCAAACTGAAACAGGAAGACCCCCATTTTGCCCGTGTTTTTGAAGAACACAACGAGCTGGACGACAAAATCTCCGGCTTGGAAAACGACCCCGTCGCCAGCGTGTCCGCGCAGGACGAAATCGACGCGCTGAAAATCAAAAAACTGGCTCTGAAAGACCAGCTTTTCGATCTGCTGAAAAAAGCCGAAGCCGCAGGCAAATAGTCTCCGTATCAGGCTTTGAGGCCGTCTGAAAATATTTTCAGACGGCCTTTTGTACCGACACACGCGCCGTTCGGGCAACCCTGCGGTGCGGTTTGCAACAAGGCGTTCAGGAATCCGTTATGGCCGTTTTGAAATTCACCAAAATGCACGGTTTGGGCAACGACTTTGCCGTTATCGACGGCATCTCGCAGCCCTTCGACCCCGCCGCCGCGCCCATCGCCGCGTGGGCGGACCGGCACACCGGCATCGGTTTCGACCAGCTTTTGCTGGTGGAACAACCCGTCTCGCCCGAGGCCGATTTCCGCTACCGCATTTTCAACGCCGACGGCGGCGAAGTGGAGCAGTGCGGCAACGGCGCGCGCTGCTTCGCCCGCTTCGTGGCCGACAAGGGCTTGACCGACAAGCGCGAAATCGTGGTGGAAACCGCGCGCGGCATCATCGTGCCCAAGCTGGAAGAGGGCGGCCTAGTTACGGTGGACATGGGAAAACCGCGCCTGAGGCCGTCTGAAATCCCCTTCCTGCCCGCCGAAGGTGCGGCCGAGGACGCGCTGCGCCACGACATCGCCGCCAACGGCGCGGCCGTGTCCGTGGGGCTGGTGAACATGGGCAACCCCCACGCGGTGCTGACGGTGGACGACACCGACGCCGCGCCCGTCGCCACGCTGGGCGCGGCTTTGGAAACGCATCCGCAGTTTCCCGAAAAAGCCAATATCGGCTTTATGCAGGTGCTCGACCCGCACCGCATCCGCCTGCGCGTGTTCGAGCGCGGCGTGGGCGAAACGCAGGCCTGCGGCACGGGCGCGTGCGCGGCGGTGGTGCACGGCGTGCGCCTTGGCCTGCTGGCTGCGGGCGAGCCGGTGGAAGTGTCGCTGCCGGGCGGCCGCCTCCGCATCAGCTGGCGGGAAGGCGGCAGTGTGATGATGACCGGGCCGGCGCAAACCGTGTTCGACGGCGTGATTTCCTACCAAGAAAGCGGCCGATGAGCATCATCCGCCCCGACTTGTTCTGCGCCGCCGCCTATGTGCTGCTGTTTCTGGCCGCCGTGGCGCAAAGCCGCCGCCTCTCGTGGCTGTTGGCGGCGTTGTTCCTCTGGCTGCTGGCGGGGCGCGCGGGCGCGTGGCTGCTGCCGGGCTTTCTCTCGCCGACTTCCACTGTTTTCCTTTATATGCCGCAGCTTTACATCGCCCCCGCCTGCCTGCTGTTCCTGCTGCTGAACGGCCGCCGCGCGGCAGACGGCGCGTATTACGAAGCCGGAGTGCGCCCGCTGCCCGTGCTGTTCGCCTCCTCGTGCGTGGCGATGGCTCTGGCGCACGCCCTTGTGCTGCTGCTGGTGTGGCAGGCCTGGCCGGACGGCCTGTCGCCGCGCCTGCTGCCGGTGCTTGCCGACCTTGCCTTGCTGCAACCCGTTTACTGGCTGGCCATGCAGCTGCTGCTGATGGCCGTGTCCGCCCTGCACGGCCGCTTCGACGGCCGCCCGATGGCCGCGTTTTCCGTGCGCGGGATACAGGCCGGGCTGCTGCTGACGCTCGTGGCGCAAACCGCTTACGCTGCCGCCGCGCTGTGGCCGGGCGCATTCTGAAACCGCTTCTTATAACTTTTAGTTTGCCGCGCCGCGCCAAGAAATTATTTTGTTTTCAGACGGCCTTCTCTTACCATGCCGCCCCAATCCCCTTTTTCAACGCAAGGAAACATCATGAACATCGCAAAAAACATCACCGACCTCATCGGCAACACCCCGCTGGTCGAGCTCAACCGCCTCACCGAAGGCCTGCCCGGCCGCGTTGTCGCCAAACTGGAATTCTTCAACCCCGGCAGCAGCGTGAAAGACCGCATCGCCGAAGCCATGATCGAAGCGGCTGAGAAAGAAGGGAAAATCAACAAAAACACCACCATCGTCGAAGCCACCAGCGGCAACACCGGCATCGGCCTGGCCATGGTCTGCGCCGCGCGCGGCTACAAACTCGTCATCACCATGCCCGAAAGCATGAGCAAAGAGCGCAAAATGCTGCTGCGTGCCTTCGGTGCCGAACTCATCCTCACCCCCGCCGCCGAAGGCATGAACGGCGCAATCGCCCGCGCCAAAGCCCTGGTGGAAGAAAATTCCGACACCTACTTCATGCCCCGCCAGTTCGACAACCCTGCCAACGTCGAAATCCACCGCAAAACCACCGCCGAAGAAATCTGGCGCGACACCGACGGCCAGGTTGACATCTTCGTGGCCGGCGTCGGCACCGGCGGCACCGTTACCGGCGTGGGAGAAGTGCTCAAATCGCGCAAAAGCGGCGTGAAAATCGTTGCCGTCGAACCGGATGCCTCGCCCGTATTGAGCGGCGGCGAAAAAGGCCCCCACCCCATCCAGGGCTTGGGCGCGGGCTTCATCCCCAGCATCCTCAACACCAAAATCTACGACGAAGTCATCCGCGTAACCGGTGAAGACGCCTTCGCCACCGCCCGCGCCGCCGCCGAAAAAGAAGGCATCCTTGTCGGTATTTCCTCCGGCGCGGCCATTTGGAGCGCGTTGCAGCTTGCCGCCAAAGAAGAAAACCGGGGCAAACTCATCGTCGTGCTCATCCCCTCCTACGGCGAACGCTACCTGTCCACCCCCCTGTTTGCCGACCTCGCATAAGAACCTGTTCGGCGTCTCTGCGCGGCAGCGGCCGTGTCAGAGACACCAAACAGGTTCTAACGCATTCCGCCGCAACGCAGGCAGCCGGAACCCACCGGCTGCCTGCCTTCGTTTGATAAAACTTGTAAACCCGCAGCGCAATATGGTATTTTGCGCCGCCTGCGCGCCCGCCGGCGGCGCACACCGGAACATCCTGCAACAGAGAGTCGATAACGCCATGAAAAAATACCTTCCCGTCCTGCTTGCCTGCGCCGCCCTCGTCGGCTGCGAAACCACCGTCATCCCCGGCATGGGCAAACGCCCGACCCCCGCCGTCCAAAGCCAACCCGGCACCTACCGCCTCGCCGCGAGCCACTGGGCGGACGTGGCCAAAATCCGCGACGAAGCCACCCGCCTCAGCGACCAGGTGGGGCAGGGCAAAATCACTAAAGTCCAGGCCGCCCAGCAGCTCAACCGCTTCCGCATCCGCCTGGTCGGCAACAATCCCGTCGACGACAGCGTGTACGACGTGTACCTGCGCTCCGCCGTAGACAGCCAGCGCGGCGCAATCAACAGCAGCCAGTCCAAACAATACATCGGCAACGCCCTCAAAGGCTGGCAGACCCGCTGGCCGCACATGCAGAACAAACCCGCCAACCCCGCCTTCGCCAACTTCCTCAACGAACTGATGGGACTGCCGCCACTGCACTGATTTGCCGTTTGAAAAGGCCGTCTGAAAACCCGCTTTACGGTTTTCAGACGGCCTTTGTGTGGTAAAAACCGCGCCGCTTTGGGACAGCAGCAGGTAGCTTGGGTTGCAAACCCAACATCAGCGGGGCGGGATGCGCGATTGTCGGGTCTCGACCCAAGCCGCCTTGGTTGAAAACCCGTTTTGCGGTTTTCAGACGGCCTCTGCCGCCAAGGTAGGGTGGGCGGCGCAAGCCACGCACGCGGTTTCCGTTTCGATAACGGCCGCTTCAAACACAAATCCGCACGCAGCAAAAAGGCCGTCTGAAAACTGCAAAACGCGGTTTTCAGACGGCCTGCGCAATAAAGAACGCGTGCGCCGCAGGAGCGGCACGCCCTGCTTTATGAGCCGCGTTCCTGTTGCCGGTGCAAGTGTGTGCTTTTATTGTGTTGCAATATAAAACACGGCCGTCCGAAAGCGGCGGCCAAACGGCGGGCGAAAAAAACAGCCGCGCAAAGCGGGGCTGTTTTTTATGTCTGGTGCCCAGGAGAAGACTCGAACTTCCACACCCGTGAGGATACCAGCACCTGAAGCTGGCGCGTCTACCAATTCCGCCACCTGGGCAATCTGTTTTTCTTCTTAAAGCAGCGTTTGGTGCCCGGGAGAAGACTCGAACTTCCACACCCGTGAGGATACCAGCACCTGAAGCTGGCGCGTCTACCAATTCCGCCACCCGGGCTTTGCTTTAAGAACCGTCTTGCGTTAAAGTAACGTCCGACCGAATCCGCGCATTATATATTCCGCCGAAAGAATGTCAATGAGAAAAACCAAGAAAAAAGATAACGCATTAAACCTGCGCGAAAAAGACCCCTTCCTCGCGCGGGAGCGGCAGCGTTACGAATTTCCCCTGCCCAGCCGCGAATGGATCATCGAGATCATCGAAAAAGAAGGCGTGCCACTGGGCATGCCCGCGCTGGCGGCCATGTTGTCGGTGAAAGAAGACGAATATGTTTTCTTTGAACGCCGCCTCAAAGCGATGGCGCGCGACGGGCAGGTGCTGATCAACCGGCGCGGCGCGGTGTGCGCGGCGCAGAAGCTGGAACTGGTCAAATGCCGCGTCGAAGCGCACAAAGACGGCTTCGGTTTCGCCGTGCCGCTCGACAAGCAGCCCAAGCAGGCCGATTTCGTGTTGTACGAGCGCGAAATGCGCGACCTGATGCACGGCGACATTATCACCGTGCGCCCCGCCGGCACCGACCGGCGCGGCCGCCGCGAAGGGCAGGTACTCGACATCATCGAACGGGCGCAAACCGAAGTGGTCGGCCGCTTCTACATCGAACACGGCGTGGCGATTATGGAGCCCGAAGACAAGCGGCTGTGCCAGTCCGTCATTTTGGAACCCGATTCCGTGGCCGCGTTCAAGCCGCAGCCCGGGCAGGTCGTTTCCGCCCGCATCGAAAGCTATCCGCACAACCACCAGCCCGCCGTGGCCAAACTGCTGGAAGTGCTGGGCGACTATGCCGACAGCGGTATGGAAATCGAAATCGCCGTGCGCAAACACCGTCTGCCGCACGAATTTTCGCCCGAATGCGCCGCATCCGCCGCCAAAATCCCCGACAAAGTCCGCCCCGCCGAGCGCAAAGGCCGCGAAGACCTGCGCGATCTGCCGCTGATCACCATCGACGGCGCAACCGCCCGCGACTTCGACGACGCCGTGTACGCCGAAAAACAAGGCCGCAACTACCGCCTCGTCGTCGCCATCGCCGATGTCAGCCACTACGTCCGCCCCGGCAGCTCCATCGACCGCGACGCCTACGAACGCGCCACCAGCGTCTATTTCCCCCGCCGCGTCATCCCCATGCTGCCGGAAAACCTCTCCAACGGCATCTGCTCGCTCAACCCCGAAGTCGAACGCCTGTGCATGGTGTGCGACATGACCGTAACCTACGCCGGCAACATCAAAGCCTACCGCTTCTACCCCGCCGTAATGCGCTCCCACGCCCGCCTCACCTACGACCAAGTCTGGCAAAACATCGAAGCCGGCGGCGACTACCCGCACAAAGCCCAAATCGAAACCCTCTACAAACTCTTCCAAATCCTGCACAAAAAACGCCGCCAGCGCGGCGCGATGGAATTTGAAACTGTCGAAACACAAATGCTGTTCGACGACAACGGCAAAATCGAACGCATCATCCCCGTAGAGCGCAACGACGCGCACAAACTCATCGAAGAATGCATGCTCGCCGCCAACGTCTGCGCCGCCGACTTCCTGCTCGCGCACAAACGCCGCGCCCTGTTCCGCAACCACCTCGGCCCCACCCCCGAAAAACTCGCCGCCCTGCGCGAACAACTCGCCCTGCTCGGCCTCGCCCTCGGCGGCGGCGACAAACCCACCCCAAAAGACTACGCCGAACTCTCCGACAAAATCGCCGGCCGCCCCGACCGCGAGCTCATCCAAACCATGCTCCTGCGCTCCATGCAGCAGGCCGTTTACGAAGCCGAAAACCAAGGCCACTTCGGCCTCGCCTACGAACACTACGCCCACTTCACCTCCCCCATCCGCCGTTACCCCGACCTCATGGTGCACCGCGCCATCCGCGCCCTGCTCGAAGGCGGCGAATACGCCCCGCCCTCCTGGAACGAAGCCGCCGTCCACACCTCCGCCTGCGAACGCCGCGCCGACGAAGCCTCCCGCGACGTGGAAAGCTGGCTCAAAACCTACTACATGCGCGACAAAGTCGGCGAAGTGTTTGAAGGCCGCATCACCGGCATGGCCAACTTCGGCCTCTTCGTAACCCTCGACGGCATCCACATCGAAGGCATGGTGCACATCAGCGACCTGGGCGAAGACTATTTCAACTACCGCCCCGAAGCCATGCGCATCGAAGGCGAACGCAGCGGCATCCGCTTTGAAATGGGCGGACGCGTAACCGTCCGCGTCGCCCGCGCCGACCTCGACACCAGCAAAATCGACCTCACCCTCGTTACCGGCGGCCAAACCAAACGCGGCAAAAACAAAAACGCCGCCGCAGGCAGACAAAAGCCGTCTGAAAACACAGAAAGGCCGTCTGAAAAAAGCAAAAACGGCGGCCAAGCCCCAACTCCCGCCGCCCCGCCCGATACCGCCACCAAGAGGCCGTCTGAAAAATCCCCCGCCGCCGAATCCGAAAACCAAAGCGGCAAAACCCGCCCCTGCAAAGCCAAAACCGCCGAAGGCGCGGCGCAAACCCCGTCCCCCGCCGCCCGCGAGCCCGAACCAAGCAGCCAAACGGCAAAAACCGCCCGCGTACTGGCCACCGTAAACGGCAGAATCACCCTTGTATCGGGCAAACCCGCCCCCACCCCGCCCCCCGCCGAAACCGCCCCTGCAGACGGCGGGAAACAAAACCCCGCCGCCAAACGCCGCAAAAAAAGCACGGCCAAAAACCGCAGCAGCGGCAAAACGGCAGACGGCAAAAAACGCTGAACCCGCCGCCCTGCCATGCAAAAAGGCCGTCTGAAAACCGGTAAAACGGGTTTTCAGACGGCCTTTAAGCGTTTCAAACGTCTGCCCCTCCGCTTCGCCTGAATGCTTTACACGCTGTCGGATGCCGTATAATTCCGTACCGACATTGATACGGAAAGGCCGCGCCATGAAGATTTACAGCAGTAGGGAATTTAGCCGGAGTACCGGTCAAGTACAAAAGGCCGCGCATACCGCTCCCGTTCCGATAACCAACAGGGGCAAATCCGATTTGGTATTGATGAGCCATGCGGAATATGCGCGGCTGGCGGCAGGGCAAACCGTCAAAAGTATGCTGGATGCGCTGACTCCGGCAGCGGATTTGGCTGCCGAAATGGCAGACATAGAGTTTGAAATCCGCCCGCGCAGCCGGGCGCAACGCCGGCCTGCGGAGTTTGAATAATGTATCTAATGTATCTGCTGGATACCAATGCCATCAGCGAAACACGCCGTCCGAACGCATGAATCCAGCCTTTAAGGCTTGGCTGGCAGGCAAAGGACAAAATGTCTTTTACACCAGCGCAGTCGTCATAATGGAATTGGAACGAGGTGTTTTGGGCATGGAGCGCAAAGACAAGACGCAAGGGGCGGTATTGCGCCGCTGGCTGGACGAAGTTGTCAAACCCGCATTTTCAGGGCGGATTCTCCCGATAGATGCCGACACCGCCGCCATATGCACCGCCCTGCACATTCCCGACAAAAGCCCGGAAAACGACGCATGGATAGCGGCGACGGCCAAACAGCACCGTTTGATATTGGTAACGCGCAACACCGCAGATTTCGAGCGGACGGGCGTGCGGTTGTTTAACCCTTTTGCCTGAAATGCCTCCGTATCGGAAAAAGGCCGTCTGAAAGCGTAGCTTCGGCGCAGCCAAAACCCGTTTTCAGGTTTTCAGACGGCCTCCTGTTGTCTGCCGCCCATGTTCGGCGCATCAGTAGGGTGTGTGGCGCAGCCACGCACGCGGTTTCGGCGGGTTGCCCGTGGCATGGCGGAAATCCGTGATGCGGCGGGGAACGTGTGCGTCGCCTTGGGGCGACACCCTACGTAAGTGTCAAAAGGCCGTCTGAAAACCCGTTTCAAGGTTTTCAGACGGCCTTTTGCGTTTGCGGCGCGGGTCTGGGGCATGTTGATTGTCAACACGTCCTAGCGGATTTGCTGCTGGGCGGCGCGGACGGCGTTTTGGTCGGGGTTGATCAGGATTTCGACGCGGCGGTTTTGCGCGCGGCCTTCGGCGGTGGCGTTGCTGGCGACGGGCTGGCGCGAGCCGTGGCCGTAGGTGGCCAGGCGGCTGCCGTTTACGCCGCGCGATTGCAGGAAGCTGGCGACGGCCTGGGCGCGGCGTTGCGACAGGGGGGCGTTGATGGCGTCGGAGCCGGTGTTGTCGGTGTGGCCGTTGATGGACAGGGTGGTGTCGGGGTATTGGGTGAGGGTTTGCGCGGCGGCGGCGAGGGCGTTTTGCGCGTTGGTGCTGAGGGTGGCGCTGCCGGTGGCGAAGGTTACGTTTTCGGGCATGACGAGTTTGATTTGGTCGCCGCTGCGTTGGACGTCCACGCCGGTGTTGGCGAGGTTTTCGCGCAGTTTTTTCTCTTGGTAGTCCATGTAGCCACCTACGCCCGCGCCGACTGCACCGCAGGCGAGGGCGGAGTTGCGCGCGCCTTTGCTGCCGTGGCTCAGTGCGCCGATGATGCCGCACACGGCCGCGCCGCCGAGGCCGTACATGGCGGTTTTGCTGGCTTTCTGGGTGCCGTCGGCGTAGGTGATGCAGCCGCTGAGGGCGAGGGTGCAGGCGACGGCAGCGGCGGTGAGGGTGGTGAAGGGTTTCATGGGTTGTCCTTTCGGGGTGGGTTTGAAAACTTGCGGAATATAGCGGGACTTAGCGTGGCGGGTAAGCGGCCTTAACTTGATATTACGCCGTGTTTGCCGTTCGGGCGTTTTTTGCGCCGCCAGTAGATGCGCCAGCGCAGTTTGACGTCGTAGCCGACCGAGCCTGCGCCGAAGAGGAGGAGGAGGGCGGAGACGGGCAGGGTGAAGTGGTAGCCGAGGTGGTGGTAGCCCCACGCGCCGATGAAGCCGCCGCAGGAGAAGGCGGCCAGGAGGGTGAGCAGCAGGCGCATTTTGGGTTTGTTGACGCGCACGTCGGGCAGGCGGGGGTTGTCGCTGCGGCGGTAGTAGAGGACTTTGGCAAGTTCGATGCCCAGGTCGGTTACGGTGCCGGTCATGTGGGTGGAGCGGATGACGCTGCCGGAGAGGACGGTGAGGACGGTGTTGTGCATGCCCATGATGAAGCAGAGCAGAAGGAGGGTGGGGGGGACGAAGATTTTGCCGTAGTGGGAGAGGGCGACGCCGAGCAGGCCGAAGACGAGCAGGTAGAAACTTTCCAGCCACATGGAGAGGCCGTAGCCGCTGCGGAAGCGGTGGCGTTTGGCCCAGAGGATGGTCCAGTTGGAATGCGCCGCGCCCAGGAGGAAGGCGATGACGACGGCGAGGGGGACGAGCGCGCCTTCCCAGTCGCCGAGAAAGGCGGCGTCGGCCGCGCCGGACATCGCGCCGGTGATGTGGGAGGTGTAGCGTTGCACGGCGAAGAAGCCGCCGGCGTTGATGGCGCCGGCGATAAAGGACATGATGTAGCCGAGGGCGCGGAAGCGGCCGTCGGTGATCTGGCCGTCGTGCAGGTAGGGTTTGTCGGCCTGCCAGAAGGGTTGGGTGTGGGGTTTGTAGGGGCGGTAGCGGGTTTGGGGCGGTTGCGGCGGCTGTTGCATGTCGGCACGGGGCGGGTTGGCGGAAAAAAGCGGGATTTTAATCAAAGCGGGGCACTCGGAACAGCGGAAGAGGCCGTCTGAAAACAGTTTTTCAGACGGCCTCATGATGTGTTACGGCTTATTCTTCCGCGTTTTCCGCCGCGTCGGCTTCTTCGGCGGCGGGTTTGCCCGCGCCGCGCACGTTGTGGCTTTTTTCTTTGTGTTTGATGAGGGCGCGGTCGAGTTTGTCCATCATCACGTCGATGGCGGCGTACATGTTTTCGCCTTCGACGGCTTCGACGTGCAGGTTTTTGCCGGAAAGGTGGGCGTCGGCCTCGGCCTTGTGGTTGGGCTTGTCCAGCGAAAGGGTAACGGTTACGGAAATCAGGTTGCCCGCGTGGCGGCTGATGCGCTCGAGTTTGAGGGCGACGTGCTCTCGGACGGCTTCGGTTACATCGAAATTCAAACCGGTGATTTTCAGGTTCATAGTTTTACTCCTTCGGTGGGTTGGGCCGTCTGAAAACCGTTTTCAGACGGCATGAAAACTATATTTTGCGCCGGTGCGCGCCGGGCAGGCCGAGGGCTTCGCGGTATTTGGCGACGGTGCGGCGGGCGATGTCTATGCCTTGTAGTTTGAGCAGGGCGGCGAGGGCTTCGTCGGAATGGGGGCGGGTTTTGTCTTCTTTTTCGATGAGTTGGGCGAGGACGGCTTTGACGGCGGTTTGGCTGTTGCCTTCCTGTCCTTCTTCGGCGTTGACGGCCTGGGTGAAGAAGTAGCGTAGCGGAAACAGGCCGCGCGGGCAAGCGAGGTATTTGTTGCCGGCGGCGCGGGAGACGGTGCTTTCGGCCAGGCCGAGGGCGGCGGCGGCGTCTTTCATCAGCATGGGGGTGAGGCCGATTTCGCCGAAGTCGAAGAAGTCTTCCTGTTTGGCGGCGATGTATTCGGCCAGGCGCACGACGGTGCTTTTGCGCAGTTCGAGGCTGTCGATTTTCTGGCGGGCTTCCTGGATTTTTTCGCGCCAGATTTCGTTGATGCCGTCTTCTTTGAGGGCGTCGGCCAGCTCGGTGTTGAGGGTGAGGCTGGGCCAGGCGCGTTCGTTGCCGGACACTTCCCAGCCGTGTTCGCCTTCGCGCACGAAGACGTCGGGCTGGACGAAGGCGGTGGGCTCGGCGGCGGCGAAGCCGTAGGCGGGGTAGGGGTTGAGGGTGGTGATGAGTTCGAGGGCGGCTTCGATGGTGGCGGCAGGAAAATCGGGCAGTTCTTTTTTGAATTTGGCGATGTTGCGGCGGCTGCCGTTGAGTTCGTTGAGGAAGCGGTTGACGATTTTGCCGGCGCAGCGGCGCACGGGGTCGGCGGGCAGGCGTTGCAGTTGCAGCAGGAGGGATTCGCGCAGGTCGGCCGCGCCCACGCCGGCGGGGTCGAAACTTTGCAGTTTTTCCAGCGCATCGTGCATGTCGTCTTCGTCCAGCATCCATTCGAGGGGGGTGTGGTCGATGATTTCTTCCATGCTGTCGGTGAGGTAGCCCTGTTCGTCGAGGAAGTCGATGAGGATGTGGACGCGGGCGGCTTCTTCGTCGCTGAGGGGGTGTTCGCAGACTTGGTTATGCAGGTAGCGGTTGAAGTCTTCTTCGTCGGCGATGGTCGCCCACACGTCTTCGGCTTCGTCGCCGCCGATTTGGTTGCGGGAGGAGACGGCGGCGGAGAGGCGGGCGGGTTCGAGTGTGCCGTCGTCGGCCGGTTCGCGCCTTTCGAGCAGGGGGTTGTCCTGCAACCAGTCGTCCACTTCGCGTTCCAGTTCGAGGCCGGACATCTGCAACACGCGCAGCGACTGTTGCAAGCCCTGGTTGAGCTGCTGCGTTTGTTTGAGTTTGAGGTGGAAGGATTGTCCGCTCATAATGTGTTTTTTATAACTGTTTTAATAGTTGAAGTTTTCGCCGAGATAGACGGCGCGCACCTGTTCGTTGTCCACCAGCTCTTCGGGGCGGCCGGTGGCGAGCACCGCGCCGTCGCTGATGATGAAGGCGCGGTCGCAGATGCGCAGGGTTTCGCGCACGTTATGGTCGGTGATGAGCACGCCGATGCCGCGTTCTTTTAAGAAGCCGATGATTTTCTGGATGTCGATGACGGCGATGGGGTCGACGCCGGCGAAGGGTTCGTCCAGCAGGATGAAGCGCGGCTGCATGGCCAGCACGCGGGCGATTTCGACGCGCCGCCGCTCGCCGCCGGAGAGGGCGGGGGCGGGGCTGCGGCGCAGGCGTTCGATGTTGAGGTCGGAAAGCAGGCGTTCGAGTTCGGCTTCGATGCGGCCTTTGTCTTTGATGCTGATTTCGAGGATGGCGCGGATGTTTTGTTCCACCGTCATTTTGCGGAAGATGGACGCTTCCTGCGGCAGGTAGCCCACGCCCAAGCGCGCGCGTTCGTGTATCGGCAGGTGGCGCAGCTCTCGCCCGTCGAGGGTGATGCTGCCGGCGTCGGCGGCAATCAGGCCGACAATCATATAGAAGCTGGTGGTTTTGCCCGCGCCGTTGGGTCCGAGCAGGCCGACGACTTCGCCGCTTTCGATGTCGAGCGAAAAATCTTTGACGACTTGGCGTTTTTTGAAGGATTTTTGCAGATTGCGCGCAATCAGGCGGCTGGTGTCGGCTGGCATAGGCTGTTCGATTTTTTATTGATATGTCTTTATTGTACTGTGTTTTCAGGCCGTCTGAAAACCTGCGGCGGCTTTTCAGACGGCCTTTCGCAAATGGGCTATAATCGCGCGTTCCCCCTGTTTTCAAGAGGATGTTGCAACATGAAACTGCTCGTTATCGGCGGCGGCGGCCGCGAACACGCGCTGGCCTGGAAGCTGGCGCAGTCTCCCGATGTGGAAACCGTTTTTGTTGCGCCCGGTAATGCGGGCACGGCCGTCGAGCCAAAGCTGCGCAATGTGCCGCTCCTGCCGCACGCGGGGCTGATTGCCTTTTGCCGCGCCGAAAAAATCGCCTTCACGCTGGTGGGCCCGGAAGCCCCGCTGGCGGCGGGGATTGTGGACGATTTCCGCGCCGCCGGCCTGCCGGTGTTCGGCCCCACCCGCGCCGCCGCGCAGCTTGAAAGCTCGAAAGACTTCGCCAAAGCCTTTATGCAACGCCACGGCATCCCCACAGCCGCATACCGCACCTTTGAAAACGCCGGAGAAGCCCATGCCTATGTGAAAGAAAAAGGCGCGCCCATCGTCATCAAGGCCGACGGCCTCGCGGCGGGCAAGGGCGTGATTGTCGCCATGAACGAAGACGAAGCGCACGCCGCGATAGACGATATGCTGCTGGCCAACAAAATGGGCGAAGCGGGCGCGCGCGTGGTGATCGAAGACTTTTTGCAGGGCGAGGAAGCCAGCTTCATCGTGATGTGCGACGGCGAAAACGTGTTGCCGATGGCCACCAGCCAAGACCACAAACGCCTGCTCGACGGCGACAAAGGCCCCAACACCGGCGGCATGGGCGCGTACAGCCCCGCCCCCGTGGTAACAGACGAAGTCTACCGCCGCGTGATGGACGAAATCGTCCTCCCCGCCGTGCGCGGCATGAAGGCCGACGGCATCCCGTTTACCGGCTTCCTTTATGCCGGCCTGATGATAGACGCGTCCGGCGCGCCTTCGGTGATCGAGTTCAACTGCCGCTTCGGCGACCCCGAAACCCAGCCCGTGATGAGCCGCCTCGACAGCGATTTCGCCGCCCTCGTGCAGGCCGGCATCGAAGGCCGTCTGAACGAAGCGACCGCCCAATGGAAGCCGCAAACCGCCGTCGGCGTCGTCCTCGCCGCCGCAGGCTACCCCGACAGCCCGCGCAAACGCGACATTATCGAAGGCATAGACGCGGCCAACGAAACCGGCAAAGTCTTCCACGCCGGAACCGCCCTTTCAGACGGCCACACCGTCAGCAACGGCGGGCGCGTCCTCTGCGTCGTCGGTCTCGGCGACACCGTGGAACAGGCGCAGCAAACCGCCTATCAGGCCGTGCAAAAAATCCGCTTCGACGGTATGCAGTACCGCAAAGACATTGCCGCCAAAGCCATAGGCCGTTGAGCGCATAAAGCAAAGAGGCCGTCTGAAAAACGCGGCGGCATGGTTTTTCCGCGCCGCAACACGGTTTTCAGACGGCCTGCAATACCAGGGTGTGTTGACAATCAACGTTTTGGCGGCTTTTACGCCCTGAAATGGCATCTGCCGCGTTGCAAATACCCGCAATGGACGGCATAGGCTCGCATTTGCGCCTTGCATCTGCCGTTTTATGACGCAAAATCCGCTGCAAAAGTCGAATTCAACACACCCTGCCGAACCATCCCTTTTCAGACGGCCTCATACACAGTATAGGCCGTCTGAAAAACACAGAGAAAAGCCAAACATGAAATTCATCGACGAAGCAAAAATCGAAGTGGCCGCAGGACGCGGCGGCAACGGCGCAACCAGTTTCCGCCGCGAAAAATTCGTACCGCGCGGCGGCCCCGACGGCGGCGACGGCGGACGCGGCGGCAGCGTTTACGCCGAAGCCGACGAAAACACCAACACCCTCGTCGAATATCGCTTCGTCAAACGCTATCAGGCCGAAAACGGCGAAAAAGGCCACGGCTCCGACCGCTACGGCGCAGGCGCAGACGACATCACCCTCAAAATGCCCGTCGGCACGCTCATCCGCGACATCGACACCGGCGAAATTGTCGCCGACCTCACCCACCACGGCCAGCGCGTCTGCCTCGCACGCGGCGGCAAAGGCGGCCTCGGCAACATCCACTTCAAATCGTCCGTCAACCGCGCCCCCAAACAGTCCACCCCCGGCGAAGAAGGCGAAGCCCGCTCGCTCATGCTCGAACTCAAAGTCTTGGCCGATGTCGGACTGCTGGGCATGCCCAACGCCGGCAAATCCACCCTGATTACCGCCGTTTCCGCCGCCCGACCCAAAATCGCCGACTACCCCTTTACCACACTGCACCCCAATCTCGGTGTCGTCCGCCTCGACGAAAACCACAGCTTCGTCATGGCCGACATCCCCGGCCTGATCGAAGGTGCGGCCGAAGGCGCAGGACTCGGCCACCGCTTCCTCAAACACCTCTCGCGCACCGGCCTGCTGCTGCACGTGGTCGATCTCGCCCCCTTTGATGAAGAAACCGACCCCGCCGCCGAAGCCCTCGCCATCATCAACGAACTGCGCAAATACGACGAAGAACTCTTCGACAAACCCCGCTGGCTCGTGTTAAACAAACTCGACATGCTCAGCGAAGAAGAAGCCCAAGAGCGTGCCGCCGCCTTCCTCGAAACCGTCGGCTGGGACTACCCCGCCCCCGACGACCGCTTCGAGTTCGACATGCACACCCCGCGCCTCTTTAAAATCAGCGCGTTAACCCATCAGGGCACGCAGGACTTGGTACACCAGATCGGCCGCTACCTCACCGAAAAAAAACGCCTCGCCGCCGAAGCAGAAGCCGCCGGGAAAGCCGCCGCCGACATCACCGCCGCACAGCCGAAAACCGATACTTCGGTGTTGAAGGCGGAGTGAATGCCAATTGAGGCCGTCTGAAAAATTTGTTATTGTGTTTCAGACGACCTTTTTAAAAACAAAGGAATAACATGCGTGCCCAAATAGAACTCAATGCCGGCCGCGCTGCCGCATTGGTCAAATTAGAACAAGAAACCGGAGAAAGCCGCAGCAGCCTGCTGCTGAAAATGTTCGACAGCTATATCGAGCAAAGGCGCGAATATGAAGAACTGGCCGCCTCAGTCGCACGCGGGCGCGAAGACATCGCCGCAGGCCGTACGCTTTCGCATGAAGAAGCCATTAGTCGCGTGCGGCAGATACTGAATGAAAAAGCAGACGGCAGTGGAAATTAAATGGTCGGCCGAGGCAGCCGATAATTTGGCGGCTGTATTGGATCGAGTCGCCGATTTTTCAGGTGCGCAAAGTGCTATCAAATATTTGGATGAATTTGACAGATTACTCGGCATTGCTGCCGACAATCCGCACATGGGTAAACCTGGCCTGATTCCAAACACCCGAGAGCTGTTTCCGATACACGGCAAATACCGGATTGTTTACGAAACACAAAATGATACATTATTGGTTTTATCCGTCAAATCAACACGACAACTACACGATTAATACAAAACCCATGCTAAACCTCTACAACACCCTCACCCGTCAAAAAGAAGCCTTCTCCCCCATCGACCCCGCCAACGTGCGCATGTACGTGTGCGGCATGACTGTTTACGACTACTGCCATCTCGGCCATGCCCGCGTGATGGTGGTATTTGACATGATTGCCCGCTGGCTGCGCGAATGCGGTTATCCGCTCACTTATGTGCGCAACATCACCGACATCGACGACAAAATCATCGCCCGCGCCGCTGAAAACGGCGAGACCATCGGCGAGCTGACCGCGCGTTTTATCGCCGCCATGCATGAAGATGCCGACGCGCTGGGCGTGCTGCGCCCCGACCTCGAACCCAAGGCTACGGAAAACATCCCGCAGATGATTGCCATGATCGAATCGCTGATTCAAAAAGGCAAAGCCTACCCCGCCGCCAACGGCGACGTGTATTACGCCGTGCGCGAGTTTCCCGCCTACGGCCAGCTCTCCGGCAAATCGCTCGATGATTTGCGCGCGGGCGAGCGCGTGGAAGTGGACGGCTTCAAGCGCGACCCGCTCGATTTCGTGCTGTGGAAAGCCGCCAAAGCGGGCGAACCGGCATGGGAAAGCCCGTGGGGACAAGGCCGCCCGGGCTGGCACATCGAATGCTCGGCCATGAGCGAAAACCTGTTCGGCGACACCTTCGACATCCACGGCGGCGGCGCGGATTTGCAGTTCCCCCACCATGAAAACGAAATCGCCCAAAGCGTCGGCGCAAGCGGCCATACCTGCGGCCACGACCACACGCTCACGCACCACGGCAAACCCGTGGCCAGCCATGTGAAATACTGGCTGCACAACGGCTTTATCCGCGTGGACGGCGAAAAAATGTCCAAATCGCTGGGCAATTTCTTCACCATCCGCGATGTGTTGAAACAATACGACCCCGAAGTCGTGCGCTTTTTCATCCTCCGCGCCCACTACCGCAGCCCGCTGAATTATTCCGACGCGCATCTGGACGACGCAAAAGGCGCGCTCGCCCGTCTTTACACCGCGCTGAAAAACACCCCGCCCGCCGGGTTTGCATTAAGCGAAACGGCCAATAACTACACCCGCCGCTTCTACGCCGCGATGAACGACGATTTCGGCACGGTCGAAGCCGTAGCCGTGTTGTTCGAGCTGGCGGGCGAAGTCAACAAAACCCGCGACGCGGCACTCTCCGGCTGCCTCAAAGCCCTCGGCGGCATCATCGGCCTGCTGCAACGCGATCCGACCGAATTTTTACAAGGCGGCACGGCTTCAGACGGCCTCTCCAACGAAGAAATCGAAAACCTGATTGCCATGCGCAAACAGGCGCGCGCCGATAAAAACTGGGCGGAATCCGACCGCATCCGCGACCTGCTCACTGCGCAAAATATTATTCTCGAAGATAGCGCGGGCATAACGACTTGGCGCAGAGGTTAAGGCATTGTAAACTGAGGCCGTCTGAAAACCCGAAACCGGTTTTCAGACGGCCTTTTTTATCCATCAGAAAAACACCGCCTACCATGCAGGCACAACGCGGCAAGCCTGCAATCAGGAGAACCCATGAAAAAAAACCTGTCCGCCATCACCCTGGCCGCACTGGCCGCCACATCCCACGCCGCCGGGCAGGCCGACCCCCATCTCTGGCTCGAAGACATAGCCGGCGAAAAAGCCCTCAAATGGGTCAAAAGCCGCAACCAAACCGCCGAACAGCAATTAATGACCGCCGACTCTGCCAAAATGCAGGCCGACATCATGGGCGTGCTGACCGCGCAGGGCAAAATTCCCTATGTTTCCAAACGCGGCAACTACTACTACAACTTCTGGACCGACGCGCAGCACCAGCAAGGCTTGTGGCGGCGCACCACGCCGGCCGAATACCGCAAACCGAACCCAAAATGGGAAGTGCTGCTCGACATCGACGCGCTCAACCGCCAAGAAAAAGAAAACTGGGTGTGGCACGGCGCAGACTGCCTCAAACCCGATTACAGCCGCTGCCTCGTCAGCCTCTCGCGCGGCGGGGCGGATGCCGACGTTACCCGCGAATTTGATTTGAACAGCAAAAAATTTGTCGAAAACGGCTTTTACCGCCCCGAAGCCAAAGGCTCGCTCGGCTGGATAGACCGCGACCACGTCTTCGTTTCCACCGACTTCGGCGCGGGCAGCCTCACCGATTCCGGCTATCCGCGCGAAGTGCGCATCTGGACGCGCGGCACGCCGATGGCATCCGCGCAGAAAATCTTTGCGGCCGGACAAAAAGACATGTCCGCCTCCGCCGCCCGCGACCACGCTAAAGGCTTTGAACGCGATTTCGTTTACCGCACCATCGATTTTTACAACGACGAACTCTATCTGCTCGACCAAGGTCGTCTGAAAAAAATCGAAGACGTGCCGAACTCCGTGAAAAAAGGCGTGGTGCGCCGTTATCTCACCCTCAGCCCGCGCGAAGACTGGACGCTGAACGGCAAAACCTACAAAGCCGGCTCGTATTTGGTGGCCGATTTCGACGCATGGATGCGCGGCAAACGCGACATCACCGTCCTGTTCGAGCCCGATGCCCACACCTCGCTCGACGCGGCCGTGTGGACCAAAAACCATGTCGTGCTCAACCTGCTGCACGACGTGAAAAACCGCATCGTCGTCCTAGACGAGCGCAAGCAATGGAAACAGGGCGGCATCAAAGACCTGCCCGACAACAGCAAAATCTACGCGAGCGCAGTTGACGAAGACAATTCCGACCAAGTATGGCTGACCGTCGGCGGCTACACCCAACCCGACACACTCTATCTTGCCGACGCGGCCGGATCGTCTGAAAAACTCAAAAGTGCGCCCGCCTTCTTCACCGCAGCGGATTACACCGCCAAACAATACTTTGCCGTGAGCAAAGACGGCACGCGCGTGCCTTATTTCCTCGTCGCCCACAAAAACCTCAAAGCCGACGGCAAAAACCCCACGCTGCTCTACGGCTACGGCGGCTTTGAAGTGTCCATGCCGCCGCACTACTCCGGCACGGTCGGCCGCGCATGGCTCGAGCGCACCGACCAAACAGGCCGCCACGGCGTGTACGTTGTCGCCAACATACGCGGCGGCGAATACGGCCCCGCATGGCACAGAGCCGCGCTCAAAGAAAACCGCCACAAATCCTATGAAGACTTCGCCGCCGTCGCCCGCGACCTCGCCGCGCGCAAAATCACCTCGCCCGAACACCTCGGCGCACAAGGCGGCAGCAACGGCGGCCTCTTGATGGGCAACATGATTACCCAATATCCCGAACTCTTCGGCGCGGTGGTCGTGCAAGTGCCGCTTTTGGACATGCAGCGTTACAGCAAACTGCTGGCCGGCGCATCATGGATGGCCGAATACGGCGACCCCGACAAACCCGAAGAATGGGCGTATATCCGCACCTTCTCGCCCTACCACCTCTTCGACCCCGCCAAAAAATACCCGCCGGTACTCTTTACCACCTCCACCCGCGACGACCGCGTCCACCCCGGCCATGCGCGCAAAATGATGGCGAAAATGGAAGCGGCAGGCAAAGACGCGCTGTATTACGAAAACACCGAAGGCGGCCACGGCGGCGCGGCCAACAGCAAACAGCAGGCGCACATGAACACCCTCGCCTACGCCTTCCTGTGGCAGAAACTGGGCAACAAAAAATAGCCCGCCGACAACAAACCGCAGCCGGTTCAAAACCGCTGCGGTTTCATTGAAAGGCCGTCTGAAAGTACAGGATATGTTTTCAGACGGCCTCAAAACTGTTTTACAAATACTGCCTTTCAATTTATCTGTTAACAATATACTTTGAATACAACCACCGCACTGGCGCACCCAGACACAATATTGTCAAAATATAAGAGAAAATTTTACCCAATGCATTCACTACTTCTTCATAAGTAGTCGTGTCCATAGAATTGTAGAAATGCTCAGCTTCTGCTGCGGCAAGCTGTTTTGCTTCGGCTACATTTCCAGTTCTAGCCGCATGTTTTAGGAAAGTTTCCTGACCGGCTCTTTCAGCTATTTCCCAATTCAGTTTGGATCTGGCCTCGTCCATCTCGTAGGTACTTCCTTGCCAGACTGTGGTTTCGGTATTTTTCTGTTTGATCATTTCATGCCATTTTGTTAATTTTTCAGTTTCCCCTTCTCCTGAGTTTGTCATCATAATAAAACTCGAACCGATAATATCGGCCATATTGAGGAAGCCTTTCCATATTCCTCCGATAAAACCGGTAAGAAAATTCCCTGTACGCGCTTCTTCGGGCAAATATGATGTTGCAAGGGATAAATTTCTTACTGCTTGTAAAGCTTCTTCCCGGGCATAGTCGGCGATAACCGTACCGTATTTGGCTTCCAAATAATCAGTGGAACGGTTTTCCAAATCATAAACCAGCTCGGGATCGGGATTGGAAGCGTTCAAATAAGACTGTAATCGCTGCTCGGACGTCATTGCTCTGACATTGTCGGGAGATGTGGGTATGGCAGGCATCCCATCCAGTTGGTTTTGTGCGTCAATAATATCTTGTGTTTTCTTGGTATATTCCAGCATTTCCGCATGACGTTTTGCAGCATCCTCTTCTAAGGTTTGGCGGGCTTGATCGGTAGTTGTACCGTACGCATAGCCCAGATTTGAATCTGCGGAATCATTATGGAATTCTGCCCGACTAAATGATGGAATCATGAAGAAAATCCAAAGGACTGTTTTTGCCTGTTTCCCCAACATGGTTTTGACTCTCCGTAAATGTAAATAAAAGCAAGGTATTTGCTAAGAAAAGGAAAGCGGGATACTATCTGCGGCAAATCATGTTTTCAATTGTGGAAACAGGTTTTTCCAACCGAATTCCGAACCGCAGTCCCACCCCGTGCAACAAGGAGGAAAAATGGCCGTCAACGACAAAATCCGCGCCCTGCGCGAGCTGAACAACTGGTCGCAGGAAGAGATGGCCGAGCGCATGAACATTTCCAAAAGTAGCTATTCACGGCTGGAACGCGACGAAAGCAAACTGGATTTGGCGAAGCTAGAAAAGCTGGCGGCGATCTTCAAAATCGATGTGGCGGAACTGATTACGCGGGAAGACAAAGGCATGGTGCTGCTGATAGGGACAAACAGCGGCGGTAACCACACCAATTACTACGGCAACACCGAAAACATGACGGCGGAAATCGAAAAACTGAAACTCTCCCTGCAACATGCGCAGGAAATGCTCGCCGCCAAAGAACAAATGCTGGCGCAGAAAGACAGTGAAATCGCCGCGCTCAAAGCACTCAGCGAACTCCTGCAAAAGCAGGGCTGAACAACAAAAAAGGCCGTCTGAAAAACCGTTTTAAAGGTTTTCAGACGGCCTCAACCGTTTTATATTCACGTTTCATGACAAACCGAACAAGGAAACCCGCCATGCCCTCCCGCACCTTCACCGCCAAAACCGCCGCCCTGGCCACCCTCGCCGCGCTTGCCGCCTGCGGCACGCCCCGCCGGCAGGCGGGCGCGCCCGCAATGCTGTACGAGGCCGCCCCCGCAGCCGCCCGAGACAGCGTGATGTACGAACGCGCGCCCGTTGCGATGCAGTCCAACCTTGCCGCCAAACGCTCGGGCGTAACCCTGTACGGCCAACTCCACGCCAAATACCTGCCCGCCGCCGAAGCACGCCCCCTGCGTACCGACACCGAACGCTACCAAAAGCAGCCTGAAAACCCCGTCAAAGCCGTTGCCCAAGAGCCCGTTTCCACATTCAGCATCGATGTCGACACCGGCAGCTACGCCAACGTGCGCCGCTTCCTGAACAACGGCCGCCTGCCGCCGAAAGACGCCGTGCGCATCGAAGAGATCGTCAACTACTTCCCCTATTCCTACCCCCTGCCGCAAGACGGCCGCCCCTTCGCCGTCCACACCCAAACCGTCGATTCCCCCTGGCAGAGCGAAGCCAAACTCATCAAAATCGGCATCCAGGCGCAGGACACCGCCAAAAAAGACCTGCCACCCGCCAATCTCGTCTTTTTGGTGGACGTCTCCGGCAGCATGACCGACCCCGACAAGCTCCCCCTCGTCAAAAAAACCCTGCGCATCCTCACCGAACAGCTGCGGCCGCAGGACAAAGTTACCCTCATTACCTACGCCTCCGGCGAACAACTCGTCCTCCCCCCCACCTCCGGCAAAGACAAAGACACCATCCTGCGCGCCCTCAACGCCCTGCACGCAGGCGGCGCGACTTCGGGCGAGCGCGCCCTGCGCATGGCCTACGAGCAGGCCGAAAAAGCCTACGTCAAAAACGGCATCAACCGCATCATCCTTGCCACCGATGGCGACTTTAACGTCGGCGTCTCCGACACCGAAACCCTCAAATCCCTCGTCGCCGAAAAACGCAAAAGCGGCATCTCCCTCAGCACCTTAGGCTACGGCACCGGCAACTACAACGAAGCCATGATGGAACAAATCGCCGACGCCGGCGACGGCAATTACAGCTATATCGACAGCGAAAAAGAAGCCAGAAAAGTCTTGCGCCACCAGCTCACCTCCACCCTCGCCACCGTCGCCCAAGACGTCAAAATCCAAGTCGAATTCAACCCCGCCGCCGTCAAAGAATACCGCCTCGTCGGCTACACCAACCGCACCCTGCGCAACGAAGACTTCAACAACGACAAAGTTGATGCCGGCGACATCGGCTCCGGCCACAGCGTAACCGCCCTTTACGAAATCATCCCGCAGGGTAAAACCGGCTGGCTTGCCGACTCCCGCTACCAGCAAGCCCCCGCCGCAAACGGCAGCAAAAACGAATACGCCTACGTCAAAGTGCGCTACAAACTGCCCGGCCAAAGCGCGAGCAAACTCATCGAACAAGCCGTCCCCGCCCGCAGCATCCCCCTCGCCCAAGCCGACGCCGACACCCGCCTCGCCCTCGCTGCCGCCTCCTACGCCCAACAACTGCGCGGCGGCGAATACAACGGCAGACTCGACTGGAACGCCATCGCCAAAATGGCTGCAAACACCCAAGCCCGCGACCCCTACGGCCTGATTGCCGAGTTCCAAGAACTCGTCGCCACCGCCAAAAGCCTCAGCAGCAGGCAGCCTGAAAACAAAGGCGAATAAAACCGCAAAGGCCGTCTGAAAAACAGAAAGACCGCTTTTCAGACGGCCTCCGAAACACAGATGTAGGGTGGGTCTCGACCCACCACAAACACGCACCCCGCTTTTCAGAAACGTCATCCCCGCGCAGGAGGGGACGGCCTCAAAGCAAAAAGGCCGTCTGAAAACACCGCCCCCGCAAACGCGGCAACCGAAGGAGCATCCGATGAACCTCACCGAAACCCAAATCAGCAGCGAGCCGATCTACAACGGCACATTCGTAACCATCGCCCGTGACAAAGTGCGCCTGCCCAACGGCAACGAAGGCCAGCGCGTCGTCATCCGCCACCCCGGCGCGGCCTGCATCCTTGCCGAAACCGCCGACGGAAAAATCGTCTTCGTGCGCCAGTGGCGTTACGCCCTCGGAGGGCCCCTGCTCGAGTTGCCCGCCGGCAAACTCGACGCGGGCGAAGACCCCGCCGCCTGCGCCCTGCGCGAACTCTCCGAAGAAACCCCCTACGCCGCCGAAAGCGCGCAGCTTGTCGCCACCTTCTACACCGCCCCCGGCTTCTGCGACGAGAAAATGTACCTCTACCGCGCGGTCAACGTCAGCAAAACCAGCACCTTGCAGCCCGATCAGGATGAATTTGTCGAAACCGTGCTGCTCACCCGCGAAGAAGCCGCCCAAGCCGTGCGCGACAACCGAATCCAAGACGGCAAAACCCTTATCGGCCTGCAACACTGGCTCTTGTCGCAGGCAGGCTGAACAGGCCGAAATGCCGTCTGAAAACCGTTTTTCAGACGGCATTTCCTGTAAAAACCGCCGTAAAGCCTTTATAATCCGCGCCGTTTCCCGCCAATAAAAATACACCGGAGCACAACATGGACTTTGCCAAAGCACGTTTCAACATGGTCGAACAACAAATCCGCCCGTGGGACGTCCTCAACTTCGACCTTCTCGACGCGCTGCAAGACATCCCGCGCGAAGCCTTCGTCGGCGAAGCGCAGAAAAACTACGCCTACGCCGACCTCAACCTGCCGCTGCCCAACGGCTGCGCCATGCTTGAACCCAAAATTGTCGCCCGCCTCGTGCAGGGGCTCGGCCTGCAAAAAACCGACAAAGTGCTGGAAATCGGCACCGGCTCGGGCTACGCCGCCGCCGTGCTGGCCAAACTCGCCGGCGAAGTCGTCAGCGTGGACATCGACCCCGAACAGCAGGCGCGCGCCAAAGCCGTGCTCGACGATCTGGGCTTCGACAACATCGCCTACGCCCAGGGCGACGGCCTCGCCACCAAAAACGCCGCCGCCCCCTTCGACGCCGTATACGTCGGCGGCGCGGTGGAAGAAATCCCCGAGCTCCTCAAACAGCAGCTCAAAGACGGCGGCCGCCTCATCGCCGTCGTCGGACATCACCCCGTGCAACGCGCCCGCCTGCTCACCCGCCAAGGCGACAGCTTCACCGAAAAAAACCTGTTCGACACCCTCATCCCCTACCTCGACGGCCGCCCCGCCGACCCGTTCAACGGCTTCGATTTTTAAAGAAACCCCGTTTTCAGTGAGTTCAACCTAAGATACGGTGCGATTGCTTTTAAGGCCTTCAAGAGAATATGCTTTTGATAAAAAAGGATATTCTTATGGTTATTTTGACAGTTGTCTCTACAAAAGGTGGGACGGGTAAAACAACGTTGACGGCGGCTTTGGCTGCGGTGCTGGCGGATATGGGTTTCAGGGTGCTGATGGTCGATACCGACACGCAGGCATCTTTGAGCAAATATTATCCGCTGCACCGCCGCGCACCCAACGGCACAGTTGAATTGCTGTTGGGTAAAAACGACGAAGCGTCTATCCGTTCCACTATCTCCAATACGGTTTATCCGAATCTGGACATTGTGCTGTCCAACAACATCCGCGACGATGTTCAGAGCAAGGTTTACGACCGTCCCGACCGCGCGTTTCTGCTGCGCAACAAACTTATCCACCCCTATATTTCCGAAAACTACGATGCCGTCCTAATTGACACCAAAGGTGCGGTGGGCGTGATTCAGGATGCGGCCTGCTTTGCGGCCAATATGCTGATTTCGCCGATTATGCCTGAAACCCTGAGTGCGCGGGAGTTCATTTCCGGCACGCAGGAGGCATTGGAGCGTCTTGCCCACGGTGCGGCGATGAATCTGCCGGTGCCGCCGCTGCGTGCGCTGATTTATGGCAAAGACCGTACCAAAGATGCACGGATGATTACCGAGAGCATCAGGGCGTATTTCAACAGCGGTTTGGACGGCAAGAAGCAGCTGCTGTCTTTGGAAATTCCTCACGCCAAAGCCTATAAGGAAGCGGCGACACTGCGGATTCCGGTGCACTGCCACGAACATACCCATGCAGGCAAATCCGATTCGGCGCGGCAGCTGATGATTGCGTTGGTTCAGGAGTTGTTCCCGAAAATCAAAGAGGAACGGATTGTCTGCCATACGTTTGGTGAACATCTGGAAAACCTGTTGCTGGAAGAAGGTGTAGGGCAGCCTGAAATAGTACGGGAGGTGCAGTCATGAGCAATCCCGTCCACGCTAAACCAAAAATCCAACTGACACCGGAAGCGGTTGCCGGCAGCCTGCTGATACCTCAGCCTGCACAGACATCGATGGACATCGGCCGCAAGGAGGAGATGTTTCCGGGGCTGTTTATCAATGTTTCGGTAGCGGAAATTGACTTTTTCGACAAGAACCCGCGCACCCGCCACGATCCGGAACTGTACCGCCAAATCAAGGAATCCGTCCGCGAAAGTGGCATACAGCAGCCAGTTCACATTACCCGCCGTCCGGGCAGCAGCCGTTTTTTGCTGTCGCAGGGCGGTAATACGCGGCTCAAAATCATGCAGGAATTGCTGGCGGAAACCGGCGATGCGCGGTTTGCCGAAATTCCGGCCATCTACACCGAATACACTTCGGAAGCGGACATTCAAATCGCCCACCTGATTGAAAACGAACAGCGTGCGGAGATGTGTTTCTGGGACAAGGCGCAGGCCTATGCGGCGGTGCGTGAAATGTTCCAGAGCCAAAGTGAAAAGAAACTGAGCCTGCGGGAGTTGGAGGCTTTGTTTCTGACGCACGGGTTGTCCTTATCCTACAAAACATTGGGGTTGATGCTTTTTGCCGCCGACAAATTGTCGGAACTGCAACAGCAGGCGGCTGACCTATCCAACCCCAAAGCATTTGAATTACGCAAGCTGTTCAACCAGCAACAAGCCTTATCAGAGCAAAACGGTTTTGCCGAACGTTTTGACAGTTTCTGGCACAGCAGCCTGTCCGAATGGTCGGCAAAGCATTCTGATGCTTCCGAGTTGAATCTTCCCGCTTTGGAAAAATTCCTGCAACAGCGTTTTAGTGAAACCTTCGCGGACGTTCTGCCGAAGCAGAATACGTCCGATGATACGGGAGCGGCTGCAACAGCAGACCACGCTTCCAAGCAGCCTGAAACAGCACACAGACCGTCTGAAAACAGCAAAGGGCAGCCTGAAAAACACGCCGCTGCTACAGTAAACCAATCTGACAACGGCACACAGTCGTCCGTTTCCTCAAACCATGCCCAATCCGCCAATACCGTTGCGGCGGAGGTCGATCCGCTGCCGCAACGGCACCTCACACAGGAAATTGCGCCAGTAAGCACGCCTGCCGCTCCCTCTTATGGCGAAGCCGTCCACAGGCTGCATTCGGCGGTGCGCACCATGCTGGAACAGGTGCATCTGGCACACTGCTTCCGCAGCCATTCTGCTTTCCGCTACGGCTTCTATCTCGAATATCCAGACTTCCACCATATCCGTCCTGCCGACCCGCCCGCCTTGTACGTCATTGACAACCTGCACGAAGACGCGGGCGACGTGTTCGCCTATCTGAGCCGTGTTTCCATGCAGGACGCGCTGCTCAACAAACCCGATTTGAGCGGCGGCAACCCGCTGCTGCAACTGCCGGACGACTCACCGCTGCGGCTGGCCTACCAAGACCCAGAGGTATTTGACGAATACAACACAATGGGCATCGGCGAGCGGCACTACCTGCTTGACCAGGTTCTGCGCTGGCAGACCACCGACACGCCTTACACGCAACCGGTGGAAGAGATTCTGGCAATGCTCCGGCACATTCATCGCAGCGAGGAGGGCAACCGTGGATAAGGAATACTACCGTATCGGCACGGACGGCCACACTGCCGTCCACCATCAACTCCTGACCGTAGTCGGCTCACTGCTGGTTCTGCCCAAAAACCGGCGTGAGGCGGCGGACAATGCCGAAATACTACACCGCTACGCCGCATTGTTCGCCCGCCTGCACGCCATGACACCGGAAGAGATGCACCAGCTGACGCGCCGTTTGGCCTCTGCGGTGGAAGTGCGCGTGTCCCTGCCCGATTTGCAGGCAGCCGTGGACGGCATGACGACCGACTCGGAACGGCGCAGCCTGCACCTGCAACGGTGCGAATGGCTGATTCAACACGGCGGCAGCAACTGCATGATTCTACTGCTGTGCTGCGAAGTCTCGCCGCAGGACATCCGGCAAATGCGTCAGGAAATGAAGCTGCCAGTCAGGAAAGGCCGTATTCCGGCACTGCCGCTGGAAGAGCGGTTGTCGGTGCTGGAAAGCTGGCGGCTGGGGGCGGACGAGGCGGATACCTTTGTCCGCTACCAGAAACTTGCGGCGCAGTATCCGCAATACAGCCTTGGTCAGTTGTACTGCACCGTCTGCTGTTCGGGAGAAGCAGCATGAGACCTGATGCCGCCTTACTGCACACGGTCGATATGACCATCGCCGACACCTACGCAGAGGACGATACTGTCTATCTGGCCGCCTTGTGGGACGAGCCAGTGGTGTACGTTACCCAGTTCGCCCAAGCCCTCAATTCTGTTACTGCCGGTTATTTCCTCAGCTGCTACGTCAGCCTGTATGGGTACGACGAATGGGCTGCCTTGAACGAAGACATCGTACACAAACAGACCGGTTTGGGGCGCGGTCGCTGGTATGCGGTGCGCGACACCCTACTGACCGCCGGCGTGCTGGAAAACCAGCGCGATACCGGCGTATCGCTCTACCGGCTCAACGGGGAATGTTTGGAAAAAATGGTGCGGAACAATGCCGCGCTGCGGTTGTCTGACATCGCCTCGCCACCCGTATCGCTCAACCGTCTGCACCTGCGCACCCTGCTGCATTTCGGACTGTCGTTCAAAGCCGCGCTGTATTTGGCTGTCGTTCAGTCGGAAACCCCGCACCGCAGCCTGAACGGGCGCGAAGCATGGAGCGACTGGGTGCTGCTGCCCGAGCAAAACGTCAGGGAACGCAGCTTTCTCAGCAAAGCGGAACAACGGCGGGCGGGTGAAGCATTATGCGGCATCGGCGTGCTGGAATACGGCTACGGCGGTTTCCCGCGTATGCGCCGCTGCCGTTACAGCCTGAACCGGCTGGCTGTGCTGACCACCGCCTATATGCAGGCTTTGGCCGTCTGAAAAGGGAGACGTACGATGAAAACGAATATCCCGCCACGCCCCGAACTGTATGATCCCGAACTGGTACTGGTCGCCGTCCGCAAGGCTTTGTGTTTCTGCTTTATCAGCAACGGAACATACTGCTTTTTCAGCGAAGAACAGTTGGCACTGGTGCGCGACTGCTGCATCCATGAAGGTTTCAAGGTATCGCAGCGCGGCTACCAGCTGTTGCGTTGCTTGGAACGGCATTATCCCGACCGTTTTGATTTTGCCGCTTTTGAAGACTCACATATCGCCGCCTTTGCCCAAATCGGCAAGGTTCTGTACGAACTGCACCGCGAGGCAGTCCGGTGTTGGGTAGAGGACAACGGCATCCGTCCGCAACTGCCCGCTGGTCGCCGCATCAGAATGAGGGACGGCTTAGAAGAAGTATCCGCCACCATACTCGGCAATGCCGATAAAGACGGTTTTTACGGCTGCTATTGGGTTAGGAAAGACTGTTCGGGCGATGCTCCAATGCTGGTACGGTACGAAGACCGCAGCCTGAAACCGGAAGCGGCGAATACGGGAGCGGAATAAGCATGAAACTGCCCGCCCCCGCCGAGTTCAACCGCGACATCATACTCTGCAAACAGGCTTTGCAGGGCGGGCGCACCATTGCCGTTTACAAATGCCTGATTGCCGTCGCCGGCTCGGTCAAAGCGGCGGTATTTTTGTCGCAGCTGGTCTATTGGGTACGCCACGGTCGCGATGTAGCCGCCACACAGGGCTGGATATTCAAATCGGTGGTACAGATGTTTGAGGAAACCGGTCTGTCCGAACGCGAGCAGGGTACCTGCAAGAAAAAGCTGCTGGAACGCGGTTTGATTGAAACCCGCTACCGCCGCTTCGGTTTTGGCAAAGGCCGGCTGGAACTGCGCCTGAATTTGGAAAGGCTCTCACGCGCGGTGTGCGCCGCCAACGGTGTGCCCTGCCCTGAGGGCGCACCCGTACCGACACTGCACGAATCCGACCTGTTTTTCCTGCGCTATTTCAAAGAGCGCATCGCCTACCACCGCGACCTGGTTGAACTGACCGGCTGCATCCATTCCGCGCTGATGCTGTCGTTTATGCTACAACAGTGCATCGCCAAAGGCGGCAACGGACGCGAACGCTGGTTTGTCAGCTTCAATATCCCCGCATGGCAGAAATACCTGTCGCTGCCCTACAAAACCCAACTGACTGCCCGCAGCAAACTCAAAGCGCGGCAGTTTATCGTTGAAAAACACTTTTACGCCTCACGGCGCATCTTTACCCTGATTAACGGCCGCGCCATCTGGCAGGCTCTGCAAAACCGCCGCAGCCATTTCCTGCCGATGCAGCCTGAAAGTAGTATTGAAGGCTGTCTGAAAAACGGAAATGCCGCCGTTTCTCCAACAGACAGTTTTGCAGAACACATACCCGACAAAAGGGAAAATACAGCAGTCGCTTTTCAGGAGAATACACCCGACAAAAGGGCGAATACAGTAGTGCACTTTTCGGAGAACATACCTGACAAAAGGGAAAATACATACCCGACAAATGGGAAAATACATACCTCACAAAAGGGCGAATACACAGCCGACCAATCGGAAAATACACACCCGACAAATGGGGAAATTGTTAAGGTTTTAGATTACAGACAGTTCCCTATCGGGAACAACTACAACCATAGCCCCCTTTTGCAGACGGAACACAGGCAGCCTGAAAGCACACGAAATGGGGTAGTGGGAAATGACGGATTTTTTTCTCCAACCCCTTCCCGCTACGATGCACTGGTTTACCCCAAAACCTTCGGCCAGTCGCTGCAAAATAACGCCCGCCAAATCTTCGACAAACTGCTGCCTGAAACCACGGCGGAACGTTTGCAGGAGATTCTTGACGAAATCGCCGGACAGACCAAACCTGTAACCAGCCCGCTCGGTCTGCTGACCGTACTGTGCCGCAAGGAAGCGGCAGGGGAACTGATCTGCGTTACCGCGCCACTGGCAAAACAAAACCGCGAACGCCAAGCCGCTTGGGCAGCAGCGTATGAAAACCAAGCGCAGCAGCCTGCCCCGAAACGAGAAGGTCGTAGAACGGTCGAAAGCGATGCGGCACGCGACAAGGCGGTGGAAGAGATGCTGCGAAACTTGAAACAGCGCAGGAGTGTGTAGGGGCTACACAGATTTTGGATGCGGCAGGGACTTGTGACCAGTGGTCACAGATTTCAGGTCGGCAGGTTTATGTGGAGTCCACACAGAAGGTTTGTGACCCTCGGTCACAGATTTTTGGATGCGGTAGGGGTTTGTGACCAGTGGTCACAGATTTCAGATTGGCAGAGTTTGTGTGGAGTCCACACAGATTTTTAGGTCGGTAGGTTTGTGTGGGGGCACACAAACAGGCTGTAAACACTCTTTACAGATTTTGGGTGTGGCAAGTTTGTAACCAGTGGTTACAGATTGCCAAGCAATACATGACAGACAAACCAACAGGGAGTACAAAATGGCTCAAACCAAGCAGAAACTGGTAATCAAACCAAAATCCGTTCATGTGGCGCAGGCTTTTGATATAGCGTTTCCGGTATCGGAGCAATCGGTGTTTTCAGACAGCTACGACTGGGAAACGGAGCGCAAACGCCTGTCCGGTTTGTCGGATGAGGAAAGCGGGCATTCTAATGCGGCAGCCTTG
The DNA here is from genome assembly GCF_014055025.1 of Neisseria bacilliformis. NCBI lineage: Bacteria > Pseudomonadati > Pseudomonadota > Betaproteobacteria > Neisseriales > Neisseriaceae > Neisseria > Neisseria bacilliformis. The sequence continues at coordinate 2,339,821 of NZ_CP059571.1, read as the reverse complement.
GAAGTGCTGGCAGCGCATGAGATGCTGTTGAAGCAGCATATTATGCGGCAGCGTATCCGCAGCGGGCGGGCACGTTCGCGTTCAATTGCCGCAGTAGATTTGGACGACTACGAAATTTATCCATCGGAAGACCGAGCATTTGAAGATGTCGGCCAGTTGGGCGGCAGCGAAGATGCCTTTGAATTGCACACCAAACATGCGGTGCGGATGTGGGAAGGGCGCAACGATCCGAAAGGACCGCGCTGGCCTGGCATCCGTTACGCAATGGGTTTGTGCGGAGAGTTGGCACGTTCAACCAAAGCCGACAATCCGTTTGCCCATGCGGAACTGTTGCGCTTGGAAAGCGAAATGGAGGCGGTGTCGGCACAGCTTGCAACGGATACCGACCGTTTGCAGCAGCAACTGGAAGCCTGCGGCAGCGGCGGTATCCACATCAGCGTGGTGGCCAACAACAATCCGCTGCTGATTAAGGTGGCTTCTTTGCGCGGCTACGGTTTCAGGCTGCTGCAACTGTTGCTGGCCTACGACTATCTGGTACGTGTGGCCATGACGATGGGGATGAAAGGGGTTATGACCAACCATGCCAGCAATGATGTGATTCACAAAAGCGGTCGCGGAATGCGGGTGCTGCTGCAAGGGATTTACCTGTCGGCAATGCGTATCCGCCAAATCCGCCAAGTAAACCGTCGGGCACTGCTGGAAAACGATGCGCTGGCTGCCAAACTGGCAGAAGGTGTTGCTGCGGGCGGGCTGTCTCCCCTGCCCAAAGAAGTCCTGCTGTACGAAACCAAACCGGCTTATGTGTATGTTGTACAAAAAATCGAAGCAGACCGTCTGAACGAACTGTACGAAAAAGCATTAGCACTCGGCTTGATTGAGTATTCTGATACAGAATAAAGAGGAGGTTTGGCTGCTATGGGCGACTTGTTTTCCAACCGTAAACAATCTGTGTACGACAAAAGCCTTTTAAGGGTAAGGGGGATTGAGGCGGTTCAGGCAGAAATCAAAGAAACGGAAGAAGCGGTGTTGCAGTGGGTTAAAGAGGCTAGGCAATTTGTGGAGCAGTCACGCAAAATGGGACTGGTGCGGCGGCTGGCCTACCGCACCAGTCCCGTGCGGATAGGACGTGCCGCACCACCGTATCCGCTGCGCGAATTCAATGTGCCGAACATCTGCTGGGCGGAATACGAAGGCAAACAGCGCAGGGATATTACCGACTGGGATACAGTGGCCGTTTATCTGGACGCGGCGAATGCGTCTTATGATGAAAGGCTGCTGCATATGCGGGTGCATCTGGCAATGAAACGTTACCACTCGGAAGGACGGCGGTTGCAGGAAAAACTGAAAGCGGCTTATGCATTGGCGGACGAGATGGCAAAGATGGCACAGTCGCAGAACATCCCGATAGGGAAGCTGGCTCAGGGTTAGGTTGTGTGGAATCCACACGGATTTTTTTGGGTCGGCAGAGTTTGTGTAGAGTCTACACAAACAGGTTGTAAATTCCCTTTACAGATTTTTGAATGCGGCAAAGTTTGTGACCACTGGTCACACGAAATCCTAAGTAATGCATGACAGACAAACCAATTAAGTAGCACGAAAAAAATCTTGACAAATTTTTTATACTGTGAAAACATAAAACCGTTTCATATGTTTTGTTGCTTTCATTCAAAAAGCAAAGGTACAGCTGCCGCTCGATCTGTACGGTTTGATTCGTCAAACTACGGCTTTTTTATCAAGCACGCCTTTTTGAGGCTTTTCTTTATCCAACCCTTTGGGGATATATCTGTCCCCTTAGGGCAAGGTATATCCCCTGTTTTTATGGAGATATACCATGTCTGCAAATCAAACCCAACAAGTACCCGCCTACTTCAACCTGACCGCCGACGGTGTCGGCTACCTGAACCGTGTCCGCATTGTTCAGTCCAAAGGGAAACGGGGTTCCGAGTACTTTGCCTGCACTATCCAAGCCCTCCACGGAGATGCCGATGAGAAATCGCGTTTTGATATCCGCATTGTCGGCGGCGAAGCCAAAGAGATTTTTGCCCGTATGCTGGATGAATTTCCAGCGCTCTTGGACAAAGATTACAAACGCAGACCCACTGTGTTTGTAGGGTTCCGGGTCTCCGACCTGAAACCTGTCTGCTTTGAAACGTCGGCTAAAAACGACAAAGGCGAAGAGATTAAAGTAACCACACCGTCGATTGACGCGCGGTTACTGAAATTCAAATTCGTCAAAGTCAACCGCGAACTCTGGTACAAGTCGCAGGACGGCCAGCCTGATGCAGAATCTTCTTCGGAAGTGCCTGCTGATGCAGTTGCCGCTTAAACCCGCAGTCTGACTGCACAGGAAAGAAAGCACCCGCTTTCTTTCCTTTTTCTCCCCACCGGGGCAACAGTCCCGGTTCCGGGTTCTGCTGCTCCGGCTTTTTCAACTTTTGGAGTGGTTATGAACCTGAACTTTTTCCTTAACTCCTATCGGTGGCTTGAAGCAGGCATTTTGTCTTTTCTGACAAAAGGCCGGTTATCCGAGAAACAAGTCGATGCTCTGGCTGTCAAGCTGGATTTGTTCGGCGTGTTTTGTGTAACGCAAGTTTGGTTCGCACTGACCAAATACGGCTGGCCTTTTTGGCCGACGTTGGTTTTGTTCGTATTCAGCCTATTCTTTTGTGCTATACTTTGGATAGTCGCTTTCATCATGAAAGGATACAAAAATGCTGTTTAGCCTGATATCTATCGCCATCACTTTTATGATTGGTTTTGGTGCAGTCGCTTTCTTCGTTATCGCCGGTCGCAAGGCTTGGCGGGAAATGAGTGATAAAGAGCGCGACGATTTGAGAAAACGTTACAACCTCAAAGTCTAAAACCAGTAACCGTCTTATTTAACGAAAACCCGCTTCGGTGGGTTTTCCCGGAAAAGTTGCTTTGCAGCCTTTCCCGGAAAATCCATCCCCTTGTACGGTTGCCTGTATCCGTACCGCCGCTTCTGCGGCGCAGGCTTCTTTTCAGAACCCTTTCCCCTTTTATTTCCCATCCCGCCGTATCCGGCTTCTTTATCCCTGATGATACTGACCACAGCGTGGTTCTGACGCACTATGCTGCGGTCAGTATCATCGGTCGAACTTTCCTTGTTTCTCCGGCAGTACGGGTTGCGGTTCCCGCCTTAACCGCAGGCTTACAACCAATATTGTTTGTGATTGCTTACAGATGCCCGTCCCCACGGGCGGGCATCGGCAAGCAATTAGGGTGCTGAATTTTTAAGCACTTCAATTTGTTCTTTAACAATCGGGACTTTGATATTTACAGACAGACTTATCCACATTTTTTGTGAACAGTGGAAAGTCTCCATTTCAGATTTCGGGCGCACCCGTTCCACTGTGGCGGTGCGGTCTGCCCGTATTTTCAGCGGCTGTCTGCTTTCAGGCAGCCTTACCTGAGCGGCTTGGCTTTGCAGGGCGTTCAGGTAAGTTTTTACCGGCCGGCAGACCGTTTCTGCCCTGATGCAGCCGTTACACAGCATCAGCCGCACTCGTGCGGCCACGGCTTTCTTTTGCAGTCTTTCTTTTTCCAACCCTATGGGGCGCGTCCCCTGCGGGTGTGCCCCTTTTTTTTCAGGAGGCACATTATGTCTATCGCCATTCCCGGCAAACTCACTGTCATCGAACGCAACGGCAGCCGTGGTATTTTTACTGTCGGCGAACTGCAAACGCAGATCGGCGCGTTTCAAATCAAACACCGCGTACTGGACCAGTTTCCCGAAGGTTCTTATGACGGTCTGTTCTATCTCACCCGTGTTTACAACCAATCCAACTTTGCCAAAGGCCGCATCTGGGTCAGCCTGTATGCCGATCTCGACTGGGAACAGTTGCAGATTATGGCGCAGAACCATGTGGCGGAAGTGTCCGAATCTCTGCAAATGGCCGGCATCGCCGCCGAGCAGGAAGAGGAGACTCCTCCGCCCGTCAAACCGGCAGCTCCTGCTGCCTCCGCGCCTGCCGATGCAGCCGAACCCGCCCGCACATCTCATGCGCCGGATACTGTGCCGGTACAGGAAGAAGACGACTTGGCCGACTCGATGGAAAAACTGGAAGGCATGTTGTCCGGCAAGGCGGAAGTTATCCGGCTTGATCCGTCGATGGACGATCGCAACCTGTTCCGGCAGTTGCGCGAAGCCGTCAAACAGCAGGGCTACCGTTTCCACGCGCCCACGCAGTCTTGGCATAAGGAGCACCCGTAATGCTGTACCGCACTTCTTCGCATGACCTGTTCGCCGATGCGTTTTTTATCCATCAGGGACGGCTGATGTTCGCTTCCCTGCACGGGCGCGATGCCAATGTGCTGTCGTTTATGGCCGCACTGACCGCCCCGCCCGAGCAGGGCGGCATCCGCCAAGTCGGTTTCAGGCTGCCTGACGATGCACAACTGCACCCGCCGCGTACCACCGCGCAGCAGGTGTACGGCATGAGCAAACGCATCAGCAAATACGCCACGCACAATTTCGGCGTGCTGACGCATATGTTCCTGTATGCCGACGTGCTGGAAGAACCCGACCGCGACAACCGCAGCGCGTGGATTGTGCAGACGGATACTGCTGCCGATTTGGACAAAGCGGTGTGGCAGGCGGTGGAGCAGTTGTCCGACGTGCCGCTGCTGCCGCAGTGGCAGCCCTACCTGACGGCTGCCCTGACCGAACGGGAAAGCATCCGTTGCTATCGCAAGGACAGCAGCGAAGCCGCTCTGTTCAACCTGCAAGCCGCGTATGTGCGCATTCCCGAGGATTTTGACATACTGGTTTCCGATGGGCTGCGTTCCGGTCGTTTGAATGGGTAAGCACCAACCCGCCGCTTTGCGGCTTTTCCCGAACCCGCCGCAAGGTGGGTTTTTCAGGCTGCCTTACTGTACGAGGCAGCCTGAAAAACCGATTTTGTTTCCACACGCCGGCAGTCGTTTACTGTCTCAATGCAGCCGTTAAACAGCATCATGCCTATCCGTAGGCACACGGCTTTTACCCAACCGCCTGCACAGGCATTTTTTCAACCCCGTGGGGATACGTTTCCCCTGCGGGAGGAGTATCCCCGTTTTATGGAGATACACCATGAACCTACCCAAACCCTTAGTAACTTGCTACCCATTCAGTTCTACCGCAGTAGAGCAGCAACCGACCAAGCATTATGCCGCCGGCCTGATGGACAAAATCAACCGTGGCATTCCGCTGGATCGGGAAGACAAAAACGCGCTGACGCACGGTGTCAACAACAACTCTTTTTTCAAAAGGGCGATACCGGTCAGCGGCTGGGCGTTTGACTTTTCCGATGTGCTGAAACTCTTTCTGGTCAAGCAGTACGGCAGCTGGTACGAAATGTGGGCAACCGATAAAACGGCAGTCCGCGCCCATGTGTATGGTCGTATCGAACGGATTGTAGAAGCCTGACGCAGTTTTTTTTCCAACCCTGACGTGGATACCCTCCCCGCCGGGGCGGTATCCCCGTTTTTACGGAGATACCGAAATGACGATTGATGCAGCCTTTACCGAGCATACTTGCGAAGACTTCCCGCTGTGGTGCGCCCTGCTGGGCAGACTGCGGCCGGACAAGTCCGGCAGCCTGGACAAGGAAATCTGGAATGCCGCCAGATGGTACAACTATGAAAACTTGCCACCTTTGGGCAATGTCGCGCAAGCTGTGGTTGCCGATCAGCTGGCTGCTGCCATTCGCGAAAAATGGCCGCTGTTCCGTGTTTCAGACAACATCAACGGCGAAGCAAGCTGTTTTTGGATTGAAGACCGTCCTGTTGCCGACTTCGTATCCGAAAACCTTTATACGCCCAACGGCGGTGTCAGCTACCACATTGATACTGGCAAGCTGGACGAACTCTATCAGGCACTTTATCCGAATGCGGATTAAAGCAGCCTGATTGTTCAAACCTGCGCAAGCAGGTTTTTTCAGACGGCTTGAATCTGTAAGGCAGCCTGAAAAAACCTGTTTCACACGTTGGCAGTCGTTTTACTGTCTTGATGCAGCCGTTAAACAGCATCGCCCTTATTCGTAAGGGTACGGCTTTTATCCGTCTGCCTGTACAGGCATTTTTTCCAACCCCGTGGGGATACGTTTCCCCTGCGGGACGCGCATCCCCGTTTTTCAGGAGATGTTTTATGTTCCGCAAACTGTTCTGCCGCCGCACCCTGCTGCGGTATCTGCCCTTTATGATTGGCTTTTCGCTGATGACCGCGCTGTTTTACGGCATGTCCTTCGCCCTGTGGGGGCCGGACTTCCACCGCACGCTGTCGCTGTGCCTGTTGCTGCTGTCGGTTCTGCTGACTGTGGTGCTGGCAATAAACGACACATCCGAGCAACGCTGATTTTTCTCAACCCTTTGGGGACGCGCTTCCCCGTTGGGTGGCAGTCCCCTGTTTTTTTTTAGGAGTATTGCCATGCCTTCTTTTACTTTAACCCACCGTTTTGCCGCTACTGCCGAACGCCTGTTTGGTGTTGAAAGCCATCTCTACGAAGACTTCGACCGACATACGGGTGTTCTGCACAGCATGTGCGAGTTCCGCAGTCGTAGCAGGCTGCTGTTGTCGCTGTACGCGCTTGTGATGATCTGTCGCGGCTGGCTGTGCGGGCTGACCGCAGGCCGCAGTACAGACGGTAGTAGTACGCTGTTCTGCGAACGCAGCAGTTACGAACGCTGATTTTTCCGACCCTTTGGGGTATCTGCCCCATAGGGGCAGGTATCCCTGTTTTTTCAGGAGTATTGCCATGTCCCTCAACCTTTCCCAAACCCTCTACCGCAAAGCCTGCTGCCTCGACATCGAAGCCGAATACGGCGGTACGGACGGCCTTGCCGCTTCCCGGCCGCAGTACGACCTCGAAGTGATGACCGGTCTCTGTGTTTCCGACCTGCGCATTATGTGTTCGGGTGCTGGATTCTATGTCGGCCGAAATTGTTATCACGAAGACGAGCCGGATTTTCTCCAACCCTACAGTCGTGTGTCCGATTACTTTAAAACCATCGGTGAAGCGATCACCTTCCGTAACTTTTTCAACGAGTTCATCCGGGAATACCGGTAAAGTTACCAACCCCGCCGCCCTGCGGCTTTTTACCAAACCTGCGCAAGCAGGTTTTTTCAGACGGCCTGATGCTTTCAGGCAGCCTGAAAAAACCTGTTTCACACGCCGACAGTCGTTTACTGTCTTGATGCAGCCGTTAAACAGCATCACACCCGCTCACGGGTTCGCGGCTTTTTCCCAACCGCTGCTTGCAGCGTTTTTCCAACCCTGTAAGGGAACCCACCCCTTACGGGCAGGGTTCCCGTTTTTTTAGGAGAACCCTATGTATTACGACAACGAAACCCCTGACGTACTGCCCGCCGCGCCTGAGGCGATGCAGCCTGAAAACCCTGAGGCAGCATCCGGCAGCGAAATGCCGCTGTCGCAGTTTTTGGCCGATTTCGGCAGCAGCCTGTTTCAGGCGGTAACCGAGCAGAACCGGCCGCTGTATCAGGGGCAGACATATTCCGAAACCGAGCGCGTGCTGGATGCGCTGGCACGGCCGCTGTTTGCCGCCCAGCGCGAAGTGGTACGGGCGGTATTGCAACTCTTGCTGCGCGAAGACCGCCCCGCTGCGGTCATCAATGCGGAAATGGGCACGGGCAAGACCATGATGTCAATTGCCGCCGCTGCGGCGATGCACCATCAGGGCTGCACGCGCACGCTGGTATTGAGTCCGCCGCATCTGGTGTACAAGTGGCGGCGCGAAATCCTCAAAACCGTGCCGGAAGCGAGGGTGTGGGTGCTCAACGGCACCGACACGCTGGCCAAGCTGCTGCACATCCGCCGCCACTGCCGCGAAACCCCGACGGTACCCGAGTTTTTCGTACTCGGACGGGTGCGGATGCGCATGGGCTACCACTGGCGGCCGGCATACGCGGTGCGCTACCGCAGCGAAGACGGCATCCGGCGCAAGCTGTTCTGCTGTCCGAAATGCGGCGGCGAAATCACCGATGAGGAAAACCAGCCGTATGAAGACACGCAAAGCCTGAACGACGCACTGTCAAAAAACCGTCTGTTCTGCCGCGCCAAACGCGGTAAGGGTTTGGCATCGCGCGAGTGCGGCGAACCGCTGTGGACGCTGTGCCGCAAGGAACAGAACGGCAGCCAAACCACGGTGTACGAGCGGGTCATCCAAGCCATTTCGGCACTGCCGACCATCGGCCCGAAAACCGCCGCCAAACTGGTGCAGACCTACGGCGAAAGCTATCTGGCCGAAATCTTGGAAAACAACGTGCAGGCATTTTCCAACCTGATGGACGAGAACGGCGAGTTTGTGTTCGGCGACCGTCAGGCGGCGCGGCTGGATCGTGCTTTGAGCAAAGCCGAGTTCACGCTGGGACAAGGCGGTTACCAGCCGACCGAGTTCGTCAAACGCTATCTGCCCAAGCATTTTTTCGGGCTGATGGTGGTGGACGAGGGGCACGAGTACAAAAACTACGGCACTGCCCAAGGGCAGGCGATGGGCGTGCTGGCACGCTGCGCGCGCAAAGTGCTGTGCCTGACCGGCACGCTGATGGGCGGCTATGCGGACGACTTGTTTTACCTGCTGTGGCGGCTCGATCCGCAGTCCATGCTGGCCGACGGTTTCGGCTACAACAAAGCCGGTACGCTCGGTACGGCGGGCATGGCGTTTATGCGCAAGCACGGGGTGTTGAAAGACATCACGCGCAGCCATTTGGGCAACGAGTACAGCGAAGGGGCGTTCAACAGCTCCAAAGCCACCCGCAACCAGGTGCGCACCGCCAAAGCGCCGGGCTTCTCGCCGCTGGGCATCATGCGCTATGTGCTGCCGCTGACGGTGTTTCTGAAACTGCGCGATTTGGGCGAAGGCGTGCTGCCGGGCTATCGGGAAATCTTCCGGCCGGTGGACATGGACGACGCACAAAAAGCGGTGTATCAGAAGATGGAGCGTGTGCTTAAAAACTACCTGAAAGAGGCTTTAAGCAAGCGCGACAACTCGCTTACCGGCGTAGTGATGAACGCCCTGCTGGCCTGGCCGGACTGCTGCCATCAGGAAGAAACGGTGTACTGGAAGCGCAAGCGGGAAACCCTGTTTTACGCGCCGGCACAGTACGGACCGCAAGACGTTTCGCCCAAAGAAGCTGATCTGCTGGAAGTGGTGCAGGGCAGCTTGAAACGCGGCAGACGCTGCTTGGTCTATACCGTGTATTCCGACACCCGCGACACCACAGGCCGCCTGAAACAGCTTTTGCAGCGGCACGGCATCAAAGCCGCCGTGATGAAAGCCACGGTCAAGGCCGACGAGCGCGAAGACTGGGTGGTCGACCGTTTGGAAGAAGGCTGCCAAGTCGTCATCTGCAACCCCGAGCTGGTCAAAACCGGTCTCGACCTTCTGGCGTTCCCCACCATCTACTTCATGCAAACCGGCTACAACGTCTATACCCTGATGCAGGCCGCCCGCCGCTCATGGCGCATCGGCCAGACGGAAGACGTGGAAGTGTATTTCGCCGGCTACAAAGATTCGGCGCAGCACATCTGCCTCGAACTGATGGGCAAGAAAATTGCCGTAACCCAATCCACCTCCGGCGATATGCCGGATTCGGGCTTGGACATCCTCAACCAGTCCGGCGACTCCGTTGAGGTTGAACTGGCTAAACGCCTGATTGAAAAAAGCCAGACCGCTGCGGCGGACTAGGCTTTGCACCTGCCCCGAACCGTGTCCGCAAGGATACGGCTCGGCAAGCAGGTTTTTTCAGACGGCCTGATGCGTTCAGGCAGCCTGAAAAAACCTGTTTCACACGTTGGCAGTCGTTTTACTGTCTTGATGCAGCCGTTAAACAGCATCGCCTCCATTCGTGGAGGAACGGCATTGTTCCAACCTTTTTCACTTTTTTCCAACCCAACAGGGGCTTGTCCCTGCGGGGGTGGCCTCTTTTTCTTACGGAGGCCGATATGCTTTCCCAATCCCAACCCCAACAAAACCATCTGATGTTTGACCGTGTGGCCTACAACCACATCAAAAACGGCTACTTTCCCACCGATGATGCCACGCTGGCCGGCATTACCGAACGCCTGGACATCGGCGGCGGCGAAGTGCGTATTTTCGATCCGTGCTGCGGCGAAGGTCTGGCACTAGAAACGTTAGCTGATTATCTGACCGCCTGCGGCAGCCGCTGCCGCACCTTCGGTATCGAACTGGACAGACAGCGTGCCGACGCTGCCGCGCAGCGTTTGGAGCACCTTGTCCGCGCCGACATCGAAAACTGCATCTTGCAGGCCAAAACCGTCGGGCTGCTGTTTCTCAACCCGCCTTACGGTTTTGCCGCCAAAGACCAGTTGGACAACCGCAAGGCGCAACGGCTGGAAGAGGTGTTTTTCGCCAAAACCGCAGGCGTGCTGCAAACTGGCGGCATTCTGGTGCTGATTGTGCCCACGCAGGCACTGACCGAAGGCTTCTGCCGCGAAATTGCCTCCTACTTTACCGATATACGGATATTCAAAGCAGGAGTCGATACCTACCGGCAGGTGGTCATTATGGGCATCAAAGCCGCCAACCGCAGCCAAATCGGCAAGAAACTGGTGCAGCAGCAAACCCAAACCCTGCTGGCTTCTGAACATGCCGAAGACATCGGCAGCGAAGCGGACTACTGTTACGAAGTGCCGCCCGCTGCTGTCAAGCCGTTCAAGCCATTGTGCTTTGAGGTTTCCGCCGACGTGCTGGTCGAAGAACTGCCCGCGCTGCATGGACAAACCCTGTGGCCGCACTTCGGACACTGGTTCGGCGCGCATCTGGTGCAGGAAAAACGCCGCCCGCTGTGTGCGCTGGGGCAGTGGCATTCCGCGCTGGCCCTGGCCGCCGGACAGGTCAGCGGTATTGTTACCGCTGCCGACGGCCGCAGGCTGCTGGTCAAAGGATCGACGCACAAAACCAAAGTGGTAACCACTGCCGAGGAGTATGACGCGCAAGACCGGCTGGTGGTAACCACCACCGCGCTCGACCGCTTTGTTCCGAGTATCCGCGCCGTCAATCTGACTAAAGGTTCGCCGGAATACGGCGAGGTGCTGACCATTCGTTAAACCCTGCCGCCCTGCGGCTTTTATCCAAACCTGCCGCAAGGTGGGTTTTTCAGGCTGCCTTGTTGGTCGAAGGCAGCCTGAAAAACCGACTTTGTTTCACACGCTGGCAGTCGTTTTACTGTCTTGATGCAGCCGTTAAACAGCATCAGCCGCATTCGTGCAGTTACGGCTTTTTCTTCAACCCGAGCGGGGTGTCCGTGCCCCGCGCATGGCAGCCTGCTTTTTTCATTAGGAGTCTGTTATGCAAGAAGTTTTATCCAACACCTATATCGTCTGGTTCAAAGACTGTTTCGAGACGGCGGAAGAAGCCGCTTTGGCGTTAAACGGCCAAACGGTTTTCCCGCTGCAACACCCGCAGGAAACCATACAGGACGCAGTCGGCCGTTTTTTGGAGCAGAGAGTGGGCTATGCCAAATCCCTGATTCAACTGGTTGAGCCGGCGGCGGAGTACGTCCGCAGGGAAAACGTTTTTGAAAACACGCCCTGCCGCAGCAGCAACTGCTACACGGCGGCGGTGGTTATCCCGCCTGCCGCAAGGCAGCCTGAAAATGCCGCACTGCCGTCCGGCACAGCCGACATCCTCTATCTGCTACAAGACGTGGAATACGATGCAGGCAGCCTGCCGACCGTGTTGGCCAAGCTGACCGAAAACGACACCCGCTGGCTGTACGGCCGCCATCGTCAAAGCATTTTTGACTGGATGGGCGGCAAAGGTCTCAGCCTGCACGACTTCGGCTACAACGCCGATGTGGTGCTGGAACAGCCGGACAAAGTCTGCTGGGAAGTCGTTTACAACTGGGCGTGCGATACCGTCCGCAGCCATTTGGGCAGCCTGAAATAACAGACCGCTCCGATAAAGCACCAGCCGCCTGAAACGGTGCACCGGATTCGTCCGGCGGCGGTATTTTTACCAACCGGGGCATACGCCCTTTTTTGCCAACCCTGCGGGGGCTTCTGCCCCTGTGGGGCGGCGGCTCCTGCCGTTTAGGAGTTTTTACTATGCCTAACCATGTAACCAACCAGGTCAGCATCAGCGGCAACGCCGAGTCACTGGCCAAACTGAAAGCCGTGCTGTTTGCTCCGGGCATACCGGACAGCAGCGACGACGAAAACGTCGGACTGGTGGTCGATTTCAACGGTCTGATTCCAATGCCCCAATCGCTGCATATCGAGGCCGGTTCGCTGACTTATGCGATGCAGAAATGGAATGACATTGATAAAAACCAACTGGCTGCCGTACTGCAGGCCAAATACGAAGCACTGTATGACAATCTTGTGGAACATGCAGACGGACAAATCAACTGGAAACAAGACAAGGTGTCTGACATGGAAGCCCTGTTCAGGCAACAGCCCGATTTGGCCGCCAAATGCGGTATCAACTTGGATTACGGCGAACAAATCCGCCGCAACATCGAGTTGTACGGCTGCCCGACCTGGTACGAATGGAGCAACCGCCACTGGGGGACCAAGTGGAATGCCTACCACCAGCATATCGGCACGCTTTCCGACACAGAAATCTATGTTGAGTTTGATACCGCATGGAGTCCGCCGGAGCCGGTGTTCGCCGCGATTGTTGAAACCTTTCCTGACTTGCAGTTGGAGGCACGCTATATCGATGAAGGCGGCGGCTTTGCCGGTACGTTCTACGGCGAAGACGGCTGACTGTATAACGAATCCTGCCCAGATGATGAGTTTGAAGCATTTGCCCATGAGCATTTCTGCTGGGAATACATCGATGATGAAGACGAAGACGACTAAACACCGTTATTAGTCGGTTTTTTAACCCTGCGGGTTATCGCACCCGCAAGGGCGTGATAACCCGCTTTTTTAAGGAGTACATCATGCCCAATTGGTGTTCCAACCATCTGTGCGTCAGCGGAGACGCTACACAAGTGACCGACCTAGCGACCAAAACCGTTCGCCCCGACCCCAAAAGGCTAGGAGAGCGGTTGTTTGATTTCAACGGTATCCTGTCGATGCCCGAAGCCTTGTCGCAACCTTTGCCACCATGCTCGTCTGACGAACTCAGATGGGTGCAGCTAGATGAAAATATGCGAATGCCGCAAATTGAAAGTCTAATCAGCAAAGATCTATATGGCAGCCTGAAAAACAAGCTGTCCCCAACCTTTGTCTGGACAGAGTTGAAAGTTAGCGAAGTCAACCATCGGCTGAAAGCCTTCCCCGAACTGCAAGACGAAACTGGGCTGAAACTTGAAGCCGCTGCACTTATTGCGCACAACATTGAATGCTACGGCTCGCCGGACTGGTGACATTGGCGCGTATCCCATTGGGGAACCAAGTGGAATGCGCAAGACTGCTGCATCAGCCTTTCAGACGGTCTGTTGGAGGTTTCTTTTGAGACCGCTTGGTCGCCGCCGGAGGGCATCTACCGTGCCATCTGCGCTACTTATCCGGATTTGTATCTGGAAGCCAAATACATCGAAGAAGGAATGTGTTTTGCCAGACGCTACGAAAACGAAGGCGCACAACTGTACGACTACCCGTGCAGCAATGAGGAGTACCGCGCTTTTGCTGTTGAGCATTTCGGCTGCGAGTTCTTTGACGATGACGAGGATGAGTAATCCCCCAGTTATAACTATTTGGTTATAAATATTTTGGGGCTTAGGAAGCAAAAATCATTTCAAAGGATCTTTTCGCAGCATTTTCAGCAGCACTTTGTACAAATCATCATGCCTGTGATTAAAGCGGAATTCGGTTTCTTTAAAGTGCAGGTAAAACGTATGTCGTGCTACGCCGTGAAGTTGTATCAGACGGTGTTTTGCATAACTCCAAAACGACTCGATACCGTTGATATGCTGCGCTCCGCGGGCAAGTTCATTCTGCCCGTGACGCACCCTGAAATGCTTTGCAAAACCCATATCAACCAAGCCGTGATAACCACGCCAGCCATCAGTATTGATGACACTCTCAACAGAAATGTACTCGCGTATTACCTTTTGCAGTGTGGCTTTGGACGCATCAGGAACGATTTCCGTATAGACCTTGTCGCCCCGTTTGAGTACGCCGAAAACGATGGTTTTGCCACCGGCACCGCGCCCGCGTTTACCACGGATGCGCTTTGCGCCAAAGTAAGAACCTGCATTCACACTCCCCATAGTCATTTTCAATCCGAAAAATGTTTCAAAATCTGCCAAATAGCAGCAAGTGTTACAAAGTTCTCTGCCGAGTTCAACGTTACTTCAAAATCCTTTGCCAACCGACGAGACCAGCCCAGCCAAGCAAAAGAACGTTCTACTATCCAACGTTTCGGAATAATTTGCCAAGAACCTGATATTTTCTCCGAAATATCAACAGGTAAACCAAACCATTCCTGCATTTCTTGTTTAACCGTTTTGCGATAACCCGCATCTGCTGAGAATGCTTTAATACTCGGATAGGCTTCTATTGCTTTTTGCGCCGCAAAAATACCTGCTTTGGTATCGTGTATGTGTGCCGCATGAACTACAACACCCAGCAAATTCCCCATGGGATCGACAACAATATGCCGTTTACGACCTTTAACTTTTTTGCCACCATCAAAGCCTTTATCTTCTGCCGCACCACACGTTTTGACACTTTGTGAATCAATAATGGCATAGCTTGGTTCTGGGCTTTTATTGGTGCTTACTCGTCTTTTTTTACCAGTTGTTGCAATATTTTGTCCCATAACCTTTTTGATTGGCTCGGCGAAAAAAGCTCCATACGGTTGAATAAGGTGGGAAATCGTTAGGCAGCATTCGCCATTGGCAGCCTGTTTTGGTGATGTAGAGTACGGCATTAACCAGTTCTCGCTTATCCCATTTATAGGTACGATGGTTGTTGAAGTATGGCTGTATTTGTTGCCATTGCTGGTCTGTTAGGTCTGTGGGGTAGGATTTTCTAGTCATTGGGGAATTTTATCATTTTTGTGAATACGGGTTCTAAGATTCGTCAAGTTCCACAACGCCGTCAAAAGGGGTTTGCCGCTCGCTTTCGACAGCCAAACGCCGGCGCAATTTCAGAAAGAGCGTGTTGATGCTTCGGACGCTGATACCGGTTAGCCTGGCAGTATCGGAGACGGTCAAATCCAAAGCAAACAGCCGCAGGATTTGACGAAATTGCGGTTCGGAAATTTTGCTGAACTTTTGATACTTGTTTTTTAATTTCATTTCAGAAGCTTATCACTGTTTTTGGTGATTTTGCTTCCTAAGCCCCACATCAAAATTCCGATGACAGAGTGCGTTTAAAGTGGCTATAGTGTGAATATAAACTCGACTATTGGTTTTTATATTTCCCTTCATAAAATACAGGTGGAATAGCTATTTCATTAAAAAATGCCAAAGCCTCGGGGTTTCCAAGTGCAACTTTTGAGGACCGGCTAGCATTTCCTTTAAGGATTTGTTTTGCCTCATTGGTGGCATCATCTAATCCAACATAGGGGGCTGAGCTGTGAGTTAAGTTTTCATCAATAACAACAAAATTATCCTTAATTCTGTGTTTGACCAACTGATTCATAAATAATTGTTGAGAACTGAGCGTAATATCAATAATGTTAGGAGCGGCTTTTCTAATATCTCCTTCCCCCCAGTCGGTCAAGCCACCTTTTTTATTGGTCTTTGGATTGATGGTTTTCTTAGATGATAATGTACCAATAGACAAGATTCTGACTTGATTTATAGGGTGTTTAAAAAAGATTTCAGCTTCGTGTAATCCAACCAAACTTGGGCTATTGGCAAACAATCCACCATCAATATATTCATTTTCTCCAATACGATGGCGTTTAAAATAAGTTGGTGCCGCCGAAGTTGCTAATGCCACATCAACAATCTTCCGTTTCCAATCTAGCTTAAATGTATCGTGATGAGCTGTCTTAAATGTAACAGGGGAGCCCGTTGTATAATCTACAGCTGGAATAACTACCGGATGTTTTAAATCACCAATTGAAGCATCATCAAACCAGTCGACTAAAATATTTTTTAAAATGGCTGAATTATATTTTGCCTTAAATATGCCAATACAAGATTGTTTCTTAAAAATTTCTTGACCTTTATTATCAAATATTTTGGCAATTTCTTCAGCAGGAATTTCATAAGCTAATGCCAATGCAATAATACCACCAATCGATGTACCTGTAATTAAATTAAAATAATTGGCAATACAATTATTTTTACCTTTATTTTTACCTTTATTTTTTAAATAGTTTTCCAACTCTTTTAATACTTCAGCAGTGTATAAACCACGATAACCACCACCAGATAATGACAGTATTTTAAAATCAGATTGATTTTGCATATTTTTCTCCACAATAAGGGCAGTTTACGTTTGCCATAATTAACATATCATTGATTTTCTCATTTTGATATTCAGAGTTGTAACGGGTTTGGTAATTATTTTTTACCATGCCGGTTTCTAACCATTCCAATATCATATTAATACCCAATGAGCTTGCCATCATTCCACCAGATACGGCATAGGGTGTAAATGCTGAACAAACACCAAAGCGTTGTTCTTTGTCTAAATTTCTAATTGGTAAAGTACTTTCAAACAGTCCATTAGCCGATGTTCCCAAGCATTGAATACAGCCACCTTGATGATCTTGTAATTTTGCATCATGCCAAAAGCCTTGTACACATTCGCCATTACCAAAAATCCATAAGTGTAATAAATTAGGACGAGATTCTAATGGTATTTGTTGCACTAATTCATTGAGATATTCTTGCACTTCAATATTGCCTGTAGTATCTACAATTAAATCCATTGGATTATCTACAAAATATTGAAAGTTATAATTACTAACATTGTCAAAATTAGTATTTAATTTTTTGAGTTGGTTAAAAGTTTGCTTTTTGGCATATTCTTTAAATGCTTGAGATTTACTTTTCCCAATATATTCCATACCTAATAAATGTCGTCCAACATTATCAACACTAAAAATGTCATTATCAATGATAGTAAATTCATCATCAATACCAGCACCGATTTTGATTAAGGAATCTGCAATATATCCACCAACAGCCCCTAATCCAACTTGAAAAACCTTTTTACCCAATAAACCATTTTGTGATTTCGATGGCAAATTTCTTAAAATACTGGCTTTAAAATCAATTAAGTTCACCGTATAAAAAACTACCTTTTGAGTCAAATATTGCTTATCAAGAAATTTTTTTAATACTTTATGTTGGCAATCATTCCATTCAAATGACGCGCCCATTAACTTGTTTTTCCAATTTATCAAAATATTAATTGGTTCTTTCTTGTGTTTTTTATTGATATGATTTAGAAGATGTTCTTCTAGTTTTTTGTAAATACTACCATCCCATTTTTGTATAAAATCTAAAAATGACTGAACAGTAACTTTACCATTTTTAAACAACTCTGAAAAATTTGGATTATTTTGGTCGTTGGCTTGTAAATAAAATATATCATTTTTATTTTTTAGTTCTAAGAAATTATATTTATTTTCATTTTTAATAATATACCAAGAATTATTTTTATCATTGGTCAAATCACTTAATACAATAACTACCCCCAAGAAATCTTCCGAGTACTCTTGAATATATTGGTCTTTATCCAAAAATTTAACAAAAAAATTCATTAAATATTGCTCAATTGTCAAAATAAATTTACCAAGATCATTTCTTGGTATGATTTGACTGTTTTCCATAAAATAACAAACATAATACAACTGATTATCTAAATAAGAGATTTGTCTTTTTTGTAAATGCGGAATGGGTTGAGTAATATGTGGAAAAGCTTGTTGCAAGAGCAATAGTTGCTTTTCTGTTATATAAATTTTAGGGAACTCCAACAATGCTGAATTAGGAAAAATCAAAAAATATTCAATTTTTTTATTTTCTATAAGAATTTCTTTTTTATAACAAATACTTTTATGATTTAATTGGCTATTTTTAAAATCCGAAAACGAGATTGGTTCATATTGGTGATAAGACAATATTTCAATAATTTCATTGCGGTGATTCATCGTTTTTTAATACCAACTTAAAAAATACATTATTAATACGAATATTTAGCCAATCGTTGCTATGGACTTCACTGCTACAAATCCAAAATAAGTGAATATTTCTATCATAGTAGCTATTTTTAGGCAATTCATTCCAACCTTCCAAATCAGTTTTGGATGGCTTTGGGTTGATTTCAGGATGCGTATGCCATTCACCCAAATAGTGCCATTGATGATTAGATTGTTTATTTAATTCTTTCAATAATTCGAAATTATAATCAGCTGATTTTTGTGTACGTATACAGA
Organism: Neisseria bacilliformis; assembly: GCF_014055025.1. Taxonomy (NCBI): domain Bacteria; kingdom Pseudomonadati; phylum Pseudomonadota; class Betaproteobacteria; order Neisseriales; family Neisseriaceae; genus Neisseria; species Neisseria bacilliformis. The sequence goes on along the minus strand of NZ_CP059571.1, from coordinate 2,321,488 downwards.
AAAAACGACTGAGTTTATCAAATGGTGTGGGGGTAGTAATTGCTTTGACCCAAAAAGCATTTTCCCAAACAAATCCAACAAGTAGCCCCAAAGATTCAGGCTGTTTGCTTGTTTTTTGCCGGTAAGCAGTTAATTGAGTAATAATGAAGTTGTCTATACGAACCACAAAATCGCAATCAACTGCTTGCCATTCTGTATAATCCATTAGCCTTGTCTTAATGGTGCTTGTGGAGTGATGTTTGGTTGAACTAATGGAGGTGTATCAAAAATAGCTTGCCGAGAAGTTTCAATCAAATCCTCATCTTGTGGTATTCTGTTACCCCACTCATTTGTGATGAATTTTAGTGCTTTGGTTTTATCAAAATTATTTAAACTCGCCATAAAATTTTGATAAAGTGCATCAGCATATTGCATAGCTTCAACTCTTTCACCTTCTTTCATGCGGTTAAAATCTTCACTTTCGTGCTCTTCAATATTTTCATAAACATTGCCACTCAAAGCATTTGGCAATTTTTCTAAAACTGATAATAGTGCTAAGTCATCACGATGTTGATAATATTGATAATACTTGCAGGCAATAATCATCAATAAAATGGAGCTTGGCTGAAAAGATTTATCTGCAAATTGCCAATCACGCCATGCCTTTAAATAACGGCAAATTGCTCGCAATTGCTGACCGTTATTTTCCAAAGACTTTAATTTATCGGCAAACCATTTGCGGATCAGTTCGCAGTCGCTTTCTTGCCAAGTACCATCTCGCCTTGCCATATGAATCATTCGAATATTTTTATCCATTAAAGATTCTTCAGCAAATGATCTGATATTAAAATCTTCAAATACCCACTTAGAATAATTTAAACTTTCATGAATAGCAGTTGCACTGCCCAATGACACTTGTAATTCATTGCGTTCTTCTAAACTATCAAACATATCGTCAGGAACAGCATAAAGTGGAATGTCCATATGGGCATTATTTCTGATTTTAATGCGAATACACGATGATGGGGCGGAAGTATCTAACAGCCAATCGTGTTGTTCACATAAATCTCCCATCATTAATTCCACTTGCTCAAAATAATTTTTGGCTTGTTCACTTGCTCCAGCATCAGGATTAAAGCCGTCAAATGCACGAACAGGCAAATATACCCCATAATCAAAATCCATTTCTTGACCTTGTTTGGCAGGCAAATTGCAAGTACCATATGCCCACGACCCTTGAATACGAAATTTTGGGGTAATGCTGGCAAGCCCTTGTTGCTCCAAAAACTCTTTGATTTTGGTCTTTAAGTGGCTTTTAACAACCTTTTTAACATTATTAAAAAAATCTAAATCCAGTTCTGTTGGGGTAATTTCTTTCTTAAAACCAATCTCTCTGTCTACAAAAATACGATGAAGGTTGTTTGTATAATGGCTCATATTTCACCTCTAAATAAAATGACGTACTGTATATGGGGTTATCAGTAATAAATTTCAAGTCAATTTGACACTAGATTTATATTTGGGGCTGTCCTAGATAACTAGGATAAATTATCTCTTACCAGTTGTTTTAAAATAGAAATTTGAACTTTGATTTCACTGTTGTTAAAACGCCATTCGCACTCCTTCAAATACAGCTCAAAATGCTCTTTCGGAATGCCGTTGAACTTACGCAAATGCCATTTTGCCTGACTCCAAAAGTTCTCAATTCCATTGATGTGGTTTTGCTTTTCAGCAAAATGCGTACTGTGGTTGATGCGGAAATGGTTAAATTCGCTCACGTCCAATACGTCAAGGCTCTTATAGCAATCGGTATAAACGATGCTGTCAGGCGTAACCTGCTCGCGGGTAATCGGTAACAGGGGTGCCGTCTGTGTTATTGGGTACGGCAACAGTGTAAACCTTGCCGTTGCGCTTCAACAGCCCGAATACTGCGGTTTTCCCTGCCGCGCCGCGACCGCGTTTGCCTTTGCGGTGTCCGCCAAAGTAGCTTTCGCCTGCTTCCACTTCGCCGTCAAACATTTCCAGATGGCAGCTGTTTTGGTAGATGAGTAGACGTAGCCGATGGAAGTAATAAGCAGCTGTGCTTTTGTTGACATTTGCCAATTCGGCAGCTGTACGGGCGGTTACGCCTGCTACGAATAGCTCAATTAGTTTGTTTTGTTTGTGCTGGCTCAGACGACTTTTTCTCATAAGGGAAATTCTAACTTAAACGGAATTTCCTGAGTTATCTAGGACAGCCCCTTATATTTTTAACCCCAAGCGGGAGTGCGCCCGCAAGGGTGTTCTCCCGCATTTTTTCGGAGGACATCCATGAACGACCGTACCACCCCTGAAAACCCTTTGGTCTTCGCCCCTTTCTGCAACCCACAGACACGGGAAACTTACCTGCTGCTGGGCTTGCCAGCGGAACGCAAAGACGAATGGGCGTTTTACTGCAACGACGAATACGACCTGCCCGTGCCGGATGCCCACATTGTCATCAATGCGCAGGCACTAGCCGATGTGCTGGCTGTCTATTCGCAATATCCCGAAACCTTCGGCAGTGTTTCCATCTCCATCAGCATCGGTTCGTCCGGCTACGAAGGCAAAATACGCCGTGAAGAGTTGAAAATCGTTATGGCGAGATACATCGATACGTTCTGTTCCGACATCGAGTTTGTCAATGATTGAAGCGGCAGCACCTACTGGCTGGATGCCGACAGCTACTGGCCGGTATCCAACGGGGAAATGCCGGCTTATCTGGCAGATTTGTTGGGCAATGGTTGTTGATTTTTCAAACTATGGGGCGTTTCTGCGGAAACGTTTCCCTTTCTCACAAGAGAGGCCGTCTGAAATTTCAGACGGCCTTTTTGTTGCCCATGCGTTATAAAAAACATCAGACACTTGGCATGATATATATCATGGTTTATACTAATATCAGATTGTAATTTTTTAGGAGACTCAATATGCAGACAGCTAAATTGTTTAACAATGGGCGCAGCCAAGCAGTTCGTTTGCCTGCCGCTTTTCGTTTTGAAGGTGGGGAGGTATTTATCCGCCGCGACGAAAAGACGGGGGATGTGATTTTGTCCAAGCATCCATCCGACTGGGCAGGTTTTATCGGCAGTTTGCAGGCTGCCGGAGTAGAAACGGATACCGACCCATTCGTCCGCCAGCCCGAAGATGCTGCTCCGAACCTGCGCGATCCTTTTGAAGGCTGGCAGGAATGAAAAAATATCTGTTGGATACCAATATCGTCAGTCTTGCCGTACGTGGCAATAATCATGTTTTGAAGCATCTGACAAGCGTGCCGATGTCCGAACTGTGCATTTCCGCCATTACCCATGCGGAACTGATGTACGGCTTGGCCAAACGCCCAGAAGCACGACGGCTGCACCGGCTGGTATCCGAATTTCTGCTAAGGGTGGACGTATTACCATTTGATACGGCAGTAGCAGAGGTTTACGGAACATTCCGAGCCGGTGTAGAAGCGTCTGGTCGCAGTCTGTCTGCGCCAGATATGCAGATTGCCGCGCACGCACACGGCATCGGAGCCGTTCTGGTCAGTAATGACCGCGCATTTTCCTATATACATGGACTGTCGGTGGAGGATTGGTCGTCAGATGAAGAATAAGATAAGCGTTATGCTTTATGGCTTATTAAGACTATAATAATCAGCCTAGCTTATTTAAGCCTATTTGAACGGATTTATTACCCTACTTTCCATACTGGCTTACAAAGCATACCTAAATCAGACAAGAGAGGCTATGGGAGAAAAATCCAAAATGTCCGAAATAAACAAAATCGCTCGGATTTACTGCCGGGTTTCAACCGAGGAGCAGGACTTATCCCGCCAACTCGGGTTGAAGAAGTGGGCGGAATTGCGCGGTTTCTATGTAGCCAAGGTTTATGCCGAGAAAGCCAGCGGTCGCCATGCCGACCGACCGCAACTTTTGGAGATGATTAAAGACCTGCAAGCAGGCGAAATCGTGATTGCCGAGAGTATGGACAGGTTAAGCAGACTGCCGCTGGTCGAAGCCGAGGCACTGATTGCCCAAATCAATAACCGTGGCGCACGCCTGCTGTTACCGGAAGTGTTGGACTTGCCAGCCGTCAAGGCGGCAGAGGACAGCATGGAATCGATTGTGTTCAAATCTATCCAAGACTTGTTACTGAAAATCCTACTGAAATCGGCCAGCGACGATTATGAGATGCGCCGCAGCCGCCAGGCAGCGGGCATCAGTCGAGCAAAATCAGAAGGCAAACAATTCGGTCGCAGAATCAGCCAAAAGCGAATTGATGATGTCATCAGCTGCCGCAAACAGGGTTTGTCTATCAGCCGCACGGCCAAGATTTTGGAATGCAGTGAAGCAACGGTCAAACGCATCTGCAAGCTGGTTGCAGACGGGAAATACAGCGTATCAAAGGTATAACGAGGCTCAGCCGCCCAGAAAATTCAGGCTGCCCACATCGGGGCAGCCTGAAAACAAGGCGGAATGCCTATGCTATGGTCGTTCGGCAATATCCTTACTTGGACGGAAGCAAAGCGACTGTCGCGTTTTGTCGCAGTTGCGCGAAGTGAACACATAGCGTTGGGAAGAATATTTCGGATAGTCGGGATTGCGGCGGATATAGCCCCATTCGAGCATTTGCTTGTGCGATGTGCCTTGGTCGTAACAGGTAACGCAATGGTTGCCAAAGCGGTCTCCGCCCCCAGTTTTTGCGATAACCTTGTCGGTATTATGGTTCAGTTTCTGAACGCCATCGTCCACTTTGGTCGCTACCTTGTTCAGCGGATTGTCTGACCAGTTGACACTGCCATCGGAATTGGTTGAGCAAGCGGTCAAAAGGATAGCGGGCAGCAATGCGAAAAACAGTTGTTTCATAATGGAACTCCTTATCTAGCCTAACGGCTGTGGTGTTGGTGAAACATTTCTTGGACAAAACCATTGTCCAAATGAGTATAAATTTGCGTGGTGGCGATACTTTTATGCCCGAGCAAAATCTGCACGAAACGCAGATTATGGGTTTCGCGGACAAAATGGGTAGCACAGGAGTGTCTGAGGCTGTGCGGTGTGATATGCATTTCTTCGCCCAAGCGGGCGGCTACCATTTTATGCAAGGACAAACGGATACTGCACGGGCGCAACATTTTACCGCCACGACCAACAAACAAATGGTTGGTTCGGATATTGACCGCCGACGCAGAACGCTCTTTCAGGTAGGCACGAATGCGTTTGGCTACGGTGTCGGTTATCGGTACTAGGCGGGTACGCTGCCCCTTACCTATTACCCGTATCTGACGTTCAGCAAAATAAACGTCGGTCATCAGCAGATTGCTAACTTCGGAGATGCGCAGCCCCGAATAGGTCATCAGTTCAAAAATACACAAATTGCGTAGATACATCCAATGGGGCTGTTTTGGCAGGCACTGCGGATTGTCAAGCAGTTTGTCCAGCACCGACATATCTACTGATTTAGGTAATGTCTCTGGCAGCTTCGGCAGATCAAAACGAAAACGGTCGTAAGACAAATCCAGCACGTTGGCTTTGACCAGATAAGCGATAAAACTACGCCAAGCACAAATATAGCGGCGTATGGTGGTCGCTTTCAATTCGGGATTGTCTGCCTGCTTCATGGTAATGGTTTCCATCATGACAATTTCGGTACAGGCCGTCTGAAAATCGGCAACCTTGTGTTTGGCTGCATAGTCACCAAGCCGCGAAACAAACTGTCGCAGGTTGCTGCGGTAGCCCTCGATGGTTCCTTCTGAGAAACAGCGAGAACGGCAGTGGTCAAGAAAACCGTTGATGTGTTGATGCAGTTGTTTTGAAATGTTAGACTTTAACATGATGCTTTCCTTATAAAAAATTAAAGAAAAGGCGGCAAATCCGCCATCATGAAGTCTAAAAGCAGTTATGGAATGTGTCAGCCGCAGCCGGTTCAGTACGAATTGGAAACATGGGACTGGTAAGGGTCGGAACGCTTGGGAACCGTTTGTTTGATGCGGATTTCGGGTGTTGCGGAAATCGCAACAGTTTTGCTGCCGGTTCGGTTTAAAGGCAGATTATTTCTTTCCCTGTTTTTGAACTCCCGAAACAGTGCCGACACATTGGACACATAATTTTGGGTCTCGGCAATCGGCGGAACACGGTATCCCGCTTTAATTACCCGTCCGGGACCGGCATTGTAGGCGGCCAGAGCCAAATCTGTCCGGCCGAACTGGCCGAACATCCGCCTCAGATAACGCGCACCCGTACGGACGGAAACTTCCGGCACAAACAGTTTTGCAGGATCGATGTTCAAGCCCCTAGCCGTTGTTGGCATTACCTGAGTCAGACCGGAAGCCTGTTTCGGTGAAACCGCTTTGTGATTGTAATGGCTTTCATAGGCGATTAGAGCTTTGAGCAGTGCTGGCTCCACCCCCTCTTGTCGGGCAATCCGTTCGATGGTTTGGTGGTGTGCCCAATAGTTTGCAATCATCGTCCGGCAGGCGGCCGATTTGGATCGGCCTTTCAGGCAGTCTGAAACCTTGTCGGCAAAGGCAGAAGAGTTAATGCTGAAAAATATGGCAAAATAACCCAAAAGCAGCTTGAATTTTGACATTTTTTTATGATCCTTTTGGAGGAATATATGATTGATGATTCTGATGATGATATGAATCCTATGTATGATTATTGGCCAACAAATTTCTGGCACAAAACTGAATGGTCTTTTCACAATAAAGATAACTGTAACCAGTTTTTGGAATCTGGAAGAAATAACTTTTTTATTGAGTTTTTTAAGCGTAAACACTGGATAAGACGTTGCTTGGTAGCTGTGTCAGGTTTAATACTTGTCTATCAAATTGAAAATTCAATCCTGTTGCAGATTATTGCTTTTTTGCCTTTTGCTATGCTGATTGTAGTCATGGAAGTGGCTTGCAGAAAACGTGTGCAATAATACATGGCGGAATTATTCATATTTCAGACAACATTTCTCACGAGTAATCGGTTATGAAAAATAAATTATTGGTTTTATTGACCATGTCGTTTTTTTCACTGTCACATTCGGCTGTTGCAAAAGGATCTCAATCCAATAATTCGGCGGTGGACACAATCAAGCGTCTTTATGTACAAGATGGTTTTCCACCCTATCAGAATAGGCATGATGCATTTACACCGGCATTGCGGAGACTGCTTGAACTCGAACAGCAAGCATCCGAGCGACTGCAAGAACCTGCTTGTTTGGATTACGATATTGTGTGGGGTAGCGGGGAGGTTGATGACGTTGTCGTTAGAAAAAGCATACGTATCCAACCTCAAGCAAACAGCTTGGTCAGAGTCAGCTTTAATCGGACAAGCAAAGATGAAACCCCCAATATTACCTACTACAAAATGTCTTGCAATCGTGCTGGATGCCTAGTAGCAGATATTTTATCAACCGAAAAGAAATATTCATTACGCGCAGAATTGTCGCAATGTCTTAAAAGCAAATAGGCATATTTATCTTATGTATAGTTCTTTGATTTCTTTTTCCCGTGCTGATATTTTGTTATTTGTACAATTTAAACCGATAATACTTGCAGCCGTCCCGCCAGCATCTGCTGCAATAGCAGCGTAACAATCGGCTTCTTTGAATCGAACCCAAGCTCTTTGTGCATTTATTAAATTTTTTCGGTCTGCTTTGGGAAGAGTTGAAAGAGCCAAATGGTATGTATTGGTCAACCGGTCGTTAAGCATTTCGTTTTGACTCACAAGGCATGATTTTATTTCTGTCGTCACTTTTAAATGATTACAGTCCGCGTAAGCATTCAAAGTAAGAAAAATCCCAACTAGAAAAATTTTCTTCATATACTTTTCCCTATATTATTTACTTAACCTTAACGCATCTTGTACTTCACTAGCATAACGCGATTTGCCATTCGGATGGTACTGGGTTCTTCCGTCGTAAATTAATTTAATTTGCTCTTCTGGTGTCATTTGTGAAATATTACCCGAACTAATTCTTTTGATTAAAGGCAACAAGCGGGACACTACACCTCCGTGCTGGATGGAACTGCTGAAAACCGCCTCTTGTACACCGCGATTGCTCAAATCAAAACCTGCTTTTGAGTATGCGTCACGAGCAGGGGCATACCATAGATTTACCGCACTTTTTTGTTGCGCCGCTTCAAATGCCGTTGCATCTTGTCGCGCCAACTCTTTCCATTTGGCATTAAATTGTGCTGTTCCAGGAGTCATTCCTGAAAATTCTTTTGCTATATGCGGATTGTCAGAGAAAAACTGCTGCAATCCTCCTTTTGCTGAATTGAATTGATACTTTCCATAAGCCCATCCAGCAGGGTTGCCATTCTGGTCTACATCACGATTTGTACTACCGATGTCTCCTTCATATTTGGCAGAGACAATTCCAATGCTAACAGAGGATTGATGATTAGGTTGACCGAAAGTGGGTTGCGCGAAATGCTGTTGCATTTGCGGGCTTTCTAAAATGGTAATAGTGGCTTTGCCTTGGATATACTTGTCATTTGGAACCATGCGATCGCCTTGGTAATAGTCAGAGACCCAAGCACCTTTACCATCGTTGAGGGACTGAACCCATACACAGATATGACCGTGTTCATCACCGCCTTTTCCGTCTTTAATACCGATTCCATGTGGGGAAATCAAAGCAACCTGACCATCCCTAGGTGTATACCCCGGAATATTTCCCTGACGGTCAGATACTTCGCCACTGGCAACGACTTTCCAGCCATAATGATTTTGCAATTGCTTGCCCATATCTTGTGCGTTACCATGTTTTCGGTCATCGATTAAATCAGCAGTTCCCAAAATCAGAGCCGTGCCATTAGCGCACAAACCAATTCCCCTTTTATTGGCAATATGGTCAGGGGTATGAATCAAACGATTGGGATCAGTACTGTATTGCTCTCCTGTAATTCTTTTAATCATATCAGCAGCTTTTTGCATACCGTTATGGGAAGAATTGTTTTCTGTATTTGCGTGGGTGGTTACATTGACTTTATCTATTTCATGTGACTTTTCCATAGGATTGTAACCAAGAATTTTTTCAATAGGCGTACCATCAATTGTTTTACTGCTATCTGACATATTGAAGCCGCTCAGTAGTTTTTGATTTTCTTCCATTTGCTGCATTCTGGCGTTCAAATCCGGATCTACGGTATTAGACATACCGGCAGTACCACCATCGTCTGCACCAAAGGCTGATCTGATGGTTTTGCCTAAGCCGCTTGATGCAATATCTAATGTACCGGCAATTGCGCCAAATCCGGCTCCTAAATAATCGCCCTGATCCCATTGTTCTCCGGCATTTTTCCACGCCTCGAATCCGTCCGCATAAACCAGATCATCTGATTTCTGCATCACGCTTCTATTGTTGTAGTCCTGCATAACTTTATTATTGAATTCAACCATTTCTGCTACTTTTGCACGGTTGTACTCCAAAATTTTCTGATGTTCTCCCGGAGTCAGTCCGTTAGAGTCGCGTGTTTCTATGCTGCGTGGATCACCGAAAGACGAAGAGGTGTGCCCCTGCGAATTGGCGGCCTCCAACTGTTCTTTGTTATCTAAGGGGGTTTGGAAGTTGCCGAGCGTTCCTGCCTGATTGGCAGAAATCTGCTGGTCAATCGCTGCCTGATTATCAACACGCATGGCGTGGCTCTGTTCCTGTACGGCCAAGGCTCCCTGAGCCATGTTGGCATAGGCTTGCGCATGTCCGGCAGGATTGGCGGCGGCCAATCCTTGGATGGCTGCCAATGCGGCGGTGCGCTCGCTTTCCGAACCTGTGGACAGACTGGTCAGGGTATTGAAATATGCGCTGCTGTTGCTGCTGGCAGCCTGCAAGGCCGAACCGGCGGCTGCATCGTATTGTCCGGCGGCGGACGCGCCTGCCGACAATTGCTGTTGAGCCAGCACCGCATCATTAGATACCAGAGAAGCAAAACCGGTACGGTTGATACTGGTGCTGAAACCGTGGCTGACGCTTTCACTGGTTGCCTGCTCGATACTGCGTGACTGCTCGCGGGCATCCGACAGGCTTTGGCTGATGGAACTGCTCAATTGGTGCGAATTCATGGTACTAGACGAGGCTTGGATACCCTCGGTATTGCTGATATTGGTTCCTTGTGTCATGACGTGGGTATTACCCTGGCTATCGGTATACCGGACATTATCACTTATTTCCCCAGATGCACCGATGCTGACAATTTTATTACCACTAATGCCTAAGGCAAATTTTTCGTTTGCTGCTACTGCGTGCTGTCCTTCGTATGCAACACGCGCAACGTCTTGCCCATCTACTGTTTGCGCATAAACAATCCCCGTCTGCGTTACTTTGCCGTGGCTGTCTATTTGTGCCAGCGTCCTGGCCTCCATAGCCCCTTCCATCATCTGCACTTTGGCCGCAGCGGCGGTTCGTGCGCTGTCAATGGCCTCTTGGCTTGTTTGCAGGCTGATGGTGGCCGGATTGGTGGCATCGGCGTTGCTCATGATGTTTTGGTTAAAATTCTGCATACTCAAAGTGCCGCCAGCCGAACTGTTCGCAAGCATACGACTCATGCCGATAACCTCTGACTGATCCAGCGGCGGGGCAGCTTTGGTTTCGTCCACATAATCCTTGCCCACCATATTCGCACGCTGTGCCAGCTGCACCAGCCCGTAAACCGAACCGGAGAGCAGCGACAGCATAATCAGCGGTGTCGAAGCCATCATGGTCGAGGCTGAGGCGAGCATGTCCTGCGTGCCGTCGAAGATGTTTTGGATAACGGCAGGCGAATACACCTGCAAGGGATTGTCGGAGGCGGAAATGGTCATAATCAGTTCGCGCATCCGGTTGTTGTAGCTTTGCAGCATGTAGTAGGCAATCGCGCTGTTGAGCGGCAGCCAGGAATTGACCCATGCGGCAAACAGCAGGTAGCTGCCCAGTACCCGAATGCCGCCCCAACCCATAACCAGCACGACAAAAATCACAATCGGCGACATCACGATGTATATGAACATCAGGATGTTCATGCCGTGTCCCATAAAATTCTGGTAGAGCGAGGCCTCGCCAGCGGCATCTACCGCTGCCCGGTTGCGGGCTTCGGTCATCATATACGCCTGTCGTGCGCAGTTGACATCATTGCCGCCCAAACACTGCTGCACGATGTGTGAGAACACCATATTGGCTTCAATTTCAGCGGCATTAACCGCGTTATAGGCAGTAAACACCTGTGCCAGTGCTGGCGGTTGCAGTTCGCCTTTTTCAATTTCGCTGCGCACCATTTTCAGCAGAATGTCAGGATCGTTCACGCCCATTGCCGCTGTGCTGCGCGAAGCGTTGCCGCCCGCAGCCAGTGCCATTGCCGAGGGAAGCTGATCCAATTCCTCTTGGACGGACTTGTAGCGTTGCGCCAAATCGGTGGTGCTGCCTTTTACGCCGGAAAGGTTGCGGCTGTTGGACGCAGCCACCGCAGTGGGCGAATACTCTTTACCTGGGAGATTGGCCACTTGTTTGAGCATCATCAGCGAGATGATTTTGCCTGCTTGGGCGCAGCCCACCTTACCAATTACTGGCGGCGCGCCTTCTTTTTCAGCGGGCAGGGCGATATTGGTTACCCCGCTCTGCTGCCCGCGTGCCAGCACATTGAAGATTCCACCTTTGTCGGCATCGCCCCAGCGGTCGGACCAGTTGCACACTTGGGAGGCGTTGGCCAGATTGGCCAGCAGCAGGGTGTTGTCTGGGCCGGAGAACTGGTTGCGCAGGCGCAGCACCGTTTTGAGCGGGCTGAAATAGCCTTCCGCACCGTGGGTCAGAAGACCGCCCTGCGGCGCGGCAGTGGACGGACCGGACAGCGAGGAATCGGGCAGTACCTGCATACCGGTGTCGTAAATATCGGTCATTTTTTTGGAAACATAGGAGAACAGTGCCAGCGGATAGGCCACGCCTACTGGCACATGGTCAATTTTGCGGAAACCGACTGCGCCGCCGCTGTTGCCGCCGCCCGCGTCGTAGTAGGAGGCGATCCAAACGGGGGTTTTTGGAATAAACATCGCTGCCACCAGCACAATCATCAGAAAGTTGTTGCCCGGCTGCATGGTGCGGCGGGTAATAAACTGTCCCAGCATCGCACACAGGGCGAGCACCGAACCCAGTATCAGTAGGCTGACCAGCGGCGAACCGCTGCCCATGCCGTTGAAGAACATCGCTACCGCGTTCAGCCCTTTGGCAATCACATCAACATCGCCAACCACCCACAGCGTCATAATGTCCGAAGGCGCATCGGTATCGACGCTTTCGGGCAGCGCGTCAGCACGCGCGGCCACAGCGATAGTCAGCAACAGCAGCGGCAGCCACAGGCGCATCAGGGAATCAGGCAGCCTGAAAAGGGCGGGGTTTCTGGACGGGACGGACATGGTTTTCTCCTGTTCAGGCCGCCTGAAAACCTTTTTCAGGCTGCCTGTGCGTCAAAGCGTTTTTTCAGACGGCCTCACTGTGCTTTCAGGCCGCTGTTGTTGCCGGTCAGTGTCATCGCACTGGTAACTAGGGTAACGAAATTCTGCTGTGCGGCGGCGCGGTAGCTGCTTTCGCCGTAGCGGGCCGTTTCGGCTTCCAGTTTGTCCAGCTGCTGCTTCTGCGCCGGCGACATGGCGACGATTTTCTTGCCGTTGCCCGTGATGTTGGCCGAATAGGCGACGGAAACGGTTTTGTTCATCGCACCGACCAGCTCGGCCGCCATCTGCTCGCCGTAGAATCTGGCCGCCGCATCGGCAGCCTTAACCGCCGTCTGGCTGCCTGCCCTTGCGGCCTGACTGAGCACGTCGGATGCTTCTTTGGGTAACTTTTTCAAAAATGCCTGCTGTTCGGGGGTCAGTGTCTGCGCGTCGTTATCGGCGAAGTAGGCCATCAGCGAGCCGGGCTGGATTTGTGTCGCCACCGAGTCGCCCATCGCATTGCTGTCGCCGTAGGCAGTCTGTTTGCCGATCAGCAGGTTGAGGATGTAGCGGTAGGTACCGGGGAAGGAAGAGTCGGCGGTGGATACATGCTGGCAGCTGTCGGCTTTGCCGGCGTTGAAGTCTTTGCAGCGGTATTGTGTCAACGCAGCATTGCTCGGCGCACCGTTGACCACGTCGGCAAATGTCCAAATCGGGGCGAGATCTTTGTCGGTTTTTTCCTGCGATCCTTTGGTGAATTTCCCGCCAGATGCAGAGGACGAAGCATCAGCACCGGTCAGCAGAATCTGCGTGCCATACAGGCTCATCGCCATTTCCAGAAAACCTTGATCGCCGCCGTAAGGGCGGGTGTCAATAACAGGTTGCGCCCCGCCGAATACGCCGGCCGAAACAAGAGTGTTCATCATGTTGTTACCGTAGTCGGTGGACTGGTCGGCGGCATCGTCCGCGCGGTTGGCGTTTTTGCCCTTGTAGCTGCGGCTGTCGTTGGCTTCGGCAAAGTCTTTTGCTGCACCGGACGCGGCAGCGGAAACGGCTTCCTCGTTTGCCTTGCTGTCATCAGCAGCAGCGGAAGGATTGCGGCTGCCGCGCAGGTAATCAACGGCGGCCGTGCCCAGCTGGCAGGTGTTTTTGGCCGCGCTGTTGATTTTGGTTGTCCAGTCCTGCAAACCAGACATGATGTTCTGGCAGGGTGGACAGAGATTGTCCAAGGCGATTTTGGCCGCGTATCCCGTGCCGTTGGCGATGATGGCGCGAATCAGGTCTTTCAGATTTTTCTCGGAAATCATGGAGAAGCTGCCAAAATAGGCATCGATGCCGCCGCAGCCTGCCGAAAAACGCGGTGGATCAAAGGCCATGATGTTGAAACTGCGTACCGGCGAGCGCAGCGACAAGCCGCCGAGCGTGCCACCGTAGTTGCCGTTCACGCCGGCCGCTGCGGGTGCGGTGCTGTTCCACATTGCATCCATGCCTTTGCCGATGTCCGCACCGGCGGCAGATGCCGCCCACAGCGATGCGGCTAGAATGGAAGGCATATAGCGTTTGAGACCGTCTGAAAATGTTTTGCGTCGGGTATTCATGCGTTTTCCTTTACATCCGATTACGAATCAGTCCGTTGAGCATTCTGACCAGCTCATCGGGATTTTCGGGATTGCGGATTTGACGGCGGGCTTTGGCGATGTCTTGCGGGGTCAGCACGCCGCGCTCTTGCAGTCTAGCCAAGTCGGTCAGTTCGGGCGAAGCCAGCTTCATATCAATGGCGGCCAGCACGATTTTGTCTTCCAGTTCCGACTGCGACATCGCACCGTGAGCAACAATTGCCATCTGCTCCGGCGGAGCAGCCAGCACCACCGCCGGCGTCAGCTTGATGCCCAGCGTGCGGGCACGGTTGCCGCCCATATCAAAACGCAGTTTGTCAGCCGTCATACCGCTGATCACGCCGCCGTCGGTGCTGATATAGCGCACCTGCAAGCCGTACTTTTTCGCCAGCATCTGCACCACGGCGTACTGGCTGTGGCAGAAGCGGCATTTGGAATCAAAAAACAGCCACAATCCGGCCTTGCCGGACAGGTCGCGGATAATGCTTTCCTTGGCTTGGGAAATTTGCGACAAAGCCTGCGCCCGCGCCATCGCAGCAATCGGGAAGCGTACCGATTCGTCCAACATCGGGTCGTTGCGCACCACACGCTCGGAGGCATCGGCGAAATTCATTGACATGTCCACCATCAGGCGCGACATGTATTTGTAGGCACGCACGTTCTCGTCGGTAGGATTGGTCATCGCACGGTCGAGCAGCACCGGCAGCTGGGCGCGTACCCATGCTGCCGAAAACGGTTCGGGGGCAGCCTGAACAGGTGCGGCGGCTGCGGGTGCAGCGGGCGCGGGCTGTGGTTTGGGCTGCTGCTGCGGTTTGGGTTTCGCTGCGGGTTTGGGCGCATCGTCCTCATACCACAGCCAGCCCTGCGGTTTCGCCTTGCGGTAGGCATCGGCGGACGCTTGTCCGGTGACCAGCATCAGACAGGCGGCCGACAGGCAGAGGGCGGTGCGCAGATACGGTATCCGTTTCATGCTTATTTTTCCTTTTCAGCGCGGCGGCAAGGTATCGTTGACCGGCTTTTTCCAGTCGAAACTTTTGGGGACGGTGGTATGGGTGGTCAGCCACGAGCGTACCTGCGAGCGCACCTGCTGTTGTTTCGCGGCGGGCAGTGCAGCCACCGCCTTTTGCGCTTGGCGGGTGTAGCGTTTGTCGGCAGTCGCCGCCAGCATCCACCATTTGGCCGCATCAACCGGATCGGCATCACGCAGCCTGTCTCCTTTGCCCTGATACTGTGCCAGTGCGACCATCGCGCCGGTATGCCAGCGATTGGCTGCCTGCAACAACAGCGGATAGGCGCGGTAGGGGTTTTGCAGACCGCCTCGCCCGTTAAGGATAAACATGCCGTAGCCGTACAGCCCTTCCGGCGCGTTGGCTTTGGCGGCGCGTTCCCAATACTCGGCCGCCGATGCTTCGTTTTTCGCCACACCGTAGCCGCGTTCCAGTATCTGCGCGGTATAGACTTCCGCCGGCCAGAACACGCGCGAAGCAACCTTACTGCGGTAATTCTCGGCAGCCGTTTTGAACAGGCGCAAGGCTTCCGCCCCATTGGCTTTCATGCCGATGCCGTAGTAGTACATCAGCCCGAGATTGTAGGCAGCCAGATAGTTGCCGCCGCCGTCTTTAAGTGCGATGCGGTAGGCTTTGGCGGCTGTGGCTGTATCCGCTCTGCCGGAGAGTCCGGGCAGGCGACCGGTGTGTGCAAGGTAGCCGTACTGCACCGCCGCCCAGCGGTTGCCGCCGTTGGCAGCATTTTTCAGTTCCAGCGCGGCGGTGGTATCGCCGTTTTCCGCACGCTTGGCCAAAGCCAGCGCATAGCTTTGGTCGTTTTGCCAGAGCTGCTGTTTTGAGGGCTGTTTGTTTTGCGTACTGCCACTGCGCGTGCCGTGCAGACCGCCTTTGCCGAAGGCGCGTTCTTGGTCATCAGCCGCCGCCGGTATGCAGACGGTCGCCAACAGACAGAGCGGCAGAATTGTTTTCATCATTTTCATCTTGGTTTCTCACTTAAATTCGCAGCAGTCCACCCAACGCCACATCAGGTAAACCGCGTCCGAATCATTTTCGTTCAATGCTTGGTCGCTGCGCCCCAGTGCCCAGGCAAAATTGCTTGCGCCCAAGCGGTGTGCCCCTCGACCGCCGATATTGGCGAAATCGGCCACTTCGCCGCTCAACATTCCGGCCGGACTGGTTTGTCCACCCATGCCGCCTTGTCCGCCGACGCTTTGACCAGACTCGGGATAAGGAAACAGCATTGATGCCTTGAATTCCGATTTGCTCGGATACGGCACAGGCACTGGCGAGCACAAGGCTTTATCGCCGACTGTTGAAACCGAGGCATAGCCGCCAGTGCGGTTGGACATCATCAGCGAACGGTTGAAAATAGTGGAAGTACCGATAATGCTGTTTTTGGCTGCCGACATCGAGCCGGCGGCGGGCAGGTTATTACCCATACAGCCGCCCAACCAGTAGGCGGCATCGTCAACTGGCCCCCAGCCGATGCCGGTGGTGTTGGCAATACAGGACGCGCTGTGCGCCGCCAAATCAAACAGTGGCTGGTTGGCTACCGTACCCAGCGCAGCCCACTCGGGGTAGAGCAGGTTCATCAGCACCGGGTCTTTTTTTGACCACGAAATCTGCGATATTGAGGTTTCCAAGTTATCCCCTTTGTGGAAACAGCGCGGATTCCAGTTGTACGGGTTGAATGGAAACGGCCAGCTGTGGACGTGGCGGAAAGAGGTTTCGGAAGGTTTGGCCGCCTCGCCCGCTGTCATGAGTGTTGTCGGTTGGAGCTGGCCAATGCCGGATACCTGCGCTATCTGTTGCAGTATCGGCTTGACCGATTCGCCGTACACCGGCGAACAGGAGGCTTCGCGCACCACCTCGACAAAACGGGTCGGCAGCCACATGCCGCGCGTATAGCCGTAAATGACATAGGGTTCTTTGCCGCATTTGCAGATTGATTTTCTGGTGGCTGTCGGCGGGGCGGGCACATCGCTGCCCATCACGGTGTCGCTACCCATAATGCGCAGCGGAAATGCCGAGTCGTAGTTAAAATTCATCAGCGTGTTGTAGCCGGCACGCGAACAGGTCAGACCTGTGAGGCTGCTGCCGGATACCGCAGCGGCTTTCAGGCTGCCTGAAAGCAGCAGTGCGGCGGCCAGAACGGCGGCGGTTTGACGGGAAACATTCATGGTTTGCCTCTCAATCGGCAGGCGGGGCGGACACGATGCGCCAGTCCGTCCCCTGCTGTTGCAGGTAGCTGGGGACGCTGCGCAGCCCGAGCCGTCTGATAAGTGTCGGGTTGAGCGGGAAGGCGGACGGTACGGCTCCTGCTAGCCTGCCCAAACGGGTGTATAGCACCACCGTCTGCGGCCGTTCGCGTACGATGCGCTGCGCGTAGCGCACCTGACGCTCGTCCCGCCCGTCCACCGCCACCAGCGAGCGGCTGCCCTGCGGGTCAAGCGTCAGTACGTTGAAGCGGCTGCCGCGCGGATAAAGCACTCGACCGCTCTGCGGGTCTCGGATATCAAAGCCGGTAACCGAATACGGGGTGTAGAGGCGGCTGGACACTTCCTGTGCCAACGGCAAATCCGTGCCGCCTTCCAACTGCTGCGCGGCAGACTGTGCCGCCTGTTCGGCCGCGCCTTTCCAGTCAAAACGCGCGGCTGCCGCCTTGATGACTTCGGTTTGGTCGGGTTCGGATACGCGCCACTGACGGCTCAGACGGCGGTTGAATTCGCGTCTTTTTACGGCTGCCACAGCGTTGTCCAGCGTGCCCGCACCCTGTACCAGATACCATTTGCCGCCGTCGCGATGCAGTACCGCCGGTGCGTAGGCAATCCGGTAGCGGCGGAAGGCTGCGGGCAGCACCATAATCTGCGGCGGGTTGCGCTGTGCCGCAGGCGGCAGCTTGCGCAGCAGTGCTTCGGCATAGGCAAACGCGCTGTCCGCGCCGCCAGTGCCCCAGCCGCGATACAGGAACACTGTGCCTTTGCGTCCCGCTCCCTGCACAAGCAGTTTCAACAGTTCCGCTTCGGGCATGGCGCGGGAAACGAACACCACGGTATCGGCCTGTGCCAGTTGCGCCGACATCGGGTTCTGTCCCGGCGGCAGCAGCATTTGGCGGTTTGCCCCCAATGTGCCGCCGCCGTTTTCAGGCTGCCTTTTCAACAGCAGGTCGAGGCCGTCTGAAAGGCTGTCGGCACGCGCCTGCTGTTCGGTCAGCCTGCGTTGCAGGTCAAAGCCGTCTGCCGCTGCTGCCGCGCTAAAACAGCAGATGCAGGCGGCCGCGAACCAGTGCAGCCGGATACGGTCCCCAATAGCGCGAATCCCAAGAGTGCGGTTCGCTGCCGAATACAAAAATTTCATCCTTGCCCAATCTGTATGTCTTGTCCCAGTAGTTGATCGATTTGCCCAGTTTGGCCGCGCCGTAGGAAACGTCGGTCAGCAGTCTGCCGTTGATATAGACCCGCCCTCGTGCAATGCGCACTTCGTCGCCTGGCAGTCCTGCCACGGTTTTGCCGATGGGTTTGCCTTCGGCAATCACCGGCTCCATACCGCGAGCCGGAAACAGAATCAGATCGCCGCGCCGCAGCACCGGTTTGGGCTGTTTTTTGTCAAACCAGTAAAACTGCCACGGCAGGCAGCCTGCCTGTTTTTTCTCGTACATCAGTGCCCACCTTTCCTGCAACAGCGGCCGTACCTGCCAGGCCAGTGCGCTTACCGCGATACCCGACAGCAGCACCAACAGGCGGGTGCGCAGCGGCGGTAACGGTTTTTTGCTGTTCATCAGTCCAGCGCACTGCCCAGTGCGGAGGCAGCCGGTTCGGTTGGGAGTGTCCCTGTTCCGTTTTCAGGCTGCCTTACCGCAGGCAGTGGGGAAACTGCCCCGCCCGTAGCGGGCAGTGGCTGCGCCGCCGCATTGTCCGGTGTCAGGGTAATGCCTAGCTCTGCGGCCACTTGTGCCGTGGCATCCGCGCTTTCTGGATAGGTCAGCACTGCCGATTTGCGCACAATCAGTCTTCCTTCGGCGGACATGGCATCAAGTTTGGACTGCAAACCGTTCAAACGGCTTTGCAGCCGCTGCTGTACCGCTACCGGATCGCTGCTCACATGGGTATCCGCCAATGCTTCTTGGATATAGGAAGCAGCCAGCCGGTCGGAATCGACCACCGTAATTTGGTTCGCGTGCGTGGGGTACAGGCTGCGGTAGAAGCTGTAACCGCCCATCAGCAGCGACAAAAGCAGCAGCGTGCTGTTCAGAAAGCTGCTGCCTGTACCAGAAGCAGGCGGGGTGCTTGGGGCACTTGCGACAGGCTGTACGGCTGGTTCGGAGCGTTGTTCGGGTTGGTTCATAACGGATTCCTTGTTTGACGGGGTTTTCAGACGGCCTCTGCGTTTCAGGCTGCCTTACAGCGTGCCGTCGCCGTACAGCCGGCGGGCTTCGGCTTCGACCAGATAGGTGATTTGTTCACCGGCACGCACGCGCCGCTGCAAATCTTTGAATAGTTCGCCTTCGGTGCTGAACAGCACACGGTTAAACGGCGTTTCCACCAGGCGGGCGATGCCGGCGCTGCCGCCGCTGCGGATGAGGATTTCGCTGTACTGGCCTTTGGCGGTCTGCACTTCGCGCATCAGTTTTTCGGTATAGGCATCGGTTTTGATCCAGCCTTTCTCAATGCCCTCTTCAATGGCTTCCGGTGTCTGCTGCATATGGAACTTGGTGTGGCAGGAAGCCATAATCGCCGAGCCGTGCGGCGTGCTGTACACCTGGGCGAACGTCTGCACCACTACGCCGACCGAGCCGGTCTCCTTGCGGACTTTTGAGGCCAGTTTGGCGGTAAAGTCGGCAAACGAGGCATCGGTAATCCGGTCTCCCCCCTCTTCGATAATCAGCATTTTTCGGCGACCGCCGGCGGTAACGAACATCTCTTGGGCGATGGTGGTGGAGATGGTCATCAGCACCACGTCGCACAGATGCTTGTTGCCGGTCAGACCGGATAGTTCCAGCACCGTCCAATCTGCTTCGGTGCGGAAATTGTTCTCGCCCCTGAACCAGCGTCCCATCGAGCCGGTAGAGCCGAAGGGCGACAGCAGCACTGCCAGTTCGTGCTGCTCGCGCATCATTGAACCGGTCTGGTTGTTGAAGAAACGGATAATGTCGGTAATTTCGGCTTGGTTGCCCTTGTCGGCATAAACGGATTTGACCGCCTCTTCCACCAGCGCACGCTGGGTGTCGTTCAAGCCTTCGTTCGGTCGCGCCATCTTGCCGATTATCGGGATAATCAGCTCTATTTCTTCATCGATGTTGTCAATGCGGGTAAACGGATTGAGGCAAACTTGGGAGTCAAAATGGAAGTCAAGAATCTGCGCACCAGAGACCTGTGCGGCAGCCAGATAAGACGCGCCGGTGTCGATGGTCCAGATTTTGGTGCCCAGTGACAGTTCGTCCTGTGTCAGACGCTGCACGGCAAACGATTTGCCCGTACCGGACGCACCCGTCCAAATCCAGTTGTAGTTGAGATTACGGCTGTCCATCAGTGCGTAATGGAAGGGACGGCCCAGACGGGTGGACAACAGCATTTCATTGCCGAAGCCCTGCCATTCGCCGGTTATCGGCAGCAGGTGCGCGGCATGTTTGCCGCCCATCGTTTTAAAACGGTGGGTGTTGCGGATGCTTTCCGCCGATGCGTTAAGCGGAAGCTGGTTGAAGAAGGAAACTTCGGGGATGTATTTCTCCGGCCGCATCACAAAGCCGAAACGCTTGTAATACGAGGCAATCGAGGCTTGGGCACTGCGGATTTCCGCCGCCGAACGGTTGAACAGGCACAGTGTGGTGGTGGCTTCGACCAGATTGCCGCCTTCCACCGTCAGTTGCGCCAGCTGCTGGAAGCCTTCGCGTTTTTTGCGCAGGCGCGGCGACCATTTGAGCATCAGTGCGTTGGACGATTTTTCCACCTGCGTCTGCGAGGCGCGGACTTTGGCTGCCTTTACCCCCTGTTCGGGGAAATGGATAGTGGTGCACAACGCATAGGGCATGGGGATTTGCGGCCCGTTGCCGGGCGGATTGCCCAGAAGTTCGATCATGCGGCCGAAATGGAAAGGCTGCTCCTGACCAGGATAGCGGTCGGTAACCAGCATGCCGACATATTGCCGCTCGTCCGTATGGGAAAAACCGGAGAAATGAATCAGGTCGTGGCGGCGGTTGTCCCAGTTCATCCGCGAACCTACGGGGAAAAGCTGCTCGTTCAGCGGACGGGTCTCTTCTACGTCCAAATCCCACGGCTCGTACACCGCGAAATAACGGCGCAGTATGCCCATCAGTGCCGATGTGGACAGCATCTCGGCCTTGATGCCCATCACTTCCAGTTGCGAGACGGCAGTGTCGCGCAGTTTGACAAAGGCATCGCATTCGCGCCGGAACGCCGATATTTCTTTTTCGCTGCCGGTAAACGGGTTCTGCACCTTCAACGGCACTTTAAACGTCCACAGGCAGTAGCTGTCCAGCATGCGTGTATTGGAAGACGCGGTTAGTTTGTGCCGTGCACCCAGAGCCAGAAACTCCGCCCGCCGGCCGACACCGTGCCGCGCCGTCTGTACCGCCGAATCTCCGGACACGCCGTCGCGCGGCGCGAGATAGCTACCCAGCACCGGATCGAGATAGGGCGAGGCAAATTGGACAAACTGCATTACCGTTCCACCCGGATAGGCTTCGTTCAGCAGCGTAGCCGCCGCGCCCGGAGTTTTGTCGTCCCAGCCGGCCAGCGGCGAAAACATGCATACCGAGCCGATGGCATTGTCTTTTTCGCAGTAGAAAATGCCTTCGTCGTCGTTGCCAGTACTCAGGCTGATGTATTCCCAGCCCAAGTCACGGGCGGCGTTTTTCTCGAAAATACCCATACCGCCGCCGCTCAAAACGGAGTTTCGCCGTCATCCGCCCCTTCGGCGGTACGTGGCGGTTTGAGCGCGACATTTTCAATGCGCTCGGATGCCAGATTCAGATAGATGTTTTCAACGCGCAGCTTGCGTACTTTGATTTTTTGACCGTCTTTTTCGTAGAACTCGATCAGCTCTTCGCCTTCCACGACTACGGGCATACCTTTGGCCAATACTTTTTCCAGATGCGGTGCCTGACGGTTCCAGTATTCGCATTCAATCCATTCGGCAGGCCCGGCCGCTTCGTAGCGGCTGCCGCCGTCGGCGGTTTTTTGGCGTTTGTAGCGTGTGGAAGCAACGGAAAAGTTCAACACCGTACTCGGCTCGCCGTCGCGGTTGATGGTTTTGAGGGAAAAATTCTGTCCCAGATTGCCACGGACAGTTGAGAAAATAGACATAAAGCCGTCTCCGTTTCGGGAGACAGCCGGATAAGAAAACCGGAAAAATTCCGATCTGTAAGAATGGGGGTGCAAGGATACTATCCTGCGTTTGTGCTCTTGTCAAGACAAGGGTTTATGCCGAAGCAAAATACCGTTTCAATGTACCTGAACATATTGACTGCCATGCTGCTTGTTTAGCAGACTTGTCAAAAGGGAGAATTTTTAAACGCAGGCTACCCCCGCCAGTTTCTGATCCTGCCGGTATCCAAATGGATAAAACTGTCATAGATGCCGATACCGCCCGCCTTGAAATGTGCGGCCATATCGGCAAGTTGCCGCAGGCTGATACCGCGCATGGTCAGATCGGCGGCGCGACCGTGTATGTGCATGGAATTGCGTGCCGCGCCTTCAATCGTCGCATTGCGCCGCGCGGTGCGGTAGGCACTGTTGACGGTAATCAGCGGGTCGGGTTTGCCGGCAATCCGCGCCCATTCCTGCAAGCCGTACAAAAGGTTGAGTAGCCCCGCGTCGATATTGACGACTGCGTTGCCGTCTTTGGCATCGCGTAAAAACCAGCGGGCAGCCAGATAGCCGTCTTGCAGGTAGCCGCGTCCGGCGGCATAAAAACGGATACTGCGCCGCTCGCCCGTATCGGCGCGGCGCATTTCCAGCAGGCGGTCGCGCCGCCAGAAACCGCTGTTGTCGGCCAGCGCAAACGCTTCGTCGGAAAACAGGATGCCGGCAGCCGATACGGCGGCGGCGGATAAAAACTGTCTGCGGTTCATTGTGTGTTATCCGGTAACAGGCCGTCTGAAATCTTTTCAGACGGCCTTGCTTCTTTTTTCAGGCTGCCTGTTTCGGGCATCGGCTTGTGCTTCGGCCACCAGCTTGCGGATCATGCCTTCCTGGTAGGCGGTAAATTCTTCCAGGCTGATTTTGCCTGTTTCAATGGCGCTCAGAGCCATCTCCCATTTGGCGGTGGTAACCGGATCGGCGATGGTTTTGGGAATGCGGGCAATTAGCCGGCGGCCTTTTTCGGTGGCATAGACTTTGCGCTTTTTCTTTTCCAGATAACCCATCTCAAACAGCCGTTTGATAATTCCGGCACGGGTGGCTTCGGTGCCCAGTCCTTCGGTGCGCCGCAGCACTTTTTTGACTTGCTCGTCGTCTACGGTTTTCAAAAAATCCGACAGGGTCTGCATTTCGTCCAGCAGGCTCGATTCGGTAAAGCGCGGCGGCGGGGCAGTCTGCTTTTGCTGTGCCTTACTGCGGCTGCCTTGCACGGCATCTCCGGCTTTGACCGGCGGCAGGGTTTGGCCGCTGTCCTGTTCTTCGTCTCCGTCTTTCAGGCTGCCTTCGGTTTCTTCGTCCGCATCGCCCAGCAGGGCTTTCCATCCGGCTTTGGCGGGACGGCGGCCGACGGTGCGGAACAGGTGGCCGCAGCATTCGGTTTCGATAACGGTAGCCTCATATTCGTAGTCGGGGTAGAACTGGGCGATGTAGCGGCTGCGTATCATCAGGTAGAGATCGCGTTCGGCTTTGGAGAGTGCCGACAAATCGGCATTGGCGACGGTGGTTGGAATAATGGCGTGGTGCGAGTGTTTATTGACCTGCGCGTCGTTCCACACCCGAGACGGCCGTTGTGCGTCGGCCTCCTGCAACACGGTGGCCAGCGACGGATCGAGCGCCAATAATGCGGCGAAGACCTGCGGCACTTCGGCCTGCTGTGACTTAGGCAGGTAGCGGCACGGTGTGCGCGGGTAGGAAGTGATTTTGTGTTTTTCGTAGAGCGACTGGGCGGTTTTCAGCACTTCGTCGGGACTCATGCCGAAGCGGTTGCCCGCTTCTTTCTGCAAAGCAGACAGGCTGTACGGCAGCGGCGCGGGCGTGTGTTTGCACTCGGTGGCAGCGGTGCGGACGGTGCCGCTGCTGCCGTCCAATTGCGCCGCCAGCGTCTCAACGGGGGCTTTATCGGTGCACAGGCCGTCTGAATTTTTCAGGTGTTCCGGTATCTGCCATAGGGCGGTAAAGCTGCCGGAGGCAGCCTGAAAAACCGCAGAGAGCATGTAATAGGTATAGGGTTTGAAGTTGTCGATGATTTCGTCGCGCCGTACCACTAGTGCCAGCGTCGGCGTTTGGATGCGGCCGACCGACAGTGTGTGCTCCTTGCCGTAGCCTTCGGCATAGGCAGCGGTGTAGGCACGGGACAGGTTCATGCCGACCAGCCAGTCGGCGCGGCCGCGTGCCAGTCCGGCCAGATACAGCCCTTCGGTTTTGCTACCCGGCAGAATGTTGGCCAGGGCTTTTTTGACCGAAGCCGTATCCAGTCCGCTGGTCCAGAAGCGAGAAACCTTTTTGCGGTAGCCGCAGTAGTCCAGTATCTCCCGTGCAATGACCTCGCCCTCGCGGTCGGCATCGGTGGCGATGACCACTTCGTCCGCCTCGGCCAGCAGTTTTTGGATAACTTTAAACTGCTTGGCCGCGCCTTTGGATACCTCCATCTGCCATGTTTGGGGAATGACCGGCAGCGCGGCGGTGTTGCCGAAATCGGCATACTGCTCGCCGTAGGCAGCGGGCGGCATCTGGCTCAGGATATGGCCGAATGCCCAAGTAACGGCGGTATCGCCCTTGCGGAAATAGCCGTCGTTACGCCCGCCCAAGACACCCAGCACCTTGCCGATGTCTTTGGCTTGCGAAGGCTTTTCGCAGAGAAAGAGTTTCATCAGGCAGCCTGAAAAGCGCGGTGGCTCAGAATGTGGCGGTAAACATGCCGATGATGATGGAGGTACCCAGCGTGGCGGCAACGACCACCACCAGCACCGCCATAAAGGCTTTAAACTGACCCATCGCCGAGCTGATGATGGCAATCACCAGCGCAATCAGGGCAAGCAGCAGCCCCATTGAGCCAGTCAGTTTGTCCTGTATCCAGTCCACCATGCTTTGGAAGGTGGTGTCTGATCCGGCAAAGACCGGAGCGGAAAGCAGACCCAACAGCGGCATCAACAGATAGCGCGTGTTCAGACGGGATAGTTGGGATTGAAGGGTTTGAAGTTTTCTCACAATGTATTCCTCTCGTAACGGGGATATGGGAAAGCGGTTTACTGCAAAGGTGCGGGCAGTTCGCCGGCGGGCAGGCTTTCAGGCTGCCTTTGTGCCGGACTGCCTCCCGAGTCCTGCGTATGGGTGTTTTCAGACGGTCTTTGCGTATTGTCGGGCTGTGTCTGCGGCGCGGTTTCCACACTATCGCTTTCTTCCGTTACCGGAACGGCACTGCCTTCGGAAACTGCCGCGCCCTGTCCGCCTGCACGCTGTGTCGTCGTCCCGTCCACTGTCGGAGCAACCAGTGGGGTAACGGTGCGCGACGATTCAATCGCCTGTGCGGCCGAATAACCGACGTTCCATCGGCGCGGCGTTACTTCGGAGAAGACGCGGGTCGGATAAACCAAGCTGCCGTTGCTGTCTTCATAGGCGTTTACCCACACCCGCAGCACCTGCGCGGGCATCAGCACCGGTTTGGGTTCATATATGGCGGCGGCATTGGGAACAGGCTCGGGCAGGAATGGCGTGATTTTGCTGCTGCCTGCCACGTTGCTGGAAGCGGGATATTCGCCGGGGCGGTAGTCGTCGGAAGCGTCCCACGCCTGCGCCATATCCATGCACGCGCCCTGTTTGATTCGACCGCACCCCAGTTTGCCCGAGCCGGTATTCATCGAAGCGGCACAGCCGGCCAGCAGCAGGGCGGCCAATGCGCTTGAAACAGTCTCTTTAATCATCGTTTTTCCTTTGCATATTCCAGTGAGATACCGGACTGGATCAGAATGTCGCCGGTACGCAGCGGCTGGATTTCAATAACCGGAAAAGACTGCTGCGCGTATTTTTCGTAAATCGATGCCACCCGATCGAAAATATTGTTCAAACCGTTGGCGGCTGCCGTAGTGGCTGCCTGTCCGAACGGAGTGCCACCGGTGCCGATATTGATGCTGTTGCCGCCGCCGTCGCGGTGGCCGATACGGCTGTTGCCCGCTGCGGCGATGCCGATTTGTCCGGCGGTGTTAATCATGCCGATTTTGACCATTTGGGCGATGGCTTTGCCGTCGCGTGAAACGAGCCGTCCATGCCAGCCGGGTTTGCCGTCTTCGCCAATCAGCGTGCCTTTGAGCGTTGCTTCAACCGCCTTGCCGTCGGAACGGATACAGGTAATCGATTTGGTGCGCACATAGGCGCGCTCGTCGGCCAATTGACCGTAGGCATTGGCGATAATCACGCAGTCGGACAAGTCGCTTTTGAAACCGTTGGCCATACGCCCCAA
Organism: Neisseria bacilliformis; assembly: GCF_014055025.1. Classification (NCBI taxonomy): domain Bacteria; kingdom Pseudomonadati; phylum Pseudomonadota; class Betaproteobacteria; order Neisseriales; family Neisseriaceae; genus Neisseria; species Neisseria bacilliformis. The sequence continues at coordinate 2,294,881 of NZ_CP059571.1, read as the reverse complement.
ACCCTTCACGCGCAGCAGAATGGGCATGGCGTTTTCGCCCGAACTGCCTGCTTCGCCGTTACCGTCGCCGGTGGGCGCGTTGATGCCGGAAACGGCGATAACCGACAACTGCGAACCGGCGGGCAGATAGCTGCGCGTGTCATTCGCCGCGCCGCTTTCCTTGCCCACAGCCGGACTGCCGTCTTTATCCTTGCCGCTGCCGCTTTTGCCGCTGTTGCTGGTATGGTTCTGATAGGGGCTGCTGTCTTCTTCCTCCGCAGCCGCAGCAGGCTGCGCCGAGCCATCCGCACTGGGGGCAAGCGGTGCACCCTTGTCGTCGGGCAGCGTGCCGGGCGGAATAAAGCCGTTGCCGATGTCGGAAGCGGCTTGGTTTTCCAAACCGGTGTTGCGGCTTTCGGCAACAATCTGCCGTACCTGTTCTTCCGTCAGACCACCGCCGTTTTCAGGCTGCTTTTGCGCCTGTTGCTGCTGCATCTGCTGAATTTGGTTGCGCAGCGCATAGATTTCCGCCGCCAGCCCTTCCTGCGTCAGATTGCGCTGGTTGGGGGTTACCACCTGCTCCACTTCGGTCTTGCGGCGGCCGGAGCGCGTGCCGCGCACGCTGTCGGTAATCATCGCGGCAATGGTGGCCAGTATCAGGACTGCCGCCACGCCGCCCAAAACCATATTGCGTTTCTGTTTGCCGCCGGCGTTGTGCCAGCTTTCTTTCAGTCCCATGCTAACGCCCCCTACCGACCATAATCAGCACGTCGGTGCTCTCACCCGGTCGCACTTGGATTTTCGGGTAAAAGGCTACTGCCACCACTCGTTCGTTTGCGCCGAACATTTCTTCGGCAAGTGTCTGGATGCGGCCGGTAGTATTTTTCAGACGGTAGCGGAAAATATCAAACTCGCTGCCGCTGTACCGTTCAACGGGCGAAACGCTCATGCCCGAAGCCATCGAAAAACTGCGGTGCAGTGGGCGCACGCTGTAACCAGCCGGGGTTTTCAACATCACGATGTCGCGGATAACAGCGGCCAGTTGCTGTGGGAAACCGCCTGACGGTGCCGCTGCTCCTGCTCCCTGCCTGCCGCCGAGCGATACGGTAATGGTCTGAGAATCCAGCTTGGCCGAGGGAACCAGCGTCAGCGAGATGGGCATGCCGGTCGGGTTGTCGGCATCAGTAATCGATACGAAAAACGGTTTGTCGGTTTTCGGGGTAACCAGAATCGCCGAACCGTTGGAGCCGAGGTCATAATGGGTTTTCAGACCGACGGCGTGTGCACGGGCAAAAGGCGTGTTGATGATATTCGGATGGCGGCGCGACACCGGCACGCGGTGGTTTTCGCCATAGGAAGAGACAACGGCATGCACGCCGTTTATCCGTCCTTCCTGTATGCCGCCGACCGCAGCACGGGCTGCGCCGCCGACGGGCGCGGTTACCTGCACGACGCGGCGGCGGGCATAGTCCGAAGCCTGCACGGCTTCGTCCGCACGGGCGGCGGCCGCGCACAGCAGGAGGCACGCGATACAGAGACGGGACAAACGTGGGTTCATAAAACGGCTCCTACAAAACATCGGGGTTGTCGTCGGGGGCGGGCGGCGGCTGCACGACGGAAGCATCGGGCGGCAGTGTGGCAGGCGCGGATGCGGCAGGTGCCGCCTGTCCGGCAAAAGGGTCTGCTCCAAGCGGGTTTTGTGTATTTTCAGGCTGCCTTTGCGGCACAGGTGCGGAGGCGGGTACGCTTGCCGACGGTGCCTGCGGGAAGGCAATCTCGCTTTCGGGCACCTGCGGCACAATCTGAATCTGCGCCCTGCGGTCTGCCGCTTCTTTTTCCGCCTTGTCGGGGTAGCGGTCGGCCCAGGCGAAGGTGTGCGGCTCGCCCGGATAGACGTACCAAGAGGTTACGCGCGGCAGTCCGCCGACCACTTCCATCTGCAATTCGTAGGTAACTGCCACCTGTCCCAGCCGGGTCATGCCGCCCTTGCTGTATGCGGACGAAACCAGCGTGCCGGGAATAAAGATTTTGCGGCTCTTGGCTTCAAAAATAATGTTGCCTTCCGGCGTGAAATTGCTGACCGGATTGACACCGATGTAGTTCGGGTTGCTTTTGATGGCCAAAAGCTGCGGTTTGACCAGCTGCCACACCTTCGGATCAAACAGCGGTTCCATGTTACGGCCGATAAAGTCCACCGTCCCCGGCGTGGCGGAAGACATAGTGCCGACAATGTAGGCGGCAAACGAGTTGAGATAGTTCTGCGATGCGCTGTCCCAGCCGATAACCGCCTGCTCGGGCAGTTCGCTGGGCGGTTTCAGCACCACCCGTTCGCGCATCCGCGCCAGACTGACCGCCTGTACGATGTTCACCGCCAGCAGACCGATGGCAATCAGCCCGAGTATCGTGTTGTTTTCCAGAGCCTTGCGGAAAGTGGTTTTGAATGTCGGCCACTGCATCAGTTGTCCACCCTTTTAATCAGCCCGTTGGCAAAGCGTTTGTTCAGCACGAACAAACCCGTCAGCGCGTACAGCATGTGCATCATGGTACCCGGTAGGGTGTTGCGCTTGAATTTGACGTACTGGTAGGACATCCATGCCCCCAGTGCAATTCCTGCCAGCATGCCAAACGCCGTACGCAGCGCGTATTGCAACACTACGCCGACCATCATACCGACGATAAACACCGAAATATCGTCCGATTCCAGAAACAGAAACTGGGGCAGGGTATCGACGTATTCGGGAAAGACCACAGCGCGGTTGTTGTCGCTCATTGTGTTCTCCATTCGCATAAATCGCTATCGGGCAGGCGGGTTTCGCCGAAAATGCAGCGGCGGTTGACCCTTACGCCCAATCCGTCCAAATAACGCGCCACGCTCTCGGCGCGGCGGGCGGCCAGACGGTTGTTGTATTCGACTCCGGCACGCGGGTCGGCATAGCCCGAAAGGGTTACGCCCTGCTGTCGAAGCATGGGGGCGGCACGTTGCAGTGCCTGTTTTTCATGGGCGGACAAGACGGCCGAATCGGTGCGGAAATACACCGTGTGCAGCACTTTGTGTTCTCCCGAGGCCGTCTGAAAGGACAGTGCGATGCCCGCAGGGCTGACTGCTTGCGGCAGCCAGAAATAGCTGCCTTCTTCTTCGTCCAAAATGGCGGCATCACTGTATCCGGTGCGTTTCAGCACCACGATTTCGGTGCGCCGTGCAAGCGGCGGTTCGGGCGGCGGTGTGCTCGTGCACGCCGCCATCAGGCAGCCTGAAAGCACCGCCGTCAGAATTGTTTTGGCCATATTTCCCTTTCTTGTCTGTTACCCTCAGCCACCGGATCAGGCAGCCTGAAAACAGCAGCAGTAAAACCGCATACGCCTTACGCCACGCATCAAACGTGCGGTAGGCATGGGGGCGCAGCATCTGTGCCGCATACACCGTCCAGCCGTCGCGTGCGGCGGGTTTCAGGCTGCCGAAACACTGGGGCAACTGCCCCGCGCTGATGGCAAAAGACCATGCTGCCTCTGCCGGATTGCGAATGTCCGCGCTGCCGTAGCGCAGGTTTTCCTGCTGGGGCAGCGGACACAGGGGCGGCAGCGGTGCCGTCCACAGCCACAATGCCCACAGCACAGGCAGTGCTGCGGTCAGACACCTAGCGGTGCGTACTCTGCAACACATCGGATACCAGCCCGTTCATCAGCTGTACCAGCACGCGGTAGTCGCCGCCGGTAAAGCCGGCGTGGGTGGTGTAGCGGCCGCCGACGGTGAAAAACGGCGTGGCGGTAACGCGGTAGCGGCGCACCAACAGCATTGCCCGTGCTATCCGGTTCTGCGTCTGCTTGTCGGCAGCTGCGGCGTCGATTTGGTTGCGGGAAAAACCCATGCGGTGCAGTACTTGGGCAAAATCGGCACTGCTGCGTGCCGTTTTCGCCGCTTCAAAGGCCAGCCGCTGATATTCGGCAATCCGCTGCGGCGCAAGGCTGCGTACGATATAGAAACCGGTGGCTGCCGCGTCCAACCGTTTGTTGCCGGTATAAAGCGGCACATACACAAAACGGAACGGCTCGGGCAGCGTGCGCCCCCATTCGCCCATGCCGTACCACGTCTGTTCGCAGTAAGGGCATTCGTAGCTCATAAACATGAACACGCGGGACTGGTCGTCGGCATAAGGGCCGACCGCCAGATAGGGTTTGACAATATCCGGCTTGGCGGACTGTTCGGGTAACGCCCCGCTGTTTTCCGGCAGAGCAAACGGGTTGTCTGCCCGCGCTGCCAGCGAGGCGGACAATGCGGCAAATGCAGTCAGAAAACGGCGGCGGTTCACGGTTGTTCTCCTGATAACAGCTTATCCACTACCATGCTGCCGATGGCGCAGGCATCGTCAAAATCAACCAGCCCCTGCGCCGACATTTCCAGCGCAGCTTCGGTCAGCGTGCGGTATTGCGGCTGCGCGTACAGGGCTTCGCGTACCGCCGCCATGTCGTGTGCCAGCAGAGCTTGGCGCACCTGCGGCGAATTGAGGGCGAACTCGATGACCGGAATCCGCCCCGTATAGCCCGAGCGGCAGTTGTCGCACCCGTTTGGATTGCGGCGGTAGCAGGCAGCCTGAAAAAAGCGGGACGGCGGTTGTTCCGCCTCGGAAAGCGTAATTGCTTCGCGACAGTGCGGACACAGCCGGTTAAGCAGCCGCTGCGAGAAAAAGGCGAGCAGCACATCGGCAAGCATATAGCCTTCCACGCCCAGCCCCATCAGCCGGTACAGCGACAGCGGCGCATCGTTGGCATGAATGGTGGTCAGCACCAGATGGCCGGTATTGGCGGCATTGACCGCCATTTCGGCGGTTTCACCATCGCGCACTTCGCCGACCAGAATCACATCAGGGTCGTGGCGCATAAAGCTGCGGATAACTTTGGAAAACGGGCGGTAAACCGGATGAATGCTGATTTGGTTCGCGCCTTTAACCGGATATTCCACTGGGTCTTCGGCGGTACAGACGTGGATGTCGGGACGGTTGACATGATTGAGACAGGCGTTGAGTGTGTACGATTTGCCCGAGCCAGTCGGGCCGCAGCACAAAATCAGACCTTCGTGCATGGACAGCACCTTTTCCAAGGCGCAGCGCACGGTATCGGGCATATGGACGGCATCCAGTCCGAAATGCGCGTTTTCCTGATTCAGAATGCGGCATACCGTGCTTTGACCGTAGCGGTTGGGCAGAATGCTGACCCGCACGTCCACCATTGTCTGATTGGTCTGGTCCAGCAGCCAGAACGAGCCATCCTGCGGCGATTCGCGGTCGCTGTTGCCGATGCGGCACTTGGCACGGATTTTCTCGTCCACCTCCTGCGAGGCGGCGCGGCTGAACAGCCAGCGGTCGGACAAGGCCATATCGCGGCCGCGCAGCCTGACCATGCAGCCGTTTTCCTGATCGCGAAAATGAATGTCGGACGCTTTGACCGATGCGGCATAGGGAAACACCCAGTTCAAAAAATCCACCACCGGCTTGTCGCCGTTCGAGGTGGAAATAAAACGCGCCGCCACGCCCAAATCAAAGGCTTTGCCCTCGTCCTGCAACAGCAGGGTGAGGGAGGCGGGTTCGTCGGTGTCGGCGGTATCGTGCATGGTTTCCCCAAAATGCCGGCGGGCATACTTTCGGGTTCGGACAGTCGGCAGTGCGGTGCGATGGCACTGCTGACGCAATACTTCTCAATATATTGCGGCACACAGATGTGCTGACTGCCCGAACCGGAAAATACGCGGCCGGACGGATTGTCTGACAGGCTTTCGGTTTGAGATGCCCCCATCCTTACCCGGCTGCCTCGGTTGGCGATTCACGGCAGACAGTCCTGCCGCACTCAATAACCATTGTTCACAAAACATCATGAAAAATCACGCAACAAAAGAAAAAAGCTCGATTTCTTTTGTTGCTTGACAATACAGAGCATTTTCCTGCATATTGCGCGGTTCGCCTGTTTGCCGCAGTGCATTTTCAAAACCGTTAATGCTTTGTTTTACCGTAATAAAGCAAGGGTAAGGGCGATTATCCAAAAGCCAAAAAGCGGGATGCTTAAAGCACGCATCCCGCTTTTTTTCAACAGCCCCAAAGGCAAAGGGAACAGCCCGAATGGGTAAAGGAAAAAGGATTTAAGGGCAAATGCCAAAAGGCGTTAAAGGCAAAGGGCTTGTTATTCTTTGAATAACAAGCCTTTAAAACGCCATAAAGCCGCAGCATAGGCAGTCTGAAAACGCAAGCAACAATGCAAAAAAACCGTTTTTCACTTTGTTGCTTGCCTGTGCGCGTTTTTGTCCGAAATACTCGCGACATTTGTCCGACGGAGCCGAAACGCCATGCAACCAGAACACTTTATGCAACTGCACCGCAGCATCGAGCGTCTGCATGGCGTTTCGCCGCTGTGGCCGGCGGTGCTGGCCTACTGCATCGCGCAGTGCGGCGGCTTTATGGAGCAGCTGACGCTCGGCGAAGCAGACAGCAGCAGTGTGCTGGTGGCGCAAACTGCTGCCCTTTTGGACGCGCTCCCTGCCGACAGTAGCGACCGAACGCTGGCACAGGCACTGACCACTGGTTTTGACGGTTTCTACTGGCATGCCTGCGGTACGGCCGCAGGACGCACCGTACACTGGAACAGCCTGCACGAACCTTTTTTCGCCTTCTGCGCCCGCACCGCCGTGTCCGAACTGGCGCAGTTGTCCGTCTCCCATGCCGATGAAGCTGAGGCAGCATCTTGGCTTCTGACCGCTGCAACAGGGGGCGCATTATGCCGTTGACGTGGTCTGCGGCCGCTGCCGCCGCCGTCATTCTGATTCTGCTCTATTTCTTCTACCACCCCGAAAAACACCCGCCCGCCGCCGTCCAAACCCGCGAACGCCTGCCCGATACCGCCAACGGCAGGCTGCGCGTGCTGGAAGCGGAGGAACTCGTCCGCCTGCTCAAATTGGAACCGGTGCTGGCCAACATCAAAGCCAACCTCGGGCTGTCCGACGAAAACTGGCGGCGCGACGCACTGCCGACGCTGTATGCCTACATTGCTTTCGTGCAGCGGCTGCCCGCTTCCGAATCACACCACCACGCGGGCGACGGCGGGCTGGTGCGCCACACGCTCGACGTTGCCGTGCTTGCGCTGACCGCAGCCGCCGCCCGCAGCTGGCCGCCCGGCGCGAAAACCGAAGATATTGCCCGCTTGGGTGCGCCGTGGCGTTTCGGCATTCTGACCGCTGCGCTGTTGCACGACATCGGCAAAACCCTGACCGGCGTAAACGTGGAACTGTTTGAGCACGCCGAAGATGCGCAGGGCAGTTTGTGGCTGCCCGATGCGGGTAATATGGCACAAAATGGCGGCCGCTGGTACCGCGTGTCCTTTCCCGAACACAAAGCACCCTACACCCTGCATACCGAACTGGCGTGGACGTTTTTTGCCGCCATCGTGCCCGCTTCCGTACGCCGCTGGCTGGCTGCGGACGACCCGAAACTGCTGCCCGCGCTGAGGCAGTATCTGAGCGGGCAGCACGAAGGCAGCCCGTTTGCCGACATTATCCGCAAGGCCGACATGGCTTCCACCGCCCGCGACCTGAGAAGCGGTTCCCGTCAGCGTTTCGCCACCGCCAGACGCACGCCGCTGATTGAAACCGTGATGGAAACCCTGGTTGAAATGCTCGCCGAACGCGGCCGCTGGTTCAGCACCGCGTCCTCCGCCGGCGGCGACCTGTTTCGGCAAGGCGGCACGGTGTACATGGTGTCCAAACATGTCCCCGACCGCATCCGCGAGTTTCTGAAACAAACCAAACACCCCGCCGCACCCTCTTTCCCGTCCGACAACCAGCGCGTATTCGACACTCTGCTGGAATACGGCGCGGTGCTACCCAATCCCGCCGACGAACGCCGCGCTGTTACCGCCGTCGATATTGCCTTTACGCGCAGCGACGGCGAAACGCGCAGCCAGCGTTTTACCATGCTCGCTTTCAAACTGGAAACCCTGTACCCCGACGGCAACTACCCCGCCGAGTTCGCAGGCAGTCTGAACGTCAGCAGCGACCAAAGCCCCGCCCAACGGCAGAACAGTGCCGACACCGCAGCGCAGGAAATTGAGGCAGAGACCGCGCCGCAGGCAGCCAAAATCATTATTCCCGCCGATATTCCGCCCCCGCCGCGCAAGCGTCGGGACACTGAAACAGAAAACCGCAGCGAAAACGAAACTGAGGCAGCGTCCGTACCGCAGGCACGCTTTATGGCTGCCGCCGAAGATTTGTCCGAATACCGCGAAGCACCAAGGCAGCCTGAAAACACACACAGGCCGTCTGAAAAACCGCCCGCAGGGCAGCCTGAAAACGCAGGCAGTCCCGCCGACACTTCCGGCGGCATCGACGCGCTGCTGGCCAAACACGGGCTGCTTGATGACGATGAAGAAACTGGGGCAGAAAACGAAACCGCCGCTGCACAGCAGGCAGCGGCAGGGCAGACCGAAAGGCCGTCTGAAAACACGCAAAAGCTGTCTGCAACCGCACTCAACAGGCGGCCTGAAAAACAGGAGACTGGGGCAGCAAACCGTCCTTCTCCAAAACCAAAAAAACCGCAGGCCAACAGCGCGGCGGGTTTGAAAGTGTTACAAAAACTGTTTGACGACGGCGCGGACAGCCTGCCGCCGCAGCAAGATGCCGCTGCCGGATTAACCGAAATCCAAGCCGAGCGCACTGCCAAGCCGCCGCGCTCGCCGCGCCCGGTCAAAGTGCAGAACCCCGATGCCGCCGTGCCACCGCCGTTTATCACAGAAGAGGACAGGCAGCCTGAAAGGCCGTCTGAAAATACCGCAGGGCAGCCTGAAACGGCGCAGAAGCCGTCTGAAAAACCGTCTGAAAGGCAGCCTGAAAACACTGAAAACGGCACGAATGCTGCCGACGCGCTCGCAGAAACCCGTCTGCGCCAGCAGCAGGACGGCCGCCATTTCTGGATGTGGCTGGCCGACGGCTTGGCGGACGGCAGCATCGTCGTCAACCAAAGCGGTGCACCAGTGCATTTTGTCGCGCAAGGCATGCTGCTGGTTTCCCCCGCCATCTTTCGTGACTACGCGGGCGGCGTGTTCAACAAAAACGACGAAAACTGCCCAGGCGTGAGGGCGCAGCGCGGCTTTGTCGCCCTGAAACTGCACAAGCGCAGCAAGCGCACCGCGCTGTTCAACGTTGAAACCGCCAAAGGTAGCAGAAAGCGGCTGTTCTACTGCTATCTGGTACCCGAAGAAAACCTGTACCACATTATCCGCGCCGACAGCCGCCCGCCGAACAATCCCGACATTACCATCGCCGAAGGCGACCTGCTCGATGCGGGTCTGGCTTCGGACGCTGCGAAGGAGTCCTGATATGGGCATTACCATCCGTCCGCCGGAAAACGTGTACCGCAAACCGCATGAGTTGGTCTCGTCCGCTGCCTATCTGTCGGCTGCGCTGGGCACGGTGTTCCTGCCCGTGCCGCCTGCCGCCGTCGCTTTGAGCGCACCGGTGCTGCTAGCCTTGTCTGCCCTGCGTGCCAAGCAGGGGCTGCGTATCCGCCGCTACCGCCGCAACCTGAGTCGGCTGACGTTTTATGCCATGACACCGGCGCAGATACCGGTGTCGGACAAAGCCTTGTTTCTCGGCAAAGGTTTCAAATGGACGCAGACCCACACCCAGCGTCTTCTGATGGCAAGGCTGCCTGAAAACGAAAAACTGCTTGAACCGGGGCGGTTGTACCGCTGGGCAAGGCAGAAGGAAACCGATACGTCCGGCATCTCGTGGCTGACCCGCAAAACTTCGGCGCAGGCATGGTGGAATCCTGTTGCGCCGCTGCCACCGGTGGGCGGCAAACCCGAACTGCACGGGGTGGAGCCGTATGAATCGGACATCTGGTTTCCGCTGGGCGAGCGGGTCGGACACACCATCGTGCTGGGCACGACCCGCGTCGGCAAAACCCGTCTGGCGGAGATTTTGATTAACCAAGACATTATGCGCGGCGATACGGTCATTACCTTCGATCCCAAGGGCGATGCCGACCTGATGCTGGCGATGTATGCCGCCGCCCGCAAGGCAGGACGGTCGTTTTATATGTTCCATCTCGGCTTTCCCGAGCAATCCTGCCGCTACAACCCCATTGGCGACTTTACCCGCATCACGGAGGTGGCGACCCGTATCGCCAACAACCTGCCCGACGAAGGGCAGTCGGCAGCTTTCCGCGATTTTGTCTGGCGGTTTGTCAATGTGCTGGGCAAGATGATGGAGGCGTTGTCCATCAAACCAAGCTATATCCTGATTTATCGCTGTGCGGTTAATGTCGATGATTTGGCGGCGCAATATTTTGCGTCGGTGCTGGATAAGGAATGCTCCGGCTGGAAAGATGAGTTTGAAGAGTTTGAGCTGTCCAAAGCGGAGATGCAGCAGGTCGGCAAGACCGGCCGCAGTATAGAAGCAGTGAAACTGTCGCAGTTTCTCAAACGCAAAAAACTGAACAATGCTCTAAGCGATGCGGTGGCCGGCATTTTGGGTAACGAGCGCAGCTATTTTGAAAAGCTGGTCAGCTCGCTGTATCCGCTGCTGGAAAAACTGACCAGCGGCAAAGTAGTGGAACTGATCAGCCCCGATTTTGAAAATCTGGACGACACACGCCCGATTATGGACTGGCGCAAAGTGATGGAGCAGAACGCGGTGGTGTATGTCGGACTTGACGCGCTGACCGATGCCGAAGTGGCGGCCGCCGTAGGCAACGCCATGTTTGCCGACCTCACATCGCTGGCTGGGCAGATTTACAAACACGGACACGGCTACGGCCAATCCGGCGCAACCGGCAAGCGCAAAATCGCCATTCATGCCGACGAGTTTAACGAACTGATCGGCAACGAATTTATCCCCATGCTCAACAAAGCCGGCGGCGCAGGCTATCAGGTTACCGCCTACACCCAGACTTGGTCGGACGTGGAAGCCAAAATCGGCTCCAAAGCCAAAGCCGAACAGATGGGCGGCAACTTCAACACCATGATTATGCTGCGCGTCAAACTGGAATCCACCGCCAAAATGCTGACCTCCCAGCTTCCCGATGTGCGGGTGGTAACCGGCACGCTGGTTTCCGGCGCAGGCGACATCGCCAGCCCCGAAGGCTACGAAGACTTTACCAGCAGCAACGAAGACCGCCTGAGCAGCGAAACCGTACCGACGCTGATGCCCGCCGACCTGACCTCGCTGCCCAAAGGGCAGGCATTCGCCCTTTTGGAAGGGGGCAATCTGTACAAACTGCGCCTGCCGCTCCCGCTGCCCGACCCAAATAGCGGCGTACCCGACAATCTTGCCGAAATGGCCAGTCAGATGAGGGAAACCGTCCGCCTAAGCCGCAAACCGGAAAACGACAAAGAAGAATTGTTTGTCGAAGGACGACACTATGGCTAAGAAACCACAACAGGACTTTATGGCAGAATCCCTGCTGCTGCGCTTTCTGACCGCCCCAGTCAGATGGCTGAAAATCCTAGGCTGGGCGGTACTCATTCTGTTCGGCAGTTCAATTTTGCTGCAAAGCTACTTCCACCAAAACGACCTGCTGGAACAGGAACTGACCGCCACCACTCGCATGGGCAGTCGCAGCCTGTGGCAGCAGTGGACGCAGAAAGACGGCGGAAGCGCGGAAAGCAGCGAAACCGGCTTTAACCTTACTGCCAGTCGTGCCACCTATCAGGCACTCTCCACCGTCCTTTACGACTGGATTCCGATCAACTACCTGCTCTCAGCAGAAGCAGATGATTTCGGCTATACCGTTAAAGAACGCTTTCTCGAACCCAACCGTCGCCATCTCGAACGCTTTGACCAAGCCTTGCGTATCATCTCGCTACGGCTGGGCAACGCAGTATTCTTCGCTCTGTTCGCTCTCTATCTTGCTATCCCTGCACTGACCGACGGCTTCGTCCAACGGCGCATCCGTCAGGAAAACGCCTCACGCGAAAGCGCGGGCATCTACCACCGGGCAAAATACTGGCGCACCGGCATTCTGTCTGCCGGTCTTCTAGCCTACCTGTCATGGCCGACCGCGACTTCTCCCCTATGGCTGATGCTGCCCGTCGGTGCATTGGAAGCCATGATCTACCTCCAAGCGAAGTTTTTGAAAAAATACCTATAACATTCTTGCAGCAATCGATAATTTGAGTTAATCTCTCCCTACCGTGAATTTTCTGCTTACGGTATTCTCAAAAATTCTTCAATTCTATTCCTTGGGGGCGAGTATCTAGCCCAACTCACAGAAACCCTGTTTTCAGACGGCCTCAAAGGCCGTCTGAAAACATATGGCGAAACCGCAAAAGCAGGCACTGCGCCGACAACGCAAATGCGGATGACAAGGCAGGGTGTGTGGCGCAGCCACACACGCGGTTTCACAATGCCTGCATCACACAAAAATGCACATCCGGCCTTGCGCTGCGGTATGGACAAGCCCCGCCGCCCAAACCAAAGCGTTCTTTGCCGCACAGGTATTCCGCAACCCAAAGGCCGTCTGAAAACGCCCCGCCCACGGAGTCCGCACCATGACCGACATCATCCAACTCACCCCGCACGAACTGCAAAAGCTGCTGGCCAAACAGCCCGACACCCTGCTGCTGGACGTGCGCGAAGCCGAAGAAACCGCCCTCTGCGCCCTGCCGCGCAGCCTACACATCCCGATGGGCGAACTGGCCGCGCGGCAGCACGAACTGCCCGACGGCCGACCCATCATCGTTTACTGCCACCACGGCGTGCGCAGCCAATACTGCGCCCTCTACCTCGCCGACGCCGGCTTCGCCCCGCTCTACAACCTCAAAGGCGGCATCGACGCCTGGGCGCACGACCTCGACAAGGACATGCCGCGCTATTGAATGCAAGGACAAAAGGCCGTCTGAAAAGTTTTCAGACGGCCTTTAAACGACAGGGAATGCGTGCGTGGCTTGCGCCACACACCCTACAAGGGCAGCACAACCGTTTTCAGCCGGGTAGGTCGGGCATTCATGCCCGACATTTCCCCAATCCGCCAGTATTTGTCGGGCATGAATGCCCAACCTACGCTATTTCCAACGTCTGAAAAACAGTTTTTGGTTGCGCCGACGCCGCGCTTTCAGACGGCCTTTTAATATCAGGCAGCGGTCAGCGGGCGTATCTTGCCGTAAGGCGGGCGGTGGCAAGGATTTTGCCGTTGAGCGTGAATCCGAGTACGGCAGGGCTGGCGGCGGGAGGCAGGTCGAGACGGCTGTCGAGCGCGTAGAGGGTAAAGATGTAGCGGTGCGCTTTTTCCCCTTTGGGCGGACATGCGCCGATATAGCCCGCCTGCCCCGCATCATTGTTCAGGGCAACCGCACCCGCAGGCAGCCCGCCGCCTGCGGGAAGGCCGGAGGCATCGGCGGGGAGGTTGTACACTGCCCAGTGCCAGAAACCGCTGCCGGTAGGTGCGTCGGGGTCGTAGGCGGTCAGCACCAGCGATTTGGCGTTTGCAGGCACGCCCGACCATTTGAGCACGGGGCTGGTGTTGCCGCCATTGCAGCCGAAGCCGTTGGCAACTTGCGCATCGGCCAGCCGTCCGGCGCGGATGTCGGGGCTGGAAAGCTGCATTTTGCGGGCGGGTTTTTCAGGCTGCCGGACGGCAAGGGTGTCGGCATGGGCAAAAGAAGCGGCCAGCAGCGCGGAGGCAAGAAAAGGGATGGTTTTCATGGGAAACTCCTGTTTGGTGAAAGCGTGCATTAAAGCACACGGATGGGTGTTTTGCTAACATGGAACACACACAACGACGGCGGTTTCCGCACATTTTCCAAGTGGTTTTTTGTTTTAATAACGCCCACACAAACGCCACCCCAAAAACCGCGTGCGTGGCGCAAGCCACGCACCCTACCTGAACGGCAGAGGCCGTCTGAAAAACGTTTTTCAGACGGCCTTTCGGGTTTCCAGCCGCTACATCCGCCGCATCATAAACATGAAATACGCGCCGCCGAGCAGGGTGGCGGTCATGCCGGCGGGGACTTCGTAGGGGAACATGATTTGGCGGCCGAGCCAGTCGGCGGCGGGCATGACGGCGGCGCCGATGAGGGCGGCGGAGACGAGCTGGTGTCCGGCGCGGCGCGCGCCGAGCATGGCGGCCAGGTGGGGGGCGAGCAGGCCGACGAAGCTGAGCGGGCCGATGAGCAGGGTGGCCAGCGCGGTGAGGATGGCGGAGAGCAGCACCAGCACCAGCCGTGCGGCGGGCACGTTCACGCCTGCGGCGGCGGCGACGACGGCGTCGAGGCTGAGCAGGGCGAGCCAGCGTTGCAGCGGCAGGACGGCGGCCAGGAGCGCGAGGGCGGCGAGGGCGACGGTGATGGCGGCGGCGGGGGTGGCGTGGTAGGTGGAGCCGCTCATCCAAATCAGGAGCTGCTGCACGCGGAAGTCGCCGCCTGCCGTCCAGATGCGGATGGCGGCGTCGCTGAGGGCGGCCAGTGCCATGCCGGTGAGCAGGACTTTTTCGGGGGCGAGGCCGTTTTTGCGGTTGAACAGCAGCAAAAGGCCGAGAGTGGCGAGGGCGGAGGCGAGGCCGGCGAGCCAAAACCAGAGGCTGCCGGAGGTGATGCCGAACAGCATGACGGAGGCCATCGCGCCGAAGGCGGTGCCTGCGCTGACGCCGAGCAGTTCGGGACCGGCCATGGGGTTTTTGGTTACACGTTGCAGGATGACGCCGGTGATGGCGAGCATGGTGCCGGTGGCGGCGGCCAGCAGGATGCGCGGGTAGCGGAAGGCGAAGTAGGCGGGATCGACGGTAAGCCGCCAGCTTTCGTCATAGCGTCCGGCCAAGAGGGAGAAGGCGAGGACGGCGGCGGTGATGGCGGGCAGCAGGCGCAGTACGGGCGAGGGTTTGAGGGGGAGGGCGGGGGCGTCGGAGGCAGCCTGAAAGGCGGGGCGCGGCGGGGATTTCATCAGCAGCCACAGCAGCAGCGGCGCGCCGGCCAGCGCGCTGACCGCGCCGGCGGGCAGGTCGGTGCCGTGGTAGTGTTTGAGCAGCATCAGGCTGTTGTCGGTGAGCATCAGCAGCATCGCGCCGACGGCGAAGGAGACGGCCAGCCGTGCGGCGAGGGTGCGCACGCCGCTCTGGCGCACCAGTGTGGCGGCAGCCAGTCCGACAAAGCCCATCATGCCGACGTAGCCGACCACGCTCGCGCTGAGGAAGGCGGCGGCCAGGAGTGCAATCAGGCGGATTTTTTTGACGGGAATGCCGAGCGACTGCGCCTGGGTGTCGCTCAAACCCATGATGGTGAGGGGTTTGATGAGGACGGCGCACACCAGCGCGAAGGCGGCGGCGCGCCACAGCAGTTGCAGGCTGTCGTGCCAGCTATCCTGCACCAGCGAGCCGCTGCCCCACTGCATCACACCGCGCGTTTCTTCGCTGAAGAACAGCATGATGATGCCGGTGAACGAGCCGAGGTAGAGGCTGACCACCAGTCCGGCCAACACGACGGTGAGCGGTTGCAGTTCGCGCCGCGCCGAGAGGGCGAGCACGCCGCCCAGCGCGGCGGCGGCACCGGCAAAGGCTACGGCCGAGCCGCCGTCATCCAAGAGCGCGGGGGCGGCCACGGTGGCGGCCACCAGCGCGGTTTGCGCGCCGCTGCTCACCGCCAGCGTGCTGTCGGAGGCCAGCGGGTTGCGCATCAGCTGCTGCATCAGCATGGTGGCCGCCGCCGTCGCGCCGCCTGAGAGCAGCGCCATCGCCATGCGCGGCAGGGTGTTGTTCTGCACGGTGAGCGCGGCTATCGGCAGGCTGTCGGGCGCGTCGAACAGACGGGCAAGCGGCAGCGTCCATTCCAGCCGCAGCACCTGCGCGGCGGTGAGGGCGCACAGCGCGGCCAAAGCGAGGCAGAGCCATACGGCAGGCAGCCTGAAAAAACGGTTTACCACGGGATTTCCTTTTCAGAGGGCAGTTTTTCGCCGAGCTGGTTGGCAAACTGCTGCATGGCGGGCAGGCCGCCGTAGCTCCACGAGGGGGCGAAGATGCGGCGGTTGGCGCCGCGGGAAAACGGCAGCCGCCGCCACAGGGTGCTGTTTTCCAGAATGCGGCGGGTGTTCGGCGGGTGCGGTTTGACCACAATCAGCAGCGTGTCCGGCGGCAGCTTGGCCAGATCCGGCAGGGTGATGTTGGCAAAGCCCCATTCGTTGCTCGCGCCCGTCCAGGCGTTTTGCAGGCCGAGCTTGTCGAACACGGCCTGAAACAGCGAGGTTTTGCCGTAAATGCGCAGGTGGCGGCCGTCGGCAAACTGCACCACCGCCAGCGGGCGGCTGCGGTAGGCGGCCAGCGCGGCGCAGTGTCTGGCGAACAGGGTTTCGGTGTCGGCCACCAGCTTTTCGGCGGCGGGCGCGTCGCCGATGATTTTGCCCAGCTTGCGCGTCGTTGCCACTGTGTGCGCGTAGTCTATGCCTTTGTCCGTGCCGAAGGCGACTTCGTACACCGGCGCGATTTTTTCAAACTGCGGCTTGGCCGAGGCGTACCACGGCGACTGCACGAAAAAATCGGGCTTGATCTGATAGAGCCGCTCCAAATTGGGCTGGAAGCGCAAACCGGCTTCCAGCGTGCTTTTGGGCAGCGGCGGGTAGTTTACCCAGGTGTCGTACACGCGGCGGTCAGCCACGCCGACGGGCGGATGCCCCATCGCGGTAAGGGTTTCGGCCACCGTCCAGTCGGAAGTGGCCACGCGCGGCGCGGCGGCGGCGGTGGCGGCGGCGCACAGGCAAAGCAGCAGGGCGGTGAGGCCGTCTGAAAAGCGGGAAAGCATGGGAAAATCCTATGGCAGGGCGATGGGGCGGCCGTTTTCGGGGTGGGCGATGATGTTCATGTCCACGCTGTAAATGTCTTTGAGCACCGGCGCGGTCATGATTTCAGACGGCCTGCCGGTTTTCAGCAGCCTCCCCTGTTTGAGGGCGACCAGCTCGTCGCAGTATTGGGCGGCGAGGTTGATGTCGTGGATGACGATGACCACGCCCAGCCCGAGGGTTTGCGACAGGTTTTTCACCAAGGCCATCACTTCGATCTGGTGGGCGATATCCAGCGCGGCCAGCGGCTCGTCCAGCAGCAGGAAGCGGCTCTGCTGCGCCAGGCACATCGCCAGCCAGATGCGCGAGCGTTCGCCGCCGGAGAGGGTGTCGACGATTTGGCCGGTGAAGTTTTCGGTGTGGGTGAGGCGCAGGGCTTCGGCGACGGCTTGGCGGTCGGCTTCGCTGGCGCGCCCGAGCAGGCCGCTCCATGCGTAGCGTCCCATCGCCACCAGTTCTTCGGCTTTGAGGGCGGTGGCCGAGGGCAGGTATTGCGGCAGGTAGGCGGTTTGGCGGGCGTAGCTGCGGGCGGAGTAGCTTTGGATGTCCCTGCCGTCGAACAGGATGCGGCCGGATGCGGGGCGGTGCTGGCGGGTGAGCAGTTTGAGCAGGGTGGATTTGCCCGAGCCGTTGTGGCCGATTAATCCGTAAACCTTGTTGGCTTCAAAGGAGACGGTGATGCCGTGCAGCAGGGTGCGCTCGGGCACGGCGAAGGTGGCGTTTTCGATTTGGAACACGGGGCGGATCTTTCGCAAAGGGGAAAAGGCAGTCTGCGCAGGGCAACAGCAAAGCTGAAATAGGGTTGCGGGTTTTCAGGCTGCTTTCGGATGGCTTGGCAGCGGGATAATAGGCCGTCTGAAAAAACGAACAGGATGGTTTCAGGCTGCAAACCGTGCCGCGCAGGAGGAAATCTTGGCGGGTCTTATCCGCCGGTTTGTTTTTCCAACCGTTTCCCAACAGCAAACAAGATTCCCGCTTGCGCGGGAATGACGGTACGCGGGGCAGGTTCTTCCTGATTTTTCAGGCTGCTTTCGGACTGACTGATAAGAGGCCGTCTGAAAAACAGTTTTTCAGACGGCCTCTTTCACGCTTAGAAGTCCACGCTGGCCGAGAGGGTGAAGCTGCGCGGTGCGCCGGCGTTCAGGTAGCCGCTGCCGGGATAGCCGCCCACCGATGCCCAGTATTTTTTGTTGGTTACGTTGTCGAGGCGGGCGCGGAAGGTGGCTTCGTGGCCGCCGATCTGGGTGCGGTAGCGCGCGCCGAGGTCGAAGCGCGTCCAGCCTTTCACCCTTAACGTGTTGGCGGCGTCGGCGTAGGATGAGCCGGTGTAAACCATGCGGCCGTCAAAGGCCAGCCCCTGCACCTGCGGCACTTCCCATTCCATGCCGATGTTGGCCTGGGCTTTGGGCACGCCGATGGTGCGTTTGCCTTCGGTGGCGGCGTTGCCGGTGGTTTTCTGTTTGGCATCAAGGAAAGTTACGCCGCCCAAGACTTTCACGCCTTTGGCCGCTTCGCCGTACACGCTGATTTCCGCGCCGCGATGGCGGTCTTTGCCGCCGGAAGTGAGTTCGGCGCGGCCGTCGCCGGTGGTTTGGTAGAGCGAACGCGGTTTGGCGGTGTCGAACAGGGCCAAGCCCGCGCCGAAGCCGCCGCCTTCAAACTTCACGCCGATTTCTTTCTGTTTGGAAACATAGGGTTTGAGTGATTCGTTGGCATTGCGCACGGCGTAGGTGGTGCCGTTGATGGTGGCGGATGCGGCGGCGGTGTCGCCTTTGGCGAGGCTTTCGATGTAGTTGCCGTACACCGACACATTGGGTGTGATGCGGTACACCGCGCCGAAGGCGGGGCTGACGCGCGATTTTTTGTAGTCCGAGGTTTTCGCGCCGGTGTTGTAGGCGAAGTCCTCATTGTGAAGCTGCTGCCAGCGTGCGCCGAGGGTGAATTGCAGGCGTTTGTCGAGCAGGCTCACGGTGTCGCCCAGCGCGAAGCTGGTGAGTTTCAGACGGCCTGTAACCGCCGGACTGCCCATGTCGTTGCCGACAAAGGGCGTGCCCCATGCGGGTTGCGGGTAGTAGGACGGCTGGTACAGATTGGTGGCGAACTGGTTGCCGAAGTCCATCACATAGGCGTTTTTGCGCGAGGACTGGAAGCGGTTGAGTGCCGCCGCCCATTCGTGCTGCACCGCGCCGGTGGCGAATTTGCCGCGCAGGCCGACTTCGCCGGTGTCGATTTTGTCGCGGCGGGCATTGTCGAAGCGGTAGAACGTGCCGTTGCCGTTAATATTGTTGACCGTGAGGTTGGCCAGAGAGTTGGCCTCTTTGCTGCGGCGGAAGCCGTAGGCGGCGTAGGCGGTGAGCTTGTCGCCGAAATCGTATTCGCCGCGCAGCGTGCCGAACCAGTCGCGCTCGTTGGAATAGCTCCACGGCTGCGCCCAGTTGGTCGAGGCTTTCGGGGCGGACGGCACTTCGGTAAGGCCGGAGAGGGTAACGTTGGGGCGCGTGGCTTTGAGCTTGTTGTCCTGCCAGCCCAAATCTGCCGACAGACGGGCGTTTTCGCCGCGCCAGTCGAGGCCGACGTTCAACAGCGAAAGTTTGGATTTTTCGTGGTCAACGGTGGTTTTGCCGTTGTGGTGCGCCGCGTTCACACGCACGCCGAAGGCATCGTTTGCGCCGAAACGGCGGGCAACGTCGGCAGACAAACCGCCGCGCGCGCCCGCGCCGTAGTTGGCGGAAACGCGGGTCAGGCTTTCATTGGGCGCGCGTTTGGGCAGCACCGAAACCGTGCCGCCCGCGTTGTTGCCGCCCGGCGCCATGCCGTTGAGGAAGGCCGACGCGCCTTTTTGCACTTCCACGCGCTCGAACAGCTCGGTGGCGATGTACTGGCGCGGCAGAATGCCGTAGAGGCCGTTGTACATGGTGTCGTCGGATTCGCTGGCGAAACCGCGAATAAAGTAGGATTCTTGGAAATTGCCGAAGCCGCGCGCGATGCGCACGGTGGGGTCGTTTTGCAGCACGTCGCCCACGCTGCGGGCGTGTTTGTCCTGAATCAGGCGGTTGGTGTAGGCGGTGTTGGAAAACGGCGATTCGAGGTTGTTTTTGTTGCCGAGAATGCCGACGCGGCTGCCCCGCGCCACCTGCCCGCCGCGAAACGCGGGCACAAGGCCGCCTTTGGACGCGTCCGCGCTGGCGGTTACGGTTACGGTTTGCAGCTCGCCGCCCTCATCGGCGTCGGGCGTGTCGGCCAAAGCGGCGGAAGCGGCCAGCAGCGACAGGCTGATGGCGGTGAGTTTGAATGCGTGTTTGGACATGAGGTTTTCCGTGTTGTCGTGAAAAAAAGCCGCGCATTGTAACAAAGAATGCTTGCATTTGTAGTAAATATGAAAAATCATTTCAACTTTGCGCCGTTTTGATGTAGGAAACATACGCTTTGCCCGTCCGGGCGCGAAAAGGCCGTCTGAAAAGGGGGTTTGCGCTTTTTCAGACGGCCTCTTTGCCGGATGGGGCTGTGTTTAAAAGAACCAGTGCATCAGCCACACCACCAGATGTACCATCGAGGGGCCGAGCAGCACCATAAACAGCCCGGCCAGTATCATGGTGAGGCTGGCCATCACGCCTTCGGTTTCGTGCCGCTGCCCTGCCCGCGAGGTGCCGAAGCCGTGGGCGGCGTTGCCGAACGCCACGCCGTGGGCGGTATGGAAACGGATGCGGGTGAGCGCGAGAAACAGGTCGCCGAAAATCATGCCGACAAAGCCGGTGATGATGGTGAACAGCGACACCAGCGAGGCCGAGCCGTGTATCTCGCCCGCCAGCACCACGGCAAACGGGGTGGAAACCGAACGCGCCATCAGGCTGTTGGTTACTTCGCTGCTGAAATGGAACATCCTGCCCATCACAAACGCGCTGGCTACGCCGACAAACATCCCCACGCCGATGGCCACCGCCAAAATCGGCAGCTGGCGCAGAATCACCGCGCGGTTTTCGTAAATCGGCACGGCAAAGGCCACGGTAACCGGCGTGAGCAGAAACACAATGCCCTGCGTGTATTTGTGGTAGGTGTCGTAGGAAATGCCCAACCACACCATCAAAATAATCGTGCCCACCGACACCGTTACCACCGGTGAAAGAATCATCAGCGGCTTGATGCGGTAGATTTTCTTGGCGGCGGCATAAGCCAGACAGGTCCAAACAAAACAGGCCAAAGCGGTATAGTCCACAATCTTCCCCTTTTCAGTGGTGGTATTTTTTATACAGACGGCGTTTGAAGCGGTAGCACACATTCAGCGTAACCGCCGTGCTCACCATCACCAAAGCCGTGCCCACCGCAATCGTCAGCACCAGCTGCCAACCCTCCGAGAGCAGCAGATCCTTATATTGCAACACCGACACCATAATCGGGATAAAGAAAAACACCAACTCGCCCAGCACCCACTTCGCCCCGCGCGCCACCATGCCCACCTTCACCACCCCGCCGCCCAGCAGCGCGAGCATCACAAACAGCCCCAGCACCCCCGAAGACACTGGCAGGTGCAGCAGCCGCACCGCCAAATCCGACACCGCCCACACCGCGCCAATCAGCGCGAGCTGCAAACCGTTACGCAAAAAACCTTCCACGGCCAACCCCGTATCCGAATCAATGAAAGGCTTGATTATAGGCAGGCAGCATCGGCACAATATGAATGATTCAGACAAAAACCATGCCCCGAAAGAATAATATGGACTTCAAAAGCCTGCACTGCTTCGCCGAACTCGTGCGCCTGCAAAGTTTTTCCGCCGCCGCCCAAGCCCTCAGCCTCACCCAGCCCACCGTCAGCAAAACCATACAGGCATTGGAGGCCGAATTGGGCGTGCCGCTGCTGCACAAAGAAAACGGGCGCAAAAAACGCCAAGTCTCCCCCACCCCCATCGGCGAAGAAGTGTACCGCCACGCCCTCAGCCTGCTGCACGAGCGCGACCTGCTGCTCGCCCGCATCGACGACTACCGCCACATCAAAAGCGGCACGCTGCGCTTGGGCATCGCCCTGCTCGGCAGCGACCTGCTGAGCAACGCCATCTTCGCCTTCCACCGCCGCCACCCCGCCATCGAATTGAGTTTTTTTGAAGAAGGCTCGCTGGCCATCGAACAATCGCTGCGCAACAACGAACTCGACGCCGGCCAGCTGCTCGCCCCCGCGCACGACGATTTCGACAGCATCCCCCTGTGCGACTACCCGCTGGTCGTACTCATGCCCAAAGAAAAAGCCCGCCGCGCCACACTCAGCCTGAAAAGCCTGCAACACGAGCCGTTCATCCTCTACGGCGCGGGCTTCTCGCTCAACCGCATCATTCAGACGGCCTGCCGCGAACAGGGCTTCACGCCCAACGTCGTCTGCCGCACCGGCCAATGGGAGCTGCTCGCCCAAATGGTCGCCCGCAACATGGGCATCGCCCTGCTGCCCGAATACTACGCCCGCAAAATCCGCCCCGACACCTTCGCTGCCGTCCCCCTCGCCGACCCCGAAATCCGCTGGCCGCTGGTCATAGCCTGGAAAAAACACCAACACCCCACTCCCGCGCTGAGGGCGTGGCTGGATGTCGTGCGCGAAGAGTTCGGCAGAGGGGGATAAACGTAAAGGCCGTCTGAAAAGTTTTCAGACGGCCTTTGGGCAGATATTCAGGCAGGGCGTGCACACGTTTGCGGAACAACAGCCATCCGGCCGATAAGAAACAAGAGGCCGTCTGAAAAACCGCAAGGCAGTGTGGAAATGCCATTGCGGCCGCTTAGGTAAGGCCAAAAAGACGATGCCCCTGCTTGGTTTGCACCAAACAGGGGCTCATACATAAATGTACTTTACGTCGCGGTCCATCTTTTCAGACGACCTTATTGTAGCAACGGCTCTTATCTCGTAGTGTTACACACTTGGGCTACAACAGTGTGCAATATACCGGTATGTTTTCGGCTTGTCAAGCAGCGTGTAATTGCGTTAAATTTCGTTTCTCAGATTGTTTTAAAATTTATTTTTCATAAAGGGGAAGAAAATGCAGCAAAAACCGCAACGCTATATTTTGGGCTTGGATTTGGGCATCGCCTCGGTCGGCTGGGCTTGTGTTTGGGCGGATGAGAACGAGCATCCGACAGGGCTGTTGGACTGCGGGGTGCGGACGTTTGAGCGGGCGGAAGTGCCGAAAACGGGGGATTCGCTGGCGTTGGCGCGACGGCAGGCGCGGAGTGTGCGGCGGCTGATTCGGCGGCGTGCGCACCGTCTGCTGCGCTTACGTCGTTTGTTGAAACGCGAGGGCGTGTTGTTGTCGGCGGATTTCAATGAGAACGGTTTGGTGCGCGGTTTGCCGATTGACGCATGGGCGTTGCGCGTGGCGGGTTTGGACAGGAAGTTAAGCAATAAAGAATGGGCGGCGGTGCTGCTGCATTTGGTGAAGCATCGCGGTTATTTGTCGCAGCGCAAAAACGAAACGCAGAGCAAGGATAAAGAATTGGGCAGGCTGCTGGCAGGCGTGAACGGCAACCGCGAGGCTTTGCAGAACCGGTCGGACGAATACCGCACGGCGGCGGAGTTGGCGGTGAAAAAATTTGCCGCTGAAAACAATGGTTCGCTGCGCAATAAAGGCGGCGATTATTCGCATACGTTTGATCGCAAAGATTTGCAGCGCGAGCTGCATTTGTTGTTTGAGCGGCAGCGGGCGTTGGACAATCCGTTTACGTCGTCTGAAATGGAGGCAGCGGTTGACGAGCTGCTGATGAAACAGCGTTCTGCCTTGCAGGGTGAGGCGGTGTTGAAAATGCTGGGGCGTTGCACGTTTGAACCATCCGAATACAAGGCGGCGAAAAATACATACAGCGCGGAGCGTTTTGTGTGGCTGACCAAGCTGAACAATCTGCGTATTCAATATAACGGCGAGGAGCGGGCATTAAGCGAGGCGGAGAGAAGGCTGTTGTTGGACGAGCCGTATCAAAAAGCCAAGCTGACCTACAAACAGGTGCGGACGATTTTGGAACTGCCCGAAAGCGCGGTATTCAAAGGTTTGCGCTACGGGCATGGCGAAGACGGTTTGAAAGCGGAAAGCGGCACGCTGATGGAGATGAAAGCCTATCACGCGGTGCGTAAAGCCTTGAAAGATGCGGGCTTGGAAGGCGAGTGGGAAAACCGCATCCGCAATCCCGAATTGTTGGACGCAATCGGCACGGCATTTTCGCTGTATAAAACCGATGAGGACATTCGCGCCAATCTGGCGGCTTTCAGGCTGTCTGAAAATGTGTTGGAAGCCTTGCTCGCAGGTTTGAATTTTGACAAATTCGTTCATTTATCTTTGAAAGCATTGGCAAAAATCCTGCCGCTGATGGAGCAGGGCATGCGCTATGACGAAGCCTGCAAGGAGGCATACGGCGACCATTACGGCGCAAAAGAGCAGGAAGACCACCGTCTGCTGCCGCCTTTTGTTGCAGACGACATCCGCAATCCCGTGGTGTTCCGCACGCTGACGCAGGCGCGGAAAATCGTGAACGAAATCGTGCGCCGCTACGGCTCGCCCTTGCGTGTGCACATTGAAACGGGGCGCGAGGTGGGCAAGTCGTTCAGCGACCGCAAGGAAATTGAAAAACGGCAGGAGGAAAACCGCAAAGAGCGCGAACGGGCAGCGGCGCATTTTAAAGAGCTGTTCCCCAATTTTGCGGGCGAGCCGAAAGCGCAGGATATTTTGAAACTGCGGCTGTATGAACAGCAGCACGGCAAGTGTCTGTATTCGGGAAAGGAAATTGATTTGCGCAGGCTGCCTGAAAAAGGCTATGTGGAAATCGACCACGCGCTGCCGTTTTCGCGCACCTGGGACGACAGTTTCAACAATAAAGTGCTGGTGTTGGGAAAAGAAAACCAAGATAAACGCAACCGCACACCGTACGAGTATTTGGACGGCAAGGGCAACAGCGGGGCTTGGCGGGCGTTTGCCGAGCGCGTTTCAGGCTGCCGTTTTCCGTATGCCAAGAAGCAGCGGCTGCTGACGCAGAAATTGGACGAAAAAACCGAGCAGGGATTTTTGGAGCGGAATCTGAACGATACGCGCTATGTTGCCCGTTTCTTGTGCCAGTTTATTGAAGAAAAAATGCACTTGGAAGGCGCGGGCAAAAAGCGCGTGTTTGCTTCCAACGGGCAGATTACCGCTCTGCTGCGCGGCTTTTGGGGTTTGAAAAAAGTGCGTGAGGAAAATGACCGCCATCACGCGCTGGACGCGGTGGTGGTGGCGTGTTCCAGTGTATCAATGCAGCAGAAAATCACGCGCCATTTCCGCTATCGGGAAGAGTTGGAGCACATCGATCGGGAAACGGGCGAAGTGATACACGGTTTTCCGCAGCCGTGGGAATTTTTCCGCCAAGAAGTGATGACGCGGGTGTTTTCAGACGACCCTGTGAGCGAACTGGCGGAAAAGCTGGACAGCCGCCCCGAAGCGGTGCATGAGTTTGTTACGCCGCTGTTTGTGTCGCGTGCGCCGCATCGTAAGGTAACGGGGCAGGGGCATTTGGAAACCATCCGTTCCGCCAAACGCTTGGACGAGAAAATCAGCGTGGTCAAACTACCGCTGACGCAGTTGAAAACCAAAGATATTGAGCGGATTGTCGGCTACCCTAACCGCGAGCCTGCGCTGTATGACGCTTTGGCGGCGCGGTTGGCGGCATTTAAAGATGACCCAGCCAAAGCGTTTTCCGAACCGTTTTACAAAACAGGCAAAGACGGCAAGTGCGGGGTGTTGGTGAAAGCAGTTCGTGTGGAAAACGTGCAGAAATCGGGGCTGCTGGTGCGCAAAGACGAAAGCGGCAAAATGCAGGGCGTTGCCGATAATGCAACGATGGTTCGGGTGGATGTGTTTGGCAAAAACGGCAAAAACTATCTTGTGCCTGTTTATGCTTGGCAGGTGGAGAAGGGAGAGTTGCCGAATCGGGCGGTTGTGGCTTATGCGGATGAGGAAGATTGGGACGAAATGGACGATAGTTTTGAGTTCAAATTTAGCCTATATCCAAATGACTTGGTGGAAGTTGTTACCAAGAAAGATAAATTTTTTGGTTATTACAGCGGATTTAATCGCGCAACAGGGGCAATCAATATTAAAGAGCATGACCTTTCTAAATCTAAGGTAAAAAATGGTGTTTATGAGGGGATTGGTGTCAAAACCGCTCAATCTTTCCAAAAATATCAAGTCGATACTCTCGGCAAAACCATCCGCCTGTGCAAACCCGAAAAACGCATGGGTTTTAAAAAGAAATAGTTTTTCAGGCTGCCTGCACCATTTTGGTGCGGCAGCTTTTTGTTTGGGAAAGTCTATGACTTGGAGAAGCATTCTTATCAGCAAACCCGCACGCTTGTCGCTGCAACAACGGCATTTGCTGATTGAGCAGGACGAGGCGATACCTGTGCCGTTGGAAGACATCGCCGTGATTGTGGTGGAGGCGCGTGAAGTGGTGCTGACCGCGCCGCTGCTGTCGGCTTTGGCGCAATACGGCGTAACCCTGCTGACCTGCGACGAGCAGTTTTTGCCGTGCGGGCAATGGCTGCCGTTTGCCCAATACCACCGCAGCCTGAAAATCCTGCGCCTGCAAATCGATATGAGCCTGCCGCAGAAAAAACAGCTTTGGCAGCAGATTGTGAAACAGAAAATCCGCAATCAGGCATGGGTGTTGAACGAAAGCGGCAACGACATCGCCGCAGGACGTCTGAACGCCATGGCAGAGGGTGTGAAATCGGGCGACAAAGGCTATGCCGAAAGCCATGCTGCCGCGCTGTATTTTTCCGTGCTGTTTGGCGACGAGTTTACGCGCGGCAGCGATAATATGATAAACGCCTGTTTAAATTACGGTTACAGCGTCATCCGTTCCGCCGTGGCGCGTTCGCTGACCGCATACGGTTTCCACCCCGCTTTGGGTTTGCAGCACCGCAGCGAGTTGAATCCGTTTAATCTGGCGGACGATTTTATCGAGCCGTATCGGCAGATTGTTGATTGGCTGGTGTGTGGTATGTGGACGGAAGGCCGTCTGAAAGAGACCGAATTGACAACCACCATGAAGCAACAGCTTATTTCCTTGCTGCATCATCAGATTTTGCTTGATGACAAGATTTATGCCGTTCTTGCTGCCATCGATAGAACCGTGCAGTCTTTTCAGGCTGCCTTATCAGAAAGCGGCAGCAAAATCTTAAAATTACCGCAAATGCAAGAATTGAAAGTACATTATTATGAGTGAGGCAAAATTTATGCGACTAATCGTATTGTTTGATTTACCCGTTACCACCGAAGCGAAACGACGGGCAGCGAACCAATTCAGACATTTTTTAAAACAAGATGGTTACCTAATGTTGCAATTGTCTGTTTACACCCGCATCGTGCGTGGTAGAGATTCGTTGCAAAAACACTACAACCGATTGTGTGCAGCACTGCCAACGGAGGGCTCAATACGCTGTTTGACGATAACGGAGAAGCAATATGCGAGCATGGACGTGTTGGTGGGCACGCGGCAAATTCGTGAAAAAAAGGTAAATGCAGACCAGCTTTTGCTGTTTTGAATGTGTTTTTTAGATAAAGAAAACAGGATAAACCATTTTTTAACAATGATTTATCCTGTTTGGATTGTAACACTACGAGATAAGAGAGGAAGCTACAACAGTCCCCGCAGGTCGTCGTTCAGGAAAAACATTGTAACACTACGAGATAAGAGAGGAAGCTACAACCTGGTGGGGCTGCGCGGGATCGATTATTCGATTGTAACACTACGAGATAAGAGAGGAAGCTACAACAGTGTCGTGGCGGAACAGCTCTGCGCCCCTATTGTAACACTACGAGATAAGAGAGGAAGCTACAACAGTCTGGTTTCTTAAACGCCACTCAAATTGATTGTAACACTACGAGATAAGAGAGGAAGCTACAACTCGATTTGTTTCGGGGCTGTTGTTTCTAAAATTGTAACACTACGAGATAAGAGAGGAAGCTACAACTTGTGCAAATCTGCACAGTGCTTTTTCCCAATTGTAACACTACGAGATAAGAGAGGAAGCTACAACCGTATTGATATTCACCGCAGCCGCCACCCAATTGTAACACTACGAGATAAGAGAGGAAGCTACAACGCAAGTCATCCGCACTTTTCTTGCCGTGCAATTGTAACACTACGAGATAAGAGAGGAAGCTACAACTCGATTTGTTTCGGTGCTGTGGTTTCTAAAATTGTAACACTACGAGATAAGAGAGGAAGCTACAACAAGGTTCGGTTCTGATAGTCGATGAGGCGAATTGTAACACTACGAGATAAGAGAGGAAGCTACAACATGTCTTATTTGCAAAACGGACAATGCTTTATTGTAACACTACGAGATAAGAGAGGAAGCTACAACGATTTTCTTTATCAAAAGTCCATTAATTATATTGTAACACTACGAGATAAGAGAGGAAGCTACAACTGACGGCCGTCTGATAGCGCAGCCGCAGAAATTGTAACACTACGAGATAAGAGAGGAAGCTACAACCTCGCTGGCCTTTTACTTGTTCATGCCCAAATTGTAACACTACGAGATAAGAGAGGAAGCTACAACATGTCCTCGTCAGTCCAACCCAATTCTTTCATTGTAACACTACGAGATAAGAGAGGAAGCTACAACTTGAAACTGCCGCATAATGAGTTGACGGATATTGTAACACTACGAGATAAGAGAGGAAGCTACAACCCGAAACTAAAACTGATTTTAGTGATAGCTATTGTAACACTACGAGATAAGAGAGGAAGCTACAACTATTACCCTTTTTTAAAAGTTATCGCATTTATTGTAACACTACGAGATAAGAGAGGAAGCTACAACCAAAGTCAGCGGCGTCATCCCCGCCTTCCTATTGTAACACTACGAGATAAGAGAGGAAGCTACAACCAAAAAGGGCTTATGTATGCTGTAAACTTCATTGTAACACTACGAGATAAGAGAGGAAGCTACAACATGGCTGCCCGTCGGACGCCTGCTGTCCTGATTGTAACACTACGAGATAAGAGAGGAAGCTACAACCGTGAAAGCGCGTCGGTTACGGTTTTGCGGATTGTAACACTACGAGATAAGAGAGGAAGCTACAACGTCCTCCGTGTTGTATTCCTGCATATTCCGATTGTAACACTACGAGATAAGAGAGGAAGCTACAACGTCTTTTGCGGGCGGGTAGCACGGGGGGTGATTGTAACACTACGAGATAAGAGAGGAAGCTACAACGCCCATTTAGTTTGTACTTCTCGCCCAGCCATTGTAACACTACGAGATAAGAGAGGAAGCTACAACTGCGTGTGCGGGGGATGTTTCCAAGTATGAATTGTAACACTACGAGATAAGAGAGGAAGCTACAACACCATCGGTCTGCTCCTTGATTTCGTGAACATTGTAACACTACGAGATAAGAGAGGAAGCTACAACGCGGCGTGCTGCAGATGGGCGTTGGGGAGTATTGTAACACTACGAGATAAGAGAGGAAGCTACAACTGGCGGTAGTGATGGCCGCCTGTTTTTTTTATTGTAACACTACGAGATAAGAGAGGAAGCTACAACCGTAGACTTTGCGTAGAGGCCGTGATCTGTATTGTAACACTACGAGATAAGAGAGGAAGCTACAACTGGGAAGTGCTCATGGGTTTTCCTTCTCGGATTGTAACACTACGAGATAAGAGAGGAAGCTACAACAAGCTGCCCGAACGTGAAAGACAAGGGGGAATTGTAACACTACGAGATAAGAGAGGAAGCTACAACCGTAAAAGTTTTTGAGTTCACGAACACGGGATTGTAACACTACGAGATAAGAGAGGAAGCTACAACTAGCGTTCGATTTCCTGTTGGCAGGCGGTGCATTGTAACACTACGAGATAAGAGAGGAAGCTACAACGGAATAAACGCGCTTTTAATCGCCTATATGATTGTAACACTACGAGATAAGAGAGGAAGCTACAACCATCCAGCAATGCAGCAATTCGGAAGCTTCATTGTAACACTACGAGATAAGAGAGGAAGCTACAACAAGGCTCGGTCTTGATAGTCGACGAAGCAAATTGTAACACTACGAGATAAGAGAGGAAGCTACAACTGAGTGTTTTCGCGGTATTTGGAATTTTCGATTGTAACACTACGAGATAAGAGAGGAAGCTACAACTGTTGGGTGGTTGTGGCGAAGCCTTTTTCAATTGTAACACTACGAGATAAGAGAGGAAGCTACAACATAGAAAACGCCCACACCAATGGCTTTTTCATTGAAACACTACGAGATAAGAGAGGAAGCTACAACTGCTGGATCACCAGGCCGCCCGACAAGGTGATTGTAACACTACGAGATAAGAGAGGAAGCTACAACGGGCAAGGGTAGAAAGGGGGCAAGGTCTTTATTGTAACACTACGAGATAAGAGAGGAAGCTACAACCTGAACGAACCGCCTGAGTTTCTCCGCGATATTGTAACACTACGAGATAAGAGAGGAAGCTACAACCCGTCTGAATGTCCAGCGGCACGATGTCCAATTGTAACACTACGAGATAAGAGAGGAAGCTACAACGGCCTCCGTGTTGTATTCCTGCATATTCCGATTGTAACACTACGAGATAAGAGAGGAAGCTACAACAAACGCTGGAAGCACTGGACAAACAAAGCCATTGTAACACTACGAGATAAGAGAGGAAGCTACAACAGAGCCGCCCGACGGCCTTTTCGAGAGGAAATTGTAACACTACGAGATAAGAGAGGAAGCTACAACTTGCTCAAAGCCGCAATGGCCTTGCTGATGATTGTAACACTACGAGATAAGAGAGGAAGCTACAACAGAGCCGCCCGACGGCCTTTTCGAGAGGAAATTGTAACACTACGAGATAAGAGAGGAAGCTACAACTTGCTCAAAGCCGCAATGGCCTTGCTGATGATTGTAACACTACGAGATAAGAGAGGAAGCTACAACCGGCCTGAATGCGCTTAGCTGAACTTCATTATTATAACACTACGAGATAAGAGAGGAAGCTACAACTCATCAGACCAAATCCCTCAACGGCTTTTGAATTGTAACACTACGAGATAAGAGAGGAAGCTACAACTGGAGTACGTTCGCGACGGCCTGCCTTTTAATTGTAACACTACGAGATAAGAGAGAAAGCTACAACTCCAACTGCCGCCGGTCAAACAGCGTGCAGATTGTAACACTACGAGATAAGAGAGGAAGCTACAACGCGAAAGCCATGACGGGCATGGCGGCCATAATTGTAACACTACGAGATAAGAGAGGAAGCTACAACTCGGCAGATAAAATTCCGCTCTGTGATAGAATTGTAACACTACGAGATAAGAGAGGAAGCTACAACCATCCAGTTCATCAAGGGCAAAGACCGCACATTGTAACACTACGAGATAAGAGAGGAAGCTACAACGTAACGCTCGGAACGTTGGAATTGTTCAAAATTGTAACACTACGAGATAAGAGAGGAAGCTACAACACAACGGTTTTCTCAACGCTACTGCAATCGATTGTAACACTACGAGATAAGAGAGGAAGCTACAACCATTTGATTGATATGGCGACCAAAGATGCAATTGTAACACTACGAGATAAGAGAGGAAGCTACAACCGGGGGCGTTACACAGGAAGGATTACCAGAATTGTAACACTACGAGATAAGAGAGGAAGCTACAACCGGTTTTTGTTTGCCTAGTGCTTGATACCGATTGTAACACCACGAGATAAAATGTAGAAAAAGCTAGCGTTGTTTACAGTATTCTAAGGACAATACCGTAAATGAAGATCCACAAAAACACACGCCTTACCCCGCACCACCGCCAAGTCATCTGGCTGGCCTACACACAGAACAAAGAAAGCGTTACCTCACTCGCCCGCCGTTACATGGTTAGCCGTCAGACCATCTACCGCGTGCTCAAAGCCGCACGCGGCAGGTTGCTCGCACCGCAAAACAGCACCAACAACCGCTGTAAGCAAGCGTATTACGGAATGCGCCGTTTGACCAAAGTGGAACGCGCCATTCAATAGAAGCTCAAAAAGCAAGCCAAACGCTACAACAAGTTCATGTGGATACCACCGAATGGCTGCCGCTGCTCAAAGGGCGGAGAGCCACCGATAAACTCGATTATCTGTTTGTTGCCATTTGCAACTTCTCGCGCGAACTGTACGTCGCCATTCTGCCGGACAGAACTGCACAAAAGTGCGGCCGAGTTTTTCGAATGGCAGGTCATCAAACCTTGCTCGCACCAAATCGACTGCATCTATTCGGACAACAGCAGCGAATACAAAGGCGCAGCCAATCATGCGTTTGGAGTGGCCTGTTTTGAAAACGGTATCAACCAAAAATTCACCCGTCCCGCCCGCAGACCAACGGCAAAGCCGAACGGATAATTCGGAGAATTATGTAAATTTATCGAAAACAACAGGTTGATAGCACTGAACATCGTCAGAAAGAGCTGTGCCGTTTTGTGAATTTCTACAATACCGTGAAGCCGCACGGCAGCCTGAAAGGAGATACTCCGTTTAAGGTGCTAGGCATGCTTTCCCAACCTGTGGTGTAAACAACGAGGTGGTTTTCTATACCTTAAGGTAAGGGGGGCTCGTTACTCCGTTTGCGGAGGCGGGCATGATTGAGAGTCAAGACCCACCTTGTCGCATATATTTACTGCATTGGGCAGGTGCGGTACAGTCCGCACGCGTTTCCTGCTGCAAAACATTCCTCGAAAACATTGCCGCCGACCTGCCGCGCGGCGCGTCCGATACGAGCATACATCGTCCATGAACCCGAACAGGCCGTCTGAAAACCGCAAAAACCGCCCGCGCGACGCCGCCTTCGCGCTTACCCTGTCCGCCCTTTTCGCCCTGCTGTTCGCGGCGGTTTACGGCGGCGCGAACCTGCTGGCTGAGGCTGTGCCCTGGCGCGTGCGCCCCGCGCTGGCGTTTGAAGCCGCGATTCCCTTCCTGCCTGCCGCCGCCACGGTTTATCTGAGCCTGCCGCTGCTGCTTGTTTGCTGCGCCCTGCGTGCCGACCGGCGCGGCGCGTGGACGCTGTTTGCCGTGCTGTGCGCCGAACTCTTGGCCGCCGCGCCGTTTTTCGTGCTGCTGCCGGTGGAAACCGCCTGGCCGCCGCGCGAAGTTCACGGCGTTTGGCGGCCGTTTTTCCTGCTGGCCGACGCGCTGAGCCTGCCGCGCAACCATTTCCCTTCGCTGCACACCGCCTTCGCCTGCACTGCCGCATGGTTCGCATGGCGGCAGAAATTTCCCCGCCGCGCATGGCTTGGCGCGTGGGCGGCGGCGGTGGTCGTGTCCACATTGCTGATACGCGAACACCACCTCGCCGATTTGGCCGGCGGCCTGCTGCTCACCCTCGCTGCCTGCCGCTGGGTGCCGCCGCGCGCCGCCGCCGGGTTCCGCCGCGCCGAAACCGAATATCTGCTGTGGCGCGAACAGGCTGCCTTCGCCCGCCGCCACCGCCGCTACGCCCTGATCAGCCTCGTCCTCGCCCTCTACCGCCTGCGCCGCCCCAAGCGCGGCGGCTTGATGGCGGCGGGCTACTGCTTCTTGCAGGCGTTCGACGACTTGATGGACGGCGACAGGCCGTCTGAAAAACCGCCCGCCGCCGAAGCCGCCCGCCTGATTGGCGAATGGCAGCGCAGCGCGTTCTGCCCGCGCGACCGGTACAGCCGCCTCGCCGCGCATTTCCGAGGCCGTCTGAACGCCGTTTTGCCGCCCGAGACCGCCGCCGAAGCCGTTTTTCAGACGGCCTCACTGCTACACACCATGCGCCGCGACCGCCTCCGCGCCGAACGCGCCGAATTGTGGACGGCCGCCGAAATCGCCGCCCAGCACCGCGCCACCTTTTCCCTGTCGCTCGATCTGCTGTTTGCCGCCGCCGGTGCGTCCGCCCGCAGCCGCGACCTGCCCGAGCTGGCCGACGCGCTGGGCTGGTGCTCCACCATGCGCGATTTGCGCGAAGACCTCGCGGCGGGCATCGTCAACATTCCCATGGAAATCTGGCAGGCGGCGGGCTGGCCGTGCGCCGCCGTGCATACGGAGGCGGACGGCGGTTTTCAGACGGCCTCAATCAAACCGAACGGCGTGCAGACCCAAGACGGCCGCCGCCCCGCCTTTCAGACGGCCTCCGCCGCCGCTGCCGCCCTGTCCGCCAGCCCCGTGATGCGCCGCTGGATACGCGCCGAACGCCGCCGCGCCCTCGCTCTGCTCGACGCGCTCGACCAACGCGCCGCCGCGCTGCCCGACCCAGCCGCCCGCCGCATCGCCCGCCTGTTCGCCCGCTCCGTGCGCGGCTTCGCCGACAAAAGGATGCGGCGGCTGTATCCGTGGCTGTGAAGGCCGTCCGCGTTCGGGCGCAAACCGGCGGCACACGCGTTCTGCGGAGGCAGGGCGGGTCTCGACCCGCCGTTTGCGGGAGTCGGCATGGTTGTGGTGGGTCAGGACCCGCCCTACTGTATGGATTTGCCGCCGAGGCAGGGTGTGTGGCGCAGCCACGCATGCGGTTTGCACCGTTTGAGGCCGTCTGAAAAAGTCCGTAGGTCGGGCATTTATGCCCGACATTATTCGATTTGCCCGTGTCCGCCAGTCGGGCATAAATGCCCGACCTGCCCGCTGTTTTTCAGACGGCCTGTTCCATTCCGACCTATGTCGAACCTGCCGTAGGGTGTGTCGCCCCAAGGCGACGCACGCGTTCCCTGCCGCCCGACGAATCTGTGCTTTCCCCAACATCCCAAACCGCTGAACGGCAAAGGCCGTCCCCGTCTGCGCGGGGATGACGTTTCTGAAAACGCCGCGCAAGCCCGCCGCCGCCGTTTTCAGACGGCCTCTGTGCTACAATCCGCGCCCTTTACAACCGCCTGAACACATTACGGATATGACAGACAATATACAGGCCGGCATACAGGCCGCGCTCGCCCAGCTCAACCAACTGATTCTGGGCAAAGAACCCGTGCTCAAACAACTGCTTGCCTGCATTCTCGCCGACGGCCACGTGCTGCTGGAAGACGTGCCGGGCGTGGGCAAAACCACGCTGGCGCACGGGCTGGCGGCGGTGCTGGGGCTGGACTATCGCCGCGTGCAGTTCACCAACGACATGATGCCCGCCGACCTGTTGGGCGTAAGCGTCTACCGTCCCAACGAGGGTAAATTCGAGTTCCACCCCGGGCCGGTGTTCCATTCCTTCCTGCTGGCCGACGAAATCAACCGCGCCTCGCCCAAGCTGCAATCCGCGCTGTTGGAGGCGATGGAGGAAAAACAGGTGTCGGCAGACGGCAAAACCTACCGCCTGCCGCAGCCCTTTTTTGTGGTGGCGACGCAAAACCCCACCGACCAAATCGGCACTTTCCCGCTGCCCGAGTCGCAGCTCGACCGCTTTATGATGCGCCTGAGCATGGGCTATCCCGCGCCCGAGGCGGAAAAAATGCTGTATTTCCACGGCGACCGCCGCCGCGCCCTGCCGCAGGTGAAACCGGTGTGCAACGCCGAAACATTGCGCGGTTGGCAGCAGCAGGCCGCGCAGGTGCGTTTCGCGCAGGCGGCGGCCGATTATGTGTACCGGCTGGTGGAGGCAACGCGCCGCCCGGGACAGTTTGTTACCGGCCTTTCGCCGCGCGCGGGGCTGGCGGTGGTGAACGCGGCCAAAGCCTGGGCGTTTATGCACGCGCGCGGCCATGTGCTGCCCGACGATGTGAAGGCGGTGTGGGTGTCCGTGGCCAACCACCGCCTGCAACCGGTGCAGCAGGGCGCGACGGCGGCGCAGATTCTCTCGGGCATCCTCAGCCATGTTCCCGTCCAGTAAGCCCGCTCCGGCATCCGGCCGCTCGCCCACCCTCGCCGCCATCCGCTGCCGCCCGACGCGGCTGGGCGCGGGGCTGCTGGTGGTGGTTTTCCTGCTGTGGCTGGTGGGCGTGAACTATCAGGTCAACCTCGCCTACGTCGCCGCCTTCTGGCTGCTGGGCTTTCTCGCCGTGGGCGTGCTGCTCAACCTGCGCCAGCTGCTCGCGCTGAAAATCGACGTGGCCATGCCGCAGGAGGTGTTCGCGGGGCAGGACGCGGTGTTGCAGCTGACGGCGCAGAGCCCGCAGCGCACCCGTTTCCTCTGGCTGTGCAGCGAAGACGACTATCTGGCCGCGCAGAGGCCGTCTGAAAACATCTGGCAGCCCTGGCGCGCGGAAGAGGGCAGCGCGGCTTTCGACTGGCGCGTGCCCGCCCTGCTGCGCGGCCATTTGCGCGTGCCGCCGCTGCGCACCGCCTCGGTCGCCCCCTTCGGCCTCACCGTGTCGCAATGCGTGTGGCACTGGCCGAGCGACGCGGTGGTGTATCCCGCCCCGATTGCCCACGCCGTGCCCGCCGCCGCCCCGCGCGGCAGCGGCGAAACCGCCGAACGCCGCCCCGCCGAAGGCGGCGACGAACCGGCCTATCTCCAAGCGCACCGGGACGGCATGCCGGTGCAGCACATCGCGTGGAAAACCTATGCTAAAACGGGCGAGATGCTGTCCAAACGCTTTGAAGAGGAAGTGCCGCCCGCCGACAAAAACATCATTTCCTACCGCGACTATCCCGCCGGCACGCCCAAAGACCGTCTCGCCGGCCTCTTGTGCCGCCGCGTGCTCGACGCCGACCGCAGCGGCCTGCCCTACATCCTCGAAATGCCCCAGCGCAGCATTGCCCCGCAGCACGGCCAGCGCGAAATCTGCCTGACCGCGTTGGCCTTGTGGTAAGCGGGTTTGAGGCCGTCTGAAAAGCCTGTTTTTCGTTTTTGGCTGCGCCGAAACCGCGTTTTCAGACGGCCTCTCTGCAAGAGGGCGAAACCAAATCAACACGACCCGCCGCAGGCCGGGCTTCGGATGTGTTCAATCCGTATCTACTTTATATATGAAAAACAAAGGCTGTCTGAAAGACGGAAAAGCGCGGGCAGGCTGCCAAGGGAAAACCAAACATCATGCTGATTCTGAACCCCGAATTTTTAAAAGAAACGCCGCCGAAAAAAGCCGTGTCGGCGGTTTTGCTCGCCCTGCTGTGGTCGTCGCTGCCGCTTCTGGCGCAGCTTCCGCTGGGCGTGGGCGCGGTGTTCCTCGGCCTGCTGACTCTGCGGTTTTTCCTGTTGCAGGCGGGCGTGAACAAGCTGCCCGCCGTGGTATTGCTGGCGTTGGCCGTCGGCGGCGGGCTTCTGGTGTGGAGCCAGCTGGGCACGGTCATCGGGCGCGATGGCGGCATTTCCTTTTTGCTCCT
This sequence comes from Neisseria bacilliformis, assembly GCF_014055025.1. Classification (NCBI taxonomy): domain Bacteria; kingdom Pseudomonadati; phylum Pseudomonadota; class Betaproteobacteria; order Neisseriales; family Neisseriaceae; genus Neisseria; species Neisseria bacilliformis. Next base: position 2,257,876 of record NZ_CP059571.1, on the reverse strand, counting down.
GATGGTGCTGCTCAAATCGTTTGAAGGCAGCGGCATGCGCGACTGGCAGGTGCTGCTGCTGGCCATGCTGTTTTTGATCGGCTCGGCGGTGCTGTTCGGCCAGGGGCTGACTACGGGGCTGTGGCTTTTGGCCGCGCTGTTGGCGGTGGGCGTGTGTTTTGCCCTGCTGTGCGGCGCGGACGCGAAAAACGCGCTGCGCCAGGGGTTGTTGGCCTTCGGCCTCACCCTGCCGCTGGCGGCGGTGCTGTTTGTAGTGATGCCGCGCCGCAGCGAGCCTTTGTGGGCGATTCCGCAGCAGAAAGAGGCGCAGGCGAAAACCGGTTTGTCCGACACCATGCAGCCGGGCAGCATCGGCAATCTGGTGCAGAGCAACGAGCTGGTGGCCAACGTAACCTTTTCAGGCAGCCTTAACCCGCGTCAGGACCAGCTCTACTGGCGCGCCATCGTAATGGCCGATTTCGACGGCAGCGCGTGGCACGCCATGCCCGATTTCGACGAAGTGAGCGACCCGCAGGTTTCAGACGGCCGCAAACTCTCCTACCAAATGATCCTGCGCGACCAAAACGGCGTGATTCCCGTGCTGGACTACCCCGTCGGCAGAGTCGGGGCGGGCATGAAAGTGCAGCTCGGCGACGTGGTGCGCGTGCGCAGCCGCGAAGGGCTGCGGCGGATACAGTTACAGTCGCGCGCCAACGACCGCCTGCCGCAGAAACTCAAAAATTTTGAAAAACAAATCTACCTGCGCCTGCCGCCCTCGGGCAACATCCGCACCCGCCAGCTGGCGCAGCTTCTGGCGCAGCAGAGCGGCTCGGCACGGGAGTTCGCAAAAAAAGTCCTCAACCACTACCGCAGCCAGCATTTTTCCTACACCTTGCAGCCGCCCCTCTACGGCAGCGGCGGCGACAGCATCGACAACTTCATGTTCAACGGGCGGCAGGGCTTCTGCGAACACTACGCGCAAAGTTTCGTCGTCATGATGCGCGCCGCCGGCGTGCCCGCCCGCGTCGTAACCGGCTACCTCGGCGCGGATTATCAGGAAAGCGGCGACTTCTGGCAGATACGCAGCAAAAACGCCCACGCCTGGGCGGAAATCTGGCTGGAAAACGAACAAGCCTGGCTGCGCGTCGACCCCACCGCCGCCGTCTCTGCCCAACGCCTCTCCGGCGGCCTCGACAACGCCCTGCCCGAACAGGAACGCGAAATGATTGTCGGCAGCGGCAGTGGCGCGAAAATCTGGAACAAATGGCTCGAGAGCGGCCAATTCTACTGGCAGCAGTGGGTGGTCAACTACGACGAAAGCAGTCAAAACAACCTGTTCGGCAAACTCGGCCTCGGCCGCTTCGGCCCCGCCACTGCCCTGTTCGCCGTCCTCATCGGCACCGCCGCCGCCCTCATCCCCGTCGTCTGGTGGTGGAAACGCGGCCGCCGCAAAGAGCAGGAACCGCTCACCGAAGGCTTCCTGCTGCTCAAAACCGCCTTCGTCGGCGAAGAAGACGAAACCTTCCCCGCCGTTACCGCCTCCGAACTTTTACAATGGATGGAACAAAACCAAACCGCCGACGACACCGTCGCACAATTATTGCGCCAATACGAAGACTGGCAGTTTGCCTACAGCCGTCCGCCTTCGCCCGCCGAACAAAGGGCATGGCTGGCGAAAGTCAGAAAAGCAGTGAAACCCTACCTGGCAAAATGAAAGAACCGCTTTTCAGACGGCCCCTTAAAGCCTTTCACCTGCCTTTGCCCGTTTTTTCCAAAACAAAATTTCCTTTTCTGCCAAGGCAATGCCGTTTTCCCCCGAAATATCCCCGCTGCAAGGCTTGACCTGAAATTCCCGTTCCCGTATAGTTCGCGTCTTCGCTGCTTCGGCGGCACAGTTCTTTAACAAAACGATTACCGATAAGTGTGGGTGCGCGAGCCCCGCACTGCGACAAAAAACAGACAGAGACAAACATTTGTTTCCTGTCGGTTTCTTTGAAGCGGACCAGAAGTTGAATAAGTTAGAGATTGAACATAAGAGTTTGATCCTGGCTCAGATTGAACGCTGGCGGCATGCTTTACACATGCAAGTCGGACGGCAGCACAGAGAAGCTTGCTTCTTGGGTGGCGAGTGGCGAACGGGTGAGTAACGCATCGGAACGTACCGAGTAATGGGGGATAACTGTCCGAAAGGACAGCTAATACCGCATACGCCCTGAGGGGGAAAGCGGGGGATCTTAGGACCTCGCGTTATTCGAGCGGCCGATGTCTGATTAGCTGGTTGGCGGGGTAAAGGCCCACCAAGGCGACGATCAGTAGCGGGTCTGAGAGGATGATCCGCCACACTGGGACTGAGACACGGCCCAGACTCCTACGGGAGGCAGCAGTGGGGAATTTTGGACAATGGGCGCAAGCCTGATCCAGCCATGCCGCGTGTCTGAAGAAGGCCTTCGGGTTGTAAAGGACTTTTGTCAGGGAAGAAAAGGGGCATGTTAATACCGTGCTCTGATGACGGTACCTGAAGAATAAGCACCGGCTAACTACGTGCCAGCAGCCGCGGTAATACGTAGGGTGCGAGCGTTAATCGGAATTACTGGGCGTAAAGCGGGCGCAGACGGTTACTTAAGCGGGATGTGAAATCCCCGGGCTCAACCCGGGAACTGCGTTCCGAACTGGGTGGCTAGAGTGTGTCAGAGGGGGGTAGAATTCCACGTGTAGCAGTGAAATGCGTAGAGATGTGGAGGAATACCGATGGCGAAGGCAGCCCCCTGGGATAACACTGACGTTCATGCCCGAAAGCGTGGGTAGCAAACAGGATTAGATACCCTGGTAGTCCACGCCCTAAACGATGTCGATTAGCTGTTGGGGCACTTGATGCCTTAGTAGCGTAGCTAACGCGTGAAATCGACCGCCTGGGGAGTACGGTCGCAAGATTAAAACTCAAAGGAATTGACGGGGACCCGCACAAGCGGTGGATGATGTGGATTAATTCGATGCAACGCGAAGAACCTTACCTGGTCTTGACATGTACGGAACCTTCCAGAGACGGAAGGGTGCCTTCGGGAGCCGTAACACAGGTGCTGCATGGCTGTCGTCAGCTCGTGTCGTGAGATGTTGGGTTAAGTCCCGCAACGAGCGCAACCCTTGTCATTAGTTGCCATCATTTGGTTGGGCACTCTAATGAGACTGCCGGTGACAAACCGGAGGAAGGTGGGGATGACGTCAAGTCCTCATGGCCCTTATGACCAGGGCTTCACACGTCATACAATGGTCGGTACAGAGGGTAGCCAAGCCGCGAGGCGGAGCCAATCCCAGAAAACCGATCGTAGTCCGGATTGCACTCTGCAACTCGAGTGCATGAAGTCGGAATCGCTAGTAATCGCAGGTCAGCATACTGCGGTGAATACGTTCCCGGGTCTTGTACACACCGCCCGTCACACCATGGGAGTGGGGGATACCAGAAGCAGGTAGGCTAACCGCAAGGGGGCCGCTTGCCACGGTATGCTTCATGACTGGGGTGAAGTCGTAACAAGGTAGCCGTAGGGGAACCTGCGGCTGGATCACCTCCTTTCTAGAGAAAAGGGCTTGGCACCCACACTTATCGGTAATCGGACAGAGCGTTACAAAGGGTTTGTAGCTCAGGTGGTTAGAGCACACGCTTGATAAGCGTGGGGTCGTAGGTTCAAGTCCTACCAGACCCACCAGCGAACATCCGGGGGCATAGCTCAGTTGGTAGAGCACCTGCTTTGCAAGCAGGGGGTCATCGGTTCGATCCCGTTTGCCTCCACCAAGATTTTCAAATTAAAGCGAATTAAACAGAAAGCAAATTGTTGGAAAGTAAAACATACCGGCAATTTGCAAGAGAAACATTCTAAATAGTTTATTTTAATTTGCGAATCAAAACGCATCGATCTTTAACAAATTGGAAAGCCGAAATCAACAAACAAAGACACTGAGGTTTTATCAGAACTACCAAACAGTTCGAAATAAAGCCCAGTAATTTGGGTGATGATTGTATCGACTTAATCCCGAGACACAAAAGGCGGGATTAAGACACAACAAGCAGTAAGCTTTATCAAAGTAGAGGCCTTAAGGTGCCAAGCTAGTCAACGGCAAAGTACCGAAGTCAGAAAGGTACTTCAAATGATAGAGTCAAGTGAATAAGTGCATCAGGTGGATGCCTTGGCGATGATAGGCGACGAAGGACGTGTAAGCCTGCGAAAAGCATCGGGGAGCTGGCAATAAAGCTATGATCCGGTGATGTCCGAATGGGGAAACCCACCTCTTAGGAGGTATCCTTGTCCGAATACATAGGGCAAGAGAAGCGAACCCGGAGAACTGAACCATCTAAGTACCCGGAGGAAAAGAAATCAACCGAGATTCCGCAAGTAGTGGCGAGCGAACGCGGAGGAGCCTGTATACGATAGCCGAACTGTTAGAAGAAAGAATTGGAAACTTCTGCCATAGCGGGTGATAGCCCCGTATTCGAAAACAGATTGGTGGTACTAGGTATACGACAAGTAGGGCGGGACACGTGAAATCCTGTCTGAAGATGGGGGGACCATCCTCCAAGGCTAAATACTCATCATCGACCGATAGTGAACCAGTACCGTGAGGGAAAGGCGAAAAGAACCCCGGGAGGGGAGTGAAATAGAACCTGAAACCTGATGCATACAAACAGTGGGAGCGGAATAATTCCGTGACTGCGTACCTTTTGTATAATGGGTCAACGACTTACATTCAGTAGCGAGCTTAACCGGATAGGGGAGGCGCAGGGAAACCGAGTCTTAATAGGGCGATCAGTTGCTGGGTGTAGACCCGAAACCGAGTGATCTATCCATGGCCAGGATGAAGGTGCCGTAACAGGTACTGGAGGTCCGAACCCACGCATGTTGCAAAATGCGGGGATGAGCTGTGGATAGGGGTGAAAGGCTAAACAAACTCGGAGATAGCTGGTTCTCCCCGAAAACTATTTAGGTAGTGCCTCGAGCTAGACACTGATGGGGGTAAAGCACTGTTATGGCTAGGGGGTCATTGCGACTTACCAACCCATGGCAAACTAAGAATACCATCAAGTGGTTCCTCGGGAGACAGACAGCGGGTGCTAACGTCCGTTGTCAAGAGGGAAACAACCCAGACCGCCGGCTAAGGTCCCAAATGACAGATTAAGTGGTAAACGAAGTGGGAAGGCCCAGACAGCCAGGATGTTGGCTTAGAAGCAGCCATCATTTAAAGAAAGCGTAATAGCTCACTGGTCGAGTCGTCCTGCGCGGAAGATGTAACGGGGCTCAAATCTGTAACCGAAGCCGCGGATGCCGCAAGGCATGGTAGGGGAGCGTTCTGTAGGCCTGAGAAGGTGTATCGTAAGGTATGCTGGAGGTATCAGAAGTGCGAATGTTGACATGAGTAGCGATAAAGCGGGTGAAAAGCCCGCTCGCCGAAAGCCCAAGGTTTCCTACGCAACGTTCATCGGCGTAGGGTGAGTCGGCCCCTAAGGCGAGGCAGAAATGCGTAGTCGATGGGAAACGGGTTAATATTCCCGTACTTTGATTCAATGCGATGTGGGGACGGAGAAGGTTAGGTCAGCAAACTGTTGGAATAGTTTGTTCAAGCCGGTAGGTGGAAGACTCAGGCAAATCCGGGTCTTCATAACACCGAGAAGTGATAACGAGCATCTACGGATGCGAAGTGACCGATACCACGCTTCCAGGAAAAGCCACTAAGCTTCAGTTGGATCAGAACCGTACCGCAAACCGACACAGGTGGGCAGGATGAGAATTCTAAGGCGCTTGAGAGAACTCGGGAGAAGGAACTCGGCAAATTGATACCGTAACTTCGGGAGAAGGTATGCCCTCTAATGTGAAAGACTTGCTCTGTAAGCATAGGAGGGTCGCAGAGAATCGGTGGCTGCGACTGTTTATTAAAAACACAGCACTCTGCTAACACGAAAGTGGACGTATAGGGTGTGACGCCTGCCCGGTGCTGGAAGGTTAATTGAAGATGTGAGAGCATCGGATCGAAGCCCCAGTAAACGGCGGCCGTAACTATAACGGTCCTAAGGTAGCGAAATTCCTTGTCGGGTAAGTTCCGACCCGCACGAATGGCGTAACGATGGCCACACTGTCTCCTCCCGAGACTCAGCGAAGTTGAAGTGGTTGTGAAGATGCAATCTACCCGCTGCTAGACGGAAAGACCCCGTGAACCTTTACTGTAGCTTTGCATTGGACTTTGAAGTCACTTGTGTAGGATAGGTGGGAGGCTTGGAAGCAGAAACGCCAGTTTCTGCGGAGCCGTCCTTGAAATACCACCCTGGTGGCTTTGAGGTTCTAACCCAGACCCGTGATCCGGGTCGGGGACCGTGCATGGTAGGCAGTTTGACTGGGGCGGTCTCCTCCCAAAGAGTAACGGAGGAGTTCGAAGGTTACCTAGGTCCGGTCGGAAATCGGACTGATAGTGCAATGGCAAAAGGTAGCTTAACTGCGAGACCGACAAGTCGAGCAGGTGCGAAAGCAGGACATAGTGATCCGGTGGTTCTGTATGGAAGGGCCATCGCTCAACGGATAAAAGGTACTCCGGGGATAACAGGCTGATTCCGCCCAAGAGTCCATATCGACGGCGGAGTTTGGCACCTCGATGTCGGCTCATCACATCCTGGGGCTGTAGTCGGTCCCAAGGGTATGGCTGTTCGCCATTTAAAGTGGTACGTGAGCTGGGTTTAAAACGTCGTGAGACAGTTTGGTCCCTATCTGCAGTGGGCGTTGGAAGTTTGACGGGGGCTGCTCCTAGTACGAGAGGACCGGAGTGGACGAACCTCTGGTGTACCGGTTGTGACGCCAGTCGCATCGCCGGGTAGCTAAGTTCGGAAGAGATAAGCGCTGAAAGCATCTAAGCGCGAAACTCGCCTGAAGATGAGACTTCCCTGGGGATTTAATCCTCCTAAAGAGCCGTTCGAGACCAGGACGTTGATAGGCAGGGTGTGGAAGCGCGGTAACGCGTGAAGCTGACCTGTACTAATTGCTCGTGAGGCTTGACTCTATCATTTGAAGGACTTTGCTTCTTTGAAGATAATGCTTGCATAGGACTTGTTCCGATATGTTCATCACAGTTGATACGCCGCAAAAGACGGATGTCTTGCTGCGGCCGGCTTTGCCGATTTGACAGTTTCAGTCTGGCGGCCACAGCGGTTTGGTCCCACTCCTTCCCATCCCGAACAGGACAGTGAAACGAACCAGCGCCGATGATAGTGTGGATTCCCATGCGAAAGTAGGTCACTGCCAGACACCTATTGCAAACCCCGCCAAAGTGGCGGGGTTTTTGTTTGGCCGGAAAACGGATCTGTATCTCGGATGCCGTTGTACGGTATGTTGCGGCGTAACCGGCTTGCCTGTTATGTCATTCTTGATTATGATACCTGCTCTTTATATTTAATCCTTTATTTTTAACGGAAGGGACACTATGGATTTGAAGAAATCTTTGTTCGGCCTTTTGGCTTACGGTGTGGCGGCCTGGGTGGCGGCTGCGGTGAATATCAATACGGCGACGGCCGAAGAGCTCAAAGCGCTGCCGGGTATCGGCCAGGCGAAGGCGCAGGCGATTGTGGACTACCGTAAGGAGAACGGCGCGTTCAAGTCGGTGGACGATTTGAAGAAGGTCAAGGGTATCGGCGACGGTATCCTGGGCAAGCTGAAAGACCAGGCGACGGTCGGCGGTGCCGCCAATGCCAAACCGGTCAAACCGGCCGTGCCAACTACAGCCGCGCCCGCAGCAGCAGTGAAAAAGTAGGGCGCAAAACGGAGGATGCCCCGTCCGCAGACGGGTGGGGCTGCAAGACAAAGGCCGGCGGTATGCCGGCTTCGCTTTTGCCCGGTGCGGGCTTGTCCGCCTGCGGGCGGGTCGTGTCCTTCCCAGGCTTGCGGTACAATACAGGCCGTCTGAAAAACGGGAATCCCGCGTTTCAGACGGCCTTTTATTTTCCTAACCAACCTGTTACAAAAGTTTCTCAATCGGGAACAAGGAAAGGATGTTGCTGAACAGCCGTTTCCACAAACCCGCGTCCGGTTCGTTTTTCAGAATTTCTCCCGGTCGGTCGGGGTCTTGCCAGCGCAGGCGGCGGCCTTTGGGATCCAAAATGACTTTATAGGCGTATTCGGGTGCCATCTGCCGGAGCTCCTGCCTCATATCGGCGGCGATTTCGGGGCTGTCCAAGACGATGCCCATTTCGGTGTTGAGGCGGGCGGAGCGGGGGTCGAAATTGAGCGAGCCGATGAAGACGCGTTTGCCGTCTACAACGAAGGTTTTGGCGTGCAGGCTGGTGGCGGAACTGCCGGTAAGCCCTTTGTCTTTGGCTTTGGGCGGGGCGAAGTCGGGTTTGACTTCGTAAAGTTCCACGCCCGCTTTAAGCAGGTCTTTCCGGTAGCGGGCGTAGCCGGAGTGGACGGCGGCTACGTCGGTGGCGCGCAGGGAGTTGGTGAGCACGGTTACGCCCACGCCTTTGGCGGTGATGCCGCGCAGGGCTTCCATGCCCCATTTACTGGGGACGAAATAGGGGGAGACGATGAACAGATCCTGCTGCGGTTTGCCGAGGGTTTCGAGCAGCTTGTCGGCAACGGAAGGTTTTTCGCGGCTGCGTGAGAGACCTTTGGCGGGGTCGTCGCTGACAAGCTGCGCGTCGGTGTAAATCCAGGGGACTTTGCCGGCGGATACGGCGGCGGCCAGCGGGGCGTTTTCGAGGTCGTCGAGATAGCTTTCGCGTATCGGGGCGTCTTTTTTGCGCGACTGCCGTATTTTCAGACGGCCTTTTTCTGCGTTTGCATGTTTGGCGACGGCGGCGAACGGGTAGCTTGACCCGCTCGCCCAATAGCGGTCGAAATCGCGCGAGATGTCGGTTACGACCGCGCCTTTGGCCAGCACGTCCAAATCGGCGAAGCCCGTTTCGGTGGATACGTTGAAATACTCGTCGCCGACGTTGCGACCGCCGATGATGGCATAGCGGTTGTCGGCGGTGAGGGATTTGTTGTGCATGCGGCGGTTGAGGCGGGGAAAGTCGGTGAGGTAGCCAAGGGCGCGGAATTTGCGGTGGGTGAACGGGTTGAACAGGCGGATTTCGATGTTTTCTTCCGCATCGAGCGCAGCGAGGGTGTCGTCCATGCCGCGCGTATTGTTGTCGTCGAGCAGCAGGCGCACGCGCACGCCGCGACGGGCGGCCTGTTGCAGCATTTGGAACAGCATTTTGCCGGACACGTCGTCGTGCCAGATATAGTAGGCGATGTCGAGCGTATGGTCGGCGTGGCCGATAAGGATGGCGCGGGCGACAAAGGCGTCGTGCGGGTCGGCCAGCAGGTACACGCCCGTCTGCCCTGTCTCTTTTTCAGACGGCCTCTCCGAGGGCAGGGCGGCTTCCAAGCGCGGGGAGGATTCGGTGTCGATATAGGTGGAAACGCTGCGCTGTGACAGGTCGGGCAGGCTCTGGCACGCGCCCAAAAGCAGCGCGGAGCCGGAAAAAAACAAGGATTTTGGCAGCTTCATAAATTCGGTCTCAGCAAAAGGAAAGCGGTTCCGGCTGCGCCGCAGCCGCGCTTTCAGACGGCCTATTTTTTCATCACCGCCCGTTTGACAATCAGCCACCAGTCCTGTTTTGCCAACACAGGTCGTTCTTCAAACACATTGTAGCGGCAGGCATCGAGCTTTTGCAGAATCATCTGGCCGCCCACCACAATCATCCGCAGCTCCAAACCGATGCGCCCTTTGAGCGTTCTGCCCAGCGGCGAACCCGCTTTGAGCATCTTAAACGCCCGTTCGCACTGGTAGGCCATCAGCCGCTGAAAGGCGAAATCCGCGCGGCCGGCGGCAATCTGTTCCTCCGTTACCTTGAACTTCGCCAAATCGTCCTGCGGAATATAAACACGCCCTTTTTGCCAGTCGGCAGCCACATCCTGCCAGAAATTAATCAGTTGCAGCGCGGTGCAGATGCCGTCGCTCTGCGCGATGCTGCGCGTGTCGCTCTCGCCGTAAAGGTGCAGCATAATCCGCCCCACGGGGTTGGCCGAATGACGGCAGTAGTCGGCCAGCTCGGCGAAATTCTGATAACGCGTTTTCACCACATCCTGCGAAAATGCATCGAGCAAATCGTAAAACGGCTGCAAGGGCAGGGCAAACGGCGCAACCGCCTCATCGTTCAAACGGCGTACCAAATCCGTCTGCGGCACTTCACCGCGTCCGATGCGGCCGAGTTCCTCCCGCAAAGCGTCCAAAGCCGCCAGCCGCTGCGCCGCCTCCGCCGCACCTTCGTCCGCCAAATCGTCGGCATAACGCGCAAACGCATACACCGCATGCACCGGGCGGCGCAGGCGGCGCGGCAATGCCCACGAGCCGACGGGGAAATTTTCATAATGGTTGACTGACATGAACGAATCCTTGAAAGAAAAAGAAAACCGTCCTTTCAGACGGCCTGTTTGAACGGCGCAACATTCTAAAACAAAGCCCCCGCCGAGGAAACCGAAGCCGCCGGCAAATCCGCTATAATGCCCCGCACCGTTTTCAGACGGCCTGTCATACATAGGAGGCCGTCTGAAAACACATCTGCCGCACCGCAAACCGCTGCCCGAAAGAACCGACCCATGCCGTGGAACATACCGATCCTCCTGACCTGGATGCGCGTCCTCCTCATCCCCGTCTTCACCCTGCTTTTCTACCTGCCTTCAAACTGGATGCAGCCGCAAACCGCCAACTGGGCGGCAGCTTTCGTCTTCTCCGCCGCCGCCGTAACCGACTGGTTCGACGGCTATCTCGCCCGCCGCTGGAAGCAAACCTCCGATTTCGGCGCGTTCCTCGACCCCGTCGCCGACAAACTGATGGTCGCCGTCGCCCTTATCCTCCTCGTCAGCCTCAACCGCACCCATCCGGTGTTCGCCATGATCATCATCGGCCGCGAAATCACCATCTCCGCCCTGCGCGAATGGATGGCACAGATGGGCAAACGCGGCAGCGTCGCCGTCGCCCGCATCGGCAAATTCAAAACCACCGCCCAAATGGCCGCCGTCATCATGCTGCTTATCGGCCTGAAAGACTGCTACGGCTGGAATCTCCTCTTTATCGGCAATATATTGATGGCCGCCGCTTCCGTGCTCACCATTTGGTCGATGTTCTACTACCTCAAAATGGCTTGGAACGAATTCAAATAAATCCCGCGCCATGCTTGACAGGGCGGCAAAAGCCACTATAATGGCGGCTTCTTTGCCTTACGGCAGTGAAAATCCAAGCGGGAATAGCTCAGTTGGTAGAGCGCAACCTTGCCAAGGTTGAGGTCGCGAGTTCGAGACTCGTTTCCCGCTCCACAGTTCGAAATGCAATCCGGTTTATGCGGGAATAGCTCAGTTGGTAGAGCGCAACCTTGCCAAGGTTGAGGTCGCGAGTTCGAGACTCGTTTCCCGCTCCAAAAAAACCGTATTCACATGCGGGAATAGCTCAGTTGGTAGAGCGCAACCTTGCCAAGGTTGAGGTCGCGAGTTCGAGACTCGTTTCCCGCTCCATTTAAGACAAAGTTGTTGGTCAGACAACTTTTTTCTTTATGGCGGGATAGCAAAGTGGTTATGCAGCGGATTGCAAATCCGTCTACGCCGGTTCGATTCCGACTCCCGCCTCCATCAATAACAGCTGATACAGTCTTCCCCGGCGGGGTGGCAGAGTGTTTATGCGACAGGGTGTGCAAGCCCCGTACAGGCCGGTTAAAATCCGCGCCCCCGCCTCCAGAATCCTGCCGTTTCCTCCTTTCAAGCAGGGATAAAGCCCGGGTGGTGAAATTGGTAGACACAACGGACTTAAAATCCGTCGCCCCTGATACGGGCGTACCGGTTCGATTCCGGTTCCGGGCACCAATCAATATACTGTTTAGCCGTAAAAATACCGGAGTTCCGGTATTTTTTTATGTCTCAATCGCGTGTCCGTTTTTTGTTTACGGTTTTGGCATGTGGCGCACAGACATTCTGTGCCGGCTAAAAGGCCGTCTGAAAACCCGGTTTCAGGTTTTCAGACGGCCTTTGTCTGCCTTTTATTCTGCTGCGGACGCTTCGTTTTCTGCAATGCCGTCCAAGTCGGCAAACCATCGGGCGACTGTGGTGTTTACTTCGTCAACTCCTTGTTTTTTCAGGCTGGAAAAAAGCTGGACAGACACTTGGCCGTGTCTGGAAAACGGTTTTAACGCTTTCTTGACAGAAGACAATGTTTTGATTTGGTCGTTCTTGGATAATTTGTCGGCTTTGGAAAGCAGGATGTGTACCGGCCTGCCGGTGGGGGCGAAAAAATCGAGCATTTGGACGTCAAGCGGTTTGAGCGGGTGGCGGCAGTCCATAATCAGCACCAGTCCGATAAGTTGGCGGCGCGTGCGCAGGTACTCGCCCAAGAGCCCAACCCAGTGTCGGCGCACGGCTTCGGGCACTTGGGCGTAGCCGTAGCCGGGCAGGTCGGCCATAAAAGCTCCGTTTTGCAGCTCGAAAAAGTTGATATGCTGCGTGCGGCCGGGGGTTTTGGAAACGTAGGCCAGCCGCACTTGGTCGCACAATGTGTTGATTGCGCTGGATTTCCCTGCGTTTGATCGGCCGACAAAGGCGATTTCCGCGCCGGTGTCGGGCAAATCTTGCAGGCGGTTTACCGTAGTGAAGAATTTCGCGTTTCGGAATAAGTTCATAGCTATGGAAAAAATAAGTAAATCTGGTATAGAATACCACGTTTGTATCGAAATCGGTTCGTCGCGGCGCAAGGCTGCCGCATTTCAGAGTATCAAATAAGACATAAAAAAGGGTGTTGCGCACGCCGCAACGCTGCAATCAGGAGCCTCCATGAAACGTTTAACCCTACTGACTCTGGCACTGGCCGGCGGCGCGGCGTTTGCCGCACCCAAGGCGGATGTCGCCAAAGGCAAGCAGATTGCCCAAAAGGTCTGCGCGGCCTGCCATGCCGCCGACGGCAACAGCGGCATTTCCACCTATCCCAAACTTTCCGCCCAGCATGCCCGTTATCTCGCGGTGCAGACCGCCGCGATTAAAGAGGGCAAGCGCACCACCGGCGGCGCGGCGGCGATGAAGCCGATGGTGATGAGCCTGAGCGAGCAGGACATTGCCGATGTGGCGGCGTTCTACGCCACGCAAACGCCCAAATCGGGCGAAGCCAACCCGAAAGACAATCTCAAGCTGGGCGCGCAGATTTTCCGTGGCGGCATTGCCGACAAAAAACTGCCCGCCTGTATGTCCTGCCACGGCCCCAGCGGCGCGGGCATTCCGGCGGCGGGCACCGATGTAACGGCCTATCCGCGCTTGGGCGGTCAGCACAAGGATTACACGGTTACGCAGATCAAGGCCTATGCCGCCGGCCAGCGCACCAGCCCCAACGGCATGATGGAGGAAATCGCCAAGCGGATGTCGGAAGACGAAATCAATGCCGTGGCGAACTTTATCCAGGGCTTGCATTGATTTTTCAGACGGCCTCAATGCCGTTTGAGGCCGTCTGAAACTCGCGATTGATTCGGCCTATAAGCAACGGGCTGCCGGTATGTGCCAACGTATCGGCAGCCTTGTTTGTAGTAGAATCCGCGTCTTTGATTTTCCGTGTTTTTCCGCTTTCTTTTTCTTCCCTTATGACAACCGCCGACAAAATCCCGCTGATCCGCCGCCCGTGGTTCGCCTTTTTGAGCTCCATGCGCTTTGCGGTTGCCCTGCTGTGCGTGCTGGCCGTCGCTTCGGTGATCGGCACGGTGTTGCAGCAGAATCAGCCGCAGGCGGACTACATCGTCAAATTCGGCTCGTTTTGGGCGCGGATTTTCGGCTTTCTCGGCCTTTACGACGTGTACGCCTCGGGCTGGTTTGTCGTCATCATGCTGTTTCTCGTGCTCAGCACCGCGCTGTGCCTGTGGCGCAACGTGCCGCCGTTTTGGCGGGAAATGCGCTCGTTCCGCCTCAAAGCGTCCAAACGCTCGCTTGCCGCGATGAAGCACAGCGCATTGCTGGACAAGCCGCTGCCGCCGGAAGTGGCGGCGCAGTATTTTGCCGCGCAGGGCTTCGCCGTGAAACGGCAGACGCGCGAAGACGGCTCGGTGCTGGTGGCGGCGAAAAAGGGCGCGATGAACAAATGGGGCTATATCTTCGCCCATCTGGCAGTGATCGTGATTTGCCTGGGCGGCCTGATCGACAGCAACCTGCTGCTGAAAACCGGCATGCTGGCGGGCAGAATCGTGCCCGACGACACCGCCGTTTACGCCCGTGATTTCAAGCCCGAAAGCGTGCTGGGCGCGGGCAATCCCTCGTTTCGCGGCAATGTGAACATCAGCGAAGGGCAGGAGGCCGACGTGGTGTTTCTCAACGCCGACAAGGGCCTGCTGGTGCAGCAGCTGCCGTTTTCGGTGAAACTGGAAAAATTCCACATCGATTTCTACCCCACAGGCATGCCCAGCGATTTCGCCAGCGATCTGCTGATCACCGACAAGGCCACGGGCAAAACGCAACAGCACACCGTGCGTGTCAACCACCCCTTCACCCTGCACGGCGTAACCATTTATCAGGCCAGCTTTGCCGACGGCGGCTCCGACGTGAAATTCAAAGCCTGGGACCTGGCCTCCGGCGGCAGCCGCCACGCCGACTTGAACGGCCGTTCGATGAACGCCTTTCCGCTCAATATGGGCGGCAAACAGAAATACACGCTCGAACTCGACCAGTTTTCCTCCATGAACGTGGAAGACATGGAAAGGCCGTCTGAAAAAGTTTCAGACGGCCTGCAAGACAAAATCAACGACGTGCGCAGCGTGCGCCAAGACAAAAAATTCACCAACATCGGCCCGAGCATCGTTTACCGCCTGCGCGACGCGGCCGGACAGGCGGTGGAGTTCAAAAACTACATGCTGCCCGTGCCGCAGGACGACGGCCGCTTCTTCATGACCGGCACCCGCGCCGGCCTCGAACAGCAGTACCGCTGGCTGCGCATCCCCGCCGACGGCGGCAACAGCCCCGACACTTTCATGCTCTGGCGCGAACTGATGCACGACGAAGCCCTGCGCCGCCGCATCGCCGCGCAGGCCGCCGCAGGCGCGCCGGAAAACGTGCGCGGCCAGTTCGCCACCGCCGTGGAAAACACACTCGTACTGTTCGCGCGCGGCGGCTACCTCGAACTCGACCGCTTCATCCAAACCGCCGTCCCCGCCGCCGAGCGCGACAAAATGAACGGCTACTTCTACCAAATGCTCTACGCCGCCGCCGGCATGGTGCTAGACGAAACCGCCGTGCGGCAAAAACAGCCCCCGCTCGAAGGCGAAGCGCGCAAACGCTTCCTCCTTTCCGCCATGGACGCCTACACCGGCCTCACCGAATACCCCGCCCCCGTGCTGCTGCAACTGGACGGCTTCAAAGAAATCCGCTCCTCCGGCTTGCAGATGACCAAATCGCCCGGCGCGTCGCTGGTCTATCTCGGCTCCCTGCTGCTCGTCCTCGGCACCGTATTCATGTTCTACATCCGCGAAAAACGCGCCTGGCTCTTGTACGACGGTGGACAAACCCGCTTCGCCATGTCCTCCAACCGCCACGAGCGCGACCTCAAACAAGAATTTCCCGCCCGCCTCACCGACCTGCGCACTCTGGCGGAGGAACTGCAACCATGACACACACCAAACCCGCCCCCGCCGCCCCGCAGCACGAACTGCTCGCGCGCAAATCCCTCCTGCGAAGCCTGGCCGGCGCAGACTGGCTCTACGCCGCCCTCATCCTCGCAGCCGCCGCCTTCGCCCAATACGCCCTGCCGCAGCGCATGGATGCCTACGAAACCGTCATGCTCTGGCTGAGCGCGGCCTGCGCCGTCGCACTGGGCTGGTTTTTCAAACCCCTCAGATGGTTTGTCCCACTCGCCCTCTCCCTCGCCTACGGCGGCGTATCCCTCTACGGCGGCGACTTCGCCAACCACAACCGTTTCCTCTTGCGCTACTTCCTCAGCAGCCAGTCCGCAATCATGTGGCAGTGCGCCCTCATCTTCTGCGCCCTGTTCGCCTACCTTTCAGGCGGCCTCATCGCCCTGCACCGCCGCAGCCGGACCAACACCCTGCTGGGCATGGCCACCGCCTTCGGATGGCTCTCCGCCCTGGCCGGCTTCACCGGCCTTCTGGTGCGCTGGCACGAAAGCTACCTCATCCTCGGCAGCGCGGGGCACATCCCCGTGTCCAACCTCTACGAAGTCTTCATCCTCTTCCTCGTCATCTGCGCCCTGATGTACTGGTACTACGAAAGCCGCTTTGCCGTGCAGAAACTCGGCGGCTTCGTCTACCTCTTCATGGCCGGCGTCGTCTGCTTCGTCCTCTGGTACAGTCTCAGCCGCAACGCCCAGCAAATCCAGCCTCTCATCCCCGCCCTGCAATCGTGGTGGATGAAAATCCACGTGCCCGCCAACTTCATCGGCTACGGCGCGTTCTGCATCGCCGCCATGCTCGGCGTGGCGCAGCTTTTGGCCATCCGCGCCGAAGAAAGCGACACCCCCCGCCGCCTGCCCGATTCCGCCCTCATCGAAGAAATCATGTACAAAGCCATCGCCGTCGGCTTCCTCTTCTTCACCCTCGCCACCATCCTCGGCGCACTGTGGGCGGCCGACGCATGGGGACGCTATTGGAGCTGGGATACGAAAGAAACCTGGGCCTTCGTCGTCTGGCTGAACTACGCCGTCTGGCTGCACCTGCGCCTGGTAGCCGGCTGGCGCGGCAAAGTGCTGGCCTGGTGGGCAATCGTCGGCCTCGCCATCACCGCCTTCGCCTTCGTCGGCGTCAACATGTTCCTCAGCGGCCTGCACTCTTACGGCGGGCTGTAAACAGGGCAGTGGAACGAAAAGGCCGTCTGAAAATCGTAAAAGCGGTTTTCAGACGGCCTTTCGTTTCTTTGTCGGGCAAATGATGGCTTCCCAAACCGAAACCGCGTGCGTGGCTTGCGCCACACACCCTACGCCCGCACCGGCTTGGACTGGGTTTTGGCTGCGCCGAAGCTGCGCTTTCAGACGGCCTATTTGGCCAGTTCCGCGTCGATTTGGCGGTAGAGTTCGGCGAAGTCGGGTTCGCCGACGAAGGTTTGGAGCACGCGGCCTTGTTTGTCGATGAGGAAGGAGGTGGGGTAGACCGCTGTACCGAAGGCGCGGGCGGCGGTTTTGTCGGCGTCGTACAGTACAGCGAAGTCCATGCCGCGTTCGCGGGCGTAGGTTTCCACCGCGCCTTTCGGGTCGTAGGGCTGGGCGATGGCGAGGATTTGGAAGCCGTTTTGTTTTTGGTAGCGGTGCGACATTTCGATGATTTTGGGCATTTCCGACACGCAGCCGGGGCACGAGGGGAACCAGAAGTTGACGAAGGTAACTTTGCCCTGCAAATCGGCTTCGGAGACGCGGCGGCCGGAGAGGTCGGCGAGGGCGAAGGCAGGGGCGGGCTGGGCGGCGGGAATCAGGGCGAAGGCGAGAAGGGCGGCGGCGGCCAGCGCGATGGCGGCGGTGAGGATTTTTTTCATGGGGCGGCGAGTTGTTGCAGGGTGTGGAGGACGGGGGGCGGGAAGCCGGCGGAGCGGCCGCCGGTGAGGGGGACGAGGGTGATGTCGGCCTGGGCGGCGGTTTTGCCGCTGCCGACGAAGGCGATGATTTGGCGGATGACGGCCAGGTGGGTTTCGGCGGTTTTGACACGGTTGCGGATGACCAGCACGTCGCCGGCCACTGCGCTGCGGCGGTAGCGGATGTCGATGCGGGCGACGACGATCTGCACGCCGCCGAGTGTTTCCAAAAGGCCGTGCTGCTCGAAAAAGTGCCAGCGGGCTTCTTCGAGGAATTCGAGGTAGCGGGCGTTGTTGACGTGGCCGTAGCCGTCGAGGTGGTAGTTGCGGATGCGGACGGTGCAGTCTGTCATCATGCCTCCAAGGGGCGGAAGGCTTCGCGTTCGAGTGCGGCGGCGGAGAGGTCGGTGGCGACGGGGGCGGGGCGGATGTCGAACCATTGGGCGAAGGTGTCGGGGTGCAGTTCGGGCCACAGGCTTTCGTCGGCGCACCAGTCGGCCAGTTCGGCGGAGAAGATTTCTTCGAGGCGGCTGTCGATGGTGTCCAAAATGTCCTCCGCGCTGTCGCAGGGGTCGGTGAGGTAGGCGTTGGCGTCGGCCTGCACGTCTTCCAGGGTGAGGCCGGACACGCCGACCGATTGCAGCCAGCGCAAAAAGGGTTCGCGGGGGATGAGCAGGAATGCGCTGCGGTTGACTTCGTACATGGGGTACTCCTTGTTGGGCGTGGGAATCCGTTTGAGGCCGTCTGAAAACAGGTTTTCAGACGGCCTGTTTGTCCTGCGCCGTCCATTCGGCGTAGGGGTGGCGGCTGAGGTAGGCGTTGGTGTAGCGGCCGTCGCTGGTGATTTCGCGGCCGAGCCAGGCGGGGCGGGGGAAGGGGGTGTCTTCGGCGGGCAGTTCGATTTCGGCGACGACGAGCGGCGCGTTGCCGCCGAGGTATTCGTCGATTTCAAAGGTGAAGCCGCCGGCGCGGATTTCGTAGCGGCGTTTTTCCATGCGGAACGGGCACATGGTGGCGAAAATCTCGCGGGCGTGCGCCACGGGAACGGGATATTCGAACTCGCTGCGGGTGATGTCGGACACGTAGCCTTTGAGCGTGAGCCAGGCGTGTCCGCCGTCGATGCGCACGCGCACGGTGCGCTCCTTTTCCACGCTGATGTAGCCCTGCACGAGGAGGCGCGGCGCGGCGGCTTCTGCGCGCCAGCTGTCGTTTGCCAGTAAAAAACGGCGTTCTATTTCCACGGTCATTTTTCAGACGGCCTTTCAGAAGGGTTTGAACACGACGAGATACAGCGCGGCGGCCATCGCCAGCACAGGAATTTCGTTGAACACGCGGTACCATTTGTGGCTGCGGCGGTTGCGCTCTGCCGCAAAGTCGCGCAGCAGCAAGAAACAGTAAACATGGTAGGCCGCCAGAGCCAGCCCGAGCGCGAGTTTGCCGTACACCCAGCCCTGCCCCCACCAGCCGGCCGCAAATGGGGTGAGCAGGCCGAACAGCAGCGCGAGGCCGCCCAGCGGCGTCATAAAGCGCAACAGCCGCCGCGCCATGTCCAGCAGCCGCCGGTATTCCGCGCCGCCCGCCTGCGCCGTCGCCAGATTGACGTAGATGCGCGGCAGGTAAAACAGCCCCGCAAACCACGAAATCATAAAAAAAACATGCAGTAGCTTAAACCACAGATACATTTTTCAGACGGCCTCATCCGTGTTCCCGAACGGCGCGCATTATATAGCAGCCGATGGCGGCGGGCGGCGGCTTTTGCTAGAATGCCGCCTTTCAAACCAACTTCCAACAAGGGAAAACGCCATGCTCAAACAATTTGAAATCCACGGCGGCGTGGTTAAAAACCTCAACGCCTTCCTCGCCGAAAAAAACACCGACCTCAAAACCGCGATGGACGACGAGGCGTTGAACAAACAAGTTGCCGCCATCATCCATGAAGGGCTGCCCGGCATGGTGCGCCGCATTTATTCTTTGGAAAAAATGCAGACCTTCTTCTGGGAAAAGAAAGACCTGATGGTGGACTACGTGGCCGCACGGCTCGAAGCGGCAGAGAAAAAAGCTCAGGCGCGCGCGCAGAAAAAATAAGCCGTCCGAGAAAAAAACACAGCAAGAGGCCGTCTGAAAACCCGTTTTTCAGACGGCCTTCTGACAATAATTGTTAATCTTGTTTTACAATAACCGCCGCCAAACGCCCGTCCGGATGCCATTAAAGCCGCAGAACAACCGCAAAGGCCGTCTGAAAAACGCACCCGCCGCCCGTTTGCGATAATGGGCGCGCCAAACACAAGCGGCCGTCTGAAAAAACGGCCTGCGCGGACAAACAGACGAAACACAAAAAACAAAACATGAAAAACTCCTTCTTAACCAAAGCCGACGACTGGGAAGAGCAGATCGACCGCATCCCGTGGCTGATCAACATCTGCCGCCTCACCATCGTCGTATCCATGGTCTGTCTGCACCTGATGGCCATGTTCACCGACAACAGCGGCCTGCGCGAAATCATGTCGCCCGCCGTGTTCTATCTGTGGACGGCGGTGTACGCGGGCATCACCCTCGGCTCCTTCGTGCGCCCCGGCTGGATGCAGCAGCGCAACGACCGCCTGCCCAACGCCAGCGCGGTCATCGACATCCTGATGATTATGGTGCTGGTGTACCTCACAGGCGGCATCGGCTCGGGCATCGGCATCCTCGTGCTGCCCTTCGTCGCCACCTCCTGCATGCTCAGCTACGGCCGCTTCCCCGCCCTCTATGCCGGCTTCACCGCCCTGTGCGTCGTCTGCGTCATGTTCCTCACCGACCAGCTCGGGCTGGACATCGAAAAATGGAACGGCCGCAACATCGGCACCGCCGTGGTGCTGATCGCCGCCTCCTTCGCCGTCGCCTACCTCACCTCATACAGCGCAACCTTCCTCAAAGCCGCCAACGCCTCGGCCAAAAAACACAAAAGCAACTACAACCGCGTGCGCGGCCTCAACCAGCTCGTGCTCAACCGCATGCAGGAAGCCGTCATCGTCATCGATCCCGAACTCACCGTCTGGCTCTTTAACCGCCAGGCCAAAACCTACTTCCCCGGCCTCGCCCCCGAGCGCAAAGAACCGATTTTCGAAGACATCGCCCGCCGCTGGCTCTACAACCCCGAGCGCACCTTTGAAACCGACATCCACCTGCACCAGCACTCCATGCACGTGCGCGCCGTGCCCCTCGTGCAGGAAGACGGCAAACTGCTCATGCTCTTCGTGCGCTCCCTGCGCGAAATCGCCTCCGAAGCGATGGCCACCAAGCTCGCCTCCCTCGGCCAGCTCACCGCCAACCTCGCCCACGAAATCCGCAACCCTATGTCCGCCATCCGCCACGCCAACGACCTGTTGAAAGAAGGCAGCGACAACCCGATGGAAAACAAACTGCACGGCATCATCGACGGCAACATCCGCCGCATCGACAAAATGCTCGAAGAAGTATCGATGCTCAACAAAAAAGACAACCTCGGCCGCGAACACATCAACATGATGAAATTCTGGCTCTCGTTCAAACAGGAATTCACCCTCAACAACCCCGACGCCGTCCACTGCATGAAAATGGAAATGCAGGGCAAAAACCTCTCGGTAACCGCCGACCCCATGCACGTCCAGCAAATCATGTGGAACCTGTGCAACAACGCCTGGCGGCACAGCAAAAAAGACGAAAACGCCATCAAAGTAACCATCCGCCCCAGCGGCAAGCTCAATATTTCCGTCGTTGTTTCCGACAACGGCCCGGGCGTGCCGCCCGACATCCGCAACCGCCTGTTCGAGCCGTTTTTCACCACCGCCAAAGGCGGCACCGGCCTCGGCCTCTACGTCGCCCGCGAGCTGGCGCACGCCAACCTGGGCGAACTGCACTACCACCCCGAAATGAACGGCTTCGAGTTCATACTGCCAAAGGACAAAAACCATGAAGAGTAACGACCTGCAACACCCCGTACTGGTGGTGGACGACGAAGCGGACATCCGCGACCTGATGGAAATGACCCTGATGAAAATGGGCCTGCGCGTGGACACCGCCACCGGCGTGGAAGACGCCAAAAACAAACTCGAAGGCGACGACTACTCCCTCGTCCTCACCGACATGCGCATGCCCGACGGCTCCGGCCTCGAAGTCGTCCAGCACATCAACCGCCTCGCCCTCGACACCCCCGTCGCCGTCATCACCGCCTTCGGCAACGCCGACCAGGCCGTAGAAGCCCTCAAAGAAGGCGCGTTCGACTACCTGCAAAAACCCATCACCCTCTCCCAGCTGCGCTCGCTGGTCAAATCCGCCGTCAAAGTCAACGAAGCCGACACCGCCCACGAGCCCAAACCCGCCCCCGCCCAACCCGCGCCCGCGCCGCAGCCCGCCCCCGCCTACACCCCGCCGCCGCGCCCGCAGCCCGTCGCCGCCACCCCCGCCTCCGTGCGCAGCACCCCCGAAGCCCCCCGCCCCGTGCGCAAAGGCGTCTCCGGCGGCATCGACAAACCCATGACCCCCTCCGGCGCGCTCAACTCCCTGCGCGAACGCTTCCGCAGCGCGCCGCCCCCCACCGCCGAAATGACCGCCCACAACCCCGCCGCCCCCGCGCCGGAAGTGGGCGGCGACATCGACATGCCCCGCCTGTTGGGCATGTCGCCGCAAATGATCGAAGTACGCCACCTCATCCGCCGCCTCGCCGGCAGCAACGTCCCCGTCTACATCTCCGGCGAATCCGGCTCCGGTAAAGAACAGGCCGCCCGCAGCATCCACGAACTCTCCCCGCGCACCACCGGCCCCTTCATCGCCGTCAACTGCGGCGCGATACCCGAAAACCTGATGGAAAGCGAATTTTTCGGCTACAAAAAAGGCAGCTTCACCGGAGCCGACCAAGACCGCATGGGCTTCTTCCAACACGCCGACGGCGGCACCCTCTTCCTCGACGAAGTGGCCGACCTCCCCCTGCCCATGCAGGTCAAACTCCTGCGCGCCATCCAGGAAAAAGCCGTGCGCCGCATCGGCGACGCCAAAGAAACCCCCGTAGACGTACGCATCGTCTGCGCCACCCACAAAAATCTCGAAGCCCTCGTAGAAAGCGGCGCGTTCCGCCAAGACCTTTATTACCGCCTCAACGTCGTAACCCTCCACATGCCCCCCCTGCGCGAAATGCGCGAAGACCTCGGCGGCCTCATCCTGCGCATGCTGCACAAATACAGCGGCAACGTCCCCGGCGGCTACAAACTCAGCCCCGGCGCGCAGGAAGCCCTGCTCTCATACAGCTACCCCGGCAACTTCCGCGAACTGGAAAACATCCTCGAACGCGCCGTCGCCCTCACCGCCGGCAGCGTCATCCAAATCGACGACCTGCAAATCACCGCCGGTAGCGGCGTGCGCGCCGCCGACCTGCCCGAGCAGAGTGCCCCCGCCGACGCCTCCTCCTTTGCCCAGCCCGACGACTGCGACGGCGGCGACTGCCCCCCGCTCGATTTCAGCGGCATGCCCGCCTTCGTCCCCGGCCGCAGCCAGATACAGGACTACCTCGACCTGCTCGAACGCACCATCATCGAACAAGCCCTGCAAATCACCCGCTACAACCGCACCCAGGCCGCCAAACTCCTCGGCATCAGCTTCCGCTCCATGCGCTACCGCATGGAAAGGCTGGGCATCGAATAGGCCGTCTGAAAACGCAGCCCGACGAAACCAAACACCCCAAAAAACGCAAAAAGGCCGTCTGAGAACCCGAAAACCCGTTTTCAGACGGCCTCAACACCATCACAAACCACCATGCCCCGCCCCCACATCCTCGCCGCCCTCATCCTCACCACCGCCGCCCAAGCCGCGCCCGACCCCCGCCCCGAACCCGAACCCCGCTTCGACCTCACCGCCCCCACCGCCATCCCCGCCCCCGAACCCACAGCCAACCGCCTCACCCCCAACCCTACCGGCCAAACCCTCACCATAGACAACCCCGATCAACTCCTGCAACAGCCCGAACTCCTCCACCGCGCCCTCTCCTCCGCCGCCATCGCCGGCAACGCCCAAGCCGTCAAACTCCTCCTGCCCGTCTACCGCCGTCTGCCCGAACCCAAAGACCACACCCTCCTCGACCTCGCCGAAGGTATCGCCGCCCACGCCGACGGCCACTACACCCGCGCCGTCAAACACCTGCAACGCGCCCACCAAACCATGCCCCAAGCCGTCATCATCCGCCTGCGCCTCGCCCAAGCCCTCAAAGACGACCACCGCGACCTCGCCGCCGAGAGCCACTACCAAACCCTCCTCGACACCGACCTCCCTCCCGAAGCCCGCACCGCCCTGCAAAGCCAACTCGACGAAATTCGCAGCCGCAGCCGCTGGCAGACCGAACTCAACGCCAACTACACCCGCGACAACAACATCAACAACGCCCCAAGCCAACGCACCGTCCGCTACGCCGGTGGCACCTGGATCCTGCCCGAACCCCAAAAAGCCCAAGGCATCGCCTACAATGCCGGCCTTGCCCGTGACATCAACCTCCCCGGCCACTGGCGCATCCGCAGCGAAACCGACGCCTACGGTAAAACCTACTGGGACAACCACCCCTACGACGACCACACCGTCCGCACCGCCCTCGGCATCGCCTACAAAAGCGGCCGCAGCGAAGCCGCCCTCCTGCCTTATCACCAACACCGCTGGTACGGCGGCGCGACCTACGCCCGCGAAAACGGCCTCCGCGCCCAATGGCAGCGGCAGCTTTCCGAACGCCACCGCCTCATCACCGCCGCCGAAACCGGCCGCCCCCGCCACCCACACCGCCCCTCCGCCGACGGCCGCGACAGCAGCCTCTCCGCCACCTGGGTCTACCTGCAAAGCCCCCGCCAATACCTCACCCTCGGCGCAGACCTCGCCCGCAAACGCGCCCGCGACCCCGACGAAGCCTACCGCCGCAAAGCCCTCCGCGCCTCCATCGTGCGCATCTGGGGCAAAGGCCTCGGCACCGCCCTCACCGCCGCCTACGCCCGCCGCAAATACGACGGCGCATTCATCGTCCCCACCCTCCGCAGCGACCGCGAATACACCGCCACCGCCGCCATCTGGCACAACCGCCTCAGCTTCCGGGGCATCACCCCCCGCCTCGTAACCGTCTGGCACAAAACCGACAGCAACATCCCCTTCTACACCTACCGCAAAGCCAACGCCTTCATCCAACTGGGCAAAACCTTCTGAACCCGCGCACAGAGGCCGTCTGAAAAAACACTTTCAGACGGCCTTAATCCCAAATAACCGCTTTCACTGCACACACCCTACTTGGCGGCGGCAGTCTGAAAGCTCTGTTTCGGCACAACCAAAACCCTTATCCGTCATTCCCGCGTTTATGCTCCGAAGGAGTACTGGCGGGAATCTCGGCGGTGTCTGACAACTGTTTGTTTATTTGAGAATTGTCGAAGGTTAAGAAAGATTCCTGCCAGTACTCCTTCGGAGCATAAACGCGGGAATGACGGTAGGGCGGGGCTGACGTAGGGCGTGCCGCCCCCAGGCGACGCACGCGTTCCCTGCTGTCCAACAGATGCCCGCCGCCTCGGAAAACCGCATTAACCAAGTAATTCGTAGGTCGGGCATTTATGCCTGACGTTTTTTTGTCGCCGGTGTTTGTCGGGCATAAATGCCCGACCTACCCGAAATCCCGAACAACTCCGCCCCAAGGCAGCGCACACGTTTTCTGCCATGCAACAGGCCGTCTGAAAAGCGTATTCTGCTTTTCAGACGGCCTGTTTTGCGGACGGGCGGGACGGGGGTTAATGCGCTTGCGGCTGTGTTGCCTCCGGTGTTTCCGTTGTGTCCTGCGGCGGGGTTTCGGGCGTGGCGGGAGCGTCCGCATTGTCAGTCGGGGCTTCGGCGGTGTCGGGCGTTGCTGCGGGTGGGGCGGCCTGCGGGGCGGTTTGTGCGCCGCTGCTTTCGGGGGCGACGAGTTCGTCGATGTCGATGTCTTCGCCGCCGCCGTTTTCAGACGGCCTGTTGCCGATTTGTTTGTCGCGCATCTGCATGTAGGCGTCGCGCACCATGATGTAG
Organism: Neisseria bacilliformis; assembly: GCF_014055025.1. Classification (NCBI taxonomy): domain Bacteria; kingdom Pseudomonadati; phylum Pseudomonadota; class Betaproteobacteria; order Neisseriales; family Neisseriaceae; genus Neisseria; species Neisseria bacilliformis. Next base: position 2,232,326 of record NZ_CP059571.1, on the reverse strand, counting down.
GGGTCGAGGGCGGCATCGTCGAGGCTGTCGGTGAGGTCGAGATAGCCTTCGCGGGTGCTGACGGCGTTGAGGCCGCTGGCGGCGGCGCGGCCGGCGGTGGTGTGGAAGATGGTGTTTTGCACGGGGTAGGCCATCAGGGCGGTGGTGCCGACGCTGTCGCGCAGGGTGGAGGGGCCGAGCACGGGGTAGACGAAGTAGTGGCTGTTTTTCCAGCCCCAGGAGGCGAAGGTGTCGCCGAGGCTGTTTTTGTTGTCGGGGATGCCGCCCGCACCGGCTACGTCGATGAGGCCGGCCAGGCCGAAGGTGGTGTTGACGGAAACGCGCATGAAGTCTTCGCTGGCGCGTTTGATGTCGAGCCGCAGCAGGTTGCTGCCGAAGCTGACGACGTCGCGCAGGTTGTTGAAGAAGTTGCGCACGCCGGTGCGCACGGGTTTGGGCGCGGCTTTGCGGTAGCCGCGCGCGACGGGGGCGAAAACATAGCGGTCGGCTTTGTCGTTCACTTTGAACATGAAGCGGTTGTAGCGTTCGTAGCGGTCGCGCACGGGGGCGGTTGCGGGCAGGGCGGGTGCGGCATCGGCGGCGTTGCCGTTTTGCGGCGCGTCTTCCTGCGGGGCGGCGGAGGCGGGGGCGGCTGCCAGCAGAAGGGCGAGGGCGGCGGCGGTGATGGCGGGGCGGGTGTTCATAGGGGCATCCATTCTCGGACTTCGTAGAGTTCGGCCAGTGCGGACACGGCGGGGGGGAGGCTGCGCAGGGCGATGCCGCTGTTGGCGCGCAGGGCGGCCAGGAGCAGGGAGAGGCAGGCGGAGTCGGCGCGGCCGACGGCGGAGAGGTCGAGCGCGGCGGCGTTTTGGCGGCACAGTTGGCAGAAGCGGTGGTAGGCGGCCGGCTGCACGGTTTTGACGGTGATGTCGCCGGAGAGGTGGAGCACGCCGTCGCGAAGTTCGCAGTTCATGGTTTATCTGCCGCCGTTTTTGCTTTTGAGGTCTTGGATCAGGCCGTCGAAGCCTTTGTTTTTGATGGTTTCGCCAAACTGGTTGCGGTAGACGGTAACGAGGCTCGCGCCTTCGACGGCCACGTTGTACACGCGGTATTTGCCGCCGCTTTGGTAGACGGTGAAGTCCATGTTGACGGGTTTGCCACCGCTTTGGCTGCTGATTTCGGCGCGCACGACGATTTCTTTGCCGCCTTTGTTGACAAGGGGGTTGCCTTTGACATCGACGGCGGAGTTTTTGAATTTGAGCATGGTGCCGGAGTAGGTGCGGATGAGCAGGGCCTGGAATTCGCGGGTGAGCGCCTGTTTCTGCTCGGCTGTGGCCTGCGCCCACGGGCGGCCGACGGCCTGGGCGGTCATGCGCTGGAAGTCGAAGTAGGGCAGGGCGTAGTTTTCGGCTTCTTTGCGCACGGCGGCGTCGTTGCTGCCGTTGGCTTTTTTCAGGATGTTCAAAACCTGCGCGGCGTTTTCGCGCACTTGGCCGACGGCCTGCTGCGGGGTGGCGTACGCGCTGCCGGTGGCGGCGAAGGCGATGATGGCTGCTATGTAGAAGGTTGTTTTCATATGTGTTTTCTCTTTTCTTGTTACGTGTTTGCGGTTTGCGGGATTATTCTTCGCCGCTTGCGGTTTTTTCCGAGGGCTTGGCGTTGCCTTCGGCAAAGTTGGTCATGAATTTGCCGATGAGGTTTTCCAGCACCAGCGCGGAGCTGGTGAGGGTGATGGTGTCGCCGGGGGCGAGGTTTTCGGGGTCGCCGCCCTGCATCAGGCCGATGTATTGTTCGCCCAAAAGGCCGGAGGTGAGGATTTGCGCGGAAACGTCGCTGCTGAACTGGTACTGTTTGTCCAGTTGCAGGGCGACTTTGGCGCGGTAGGTCTGCGGGTCGAGGGTGATGCTCTGCACGCGGCCGACCAGCACGCCGGAGGCTTTGATGGGTGCCTGGGTTTTCAGGCCGCCGATGTCGGAAAATTCGGCATACACGGTGTAGCCCTGCGACGCGCCGCCGCCGAAACCGCCGCCGCCGGCCACGCGCAGCGAGAGAAAGCCCAGCGCGGCCGCGCCGGCGAGGACGAAGAGTCCGACCCAAAATTCCAAGATATTCCGTTTCATAGTTGTTATCCGGTGAACATAAATGCGGTGAGGATGAAATCGACGGCCAGCACGGTGAGCGCGGAGGAGACGACGGTGCGGGTGCTGGCGCGCAGGATGCCTTCGGAGGTGGGCACGCAGTGGAAGCCCTGGTGCACGGCAATCAGGGTAACGGCCACGCCGAAGCAGGCGGATTTGATCAGGCCGTTGAGCACGTCGTAGCCGAAGGCGATGTTGTTCTGCATCTGCGACCAGAAAATACCGCCGTCCAGCCCGAGCCACTCGACGCCGACGAGATACGCGCCGTAGATGCCGGCCACGTTGAAAATCGAGGCCAGAAGCGGCATGGAAAACACGCCCGCCCAAAAGCGCGGGGCGACGACGCGGGCGACGGGGTTGACCGCCATCACGTTCATCGCTTCGAGCTGTTCGGTGGTTTTCATCAGGCCGATTTCGCTGGTCATCGCGCCGCCCGCGCTGCTGGCAAACAGAATCGCCGCCAAGACGGGGCCGAGTTCGCGCAGCAGCGAGGCGGCCACCATATAGCCCAGAATGTCGGCCGATTTGAATTTGGCCAGCTGGGTGTAGCCCTGCAAGCCCAGCACCATGCCGACAAACAGGCCGGACACGGCGATAATCAGCACCGAGAGCACGCCGGCAAAATACACCTGCCGCACGGAAAGCCGCAGGCGCAGCAGCGATGTGCCGGAGTGGGCGAGTATCTGCGCGAAAAACAGGCAGACGCTGCCGATCGAGCGGATGAAGGCCAGCGTTTTCGCGCCGACGGTTTGAATGAAGTCCATAGTTTTGCGGGTTTCAAAAAAAGGGTTTCAGACGGCCTTTCAGGCTTTTGAGGCCGTCTGAAAACGTGTTTTGCGGGTGAGAAACCACACCCACAGGGCTTTGCCCAGCTCTGCCGCCAGCAGCAGGGCGATGAGGGCGCGGGCCTGCCATATCGGCGGCAGCAGGGCGGAAATTTTTTCGGCGGCGGCGGTTTCGAGATAGGGCACGGAGGGCGAAAAATCCGCAAGCCGCAGCGGCAGTTGCGCCAGCACCGCCCATTTTACCCAGCGGCGGCGGCGGATAAAACCGTAGGCCGACACGGGCAGCAAAACGTAAAGCAGCAGGGCGGACAGCGGCGCGGCGAGAAACAGCAGGCCGAAGGCGGGGTCGCCGAAGGAAAAATCCGCCGCCGCATCCAGCGTGCGTTCCGCCAGAAAGGTATAAAGAAACGCGCCTGCGTCGGCATACTGCCACAGCGCGGCGGCGAGCGCGGCCAGGTCGGCGGCGGCAAGCAGGATAAAGGCGGCGTGTTTTTTTGTCATGGATTGAACCTGTGCGGCGCGAAAGGCTTTCAGACGGCCTCAAACAGTTTCAGGCCGTCTGAAAACTCAGTCGCCCCATTCGATCGCATCCCATTCTTCGTCGTAACGCGCAAACGGGGCGTGGCGTTGCAGCAGGGCGTTCAATTCGTCTTCTTCCAGAATGTAGGGGTCGTCCCATTGGTCGCGGGAAAACGGGCGGCGGTAGGTTTCGGCCAGCGCGGCGGCGCGTTCGGGTGTGAGGTAGGGGCGGTGGGTTTCCAGCTGCGCCAGCAGCTCGGCGCGGTAGTCTTCGCTGTCGGTTTCGTAGCATTCGTTGGCGGCGGACAGCAGCTTGCGGAAGACAAAATCGTCGAAGTTTTTTGCCAGGATTTCGCAGAAGTCGTCGTCGTGCACCAGGCGGGCAACCAGCGGTTCGGCCGCGCCGTTTTCGTAGTAGAAAACGTAAACGTCGCCGTTGCCCGCACCGGCGAAGGGGGCGACGCTGTTCAGGTATTGCGCTTTCAGCGGCAGCAGGCTGTCGGGGTCGGCAAACTCTCCGTAATATTCGACCAGGGTGTCGGCATCGGGTATTTCAAACTCGAAGCCGACGGCGCACAGATCGGGCAAAAGGCCGTCTGAAACCATGCGTTTGTAGGTGGCAGGCAGGGGCAGGCCGAGGCGGTTTTCCGTTGCGGCGGCGTATTCGGTGTAGTTCATTTGGTTTTCCCTGTGTTCAGCAGGTCGTCCTGCAAGGTGGTCGGCGCGGGATAGCGGAAGGCGACGGGGCCGTCGGCCTCGCCGCCGACAAATTGTTTCACCCACGGCGAATCGAGTTCGCGCATTTGTTGCGGCGTGCCGGAAAACATGATTTCGCCGTGCGCCAGAAAAATCACTTGGTCGACGATTTGCAGCGATTTTTCGATGTCGTGGGTAACCATAATGCTGGTAGAGCGCAGGGCTTTGTTGGTGCGGCTGATGAGATGGGCGATGACGCCCAGCGAAATCGGGTCGAGGCCGGTAAACGGCTCGTCGTAGAGCATGATTTCGGGGTCGAGCGCGATGGTGCGGGCGAGGGCGGCGCGGCGCGCCATGCCGCCGGAGAGTTCGGCGGGCATCATGTTTTCCACGCCGCGCAGGCCGACGGCGTTGAGTTTGAGCAGCACCAGATCGCGGATGACGGCTTCGGGCAGGTCGGTCAGCTCGCGCATCGGGAAGGCGATGTTGTCGTACACGGAAAGGTCGGTGAACAGCGCGCCGTGCTGGAACAAAACGCCCATGCGGCGGCGGTGTTCGTAGAGTTCGGCGGATGTGAAGCGGGCGAGGTTGCGGCCTTCGATCAGCACTTGGCCGCTTTGCGGGCGGATTTGGCCGGTAATCAGGCGCATGAGGGTGGTTTTGCCGCTGCCCGAGCCGCCCATCACGGCGGCGAAGCTGCCCCGTTCGACGGCGAAGCTGACACCGTTCAGTATCGGGCGGTCGCCGTAGGCGAAGGCGACGTTGTTCATTTCGATGAAGGGCTGGGGCATGGCGGCGGCTCGCGGTGGAAAGTTGCGCATTCTAAATAGTTGCTGCGGCAGGGGCAATTTTTTCAGACGGCCTTTGCGCCGGCACGGGCGGCAGTTGCGGTTTTGCTGTGCGGAGGCCGTCTGAAAACGCGGTTTTCAGACGGCCTCTTGCCTTTTTAAATCAATGGCGGAAATGGCGCACGCCGGTTACCACCATCGCCATGCCGTGCTCGTCCGCTGCGGCGAACACTTCTTCGTCGCGCACCGAGCCGGCGGGGTGGATCACGGCCTTGATGCCCTGATCGGCGATTACGTCCACGCCGTCGCGGAAGGGGAAGAATGCGTCCGACGCGGCACACGCGCCGTGTAAATCCAAGCCCGCGTCCTGCGCTTTGCGGGCGGCGATGCGGGTGCTGTCCACGCGGCTCATCTGGCCTGCGCCGATGCCGTAGGTTTGGCCGCCTTTGCCGAACACGACGGCATTGGATTTGACGAATTTGGCCACGTTCCACACGAACAGCAAATCATGCCATTCCTGCTCGGTGGGCTGCCGTTTGGAGACGACTTTCAAATCTTCGCGGCGGATGCGGTGGATGTCGGGCGTTTGCACCAACAGGCCGCCGCCGACGCGTTTGAGTTCGAACCGGTTCGCGCCGTCGCCGAGCGGGATTTCCAGCACGCGCACGTTTTTCTTGGCGGCGGTGATTTCGAGGGCTTCGGCGGTGAATTTGGGCGCGATCAGCACTTCCATAAACTGATTGTCGGTAATCTGTTTAGCGGTTGCGCCGTCCACTTCGCGGTTGAACGCGATAATGCCGCCGAACGCGCTGGTGGTGTCGGTGGCGTAGGCGAGGCGGTAGGCGTTGAGCGTGTTGTCGGCCACGGCCGCGCCGCAGGGGTTGGCGTGTTTCACAATCACGCAGGCGGGCGCGTCGAACGATTTGACCATTTCCCAAGCGGCATCGGCATCGGTGATGTTGTTGTACGACAATTCTTTGCCCTGCAACTGTTTATAGCTGGAAAGGCTGCCGGCAAAGGGGGCAAGGTCGCGGTAGAACGCGGCGCGCTGGTGCGGGTTTTCGCCGTAGCGCATTTCCTGCACTTTGAGCCAGCTTTGGTTGAACTGCTGCGGAAATTCGCCGATTTGCGGTTCGCCTGCCAACACGTCGTCTGAAAGCGAAGTGAGGTAGTTGGAAATCATGCCGTCGTATTGGGCGGTGTGGCTGAACGCTTTGCGGGCGAGATTGAAGCGGGTTTTGTCGGAAAGGCCGTCTGAATGTTCCAGCTCGGCGATGATGGCGGCGAAATCGGCGTTGTCGGTAACGATGGCGACGTGTTTCCAGTTTTTCGCGGCGGAGCGCACCATCGTCGGGCCGCCGATGTCGATGTTTTCAATCGCGTCTTCGAGGGTGCAGCCGGGTTTGGCGATGGTGGCGGCGAAGGGGTAGAGGTTTACGGCGACCAAATCGATGTTGCCGATGCCGTGTTCGGCCATTTTGGCGGTGTGCGCTTCCAAATCGCGCCGGCCGAGGATGCCGCCGTGAATTTTCGGGTGCAGCGTTTTCACGCGGCCGTCGAGCATTTCGGGGAAACCGGTGTAGTCGGCGACTTCGATCACGGGGATGCCAGCGTCGGCCAAGAGCTTGGACGTGCCGCCGGTGGAGAGGATTTCCACGCCTTTTGCGGCGAGGGCGCGGGCAAATTCGACTGCGCCGGTTTTGTCGGAAAGGCTGATGAGGGCGCGTTGGATTTTTTGGGTGGACATGGGGCGTTCCTTTGAATGGTGGGGAAAGGGGCGGATGAGGCCGTCTGAAAAAACGGATTCTCAGAAAAACCGATTTTCAGACGGCCTCATAAAGAGCAGGGCAAGACAGGGCGCGATTATCCGCTTTTTCGGGCGGTTTTGCAGCACGGCGGTTTTCAGACGGCCTGTCCGCCGCATTCACGCGCACGCGCGCTTTGGGCTACAATCCGCGCCTTGTTTAAACACTACCGCAGAGGCCGTCTGAAAAATGGAAAAACCTACCTTCAATCTCTGGCAGACCGTGCGCGACGAGGCGCAAAGCGCGGCGGCGGGCGAGCCGATGCTGGCCAGTTTCCTGCACATGACGGTGCTGCGGCACGACAGCTTGGAGCGGGTGCTGGCCTTTCATTTGTCGAGCAAGCTGGGCAACCCCACCATGGACATGCGCACGCTCTATGAGCTTTACCTGTACGCCTTGGAGCGCGAGCCGCAAATCGGCGCGGCGATGCAGGCCGATATGGTGGCCTATTACGAGCGCGACCCGGCCTGCGACCAATACTGCCTGCCGCTGTTGTATTTCAAGGGTTTCCACGCCATTCAGGCGCACCGCATCAACCACTGCCTGTGGAAGGAGGGGCGCAAAACGCTGGCCTATTTCCTGCAAAACCGCGCCTCGGAGGTGTTCGGCGTGGACGTGCATCCGGCGGCGCGTTTCGGGCGCGGGATTATGATCGACCACGGCACGGGCGTGGTGATCGGGGAAACGGCGGTGCTGGGCGACGATATTTCGATTCTGCACGGCGTTACCCTCGGCGGCTCGGGCAAGGAGGGGGGCGACCGCCATCCGAAAATCGGCAGCGGCGTGATGATCGGGGCGAACGCTTCGGTGCTGGGCAACATCCGCGTCGGCGAATGCGCCAAAATCGGCGCGGGCAGCGTGGTGGTGGCCGACGTGCCGCCGTTTTCCACCGTGGTGGGCGTGCCGGCGAAGGCGGTCGGCAACAAGAGCCGCGTGAAGCCCGCCGCCGAAATGAACCAGAATTTCTTTGAGGAAGTGCATCAGGACTTTTATATCTGACAGGCTTGGAGGCCGTCTGAAACCGGTTTTAACTTCGTTGAAGCTGCGCTTTCAGACGGCCTCACGCCGCCCCGATACGGTACAATCCGCCGCTTCCCTTTATCCCTTATCCGCAACCGTTTGCGGCCGTCTGAAAAAACAAGACCGGCCGTTCTGAGTGAAACCCATGAACCAGACCAAACACACCGCCATCGCCAAATTCGCCGGCAAATCCGCCAAAATCGGCATCGTCGGGCTGGGCTATGTCGGCCTGCCGCTGGCCTTGCGCTACGTTGAGGCAGGCTTTGCCGTGCTCGGCTTCGACATCGACGCGGCCAAAGTCGAAAAACTCAACAAAGGCGAAAGCTACATCGAGCATATCCCCGCCGCAAAAATTGCCGCCGCTTCCAACAGCCTGTTTGAAGCCACCACCGATTTCTCGCGCATCGGCGAAGCGGAAGCCGTGATTTTGTGCGTGCCGACCCCGCTGAACAAATACCGCGAACCCGACATGAGCTTTGTGATCGACACCGCCGACGCGGTCAAACCCTATCTGCGTGCCGGACAAGTGTTGTCGCTCGAATCCACCACCTACCCCGGCACCACCGAAGAAGAACTGCTGCCGCGCATGGAAGAGGGCGGCTTGAAAGTCGGCGAAAACGTGTTTCTGGTGTACTCGCCCGAGCGCGAAGACCCGGGCAACCCCGATTTTGAAACCCGCACCATCCCGAAAGTGATCGGCGGCCACACGCCTGCCTGTTTGGAAGTGGGCCTGGCACTGTATCAGCCCGCCATCGACAAAGTCGTGCCCGTCAGCTCCACCAAAGCCGCCGAGCTGACCAAGCTGTTGGAAAACATCCACCGCGCGGTGAATATCGGCCTGGTGAACGAGATGAAAACCGTGGCCGACAAAATGGGCATCGACATCCACGAAGTGATCAACGCCGCCGCCACCAAGCCGTTCGGCTTCGTGCCCTACTACCCCGGCCCCGGCCTGGGCGGCCACTGCATCCCCATCGATCCCTTCTACCTCACATGGAAAGCCCGCGAATACGGCGTAAACACCCGCTTTATCGAGCTGGCCGGCGAAGTCAATTCCGCCATGCCCGACTATGTGGTCAACAAAGCCGTGTTGGCCTTGAACGACCGCCAGCGCGCCATCAAAGGCAGCAAAGTGCTGGTGTTGGGCATCGCCTACAAGAAAAACGTGGACGACATGCGCGAAAGCCCGTCGGTGCAGGTGATGGAACGCTTGCGCGATTTGGGCGCGGAGGTGTCGTATTCCGACCCGCATGTGCCCGTGTTCCCGAAAATGCGCGAGCATACGTTCGACCTGCAAAGCGTGCCGCTCACCGCCGAAACCGTGGCGGATTACGACTGCGTCATCCTTACCACCGACCACGACAAATTCGACTACGCGCTGCTGTTGGACAACGCCAAACTCATCATCGACACGCGCGGCAAATACGCAGGCCGCCGCGCCAACGTCGTCAAAGCATAAGAGGCCGTCTGAAAATGTTCGAACCCGTAAAACACCAAACCATCACCGGCCGCAAAATCAAATTCGCCCTCGTCGGCTGCGGCCGCATTTCCCGCAACCACTTCGGCTCGTTTGAAGCACTCCAAGACGATTGCGAACTCGTCGCCGTGTGCGACACCGACCCCGCCGCGCTCGAAGCGGCCGTGCAGCGCACCGGCGCGAAAGGCTACGCCGACTACGCGCAGATGCTCGCCGAAACCGACGCCGACATCATCGTGATTACCACGCCTTCCGGCCTGCACCCCGAACAGGCCGTGCAGGCTTTCAAAGCCGGTTTCCATGTCGTTACCGAAAAACCGATGGCCACCCGCCTCTCCGACGGCGAGCGCATGGTGCAGGCAGCCGACCAAGCGGGCAAACGCCTGTTTGTCGTCAAACAAAACCGCCTCAACGCCACCCTGCAGCTTTTGAAACGCGCCGTTGAAGAAAAACGCTTCGGCAAAATCTGCATGGTGCACCTCAACGTATTCTGGACGCGCCCGCAGTCGTATTACGACCAGGGCGGCGGCTGGCGCGGCACATGGGAATTCGACGGCGGCGCGTTTATGAACCAGGCCAGCCATTATGTCGACCTGATGGAATGGCTCATCGGCCCCGTTGCCGACGTGCAGGCCATGATTGCCACCCACCGCGACATCGAAACCGAAGACACCGGCGTGATGAACATCCGCTGGCGCAACGGCGCGCTCGGCTCGATGGCCGTAACCATGTGCACCTACCCGAAAAACCTCGAAGGCTCGATTACCATCTTGGGCGAAACGGGTACGGTACGCATCGGCGGCGTGGCCGTAAACGAAATTCAGGAATGGCAGTTTGCCGACAGCCGCGACTACGACGAACAAATTCAAACCGCCAACTACCAAACCACCTCGGTTTACGGCTTCGGCCACCCGCTCTACTACAAAAACGTCATTGACGTCATGCGCGGCCAAGCCCAACCCATAACCGACGGCCGCGAAGGTCTCAAATCGCTGGAACTGCTCATCGCCGCCTATCTCTCCGCCCGCGACAAACGCACCGTTTCCTTCCCGCTGCACTACTGAACCGCCCCGCAGGACAAAGAGGCCGTCTGAAAAGCATTTTTCAGACGGCCTCTTGCCGCGTATGTAGGGTGTGTGGCGCAAGCCACGCACGCGGTTTAAGGATTTTTTTGGGGAAACACGCGGATTCGCTGAGCGGAAGAAAACGCGTGCGTCGCCTCGGGGCGACACACCCTACCTTGGAATCGGCATGGGCTGGATGGAGTGGGGTAGGTCGGGCATTTATGCCCGACAGAAAACGGCAGATTGGAAAAACGTCGGGCATAAATGCCCGACCTACTCTACCGGCGGCGGATGTATCAGAGAGGCCGTCTGAAAAAGTAAAACCCGCTTTTCAGATGGCCTTTTGCCGCGTATGTAGGGTGTGTGGTGCAAGCCACGCACGCGATTGCGGATTTTTTGGGGAAATTTACGGATCCGTTCAGTAGCACAGACCGCGTGCGCCGCCTCGGGGCGGCACACGCTACCTTGGATTCGGTATAGGCTGAATGGAGAACAGGCCGTCTGAAAAGCGTTTTTGGCTGTGCCGGAACTGCGTTTTCAGACGGCCTTTCGGGTTTTCAGGCTGTCTTTGAGGCCGTCTGAAAACCCGTTCCCTTTCCCGCTCGCGGGGGAGGGTTAGGGGGGAGTGGCGTAGGTCGGGCATTTATGCCCGACAGACACCGGCAGATTGGCAAAATATCGGGCATGAATGCCCGACCTACTTTAACTGCGCCCTGATTTTCTCCGCCACTGGGCAACTTGCATCGTGCGCGCCTGCCAGATAGCCGGTGCTCATGAGAAATTCGCCGACGATTTCGCCGCCCATAAATTTGAACTGTTTTTTAAACAGCTTCACCCATTCGTCTTTGCTGCGCGGGTGGTGCGCGTCGAGCCAGTTTTTAAACGAGCCGTATTCGCGCTGTAAGGCGATTATCTGCTGCGCGTTGTGGATGGCGGCGTTGATTTTCAGGCGGTTGCGGATGATGCCTGCGTCGGCGAGCAGGCGGGCGCGGTCGGTGTCGTCGAAGGCGGCAACGGCGGCGATGTCGAAACCGCGATAGGCCGCTTGAAACGCGGGGCGTTTTTTCAGCATCAGCGTCCAGCTTAAACCGGCCTGGTTGATTTCCAACACCAGACGTTCAAACAGAATGCGGTCGTCTGAAACGGGGAAACCGTATTCGTGGTCGTGGTAGTGTTTGTTGGGGTTGTCGGTGTTATCGGGCAGGGCGTTGGCAAGGTCGCAGTAGCTCATGGTTGCGCGCCCATTTCTTCCATTGTTTCAAATACCGCATCGGGGAAGTGGCGTTGCAGATAATTTTGCAGATAGGCGGCGGTTTCGTTTTCGATCAGCGCGTCGGTTTGCGGGAAGCGGTTGTACACCAGCATTTCCACGGCAATGCCGTTGTGGCGGCAGGCTTCGAGTGTGAGCAGGGTGTGGCTGATGCTGCCGAGCCGCCCAGAGGTAACAATGATTAAGGGATAACCCTGATTGCGGACGAAATCCAGCGTGGTTTCTTCATCATTGAGCGGCACAGCCGGCCCGCCCGCGCCTTCGAGCAACACATAATCGTAACGCGCGGCCAGCGTTTCGGCGGCGCGGGCGATGGCGGCGGGGTTGATGGTTTTGCCCTCCATGCGGGCGGCCAAATGCGGCGAGCAGGGGTAGGCAAACAGGTAGGGGCAGGTGCTGCCGTCGAGGTCTTCGGGCAGCAGCGGCAGGTTTTGCAGGCGGCGGTGGGTTAAAAGGTCGTCTGAAACTTTTTCGCAGCCGGTCTGCACGGCTTTGGCGGTAATCACCGAATGCCCCAGCCGCATGAGTTTGGCGGCGAGATAACCGGTGGCAAAGGTTTTGCCGATGCCGGTGTCGATACCGGTAACAAACAGGATTTTGCCTTTTGGTGTCGAACTCATTTTACGCTCCGTATTCTTCTGCCAGCGCGCCAATCAGGCCGTCTGAAAGTGTTTCCAAATCATAGTCTTGCATGATAAACGGCGGCATGGTGTACACCAGTTTGCCGAAGGGGCGCAGCCAGATGCCGCGCTTGACGAATTTGGGCTGCAGGCGGCGCAGGTTGACGGGTTCGCGCATTTCTACCACGCCGATTGCGCCGAGGGTGCGCACTTCTTTTACGGCACTGATGGCGGCGGCGGGGGCAAGGCCGTCTGAAAGCTGCTGCTCAATCCGCGCGACATTTTCCTGCCAGCCGCTGTCGAGCAAAAGCCGCACCGATTCGGCGGCGACGGCGCAGGCGAGCGGGTTGGCCATAAAGGTGGGGCCGTGCATAAAGCAGCCCGCCGCGCCGCCGCTGATGGTGTCGGCGATGTGTTTGTGCGTTACCGCCGCCGAGAGCGTGAGATAGCCGCCTGTTAAGGCTTTGCCCAGACACATGATGTCGGGGACGACATGCGCGTGTTCGCAGGCGAACAGTTTGCCGGTGCGGCCGAAGCCGGTGGCGATTTCGTCGAAAACCAGCAACACGCCGTGCCGGTCGCACAATTCGCGGGCGGTTTTCAGGTATTCGGGCGAATAAAAATACATGCCGCCCGCGCCCTGTACGACGGGTTCTAAAATCAGCGCGGCGATTTCGTGCGCGTGTTTTTCCAAGAGATCGGCCAGCGGCGCGGCGGCCTCTTCGCGCCACGCTTCGCCGAATTTCACGCTCGGCTGCGGCAGGAAAAACTGCACGGGCAGGCTGCCGGAAAACAGGCCGTGCATGCCGGTAACGGGGTCGCACACCGACATCGCGTGCCAAGTGTCGCCGTGATAACCGGCGCGGATGGCGGCGAATTTGTGTTGTCCTTTTCGATTGAGCGCGTGCTGGTACTGCACCGCCATTTTCATCGCCACTTCCACCGCCACCGAGCCGCTGTCGGCGTAAAACACGGTGTCCAAACCTTCGGGCAGGATGTTTAGCAGCAACTCGGTGAGTTCGCCCGCCGCGTCGTGGGTGAAGCCGCCGAACATCACATGGCTCATCTTTTCAAGCTGGCGCGTGGCGGCGGCATTCAGGCGCGGATGGTTGTAGCCGTGTACCGCCGCCCACCACGACGACATGCCGTCGATGAGCGTTTGCCCCGTTTTCAAATGAATGCGCACGCCCTCGGCGCGTGCCACGGGATAAACGGGCGCGGGGTCGGCGGTGGAGGAATAGGGATGCCAGATGTGGGCGCTGTCGAGCGCGAGGAGGGTTTCGGTGTTCATGGTTCGGGGGATTGATGGTGGAACAACGCAAACAGGCATTTTGCCAACTGTGCGTCCGGCGGGGGTGTTGAGGCCGTCCCCGCCGGTACTCTTTCAGCGCATAAACGAGGGGATGACGTTTCTGAAAAGGTTTTTGGCTGCGCCGAAACTACGTTTTTCAGACGGCCTGTCTTCTATTTGTACTATGCCGAACCTAAGGTAGGGTGTGTCGCCCCAAGGCGGCGCACGCGGTCTGTGTGCCGTACAGCCAATCCGAGTGTTTCCCGCAAACCCCAAACCGCGTGCGTGGCTGCGCCACACACCCTACCTTGGCAGCAGAGGCCGTCTGAAAAGTGTTTTTCGGAAACGTCATCCCCGCACAGGCGGGGACGGCCTGAATCCGTTGTGGCTCGGTGCGGCTTGGTTGCGCTTTGCAATACGCGTTATGCGGCCTTCGGCGGCGGGTGTTTCCTGTTTCGAGGCCGTCTGAAAAACGGGTTCAGCCGCCGTTTTGGTGGTCGCGCAGGATTTTTTCGTACACGGCTTCGGGCAGGTAGCGGCGCACGGTGTTGCGCCAGCCTTCGGGGCCGACCAGCCCTTTGACGAGGGTAGAGGAGACTTCGGCGTATTCGCGCGGGGGGATGAGCAGCACAGTGGCGATTTCGGGTTGCAGGTCGGAATTGATGTAGCGGATGGTGCGTTCGTATTCGTAGTCGGACGCGCTGCGGATGCCGCGTACGATGTAGCCGGCGCGGACGCTGTGGGCGTAGTCGACGAGGTAGCGGTTTTCAAACGAGCGGATGACGACGTTGGGGAAGGGGGCGGTGATCTGTTCGAGCATCCGCCGCCGCTCGGCCAGGGTGTAGGTGGGCTTTTTGTCGGGGTTGATGCCGATGGCGACGATGAGTTCGTCAAACAGTGCCTGCGCCTCGCGTATCATCCAAAGATGGCCGTTGGTGGGCGGGTCGAAGCTGCCGGCATAAACGGCGCGGCGTATGGTGTTGGTTTGCATATTGTTTTTGTCAGCGTGGGCGGGAAGGTGGCAGGATAGCGGGATGGTGAAGAAATGTCAAAAGGCCGTCTGAAAACTTTACATTCGGTTTTCAGACGGCCTGTTTGGCGTGCTGCAGGGCGGGGTTTAGTCGTCGCTGCCGGCCAGGGCGAGCAGGATTTGCAGCAGGCTGGAAAAGAGGTTGTAGATGGAGATGAAGATGGACAGAGCCGCGCTGATGTGGCTGTCTTCGCCGCCTTCGATCACCACGCGGGTCTGCCACATAATCGCCAGCGAGCTGAACACGGCGAATCCGCCGGCAATCGCCAGGCCGAGCATGGGGATGTGGAAGGCGAAGTTGGCGACCACGCCGATCATCAGCACCACCGCGCCGATCATCATGAAGCGGCTGAGGGATTGGGTGTTGAAGCTGGCCTTGTGCGCGGTGAAGGACATGATGCCGAAAATGGCGGCGGTCATCACGGCGGCGGTACCGACCAGCCCCGCGCCGCCGGGGATGCCCAGGCTGTATTGCAACAGCGGCGAAATCAGGCCGCCCATGCCGAAGGTGAACACCATCAAGAGCCCTGCGCCGACGTTGGAGTAGCGGTTTTTCTCAATCAGGAAAATCATGCCGTAGAAGAAGGCGAGGACGATGGCGAAACCGATCCAGCGGTTGCCGGATGCGCCGTAAATATTGAATCCCGTGGCGGCTGCCGCGAATGCGCCCATCGCACAGGGGATGAAGGACAGTGCCAAGAGGCCGTAGGTTTTGCGCAGGACGCTGCTGCGCTGCACGCCTGCGGCGGGGTTGGTGTAGTCGTAAACATCATTTTGCATGGTGTCGTTCCTATGTGTGGGTTAATTAAGTCGAAAGGGCGGCGATTGTAACAGCAAGCCGCTATTTTTGGTGAATTTTTCCGCAGAGGCCGTCTGAAAAGGGCGTTTTCAGACGGCCTCTGTGGCGCAGGGCGGCTCAGCGGGCGGCCAGGCGGTCGTAAACGGCGAGGATGACGACGGCGGCCACGGTGGAAACAATCCAGCCGGCGGGCTGGCCCGGGGCATACCAGCCCATCACCTGCCCCGCCCAGCTGCCGAGCACCGAGCCGCCGATGCCCAGCAGCGTGGTCATAATGATGCCCATGCGCTCGCGGCCGGGGTAGAGGAATTTGGCCAGCACGCCGATGACGAAGCCGATTAACAAAGTAACAATCATGGTTCTTCCCTTAGTATGCGCGTTGTTGCGTGAAGCACGGATATAGCGCGTTTTCGCCGGATTTAAAGCGCGGCTGTACAGGTTAACGGTTTTTTGCCGAACCATGTTTTTTGTAAACGGAAAGGCCGTCTGAAAAGCGGCATTGCAACGGAACGGAAGCCGTTTTACATTTTTCAGATAGCCTCATGCCTTTCAGACGGCCTTTTGTCCGAACGTCATAAACGCTGGACAATCCCGCGCGAATCATAACAAGCGGAAAACACCGCCGCCGCCGTCGGGCGGGAAAATCGCGCGCGGCGGACAAAATTGGTATCATCCCGCCTGTTACAGCATATCCCCCGCCCCCGTCCGGCGGCATGCGCGGTACAGATCTTTCGTTCGCGCGGCCAATCCGCGCCGCGTGCGACCTTATCCGGATAAACCGAATAAACCAAAGCGAAACAACAGTATGACCCACCTGAAAAAGTTTTTCCTCCACATTTTCGCCGCCCTCTCGCTGATGGCGGCGGCACTGCCCGCACAGGCGGCCAACAAAAAAACCGAGCCGAAAACCGCCGCCAAAAAAGAAGCCCCGAAAGCGAAAAAAGACAGCGCGCCCGCCAAAAAACAGCCCGTCGCGAAAAAAGAACCCCCCGCCAAAGAGTCGGTAAAAGGTAAAAAAGACGCGGCAAAAGGTAAAAAAGAAAACGCGCCAGTCGGCAAAAAGCAACAGTCCGACAAAAAAACGGCGGGCAAAGACAACAAAAAAGACCAGGCCAAAGACAAAAACGGTAAAAACAAAAAAGACGCGGCCAAAGATAAAAAAGAGGCGGCGAAAAACAAGAAAGACAACGCGAAAAACGCCAAAGACACGGCCAAAGGCAAAACCGGCAAAGACAAAACCACCGCCAAACACGAGCCGGCCAAAACGGCGCAAAAGCCCGCGCCGCAGCAAAAAGAACCCACCCGCCCGCGCGCCGACCCCCGCGCCCACCGCCCCGAAACCCAGTTCCCCATGCCCGGCCGTGCCGAAACGCCGCAGCCCAAGGCGGATTACGACGAAGACGCGATGCAGGCACTGGTCAAACGCCAGAACGACAAAGAAAAACAGGCGCAGGCCAAGCCCTTCCCCGCGCCGAAAACCGCCGAAGAACGCCACGACGGCGGCACGCCCATCGGCCGGCGCGAAGCCGACGAACTCATCGGCAGCGCGATGGGGCTTTTGGGCGTGAGCTACCGCTTCGGCGGCACGTCGGCCAGCACCGGCTTCGATTGCAGCGGCTTTATGCAGCACATCTTCCGCAAAACCATGCAGGTGAGCCTGCCGCGCACCGCCGCCGCCCAAGCCGGCATGGGTTCGCCCGTGTCCCGCAGCGAGCTGCAACCGGGCGACATGGTGTTTTTCCGCACCCAGCGCGGCCGCATCTCCCACGTCGGCCTCTACATCGGCGGCAACCGCTTCATCCATGCCCCGCGCACCGGGAAAAGCATCGAAATCACCAGCCTGTCCAACAAATACTGGAACAGCCGCTACGCCCTCGCCCGCCGCGTCAAACGCTACGATTCCGGCCGCTTCACCAACTGATAACAAGGAGGCGCACCATGCCCATGCCCGAAATGCCCAAATGGTACGGCGACGACGGCAGCATCGTTTCCTGCACCGAAAAAGTCAAAGTGATGAACGAAAACATGAGCGAACTGTTCCAGCTCGCGCAGGACGCGTTTGAAGACGCGCTGCTGATGGGCTGCGGCGAAGCCCAGCTGCGCGAATACCTCGCCGCGCTGGTGGCGGGGGTGGACAATCCCTACCGGCCATAGCCGCACCGCTGTAAACATTCAGGCCGTCTGAAAACCCATAAAACAGGTTTTTCAGACGGCCTTATGTTTTGCGGCGGCAAATCGGCGGGATGACGACAACGCAAATATGGGTAATGAGGCAGGGTGTGCCGCCCCGAGGCGACGCACGCGTTTCTGCCGCATCACGGATTCCGTCTCGCCATCCGCAGCCTGCCGAAACCGCGTGCGCGGCTTGTGCCACACACACTACCTGAATGGCAGAGGCCGTCTGAAAACCCGTTTGGCAGGTTTTCAGACGGCCTGTTTGCTTTGCCGCCGCGCAGTTGCGCCGTTCAGTCTTCCAGCGTGGTCAGCAAATCGAGCATGGTTTCCATTTCTTCGTGCTGCGCTTCGGAGAAGCCTTCGGGGCGGCGGAATTCGCTGAGGACGGCTTGTCCGGCGGGGGTATGGCCGAGGTTGAGGAAGGCTTGTTTGACGCTGTCGGCACTGTCGCGCGAGTCGGGGTGCAGCAGCAGGAGGTAGCAGATGTCTTCGATTGCGCTGCGCATGATGACGCGGAACTGCTGTTTGCCGAATTCGGAGAGGCCGTCGAACATTTCGGCCATCAGAAAGCCGATGCAGGCTTTGCCGTGGAACACGGAGGAGAGGATGGCTTCTTCCGATTCTTCGCGGTAAAACAGGGTGTTGTCTTCGTTGAGGCCGAAGCCTTCGAGCAGGCGCATGCCGATGAGGTGCACGTCTTCGTCGGCGCAGACGATGCTGCAATGCGGCTGCACGTCGCGCAGGCTGCGGTAGGGGGTGTCGGCGCGGCAGATGATGACGGTTTCGTCGGAGCCGGCGGCGGGTTTGAGCAGGAGTATCCAGCCTTGTTCGCGGATGAGGCGGGAGGCGGAGAAGGAGTTGACGTAGGCGATGCCTTCCTGCTGCCGCGCCAGGGTGTCTTCGAGTTCGCGGGTGTCGCCGGGCATGTGCAGGCGCACGGGGCGGCCGGTTTCTTGTCCGACCAGGCCGCTGATGAGGTACCACGCGCCGAAATGCGGCGGCGGGTAGTCGGGGGCGACGGTCAGCTGCATGTTCCGCTCCTTTCGTCTTGGCGCATTTCGCGGTAGACGTGGGTGATTTCGGCTACTTTGTCGGGCGCGGGGCGGCGGCGTACGGAGGTGTAGCCTTGGATTTCGCCGTTGCGGATGTTGGGGATGACGGTGGCGTAGGTCCGGTAGTAGCGGCCGTCTTTGCGCAGGTTTTTCACATAGCCGAGCCATCTTTCGCCGTTTTTCACCTGCTGCCACAAGTCGGCAAAGGCGGCTTTGGGCATGTCGTGGTGGAGTAGGATGTTGTGCGGCCGGCCGATGAGTTCGTCTTTTTCCCACGCGCTCATCAATACGAAGGCTTTATTGGCGTGGGTGATGATGCCGTTGGGGTCGGTGCGCGAGGTGATGAGCTGGCCGTCGGGAAATTATACTTCTTCGTCAATGATATACCGTCTGTTGACCGCTTCGGTGCGGCCGTTGCGGACGATTTCGGCGTAGGGCAGGATGTTGGTGGCGGGGCGCATCATGGCTTTATTCTCCGTCGCCGAGCTGGCGGCGGATTTCTTTCACCGCGCGGCGCAGCTGTACCAGAATCATCCCCATCGGGGTGTTGGAATGGGCGGTGCTCACTAGTGCCAACTCGTCGCTGATCTGCATCAGCAGTACGTCGCCCTGGTTGCCCTGCAAGGTCATTTGGTTGAAGTTGCCGCAGGAGAGCAGCCGCGCGGTTTGGGCGCACAGCGACATCAGTACCGCCGAGAGCGAGCCGACGCGGGAAGAATCGATATTGCGTTCGAGCACGCTCACAATCGGCAGGCCGTCTATCGACACAATCGCCGAAGCGGTCAGCCCTTTCGATTCCGCATGGAGCGTATCCAGTGTGTTACGCAGCATTTCTCTTTTCACAACTTTTCTCATTATTTACTCCTTTTGTCTTAATATAGAACAAACAACACCATGAAATGCGGGCCGGGAAATGCAGCCCGCCGGGAAAACAGTCAAATCGTGATAGTTAATATAACATTGATTTTTTGCCTACGCATCAGGTGCGTTAAAAACCGTTTGTTTGAAATCCTTTTAAATTCAATCGATATATGCCGTTTTATCATAAAAATAAAACGTTCATGATAAAGCAATGTTCATAAATGAAGAATAATTTCCAGACGAAAGAACAGCTAGCATGAACGAATAACAATTTATAACAAATATTGTCTTTTATTTTCATTATGTGTCATTCCGGAAACATTTCGCAAGAAAGCGCAATGAGGCCGTCTGAAAAACGCCCTATTGCACCGCGCTTTTTCAGACGGCCTCATCTGTTACAATCGTTTCCCTTTGATTTTCATCTGCCGACAGGAGGCAAACATGAGCTTAAACAGCCTGCCCGTGCTGGAAACCGCGCTTTCCCACCGCTCCATCCGCCGCTTCACCGAAGAACCCGTTTCCGCCGAAATGCTTGCCGCCGTGCTCGAAGCCGGCCGCGCCGCTTCCACATCGAGCTATCAGCAGAACAACAGCGTCATCCGCGTCAGCGACCGCGAAATTCGCAAAGGGCTGCGCGAAATCTGCGCCTCCGAAGGCGGCATGGGGCATGCCTATGTCGAGCATTGCGCCGAGTTTCTCGTGTTCTGCATCGATGCCGCCCGCCATCACACGGTGGACGCCCAAGTGCAGACCGACTGGACGGAAGTGCTGCTTACCGGCGCGATTGATGCGGGCATTATGGCGCAAAACGTCGTGCTGGCCGCCGAATCGCTCGGCCTCGGCGCGGTGTACATCGGCAGCATCCGCAACGACATCGCGCGCGCCGGCGAACTGCTCGGCCTGCCCGAACACACCGTGCCGCTGTTCGGTCTCTGCCTCGGGCACCCCGACCAGCAGCCGCTGCAACGCCCGCGCCTGCCGCTGGACACGCTGGTGTCGGAAAACCGCTACCGCCCCGCCTCCGCCGAAGTGCTGGCGGCCTACAACGAAGAGGTGAAAACCTATTACCGCGAACGCAGCGGGCGGGATTTGGACTGGGCGGGGCAGATTGCCAACACCCTCGCCCGTCCAGTGCGCCCGTTTGTGCTGGAATACTTGCAAAATCAGGGGTTTGCCAAACGCTGATCGGAAATGCCCGCACTGTTTGCCGTGCATTGAAAGGCCGTCTGAAAAGTTTTCAGACGGCCTTTTGCTTGTGCGGTGAAATGCCTGCGCGGCCGCACATGCGCTGCATCAACGGCGACGTTTTCAGACGGCCTCCGCCGTTTTGTAGGGTGTGTGGTGCAACCACGCACGCGGTTTCGGGTTTGCGGGTGGTACGGATTTTGCGGAACGGCAAAGCACGCGTGCGCCGCCTTGGGGCGACACACCCTACCTTTGATTTGGCATGGAAAGGCCGTCTGAAAAAGCGTTTTGGCGTTTTTCAGACGGCCTCCGATATAAAGAACAGAAAACCGTCGCGCGACGGGATGCGCCGCGGGCGGTTTTTATGCGGGCGTTGCGGCTGCGCCGAAGCCGCGCTTTCAGACGGCCTTATTTCAAGCCCAGCACGCCGCGCAGTTTGCCCAGTTCCTCGGCCAGGGTGTTGATCGGGGCTTTGAGCTGTTTGCGGTCTTCTTCCGACAGTTTGTCGTAGGGCTCGAAGCCGTCGCCTTTTTTGTATTTGGCGAGAATATCGTTGATTTTTTTGAAGTTCTCGTCAACAGTGTCCAGCAGTGCCTGGTTTTTCTCGGCAATGGCGGGGCGGAAGAGGTCGACGATTTTTTTCGAGCCGTCGATATTGGCCTGGAAGTCGGACAGGTCGGTGTGGCTGTAACGGTCTTCCTCGCCGGTGATTTTGGTGCCGGCCACTTCTTCGATCAAATCGGCCGCGCCGCCGACGACTTTGCCCGGCGGGAAGCTCAATACGTCGATTTCGGCTTTGAGCGTTTTCACGTCTTTGTCGAGTTTGTCGGCGGTGGCTTTGACTTTGTCGTCGATTTTGCCGTCGATCCACAGGGCGTGTTCGATGCGGTGGAAGCCGGTGAAGGCGTCGTCTTTGGCTTTTTCTTTGTAGTCGTCTTCGCGCGAGTCGATGGCGGGGTCGAGTTCGTTGAACAGCTCGGCTATCGGCTCGATGCGTTCGTAGTGGACGCGGGTGTCGGCAAACAGGGCTTTGGCTTCGTCAACTTTGCCCGCTTTGACGGCGGCGACGAATTTTTCCGTTTTTTCAACCAGCTGCTTGGCTTCGCCTTGGACGTAGGTTTTGTAGTTGGCCAGGGGCTGCGCCAGTTTGTTCATGTCGGCCTGGGCGGGCTGGGCTTTGAAGCCGCTGTCGGTAACGGTGAGTTTGCCGCGCGGGTTGGTCAAGAGGCCGCAGGTCATTTCGTATGTGCCCGGCAGCAGGGTTACGGTCATTTTGTCAGACAGGCCGGGGGCGATGTTTTCGCGCTCGTCCACCACCATCACGCCTTCGAGGATTTCCCATTCGAGTTTGCGGCCGCTGTTGTTTTTAATGTGGAACACGGTTTCGCCGCTGGGCACGGTCAGCTCCATCGGTTCGCAGGCGGCGTCGTTGACGGCGACGTTGTAGCTGCCGTCGGCATTGGCGGCGGCCGGTGCGGCGGAAGCAGCGGCAGGGGCTGCGCCCGAAGCGGCCGGCGCGGCGGCTTTTTCCGCTTCGGGCGGCTGGCAGGCGGCCAAGCCCATGGCGAGTAAAACGGATAAGGTGAGGTGTGTCATTCTCATAAAAATACTCCTTTATTTAACGGGAAGAAGATGCGGCACGGCTGCCGCGCAAAAACCAAAACAATACCGGTATGAGGTAAACGAAATACCACGCCGCGTCGCTTACGGTGGGATGGGCGGTGTAGCCGAAAAAGCCGCCCAGCACCACGCCCAGCGGGCTGTCATCGTGCAGGATATGGGAGAAGTCGGCGATGACGGTCTGCCCGATGTTCCACACGCCCGCTTCGTGCAGGGCGCGGAATGCGCCCGAGAGCAGGCCGGCGGCGACAAAAATCAGGAACACGCCCGTCCAGCGGAAAAATCTGGCCAGATTCAATCGGATGCCGCCCTGATACAGCAAAACGCCGACCACGGCCGAAGCCAGCAGCCCCGCCGCCGCGCCGACGGGCAGGGCACTGTCTTCGCTCTGCGTGAACACCGCAATCAGAAAAAACACGCTCTCCAAACCTTCGCGCAGCACGGCAAGAAACGCCATCAGCACCAGCGGCCAGCCCGCGCCGCCCTTGTTCAGCGCGGCCTGCAAAGAATCCTGCAATTCGCGTTTCATCGAGCGCGCCGCCTTCTGCATCCACAGCAGCATATAGGTCAACATCCCCACTGCCACCAAGCCGATCGCGCCGACGACAAATTCCTGCTGCTTCTGCGGAATCTCGCCCGTGGCCGCGTGGATGGCAAAACCCAGTCCGAAACAGATCAGCACCGCCGCCGCCACGCCCAACCACACTTTCGGCATCAAATCGTTGCGGCCGGACTGTTTCAGAAAACCGGCAACAATGCCGACAATCAGCGCGGCTTCAATGCCCTCGCGCAGCATGGTCAGGAAAGCGATCAACATCAGCATGGGAAATTCTGCGGGGATGGTTAAATTTCGCAAATTATCCCCGTTTCCATAATCTAATGCAAACTGTTTTCAAAATATCGGTATTTGTTAGGGATAAAAGGCGGCGGGGCGGAGGTGTTTGAAGGCCGTCTGAAAGCGCGGCTGCGGTGCAGCCGCGCTTTCAGACGGCCTCAAAGATTGTTGAGGCGGGCGGAGTGGATGAGCTTGCGTAAAATGAAAATGTTTGAAATTTATCAGTAGATTATTTCTCTATCGTCGGCTTGTAGGCGGCATGCCGCCGTGGAAAACCAAACCACTGCTTACGGCTGCCGTATCGGGCTGGGTAAATTTATGTGTTGCAGCCAAAAATGCAGGGTATGCGGATGGCGCGGTGAAAGCGGGCGATGTGGGCGGGAAACCGTTTGCTGGAAGAAAGGGAAACGGCGTTTTGGCGGCAATGAAAATCCAAAGAGAGGCCGTCTGAAAACCGTTGTTCAGGTTTTAACTTCGTTGAAACTGCGCTTTCAGACGGCCTTTTGACGTGATGAGCCAATTAAACCGTTTGCTGTCGCTAGCCTTGCGCAGGCGTGAATCTTGAATGTTTGGAAAACTTAAACCCCGCCAAGTCTGCCGTCCGATAATTTATGTATATCTACCGCTGGCACACGGGGCAGTAAAACGTGCCGCGCTGCCCGATAACCGTTTTGGCAATCGGTGTGCCGCATTGAGAGCAGGGCTGGTTGGCTCTGCCGTACACCTTGTATTCCTGCTGGAAATAGCCGCTTTTGCCCTCGCTGTTGACAAAATCGCGCAGGGTGCTGCCGCCTGTTTCAATCGCGCGGCGCAGGATTTGTTTGACGGCGGCGGTTAAGGCGGCACATTCGGTTTTGCTTAACGATTTGGCGGCGCGTTGCGGGGCGATGGCAGCCTGAAACAGGCTTTCGTTGGCATAAATATTGCCCACGCCCACCACGATTTTGTTGTCCATCAGCGCGGTTTTGATGGGGCTACCGCGCTTTTGCAGGGCTTGGAACAGGTAATCCGCCGTAAAATCATCGCTTAACGGCTCTACGCCTAAATCTTTCAATAAATCATGATGTTCCGCCACGCCCGCCAGCCACAAAATTGCACCAAAGCGGCGCGGGTCGTGGTAGCGCAGCAGCGTGCCGTTGGCAAACGCAATGTCCACATGATCGTGCTTGTCCGCTGCGGGCGCGTTGCCCTGCCAAATCCGCAGGCTGCCCGACATGCCCAAATGTATCAGCAGCACGCCTGTGTCAAAACGAATCAGCAGGTATTTGGCGCGGCGGCGGCATTCGCGCACCGTAAGCCCGTGCAGGGTTTCGGGCAGCGCGGGCGGGATTTGCCAGCGCAGCTTGGGCTGGCGGATGGTTACGGCAGAGACGGTTTGGTTAAGGATATGCGGCGCGATACCGCGCAGGGTGGTTTCTACTTCGGGGAGTTCGGGCATGGTGGAGTATTTTGTAAGTTTCTAAGAGATATTACTATATGTGTAGTGCAATCTGATTGCATTATACTCTTTTGAGAATAAGGTAGTAAATAATCGTTCTACAAAATTGGGAGATAATGTTTCAGTTTTCTTGGAGTTTGAATTTCGTGATTTACTAATATAAAACAATCTATGTGAGGTTCTTCTTCCAGTTGTGTGGAAGATAAAAGGAAACAATGCACCATTGGGACGAAGATGTGAAGGGAGTTTAGGGACATCTCCGTCTTCTGCAAGTTTCCCAGATGTAATATCAACCCATTGGGCATGTTCATCAATATTGGAGAATTTTACCAATTCTCCCTCTATACCTGTTGACCAATCATTATTCAGATGAGGACGAAGACCTGAAATCATCAAATATTCATTTCCACGAACAGGAACAGCTTTTTGATTAATAGAACGAATAATTTCAACATATTTATTAGGAGAGTGTGGTTGAGTAACAATATTAACTCCTGATATCTCAATGGTTTTTTTTGCGAGACATAGATAAAATCCTTTGGTAGAGTTTGTTAATAAAGGCTAACAATAAATGTCCGTTATTCTACACGTACTTTTCCCACTCCTTCATCAACCGCTTCACCGACACCGGATACGGCGTCTTCAACTCCTGTGCAAACAGCGACACTCTCAATTCTTCAATCATCCATTTAAACGCGGCGAGGTCGTCTGAAACGGGTTGTCCTTGTTTCACCAAGCCGTCGGTTTTTTCCTGCCACATCTGTTCCAGCTCTTGAATATCGGCTTCGCGGGCTGCGTCGCGGGCGGGGTTGCTGCTGTATTTGTCTAGGCGCAGGGTCATGGCTTTGAGGTAGATGGGGAGGCGCGGCCATTGTGCCCACGGGGTGCGGGTGGCGAAGCCGGCGGCGAGCAGGGTTTGCAGGCGTTGGCGCAGAAGGTGGGTGAGCGGGTGTTTGCCGAGTTTGCCGTTGAGTTCGGCGTAGGCGGCAGCGGTTTCCTGCAAGTAGCGGCTGAGGGCTTCTTTGACGGCAGGCAGGCGGCTGCGGGCGCGTTTGATTTGCTCTTTGAAGGCTTTTTCGTTGCGCGGCAGCTCGTCTTCGCCGATAAAGGCGCGGTCGCAGACGGCTTGGGTGAGGTCGTCGCGCAGGGTGTCGGCATTGATGTGTTTGAGCAGCATGGCGGCTTGGGTGAAGCCTTGGATGCCTTTGTTCAGGTATTTAACTTGTTCTTTTAGTTGTAGTTTCATGAGTTCGATCACGCCTAATCTGTGGGCTTGTTCGGCGGCGGCGGACGTGTCGAACAGGCGCAGGGCGATGCGGCCGTCTTTTTCTTTTTGCAGGCCGAGGTAGCCGGTGAGCTGTTGTTTGCCGCGGGCGAATTTGATGGATTCGGGCAGGGTGCCGATGTTCCATGCGGTAACGTTGTCGCGCTCGAATTCTTGGGTGTTGTCGCGGAAGGTGGTGGCAGCAGCTTTGCCAAGTTGTTGTTGGATTTGGATTAAATCGCGTCCCATGGCTAATTCTTGCCCGCCGTCGTCGATGATGCGGAGGTTGAAATAGCAGTGTTCGGGCAGCCTGAACGCGGCCCATTCGTCTTGGTTGATTTGCTCTAGTATGCGAATGTCGCCTGCGGTTTTGGCGATGGTTTGGGCGAGTTGGGGCAGGATGGGGGCGTTGCGGTCGGGGTTTTGGCTTAAAAATTGGGTGATGAATTCGGGCACGGGCACGCAGATGCGGCGGATTTGTTTGGGCAGCACTTTGATTTGCAACTGGATTTTTTCGCGTATCATGCCGGGCACGAGCCATTCGAGGGCGGCGGGGCTGATGCGGTTGAGCACGGTAAGCGGCAGGGTGAGGGTCACGCCGTCGAGCGGGTGGTGCGGCTCGAAGCGGTAGCTGAGTTTGAATTTGCCGTCTGCGGTTTGCCAGTGTTTGGGGAATTGTTCTTCGGTGATGTGCGCGGCGGCGTGCTGCATGAGGTCGTCGCGGCTGAGGAACAGCAGGCGCGGGTTGTCGCGCTCGGCGGTTTTGAGCCAGGCTTGGAAGGTGCGGATGTCGGCAAGGGGTTTTTCAGACGGCGTTTGGGGTTTCAGGCTGCCTGAAAGGCGTGTAGGTCGGATACTCGTATCCGACGTTTGTGCAGCGTCAAAAGTTTTGTCGGATTCAAGAATCCGACCTACGGTTTCAGGCTGCTTTTGGGCATGGTTTGCCTGACGAACCATGCGGTAATTGGTCAAAACCAAGCCGTTGCGCGGGATTTGGTTTTCGTGTTGCCGCACAAAGCCTTGTTTTTGAAAAAATGCCAATGCGGCTTTGGACACGTCTGCCGTTATGGTTTTGCCGCTGTCTGCCGATGGCAAAACGGCATTCAGCAGCGCGGTAGCGATGCCCTGCCGCTGGTGGTGCGGGTCGGTAAAGAGACAGTTTAGGTGGCTTTGTTCGGGCTGGTATTCAATGAAACCGAGCACGCGCCCGTTGTGCGTGGCGACGCGGACATTGCCGCCGTCGATGTGTTTTTGCCAGAAATCGGCATCGTCTGCGCCTTGCAGCCATGCGTTTTTTTCCTGCTCGCTGTAATGGCTGTTTGAAATATGTTTGACGGCGCGGCGGAATAATTCGGCAACGGCGGCGGCATCGCTAGTTGTGGCGGGGCGAATATGGGGTTTCAGGCTGCCTTTGAGGTCGTCTGAAAGGTGGTTTTCAGGCTGCCTGTTGTCTTTTAGGCTACCTGAAAAGTGTGTAGGTCGGATACTCGTATCCGCTCGTGCCAATAAGATGAGTTCGCAGGCAGTCTCAGCATCGGGATAGTGCACCAAACCTGCTTCATCAAATTGCGCCATTACGCCGCTTTGTAATGTCGCCCATTCTTCGGCAGAACCGATGGACGGGTCGCATTGCTGCTCGGCAATCAAGGCAACGATTTTGCCGTGCCATTGTTTGCTGTCGATCGTTACACGGTCACCCAGCAGGATAGGTTGACCGTCAGCGTAGCATAGGGGGTTTTCAGGTAGCCTTTGGGCTTTGGGGGCGTTTGAAACCGTTGAAACTCCGGCACCTTGTTCCCTCTCCTGCGGGAGAGGGTTTGCTGTGGCTGCGGAAAAGTTGGTTTGGGCGGCAACTGTTTTGCCCCCTCCCCGGCCCTCCCCCACGGGGGAGGGGGCAGTTTGCTGAGGGTTTGCAGGACGCAGGTCGTCTGAAAGTGTTGAAATTGCGGCACTCTGCTCCCTCTCCTGCGCTTGCGCGGGGGAGGGTTGGGGTGGGGGTGCTGTTTCGGCAGAAACAGAATTTGCGGGTGCATCGGATGTTTGCCCCCACCCTAGCCCTCCCCCGCAAGCGGGAGAGGGGTCGTCGCGGGTTGCAGGATTGGTAGTTTCAGACAGCGTTTTACGGTTTTCAGGCTGCCTTTCAGACGGCAAACATCGCGACATGGTTATTAAATTTGCGCCGCCCTGTTCTTCTGCTTCATCGATTTCGCCTGTTTCGGCAAAGCCGTTTTTTAACCAAAATGCGCGGCTTTGGGCGTTGCCTTCGGCGTAACTCAAAATGATTTCGCGGCAGCCTGTTTTAGCCGAAAACGCCGCCAAGTTTTGCACAATGTTTGAACCGATGCCCGCGCCTTGGGCAGATTTGTCCACCATCAACAAGCCGATTAACAAGGTTTTTTCATCGGGATAGGCAAAAATGATTTCCAGCGCGGCTTTCAGGCTGCCTTGCTGCCAAAAGCCGATGAAATGTTTGTTTTCACGGCAGGCTTGTGGTGGCAGTGCGGTAAGGCTGCGGGCAAGTTTTTCGCGCGTGAGCGGTTCGCCCAAATGGCGGTAATAATCTGGCTGGCTTTGGCACAAGCCGTAAAGCGCATCTAAATCGGCGGCGGTCATTTGGCGTGCAGCGAAACCTTTGGGCGCAAGGCATTCGGCGCGGAACGGGGTTTCAGACGACCTTTGCCCGTTTTCAGCCTGCCCGACAATCTCGCCGCGCTCTTTAAACACGGCTTTCGGCAGC
The DNA here is from genome assembly GCF_014055025.1 of Neisseria bacilliformis. Taxonomy (NCBI): domain Bacteria; kingdom Pseudomonadati; phylum Pseudomonadota; class Betaproteobacteria; order Neisseriales; family Neisseriaceae; genus Neisseria; species Neisseria bacilliformis. The sequence continues at coordinate 2,203,878 of NZ_CP059571.1, read as the reverse complement.
CGCGCATCGTAAAAAGCGAACAGGGCTTCTTCATCCACCAGCACATCTTGGCGGCGCGATTTGTGTTCCAGCTCGGCGATTTCGCGTATCAATTTTTGGTTGTGCACGAAAAACGGCGCGTTGAAATCCGCAACTTCTTGGGCGACGAGTGCGCTGCGGATAAAGATTTCGCGGGCTTCTTCGGGCGCGATTCTGCCGTAGGCGACGGGGCGGCGCGGCAGCACGGTCAGGCCATAAAGCGTAACGCGTTCGCTGGCGACGACTTCGCCGCGTTTTTGCTCCCAATGCGGCTCGAAATAGTGGTAGCGGACGAGGTGCGGCGCTTCCTGCTCGATCCATTCGGGCTGGATGGCGGCTACGTCGCGGGCGTAAAGTTTTGTCGTTTCAACGAGTTCTGCCGCCATCACCCATTTGGGTTTGGCTTTGAACAGGGCGGAGGCGGGGAAAAGGTGGAAGCGGCTGCCGCGCGCGCCGGTGTAGTCGTTGCCGTCGGGCGATTTCATGCCGACGTTGGCGATGAGGCCGGTGAGCAGAGCGCGGTGGATTTGTTCGTAGCCCGCTTCTTTGGCGGCGCGGCGCTCGTTGCGGGCGTGTTTTTTGTCGAGTTCTTTTTGTTTTAAGCGGGCGGACAGGTCGGCAGACTGTTTTTCAGACGGCGTTTGTGCTTTCAGGCTGCCTGAAACCTGCGGCGCGGGAGGCAAAGGTCGTCTGAACGCACGCTCCTTATCCGTCAAACCCATTTCAACCGCAATCTGCGCCAACTGCGCGTGCAGCTCGCGCCATTCGCGCATCCGCAGGTGCGACAGGAAATACTGATGGCACCACGCCACCATCTGACGGTTGGACAAACCCTTGTCGCGCTCGCGCTGGAAACTGTCCCAAATATTCAGATAGGTAAGAAAATCCGACTGCTTGTCGGTAAACCGCTCGTGCGCCTTGGCAGCGGCTTCACGGGCTTCCAGCGGGCGTTCGCGCGGGTCTTGAATCGACAGCGCGGACACGATAACCAGAATTTCCGCCATGCAGTCGTGCTTTTGCGCGGCAATCAGTATGCGGGCAACTTTGGGGTCGATAGGCAGACGCGCCATTTGCTCGCCGAGGCGGGTGAGGCGGTAGCGGGGTTTGGGGCTGCCTGAAAGGTTTTCAGACGGCGTGTTGGGGGTTTTGGTGTTTTGCATAAATTTAGTTGTAGGTCGGGCATTTATGCCTGACGGTTTTTAAATTGGTTGGTGGGCGTCGGGCATAAATGCCCGACCTACCCGAATTTTCTAGATAAATACCTGTTTCCACATTTTTGAAATATGGAAAACGGCTAATTTTTGCCTAGCGGGGCAACTTGTAGGTCGGGCATAGATGCCCGACGTTTTTAACATTTGTCGGTTATCAGTCGGGCATAAATGTCCAACCTACTCGTAATCGAAATTTTGGGCAACTCCACCCCAATCTTCCGGATAAATGCCCTGTTGCACATATTTTTGAAACGTGGAAAACGGCCAATCTTTGGCCGCCTGCACATAACCGTGCTTCACAGGGTTGTAATGAATGTAGTCCATACAGTTTGCCAAATCTTCATCATCGCGTATGCAATGCTCCCAAAACCGCTGCTGCCAAATGCTGCTTTGACGCTTTTTGACCTCGTTGGCGGTTTTTTCAATGCTGTCGTAATGCCTGCAATGATAGCTGACATAACGCTTGATTTGGTTCCAGCGTGTTGAAAAATCGGCATCGTTGGCGGGCATTTGCCAAATGGTGTGCAGATGGTCGGGCAAGATAACTAGGGCCTCTATTTTAAAAGGATATTTCTGCCGCACCGTTTTCAATGCCGTTTTTAAAACGGGCATCACATCAGGATTGGTTAATATCGGGCGGCGTTGGTAAGTAACCACCGTAAAGAAATATAACGAGCCTTGTCGGTAAAAGCGGCGGTATTGCATGTTTGTTTCGTGTGTGTTTGGCGGGGCGGGCATTGATGCCCGATGTTTTTTAATTTGTTGGCGGGTGTCGGTTTTTGTCGGGCATGAATGCCCGACCTACTCACTGCATAAGCTGCTTTCGCAGGGGATACCGTCTCCATCGCCATCTATTTGCGTATCTGCACAGTTGCGTAGAAACCATTTTGCTTCTTCACAAGATTTCATTTGCGAACAATGTTTTCGTCCGTCACAGCGATATTGTGTATTGTTCAATGGAATAGATGTATTGATGGGTTGTGGATTGTTTTCTTGTTTGGGTGTCAATTTGGCAGCGGCAAACTGATAAACTTGATAACCGATTAATCCTACAAAAATCAAGCCTAATATGCCTGACACCAAATCACCCAATGATGTGGTGTTGTTCTGATATTTGTTTCCCGCATTTTTTCTTTTATGACGTATTGGTGGCACAAATTCTTGATGAGCTGGTCGGTCAAGGTAACGGATTCCCTTTGCAGAAGTTTTTCCTTTTTCATCGGCAACAACATCAAAAGAAACATTTTCTCCTTGAGTCGGACGCGGTTGTTTTTGAACAAAGTTTGAAATATGGCAAAAGACTTTTTGACTACTGTTATCTATTTGAATGAACCCGTAACCTTTATCATCATGCCACTGCGTAATTTTACCTTTCATTTTCATCCCTTCTTAATATCGTAGGTCGGGCATTCATGCCCGACATTTTTCAATTTATCGTTTGTCAGTTTTTGTCGTGCATAAATGCCCGACCTACTTACATTCTTCTACCGCCCCTAATTCCAACAACACCTGAAACCCGTCATTGATATACCTTTGGTCGGGCGCTTCGAGAAACGGAAACGCCGCCACGTCGCCCAGTTTCAAGGCGGTCATGCGCAGAATCACGGCGGCGAGGTTGCTGCGGACGATTTCGGGGTCGGTGAACGGGGGGCGTTGGTTGAAATCGTCTTCGCCATACAGGCGGATGCACACGCCGGCGGACACGCGCCCGCAGCGGCCGGCGCGTTGGCGGGCGGCGGCTTGGGAGATTTTTTCTACGTGAAGCTGTTCCACTTTGGCGCGGGCGGAATAGCGTTTGACGCGCGCCAAACCGGTGTCAATCACGTACTTGATGCGCGGCACGGTGAGAGAGGTTTCGGCAACGTTGGTGGCGAGGATGATGCGCCGCCGCGAGCCGCTGGGGTGGAAGATTTTGTGCTGCTCCTGCGCGGAAAGGCGGGCGAACAGCGGCAGGATGTCGTCGTTGCGCCGCAGCGGGGATTTGCGCAGGGCTTCGGCGGCTTCGCGGATTTCGCGCTCACCGGGCAGGAACACGAGAATGTCGCCCTCGCCCAGTTGCGCCAGTTCGTCCGCCGCGTCTGCGATGGCTTCGGGGATGTCGATTTCCGCTTCGTCTTCGTCGTGCTCGTTAATCGGGCGGTAGCGGATTTCCACGGGATAGGTGCGCCCGCTCACTTCCAGCACGGGCGCGTTGTTGAAATGTCGGGAAAAGCGCTCGGCGTCAATGGTGGCGGAGGTGATGATGACCTTTAAATCGGGGCGGCGCGGCAAAAGCTGCTTCAAATAGCCCAACAGGAAATCAATATTCAGGCTACGTTCGTGCGCTTCGTCGATAATCAGCGTGTCGTAGGCGGCAAGGTAGCGGTCAGTTTGGGTTTCGGCGAGCAGGATGCCGTCGGTCATCAGCTTGATGTTGGCATCGCGCGAGGTGTTATCGTTAAACCGTACTTTGTAGCCCACCGCCTGCCCAATCGGCTGCCCCAATTCTTCGGCAATGCGCTCGGCAACGGAACGCGCGGCAAGGCGGCGCGGCTGGGTGTGCCCGATTAAACCCGCCGCCCCGCGCCCGAGTTCCAAGCAGATTTTGGGCAACTGCGTGGTTTTGCCCGAGCCTGTTTCGCCGCAGATGATGGTTACTTGGTGGTTGGCGATGGCGGTTTTGATGTCGTTTAAACGTTCGTGGACGGGGAGGGTGTGGTCAAACGAGGGCTTGGGGAGGGCGGCTTGGCGTTTGAGAAAAAGGGCGTGGGATTTTTGGTATTTTTCTTCAATTTTGGGCAAGCCGCCGTATTTTTTCGGGTTTTTCAAGGCAGATTGCAGGAAATGGCGGTCTTTGGAGAGGACTTGGGAAAGATCGGGCTGGGACATGGTTGAGGTGTGGAATTTGTAGTAAAAACAAGGGGGGGATTATAGCAGAGAGGCTGTCTGAAAAGCCCTGCTGCGGTTTACCGACACGCGGGAGGCCGTCTGAAAACTAAAATCCCGCCGAAACTACCGCAGCCGTGGAAGCCGAAGGCCGCGTAGTCGCCGTGGTGGTGCGCGGCAGCCGCAACACCCCGCGCCAGAGCGGCGACAATTACACCGTCAAAGGCAGTACCTCCGCCGCCAAGCTCGATTTGAAACTCAAAGAAACCCCGCAAAGCCTCAGCGTGTTCACCCAGCAGCAGATGCAGGATCAGAATCTGAAAAGCCTCAACGACATTCTCGAAGAAACCCCCGGCATCACCGTTTTGAACGATTCCATACCCGGCGTGAGCGATGCGGAGTATTACTCGCGCGGCTTTCCGGTAAACAACTACCAGCTCGACGGGTGATGGTCAGCCGTGCCATGCTCGGCAACCGCACCATGCAGGACAGTTTTCTTTACGACCGTGTGGAAGTGGTGCGCGGCTCGATGGGGCTGACAACGGGCGCGGGCGATCCGTCCGCCAGCATCAATTTCGTGCGCAAACGCCCCATCGCCGAAAAAGCCGGTGCGCTGAATCTGAAATACGGCTCTTGGAACGACAAGCGCATCGAATTCGACTACGGCGGCGCATTAAACGAATCGAAAACCCTCAAAGGCCGCTTTGTTTCCACGTTCGGGCATGGCGGCAGTTTTATGGACAGGGTGAAACAGCGGTCAAACGCGCTTTACGGCGTAATTGAATGGTCGCCCGGCGACAAAAATTTCCTCACCATCGGCCATCGGCATCAATATCAAATCGTGCGCGGTGCGCCGCGCAAGGGGGCATCTCGCTATTCCAAACTGACATTCGGACTTGATCCGAATACTGGGGAAGTCATTGAGAAATGGATAAATGCCGGCAACACACCGCCCAGTTTCAACAATGGTGCAAACTGGGCGTTCGACAAACAAAAAACCGAAAATTCCTTCATCGAATACAAACACTTCTTTTCCCCCGATTTTTCCCTGCAAGCCTCCTACAACCGCACCCACTATAAGACCACTTTCTCTACGGCGACATCGGTACGCTTACCTATACGCCTGAATACAATGCTGCCACTTATACATGGGGCAGGGAAAAACACAGCTTTACCGGACAGGCATTGGATATTTTCTTAGACGGTAAATTCAAACTTTTTCATCAGGAACAGCAGATTATCGCCGGCATCAGCGGCGAACGCTCGACGGTGCGCGGCTTGTATTATCCCGAAAAATCAGCACTGCCGGATTTGGATATTGATAATATCCGACCCGAGGCTATTGCTTGGAACGGAAGACCCTATGTCAATCATAACTACCTTGTCAGAGCAATGCCTTTGGATTATTGGAATAACGGCGATTTTCCAATGATGGCTTGGCCAAAACTTGCTTATGTGGCTCTTGTTGGCCCGGAAGACACTATATCAGGCGGCATTAAAAGCACGGTGCGCCAATTCGGCCCGTATTTTGCTCTCAAACTGAAACCGCACAAACGGATTACCGCCGTTTTAGGCGGTCGCTGGCTGAATTGGAAGATTAGAGGGGGTAAAGAGTGGTTTGATCCGACCAAACGTCCCTACCGTAAACGAGAAGACTTTCAAAATAGCGATGTAAACGATATTTACGAGCTGGATATAGGCACGCATTCCCTGCGCAAATTCGTCCCCTACGGCGGCCTGATCGTCGATATTACGCCGTCGCTGACGGCCTACGCCAGCTATACGGGCATCGTCAAACTGCAAGACGCACTCCAAGACGGTTACGGCGGCTACCGCAAAGACGGCGGCGAACCGCCTCCGATTACCGGCAACTCGAAAGAAGTCGGCCTCAAAGGCGGCCTGTGGAACGACAGGCTCAATTTTTCGCTGGCTTATTTCACCATGACGCAGAAAGGCTATCCGTCGTTTGAAGCCGAATGGATAGACGAGGCTAAGCTGGGCTACGACTTCGGCAGAGGCTACAAAAACAGCGGCTACTACATCAACATCGCAGGGAAAATTACGCCCAAGTGGCTGGTGAATGCGGGTTTCACAAAATTGAAAATGGGCAGGCCTTTTGAAGACCAACCGGCCTCTGCAAATGATATGGGTGCGGATTTGAATCTGGATTGTGGCTGTGCCACACACCCTACCTTAGCGGAGAGGCCGTCTGAAAACGCAGCGGGTAGCTTGGGTTGCAAACCTAACATCGGCGGGTTGCTCGGGTATCGGGGTCTCGACCCAATCTACCTTGGCTGATAATAACCACCATATTCCTGCTCTATCTGCTGCAATAAGGTTTTAGCAGGCAAGGGCAACCAATCTGGGGAAAGATGAAATTCTGGCTTGTTGAGAAACGCTTTGCGCTCATGCGGGGGAATGTTGCTTAGATACGGCTCGGGGTGTTTGAGTTTGATGGTTAAGCCATGAGAATAAGGCAATTCAAAAAACACCTGTATGCTTTCAATATCTTGCCATGCGATTGTGCCAAGCTGCGCAGCGGTTAAGCCGTGTTCATCAAGATGAAACAGGTAATAGCTGCCGTATTCTTGCGCGATTTGTTTCACTATTTTCTTAGCGGTCAGTGGCAATAATACTCGGGGAATTTTCAAGATGTGAAGCCTCTGAAACGATTTGCGTTTGTGAGGCTTGATTTTGCCAGCATAAATCTCAGGATTTTTAATTTTGATTTCAACACCATAAATGTAAACAGGACCTCTGTTATTTTCCAAATAGGGCTGTATATATTCAATATCTTGCCATGCGATGATGCCAACGGGGGCGTAGTTTATGCCCTGCTCATCAATCACAAACAGCGATTTTTGGCGATAAGTATCTAATACATCAACTACATTACGAAAGGATATGCCAACAGTCAAAATGAAAAGCAAAGCGCAAAAAACCATTATCCCAAAGGACGAAGCGTTAGATGCTTTGTATAAAATTAATAGCAGGGTAAATAACCCAAACAGTAATGACGAGGTAATTAAAAAGCGGTTAAATGGTACAACAATGGGCTGGGGTTTAGACATGGTTTTCTCCTGTTTCAACAAGCGTAGCCTTATGGCTTAAAGCAGAGTATGCCGCCCTAGCAACGCACGCGCCCTATACCATAAAGGCCGTCTGAAAAGCTATAAAACGCGTTTTCAGACGGCCTGTTGCCGTGTTTACTCCGCCAGCAGCCTTTGGGCGAGGAAGCCGCCTTTTTCCACGCCCGGGAGGGTGAAGAAGTAGCCGCCGCCGAAGGGTTTGATGTATTCCTCCAAGGGTTCGAGGTTGAGGCGGTTTTGTACGAAGATGAAGCCGTCGTCGAGGTTGGCCTGGTACATAACGAGGATAAGGCCGACGTTGAGCTGGCCGTTTTTGGCCAGGCCGAGCGAGTAGTTGAAGGGGCGGCGGAAGAGCAGGTGTTTTTTCATGAACTCGGGGTCGCGCGGGTCGCCCAGGCGGATGTGGCTGTCTTTGGGGATGACTTTGCCTTCGGGGTCGGCGGCGTAGTTGGGGATGTCGCTCTCTTTTTTCTGTCCCAGCGGCGCGCCGCTGTATTTTTCGCGGCCGAAGATGTCGTTTTGTTCCTGCAAGGGGGTTCTGTCCCAGAATTCGACGAAGTGGCGGATGAGGCGCACGGCCTGATAGCTGCCGTTTTTCGCCCATGCGGGTTCGTCGAGGCTGTTGGCGGCCACGCCCGTCCATAAGACCTGATCGGCAATTTTGGGGTCGGACACGTCGGGGTTGCCGGTGCCGTCGCGGAAGCCCAAGAGGTTGCGGGCGGCAATCGCGCCGGGTTCGGGCTTGGGCAGCCAGCCGTCAAGCGACCAGCGGATGACGGCGTATTTGGCGGTTTGTTTGATGATGTCGCGCAGGGCGTTTTGGCAGGTTTCGGGGGAGAAGGCGCAGATTTGGATGCCGATGTCGCCGTCGCACCATTCTTTGCGTAATTCGTCGTTGGGAAAATCCTTCATTTCTTGCAGGTGTTTGGGCTTTTTGCCGGCGAGGCCGAAGCGGTCGTCGAACAGGCTGTTGCCGACGGACACGGTTACGGTGAGGCCGTCGGGCGGGACGGTTTTGCCCAACAGGCCGCTGCCGGCGGGGGGGAGTTTGTCGTCGCCGTCGATGAGTTCGCCGCCTTTGGTGAGAAATTCGATGCGGGCGGTGAGGGTGCGGAAAAAGTCGGTGAGGCGGGCGCGGCTGTCGGCGGTGATGTCGAAGGCGCAGAGGATGCCGAAGGGCTGGTGCGGGGTGGTGATGCCGGCCTGGTGGACGCCGTAGCAGTCGTAGGCGGTTTGGCTGTGGCGGTCGAACTGCCCGCCTTCGCCGTTGCCGCCCGGGTTTTCAGACGGCCTCTGCGCGGCATCGCCCGTGCGGGTGTTCTGCCCGCAGGCGGCCAGCGCGGCAGCGGCGGCCGTGGCGACGGCGGTTTTGAGCAGGCGGCGTTTGGCGGGGTCGTTGGCGTGTTTCATTCTGTGCTCCTTGTATCGTGTTTCGGTAAACATAAAGCAGAGGCCGTCTGAAAAACAGCGGCCGTGCGGCAAATGCGAATTATATAGCGAAACGGGTTTCCGCCGCCTGTTTGCGCCGCCGCAAAGCGCATTGGTTTTTTTCAGACGGCCTGTGTTCTACAATCGCGCCGTTTGCCATACACGGTGAAACAACGTCAAACGCAGGCGCGGATGTGCCGTACAGGCCGTCTGAAAACGCGTGCCGCACCAACTATAAATAAGGAGTGTCCGCCATGAACCAAATACTATTGCGCCAAGCCGCCGCCGCCCTTGCCGCAGGCCGCCTGAAAATCACCTGCGCCGAATCGTGCACCGGCGGCCTGCTCGCGGCGTCGTTCACCGAACTGCCCGGCAGCTCGGCCTGGTTTGAAACCGGCTTCGTTACATACAGCAATGAGGCGAAACAGCGGCTCTTGGGTGTATCCGCCGAGAGCCTGCGGCGCGAAGGCGCGGTGAGCGAAACCGTGGCGCGGGAAATGGCCTCGGGCGCGTGCGCCGCCGCCGCCGCCGATTACGCTCTCGCCATCACCGGCATCGCCGGCCCTGGTGGCGGCAGCGCGGAAAAACCCGTCGGCACAGTATGTTTCGGCCTCGCCTGCCGCGAGGGCGCGTCTGCCCGTACTGCCCACTTCTGCGGCACGCGCAGCGAAATCCGCCGCCAAGCCGCCGACTTCGCCATCGCCTGGCTGGCGCAAACCCTTGCGCAGCGGCAAGGATAGGCGGCGCGGCGGCACGTTTTCAGACGGCCTTTGCGCCCCGTTGCGCGGTAAAATCTATCGCGCATATTTTTTACATAAATTTCACTCGTTTATACCGAACATCCCGCTGGACAACCGCCCGTAAAAGCCGTAGTATCCGCGCCCATCGCCATCCGGCCATATCTTTAACCGATTGATTTTTGAATTTTAAAAACAACACATGCCCGACACACAAAACGAACCGCCCATACGCTGCGCCGTCGTCGCCACCTCCACCGGCTCGCTCGACGAGCTGCCCGAACTCGACGACCTGCTCTACATCCTGCGCCTGAACGTCCACATGGACGGGCTGGTGTACGCCGACGGCTACGACCTCCACCCCGAAGCCTTCTACCTCTGGCAGGCCGAAACCCCCGAAGGCACCGCCTCCATCTCGCCGCCCGCCGAATCCGCCGTGCGCGACCTGTTCAAAGAAATCATCGACCTGGGCTACCGCGAAATCATCGTAACCACCCTCAGCGGCCGCATCAGCGGCACCGTGGACACCGTGCGCAAAGTGGCTGCCGAAATGGCGCGCGACATCCAAACCTACATCATCGACACCGGCACCGCCTGCATCGCCGAAGGCCATTTCGCCCTCGAAGCCGTGCGCCTGTTGCGGCTCGGTTTCGCCGCCGCCGACGTGGCCGAACACCTCGAACGCCTCAAACCCACTGCCGAAATCGTATTCAGCGTCAACAGCCTGCGCCGTCTGCACCATCTGAACACCACCGAAAAATTCTTCGCCGGCCTGCTCGACCTCAAACCCGTGCTGCGCTTTTACGACGGGCAGTTTTCCCGCGCCGGCATCGGCATGGGGCGCAAAACCGAAGACACCCTCGACGCGCTGGCCGACACCGCCGCCCGCGCCGCCCGCGCCAAACCCGTCCGCCTCTACGGCCTCTACGGCGGCGACCGCGCCCTCTACGAACGCCTCGCCGAAAAACTGAAAAACAAAACCGGCCTCACCCCCGCCGCTTTCCCCATCTCCCCCGTTATCGGCGCGCACATCGGCGCGAACGCGGTGGGTGTGTGCTGGGTGGACGAACCGCTGTAAACGCCCGCGCACCGTGCGCCGCCACAGGCAAAGGCCGTCTGAAAACACCGTTTCGCCGCAGTCAAATCCGTTTTCAGACGGCCTTATCCCAATCCCGACAGCGGCCCGCAACCAAAAAAATGCCGTCATTCCCGCGCAGGCGGGAATCTTGGTTGGTATTCGGTATTTTAAAAAAAACAAAGATTTGCTTGGATTCCGACAAGATTCCCGCCTGCGTGGGAATGACGGCGGTCGGAAAGGTTGGGGGGGCAAGTTGGTAGGTCAGGTATTGATGCCCGACGTTTTTGAAATGTGCCGGTTTTCGGGCATAAATGCCTGACCTGCTTTGAATGTTGCCAACCGCGTGCGCGGCAGAGCCGCACACCCTACGGCGTTTTCCGGATAACGTTTGCGCTTCTCTCTGCCTCACAGCCCCAGCAGTTTCTCCGCATTTTTATACGCAATCATCTCTTTTTCAGACGACGCAACCGGCAGGCTGTCGATAAATTCGTGCGCACCGTCAAGGCTTTGATAGGGATAATCCAGCGAGAACAGAATGCGCTCCGCGCCCAGCAGCGTGTAGATAAAGTCAAAATGCGCTCGGGTGAGCATACCGCTGGGGGTTACATACACCTGCTCGCGGAAGGTGTCGGTGATGCTGCGGCGCAAGCCCGAAGCTGCTTGCGGAATGGAATCGTCCAGCCGTTGCAGGTAAAACGGCAGCATTTCGCCCCAGTGGCCGCTGATGATTTGCAGATTGGGGTTGCGGTCTAACGCGCCGCTTAAAATCAGGCGCATTAAATGAATGCCTGCTTCGTTGTGCCAGCCTCATGCAAACATGGACAATCGGGCGGTGAGTTCGGGCGTGAAACCGCTGTAATAGGCAGCCTGAACGGCGGGCACGGGGATGCCGGGGTGCAGATAGAGTGGTACGCGCAGTTCGTTGAATTTGGCGAGCAGTTCGGCGTATTCGGGCGCGTCTAAAAAATGGTCATTGGGGCGACCATTCAAGAGTGCGCCTTTTAGCCTGAGCTGTTTGACGGCGCGTTCCAGTTCGGCGACGGCGTTTTCAGGCTGCCCCCACGGCAGGGTGGCGAAGGCGGCGAAGCGGGTGGGGTGGTCGGCAACGGTTTGGGCGAGGCGGTCGTTCACGCTTTGGGCGAGCGACAATTCTTTGTCTTTGGGGGCGAACTGCGGAAAGCCGCCGAGCGAGAGGATTTGCATGTCCACGCCCGCCGCGTCCATATCGGCAAGGCGTTCGCCCGTCCAGTCCATGCCCTTGCGCAGGAAGTCGGCATTGTCGATCACTTGCGGGCGGGTGCGCGGGCGGTTGCCGTCTTTCACGGTTTTGCTCCAATCGCTCAGATAGGGCGCGGCTTTGAGGGCGGCAGACATGGCCTGCAAAAAGGTGCGGCGGGTGAGCTGCATCAGGTTTCCTTTCAGACGGCCTGTTTGGAAACGAGATGATAGGCGGCGTGTGGCGCGGCTGCTAATCGTAAAACGGTATGGGCGGTATCGTGCTGGGCGATGGTCGTCTGAAAGGGTTTCAGACGGCGTTTGCAGTTTTCAGGCTGCTTTTGAGGCCGTCTGAAAACCTGTGTGCAACACAGACATCCTTTACACCTTTCCTTAAAGACATCCTTTACATCATCAAGGCTTTGAAGGTTCCGCATGCCAGTGTGTTGCAGGAATAATTTTCCCTTCCCGCTCATCAAACTGACCGAGAAAGTGAAAACGGTAAAAAATACGCCACACCCTATCCGCATAAGGCACAAACGCCACCGCTTCATGGGCAGGTACTTGGCTTAAATACAAGGTGTTACCCTTCCATTTGATTTCGCCGCCGCCTTTCACTTGGCGTAATGCAACACCCTCGCCATAGTCATAAGGCTCTATCCTGCCTGTGTATAAACGGTTGGACGGGGTATAGCATTCGGATGGCGTTTTACGTCCGATACCCTTGTGGGAACGTTCATGGTTGTATTCGCGGACAAAGGCATCAAACTACACTTGTTGGGCGCACAAGTCTTGTTCCATTTTGTCCAGACGAGCATGAAGACTGTCTTTCAGGCTGCGGTGCATTCGTTCGTGCCGTCCGTTTTGTTCGGGATGGGCAGGTTGAATACGCTCCGGGCGAATGCCCAAGTCAATCCACCATTTAGACAAGTGGCTGATACCGCCCAATGCGGTTGAAGCAAAGGGTGCGCCGTTGTCGGAACAGATTGCCCGTGGTAAGCCGAATTCGGTAAACAGACGCTCAAACAAAGCGGTTACGGGCGCACGCTGAGTGCCGCTTAACGCCTGACACAGCAACAGGTAACGGTTGAAATTATCGGTTACGGTCAAGGGATAGCAGAGTTTGTTGTTCCCTAGGGTCTGTTGACATTCAACTTTTGACGCGGATTTTGCGTCATAAAACGGCAGATGCAAGGCGAAAATGCGAACCTATGCCGTCCATAGGCGAGTATTTGCAACGCGGCAGATGCCGTTTTAGGGCGTAAAAGCCGCCAAAACGTTGATTGTCAACAGACCCTGGCAGAAACTGTCCTTTGAAGTCTGCGCTCCATGTGCTGTTGGCGGCGGTGCATTCGTTAAAGGGCTGTGTATCTGCGCTGACTTTGCGGCGGCGTTTGCGCGGTTTCACCAAACCTGCGCGGGCAAGGATTAAGTCGCCGGTGCTGTCTGCGGGTTTGTGTTGCTCGGGAAAGGTGTGGACAAACAGGTTAAGTGCGCTCCAATCGGGACGTTTGAGCTTCTCGGCAACCAGCCATTCGCTTATCCATTGCGGTGTGGCATTGGGGCTGTGTTTGGGTCGGCGGGATAGCTCAGCCAGTCCGTCAACCCCCACCTGTTGATGGCGTTTGATCCATTTGTCAGCCGTCGGGCGGCTGATGTTGAATTGTCTGCATAGCTCGGTTTTGGTGTAACGTCTGGTGAGCCATGCTTGGATAAATCGGATGCACTGCTGCATGATGTTCGTTTCTTTCCAAGGTAGTGTGGCTTTCATCATTTTGTGGCGGGCTGAATGATGAAAATCTGCCTGTGGATGTAAACGATGTCTTTGGGGTGTAAAGGATGTTATCGGGTTGTACCCGCGCAGGGCGCAGGGGCGCAGGGGAGGGAGGATTGGCGGCGGGTGCGAAAAAGGTTTTCAGACGGCCGTCTGAAAACCTTGCGTGTGGCGGGTCAGGGTTGCCCGGTGTTTTGCCGCGCGTTTTGCTTGGCGGCTTTTTTTTCCGCTTTGGCGGCTTTGCGGCGGGCGCGGGATTCGGCGAGTTTTTCGCGGTAGAAGCGGCGGCGGCTGCGGGTTCTCCACCAGAACCAGCCCAGCAGCACCGCGCCGATGCCGATGGCGGCAAAGAGGCCGTGCTGCACTTGGTGCACGGTTTTCATCAGCCATTCGCGGTTGGTCGCGCCGTAGTTGCCCAGGTACACCCAAAGCGGCACGGAGATGAGGGCGGCGAGGCCGTCCATCAGGATGAAGCGCAGCACGGACACTTTGCGGCTGATGCCGGCGGTCATATAGATGGGGGTGCGCAGGCCGGGGAGGAAGCGGGCGACGAATAAAACCCAGTTGCCGTATTTTTCAAATTTTTCTTCCACTTGGGCGTAGCGTTGCGGGGTCATGACGCGGGCGATGAAGCGGAAACGCATGATGTTGTCGCCCCAGAAGCGGCCGGCGGAGAACACGAGGCCGTCGCCCGCCAGCACGCCGGCGATGCCGACGGCCACCATGATGTGCGGGTCGGTGTAGCCGAGGCCGGAGATGATGCCGCCGGTTACGAGGGTGATGTCTTCGGGTATCGGCACGCCGAATCCGCAGGCGATGAGTACGGAAAATACGGCGGCGTAGCCGTATTGGAGGAAGAAACTTTCTAGAAAGGCTGCCATAAATCCTGTTTCCTCGTAATTGCGTGTTTCGGTGCGAACCTGTGCGGCAAAAGGCCGTCTGAAAAGCGCGGATTATACCGTAACGCCTGTTTTTCAGACGGCCTTTCAGACGGCCTTATCCTATTTTTGCGCGGCTTGGCGGATGGCCTCGGCGATGCGTTCGGCGGCGCGGCGGGCGGCGTCGGCGCGGCGGGCTTCGGCCATGACGCGCACCACCGGTTCGGTGCCGGAGGCGCGCAGGACGATGCGGCCTTCGGCGGCCAGCTCTTTTTCGGCTTCGGAGAGCGCGGGCGCGGCGGCGGCCTGCCAGTCCTGCCCTTTGCTGATGCGCACGTTGATCATGGTTTGCGGGAAGGCTTTCCAGTCTACCGCCGCTTCCAGATCCTGCCCCAGCGTTTTGAGGGCGGCGAACACTTGCAGGGCGGAGATGATGCCGTCGCCGGTGTTGTGTTTGTCGAGGCACAGGATGTGGCCGCTGGCTTCGCCGCCCACCTGCCAGCCGCGTTCGTGGAGCTGTTTGAGCACGTAGCGGTCGCCGACTTTGGCACGGGCGAAGGGGATGTTTTTTTCGGCGAGGGCCAGTTCCATCGCCATATTGGTCATCACCGTGCCGACCACGCCGCCGCAGAGCCGGCCTTCTTGGGCGCGGGCTTTGGCGATGACGTAGATGAGTTTGTCGCCGTCGTACACTTTGCCGTTTCTGTCCACCATTAAAAGGCGGTCGCCGTCGCCGTCGAGGGCGACGCCGTAGTCGGCTTCGTTTTGCAGCACGGCCGCTTGCAGGGTTTTGGGGTGGGTTGCGCCGCATTTGTCGTTGATGTTGTAGCCGCTGGGCGCGTCGGCGATGCTGACCACTTCCGCGCCCAGTTCGTGAAACACTTTCGGGGCGACGTTGTAGCCCGCGCCGTTGGCGGTGTCGACGACGATTTTCAGGCCGTAGAGGTCGAGCTGGTTGGGGAAGGCGGATTTGCAGAACTCGATGTAGCGGTCGTCTGCGCCGCTGATGCGGCGGGCGCGGCCGAGGCGGTCGGAGTGTTCGGTGGCGATGGCTTTGTCCAGCTCGGCTTCGATTTCCAGCTCGATTTTGTCGGAGAGCTTCACGCCGCCTGCGGCGAAGAATTTGATGCCGTTGTCGGCATAGCCGTTGTGCGAGGCGGAAATCATCACGCCGGCGGCCAGGCGCAGGGCGCGGGTGAGGTAGGCGATGCCGGGGGTGGGCAGCGGGCCGGTTTGGATGACGTTCGCGCCGGCGGCGGTGAAGCCGGCCACCAGCGCGGCTTCGAGCATGTAGCCGGAAATGCGGGTGTCTTTGCCGATAATCACCGTCGGCCTGCCCTTGCCGTCGTGCTGCACCAGCACCCGTCCGGCCGCGTAGCCGAGTTTCAACACGAAATCGGGGGTAATCGGAAAC
The DNA here is from genome assembly GCF_014055025.1 of Neisseria bacilliformis. NCBI lineage: Bacteria > Pseudomonadati > Pseudomonadota > Betaproteobacteria > Neisseriales > Neisseriaceae > Neisseria > Neisseria bacilliformis. The sequence goes on along the minus strand of NZ_CP059571.1, from coordinate 2,188,171 downwards.
TGCCCCACTTCGCCGCGCACGCCGTCGGTGCCGAAATATTTTTTGGCCATAAGCCGCTCCTTGGTTGGAAATACGATAAAACAATCAGTTGGTCAAATAGCGGTTGAACGCGTAGTAAACCGCCATGTTGAGGCACGCCGCCAAAAACGGCAGCGTGATAAACAGAGCCGCGCCGCCGCCGTCTGTGTCGCCGTAATGCACCCAGGCAGCCATGGGCAGCAGGGTGAGGGGAAACAGCGCGCCGCGCCGCGCGGCGTCTTTCTTGCGGCCGTCGGCAAACTCGTCGAGCAGGCCGTCTGAAAATCCGCGCACGAAGCCGAAGCAGAGATAAACGGCTGCCGCCGTGAGCAGGAAACCGTAAGGGCCGATGCCTGCGCCGATATGCCGCCACACGGTCAGGCCGCCGCACACGGCGGCTGCGGCGGCGCAAACGGGCGGCAGGTATTTTCTGATTGCCGGATTCATGCAGTGTCCTTTTCTTGCTTTTGTTTGGCGGCGGAGGCCGTCTGAAACCTTTGTTTCGGGCAAGCGTTTGCGTTCCGAAGAATATCGGCGGGGCCGACGTAGGGTGTGTGGCGCAGCCACGCACGCGGTTTGATTGTTGGGGAAACGTGCGGATTTGTTATGTGGCAGGGAACGCGTGCGTGGCTTGCGCCGCACACCCTACGCCATCCCCGCCTGCCGGTGCATCAACGTGAAAACGCCAAACCGTTTTTCAGACGGCCTGTTGGCCGTTCAATCCAAATCCCCGCCCAAGGCCGCCCATACGTTCAGCGCGTCGGCGGTGGCCTTCACGTCGTGCACGCGCAGGATGCTTGCCCCGCGCGACACCGCCGCCAGAGCCGCCGCCACGCTGCCCGCCGCCCTTTCAGACGGCCTCTGTTCGCCCGTGAGCTCGCCGATCATGCGTTTGCGCGATACGCCGATCAAAAGCGGCAGGCCGCATTCGGCCGCCAGCGCGCGCAGGCCGCGCATCAGGGCGGTGTTGTGCGCGAGCGTTTTGCCGAAACCGAAGCCGGGGTCGAGCACCAGCCGCCGCCGCGCGATGCCCGCCGCTTCGCAGGCCGCCGCCCGATCGTTCAGATAGGCCGCCACTTCGGCGGCCACATCGCCGTAAGACGGGTTGTTTTGCATGGTTTGCGGCAGACCTTTCATGTGCATCAGGCACACGCCGACCGTCGGATGCCGTGCCAGCAGTTCCGCCGCGCCCGCGTCTTCCAGAGCCTGCACGTCGTTGATAATGTCCGCCCAGCCCGCATCGAGCACGCGGCGCATGATTTCGGCGCGGCGGGTGTCCACGCTGAGCGGCACGCCCCAGCGCGCCATTTCGGGCAACACCGCCGAGAGCCGCCGCCATTCCTCTTCGGGCGGCACGAAATCCGCGCCCGGGCGCGTGGATTCGCCGCCCGCGTCCAAAATGTCCGCCCCCCCGCGCAGCAGCTTTTGCGCGTGTTCGAGCGTGTGTTTCACGCTTTGCGCATAGGTGCCGCCGTCGGAAAACGAGTCGGGGGTAACGTTGACAATGCCCATGATTTTCGGCTTGTCCAAAGCCAATTCAAAGCGTCCCGCCTGCCACATCATGCCGCCCTCCGCGCGCGTTATACCGAAACGCGCGATTATACATGCAGGCGCGGCGCAAAACCGCCCGATCCGCTACAATGCCGCGTTTTCCGGACGCGCCCCGAGGCCGTCTGAAAACGCCGTCCAACGAAGTTTGAACCGCCCCAATGCTTTTGCGCTTTCCGTTTGCAAAACGAGTGTGCAAAAGCATTCGGGTTTTTCCCTACCGGAAAGGAAACCGATGAAACCCAGCCCGCGCGATGCCGCCGTGCGCCGCCTGCAAGCGGCCATAGGCCACACCTTCGCCGATCCCGCCCTGCTCGACCGCGCCCTCACCCACCGCAGTTTTTCCTCGCGCCACAACGAACGCTTCGAGTTTGTCGGCGACGCCATCCTCAACTACACCGTCGCCCGCATGCTGTTCGACGCCTATCCCCAGCTGCCCGAAGGCCGCCTCTCCCGCCTGCGCGCCAACCTCGTCAACCAAACCGTGCTGGCCGAAACCGCCGCCGCGCTCAATATCGGCGACGCGCTGCTTTTGGGTGCGGGCGAACTCAAAAGCGGCGGTTTCAGACGGCCTTCCATCCTCGCCGACGCAATGGAGGCGGTGTTTGCCGCCGTATCCTTCGACGCGGATTTTGCCGCCGCCGAAGCCGTCGTCCGCCGCCTGTTCGCCGAGCGCGTGGCCAACATAGACTGCGGCGAAAAAGAGGCCAAAGACGCGAAAACCCGCTTGCAGGAAGCCTTGCAGGCGCAGCGTTTCGCCCTGCCCAAATACCGCATCGACAAGCAGGAGGGCGAAGGCAGCGGGGCGTGGTTCACCGTGTCCTGCGACTTGGGCGAGCTGGGCTTCGTCTCCACCGCCCAGGCCGCCGGCCGCCGCGCCGCCGAACAGGAAGCCGCCAAAACCGCCCTCGAATGGTTCGCCGCCAAATATCCGGCGGCGGGGGCGAAACACAGGCGCAGGTAGCAATACGGTTGAGGCCGTCTGAAAACACGAATTTTGGTTTTTCAGACGGCCTGTTTGCATCCCGCCATACCGAACATGCCGTAGGGTGTGTCGCCCTGAGGCGACGCACGCGTTCTCTGCTGCATAACGGATTTTGTCTTCTTCAAAAGCCGAAACCGCGTGCGTGGCTTGCGCCACACCCTACCTCGATGGTGGAGGCCGTCTGAAAGCGCAGCTTCGGCGCAGCCAAAACCTTGTTCCATCATTCCCGCACAGGCGGGGATCTTTCCTTTCGTTTGCTCATGTTTGAATAAACAATAAGTTGTCTGAATCCGACAAGATTCCCGCCTGCGCGGGAATGACGGCGGGAGGGCGGACGTAGGGTGTGTCGCCCCTAGGCGACGCACGCGTTCTCTGCTGTGCAGCGAATCCGTGTTTTCCCGCAAACCCGAAACCGCGTGCGTGGCTGCGCCACACACCCTACCTTAACGGCGGAGGCCGTCTGAAAACCTGTTTTTGGTTTTTCAGACGGCCTGTTGTGTCTGCGGCAGGTTTACTGCACGAGCAGGGCGGTTTCGCGTTCGCTGTTTTTGGGGCGCACGCGCACGCCGCTGCCTCTGCTGCCGGTTACGGCGAGGACGATGCCGTCGTATTCGCTGAGGTGGACGGCGAGGGCGGCGTCGCCGTATTCGGTGTATTGGACGGTGCCGCAGTCGGGGGCGCAGTCGGCGGGGTTCCAGCGCAGGTAGTAGGTTTTGCCGGATTCGACGGCGAGGTTTTCGCCGCCTTTGAGTTTGAAGTAGGGGTAGTCGGGCTTGCGGGTGTGGAAGCTCCATTGGGCGGTTTTGTCCTGCGTTTTGGCGGTTTCCCAGTCGGTTTCGCGGTAGCGGAAAACGGCGCGGTATTCGGTGTCGTAGTCGAGGGGGTCGAGGGGGAAAAGGGCGAATTGTTGTTCGGTGAGGTGTTTGTTGGGGTCGGTGGCGGCGGTGAGGATGCGGGTGTTGGTGATTTCGCGTTTGCCTTGGAAGAGCCGGAAGGACTGCATTTCGATGAGTACGTCGCGGTTGTTGAAGGAGATGCTGACGGGGTTGCCGCTGTATTCGCGGTCGGGCAGGGGGTTGGGGGTTTCGTTGGAGAAGACGGGGTGGGCGAGGTGGCCGACGGGGTAGACGGTGTATTCGGGCGGGTTGTAGTCGATTTCGTCGCTGTATATGACGGCGTTGTTGGCGCACCAGTCGTCGTAGTAGGGGCGCTCTTCCTGAACGTGGGTGCGCGCTTTGCGGCAGAGCCGCTCGCCGGTGCGGTTGCCCTGGTTGACGACGAGGGCGTGGCGGTTGCGGCGGCTGGAAAAGCCGATGCCGGCTTCGTCGGCGGCGGGGTCGAGCAGGGAGAAGCGGTGGTAGATGGCGGTCATGAGGCCGTCGAGGTATTGCTGTTGCAGGCGGCGCGCGCCGGTGAGGTTTTCGTGTTCGCCGGTGCTGAGGTTTTCCTGTACGCCGAGATAAAGATAACCCGCGCGTTTGGTGCGCTGGTCGAGTTCTTTGCCGCGAAAATGGGGGTTGCCGGGGTGGTTTTCGTCGTGCATGTCGGCGGGGTAGTCGTTGAGGTAGCGGGCATGGTCGGCGGCGGCGCGGGCGAGCAGGGAGGAGTGGGCGAAGGGGGTGAGGCCGGCTTCGCGGCGCAGGTGGTTGAGGTAGCCGAGGGCGTCGAGGCCGGCGTAAGGGGCGGGGTCCTGGCCGGGGCGGGGGTAGACGAGTTCGACGGGTTCGGGTTTGAGCAGGCGGGTGGCGGCAAAGAGGAGCAGGGCGATCAGGGCGAGCCAGACGAGCAGGGCTTTGAGCCAGCCGCCGGTGTGTGTTTGTGCCATATCATTCGAGGATGTAGAGCCCCACGGCGAGGGTGGTTACGGTGAGGCAGAAGAGGAGGATGACGGAGATGATGAATCGTTTCATGGCATTGGGAGGCCGTCTGAAAAGGGGTGCGGGGTGTTTTTCAGACGGCCTTTGCGGGGATTAGTTGTCGGCGAACATGTTTTTGAACCAGAGTTTGACGCTGTCCCACAGGCGGCCGAAGAAGCCGGCTTCCGGCACGGCGTCGAGGGCGACGACGGGGCGTTCGGCCAGCACTTTGCCGTCGTAGGAGATTTTGAGTTTGCCCAGCACCTGGCCTTTTTCCACGGGGGCGACGACGGGCTGGACGGTTTCGAGCACGGTTTTGACTTTGCTGCCTTCGCCGTGGGGGATGGTTACGTAAACGGGTTCGGCAAAGCCGACGTTCACCGTGTCGGCCTTGCCTTTGTATACCTGGGCGGCGGAGACGGCTTTGCCGGCGTCGTAGGCTTTGGGGGTGTCGAAGGCCTGCAAGGCCCAGTTGAGCAGTTTGCTGCTTTCGCCGGCACGCGCTTCGATGCTTTCGGTGCCGACGACGACGGAGACGACGCGGCGGCCGTTGCGTTTGCTGGACGCGACGAGGTTGTAGCCCGCGCTGTTGGTGTGGCCGGTTTTGAGGCCGTCCACGTTCGGGTCGCGGTAGAGCAGCAGGTTGCGGTTGGGCTGTTCGATGTTGTTGTATTTGAAGGACTGCATCGAGTAGATGGGGTAATACTTGGGATAGTCTCTGATGATGGCGGCGGCGAGGATGGCAAGGTCGCGCACGGTGGTGAAGTGGCCGTCGCCGGGCAGGCCGGTGGCGTTGGTGAAGTGGGTGCCGTTCATGCCCAGCCGCTTGGCTTCGGCGTTCATCATTTTGGCGAAACCCTCTTCGCTGCCGCCGAGGGCTTCGGCCAGGGTGATGGCGGCGTCGTTACCCGACTGGACGATCAGTCCTTTGAGCAGATCGCCCACGGCAACGGGTTTGCCCGCGTTGAGGAACATGCGCGAGCCCTCGGCGCGCCAGGCTTTTTCGGAGGGCGTGAGGGTGTCGGTTGCGTTGAGCTTGCCGCTTTCGAGGGCTTTGAAGGCCAGATAGGCGGTCATCAGCTTGGTGAGCGAGGCCGGTTCGACCGGTTTGTCCAAATCGCGGCCGGTGAGGATCTGGCCGCTTTGCAAATCCTGCACCAGATAGGCGGCGGCGGCGATTTCCGGCGCGGCGGCGGCCTGCGGCTTGGGCTCGTCGGGCAGCACGTCTTCCGGCGCGGAAGCCGCCTGCTCGGGCGCGGAGGCCGCTGCTGCGGCCGCGCCCGCCGCTGCGGGGGCGGCGGCAACGGCGGCGCGTTTGTAACGGGAATGGCGTTTTTTGTAATGGGCGGCGGAGGCCGTCTGAAAAGAGAGCGCGGCGGCAAGGGCCGTCAGAACGAGGTATTTTTTCATCATGCTGGGAAACTGCTACACGGATTGCGGGAGAAGGCGGCGCGAACCCGTTTGAGGCCGTCTGAAAACGCGCCGCGCGGCAGCGGCGCGGCGGCAGAAGCGGCACGGGCATCGTGCGCGAAAAGCGGGCATTATACCCACGAGCCCCGTGTTTGCTAACTTTTTCTTGCCTTTGCCCTGCACCGCAGGTATGGTTTTACCTTTCGTAAAATAATTTAACATCATCATGGACACCCGCCATTCGCACTACCTCACCGCCATCCTCACCTCCGCCGTTTACGACGCCGCCGCCGAAACCCCGCTCGAAGCCGCCCGTAACCTTTCAGGCCGTCTGAAAAACAACATCCTGCTCAAACGCGAGGATTTGCAGCCCGTTTTCTCCTTTAAAATACGCGGCGCGTACAACAAAATGGCCGCGCTGGGCGAAGCGGAGCTCAAACGCGGCGTCATCACCGCCAGCGCGGGCAACCACGCCCAGGGCGTCGCCCTCTCGGCGCAGAAACTCGGCTGCGAAGCCACCATCGTCATGCCCGAAACCACCCCGCAGATCAAAGTGGACGCGGTTAAATCGCGCGGCGGCAAAGTCGTCCTCCACGGCACCTCCTACAACGACGCCTACGACCACGCCATGCGCCTCGTCGCCCAAAGCGGCCTCACCTACATCCCCCCCTTCGACGACCCCGCCGTGATTGCCGGACAAGGCACCATCGGCATGGAAATCATCCGCCAGCACCCCAAACACATCGATGCCGTCTTCGTCCCCATCGGCGGCGGCGGCCTGGCCGCCGGCGTGGCCGCCTTCATCAAAAACGTCCGCCCCGAAATCAAAGTCATCGGCGTGGAAACCTATGACGCCTGCGCCATGAAACAATCCATAGACGCGGGGCAACGCATCGAACTCAAAGACGTCGGACTGTTTGCCGACGGCACGGCGGTCAAACTCGTCGGCGAACACACCTTCGCCCTCTGCCGCGACCTGCTCGACGAAATCATCCTGGTGGACACCGACGACATCTGCGGCGCGGTCAAAGACATCTACGACGACACCCGCAGCATCACCGAACCCTCCGGCGCGCTCGCCCTGGCTGGCCTCAAAGCCTACATCGCCCGCGAAGCCTGCGAAGGCCGCACCCTCATCGCCATCAACAGCGGCGCAAACATGAACTTCCACCGCCTGCGCCACGTTTCCGAACGCAGCGAACTGGGCGAAGGCAACGAAGGCATCTTCGCCGTCTCCATTCCCGAGAAGCCCGGCAGCTTCCTCAAATTCATCAACCTCCTGGGCAACCGCAGCATCACCGAGTTCAACTACCGCTACGGCGACGAGGCCGCCGCCCACATCTTCGTCGGCATCCAAACCACCGGCGCGGCCGACCGGCGCACCATCGGCGCGGAACTCACCGCCGCCGGCCTGCCCAACACCGACCTCACCGAAGACGAAATCGCCAAAATCCACATCCGCTACATGGTGGGCGGGCGCAGCCACAAAGTGCGGCACGAACGCCTCATCAGCTTCGAATTCCCCGAACGCCCCGGCGCGCTGCGCCACTTCCTCAACCACATGCAGAGCGGCTGGAACATCACCCTCTTCCACTACCGCAACCACGGCGCGGACTACGGCCGCATCCTCGTCGGCATCGACGTCCCCCCCGCCGACACCACCGCCTTCGCCGCCTTCCTGCAAAATGTCGGCTACGTCTGCGAAGACCAAACCGCCAACGCCGCCTACCGCCTGTTTCTCAACTGAACGGGCACAAAGGCGAGAGGCCGTCTGAAAACCGCAAATCCGGTTTTTCAGACGGCCTCTCTTTGCAACGAACAGCCGAAACCGCGTGCGTGGCTGCGCCACACACCCTACCTTCGCGGCCGAGTCCGCCCGTGCCGAACCCGCCGTAGGGTGTGTCGCCCCAAGGCGATGCGCGCGGTTTTTGTGCCGCAGCACATCCGCGCGTTTCCAGAGAAATACAGCAAAGCAGGCGTGCCGCCCAAACGGTTGCGGGTTTGGCGGTGGGTGTCTGAGTTGATAGGAAACATTGAGGCCGTCTGAAAAACGTTTTTCAGACGGCCTCTTTGCGGCAAACAGCGAAACCGCGTGTGTGGCTTGCGCCACACGCCCTGCCTTGGCGGCTGCTTTTTATTTTGTTTCGCTGTGGAGCTGCCGCACGAATACGGCCGATTGGCGGCCGCTTTGGCGGTGGTCTTCGCGGCGGGTGGGGGGGAGGTCGGCGGGGGAGGCCGTCTGAAAACCACGTTCGGCGAACCAGTCGCCGGTTTGGGTGGAGAGGGCGAAGAGGCGTTTGAGGCCGCGTTGGCGGGCTTGGGCGAGCAGGTGTTCGAGCAGCATTTCGCCGAGGCCGCCGCGCTGGGCTTCGGGGGAGACGGCCAGGCAGGCGATTTCGCCGCTTTCGGGGGCTTCGGGGAAGGTTTTGAGGGCGGCGCAGCCGTAGATTTGGCGGTCGTATTCGAGGACGAAGAAGCGGCGGATGTGGGTTTCGAGGTATTCGCGGCTGCGGTGGATGAGGATGCCGGCTTGTTCCAGCGGGCGGATGAGGGCGATGAGGGCGGGGATGTCGCCTGCGGCGGCGGGGCGGATGGCGGCGAAGGGGTTTTGGGAGACGGATGTACCGGTGCCGCTGCGGGTGAAGAGTTCGCCGATGAGTGCGCCGTCGCTGCGGCCGGAGAGGATTTGGCAGCGGGGCACGCCGCCGGCGACGGCTTCGAGGGCGGTGCGCAGGAGGTTTTGCTGGGGGGGAAGGATGCGGCCTTGTTGCAGGAGGGTTTCGGCTTCTTGGGCGGAGAGGTTGGCGAGGCGGCGGCCTTGTTCGTCCAAGATGCCTTCTTCTTCGATGAGGAAGAGGAGTTTTTCGGCTTTGAGGGCGCAGGCGGCGGCGCGGGCGGTTTCGGTCATGGAAAGGTTGAAGGTTTTGCCGCCGAGGGAGGGGGCGAGGGGGCCGATGAGGGCGAGCGCGCCGCTGTCGAGGGCGGCTTCGAGAGCCCGGGTGTCGGTGTTGCGCACGCATCCGGTGTGGCACATGTCGATGCCGTCGATGATGCCGGCGGGGCGGGCGCAGACGAAGTTGCCGGCGGCGGTGCGCAGGCGGCTGCGGCGGGGGGCGTGGGGAAGGGCGGCGGTGAGGGCGGCGGTGATGTCGGCATCGAGGCGGCCGCAGACTTGTTTGGCGATGTCGAGGATTTCGGGTGTGGTGATGCGGCGGTTGCGGTGGTAGCGGGTTTGGATGCCGGCTTGGTCGCAGGCCGCGCTGATTTGGCTGCGGCTGCCGTAGACGAGGACGAGGCGGATGCCGAGGGCGGCGAGGAGGGCGAGGTCGGCGGCGATGGGGCGGAAGGTGCCGGTGTCGAGCAGGCTGCCGGTAACGCCGACCACCAAGGTTTTGCCGCGCAGCCCTCCGATATATGGGGCGGCTTCGCGGAAGTGGCGGGCAAAGGCGGGGAAGTCGGCAGTATCCATCGGTGCGGGTCAGCGGGTGAGCAGGATGTAGAAGAGTTGCAGGATGAGGATGGTGAGGGCGACGAGGGTGGCGAGCGTCCAGTTGGTGTCGCCGCTTTTGGCCGCTGCGGGGGCGGCGCGTTCGGGCGGCGCGGGCAGGGGGACGGCGCGGGCGGCGAGGCGTTCGCGGTCGTGCGGCACGGCGGCGGCTTGGCCGCCGTCGGCGGGGTGTTCGAGCAGGTAGTCGATTTGCTGTTTATCGAAGGCGTTGCGCCCGCGCACGTAGGTGCCGAGGCGGCGCACGGTTTCGATGTCGCTCACGCCGTCGGCCATCCAGTCGATGGAGGAGACTTGCTGTTTGGCGACGAAGTCTTTGGCTTTGAACAGACCCTGGCAGTCGGTGCAGCGCACGAAGCCTTGGGCGACGTTGAGCTGGCTTTCTTTGACTTTGAGGAAGGTGTTGCAGTGGGGGCAGGAGCAGATGGGCATAATGTGTTTCGGTTTTTATGTGTTTGGCGTGAGGCCGTCTGAAAACCTGTTTTCAGACGGCCTGCGGTTTATGCGCCGTAGCGTCGGCGGTAGGCTTGCACCGGCTCTAAGAAGCGGGCGAATTCGGCGTTGTTTTGCAGCAGAGTGAACAAATCGTCGAGGGTGGCGATGGCGACGACGGGCAGGCCGTACTGCCGTTCCACTTCCTGTACGGCGGATAGTTCGCCGGTGCCTTTTTCCATGCGGTCGAGGGCGATGGCGACGGCGGCGGGGGTTGCGCCTTGGGCTTGGATGAGGTTTACCGATTCGCGCACGGAGGTGCCGGCGGAGATGACGTCGTCGATGATCAGCACGCGGCCTTGAAGCGGCGCGCCCACCAACACGCCGCCTTCGCCGTGGTCTTTGGCTTCTTTGCGGTTGTAGGCGAAGGGGACGTTCACGCCCTGTTCGGCCAGCATCATGGCGGTGGCGGCGGCGAGGACGATGCCTTTGTAGGCCGGGCCGAACAGCATGTCGAATTTTATGCCGCTTTCAAGGACGGTGCGGGCGTAAAAACGCGCCAGCGCGAGGGTGGACGCGCCGTCGCGGAACAGGCCGGCGTTGAAGAAATAGGGCGACTGCCGGCCGGCTTTGGTGGTGAACTCGCCGAATTTGAGCACGTTTTGCGCCAGGGCGAATTTTAAAAAATCTTGACGGAAATCGGACATTCTCGCGCTTTCTGTTGGCACACGGAAAGGGCGGATTATAGTGGAATAGGGCGCAAACGGGCAGACTTTACTTTTTCAGACGGCCTCTGATGCGCAGAGGCCGTCTGAAAAATCGGTTACAATGCCGCCGTCCTGAATTTACCCGTTTTCACCGTTCATGCTCAAAATCGTCTCCGCCAATGTAAACGGCATCCGTTCCGCCTATAAAAAAGGCTTTCTCGACTACATCGCCGCCTCGGGCGCGGACATTGTCTGCGTGCAGGAGCTCAAAGCCCAAGAGGCCGACCTCGCGCCCGAAATGAAAAACCCGCACGGGATGTACGGGCATTGGCACTGCGCGGAAAAACGCGGTTACAGCGGCGTGGCGGTGTACAGCAAACGCGCACCCGACCGCGTGCAGGTGGGCATGGGCGTGGAAGAGTTCGACCGCGAAGGGCGGTTTGTGCGCTGCGATTTCGGCAATCTTTCGGTGATTTCGCTGTACCTGCCCAGCGGCAGCAGCGCGGAAGAACGCCAGCAGGCCAAATTCCGCTTTCTCGACGTGTTCTACCCCATGCTGGCCGACCTGAAAGCCGAAGGGCGCGACATCGTGGTGTGTGGCGACTGGAACATCGCCCATCAGAACATCGATTTGAAAAACTGGAAGGGCAACCAGAAAAACTCGGGCTTCCTGCCCGAAGAGCGCGAGTGGATCGGCAAGGTGATCAACGATTTGGGCTGGACGGACATCTGGCGCACGCTCTACCCCGACCACCCGGGCTACACATGGTGGAGCAACCGCGGGCAGGCGTATGCCAAAGACGTGGGCTGGCGCATCGACTACCAAATGGTAACGCCCGAACTGGCCGCCAAAGCCTTGAATGCCCACGTTTACAAAGACGAAAAATTTTCCGACCACGCGCCCTTGGTTGTGGAGTACGACTATGGCTGCTGACCGACGCAACAGGCCGTCTGAAAAACGGCAGGCCGCCGCGCAGAGGCCGTCTGAAAAGCCCGCCGCGCAAGGCAAAGGCCGCGTAATCGCTTTCACCCCCGCCTTCAAAAGCGGCCTGCTGTGGATGGCCGCCGCCTTCCTGCTGCCGCTGCTTTTGTGGACGCTGTTTACCGCCGCCACCTTCGCCGGCCTGATTCCCGTATACCGCCCCAACCCCGGCTGGGCGGCCGCCTGGCTCTTCATCGCGCTGCCCTGCCTCCTGAACGCCGCCCGCCGCTTCAATTGGCGCGGCTTCGACAAATTTGGCTGGCTCGTTTCCGCGCTGGCCGGATTCGCCATCCTCACCCTCCCCGCCGCCCTGCTGGTTTATTTCACACTGGCGCAGTGGATGGGCGTGAAGCTGTGAACACGGTTTGAGGCCGTCTGAAAAAGTTTGCGCCGCTTAAAGGCCGTCTGAAAAAAGGAGCAAAACATGACCCCCGCCGAACGCCGCGACTTCCTGTGGGAGCTCGCATCCGGCATCTTGTGGAGCTTCGCCATCACCGCCCTGTGGATATGGACGGACGCGGGCATGTTCGCCTTCGCCTCCATCGCCCTCGTCATGCTGCCCGCCATCGCCTCCTGCCTGTTCAATGCCGTTTTCAGACCGCCGCAGCGCACGTTCTACCTCGCCAAAGCCGCAATCTGGTTCTGCGCCGCCGCCCTCACCGCCCTGTGGATCAAATACGCCGACGACTTCGCCCAAACCCGCGCCCTCGAAGCCGCCGCCAAAATCGAAAAATTCCACGCCGAACAAGGCCGCTGGCCGGACAGCCTCGCCGCCGTCGGCGTAGAACAAGAAGGCCGCCCCCGCCTCTACTATCTCCCGCCCAACCCGCCCGCGCAACCGCAGCCTTTCCTGTTCTACCCCGCCTTTACCAGCCCCTCCGACCGCTACTTTTACGACTTCGACCGCCGCCGTTTCGAGTTTCAGCCCGATTAAGCCCTTACATTAAACCTTTCAGACGGCCTCAAAGCACAAAAGGCCGTCTGAAAGCGCAGCTTCAACGAAGTTAAAACCGACCCGCCCCAACCCAAAGGAAAACGCAACATGAAAAAAGCCCTCCTCCTCTGCGCCCTCGCCGCCACAGCCACAGCCGCCGCCGCGCCCGCCGCCGCCAAACGTTACGCCACCGCCGAAGGCGACGACGTCGAAGGCATGCTCACCATCACAGGCAGCCGCTTCGGGCTGGTGTCCTTCGCCAACGGCGACGAATGCGAACTCGAAGGCCGCATCAAAAACGGCACTTGGCGCGACGGCAGAGGCTGCGTCGTCCGCTTCAAATTCAGCGGCAAAAACCAAGACACCGTCGAAGTCCGCGACGATGGGGAATGCAGCAGCTACTGCGGCGTCAAAGCCCGCTTCGAGAGCGTCTACACCGCCCTCCCCGCCCTGTGCACCAAAGAGGGTAGCAAAGCCAGCGACCAACGCTACCGGGCCGCCTACCGCGCCAAACGCTACCCCGAAGCCCTCAAAATCAAACAGCAATACGTAGACCGATGCATCCGCTTCAACGGCTACACCGCCAGAATCCGACCCTACAACGACCTCGCCGAAAGCCAGCTCCACACCGGCGACAAAGCCGCCTGCCGCAGCACCCTCGCCCAAATCGAGCACTGGTTCGAGCCAGAAATCCCCTCCACCTACCTCGACGACAAAACCTTCCGCCGCGAACAAAAACGCTACGAAGCCGCCGTCAAAGCCTGCGCCAAATAAAGCCGCGCGGCAGAGGCCGTCTGAAAGCACAGCTTCGGCGCAGCCAAAACGGGATTTCGGTTTTCAGACGGCCTCCGCCGCTCAGGTAGGGTGTGTGGCGCAGCCACGCACGCGGTCGGACGTTTGGAGCTGACGGAGAATGTCGAGGCTGTCTGAAAACAGGTTTCGGCTGCACCGAAGCCGCGCTTTCAGACGGCCTCAACACATACCGAACCTGATGTAGGGTGTGTCGCCCGAGGCGATGCACGCGTTCCCTGCCGCAACACGAACGCCGCCCACATCGGGCAAACCCGCTTTTCAGACGGCCTCAAACAGAATCTATAATAGAGGCCGCCTGAAAACGCAGTTTCAACGAAGTGAAAACCGAAAACCCCGCCAAACAGGAGTCCGCCATGCTTACCCCGCCGCTGCACGAGCTGTTTGAAGCCCGCCACATCGCCGTCGTCGGCGCGAGTGCGCGCATGGAAACGGCGGGCGGGCGGGTGTTTGCCGCGCTGCTGCGCCGCCCCTTCGCCGGCCGCCTCACGCCGGTGAACCTGCGGCGCAAAACCGTGGCCGGTCTGCCCGCCTTCGCCCATGTCGGGCAAATCGGCGAAAAGCCGGATGCGGTCGTGGTCGCCGTGCCGCCGCAGGCGCAGGCGGGCGCGGTGGCGGCCTGCGCGGCCTCGGGCGTGCCCTATGTACTGCTGCTGGCCGACGAGGGCGGCGAGCCGGACGACGAGCAGTGCGCCAAACTCTTTAAGGCGGCTGCGGGCGGCGCGGGGAAAACGCAGCTGGTGTTGTGCGCGGGCGACGGCTTCAACCTGCCGCACGCGGGGCTGTATGCCGACTGTTTCGGCGGCTTTCCCGCAGCGGGGCGGGTGGCCGTGCTGGGGCGGCAGGCGGGCTTCTGCGGCGGCGTACTGCGCGCGCTGGCCGGTGTGCCGGTCGGTTTTTCCTTTACCGCCAACCTGTTGCCGCAGTCGCCCGCCGCGCCCTGGCTCGACCGTTTTCGCGAGGACGGCCACAGCCGTCTGCTGGTCTGCCAGTATCTGCCGCAGCAGCCTGCGGCGTTTTTCTCTGCGCTGCGGCAGGCGGCGCAGGACAAAAACGTGCTGCTTTACGCGCCGCAAAGCCTGGATGCGCGGGAAGACGCGCTGTTTCGCGCGCTGGCGGAACACTGCGGCGCGCTGCCGGTGCGCACGCCGCAGGAGTTGCAGGCCGCCGTCCGCGCCGCCCTGCTGCCGCGACGGCCGGGGCAGGGCGGGGTGTGCATCCTGTCCGACGGCGAAAGCGGCTGGCTGGCCGACGCGGCGCAGGCAGCGGGCGTGCGCGTGCAGGTGCTGCCCACTCTGCCGCGCCGCGCCAACCCGCTGCAAATTCGCGATGCCGCTGCTGCCGCGCTGCAAGACGACGGCTGCCGCGCCCTGTTGCTGCGGGCAAACGATGCCGACACGGCGGCGCAGCTGGCGCAGTTGCAGCAGGGCAGCGACACGCCGCTGTATGCCGTGCTGCCGCCCGACAGCGGCGCGGAACACGCGTTTTCAGACGGCCTCTGTGCGTTTTCCGGCGAAGAAGAGGCCGTGCGCACCCTCGCGGCGCAGGCGGCGTGGCAGCGGCTGCACAAAATGCGGCAGACAACCGCCAAGCCGCACAGGCCGCCCTGCCTGACCCCCGATTTGCGCCAGGCCGCGCTGCTGGTCGGCCGCCCCGCCGGGCTGGCCGCCGTGCTGCACCTGCCGCCGCAGGATGCGGGCGGGTTTTCAGACGGCCTGTTGTCCTACACCGTCCTGCCGCACACGGGCGCGGTGCTCGAAGCGCGTTACAACGGAGAAACCCGCCTGCTGCTGCCGCCTTTCGACACCCGCCACGCCCTGCTGCTGGGGCGTTTTTTCGCCGCCGCCGCGCTGCGCCCCGCGCTCGAACAGCTTTTATTGTCGCTGAACGCCGCCGCCTACGGCCTGAGTGCCCTGCAATCGCTGCGCATACGTGTTGACACGCAAAACGCGCGGCTCTGCACCGAAAGCCTGTCCGCCGACGCAGACGTGCCGCCCGTCGCGCCCCTGTTCGCCGCCGCCCCGTTTTCAGACGGCCGCTTCTTCACCGCCGCCAACGGCGAAACCCTGCTCGTGCGCGCCCTCCTGCCCGAAGATGCCGAAGCCTTGCAGCGGTTTGTGCGCGGCATGGACGAGGCCGACCGCAGAACCCGTTTTATGAGCCACATCAAAGAGCTGCCGGCCGGCCGCCTCGCCCGTTTCACCCTCATCGACCACGCGCGCGACTGCGCAATCGCCGCCTGGCGCGGCAGCGGCGAAATCGCCGGTTGGGCGCAGTACGCCTGCCTGCGCTTCCCCGAAGCCTGCGAGTTCGGCATCGCCGTGGCCGCCGACATGAAAGGGCAGGGGCTGGCCGCCTTCCTGCTGCGCCAGCTCGTCGCCCAAGCGGGCAGGCAGAGCTACCGCGCCGTGTGCGCCGAAATCCTCGCCGACAACGCCGCCATGCGCGCGCTGGCCGCCAAACTCGGCTTCAAAACCGCCCCTTCGCCCGAAGACGCGCGGCTCGTTGCCGCCCGCCTCGCCCTACAACGCGAAAAACGCCCGAAAAGCCGCCTGCTGCCCAACAAAGGCTTGCGCGGCGGCGGTAAAACAGTCTAAAATCCGCGCTTTTGCATATCCGGCAGACTTTTGTCTTTCATTTAAGGAAAAAATAATATGGTAGTTATCCGTTTGGCCCGAGGCGGCTCGAAAAAACGTCCCTTTTACAGCGTCGTCGTAACCGACAGCCGCAACCGCCGCGACGGCCGCTTCATCGAGCGCGTCGGCTTCTACAACCCCGTCGCCAACGAAAAACAGGAACGCGTCCGCCTGAACGCCGAACGCCTGAACCACTGGGTCGGCCAGGGCGCGCAGGTCAGCGATGCCGTTACCAAACTGATCAAAGAACAGCAGGCCGCCGCTTAATCCATGGCGCAGGAAACGCAATGGGTGGCCATGGGCTACATCAAAGGCGCGTTCGGCATCAAAGGCTGGGTGAAAGTCGCCGTCGACACCGAATACGCCGACAGCCTTTTGGACTATCCCGAATGGCGTTTGAGCAGAAACGGTAAAGCCGTTTCTGTCGTTTTGGAGGCCGGCAAAACCGCCGCCGACGGCCTGCACGTCAAATTCCAAGGCATCGGCGACCGCGACGCCGCGCAGCTGCTGCGCGGTTATACCGTCGAAATCAACCGCGCCGACTTTGAAGAAACCGAAGAAGGCGAATACTACTGGGCGGATCTGGTCGGCATGACCGTCATCACGCCCGCCGGCGAAACCCTCGGCACGGTCAGCGGCCTGATGGAAACCGGCGCGCACGACATACTGGTCGTGCGGCATGAAGGCGGGGAAACCCTGATTCCGTTCGTGGCGCAGTTTGTCGGCGAAGTCAACCGCGAAACCCGCACCATCACCGCCGACTGGGCCGCCGACTACTGATGAAAATCCAAGCCGTTACCCTGTTTCCCGAAATGTTCGCCGCCATCACAGGCTGCGGCGTAACCGGACGGGCTTTCAAACAGGGCATATGGCGGTTTGAAACAATCAACCCGCGCCGCTTCGCCGACAACAAGCTCGGCTACATCGACGACCGCCCCTTCGGCGGCGGGCCGGGCATGATTATGATGGCGCCGCCGCTCGAAGCCGCCATCCGCGCCGCGCAGGCGCAAACCGAAAGCGGGCGGGGCAGGGTGGTGTACCTCAGCCCGCAGGGGCAGCCGATGAGCCACGCCAAAGCGGCCGAGCTGGCCAAACTGCCCGACCTTATTTTGCTGTGCGGCCGTTACGAAGGCATAGACGAACGCCTGCTGCAAAGCAGCGTGGACGAGGAAATCGCCATCGGCGACTTTGTCGTCTCCGGCGGCGAACTGCCCGCAATGATGCTGATGGACGCAGTGCTGCGCCTCGTTCCGGGCGTATTGGGCGACATGCGTTCGGCCGAGCAGGACTCGTTTTCAGACGGCCTCTTGGACTGCCCGCACTACACACGCCCGACAGAATTTCAGGGCATGGCTGTTCCGGCGGTTTTACGCTCGGGCAACCACGGCCTGATAGCCGAGTGGCGGTTGGAACAATCGCTGCGACGCACTTTGGCGCGCCGGCCGGATTTGCTGGCACGGCGCAGTTTGATCCCACAGGAAGCCCGCCTCTTGCGCAAAATTGAAGAAGAGCAACGGGCAATCCCATTAGACTTAGGAAATAAACAATGAACCTGATCCAGCAACTCGAACAGGAAGAAATCGCCCGCTTGGGCAAACAAATCCCCGAATTCGCACCGGGCGACACCGTTGTCGTGCACGTGCGCGTGGTCGAAGGCACCCGCAGCCGCTTGCAGGCTTACGAAGGCGTGGTTATCGCCCGCCGCAACCGCGGTCTGAACAGTAACTTCATCGTGCGCAAAATTTCCAGCGGCGAAGGCGTGGAGCGTACCTTCCAGCTCTACTCGCCCACCGTTGAAAAAATCGAAGTCAAACGCCGTGGCGACGTGCGCCGCGCCAAGCTGTACTACCTGCGCGGCCTCACCGGCAAAGCCGCCCGCATCAAAGAAAAACTGCCCACCCGCAAAGCGCAGGGCTGATACGCCAAGACCGAACCTGCCGCCTCTGCGGCAGGTTTTTTTGCACCATGCGGCGGCTGGATGGGAATAGGCCGTCTGAAAACCGGTAAAAGCGTTTTCAGACGGCCTTTCCGTTACAAATCCTCCCTAAACCGCCGTTTCCGCCACACGGCAGCGCAGCAGGCAAGCAAAAGCCAGCGTTTCCGGCTGCATTGCTTTACAATGCGCCCTTTCTTCACAAACACTTAACGGACACCATGACCCTGCAAATCGGCATCGACCTGGGTACCACTAACAGCCTCGTCGCCCAGTTTCTTGACGGCGAAACCCGCCTGATTCCCAACCGCCTCGGCCACTTCCTCACCCCATCCGTCGTCAGTGCCGACGACGCGGGCAACATCCTGGTCGGCCTTGCCGCCCGCGAGCGGCTGCGCACCGCGCCGCAGTCCACCGCCTCAGCCTTCAAACGCTTTATGGGCACCGACAAAACCTTCCGTATCGGCGGCAAAACCTTCCGCGCCGAAGAATTGTCCGCGCTGGTTTTGAAACAGCTCAAAGAGGACGCCGAAGCCTTTTTGGGCGAAACCGTTACCGACGCGGTGATTACCGTGCCCGCCTATTTCAACGCCATCCAACGGCAGGCCACGCGCAACGCCGCGCAGATGGCCGGGCTGAACGCGCTGCGTCTGTTGAACGAGCCCACCGCCGCCGGTCTGGCCTACGGCTTGCAGGAACGTCCCGACGATACCCGTTTTCTGATTTACGACCTCGGCGGCGGCACGTTTGACGTGTCCGTGCTCGACTATTTCGACGGCGTGGTGCAGGTGTCCGCCAGCGCGGGCGACAACCATTTGGGCGGCGAAGACTTCGTGCAGGTGCTGCGCCACTGCTTTTTGCGCCAGTGCAAGGATCTGAACGACGACGAGCGCGCCAGACTCGCCGACAGCAGCGAATTGTGGCAGGCACTGGAAACTGCCAAACGCAAACTCGGCGAAGAAATGCAGGCCGAAATCGCCGTCAACGTCGGCGGCCGCATGGTTGCCGCCACCGTTACCCGCCACGAGTTCCACGAAGCCGCCAAGCCGCTGATGGCGCGTCTGCGCCGCCCGCTCGAACGCGCCCTGCGCGACGCCAAGCTGCGCCCCGACCAGATCGACAGCATCATCCTCGTCGGCGGTGCGACCCGTATGCCATTGATTCGCCAGAGCATCGCCCAACTGTTCCGCCGCATCGCCAATGTTTCCGTCAACCCCGACGAAGCCATCGCGCGCGGCGCGGCGGTTCAGGCCGCCCTGATTGCTCGCGACCAAAGCGTGGACGAAGTGGTGCTCACCGACGTGATGCCCTTCTCGCTGGGCGTGAACAGCAGTATCACGGCGGATGACGGCGAGCTGATCGTCGGCCGCTTTTCGCCGATTATCGAGCGCAACATGCCCGTGCCCGTTTCCCGCGTCGAACGCTACGTTACCGTGCGCGACAACCAGGACGCGCTGGAATTTGAAGTGTTCCAGGGCGAATCCGCCATCGCCCGCGAAAACCTGCTGCTGGGCACGATGAAAATCAAAATCCCGCCGCGCCCCGCCGGCGAAGTGCATGCAGACGTGCGTTTCAGCTACGACATCAACGGCCTGCTCGACGTGGACATCACCAACGACGAGTTCGACATCCGCGCCAACCAGACCTTCCGCCACAACAGCGCGAATTTGAGCGAAGCCGAAATCCAAGCCTCGCTGGCCAAACTCGCCGCCCTTAAAGTGCACCCGCGCGAGCAGCAGGAAAACGTTTATCTTTTGGAAAAAGCCAAACGGCTTTACGAGGAATACCTCGGCGACCAACGCCAAACCATCAGCCACGCCCTCGCCCAATTCGAGCGCGTGCTGGAAGGCCAGGATCCCACCGCCATCCGCAGGGCGCAAAAAGAATTCGGCGAGTTTCTCGAACACTACGACGGCGGCTGGCTGTTGTAGAGGGTGTTGTCCCGCACGCCGAAAGGCCGTCTGAAAAGGTGTTTTGATGCTTTTCAGACGGCCTCTTGCCTATCGTTTAGCGGCTTTCGTCCAGTAAAACCGTCGGCGGCTGCGATTTGCGCAGTTCTTCCACTTCGTCCAGCAGCCGCATAATCAGGCCCAGCGCGGGGATGCCGGCTTCAAAATCGCGGCTGAGGCGTTGGGCGCGGCGGATGCGGGCGAGTTGGAAGCCGCTGAACAGGGTGTGTTCGGGTGCGCCGTCGATGCTGATGATGTCTTCTTCGATCAGTTGCAGCAGCCAGTCGCGGCGGCAGCGGCTGGCGGCGATGATTTCTTCAAAGGTGAGGGTGATGTCGGTGTGCTGCGTCATGGGGTATCCTTTCGTATCGTGCCTTATGCGGTTTTGGCGGCGAAGTGTTCGGCAAGCCGCGCCCATGCGGCGCGGTCGGCTTCGCTCTCGGCGGGCGGAACGCTGATGCGGATGTTGAGATACAGATCGCCCGCTTCTTTAGCGGGGATGCCTTTGCCTTTGAGGCGGATGCTTTTGCCGTTTTGGCTGTTGGCGGGCAGGTTCACCTGCAAACGGCCTGCGGCGGTGGGGACGATGATTTTGCCGCCGAGCACGGCTTCCCACGGCTTCACGTCTATGGTCTGGTACACGTCTTTTTTGTTTTTAACATATAAATCGGGGCGGTCGTGAAACTTGATTTTCAAGTACAAATCGCCGTTCGCGCCGCCGTTGTAGCCCGGCAGCCCCTGCCCGCCGAGACGGATTTGCTGGCCTTCGCTGATGCCTTTGGGGATTTTGACGTTCAGGGTTTTGGCCTGATAGGCGGCGCGGCCGTATTCGTCGATGGTGGGCACGTTCAGCGTCAGCGTGCGCTCCGCGCCGACGTAGGCGGCGTAAATATCGACGGCCAGCTCGGCGTGCTGGTCTTCGCCTTTTTGCGGGCCGGTTTGGCGCGGCGGCTCCTGATAATGACTGCGGCCGAAGTGTGAAAACAGGTCTTCAAAATTGAAATCGCCCGCGCCGAAAGGCTCGCCGCCACTGCGGTATTCGTAATGGAAGCCGCCGCCGTCCTGCGCGCCGCCGAAGCCTTGTCCGAACGGGCTGCCGCCCGCGCTGCGGCCGTAGGGGTTGGCCAGCATTTCGTCGTATTCGGCGCGTTTGTCCTTGTCGGACAGGGTTTCGTAGGCGCGGTTGATTTCGGCGGTGCGCTCGGCGGCGTCGGGCTCTTTGCTGACGTCGGGATGGTATTTGCGCACCAGTTTGCGGTAGGCTTTTTTAATGGTGTCGGCGTCGGCGGTTTTTTCCACGCCGAGTATGTCGTAATAGGTTTTTTCTGCCATGTTTTTTATCGCTGCAAAAGTTGTCCAATGTGCGCCATTGTTGGGGCAGGCGCGGCGAATTCAACCGCAGAGGCCGTCTGAACACCTTTTCAGACGGCCTGTATGAGAAAAATGGCGCGGCGGTTTGCCTAAAACGCCTGTTTTCTTTACAATGACCGACGCATTTTGCTGTTTTTTAACGACAACCGGAGGGGAACCATGAACAAAACGTCTTTGGGCATTCTGATTGGCGCGGCTGTGCTGCTGGCGGCATGCGGCGGCGGGGGCGGCGACGGCCCCAATGTTTCGCTGAACGAAAACGGCGGCAGCCAAAACCAGAACGGCGGCAGCAACAGCGGCAACAACGGCAGCCAGATGCAAAATCCCATCGCGGGCAACTACTACACCGCCAAAATCGGCGGCAGCGTCGAAGCCAACAAGGCCACGCCGGCCACCAATGCCGTCAACGTGCTGAAAATCGGTAATCAGGAAATCCCCTTGGATTTTGGCGGCGGCATCAGCGCGGGAACATTTTATGTCTTAAACGGCAACACGACGATAAACGGCAAACAGGGGTTTGCCGGCGCGGTGAGCGGTGATCATGTGCGCAGCATGAAATACGGCGTGATTGAAAACGGCAGCGGAGGCAAAACCGTGTTCGCGCAGGGCGAGCTGACGCAGAATATGCCCGCAAGCGGCACGGCCAAGTTTTCCGGCTATCATGTTTACACCGACGCATCCGGCGCAATCGTAACCGCCGCCGACAACGGCAAAAGCGCGAATTTCGATGTCGATTTTGGCAAGAAAACGCTGACCGGCAAGCTGGCTTCGGCGGCCAATACGTTTAATGTGTCCGCCAACATCAACGGCAACAGCTTCAAAGGCACGTCGTCCGACAAAACCGTGGTGCAGGGCAATTTCTTCGGCAGTGGTGCGGCCGAGATGGGCGGCACCTTCCGCAACGACGCGAAGAAAATCACCGGCGCGTTCGGTGCGGCAAAGCAGTAAACGTTTGACGTATAAGGTAAAGAGGCCGTCTGAAAGGTTTTAACTTCGTTGAAGCTGCGCTTTCAGACGACCTCTGTGTTTGTAGGGGCTGTTGACAATCAGCCTTGCGGCGGTATTTTTGGCAAAAAACACCCGACTACCGCGTCAAAAATGCTCACAAGGTGTCCAACCTTGCTGCGTTTTTTTCCTTGCAGTGGCGCAGCCGCGCACCGGTCTTGTGGTGCGGACGTTCCGAAACCGTGTGCGCCGCAGGACGATGCTCCCTGCATCGGCGGCGCAAATCCGGTGCAGGCAGGCTTGCCGTATGTTTGAGGCCGTCTGAAAACCTGTAAAACGGGTTTTCAGACGGCCTTTTTGCGCTGCGGATGCTGCCTTATTCTTCGGCGGGCGCGTCAATCAGGGCTTTGATCGATAGGCGCACGCGGCCTCGGTCGTCCACTTCCAAAGCCTTCACTTTCACGACTTGGCCGACTTTGAGGTAGTCGTTCACGTCTTTCACGCGCTCGTGGGCGATTTGGCTGATGTGCACCAGGCCGCCTTTGCCGGGCAGGACATCGACAATCGCGCCGACGTTGTTGTCGAGGATTTTGACTACGGTGCCGTCGTACACTTTGCCCACTTCCACTTCGGCGGTAATTTCTTCGATGCGTTTGCGGGCGGCTTCCACGGCATCCGCGCTGACGGCGGCGATGGTGATGGTGCCGTCGTCTTCGATGTTGATTTCGGTGCCGGTTTCGGCAGTGAGGGCGCGGATGGTTTCGCCGCCTTTGCCGATCACGTCGCGGATTTTGTCCTGATTAATCTTCATGGTGAACAGACGCGGGGCGTGTTGCGACAGTTCCTGCGGGCCTTGCACCGCTTCTTTCATCTGGCCGAGGATGTGCAGGCGGGCTTCTTTGGCCTGTGCCAGCGCGATCTGCATGATTTCTTTGGTGATGCCCTGGATTTTGATGTCCATTTGCAGGGCGGTTACGCCGTCGGTGGTGCCGGCCACTTTGAAATCCATGTCGCCAAGGTGGTCTTCGTCGCCCAGAATGTCGGTGAGCACGGCGAATTTGTTGCCTTCCAAAATCAGGCCCATGGCAATGCCAGCCACGTGGGCTTTCAGCGGCACGCCGGCGGAGAGCAGGCTCAGGCAGCCGCCGCAGACGGAGGCCATCGAAGACGAGCCGTTGGACTCGGTGATTTCGGACACCACGCGCATGGTGTAGCTGAAATCTTCCGGCTCGGGCAGCACGGCCAGCAGGGCGCGTTTGGCGAGGCGGCCGTGGCCGATTTCGCGGCGTTTGGGCGCGCCCATGCGGCCGCATTCGCCGGTGGAGTAGGGCGGGAAGTTGTAGTGCAGCATGAAGCGGTCGGTGTATTCGCCGGAGAGGGCGTCGATAATCTGCTCGTCGCGCTGGGTGCCGAGGGTGGTCACGGCGAGGGCTTGGGTTTCGCCGCGTGTGAACAGGGCGGAGCCGTGGGTGCGCGGCAGCACGTTGGTTTGGATGTTGATGGGGCGCACGGTGCGGGTGTCGCGGCCGTCGATGCGCGGCTGGCCGTCGAGGATTTGGCTGCGCACCACGTCGGCTTCCAAGTGTTTGAAGATACCTTTGATTTCGTTGGCGGCGAGGGTGTCGGTGTCCTCGGTAATCAGGGCAGCCTGAACGGCGGCCCAGGCTTCGGCGATTTTCGCGCCGCGCGCCTGTTTGGAGCGGATTTTGAAGGCTTCGGCGATGGTGTCGCCGGCGATTTCTTTCACTTTGGCAATCAGTTCGGCGTTCGGCTCGGGGGCTTTCCAGTCCCACACTTCGGGGTTGACTTCGTCGGCCAGCTCGTTGATGGCGCGGATAACGGCCTGCATCTGTTCATGGCCGTACACCACCGCGCCGAGCATCACGTCTTCGGGCAGGATTTGCGCTTCGGATTCCACCATTAAGACAGCCTGTTCGGTACCGGCCACCACCAAATCAAGCTGCGATTTTTCGAGCTGGGTTTTGGTCGGGTTCAGCACATAGCCGCCGTCCACATAACCCACGCGCGCCGCGCCGATGGGGCCGGCAAAGGGTACGCCGCTCAACACCAGCGCGGCGGAAGCCCCAATCATGGCGGGGATGTCGGAATCGATTTCGGGATCGACAGATACCACCATCGCAACGATTTGGATGTCGTGGTAGAAGCCTTCGGGGAACAGCGGGCGGATGGGGCGGTCGATCAGGCGGCTGGTGAGGATTTCCTTCTCGCTCTGTTTGCCTTCGCGTTTGAAGAAGCCGCCGGGGATTTTGCCTGCGGCGTAGGTGCGTTCGAGATAATCGACGGTGAGCGGGAAGAAGTCCTGTCCGGCTTTGACTTCTTTGTTGGCGGTAACGGCCACCAGCACTACGGTGTCGCCCATAGCCACTTTCACCGCGCCTGCGGCCTGGCGGGCGATTTCGCCGGTTTCGAGGGTTACGGTTTGGCTGCCGTATTGGAAGGTTTTGACGTGCTTGTCAAACATTTGGGATTCCTTAATGTTGGGATTGCGCCAGTCTAAAACGCTAACGGTGCGTGCTGGGGTTTGTTGGTTGCCAACAGACCCTGAGGCCAACAGGCACGGTTAGGGTTTCAGGCTGCGCATCGGGTTGGAAAAAAGGCTGCGGCGGCCGCCGAAGCCCAGGATATGTTTTACGTTTTCAGACGGCCTAATGTTATGAACAGGCCGTCTGAAAGCGGCGGATTATGCCATAAAAAGGCAGCTTTGCGGCGGCACGCAGGCAGAGAGGCCGTCTGAAAAGCGGTTTCAATTTCGTTGAAGCTGCGCTTTCAGACGGCCTCTTGATATTTGGCGGTTAGCTTGGTTTGCAGACCCAAAACCGGTGGGTTGCACGGATGTCGGGTCTCACTCCAAGCTCCCTTTTGAACCTTTATGCGTGGGAAACCGCGTGCGTCGCCTCGGGGCGATACACCCTACGTAAGCGGCGGGGTGGCTGTTTGTTTTGGCGGGGGGTGTTTGAAAGGTATGAGGCCGTCTGAAAAGCGGTTTTAACTTCGTTGAACTGCGCTTTCAGACGGCCTCTGCCCGCCGCGCTTATTCTTTCGCGTCGTCGGTTTTGCAAGGCTGTTTCGGGAAAACAAAGCGCATCCGCAGGCCGTTGGGGGCGATGTTTTCGGCAAAGATGCGGCCGCCGTGCTGCTCGACGATGTGTTTGGCCAAGGCCAGGCCGAGGCCGGTGCCGGGTTTGCTGCCGCTGCTGTCGGCTCGGTAGAAGGCGGTGAAGATGTGCGGAAGCTGGTTTTCCGCCACGCCCGGGCCGTTGTCGGTGATGTCGACCAGCCAGTTTTTCGCGTCCTGCCGCATTTCCACGCGGATGCTGCTGCCTTCTGGGCTGTAATTCATCGCGTTGCGGATGACGTTGTCGAAGGCGCGGTAGAGGTAGCTTTCGTTGGCGGGCATTTCGGCGTTTTCGGGCATTTTTTCCAGGGTCAGCTCGATGGTTTGGTGGTTTTTCTCGGCAACGGCCTGGCTGTCGTCCACCAGATTGCGCATGAAGGGGATGAGTTTGAGCGGCTCTTTTTCGATTTTGACGTTGGCGGTTTCGAGGCGGGAGAGGGTGAGCAGCTCGCCCACCAGCGTGTCCATGCGCACCAGCTCGTTTTCCAGTTTTTGCAGGTATTGTTCCTGCTTTTGCGGCTGCGACTGGATAAGGCCGACGATGGCCTGCATCCGCGCCAGCGGGGAGCGCATTTCGTGGGAAACGTGGTGCAGCAGGTGGCGTTCTTTGGCGACGAGCTGTTGCAGTTTGTCGGCCATTTTGTCGAATTGGGCGGCAAGCTGGGAGAGTTCGTCGTCGCGGTTGTCCATCTGCTGCGCGATGCGGGTTTCAAAATCGCCTTCGGCCAGCCGGTTCATGCCGCGCCCGAGGATGCGGATGGGGCGGGTGATGTTGCTGGCGAGGATGTAGGCCAGGGTGAGGCCGACCAGGAAGATGAAGCCCAAAATGATGATTTCGTGCCAGGTTTGTTCCAACGGCAGGCCGGGGATGAACAGCGGGCTGGGGCGACGTTGGATTTCGGTGTTGTCCCAGTTGCGGATGAAGAACAGGTATTCTTCGCCCCAGCGGCCGTATTCGAGGTGGACGCTTTTGCTTTCGGGGTTTTCCAGCGCAAAGGCGCGGGCTTTTTCGATGCGTTTGGGATCGACTTTGCGCCCGAGCAGATCGGCCTGGTCGTCGCCGCTGATGATGAAGATTTTTTCCGGCCCCTGCGCTTCGTGCCAGCCTTCGAGCATTTCGCGCGCGCCCGCCTCGCCCCGGACGCGGAAGGCGGCCACGGCGTTGGAGAGCAGGATTTCGTCGATTGCCCGCTGCTGGTTGAAATGGGTTTCGGCCTGCGTCTGCTGCACCAGCCAGAAAGAAAAACTCGCCACGAATATGGCGCAGATGATGACGGCGCAAAACGTGGCGAAAATCCGTTGAAAGAGCTTCATTTAAGCGTCTGCTTTCAAATGGTTTGGGTGGTTTGGAAAATCAGTTTTTCACAAACAGGTAGCCCAGCCCGCGCACGGTCTGGATCAGCGAGGGGTCGCCGAGCTTGTGGCGGATGCTGGAAATGTGCACGTCGATGCTGCGGTCGAACTTGGCCAGCTTGCGGTCGAGGGCTTCGATGGAGAGGGTTTCTTTGCTGACGACCTGTCCGGCGTGGCGCATCAGCACTTCCAAAAGGTTGAACTCAGTGCTGGTGAGTTCCAGCGGCGCGTCGCCGACGGTGGCCTGGCGTTTGGAGGGGTGCAGGGTAACGTTGCTGACGGAAATGCTGTTGGAAATGTTGTTTTGGTCGTGCGTGTGCTGGGCGCGGCGCAGGATGGCGTTGATGCGCGCCAGAAGTTCGCGCGGCGTGCTGGGCTTGGGCACATAGTCGTCCGCGCCCATTTCCAGGCCGATGATGCGGTCGATGTCGTCGCCTTTGGCGGTGAGCATGATGATGGGGATGCTGCTTTGCGTGCGCACGGTTTTCAAAACGTCCAAGCCGTTCATTTTCGGCATCATGGAATCCAGCACCACCACGTCGTACTGCCCCGACAGGATTTCGTGCACCCCGGCCTCGCCGTCGGGCACGCTGCGCACTTCCAAGCCCTCGGCGGTCAGGTATTCGGTCAGAAGCTCGGTCAGTACGGCATCGTCATCTACTAATAATACGCGGCTCATGTTTCTCAATCCTATATGGTTAAAATCCGGTTTGGAAAAAATCTTTACAATTCTATCTTAACACGCGGTTTGCGGTTTGAGATAGCGCAGCCGCCCCGCCGTTTGCGCTTTTTTGCAATAATGCGGCCGTCTTAACATTTTCCGCCTTTTTCAGACGGCCTCTGCCGTGTTTCTGCCGAAAGCCGCTATAATCCGCCCCTTTTTCCCGCCTGTGAAACCGCCATGACTGATTCCGGCTACGCCCGCCAGCTCGCAGACAAAACCGACTTCCTCCGCCGCCTGTTCGCGGGCGTCGCCATGCCCGAATGGGCGGTGTTCCCCTCGCCCGAGAGGCATTACCGGATGCGCGCCGAGTTCCGCATCTGGCACGAGGGCGGCGGCACCAGCTACGCCATGTTTGAAAATGGCAAAAAGGCCGGTGGCGCGTCGGTTGTCCGTCTGGCACAGTTTCCCGCCGCCTCCGCCGCCATCAACGCCCTGATGCCCGAATTGCTGGCCGCCTTGTCGACCAAGCCTGTGCTGAAAAACCGCCTGTTCCAGTGCGAATTTCTTTCCACCTTGTCGGGCGACATGCTGGTGAGCCTGATTTACCACCGCAAACTCGACGACGCATGGCAGGCGGCGGCGCAGGATTTGCAGCGGCGGCTGGGCATCGCCCTCATCGGCCGCAGCAAGGGGCAGAAAATCGTTTTGTCGCGCGACTTCGTAACCGAAGAGCTTGAAGCGGGCGGCCGCATCTTCCGCTACCGCCAACCCGAGGGCGCGTTCAGCCAGCCCAATGCGGCGGTGTGCGCCAAAATGCTGGAATGGGCGTGCGGCTGCGCGGCTGGCCTGGGTGGCGACCTGCTCGAACTCTATTGCGGCAACGGCAATTTCACCCTGCCGCTGGCGCGCCATTTTGGCCGCGTGCTGGCCACCGAAGTGTCGAAAACCTCCGTGCGCGCCGCGCAGTGGAACATCGAAGCCGACGGCGCGGACAACATCCGCATCGCGCGGCTCTCAGCGGAAGAGTTCGCCCAAGCCTACGGGGGTGGCCGCGAATTCCGCCGCCTGCGCGAACAGGGCATCAGCCTGTCCGACTACGCCTTTTCCACCATTTTCGTCGACCCGCCCCGTGCCGGCGTCGACGAGGCCACCCTGCGCCTGATGCAGGGTTTCGACAACATCATCTATATCTCCTGCAACCCCGAAACCCTGCGCGCCAACCTCGATGTGCTGCTGCAAACGCATGAAATCAAAGCCGCCGCGCTGTTCGACCAGTTTCCGTTTACCGCGCACATCGAAAGCGGCGTGCTGCTACGGCGCAAGGCCGTCTGAAAACACGCTCCGGCCAAAGTGGCGTTTTCAGACGGCCTCTTGCCAACAAAACGGCAAAAGAAAAAGCCAAATCGCAAAGATTTGGCTTTTTCCGTATCTGGCTCCCCGACCTGGGCTCGAACCAGGGACCTGCGGATTAACAGTCCGTCGCTCTACCGACTGAGCTATCGGGGAAAGAAGCCGCGCATTCTATAAACGTGTTTTTGCTTCGTCAAGCCGTTTTTTATGGGCGTTTTATAGATGTTTGTTTACAGATGATATTTGAAAACCGTTTGCCGTGTTTGTTCCGGCGGTGCAAGGCCGAAACGCCGTTTTCAGACGGCCTCACGCGCGGTTTTCGGGGTCAAGCGCGGCGGTGGCTTCGCGCAGCCATTGCCATGCAAGGCGGTAGTGGTCGCCGAACGCGTCAAACAGCGCGTCTTCGCTCAACACGCTGTATTCGCCTTCGGTGCGCAGCGACACGGGCAGCCCGTCCGCCACGGCATTCGCGTATGCCATATATTCGGTGGCGTAAAACTTGTCCAGCTCCGTCATGATTTGCGCCGCCTGCCGCCATTGCTGCTGCGCGGCTTCAAGCTGCGGCAAAAGTTGCAGCCAGCGGCGGTAAAGGGCTTGGATTTCGTCAATGCGCTGCTGCGCCTGTTCGGGGGTGGGTAGCATGGTTTTCCTTTCTGACGGTTTCGTGCCGGTCATTATCAAGGCCGTCTGAAAATCGTAAAAACGGGTTTCAGACGGCCTTTGCGTTCACAAAAAGCATTGCAATAAATCGTTTAAAAACAACCGTCCCTGCTCAGTCGGGCAGAACACAGTCGGGTTGGTTTCCAGCAAGCCTTTTTGCCTTGCCGTTTCGATCTGCGCCATGATTTTGGCGGCGGGTACGCCCGTGCGCTCCTGCAACATCGCGGCAGGTACGCCGTCGGTCAGGCGCAGGGCGTTCATCATGAATTCGAACGGCAAATCATCGGCGGCGACGGTTTTGCGTTCGACGGCTTCACTCGGTTGGCTTTGCATTAGGGCGAGATAGTCGTTGGGATGGCGGCGGCGGACGGTGCGCTCGATGCGGTCGGGATAGGAGATTTTGCCGTGCGCGCCCGCGCCTATGCCCAAATAATCGCCGAACTGCCAGTAGTTCAAATTGTGGCGGCACTGCATGGCAGGTTTCGCAAAAGCCGATGTTTCGTAGTGGATAAAACCCGCGCCCTCCAGCGCGCCGTGTACCGCGTCTTCGATGTCGAGAGCCGCTTCGTCTTGCGGCAAACCTTTCGGCGGCGTGTGGCCGAACGGCGTGTTCGGCTCCATCGTCAGATGATACGCGCTGATGTGGGTCGCGCCCGTAGTGATGGCGGTTTGTACGTCGTTTAAGGCCGTCTGAACGGTCTGGTTCGGCAGGGCATACATCAAGTCGATATTGACTTTATCAAATAATTTCAAGGCGGTAGCTATGGCGGTTAAGGCTTCTTTGCCGTTGTGGACGCGCCCCAACCGCGCAAGCATATCGTCGTTGAAACTCTGCACGCCAATAGAAAGCCGCGTAATGCCTGCGTCTTTAAATCCTTGAAATTTCTCGATTTCAAACGTACCCGGATTAGCTTCCAACGTAATTTCCGCTTCGGGCTGCAAGCGCAACAGCGAACGCACGCCGCTCAACAAACGGTCAATCGATTCCGCCTGAAACAGGCTGGGCGTACCGCCGCCGAAAAATATCGTTTCCACCGGCCTGCCCCAAATATTGGGCAATTCAAGCTGCAAGTCGGTCAGCAGCGCGTCGATATAGGCGGCTTCGGGCAGCCCGTTTTTCAGGCTGTGGGAATTGAAGTCGCAATACGGGCATTTTTTGATGCACCACGGGATGTGGATATAGAGCGATAGGGGCGGCAGGGCGGCGAGATGGCCGGGTTTTTGGAAAGTGATTTGGGTCATGACGTTAAAAATTTTTCGATGTCCTGTTCGGACAATTTGGAATTACACACCACATGCAGGCCGTCTGAAAGGATTTTAATCAGCGCGGGCACGGTGTCGATGTCGTGTTCTTCGCGAAAATCCGCCCATGCGGCTTTGTCGCTGCTGTCGGCAAAACGCACGGATACGCCGGTTTGCGCGGCAGCGCGTTGGAGCTTGGGCGCGAAACGGCGGCAGTAGGAGCAGCTTGCGCGGCCGAGGAAAACCACGGCGGTTTGTCTGCATTTGATGATGTGCGCCAACTCGGCGGGGGTAACGGGGGCGAATGCGGCGGTGTGTTCGGCAAAGGTTTGCTGCTCGGCGGCGGTGGGTTTGGGCATGGTCGGGTGTTTTGTGTTTGGGTTGAGGCCGTCTGAAAAGCGTAAAACGGGTTTTTGGCTGCGCCGAAGCTGCGCTTTCAGACGGCCTCAATGTATTTTTGGCAAATCTCCGTTGGTTTGCTTTCTGCACTGCGGCGGGAATGCGGCCGGCGTGTGTTTTCAGACGGCCTTGCATCTGCCGTTTTATGATGCAAAATCCGCTGCAAAAGTTGAATGTCAACAGACCCTACAAGATGCGGTGCGACAGGGCGGGGAGGCGGGTGCGGACGCTGTGCAGGCGGACGGGGTCGAGGGTGGCGGTGATGACGCCTTCGCCTTCGGGCAGGAGGGCGAGGGTGTCGCCCCAGGGGTCGATGATCATGCTGTGGCCGAAGGTGCGG
Organism: Neisseria bacilliformis; assembly: GCF_014055025.1. Classification (NCBI taxonomy): domain Bacteria; kingdom Pseudomonadati; phylum Pseudomonadota; class Betaproteobacteria; order Neisseriales; family Neisseriaceae; genus Neisseria; species Neisseria bacilliformis. The sequence continues at coordinate 2,157,006 of NZ_CP059571.1, read as the reverse complement.
CGGCCGCTTTGGTGATGGCCGCCTTGTCCGGCGGCGAGGACGTAGCATTGGTTTTCCACGGCGCGGGCGCGCAGCAGCAGCTCCCAATGGGCGCGGCCGGTGGTGTGGGTGAAGGCGGCGGGCAGGACGAGGGCGTCGAAGGGGGCTTGGGCGCGGAAGAATTCGGGGAAGCGCAGGTCGTAGCAGATGCCCTGCGCCAGCAGCCAGCCGTCGGCGGCAAGCTGCGGCACGCTTGTGCCTGCGGCGATGGTGTCGGCTTCGGCGTAACGCTCGCCGAGGCCGGAGTAGCCGAAGAGGTGCATTTTGTCGTAGCGGCCGAGCAGTTCGCCGCCGCGCCCGTAAACGAGCATAGTATTGAGCACTTTGCCCGCGTCGCCGCTGTGCAGCGGGACGGTGCCGCCGAAGAGGATGAGGCGGCATTCGGCGGCGGCTTGGGACAAGGCCGTCTGAAAACGGCCTACGCCGAAGGGTTCGGCGAGGGCGAGTTTGTCGCTGTCGCTGCGCCCCATTAGCGGCCAGTATTCGGGCAGCACTGCCCAGTCTGCGCCTGCGTCGGCGGCCTGGCGCACGAGGCGGCGCATGGTGCGGATGTTGGCTTCGGGGTCGGTGGTGGAAACGGTTTGGATGACGGCGGCGCGGATGTTTTGCATGTTTTCTTTTTTCAGACGGCCTGTTGCCGTTGCAGGTATTTGTTTGCGGAGTCGGGGGGTTGCCTGCCTTAATGTCTGCCGAACAGCTTCATCAGCGGCAGCACCACGGCGCAGGCGGCCGTGCCTGCGGCGAGGCCGGTGAGCAGGGAGGCAAGTGCGCCGGGGAGGCCGTCGTGCCAGTGCATGTGGTGCAGCCAGTCGGACAGGACGGGGGCGTTGTGGGCAATGAGGCCGCCGCCGACGAGGAACACGGCCAGTGTGCCGGCCACGCTCAGGCCGCGCATCAGCCACGGCATGGCGGCAATCAGCCCTTCGCCGGTTTTTTTCAGCGCGCCGCCGCGTTTGACGAGGAAGAAGCCGAAGTCGTCGAGTTTGACGATGACGGCCACCAATCCGTACACGAACACGGTCATGCCGATGCCGATGGCCAGCAGCACCAGCGTGCGGTCGGCCAGCGTGGCCTGCGGGGCGAGCGTGCCCAGGGCGATGATGATGATTTCGGCGGAGAGGATGAAGTCGGTGCGCACCGCGCCTTTGATTTTGTCGTCTTCGCTTTCCAACTCGTCGGGCACGGCCTGCGGCGAGTGGCCGGGGGCGGGGCGGTGGAGGAATTTGTGCAGAAGTTTTTCCACGCCTTCAAAGCAGAGGAAGAGGCCGCCGAGCATCAGCAGCGGGGTGATTAAAACGGGCAGCAGGGCGGAGAGCAGCAGGGCGGCGGGGATGAGTATCAGCTTGTTTTTAAACGATCCTTTGGCCACTTTCCACACTACGGGCAGCTCGCGTTCGGCGGCCACGCCGGTTACTTGTCCGGCGTTGAGCGCGAGGTCGTCGCCCACCACGCCGACGGTTTTTTTGGCGGCGGCTTTGGCCATCAGGGAAACATCGTCGAGTACGGAGGCGATGTCGTCGAGCAGGGTGAAGAGGGAGGCGAAGGCCATAGGGCAACCTTTCGATTGAAACGGAAAGCGGCGGATTATAAGGGAAAAGGCCGTCTGAAAACCGCGTTTTCAGACGGCCTTTGCGCTTGTGCGGGCGAATTCTTCCAGCAGGATGCGCAGCACGGCTTCGGTGCGGGCGGACTGCACGCGGTAGGGCGTTACCGCGTACACGTCCACCGCCGACAGCGTCCAGTCGGGCAGGATGCGTTTCAGACGGCCTGAGGCCAAGTCGTCCGCCACGTCGCCTTCGAGGAACACCGCCAGCCCCAGACCCGCGCGCACCAGTTCGAGCAGCGCGCCAAGCTGGGTGCAGCGGATGCCCTCGTCGCCGATCAGCAGGTCGGCAAATTCCGCGCCGCGCCGCATGGGCAGGCGGGCGGGCCGGTAATACAGCCAGCGGCAGGCGGCCAAATCGTGCGGCGCGGACACGCTGTGGCGGGCGGCGTAGGCGGGGGCGGCGCAAATCACCCAGTGCTGGCGGGTAAGAAGGCGGGCGACCAGGTTTTCGTCGTCGAGCGCGTGTTCGCCGCCGCGCAGGGCGATGTCGGCGTTGGCGCGCTGCAAGTCGAGCAGGCCGTCGTCAAACAGCAGCTCGGGGCGCACGGCGGGATGTTCGGCCAGCAGGCGTTCGAGGCTGCGGCGCAGCGCGGGATGGGCGGCCATGCCCGAGGGCAGGGCGATGCGGACGGTGCCGGCGATTTCGCCGTTTACCTGCGCAAGCAGCGCGAAGGCGTCTTCCGAGCAGCGCAGCAGGCGGCGGCAGGACTCGGCCATGGCGCGCCCCGCGTCGGTGGGCGTGAGCGTGCGTGTGCTGCGGTTGAGCAGCTTCACGCCGTATTCGCGCTCCAAATGGGCGACATGCTGGCTGACCGCCGGCGCGCTCATGCCGAGCTTTTGCGCGGCGGCGGTCATCGTGCGGCATTCGAGCAGGGTGGCGAACACCAATAAGGGCTTGATTTCGCGCATGGCGGGGTTCCTTATTTTTGCTTGTTTGAGGCCGTCCCCGCCTGCGCGGGGATGACGTTTCTGAAAACCGATTTTAACTTCGTTGAAGCTGCGCTTTCAGACGGCCTTTTCAGACGGCCATTGTTAAGCGCGGCTTAATCCGCGCATAAGCCGACACGCTATTATCATGCGGCGGCAAAGTCAATAAAATGCACGGCATCGATTCGACAACAGCACTTAAAGAAAGGCAGCATCATGAAAATCGCAGTCATCGGCGCAACCGGCCTGGTCGGCAACGCAGCCGTACAGGAACTCGCCGCACGCGGCCACGAAGTAACGGCTTTCGCCCGCAACACCGACAAAGTGTTCCAAGCCCCAAACGTTACCGCCCGCGCGGCGGATGTGAACGCGGCGGATTTCGCCGAACAGCTCAAAGGCTTCGATGCCGTCGTCAGCGCGTTCAACCCGGGCTGGGACAACCCGAATCTGGCGGCCGATTTCACGCGCGGCGCAAACAGCATTAACGAAGCGGCCAAAGCCGCCGCCGTGCCCTATCTTTTGATTGTCGGCGGCGCGGGCAGCCTGAATGTCGCACCCGGCGTGCAACTGGTCGACACACCCGAATTTCCGCAAGACATCTACCCCGGCGCAAACGCCGCCCGCGAGCTGTTGGACGGTTTGCGCGAACGCCGCGATGTGAACTGGGCCTTCCTCTCGCCCGCCGCGATGTTCGGCAGCCACCCCGACAACACGGCACGCAGCGGCCGATACCGCACCGGCCGAGACGACGTATTGTTTGACGCAAACGGCGCACCCGCCGACATTTCCACCGCCGACCTCGCCTGCGCCATCGCCGACGACGTGGAAAACAAAGCGCATTTGTTTGAACGCTTTACCGTGGCCGAAATGTAAAATACAGGCCGTCTGAAAGCGCAGCTTCAACGAAGTTAAAACCGTTTATCCCCTCTCCCGCTTGCGGGGGAGGGTTAGAGTGGGGCAAACGCCCGACGTACCCGCCGATTCGGTTTCTGCCGAAACCGCACCCCCACCCCGGCCCTCCCCCGCGCAAGCGCAGGAGAGGAGCAAATTTCAGACGGTCTTAAACATTCCATACATTAAAAGGAAACCGACATGAAAAAAACCTTCGCCCTCATCCTCACCGCCGCCGCGCTGGCCGCCGGCACCGCCCACGCCGCGCCCAAAGCCAAAGCCGCCGCGCACAGCCAGAGCCGGGCGCAGCGCAACAAAGCCAATGTTTTGGCGTTTTACGATTTGGCGTTCAACCAACACAAACTCGACGAAGCCGTGCGCAAATACGTGGCCGAGCCCTACATCCAGCACAACCCCACCGTGGCCGACGGCGGCAAAGCGTTTATCGACTCGTTCGTGCCGTTTCTGAAAGAAAACCCGCAGTCCCGCGCCGAAGTCAAACGCGCGGCGGCCGACGGCGATCTGGTGTGGCTGCACGTGTTCAGCCGCACCTCGCCGCAGGATCGGGGCGAAGCCGTGGTGGATATTTTCCGCGTGAACAAAGCGGGCAAAATCGTCGAGCATTGGGACGTGATCCAAGCCGTGCCCGAAAAAACCGCCAGCGGACACTCGATGTTTTAACCGTTGCCAAAACAACAGGCCGTCTGAAAACCGCAAACGGGTTTTCAGACGGCCTTTTTGCCGCGCCCCATTCTTTACACTTCGCCGTTCGCATCGTTTCTCACGGAACAATCTTCGCAAGAGCGCGGCGCAACCGACGGTTTATGCCAACGAAAGCGTGATTTTGGTCTATTGTGCGTTAAGCGGATTTACTTTATATTGCACGGCACTCATCCCATCAGAAAAAACACAAGGAAAACAGTATGGCGCAGTTTGCAATAGACAAAACCGATTTGCGGATTCTGCACGTGGTACAGGCCGAGGGCAGGCTCACCAACGTGGAGCTTTCCGAGCGCGTATCCCTCTCGCCCTCGCCCTGCCTGCGGCGGCTCAAACAGCTCGAAAGCGAGGGCTACATACGCGGCTATGCCGCGCTGCTCTCGCCACAAGCCCTGAAACTGGGCTTGCAGGCGTTTATCCGCGTGTCCATCGACAAATCGGTGGCCGCGCGCGAAGACTTCGCGCAGGCGGTGGGTCTCTGGCCGCAGGTGCTCAGCTGCTTCGCGCTGACCGGGGAAACCGACTACCTGCTGCACGCCTTCTTCCCCGACATGACCGCGTTTTCCCATTTCGTGCTCGACGTGCTGCTCTCGCACCCGGGCGTGCGCGACGCGAAATCCAGCTTCGTGCTCGACGAGTTGAAAAACACGACCGCGCTGCCGCTGGAACATCTGTATGCGGGCATGGAAGCCGAAACGGAAACGGAAGCGCGGCAGGCGTAAGGACGCGGGCTGCGCAAATAATCAGAGGCCGTCTGAAAGCGCAGCTTCGGCGCAGCCAAAACAGGTTTTTCAGACGGCCTCTGTTGCTTTTGTAGGGTGTGTGGCGCAGCCACGCACGCGGTTGGGGTTGTTAGGAAACGCGCGGATTGGTTGAAACAGCAGGGAACGCGTGCGTCGCCTTGGGGCGACACACCCTACGTTTGGTTCGGTATGGGCTGGATGGCAAATAGGCCGTCTGAAAACCTGTTTTGGCTGCGCCGAAGCTGCGCTTTCAGACGGCCTTTTCGCACCTTCAAACCGCCACGCCCGCTTCTTCCAGCACGTTTTGCGCCGCCAGCGCGGCGGTGTCTTTGCGCAGGGTGAGGTGCAGTTCGCGGAAGTCGTTTTCCAGCGCGGCGACGGCTTCGGGCGATTCGTACCACTTGATCAGCGCGTCGGCCAAAAGCGCGGGTTTGGCTTTGCCCTGCAACAGCTCGGGCACGGCTTCGCGTCCGAGCAGGATGTTGGGCAGGCCGACGTGCGGCACTTTGATTTTGCGCTTCACATAGGCGTAGGTGAGCGGCGAGATTTTGTAGCTGATCACCATCGGACGCTTGCACAGGGCCACTTCCAGCGTGGCCGTGCCGCTGGTAACCAGCACGGCGTCGGCGGCGGTGCAGGCCAGGTCGGCGTGGGTGGTCATCAGCTGCACGGGCAGGCGTTTGTATTCGTCTTTGGCCAGGATTTCGAGCAGGCGCACACGGGTGGCGTGGGTGGCCACGGGTAGTAGGAAGCGGGCTTGGGGCAGGCGTTGCAGCACCAATCCGGCCGTCTGAAAAAAGACCGGTGCCATGTAGTCGATTTCGCTGACGCGGCTGCCGGGCAGCAAGGCGAACACGGGCGTGTTTTCGTCGAGTTTCATGCGTTTGCGGGCGGCGGCGCGGTCGGCGTCCAGCGGCAGGGTCTGCGCCATCGGGTGGCCGACAAATTCCGCCCGTCCGCCCGCGTCGCGGTAAAGCTGCGGCTCCATCGGGAAGAGGCAGAGCACGCGGTTGGCCTGTTTCACAATGCTGTTGACCCGCCCGCGCCGCCACGCCCACACCGAGGGGCTGACGTAGTGCACGGTGGCGATGCCCGCCGCTTTCAGACGGCCTTCAACGGCGAGGTTGAAGTCGGGCGCGTCGATGCCGACGAACACGTCGGGGCGCAGGCGCAGCATGTCGGCGGTCAGCCCTTTGCGGATTTTGTGGATTTCGGGCAGGCGTCTGACCACTTCGGCAAAGCCGCGCACGGCGAGTTTTTCCTGTTCGTACAAACTCTCGAAACCGAGCGCGGCCATGCGCGCGCCGCCGATGCCGGTAAAGCGCGCCTGCGGGCAGCGGGCACGTATGGCTTCGATCAGATGCGCGCCGAGCAGGTCGCCGGAGGCTTCGCCGGCGCACAGGGCGATGAGGGGGGAGGGGGCGGTCATGTGTTTGGCCAAAGGGTTTGTTTTTGTAAAGCGGCGCATTGTACTGGAAAACCGCGTTTGAAGCCGTCTCCGCCTGCGCGGGGATGACGTTTCTGAAAGGCTTTCAGACGGCCTCAAATGGCAAGGCGGGGCGAAATCCTTTAAAATGCGCCCCTTATTTCAACAATAGAACCCACAGCAGAACCACTATGGAAGCCGAACGCATCAACCAGTTAAACAACCATCTGAACGACCTCGAACAGCGCAGCGCGGCCATCCGCAGCTATATGGACTATCAGGGCAAAAAAGAACGTTTGGAGGAAGTAATCGGCCTCTCCGAAGATCCGGAATTGTGGAACGACCCCAAACGCGCCCAGGAAATCGGCAAAGAGCGCAAGCTGCTCGAAGGCGTGGTGCTCACGCTGGACAACATCGGCGGCGGCATCGAAGACAACCGCATGCTGATTGAAATGGCGGTCGAAGAAAACGACGAAGACGGTTTCGCCGCCATCGAAAGCGACGTGGCCGAACTCGAAAGCCAAATGGCCGGCCTCGAATTCAAGCGCATGTTCAACCAGCCCGCCGACCACAACAACTGCTTTGTGGACATCACCGCAGGCGCAGGCGGCACCGAAGCCGAAGACTGGGCGGGCATGCTGTTCCGCATGTACAGCCGCTACGCCGAGCGCAAGGGCTTCAAACTCGAAATCATCGAAGAAGACGACGGCGAAATCGCCGGCATCAACCGCGCCACCCTGCGCGTGGAAGGCGAATACGCCTACGGCCTGTTGCGCACCGAAACCGGCGTGCACCGCCTGGTGCGCTACTCGCCCTTCGATTCCAACAACAAACGCCACACCTCGTTCGCCTCCGTGTTCGTGTATCCCGAAGTGGACGACAGCTTCGAGATCGAAATCAACCCCGCCGATTTGCGCACCGACACCTACCGCGCATCCGGCGCGGGCGGCCAGCACATCAACAAAACCGACTCCGCCGTGCGCATCACCCACATTCCCACCGGCATCGTCGTCCAGTCGCAATCCAGCCGTTCGCAGCACGAAAACCGCCGCATCGTGATGGAAATGCTGCGTTCCAAACTGTTCGAGCTGGAAATGCGCAAGCGCAACGAAGAAAAACAAGCCCTCGAAGAAGGCAAGGCCGATGTCGGCTGGGGCAGCCAAATCCGCTCTTATGTGCTCGATTCCTCGCGCATCAAAGACCTGCGTACCGGCTATGAAGTCGGCAATACCAAAGCCGTGCTCGACGGCGACTTGGACGGCTTCATCGAAGCCAGTTTGAAACAGGGCGTATAATGCCCTTCGAGGCCGTCTGAAAACGGCGGATAACGTGTTTTCAGACGGCCTCAACGTTCCACCAACCTGCAAAGCAGAAAGGAAACCCGTATGAAAAAAACCGCCGCAGCACTCCTCGCCCTCGCCGCCGCCGCGCAGCTTGCCGCCGCCCCCCTCACCGCCGCCGACCAGGGCGACTACGTCCTGCTCGACCAAAACGAAAACCCCACCCCCATGCAGATGCAGTTTGCCCTGCAAGGATCGCAATGGATTATGAACGGGCGCGAAGCCGGCGGCCAATGGCAGCCCGTATGCAGAGGCACGGGCGAGTGCCGCCTTGTCGTTTCGTCCAAAGCTGACGTGGACAAATGGAAAAAACACCTGCCCGCAAGCTGGCAGCCGCACAACTTCGGCTGCATCAACAACAAAGCCTTCGCCTTCTGCCGCGTCGACCACGCCAGCGAAGCCGGCCGCACCGGCTACTGGTGGTTTGCCCTCACCGACGGCCGCGTCGTCCCCCTGCCGGCCAACCGCATCAAATAAACCGCAGAGGCCGTCTGAAAACCCCGCTTCGGTACGCCTGAAACGGGTCTGCCCTTTTCAGACGGCCTCTTTGCTTTTTCAGACGGCCTCAAATGACCCAAACCCCGCCCGATGCCGACGGCACGTGGAGCGTCTACCTCGTCCGCTGTGCAAACGGCGCACTCTATTGCGGCATCAGCAACCGCCCCGCGCAACGCTACGCCGCCCACCTCGCCGGACGCGGCGCGCGCTACACCCGCATGCACAAACCCGAAGAAATGCGCCTCACCGACAGCGGCCTTACCAAAAGCGCGGCACAAAAACGCGAAGCCGCCATCAAACGCCTGCCCAAAAGCGCAAAAACCGCGCTCTGGCACACCGCCGCCCCGTTGGTCGGTACGGAAAAACCAAATGAATAACAAACCCCTGCGCATCCTCGGCATCGACCCCGGCAGCCGCACCACCGGCTTCGGCATCATCGACCTTATCGGCCGCGAACACCACTATGTCGCCTCCGGCTGCATCAAAACCATCGCCGGCGACGAACTGGCCGGCCGCATCGGCGTCATCGTGGAAAACCTCGCCGAAATCATCGACTGCTACCGCCCGCAGCAGGCCGCCGTGGAAAAAGTGTTTGTCAACGCCAACCCCGCCTCCACCCTCATGCTCGGCCAGGCGCGCGGCGCGGCCGTCGCCGCCCTCGTCATGCGCGGCCTGCCCGTGTACGAATACACCGCCCTGCAAGTCAAACAGGCCGTCGTCGGCCAGGGCAAAGCCGCCAAAGAACAAGTGCAGCACATGGTGGTGCGCATGCTGCGCCTCTCCGGCACCCCCCAGCCCGACGCTGCCGACGGCCTCGCCACCGCCCTCACCCACGCCCTGCGCAACAACAGCCTCGCCGCCCGCCTCAACCCCGACGGCCTGCAAATCAAAGGCGGGCGTTTCAAATAGCAAACAGGAAGACATAAACGGCATGCGCCCGCTGCCGTGCAACAAAAAAAGGCCGTCTGAAAGCGCAGCTTTCAGACGGCCTCATGCTCGCCAACCGGACAAAAAAATCCCGCAAAACACAAAATTTTGCGGGCGATTAATTAAGAAAGGAATTTACGATGAAATGTGAGGCCGGATTATACCGATAAAACCGCGCCTGTCAAATCACGTCTGCCCCCGTTTTCAGACGGCCGCCGATGGCGGGTATAATCGCCGCCCGCCTTCCCCGCCCGACTGCCATGCGCCAAACCGTCTTCATCGCCGACCTCCACCTCTCCGACGACACCCCCGACCTCAACCGCCTGTTCGCCCAAGCCCTAAACCTCTGGCGGGAAAACACCGACGCGCTTTATATCTTGGGCGACCTCTTTGAAGCCTGGCTGGGCGACGACATGCCCGACGCGGCGGCACGCGACGCGGCGGCGCGGCTCAAAGCCTTTTCCGCCCATGCCCCCGTGTACTTCATCTGCGGCAACCGCGACTTCCTGCTCGGCCGCCGCTACGCCGCGCAGGCGGGCATGACCCTGCTGCCCGAAGTGCGCCAAATCAGCCTCTACGGCCAAACCTACCTGATTTCGCACGGCGACGAAATGTGCACCGCCGACACCGCCTACCAACGCTTCCGCCGCATCATGCGCAACAGGGCCGTGCAGAAAATCCTGCTGTCGCTGCCGCAGAAATGGCGCAGGAAAATCGCCGCCGACATGCGCGCCGCCAGCCGCCGCCGCAAACGCGAAACCGGCCTTAGTGCCGTCTCCGACGTCAGCGAAAGCGGCGTGCAGGCCGCCCTCGCGCGCCACCCAGAGGCCGACGCCCTCATTCACGGCCACACCCACCGCCCCGCCATCCACAGCCACAGCTTCGCCGGCCGCGAAGTCAAACGCTACGTGCTGCCCGACTGGCACGACGGGCGCGGCGGCTATCTTGCCGTGTCCGAAGCGGGCTGCGAAATCCGGCCGCTGGCAAACCGGGCAGAGTCCGTCTGAAAAGCGGGTAGGGCAGGGCGGTTGGCAAAAAGCCACATTTTCAGCGGTTTGGCAGACAGATTGCACCGCGCAGGCAAACGCGGGCTTGAAGCGGCGGGCGGATTCGTGGTATAAACCGCGTTTTATTTTTTCAGAAGTTTGGAGTCCAACCATGGCACGAGTTTGTAAAGTGACCGGAAAACGCCCGATGAGCGGGAACAACGTGTCGCATGCCAACAATAAAACCAAACGCCGTTTTTTGCCTAACTTGCAAACACGCCGTTTTTGGGTTGAAAGCGAAAACCGCTGGGTGCGTCTGCGCGTATCCAACGCCGGCCTGCGCACTATCGACAAACTGGGCATCGACGCCGTTCTGGCCGATTTGCGCGCGCGCGGCGAAGCCTGATTTTCACGATTTTCGATAAGGAATTAAGCAATGCGCGACAAAATCAAACTGGAATCGAGTGCGGGTACCGGTCATTTCTACACCACCACCAAAAACAAACGCACCATGCCCGGCAAACTGGAAATCAAAAAATTCGATCCCGTTGCCCGCAAACACGTTATCTATAAAGAAACCAAATTGAAATAATCCGGTTTCTGCCGCCGCCTCCCGCCAGCCACACGCCTGCGGGAGGCTGTTTCGTTTGCGGCCGTGCCGTTTTGCCGCATGAGGCTGTCTGAAAACACCGTCCGCCGCGCTCCCGTTCTGCCGTTCGCACTGCGGGCAGAAACTTTGCTAAGCCTGGTACTTCATAAAAGCCGTCATTCCCGCGCGGGCGGGAATCTTGGTTGGATTTCAATAATTTCCGAATAAACAAACTGTTGAAATTCTGGCAAGATTCCCGCCCGCGCGGGAATGACGCCGTTTGGCAACACCCGAGGTTTGCCGAGGTTTCTGCCTGCCGCGCAAACGGCGGGACGGATATTTTCGTGCCGTTCCGTCGTGTCCCGCCAAACAAAACATTGCAGGGCGCAGGGGATTCCCGCCCGCGCGGAAACGACGTCGCCCGAACGAATCCCGTGGCTTTTCAAAGTTGCGGATTGTTGGTGCGGCTGCGGCAATATGTTAATATTCGCAAAATGTTTACAATCTGAAATCCGCCGACAGCGGATTTCGCCGGATGCCGGTTCCGTCTGAAAACGCCGCACGCAAACGCCCGCGCGCCCCAAACCGTTTTTCAGACGGCCTTTTTGCTTTCCCAATCCGCAAAACAAAGGAGTGAAGATGGATTTTATCGCAGCACACCTGAACGCCGTGGTGGCCGCCGTCGTCATCATGCTGGCCTTGTCGCTGGCGCGGGTGCATGTGGTGTTGAGCCTGACTGTGGGCGCGTTTGCCGGCGGCCTGCTGGCGGGAATGCCGCTGGCCGACACGGCCGACGCCGCCGGAAACGTATCGCGGCAGGGCATCATCACCGTGTTTCAAAACGGCCTGTCGGGCGGGGCGAAGATTGCACTCTCCTATGCCATGCTGGGCGCGTTTGCCATGGCGATTACCCATTCCGGCCTGCCGCAGCAGCTTGCCGGCGCGGTGGTGCGCAGGCTGAACCAAAACAGCGCGTCGGGCGCAGGCGCGGTGAAGTGGACGCTGCTGATATTGTTGTTGGCGATGGGCATCATGAGCCAGAACGTCGTGCCCATCCATATCGCCTTTATCCCGATGGTGGTGCCGCCGCTGCTGCTGGTGTTCAACCGCCTGAAAATCGACCGCCGCCTGATTGCCTGCGTCATTACCTTCGGGCTGGTAACCACCTATATGTTCCTGCCCTACGGCTTCGGCGCGATTTTCCTAAACGAAATCCTGCTGGGCAACATCAAATCCTCGGGCATGAACGTGGACGGCATCAACGTGATGGAAGCCATGGCGATTCCCGCGCTGGGCATGGTGGCCGGGCTGCTGCTGGCCTTTGTCCATTACCGCAAACCGCGCGTTTATGAAGACAACCAGGTCGATGCCGACGACAACCGCGCCGCCGCCGACCAGCCCGAACCCTCGTCTTACCGCAGCCTGGTGGCGGGCGTGGCCATCGCCGTCTGCTTCGCCATCCAGCTTGTTTACAACGACGCGCTGCTCTTGGGCGCGATGCTCGGCTTTGCCGTGTTCATGACCCTGGGCGTGGTCAAACGCCACGACGCCAACGACGTGTTCGGCGCGGGCATCCGCATGATGGCGATGGTCGGCTTCATCATGATTGCCGCGCAGGGCTTCGCCGCCGTGATGCAGGCCACCGGCGACATCCAGCCGCTGGTGGACGGCAGCATGAAAATGTTCGGCGGCAGCAAAGGCATGGCCGCCTTCGCCATGCTGTTTGTCGGCCTTTTGGTAACCATGGGCATCGGCTCCTCCTTCTCCACCCTGCCCATCATCACCGCGATTTATGTGCCCCTGTGCATCAGCCTCGGCTTCTCGCCGCCGGCCACCGTCGCCATTGTCGGCACCGCCGGCGCGCTGGGCGACGCCGGCTCGCCCGCCTCCGACTCCACCCTCGGCCCCACCATGGGCCTGAACGCCGACGGCCAGCACGACCACATCCGCGACTCCGTCGTCCCCACCTTCATCCACTACAACATCCCGCTGCTGATTGCCGGCTGGATTGCCGCGATGGTGCTGTAAATGGACGAACTCGAACAACGCATCACCGAATTGGAAATTCAGACGGCCTTACAGGAAGACACCATCGCCGACCTTAACGGCACCATCGCCAAAATGCGCGAAACGCTCGACTTGCAGCAGGCGCAGCTGAGGCTGCTCTACCGCCGCATGCAGGACAAAAGCACGGACGGCGGCGCAGAAACATACAGCCTGCGCGACGAAATCCCGCCGCATTATTGACTGCCTTTAAACGCAGGCCGTCTGAAAGCGCAGCTTCAACGAAGTTAAAACCCGCCCCCGCATTTTTCAGACGGCCTCACTTGCCAAAACAACGCATTTGCGCAATAATCCGCCGCTTTCCCGACGGCACGAAGCCGCCGTTTCTTTGAAGCATAGGCACAACCCCTATGCCCGCCACCCGAAAGGACAAACACATGAAACAAAACATCCACCCCAACTACCACGAAGTCAAAGTAACCTGCTCCTGCGGCAACCAATTCGTTACCCAGTCCGCCATGGAAAAAGACAACTTCACCATCGAAGTCTGCTCCCAGTGCCACCCCTTCTACACCGGCACCCAGAAAATCGTCGATACTACCGGCCGCGTCGACAAATTCAACAGCAAATTCGGCAAACTGTTCAAACGCAGCTAAACCCGCCGGAGAAACAAAAAAAGACTGCTCCGGCAGTCTTTTTTTACAAACCGGACAAAGCAGACCGTCTGAAAACACAGCAAAACCCCATTTCAGACGTCCGCCCGCCGCAACCCATTTCAGACGGCCACCAACATGACCCGCGACTTCAACCTCATCATCATCGGCGACGAAATTCTCCACGGCAGCCGCCAAGACAAACACTTCCCCTACTTCAAAAACCTGCTCGAAACACACGGCCTGCGCCTCAACAGCGTCCAATACCTCCCCGATGAACGCCCCCAGCTCGCCAAACAGCTCGAACGCAGCTTTTCAGACGGCCTGCCCGCCTTCGTAACCGGCGGCATCGGCGCCACACCCGACGACCACACCCGCCAGGCCGCCGCCGAAGCCGCCAAATGCCCGCTCCAACGCCACCCCGAAGCCGCCGCCCTAATCGAAGCCGTAACCCGCAAACGCGGCGAATCCACCGACTCCCCCGAACACCGCCAACGCCTGCACATGGCCGATTTCCCTCAAGGCGCGCAAATCATCCCCAACCCCTACAACGGCATCGCCGGCTTCACCCTCCTGCACCACCACTTCCTGCCCGGCTTCCCCGTCATGGCGCACCCCATGGCCGAATGGGTGCTGCACACCCACTACGCCGAGAGCTTCCACCGCGTCCCAACCGACCAACGCGCCATCCTCGTTTACGGCCTGCCCGAATCCCGCATCACCCCACTGATGGAACACATCGAACACACCTACCCCGGCATCCGCACATACAGCCTACCCAGCGTCGGCTGCACCACCCCCGACGGACAACACACCCGCCCCCACATCGAATTCGGCCTCAAAGCCGAAGGCGAAGCCTGCACCTATATCGACACTGCCTGGACATACGCCCTCGACACCCTGCGCCGCCTCGGCGCACAACTGCACGACACGCAAGAGGCCGTCTGAAAGCGCAGCTTCTGCGCTTTCAGACGGCCTCTTGCGACAAGCAGCCTAAATCGTGGGCATGGCTTGCGCCACACTCCTATCTTTACAGCCGAATCCGCCCGCGCCGAAGCATCCGTAGGGCGTGTCGTCCCAAGGCGACGCACGCGGTTGCGGGCTTGGGCGGATGTTTGGGCTGATAGGAAACGTTGAGGCCGTCTGAAAACCGTAACGGATTTTTCAGACGGCCTGTCCGTATTCATGCCGATGCTAATGATGATGACCGTGCGGGCCGTGGACGTGGCCGTGTTCGGTTTCTTCCTTGGTGGCTTCGCGGATGCTTTCCACTTTGGCTTTGAAGCGGATTTTCATGCCTGCCAGCGGGTGGTTGCCGTCCACAACCACTTTGCCCTCGGCCATATCGGTAACGCGGAACACCACCACATCGCCGTCGGGCATGTCGGCCTCGAACATCATGCCCGGCTTCACTTCCGACGGGAAGGCGTCGGCCGGCTCGATGCGCACCAGCTCGGGATCCTGTTCGCCGAAAGCGTCGTCCGGTTGCAGGACGATGTCCACTTCGTCGCCGACGGTTTTCCCGTGCAGGGCTTCCTCCACCAGCGGGAAAATGCCGTCGTAACCGCCGTGCAGGTACACGATGGGCTGCTGTGTTTCGTCGATAAGCTGGTCGTTGGCATCGAACATTTGGTAATGCAGGCCGACAACGGTGTCTTTTTTAATCATGGCTGTCTTTCGGAACAGGAATTGGAAAGCGGGCATTGTAACATCATGGTGGCGGCGCGGCCTGTTTATTTGCCCCGCGCCGCGTGCATGCGCGGCCTTGCGGCGGCGGCCTGCGCGCGGCGTTTTTCAGACGGCCGGCAGGAAAATGTTGCTTTTTTGCCACCGAAGCGGCGGCGGGGATAGGCGGCGGCAAAGCTCACTCGGGCGGCATATCGGGGCGATACAGGATAACAATAAACCGTCAAATTTGAATAAGCGGTCGGATTATTGCGCCGGACGGCGTGAAAAGGTATTTTGCTGTCGCAAAAAACCGCGCATCGTATCCCGCGCTGCGGCGGCGCATTGTGATTCAAATCAAGGCGCGAATTGATTTTAGGCGTGCACATGGGCATAATGGCGGCGTTCAGCACAAGCAAAAGCCCGTAACCATGCTGTTGCGGGCAACATTATTTGCTGATGTTTTATCAATTTAGTTTATTTCGTAAGGTATTTGAAAAATGAAAAAATCCCTGTTAGCCGCTACCCTGATGTCCCTGTTCCTGGCCGCCTGCGGCGGTGAAAAAGCCGCTACCGATGCTGCAAACGCAGCATCCGAAGCTGCCACACAAGCCGCTTCTGCCGCCGCTTCCGCAGCCGAAGGCGCGGCTTCTGCCGCCGAAGGTGCCGCTTCCGCAGCCGAAGGCGCAGCTTCCGCCGCTATGGATGCCGCCGCCGCCGCTTCTGCTGCCGATGCCGCCGCTTCCGACGCAGCCGCCAGCAAATAAGCCGCTTTTGCAGCATGGCAAACGGGACGCGCAAGCGTCCCGTTTGTCTATCCGCCGCCTTTATTCCTTTATATTTGGGATACGGGCGGCAGGCCGTCTGAAAGCACCGCTTCGGCGCAGCCAAAACGGCTTTCGGCAAAGCTCCAACCCGTCTGCACATCAAAAAACACAAACCATGCACACCCCCTACCGCCGCCTCGCCGCCCTGCTTGCGCCCGACGAAATTTCCGACAACGCCGCCCTGCTCACCGACCAACGCCGCCGCTACACCGGGCGGGCGGATTTGCTTTTGCAGCCGCGCGACACCGAATCCGTGCGCAAAATCATGCGTTTCTGTTTTGAGCGCCGCCTGCCCGTTACCCCGCAGGGCGGCAACACCGGCCTGTGCGGCGCGGCCGTGCCGCAGGGTGGCGTTTTGCTCAATTTAGGCCGTCTGAACCGCATCCGCAGCGTCAGCACTGCCGACAACGCCCTCACCGCCGAGGCCGGCTGCATCCTGCAAAACGTGCAGGACGCGGCGGCGGCTTCGGGGCGGCTGTTTCCGCTGAGTCTGGCCAGCGAAGGCTCGTGCCAGATCGGCGGCAACATCGCCTGCAATGCCGGCGGGCTGAACGTGCTGCGCTACGGCACGATGCGCGATTTGGTGATGGGTTTGGAAGTGGTACTGCCGGACGGCGAACTGGTGTCCCACCTCGCGCCGCTGCACAAAAACACCACCGGCTACGACCTGCGCCAGCTTTTCATCGGCAGCGAGGGCACGCTGGGCGTGATTACCGCCGCCACGCTGAAACTCTTCCCCCTGCCGCAAACGCGCGAAACCGTTTGGGCGGGCGTGGGCAGTATCGCGCAGGCGGTGGAGCTGCTGGCTTTGGTCAAAAGCCGTTTCGGCGAACGCCTGGTCAGCTTCGAGTTGGTCGGGCGTTACGCGCTCGAATTGTCGTCCGCCTTCTGCCGCGCCGCGCCGCCCGCCGATGCGCCGTGGCACGTCCTGCTGGAACTGACCGACAGCGAGTCGCGCGCCGACCTTGGCGGCCTCTTGGCCGAGTGCCTTCTGGAAAACGGCTTTGACAACAGCGTGTTGGCGCAGTCGGAAACCGAGCGGCGTACCCTGTGGGCTTTGCGCGAAAACATCTCCGCCGCCCAGCGCGGTCTCGGCGCGAGCATCAAACACGACATCGCCCTCCCCATCGCACGCGTCGCCGAATTTGTCAAACGTTGCGGCGCGGCCTTGCAAGCGGCCTTCGACGGCATCCGCATCGTCGTGTTCGGCCACCTCGGCGACGGCAGCCTGCACTACAACACCTTCCTGCCCGGTGTGTCCGACAACGGTGTATACGCCTTTGAAAACGCGGTGAACGACATCGTGTACGCACACGTCCTCGCCTGCGGCGGCACTATCGCCGCCGAGCACGGCATCGGTCAAGTCAAACGCCACCGCCTGAGCCAAGTACGCAGCGCGGCGGAAATCGCCCTGATGAAGGCTGTAAAAACCGCCTTCGACCCGCACGGCATCATGAACCCCGGCAAACTGCTGCCCGATTGAACACAGGCCGTCCTCACCTGCGCGGGGATGACGTTTCTGAAAATACCGTTTTCAGACGGCCTCCAAGCATTCCGCAGCGGCCGCGCCGTGTTTTTCATACGGCCTGCTATAATCCGCCGCCTCCGTCCGAGCCATACGAAAGAAAACCCATATGGAACAAACCGTTTACCTCTACACCGACGGCGCGTGCAAAGGCAACCCCGGCGCGGGCGGCTGGGGCGTGCTGCTGCGCTACGGCCGCCACGAAAAAGAACTGTTCGGCGGCGAAGCCGAAACCACCAACAACCGCATGGAGCTCACCGCCGTCATCGAAGGGCTCAAAGCCCTCAAACGCACCAGCTGCGTGGAAATCTGCACCGACTCTCAATACGTCAAAAACGGCATGCAGAGCTGGATACACGGCTGGAAGAAAAACGGCTGGAAAACCTCGGCCAAACAGCCGGTGAAAAACGAAGACCTGTGGCGTGAACTCGACCGCCTCGCCGCCGCCCACAACGTCAGCTGGAAATGGGTCAAAGGCCACGCCGGCCATCCCGAAAACGAACGCGCCGACGCGCTGGCCAACCGGGGCGCAGCAGAAGCGGCAGGACGCGGGTAACAAGACAGAGGCCGTCTGAAAAATGGATTTCGCACACATCGGCAAACGCAGCGGGACGGGCGACGACCCCTCCGCCGCCGCCCAACTCAAATTCCTGCTGCAAAGCGCGCAGGCATGGCGGCAGCTCGACCAAGCCGTCAAACAGCACCTGCCCGCCAACCTCCATCCCCACATTCGGACGGCCTGCATCGACCCCGACGGCAGCCTCGTGCTGCTGGCCGCCAACAGCACCGCCGCCGCCCGCCTCAAAATGCTCGCCCCCGCCCTCCTGCCACAGTTACAGGCATACGGCGGCCTGATTCGCGCCGTGCGCGTCAAAACCGTTCCCAAACCGTCCGCCCCGCCCAAACAAAACACCCTCAAACTCAGCCCCGCCGCCCTCGAAGCCCTCGCCGACGGCGCAGACAGGCTGCAACACCACCCCGGACTGGCCGCCGCCCTGCGCCGTTTGGTCGGCAAATATCAAAAATAGTTATCCCTCAATTGCCGAATCGTGGTACATTGCGCCCGGTTCCGTTGGTTGTTTACGACGGATTGTTTTTTGTTTCCGATTATTTTCCACCATCATCATTAAGGAGCTAAAACATGAAAGCATATCTGGCACTGATTTCCGCAGCGGCACTGGCATTGAGCGCGTGCGGCGACAACAAACCCGCCGAAACCCCGGCCGCCCCGCCCGCCGCCTCCGAAGCGCCCGCCGCCCCGGCCTCCGAAGCACCCGCTTCCGAAACCCCCGCCGCGCCCGCCTCCGAAGCCGCCCCCGCCGCTTCCGAAGCGGCCGCAGCCCCTGCCGCCGGCGCGTGTGAAACCGTGGTCGAATCCGACGACGCGATGAACTTCAACACCAAAGAGCTGGTCATCGACAAAACCAACTGCAAAGAATTCAAAGTAACCCTCAAACACACCGGCAAAATGCCCAAAACCGCAATGGGGCACAACATCGTGATTTCCAAAGCCGAAGACACCAAAGGCGTGCTTGCCGACGGCGCGGCTGCCGGCGCGGATGCCGACTACGTCAAAGCCGGCGACGCGCGCGTCATCGCCCACACCAAACTGATCGGCGGCGGCGAAGAAACCAGCGTTACCGTGGACACTTCCAAACTGGCCGACGGCGGCAAATACGAGTTCTACTGCTCCTTCCCCGCCCACTCCGCGCAAATGCTCGGCCACGTTACCTTGAAATAAGGTTTGCGCCATTTTCAGACGGCCTGCACACGCAGGCCGTTTTTGCGTGCGCGGCCTGCACGACACAGAGGCCGTCTGAAAAGCCCGTGCGGCGCGGCGCGCGATTCACTATACTGCGCCCTTCGCCAATCAAGAGGAAAGGCCGCCGAAACCATGTTTTCAGACGGCCTCAAACGGAAAAACATGAATCTTTTCAACACAAAAAGCGTAACATTCGACGAGCCGGTGGAAATGCTCTACGCCTGCCACGGCAAAGTGCGCCGCTTCTGCGAACAGGTCGGCATGCTCGACAACTACATCGCCGAACACGGCCGTAACGACATCGTGATGCAGGCCGTGCGCCAGATCGCCCAGTATTTCAACGTTGCCGCCCCGCTGCACCACGAAGACGAAGAACAGGACTTCTTCCCGCTGCTGCTGCGTTACGCGCCGCAGGCGCAGGCCGACGTGGACGAACTCCTGCGCCAGCACGGCCTGCTGCACGCCAACTGGTCTGCTGTGGCCGCCGAGTTCGCCAAACTCGAAGCCGACGCGGCCTACCGCCCCGACGCCGCCGCCTTCAAAGCCTTCACCGACGGCTACGCCGTGCATCTGGCCCTGGAAGAAGGGCTGTTCGAGCTGGGCAAAACCCACATCCCCGCCGACGAGCTGGCGCGCATCGGCAAAAACATGGCGCGGCGCAGGAAAGGGTAGGGCGCACGGGCGGCGGATTCCGCCGTAAAGGCAGAATGCGCGGCACAGCCGCACCGTGTTCATGCCGCAACGGCGCAAAAGAGGCCGTCTGAAAAGCGGGTTTGCTTTTTTTAGACGGCCTCTGCCGCCAAGGTAGGGTGTGTGGCAAGCCACGCACGCGGTTTGGACTTTGGGGAAATGCACGGATTGGTTATGCGGCAGGGAACGCGTGCGTCGCCTCGGGGCGGCACACCCTACCTTAGGGTGGAAACCGCATGTGTGGCTTGCGCATACCCCACCCCAACGGCAGAGGCCGTCTGAAACCCCTATCCTGTCATTCCTGCGCAGGCGGGAATCTTCTTTGGCATTCGGCACTTTTTGGGAGGAACAACCATTTGCCCAACCCTGCCGCGCGGGTGTCGGATACAAGTATCCGACCTACGGCTTAACGGCAGCGGGTAGCTTGGGTTGCAAACCCAACATAGGCGGCTTGTGCGGGTGTTGGGTCTCGACCCAAGCTACTTTGCTGAAAAACAAGTTTTCAGACGGTCTCTTATCGTACCGTAGGCCGGGCTTCAGCCCGGCGAACCCGCTGTTACCCGCTATTTTGCCGGGCTGAAGCCCGGCCTACATTGCCTCCGTTTGCCAATGCGCCCAACGACCGCCGCACCCGGAACCGCGTGCGTGGCTTGCGCCACACACCCTGCATAAACGGTAAACGGCAGAGGCCGTCTGAAAATCTGTTTTTCAGACGGCCTTTTTATTGCGATTGCGGCGGGGCGGTTCAGTCTTTGAATTTTTCGAGCAGGCGGCCGAGGAGGTGTTGCAGTTCGGCGTGGTCGGCGTCGGTGAAACCGGCCCAGATGCGGTCGCGTTTGGCGGTGATGAGGGGCTGGATTTTGCGGATGAAGGCTTCGCCTTCGGGGGTGAGGCGCAGGAGGATTTGGCGGCGGTCGCAGTTGTTGCCGCCGCGTTCGCGCCGTATCCAGCCGCGCGCGGACATTTCGTCGGCCAGGCGGGTGGCGCTGGTGCGGGTGAGGTTGAGCAGGTCGCTCAGGTGGGAGGGCATGATTTCGCGGTTGGGGCTGACGTAGACGAAGAGGAGGGCGTACCACAGGCTTTCGGTGATGCCTTCGGCTTTGAGGCAGCGGTTCATGTGGGTGCTGAGGCATTCGGCGGTTACGCGCAGCAGTTGGGCGGTGAGGGTGCGGGGAAGGTTGAATTCGGGCAGGCTGCCGGCGAGGAGGGCGAAGCGTTTGCTCAGTTCGGTGTGGGAAAAACTCATGTCGGTTCCGGTTCGTTAATGGATTTTAGCGGGGGATTTTGTGGGAAATCCGTGTCTTTGGGTGGAAAATCATAAGCTCGGTAACAGGTGAATGAGTTGCGCCGCCGATAATCGGTTGCGGATTTTTTTCCGGCGGTAGGCAGGACGGGTGCTGTGCCAAGCGGTGTATGCGTTCTTTGTCAGGCGGGGCGGAGGCCGTCCCCGCCTATGTTTCTGAAAGCGCAGCTTCGGCGCAGCCAAAACAGCAGTAGGGTGGGTCTTGACCCGCCACAATCACTGCAACCATGCCGCTTCCCGCAAACGGTGGGTCGAGACCCACCCTACCCAATCTCTGCCGATGTGGAGTGTGCAGCTCCGAGGCAACGCACGCGGTTTGTGCCGTGCAATAAATCCGCGCGTTTCCCGAAAAATCCAAACCGCGTGCGTGGCTGCGCCACATACCCTACCTCAACGACAGAGGCCGTCTGAAAAACATGAAAACGGGTTTTGGCTGCGCCGAGCGGTGCTTTCAGACGGCCTCTGTGCCGTTTTCGGTTTGGACGGCGGCGAAGGCTTCGAGGCTGGTGTCCATGTTGGCGAGGGCGGGGGCGAGGAGGCGGGAGACGGCGTCGGCTATGCGGTCTTGGCCCGGGGGGGCGGGGCGGTAGACGAAGAGGGCGAAGAGGTCGGCGAGGCGGATGCGGGCGGCGTCGGTTTTGAGCGCCCAGCCGCGCCGGCCGCTGCAAACGTAGCCGTGGCGGGCGAGTGTGTCGAGCAGGTCGCCCAGTTCGTCGTAGCCCATGCTGATGCGGCGGCGGAAGTCTTGGATGCGCAGGCTGCGGCTTTGGCTTTGGGCGCGGTGGAGCAGGAGGAGGATTTTGAGTACGTCGTCGAAGCGGGTGCGCGCGCCGTAGGTGGTGCGGAAGGCGTCGCCCTGCCAGTAGGAGAGGGAGGAGGTGAACACTGCGCCGGTGAGCAGCAGGGTCCAGACGAGGTTGAGCCAGAGGAGGAAGACGGGGATGGCGGCGAACGCGCCGTAAATGAGGGTGTAGCTGTTGAAGGTGCCGATGTACCAGGCGAAGCCGCGCCGCAGCATTTCGAGCAGGACGGCGGTGGCGGCCGCGCCGGTGAGGGCGTGGCGGGCGGGAACGTGGCGGTTGGGGACGAGGCGGTAGAGGAGGAAGAGGGCGAGGGTGCCGCCGGCGGCGGCGGCGAGGGTGCGCAGGGCTTCGGAGAGGGGGTTTTGCGCGGAGAGGATGTTGTCTTTGATGAGGATTTCCCAGGCGGCCAGCCCCGCGCCGACGGCCAGGGGGGCGAAGGCGAGCAGCAGCCAGTAAACAAGAAACTGCATCCATAAGGGGCGCAGGTTTTGCACCTGCCAGATGCGGTTGAAGGTGTGGTCGATGGTGCGGATGAGCAGCAGGGAGGTGAGGGCGAGGAAGGCGAGGCCGATGGCGGTGAGGTTGGCGGCGTTGCTTTGGAAGGTGGCGAGGTAGCCGCGCACCGCGCCTGCGCCCTGGGGGACGAGGTTGCTGTCGATGAAGTGGAGCACGGCGGCGGCGAGGCGGTCGTACATAGGGAAGGCGGAGAGGACGTAGAGGGCGACGGTGAGCACGGGCACGAGTGCCAGCAGGGTGGTGAAGGTGAGGCTGGCGGCCACTTGCGGCACTTCGAGCGCGTCGAAGCGGCGGCAGAGGAAGGCGGCGAAACCGAGCGTGCGCGAGCGGCGCAGGGCTTGGCGGAGACGGGGGAGGGGCATGGGTTTTCCGTAATGCGGGCGGCCGTTTGAAAGTTGAAAGTTGAAAACGCGGCGGCGGCATTGTAGCGGAAAAGGGCGGCAGAGGCCGTCTGAAAACGGGTTCCGGCTGCGCCGAAGCCGCCCGGATGTATTGAAAGGCCGTCTGAAAAGCGTGAAACACGGTTTTCAGACGGCCTTTTGTATCCGCCGCGCGTTCGCAGCCGCCTGAGACCCGCCGCCCGCCTGCCGTTTGACAGGCCCCCCCGCCGCGCCTACCCTGCCGCCTTTCCCACCCTGAAACGGAGTTTTACCATGCCATTCAAACCCTTTGCCCTTGCCGCCCTTACCGCGCTGGCCACCCACGCGCAGGCGGCGGATTTGGATTTTTCCAAACAGCCCTACACCGCGCAAACCGCCGAGGTAAACGGCCAAACCGTGCAGTACCGCGCCTTTGAAAACATCCCCTATGTGAAAAACCCCGTCGAAGCCGACTATCAGACCATCAACATCTACATCCCCGAAGCCTATTTCAACGGCGGCAGCGTCAACGGCTACACCGCTGCCACCGCGCCCGTGTTCCTGCCCAACCGGATCGGCGGCTACATGCCCGCCAAAGCCGGCGTGCCGGGCAAAGGCGGCCACGGCCAAAGCAAAGGCGCGGACGCGATGCAGACCGCCCTCGCACGAGGCCTCGTCGTCGCCAGCCCCGGCGCGCGCGGGCGCACTTCGTCCACCGGCAAAGCCCCCGCCGCCATCGTCGATCTGAAAGCCGCCGTGCGCTACCTCAAAGCCAACGACCGCGCCATGCCGGGCGACGCGCGCAAAATCATCTCCAACGGCACCAGCGCGGGCGGCGCGTTGTCGGTTCTGCTCGGCGCGTCCGCCAATCAGGCCGACTACGAAGGCAGCCTGAAAGCTCTCGGCGCGGCTGAAGCCGACGACAGCATCTTCGCCGTGTCCGCCTACTGCCCGATTTCGATACTCGACCATGCCGACGCGGCCTACGAATGGCAGTTCAACGGCGTAAACGACTATCAGAAAATGGACATCTCCATGCTCGATTACAAAGTCGAACGCAAGCTGGTCAAAGGCACGCTCAACGAAGCCGAACAATCCCTTTCAGGCCGTCTGAAACCGCTGTTCGCCCCCTATCTCAACAGCCTCAAACTCAAAGACGCGCAAGGCCGAGTGCTCACGCTCGACAAAAACGGCAACGGCAGCTTCAAAAACTACGTCGCCTCCTTCCTGGCCAAATCCGCGCAAGGGCAGCTTGACGCAGGCAAAAACCTCTCCGACCGCCGCTGGCTCACCGTGAAAAACGGCAAAGTAAGCGCCGTGGATTTCGACAAATACGCAGCCGCCGCAGGCCGCCAGAAAACCCCGCCCGCCTTTGATGCCGTGGATTTGTCTGCCGGCGAAAACCAGCTTTTCGGCAGCGCAACGCAAGACACGCGCCACTTCACCGAGTTCGGCGCGCAAAACAGCACCGTCAAAGGCGCGGGCAGAGCCGACGCGCAAACCGTGAAAATGATGAACCCCATGCACTACATCGCCAAAACGCCCACGCAGCACTGGCGCATCCGTGTCGGCACCGCCGACCGCGACACCTCGCTGGCCGTGAGCGCGATTCTGGCCGCCAAACTGCAAAACAGCGGCAAATCCGTCGATTACGCCCTGCCGTGGGACGTGCCGCACAGCGGCGATTACGATTTGGACGAGCTGTTTGCCTGGGTGGACAAAGTGGCCAAAGGAAAATAGGCCGTCTGAAAGCTGTTGCATAAAAAGGCAGCCTGAAAACCGGATTGGGGTTTTCAGGCTGCCTTTTTACATCGGGGTTATTCGTCGTTCTCTTCCCGGCTTTCCTGCGCCTTTTGCCTACGCGCTTTCAGAATTTTTACGGCAATCGCTTTTTCTTCATCCGATGGAGAAAACCAACCGTCTGATTTGACAATATTTACTAAATCAGAAGAGTCTTTTTCTTCATATCGCATTCTCGTAGCTTCTCTTCTGTTGTTATTCTCCTCTGCCATGGCAGCGAAATCCTTTAATAATGAACCCAGCATACTCCAAAAGCCCATTTTGCTTCCTCCTTAGCCGATCGGACTGGAAGAAATACGTTTACTGTTGCATTTCGGGCAGCGGTCAGGCGTTCCCCGCCCTTGCCTGCTTGTCCATTCGTGTTTGCAGTCTAAACATTTTGCCCTGTAAAGGATGCTCATTTGATATTCCTTATGGTTGGTTATGGAAAGTAGGATGAATGGCCGAAATTTTATCTCTACCTGCTTTAAAAGTCAATTATAGTTGTCTTTATGAAATTTATGGTTGATTGTTTGTAAGGCGGATAAAATCAATACTGCCGTACATGGATGAAACACAAAACTCCCCGCACGCGTATCGGATGATCTTCGCGCAAAACATCAGGCAAATAAGGAGAATGAAGGAAATCTCCCAAGAAGAATTGGCTTTTGCTGCGAATATCAGCAGGGTTTATATCGGAGAAGTGGAGCGTGGAAGCAGAAATGTAACCATCGACGTAATGGGCAGAATATCCGATGCTTTGGAAGTTCCTTTGGACAAACTGCTGTTACAGGATTTGACAAAAATCGGATAAGCTAAAACAGAGGCCGTCTGAAAACCGCAAAACGCGTTTTCAGACGGCCTTCTGCCTTTCTCCGCCGCCGCCGAAAGGCTAGAATGCGCGTTTTCGTTTACATTGCATTGGAAAGCGCGTCATGAGTAAAACCGTACATTATCTGAAAGACTACCAAGCCCCCGCCCATTCGGTTTCCCGCACCGATTTAACCTTCGACATCCAAGAGAGCCACACCGACATCACCGCCCGCCTCGCCATGCGCGGCGAGCGCGCGGGCGCGCCGCTGGTGTTGGACGGCACGGCGGAGCTTATATCGTTCAAAATCAACGGTGAAGACGTGCCCTACACGCTGGACAACGGCCGGCTCACCGTGGCCGCGCCGCCCGAGGGTGAGTTTGCCGTTGACATCCGCACCTGCGTGAAGCCGTCTGAAAACAAAACCCTGATGGGGCTTTACGAGAGCGGCGGCAATCTTTACACCCAGTGCGAGCCGGAGGGCTTCCGCAAAATCACCTTCTATCCCGACCGCCCCGACGTGATGGCCAGGTTTTCCACCACCATCATTGCCGACGAAAAACGCTATCCGGTGCTGCTCTCCAACGGCAACAAAGTGGGCGGCGGCCGCTTTTCAGACGGCCGCCACTGGGCCAAATGGGAAGACCCGTTCAAAAAGCCGTGCTACCTCTTCGCGCTGGTGGCGGGCGATTTGGTCTGCACCGCCGACCGTTTCCTTACCCGCAGCGGCCGCAGCGTGGCCATCGAATTTTTCACCCGCAAAGAAGACGCAATCAAGGTGCGCTTCGGCATCGAGTCGCTCAAACACGCGATGAAATGGGACGAAACCCGCTTCGGCCTCGAATACGATTTGGACGTTTACATGGTCGTGGCCGTGGGCGACTTCAACATGGGCGCGATGGAAAACAAGGGCTTGAACATTTTCAACACCGCCTGCGTGCTGGCCGACAGCCGCACCGCCACCGATGCCGACTTCGAGCGCGTCGAAGGCGTGATTGCCCACGAATACTTCCACAACTGGACGGGCAACCGCGTAACCTGCCGCGACTGGTTCCAGCTCTCCCTCAAAGAGGGTCTCACCGTGTTCCGCGACCAGGAATTCTCCGCCGACCGCGCCAGCCGCGCCGTGCGCCGCATCGAAAACGTTTCCCGCCTGCGCGCCTTCCAGTTTCCCGAAGACGCCGGCCCGATGGCGCACCCCGTGCGCCCCGCCAGCTATGAAGACATGAACAACTTCTACACCATGACCGTCTATGAAAAAGGCGCGGAAGTGGTGCGCATGTACCACACCTTCCTCAGCGAAGCGGGCTTCCAAGACGGCATGAAACTGTATTTCCAACGCCACGACGGCCAAGCCGTAACCTGCGACGACTTCCGCGCCGCCATGGCCGACGCCGACGGCTTCGATTTCAACCGGTTTGCCCTGTGGTACAGCCAGGCCGGCACGCCCGTTTTGGACGTTTCAGGCCGTCTGAAAGACGAAAATTTCGTCCTCAACGTGAAACAGACCGTGCCGCCCACCCCCGACATGGCCGCCAAACAGCCCATGCAGATGCCGCTCAAAACCGGCCTCATCGGCCGCGACGGCGCAAGCCTCGAATTCGAATACCAAGGCAAACGCGGCCGCGAAGCCGTGCTCATGCTCACCGAAGCCGAACAGGAATTCGTCCTCGGCGGCGTGGCGCAGGACGCCGTCCCCTCCCTGCTGCGCGGCTTCTCCGCCCCCGTGCGCCTCAATTACGCCTACACCGACGCCGAACTCGCCCTGCTGCTCGCGCACGATCCCGACCCCTTCGCCCGCTGGGAAGCCGGCCAAACCCTGTTGCGCCGCGCCGTGTCCGCCAACATCGCCGCCGCCGCCGAAAACCGCCCGCTGCCCGACCATGCCGCCCTGCTCGAAGCCCTCGGCCACGTCCTCGCCGCCGACATCGACCCCGCCTACAAAGCCGTGCTGCTTGCCGTGCCGCCCGAAGCCGAGCTGTGGTCGGACATGGAAAACTTTGACCCGCTCGCCGTCCACCGCGCCCGCAAAGCCCTGCTCGACCTTATCGCCGCACGCTTCCTCAACGAATTCCACGCCCTCAACCAAACCGCCCGCGAGCGCGAAGAAGCCTGCCCCAACCCCTACGAATACGCCCCCGAACCCGCCGGCTGGCGCGCCCTGCGCAACGTCTGCCGCGCCTTCATCCTGCGCGCCGACCCCGCCCACATCGAACTCGCCGCCCGCAACTACGGCGCGATGGCGCACAACATGACCCACGAATGGGGCATCATGAGCGCAGTCAACAGCAACCCCTCGCCCCTGCGCGACGAACTGCTTGCCCGCTTCGGCGCAAAATTCGCTGCCGACCCGCTGGCGATGGACAAATACTTCGTCCTCACCGCCTCCTCCCGCCGCGCAGATACCCCCGCGCAGATACAGGCCGCCCTGCGACACCCGCAGTACAACGCGCAAAACCCCAACAAAGTCCGCGCCCTCATCGGCGCGTTCGCCCGCAACGTGCCGCACTTCCACGCCGCTGACGGCGCGGGCTACCGTTTTCTGGCCGACAAAATCATCGAAACCGACCGCTTCAACCCCTCCCTGGCCGCCGGTCTCGCCCGCGCCTTCAACCTCTGCCGCCGCCTCGAACCCCAGCGGCAGAAACTGATGCAGGCCGAGCTCCAACGCATCGCCGCCGTGGCAGACCTCTCCGCCGAAACCGGCGAAATCGTCGGCAAAATCCTCGCCTGAACGGCGGGTAACAAAGAGGCCGTCTGAAAAGCCGGTAAACCGGTTTTTCAGACGGCCTCTTTGCCATCCCGCCCATGCCGAACCGAAGGCAGGGTGGATCATACGTAGGGTGTGTGGCGCAAGCCACGCACGCGGTTTCCACCACACAAAGGCCGTCTGAAAAATCCCCAAACCCGATTTTCAGACGGCCTTCCGTTTTCCAACACATCTGACGACCGCCGCACCCCAACAACCGCGTGCGTTGCCTTGGGGCGACACACCCTACCTGAACGGCAGCAAGGTAGGTTGGGTTGCAAACTCAACATTGGCAGGTTGCGCAGGTGTTGGGTCTCGACCCAACCTACCTTGGCTGTTGAACGATTTGCGGTCTAACTCATGGCGGCATACGCGCCCCAGGCAGCCAAAAAGCTGATGCCGAGCCACAGCAGCAGCTTGATGCCCGCCCATTGGTCTTCCAACCATCTGCCCTGCCACGCGCTGATGATGTCGGGGATGAACGAGAGTTTGATGCAGTCCCACACTTCGTCCCAGCCGTCGAACAGCAATATAAACAGCAGCCAGGCAACGGCGAGACCGACGGCGATACTGAAAAACAGTGGTGGCATGATGCGCTCCTTTTTGTGCAAACCTGCGCCGATTTTATACATAAAAGGCCGTCTGAAAACCTGTTTGTAGATTTTCAGACGGCCTTTGCTGTTTTGCTGCGGCTGTTGTTCAGTATTGCACCGTCCAGCCCACGGTCTGACCCGCACGCATGGGGACGAGCCGGCCGCTGCCGTAGGGGATGCTTTCGGGAATCTGCTGCGGCTGTTTTACCAGCGTGATGGTGCCGCTGTTTTCGGGAATGCCGTAAAAGCGCGCGCCGTTTTTCGAGGCGAAGGCTTCGAGTTTGTCCAATGCGCCGGCCTGCTCGAATACTTCGGCGTAAAGCTCGATGGCGGTCATTGCGCTGAACATGCCGGCGCAGCCGCAGGCGTTTTCTTTGGCGGCTTTTTCGTGCGGGGCGGAATCTGTGCCGAGGAAGAATTTGTGCGATTTTTCGCCGGTAACGGCGGCGACGAGGGCTTGGCGGTGGGTTTCGCGTTTGAGCACGGGCAGGCAGAAATGGTGCGGGCGCACGCCGCCGACCAGGAGGTCGTTGCGGTTGAGCAGCAGGTGTTGCGGGGTTACGGTGGCGGCCACGTTGTCGCCCGCTTCCAGCACCAGCCGCGCGGCTTCGGCGGTGGTGATGTGCTCGAATACGACTTTCAGGTTCGGCACTTGCGCCAAAACGGGTTTCATCACGCGCTCGATAAAGGCGGCTTCGCGGTCGAAAATGTCGATTTCGGGGTCGGTTACTTCGCCGTGGACGAGAAACAGCACGCCCTGCCGCGCCATTTCTTCCAACACGGGAATGAGTTTGAACAGGTCGGTTACGCCGGAATCGGAATTGGTGGTCGCGCCTGCGGGGTAGAGTTTGAAGGCGGCGATGCCGGCGGCTTTGGCCTCGCGCACGAGTTCGGGCGTGGCTTTGTCGGTGAGGTAAAGCGTCATCATCGGCTCGAAGCGGCTGCCCTCGGGCAGGGCGGCGAGGATGCGCTGTTTGTAGGCGAGCGCGTCGGCAACGGTGGCGACGGGCGGTTTGAGGTTGGGCATAATCACGGCACGCCCCATCTGGCGGGCGGTGTAGGGGGCGACGGCTTGGAGTGCGTCGCCGTCGCGCAGGTGCAGGTGCATGTCGTCGGGGCGGGTGATGGTGAGGGTTTGCATGGTCGTTCCTTGGGATTGTTTGCGAAACGGTTTGCAAGATACTTGCGGGGCTGTGCTGCTTTATCGCGGATAGGCGGTGATATGTCGAGACCGCGTGCGTGGCTGCGCCACACACCCTACGAAGGGCTTGTTTTGTTTCGCTGTTTTGTAATTGAGGCCGTCTGAAAACCGGCAAACGGGTTTTCAGACGGCCTTTTCGGCTGTTTCGGCGTTAGGGCGTGTTGACAATCAACATTTTGGCGGCTTTTACGCCCTAAAACGGCATCTGCCATGTTGAAAATACTCGCCTATGGACGGCATAGGCTCGCATTTTCGCCTTGCATCTGCCGTTTTATGACGCAAAATCCGCTGCAAAAGTTGAATGTCAACACGCCCTAGACTTCTTTACTCTCCGCCGCTTTCTGCCGCAGGCGCAGGCCGAGTTCGCGCAGTTGCTTGTCGTCCACTGCGCCGGGGGCGTTGGTGAGCAGGCATTGGGCGCGCTGGGTTTTGGGGAAGGCGATGACGTCGCGGATGGATTCTGCGCCGGTCATCAGGGTTACCAGCCTGTCCAAACCGAAGGCGAGGCCGCCGTGCGGGGGCGCGCCGAATTTGAGGTTGTCCAAGAGGAAGCCGAATTTTTCCTGCTGCTCTTCGGGGCTGATTTTGAGCGCGGCGAACACTTTTTCCTGAATGTCGGCACGGTGGATACGGATAGAGC
This sequence comes from Neisseria bacilliformis, assembly GCF_014055025.1. Classification (NCBI taxonomy): domain Bacteria; kingdom Pseudomonadati; phylum Pseudomonadota; class Betaproteobacteria; order Neisseriales; family Neisseriaceae; genus Neisseria; species Neisseria bacilliformis. Next base: position 2,126,434 of record NZ_CP059571.1, on the reverse strand, counting down.
CGCCGCCGATTTCCCAGCCGTTTAGCACCATGTCGTAGGCGCGAGCCAGGCAGTTTTCAGGGTCGGATTCCATCAGGTCTTCGTGGCCGGGTTTGGGCGAGGTGAACGGGTGGTGCATGGCGGCCCAGCGGTCGTTTTCCTCGTCGTATTCGAACATCGGGAAATCCACCACCCACAGCGGTTTCCATTCGTCCACGAAGTAACCATTTTCTGCGCCGTGTTCTTTGCCGATTTTAATCCGCAATGCGCCGATGGCTTCGTTCACCACTTTGGCTTTGTCTGCGCCGAAGAAGATGATGTCGCCGTTTTGCGCGCCGGTGCGCTTAATGATTTCGTGCAGGCTGCTTTCAGACAAGAATTTAACGATGGGTGACTGCAAACCGCTGTTTTCGCCGTTGCTCAAATTGCTTACATCGTTCACCTTGATGTAGGCCAGGCCTTTCGCGCCGTAGATGCCGACAAATTGGGTGTATTCGTCGATTTCCTTGCGGCTGAGTTTCGCGCCGTTCGGCACGCGCAGAGCCACCACGCGGCCGCCTTTCATATCGGCAGCGCCACGGAACACTTTGAACTCTTCCGTTTTCATCAAATCGGTCAGCTCGGTGAATTTCAGGTTGATGCGCATATCGGGCTTGTCGGAGCCGTAGTAGAACATGGCTTCGGAATAGGGCATACGCGGGAAATCGCCCAGTTCCACGCCCAAAGCTTCTTTGAATACCTGTTTGGCCATGCCTTCGGTGATGTCCATGATTTCATCCTCGTTCAAGAACGAGGTTTCCAAGTCGATTTGGGTGAATTCGGGCTGACGGTCGGCACGCAAATCTTCGTCGCGGAAGCATTTGGTGATTTGGTAGTAGCGGTCGAAACCTGCCACCATCAACAGTTGTTTGAACAATTGCGGCGATTGCGGCAAAGCGAAAAACTCGCCCGGATGAACGCGGCTCGGCACGAGATAGTCGCGCGCGCCTTCGGGGGTGGAGCGGGTCAGCATCGGGGTTTCGATATCGATGAAGCCTTGCGCGTCCAAATAGCGGCGCACGCCCATGGCTACCTGATAACGCAGGCGCAGGTTGCGCTGCATCACGGGGCGGCGCAGGTCGATGACGCGGTTTTGCAGGCGCACGGTTTCGCTGATGTTTTCGTCGTCAATCATGAACGGCGGCGTGGCGGCGGGGTTCAGGATTTCGATTTCTTTGGCCAAAATCTCGATTTTGCCGGACACCATTTTGTCGTTGGTCGTGCCTTCGGGGCGGTTGCGCACGCGGCCGGTGATGCTCAAAACGTATTCGTTGCGGGCAGAATCGGCCAGCTTGAACGCTTCGGGCGTATCGGGGTCAATCACGACTTGGACGATGCCTTCGCGGTCACGCAGGTCGATGAAAATCACCCCGCCGTGGTCGCGCCGGCGGTGCACCCAGCCTTTCACGGTTACGGTTTGGTCGAGATATTGTTCGCTGATTAAGCCGCAATAGTTGGTACGCATGTTTTGGGTCTTTCTGTTAGTCGTCAATGTAAATGGGGCTGGGGGCTTTCAGACGGCCTTTCAGGCAGCCTGAAAAAGGTTTATTCGTTTTGATAGTGAACCAAAATAGAAAATCTACGGCGTTGCTGCGCCTTGCCGTATTACCTGTACTGTCTGCGGCTTGCTGCCTTGTATCTTTCCTATTTTGTTTCACTATGGTGCTCGGTTTTGCCGGGCGTTTTTTTCTGCTTCCGCTTTCCATTCCTGAAACATCAGCTCTCTCAGGGCTTCTTTTTCGGCTTGGTCGGGCCGGCCGTAGTAGCGGAGGGTGAAGGCTTCGGTGCGTTTTCCGGATTCGTTGTGTGCAGGCATCCGGTCCGCTTCGTGAAACTGCGCGTGTGCCGCCACGGCACGTTGCTCGTTGATTAGGATATAGAGCTTGTTGTCGTCGCGTGGATGGCGCAGGGTGGAAGCGAGATAGCGTTGGCCGTTTATCCTTATTTCGCCGTGGGGGCCGCTCGAACTCAGGGCGTCTTCAATCCAAACCTGATCTTCTGCGGGGATTTCGGACAGGATTTGGCTGCGCCAGACTTGGCGGTAGGCGGGTTTTTTGAGCAGCTCGGACAGATGGCGATCGGCCATCCATTCGATTTCTACGGATTTGGCGGCGGCGGGAGCGGAAACGGCCAGCATCAGGGCAAGGACGGCGGCAATTCGGGCAAGGCGGGGCATGGCGGGCATTTGATAAAGCGGGTTAAAGCCTTTTCAGGCTGCCTGAAAAGGTAAACGGGCGGATTGCAAAACTTTGTGCGGTTTTATCGGGCTTTCAGACGGCCTCTGAGGCCGTCTGAAAAGGTTTATTTTTCTTCTTCGTCGGCGGCGAGTTTCTGCAGGGCGGCTTTTTCGGCATCAGTGGGTTTGCCGTAGTAACGGGTGGCGAGGATTTCTTGGGTGCCGTTTCTTTCGACATGCAGCACCACGGCGCGCTGTTTGTTCAGCAGGATGTAGATGCTGTTGCTGATGCAGTTGTGCGGCTGGCACATGGTGGTGACGATGTAGCGTTTGCCGTCCACAGTTATCGCACCTTTGGGGACGGTGGGGCCATCGGCGTCTTTAATCCAATATCTGTCGCTTTGGGGCGTGTGTGGCACGATTTGGCTGCGCCACACTTTGCGGTAGGCGGGTTTTTCCAGCAGGTAGAACAGGTAGGTGTTGGCGTCTTTTTCGCTGACCTGTTGAGATGCCTGGCCGGTTTGCGCGGACTTGGCGGCGGTGGGGGCGGCAACGGACAGCGCGAGGGTGAGGACGGCAAGGGTTTTTAGGGTGCGGGTCATGGGATGTCCTTTCTCAAAGGGGTTGGGTTGCGGCAGTGGCCGTTCCCGCCAGTACTCCTGCGGAGCATAAACGCGGGGATGGTGTTTCTGAAAGCGCGGCTTCGGCGCAGCCAAAAGCGGAAACGGTGTTGCGTTTTGCGGATAAAAAATGCAAAACGGGCGGATTTTAATGCTTTGCGCGGCGTTCAGGTAGGTTTGCGGGGTTTTCCGTGCCGCAACCGCGTTTTTCAGACGGCCTCCTGCGTGCCGTTTTGCGTTTTGGCGGGGGCGTCGTCGGGCAGTACCATGCCCAGCGAGATGACGTATTTTAGGGCTTCGTCCACGCTCATATCGAGTTCGCGGATGTCGCTTTGTTTAACCAGAATATAGTAGCCGCCGGTGGGGTTGGGGGTGGTGGGGACGTACACGGGGATGCGCGGTGCGGCGTCGGGCAGGACGGCGGCGATGTTGTCGGGCAGGCTGCCGGAAACGAAGCCGATGGTCCAGATGTTGCGCTGGGGGAAGGGGACGAGCACAGGGGTTTTGAAGGAGCGGCTGTTGTCGGAGAGCAGCGATTCGGACACTTTTTTGACGCTGGAATAGATGGATTTGACCACGGGGATGCGGCCGAGCAGGCTGTCCCAGCCTTCGAGGATTTTGCGGCCGAGCACGTTGGCGGCGAACACGCCGGTGAGGAAGAGGACGATGACGGCAACGATGAAGCCGGTGCCTGGGATGTTGAAGCCGAGGTAGCGTTCTGGCTGCCACTGGGCGGGGATGAGGGCGGCGAGGCGGTCGGTGGCGGAGATGATGTAGCCGATGACCCATACGGTTACGGCGATGGGCATCCATACGAGCACGCCGGTGAGCAGGTATTTTTTCAGTGCTTTGCCGACGGTGGTTTTTTCTTTTTCTGTTTTGGGGTCTGCCATGTTGGTTTTCGGTGTGCAAATGGGTTGGGGCGGGGGCGGTTTTTTCAGACGGCCTGTTGCGCTTTGCGGCCTGCGGGTTGGTTTTCCGTGCGGGGCTGGTTTCAGACGGCCTTTTGGGGTGTGAGGCCGTCTGAAAAAACGTTTTTGCGGCTTTCAGACGGCCTCAGAGGCCGTCCCAGCCTTGGAACATCAGGCCGAAGCCGATGCCGTTTTGCTTGTGGTTGTAGTCGATGAGGCTTTCGCCGTAGCCGTGGAAGCCGCGCACGATGCCTTGCAGCTTGCCTTTGATGGGGAAGGTGTAAGCCGCTTCGGCCGCGCCGTAGCCGGTGCGCGGGTTGTAGCGCAGCGTGGCGGACAGGTTTTTTTTGTCGTTGAAGCGGTATTGCAGTTTCAAATCGCCGTAGCCCATGTAGTCGGCCAAATCGGGGTTGTCGTTTTTGTCGCCCTTTTCATCGAACACGCGCGTCCACACGCGGGGGATGACGGTGAGCCGCCCCCATTCCATGCCCGCCATGGCGTAAACCCTGTTCCACGAGCGCGATTCGGGGCGGCTCTGGCCGTTGGACTGGTGGGCGAAACCCGCGCCGATCATGCGCAGGCGGCCGCCGAAGGGCAGCTTGGAGCGCACGGGCTGGGTGATGAAGATTTCGGGTTCGTAGTCGGTGTTGCGGAAGGGGGCGGAGCGGCGGCCCTGGGTGTAAATCTGCCAGTCGGATTTCTGCGTGTAGCCGAACCATAGGTCGGCGCGGCTTTTGAACAGGTCTTCGGCGATTTTGCTTTTGAAGGAAACCTGCATTTTGGTTTCGGTGCGTTTTTGGTCGGTAAACCGCTCTTGGGTGGTGGTACCGCGCGTGGGCGAGGAGGGCGTGCGGTTGGGGCTGCTGTTGTACCACACGGGCATGAGGTACATCGGGTTGTGTTCGCGCACAGTGAGGATGCCTCCGGGGCTGTTGGCGTCCAAATCGTACATGCGGCTCAGCGGCGTGTAGGCCTGCGCCGCGTCGGCCAGTTCCGCCGTGGGCACCGCTTCGCCGTTTTGGTGCTCCACCAGCACCGGCTCGCGCAATTGCACGCTTTCGCGCACGCTCTCCACGATGTCCGGCTGCGGCTTGGCCTCGGGCTGTGGCGATTGCACGCTGCGCTCGGGCGGAAACTGGGCGGCGAAGATTTTGTCGTAGCAGGCCAGGCGCAGCGCGTCGTCCTGCAACAGGGCGCATTGCAGGGCGGCATCGTCGGCGGCGCGGGCGGCTGGCAGCAGCAGGGCGGGGAGGAGGGCGGACAGGTAAAGCGTTTGTTTCATGCGGCTTGCTCCGGAAAAGGCGGTTGCGCGTGCGCCGTTATACACGGTTCGGGCGGCTGCAAAAAGCCCCCGCCAACCGCATGGCGGCGGCTTTCGGGGGCTGGTGTGCTTTCACGCGCGACTGCGTCAGGCCATGGCTTTGATTTTGGCCGACAGGCGGCTTTTGTGGCGTGCCGCTTTGTTTTTGTGGAACACGCCTTTGTCGGCGATGCGGTCGATGATTTTTACCGACTGCACGTAAACGGCCTGGGCGGCGGCTTTGTCGCCGGCTTCGACGGCTTTGAGGACTTTTTTCACTGCGGTGCGGAATGCGGTGCGCAGACCGGCGTTGTGGGCGCGGTTTTTCACCGCCTGACGGGCGCGTTTGCGGGCTTGTGCGCTGTTGGCCATATTGGTTGTCTCCTGAATAAGTGGAATTTTGCAAACCGCGCATTCTAATAAGCAAACCGCCCGAAAGCAAGGGTTTTTAGCATCGGGATCTGCCGGCATTCGGCTTGCGGGCGGCTTTTCAGACGGCCTCTGCGGCCGAAGCGGCACGCGCGATTGGCGGTCGTTTGCGCGGGCGGCGGGGAGACGGTTTGTTTAATATTTTGTTTTTTTGTAAAAAAACCGTTACAATCCGCCGCGTACCGGAATGTTCCGTTCCGGCGGATTTTTATATCAACAGCAAGGAATGATAGCCATCATGAAAAAAACCTTATTGACTGCAACGATTGCACTGGCACTGGCCGCCTGCGGTGGAAACGCCGGACAGACCGATCCGAAAGCCGAAGGCCAAACCCCTGCAACTGCCGCCAATAGCGGCGCGACCGACGCGCTGAATATCTACAACTGGTCGAACTACGTCGATGAAGAAACCGTTGACGATTTCAAAAAAGCCAACAACATCAAGCTGGTTTACGACCTCTACGAAAACAACGAAGCCCTTGAAGCCAAGGTGCTGACCGGCAAATCGGGCTACGATTTGGTTGTGCCCGGCATCGCCTTCCTGCCGCGCCAGATTCAGGCGGGGGCGTATCAGAAAATCAACAAAGACCTGCTGCCACACTATAAAGACATCAATCCCAAGCTGCTCGAAATGCTGGCCACTGCCGATCCGGGCAACGAATACGCCGTGCCCTATTTCTCCGGCGTGAACACCGTGGCGATTACCGCCAAGGGCAAAGAGGCTTTGGGCGGCAAGCTGCCGGAAAACGGCTGGGATCTGCTGTTCAAGCCCGAATACACGTCCAAACTCAAAGGCTGCGGTATCGCCATGTGGGACAGCCCCAGCGAAGTGTTCCCGATTCTGCTCAAATATTTGGGCAAAGACCCGGCCGGAAAAAATCCCGCCGACATCGCCGAAGCGGGCGAAGTGCTGAAAAAAGTGCGCCCCGACATCAAACGGTTCAGCCCCTCGCTGATCGACGAGCTGGCGCGTGGCGACGTGTGCCTGGCGGTGGGCAACGGCGGCGATTTGAACATGGCGAAAAAACGTTCCGAAGAAGCAGGCAACAAATTCGGCATCGAAGTGCTCAACCCCAAAGGCATGGGCTTTTGGATTGAATCATGGCTGATTCCGGCCGACGCGAAAAACGTGGTCAACGCGCACAAATACATCGACTACACCTTACAGCCGGAAGTGGCGGCGAAAAACGGCAACTACGTAACCTTCGCCCCCGCCAGCCTGCCGGCCAAAGCCCTGATGGATCAGAAGCTCACCAAAGTGCGCTCGATTTTCCCCACCGACCAGGACATGGCCGACGGCTTTGTGATGCCGCAGATGAGCAATGAGGCGAAAAAACAAACCGTTGATTTGTGGCAGAAAATCAAAGCGGGTAGCTAAACCGAGTGCCTGATTGGAAGCATGAAGAGGCCGTCTGAAAACCGCAAAACACAGTTTTTCAGACGGCCTCTTCGCAACAAAACTTAAAGAAATCATACACAGAAACAATGTTTTCCGTTATAATTGCGCCTCGTCGTTAAGACATTTCACAATATTTATTTTAAGGAAACTGCATTATGAAAAAATTGAAACTGACCGCCCTTGCTTCCGTCCTCGGCCTCGCCGCGTGCAGCAGCGGGGGGGGGGGACGACCGGCCCAATGTAAACCCCACGCCGAACACCAACGGCAACCAGAACAGCCAAAACGGCAACAGCAGCAACAACCAGTCGAAACCTTCTACACCTTCCAATCCGGGCACGCCCTCGCAGCCTGCCAATCCCTCCAAACCGGCAACGCCGAGCACACCGTCGAAGCCTTCCAATCCGACAACACCGTCGAAACCCTCCACACCAAGTACACCGTCCAAACCGAATACGTCTGCCTCAGCCCAAGGCGGCAATGCTTATGATGTTACTGGTTTGGCTAGGCATTTGCCCGAAAAAGTAACAAAAGCCAGTATCAGCGGCGACAAAGATTCCGTTATCACGATTGGCAGCCATAAGATTACTGTTGTCCGCCTGGGAATGACAGCCGGTAAATTACTGAAAGTTATTGATAAAAATGGCAGTATCGAAGTTAGCGGAAGCAACTTGAGCTATGTCCGTTTCGGTATGGCCACAGTTTTCACTTCAAGTGGAGCTGAGGAAAAAACGTATGAATTTGCTTACGGCAAGCTGACAGTCGCCAATGATGTGCCCGCATCCGGCAAGGCCACCTATAAAGGTTATGTGCATACCGAAACTGCTCTCGCAGGGTATCTTAATGCGTCTTTATTTAATGTTGATTTCGGCGAAAAAACTATTGACGGAAAGATTTATGACGCATCTGATGTGGCACCTTCCAAGGCTTATGTGGCTTTATCCGGAAAAATCAGCGGCAACTCGTTTAGCGGCACAAAAGGCGCAGTGGAAATGCAGGGCAATTTCTACGGCCCGAAGGCGGCCGAGTTGGGCGGCATTTTTAAAGGACAAACTGATTATGGCGAGAATAATGGAAACTATCTTGGCATAGTCGGCTCCTTCGGCGCGAAAAAACAGTAAGCCCGTCCGCCTTGCCAAGCGTCAGCCCGTCCGCCATACCGGCCAGACGGGTTTTTCCCTTTTTTTTCAGAAACGCCATCCCCGCACAGGCGGGGACGGCCTCTTTACCGCCATGCGCTATCCCATCCTGATACTCTGCGCCGCCGCCTGCGCGGCTGCCGCCGATCCCCTTTCCACGCCGCACGACGACAACCCCGACCCCAACCGTAGCCAAATCCGCCAAATGCAGCACGAAGCCCGTCTGCCCGCGTCCGAACATGAAGGAGACGACGGCTCTGTTTCCATGAGCGAAGACGAGCTGATCGCGCAGCCCGATTTGCTGCAAAACGTCCTCGACACCGCCGTGGCGCGGCAGCAGGTTGAAAACATCCGCTTCCTGCTGCCGCTTTACCGCCGTTTGGACGAAGAACGGCGCGACGCGGTGCTGGAAGACTACGCCGAATCCTTCCTGCTGCGCGAAGACGGGCAATATGCCCGCGCCGAAGAAAAGCTGCGCGGCATCCTTGCGCAAAACCCGGGCTACGCCCCCGTACGCCTGCAACTCGCGCTCACCCTGTCGCAAAGCGGCCAAACGCGCGAAGCCGCCGCCGAAGTGGCGGAAGTGAAGGAAACCTCCGAACTGCCGCCCGATGCGGCCGCCTTTCTCAACAGCTTTTCCGACTACCTCAAACGCGACCGCGCCTGGCAGTTTGACGCCAACGCCTACTACCTCGCCGATCGCAATGTCGGCCGCGCGCCGAAAGAGCGCGAATACGGCCCCTGGCGTTTCCCCGAACCCCGCGCCGCGCACGGGCTGGGCTACGATGCCTCCGCCGTCAAAACCCTGCCCGTAAAAAAACACTGGGCGGCGCGGGTGCAGGCTTCCGTTTACGGCAAATTCTATTGGGACGCGCACGATTACGACGATTTGAACGCCCGCATCGAAGCCGGGCCGGTGTACCGCAGCGGCAGCGGCGAAACCGCCCTGACGCCCTTTGCCGAAAAACGCTGGTACGGCACGGAAGCCTATTCGCACACCGCAGGCGGCGTGCTGCGCCGCTCGCACAATCTGTCGCCGAAAACCATGCTGTTTGCAAGCTGGCAGACGGGCTATAAAAAGCATGAAGAACGCGACTATCTCGACGGCGCAAGCCACGGCGGCGCACTCTCGCTGGTGTACCAAAGCTCGCCGCAGCAGTATTTCGTGTTCGGCGCGGGCGCGGGGCGCGAAAACGCCCGCGACCCTGCGGAAGCCTACCGCCACGCAAGCCTGCGCGCAGGCTGGACGCGCCGCTGGTCAGGCGGCGACGGCCTGCTTACTTCGCTTAACGGCAGCATCCGCCGCAGCCTTTACCGCAGCGAGGATTTTTTCAACATCCGCCGCCGCGACACGGAATATTTCGTCCTCGCCGCCGTCGGCCACAAAAAACTGTCGTGGAAAAGCTTCACCCCGCACCTGAACTGGACATGGTCGTATCTGGCAAGCAACCATTTCTACTACCGCCGCCACGAAAACCGCGTGTTTTTGGACGTGTCCAAACAGTTCTGACGAACCGCTCCATGTCCCGCTATGCCGAATCCGCCGTAGCCGAAGCAGGGTGTGCGGCGCAGCCACGCACGCGGCCTATGCCTTTCAGACGGCCTCCGCCGTGTACGCGGATTCAGCCTCCTAAGGCAGGGTGTGTCGCCACGAGGCGACGCACGCGGTTTTTATTGCGCAAAGGCCGTCTGAAAAATGCAAACCCGTTTTTCAGACGGCCTATCGTTTTCCAACACCGAATGCCGCCGTCCGCAGCAACCGCGTGCGTGGTTTGCGCCACACACCCTACCTAAGGGCAGAGGCCGTCTGAAAACCGTGTTTTACGGTTTTCAGACGGCCTCTTTGTTTGCGTTTCCGGCGCGGCGGTTTATTCGCCGTCTTCTTCGGGCAGGCGCAGGATGGCGAGGACGAAGCCGCCCCAGATCACCACCAGCGCGACCAGCATCATGACAATGGCGGAAGCGTTCATTTTTCGTCTCCTTTCACGTCTTCGGCGTCGGCGTCAAACGGTTCTTCCTTTTTCCACGGCAGCGCGCTCAGAAGCAGGCCGCCGGCAACCAGGGCCAGCGACATGCCCCAGCCGAATATGTTGAGAAACCAGTCGGGATAGCCGCCGTAGTTTTTGTCCAGCAGGCTGATGCTGTCGGAAACCAGCATGTAGCCGAGGATGCCGAAGGTGGCCGCCACGCAGGCGTACCAGATTTTGCCGACTTTGAACGAGGAGATGCCGTTGATGTGCGCGGCCAGCTTGGGTAGGGTTTTGGTGGCCGCCATCAGCAGCACATACAGGAAGCCCGAGGCGACGATGCCGTAGGCGTTGACGAATTTGTCGAGCACGTCGAGCACGGGCAGGCCGGTGGTTGTGCCGAACAGCAGCGAGGAAACAATCATCATCGGGATGCCCACGGCCAGTGTGGCGGATACGCGGCCGAGCCGCCATTTGTCCTGCACCGCCGCCACTATCACTTCCACAATCGAAATCATCGAAGTGATGCCGGCAAACACCAGCGAGGCGAAAAACAGCAGCCCCAAAAGCGTACCGAAGGGTGCCTGGTTAATGATGGTGGGGAAGGCGACGAAGGCCAGCCCCAGACCGGAGGCGGCCACTTCCGACACTTCCTTGCCCGCCGCCTGCGCCATAAAGCCCAGCGCGGCGAACACGCCGATGCCGGCGAGCACTTCAAAGCTGCTGTTGGCAAAGCCGACCACCAGCCCCGTGCCCGCCAAATCGGATTTTTTCTTCAAATAGGAAGAGTAGGTAACCATGATGCCGAAGCAGATGGAAAGCGAGAAGAAAATCTGCCCGTAGGCGGCAATCCACACGCCCGAGTCGCCCAGCTTCGACCAGTCGGGCGTAAACAGCGCGTCCAGCCCTTTGGCCGCGCCCGGCAGCGTCAGGGCGACGCCCACCATAATCAGGAACATAATCACCAAAAGCGGCATGAACACTGCCGAGGAGCGCGCCACGCCTTTTTGCACGCCCAGCACGATAATGGCGATGGTAAACAGCCACACGCCCAAGAGCGGCAGGAACACCGGCCACACCATGTCCAGGCTCACACCGGGGTCTTTGGCCATGCGCAGGTAGTCGTTGTAGAAAAACGCCTGCGGATCCGCGCCCCATGCGGCGGTGAAGGAAAACCAGGTGTAGCTGGCCGCCCAGCCGAGGATGACGGCATAGTAGATGCAGATGACGACGTTGGTCATCACGTTCCACCAGCCCAAAGGTTCGAGCCATTTGCGCACGCGGCGGAAGGCCAGCGGGGGCGAGCCGCGATAGCGGTGGCCGATGGCGTATTCCAAAAGCAGAAGCGGGATGCCCGCCGTGAGCAGGGCGACGAGGTAGGGGATGACGAACGCCCCGCCGCCGTTGTCGTAGGCGACATAGGGAAACCGCCAGATGTTGCCCAGCCCCACGGCCGAGCCGATGGCGGCGAAGATAAACGCCTTGCGGCTGGAAAAGGTTGCGCGTTGTTCTTGTTGTTCCGACACGGAACGCCTCCTTGATGTTGGCCTGCCCGTTTGCCGCCGTATGCAAAAGCAGAGGCCGTCTGAAAAACGGGCGGCGGGCAAAACGGGATAATAAAAAAGGCTGCCATCATACTGGTTTGTGTAAAGTTTTGCGAGTGCCAATTGCAAACAGATCCCGGCAGACAACAGTGGACAGAGAGCAGGCAAACAGGCTGTCTGAAAACGCAGCTTCGGCGCAGCCGAAACCGTCCGGCGCGGCGGCGCAACGCGCCCGCAAAGCAACGGCGTTTTCCCGTTACAGCAGAGGGCGGGCGGAATATGGTTTCATGGAGGAATTACTTGATGGACGGCAGCATTTTGGTTAAATTCGGTAAACAGAATTTTGTTGTTTTTAATCATCCGAACAAAGGAACAACCATGTTGAAATCCGCCGTTTTGGCCTTGGCCGCCGCCGTTTCGCTCAGCGCGTGCGTCGGCAGCCAGCCTTATGTCAGCCGCCTTTCCCCCGCCGAGTTGGAACAAAACGCCGAGGCCGTCAACCGCGCCGAGCGTGCCGAACGCGCCGAACGCCGCGCCGAAGACCGCGAAGAAATGATGAACGCCGCCGACGCCGTGCGCCGCGCCAACGAAGGCCGCCGCGTCTATATCCTGCGTTAAACCGCAAACATATTAAATAACAGGAACATAGGAGTTTGAACATGAAAGCATTAGCCGCCTCCCTGATGATCGCATTGGCCTTATCCGCCTGCACCAGCCCCGGCCAGTCGGTCGGCGACTACGCCATCGGCGACGACAACGCCGCCATCAACGCCGGCCGCAACCGCAAAGAAGCGCAAATCAGCCGCGCCCAGCTCGAACAGCACCGCCGCCAGCGCGCCAACGTGTCCGAAGAGCTGGCACTGGAACGCGAAAAACGCGCCAACAAGCACGACAGCATCCGTCAGGGCATGGGCACCGCCGCCGGTGCGGTCGGCCTGATCGGCGGCACGGCAGCCATCATCCGCGCCTTCCGTTAGGGTCTGTTTGCATTTGGTGTTACGGCGGTTTTTGCGCCATAAAACGGCAGCCATAAAACGGCATCTGCCGCGTTGCAAATCCCCGCAAGGTGTCCAACCTTGCTGCGGTTTGCGCCTCGCATCTGCCGATTTCTGACGCAAAACCCGCTGCGCAGACCAATTGCAAACAGCCCCCGGGCAAAACAGCGCAGCGCAAACCGTCGGCAGTGGGGTATCATTGCCGGCGGTTTTTGTCTTTTTGCCGAAAATAACAAGAGGCCGTCTGAAAAACCGTATCGCAGCTTTCCGGCTGCCTGCCCCCCCCCCATTCACCCTCCAAAGAAAGCGAGAAACCCCGTGAAACCGTTTATGTCCGCTGCTGCTGCCGCCCTCCTGCTGCTGGCCGCGTGCAGCCTGCCTGCTTCCGACGCAGGCGACGCAGACAAAACCACCCGCCAACAAATCGCCGCCGCCAAAGCCCAATGGCAAAACCGCGTGGACGAGCTGCCTGTCGGCGCAGATGAGGCGCAGATTAAAGACTGGCAGGCACGGCACGGCGTGAAACTGGACTACGACGCCGCCACCGCCAGCTACTCCTCCACCAACCTGCCGGACGGCCGCGCCGAAGTCCATGCCAAAAACAGAATCTGCGACGGCTATTTCCTTGTACTCAAACTGAAAATGGACAAGCAAAACCGCTTGCAGGGCAAAGAACTCAACTCATGGGGCAGCTGCCTGTGAAATATCAAGACCTGCGCGACTTCCTCGCCCAACTGGAACAACAAGGCAGCCTGAAACGCATCGCCGCCCCCGTCTCCCCCCATCTGGAAATCACCGAAATCGCCGACCGCGTGCTGCGTGCGCAAGGGCCCGCGCTCTTGTTTGAACACCCCGTGCGGCAAGACGGCAGCCGCTACGCCTACCCCGTGCTCGCCAACCTGTTCGGCACAACTGAGCGCGTCGCCCTCGGCATGGGCGCAAGCGACATCAGCCAGTTGCGCGAAATCGGCAAAACGCTCGCCTACCTCAAAGAACCCGAGCCGCCCAAAGGCATCAAAGACGCCTTCGCCAAACTGCCGCTGCTCAAAGACATTTGGAGCATGGCACCCAAAATCGTCAAAAACGCCCCCTGCCAGCAAATCGTGCTGGAAGGCGACGCGGTAAACCTGTACGACCTGCCCATTCAGCACTGCTGGCCGGGCGACGTCGCCCCGCTGGTAACGTGGGGCTTGACGGTAACGCGCGGGCCGCACAAAAAACGGCAAAACCTCGGCATCTACCGCCAGCAGCTGCTTGGCAAAAACAAACTCATCATGCGCTGGCTCGCCCATCGCGGCGGCGCGTTGGACTACCAAGCCTTCCGCGCCCAAAACCCCGACGCGCCCTATCCTGTTGCCGTTGTCCTCGGCTGCGACCCCGCCACCATACTCGGCGCAGTAACCCCCGTGCCCGATACCCTCAGCGAATACCAGTTCGCAGGATTATTGCGCGGCGCACGCACCGAACTCGTGAAGTGCCTCGGCAGCGATTTGCAAGTGCCCGCCCGCGCCGAAATCGTGTTAGAGGGCGTAATCCACCCCAACGAAACCGCGCTGGAAGGCCCCTACGGCGACCACACGGGCTACTACAACGAGCAAGACCACTTCCCCGTGTTCACCGTCGAGCGCATCACCATGCGCGAAAACCCGATTTACCACAGCACCTACACCGGTGCGCCGCCCGACGAACCCGCCGTGTTGGGAGAGGCTTTGAACGAAGTCTTCGTGCCGCTGTTGCAAAAACAGTTCCCCGAAATCGCGGACTTCTATCTGCCGCCCGAAGGTTGCTCCTACCGCATGGCAGTGGTGAGCATGAAAAAACAATACGCCGGCCACGCCAAGCGCGTGATGATGGGCTGCTGGTCGTTCCTGCGCCAATTTATGTATACCAAATTCATCATCGTGGTGGACGACGACATCAACGTGCGCGACTGGAAACAAGTCATCTGGGCCATCACCACGCGCATGGACCCTGTGCGCGATACCGTGTTGATGGAAAACACGCCGATTGATTATCTGGACTTCGCCAGCCCCGTCAGCGGCTTGGGCGGCAAAATGGGCTTGGACGCGACCAACAAATGGGCAGGCGAAACCAGCCGCGAATGGGGCGTGCCGATTACGCGCGACGCGGCGGTGGTGGCGAAAGTGGACGGGATTTGGGGGGAGCTGGGGTTGTGATACGGGTTTAAAATCGGTTTTAGCTTCGCAACTCCGCTGCGCTCCGCAGGCTGCCTCTGATGCCGTCTGAAAAATACGGAAAGGCCGTCTGAAAAAGCGGTTTCGTTTTTTCAGACGGCCTCTGCCGTTAGGGGCTGTTAACATTCAGCTTTTGACGCGGATTTTGCGTCATAAAACAGCATCTACCGCGTTGCAAATACTCTCAATGGGCGGTATAAGCTCGCATTTGCGCCTTGCATCTGCCGTTTTATGACGCAAAATCCGCGTCAAAAGCTGATTGCCAACAAACCCTAAGGAATCCCCATGCCCCGCCGCATCATTGCGTTTGTTTTTCTCGCCCTTTCCATCGTGTTTGTGGAACAAGCATTGGTGAACCATGCGTTTCAGGATTGGCTGTTTGCGCGGCATCACAACGTATTAAGCTGGTATGTCCGTCCGCTGCTGCTGATTCCCATCATGTTGGCGGCGTGGCGGCGCAGTTGGGCGGGGCTGATGGCGGGCATCTTCGCGCTGCTCACCAGCATGGCGTGGTTTCCCGCGCCCGCTGTTGCCGATGCCGATGTGGCGCGTTTTCTTGCCGATGAAATTGCTTTTTTGCGCGGCGGCTGGACGCTGCAAACCGGGCTGTACACGCTTGCCGTGCTGGCGTATTTCGCGCTGCTGGTCGGTATGGCATGGCAGCGCAGCGGCAAGGGCTTGGCAGCGGTTTTGGCCGCGGCGGCCTTGGGCAAAGTGGCGTTCAGCCTGATGGGCAGCGGCGCATCCGCCCGCGCCTTGGTTGCGCCCGCGCTGCTGGGCTTGGCGGCCGGGCTGGGCGCGGTGTGGTGGCGGGTGAGGCAGAAGTAAACAGGCGTAGCGTTAAGGCAGAGGCCGTCTGAAAAACAGGTTTTCAGACGGCCTCTGCGCGTTGTTCAGCTTTCCCAGCTGATTTCTTGGATTTCGCCGTCCGCCGCTACGGAAACCGCCAGAATCTCATCGCTGTTGTCGGGGTCTATCATATAGTCCAGCACCAGCGGGCTGCCTTCTTCATACGGGTCTTGGTGCCACAGCGCGATGCTGTGCAGGGTCATGGCGGCAACAAAGGCGGCGGGCGTGTCGGGCAGGGCGTCGCCGCCTTCCATTTCTTCGCGGTGGCAGGTGATGTAGATGTTGTCCTTTTCCAGATAGGCTTGCAGCGCGGCGCGGGCGCGGCTGTTCAGTTCGGCGAGGTTTTGCAGGCGTTCGGCAAACTGATCCAATTCGGCGGCATCCGGTTCGGTTTCTGCCGCCGCCCAAAGCTGGGTATTGACGGCCTGTCCGTTCAAATCGGTTTCGCTCTCCCAGAGTACGTCCACTTCTTCCAGCGCGTCGGTGTCAAGCTCGCCGAAATAGGGGTGGTTTAGGCTTGGCATTTTTTTTGCTCCTTAACGGGTAAAAAGGGAATGGAGTGATACAGTAAAGGCCGTCTGAAAGCGCGGCTTAGCCGCAGCCGAAACGGCAAATCCGTTTTTTCAGACGGCCTCAAAGCACGAAAAGGCCGTCTGAAAAGGTATGTTAGAATCCACAGCTTTTCAGACGGCCTGCATCCGCTGCGCCGCCATCAGAATCCGAACCATGTTATCCGACCCCGCCTGCCGCCTGGCCGAACTTGTCCGCCTGCTCGAAGAAGACGGCCATGTTTTCCCCGCCGACCCCGAAACCGTTACCGAATCGCTGCGCTATGAGGGAGGCGGGGCGGAGCAACGCCTGCTGCGCCGCGCCGCGCTGATCGACAGCGACGGCCGCCTCGCCGACGCGCTGCAACGCAGCCGCAGCGGCGTGTTCTGGCTGTGGGTGGTGGCCGCCACTCTGCTGTTTTCCGCCTCCTTTTCCGCCACTTACGCCCTGATGGACGAAAAAGGGCTGAATTTCTTCCTCGTCCTTGCCGGCGTGCTGGGCACCAATACCGTGATGCTGCTGGCCTGGCTGGCTGCCGCCGTTCTGCTGCGGCGCAAAGGCACGCTGCCGGTATCGAGTCCCACCGGCTGGCTGCACGGGCGCGATCCGGTCAGCCTCGCCCTGCTGCGCCTCACCGCCGCCGAATGGCGCAGGCCGGAAGCCCGCTGGCTGGCCGGCGCGGCCGCGCACAGCCTGTGGCTGGCCGCGCTTTGCGGCATGCTGGTGTGCATCCTGCTGCTGCTTTCCGTGCGCCAGTACACCTTCAATTGGGAAAGCACCCTGCTCGACGGCTCCGCGCTCGCGGGCATCGTCGCCGCGCTCGCCCGCCTGCCCGCCGCGCTCGGCTTCCCCGCGCCCGATGCCGCCGCCGTGCTGCACGGGCGCACGCACGGCAACGCCGCCGACGCGCAGGCTTGGGCGTGGCTGCTGGTCGGCTGCATCCTCTGCTACGGCATCCTGCCGCGCCTGATTGCGTGGGCGGCGTGCAAACTGCTGCTGCGCCGCGCCGCTTCTGGCCTGCCGCTGGACAAACCGTATTACCAAAACATCATCCGCCGCTGGCAGACGCAGATTACCGATGCCGACACGCAGGGCGAAAGCGTGCCCGTGCTGCCGCCCCCGCCGGCGGACACCGGCGCGGCGCAGTGGGCGGTGATGCTGGAAACCGCGTGGCCGGACAAAAACTGGCACCGCAGCGTGGCGGCGCGGCAGTGGCTCGATAAAGGCGTTGCCGACAGCCGCGACGCCGTGGCCGCGCTGCTGGCCGAATTGGCCGCGCAGCCGGTGCAGCTCCTGATCGGCATCCGCGCCCACACCGTGCCCGACCGGGGCATTCTGCGCCAAACCGCCGCCCTCGCCGCCGCCGCGCAAGGCGGCGCAATCGTGCAGCTATTGCAAGCCGACCCCGTACCCGAAGACGCGGATGACATCCTCAGCCAATGGCAGGCTGCCCTGTCCGAACGCAACATCCCCAGCCTGCTGCCGCCGCAGGCCGCGCAGCGGCGGCGCAAAACGTAGGCAGGGCAGGGGAACGAGGCCGTCTGAAAGCGCAGCTTCGGCGCAGCCAAAACCCTTGTTGTTCCGTCATTCCCGCGCAGGCGGGAATCTTTTTTGAAATTAGACAATGTTTGAAGAAACAAGCATTTGTCCAACCGCCAAGATTCCCGCCTGCGCGGGAATGACGGAAGGGTGGAATCATACGTAGGGTGTGTCGCCCGAGGCGACGCACGCGGTCTCTGCCATGCAACGGATTCTGTGTTTTCCCAAAAATCCGAAACCGCGTGCGTGGCTTGTGCCACACACCCTACTTCAACGGCAGAGGCCGTCTGAAAAGGCCATAAACGGCTTTTCAGACGGCCTCCAATGTATCCGTGCTGTCTCTCTACGCCGCCGCCGCGCCTTCCTCCTGCGCCGCGTTTTCGATCGTGCGCGATTGCAGGATTTCGGCCACGCCCAGGCCGATGCGGCGGGCGTAGTTGATGTCGTTGAGCAGCGAGGACGCCTGCCAGCCGTTGAGTTCCTTGTTGCGCAGTTTCACCATCACGCGGCCGCGGAAGGTTTCCAGCGAGTCGGTGTGGGTGCGCAGCTTGTCCAGCAGCGCGGCGCGTTCTGCGCCCGAGGGCAGATCGTCGGCGCGGCAGAAGAGGCGCAGGGTTTGGAACACGTGGCGGCGCAGGCGCAGGTAGTCGGCGGCGGCGGGCGAGGCGGCATCGGTCAGATACTGTTGCATGTTTTTCTGCAAATGCTGGCTTTCCTTTACCGTTTCCACGATGCGCCAGGCGGCAGTGTGGTCGCGCGTGAGCTGTTCCTGATGCGCGTTTTCCGACAAATCCAGCCGGCCGGTGAAGTCGAGTATCGCGCTGAACAGCGGCTTGATGCGCGTCTCGTAAAGCTGGGGCACGTCCAAATGCAGCGGCGGCACGGGCGCGGGCAGGTTTTTGCCGTCGGTTTCATCGTCGTACAAAAGCTGCGGCGGCACAAACAGCGCGTGGCACATCACCTCCATGCCCGCTTTGTCCAGATGGCGGATTTCGCGGCTCAACGCCATCAGCGCGGTTTCGGCCGACAGGAGCATATTGGCGTTGAGATACTGCGGCGCGGCGGCCGCTTCGGCGGGGGCTTTGTCGGGCAGGCGGCGGCATAGTTCGGCGGCCAGGCGGTTTTGCAGCTTCCAGAACACGGCGATGCCCAACAGGTTAAACAGGGTGTGGAACAGGGCCAGTTGCAGCAGCTCGTTCAGCCCCAGCCACTGCCCGGCCGCCATCACGAAATGCGTCAGCGGCCACCACGCGGCCAGCGACAGAGCCGCCGTTACCACGTTGAACAGCACGTGCGCCACAGCCAGCCGCTGTCCGCCGCGCTCGCTGCCGAGCATGCCCACCAGCGCGGTGGACACGCTGGTGCCCACGCAGGAGCCCACCGCCACGGCAAAGCCCTGCATCAGCGTGAGCTGCCCGCCCGACAAGGCCGCCAGAGCCAGAAGCAGCGTGGCGTGCGACGACTGCAACACCACCGTCAGCAGAAAGCCGACGGCGAAAAACAGCAGCACTTCGCCCATGCCGCCGATCTGCGTGCCGGAAAAATCGATGCCCGCGCCAAAGGCGTGGAAGCCGTTTTTGATTTCGTCCACGCCGAGGAAAATCAGCGCGACGCCCACCAGCACCCGCCCGAACGCGCCGCGCCGCTCGCCGAAAAAGCCCATCAGGATGCCGAACACCATCATCGGCAGCGCGGCGGGCGACAGGCTGATGTTCTGCCCCGCCGCCGCCAGCAGCCACACCCCGCCCGTCGCCCCCAGATTGGTGCCCAAAATAATCGCAATCCCGCCCGCGAGCGAAATCATCCCCGAGCTTAAAAACGCCATCGCCAGCAGCGCGACCAGCGTGCTCGACTGCAACACCAGCGTCGCCCCCGTGCCGAACAGCACGCCTTTGAACGGCGTGGAAGTGGACGCGCGCATCCAGCTTTCCAGCCGCCCGCCCGCCGCGTTGCGCAGCCCCTCTTCGATGTTCTGCATCCCGAACAGAAACAGCGCGAGTCCGTAGCACAGCCGCAGCCACGGTGGGCTGTATGCGAAACTCGCCGCCAGAGCCAGCAGCAGGACGGCGAACAAAAAATACTTCTGAACCAGCCTGACCATCTTTCGATTTCCCCTTTGCGCGTGCAGCCGAAAACGCCGCCATTCTAACCGAAAAGGCCGTCTGAAAAGGCAGCGCGGAGGCGTGAAGTGGTGCTTTCAGACGGCCTCTGCCGCGAAGGTAGGGTGTGTGGCGCAGCCACGCACGCGGATGATGGATTTCAGACGGTCTCTGTTGCCACAACACAGACCGCGTGCGTCGCCTTGGGGCGACACACCCTACGTTAGCCCCGTCCTTTCGTCATTCCCGCGCAGGCGGGAATCTTGTCGGGCTTCAAGCAATGGTTTGTTTCTTCAAGAATTGTTGAATATCAACCAAGATTCCCGCCTACGCGGGAATGACGGCATTTTTTGATTTTCTGCGGGCGTAGGTGTGGCGCAGCCACGCACGCGGCTTCGGATTTTGGGGAAGGCGCGGATTCGTTGCGCGGCAGGGAGCGCGTGCGTCGCCCCGGGGCGGCACACCCTACGTATGTTCCCGCCTTTCGTTATAGTGGATTAAGAGTAAAAATACCCAGTCGTAGGCCGGGCTTTAGCCCAGCAAAATTTCAGAGAAATAGTGGGTTAGCTGGGCTGAAGCCCAGCCTACGACGGATAGTTTTTATTTTATTCAACTATATTCCCGAGCAGGCTGGAATGAGGTTATTTTTTCAGACGGCCTCTGCTGCGAAGGTAGGGTGTGTGGCACAGCCACGCACGTGGTTTGGATTTTGGGGAAGGCGCGGATTCGTTGCGCGACAAAGACTGCGTGCGTCGCCTTGGGGCGACACATCCTACTTAAACGGCAAAGGCCGTCTGAAAAACCGTAAAACGCTTTTTCAGACGGCCTTTTCCTGCGCGCGCGCCTATTGCCCTTTGGGCACGGTGTCTTTGCTGTTTTGGTTGAAAATCAGAGAATTGGGTTTTTCTTTCAGCGTGTCGAGCAGGGGCTGCGCGTCGCCTAAGGTTCGGTCGATGCGGCGCAGGGTGTCCTGCACGTCGCGGTACACGGGCGAGGCGGGGGAGACGCCGCGCAGGGTTTGGCGCAGTTCGGCGAGGGTTTGGTTCAGCTCGGCGGGGATGGCTTGGGTTTGCGGTTTGGCCAGCAGGCTGTTGGCTGATTTGAGGGTGTGTTTGAGCTCGGCGAGGCTGCCGTTGAGTTCGCCCACGGTTTTGTCCAGCGGCAGGCGGTTGAGTTTGTCGAGCAGGGCGGAGAGCTGGTTTTGCAGGTCGTCGAGGCCGCCGCCGCTGCGGGTGGCGATGACGGGCACGCCGGCGTATTCGGCGGCGGGTTTGAGCGGCGCGCCGCTGCCGTTGTCGGCCAGTTCGATCATTTTGCTGCCGAGAATGAGGTTGTCGGCGGCGAGGGAGGCGGTGAGGCCGCGCGCGAAGGCAGTTTGCAGGGCGTTCTGCCAGTATTCGCGGCTTTCGTGGTCGGCGTTTTTCTCAATCAGGTGCGGTTCGATGCGCAATCGCACGGGGATGAGGCCGTCTGAAAACAGTTTGAGGCTGTCGCCGGGGGCGAAGTAGGGCACGTCGGCGACGCTGCCGACGCGCAGCCCTTTGTATTCCACGGGTGATCCGGCGGCGAGGCCGCGCACGGACTGTTTGAAAAAGGCGGTGTAGTAGATGGCGCGTTCGCCCGGCAGGCTGTCTGCGGCGGCGCGGTTGGCATACAGTTCGAACTGCTGGCCTTCGGCGGCGGCTTTGGCGGTTTTGTCGGGGGTGGAGAAGGCGATTGCGCCGGAGATGAGCGCGCCCAGCGGCGCGCTGTCGAGCTGGAAGCCGCCGCCGTCGGTGCGCAGGCGGATGCCGCTGTCGAGCCAGAAGCGGCTGCGGGCATTGATGAGGGTGTCGTTGGGGTGGCCGATGAAGACGGTGTAGTCGGTGCGGCGGGTTTCGGGGTCGAAATGCACGCTTTCCACCTGGCCGACGGGCAGGCTTTCGTACACCACGGGCGCGCCGATGTCGAGCATTTTGCCGACGCCGCCGGAGAGTTTCAGCCGCAGGCCGTCTTGGCCGAGCGCGGCCACGGGCGGGATGTCGGACACTTCGAAGGTGTCTTTGCTCTGCTCGGCCTTGCCGGGGATGAAGGCGATGTAGGAGCCGGAAACCAGGGTGTTGAGGCCGGAAATGCCGCTGCCGTCGATGCGCGGTTTCACCACCCAAAACTGGGTGTCGGTTTTCATCATGTCTTTCACGTCGGCATTGAGCTGGGCGGTAAGCTCCACGCCCTTGCCGTCGCCGCGCAGGCGGATGTTGGTGATTTTGCCGACGTTCACGCTCAGCACGCGCACCACGGTGTTGTTGACTTCCAGCCCTTCCGCGCTGTCGAGGTAGAGGGTGATTTTCGGGCCGGTGTTGCGGATGTGGTCGAACAGCAGCCAGCCGCCGACCAAAAAGGCCAAAAGCGGCACAATCCAGACAAGGGAGGCGGCGGCGTTGCTTTTGCGGACGCGCGAACGGGCGGGGACGGGGCTGGGCTGGGACATGGAAATGGGTGCGGTGCGTGGACAAAGGCGGCGATTATGCCGTTTCGCTGCGGCGATGGCAAACGCTCGCGGCATTCGGCGGCGCGGGCGCGTTTTCAGACGGCCGTAACGTATGTTAATATCCGTCCGCGAAAACGCGGCCTTTTTTAACAAAAGGCTTTTCTAATGTTGCAATTCAATCTGTTGAAACCAAGCAAATAAGGATAAAGAAATGAACCGTCGTCAGTTTATCGGCAGCACCGCCGCCGTTTCCCTCGCCGCCGCCGCCTCGCTGGCCAAAGCCCACGACCACGCCGGCCACAGCCACGCCGCGCCCGCCGCCGCCAACCCCTACGAAGCCGCCCGCGCCGCCGCCGGCCACTGCGTCGCCGCCGGCCAGGTGTGCCTTGCCCACTGTATCGCTTTGCTGAACAAGGGCGACACTTCCATGAAAGACTGCTCCGTCGCCGCCAACCAGATGCTCGCCCTGTGCGGCGCGCTGCAAAACCTCGCCGCCCAACGCTCGCGCCTGACCCCCGCGCTGGCCAAAGTGTGCGCCGAAGCCTGCAAACAATGCGCCGCCGCCTGCAAGGAACACGCCGCCCACCACGCCGAGTGCAAAGCCTGCTACGAATCCTGCACCGCCTGCGCCAAAGCCTGCGAAGCCATCGCCGCTTAAACGTTTGCGGTTTTGACGGGATTTAAAAGTGTTAAGAGGCCGTCTGAAAACCTGTTTTACGGGTTTTCAGACGGCCTCTTGTTGTTTGGGCAGAGTGTGTGGCACGGCCGCGCACGCGGTTGGGGTTTTGGGAAAAGGCGCGGATTTGTCGGGCGGCAGGGAACACGTGCGTGGCTGCGCCACACACCCTACGTAAGGCGCGGGCGGCAGTGGGAGGCCGTCTGAAAAACGGTTTTAAGGATTTTCAGACGGCCTCTTCCATTCGGGTAGGGTGGGTCTTGACCTGCCATAATCGCCGCAACGTGCCGATCCCGCAAACGGTGGGTCGAGACCCACCCTACGAATCGCGCAAAACGCAGAGGCCGTCTGAAAGTCGGCTTCAATGAAGTTAAAACGTGAAAACGGGTTTTGGCTGCGCCGAAACTTTTTTTCAGACGGCCTCTGCCATTCGGTAGGGTGTGTCGCCCGAGGCGACGCACGCGGTTGGGATTGAAGGGGCGGGGCGGTTTGTGCAACAAAGACTGCGTGCGTGGCTGCACCACACACCCTACGTAAGGCACGGGTGCGTTCAGTCCAGCAGCAGGCTGTCGTCGGTGATTTCGCCGCCGCGCGTTTGGCCGAAGAGTTCGAGCAGGTCGGGCACGTCGAGGCCGGCGCGTTTTTCGCCGCCGACGTCAAGGACGACGCGGCCCTGGTGGAGCATGACGGTGCGGCTGCCGTAGTCGAGTGCCTGGCGCATGGAGTGGGTAACCATCATGGCGGTGAGGCGGTTTTCGGCGATGGTTTTTTCGGTGAGTTCGAGGACGAAGGCGGCGGTTTTGGGGTCGAGGGCGGCGGTGTGTTCGTCGAGCAGGAGGATTTTGCTCGGCTGCAGCCCGGCCATGAGCAGGCTGACGGCCTGACGCTGGCCGCCGGAGAGCAGGCCGATGCGGTCGCTGAGGCGGTTTTCGAGGCCGAGTTTGAGGGTGGCGAGTTTTTCGCGGAACAGTTCGCGCTTTTGGCGGTTGAGGGCGGGGGCAAGGCTGCGGCGGCGGCCGCGCGAGTAGGCCAGCGCCATGTTTTCTTCAATGCTGAGGGTGTCGCAGGTGCCGGTGAGGGGGTCTTGGAAGACGCGGGCGACGAGGCCGGCGCGTCGGCGGGCACCGAGGCGGGTTACGTCGCGGCCGCCGATGCGGATGCGGCCGCCGTTTACCATGATGTCGCCGCTTATGGCGTTGAGCAGGGTGGATTTGCCCGCGCCGTTGCTGCCGATGACGGTGATGAATTCGCCTTCGGCGATGTTGAGGCTGATGCCGCGCAGCACGGGGGTGGCGGCGGGAGTGCCGGGGTGGAAGGTTACGGTGAGGTTTTCGGCCTGCATCATGGCGCGTGTTTCCTTTTCAGACGGCCTTTGACGGCGGGGATTTGCAGGGCGGCGACGACGAGCAGGGCGGTGATGAGGTTGAGGTCGGTGGGGCGCACGCCGAGGTTTTGCAGGGCGTCGTTGCCCAGGGCGAAGGCGATGATCAGGCGGTAGACCACTGCGCCGAGGACGGCGGCGAGGGTGAGCAGGACGATGCGGGAGGAGGGGAGCAGGTTTTGGCCGATGATGACGGCGGCCAGGCCGATGACGATGGTGCCGATGCCGCCGGTGATGTCCGCGCTGCCGCTGGTTTGGGCGAAGAGCGCGCCGCCGAGGGCGACGAGGGCGTTGGAGAGTGCCATGCCGAGGATGATCATGCCGCCGGTGTTGACGCCCTGGGCGCGCGCCATGCGTGCGTTGACGCCGGTGGCGCGCACGGCGAGGCCGGTTTGGGTGTTGAAAAACCAGTCGAGCAGCAGTTTGGCGGCGAGGACGAAGCCGGCGGCCACGAGGGGCTGCACCCAATACTGGTTGGAAAAGTCGGCGGCGACGAAGGGGGAGAACACGCTGGGGGTGTCGATAAGGGGGAGGTTGGGCGAGCCGCCGGCGATGCGCAGGTTGAGCGAGTAGAGAGCGACCATGACGAGGATGCCGGAGAGCAGGGGCAGGATGTTGAGGCCGACGTGCAAGAGGGCGGTGGCCGCGCCCGCCGCCGCGCCGGATGCGAAGGCGAGGAGGCAGGCGAGCCAGGGGTTTATGCCCGCGCCGACGGACACGGCGAACACGATTGCGCCCAGCGGGAAGCTGCTGTCGGCGGTGAGGTCGGGGAAGTCGAGGATGCTGAATGAGATGAGCACGCCGAGGGCGACCAGGGCGTAGATCAGGCCGGTTTCGATGCCGCCGAAGAAGGCGATAAGGGACATGGGCGGGGGTCTTTCGTGGGGGCGGGCGGGTGGGCGGTTTCGCTTTGCCGGAACTTTGTTTTCAGACGGCCTGCGCCGCCGCTGCGGTGGAGGCCGTCTGAAAACGGGGTTTGGCGGTTTATTCTTTGATTTTTTTGGCTTCGGAGAGCAGCTCGGGCGGCAGGGCGATGCCCAGCGCGGCGGCGTGTTTTTTGCTGAGGTAGAGTTCGAGGCGGTCGAGTTTTTCCGAGGGCATGTCGCCCGGTTTCGCGCCTTTGAGGATGGCGGCGGTCATGCGCCCGGCCTTCTGCCCCGTGCCGAAGGAATCCATGCCCATCGCCGCCACCGCGCCGCGCGTTACCGAGTCGGCATCAGAGGCCACCAGCGGGATTTTGCTCTCGCTTGCGGCTTTGTACATCGATTCGTAGGCGGCGACGACGTTGTTGTCGAGCGAGGTGAAAATCACGTCGGCCCTGCCCGCGAGGCTGCGGGCGGCGGTGAGCACGTCGGCGGAGCGGGCGGCGGGGGCTTCGGCCACCTGCAAGCCCTCTGCGGCGGCTTTTTCTTTCAGGCGGTTGAGCACGGTAACGGAATTGACTTCGCCCGGGCTGTACACATAGCCGATGGTTTTCAGATTGGGCACCAGTTTTTTCATCAGGCCGATTTGCGGGCCTACGGGCAGTTCGTCCGACACGCCGACGATGTTGGTGCCCGAGGGGGCGAAGCTGCCGACCAGTTTCGCGCCCACGGGGTCGGTAACGGCGGTGTAAACGACGGGGACGGTTTTGGTGGCGGCTGCGGCGGCCTGCGCGCTGGGGGTGGTGATGGCGACGATGGCGTCGGGCTGGTCGCCGGCGAATTTTTTGGCGATTTGCGCGGCGTTGGCGGTGCTGCCCTGCGCGCTTTGGAAATCGATGACCAGGTTTTTCCCTTCTTCAAAGCCTTCGGCTTTCAGGCCGTCGATTACGCCGGCGCGGATGGTGTCGAGGGCGGGATGGTCGGCGATGGCGGTGATGGCCACTTTTTTCACCGCCGCCGCAGCGGGGGCGGACGCGCCGGATCCGGCGGCGGTTTTCTGTTCGGCGGGCGAGCAGGCGGCCAGCACGGCGGCGGCGAAAAGGGAGCATACGGCGGCGGTTTTTGCGTTCATGGCGGCGGGTTCGGGGCGGATGAAAAGGCGCGATTATAGCGTTTTTTTGTAAGGATTTGTCAGCGAAGAGGCCGTCTGAAAAACAGTTTTCAGACGGCCTCTTCGCCAAATCGGCGGCGTGTTCAGACGGCCTGCGCGCCATCTGCCTGCGCGGCGGCCTCCTGCGGCTGCGCGGCTTCCAGCCTGGCCAGCCGCGCTTCCAAGTCGGCCAGCTTGGTGCGGGTTTTCACCAGCACCTGCTGCTGGATGTCGAATTCCTCGCGGGTAACCAAATCCATCTTGCCGAACGCGCTGCCGAGCATGGCCTTGATGTTTTTCTCCACATCTTTGGCCGGGCTGTTGGCGATGGTTTCGCTGATTCTGCTTGAAATCTCTTCTAAAACGGTTGAACCGAACATGGCTGTTTCCTTATATATAACGTGCGTTGCGAAAGACGCGGCATTGTATAGCGAAACCGGCGGCAGGCAAAATCCCGCAGGGGAAGAGAGGCCGTCTGAAAACGCATGCGGCGGCGTTTCCGACGGGGAAACGCCGCTTTTCTCCTGATAATGCTTACCAAACTGCGCAAACTTGCTACAATCGCCGCTTTCCAACCATCCCGCAAGGAGACCCGCCATGATGAAAAAAACCATGTTCGCCGCCGTATTGGCCGCCGCAGCCGCTGTTTCGTCCGCCGCGCAGTACGAAATCGACCCCTTCCACTCCAACGCCCGCTTTGAAATCGACCACTTCGGCACCAGCAGCAACGTGGGCGGCATCTACAAAGTGAGCGGCACGGTGGACTTCGACGCGGCGAAAAAAACCGGCAAAGTGGAAGCCCTGCTGCCGCTGGCCAACCTGCAATCGGGCAGCGACGAGTTTACCCACCATCTGAAATCGGCCGACATCTTCAACGCCGAAAAATACCCCGAAATCCGTTTTGTGTCCGACAAATTCGTCTTCAACGGCAACAAAGTCGCCGCCGTGCAGGGCCGCCTGACCATGCTGGGACAGACCCATCCGGTTACCCTCAAAGCCACCAAGTTCAACTGCTACCAGAGCCCGATGAAAAAAACCGAAGTGTGCGGCGGCGACTTCTCCGCCATGATCGACCGCACCAAATGGGGCGTGGACTACCTGGTCTCCGCCGGCATGACCAAAAACGTGAAGCTGAACATCCAAATCGAAGCGGCCAAGAAATAAGGCCGTCCCCGCCGGTACTCTTTCAGAGCATAAACGCGGGGATGACGCTTCCGAAAACAGGCTTTGAGGCCGTCTGAAAACCGCAAATACGGTTTTCAGACGGCCTTTTATTTGCCGCCCCTGACGAATCCAAGGCAGGGTGTGTCGCCCGAGGCGACGCACGCGGTCTCTGCTGCATAACCAATCCGCGCGGTTTCCCCACAAACCCGAAACCGCGTGCATGGCTTGCGCCACACACCTACCTTGGCGGCAACGGGTAGTTTGGTAGGTCGGGCATTTATGCCCGACATTTTTTAGTTGTCGGCGGTTGTCCGTCGGGCATGAATGCCCGACCTACGGATCTGAAACCCCTTGTTCCGTCATTCCCGCGCAGGCGGGAATCTTGTCGGGTGTGAACAAATGCTTGCTGCTTCAAGAATTGTCGAACAGCAGAAAAGATTCCCGCCTGCGCGCACTACTGTCCGGAATAAAAATCCCCACCCCAAAACAAAAAGGTTGCAGCCCAACGTTTTTACGGGTAAACCCCGGAGCGTCAACTCAAAAACATCAGGACTGCAACCATGTACGGCATAAGCCGACTCCAACAAATCATCAAGCCCATCATGCACGGACGCTTCCGGCACCACATCCGCAAATATCAGGCAGACAAACACAATAAAGGCTTCGGCTGCCACAACCTACTGGTTTCCATGGTTTACGCCCACCTCAGCCACAGCAACAGCCTGCGCACCCTGGAACAATCCTTTAACGCCAACAGCAGCCACCACTACCACCTCAACGTCCGCAGCATCCGCCGCTCCACCCTGTCCGAAGCCCTCGCCAAACGCGACACCCGCCCCTTTGCCGATATGCTCGCCGAACTGATGCGCACATGCAGCCGCACCCTGCGCAAACCCACACAAGAAACCGCCGACTTACCCTACCTCATCGATTCCACCCCCATCGCCCTCAAAGGACGCGGCTTTGACCAATGGGTCAGTAACAACGGACGCATTGCTGGTTTAAAGATTCATATACTGATGAACCATGCCAACGGCTGTCCCACCGCCCAAAGCATCACCGATGCCACCATCAACGACATCGACCAACGCCACATCGTGCAGCCTGAAAAAGGCGCAACCTATGTTTTTGACAAAGGCTATTGCGATTACAACTGGTGGGCAGAATTGGATAACGCAGGAGCCTGTTTCGTTACCCGTCTTAAAACCAATGCCGCCGTTCAAGTGGTAGAACGCATAATGCCGTCTGAAAACCCAAACACCAACGAAAATACCCATAAAAACACCAATGCAACCATCTTGGCAGACGAATACATCCGCTTCAAACACAAGAAGAACAGCAACCGACTCAACCATTACCACAGCAAAACCCTACGCCGCATTACCGTCAAACGCGAAGACAAAGCCCCTTTGGTGCTAGTGAGCAATAACCTGACCGCCCCCGCCCAAGAGATTGCCGATACCTACAAACAACGCTGGCAGATTGAATTACTGTTCAAATGGCTCAAACAACATTTGCAGCTCAAACGCTTTTTCGGACGCAATGCCAATGCGGTGAAACTGCAACTGTTGTGCGCGATGATGGCGTATCTGCTGTTGAAGCTGTACCAGCAAAACACACGAACCTACGACAACCTGCATTTGCTGTACGCACGGATTGCGGGTTGTTTGTTTGAACGACCGCAAACACTGTATGCCTGCTATGCGCAGCGAAGGCGGGAGAGGGAGGTGTGGATGGAGGCGCAGGAAAGGTTGTTTTGATGTCAAGTGTGTAGGGTGTTGATGTTTAAGGGGGACTTATTCCGGACAGTAGTGCGCCTGCGCGGGAATGACGGCAGGTGGGCTGATGTAGGGTGTGTGGCGCCGCACGCGGTTTCTTCCGTTCAAAGGCCGTCTGAAAATCTACAAACTCGATTTTCAGACGGCCTCTTCACCATCCGGCCAATACCGAATCCAAGGTAGGGTGTGTTGCCCCAAGGCGATGCACGCGTTCCCTGCCGCATAACCAATCCGCTCGTTTTCTCAAACACAGAAACCGCGTGCGTGGCTTGCGCCACACACCCTACCTTGGCTCGACCCACCGTTGCAGGAAGCGGCATGTTGCAGCGGTTTTGGTGGGTCAAGACCCACCCTACCTGAACAACAGAGGCCGTCTGAAAATCGCAAATACGGTTTTCAGACGGCCTTTTGTTTGCGCTGGGGGCGGGTTAGCGCAGTTCGGTGTGCAGGCGGGAGAGCCAGGCGGAGGCTTCGGGGCCGGTGTAGCGGCTGCCGTCTTTGTTGAGGATTTGCAGGCGCGCGCCGCCGTTGGCCGGTTCGAGGAAGACGATGAGGTCGGGGACGGGCGCGGGGGCTTTGGCTTTTTTGCCGAACAGGCGGCCGATGAGGCCGGGTTTTTTCTCTTGCAGGGACGCGCTTTCGTTTTGCGCGGGCTGGACGAGGAAGGCGTGTTTTTCGGTGTTCTGTCCGGTTACGGTGAGGCCGACGCGGTCGAGGGCAAGGGCGGTGCGCCGCCAGTTGCGCGCGTAGTCGCCGGTGAGCAG
Organism: Neisseria bacilliformis; assembly: GCF_014055025.1. NCBI lineage: Bacteria > Pseudomonadati > Pseudomonadota > Betaproteobacteria > Neisseriales > Neisseriaceae > Neisseria > Neisseria bacilliformis. Next base: position 2,096,461 of record NZ_CP059571.1, on the reverse strand, counting down.
CAGGCTGCCGTTTTCGAGTTTGGCGAGGCCGGCGGCGTTGCTGTTGTCGGCGGCGGCGGTGCGTTCGAGCTGGTTTTGGATTTGCTGCTCGTCCGCGCCGAGGTATTGCATGAAGCGGGCGAGGAAGGCGGCTTCGAGGTTGGGGTCGTTGGCGCGGGGCTGCCACATGGTGGTGTCTTTGTTGCGATCGGCGTAGGTTTCGCTCATGCCTTTGTGGGCGAAGAAGATGTCGGTGCCGCCGTTTTTGGCTTTTTCGACGCGGACGATGAATTTGTCGCGTTCGCTGGTGGAGTAGATGCCGCCGAGGCCGATTTTTTCGAGGATGCTGCGCAGGCCGCCGCCGCCGAGTTTGGCGCGGTTTTCCGCCCAGTCGGTTTCCATTTGGCCGATGGCGGGTTCTTCGCTGGCGATGGTGAAGCCGTTTTCCTGCCAGAAGGCTTTGAGCAGGGGCCAGAGTTCGGCGGGCTGGCGGCCGGAGACGGAGAGCCAGCGTTGGCTGCCGTCGCGTTCCATTTTGACGCCTTTGACGCCGGTGAGGACTTTTTGGCCGGCGGTTTGTCCGGCGGCGGTGCGGCGGGCGACGTCGCTGGCGCGGACTGCGCCGCTGCCTGCGGGGAGTTGGTAGAGGTTTCCCTGGTTGGGGTTGGTGAGGTCGGGGGGGACTTCGAGGTTGACGATTTTGCGGTTTTCCGACTGGTAGTCGAGCTTGGGTTGTTCTTTTTTGCTGCCGGAGCAGGCGGCCAGGCTGAGGGCTGCGGCGGCGATGAGGGTGGGTTTGATGGGGTTCATGCGGACTCCGTGTGGATTAAATCAGGCCGGTTTGGGTAAGTGCGGCGCGCACTTTGGCTTGTCCGGCCGGGGTAAGGGGGAGGATGGGCAGGCGGACGTGTTCGGAACACATGCCCAGTTGGGCGGCGGCCCATTTTGGGGCGGCGGGGCTGGGTTCGCAGAACATGACGTCGTAAAGGGGGGTGAGGCGGCGGTTGAGTTCGCGGGCGAGGGGGATGTCGCCTGCGAGGGCGGCGCGGCACATGTCGGCGAAGAGTTTGGGGGCGGCGTTGGCGGCGACGGAGATGACGCCGTGTCCGCCGCATAACAGGAAGGGTAGGGCGGTGGGGTCGTCGCCGGAGTAGACGGCGAAGCCTTCGGGGGCGCGGTTGATGAGGTCGGTTTCGCGGGCGAGCGCGCCGCTGGCTTCTTTGACGCCGGTGATGTTGGGGATTTGGGCGAGGCGCAGGATGGTGTCGTTGTCCATGTTGACGACGGTGCGGCCGGGCACGTTGTAGACGATCATGGGGATGTCGACGGCTTCGGCGATGGTTTTGAAGTGGCGGTAGATGCCTTCCTGGGAGGGCTTGTTGTAGTAGGGGACGACGGAGAGGGTGGCATCTGCGCCTGCCTGTTGTGCGGCGCGGGAGAGTTCGACGGCTTCGGCGGTGTTGTTCGCGCCGGTGCCGGCGATGAGGGGGATGCGTTTGGCGGTATGTCTGACGGCCGCTTCGATGACGGCGGTGTGTTCGGCAACGGAGAGGGTGGCGGATTCGCCGGTGGTGCCGACGGCGACGATGGCGTCGGTGCCATCGGCGATGTGCCAGTCGATGAGTTTTTCAAGCTGCGGGAAGTCGACGCTGCCGTCTTCGCGCATGGGGGTGATGAGTGCGACCAGGCTGCCTGTCAGCATGTTGGAACCTTTGTGGTGGGTGGTTGGAAAAAACGGGCGGATTGTAGCCAAGTTTGGTTTTCGGTGCAAAAAGGCGGTTGGGACGGGGCGTGAGGCGGGCGGGCTGCTCTGTGTCTGTGTTTTTCAGACGGCCTTTTTGGTTGTGTTTTGTGCTGTTTGAGGCCGTCTGAAAAAGGGCTGTGCTTCATTTGAGTTTTAACTGTGTTTTCAGACGGCCTCTGCGGCGGGTTCAGCATTCGGCTTCTTCGGCGAGGAAGCCGCGCAGTTTCTGCATGGCTTTGGCTTCGATTTGGCGGATGCGCTCGGCGGACACGCCGTATTCGGCGGCCAGTTCGTGCAGGGTGAGGCCGCCGTCGTCTTGCAGCCAGCGGGTTTCGACGATGCGCCTGCTGCGCTCGTCGAGTTTGGCGAGGGCGTTTTGCAGGCCTTCGGTTTGCAGGGCGTGGTGGGCTTTGCGTTCGATTTGGCGGGTGGGTTCGTTGTCGTGGTCGGCCAGCCAGTCGATGGGGGCGAAGCTGTCTTCGTCGTCGCTGTTGTCGGCCAGAAGGGCGATGTCGCGGCCGGTCATGCGCTGTTCCATTTCCATGACTTCGGAGAGTTTCACGCCCAGGTCGTCGGCGATGGCCTGCGCTTCTTTGGGGGAGAGGGCGGAGAGGGATTTGCGCATGGAGCGCAGGTTGAAGAAGAGTTTGCGCTGGGGCTTGGTGGTGGCGACGCGCACGAGCCGCCAGTTGCGCAGGATGAATTCGTGGATTTCGGCTTTGATCCAGTGGACGGCGAAGGAAAAGAGGCGCGCGCCGCGGTCGGGTTCGTAGCGTTTGACGGCTTTCATCAGGCCGATGTTGCCTTCCTGGATGAGGTCGGCCTGGTTGAGGCCGTAGCCGTCGTAGCCGCGCGCGATGGAGACGACGACGCGCAGGTGGGAGAGGATGAGACGTTTGGCGGCTTCGACGTCGCCTCCCATTTTGCGCTCGGCGAGGTTGTGTTCTTCTTCGGGGGTGAGCAGGGGGATGCTGTTGACGGTGTGGATGTATTGTTCCAGGCTGCCGTGTCCGCTGGGGACGGGAAGGGTGGTGGTTTGGCCTGCGGTCATCGGTGTTCCTCGGGTGGGTTGTGGTGCGGCGGGTGCGCTGCAAGCAGGCAGGCCGTCTGAAAAGGGGCGTAGTTTACGCTATTTCTGCGCTAAGAATTGCTTTCGGTTGTTAAAAAGCCGTTCAAATTTTCGGCGGCCGGTGTGTATTTTGCCGGAGGGCCAATCTGTATTGGCGCACGCTTGTGTTCGGGCAGAAGTCTGCCGCCATGTCGGAAAAAGCCGGTAGGGTTGGAAACGATGCCGAGCTCAACGTTTGCGGCGTAAGCAGCCGAAGGAAGTTTGCATATTGATACGCCTGCGGGTGTTTGAGGCCGTCTGAAATTTTTTCAGACGGCCTCTTTTTCAGACGGCCTCTGCTGCTGCGGACGCTTGTATGGCAGGTGTGCGGGCAAAAAAAAACGGCCGCGTCCTTGCGGATGCGGCCGTTGCGCGGGTGCGGGTCAGAACAGGTCGTCCAAGTCGGACGACGGGGCGGGTCTGCGGTTGGTGGGTTTGACTTCGTGCTCGCCGCCGGTGTTGGTGGGTTTGAGCTCGCGTTCGCCGATGTCTTCCGCGCCGTTGTCGGCGGCGGCGGGTTTGGGCGTGCTGCTTTCGCTGCCGTCGGCATCGGAGCGGCTGCTGCTGTTGTCGATTCTGAGGGCGGGGTCGGTGCTTTGGCGTTCTTTATAGAAGTATTCGCCGTTGCGCAAGACCATGCCGGCGGGCACTTTCATGCCGGTGGTGGGTTTGCCTTTGAGGGCGTAGCGCATGTATTCGACCCAGACGGGCAGGGCGATGGTGCCGCCGTAGCCGGCGCGCCCCATGCTGCGGGGTTTGTCGAAGCCGATGTAGACGGCGGTTACGATATCGGGGTTGAAGCCGACGAACCATGCGTCTTTGTTGTCGTTGGTGGTGCCGGTTTTGCCGGCGATGTCGTTGCGGCCGAGGGAGAGCGCGCCGCGCGCGGTGCCGTATTTGACGACGTCCTGCATCATTTTGTACATGATGTAGGCGTTGCGCGGGTCGATGACCTGCGGGGCGTTTTCGCCGGCGACAAGGGGCTGCATCTGGGCTTTGAGGTGGTCTTGCGAGTCGTAGATTTTGTCAATGACGTAGGCGGAGACACGGTAGCCGCCGTTGGCGAAAACGGCGTAGCCTTCGGCCATTTGCAGGGGGGTGCTCGATCCCGCGCCCAGTGCCATGGAGAGGTTGGCGGGGTGGTTGTTGGGTTTGAAGCCGAATTTTTGGATGTACTGCTGGGTGTAGTTAAGGCCGGTTGCCATCAGGATGCGGATGGAGACCATGTTTTTCGAGCGGGTGAGGGCTTGGCGCAGGGTGATGGGGCCGTCGTAGCGGCCGTCTGAATTTTTCGGTGTCCAAGGGCGGCCGCCGCGTCCCGCGCCGGGGATGGAGATCGGTTCGTCGTTGATCAGGGTGGCCGCCGTCATGCCGCGCGAGAGGCCGGCGGAGTAGATGAAGGGTTTGAACGAGGAGCCGGGCTGGCGCAGTGCCTGGGTGGCGCGGTTGAAGTTTTTGCTGTGGAAGTTGTAGCCGCCGACGAGGGCTTTTACCGCGCCGGTGCGGGCGTCTAAGGCGACCAGTGCGCCTTGCAGGGCGGGTTCTTGCCCGATGCGCCAGCCGCTTTTGGTTTTTTGCAGGCGGATGACCGCGCCGGGGCGGATTTGCGCGTCTTCGAGTTTGGCGTTGAGGATGGCGTTGCGCGCGCCGCCCATTTGCGCGGGCGTGAGACGGACTTGGTCGCCGCCTGTGGTTTGGGCGGTGATGCCTTTGCTTTTCGAGGCTTCGATGACGACAGCGGGTTCGAGCCCGTCTACGGCGTGCATGGTGGAGAGGTATTTGCCGACGGCTTCTTCGATGTCTTCGTCGGTGTCTTTGCCCAAGTCCAAATAGCCTTCCGCGCCACGGTAGCTGCTGCTGCGGTCGAAGCCGCGCAGGGTTTTGCGCAGGGCGTTGGTGGCGACGCGCTGGCTTTCGGTGTCGACGGTGGTGTATACCTTGAAACCCTGGGTGTAGGCGTCTTCGCCATATTTTTCAAACAGCTCCTGCCGCGCCATTTCGGCGACGTAAAGCGAGGTTTGGTCGATGTCCTGTACGTGGCGTTCGTAGTGCAGCTCTTCTTTAAAGGCGGCGTCTTTTTCCGCTTGGGTAATCATGCCCAGCTCGACCATGTTGTTCAGGATGTATTCCTGCCGCTGTTTGGCGCGTTTTGGGTTGACCAGAGGGTTGGCGGCGGACGGGAATTTCGGCAGGCCGGCCAGCATGGAGGCTTCGGCCAGGGTCAGCTCTTGGACGGGTTTGTTGAAGTAGACTTGTGCTGCGGCTGCGAACCCGTAGGCGCGCTGCCCCAAGTAGATTTGGTTGAAGTAGAGTTCGAGAATCTGGTCTTTGGTTAAAGACTGTTCGATTTTGTAGGCGAGCAGGGCTTCGTTGAATTTGCGGGTAAGCGTGCGTTCGTTGGTCAGGTAAAAGTTGCGGGCTACCTGCTGGGTAATGGTGCTGGCACCGGACTGGACGCCGCCGCCGCGTATGTTGCCGATAACGGCGCGGGCGACGCCGATGACGTCTACGCCCCAGTGGTCGTAGAAGCGTTTGTCTTCGGCGGCAATCACGGCGTTTTTCAGCACCTGCGGGAATTCTTTGATTTCGGTAAACGCGCGGCGTTCCTCACCATACGAGCCGATGAGTTTGCCGTCGGCGGAGTAAATGGTCAGCGGCATTTTCGGCTGGTAGTTTTGCACTGCGTCCAAAGAAGGGAGTTTGGGATAGGTCGTCAGCACTGCGATAGCGAGCAGTCCGACGGCAAAAAGAGCCAGGCCGATAGACAGGCCGAGAAGGGTGGTGAAAATTTTTTTAATCATGACTGGGTAATATTTGCCCAAAAGGGCATTAAATAAAGTAAAATGGTCTTAACGTTTCGGCAGTAAGGCAACACAGCTGCCGGACATTCTTATCAACCGCTTACGGAAGCCAGTATTGTAACCAATAACACTTGGCAGGGAAATGAGTTATGCGTTTAACAAAAAGTGAAAAAAATACAAAAGGTAAGGCCTCTTCCGGTTTTTCCTCTCGTACGTCTGTGGGTATCGACCTCACTCAGGATGCCGTCCGAATCGTACAGCTTTCGGGACGTAATCTGAATCAGGTGCAGCTGGACAAATATGCCATTGCACGGCTGCCTAAAAATGTCATCAAGGGCACTACGATACATGATTACGACCAACTTGTCGCATACTTGCAACATGCATATACCCAAGTGGGCGGGAGCAGCCGCAACATCGTCGCTGCTGTTCCCCAAACCTCGGCTACTATAGAAACGGTTGTCTACAACCAGCGCGATGCCGATGTCGGTTTGGAAGATTTTGTCGAATTGGAAATTTCGCAGCAAATGCCGCTGGACGAAGTGAATTATGACTATCAGGATTTGGGCAAATCCCAAGGTTCTATCGGACAGAAAGTTTTGGTTGTCGCAGCGCGGAAAGAAGAAATAGAACCGCGCTTGGAGGCTTTCGACAGTGCAGGGTTGTCGTTGCAGTTTTTAGATGTGGATGTTTTGGCGCAGGCCAACGCCTTTAATTACTGGATGGACAAGCAGTATCCCGAATTGGTATCCGACAAAGTAATGGCTGTTCATATTTCTGAAAACGAAATGTCTTCGCTCGTGTTGCAAAACGGCCAGATTTTGTACCGGCAGGAATCTTCCTTAGGCGGCGAACAGTTGAACCAATTGATTCAGAGAACATATCAGGTAAGCGAAGAGCAGGCGAAAGTGATGCGTAAGAGTGATGACAAGCCGGCCGATTATCAAGTCCAGATTGCTGATCGCTTTAATGCACAGATTGCCCAAGAGATTCAGCGCGTCCTGCAATTTTATTACACGACGCAGTCGGGTGATCAGTTCTCGAATGTCAGAAATATTTTCCTATCTGGGTCTGCTTCGTTGCAGGCGAATTTGGCAGAAACGATTTTTTCACAAACGAATACTGCGGCGGAGTGTATTAATCCGATTGTTTCAGTTTCTTATGGGGCTAAGGTGGATATCTCCGAATTGCAATACGATGCGGCCGAATTGACGGTTGCGTTTGGCTTGGCTTTGAGAGGGGTGTAAATATGATTGATTTGATTAAGATTAATCTGCTTCCTTACCGGGAAGAAATAAGTCAGAAGAAGAAGCAGAAATTTAAAGTAATGATGATAGCGGCCGGCTTGATCGGGCTTGGCCTTTGCGGGGCTGTTTATGTCGGTATCAGCCAGGCAATTTCCTCTCAGGAAGATCGAAACAGATTCTTGGAAAGTGAAATTGCTAAAATGGACGAAGCTATTAAGGAAATCGCGACGCTTAAAGCCGAAAAAGCCGATTTCTTGGCGAAGAAGCAAAAAGTTGAAGAGCTTCAAAACAAAAGGTTTGAGGGTGCGCGTATTATTGATACGTTGAACCAATTGCTTCCTGAGGGGGCTTATATTACGGCGATTTCTGCTAAGGATGAGAATTCTTACGAGATAACCGGTAAGGCATCCAGCGATAACCGTATCGCAATGTTCATGCGGGTTTTGCCGTCGACGGGGATTTTTAATCAGCCGGAGTTGTTAAGTATCGAAAAAACAGATAGTGGCCAGAAATTCGTTATTAAAACAGTGCTTAATCCGTCTGCTGGTGCTCCTTTGGCAAATGTGAACGAGCAGAGTGCATCAAGTCCTTCTGATGGCTCGGATGCTGCGTCTTCTCCTAATGCGGCGGCTTTGGAACAAAACTCTGCAAGTGAAGGAAAATAAGATGGCAAAGAATAAACAAAATTTTGATTTGCAAAATTTGCATGAATTAAATGCTCCAATAAAATTAGGCATTGGTGCTTTGCTGATTTTAGCGATTCTCGGATTGGGTTATTTCCTTTTATTTAAGGATCAGCTTGCAGAGTATGATGCGGCTAAAGCCAAAGAAGCAGAATTGAAAGAGTCATACGCCAGCAAAAGCGTACAGGCGGCAAGTTTGGAAAATTTAAAAGCGGAATTGGCAGCGTTGCATACATCGTTTAACCAGTTGTTGCAACAGCTTCCGACTGATAAAGAAATTCCAAATTTGATTCAGGAATTGAACCAGGCTGCATCAACAAACAATTTGCGCTTGGGTGCTTTGTCTCCGCTCGAGCCTGTTAATGATGGTGCGATTCAAAGGTTGCCGTATAAATTGGCGATCAGCGGGCAATATGACCAAGTTGCGAAATTTGCACGTGATATAGGCGGACTTTCTCGAATCATTACGTTGAGTCAGTTGGATATGGCTAAGGATGATAAAACAGGGCAAATCAATTTGAATGCCATTGCAAATACCTATAAGGCACGTCCCGCTGAAGAGCTGGCTGCGGAACAGGCTAAGGCGGCTTCTGCGGCAGATAAAGGGGATCAAAAATGATGAAAAAGATTATTTTATTGTCGGGCTTTTTATTCTTGGCGGCATGTGAGGAAGAGCCGGGTGATTTGCGTGCTTGGATTGATAGTACCAAAAAAGAAGCCGAAAAAAAGATTAAGCCTGTTGAGATACCTGAGGGTGTGCCCATGCTGACATATACGCCGGCTCCTCAGCCTGCGTTGGATGCGTTCAACAGTAAACGACTGAGCACCAATCAGAAAGGTGTGAATGCTCCGGATCCGAACAGACCTAAAGAAGTATTGGAGGCTTTTAATCTGGAAAGCATCAAATATGTCGGATCGTTCAAAAAATCAGGTTTGGTTTCGGCCTTTGTTGAAGTGGACGGACATGTATATACGATAGGGAAAGGCAACTATATCGGTCAAAACTATGGCCGGGTCAGCGAAATTCGTGATGACGCACTGCTTATCACGGAATTGGTTGAAGATGCTTACGGCAATTGGACCTATCGTCCGGCTGAATTGGTATTGAGTAGTTCTGAACAATAGGAAATTAAAATTTTAAGGGGTTTTTAATTATGAAAAAAGCAACAGTATTTAACCAAGTGATCCCGGCATTGGGTCTGGGTTTGATCGGACAGTTGGCACTTGCAGGCAATATCACAGATATTAATGTCTCTGCTTTTCCAAACAATCAAAAAATTGTTAAGATAAAATTTGATAAAGGCGTTGTTTTGCCTAAGGCTTCTGCAGTAGGTGGAGCAACACAGCTGGCATTTGATTTCCCTGCTACGTCTTTGGCAGTATCCCAGCCTGTTTTTGAATATGAAGACTCCTTGCTTAACCGGATTGCAACCGCTCCTAATAATGGTGCAGCTCGTGTTTTGGTGGGGCTGAATCGGGAAGGACGTTATACGGCTGAGGTAAAAGGGAATGAGGTTTGGATTCATATTACTGAAAATGCCGCTGCTCCGGTTCAGGCCAGCCAAGGGCAGCGTAACCGCCAAACGCAAAATGCTGCTTCTGCGATGATTGATTTTAGAAAGTCGGGCAAAGGTGGGGTTGTTGACATAACTGCTCCCGGATTTTCCGGACAGCCTGATATTAAACAGAATAGCGGTAATGTTACAGTTACGTTGAAAAACTACCCGTTGCCCACGCAGGCGCAACGGAATTTGGATGTAAGCGATTTTGGTACACCTGTGCGCAATATCGTTATGAAACGTATTGGTAACGATACCCAAGTGGTTATTAAAAATCAAGGAAGCTGGGCGTCCAATCATAAGGTAGTAAACGGACATATATCGCTTGATATTTCTCCGAAACTGAATGCGGAAGAGGCAGGTCTGCAAGCGAAAAACAAATCATTCAAGGGGGGGCGTGTCTCTTTTGATTTCCAAGATGTTGATGTGCGTACCATTTTACAGATTATTGCCAAAGAGTCGGGCATGAATATTGTTGCCAGCGATACTGTTACAGGCAAGATGACACTTACGCTCAAAGACGTACCTTGGGATCAGGCTCTGGACTTGGTAATGCAAGCCCGTAATCTTGATATGAGGAAATCCGGCAACATTATTAATGTTGCTCCGCGTAAAGAATTGCTGGCTAGAGATATAGAAACTCTGACTCAGGAAAGAGAAATTAATGAATTAGGACCTCTGTATTCACGTACTTTCCAGTTGCGTTATAAAAATGTTGAAGAGTTCCGTAAGATATTGAAATTAGATGATTCAAACAGCGGTTCTTCCGGAACTAGCAAAACTATTTTGAGCAGCCGAGGAAGCGCATTAATTGACCCGGCAACCAATACGTTGATCATTACTGACAATTCGTCCATTTTGCGGAAATTTGAGAAAATTCTTGAAGAACTAGACGTTCCGGCACGCCAAGTAATGGTTGAGACCCGTATTGTTGAGGCTTCCGATGGGTTCTCCCGCGAAATTGGTGTGAAATTCGGTTACGCGGGATCAAACGGTAAGAACAGTTGGGGTAGCAACTGGGCGAATGCTCAGGCTAATAACAATACAAATGTTAATGCTAGCCAAAACAATACCAATCGTACGTGGACGCTGAATCCTAATATCAACCTGCCTACAACAGCAGCAACTTCCAGTGTTGCTTTGGTTCATGCTCTTTCATCCGGTGCATTGGCATTGGAATTGTCCGCCCAACAGGCGCAAAACAAAGCGAAAGTTATTTCTTCGCCGCGCGTCTTGACGCAAGACCGCAAAGAAGCGGTCATCGAATCAGGTACGGAAGTTCCTTACCAAGAAGCCTCTTCAAGCGGTGCGACTTCTACATCGTTCAAAAAAGCGGTTTTGGGTATGACTGTAACGCCGCAAATCACGCCTGACGGCCAGATTATTATGGATATTAAGGTCAATAAAGACTCGGTTAACCGTAACTGTGGCGCATCCGAACCCTGTATCGATACCAAGCGTTTGGATACGAAAGCGATGGTTGAAAACGGCGGGACGCTGATTCTTGGCGGTATTTACGAGGAAGAGAACTCGGAAGGTGTCAGCAAAGTGCCGTTGTTGGGTGATATTCCTGTCGTAGGAAACCTGTTCAAGTCCCGCTCGCGCAATACCAGCAAGAAAGAGCTGTTGATCTTTATTACCCCGCGCATCGTGGATAATGTCGGCAGCACATTGCGTTATTGATAAGGTAAATTGAAAAATGGTCTAAGGTTTATTTAAAATAAGCCTTAGACCATTAATTTGCTTGTCGCATCCATATCTAACATGCTTTTGAATCTGTTTTATTTACAAGGACGAAACCGATGAAAAACTATCATGCGCCAAACAAGCAGGGCTTTTTCGGCGAACACGGCGGATTATATGTTTCCGAAACCCTGATTCCCGCTTTGAAAGAATTGGCCGCCGCCTACGAAGAAGCGAAAAACGACCCCGCATTTTGGGAAGCGTTCCGCCGCGATTTGAAACACTATGTCGGCCGCCCCAGCCCTGTTTACCACGCCGAACGTTTGTCGGCGCATTTGGGCGGTGCGCAAATCTGGCTCAAACGCGAAGATTTGAATCACACCGGCGCGCACAAAGTAAACAACACCATCGGTCAGGCACTCTTGGCCAAACGCATGGGCAAAAAGCGCGTGATTGCGGAAACCGGCGCGGGTCAGCACGGCGTAGCTTCGGCCACCGTGGCCGCCCGCTTCGGCATGACTTGCGATGTGTATATGGGCGCGGACGACATCCAACGACAAATGCCCAATGTGTTCCGCATGAAATTGTTGGGCGCGAACGTGGTGGGCGTGGAAAGCGGCAGCCGCACGCTCAAAGACGCAATGAACGAAGCCATGCGCGAATGGGTTGCCCGCGTGGACGACACGTTTTACATCATCGGCACGGCCGCCGGTCCCGCGCCGTATCCCGAAATGGTGCGCGATTTTCAGTGCGTGATCGGCAACGAAGCCAAAGAGCAGATGCTCGAAGCCGTCGGCCGCCAGCCCGATGTGGCCGTGGCCTGCGTGGGCGGCGGCTCGAACGCCATCGGCCTGTTCCACCCCTATATCGAAGAAGCGGGCGTACGGCTGGTGGGCGTGGAAGCGGGCGGACGCGGTGTCGATACCCCCGATCATGCCGCGCCGATTACCAGCAAAGCCCCCATCGGCGTATTGCACGGTTTCCGCAGCTATTTAATGCAGGACGAAAACGGCCAAGTGCTCGGCACACATTCGGTTTCCGCCGGCCTCGACTACCCCGGCATCGGCCCCGAGCACAGCCATTTGGCCGACATCGGCCGCGTGGAATACACCGCCGCCAATGACGATGCCGCGCTGGCCGCGTTTGATCTGCTCTGCCGCTTCGAGGGCATTATCCCCGCGCTCGAATCCAGCCACGCGCTCGCATGGGCGGTGGAAAACGCGCCGAAAATGGGCAAAGACCGGATTATTTTGGTCAACCTCTCCGGTCGCGGCGACAAGGACATCAACACCGTTGCCAAACTCAAAGGCATCGAGATTTGAGTTTTCAGACGGCCTCACGCCCTTGTGAGGCCGTCTGAAAATATGGCCGCCATGCCGCATATTTCCCGCTTTCCGCCCGCAACATTGAAAAAAGAAAAGAACAAACCATGACCGAAATACTGCTGTACACCTTCATTTACATGGCGTTTGCCGTTGCCGTCGTTTTGGCCTCGCAGAAACTGGGCTTGGGGTCGGTGCTCGGCTACCTGATGGCGGGCATCATGATCGGGCCGGTGCTCGGCCTGGTCGGCAAAGAGGCCGAATCCATCCAGCACGTGGCCGAATTCGGCGTGGTCATGATGCTGTTTCTGGTCGGTTTGGAACTTGCCCCGCAAATGCTGTGGCGGCTGCGGCACAAACTCTTGGGGCTGGGCGGCTTGCAGGTCGTGCTGACACTGGCCGCCATTACCGGGCTGGCCATCGCCTTGGGGCAGACCTGGCAGGTCGGCGTGGCAATCGGCTGCATACTGGCTTTGTCGTCCACCGCCATCGTATTGCAGACCTTCGGCGAGAAAAACCTGCTGCCCACGGCGGGCGGTCAGGCGGGCTTTGCCGTACTGCTGTTTCAAGACGTGGCCGCCATCCCCATGCTCGCCCTGCTGCCCCTCTTGGGCACTGCCGCCGCCAAGCCGCAGCACGGCCACGAATCCGCCAACATCCTGGCCGGACAGCCCGGCTGGGTAACCGCCCTCGTAAGCGTGGCCGCCATCGCCATCATCGTCATCGGCGTGCGCTACCTCGTGCCCGCCACCTTCCGCTTCATCAGCAAAACCCGCCTGCGCGAAATGTTCACCCTGTTCACCCTCGCGCTGGTCGTCGGCATCGCCACCCTCATGTCCCTCATCGGCCTCTCCCCCGCGCTGGGCGCGTTCATCGCCGGCGTCGCGCTGGCCAACAGCTCCTACCGCCACGAAATGGAAAGCCACCTCGAACCCTTCAAAGGGCTGCTGCTCGGCCTCTTCTTCATCACCGTCGGCGCGGGCATGAACTTCGGCCTGCTGGGCAAAGAATTCCCGCTGGTACTCGGCCTCACCCTCGGCACCATGCTGCTCAAAGCCCTCATACTCTTCATCCTCGGCAAACTGTTCCGCCTGCCCGCCACCGCCGGCAAACTCTTCGCCCTCAGCCTCGCGCAAGCCGGCGAATTCGGCTTCGTACTGCTGTCCATCTCCGACCAAAACCGCGTCCTGCCGCACGCACTCTCCGACCGCATCGCCCTCGTCGTCGCCCTCTCCATGCTGCTCACCCCCCTGCTGTTCATCTTCTACGACAAAGTCGTCGCCCCGCGCGGCATCGCCGAAGAAAACCAAAGCCGCCCCAACGACGAAGTGCACGAAGAAAACCCCATCATCCTGCTCGGCCACGGCCGCTTCGGCCAACAAATCAACAGCATGCTCACCGGCTGCGGCTTCCACACCACCGTCATCGACTTCCACGCCGAAACCGTCGAAGGGCTCACCAAATACGGCAGCAAAACCTACTACGGCGACGCCACCAGCCCCGAGCTGCTCAACTCCATCGGCCTGGGCAAAGCCAAACTCCTGATCGTTGCCATCGGCGACGACAAACAGTCCACCGAAGTCGTCGAATTCGTCCGCCGCCACTACCCCGACCTCACCATCATCGCCCGCGCCCACGGCCGCCAGCACGCCTACAACCTGCACCACGCCGGCGCCGACTTCATCGTGCGCGAAACCTTCGACGCCGCCATCCGCAGCGGCCGCATCGCCCTCGAAAGCCTCGGCGTATCGCAGGAACGCGCCAAAGAACTGAGCGACTTCTACGCCGCCCGCGACCGCTACCACCTCTTCACCCTGTCCGAACTCTACGACCCCGAAGTCCCCCCCTTCGCCAACGAAGCCCTGATGAAAAAAGCCCGCGAACTCGACAAAGAAACCGCCAACATGATGCAAACCCTGCTCGGCGGCGGCGAAGTGGACTGGCAGCGCGAAGCCGCCGACTGGGCGCACACCAAAAAGAACTGACACCGCCCCGTGCGGGCAGACAAAGGCCGTCTGAAAACGCAGCTTCGGCACAGATTGCGTAGGGTGGGTCTTGACCCACCATTCCCATATATTTTCAGACGGCCTCTGCCGCTCGGGTAGGGTGTATGGCACAAGCCACGCACGCGGTTTGGGGTTGCGACGGGAAGATTAAGAGGCCGTCTGAAAATCGGGTTTGAGGATTTTCAGACGGCCTTTAAACAGCGGAAACCGCGTGCGTCGCCTCGGGGCGACACACCCTACGTCTGATTCGGCATGGGCGGATGGAGAAGAGGCCGTCTGAAAGCAGATTGTGTTTTTCAGACGGCCTCTGCCGCTAAGGTAGGGTGTGCGGCGCAAGCCACGCACGCGGTTTGGGATTTGGCGGGAGACAGGGATTCGTTGTGCGGTACAGACCGCGTGCGTCGCCTCGGTGCGACACACCCTACGTCCGGTCCGGCATGGGCGGATGGAGAAGAGGCCGTCTGAAAAGCGGATTTTGTTTTTTCAGACGGCCTCTGCCGTGAGGTAGGATGTGTGGCGCAGCCACGCACGCGGTTTTTGGGTTTTGCAGGGTGCGGCCATTTGCTGCCGAACAAAGAACGCGTGCGCCACAAGGCGACACACACTTACGGCGTGGCGGACACGGAAAGGCCGTCTGAAAACAGTTTTGGCTGCGCCGAAACTGCCCTTTCAGACGGCCTCTTGGCTTGCTGCGGCCTAATCCAACGAACCGTATTTGCCCGCGTTGTATTCGCGGATGCTTTCGGCCAGTTCGGCTCGGGTGTTCATCACAAACGGGCCGTAGGCGGCGACGGGTTCGTCAATCGGCAGGCCGGAGAGCAGCAGCAGTTCGGCGGTGCCGCTGCCGGTGTTGCGGATGCGGATTCCGCCGGCTTCGCGCTCGAACACGGCCAGCTGGCTTGGGCTGATGGCGCGTTCGCCGTGGAGTGCGCGGGGCGGCGCGAAACGGGCGCGGATAAAGGAAAAGAGGCCGTCTGAAAACGGTTTTTGACTACGCCGAAGCCGCGCTTTCAGAAACGTCATCCCCGCGTAGGCGGGGACGGCCTGCTATATAATCGCGCCTTTTTCAGGCCGTCTGAAAATGAGTCCGACCAAAGTATTCGCCATCCCCGGCCCCACCGCCTCCGGCAAAACCGGCCTCGCCCTGCGGTTGGCCGCGCGGTTTCCCGTCGAAATCGTCAGCCTCGATTCCGCGCTGGTGTACACGGGCATGGACATCGGCACCGCCAAGCCCTCCAAGGCCGAGCGCGCCGCCGTGCCGCACCACCTCATTGACATCATCAGCCCGCTGCAAACATACAGCGCGGCGCAGTTCGCCGCCGACTGCGCCCGCCTGTGCCGCGAAATCGCCGCGCGCGGCCGCCTGCCACTTATCGTCGGCGGCACCATGATGTATTTCCACGCCCTCACCTGCGGCCTGAACGAGTTGCCCGAAGCCGATCCCGCCGTGCGCGCGCAGTTGCAGGCCGACAAAGCCGCGCGCGGCCTCGCCGCCCTCTACCGCCGTTTGCAGGAAGCCGACCCCGCCACCGCCGCCCGCCTGCAACCGGCCGACAGCCAGCGCATCGAACGCGCCCTCGAAATCTTCCTCATCACCGGCCGCCCGATGAGCGAACACCTCGCCGAACGCGTATCCGCCCCGCCGCCGCTCGACCTGTACACCTTCGCCCTCATCCCCCACGACCGCGCCCGCCTGTACCAAACCATCGCCGCCCGCTTCCAAACCATGCTGGAACAAGGCTTTACCGACGAAGTGCGCCGCCTGCGCGCCGACTATCCCGCCCTCACCGCCGAACACCCGTCCATGCGCTGCGTCGGTTACCGCCAGGCGTTGGACTACCTCGACGGCGCGGTTTCATACCGCGAGTTTGCCGAACGCGCCACCGCCGCCACCCGCCAGCTCGCCAAACGCCAGCTCACCTGGCTGCGCAAAACCCACGCCGACACCACCGCCGACCCCTGCGGCACAGCCGATATTTTTCAAACGGCCTCAAACGCTCTGGCGCGGCATTTCGGCATGTGATTCAGTTCGTGGGAAACAGGGGAGGCTGGGCTTCGGGAAAGAACAACAGGCCGTCTGAAAACCGGGTTTGGCAGGCAAACCGGGTTTTCAGACGGCCTGTTGCGTTTGTTTGCAGAGGGTAGGGCGGAAAACGGGCGTTTCGGACACAATTTGGACACATCCAATCATGTGTCGGAAGAAAGAAAAAGCCCAAACAGTTGTTTGGGCTTGGAAATTTTTGGTGGGTCGGGTGGGGATCGAACCCACGACCAAGGGATTATGAGTCCCCTGCTCTAACCCCTGAGCTACCGACCCGCTTGGAGGTGTGGAGAGAATGAAGCGGCGGATTCTATCTGTAATCGCTGTTTTGGGCAAGTGCGGCGGGCGGGGTTTAGCGGCGCAGGAGTTGGTCGGCGGCGGCGCGGGCGCGGTGGCGGATGTCGTCGGTGAGGTGGGTTTTGATTTGGTTGTAGGCGAGAGCGAGGACGGCAAGGTCGTCGGTGAAGCCCAGGGGCAGGAGGAGGTCGGGGATGGTGTCGATGGGGCTGACGAAGTAGAGCAGGGCGGCGGCGATGGTGAGTTTGGCTTTGGCGGGGGTGGCGGGGGAGCGGTAGAGGTAGTAGAGGGCGTAGATTTGGCGAACGGCGGGTGCGCCGAGGTCGGCGGCGTGGCGGGCGAGTTTGCGCAGCAGGCCGGGTTCGTCGATTTTGCGGCGGCGGAAGGCGGGGATGTAGTTTTCGGGGGTGGTCATGGGGCGGCCTTTCGGGGGTGTCTGGGGGTTGGCAACGATGGTTTATATGGTTTTCAAACGGCCTGTATCAATGCAGGCCGTCTGAAAAGTTTGGTAAGGCTGTGGAGGGGCTTTTGTGGGGGACAATATGGAAGCGGGCATTTGTTGCCAAGCAGGGAACGCGTGCGTCGCCTTGGGCGACACACCCTACCTAAGCGGCAGAGGCCGTCTGAAAACCGCGTGCATGGCTTACGCCACACGCCCTACCTTAATGGCAGAGGCTGTCTGAAAGCGCAGCTTCGGCGCAGTCAAAACCGAAGCCGCAGTTTTCAGACGGCCTTTTGTGTTTCAGGCGCGGCGGATGAAGCGGAGGTCGAGTTTGACGAGGTAGGCGAGCAGGCCGAGGTTGCCGAGGGCGGCGGCGAGGTAGAGGAGGGCGATGCTGTCGGTGAGCAGGAGCAGGAGCGCGCTGAGGAGGGCGGCGGCCACCATGAAGATGCCGTTGACGATGTTGTTGGCGGCGATGGCGTTGGCGCGGAATTCGTCGCTGCTGGCGGTTTGCAGCCAGGTGTAGAGGGGGACGGAGAAGAAGCCGCCGAAGAAGCCGATGGCGGCCATGCAGAGGATGACGGGGTAGGCGTCGGCGCGGGTGAGGAAGGCGGCGATGCCTTGGAGTTGGTCGGGTTCGTAGTGTTGGCCGTGGGTGAGGCGCACGAGGAGGACGCCGAATACGGTGAGGCCGATGGTGCCGACGGAGACGAGGCGCAGGTGGAGGCGGTGGCGGCTGATTTTGCTGCACAAAACGGAGCCGGCGGCGATGCCTATGGAGAAGAGGGCGAGCATGAGGTTGTAGACGTTGTCGTTGCCGCCGAGGTGTTTTTGGGTGAAGGTGGGCAGCTGGGTGGTGTACACCGCGCCGATGAGCCAGAACCAGGAGATGCCGATGATGGCGGTGTAGAGTTCTTTTTGGGCGAAGGTGTCTTTGAGGAGTTGTTTGGTGCTGCGGATGATGTCGGGGTCGATGTGCTGGCGGGGGTTGGCCGCGCCGACGTAGGGCATGAAGAAGGAGGCGGTTGTGCCGAGGAGGGCGACGAGGACGACGAGGGTCATGATGATGCCGTGCGGCCAGCCCGCGGCCATGGTGCCGAGGATTTGGCCGAAGAGGATGGCGAGGAAGGTGCCCGATTCGATGAGGCTGTTGCCCATCATGAGGTCTTTTTCGCCGAGGTAGTCGGGCAGGATGGCGTATTTGAGGGGGCCGAACAGGGTGGAGTGGGTGCCCATGCAGAAGAGCATGGCCAACAGCAGGGGAGCGGACTGGATGTAGAAGCCGTAGGCGGCGGCGGCCATGATGAGGATTTCGAGGATTTTGACGGCGCGGGCGAGGCGGGCTTTGTCGTAACGGGTGCTGATTTGGCCGGAAATTGACGAGAAGAGGAAGTAGGGCAGGATGAAGAGCAGCGAGCCGAGGTTGAGCATTTGCGCGGGGGGCAGGATGCTGTTTGCGCCGAGGCCGTGGTAGCTGATCATGACGAAGAGGGCGGTTTTGAACAGGTTGTCGTTGAGCGCGCCGAGGAACTGGGTGCAGAAGAGGGGGGCGAAGCGGCGGCTTTTGGCGAAGGCGAAGCTGTTGTCGCTCATGGTTGTTCTCCGTGTTCGGGGCGGTTTTTTTCAGACGGCCTGTCGGGTTGCGGTGTCTGCGGCGGTTCGTGGTAGCTGTCGTCGTCCATCAGGATGCGGTGGGCGGGGCCTTCGAGGTCGTCGAACTGGCCGGTTTTGCCCGACCACCAGAAGAAGTAGATGATGAGCGCGCCGAGTATGAGGCTGATGGGGACAAGGATGTACATGCTTTCCATGTCAGAGGACTCCGGTGAGGTCGTTCAGCAGGAAGGTTTGGCCGCCGAGGGTGAGGTGTTCGTTGCGGATGCGGCCGGCGGGGCTGCCGTCGGCGGCGGAGAGATTGACACGGTCGCCTGCCAGCTGCCAGATGCCGGGGTTTTCGCTGTCGCAGAAGGGGGCGAGTGCTTGGGCGGCGGCCGTGGGCGGCGGGGTTTCGCTTTGCAGTTTGACGAGGAAGCGGCCGGATTGGGGCGGCTGTTCGTGTTCGTTGTCGGCGGTCATGACGAAAAAGCCGAGGTGGGTGTCGCTGCCGGTGTGGAGGCTGAAATAGTGCATGGCGGGAAGGCGGGAGGGGAGAGGCCGTCTGAAAAAAGGGTTTTCAGACGGCCTCTTTTGCGGGTTTACAAAAGCTCGAAGTCGATGCCGGCGTTTTGGCCGCGACGGCTTCTGAGCTGGATGGCCAGGCGCAGGTCGTTGGCGGAATCGGCGTTTTTGATGGCTTCGGCGTAGGAAATCTGGCCGCTTTCAAAGAGTTCGTACAGTGCCTGGTCGAAGGTCTGCATGCCGATGTCGGTGGATTTTTTCATGATTTCTTTGATGCCGTGCACTTCGCCGCGCAAGATCAGGTCGGAAATGAGCGGGGATTGCAGCAGGACTTCCACCGCCGCCGCGCGGCCTTTGCCGTTTTCTTTGGGCACGAGGCGTTGTGAAACAAAGGCTTGCAGGTTGAGCGAGAGGTCGGTGAGCAGCTGGGTGCGTTTTTCTTCGGGGAAGAAGTTGATGATGCGGTCGAGTGCCTGGTTGGAGCTGTTGGCGTGCAGGGTGGCCATGCACAGGTGGCCGGTTTCGGCAAAGGCCAGGGCGTATTCCATGGTTTCCTGGTCGCGGATTTCGCCGATGAGGATGACGTCGGGTGCCTGGCGCAGGGTGTTTTTCAGGGCGGCGAACCAGTTTTCGGTGTCCACGCCCACTTCGCGCTGGGTGATGATGCAGTTTTTGTGCGGGTGGACGAATTCGATGGGGTCTTCGATGGTGATGATGTGGCCGTAGCTGTTTTCGTTGCGGTAGTCGATCATGGCTGCCAGCGAGGTGGATTTGCCCGAGCCGGTGCCGCCGACGAAAATCACCAGCCCGCGTTTCTGCATGGCGACTTTTTTCAGGATTTCGGGCAGGCGCAGGTCGTCCATTTTCGGGATGACGCTGTTGATGATGCGGATGACGAGGGCGGTTGCGCCGCGCTGGATCATGGCGTTGACGCGGAAGCGGGCGACGCCGTCGATGCTGACGGCGAAATTGCATTCTTTTGTGTTTTCAAACTCTTCGCGCTGCTTTTGCGTCATCAGGGCCTGGGCGATTGCGCCGCAGGTGCCGGCGGTGAGCGGCTTGTCGGTAATCGGTGTGAGTTTGCCGTCGAGCTTGACGGCGGGGGGAAATTCGGCGGTGATGAAGAGGTCGGAGGCTTTGTTTTCGTACATATAACGCATCCAGCTGTGGATGGTTTCCTTGACGCTCATCGGTTCGGCGGTTGTTGTCATGATGCGGTCCCTGTAATGTGGAAAAAGGCCGTCTGAAAAGGCGGCGGCGGTTGGTCGGAGCGGAAAAAAAACGGGCGGATTATAGCCGACAATGCGGTTGCGGCATATTGTCCGAAAGGCCGTCTGAAAACGGATTTTCAGACGGCCTTGATGCGTTTAAAACGGCTTGTAGGTGGCCAGATAATAAATGATGCCGACGATGGCCATGCTTGCCGCGTAACACAGCCACGCTTTGGCCGAGCGCGGGCGCGATTTGAGCGCGGCCATGCCGACGAACACATAGGCCACGACCAAAAGCAGCTTCACGCCCAGCCAGTTGGCGTTGCCGAACGGCGTCCAATGCGCGATGGTCATCACCCACAATCCGGTGAACAGCAGGGTGGTGTCGTTCAGGTGCGGCAGCACTTTGAGCACCGCCGGCAGCGGTTTTTCCGGCTTGGCAAAGCGCATCCAGTAGCGCAGGTTGAAGAGCAAAACGGTCATGGCGACAAAAAACAGATGGCCGTTTTTCGCCCAAATGTACATCATGGCGTGTTCCTTATTTATTGTTGCTTGTTGGATTTCCGGCGCGTTTTTCCACCGCAAGCAAAAGCGGCGGGCAGTTGCGCTGGTTGGCGAAACCGTAGCGCAACACGGCGAACCGCTCCTGCGGCAGCGCGGCCGCCCAAGCCTGCACCGCCGCGCTTTCGCGCGCGCCTTCGGCGTGGCCGTCGTACAGCACCGCCGTAAGGATGCCGCCCCCGGCCAGCAGCGAAACGGCGGCTTCGAGGGCGGCGACGCTGGTGTCGGCGCGGGTGGTGAGGTTTTTGCTGCCGCCGGGCAGGTAGCCGAAGTTGAACATGGCGGCATCGAGCGGCTCGGCGACGTAATCGGCCAGACGCGCGTGGCTGGCGCAAATCAGGCGCACCTGTTTGTCCGCGCCCGCCGTTTTCAGACGGTCTTTTGTGTTTGCCAGAGCCTGCGGCTGGACGTCGAACGCCCACACAATGCCGTCTTCCCCGGCCAGCCACGCCAAAAGCAGCGTGTCGTGCCCGTTGCCCGCCGTGCCGTCGAGGGCGCGGCCGCCGCTTTTCAGACGGCCTTCGATCAGGCTGCGGGCAAACGCAAGGGCGGGAAGCAGGGGCATGGCGGCGGCGGGCAAAAAAACGCGGGCAAGTATAAGAGTTAAAGCCGCCGCTGCCAACTGCGGCGCGGCGGCGCGAGGCCGTCTGAAAGCGCGGGATGAGGCCGTCTGAAAACGCGGTTTACGGCGCAGTGGCACGCGCGGCCTTGCGTTCGTATTCCCGCGCCCGTGTTTCGGATATGTCGCCCGTGCCTTAGGGTCTGTTGACAATCAGCCTTGCGGCGGTGTTTTTGGTAAAAATCCACGTCTGCCGCGTCAAAAATGCCCGCAGGTGCCCAACCTTGCTGCGCTTTTTTCCTTGCATACGTGGATTTTTCCTCAAAAAACCGCTCGCAAGCTGAATGTCAACAGACCCTAGGTTTCCTGATTCAGGTACGGCTCTTTGGTCAGCCCGCGCCAGCCTTGTCGGTTCATTTCGGCGGCATCGAGGCAGGCTTGGCGGCTGCCCATTTCGCACATTTTGTGGTGGGTTTCGATGGCGAAACACGCGCCCGATGTCCATGATGCGCTGCGGCTGAGGGCGGTGGGGCAGTATTTTCGCGCTTCGGCGAGGCTGGAGGCGAGATGGCAGGCACTCATCGCATAACTGTTTGCTTCGTAATGTTTTTTCTGTTTCACCGCGCGTTGGTATCTGCGCCATTCGCTCTGTGCCGGTTGCGTTGCGGCTTGGGTTTGGACGGCAAGCAATACGGCGCACCAAAGCAGGATTTTTTTCATTTTCAGACGGCCTTTTCGGTTTACAGACCCAATTCGTTCAGGAAACGGACATCGTCCGCCCAGCCTGATTTCACTTTCACCCACACTTTCAAAAACACTTTGCAGCCGAACAGTTTTTCCATATCGAGCCGCGCTTCGGTAGAGATTTTTTTCAGTTTTTCGCCGCCTTTGCCGATCACAATCGGCTTTTGGTTTTCTTTATCCACCAGCACGGCGATGTAGATGTGGTGGATGCCCTCGCCCTCGTCGAACTTTTCCACTTCCACGTTCATCGCATAAGGCAGCTCTTCGCCCAGATAGCGGAACAGTTTTTCGCGCACGATTTCCATGGCGAGGAAACGGGCGGATTTGTCGGTAACCATATCGTCGGGATAGAGCGGAATGCCTTCGGGCAGGAAGGGTTTGAGCGTTTCGAGCAGGTTGGCGATGCGCAGGCCGTGTTTCGCGCTCACCACTTCGCAGGCGGCAAATTTAAATTCGGCTCGGATGCCATCGATAAAGGCTTGCAGAGCGGTTTTGTCTTTCGCTTTGTCTTTGTCGATTTTGTTGACCACCAAAATCACGGGCGTGTGCTTGGGCAGTTGTTTCATCACTGTGCGGTCGGCCTCGGTAAAGCGCATGGCTTCGACCACAAACACCACCGCGTCCACGCCGCTGAGGGCTTCGGTAACGTTTTGATTCAGACGGTCGTTCAGCGCGTTGCGGTGGTCGGTTTGGAAACCGGGGGTATCGACAAACACAAACTGCGCGGTGTCGTCGGTGTAGATGCCGGTTACGCGGTTGCGCGTGGTTTGCGCCTTTTTGCTGGTGATGCTGACTTTTTGGCCGATTAGATGGTTCATCAGCGTGGATTTGCCCACATTGGGGCGGCCGACGATGGCGATAAAGCCGCAGCGGTAACCGGCGGGGGCGGTTTGGGTAAATTCGTCCATAACATAATCCTGCGGCCGTCTGAAAAAGAGGCCGTCTGAAAAAAGAAGCCGCCATTTTGCCCGCGCACGGCGGCGGCTATCAAGCCGCTTGCCGCCCGCAGGCGCATTCTGTATCATCCCGCGCCTGTTAAAAATCTTTAAGGACATGCCATGTTTGAGAAAACGTTTGCCGCTGCGGCGGCTTTGCTGCTTTTGGCGGCCTGCTCGCACGAAGGCGCGGCGCAGAATGCCGCTTCGGGCGTGCAGGGGGCGCAGCAGGAATACATCGTCGCCACCGACGCGGCCTACGCGCCCTTGGAATACATGGAGGGCGAACAGGTGGTCGGCTTCTCGCGCGACATCCTCGCGGCGGCGGGCGAGAAGGAAGGCATTAAGTTCAATTTCGTCAACACGCCGTTTGAAGGCATCTTCGCCAACGTGCAGAAAGGCGACAGCGACGTCGCCCTCGCCAGCATCACGATTACCGACGAGCGCAAACAAATCGTCGATTTCACCGACCCCTATTTCGAGGCGACGCAGATGATTGTTACCGCCGACAAGGGCAGCGACATCAAATCCTTCGCCGATTTGAAAACCCGCAGCGCGTCGGTGCAGAACGGCACCACCGCCGATTTGATTTTGCAGGACTTGCAGGGCAAAGACAGCAAACTCATCCGCCGCTTCGAGAACATGCCGCTGGCCTTCAAAGAGCTGGCCGCCGGCGGCGTGGACGCCACCGTGGGCGACAACGGCGTGGTGCAGTATTTTGTTGCCAACAATCCGGGCGTGAACTACCACATGTTCGTCGATCCCTCCTTCCCGAAAGAGTTTTACGGCTTCGCGCTGAAAAAAGGCCGCAGCGACGGCTTGCGCGAGAAAATCAACAAAGGGCTGGCCGCCATCAAGGCCGACGGCACCTATGCCAAAATTGAAGAGAAATGGTTTAAAAACAACGCGCCGCAGGAAAACGCCGCCTCCGCTGCTTCGGCAGGAAAATAAAGCGCGCGATTGCGCCGCATATCAAAAGGCCGTCTGAAAACAGGTTTTCAGACGGCCTTTTTGTATGGCGGGGTTTATTTATTTGCAGCTTACGCCGGCGATTTTGCCGTCGTTGAGCTTGATGTTGCAACGCGTGGCGTTGCTGCCCGAAATGCTCACGCCCTCCCCGGATTTTTTAATCGTCAGCGGCTCCTGCACGCCCATCGACACGGCGGTGTTGGCCAGATTCTGCGTCAGCGGCGCGGGCAAGCCGGCGGAGTTTTCCTGGATTTTGATGTCTTTGGCCTGCGCGGCGTGCACCGAGGCGGCCAAAACGAGTGCGGTCAGTAAAGCGGTTTTTTTGTTCATCTTGCTGTTTCCTTTATGTGTCGCCCGAAGTTTCAGGCGGGCGCAGGGTAAAGCAGTTTTTGCGGCGCGGCAAGCGTTTAACCTGTTTTTATCGTGCGGCAGACAGCGTGCGCGGGACGTAAATTCGGGTTAAACGCCCTTGCCCGCGCACGCGGCCTGCCCATAATATGGCGCGGCAGTCTGATTCGGACAACGGATTCAGGCTGCGTTTTCCGTTTTATTTGTTTTACAGGAGTGTACACATGAAAGCAAAAATCCTCACCGCCCTGGCCGCCGCGCTGGCTCTGGCCGCCTGCGCCGCCCCCGAACATGACCACGACCACGAACGCGGCCATGAGCACGAACACCGCCACGACCACGCCCACGAGCACCGTGGCGGCGAAGGCCGCGAAGGGCAGGGCGGCGGCCGCTTCGAGTGCGAAAACGGTCTCTCCGTCCAAGCCCGCCGCGCCGGCGGCAACCGCATGGAGCTGAACATGGACGGCAAAACCGCCGTGCTCTCCGGCGACATCGCCGCTTCGGGCGAACGCTATGTTTCCGCCAACGGCCTCTACGGCAAAGCGACCGAGTGGCACCAGAAAGGCGGCGAAGCCTATTTCGAGTTCACCGACCCCTACGGCAACAAAGTGGAAACTTCCTGCCGCGCGCGCTGATGCTTTTTCAGAAACGTTATCCCCGCGCAGGCGGGGACGGCCGATTCCCGCATGAGGCCGTCTGAAAACACGAAAAGGCCGTCTGAAAACCCCGAAACAAGGTTTTCAGACGGCCTTTATTACATCAAACGGCTTACAGATTTGGGTTTACGATAATCTTCACCGCCGATTCGTTGTTGTGGATCAGACGCTCGAAGCCTTCGGAAATCAGCTCGTCCAACTTGATGCGCTGGGTGATGAAGGGTTCGAGGTTGATTTTGCCTTCTTCCACCAGCTTGATGGTTTCCTGATGGTCGTTGCAGTAGGCAATCGTGCCGCGCACGTCCAATTCCTTCATCACCACGCTGTGCACGTTGATGGTGGCCGGATGGCTCCAAATCGACACAATCACCATTTTTGCGGTGGGTTTGCAGGCTTCAATCAGCGTGTCCATCACTTTGTTGACGCTGGTACATTCAAACGCCACGTCCACGCCTTCGCCGTTGGTGAGTTTCTTCACTTCTTCCACTACGTCCACTTCCGACGGGTCGAGAATGTGGTCGGCCACACCGGCTTCGCGGGCTTTGTCTTTGCGCGCTTTGCTCAATTCGGTGATGATGACTTTCAAGCCTTTGGCTTTCAACACCGCCGCCAGCAGCAGACCAATCGGACCCGCGCCGCCCACCAGTGCCGTGTCGCCCGCTTTCGCGCCGCTGCGCACATAGGCGTGGTGGCCGACGGACAGGGGCTCGATCAATGCGGCCTGGTCAAGCGGGATTTTGTCGGAAATCGGGTGCACCCAGCGGCGTTTGACGGCGATTTTTTCGGACAGGCCGCCGCCACAGCCGCCCAGGCCGATGAAGTTCATGTCTTTGGAGAGGTGGTAGTTGCTGCCCGGGCCGGTGGGTACGTCGTCGCGCACGATATAGGGTTCGACCACAACGTGCTGGCCGACTTTGATGTCGTCCACGCCTTCGCCGACGGCATACACCACGCCGGAAAATTCGTGTCCCATCGTTACCGGCGCGGATTCGCCGGAAATCGGGTGCGGGTGGCCGCAGGGCGGAATGAAGATCGGGCCTTCCATAAATTCGTGCAGGTCGGTGCCGCAGATGCCGCACCAGGCCACATTGATGCCGACCGTGCCGGGGGCGACGGTGGGTTCGGGGATGTCTTCGATGCGGATGTCGCCTTTGTTGTGGAAACGTGCTGCTTTCATGGTGAAGTTCCTTCAAACTGAGGTTTTGGAAAACCGGACGGGTTTGCGGGCAGGCTCGTTTGGCAGCGGGTCTGCCGGAAAACCGCCGGCAGGAAAGGTATTGCACGGGCGGGATTGTACGCTTCTCGGGCGGGATTGGTAAGGCGGGGATAAGGCGAGGCCGTCTGAAAGCGCAGCTTCGGCGCAGCCAAAAGCGGGAGTTCGGGTTTCGGCTGCGGCGAATCTGCGTTTTGGCTGCGCCGAAGCTGTGCTTTCAGACGGCCTCTTGGCGGCAGATTTCGAGCAGGGCTGCGCCGTAGCGGGCGGCTTTGTCTTCGGTGATGCCGTAGATTGCGGCAAGTTCGGCTGCGGTTTGCGGCTGTTTGGCGGCGAGGGCGCGGAGGGTGTTTTTGCTGAGGATGCGGAAGGGTTCTTCGTTTTCGGCCTCGGCGGTGGCGGCGCACCACGCGCCCAGGCGGCGTACGAGGGCGCGGCGGTGCTGCGCGGCGGGGGGGAGGCCGTCTGAAAAGGGTTGGCAGAGGGCGAGGATGTCCGCGCCGTATTTGGCGATGCGGGTGTCGCCGAGGCCGTAGACGGCGGCGAGGTCGCCGGCTTGGGCGGGGGGGAAGGCGGCGAGGTCGGCGAGGCTGTCGTCGGGGCAGACGGTGTGTTCGGCGGTGTTTTCGGCTTCGGCGCGCTGCCGCCGCCATTGGCGCAGGGCGGTTTCGAGTTCGGCGCGGCGGGGGTGGAGCTCGGCGGGCGGCTCTGCGGGGGCTTGGAGGCCGTCTGAAAACGGGTTTTGCGGGTTTTCAGACGGCCTTTGGCCTTCGGAGGCGGCGTTTTGGCAGACGGCGAGCAGTTCCGCGCCGAATTTTTGGATTTTGGCTTCGCCCAGGCCGTAGATGTCGTGCAGGGCGGCGGGGGTTTGCGGCTGTTGTTCGACCAGTTCGCGCAGGGTTTTGTCGCCGCAGATGACGTAGGCGGGCACTTCTTCGGCGCGGGCGTGCGCCTGCCGCCATTGGCGCAGTGCCTGCCAGAGGCGTTCTTCGCGTTCGGTGCGCAGCCAGGTTTCTTTGGGGCTGCGTTCGGCGGCTTTGGCGCGTTTGAGCGGGCGCAGGAGGACGGTTTGCACGCCTTTGAGGACGGGGACGGCGGCTTCGGTGAGGCGCAGGGCGTGGTAGTGCTGCGCGTCGGTTTCGAGGTAGCCCAGGCCGATGCACTGGCGGATGACGGCGCGCCATTCTTTGTCGGACAAATCCGCGCCGATGCCGTAGGTGGTGAGCTGCTCGTGGCGGTTGTCGCGTATCCACTGGTCGGCTTTGCCGCGCAGGAGGTTGGCGATGTAGCCGGCGGGGAAGCGTTGGCCGGCGCGGTAGACGCAGCTGAGGAGTTTGCGCACGTTTTCGGTGGCGTCGGCGCGCTCGGGGGGGTGCAGGCAGTTGTCGCAGTGGCCGCAGGGGGGGATGGTTTCGCCGAAGTGGCGCAGGAGGGCGGCGCGGCGGCATTCGGCGGTTTCGCACACGGCAAACATGGCGTCGAGTTTTTGCAGTTCGATTTGTTTTTGAAACTCGCCGCTGCTGCCGGTTTGGATGCGTTCGCGCAGCAGGGCGTAGTCGTTGAGGCCGTAGCACAGCCAGCTTTCGGCGGGCAGGCCGTCGCGGCCGGCGCGGCCGCTTTCCTGATAGAAGTGTTCGATGCTCTGGGGCATGTCGAGGTGGGCGACGAAGCGTACGTCGGGTTTGTCTATGCCCATGCCGAAGGCGACGGTGGCGACGATGACGAGGCCGTCTTCGTGGGTGAAGCGGTGCTGCGCGGCTTCGCGCTCGGCCATGCCCATGCCCGCGTGGTAGGCAGCGGCGGCGATGCCGTTTTCGTTTAAAAACGCGGCGGTGTCGTCCACTTTTTTGCGGCTCAGGCAGTAGACGATGCCGCTTTCGCCGTTTTGCTGTTTCACAAACTGCAAAAGCTGCTTTTTGCCGCCGTTTTTTTCGACGACTTGGTAGTAGATGTTGGGGCGGTCGAAGCCGGCGACAAATTCGGCGGCGTTTTCCAGGTGCAGGTAGTGTTTGATGTCGGCGCGGGTTTCGGCGTCGGCGGTGGCGGTGAGGGCGATGCGGGGGACGGCGGGATAGCGGTCGGCCAGAAGGCCGAGCTGGCGGTATTCGGGGCGGAAGTCATGCCCCCACTGGCTGACGCAGTGGGCTTCGTCGATGGCAAACAGGCTGACGGGGGTGTGGTCGAGAAAACGCAGAAAGCGTTCGGTAACCAGGCGTTCGGGCGAAACATAAAGCAGTTTCAGACGGCCTTGGGCGATGTCCTCGGCAATCTGCCGCGCCTCTTCGGCCGAAGTGCCGCTGTGCACCGCCGCGCAGTGCACGCCCGCCGCGCGCAGGTTGGCGACTTGGTCGTTCATCAGCGCGATCAGCGGCGAAACGACGATTGCCGTACCATCAAGCATCAGCGCGGGAATCTGGTAACACAGCGATTTGCCGCCGCCGGTGGGCATCAGCACCATCAGGCTCTGCCCCGCCGCGAGCGTTTCGACGATTTCCTCTTGGCTGCCGCGAAACGCCGGGTAGCCGAACACCTCGTTCAGTATCTCAATCGCACGCGGCTTGGACATAAAGGGTTTTCCGTTATAATGGGCGCGTTATTGTAAAGGCCGTCTGAAAGGATAGCAAATGAACGCCCAACGCGCCCTGCGCCTGTCCGCAACCGCCCTCGCCGCCGCCCTGATACTGGCCGGCTGCCCCGCCAACGTGCCGCAGGCCGGCGGCGACTGGCACAACCTCGGCGAAGCGGGCAACGGCAATCTGATGCTCGCGCTCGACAAAAACAGCATCCGCCGCAACGGCCCGCTCGTTACCTTCCGCGACCGCAAAATCGTCGTCGATATGAAAAACGAACGCTTCGTCAACGTGCCGCCCTACAAAACCGCCATCAGCACCTGGGAAATGCACTGCGCCAACAAAACTTTCCGCCTCGTCTCCTCCACCCTCTACGACGACAAAGGCAAAATCATCTCCGAAGAAACCTACACCGCCGTGGACATCCGCCCCATGGCCGTGCCGCCCAACTCGCTCACCGACGAACAGCGCAAAATCGTCTGCGCCGGATAGCGTGCGCCGCAGGCCGTCTGAAAGCGCATTTTCGCCGCCGCAACCGTTTTCCCGTCTTTTCAGACGGCCTCATCAGAATACCCACCCCAGATCAGGAGAACGACATGACCGCCCGCCCCGCCCTCGCCGCCCTCATCCTCGCCGCCGCCTTCGCCCAAGCCGAAACCTCCGACGAACTGCTCAGCGCGCAGGCCGCTTTCCGCCAGGCACTGTCCGAACAAAACAGCATCGGCTCCAAACTCACCTTCGCCGAAGAAAAACTCACCAACGCCCGCCAGCGCAAAGCCGCCGCCGAAGCCGACATCCAAACCTACACGCAGCAGCTCGAACAGATGCAGCAACAGAAAGCCGCCAACGACACCGCCCTGCAACAGGCGGGCGAACGCCTCAACGCCGCCTGGCAGGCCGCCCACGGCAGCCGTTGAAACCCGTATCCGAAGGCCGTCTGAAAACCCACCCATGCCGTCCCACAAAATCCGAGTTTCCCGCAAAACCGAAACCGTGTGCGTGGCTTGCGCCACACCCCCTACCCCAACGGCAGAGGCCGTCTGAAACTTTCAGACGGCCTCTGCCCGTTTCCGCTATAATCCGCGCCGCACACGGGTCGGACAGACAGTCGCCGCGTATCGCGTAAGGCATACGGGGAGGAAAGTCCGGGCTGCACAGGGCAGGATGCCGGCTAACGGCCGGGCGTGGCAACGCGACGGAAAGTGGCGCAGAAAGCAAAACCGCCGACGGCCGCTTGAAAAAGCAGCACGGGCAAGGGTGAAAAGGTGCGGTAAGAGCGCACCGCGCATCCGGCAACGGATGCGGCAGGCCAAACCCCATCCGCAGCAAGGCCAAACAGAACGCAAAGACGCTGCCCGCCGAGCGTTCGGGTAGGCCGCTCGAACCCGCCGGCAACGGCGGGTCTAGATGAATGACTGTCCGACGACAGAACCCGGCTTACCGTCCGTCCCGCGTGCCCCCATTGCGGCCGTCTGAAAAACCGTTTTTCAGACGGCCTTTCCCCAACCCGAACCCAAAGGAGCAAACCATGGAACTCGTCTTCATCCGCCACGGCCAGAGCGAATGGAACGCCAAAAACCTCTTCACCGGCTGGCGCGACGTCAACCTCAGCGCACAGGGCGTCGCCGAAGCGCAGGCGGCCGGGCGCAAACTCAAAGAAAACGGCTACGCCTTCGACCTTGCCTTCACCTCCGTGCTCACCCGCGCCATCAAAACCTGCAACATCGTGCTCGAAGAATGCGGCCAACTGTATGTTCCGCAAATCAAAAGCTGGCGGCTGAACGAACGCCACTACGGCCGCCTGCAAGGCATGGACAAACAACAAACAGCCGAACAATACGGCGACGAACAAGTGCGCATCTGGCGCAGAAGCTACGACACCCTGCCGCCCCTGCTCGATGCCGACGACGAATTCTCCGCCCGCAAAGACCCGCGCTACGCCCACCTGCCGCAAAGCGTCATCCCCGACGGCGAAAACCTCAAAACCACCCTCGAACGCGTGCTGCCCATCTGGCAGGACCGCATCGCCCCCGCCGTTTTGGCGGGCAAACGCGTCCTCGTCGCCGCCCACGGCAACAGCCTGCGCGCCCTGGTCAAACACCTCGAAGGCATCTCCGACGACGACATCATGGGTGTGGAAATCCCCACCGGACAACCGCTGGTGTACCAACTCGGCGACAAACTGAACGTGTTGGAAAAATTCTATCTGTAAACCGCCAAGCGGCGCACCGTCCGCAACACAAAGAGGCCGTCTGAAAATCTTGTTTTCAGACGGCCTCTTGCCGTTGGCAGAGTGCGGCGCAAGCCGCGCATGCGGTTTGGGTTTGCGGGGAAAACCGGGTTCGTGATGCGGCAGCGCGCAGGGCGGGTCTCAACCCACTGTTTCCATCCGCATCGTTATGGCGGGGCAAGTTCCCCTGCAACGCTCCGAATATTGCCCAAGCCGCAACCGCCCCACCCCAACCCTCCCCCTGCAAGCGGGAGAGAGGCAAAGTTTCAGGCTGCCTCAGGGGTTTTGCAAGGTTTTCAGGCTGCCTGCCTGCCGCTTACCGCTCCCCGTCCTGTTCCGCCCTGCGCCGCCATTTTTCCGCCTCGCGTAAGTCCCGCTTCACGCCGACGCCCTGCGCGTACATCTGCGCGAGCACCGCCGCCGCATTCGGTTTGCCCAGCTCCGCCGCCTTCCGGTACCACCTGGCGGCGGCGGCCATGTCCTGCGGCAGGCCGTCCGCGCCCTCTTCGTATATTGACGCCAGCGTCAGTGCGGCGTCGGCGTGTCCCTGCTCTGCGGCTTTGGCAAACCATTTGGCCGCCTGCGCTGCGTCGGGTTTGATGTCGAAATCCCTGTCGCGGCCGCGCAGATAGAGCAGCCCCAGATAATACTGCGAACCTATGTCGCCGCCCTCGGCCGCCTTGTGCAGCCAGCGGGCGGCTTCAGCCGGGTTTTTCACCCCCTCCGGGCCGAGCACGTAAATCTGCGCCAGCTTGGGCTGCACAATGGAACGCACGGTGTAGTCGCCGTTGTCGGCCAGCGGCAGCAGGATTTGCAGCGCGCGGCGGTAGTCGCGGTTGAGATATGCGGTTTCGCCTTCGTGCAGCTGTTTCCAGTGCGGCGGGTCGGCAAATACCACATCGGCCTGCGCAGGGGGCAGGCAGAGAGCGAGGATCAGGGCGGCGGCGGACAGCCTCGTTTTCATACGGTTTCCTTTTTTCAGACGGCCACAAAGGCGCAAACGGCGCGATTATAAAGCACGGCGGCATAACGTGCGGATGCGCAACCGCCCTTTCAGACGGCCTCTTCCTTTCTTTATAATGCCGCGTTTTTCCCGCCCGCCGCCCGAGTGCCATGACCGAACCGCCCAAAACCCGCCGTGCCCTAATCGTCGCCTACGACGGCAGCCGTTTTTTCGGCTGGCAGAAACAGGCCGGCGGCGTGCCCACCGTGCAGGCCGCTTTGGAAGAGGCGTTAAGCGGCATCGCTGGCGAGCGCATTGCCGTAACCGCCGCCGGCCGCACCGACACCGGCGTGCACGCCGCCGCCCAAGTCGTCCATTTCGACACCGCCGCCGAGCGTCCCGGCCAAGCCTGGGTGCGCGGCACCAACAGCCTGCTGCCCGAAGGCGTGGCCGTGCTGCGCGTGCACAACGTCCCCCCGCATTTCCACGCCCGCTTCGATGCCTGCGGCCGCCGCTACCGCTACGTGTTGCAGTCCGCCCCCGTGCGCTCCCCGCTCTTAGCGGGCAGGGCAGGGTGGACGCACACCCCGCTCGACCCCGCCCCCATGCGCGAGGCCGCCGCCCTTTTGGTCGGCACGCACGACTTTTCCAGCTTCCGCGCCGCCGAGTGCCAGGCCAAATCCCCCGTCAAAACCCTGTATTCCGTGCGCCTGAGCGGCACGGCGCGGTTTATGGCACTCGATTTGCACGGCAACGCCTTTCTGCACCACATGGTGCGCAACATCGTCGGTGCGCTGGTGTACGTTGGCAGCGGCAGGCTCAGCGTGGCGGGCTTCGCCGAACTCATCGCCGCCAAAAGCCGCCTCAAAGCCCCGCCCACCTTCATGCCCGACGGCCTCTACCTCACCGGCGCGGATTACCCGCCCGAGTTCGGCCTCGACACCCCGCCGCTGCCCGACTGGCTGTGGCCGCAGCTTTGAGGCCGTCTGAAAACACAGCTCCCGCGCAGCCGAAACCCGAAAACACCCCGAAAGGACAAGCATGCCCGCCAAAATCCGCACCAAAATCTGCGGCATCACCCGCCCCGAAGACGCCGCCGCCGCCGCCCGCCTCGGCGCGGACGCCGTCGGGCTGGTGTTCTACCCGCAAAGCAAACGCGC
This sequence comes from Neisseria bacilliformis, assembly GCF_014055025.1. NCBI lineage: Bacteria > Pseudomonadati > Pseudomonadota > Betaproteobacteria > Neisseriales > Neisseriaceae > Neisseria > Neisseria bacilliformis. The sequence continues at coordinate 2,063,335 of NZ_CP059571.1, read as the reverse complement.
CGTAACCCCCGCGCAGGCCGCGCAAATCGTGGCCGCCCTGCCGCCCTTCGTGTCGGCGGTTGCCCTGTTTGTCAACGAAAGCGCGGACAACATCCGCGCCGTCCTGCGCCAAGTGCCGATCGACACCATCCAGTTTCACGGCGACGAAGACGACGCCTTCTGCTGCCAGTTCGCCCGTCCCTACCTCAAAGCCGTGCGCGTGCGCCATGCCGAGGATATTCGGACGGCCTCATCCCGCTTCCCGAACGCCCGCGCCATCCTGTTCGACGCCTACCACCCGCAGGCATACGGCGGCACGGGGCAGAGCTTCGACTGGACGCTGCTGGCGCGGTACACCGGCAAACCGTGGATACTCGCCGGCGGGCTGACCCCCGAAAACGCCGCCGAGGCCGTGCGCATCTCCGGCGCGGCGGCGGTGGACGTGTCCGGCGGCGTGGAAAGCGCGGCAGGCATCAAAGACGCGGCCAAAATCGCCGCGTTTCTGCGCTCGGTCGAGGCCGTCTGAAAGTCCAAATCCGTCCATACCGAACCTGACGTAGGGTGTATCGCCCCGAGGCGACGCACGAGGTTTCTGCCGCTTCAACCAATCCGTGTCTTTCCCCAACCCCCAAACCGCGTGCGTCGCCTCGGGGCGACACACCCTACCTTAGCGGCAGAGGCCGTCTGAAAAACGTTTTTTCAGACGGCCTCTTTGATGTTTGGCGCGGGTGGCAGCGGGTAGCTTGGGTTGCAAACCCAACATTGGCGGCTTGCACGGATGTTGGGTCCGACCCAAACTACCTGCTGCCCGCTGCGGCGGGAATCCGTAGGTCGGGCATTTATGCCCGACTGATAACCGTCGGCAAATTGAGCAATGTCGGGCATAAATGCCCGACCTACAACTGCCCCGCCCATGCCGAACCTAAGGTAGGGTGTGTCGCCCCGAGGCGACGCACGCGGTCTGTGCTGTTTCAACCAATCCGCGCGTTTTCCCAAAATCCGAAACCGCGTGCGTGGCTTGCGCCACACACCCTGCCTCAACGGCAGAGGCCGTCTGAAAAAGCATTTTTCAGACGGCCTCTTTTATGTTTGGCACGCGCGGCGGTTTATTTCACGCCATAGTTGGCCTGGACGAGGGCGCATTTGACGCGTTCGCCACGGCGGCTGCGGCGGCCTTCGATGCGGCCGCAGGCTTCGGGGGCGTCGTGGCGGCGGGGTTCGGCGGTGTCGCGCTCTTTGCCGTTGCGGGCATCGCGGCGGGTTCTGCCGTCGCGGCCGTTTTCAGACGGCCTCTGTGCGTTTTGCGGCTGCGCGGCCTTGTTCCACCATTGCGGCTCGAAGCCTTCGATGCGTTCGACGGGGACGCTGTTGCCGGTGAGGATGCAGACGGCTTCAAACATTTTCTGTTCGTTTTCGTCCATCAGCGAGATGGCGACGCCGTCGGCACCGGCGCGGCCGGTGCGGCCGATGCGGTGGACGTAGTCTTCGGGCTGGGCGGGCATTTCGTAGTTGATGACGAAGGGCAGCTCGGCGATGTCCAGCCCGCGCGCGGCCACGTCGGTGGCGACGAGCACGCGCAGGCCGCCTTCTTTGAAGGCGTTGAGGGTTTCGAGGCGGGTCTGCTGCGATTTGTCGCCGTGGATGGACTGGGCGGCGAGGCCGCGCCGCTGCAAGTCGCGCGTTACCTGGTCGACGCTTTGCTTGGTTTTGCAGAAGACGATGACCTGTTTGATGTCCAAATCGACAATCAGGCGTTCGAGCAGGCGGCGTTTTTCAAAGGTGTCGACGGCGATGACGTGCTGTTCGACGTTGGCGTTGGCGGTGTTCTGCGCGGCCACTTCGACGGTTTCGGGGGCGTTCATGAAGTCCTGCGCCAGCTTGCGGATCGGGTCGGCGAAGGTGGCGGAGAAGAGCAGGGTTTGGCGTTCGCGCGGCAGCATGCCCATGATGGCGCGGATGTCGTCGATGAAGCCCATGTCGAGCATACGGTCGGCTTCGTCCAGCACCACGGTTTCGATTTTGGCGAAGTTGATGTTTTTTTGTTTGACGTGGTCGAGCAGGCGGCCGACGGTGGCGACGACGATTTCGCAGCCGACGCGCAGATCGGCGGTCTGTTTGTCCATGTTCACGCCGCCGAACAGCACGGTGTGGCGCAGCGGCAGGTTTTTGATATACGCCTGCACGTTTTTGTCGATTTGGTCGGCCAGCTCGCGGGTGGGGGTGAGTACCAGCATGCGCACGGGGTGCATGGCGGGGGAGGCGGAGGTGTTGGCGTAGCGTTTGAGGCGTTCGAGCGCGGGCAGCATGAAGGCGGCGGTTTTGCCGGTGCCGGTTTGCGCGGCGGCTAAAAGGTCGTGTCCGGCCAATACTTTTGGAATGGCGGCGGCCTGGATGGGGGTGGGGGTTTCGTAACCCTGTTCGGCCAAGGCGGAGACGATTTCCGCGCCCAGGCCCAGTGAGGAAAAGGCGTTCATTTCGGGATGCTTTCTGTGTTTTTCAGACGGCCTCGGGGGCTGCCGGGGCGGCGCGGCGGGAAATCCGCGCCGGAAAAGGGTAATGGAACAGGTTTTGTGCGGCGGCCGCAAACGGGTTTCAGACGGCCTCTGCCGTGTGCGCGCACGGCAAACGGCGGCGCAGGCGCAAGGGGCACATTATGCCACAAAAGGCCGCTTTTTTTGCCTGCGGGCGCGGTGGGCGGGCGGCGGGCGTTTGCGCCGACTGCCGCCGGAGTTTGCGTCATCCGTTTGATTTGTATCAAAGTATGGTTAATGTTACATTATTACAATGCACGATGTTATGTTGTAACTGCATGAGGCCGTCTGAAAAACCGTTTTTCAGACGGCCTGTATCCGGCCTGATGCCTGATTTTCCACCGCCAACCATAAGGAACACCGCCTGTGAAACCGAAACATACCGCCCTGCGCCCCGCCGCGCTCGCCTTGTGTCTTGCCGCTTTGCCCGCCGCCGTGTGGGCGGATGACGTGGTAGAGGGGGAAACGCCGCCGCAGGTTACCGTAAGCGGCAAAAGCCGCAGCCTGCGCACGGAAAACCGCGACAGCTACGGCGTGTCCGTGCTGCGCTCCACCACCGGCCTGATTTTGTCGCCGCGCGAAATCCCGCAGTCGGTAACCGTGATCACCAAAGACCAAATCGCCGACCAGGGCATCACGCGGCTGGAAGACGCGCTGAAAACCGCCACCGGCATTAATGTGTTCCAATCGGGCGGCCGCACGCATTTTATGTCGCGCGGCTATTTTATCGAACAGCTCGAAGAAGACGGCATCGCCTCGCAGATCGGCTCGCCCGGCGGCTTCGGCCTCGGCGGCCCGCAGGGCGACCCGATGGCGGGCACCGACATGGCGATGTACGACCACATCGAAGTGATACGCGGCGCGGCCGGGCTGACGCAGGCAAACAGCGAGCCGGGCGGCACCATCAACGTGGTGCGCAAAAAGCCCACCGCGCAAACGCAGCTTTCCGCCGAGCTGCTGGCCGACCGCTTCGGCAAGGTAAACGGCGTGTTCGACGCGTCGGGCACATTGAGCGCGGCGCACGGCCTGCGCGGCCGCTTCGTCGGCTCGGCCACGCGCAACAAAACCTTCCGCGAACGCTCGCGCGGGCGCGACTTCATGCTGTACGGCGTGCTGGAAAAACGCATCGGCGAGGCGGGACGGCTCACTTGGGGCGCAAGCCATCTGAACCAGTCGTCCAATCCCGACCTCGTCGGCCTGCCGCTGTATGCCGACGGCGGCGGCCTGCCGCGCGACCGCTACCTCGGCGCAGAGTGGAACGACAGCCGTCTGAAAAAAAACAACCTGTTTGCCGAATACGAACATTATTTCAACGACAACTGGAAACTCGTCAGCAAACTCGACTGGCGCAAAACCCGTTTCGACAAAGAATACTATTTCCTCGGCGGCATCAGCGGCATCGGCGCGGACGGATTGGGCGAAACCTACGCCGACGACCGCTACGACAACGACTCGCGCCAGTTCTCCTTGCAAAACAACCTCACCGGCCGCTTTCAGGCACTCGGCCGCAGCCACGACGTATTTTTCGCCCACACCTTCTCGAAAGAAAAACACAACACCCTCAACCGCTGGCCGGACGACAGCCGCCGCTTCAACGCCGACAGCTTCGACGGCAGCGAGCCGGGCAAACCCGACTGGGATGCGGCCGATGCCAAAGCGCGCGGCGGGCAGGGACGCTATAAAACCCACGCCTTCGGCCTGGGCATCCGCTTCAACCCCGCCGAGCGGCTGCACATCATCGCCGGCGGCCGCTACACCCGCTGGTACCGCTACCTCTATTGGGACAGAAACCTGAAAGACGGCAACCCCGGCAGCGTGCAGGAGCTCAAACGCAACCGCTTCATCCCCTACGCCGGCATCACCTACGACATCACCCCTGCGCAAAGCCTGTACGCCAGCTACACCGCCATCTTCAAGCAAACCATGAACCGCGACGCCAACGACAACCTGCTGCCGCCCATCATGGGCAAAAACTACGAGCTGGGCTGGAAGGGCGAATGGAACGGCGGCCGGCTCAACACCGCTCTCGCCCTCTACTTCACCGACAAAGAAAACGAAAACTTCCGCGTCAACGCCCGCGATCCCTACTGGGTGGCACTCGACCGCCGCAGCAAAGGCGTGGACGCGGAAATCTCCGGCAGCCTGACGAGCCGCTGGAAAATCTTCGCCGGCTACACCTTCAACCGCAGCACCAACCGCAACACCGTCCCCGGCGGGATGCCCGGCAGGGAGAAAGGCTACAATTTCAGCACCCACACGCCCAAACACATGTTCCGCCTCTACACCGCCTACACCCTGCCCGCAGGCGGCGGCAAATGGACGGTCGGCCTGGGCGTCAACAGCAGCAGCAAAACCGGCAATTCGAGCCGCACCCTGTTCCAGGGCGGCTACACCCTGTGGAACGCCAACCTGCAATACCGCCCCAACCCGCACATGCAGCTCAGCCTCGCCGTGAACAACCTTACCGACAAACGTTACTACACCAGCCAATACAGCAGCGGCTTCAACAGCGGCAACTACTACGGCGAACCGCGCAACGTCTTGTTCGGCTTCAAATGGAAAATGTAACGGCTTCTGTCGCAAAGAAAAAGGCCGTCTGAAAACCGCAGTTTCGGCGCAGTCAAAAACGGTTTTAACTTCATTGAAGCTGCGTTTTCAGACGGCCTTTTGCATAAGAACGGCGCAACAAACAGCAAAGAACGCGTGCGCCGCCTGGGCAACAACGCCCCATATAAGCGCAGAGGCCGTCTGAAAACCGTTTTTGGCTGCGCCGAAACCGCGTTTTCAGACGGCCTCTGCCCGCCATTCAAACCCATATGAACCTGCTCAAACAATTCTTCCGCCTCGCCCGCCCGTTTTGGGCAGGGAAATCGCAATGGCGCGAGTGGCTGCTGCTCGCTTCCGTTATCGGCTTCACGCTGTTTTCCATTTTTATGAGCGTGAAAATCGCCGCGTGGGACAAGCGTTTTTACGACGCGCTCGCCGCGTTTGACGGCAAAGCCATGCCAGCCTTAATCGTAGAATACTGCGGCTATATGGGGCTGATTATCGCCTGCATCGTCTGCGGCGACTGGCTGCAAAAGCGGCTGATTTTCCGCTGGCGCACGCATTTGACCGAGCGTTTCCAGTCAAACTGGCTGGGCAATCACAAACACTACCGCCTGCAACTCACAGGCGAGCCCGACAACCCCGACCAGCGCATTGCAGACGACATCTACCAGCTTGCCGACAAAAGCATCGTGCTGTTTCGTTCGTTTATCAACAACATCGCCAAATTCAGCGCGTTTGTTGCCGTGCTGTGGGGCTTGTCGGGCACGCAGCATTTCACGCTGTTTGGACACGCGTTTACCGTTAAAGGCTATCTGGTTTGGGTTGCGCTGGCGTATTCCGCCGTCAGCACGCTGATTGCCCACTTGGTCGGGCGCAAACTGAAAGATTTGAACATCGACCGCCAGCACCGCGAAGCCGACTTCCGCGCCGCATTGTTGCGGGTGCGCGACCACGCCGAGCAGGTGGCGTTTTATCAGGGCGCGGATGCCGAGCAAGGCCGTCTGAAACAGCGTTACCGCCAAATCCGCGACAACTGGTTCCGCCTCACCAACTGCGAGTTCCGCCAAGAAACCTTTTGGGCGACCTATGTGCGCATCAGCATTTTTATCCCCATCCTCGCCACGCTGCCGATGTACCTCGCCAAAACGCTCACTTTCGGCGACATGATGCAGACGCGCACCTCGTTCGCCCGCGTGCAGGACAGCTTCGGCTGGTTCACCGATTCCTACCGCCGGCTGGTGGAATGGGCGGCGGTGGTCGAGCGTTTGGGCGGGTTTCAGGCTGCTTTGGAAAGGGTGGAAAGGCAGCCTGAAAATGCCGTAGGTCGGATTCTCGAATCCGACAACACCGCCGCCACGCCCGCCGTAGGTTGGGTCGAGACCCAACAAACAAACCAAAGCCGCGAGAATGTTAGGTCAAGACCCAACCTACCTGCTGCCGCATCCGAACAAAAAACGTCGGATACAAGTATCCGACCTACGCGGCTAGGGTGGGGGCAAACACCTGATGCGCCCGCCCATTCTGTTTCCAACACCGCCGCCATCACCCTCGCCCAAACCACCGTCCACACCCCCGCAGGCAAAACCATGCTGCAAGCCGTCAGCCTTGAAGCCAGCGCGCCCGAGTGGCTGCTCTTGGAAGGCCGCAGCGGCATCGGCAAATCCACGCTGCTGCGCGTGCTGGCAGGCTTGTGGCCGTATTACAGCGGGCATTTCCACATCAACGGCAGCTTCCTGTTTATCCCGCAACGCCCCTACCTGCCGCACGGCAGCCTGCGCGACACCGTCAGCTACCCGCACCCCTGCCGCCTTTCAGACGACCTGTTGCGCGATATTTTGGAACGCGTCGGCTTAGGCCGTCTGAAACACGATTTGAATGCCGAAGCCGAATGGCACAGCCGCTTGTCCGGCGGCGAACAGCAACGCCTCAGCCTCGCCCGCGCCCTCGCCGCCCGAGCGCAAATCCTGTTCCTCGACGAAGCCACCAACCAGCTTGACGACGAGTCTTCCATCGCCCTGATGACCATGCTCAAAACCGAATTGCCCGACACATTGATAGTCGGCATCAGCCACCAAAGTGGCGTGAAAGCCTTGTTTGAGCGCAGCATGGTGTTGCGGCAGGCAGAGGCCGTCTGAAAACCCGTGCCGCCGCCCTTTTCGGCAACGTCATTTCAGCGTTTATGCTCTGAAAGAGTACCGGCGGGAACGGCCTTTCCCTTTCGGCGGCGCGGCCGATTCTATATAATGCCGCCTTTCTTTACACAGGCGCGCCATGTCCGCGCCGCACCACGGAGCTCCCGTATGTTTACCGATTTTTCCACTGCCGACCTCATCGACGCCGCCCCAAACACCCCCTCCTGCGACACCCAGTTCCGCAGCTTCGGCCGCCGCGCCCGTTTCAGCGGCCGCATCCGCACCGTCAGATGCGCGGGCGACAACGGCCTGGTCAAAGAGCTGCTCAACTCGCATTCCGAAGGCGAAGTGCTGGTGGTGGATGGCGGCGGCTCGCTGCACAGCGCGCTGATCGGCGATTTGATCGCCACCGCCGGCGCGGCCAACGGCTGGGCGGGCGCGGTGGTGTACGGCGCGGTGCGCGACAGCGAAGCCCTCAACGAGATCGATTTCGGCATCAAGGCGTTGGGCACGAACCCGCGCAAAAGCGGCAAAAGCGGCGCGGGCGAAACCGACGCCGTGCTCGCTTTCGGCGGCGTGGAATTTGTGCCCGGCCATTTCCTGTACAGCGACGCCGACGGGATTCTGGTGTCGCCCAATCCCATTCGTGCCGAATAAAACAGGAGCAATATCATGCGGATAACAAGCAAGCGTTTGGACAATCTCTGCTTTGTGGGCACCACCGAAGCGGGGCACAGCGTGGTGATGGAAGGATCGGCGGTCGAAGACGGCGTGAAACGCGGCCCCTCGCCGATGGAAATGCTGCTGCTGGGCGTGGCCGGCTGTTCCAGCATCGACGTGGTGATGATCGCGCAGAAACAGCGGCAGGACGTTACCGACTGCCAGGCTACGGTAACCGCCGAACGCGCCGACGAAGCCCCGCGCGTGTTCACCGAAATCCATATCCATTTCAAAGTGTTCGGCCGCAACCTGAAAGAAGCCGCCATCGCCAAGGCGGTGGAATTGTCGGCAGAAAAATACTGCTCGGCCTCGATTATGCTGGGCAAAGCCGCCAAAATCAGCCACAGCTTCGAGCTGGCCGAAGCGCAAACCTGAACGATATACGGAGGCCGTCTGAAAAACAGTTTTCAGACGGCCTGAACCTTTTTGCAACCGCCAAACAGTCCATCGAAAGGAACAAAAAAATGGCCAACATCTTCATCTTCCCCGTCTGCCCGCACGCCGACACCGCAGCGGCCGCCGCCAACATCGCCGCGCAGCTTCCCGACGCCGCCGTTTTCGACGCCGCGCAATACGCCGCCGAAGGCGCAGAGCTTGCCGCCGCAGGCAAGGCCGACGACTGGTTCGACCTGCTCATCGGCCGCGCCGCCGCGCTGGGCAAACAAAATCTGGTGGTACGCGGCATCACGCCTAACGACGAATACCTGTTTTTAAGCCGCCAAAACAACGAACTGGCCGGCGCGTTCAACGCCCGCGTCGTGTTTGCCGTGAGCAGCGGCCACGCCACCGCCGGGCGCGTGCAGATGGCCAAAGCCTCGTTTGCCGGACGCGCCGTCGAATTCGGCGGCGTCATCGGCGCGCCCGAAGATGTGGCCGCAGCCGCCGGACTGGCCTTCCTCGGCAGCATCGGACAGCCGCAAAACACCGCCGCCCTTGCCGCGCCGCAGAGCGTGCGCCTCTCGCCCGCCCAGTTCCGCTTCAACATGATGGAAGCCGCCCGCAAGGCCGGCAAACGCATTGTCCTGCCCGAAGGCGCGGAACCGCGTACCGTGCAGGCCGCCGCCATCTGCCACGAAAAAGGTCTTGCCCGCTGCGTGCTGCTCGCCCCGCGCCAAGAAGTTGAAGCCGTGGCCAAAGATTTGGGCGTCAGCCTGCCCGAGTCGCTGGAAATCCTCAACCCCGCCGAGCTGGTCGAACAATACGTCGCCCCCATGTGCGAGTTGCGCAAATCCAAAGGCTTAACGCCCGAAGACGCGCGCAAACAGCTGCAAGACACCGTTGTTCTCGGCACCATGATGATGGCGCAAAACGACGCGGACGGCCTCGTTTCCGGCGCGGTGCACACCACCGCCAACACCATCCGCCCCGCCTTGCAGCTCATCAAAACCGCCCCCGGCGCGAGCATCGTGTCCAGCGTGTTCTTCATGCTGCTGCCCGGACAAGTGCTGGTGTACGGCGACTGCGCGGTCAACCCCAACCCCACGCCCGAGCAGCTGGCCGAAATCGCCATCCAGTCGGCCGAGTCCGCCCAAGCCTTCGGCATCGAGCCGCGCGTGGCGATGATTTCCTACTCCACCGGCACATCCGGCGCGGGTCCCGACGTGGACGCCGTCGCCCAAGCCACCGCCATCGCCAAGGAAAAACGCCCCGACCTGGCCATCGACGGCCCGCTGCAATACGACGCCGCCTCCGTGCCCGACGTGGCCAAATCCAAAGCCCCCGGCAGCCCCGTGGCAGGCCGCGCCACCGTGTTCGTCTTCCCCGACCTGAACACCGGCAACTGCACCTACAAAGCCGTGCAGCGCAACGCCAACGTATTGAGCGTCGGCCCCATGCTGCAAGGCCTGCGCAAACCGGTGAACGACCTCTCGCGCGGCGCGCTGGTGGAAGACATCGTCTACACCATCGCCCTCACCGCCATCCAGGCCGCGCAAAGCGCGAAATAAGTGGGCTTTGACACAACGGCAGAGGCCGTCTGAAAAACGTGGGAACACGGTTTTCAGACGGCCTTATTCCGTTGTGCGGCATAAACCGCGTGCGTCGCCTTGGGGCGACACACCCTACGTCAACGGCGGAGACTGCCGACGCGTGGGGTAGGGTGTGTGGCGCAAGCCACGCACGCGGTTTGGGCGGTTAGGGTCGGCGGGAAATGCCGAGGCCGTCTGAACATCGTAGGGCGGGTCTTGGCCCACTGTTTGCAGGCTTTTTTTCAAATGCCGCCTGCCGCGTATGCAATGGTGGGTCAAGACCCACCCTACGCCATCCGCCAATCAAAAGGCCGTCTGAAAGCGCAGCTTCGGCGCAGCCAAAACCTGTAAAACGGGTTTTGGCTGCACCGAATAGGTAGGGTGGGAATACGGTTTTCAGACGGCCTTATTCCGTTGTGCGACATAAGCCGCGTGCGTTGTCTTGGGGCGGCACACCCTGCGTCTGGTTAGGCATGGGCGGGATGGAAAACAGGCCGTCTGAAAACCTGTAAAACGGTTTTTCAGACGGCCTGTTTAAACAATCCGCCGCCGGTGCGGGCGGCTTGTCAATCAGCTGAACAAGTCGTTTTTCAGGTCGTTTACCTTGTCTTCCACTTTGTCCCAGAACGATTTTTTGCGCGGGGTTTGGCTGCGGTCGAGGCCGGTGGAGATTTTTTCGAATTCTTCCAGCAGCTCTTTCTGGCGGTCGGTGAGGTTGACCGGGGTTTCGACGAGGACGTGGCAGTAGAGGTCGCCCGTTGCGCTGGAACGCAGGGATTTGATGCCTTTGCCTTTGACGCGCATTCTGCGGCCGGTTTGCGTTTCTTTCGGGATGGTGAGCTTGACTTTGCCTTCGAGGGTGGGCACTTCCACTTCGCCGCCGAGTGCGGCGACGGTGAAGCTGACGGGCAGTTCGCAGTGCAGGTCGAGGCCGTTGCGTTCGAAGATTTTGTGCGCTTTGACGTGGACGACGACATACAAATCGCCCGAGGGCGCGCCGTTGCGGCCGGGTTCGCCTTCGCCGGAGAGGCGGATGCGCTGGCCGTCGTCGATGCCGGCGGGGATGTTCACTTCCACGGTTTTGGCGGTTTTGACGCGGCCTTCGCCACGACATTTGACGCAGGGGTCGCGGATTTCTTTGCCGCTGCCGTGGCAGGCGGGGCAGGTTTGCTGCATTTGGAAGATGGCCTGGCGGATGTGGACGGTGCCCGAGCCGTGGCAGGTGGCGCAGGTGGAGGCGGTGGTGCCGGGTTTCGCGCCGCTGCCGTGGCAGACGCCGCATTCTTCGTGGGTGGGGATGGTGATGCGCCGGCGCGTGCCTTGGGCGGCTTCTTCGAGAGTGATTTCCACGGCGTATTGCAAGTCCGCGCCCTGGTAGTCCTGCTGGCGCGCGCCGCCGCCCCCGCCGCCGAACATCTGGCTGAATATGTCGCTGAAATCAAAGCCCTGCGCGCCGCCGAATCCGCCGAATCCGCCGCCGAACCCGCCCGCACCCGCGCCTTGCTCGAAGGCGGCGTGGCCGATTTGGTCGTACATGGCGCGTTTTTCTTTGTCCGACAGGGTGTCGTAGGCTTTTTGCACGTCTTTGAATTTTTCTTCGGCCGCTTTGTCGCCGGGGTTGCGGTCGGGGTGGTATTTCATCGCCAGTTTGCGGTAGGCTTTTTTGATTTCGTCGTCGCCCGCGCTGCGGGATACGCCGAGGGTTTGGTAGTAGTCTTGGTTGCTCATGTCGGTGTGTTTGCTGTGTTCTGTGGAAAACGCCGCCGCAGGTATGGGCGGCGGCGGGAAAATTAAAGCAGGCCGTCTGAAATTTGTTTTTCAGACGGCCTCTGCGGTTTGGTCAGCGTCCGCGATGGTCTTCGATGCGGCGGGGCGCACCGTTTTCAGACGGCCTCTGCTGTTTGCCGTCCACGGTGTAAAAATCGCCTTCGATGATGTCGTCCTCCTGCGGCCGCGTTTGGGAAAAGCCGCCGAACGATGCCGCGCCGCCGTCCGTGCCGGCGGTTTCCACGGGGCGGCCGCCTTTGAAGGGCAGCATCAGCAGCACGGCCAGCAGGGTGGAGAAGAAGCCCGGGCTGATGAGCAGCAGGGCGGCGACGGCGTAGCGCACCGGCCATAAAAGCTGGTAGGCGGAAACCTGTCCGCCGCCGCGCACGGCCGCAGCGGCCAAGAGCACGCCGGAAAGGCCGAAGCGGCGCAGCATGAAGGAGCCGGCCATCGCGCTGAGGATGATGAGGGCGAGCGTGCCGAACGCGCCGATGCGCGCGCCCACTTGGACGAGGGAGAGGATTTCGAGCGCGCCGAAAACGAGAAAACCGATACCGAAATAGCGCATAAGCGGGTGTCCTTTGTTTGTTGGATTGGTTGGATGGATGTGTTTGGCTGCCCGCGGCCTGTGCCGGCAGAACACGCAAAATACAGACGCACCGGGCGATTTCAACGCGGCAGGCGGCGCGGCAGGCGGTAAAAAAAGGTAAAGCGGAGGCCGTCTGAAAAACAGGCGGTCTGAAAGCGCGGCTGCGGCGCAGCCAAAAAAACGCGCGAGGCAGGGCAGGGCGGCGTTTTGTCGGCGGCTGCCGCATCTGTTATCTTTTGCGCCATGAGTACACGTTTTCCCGCTAATAAGTGCAGGCTGCTTTTGCAGCAATTTTGTCCGATATATTTGACATGAAAACGGTGCAATGCCATACTTATGTCAGATATATAGGACATTTTTATTGAGGCCATGAACAGAGTTCGGCAGTTCCGCAAGCAAAAGCAGCTTTCGCAGCAGGCTTTGGCAGATTTGGTGGAGGTTTCGCGGCAGACGGTGAATATGATTGAAAATCAAGATTATAACCCGACCCTGTCTTTGTGTATCCGCTTGGCAAAAGTATTGGATACGGATTTGAACGCGCTTTTTTGGGAAGAGGAAGATGAACAAATTCAACCGTAAATTGTTGGACGGCATGATTGGTAAGCAAGATGAACGCGAGCGGCTGGAAACGTATGAGCGGATGGCGGTATGTTATGCGTATCTGCATTGGGGTTCGCTGCTGGTGTGTTGGGTCAGTTGGATGATTGGCTGGGAGGCCGGCCAACATGCGGTTTGGCTTTTTCTTTTATTGGGCATTCCGGTGCACGGTTGGGCAAAACTCAACGATATATCGGACGAGGTGATTCCGTATCCCCAAAAGATAACGCCCGAAACGGCCAAAGAGGTGTTGAGAAAAGCACGGAAGGCTGCATTGCTATTAGGCTTGACGGCTGCGGCGGCGGTATTGGTGGCCGGTAAACTCTATGCAAAGGATGTGCCGTTCCTTTTGATTCTGCCTTTTGCGGTATTGCTGTTTTTGGCCATTGCCGGCGGCACATACAGCAGCGCGTGCATACGGGTGAAAAAGACGTTGCGCGAACTGCGTGAAGACGAAGGGGAAGATTGAACGTGCAGGCTGCTTTTGCGGCATGCGCCATCTTGAAAAAAGCAGCCTGCACTTCGGTAATAGCGCATAAGCGGGTGTCCTTTGTTTGTTGGATTCGTTGGATGGATGTGTTTGGCTGCCCGCGGCCTGTGCCGGCAGAACACGCAAAATACAGACGCATCGGGCGATTTCAACGCGGCAGGCGGCGCGGCAGGCGGTAAAAAAAGGTAAAGCGGAGGCCGTCTGAAAAATAGGCGGTCTGAAAGCGCGGCTGCGGCGCGGCCAAAAAAAACGCGCAAGACAGGGCAGGGCGGCATTTTGTCGGCGGCTGCCGCATCTGTTATCCTTTGCGCCATGAGTACACGTTTCCCCGCCTTCCCGCTTCTGCGCTGCGCCGCCGCCCTCGTGCTGGCTGCCTGCGCCTCGTCTTCCCCTTCCTCTTCCGACGGCTACTACCGCGTGCAGCGCGGCGACACGCTCAACCGCATCGCCGCGCGTTTCGGCCAAAGCCCCGCCACACTGGCCAAATGGAACAATCTGGGCGACCCGTCGAAAATCGCCGTCGGCCAGCGTTTGCGCGTCGGCAGAAACGCCCCCGCCGCCGCGCCGCACAAGCCCGCCGAACGCGGCAGCGGCAGCACGCTCGCGCCGAGCAACAAGCTGCGTTTCGCGCCGCCCACGCCCAACCCCGTCATCGCCCGTTTCGGCGGCGGCAACAAGGGCATCGATTTTGCCGGACAGTCGGGCGACCCCGTGCGTGCGGCAGCGGGCGGGCGCGTGGCCTATGTGGGTGACGGCGTGCGCGGCTACGGCAATCTGGTGCTGATCGCCCACGGCAACGGCGTCATCACCGCCTATGCCCACAATTCGCGCATTCTGGTGAAAAAAGGCCAAACCGTGCGTACCGGCGACACCGTCGCCGCAATGGGCAGCAGCGACGCCGAGCGGGTAAAACTGCATTTCGAGGTGCGCATTTCCGGCAAGGCGGTGAACCCCGAGCCTTATCTGCCGCCGCTGAAAGCCGCTTCGCCCGTGCCGTTTCCCGCCGTGCCTGCGGCCAGCGCGCCCGCAGCGGCCAACCCGCCCGCCGCGCCAACAGTTCAGCCTGCGCCGCCCGCAGCGGTCGGTACGCCTGCCGCACCCGCCGTTCAGGCCGCGCCGCCGATGCAGAACATGCCGCCCGAAGAGGCCGCCTCCGCCGCTGCGCCCGTGCAATAACCGGCCATGCTTGCGCATATTTTGTAGAGGCCGTCTGAAATCCGTCTGAAATCCGTTTTGCCGACCCGATGCCGACCGCCTCCGCCGAAACAGGTTTTGGCTGCGCCGAAGCCGTGCTTTCAGACGGCCTGGGCGCGTTTGCCCGCCCGCCGCTGTTTTTCCCCGTCCCAATCGGCTAAAATGCCGCCGATTTTTTTTCCCCGACATCCCGTTTTCAAAAAAAGGAAAAGCCATGCGTTACCTGCTCCCCCTCATCGCCCTTGCCGCCCTCTCCGCCTGTTCGTGGGAAACCTATAAAGATGCCGGCGGCCACACCGCGCTGCGCCAGAAATACCCCAACGGCACCGCTATTTCCTATCAGGACGGCACTTATTCGCGCAATATGCGCAACAACCAATACCGCCCCGAACAGCACGCCGTGCTGCCCGAAAACGGCGGCAAAAGCAACGACGACGAAGTGCGCGGCACGCACTGGCAGAAAATCCGTGCGCAGTAACGCGCCGCAGCGGCACAGGCCGTCTGAAAAAGCGTTTTTCAGACGGCCTGTGCCTTATTTCGAACGATAAGGACGAACCATGCATCCCGAACTCAATATCGTCATCCTCGCCGCCGGCAAAGGCACGCGCATGTATTCCCAAATGCCCAAAGTGCTGCACGAAATCGGCGGCATGCCCATGCTCGCGCGCGTGATCGACACCGCCGCCGCCCTCAAGCCCACGCAAATCTGTGTTGTGGTCGGCCACGGCAAAGAACAGGTCTTAAACACCATCAAACGCGATGTCGTCTGGGCGGAGCAGACCGAACAGCTCGGCACCGGCCACGCCGTCAAAACCGCCCTGCCGCACCTGCCCAAAAACGGCCGCACCCTCGTGCTTTATGGCGACGTGCCCCTTACCGACACCGCCACCCTGCAAACCCTGCTCGATGCAGCCGGCGACGGTGTCGGCCTGCTCACCGACGTATTGCCCGACCCCACCGGCTACGGCCGCATCATCCGCAACCAAGAGGGCAATGTGGTTGCCATCGTTGAAGAAAAAGACGCGAATCCCGAACAAAAAGCCGTGAAAGAAACCAACACCGGCATTCTTGTTCTGCCCAATGCCAAACTCGAAAACTGGCTCGGCCGCCTTTCCAGCAACAACGCCCAAGGCGAGTATTACCTCACCGACCTCATCGCGCTGGCCGTTTCAGACGGCATCGCCGTTACCCCCGTGCAGGTGCGCGCCTCCCACCTTGCCGCAGGCGTGAACAACAAAATCCAGCTTGCCGAACTCGAGCGCATTTTCCAAGCCGAACAAGCCCAAGAGCTGCTCAAAGCCGGCCTCACCCTGCGCGACCCCGCCCGTTTCGATTTGAGAGGCCGTCTGAAACACGGCCAAGATGTCGTGATCGATGTCAACGTCGTCATCGAAGGCGAAGTCGAGTTGGGCGACAACGTCGAAATCGGCGCAAACTGCGTCATCAAAAACGCCAAAATCGGCGCAGGCAGCAAAATCTCCGCCTTCTCCCACCTCGAAGACTGCCAAACCGGCCAAGACACCCGCATCGGCCCCTACGCCCGCCTGCGCCCCAACGCCAACCTTGCCGACGGCGTGCACATCGGCAACTTCGTCGAAGTCAAAAACGCCACCCTCGGCGCGGGTACGAAAGCCAACCACCTCGCCTACATCGGCGACGCCACCGTCGGCAGCAAAACCAACTTCGGCGCAGGCACCATCATCGCCAACTACGACGGCGTGCACAAACACCACAGCCGAATCGGCGACGAAGTGCGCATCGGCTCCAACAGCGTCATCGTCTCGCCCGTAACCATCGGCAACCGCGTTACTACCGGCGCAGGCAGCGCGATTACCCAAGACTGCCCCGAAGGCAAACTCGTCCTTGCCCGCGCAAGGCAGGCCGTGATCGAAGGCTGGGTGCGCCCCGAAAAAGAGCAGAAATAGGTTTTAACTTCGTTGAAGCTGCGCTTTCAGACGGCCTTTCGCGCTTGGGCGGCAGGAGGCCGTCTGAAAAACCGTTTCCCTTTCGCCCCGCGTCCGTCTGAAAGTCAGCGGCGCGGTTTTACCAACGGAGCAGCCGCTCCAATCTGATACTAAGGAACTTCTATGTGCGGTATCGTCGGCGCAATACGCGCCAAACACAATGTCGTCGATTTTTTAACCGACGGCCTCAAACGCCTCGAATACCGGGGCTATGACTCTTCGGGCATCGCGGTCAACGCCAAGGGCAGAATCAAGCGCGTGCGCCGTGTCGGCCGCGTGCAGCTGATGGAAGACGCCGCCCGCGAAAAAGGCGTGTTCGGCCACATCGGCATCGGCCACACCCGCTGGGCGACCCACGGCGGCGTTACCGAGCCCAACGCCCACCCGCATATTTCGGGAGGCATGATTGCGGTGGTGCACAACGGCATCATCGAAAACTTCGAGGCCGAGCGCGAACGCCTGCAAGGCTTGGGCTATACCTTTGAATCGCAAACGGATACCGAAGTCATCGCCCACAGCGTCAACCATGAATACGCGCAAAACGGCGGCGATCTGTTTGCCGCCGTTCAGGCTGCCGCCGCGCGTTTTCACGGCGCGTATGCGATTGCCGTGATGGCGCAGGATCGGCCGTCTGAAATGGTGGTCGCCCGCATGGGCTGCCCGCTTCTGGTGGCCTTTGGAGATCAGGAAACCTTTATCGCCTCCGACGTTTCCGCCGTCATCGCCTTCACGCGCCGCATCGCTTATCTGGAAGACGGTGATATCGCCCTCTTGAGTGCAAACGGCATTGAAAAACTCACCGACAAAACCGGCAATCCCGCCGAGCGCAAAGTGAAAGTGTCCGAACTGTCGCTGGCCTCGCTGGAACTGGGCCCGTACAGCCATTTCATGCAGAAAGAAATCCACGAGCAGCCCCGCGCCATTGCCGACACCGCCGAAGTGTTCCTCGACGGCGGCTTCGAGCCGGAAAACTTCGGCGCGAACGCCCGCGACGTGTTCGGCCAAATCCGCAGTATCAAAATCCTTGCCTGCGGCACCTCGTATTATTCCGCGCTCACCGCCAAATACTGGCTCGAATCCATCGCCAAAATCCCCACCGATGTGGAAATCGCCAGCGAATACCGCTACCGCGACGTGATTGCCGACCCCGAGCAGCTTGTGATTACGATTTCGCAGTCGGGCGAAACCCTCGACACGATGGAAGCCCTGAAATACGCGCAGTCGCTGGGGCAGAAGCACAGCCTTTCGATCTGCAACGTGATGGAATCCGCCCTGCCGCGCGAGAGCGAACTCGTGCTGTACACCCGCGCCGGCGCGGAAATCGGCGTGGCCTCCACCAAAGCCTTCACCACCCAGCTTGTCGTGCTGTTCGGACTGGCGGTAACGCTGGGCAAACTGCGCGGCCACGTTTCAGACGACCTTGCCCGCGCCTACACCGAAGAATTGCGCCAACTGCCCGGCAGCATCCAGCACGCGCTCAACCTCGAGCCGCAGATTGCCGCATGGGCGCAGAAGTTCGCCAAAAAAGACAGCGCACTGTTTCTGGGGCGCGGCATCCACTACCCCATCGCTCTCGAAGGCGCGTTGAAACTCAAAGAAATCACCTACATCCACGCCGAAGCCTATCCCGCAGGCGAGCTCAAACACGGCCCGCTCGCGCTGGTGGACGAAAACATGCCCGTGGTGGTAATCGCGCCCAACGACAGCCTGTTGGACAAAGTGAAAGCCAATATGCAGGAAGTGGGCGCGCGCGGCGGCGAGCTGTTTGTGTTTGCCGATTTGGACAGCAATTTTGCCGAATCCGCAGGCGTGCACGTGATCCGCACCCCGCGCCACGCGGGCGTGTTGTCGCCGATTGTGCACACCATCCCCGTGCAGCTTCTGGCCTACCACGCCGCCCTCGCACGCGGCACCGACGTGGACAAGCCGCGCAATCTGGCCAAATCGGTAACGGTGGAATAAGGCGCAGAGGCCGTCTGAAAAAAGGAAACCGTTTTTCAGACGGCCTTTTTGCCGTGCAACGGCAACCCTGTACACCATCCGTAGCAGCCTGCGCCGCTTGCGTAGGTCTGTGCGCGGGAACGCTTGGCCGTATGGAACACAAGAGGCCGTCTGAAAGCGCAGCTTCAACGAAGTTAAAACCGTAAAACACGTTTTTCAGACGGCCTTTCCCTGCCCAAACCGCCGCCGTTTGAGAAAAAAGCCCCGAAATGCCATAATGCCGCCCGTTTGCAACAGCCCGCTTCACGGGGGACAAAGCCATGAACATCACCGTCATCGGAGCAGGCGCGTGGGGCAGCGCGCTAGCCATACACTTCGCCCTGCACGGCAACCGCGTCTCCCTGTGGACGCGCAGCCGCGAACAAACCGCCGCCATGCAGGCCGAGCGCGAAAACACACGCTACTTCCCCGGCTTCCCCTTCCCCCCCGCCATTACCGTACATACCGAACTCGCCCAAGCCCTGAGCGGCAGCGGCCTCGTCATTGCCGCCACCCCCGTCGCCGGATTGCGCGGCGCAGCCGAACAAATCCAAGCCGCCGGATACGGACAACTGCCCATCCTCGCCGCCTGCAAAGGCTTCGAGCTCTCCACCGGCCTGCTCCCCCATCAGGTGCTGCGCGAAATCCTGCCCGCAAACAACCGAACAGGCCTGCTTTCCGGTCCCAGTTTCGCCCAGGAACTCGCCCGACAGCTCCCCTGCGCCGTCGTCCTCGCCTCCGAAAACGAAGCCTGGGTGTCCGGCCTCGCCCGCGAACTCAACACCGCCATTCTGCGCCTTTATGCCAACACCGACACCGTCGGTGTCGCCGTCGGCGGCGCGGTGAAAAACGTCATGGCCATCGCCACCGGCCTTTCAGACGGCCTCGGCTACGGCCTCAACGCCCGCGCCGCCCTCATCACGCGCGGCCTCGCCGAAATGACCCGCCTCGCCGCCGCCCTCGGCGCGGAACAAAAAACCATGATGGGGCTGGCCGGCATGGGCGACCTCATCCTCACCTGCACCGGCGCGCTCTCGCGCAACCGTCAGGTCGGCCTCGGCCTCGCCTCCGGCAAACCGCTCGCCGAAGTCCTCGCCGAACTCGGCCACGTCGCCGAAGGCGTGCCAGCCGCCGAAGAAGTCCTCAAAACCGCCCGCCGCCTGCACACCGACATGCCCGTAACCCAAACCCTGGTCGAACTCCTGCGCGGCGAACTCGACGCCCGCCACGTCGCCGAACGCCTGATGCTGCGCGAAACCAAAGCCGAATAAACCACAGCCCGTCTGAAAACACTTTTTCAGACGGGCCGGGGGTTGTTTGCAATTGGTCTGCGTAGCGGATTTTGCGTCATAAGGCGACAGATGCAAGGCGCAAACCGCAGCAAGGTTGAACACCTTGCGGGGATTTGCAACGCGGCAGATGCCTCCTTATGACGTAAAAGCCACCGCAATACCAATTGCCAACAGCCCCTCATGGAGCAAACATGAACGAACACCTCGAAAAACTCGAAGCCCGCGTCTACCAGCTTACCCAGAAATTCGACACCCTCCTGGGCGAAAACCGCAAACAGCAAATCGAAAACGTCCGCCTCAAAGCCGAACAGAAACGCCGCGACGACCAGCACCAGGCCGCCGTGGACGAACTGAGCGAAGCCCTGCTCGTGCAAGTGGACAAACTCAAAGAAAACCTGCAAAGCAAAATCGACAAACTCGAAGCCGAAAACCGCGCCTACCGCGCCCTGCTCGAACAGGCCGCCGCCGAAATCCGCCGCGTCCTCGCCCGCCTGCCGCAGCAGAGGCCGTCTGAAAACGAAACCGGCAACAGCAAAGGAACAAACGAATGAGCCGCACCGAACAAATCCCCGTCAGCGTCATGGGGCGCACATTCAGCATCGGCACTCCCGAAAGCGAAAAAGACATCCTCATGCAGGCCGTCGCCCTGCTCAACCAGAAAACCGAAGCCGTCAAAAGCGGCGGGCGCATCGTCGAAACCGACAAAATCCTCATCGTCGCCGCCCTCAACGCCATCCACGACCTCTTGAAAATATCCATACAGGACGGTTTGGCAATCGGCGATTTTGAGCGTAGAATAAGCGACATGGTTCAAGCCTGCGACAAAGCACTCGCCAAAGTGCCCTGAGGCGGCAGACCAAACAGTTTTTCCCTGCGGCGTGCGCCAAGGCATACATTCCTTTGAACCAATAAGTTCGCTTCAGGTCGTCGGGAGTGCGGCGGGCGCGAGCGTTCCTTTGGAAACGCACCCGAAGCCGTCCGAGACGGCCGCCTTGTTTGACAAGGTTCAAGCGGATTGAGCTGAAACGCCGCCTGCGGGGAATCCCCGAAAAAAAGCACCGCATCAAGGCGGTGCTTTTCCTTTCCCACCGCCCGCAGCGCATTGACAGAAGTCCGGCAACACTCTAAAATCCGCAGCTTTCTATATCTCTATTGGATTAACCCTATGAAAACCTTTTCAGCCAAACCGCACGAGGTGAAGCGCGAATGGTTCGTTATCGACGCGCAGGACAAAGTCCTCGGTCGCGTAGCAGCCGAAGTCGCCAGCCGCCTGCGCGGCAAACACAAGCCCGAATACACCCCGCATGTTGACACCGGCGACTACATCATCGTCATCAACGCCGACAAACTGCGTGTAACCGGCGACAAATTCGAAGGCAAAAAATACTACCGCCACTCCGGCTTCCCCGGCGGCATCTACGAGCGCACCTTCCGCCAGATGCAGGAAAAATTCCCCGGCCGCGCATTGGAAAAAGCCGTGAAAGGCATGCTGCCCAAAGGCCCCCTGGGTTACGCCATGATCAAAAAACTGAAAGTGTATGCAGGTGCGGAACACACCCATGCCGCACAACAGCCCAAAGTTTTGGAATTGAAATAAGGACGCAACATGAACGGTAAATACTACTACGGCACAGGCCGCCGCAAAAGTTCGGTTGCCCGCGTATTCCTGCAAAAAGGCAGCGGCCAAATCATCGTGAACGGCCGCCCCGTCGACGAATTCTTCGCCCGCGAAACCAGCCGCATGGTCGTGCGCCAGCCCTTGGTTCTGACCGAAAACGCCGAAGCCTTCGACATTAAAGTCAACGTTATCGGCGGCGGCGAAACCGGTCAGTCCGGTGCCATCCGCCACGGCATCACCCGCGCCCTGATCGATTATGACGCCGCGTTGAAACCCGCCTTGTCCCAAGCCGGTTTCGTTACCCGCGACGCGCGCGAGGTGGAACGTAAAAAACCCGGCCTGCGCAAAGCCCGCCGCGCCAAACAGTTCTCCAAACGCTAACCGGATGTTTGTCAAAACCCTGCCTTCGCGGCAGGGTTTTTGCGTTTGTGTTATCGGTGTGTTATCGGGCAGCGTTCGGGAAGTCGTATCCCTGATGCGGGCTATGCGGATGGTGATGTGTCGCACGACGGCTGGGAACGGATTGAGGCCGTCTGAAAACGCGGTTTCGGTGCAGCCAAAAACGTTTTTCAGACGGCCTCTATGTGTTTCGGAATGGGTGGGCGTTTGTGTGCGGTTGGCTGATGCTGTTTTATGGCGGAACAAAATAAGAAATCCATCATACAGATTGCGTAGGGTGGGTCTTGAGCCACCATTTCCAATAATACAGATAGTTGTATTTAAAGGAGCAACTGTTATTGGTGGGTCGAGACCCACCCTACACAAACCGGATGCTTTCTATTTTTTTCCATATGCGGACGGCGGCATGTGCATGGGCGGGAGCGGATTGAGGCCGTCTGAAAAACGTTTTTGGCTGCGCCGAAACCGCGTTTTCAGACGGCCTCTATCCGTTTCGGGACGGGCATTTTCGTTGTTTCTGTATGCCGCCGCGTTTCAGGCGGAAATCATGGTGCCGATGCCTTCGTCGGTGAGGGTTTCCAGCAGCAGGGCGTTGGGGGTGCGGCCGTCGATGATGTGGACGGCTTTGACGCCGTGGGTTGCGGCGTCGAGCGCGGATTGGATTTTCGGCAGCATGCCGCCAAAGAGGGTGCCGTCGGCGGTCAGTTCGGCGATGCGGCGGGTGTCGAGGCGGGGGAGCAGGCTGCCGTTTTTGTCCATGACGCCGCCGGTGTTGGTCATCATCAGCAGTTTTTCGGCCTGCATTTCTTCGGCCAGTTTGCCGGCCACCAAATCGGCGTTGATGTTGAAGGCCGCGCCGTTTTCGTCTTCGCCGACGGGGGCGATGACGGGGATGCCGCCGTGGGCGATGATGTGGCGCACGAGTGCGGTGTCGATGGCGGCGACGGTGCCGACTTGGCCGATGTCCGCGCTTTTTTGTCCGGGGATGTCGAGCAGCAGTTTTTGTGCGCGGATGAAGCGGTCGTCGCGGCCGGTGATGCCGACGGCGCGGCCGCCGCTGCGGTTGATGAGGGAGACGATTTCTTTGTTGACCGATCCGCCGAGCACCATTTCAACGATTTTCATGGTTTCGGCGTCGGTTACGCGCATGCCTTGGACGAATTCGCCTTTTTTGCCGATTTTTTCCAGCATTTCGTTAATCTGGGGGCCGCCGCCGTGGACGATGACGGGGTGGATACCGATCATTTTGAGCAGGACGGTGTCGCGGGCGAAGCCTTCTTTGAGGTGTTGTTCGGTCATGGCGTTGCCGCCGTATTTGATGACGAAGACGCTGCCGGCGAAGCGGCGGATGTAGGGCAGGGCTTCGGACAGGACGGCGGCTTTGAGTGCGGCGGGGGCGTTGGGGGTGGTCATGTCGGGTTCTCCTTGTTTGCAGTAGTTGCGGGGTGGTTGCGACCGTCCCCGCCAGTACCCCTTCGGGGCATAAACGCGGGGATGACGTTTCTGAAAACGGGGAAACGGGTTTTTGGCTGCGCCGAAGCTGCGCTTTCAGACGGCCTTTGTTACGGGGGCAGGGTGTGTGGTACAGGCCATGCAGGCGGTTCATGCTGTTTGGCACCGCACGGATTCGTTGTGCGGCATAAAACGTGTGCGTCGCTGGGGCAACACACCCTGCCTGAATATATTAGAGGCCGTCTGAAAAACGGATTTTGGCTGTGCCGAAGCTGTGTTTTCAGACGGCCTCTTGCCATGCACGCGTTCTTTGCCGCTTCAACAAATCCGCGCTTTTTCCGACAAGCCAAACCGCGTGCGTGGCTGCGCCACACACTCTACCTAAACGGCAAGAGGCCGTCTGAAAAACGGGTTGCCGCGCATGCAACTTGTGCTGTCTGACACACGGATTCGTTGTGCGGCATAAAACGTGAGCGTTGGCTTGGGGCAACACACCCTGCCTGAATATCAGAGGCCGTCTGAAAACGGAGAAGGGGGTTTTTTCAGACGGCCTCTTCCTGGCTGTTGAGCTGTTTGAGCAGTTTGTCTGCTTTGTCGGGGTCTTCGTTGCGCAGGATGCGCAGGATGTCTTGTTCGAGGCGGTCGATGCTGCTGTGGATGACGATGTCTTTTACGGCGAGGATGTTGTTGGTGTTCATGGAGAAGCTGCGCAGCCCCATGCCCAGCAACAGGCGGGTGTAGAGGGTGTCGCCGGCCATTTCGCCGCACAGGGAGACGGGTTTGTTCATGCGGTGGGCGGTGCGCAGGATGTGGGCGAGCAGGCGCAGGATGGCGGGGTGGGCGGGCTGGTAGAGGTAGCTGACGGCGTCGTCGCCACGGTCGACGGAGAGGGTGTATTGGATGAGGTCGTTGGTGCCGATGGAGATGAAGTCGGCGTGTTTGAGCAGGCTGGACACGGTGAGGGCGGCGGAGGGGATTTCGATCATGCAGCCGGCCTGCACGCTGCCGAAGGTTTCGCCGCGTTCGGCGAGCTGGCGGCGGGCGGTGTCGAGGTGGACGCGGCATTGTTTGATTTCGTCCACGGAGGTGATCATCGGCCACATGATTTTGACGGGGCCTTCGGTGGCGGCACGCAGGATGGCGCGCATCTGGGTGCGGAACATGACGGGTTCGGCCAGGGAGAGGCGGATGCCGGTGAGGCCGAGGGCGGGGTTGAGGCTGCCGTTGGGGGTGGCGTTTTGGCCGAACCAGCGGGGGTTTTTGTCTACGCCCAAGTCGACGGTGCGGATGGTGAGGGGTTTGCCTTTGAGTTTTTTTACGAGGTTGGCATAGACGGCGTATTGTTCTTCTTCGTCGGGCAGGGTGTCGCGGTTGAGGTAGAGATATTCGCTGCGGAAGAGGCCGACGCCGTCGCCGCCGAGGGTGTGCAGGGCTTTGATGTCGTCGGCGGTTTCGATGTTGGCGGACAGTTCGATTTGGGTGCCGTCGGCGGTGGTGGCGGCGGTGTTTTTGAGTTTGTTCAGTTCGCGCTGTTTGCTTTTGTAGGCGCGCAGGCGGCGGCGGTATTCGGCGGTTACGATGTCGTCGGGGTTGATGATGAGGATGCCGTTGATGCCGTCCACAATCACCCATTCGTGTTCGCTGATGAGGCTGCGGGCGTTGGAGAGGCCGATGACGGAGGGGATGTCGAGGCTGCGGCCGAGGATGGCGGTGTGGCTGGTGGGGCCGCCGGCGTCGGTTACGAAGGCGGTTACGCGCTGTTCTTTGAATTGGACGGTGTCGGCGGGGGAGAGGTCGTTGGCGATGAGGATGGTGTCGTCGAGGAGGTTGGCGTCGAGGTTGAGCTCGTTGCCGCTGCCGATGAGGTTGTTGTGGATGCGTTCGGCCACTTGCAGCATGTCTTGTTTGCGCGCCCGCAGGTATTCGTCGTCCATGGCGTCAAACTGGGCGGACAGGCGGTCGGTTTGGATTTTTAACGCCCATTCGGCGTTGATCTGCTGCTCTTCGATGATGTCGGCCGGTTCGCGCGAGAGGGTTACGTCGGTGAGCAGCATCAGGTGCAGGGAGATGAACGCGCCCAGTTCGGTAGGGGCGTTTTCGGGAATCGCGCTGCGGATTTGTTCGAGCTGGCGGCGGGTGGTTTTCACCGCCGCTTCAAAACGCGCGATTTCGGCGGCGGTTTCGTTTTCGGCCAGCGTGTATTGCGGCACTTCGCCGCGCCCGCGCACAACCAGATGGGCGCGGCCGATGGCGATGCCTTTGCCCGCCGCCACGCCGTGCAGCACGATGCCCATATTATTCTCCTTCGCCGAAACGGTCGTTGATCAGGCCGGCCAGTGCCTGCATGGCGGCGGTTTCGTCCGCGCCGTCGGTTTCCAGCGTAACCGTGCTGCCTTTGGCGGCGGCGAGCATCATCAGCCCCATGATGCTTTTGCCGTTGACGCGCTGCCCGTTGCGCGTTACCCAGACTTCGCTTTTGAAGGGGGAGGCCGTCTGAACGAATTTGCTGGACGCGCGGGCGTGCAGGCCGAGTTTGTTGATGATTTCGATGTCTTGTTTGAGCATGGTTTCAGCTTTCTGTTTCGCCCGCCCGGGTAACGGCGATGATGCCGTTTACGGCGGCTTGGCGCACCGATTCGGTGAAGTTTTCCAGATTGTCCGCGCCGACGCAGTATTGCACGGCCTTGATAAGCATTGGCGCGTTCAGGCCGGTGAGCATGGCGACCCGGCCGGGCACGACCAGCTTGCGCGCGCCGTTGCACGGGGTTGCGCCGAAGATGTCGGCCAGCACCAGCGTGCCGTTTGGGGCGGCGGTTTCGTCGATGAGGGCACTGATGCGGCGGATGACGTCTTCGTGGTCTTCGGTGCGCGCCACGCCGAGGATGCGCACGCAGGCGGGCACTTCGGGGAAAAAATGGCAGGCCAGCTCCGCGTAGGCTTTGCCGAGGGTTTCGTGGGTTACGATGATGATGCCGATCATGATGTGTTCCTGCGGCCGTTTTGTTTTTTCAGACGGCCTTTTGGTGTTGTGGGAAGCGGCATTATATGGGAAACGCGTCCGGGCGGCACGTGCGCGGCTTGCGCTTGGGGAAGGATTGGAGTCCGTCTGAAAGCGAAGTTTCGGCGCAGCCAAAACCTGTAAAACGGGTTTTCAGACGGCCTCTTGCCGTTAGGTAGGGTGTGTGGCGCAGCCACGCACGCGGTTTGGGCTGTTGGGAAAAGCGCGGATTTGGTGATACGGCAAAGAACGCGTGCGTCGCCTTGGGGCGACACACCCTACCTGAATATCGGAGGCCGTCTGAAAAACGTGCAAAACGCTTTTCAGACGGCCTTTTGCGTGAATGGCGCGGGGCGTGTGCGTTAATCGCAGGGGCTGCTGATGCTGCCCAGGCCGCTGAGGGCGTCGGCGTGCACGGTGCCGGGGCGGCAGACCAGGGTGCGGGTGCCTTTGCCGGATTTGGCACCGTCCGCCCCGATGCGCAGGGTGGCGCGGGTGTTGGGGCGTTTGGTGCTGTCTTCGACCAGCAGGCGGTAGGCCGTGCCCTCATGCTCGGCATCGAGCGTTTGGCGGCTGTTGCCGTTTTTGCCGGTGCAGCGGCTGTAAACGGCTTCGCTGCTGAATGTTTGTTTGCCGACGCGGTAGCCGAACTGCTGGCCGTCTTGCGGCTTGCCGCTGCCGCGTATTTCGACGGGCTGTCCTTTGGCGGTGGTGCAGGAAAACAGCACGGTATCGTCCGCAGCGGCGGGGAGGGCGGCAAACATCAGGGGAACGGCAAGGGCGTAGGCCAAGCGGTTTTTCATCGGGTTTGCTCCATATCTGGTTGAAAAGAAGAAGCCGGATTTTAAGTATCCGGCATGGTTTTTTCAACAAAGGCCGTCTGAAAACTGCAAAACAGTAGGGTGGGTCGGGACCCACCCTACCGAATCGCGCAAAATACAGAGGCCGTCTGAAAACGCGTTTGCGGCTTGCGCCGTGCGGGCGGCGGGCGGATGTTCCCGATAGCCTCGGCCAATGTCTGCTTTTGCCAAAAGCCGTTATTTTGTGTAAACTGCGCGCCATTCATTCTTGTCGGAGTGCGCCGCCTGTTGTGCGGGGCTGAGACCGCGAAACGTGGAATCCGTTGAACCTGTCGGGGTCGTGCCTGCGTAGGGAGCAAGTGTCAAACGCCTTTTGCGGCACTTCAATTTCTCCGTATTCCGCCATTTCCCCCGACGCGCTCCGGCAATCTGTTTGAAAGTTTCAAAACAATCTGCAAAGGACATTCATGTCGGGCAAACCCCTTTCTGCTTCTTCCGCCGCGCTGATTTGGTTCGGCGCGTCGGTGTCTGTAACCGAAATCGCCGCCGGTACGCTGTTTGCGCCTTTGGGCTGGGAGCGCGGGATGCTGGCGCAGATACTCGGCCACGTCATCGGCGGGCTGCTGTTTTTTGCGGCGGCGTATATCGGCGCGGCCACGGGCAAAAGCGCGATGGAGAGCGTGCGCCTGTCGTTCGGGCGGCGCGGGTCGGTGCTGTTTTCGGCGGCCAATGTGTTGCAGCTTGTGGGCTGGACGGCGGTGATGGTGTTTTACGGCGCACAAGTGAGCGCGGCTTTGGGCGCGGGCTTGTTTGCGGCGGATTCGTATCTGCTGTGGGCTTTGGCGATTGGTGCGCTGATTGTGGTGTGGCTGCTGGCGGGGGCGCGGGAGACAGGTCGTCTGAAAATCATGATTGTGGCGGCGATGCTGCTGATTATGCTGTGGCTCAGTTGGAAAGTGTTCGGCGCAACGCCTGCTGCCGTCGCACCTGCGGGTGAGATGAGTTTCGGCACGGCGGTGGAATTGTCGGCGGCGATGCCTTTGTCGTGGCTGCCGCTGGCGGCAGACTACACGCGCCATTCGCAATGCCCCAAAGCCGCTGCGGCCGCCTCGGCTGTGTCTTACACGCTGACCAGCTGCTGGATGTACGCGCTGGGCTTGGCGGCCGCGCTGTTTACGGGGCAGAGCGACGCGGCGCAGATTCTGCTGGGCGCGGGGCTGGTGTCGGCGGGCGTGTTTGTGGTGGTGGTGTCCACCGTTACCACGGCGTTTCTCGACACTTATTCCGCCGGCGTGAGCGCAAACAATATCTGGCGCGGCTTTGCCGAAATTCCCGTGGCCGTGGCGGTAACGGTCATCGGCACGGTGCTGGCGGTGTTCCTCACCATGAGCGAATACGAGGGCTTTCTGCTTTGGATTGCCTCGGTGTTCGCGCCGATGGCGGCGGTGATGATTACCGACTTTTTCGTGATGAAACGCCGCGACACCGGCCTCGATTTCGACTGGGCGGGGCTGGCGGTGTGGCTGGCGGGCTTTGTGTTATACCGTTATTTACTGGCAACGGGCTGGGAGAGCGGTATCGGCCTGACCGCGCCCGTGATGGCGGCGGTGGCAGTGCTGACCGTGGCCGTGCGCGGTGTATTTGGCAGAAAGGCTGTCTGAAAGAAACACCAAAAATATCCGAATTCGTGCAATGGTGGGTCAAGACCCACCCTACGGATGATTGTCCAACCCAACTAGAAGGAAACCCACCATGACCTCCAACATCGCCATCGTCGGCGGCGGACTCTCCGGCCGCCTCACCGCCATGCAGCTTGCCGAGCGCGGCTGTGCCGTCAGCCTGTTTGAAAAAGGCGGCAGGGCGGGCGAAAACGCCGCCGCCTACGTGGCCGCCGCCATGCTCGCGCCCGCTGCCGAAGCCGCCGACGCCACGCCCGAAGCCATTTTGCTCGGCGAAAAAAGCGTCGCCCTCTGGCGCGGCATCATCGGCCGTCTGAAAACCAGCGCCATGATGCAGGAAAACGGCAGCCTGATTGTGTGGCACACGCAGGACAAACCTCTTGCCGTGCAGTTTGAACAGCGGCTGAACAAAGCCGGCGCACAAAGCGTGCACTGGCATTCAGACGACATCGCCGCCAACGAGCCGCAGCTTGCGGGGCGTTTTTCAGACGGCCTTTATCTGCCTGACGAAGGCCAGCTTGACAACCGCCAAGTGTTGAACGCCCTGGCCGACCAGCTCGACACCCTCGGCGTAAAAACGCATTGGCACACCGAAACCGCGCCCGAGAAGCTCGCAGGGCAATACGACTGGATCATCGACTGTCGCGGCTACGGCGCAAAAGACGCTTGGAACAACAGGCCGTCTGAAAACGGCAGCCGCTTGCGCGGCGTGCGCGGCGAAGTCGTGCGCGTGTATGCCCCCGAAGTCGAATTGCGCCGCCCCGTGCGCCTGCTGCACCCGCGCTATCCGCTCTACATCGCCCCGAAAGAAAACCACCTGTTTGTGATCGGCGCAACCCAGCTCGAAAGCGAAAGCCAAGCCCCCGTGAGCGTACGCAGCGGCTTGGAGCTGTTGTCGGCACTCTACGCCGTCCACCCCGCCTTCGGCGAAGCGCAGGTGGTGGAAACCGGCACCGGACTGCGCCCCACGCTCAACCACCACAACCCCGAAATCCGCTACGACACCGCCGCGCGTATCATCGAAATCAACGGCCTGTTCCGCCACGGCTTCATGATCGCCCCCGCCGTAACCGCCGCCGCCGTGCGCCTGGCCGACTGTTTGTTTGACGGCAAGCCCGCGCCCGATTTCGACGAAGAGAGCGGATTGGCGTATATTAGGTTGTGAGTTTTCAGACGGCGGCGGATTTGCCGTGCTGACGTAGGGTGGGTCTTGACCCACCGCAGCCATGAAGCATGATTCCTGCAAACGGTGGGTCAAGACCCGCCCTACCGAATCACGCACAACGCAAAGGCCGTCTGAAAGCACAGCTTCGACGCAGCCGAAACGCTTTTTCAGACGGCCTCATGCCTGTTTGAGGCCGTCTGAAAAAACATCCGGCCAATTTATAAGGAGACCGCATCATGAAAACCATTCTGCCAACCGCCGCACTCTTCGCCCTCGCCGCCTGCGCCGCGCCCGAAGCCCAGCAGGCCGCCGAACCCGCCCCTGCGCCGCAAACCCGCGCCCAAGCTCCCGCACCGACGCTGGCGGGCGAATGGCGCATTGCCGAGTTGGGCGGCCAAACCCTGCCTGCCGATGCCCGCGCCCGCATCTCGTTTGATGCGGCACGTTCCGCATTCAACGGCAGCGCGGGCTGCAACAGCCTGTTCGGCAGCTATCAGGCCGACGGCGCAAGCCTGAAATTCGGCGACACCGCCTCCACCCTGATGGCCTGCGAACCCGCGCTGATGAAGCGCGAACAGGCGCTGTCGTCCGCCCTGCGCCGAACCGCCGCCTACGGATTTGACAACGGCGCGCTGGTGTTGAAAAACAAACAGGGCAAAACGCTGCTCAAAGCGGTGAAATAGGGCAGAGGCCGTCCCCGCCTGCGCGAGGGCGGCCTCTCGTAGGTCGGATACTTGTATCCGATACCACAGACTGTTCCAAGGCCGTCTGAAAATAAAAAAAAGATAAGGGAAAACAATATGGGCAATCTGATGTGGCTGCTGCTTTTAGCAATCGCCGTATCGCTGTTGGGCGCGTTTTTACGCAGTCCGACAGTAAAGGGAAAAATGGGCGAAGCTGCCGTGCGTTCGCGTTTGGGCGGCGAGCTGGATGGAAGCGTGTATCGGGAATTTCATGATCTGATTATTCCTTCGCGCAACGGCACAACCCAAATCGATCATATTTATGTATCGGCATACGGGATATTCGTGGTCGAAACCAAAAATTACTCCGGCTGGATTTTCGGTGGCGAAAAACAGGCGCGGTGGACACAGACGATTTATAAAGAAAAGCACTATTTTCAAAACCCGCTGCGGCAGAATTACGCCCATATCAAAGCACTCGCCGCGCTGCTGAAACTGCCCGAAGCCAAATTTCATTCGCTGGTCGTGTTTCTCGGCGATTGCGAGTTTAAAACCGAAATGCCGCCGAACGTCTGCCGCTTGCGTCGCGCCGCCGAATATATTGAAAGTTTTCAGACGGCCTTATTAAGCGAAAATGAGCTTGAAGCCGTTATCCGCACACTCTCATCGGAAGAATACAGAGCCGACAGCGGGAAATTGCGCGAACATAAAGCCCGTTTGCGCGAACGCCATCGGAATTAAAATTCGTCAGCAAAATATTGGGTAGCGACCCAAGCTACATCATTGGCTTTTCAGACGGCCTCTCCAAATCAAAAGGCCGTCTGAAACACAAAAAAGGACAAACATGACATTCCCGCCCTTAAAATCCCCGCTCAAATTCTACGCCGTCGTCTCCACCGCCGAGTGGGTGGCGCGGATGGTAAAAGCGGGCGCGGACACGGTGCAGTTGCGCTGCAAAACCTTATCGGGCGAGGCGTTGCGCCGCGAAATTGCCGAATGCGTCGCCGCCTGCGCGGGCAGCAAAACGCAGCTTTTTATCAACGACCATTGGCGCGAAGCCATCGCGGCGGGCGCATACGGCGTGCATCTCGGGCAGGAAGACATGGACACCGCCGACCTGGCCGCCATCGCCGCCGCAGGGCTGCGCCTCGGTTTGAGCACGCATTCCGTTGACGAGCTTGCCCGCGCCCTGTCGGTGCACCCCAGCTATGTGGCCAGCGGCGCGATTTTCCCCACCACCACCAAGCAAATGCCCACCGCGCCGCAGGGCTTGGACAAACTGCGCGAATATGTGCGCCAGGCGGGCAGCACGCCCGTAGTCGCCATCGGCGGCATCGATTTGGGCAACGCCGCGCAAGTGCTGCAAACCGGCGTGTCGTCGCTGGCGGTCGTCCGCGCCGTTACCGAAGCCGAAAACCCCGAAGCCGTGGTGAAGGCGTTTCAGGCGTTGTGGGAGTAGGGTGGGTCTCGACCCGCCACAAACATCCGAATCTGTGCACCGGTGGGTCAAGACCCACCCTACATTAGGAACACCCGATGAACATTATCCTCAACGGCGAACACGCCGAACTCAACGGCCGTACCGTTGCCGACCTGATTGCCCAAACCGCGCCACAAAAGCCCTTTGCCGTGGCGGTGAACACCGCGTTTGTGGCCAAATCCGCCTACGCTGAAACCGTGTTGAACGAAAACGACAAAATCGACATCGTCCGCCCCGTGGTGGGCGGATAGGCCGTCTGAAAATGCAGGGTGGGTCTTGACCCACCAAAATAACGCCCCAAGGAACAACCATGCTGAAACTCTACAACCAAACCTTCCCCTCGCGCCTGCTGCTGGGCACGGCCGCCTATCCCAGCCCTGACGTATTGCGCCAGTCCGTCGAAGCCGCGCAGCCGGCGATGATTACCGTTGCCCTGCGCCGCGCCCAAAGCGCGGGCGAAACCCACGGGCAGGGTTTTTGGGAGCTTTTGCAGCAGACCGGCATCCCCGTGCTGCCCAACACCGCAGGCTGCCAGAGCGTGCAGGAAGCCGTTACTACCGCCCAAATGGCACGCGAAGTGTTTGAAACCGACTGGATTAAATTGGAACTCATCGGCGACGACGACACCCTGCAACCGGACGTGTTCCAGCTCGTCGAAGCCGCCAAAATCCTGATTGACGACGGTTTCAAAGTGCTGCCCTACTGCACCGAAGACCTCATCGCCTGCCGCCGCCTGCTCGACGCGGGCTGCCAAGCCCTGATGCCTTGGGCAGCCCCCATCGGCACCGGTTTGGGCGTGGTGCACGGCTACGCCCTGCGCGTGTTGCGCGAACGCCTGCCCGACACGCCGCTGATCATCGACGCAGGCTTGGGGCTGCCCTCGCAGGCCGCGCAGGTGATGGAATGGGGTTTTGACGGCGTGTTGCTCAACACCGCCGTCTCCCGCGCGGGCGACCCCGCCAAAATGGCGTGCGCCTTCGCCCAAGCCGTTGCCGCCGGTCGTGCCGCCCGCGAAGCCGATCCCGTTGAAGCCCGCGAACAGGCGCAGGCTTCCACGCCCACTGTCGGCCAGCCGTTTTGGCATTCGGCGGAATATTGAACGCCCGTTTGTCAGCAAAGAGGCCGTCTGAAAAAGCGTTTTGTACGTTTTCAGACGGCCTCTGCCTTTTGCGCGATAGGGTAGGGTGGGTCTCGACCCACCGTTTGCGGGAAGCGGCATGGCTGTGGTGGGTCAAGACCCACCCTGCGTCCCGCCGCCAAGGTAGGGTATGTGGCGCAAGCCACGCACGCGGTTTGGCTTTTCGGAAAACGCGCGGATTGGTTGAAGCGGCAGGGAACGCGTGCGTCGCCTGGGGGCGACACACCCTACCTTGGGTTCGGCATGGGCGGGATGGAACAGGCCGTCTGAAAAACCGTTTCGGGCTTTTCAGACGGCCTGTTTGCGAAGCGTGTACAATCCGCCGCCATGAAAAACGAAGCACACGAAACACAGGAAACACGCTGTTTCCACTGCGGCCTGCCCGTGCCGCAGGGGACGCATCTGCCCGTCGTTTATGAAGAAATCGAGTATCCGACCTGCTGCGCGGGTTGTCAGGCGGTGGCGCAGGGGATTATCGGCGCGGGTTTGGGCAATTATTACAAACAGCGCACCGCCGATGCCGCGCAGGCCGCGCTGCCGCCGCCGGAACTGCTGGCGCAGTTGAAGCTCTACGATCTGCCCGAGGTGCAGCGCGATTTTGTCGAAACGCCCGAGGGCGGCGGGCGCGAGGCGGTGCTGATGCTGGACGGCGTTACCTGCGCCGCCTGCGTGTGGCTGATCGAACAACGCCTGCTGCGCCTGCCGGGGGTGGTGTCGGCCGAACTCAATTACAGCACGCTCAAAGCCCGCGTGCGCTGGGATGAAGAACGCGCCGCGCTCTCGGACATCCTGCTGGCGGTGCGCCAAACCGGCTATGCCGCGCTGCCCTACGACGCGCACAAAGCCGAGGAGGCGGCGCAGAAGTCGCGCAAAAAAGCCATCGTGCGGCTGGCGGTGGCGGGGATGTGCATGATGCAGACCATGATGTTCGCCCTGCCCACCTATCTTTACGGCGACATCGAGCCGCAGTTTCTCACCATCCTGCACTGGGGCGGCTTTCTGATGGTGCTGCCCGTGGTGTGCTATGCCGCCGTGCCGTTTTACCAAGGCTGCCTGCGCGACTGGCGCAACCGCCGCGCGGGCATGGACACGCCCATCGCGCTTTCCATCTGGCTGGCCTTCGGCGCGGGCGTGTACGCGCTTTTGACCAACGCCGGCCAGGGCATGTATTTCGAGGGGCTGGCGATGCTGGTATTCCTGCTGTCGCTGGGGCGGTTTATGGAACAGAGCGCGCGGCGCAAGGCGGGCGACGCGGCCGAGCGGCTGGTGAAACTCGTGCCCGCCTTCTGCCATCTGCTGCCCGATTATCCGCACAGCAGCGAAAGCGAAGAAGCGGCGGTGGTGCGGCTGAACGCGGGCGACACCGTGCTGGTGAAGGCAGGCGAAGTGTTCCCCGCCGACGGAGAAGTGCTCTCCGGAGCGAGCGAGGCCGACGAAGCCATGCTCACCGGCGAGAGCCTGCCCGTGGCCAAAGGAGAAGGCGACGCGGTAACCGCCGGTACGCTCAACACCGCCGCGCCGCTGATTGTGCGCGTGGTGCGCACCGGCGCGGACACCCGCCTCTCGCACATCGCCCGCCTGCTCGACAAAACCCTGTCGCAAAAACCGCGCATCGCCCTGGCCGCCGACCGCTACGCCTCGCGCTTCGTCTCGGCCATGCTGCTGTTTGCCCTGCCTGTGTTTCTCGGCTGGTGGTGGTACGCGGGCATCCATCAGGCACTGTGGGTAACCGTGTCCCTGCTGGTCATCACCTGCCCCTGCGCCCTCTCGCTGGCCACCCCCGCCGCGCTGGCCGCCGCCACCGGCGCATTGGCGCGGCAGGGCATCCTCGTCGCGGGCGGCAGCGCGCTGGAAACCCTCGCCGCCGCCACCGACGCCGTGTTCGACAAAACCGGCACGCTCACCGAAGGCCGTCTGAAAATCGAAGAAACCATCCCCACAGGCAGCCTCACCCGAAGCGAAGCCCTGCACATCGCCCACGTGCTCGAAGCCCAGTCCGAACACCCAGCCGCCCGCGCCTTCGCCGTGCAAACACCTTTTTCAGACGGCCTCGACATCCAAGCGCGCGAACGCGGCAACCGCCCCGGCGGCGGCGTGTGCGCCGTGCTCGACATCAACGGCCAAAGCGGCGAATGGCGTTTGGGCAAACCCGCCTACGTTGCCGAACTCGCGGGCACAGTCCCGCCGCAGGCCGCGCAATACGCCGGATGCGGCACACTCGCCGCGCTGGGCAGCAGCCAAGGCTTCCAAGCCCTGTTTGTCCTGTCCGACCAAACCAAACCCGCCGCCGCCGCCATGCTCGCCGAGATCAAACAGGCCGGCCTCGCCCCCCACCTGCTCAGCGGCGACCGCCAAGCCGCCGTGGCCGCGCTGGCCGCAAGCCTCGGCATCGCCGCCTTTTGCGCCGAAGCCGCCCCCGAAGACAAACCCGCCTACATACAGGCTTTGCAGGCGCGGGGGCGCGTCGTGCTGATGGCGGGCGACGGCATCAACGACGCCCCCGCGCTGGCCGCCGCCGACGTCTCCTTCGCCGTGGCCGGCGGCGCGGACACCGCCCGCTCCGGCGCGGACATCATCCTCTTGAACGACGACTTGTCCTCCATCCCCGACGCCGTGCGCTGCGCCCGCCGCACCGCCGCCGTCATCCGCCAAAACCTCTGGTGGGCGGCCGCCTACAACCTCGCCGCCGTCCCGCTGGCCGCTGCCGGCCTCGTAACCCCCTGGCTCGCCGCGCTGGGCATGAGTTGCAGCTCCCTGCTGGTGCTGGCCAACGCCCTGCGCCTGCGCAAGGCCGTCTGAAAAAAGGTTTTGCCGTTTTCAGACGGCCTTTCCACGATTCCGCCGTGGCGAATCATACGTAGGGTGTGTGGCGCAGCCACGCACGCGGTTTGGGTTTGCAGGAAAATGCGGATTTGTTGAAGCGGCTGGGAACGCGTGCGTCGCCTTGGGGCGACACACCCTACGTAAGCGGCAGAGGCCGTCTGAAAACGCAGCTTCGGCGCAGCCAAAACGCTTTTTCAGACGGCCTCCGTGCCCCGCCCGCCGCGTAAAATTGTTGATAATTTCAGGCAGCGTGTTTATATTCCCGCCCGTCTTTTTCCCAGCCACTCAGGAGCCAACCATGTCCGTCCAATCCGCCGTGCAACTCATCGAAGAAAACGAAGCCCGCTTTGTCGATTTGCGCTTTACCGACACCAAAGGCAAGCAGCACCATTTCACCGTCCCCGCCCGCGTGGTGCTCGACGACCCCGAAGAATGGTTTGAAAACGGGCAGGCGTTTGACGGCTCGTCCATCGGCGGCTGGAAAGGCATTCAGGCTTCCGACATGCAGCTGCGCCCCGACCCCGCCACCGCCTTTGTCGATCCGTTTTACGACGATACCACCGTCGTCCTCACCTGCGACGTGATCGACCCTGCCGACGGTCAAGGCTACGACCGCGACCCGCGCTCCATCGCCCGCCGCGCCGAAGCCTACCTCAAATCCTCCGGCATCGGCGACACGGCATACTTCGGCCCCGAACCCGAATTCTTCGTCTTCGACGGCGTAGAGTTTGAAACCGACATGCACAAAACCCGTTACGAAATCACGTCCGAAAGCGGCGCATGGGCAAGCGGCCTGCACATGGACGGTCAAAACACCGGCCACCGCCCTACCGTCAAAGGCGGCTACGCCCCCGTCGCTCCGATTGATGCCGGACAGGACCTGCGCTCCGCCATGGTGAACATTTTGGAAGAACTCGGCATCGAAGTCGAAGTCCACCACGCCGAAGTCGGCACCGGCAGCCAAATGGAAATCGGCACGCGCTTCGCCACTCTGGTCAAACGCGCCGACCAAACCCAAGACATGAAATACGTTATCCAAAACGTCGCCCACAACTTCGGCAAAACCGCCACCTTCATGCCCAAACCCATCATGGGCGACAACGGCAGCGGTATGCACGTCCACCAATCCATCTGGAAAGACGGCCAAAACCTGTTCGCAGGCGACGGCTATGCCGGCTTGAGCGACACCGCGCTCTACTACATCGGCGGCATCATCAAACACGCCAAAGCCCTGAACGCGATTACCAATCCGTCCACCAACTCCTACAAACGCCTCGTGCCGCATTTTGAAGCACCGACCAAACTCGCCTACTCTGCCAAAAACCGTTCCGCGTCCATCCGCATCCCGTCCGTGAACAGCAGCAAGGCACGCCGCATCGAAGCGCGTTTCCCCGACCCGACCGCCAACCCATACTTGGCGTTCGCCGCCCTGCTGATGGCGGGTTTGGACGGCATTCAAAACAAAATCCATCCGGGCGACCCAGCCGATAAAAACCTCTACGACCTGCCGCCGGAAGAAGACGCGCTCGTCCCAACCGTCTGCGCCTCTTTGGAAGAAGCCCTCGCCGCGCTCAAAGCCGACCACGAATTCCTGCTGCGCGGCGGCGTGTTCAGCAAAGACTGGATAGACAGCTACATCGCCTTCAAAGAAGAAGACGTGCGCCGCATCCGCATGGCGCCGCATCCGCTGGAATTTGAAATGTATTACAGCCTGTAAGGCCGTTTTTTAAAGCAAAGGCCGTCTGAAAAACCTGTTTTACAGTTTTTTCAGACGGCCTTTCCGATATCCCGCCTGTGGCGAACCAGACGTAGGGTGCGTCGCCTTGGGGCGACATACCCTGCCTAGGCGGTGAAAGGCCGTCTGAAAATGTGTTTTCAGACGGCCTTTGCGCATAAAACACCTGCCGGCGCGCGTTGGCTATTTCTGTTTCAGAATATAGCGGCGCACGGCGGCGTTGTGTTCGTCGAGGGTGTGGCTGAACGCGCTTTTGCCGCTGCCGTCCATTTGCGAGACGAAGTAGAGGTATTGTTCGGCCGAGGGGTGGGCGGCGGCTTCGAGGGCGGCTTTGCCGGGCAGGGCGATGGGGGTGGGGGTGAGGCCGGCGCGGGTGTAGGTGTTGTAGGGCGTGTCGCGCTGCAAGTCGGCTTTGCGGATGCGGCCGGTGTAGGCTTTGCCCATGCCGTAGATGACGGCGGGGTCGGTTTGCAGCTTCATGCCGCTGTTGAGGCGGTTGACAAACACGGCGGCAACGTGGCGGCGGTCGTCGGGGTGGCCGGTTTCTTTTTCGATGATACTGGCGAGGGTGAGCATTTCGTAGGGGGTTTTGTAGGGCAGGCCGCTTTGGCGTTCTTCCCAGGCGCGGTCGAGGTTGCGGCGCATGGTACGGTAGGCGAGGCGGTAGATTTGCAGGTCGCTGCCGCCGGCTTCGGTTTCGTAGGTGTCGGGGGCGAACAGTCCTTCGGGGCTGCCGGTGGCTTGGGGATCGACGGCTTTGAGGATTTGTTCGTCGCTCCATGCTGCGGTGTCGTGCTGCAAATCGGCGGTTTGGGCGATGGCTTGGCGCATTTGGGAAAAGCGGCTGCCTTCGGCGATGCGCACGCTGACGGTGTCGCTGTTGCCTTGTTTGAGGCGTTGCAGGATTTGCCAGGCGGACACGCGCTGCGGCAGTTTGTAGCTGCCCGCGTGCAGTTTGTTGTGGATGCCGAGGAAATAGGCGGCGGCGGTGAGGATGTGGCGGTTGTAGACGATGCCGTCGGCTTGGAGGCGGGCGGCGGCCGTGCCGATGCCCTGCCCGCCGCCGATTCTGAGGCGGTATGGGTCGGGGTGGGTTTTGGGGGCGAACAGCAGGAAGGCGGCGGCAAGGGCGGCAAGGAGGGCGAGGGTGAAAACGGTGTAAAACGCTTTTTTCATAAAGGGATGGGCGCGGGGAAAGGGCGGCAGTATAGCGTAATTTCAGACGGCCTGTTTGCTTTGCGGCGTGCCCGGGGGTAAAGTGGCCGCCGTTTTTCCGGTGTTTTGAAAGGATGTTTTATGGACAGGCGTTACCGTGGGCGCGACGACGATGTGATCGATGTGGAGCCCGTAAACCCGCAGGCGCGGCAGCCGGACTGGCGCGAGGAGCGTCGGCGCAATTATGTGTATCTGGTGTACGGGCTTTATGCGGCGAGTATTTTCACGGTGGGGATGGCGGCGGTGGCCGGGGTGGTGGTGGCCGCCTTGAAGCAGGGCGAGATGGCGGGCACGCTGTATGAGAGCCATCTGCGCTATCTGATCCGCACGTTTTGGGGCGCGCTGATCGGCTTGGCCGTGGGCGGGGTGCTGTCGGTGATCCTGATCGGGATTCCGATTGTGTGGCTGACGGGGGTGTGGTACGTGTTCCGCGTGGCCTACGGCATCGTGCGCCTGCTCGACGGGCGGCCGGTTACCGCCGAGGGCTGGCTGATGTGAACTTTTCAGACGGCCTCCTGCCGCGTGTGAAGTTTGGTTAAAATGACGGCTTGATTATTTTCCAGCAAGGACAAGCAAAATGGACAACCTGCCCGCCAATTCTTCCGCCAACGCCGAGCGCGACAAACAGCGCAATTTCCTGTATCTGGTTTACGGCCTCTACATCGTAACCGTTTTCACCGCCGGCATCGCCGCGCTGATCGGCCTGATCATCGCCTACGCCAAGCGCGACACCGTTACCGACGCGGTGTACGCCACGCATATCCCCTATCTGATCCGCACCTTCTGGGGCACGCTGTTGGGCTTTATCGGCCTGCCGATACTGCTGGTGGCTTTGAGCTATGCGGTTAAGTTTCCGCTGTTTTTCCTCTACCCGCTGGTTGGCCTCACCGGCCTGTGGTATCTGTTCCGCGTGATTTTCGGCATCGTGCGCCTGATCGACAACCAGCCGGTTACGCCGACCGGCTGGTTTGTCTGAACCCCTTTTCAGACGGCCTCCTGCCTGCGCAGAGGCCGTCTGAAAACATTTGCGCCGCATTCCCGGGGTCTGTCGGCATTCAGCCTTGCGCCCCTGCGCGCGGCTTTGTACACAATTAGGCTATAATGCCGCCCCCTTTACCCGACTTAAAGTTTGTTAAATCATGAACCGACCGGCAAACAGCCCGCTCGACCGATTCTTCGGCCTCACCGCCCACGGCACGGGCGTGCGCACCGAAATCATGGCGGGCATCACCACCTTCCTGACCATGTGCTACATCGTCGTCATCAACCCCGCCACCCTGTCGCAAACCGGCATGGACTTCGGCGCGGTGTTCGTCGCCACCTGCATCTCCGCCGCCATCGGCTGCTTCGTGATGGGACTGGCGGCCAACTACCCCATCGCCCTCGCCCCCGGCATGGGGCTGAACGCCTACTTCACCTACGCCGTGGTCAAAGGCATGGGCGTGCCCTGGCAGGTCGCGCTGGCCGCCGTGTTCGTGTCCGGCATCGTCTTCTTATTGTTCAGCTTTTTCAAACTGCGCGAAATGCTGGTCAACGCCCTGCCCATGAGCCTGAAAATGGCCATCGCCGCCGGCATCGGCCTCTTCCTCGCCCTTATCGCCCTGAAAAACGCCGGCATCATCATATCCAGCGACGCCACGCTGGTGAAAATGAACGACATCTACCTCAAAGCCGCCGACGGCGCGAAAAGCCCCAACTGGCCGGTGCTGCTCGCCCTGCTCGGCTTCTTCCTCATCATCTTCCTCGACTACCTGCGCGTGCGCGGCGCGATCATCCTCGGCATCCTCGCCGTAACCCTCCTCGGCATCCCGCTGGGGCAGACCGAATTCAAAGGCATCGTCTCCGCCATCCCCAGCCTGCAACCCACCTTTCTGGCCATGGACTTCAACGGCCTGTTCCACGGCAGCATGATCGCCGTCATCTTCGTCTTCTTCCTTGTCGACCTGTTCGACAGCACCGGCACCCTCGTCGGCACCACCCACCGCGCCGGACTGCTGGAAAACGGCAAACTGCCCCGCCTCAAACGCGCCCTTTTGGCCGACTCCACCGCCATCGTCGCCGGCGCGGCGATGGGCACATCCTCCGTAACCCCCTACGTGGAAAGCGCGGCGGGCGTGGCCGCAGGCGGGCGCACCGGCCTCACCGCCGTAACCGTCGGCATCCTCATGCTCGCCTGCCTGTGGTTCTCCCCGCTGGCCGCCACCGTACCCGCCTTCGCCACCGCCCCCGCGCTGCTCTACATCGGCATCCACATGCTGCGCTCCGTGCTCGAAATCGACTGGGAAGACCTCACCGAAGCCGCCCCCGCCTTCGTCACCATCGTCTTCATGCCCTTCACCTACTCCATCGCCGACGGCATCGCCATGGGCTTCATCAGCTACGCCGCCATCAAACTCCTGTGCCGCCGCGCAGGCGACGTGCCGCCGATGGTGTGGATCGTCGCCGTTTTGTGGGCGGCCAAATTCTGGTTCCTCGGCGTGTAAACACGCAACAGGCCGTCTGAAAACGCAGCTTCGGCGCAGCCGAAACACAGCTTTCAGACGGCCTCTTCCCCTTGCCTGCGCCCGACCCGAAAGGCCGTCTGAAACATGCAGCCCCTCACGCAAAACCCCCTCGACGCATGGCTTACCCGCCATCCCCCGCGCCCCGGCCTGCGCGGCATCCGCCGTTTCGCCCTCGAATTCTGGTTTTTCGGCCTCAAAGAAGCCCGCTCCTGCCTGTTTGCCGGCCTCTTCTTCCTCGCCATATTCGCCGTGCCGCGCGGCGGCTGGCTCGGCGTCGCCCGCTACGACATCCTGCTGCTGTTCGCGCTGGCCGTGCAGGCCGCCATGCTGGTTTGCAAACTCGAAACGTGGGACGAAGTCAAATCCATCACCCTTTTCCACATCGTCGGCTTCGCGCTCGAACTGTTCAAAACCTCCGCCGCCGTCGGCTCGTGGAGCTACCCCGACCCCGCATTCAGCAAAATCGGCGGCGTGCCGCTGTTTGCCGGCTTCATGTATGCCGCCGTGGGCAGCTACATCATCCAAGCCTGGCGGCTATTCGACCTGCGCATCCGCAGCCACCCGCCCTACTGGCTGGCCACCCTCTGCTCCCTGCTGATTTACCTCAACTTTTTCACCCACCACTACATCGGCGACTACCGCTGGTACCTCGCCGCTTTCGCCCTCGGCCTCTACGCCCGTACCACCGTCGTCTTCACCCCCTGCGACATCCCGCGCAAAATGCCGCTGCTTCTGGCCTTCGTCCTTATCGGTTTTTTCATCTGGCTGGCGGAAAACATCGGCACCTTCGCCGGACTGTGGCGTTACCCCAACCAAATCGGCGCATGGTCGGCCGTACACATCGGCAAATGGAGCTCGTGGGCTTTGCTGGTGATGATGACCTTCACCATCGTCGCCAACCTCAAACACATCAAACACACCATCGCCGTATCGCGCGACTGAGGCCGCCCCCGCCTACGCGGGACGGCCTCTGCCGCTTCGCCGCCGACGTAGGGTGGGTCTTGACCCACCACAATCATGCCGTTTCCCGCAAACGGTGGGTCGAGACCCACCCTGCCAAAATGGCAGAGGCTGTCTGAAAACGCAGCCGACGTAGGGTGTGCCGCCCCGAGGCGGCGCACGCGTTCCCTGCCGTCTCACGGATCCCGTCCGGCCATGCGGGCCGCCCAAACCGTGTGCGTGGCTGCGCCACACACCCTACATGCGGCGGAATACGCAGGGTGGGTCTTGACCCACCACAATCATACCGCTTTCCGCAAACGGTGGGTCGAGACCCACCCTACCTAATGGCAGAGGCCGTCTGAAAATACGTAAAACGTTTTTTTCAGACGGCCTCTGTGCTTTACGGCGGTTTCAGTCCGAATCCGCCTGTGCGAACAGGGCGGCGAGGGCGGCGATGCGCAGGACGTCGCGTCCCCATTTGGGGCTGGAAAGGCGGCGCATCCAGGCGACGGGGCGGGCGGTTTGGGCGACGAGGCGGCGGATGTTTTCCGGCCGGGCGGAGCGTTTGTCGTGCCACAGGGCGGCGGCTTGGGCAAGCAGGCCGTGGCGTTTGAGCAGCAGGGCGGTGGAGTGCAGGTAGCAGAGCCAGTCGCGGCTTTGGCATTGTTCGAGGCTGAGGACTTCTGAGGGGTCGTCTTCAAAATCGAGAAAGGCGATGCTGCCGCCGTCGGCCATGA
This sequence comes from Neisseria bacilliformis, assembly GCF_014055025.1. Lineage (NCBI taxonomy): Bacteria > Pseudomonadati > Pseudomonadota > Betaproteobacteria > Neisseriales > Neisseriaceae > Neisseria > Neisseria bacilliformis. The sequence continues at coordinate 2,020,215 of NZ_CP059571.1, read as the reverse complement.
TGTTGCGGGCGAAGGCCTGGCTGAGGAACTGGCCGCGCGCGTGCACTTGGCCGATGGCGTCCAGCCCGGCCGCCCAGGCGGTGAGGTGGCCGCCTTTGGCTTCCTGTTCGATACGGTCTTCCAGAGAGATGCCGCCCAAGCTGCCCAAAAGCAGGGCGTCGCTTTGTTCGGCGAGCAGTTCGGGCACGCGGATGCCGGCGGCGGCAAGCTGGCGCAGGCGGCGCGCTTCGGTGGCGACGGCTTTTTCGCCGCCGAGGTTGGGCACGGGTTTGAGTACGCCCAGGCGCAGGGGGCGGGTAATCATGCCCAAAAGGGCGTAACGCCAAGCGGCGTTGCGCGGGCCGGCTTTGCGCACCCAAACGGTAAGGCCGTCTGAAAGGGTGTGGCAGGCGATGCCTGCGGTTTGCTGCGCGGCAAGGCGGGCGAGGATGGCGGGGAAGTCGTGGGCGGGTGCGGGGGTGTTCGGGTTCATGCGGGAAGGCGGGGGGATGTGAAAAAGGGAAACCGGATTTTATCGGGTTTTCCCTTTTCTGCTTCAATCTGAAAACGGGAAACGGGTTTTCAGACGGCCTTAACCGGTTTACAGGCATTGTTTTTTGTTGAAGGCGGCGGCTTCGGCTTCGCGTTTGTAGTCTTCTTCGTAGATGTAGCCGGGATCGAACTCGGGGTCGAGCCAGGTTTTTATGGCGGCGAGGGCGCGGCGGCAGGCGGCTTTGTCGCCGGCGTTTTTGTGGCTGACGGCCAAGTCGTTGGCAGCGTGCATGCGCTCGGTGAAGCTGATGAATTTGCCGCAGCTTGCGATGTACTGCTGCTTGATTTGGGCGGCTTGGCGGTATTGTTTGGCGCGGTAGGCCGTCTGAAAGCGTTTTTCTGCGGCTTTGCCGCCCTGTTCGGTGCAGGCGGCGGGCAGGACGGCGTAGCTGCCGGTAAAGCCTGCGTTCAGGCCGCAGTATTCGCGGCAGGCGGTTTGGGCGGATTCGGGCACTTCAAGTTCGACGCGGTCTTTGCCCGAGAAGCGGAAGCGGACGACGCAGCCTTTGCCGTCGCGGTATTCCTTGTTCTGGATGCTGCCTTCGAGGTCGCAGAGGTTGCCGCGCTGGCTGGCCGTATTGAGGGAAAAACGTTTGCCCGTGATGCTGATGCCGCCGGACTCGGTGGGGCGGTCGTAGAGGGCGTAGTCTTGGGCGGCGGCTGCGGCGGCAAGGGCGCAGATGAGGGCGGCGAAGAGGTTTTTTTTCATATCGGGCTCCTTAGGGGCTGTTGACATTAGGGGTTGTTGACATTCAGCTTGCGAGACGGTTTTTTGAGTAAAAAATGCCCGGATGCAAGGAAAAAAGCACAGCAAGCTTGGACACCTTGCGCGCATTTTTGACGCGGCAGGCGGGTGTTTTTTGCCAAAAACACCGCTTTCCGCTTTAATCGAGCACGCGGCGGATGATGTTTTTCACCGCGTCGGCGTCGGCGGGCACGGTCTGCACGCGCTGGGGCAGGTTTTCCAGCCCTTCGAGTTTGGCGGGACGGGGGATGGCGACGCTGCCGCCGAGGGCTTCGCGGATGGTGTCGGCAAACTTGGCGGGCAGGGCGGTTTCGAGGCAGACGACGGTTTCGCCGTTTTCGCGCAGTTCGCGGGCGACTTTCACGCCGTCGGCGGTGTGCGGGTCGATGAGTTCGCCGTCTTCTTCGTACACCCGTCGGATGGTGGCGAGGCGGTCGGCGTGGGTGGACTTGCCGGAAACAAAGCCGTATTGCCCGCGTGCTTCGTCGAGCAGGCCGCCTAAATCGAAGCCTGCGCCGGAGGCGACTTGTTCCCACAGGGCGCGGATTTCGGCGGGGTTGCGGCCGGCCAGGTCAAACACGAAACGCTCGAAATTGGAGGCTTTGGAGATGTCCATCGAGGGGCTGGACGTAACATGGGTCTGCGCCGCGCTGCGCGGCAGGTAGCGGCCGGTTTTGAAAAACTCGTCCAACACGTCGTTTTCGTTGGTGGCGACCATCAGGCGGCCGATCGGCAAGCCCATCTGTTTGGCGATGTGCCCCGCGCAGATGTTGCCGAAGTTGCCGCTGGGCACGCAGAAGCTGACGGTTTCGGCGTTGCTCTGTGTGGCGTAAAAATAGCCGGCGAAGTAATAGACGATTTGCGCCATCACGCGCCCCCAGTTGATCGAATTGACCGTGCCGATGCGGTATTGCGCTTTGAACGCAGCGTCGTTCTGCACGGCTTTGACGATGTCCTGGCAGTCGTCAAACATGCCTTTCACGGCGATGTTGTGGATGTTTGCGTCGTGCAGGCTGTACATCTGCGCGCGCTGGAACGCGCTCATTTTGCCCTCGGGCGACATCATGAACACGTGCACGCCTTCTTTGCCGCGCAGGGCGTATTCGGCGGCCGAGCCGGTATCGCCGCTGGTCGCGCCGACGATGTTCAGCGTCGCGCCCGCTTTTTTCAGCACGTATTCGAAGGCATTGCCGAGAAACTGCATCGCCATGTCTTTGAAGGCCAGCGTCGGGCCGTTGGAGAGTGCTTGGATTTTGAGGCCGTCTGAAAGGGTGCGCACGGGGGTGATGGCCTGCGTGCCGAAGGCTTCTTCGGTGTAGGTGTTGCCGATAATGGCGCGCAAGTCGTCTTCCGGAATGTCGGTGGCGAACAGGCGCATGATTTCAAAGGATAAATTTGGGTAGGAGAGGCCGCGCCACTTGTCCAGCGTTGCCGCGTCGATCTGCGGGTAACGCTCGGGCAGCATCAGGCCGCCGTCGGGGGCGAGACCCATAAGCAAAACTTCGCTGAATGTTTTGGGCGCGGTGTTGCCGCGCGTGCTGATGTAGTTCATGTTCCGGCCTTTTTTGCGGGTTTTCAGGTTTCAGACGGCCTCTGTCGGCGCGCAGAGGCCGTCTGAAAAAGGGGTTTAACGATAGAGGCGTTTGAAGCAGGCGGTAACCGTTTTGGCGGTAACGTTGGCCATGGCTTGGGTGCGGGTGTTGGCGTTGACCATGCTCATCAGCTCGTTGGCCGAGAGCTGGTTGGGCACTTCCTCGCTGGCGCAGCCGCAGATTTTGTTTTCCCATTCGGCCTGTTTGTCGGCACTCATCGCCAGCGCGATCACGCGCCATTCGTTGCGCCCCTGCAATTCGCTGCGGCACTGGTTTTCGATCACGCTTTTCACCAGCGTGCCGCCCATGCCGCCGAGCATCCCGCCGGAAGAGGCGGACTGCTGCGTATTGCCGCCCATCAGGCTGCCCAGCGACATGCCGCCGCCCGTGTCCGCGCATCCGCCCAACAATACCGCCAAAACCGCTGCTGCAAAAATTTTGTTCATCTCTGTGTCTTTCAATTAAACGTTGTAAAGGTGTGCATTCTACCGCAAACCGCCCGGCTGTATAATGGCCGCAGCCCTTCGAGGCCGTCTGAAAAAAACGTTTCCACACGAAAGCTCCGCCATGTCCGACCTCTTCACCCGCCAACCCGACGCGCCGCTGGCCGAACGCCTGCGCCCGCACACGCTTGCCGACGTCATCGGCCAGCAGCACCTGATCGGCGAGGGCAAACCGCTGCGCGTGGCGGTGGAAGGCGGCAAACCGCATTCCATGCTGCTCTGGGGGCCGCCGGGCGTGGGCAAAACCACGCTGGCGCGGATTCTGGCGCAGAGTTTCAACGCCCAGTTTCTGCCCGTGTCCGCCGTGTTTTCCGGCGTGAAAGACATCCGCGAAGCCATCGACAAAGCCGAAATCGCCCTGCAACAGGGGCGCGGCACGATTTTGTTTGTCGATGAAGTACACCGTTTCAATAAAGCCCAGCAGGACGCGTTTCTGCCCCATGTGGAAAGCGGCCTTTTAACCTTTATCGGCGCAACCACCGAAAACCCCTCGTTTGAAGTCAACCCCGCCCTGCTCAGCCGCGCCCAGGTTTATGTGCTGCAATCCCTGTCCGCCGACGATTTGAACGCGCTTACCGGCAAAGTGCTTGCCCTGCCCGAATACCGCAATTTCGCCATCGAACAAGACGCACGCGAACTGCTTGTCAACACCGCCGACGGCGACGCGCGGCGTCTGCTCAACCTGTTGGAACAACTGTTACGCGCCGCCGCCATGCGCGGCCTGAACACCCTCACCGCCGAATTTCTCGCCGACAGCCTCGGCGCGCAGATCCGCCGTTTCGACAAAGGCGGCGAAAGTTTTTACAACCAAATCTCCGCCCTGCACAAATCCGTGCGCGGCTCGCACCCCAATGCCGCGCTGTATTGGTTTTGCCGTATGCTCGACGGCGGCACCGACCCGCGCTACCTCGCCCGCCGCATCGTGCGCATGGCGTGGGAAGACATCGGGCTGGCCGACCCCCGCGCCTTTCAAATCGCCAACGATGCCGCCGCCACCTACGAACGGCTCGGCTCGCCCGAGGGCGAATTGGCACTGGCGCAGGCCGTTTTGTATCTCGCCGCCGCCGCCAAATCCAACGCGGGCTACTCGGCCTACAACCAAATGCGCCGTTTCGTGAAAGAAAACGCCAGCGACGAAGTGCCCGTCCACCTGCGCAACGCGCCGACCAAACTGATGAAAGAACTCGGCTACGGCCGCGAATACCGCTACGCCCACGACGAACCGCACGCCTACGCCGCCGGCGAAAGCTACATGCCCGACGGCCTCGCCGAACCCGATTTCTACCAACCCGTCCCGCGCGGGCTGGAAATCAAAATCGGCGAAAAACTCGCCTGGCTCAAATCGCTCGACGACGCGGCGGCGGAGCGGGAAAAATAAACAGAGGCCGTCTGAAAAAGCAAAATTCGCTTTTGGCCGCGCCGAAACTTCGTTTTCAGACGGCCTCAAACACGGGAAACACGCCGCCCGATTTGCGCCGCTGACGCAGGGTGTGCCGCCCCGAGGCGACGCACGCGGTCTCTGCCGCCCGACAAATCCGCGCGTTTCCCGAAAACACCGGCAGATTGAAAAATGTCGGGCATAAATGCCCGACCTACTCAAAAGGCCGTCTGAAAATCCCCTAACAAGGTTTTCAGACGGCCTTTTGCATTTTTGTTCACACCCACACCGGTTCGCTTTCCAGCTCTACGCCGAAGCGTTCGGCGACGGTGTTTTGCACCAGCGCGGCGAGGACGGCGACGTCGGCGGCGGTGGCGCGGCCGGTGTTGACCAGCACCAGTGCCTGTTTGTCGTGCACCGCCGCGCCGCCGATGCTGCGGCCTTTGAGGCCGCATTGCTCGATGAGCCAGCCGGCGGCGAGTTTCACCGTGCCGTCGCTTTGCGGGTAGCGCGGCATGGCGGGGTGGGCGGCGGCGAGGGCGGCGGCTTGGGCGGCGGGTACGGCGGGGTTTTTGAAGAAGCTGCCGGCGTTGCCCAGGCGGGCGGGGTCGGGCAGTTTGGCGCGACGGATGCGGCAGACGGCAGCGGACACGTCGGCGGCGGTGATTTCGCGGCCGGGGCAGCTTGCGGCCAGCACGTCGGCCAGATCACCGTAGGCGGTGCGGGGGGTGAAGCGTTCGGCGAGTTTGAACACGACGGAGGTGATGACGTAGCAGCCGCGCCCTTCGCGTTTGAACAGGCTGTCGCGGTAGGCGAAGCGGCATTCGGCGTTGGCGAGGGAGACAAAGCGGTGTTCGGCCAAATCGTAGCAGTTGACCGTGTCGATCAGGTCTTTGGCCTCCACACCGTACGCGCCGATGTTCTGCACGGGCGACGCGCCGACGGTGCCGGGGATGAGGCTGAGGTTTTCCAGGCCGTTCAAGCCCAGCGCGAGGGTGTGGCGCACAAAGCCGTGCCAGTTTTCGCCGGCCTGCGCTTCGAGCCAGACGTGTCCGGGTGCGCGGCGGGTTTCGCGTATGCCCCGGTTGGCGAGGCGCACGGCGAGGCCGGGATAATCGCCGCGCAGGATGATGTTGCTGCCGCCGCCGAGCCAGAGGACTTTTTCCCGCTCGAAAAACGGCAGGGCGCACAGATCGGGCAGCCGCGCGGCATCGGTGAGTTCGGCGAAATAACGGGCGCGGGCGGGCAGGCCGAAGGTGTTGAAGGGGCGCAGGTCGGCGTTTGCAATAATGTCCATTTACGACAGTCCTTTATCAAGCAGCACGGCTTTGCTGTGTTTTTCCAGCAGCCACAAAAGCAGCACGGCGGCGCAGGCGAGCGAGAAGATGAGGGCGGTCCAGAAGCCGAAGATTTTCAACGCGGCGAAGTTGGCCAGCAGCCAGCCGGGCAAGAGGCCGAAGCCCCAAAAGGCCGTGCCGTGGATCAGCATCGGGGCTTTGGTGATTTTGTAGCCGCGCAGGGCGTAGGAGGCGATGCACTGGGTGAAGTCGAAAAGCTGGAACAGGGCGGCAAACAGCAGCACCTGCGCGGCCAGAGCGCGCACCGCCGCATCGGAGGTGTAAACGGACGCCAACGGCCTGCGCAGCAGCATCAGCAGCAGCATGGTGCAGCAGGCCAGAGCCAGCCCCGAGGCGATGCCCGCACCGGCAATGTAACGCGCCCGCCGCTTCTGCCGCCGCCCCAGCGCGAAGCCGACGCGCACGGTAACCGCCGCGCCCAAAGCCTGCGGAATCATATAGATGATGCCGGTGAGGCTGATGACCACCTGCTGCGCGGCCACATAATCCTCGCCGAATTTGGCGATGAGGAACATGATGAAGGTAAACAGGCTTGCTTCGAGAAAATACGACAAGCCCGACGGCCAGCCCAGCTGCCAAAGCTGGCGCAGCATGGCGGAATCGGGTTTGGAAAAGCCGCCCGCGAGGCCGAAGGGGCGGAAAAACGCCGCGCGTTTCACATACAGCCACAGCGCGGCCGCCTCAAACCAGCACACCAGCATCGTCGCCAGCCCGCAGCCCGCCCCGCCCAGCGCGGGCAGGCCGAATCTGCCGTACACAAACACATAATTGAGCGGGATGTTCAGCAGCAGCCCCGCCCAGCTCACCCACATCACCGCCTGCGTGCGCCCGAGGCTGGTGGTGTAGGCGTGCAGCGCGCGGTAGAGCATCATCGCCGGCATCGCGGGCGCGGTAAACCAAAGATACTGCGCCAGCATGTCCTCCACCGGCTGCGGCAGGTCGAGATACCACAAAAAGGGCGGCACCGCCGCCAGAAGCAGTCCCATCCCCGCCAGCCCCAGCAGCAGGCCGAACCACAGCCCCTGCCGCCCCGCCTCGCCCACCGCGCGTGCCTCGCCCGCGCCGTGCAGCTGCGACACCACCGGATTGAGCGCGGCCATCACCCCCATCCAAGTGATGAACACCGTGGCAAATGCCGCGCTGCCCAAAGCCACCGCCGCCAAATCCGCCTTGCCCGCGCCGCCGGCCATCACCGTATCGACAAAGCCCAGCCCCACCGCCGCCACCTGCGCCAGCATCATCGGCCAGGCCAGCGCGGCCAGGGCTTTGGTTTCTTTGGCGAACACGGTAAAGGAATAGCGGTTGATGTCCAGCAGCATAAAGGTTTCCGATTGGCAGGGTTTTCAGACGGCCTCACGCCGCAAGAGGCCGTCTGAAAAAAACGCGGCGCGGGCGCAGGGGCAAAAAGAAGCTGCCGGACGCATCCGGCAGGGCACGCATTTTAGCAAACAAAGCGGCAGGCCGCGTTCTTTGTCCCGCGGCAAAAGGCCGTCTGAAAACAAAGTTTCGGCGCAGCCAAAACGGAGTGGCCGTAGGTCGGATACTTGTATCCGACAGCCGCCAAAACGGGCTTGATTTTTCCCTGCGGGGAAACGTCGGATTCAAGAATCCGACCTACGTTGCTTCGGCGCAGCCAAAAACGTGTTTTTCAGACGGCCTCTGCCAAGGCTGCCAGCCGTTCGCGCAGGGCGTGGGGCAGGCGGCGCACGCGCTCGGCGGGGTAGTCGAAGGCGGCCATGTGGCATTGCGTTGTGGCGACGGGGATGTTGCCGGCGGTGCGTACCAGCGCGGTGTCGAGGCGGAAGCCGGCGGCGGAAAGCTGCGCGATGCCGGTGTCGGCACGCAATTCGTCGCCGTGGAAGGCTTGGGCGTGGTACTGCACGGCGGCGGCGGTCATGATGAGGCCGCAGCCGCCGATGTCCAATTCGCTGAGGCCGAGCGAGGCGAGCCAGCGGACGCGGGCTTCGTGCACCAGCCGCAGCACGGCGTCGTTGGCGAGGTGGCCGCCGTAGTTGAGGTCGCCCACGCGCACGGCGAGCAGGGTTTGGAAACAGACGTTTTGCGGCGGGGCAACGGCGGGACGGGACATGGTTCGCTCCTGTGGTCGGTTTGGCGGTTTTATCTGTGATGAGGCCGTCTGAAAACCGGAAAAACGGGTTTTCAGACGGCCTGTGGTCTTGACGCGCGGCGTTTAGAATTTGACGCGCACGCCGCCGTGGAATTCGTTGCTGTGGACTTTCACGCCGTCGAATTTGCCCCAGTGGTTGTAGCGGTAGCCTGCGTCGAGGGCGATGTTGTCGCTGATGTCGTAGCTTACGCCGGCCATCGCGCCGAGGCCGAGTTTGGTTTTGCTGTAACTTTCTTTTTCGTAGAAGCCCGGGGCGGTTTCGGTGGCTTCGAGGGAGATGCGGTTGATGCCGATGCGCGCGCCGACATAGGGTTTGACCGGGGTGCCGGTGTCGAAATCGTAAATGCCCGATACGCCGATGCTGCGGGCTTTGGCTTCAAAATGATCCGTGCCGAACTGGTCGGTTAAGGTTTCGTCGTATTTTTTATAGTGGGTGTAGTCGGCGGCGACGCGGAAGTCGCCGAAATCGTAGCCGGCGGAGAGGCGCGGGCTGAAACCTTTGGTTTTCCAGCTGTCGCCGTCTTCTTTGTATTTTACGGTGGCATGACCCAAGTCGCCCTGGACGTAGAATCCCGGGGTGTCGGCCAGGGCGGCGGCGGGCAGGAGGGCGGCGAGCGCGATGGCGAGTGTTTTTTTCATGATTTGTTCCTCGTAAAAGGTTAAGAAATGTTGCGCCATGCGGCCGCATGGCGGCAGCATTTTAACATAAAACCCGTTCAAAAGCCCTGCGCGAGTGCCGCGTTTGTTCGGAAACGTCATCCCCGCGCAGGCGGGGGCGGCCTTTTGCTACAATGCCACCTTTGCCGTTTCCCGCCATCCCGCCCATGCCTGCCGCCCGCCATCCCGCCGCCGTTTATCTCGATTCCCGCGTGCTTTCGCTGCTGTTTCTCGGTTTTTCCGCCGGACTGCCGCTGATGCTGGTGTTTTCCAGCCTGTCGCTGTGGCTGCGCGAGGCGGGTGTGGCGCGGGAGACGGTTACCATGTTCAGCTGGGCGGCGTTGGCCTATTCCTTCAAATTCGTCTGGTCGCCGCTTGCCGACACGCTGCCGCTGCCGCTGTTGCGCCGTTTGGGCAAACGCCGCTCGTGGCTGCTGCTGTCGCAGGTTTTGATGATGGCGGCGGCGGCGTGGATGGCCTGCGTGAATCCGGCTTCGGCGGACGCGCTGCCCTATATGGCGGCGGCGGCGGTGCTGCTGGGCTTTGCTTCGGCCACGCAGGACATTGTAATCGACGCCTACCGCATCGAGGCGGCGGGCGGCGACGCGGGCATTCTGACGGCGGCTTCGGCCACGTATAACGCGGGCTACCGCGTGGGCATGATTGTGTCGGGCGCGGGGGCTTTGTTTCTGGCGGCCAAACTCGGCTCGTCGGCGGAACATTATTCCTACGCGGCGTGGCGGCAGACTTATCTGGCGATGGCGGCGGTAATGGGCGCGGGGGTGCTGACGACTTTCTTCATCCGCGAGCCGCAGGCGGGGGCGGGTTTTCAGACGGCCCCCCAGGGCGCGGCGGACAATCTGCGCCTGCTGCTGCTGTTTGCCGCGTCGGCGGCGGCCTTCGCGACGACCTTTGCCTATGCGGGCGATCTGCTGCCGCAGGCGCAAGGCGCGTTCTCCAAGCTGTTTTGGGAAACGCTGCGGCTGGGTGCGGCGGCGGCGGCGGCCTTGGCGGCGGCGCGGCTTTTGACGGCGGCGAAGCTGGTGTCCGCCGACCTGGTGCGCGCCACCTGGGTGTCGCCCGTGGCCGATTTTTTCCACCGCTACGGCCGTGCCGCGCTGCTGCTTTTGGCTCTGATCGGCATGTACCGCGTGTCCGACATTGTGGCAGGGGTGGTGGCGAACGTGTTTTATCAGGACATGGGCTTTGCCAAGGAGGAAATCGCGGCGGCGGTAAAGACCTTCGGCGTGGTGATGGCGGTGGCGGGCGGCCTGCTCGGCGGGCTGTTGTCGCAGCGGTTTTCGCTGATGAAGATGATGACCGCCGGCGCGGTGCTCGCGTCGGCCACCAACCTGCTGTTTGTCGCGCTCTCCTACCGGGGGCACGACGTGTTGTTCCTCTATTTGGCCGTGGGCTGCGACAACCTCGCCTCCGGCCTCGCCGGCGCGGTGTTCGTCGCCTTCCTTTCCTCGCTTACCAGCATCCGTTTCACCGCCGTGCAGTATGCCGTGTTGAGCTCGCTGATGACCCTGCTGCCCAAAACGCTGGGCGGCTACTCCGGCTCCATGGTGCAAAACATCGGCTACCCCGGCTTCTTCCTCTTCACCGCCCTGTTGGGCGTGCCGGTTTTGCTGCTGCTGTGGCTGACCGCCAAATACGTTTACAGGCCGTCTGAAAACACGGCAGACAAGGAACAACCATGACCCCCGCCCCGCTTTACGCCGTGTTCGGCAACCCCGTCGCCCACAGCAAATCGCCGCAAATCCACCAAATGTTCGCCGCGCAGGAGGGCGTGTCTATCCGCTACGAACGCCGCCTGTCGCAGCCCGAAACCTTCGCGCGCGAGATCGCCGCCTTTTTCGCCGAGGGCGGCGCGGGCGCGAACGTAACCCTGCCTTTCAAAACCCGGGCCGCCGAGCTGGCGCACGAATGCGCCGAACGCGCCGCCGCCGCAGGCGCGGCCAACACCCTCATCCCGTTTTCAGACGGCCTCATCCGCGCCGACAACACCGACGGACTCGGCCTCGTCTCCGACATCACGCGCAACCTCGGCATCCCCCTCTGCGGCAAACGCATCCTCGTCCTCGGCGCGGGCGGCGCGGTGCGCGGCGTGTTGCAGCCCCTGCTGGCCGAAAACCCCGCAGAACTCGCCATCGCCAACCGCACCCACGAAAAAGCCCAAGCCCTCGCCCGCCGCTTCGGCATCGCCGCCGTCGAAACAGGCCGTCTGAAAAGCGGTTTCGACATCATCGTCAACGGCACCTCCGGCAGCCTCGCCGGCACCGCCCCCGACATTCCGCCAACCGCCTACCGAAACTGCGCTCTCGCCTACGACATGGCCTACGCCGACACCGCCACCGCCTTCCAAACCGCCGCCGCAAAAAACGGCGCGGCGCAAACCGCCGACGGCCTCGGCATGCTCGTCTGCCAGGCCGCCGAATCCTACCGCCTCTGGCGCGGCCACACCCCCGCCACCGCCCCTGTCATCGCCGCATTGAGAAAGGCCGTCTGAAATGCTCAAATGGATACTCGCCCTCCCGTTCGCCCTCTTCATCCTGTTTAACGCCTACGTTTACGGCGGCATCATCACCTACCGCGCCCTCGCCCCCCACCACAGCGCGTTCATGACCGCCCGCATGGCCGAATTCCGCAGCGAAGGCCGCGACATCCCCCTCGACTACCGCTGGCGCGCCTACCCCGACATCTCCGACAACCTCAAAAAAGCCCTCATCGCCTCCGAAGACGCCGCCTTCGCCGAACACAGCGGCTTCGACTGGAACGGCATCCGCAACGCCGCCCGCCGCAACGAAAAAAGCGGCAAAATCAAAGGCGGCGGCTCCACCATCAGCCAGCAGCTGGCCAAAAACCTGTTTTTGAGCGAATGGCAGAGCTACATCCGCAAAGGCGAAGAAGCCGCCATCACCGCCATGCTCGAAGCCACCACCGACAAAGACCGCATCTTCGAGCTGTATCTCAACATCATCGAATGGGACTACGGCGTGTACGGCGCGGAAGCCGCCGCCCAACACTTCTACGGCAAAAGCGCGGCCAGCCTCAGCAAACAGCAGGCCGCCGCCCTCGCCGCCCGCGTCCCCGCCCCCCTCTTCTTTGCCGACAACCCCAAAAGCCGCCGCCTGCGCGCCAAAACCAACACCATCCTGCGCCGCATGGGCTCGGCCGAACTGCCCGAAGAATAAGGGCGAAAGGCCGTCTGAAAACCTGATGTAGGGTGGATCTCGACCCACTAATCAATAACGGTACCGGTGGAACGGCGGGTCAAGCCGGTAGGTCGGGCATTCATGCCCGACGTTTGTCAAATCTGCTGCCGTTTGTCGGGCATCAATGCCCGACCTACTCTACTACCATATGCCACCGCACAACAGGCCGTCTGAAAACGCTCCGGCAAAACCGAAACCGCGTTTTCAGACGGCCTGTTGTTTGCAGCGCACGCGGGAATATTCAAACGGTAGCCGAAACCGCAAACCGCGTGCGCAGCAAGCCGTACACCCTGCACAAAGACACGAAACCCGTTTTTCAGAAACGTCATTCCCGCGCAGGTGGGAATCTTGTTTGGCATCCGATTGTTTTTGAATAAACAAACTGTTGCTTGAATCCGACAAAATTCCCGTTTGCGCGGGAACGACGGTGTTTGGAGGCAGGGCAGGTTGGGCATTTATGCCCGACGTTTTTCAATTTTCCGGTGTTTGTCGGGCATCAATGCCCGACCTACTACGCCGTTTTCAGGCTGCCCTACCCCTGCGCCAGCATGGTGCGAAAGGTCAGGTTAATACGCGGAGTGTGGATTTTGCTGCTTTTCATAATGGCGTGCCGCCAATGGGTCTGGGTGCTGCCGCGCATGACGATGAGCTGCCCATGTTGCAGCATGAGTTCGCGTTTTTCCTGCGTTTGTTTGTGTTTGAACGCGAATTTCCGCGTCGCGCCGAAGCTGACGGATGCGATAACGGTGTCTTTGCCCAAGCAGGCTTCGTCGTCGCTATGCCACGCCATGCCCTGGCTGCCGTCGGCGTAGCGGTTGAGCAGGCAGGAGTTGAAGCAGACGGGGCTGACGGCGGCAATGTGTTGTTCTACCTGCTGTTTGATGTTGGCTAACACGCTGTCCCACGGTAGTGCGATGCGGGTCGCGCCCGAATAGGTGTAGGCGAAATTTTGTGCGCCGTACCATGCGACTTGGCGGGCGGTGGTGATGTGTTTGCCGTAAATAACGGCTTCGTCGTGCCGCCATGCGATGTGTTCTTCCAAATAGGCAAGGTAATCATCGGCTTGCTGCGGGGTGAAGATGACGCCGTAGTCGTTAATGATGCCGTCGTAGGGCAGCAGGTTGTCGTCGGGGTGCGTGGCAAACAAGTTCATGCTGATTCCAATTCTTTGCCCAACAGGGCGATTTTCCGCCCGCGATGCCAGCGGTAGCCGCCGACCATGCCGGTTTGGCGGATAACGCGGTGGCAGGGTATCAGCACGGCGACGGGGTTGCTGCCGACTGCGGTACCGACGGCGCGGCAGGCTTTGGGATGTCCGATGCGCGCGGCGAGTGTGCCGTAGTCGGCAAGCTGCCCACACGGGATGTTGAGCAAGGCCTGCCAGACTTTGAGTTGGAACGGCGTGCCTTTGATGTGCAGGGCGAGCGGTTGCTGCGGCGGCTGTTGTAGCGCATGCAAGGCTTGCGCCTGCATTTGGCTGGCGGCGTTGCGCAGTTCGGCATTGGGGAAAAGGGCTTGCAGGCGTGCGCGTTCGGCGGCGGGGTCGTCGGCGAAACTGAGGAAGCAGATGCCTTTGCCGGTGTTGGCGACCAACACTCTGCCGTAGGGGCTGGCGGCGAGCTGCCAGTCTATTTGCAGGCCGGCGCCGCCGTTTTTGTATTCGCCCGGGGTCATGCCTTCTATGGTGGTAAAGAGGTCGTGCAGCCGCCCGGTGCCGCTTAGGTCGCTTGCCAGCGCGGCATCCTGCACGCTGCCTTGGGCGTGCAGAATGCGCTTGGCGTTTTCGATGCTGATGTGTTGCAGCATTTTTTTCGGGCCGGGGTGTGTTGACATTTAACTTTTGAAGCGGATTTTTCGTCAGAAAATGGCAGATGCAAGGCAAAAATGCGAGCCTATGCCGTCCATAGGCGAGTATTTTTAACGCGGCAGATGCCGTTTTATGGCGGGAAAGCCGCCAAAACGTTAATTGCCAACACACCCTAAGCCCGCCCACTGCTGAAATTGCCGCTGCAAGTGCTGGGGGCTGATGTGGACGTGTGCGGCAACGGCGGCCAGGTCGGGCTGCTCGCGGTGGTGGTCGTAGAGAAACTCTATCGCGGCGGCGATGCGCTCGAATTGGATTTGTTGGGCGGTGGTCATCGTATTTTCAGTTTGTTTTGGATAAAAGGGAAAACGCTTTTGCAGTTTGCCCGACAGTATTTCAGGTAGCCTGAAACGTTAAAACAAACTTGCTTGCTGTGGATTGGGTGCGGATGGGTTTTCAGGCTGCCTTTGCCGGCGGATTTAAAAAAACCGGGCATGAATGCCCGACCTGTCCTGCTTAACCGTTTGATTTGTCGCGTCCGATAAATTCGTGCTTGATGACGCGGCGCGTTTTCAAATTGAACTGGTTGAGATAGATATCGGCGGCGTAGCGGTTGTCGTCTGCTTCGCCCGTTTCGGGGTCTTTGCCCAGTTCGTTGTTTTTAAAGGTGAGGATTGCGCCGTTTAAGCGGACGCTGTTGACGTCGAGGAAGCGGGTGTTGATGTTGATGCCGGAGAACAAATCGTCGTTCACCACGCGCTTGTTGCGGATTTCGGCCAGCCTGAAGGTAAATGTCGCCTCGCCGCCATCGCAGTGTTCGTGGCTGGGCTTGCTCTGGGAGGCGAAATAGCCGGCCGAGGAATAGAGAACGTAGGTTGCGCCGCCGTATTGGAAGGTTTTTTCAACGGTTAAACCGCATGCGTCGCCTTCTTGCACGTGATAGCGTTCCAAAATGGGCAACATGGGCGACGCTTTGTCGGCGGCCAGGACGGGGACGGCGGCCGTTAAGGCAAGGGCGGCGGTGAGGAGGATGTGTTTTTTCATGGGGATTTCCTTTTGGAAAGGGGGTTGGTCTGGAAAAGAGCTGTTTCAGGCTGCCTGAAACGGCTCGGCCGGATGCGATTGTAAGGACGGGGTAATGACAGCGCAATCTCGGACTGTCCTCAAAAAAGAAACGAAGCGGCCTTTGGGTGCGTTCAGGCTACCTGAAAATGCAGAAAGGCCGAAACCTTTGCAAAACCCGGAACCGCAAAACACGCCGTCATTCCCGCGCAGTTTGCAGGTCGGGCATAAATGCCCGAGCTACGCCACTCTTTCAGGCAGCCTGAAACGCCGTCGGGCAAAGACGAAACCCGCTACTTCACCGACGAATTGCCGCCGTCGGCAAACAGCGATGCGCCCGTTACAAAACTCGCCGCCGGGCCGGCAAGAAAAGCGATCACCGAGGCAATCTCCTCAGGCTGCGCGATGCGTTTGACCGCGTGCAAGCCCGCCGCCCATGCCTTCTGCTCCGCGTTGCCCGCCATATCCGTGTCCGCGCCGCCCGCAAGCACCGCATTGGCACGGATGCCCTGCGCCGCATAATCGGCGGTAATGCCCTTCACCAACGCGCACAACGCCGCTTTTGCCGTGCCGTAAGCCGACAGGTTCGGCAGGGCGACGCTGTTGCCGACAAAGCTGGACGTAAATACCAGCGCACCGCCGCCGCGCCGCAGCATGGCGGGAATCTGGCTGCGTGCACCCAAAAAGGCGGTGGTGAGATTGCTATCCAGCGTGTCGCGCCATTCATCGGGCGACAACTCGGCAAGCGGCTTGTACGCACCCAACGCACCGACATTGTTGACGGCAATATCCAGCCCGCCGAAAACCTGTTCCGCCGTGCGCACCACCGCCGCATGGGTTTCAGGCTGCCGCGCGTCGCCCGCCACCGTTTCCGCCCTGCCACCCGCTTCGCGTACCAACGCCGCCGTCTGCGCCAGTTCGTCCGCCCGCAGCGCACACAACACCACCGCCGCGCCCTGTTTTGCCAACAGCAACGCCGTCGCCCTGCCGATACCCGACGACGCGCCGATAACAGCGGCGACCTTGTTGTTCAGATTCAAAAAATCGTTTTGCATGGTTTTTCCTGTTTTGTCAGTAAGTTGGTAACAGAGGGAATTTTAAGGAAAAGACCGAAGGTGAACGACCCGATTCTTGCGGGTTTTTGGGGTTGGGTTTTCAGACGACCTTTGCGACAGCCTGAAAAACAGGTTTCCATGCCCATGAGTAGGGTGGGCTTTGCCACGCACGCGGCTGGCGGTTTTCAGGCTGCCTTTTGTTTGCCGATTATGTTTTCAGGTAGCCTTTTAATAAGGGGCTGTACTAGATAAGCCCTAAATTCCACACCACCGACGCAGCACTTTGAGCTGCTCGGAAGGTGTGCCAAAGTTAAAACGGAACTCGCATTCTTTCAAGAACAGCGGGAAAGATTTTCGGTCGATTCCGTTGTATTTGCGCAGTACGCGCTTTGCCTGATTCCAGAAATTTTCAATGCCGTTGATGTGGTTCTGCCTGTCGGCAAACAGCTTGCTGTGGTTGATGCGTTGGTGGGTAAAGCCACTCACATCCAATACGTCATAGCTGCCCAGGCAATCCGTATAGACAATGCTGTCCGGCATGATTTTCTTTGTGATAACAGTCAGTAAGGTTTCTCTTTTGGCGTTTTCAACCACTACGGTATAGACCTTGCCGCCGCGTTTGAGAATACCGAAAACCGCCGCCTTGCCTGCCGCACCGCGCCCGCGTTTGCCTTTGCGGTGTCCGCCGAAATAACTCTCGTCCAACTCGACCGAGCCGTTAAAAACCATATCGGCTTCCAACGAGAGATGATGGCTGATGACTACGCGAACCTTGCGGTAAAACAGCACTGCCGAATTGGGGTGGATGCCCAATAAATCGGCAGCTGAACGGGCGGTAACTTCGAGTACAAAAAATTGGAGCAGTTTCTTTTGAATACTCTTTTTTAGTTTACAACGGGTTATCTTCATTTTTACAGTCTAACATGACTGCTTATCTAGTACAGCCCCAAAAGGTTTCAGACGGCCTTTTGCATTTCGGGCAGCAGCGCAGGTCGGGCATAAATACCCGACTGCTCCTTCCTCAATTTTCAGACGGCCTCCTGTTATCCTGACCTCAAATATCACCGCCAAACAAAAACCGCGTGCATCGTGGCGGCACACGCTACGGGGCTTCGGTATGGCCGGATATAAACAGGCCGTCTGAAAATCTGTTTAAGGTTTTTCAGACGGCCTCTTGCATACAAGGCGGTGCAGCCACGCACGCGGTTTTTGTGGGTGGAGCGTGATGGACGGAATACCTGATACAGCAGAGACCGCGTGCGTCGCCTTGGGACGACACGCTCTACGTTGGGTTCGGCGTGGCGGGGTATAAACAGGCCGTCTGAAAATCCGTAAAGATGGTTTTTCAGACGGCCTTCCAGTGTGCCGGCGCGGGCTTAGGGTTCGAGTCCGTTTGCTTTGAGCAGGGTGGCGATTTGTTCCTGTGCTTTGCGCTGTTTGAGCAGGGCGGCGATTTGGTCTTTCAGTTCTTCAAACGGCGGGGCGTTTTCGGCCTGTTCGGTGGCGGCGATTTTCAGCAGGTAGTAGCTGCCTTGGAAGGCGACGGGTTTGTGGCTGATTTGGCCGCGCTGCATGGTGGCGGCTGCGGCGGCGAACTCCGGCGGGAGCTGGGCGAGGGCGACGAAGCCGGAGAGCTGTTCCTGCGCGGGGTTGGGGTGGCGTTTCATCAGTTCTTCAAAGCTGAGCCCTTTGAGCAGGAGCTGTTGGGCTTGCAGGGCTTCGGCCTCGCTGGGGAAGCCGACTTGTTGCAGTTTGACGGCACGGGTTTGTTCGGCGTAGGCGGCGCGGAGTTCTTCGTCGCTGACGGCGGCGGCGGCTTCGAGGTGTTTGGCGTATTGTTCGGCGTAGAAGCCGGATTCCAGATTCTGCCACTGTGCGCGCACTTCGGGCTTTTTGTCGAGGCCGAGTTTGAGAGCCTCGGCTTTAAGGAGGTCGTCGGCGGCCAGGCGTTTTTCGATGGTGGCGCGCAGGTCGGCGGGCGGCGCGCCCGCTTCGGGCGGTGCCATTTCCTGCACTTGTTTGAGCACGGCTTCGACGCGGGTTTTGTCCACAGCGGGGGCGGCGGCGACGGCTATGCCGGCGAAGGCGAGGGTGAGGGTGGTGAGTAGGGTTTTGTGTTTCATGGTTTTTCCTGTTTGTGTTTGCGGCGGCGTGCCTTAGGGTGTGTTGACAATCAGCCTTGCGGCAGTGTTTTTGGCAAAAAACACCCGCCTGCCGCGTCAAAATGCTCGCAAGGTGTCCAACCTTGCTGCGCTTTTTTCCTTGCATTCGGGTATTTTTTACTCAAAAAGCCGCTCGCAAGCTGAATGTCAACAGCCCCAGTGGGAACGCCGCCGTGTCGTTGGCCGGACGGGTTTTATTTGGCCGGGGTGATGGTGGCTTTTTCGGTGAGGCTGCTGATGGCCTGGTTGACTTTCTGCTGCATCAGGCTGCGGGTGATGTTGGCTTTGATCTGCTCGAAGGCGGGGATTTGTACGGAGCGTTTGTCGTTGATATAGAACACGCCGTATGCGCCGTTGCCTTCAACGGGGGTGGTGGTGAACTGGCCTTTTTTGAGGTCTTTGACGGCGTTGTAAACGGGCGGGGCGGCGGCTTCGAGGTCTTTGAGGGGGTCGTATTCTTTGTTGATGCCGCCGGTTTGTTTGACCTGCGGGTCGGCGGAGTATTTGCGGGCGGTTTCGACGAAGGGTTTGTTGGCTTTGAGGTCTTTGATGGCTTTTTCGGCGTCGTCTTTTTTCTGGGTGAGGATTTCGCCGATTTGGACTTCGCTGCTGCCTTTGTAGAAGTTTTGCATTTCTTCGTAGTTTTTGCGCGCTTCGGCGTCGCTGACGGGCTGGGTGCGGACGATGTGGGCGACGAAGGCTTGGTTGAGCAGTTCGTTTTGGTAGTCTTCCCATTGCTGTTTGAAGCCGGGTTTTTTGTCCGCGCCTTCTTTTTGCGCGGCTTTGCGGGCGTTTTCGATGGCGGCTTTGTATTCTTTGCCTTGGTCGAGTTTGAGGCGGCGGGCTTCTTGGACGACGATGGTGCGGGTTACGATGTCGCCCAGGAGTTCGGAGCGGATTTCGGGGCTGTCGGGAACCTGGGGGTTTTGCGCGCGCAGGGCTTTGACGTAGCGGTCGACCTCGCTGCTGTCGATTTTGCTGCCGTTGACGGTTACGAGGGTTTGTGCGGCGAGGCTGCCGGAGAGGACGGCGAGGACGAGTGCCTGGACAAGGTGGGTTTTTTTCATGTTTTCGCTCTTTCGGTTAGGGGTTGCTTCGGTTGAAAAATTCGTCGGGCGTGAGGGCGCGGATGGCGAGGGCGTGGATGCGGCCGGTGCAAAAGTGCGTTTCGAGCGGCTCTTTCACCATGCGCTGGCGCATGATGCGGGAGACGTTTTCAAACGCGCCGCTGACGATGAGGATGCGGTAGTGGCCGCCGCCGCTGTTGCCGGCGTGTCCCGCGTGGAGGTGGCTTTCGTCGGAAAACTCGAATACGTCGGGGTTCAGGTGCGATAAGGCCGTCTGAATTTCGTGTTCCATGCTCTGCATCTTATTTGAACACGGCTTTATAGGGTTTGATGAGGATTTCTTCGTATACGCCCGCTTCGACATAGGGGTCTTGCTCCGCCCACGCCTGGGCGGTGTCGAGCGAGTCGAAGGCGGCAATAATCAGGCTGCCGGACACGCGTTCCGGGTCTTCGGGCATGGGGTTGGGGCCGGCGGTGAGCAGGCGGCCTTCGGCTTTGAGCTGTTCCAAGCGGGCAAGGTGGGCGGGGCGCGCCGCCATGCGCGTTTCGTGCACGCCTTCGCCGTCGGTGGCCAGCAGCATGTAGTATTGTTCAGTCATTTTGCGGTTCCTTGTTGAGGTGGCGGCTCAGGTAGATGCCCTGCGCCAGAAAGAAAAGAAACATCAGCGCGGTGGAGCCGAAGAATTTGTAGTTGTTCCATACGGCTTCGCGTTCGGCGGTAAAGGGGTAGGCCACGGCCAGATTGATTGCGCCCATCACGGCGAGAAACACAATCCAGGCGGCGGTAAGCCTTTTCCACATGTGTTCGGGCAGCTCGATTTCTTTGCCCAGCACGGCACGCAGGCCGTTTTTCTTCATCAGGCTGCCGACAAGCATCGCCAGCGCGCCCGCCCAAAAGAGCAGGGTGGGTTTCCACATAATGAAGGTGCGGTCGCCCGTGAGCACGGTTGCGCCGCCGAAGACGACTATCAGCAGCAGCGAAACCCACTGCATGGTTTCCAGTTTCCTGTATTTCCACCACAAAAACGCCGCCTGCGCCAAGCCTGCAACGATGGCGACGGACGTGGCCAGAATGATGTTTTTGGTGATGATGTAGGTCAGGAAAAACAGGATGACGGCTATCAGGTCGCTTGCTGCTTTCATGCGGTGCGTCTTCAAATGAAAACCGCCATCATACAGCCCCCGGCCTTTTTTTGCACCTGTTTCCGTCGTCTTTCTTTACAAAACAAAGCAAATAAGCCGCCCGCATACTCCGCGCAAACCATACGGCAGGCCGTCTGAAAAACAGCGGCGGCGGGTGGCGGCGCAAAACGTGTAATCGCGTGATAGCAACATTAAAAAGCGTCAAATCTGATTCAAAAGCCGTTAAATTTGGCAATGCGGGGCAAGAAAAGATATGATACGCGGCTGTAAAAGCCTTGCGGCAGGATTGCGCCGCAGTCAGTCAGAGGGATTAATTTTGAAAGCGAACAGTAAAATCAAGCTGATAGCGTTGTCCGTATCGTTGTTGGCCTCGTCGGGAAGCATGGCCGCGCTTGGCGGTTTGCGCGTCAATTCCAGTTTGGGCGAGCCCTTTTCCGCCACCGTGAAAGTTACCGGAAAAGAAGCGAAGGAATTATTGAAAGGCACCAAGCCCACATTTTCAGATGGCCGTCTGAAAGCCACTGTCCGCAAATCCGGCGACGACGCGCTGGTCAGCCTGAGTTCCGCTGCGGCCATCAAAGATCCGGTCATCGTTTTCCAGATGGGCGTGAAAGGCCAGTCGCGCCAGTACACCGCAGTCATCGACCCGTCGAGCGCGAAAGCGAAAGCCGCGCTGGCGGCGGAGAAGAAAGAAAACGCGGCCAAACAGGACAAAGCCGGGCAGGAAAAACAGGATAAGGCCGAGCAGGCGAAAAAAGACAAGGCCGCCAAGGAAGAAGCCGCGCGGCTGGAAAAAGAAGCCCTCGAAAAGAAAAAAGAAGCCGAACGCCTGGCCAAAGCCGCCCGCGCCGAACAGGAAGAAGCCGCGCGTTTGGAACGCGAAGCCAAGGCCAAAGCCGAAAAAGAGCGGCAGGCGCAAAACAGGCAGCAGGGAAAAAGGCTCTACACCGTACAGCCGGACGAAACCCTGTTCATCATCGCCGACAAGCTGCGTCCCGACAACATGACCGCCGACCAGGCCGTGCGTGCCCTCATCAAGGCCAATCCGAAAAAACTCGGCGGCAATCCCAACCGCCTGTTCTCCGGCATTACCCTGACCCTGCCCGCTTCGTTCAAATCCCCGTCCGACGCTTCCCCCGAAGCGGCAGACAGCGCGGCGGACAACAAACCGGCCGCCGCACAGCAGTCCCCCGTCCCCGAAGCGGAAAAGCCCCAAACCGCGCAGGAACAAGAAAACACCCCGCCGCAAACCGATGACGGGCAGGCTGGGCAGGACGCGGCTGAGCAGCAGCCCGCATCCGCAGAAGCCGAAGCCCCGCCGCCCGCGCCAAGCGCACCGAAAGCGGAGCAGCAGCCCGCCGCTGAGGAAGAATCCGACGGCTCGCTGTGGAAATGGCTGCTGGCAGGCGGATTGGGTCTGACCATCGCCTTTTTGGTGTTCAAACTGGTACGCGAAGGCAAGCTGGGTCGCAAACCCGCACCGGAAACCGACGGCGGCGAAACGCCTTTTGACGAGCAGGAAGGCATCCGCCTGCACCAGCCCATCGCCAAGCCCGAGCACCCCAAAGCCCCGATTACCAAAGGCCAAGCCGACAGCGTGCAGGTGCAGGACGGTTTGGACGACAGTGATCTCGAAGACGACGTGGTGTTTTTCAATTCGGTTGACACAGCTGCTGCTGCGGCGGACAACGCGTCGTTCGACCTCGATTTGAGCACGCTCGACATTCCGCAGGCCGGTATTGCCAGCAGCGCGGTAACCGACGACGAAGAAACCCGCCGCCGCCAAAACGCCGACTGGGACAGCATCGAGTCCACCGAAAGCATTTTCGAGCCGGACGAACCCGCCCCCGTCAAACCGCAGCCTGCTGCGGCGAAACCCGCCGCGCCCGCGCATGAGGAAGAAGCGGTTTCTTCGTGGGCGACCGGCGATGCCTTCTCATTGCACGAGAAACAGCGCGCGGCAGAAAAAGCGGCGCGTCCCGCTGAACCCGAGCCGGTCGTTTCTTGGGCGAGCAGTGCAGCATCTGCCGAACCCAAAGCTGCCGAACCTTCAAAACCCGTAGCAGAACCCTTATCGGCAACGCCTGCCGCACCGTCGCCCGAGCCCGAGCCGCTTTCGTGGGCGCAAGACGATATTGCGGCCGCGCCTTTCCAAGAAGCCGCAGCCGAGCCCGCAGCACAAATTCAGACGGCCTCTGCCGCCGCAGAAGCCGAACGCGAAACCCTGCCGGATTTCGATTTCACGCCTGTTGCTGAAACACCCGCACAGGAAACCAGTGCACCCGCGCCCAAAGAAACCGCCCCCGTTTTTGACGACAGCGAAGCCCCGCTGGCATTCGAGCCGTTTGCCGAACCTGCGCTTGAAGAAACTCCGTCAGCCGCAGCGCAGACGATATCTGCGGCGGAAATTCAGACGGCCTCTGTCGAAACCAAAGCCCCGCTGGATTTTGATTTCGAGCCTGCCGCCCCTGTGGCCGAAGAAATTCCCGCGCCTGCCGCCAAACAGCCGGAATTTTTCCAAGGCGAAGAAGTTGTCGAGCCGCCTTTGGAATTTACCGCCGACGCCTTTGCCGCCGACATTCCCAAAGCCGTTGAAGAAAAAGCGGCTTCGGCAGAAACGGCAGCCGTACAGGCAGATGCCGGATTGCCGCCGTTTGATCTGCCTGCGGCAGAGGAAGATGCGGCGAAAATCGAACTGGCGGATGCCTTTGTTCAAGAGCCGGAAGCCGAAACGGTGGTTTCCTTTGGAACACCGGCGGTGGAAACACCGGAAATTCCCGCATTCGAGATTCCTGCCGTGCAGGAAGAAATCCCGCAGGTTCAGACGGCCTCGACCGCGCCGACCGGTTTTGCCGAAGCCGAACCTTTGGCCGATCCGTTTGCCGCCGCCGCGCAGCCCGAACCCGCGCCGCAGCAGCCTGAGCCGGCCGGCTGGCAGGGAGACGATTCCGATGTCGATCTCACCAGCAGCGTTACCTTCGACGACACCCAGCTCGATACTGCCGATGATTTAAACATCGACTGGGGCAGCCTCGAAGCGGCAGACGAGGGCGGCGACAGCAAACCGGCTTTCGTTTCCGAATCCGTCGGCATGACCGCCCCGCTGGAAGCCAAATACGAGCTGGCGGAAATGTACATCGAAATCGGCGACCCCGACGCGGCACGCGAAACGCTGTACGAGCTGATCGACGAATCGCACGGCGAAATCCAAGCCAAATCGAAAGAGCTGCTGGCGCGTATCGGCGGTTGAACAGCCTGAAAGCACAAAGCCCGGAATGGTTTCCGGGCTTTTTTGCGTGCGGCCGAATGGGATTTTGGCGGTGCGGCGGGTAGGGTAGGGCAGCGGTGTTATGTGCAATATGTTTTGCCCTATCGCCAATAAAGAAGAAAGGCCGTCTGAAAAACGTGTTATGGTTTTCAGACGGCCTCTTTCGGTGTTTTATCTGCTGCGCCCAGTGAAAAATTTTTCGTAATACGCGCCGATGCGTTCGATGGTTACGCTGTCGGACGGGGTGAGGATGCGTTGTTGCAGGCTGAGGCGCACGAGGTCGTCGTCTTCTTTTTCGGCGGCGGCGCAGTCGGCGGACTGGTGGGTGCGCAGATATTCGATCATTTCGGCGAGCTGCCGTTGCGCGGTTTGGTAGTCGGACATGTTTTCCCTTTTTTTGCCAAAGAAACGGCGGGTGCAAAACCCGCCGTGTTTCCAACCGGTCAAGCCGGCTATCTGTTTACGCTGCCTGGATGTTGGCGGCTTGCAGGCCTTTGGGGCCGCTGGTTACGTCGAAGGAGACCTTTTGGCCTTCTTTCAGGGTTTTGAAACCGTCCATGTTGATGGCGGAGAAGTGTGCGAACAGATCGTCGCCGCCTTCGTCGGGGGTGATGAAACCAAAACCTTTTGCGTCGTTAAACCATTTGACTGTACCGGTTGCCATAAATCTACTACTTTCCATAAAAAATTAATCAAACCAAGCCTTTCGGGTTTACGGTAAGACGCTGTTATCGTTTTAGAGTAACTGCCCCAATCGGCTTAACCGTCTTTTTACCTTTGTTAAGCGGCAGCGTCAAGCATTAGGCGGGGCAAACGGTTTTTTACGGAAAATTGTGGGAAAAACAATACACAAACGCGAAAAACTGCCTGTTTTTTACGCAAACTATACATCGGCGTATTGTGTGTACGCCAAAAGGAGAGGCCGTCTGAAAAGCGGAAAACGCCGCGCGGCGGCGGTGGCGGAGCGGCTTGTTTTCAGACGGCCTTTTCGCGTTCGATTTCCACGCCGGTTTCGCGCACGTCGGGCAGGATGCCGGGTTTGACCAGCCGCACTTTCACCCACACGGCGGCAAAGCCGTCGAGCACCAGCGCGGCGATGTGTTCGGCCAGCGTTTCCAAAAGGAAGAAGTCCTGGCGGCGCAGGCTGTCGCGCACGGCCTGGCACACTTCGGCGTAGTGCACCGTGTCGGCGATGTCGTCGCTGCCCCTGCGCGGCGGCAGGCCGATGTCAAGGTCGATGACGAGGGTTTGCGGCTGTTTGCGCTCCCATTCGTATACGCCGATCAGGGTTTCGGCCTTCATGCCGTGCAGAAAGATTTTGTCCATTTTGTCGCACTCCGTTTTCGGATAGAATGCGGCGGATTTTAAAGCAATGCGGACGGATTATGTTTGATTTCCTGATTGTTGCGGCGGCCTATCTGATCGGGTCGCTGTCGTTTGCCGTCATCGTGTCCAAAGGGCTGGGGATGGCCGACCCGCGCACTTACGGCTCGGGCAATCCGGGGGCGACCAATGTTTTGCGCAGCGGCCGCAAAACGGCGGCGGTGCTCACGCTTTTGGGCGACGCGCTCAAAGGTGTGGCGGCGGTGCTGCTGGCGAAGCTGCTGCAAGAGCCGCTGGGTTTGGCCGACATCACCGTTGCGCTGGCCGCGCTCTTTGCGCTGGTCGGCCATATGTGGCCTGTTTTTTTCGGCTTTAAGGGCGGCAAGGGCGTGGCCACCGCGCTGGGCGTGCTGCTCGCGCTGTCGTGGCCGACGGCTCTGGTGTGCGCGGCGGTGTGGCTGGTGGCGGCGTTCGGTTTCAAAGTGTCGTCGCTGGCCGCGCTGCTGGCAACGCTGGTCAGCCCGTTTGCGGCGTTTTTCCTGATGCCGCACCGTTCTTGGGCGGCGGTAACGGCGGCCATCGCGCTGTTGGTGCTGTACCGCCACAAGAGCAATATCCAAAACCTGCTCGCGGGCAGGGAAGGCAAAATCGGCGAGAAGGTGCAGTAGCTACATCCCCAAATCAAAGAGGCCGTCTGAAAAGGCATCGTGTTACGCCAAACGCCGTTTTCGGCCGTCTCAACCCCAATCGTTATCCAAACACAAGGACATACTCATGAAACCCGCCTTTATCCTTCTCGCTCTGATGCTGCCCGGCCTGACCCTCGCCGCCCCCGCATGGAAAACCGTCCAACAAGCCAGTGGCGACCTCAACGGCGACGGGCGTGCCGACAAAGTCATCATCGAGCAGGCGCAGGACCCGCAAAAAATCATCAAAAACGAAAACCTCGGCGCACCGACGCTCAACCTCAACCCTCGCCGCCTCACCGTATTGCTTGCCGGCGCAAACGGCTTCCAACCCGCCGCCCGCGCCACATGGCTGCCCGCAGAACACAACCGCGACACCCCCTGTTTGGAAGACCCGCTGGGCGAAAACAGCCTTGCCGTCAAAAACCAAACATTCACCCTCAATATGAACCACTGGCTCTCCTGCGGCTCATACAGCGTCAGCCAAACAGCCTACACATACCGCCTGCAACACGGCAAATTCACCCTTATCGGCGCGGATTCAAGCAGCTATATGCGCAACGGCGGCTACGGCACCGCCGTCAGCATCAATTTCCCCGCCCGCAAAATCAAAGCCACAGGCTACATCCCTATTTTTGAAGAAGAAAACGGCGCAACGCCCAAACCGCAGCAAGACCGCTGGGCAAGGCTCAAAAGCGGCAAACGCTACACCCTTGCCGAACAGCCGCCCGAACCTTACGAACTGTTGGAACAGTCCGATCCGCAACTGGGCGCATGGCTCTCCCGCGCCGACGGGCAGTCGGAGTAAAAATATCGGGACTGCCGGCAATTGGCCTTGCGGCGGTGTTCTTGCCCAAAACACCGCCGCAAGGCCGAATACCGGCAGACCACTGTGTTTTTCAGACGGCCTCAACGTGTCAAAAGGCCGTCTGAAAACAAGTTCTTAAACCAAGGACAACACCATGAACAAACGTTTTTCAGACGGCCTCAAAGCCCTGCTGCTGCCCGCCCTGCTGCTTGCCCTGTCGGCCTGCGCCAAATTCCAATACCAGCCCGTCGCCACCATCGCCAAGGTTGACCGTGCGGAGGGCTACCGCCTGGACACGGCCTACCGCAAAAAGCCCGCCGAAGACGACATGCTGGTGGTGCTGATGTTTTCCGGCGGCGGCACGCGGGCGGCCGCCTTGGGCTACGGCGTGCTGGAAGAATTGGACAAACAGCCGCTTTACAAAGGCGGCCGGCAGCAGACCATGCTTGATGCAGTGGACTTGGTGTACGGCGTGTCGGGCGGCTCGGTGCTGGCGGCCTACTTCTCATTGCACGGCCGAGACACCATCCCCGCCTTCGAGCGGCGGTTTTTAAAACAGAACTTCCAACGCCAGGTTTCCAAACAGATTTTCTCCTTCGCCAACCTGCCGCGCCTCACCTCGCCCGAGTTCGGGCGCGGCGATTTGTTGCAGGAACAGTTTGAAACCACCCTGTTTAAAAACGCCACCTTCGGCGACCTCCACCGCCACGGCAAAGGCCCCTTCGCCGTCATCACCGCCACCGACATGTCCGCCGGCAACCGCTTCGAATTCACCCAGGAATATTTCGACGCCCTGTGCCTGAACCTCTCCGACCTGCCCATCGCCCGCGCCGTGGCCGCATCCAGCGCGGTGCCGCTGGTGTTCGCCCCGCTCACCATCAACAACAACGGCGGCAACTGCGGCTACCGCCTGCCCGAACAAGTGGTTGACGCCGTAACCGACGACAACGGCGGCGACAAACTGCAACAGCAGACCCGCCTCGAAATGGTGATGCAGAACATCATGAACTACCAGGACGGCAAAAACCGCCCCTACATCCACCTGCTCGACGGCGGCCTCACCGACAACCTCGGCCTGCGCAGCCTTTTGGACATGAGCGACCTCTACGGCGCGTCGCTCTACTCGCGCGTGCGCAACAACCAGCGTGCGCAAAATAGTCATCATCAACGTCAACGCGCAAAACGATCCCGCCAACGGCATCGACAAAACTGCCGCCGTGCCCGGCCTGCGCGCCGTAACCAACGCCATCATCGACATCCCCATCGACAAATACTCGCAGGAAACCCTGCGCCGCTTCCGCGCCTTCGTCGACCAATGGAACACCGACGTGAAAAACGGCAAAAACAGCAGCAAACCGGTGGACATGTATTTCGTCAGCCTCAACCTGCGCGACCTGCCGCAATCGGGCCTGCGCGAGCGCGTGCTCAACATCCCCACCAGCTTCTACCTGCCCGCCCACGACGTGAACAACCTCAAAGAAGCCGGCCGCGTCCTGCTCTCGCGCTCCGACGAATACCGCCGTCTCACCAAAGACCTCGCCCTGCCCGAACCCGCCACCGCCCCCATCCCCGAGCCGGAAACCGCAGGCGGCAAAGACGCGGGCAAAAGCAAAGAAACGCCGCCCGAACAGGCCGCTTCGGCGGCGATGTGAATGCGCAATACCGCATTTGTCTGCGGCAAAGAGGCCGTCTGAAAACCCGTTCTATTGGTTTTTCAGACGGCCTTTTTCATACCGTGCAAGCCTACTCCTTGCGCCCCCCGCTTAAAAACCGCTGCACCTTCGCCCCCAGTTTCAGCACCTGCGCCAGCGTGCCTGCGGGCAGCCGGATCATCTCGCGCGTCCAGCCCGTGGCAATGTCCATAAACTCGCGCGTGTCGCGGATGCGTTTTTGCACCTGCTCGTTTTCCTGCGCGAATTCCGGCGTGGCGATCAGCTCGTTGAGAAAATGCAGCGTCGGCTCGATTTCCCGCTGCTGGCGTTGCTCCACAATCGTTTTCACCAGCACCCACACATCGTCGGACGTGGTGAAATAATCGCGCCGGTCGCCCAGCTGGTGCACCGTCTGCACCAGTTTCAGGCTTTGCAGCTCCCTGATGCTATTGCTCACATTCGAGCGCGCGACGGTGAGCGTTTCGCTGATTTCCTCCGCGTTCATCGGTCGGCCGATGATGTAGAGCAGCGCGTGGATTTGCGCCACCGTGCGGTTTACGCCCCATTTGGAGCCCATCTCGCCCCAGTGGAGCACGAATTTTTGCGTGGTCGGGTTCAGTTTCATGGCGCGCATTATTCGGTTTTCCCCAATTTCCGTCAAGACAGAAATCCGCCGCGCCGCTATAATCCGCGCCGTTTTCCACCCTCAAACCAATCCGCCATGAACATCCGTATCATCGACCACCCCCTTGTCCGCCACAAACTCGCCCTGATGCGCGAAGCCGATTGTAGCACCTACAAATTCCGCACCCTCACCGGCGAGCTGGCGCGGCTGCTGGCCTACGAAGCCAGCCGCGACATCGAAACCGAAACCTACACCCTGCAAGGCTGGTGCGGCCCCATACAAGGCGAGCGCATCAAAGGCAAAACCCTCACCGTCGTCCCCATCCTGCGCGCCGGCCTGGGCATGCTCGACGGCGTGCTCGACCTCATCCCCACCGCCAAAATCAGCGTCGTCGGCCTGCAACGCGACGAAGAAACCCTCAAACCCGTGTCCTATTTTGAAAAACTCGTCAGCAAAATGGACCAGCGTCCCGCCCTGATCATCGACCCCATGCTCGCCACCGGAGGCTCGATGGTGGCCACCATCGACCTCTTAAAAAAGAAAGGCTGCCCCAACATCAAAGCCCTCGTCCTCGTCGCCGCCCCCGAAGGCGTGAAACTGGTGAACGAAGCCCATCCCGACGTAACCATATACGCTGCCGCCCTCGACAGCCACCTCAACGAAAACGGCTACATCATCCCCGGCCTGGGCGACGCGGGCGACAAAATATTTGGCACCAAATAGCATTTGAGGCCGTCTGAAAAAGCGCAAACCGCATTTTCAGAAACGTCATCCCCGTGCAGACGGGGACGGCCTCCCGTCTTCCCAACCGCCTCCAAAGGAAACCCCATGAGCTTTCAAGACAGCCTCGCAACCATGAGCGACATCGCCCACCTGTCCGGCCTCAACGTGCGCGACGCGGCGGGCAACATCGTCCGCACCATCCCCGCCGCCCCCGGCAAACTCGGCTCGCTCAAACTCTACAACGCCCTCGCCCAAGAATACTCCGGCCGCCTGAATGCCGAATCCGCCGAACGCGGCCTCACCCTCTTCGCCGAACACACCACCGACGCGGCGGCCAACCCAGGCAAACACCCCAACATCGACCTGCTGTTTGAAGTGAAAGCGAAAAAACTGAACCTGACACTCGAACCGATCGAAGCCTGAACAGAACGGCGCGAAAACAGAGAGGCCGTCTGAAAACCGAAAATCCGGTTTTCAGACAGCCTCAAACCTTATCGGCAAAGCGTTTTCAAAAACGCAGCTTGCGTAGGGTGGGTTTTGACCCACCGTTGCATACACGGCGGCATTTGCAGGGAAGTTTGCAAACGGTGGGTCAAGACCCACCCTACAAGGTTCAGACGGCCTCAACATTTTCCGCCAGTCCCAACCGCTCCAACCACGTGCGTGGCTTGCGCCACACCCTACCAAGCGGCAGAGGCCGTCTGAAAAATCGGTTTTCAGACGGCCTCAAACCTTATCGGCAAAGCGTTTTCCAAAAAACGCAGCTTGCGTAGGGTGGTTCTTGACCCACCGTTGCATACACGGCGGCATTTACAGGGAAGTTTGCAAACGGTGGGTCGAGACCCACCCTACAAGGTTCAGACGGCCTCAACATTTTCCGCCAGCCCCAACAGCCCCAACCGCGTGCGTGGCTTGTGCTATGTTGACATTCAACTTTTGCAGTGGCTTTTTCGCCCTAAACCGGCATCTGCCGCGTTAAAAACATTCGCCAATGGATGGCATTGGCTCATGTTTTCGCCTTGCATCTGCCGTTTTATGACGCAAAATCCGCTGCAAAAGTTGAATGTCAACAGACCCTGCCAAGCGGCAGAGGCCGTCTGAAAAAACACTTTTCAGACGGCCTCTGCCTTTATACGGGGCGGCCGGCTATTTCGGCTGCGGGTGGTTTTTCTGGCAGTTGAAGCAGTACAACTTGCCGTGGAAGCGGTTTTTGTTGTTCCAGCAGAAGCGGGCGACGGTTTCGGTAACGGTTTTTTTGCAGTCGGCGCAGAACAGGCGCAGGCGGGGTTCGGCGGCGGCTTGCGCGGGTGGCGGGGCGGGTGCCGGATCGGGCGGCGGGGCGCAGGTGGGTGCGGCGGCGGGCGGCGGGGTATGCGGCTGCGCGGTTTGCCGCCCCGGGCTTTGGTGTTGCGGCCGCGCCGGTGTGGCGGGCTGCGGCGCGGGGTCGGTGATGCCGAAGCGGGCTTTCCAGTTGTAGCGGGGCGGGCAGTGGAAGGAGGCGAGGTATTCGGCGAAGTCGCGCAGGGTTTCGCAGGAAATCAGTTTGGCGACGGCAAGCGTTCCGACGATGCTGACTTCGTCTGTATCTTTGTTGATTCTTTTGCGCACTTGCTCGTTCTTGATGATTCTGTCCAGGTGTTTGACGTTTTTGCCATTGTTCGGACGGATGATTCGTGCGGAGTTGCCGACCAGAATCAGGCTGTAAAAGTTGGGTTTCATGCGCAGGCCGAGGCGGGTGGGCACTTCGATTTCGCCGTCGTCGAACATGCGTTTGAGCAGCAGGCGGTGGCGTTCGTTTTGTTCGATGGGCGAGGGGATGCCGTAGGGGCGGCCTTGGTAGAAGGCAGAAAATTCGCCGTGTTCGTTGACGGCCACGCCTTCGCCGAACTGTTTGCTTTCGCAGAGGTAGATTTCCAGAAAGCGGTTGATCAGCAGGTGGTCGATTTGGGCGGTGCTGCCTTGGTATTCCACGCGCAAGTCGTGGATGACCACCCAGTTTTCTTTGTGTTCGCCGTAGTGGAAGTCGATGTTGTAGGCGGCTTCCTTTTCTCCGGCCATGCCGGCGCGGATTTTGCGGATTTCGCTTTCGATTTTGCGCTTGGTTGCGCTGCCGACGTGGGGCAGGGCGAGCAGGGCGGTGAGTTCTTCGATGTCGCGGTCGCGGCTTTGCGCGTGTTTGATGATCATGGTTTTCCTTTGTTTGCGTTTGGGTTTTCAGGCCGTCTGAAAAGCTGTTTTGCGGTTTTCAGACGGCCTTTTGGTTTGGGTTGCGTGCGGTGTCGGGCAAACCGACGGCAGACAGAAACCGCGTGCGTGGCTGCCGCACACTCTACGGCAGCTTACGTAGGGTGGATCTTGACCCACCATTCCATGCACGGCGGTATTTGCAGGGAAGTCTGCAAACGGTGGGTCGAGACCCACCCTACTGTTCGGACGGCCTCCTGCGTTACTGGCCGCGCAGGAAGAGGGCGTCGAGTTCTTTGAGGGTGAGTTTCACCCAGGTGGGGCGGCCGTGGTTGCATTGGTTGCTGCGGGGGGTGTGTTCCATGTCGCGCAGCAGGGCGTTCATTTCGGGCAGGGTGAGGCGGCGGCCGGCGCGCACCGAGCCGTGGCAGGACATGGTAGCGAGGAGGCGGTTTTCGCGCGCTTCGATTTGCTGCGACGCGCCGTGTTCGGCGAAGTCGCGCAGCATGTCGCGGGCGAGGCTTTCGATGTCGGACGTGCCGAGCATTTGCGGCACGGCGCGCACGGCGATGCGGTTTTCGCCGACGGCGGAGAGGTCGAGGCCGTAGGCGCGCAGGCTGTCGGCGTGTTCGGCGAGGGCGGCGGTTTCTTCTCGGCTGGCGGCGAAGGTAACGGGGATGAGCAGGCTTTGGCTGTTGAGGCGGCCTTGGGTGTCGCGCTGGCGTTTCATTTTTTCATAGTTGACGCGTTCGGCGGCGGCGTGCATGTCGATGAGCAGCAGGCTGTCTTCGGCCTGGGCGAGGATGTAGATGCCCAAAAGTTGGGCGATGGCGTAGCCGAGGGGGTGTTCGGGCGGGTTGTCGGACGGGTTTTCAGACGGCCGCTCAGGCGGGAGGCGGCGGCTGTGTTCGAGGGCGGCGAGTTCGTGGTCTTCCTGCGGGCTGCGGCGGTAGAGTTCGGCGTAGGTGTCGAGGGCGCGGCGGCTTTCGTTGAGGCCGAGGCTGCGCTGCTGCGGGGCGCGGGCGTAGGGGGCGGGGGCGGTTTTGCCGCCGCCGGTTGGGGCGTTTGGGGCGTCTGAAAACGGGTTTTGCGGGTTTTCAGACGGCCTGTCTGCGTCGGGGATGCCGGCGATTTGGTGCAGCAGCGCGCCGGCGTTGCCGATGCTTTCGGTGCGGTCGGCGCGGGTGTCGGCGAGGGCTTTGTCGAGGGTGTGGAAGACAAACTGGTGCACCGCGCTGCTGTCGCGGAAGCGGATTTCGGTTTTGGCGGGGTGGACGTTGGCATCGACGGCTTCGGGGGGGAGATCGAGGAAGAGGACGAAGGCGGGGACGAGGGCGTGGTGGAGGACGTCGCGGTAGGCTTGTTTGACGGCGTGGAGGATGACTTTGTCGCGCACGCAGCGTCGGTTGACGAAGCAGTATTGCTGCGTGCTTTTGCCTTTGGCGAAGGTGGGTTTGGCAATGAGGCCGTAAAGCGTCATGCCGCCGGCTTGGGCGGAAACGGGCAGGGAGGCCGTCTGAAAATCGTGTCCGACGATGGCGGCGGCGCGCGCTTCCAGCGTTTGCGGGGGGAGTTTGAAAACGGGTTTGCCCTCGCGGGTGAGAGAGAAGGCGGTGGCGGGGAAGGCGAGCGCGAGGCGTTCGAGCATGGCGGCGCAGTGGGCGGCTTCGGTGTTGTCGGATTTGAGGAATTTGCGGCGGGCGGGGGTGTTGAAGAAGAGGTCGGCCACTTCGACGGTGGTGCCTTCGGGCGCGGCGGCGGCGGATACGGGGGAGAGGCTGCCGTCTTCGGCGCGGATGGTGCGGGCGTGGCCCTCGCCGCTTTGGCGGCTGGTGAGGGTGAGGCGGCTGACGGAGGCGATGCTGGCCAGCCCTTCGCCGCGAAAACCCATGCTGGCGACGCGTTCCAAATCGCGCAAACCGCTGATTTTGCTGGTGGCGTGGCGCGAGAGGGCGAGGGCGAGGTCGTCGGGGTGGATGCCCGCGCCGTTGTCGGTAACGCGCAGCAGTTTCACGCCGCCGCCTTCGATTTCGACGGAGATGGCGGTTGCGCCGGCGTCTATGCTGTTCTCGACGATTTCTTTGAGGGCGTTGGCGGGGCGTTCGACCACTTCGCCGGCGGCGATTTGGTTGACAAGGTGGTCGGGCAGGGCGGCGATGCGGGGCATGGCGGGTCTCGTGCGGGCGGGAAAAGGCGGCATTATAAGGCATGGGGCGTAGGGGAGGCCGTCTGAAAAACGGCTTACGGACGGGGCGCATGCGTTTTCAGACGGCCTTTTTGCTGCGCTGCGGATTTGTGTTTGCGCCATGCCGCTGCTGTGTCGAAACCGCGTGCGCGGCTTGCGCCGCACAGCCTGCTTCAACGGCAAAAGGCCGTCTGAAAAAGCGAAATCCGTTTTTCAGACGGCCTTTTTGCCGTGCGGCGGTTTGGCGTTTACAATCCGCCGCAGATTGTTCCTGCGGGAGAATGGTATGAAATACATCCTGTTTTGCGCGGCCGCGCTGATTGGTTTGCTGGTTGGCGACGCAGTGGCGGGGCTGCTGACCGGCGCGGCTTTGTGGGCGGCGGCCTGGCTGTTTGAAGCGGAGCGGGGGCGCGGGCGGGATGAGGCGGACGCGCTGCGCCGCGAGGTGGACGATTTGCGGCGGCGGGTGGCGCGGCTGGAAGGTTTACGGGCCGCGCCGCAGGCGGATGCCGCGCCGCCGCAGACGTTGGACGCGCCCGCCGCCGTGCCTGCGGGCAATCCGCCCGAGCCCGCCGCCGCCAGGGCGGACGCGCCGCAATCCGCGCCGCAGTCGGCATTGGCGCGGCTGCGGGCGGCGCGAGAAAACACGGCTTTGCCGCAGGCACGCGGGGATGACGTTTCCGAAACCTTTGCCGCACCGGCGCAACAGGGTTTTCAGACGGCCTCCGAGCCGCAAACACGCGGGGCGGATGCTGCCGCGCAGCAAGGTTTGCAACAGGATTTTCAGACGGCCTCTGCGCCTGCGCGTGAAACGGCTGCGCTGTCTGACGGCGCGGATTTTGCCGCAGCCGCCGAAGCCGCTGTTCCGCAAGGTTTTCAGACGGCCTCCGAGCCGCAAGCGCGCGGAGCGGATGCTGCCGCGCAGCAGGATTGGCAACGCGGTTTTCAGACGGCCTCTGCCCCGCGCAGGCCGTCTGAAAACGTGCCCACCGCGCCGCAGGATGCCGGAAACACGCTTTGGGCGTGGTTTGTGCGCGGCAATCCGCTGTTGAAAACGGGCGTGGTGGTGCTGTTTCTCGGCCTGGCCTTTCTGCTGCGCTACGCTTCGGAGCGGGTGCAGATTCCGGTGGGGCTGCGTTATCTGACAGTGGCGGGGGCGGGTTTGGCCGCCGCGCTTGCGGGCTGGAAGCTGCAAGGCCGCCGCCGCGAGTACGGCTTGGTGCTCGAAGGCTTCGGCATGGCGGTGATGTACCTCACCGCGCTGGCGGCTTTGAAGCTGCATCCGCTGTTGCCTGCGCCGGTGGTGTTTGCGGCGATGGCGGCTTTGGTGGCGGCTGCGGCGGCGATGGCGGTGAAACAGGATGCGCAGCCGATGGCGCAGGCCGCGCTGGTCGGCGGTTTGGCCGCGCCGCTGCTGGTGTCGGACGGCAGCGGGCAGTATGTGGTGCTGTTTTCCTATCTCGCGCTGTTGAACGCGGGCGTGGCGGCGGTGGCGTGGTTTAAGGCGTGGCGGCCGCTGAATCTGACCGGTTTCGCGGGCACGTTTCTGATTGGGGCGGCGTGGGGGCTGCGCGATTACGCGCCGCCGCTGTTTGCTTCTGTCGAACCGTTTTTGCTGTACCACTGGCTGTTGTACACGCTGGTGGCCTTGTTTTTCGCCCGCCGCCGCCTGCTGGATGCGGAGGCGGACGACGCGCCGCCGCTGGCCGACAATGCGACGCTGGACGAAATCTTCACGCGCATCGCGGCGCACGGGATGCGTGTGCCGCTGCCCGACCACACGCTGCTGTTCGGCACGGCCTTTGCCGCCTTCGGCCTGCAATGGGCGATGGTGAAACACTGGCCGCACGGGGCGGGCTGGTCTGCGCTGGGCTTTGCCGCCGCCTACGCGCTCTTCGCGCTGCTGCTGCGCGGCGAAGGCGGGCTGCGGCCGCTGCGGCAGGCGTTTGCCGCGCTGGCTCTGGTGTGGGCGACGCTGGCGGTGCCGCTGTTTTTCAACGGCGCGGATACGGCTTCGCTGTGGACGCTGGAAGCCGCGCTGGTGTATTGGTTCGGCCTGCGCCAAAGGCTGCCGCATCTGCGCCTGAGTGCGCTGGCGGTGTATCTGCTCGCGGCTCTGGCGCAGCTTGCCGCGTTCCGCGTCGGCGCGGGTGTTTCCGGCGGCCTGATACAGGGTTCGCCCACCGCCGCGCTGCTGGCGGCGGCCGGCGGCGGGCTGCTGTATTTTTCATGGGCGCAATACCGCCGCGAGGGTTCGGCAGCGTGGGAACGCGGTTTTCAGACGGCCGCTGCCGCCGCCGCTCTGTTTTACGCCTCGCTGCTGCCGCTGTTGCTGTTTGCCTCGGCCAAGCCGCTGATGACGGCCTACGCGCTGCTTGCCCTGGCGTGGGCGGCCTGCCGCTACCGGCAGGGGCAGGCCGTGTTCGCCGTGTTTGCGCTCTTGTGCGCGCTGGTGCTGCCGCTGGCGTATCTGGCCGACCCGTTCTGCTGTTTCGCCTTTCTGCCGCTGGGCGCGAGACACGCGCTGCCGCTTTTTGACGCGGCGCATTATCTGCTGCTGTCCGCCGCGCTGGCCGCCGCCGCGTGGCTGTTGTCGCGCCCGCAGCGGGGCGGGGCGGGGCAGGCGGCGGGCGCGGTGGTGCTCGCCATTGCGCTGGCTCTGGCCGACGCGGCCTGGCGCGGGGTGTTGTGGCCGTCTGAAAACGCCGCCCGCTGGCTGCATCCCGTGCTGCTGCTCGCGCCTTTCGTGTTTGCCGCCCGCTACCTGCGCCGGCGCGGGGCGCAGTATCTGCTGCTGGCCGCCGCGCTGTTTTACGCCGCGCTGCTGCTGCCGGAAAACTTCCGCGCCGCGCCGTTTGCCGCGTGGGGCATCCTTGCGGCGCACACCGCGCTGGCGGCGTGGCTGCTGTCGGACGAAGGCGCAGACACAGAGGACGCGGATGGTGGTTTCACCGCCGCCGTGCACGCCGCCGCGCTGCTGCTGTTCGGCCTGCTGTGGCAGAAACTGGTTTTTCAGACGGCCTCTTTATGGCTGGGCGGCGTGTGGCTGCAACTGACCTGGCTGGCCGTGCCTGCGGCTTATCTGCTGCTGTCGGCCAAAGCCCGCCCCGCGCTGTTTGCACGCCATCCGTCGGCCTACCGCGCCTTCGGCGGCGCGGCCTGCGCGCTGGCCGCCGCCGCGTGGCTGCTGTGGGCGAACTTCTCCGCGCCCCACGCGCCTTCGCCGCTGCCCTATCTGCCCGTGTTCAACCCGCTGGAACTGGCCGCCGCCGCGCTGCTGTGGTTCGGCTTCGCCGCCCTGCCGCGCCTCGGCCGGAACGAAAACGCGCGGCGGGCGGGGTTTTACGCCCTCTGCGCCGCCGCCTTCCTCACCATCAGCGCGGGCGTGATGCGCCTGTGGCATTTCTACGGCGGCACCGCATGGCGCGCCGACGCGCTGCTGCGCTCGGTGGGCTTGCAGGCCGGCTTGTCGGTGGTGTGGGCGCTGGCCGCCATCGTGCTGATGGTGTCGGGCAACCGCAGCGGCCGCCGCGCGCGCTGGATGGCCGGCGCGGTGCTGATGGGCGTGGTGGTGGTCAAACTCTTTTTGGTCGAGCTGGGCAACAGTGGCGGCATCGAACGCATCGCCTCGTTCATCATCGTCGGCCTGCTGCTGCTTCTGGTCGGCTGGTTCGCCCCCGTACCGCCGCGCGAAGGCGAAGGAGGCGGCGATGAATAAACCGCTTGCCGTCGTCCCAATCCCCGCCCTGTCCGATAACTACATCTGGCTGCTTTCAGACGGCCGAACCGCCGCCTGCGTCGATCCGGGCGAAGCCGCGCCCGTGCTCGATTTCCTCAACGCACACGGCCTCGCCCTCGCGCAAATTTGGATCACCCACCACCACGGCGACCACACCGGCGGAGTCGCCGAACTCAAACGCCGCTTCCCCAAATGCGCCGTCTATGGCGGCGGCGACGTCCCCGCAGCCGACATGGCGGCAGGGGAGGGCGGGATAATCCGCTTCGCCGGACGCACCGCCCGCGTCTGGCACATCCCCGGCCACACCGCCGGCCACCTCGCCTACCTGCTCGAAGACGGCGGCAGAACGCACGTTTTCTGCGGCGACACCCTGTTTTCCGCCGGCTGCGGCCGCGTCTTCACCGGCACGATGGAACAGCTCGCCGCCTCCTGCCGCCGCCTTGCCGCGCTGCCCGACGACACCCTGCTGTACCCCGCCCACGAATACACCGCCGCCAACCTCGCCTTCGCCGAGTGCGTCGAACCCGGCAACCCCGACATCCGCGCCGCGCGGCAACAGGCCGCGCACCCGCCCACCCTGCCCGTTACCCTCGTCCACGAAAAACGCATCAACCCCTTCCTGCGCACCGCCCACCCCGCTGTTGCCTGCCGCGCCGCCGAAGCCGCAGGCCGCCCCCTGCCCGACGAAACCGCCGTCTTCGCCGCCCTGCGCGAATGGAAAAACAGGTTTTGAGGCCGTCTGAAAACCGCAGGGTGGGTCTTGACCCGCCAAAATATCGAATGTTCGGCAAACGGCGGGTCGAGACCCGCCCTGCTTAACCGCAGAGGCCGTCTGAAAACGCAGTTTCGGCGCCGCCGAAAAGCAAAACCCGCTTTTCAGACGGCCTCTCTCTATTCCGCCGCCGCCGTCCGCTATAATCCGCCCCTTTTCCGAGTGCCGTTTCAAATAAGGACAATGACGATATGGACGCTTTGCACGCTGCCACGCCCGCGCGGGAGTTCCGGCGCGGGATGAAAGACTGCCTCCCCATCATCATCGGCCTCCTGCCCTTCGCGCTGATTTTGGGCGTCCAGGGGGCGCAGAAGGGGATGAGTGTGTTGGAGATGCCGCTGATGACGGGGCTGAATTTTGCCGGCGGTTCGGAGTTTGCCGCTGTCGGGTTGTGGCAAAAGCCGCTGCCGGTGCTGCTGATTGTCGGCGTTACCTTTATGATCAATACGCGCCACATTCTGATGGGGGCGGCCTTCGCGCCCTATATCCGCCATCTGCTGCCGCGCAGGCTGTTTCCCGCGCTGTTTCTGATGACCGACGAGAGCTGGGCGATGGCGATGGCGGACATCCGCCGGCGCAAAGAGGCGGGGCTGCCGGCGTTCAGCCTGCACTACTATATGGGCGTGAGTCTGACGCTGTATGTGGTGTGGGTGGCCGCGTCGGCGGCGGGGGCGGCCGTCGGGCCGGTGCTGGGGGACGTGTCGGCGTGGGGCTTCGGCATGGCGTTTCCCGCCGTGTTTCTGGTGCTGCTGCGCGGGATGTGGAAGGGTTGGAAGCCCGCGCTGCCGTGGTTTGCCAGTTTGGCGGCGGCTGCGGTGGCGTACCGCGCGGCGGGCGGGGCGTGGTATGTGCCGGCGGGGGCGGCGGCGGGGCTGCTGACGGCGTTTTTTACCGCTTCGGAGGATGAATCGTGATTTCGTGGGACGCACTGCTGGTAGTGCTGGGGATGCTGACGGTTACTTACGCCACGCGGCTGACGGGGTTTTTCGCGCTGCGCAACCGCACGCTGGGCAAACGCGCAGCGAAGGTGATGGATGCCGCGCCCGGCTGCGTGCTGGTGGCGGTGATTGCGCCGTATTTTGTTTCGGACAAGCCGCACGAGCTGATTGCCGCCGTGGTGGCGGTGCTGGCCGCCAGCCGCCTGCCGATGCTGCCGACCGTGCTGCTGGCGGTGGGCACGGCGGGGCTGCTGGGGCAGTTTTTCGCTTAGGCGGTTTACGCGCCCTGCAAGTCCCATGCGGGTTCGGGCGGTACGGGCGCAATCAGGCCGCCCAGCGGGTGCACGCCCGCCTGCCGTTTGGCCAGCACCACAGCGTAAACCAGCGCGGCGGCCGGCCAGCCGTGTTTTGCGGCGTCGGCCGTTTCGTCCGCCGGCGGCCAGCACACCAGCCATTCGGTGCGCTCCGCCTCAAAGCCCGCGTCCTGCCACAGGGTTTTCAGACGGCCTATCGGGATGCTGTTTCCCCCGTCGGGAAAGGGTTTGCGCTCGGCGCGGTAGAGCAGCCGCCACACCGAATGCGGGTTGAAGCCGCTCAGCACCAGCCGGCCTTCTGCCGCCAAAACGCGGTAGGCTTCGTGCAAAACGCCCGCGCGGCAGGGGGTTTCCAGGCCGTGCGGCAGCAGCAGCAAATCCATGCTGTCGGCCGCGAAGGGCAGGGCGTCGGCGGCCAGCATACAGTCCCTGCCCGCACGCACCGCCGCGCCGTGCGTCAAATCCCATTGCGGCCTGCCGAGCTGTAAGGCCGTCTGAAAAGGCAAATCGGCGGCGGCGCGGCGGAAAAAATCCTGCTCGCACGCGGCGGCGCGCAGCCCGACGGTGCTGCACTCGAAACGGCCGGACGGTTGCGTGTCCATAGCCTTTCCTCCCGTTCAAAAAAAACGACAAATGCTTATTTTGCCATTGTCTGCCGCCCGCAAACAGCGGCGCGTCAAACGGACAAGCGGTTTAACATGTTGAAAATTTTTACACTTGGATAACCTTGACGCGTCTGCGGGTATCAAGTTAGTATGCGCCGTTGTTACCAGCCGAAAACCAAAAACATGTCTTCGATAAAAACCCTTGCAGTAGCCATTACGGGGCTGTCTGTCTTCTCCGCCGCGCACGGCCAGAGCTATCAGAACAACCATTACAGCAAAAGCCAGATCGGCATGGCACTGATGCGCGCCAACACCGTCTCCCTCGACCACGGCAAAATCAAACACGGCCACAACAGCGTCTGGGCATACCTGCGCAGCGATTTCCGCATGGCCGAAGTCAATCCCGAACTCGTGCGCCGCCACGAAAGCAAATACGCCTCCTCGGCCGCCTACTTCAACCGCACCATCGAGCGCAGCCGCCCCTATATGTACCACATCAGCCGCGAAGTGGCCAAACGCAACATGCCGGCCGAAATCGCCCTGCTGCCCTTTATCGAAAGCGCGTTCGTTACCAAAGCCAAATCCGGCGTCGGCGCGTCCGGCCTGTGGCAGTTCATGCCCGCCACCGGCCGCCA
Organism: Neisseria bacilliformis; assembly: GCF_014055025.1. Classification (NCBI taxonomy): domain Bacteria; kingdom Pseudomonadati; phylum Pseudomonadota; class Betaproteobacteria; order Neisseriales; family Neisseriaceae; genus Neisseria; species Neisseria bacilliformis. Next base: position 1,979,355 of record NZ_CP059571.1, on the reverse strand, counting down.
CTACGGCCTCGAACAAACCCCGCTCTACGACGGCCGCCACGACGTTTACGCCGCCACCGACGCGGCTCTGAACTACCTCGAATACCTGCACGGCCTCTTCGGCGACTGGTCGCTCGCGCTGGCCGCCTACAACTGGGGCGAAGGCAACGTCGGCCGCGCCGTCAACCGCGCCCGCGCGCAAGGCTTGGAGCCGGTGTACGAAAACCTCAAAATGCCCGCCGAAACGCGCAACTATGTCCCCAAGCTCCTGGCCGTGCGCAACATCGTCAACAACCCCGAATATTTCGGCATCAGCTTCTCCGACCTCGACAACAAGCCCTTCTTCAAAGCCGTAGACATCGACCAGCCCATCGACCTGAACGCCGCCGTGCGCCTGGCCGGCATCAGCCGCAGCGAGTTCGACGCGCTCAATCCTGCTTTCAAATCGCCCGTCTACATGCCCAAGCTCGGCCGCAAACTGCTGCTGCCCGTTGCCGCCGCCGCCAATTTCGAGCGCAACTACAAAAAAGCCGACCGCGCCACCCTGCTTTCCTGGGACGTGTACACCCCCTACGCCAACACCACCCTCTCCGCCATCGCTGCCGAAACCGGCATGAACACCGCCGAACTCAAACGCCTCAACGGCCTGAGCAAAGACAGCATCGCCGCAGGGCGCAGCATTTTGGTGGCGAAAAACAGCTTCGGCGGAAAAGGCGGCGACGCGCTCACCAACTTCATCGCCCTTGACAAAGACCTCAACCCGAACGACAACAAGCTGCAAAGCGTGCCCGAAATGGGCGTCGCCACCGCCATCGCCAGCGCGCAGCCGAGTTTCACCGCGCCACCGCAGCCGGCCAACGCGCCCGCCCTGCCGCCGCAGTCGGCCTTTGCCGCCGCGCAGCCTGCGGCCAGAACCGACATTGTTCAGACGGCCTCCGTCCAAACCACCCTGCCGCTGGACAAACCCGCCACCCCCGCCCCTGCGGCCTTTGCCGCCCAAGCTGCCGCCGTCAAAGACACCGCCGCACAACCCGCGCCGGTACAGACCGCCGCCGCACAAACGGCATCCGCCCCCGTCTCCATGCCCGCGCAGGCGCAAACTGTCGCCGCGCAGCAAGCCGCAACACCGCCGCAAGCCGCCGCGCAAACGCAGCCGGGCGTGCAAACTGCCGCAGCGGAAAACGACGGCAACGGCGACCCGCTGATGGATTTCGTCCGCCAAACCGCCTCCGCCGAACAGTCCGCGCCGCCCGAAGCCGCCGCGTCTTCCGAACGCATCCCGACACAGGTCGAAGTTCTGGCATTGGCCGAAGCCACCGCCCGCGAAGCCGCCGAGCGCAGCCGCCAGGCCAAACTCGCCGCCGAACGCGCCAAACAGCAGAAAGCCGAAGCCCGCGCGCTGGCCGCCGCCAAACCCGCCGCGCCGCCCGCCACCCACAAAGTCGCCCACGGCGACACCCTGTTCAATATCGCCAAACGCTACGACATGAACGTGGCCGACCTCGTGGCAAACAACGGCATCAAAGGCAACACCATCCACGAAGGCCAGATATTGAAAGTGGCCGCCGCCCAAACGGCCAAAGGCAAAACCGGGCAGAACAACATCCGCCAGGTTTCCTACACCGTCCGCCAAGGCGACACCCTGGCCGGCATCGCCCGCCGCTTCAACGTCGATGTCAAAGACGTGCGCCGCTGGAACAACAACAGCACCGTCCTCAAACCCGGCCAAAGCATCAAACTGCAAGGCAGCTAGTGTCTGTTTGCAATTGGTTTGCGCAGCGGGTTTTGCTTTGACACCGGCAGATGCGAGGCGCAAACCGCAGCAAGGTTTGGACACCTTGCGAGGATTTGCAACGCGGCAGATGCCGTTTTATGGCGCAAAAACCGCCGTAATACCAAATGCAAACAGACCCTAAGCCGCCTTCCCCCGTTTTTCAGACGGCCTGTACCGCCAACAGGCCGTCTGAAAACATTTCGCCAACCCGATAAGCGCATATAATGAAACGTCCCCTGTTTTTGATCATGCTCATTGCCGCCTGCCGCCTCGCGGCACAGCCCGATATGCCCATGCTTGCCATTACCGGCCACACCGCCGAACCCGCCGCGCTTTATTCCGTATCAATCAACAATGATGTGCTTGCCGTCTATGAAACTGCCGAGCCGCTGTCCGCCGCGCAGGCCGTCCGGCTAAATATCGCGCCCGAAAACAGGCCGGTCAGAAGCGTGTCCTTGGAACTGCTGTACCGCAACCGATACATCACCGCGCAATGCGCACCTGCGCCCGCACCGGCAGGAAAAACCCTGCTGATCGCCTCCAACGGCACGGAAAAACCGGATTGCCGCTGGCAGGATTGATTTCAGATTTGCCCATTACCCCGCAAAGGAGCCTCCGCATGGCACACGCCGCCCCCGAAATCTTCAAAGCCTACGACATACGCGGCATCGTCGGCCGAACCCTCACGGAAGACACCGCCTACCTCATCGGCCGCGCCGTTGCCGCACGCGCTGCAGCACAGGGCATCGGCAGCATCGCCGTCGGCCGCGACGGCCGCCTCAGCGGCGCGGCACTCTCCGCCGCCCTCGGCCAAGGGCTTACTGACAGCGGCATCGCCGTAACCGACACCGGCACCGTCGCCACCCCCATGCTCTATTTCGCCGCCCTGACCGAATGCGGCGGCAGCGGCATCATGATTACCGGCAGCCACAACCCGCCCGAATACAACGGCTTTAAAATCATGCTCGGCGGCGACACCCTCGCCGGCGAAGACATCCGGCAGCTGCGCGACCTGATCGAAAACGAAGCCTTCACCGACGGCAGCGGCAGCATTCGGCACCTCGACATCGCCGCCGCCTACCAAACCGCCATCACCTCGCACATCACCCTTGCCCGCCCGATGAAAATCGCCATCGATGCCGGTAACGGCGTGGCCGGAGCCTATGCCGGCAGCCTCTACCGCGCACTCGGCTGTGAAGTGCAGGAACTCTTCTGCGACGTGGACGGACGCTTCCCCAACCACCACCCCGATCCCGCCAAACCCGAAAACCTGGGCGAGCTGATTGCCGCCGTGCAAAACGGCCCCGCCGAAGTCGGTCTTGCCTTCGACGGCGACGGCGACCGCCTCGGCGTCGTCAGCAAAAGCGGCAGCATCATCTACCCCGACCGCCAGCTCATGCTGTTCGCCCGCGACGTCCTCAGCCGCAGGCCGCAGGCCAAAGTCATCTACGACGTCAAATCCACCCGCCTGCTCGCCCCCTGGATACGGCGGCACGGCGGCGAACCCGTTATGGAAAAAACCGGCCACAGCTTCATCAAAGCCGCCATGAAGCGCAGCGGCGCGCTGCTGGCCGGCGAAATGAGCGGCCACACCTTCTTTAAAGAACGCTGGTACGGCTTCGACGACGGCATGTACGCCGGCGCGCGCCTGCTCGAAATCCTCTCCCGCAGTGCCAACCCCACCGCCGAACTCGACGGCCTGCCCCAGGCCGCCGCCACCCCCGAAATCAACATCCCCCTGCCCGAAGGCGCAAACGGCAGCCAAACCGTTGCCGAACTGGCCGCCGCCGCCCGCTTCGACGGCGCGGAGCAAACCATCACCATCGACGGCCTGCGCGTTGAATTCCCCGACGGCTTCGGCCTTATCCGCGCCTCCAACACCACCCCCGTCCTCGTCCTGCGCTTCGAGGGCGACACCCCCGCCGCTCTCGAACGCATCCGCGCCCAATTCCGCGCCGCCCTGTCCGCCAAACCCGAACTCGTCTGGCCGCAGTAGGGCGTATCGCCCCATTAAGCGGCGCACGCATTCCTGCCGCACCGGTACAGGCCGTCTGAAAACATGGTTTCGGCAGGCTGCGCACAATAGCCGGGACTACGCCGCACGCCTACCCGAGTCCGCCCATGCCGAACCCGATGTAGGGTATGTCGCTCCGCGACGCACGCGGTTTCGGCTGCACGGCGGGCGTTTGGGGCTGCCGTGAACAGGCCGTCTGAAAACCGGAAATCCGGTTTTCAGACGGCCTTTTGCACCGACAACACAAATGCGGCTGATAAAGCAGGGTGTGCCGCCCGAAATAGCGCACGCGGTTTCAGACGGCCTGAATGGCAAAGAACGCGTACCGCCTGCCATGCAAACAGCGGAACGGATGTTTCCGTTATAGTGGATACAGATAAAAAGTATTCTGTGTAGGCCGGGCTTCAGCCCGGCAAAATATCGGATCAATATCGATTTAGCCGGGCTGAAGCCCGGCTTACGATGGGTGTCCTTTATTTTGTTCTACCATACCCTGCTGCACAAAAAGGCCGTCTGAAAACCGAAAATCCGGTTTTCAGACGGCCTTCTGCGCTTTGCCGCCGCCTTATCGCGGCAGGCAGCCTTCGTTTTGGTAGAGCGTAAACAGCGGCACGCCCGCGTCGCGGATGCGTTGGCCGCCGGGCAGGTCGGTGAATTCCAAAATCGCCGCCGCTTCCACCACCTTCCCGCCGAGCCGGCGGATCAGTTCCGCGCCCGCCAGCATCGTGCCGCCTGTGGCCACCAAATCGTCCACCAGCAGTACCTGCGCCCCCGGTTCGAGCGCGTCGGTGTGGATTTCCACCACCGCCTCGCCGTATTCCAGCGCGTATTTCTGCGACACGGTGGTAAACGGCAGCTTGCCTTTCTTGCGGATGGGCACGAAGCCCACATTGAGCTGGTAGGCCAGAGCCGCGCCGATGATGAAGCCGCGCGCGTCCAAGCCCGCCACCGCGTCGATTTTCTGCCCCATGTAGCGGTAAACCAAAAGATCGACCAGCAGGCGGAAATACTGCGGGCTTTGCAGAATCGGCGTAATGTCGTGAAACAAAATCCCTTTTTCCGGCCAGTCGGGTATCTTGCGCATTTTTTCAAACAGGGCTTCCACGCCCATCACTTCGGGATGAACCAGCATCGCCGCGTCCTCACTGTAAAAAGCAAAACACGCATTTTAACAAATTTTCTATTCCACAGTGGTTGCGCTATAATCCGAAGCCTTGATTCTCCGCGTTTTCCGCATCATGACCGCAAAAACCCCCGGCAACGTCTTCATCATCTCCGCCGCCTCCGGCACAGGCAAAACCACGCTGGTTTCCCGCCTGCTGTCCGCCCATGCCGACGTGCGCGTCTCCGTCTCGCACACCACCCGCGCCCCGCGCGAAGGCGAGCGGCACGGCGAACACTATTATTTCGTCGGCACGGCCGAATTTGAAGACATGATAGACGGCGGCGGTTTTCTCGAACACGCCAATGTGTTCGGCAACTATTACGGCACCAGCATGAGCGGCCTCAAAGCCCTGCAACACCAAGGCTTCGACGTGATATTGGAAATCGACGTGCAGGGAGCCGCCCAAGTGCGCCGCGCCCTGCCCGAAGCCGTCAGCATCTTCATCCTTCCGCCCAGCTTCGCCGTGTTGGCCGAACGCCTGCGCGGGCGCGGCACCGACACGGCCGAAGTCATCGAAACCCGCCTGCGCCAGGCGCGCGGCGAAATCGAACAGTCGCTGCTGTTCGACTACATCGTCGTCAACCGCGACCTGCCCGCCGCAGAAGCCGAACTCTCCGCCATCATCCGCGCGCAGCGGCAAACCCAGGCGCGGCAGAAAAACTTTATCGAAGCATTGTTGTCCGAAAAATTCTGAACCCATCCGATCTGTTGTTTTAACTTTCAAAAAGGAACAAACCCATGGCACGCATCACCGTAGAAGACTGCGCCGACAAAATCCCCAACCACTTCGACCTGACCCTCGCCGCCGCCCGCCGCGCCCGCCAGCTCGAAAACGGCACCGCCCCGCTGGTGGACGACGTGCGCCACGACAAACCCACCGTTACCGCCCTGCGCGAAATCGCCGCCGGCGAAGTAACGGCGGAAATCCTCAACCGCAGCAAATAAACCCGCCGTAGGCCGTCTGAAAATGTCCGCCCCAGCCCCCGCCGCCGCCTACGACCCGCTCACCGCCGAAGCCCGCACCCGCCTGTTTCAGACGGTCTCCTACCTGCCCGACGACGACTTGCAGCGTCTCGAACAAGCCTGCGCCTACGCCTTCGCCGCCCACGACGGCCAAACGCGCAAAAGTGGTGAACCCTACATCACCCACCCCATCGCCGTCGCCACCGAGCTGGCCAAATGGCACATGGACATCCAAACCCTCAGCGCGGGGCTGATGCACGACGTGCTGGAAGACACCGGCACCACCAAAGCGGAAATGGCGGCCGAGTTCGGCGACACCATCGCCGACATGGTCGACGGCCTCTCCAAGTTGGAAAAACTCAAATACGACGACCAAACCGAACACCAGGCCGAAAGTTTCCGCAAACTCATCCTCGCGATGACCAAAGACATGCGCGTCATCATCGTCAAACTGTCCGACCGCCTGCACAACATGCGCACCCTCGGCTCCATGCGTCCCGACAAACGCCGCCGCATCTCGCAGGAAACCCTGGAAATCTACGCCCCCATCGCCAACCGCATCGGCCTGAACCCCGTCTACCGCGAATTGCAGGACCTGGCCTTCCAAAACATCCACCCCGCCCGCTACCGCACCCTGCAAAAAGCCATGCACAACTTCCGCCGCAACAGGCGCGACATCGTCGGCAGAGTGCTGGCCGCCTTCGCGCAGCGGCTGGTCGGCGCGAACATCGAAGCGCAAATCAAAGGCCGCGAAAAAAAACTGTACAGCATCCACCAGAAAATGCGCAACAAACACCTGCGCTTTGAAGAAGTAACCGACATCTACGGCTTCCGCGTCATCACCGACAGCATCCCCGCCTGCTACGCCGCCCTCGGCGCACTGCACAACCTCTACCAGCCCAAGCCCGGCAAATTCAAAGACTACATCGCCATCCCCAAAAGCAACGGCTACCAAAGCCTGCACACTACCCTCACCGGCCCGCACGGCCTGCCCATAGAAGTGCAGATCCGCACCCGCGAAATGAACGCCGTTGCCGAAAACGGCATCGCCAGCCACTGGGCATACAAATCCGGCGACGACAGCCCCGACCAGGCCACCCTCAACGCCAACAAATGGCTGCAAAACATCCTCGACTTGCAGGCGCGTTCGGCCAACGCCGTCGAATTTCTCGAACACGTCAAAATCGACCTCTTTCCCAGTGAGGTTTACATTTTCACCCCCAAAGGCCGCATCCTAGTCCTGCCCGAAGGCGCCACCCCCATAGATTTCGCCTACGCCGTGCACACCGACGTCGGCAACCGTGCCGTCGCCGCCCGCATCAACAACGCCGCCGTCCCCCTGCGCACCCCGCTCAAAACCGGCGACACCGTCGAAATCATCACCTCTCCCGCCGCCCGCCCCAACGCCGCCTGGCTCAACTTCGCCGTTTCCGGCCGCGCCCGCAGCGCCATCCGCAGCTACATCAAAAACCTGAACCGCCAGGACGCCGTCCGTCTCGGCGAAAACCTGCTGCAAAAAGCCCTCTCCGGCCTGCTGCCGCGCGACGTGCTCCTCTCGGAAGAACTCAAAGAAGCCTACCTCGCCGACCTCACCGAAAAACAAACCAGCTTTGAAGACGTTTTATACAGCGTCGGCATGGGGCACATCCTGCCCGTGTCCGTCGCCATGCACATCGCCGCCCTCGCGGGCGAACACCTCGGCGGCGAAATCCGCCTGAGTCCCCTCAAAATCAGCGGCAACGAAACCGGCCGCGTCCAACTCGGCCCCTGCTGCAACCCCATCCCCGGCGACACCGTCCGCGCCGTCCTCATCAAAGACCAGGGCCTCATCATCCACCGCGAAAACTGCCCCAACCTGCTCAAAACCGACCCCGACCAGCAGCTTGATGCCGACTGGGAAGCCATCGCCGGCCAAACCTACCACACCTCCCTGCTCGTCGCCTCGCAAGACAGCCACGGCCTGCTGGCCGCCATGGCACTGGCCATGTCCGAACAGGGCGCGGACATCGAAGCCGTCGAAACCCCCTCGCAAAGCCAGTCGGGCACAGAAGGCTTCATCGAATTCAAATTCCGCATCAAAACCAAAGACCTCGCCCAGCTCAACAACATCATTCAAGCCCTCAAAGACATCCCGCAGGTACAGCGCGTAACCAGGGTTTGAACAGCGCGTAAAACACAAAAAAGCCGTCTGAAAAACGTTTTTCAGACGGCCTTTTTGTGTGTTTGCAGCCCGATCATCCGCCCCGAAGCTGTCCGCTTTGCCGGTCGAACCCCCGCACGGCCTGCCGCACAACGGTGCATACGGTTTCCCACGCACGGCATATAGTCGGTACAGATCAAAAGTATCCGATGTAGGCTGGGCTTCAGCCCAGCAAAATATTAGGAAAATAGTGATTTAGCTGGGCTGAAGCCCAGCCTACGATAGGTAGTTTCTATTTTGTCTCACTATATTGCCGCAAAGAAAGCAAAAAGGCCGTCTGAAAAACGTTTTTCAGACGGCCTTTTTTCTGCTTGTCGCCCTTCGGACAGGGTATCACGCCCCGCGTTTTTCCAGCGCGGCCACGGCGGGCAGTTCTTTGCCTTCGAGAAACTCGAGAAACGCGCCGCCGCCGGTGGAGATGTAGCCGATTTGCTCGGTAACGCCGAATTTGGCCACCGCAGCCAGCGTGTCGCCGCCGCCTGCGATGGAGAAGCCGCTGCTTTGGGCGATGGCTTGGGCGAGTTCTTTCGTGCCGTTTGCAAACTGGTCGAACTCAAACACGCCCACCGGGCCGTTCCACACGATGGTGCCGGCCTGTTTCAACAGCGCGGCCAGCTCGGCGGCGGATTTGGGGCCGATGTCGAGAATCATGTCGTCGGCGGCTACGTCGTCGATGTTTTTAACCGTGGCTTCGGCGTTTTCGGCAAATTCTTTGGCCGCCACCACATCAACGGGCAGGGGCACGCTGCCGCCTTTGGCCGCCATTTTCGCCATGATTTTTTTCGATTCTTCCACCAGATCGTGTTCGGCCAGCGATTTGCCGATGGGTTTGCCCGAGGCCAAGAGGAAAGTGTTGGCGATGCCGCCGCCGACAATAAGCTGGTCCACCTTGTCGGCCAGCGATTCGAGAATAGTGAGCTTGGTGGAGACTTTGCTGCCCGCCACCACCGCCGCCATCGGGCGGGCGGGGTTTTTCAGGGCTTTGCCCAGCGCGTCGAGTTCGCCCGCCATCAATACGCCCGCGCAGGCCACCGGCGCGGCCATCGCCACGGCTTCGGTGGAGGCTTGGGCGCGGTGCGCCGTGCCGAATGCGTCGTTGACAAACACATCGCACAAAGCGGCGTAGGCTTTGCCCAGCTCGGCATCGTTTTTCTTTTCGCCTTTGTTGATGCGCACGTTTTGCAGCATGACCACTTCGCCCGCCTGCAAAACGGGTTTGTTCTTACGCCAGTCGTTCGATACTTTCACTTCTTTGCCCAGCAGGCCGCCCAAATGCGCGGCCACGGGGGCAACGTCGTCTTCGGGGTGGAACTCGCCCTCGGTGGGGCGGCCGAGGTGGGTCATCACGATCACGGCCGCGCCCTTGTCCAAGCAGTATTGAATCGAGGCGAGCGAGGCGCGGATGCGGGTGTCGTTGCTGATTTTGCCGTCTTTGAAAGGCACGTTCATGTCGGCGCGGATCAGCACGGTTTTGCCGGAGACGTTTTGTTCGGTGAGTTTCAGAAAGCTCATGGGACTCCTTGGGGGAAACGGGTAGGGAAGGGCACATTATCCGCCTGTGTAAAGGCTGCGTAAAGGTTGAGGCCGTCTGAAAAACGGTTTTGCGCGGCGCGGCGGTACGATTGCTGCGCGAAACGGCTTTTCAGACGGCCTTTCTGCCCCGCGAATGCTGCTTCGGCATATTTTCGGCTGCGTTTGCGTGCCGAACGAATGGAAATGGTTTTGCCGCTTTTCTTTTCACGCGCAGCGTACTAAAATTAACGATTTTTAGAATATTATCCGTTTATCAGGCAAACCGTTTGCACAATTTAATGCGAAATAGTACAAGCGCATTGATTTTCGCTGCGCCTGCGCCGTTTTAAGGTTTTCAGACGGCCTTTTGCCGCTTTACCCCATCCGAGGATTCCATGAAAAACCGTTTTGATTTCAAACTGAACACCGCCGCCCTTACCGTATCGCTGGCCTGCCTTGCCGCCGCCCATGCCGAAAACGCGCCCGCCGAACCCGGTTCGGCCGAAAACGCGCTGGAAACCGTGCATGTGAAAGGCAAATCCAAAAGCGGCAGAACCGAAAACACCGGCAGCTACACCACCGGCAGCATGTCCACCGCCACCGGCATGAAGATTTCCGCCAAAGACACGCCGCAGTCGGTGAGCGTCATCACCCGCCGCCAGCTCGACGACAAAGCCATTTCCACCCTCGAAAGCGCGATGAAAAACACCACCGGCGTCAACGTCGTGCGCGATTCCGGTTTGCAGACGCGCTTTTTGTCGCGCGGCTTTTACGTCGACCAAATCGGCGAAGACGGCATCACCAACAACGTGGCAGGCCGCTCCGGCTACACCGCCAAAATCGACACCTCCCCCTCCACCGACCTGGCCGTGTACGACCACATCGAAGTGGTGCGCGGCGCGACGGGGCTGACCCAGTCCAACTCCGAGCCGGGCGGCACCATCAACCTCATCCGCAAAAAACCGACCGCCAATTTCCAACACTCCGGCGAACTCACCGCCGACCAGCGCGGCAGCGTGCGCCTCGGCCTCGACGTTTCCGGCAGCCTGAACGCGGAAAAAACCCTGCGCGGCCGCCTGGTCGGCGTGGGCGAGCGCAAAAACTCCTTCAAAGACCGCGTGTGGGGCAAAAAACACATGCTCTACGGCGTTATCGACAGCAACATCGGCGAAAACAGCGTCTTCACCCTCGGCGGCCTCTACCAGCAAAGCAAGGAAGTGCCCGACTTTGCGGGCGTTATTCTGCCCTGCCAAAACCAGAAAGTGGCAATGTTTGTCGCCGACCCCGCCTGCAAAGACCCCGTCACCCTGCCGCGCAACACCTGGCTGGGCGCCGACTGGTCGCGCATGAAAGCCGACAAATACAATATTTTCAGCAGCTTCAAACACATTTTCGACAACGGCTGGGAATTGAAGGCCGAAGCCGCCTACACCCGCAGCAAAACCGACGCCAAAGTCGGCCAGTTTTTCCTGCGCAACGAACACGCGGCGGGGCTGTCAGGAGCCGATGCCGACAGCTTCCGCACCGAAAAAGGCGAAGAAATCCCCTTCGAGCCCAAAGACAAAGCCCTGGAAAAACTCAAGGAATACCGCGAACAGGCGCAACGCGAATACGACACCGCCAAAGACGACTACCTCAAAAACAAATTCGACAACGCCGCCTTCGGCAAATTCCGCGCCGGCCGCCTCGTCCAACGCGAAGAGGAATACCAGCAGTGCATACGCGACGGCGGCTTCTTCTGCTTCCGCAACGACCCCGGCGAAGCCTTCGACAAAGGCGAATACGTCGAAATCGAACTGAAAAAACTCGGCCTGTACAACAACGCCTCACAACGTTTCCGCAACGGCCTGTACGACTTCGCTTTCAACCGCAGAAGCACCTTCAACCGCAAATACAACTACATGCCCATGCGCTACACCAAAGACGACGCGCAATACGGCTTCAAGCTCGACCTCACCGGCCAATACGGCCTCCTCGGCCGCAGCCACGACTTCTATGTCGGCTATTCCTACAAAAAAGAGCGGGTACACTCCACCTATCTGGAAATCTACCAAAACAAGTACTACCCCAAACCCTTTACCGGCGGCACCCACTACGCCTACTACCGCACCTGCATCCCCGCTCCCGAAGGCAGCGAACTCTCGCCCTTCGACACCGACCAGCGCCAACCCGACTGGGACAAATACAGCGAAAAAGGCAACGTCAAAATCTACGAACCCGGCTGCAAAGACGCCGTCATCACCAAAACCGTGCCCAAACTCGACGCCAACGGCAAGCCTATCTTCCGCGTAGACCCCGACACCGGCCGCCGCGTTCCCGTCGTCGAAGACGTCCTCAAACGCGACGCCAACGGCAACCTCATCCAAGCGCGCGACCCCAATACCGGCGAGTTGCTGTGGACGGGCTGGAACGGCGACGTTCCCGTGTGGGAAACTGAAAAAATCCCCGACGACCACGTCTCGGCGAAATACAACTACGCCAAATACCTCAACACCAACAAAACCCACTCCCTCACCGCCAGCACCCGTTTCAACGCCACATCACGCCTGCACCTCCTGGGCGGCCTGCACTACACCCGCTACGAAACCGGCCAGAGCAAAGAAATGCCCGTCTTCTACGGCGAGCCCGAATCGCAATTCTCCACCGAAAGCAACAGAAAGGCCGACAAAGACCACTACACCACCAAACTCGCCAGCCACAAATTCACCCCCTACGCCGGCATTACCTACGACCTTACCCCCAACCAAAGCGTCTACGCCAGCTACACCCGCATCTTCAAGCAGCAGGACAATGTCGACGTCACCCACAAAACCGCCCTGCCGCCGCTGATCGGCACGAATTACGAAATCGGCTGGAAAGCCGCCTTCTTCCGAGGCCGTCTGAACGCCGCCGTCGCCCTGTTCAACCTCGAACAGAAAAACCGCACCGTCACCGACTTCGGCTACGTTCCCGGCGACAACGGCCGTCAGGGCTACTTCCAAACCATCGCCCGCCCCATCGGCCGCGTCGTCAGCCGCGGTGCGGAAATCGAACTGGCGGGCGAAGTGAGCGAAAACCTGAAAATCAGCGCGGGCTACACCTACAACAAGAGCAAATACAAAAACGCTGCCGAAGTGAACGCTGAGCGTCTGCAGAAAAACACCAGCGCCGACCCCTACAACTTCAGCAACTTCACCCCCGTGCACATGTTCCGCCTGAGCGCGAGCTACCGCATCCCCAACACCCGCCTCACCCTCGGCGGCGGCGTGTCGGCGCAAAGCAAAGTGTCCAGCCTCTACAACATCAAACAGGGCGGCTACGCGCTGGTCGACGGCCACGTCCAATACGAAATCAACGACCACGCCAAACTCAGCCTGATCGGCACCAACCTCACCGACCGCACCTACTTTGAAAACAACTACAACCGCACGCGCGGCCAAAACAACTTCTACGGCGAACCCCGCACCCTCAGCCTGAAACTGGATTGGAAGTTCTAAACCGCAAACAGGCCGTCTGAAAAACAAAACCCGTTTTTCAGACGGCCTTTTGCCGTTCACGTAGGGTGTGTGGCGCAGGCCACGCACGCGGTTTGCGCCGTTTGCAGGCCGTCTGAAAACGCAGCCGTAGCAGCCGTAGGTCGGGCATTTATGCCCGACAAACACCGGCAACAGAAAAACGTCGGGCATAAATGCCCGACCTACGGAAAGCGTTATTACGTCGTGCCGAACCTGTTGTAGGGTGTGCCGTCCCGAGGCAACGCACGCGTTCCCCGCCGCATACAGGCCGTCTGAAAACGCAGCCGAAAACCGTTTTGCCGCTTTTCAGACGGCCTCACGCTATAATCCGCGCCTCCCGCACCTTCCCGAGCGTCCCATGAAAAAAGCCCTTGCCGCCCTGTTTCTCGCCCTGATCGCCGTTCCCGCCGCCGTCTGGCTCTACCTCACCCGCATCGCCAACGACAACGGCCTGAGCCCCCGCCGGCAAACCCTGCTGCAACAGCCCGCCCTGCCGCCCGATACCGAAATCGCCAAACTCGTCGTACGCAAAAGCGCGCGCGAAATGGACGCCTACGACCACTCCGGCCGCCTGCTCAAAACCTACCCCGTCGCCCTCGGCCGCGCGCCCGTCGGACACAAACAATTCGAGGGCGACGGCAAAACCCCCGAAGGCCGCTACACCATATCCGGCCGCAACCCGCACAGCGGCTACCACAAAAACCTCGGCGTCTCCTACCCGAACCGCGCCGACCGCGCCCGCGCCGCCGCGCAAGGCCGAAGCCCCGGCGGCGACATCAAAATCCACGGCCTCAAAAACGGCCTCGGTGCCATCGGCGCGCAACACCTGCGCCGCGACTGGACCGACGGCTGCATCGCCGTAACCGACCGCGAAATCGACGAACTCTACGCCCTGGTAGAACCAAACGCCCCCATCGACATCCTGCCCTGACACACAGGCAGGGACGGCCTCCGATATTCAGGCAGGGTGTGCCGTCCCAAGGCGACGCACGCGTTTTCTGCCGCACAGCGAATCCGCGACTTTGCGCCAAACAAAAACCGCATATCCCGCATACGCCGTTTTCAGAAACGTCATCCCCGCGTAGGCGGGGACGGCCGCCAACCCGGAAAAAACCATGACCCGCCCGCCCAAAATCATCTTCTTCGACATCGACGACACCCTGCTGCCCAAACGCAGCGGCCGCATCCCCGACAGCACCCGCCAAGCCTTAGCCCGTCTGAAACAGCAGGGCATCGCCGCCGCCGTTGCCACCGGCCGCCCGCCCTGCCTCATCCCCGCACCCGTGCGCGAACTGATGGCCGCCACCGGCAGCGACATCCTCGTCGCCATCAACGGCCAATACGCCGAACGCGGCGGCAAAGTGCTGGCCGAACACACCCTCCCCGCCGCCGACACCGCCACAGCCGCCGCCCACCTCGACCGCCTCGGCATCGCCTGCGCCTTCGTCGCCCCGCACCGCGTCGCCGTCCCGCGCGACGACCCCCGCATCCGCGCCGCCCTCGGCGCACTGGCCATCCCCTACCGCGCCGGCGACCCCGCCCCCGACACCGTCTGCCAGCTCCTCGCCTTCTACGGCCAAGAGCAGGCCGCCGAAGCCGAAGCCGGCCTGCCGCACGGCCTGCGCGTTACCCGCTGGCACGAATACGGCGTGGACATTCTCGCCGCCGAAGGCTCCAAAGCGCGCGGCATACAGGCCGTGCTCGACAGCCTCGGCCTCACCCCCGCCGACGCTATGGCCTTCGGCGACGGCCCCAACGACATCGAAATGCTGCGCGCCGTCGGCTGCGGCGTCGCCATGGGCAACGCCTGCCCCGAACTCAAAGCCGCCGCACACCACACCTGCCCGAGTGCCGCAGAAGACGGCATCCTGCGCGGCCTGACCGAACTGGGCGTGTTATCGTGAACCACAGGCCGTCCCCGCCTACGCAGAGATGACGTTTCTGAAAACGCAGTTTCGGCGCAGCCGAAACGCAACTTTCAGATGGCCTCCTCTGTTAGGCAGCAGCCGTAGGTGTCGGATACTTGTATCCGACACCCCGCACGGAGGGAGGACGCTGCGGGAAAACGTCGGATTCAAGAATCCGGCCTGCAACTGCGCCGAAGCCATACTTTCAGACGGCCTCCGCTGTTCACGTAGGGTGTGCGACGCAGCCACGCACGCGGTCTGCGCCGTTAAGGCAGGGTGTGTTGCCCCAAGGCGACGCACGCGTTCCCTGCCGCATAACGGCAGCCAAGCCGGCTTGGGTCAAGCCCCGACACCCGCGCAAGCAAGCCGCCAATGTCGGGTTTGCAACCCAAGCTACCCGCTGTTTTCAGACGGCCTCCGCCGCCAGTTCCCCAACCCAAAGGAGTTCCCATGACCCAAATAAACCAAAACTTTTGCGACACCCTGCACCACGAAGCCGCCGCCGACTGGCAGGCCGCCACGCGGCACCGCTTTGTCGACGAAATCTTCGCCGGCACTTTGTCCGACGCGCACCTGCGCCGCTATCTCGTGCAGGACTACCAGTTTATCGACCGCTTCACCGCCCTGCTGGGCGCGGCTATTGCCGCCGCCGACCGCTACCCCGCCCGCGTGCGCCTGTGCCAGTTCGCCGCGATGATCACCGGCGACGAAAACACCTATTTCCAACGCTGCTTCGACTACTTGGGCGTGCCCGCAGCCGAACGCGCCGCCCCCGCGCTGCTGCCGGTAACGCGGCAGTTTCAGGAGCTGATGCAGGAAGCCGCCGACAGCCGCCGCTACCTCTGCGCCCTTGCCGTGCTGTGCGTGGCCGAGGGGCTGTACCTCGACTGGGCCAACCAAGCCGGACGGGAGCTGCCGCAGAGCGGTTTCCACCACGCCGAGTGGATTACCCTGCACGCCAACGATTATTTCCGCGACTTCGTCGGCTGGCTGCGCGCGGAACTCGCCCGCACCGGCGCGGCCGCCTCCGCAGTCGAGCGCGAACAGGCGCGCGCCTTCTTCCGCCGCGCCGTCGCGCTGGAACGCGCATTTTTCGATGCGGTTTACGAAGATTGAGGCCGTCTGAAAAACAGTAGAGGCTGTCTGAAAATGCGTAAAACGGGTTTTCAGACGGCCTCCGAACGGCCGAAACCGCGTGCGTGGCTTGCGCCACACACCCTACCTCGGTGGCCGAAATCCGCTGCCTGCTGCGCTATGTCAAACCATCCGTAGGGTGTGTGGCGCAGCCACGCACGCGGTTTGGGGGTTTGTGGGCGGCACGGATTTTGCGATGCGGCAGAGAAAGCGTGCGTCGCCTTGGGGCGACACACCCTACCTAATGGCGGAGGCCGTCTGAAAGCGCAGCTTTTGGCACGGTTATGCAATGATAGAAAGAGGCCGTCTGAAAACCGGTAAAACGGGTTTTCAGACGGCCTTTCTGTATTTCCGCGCTGTCTGCGGTTCAGCCGACGCGGTAAAACGCGAGGCTGCCGAGGAGGTTGGGCAGGGTGCGGATGCGTTTGCCGCCGGTCATGACGGCGCGTTCGAGGATGCGGATGTTGTTTTTGGCGCAGAGGGCGTCGAAGTCGGTGAGGGTGCACCAGTGGATGTTGGGGGTGTTGTACCACTGGTAGGGCATGCGTTCGGATACGGGCATTCTGCCGCCGAGGGCGATTTGCAGGCGGTTGCGCCAGTAGCCGAAGTTGGGGAAGGAGACGACGGCTTCGCGGGCGACGCGGGTGAGGTCGCGCAGGATGGTTTCGGTGTTTTGCATGGACTGGATGGTTTGGCTCAGTACGATGATGTCGAAGCTGTCGCTGTCGAAGTCCTGCAAGCCTTGTTCGAGGTCGGCCTGGATGACGCTGATGCCGGCGGCGATGGAGGCGAGTACGCCTTCGGTGTCGATTTCCACGCCGCAGCCGCTGCATTGTTTGTCGCGCACGAGGGCGGAGAGGAGTTCGCCGCGCCCGCAGCCGAGGTCGAGGACGCGGCTGCCTTGGGGGATCCAGTCGTAGATGAGGCGCAGGTCGTCGCGCAGGGTGTTCATGGCTGCAATTCCTTGTAAACGTTGTCCATGTAGGCGGCAACGGCGGCGGTGTAGGGGGGATCGGCCATGAGGAAGGCGTCGTGGCCGTGGTGGGATTCGACTTCGATGTATTGGACGGGGCGGCGGGCGCGGACGAGGTGTTTGACGAGGGCGCGGGAGCGGGCGGGGGCGAAACGCCAGTCGGTGGTGAAGCTGGCGACGAAGAAGCCGGCCTGTGTCTGGCGCAGGGCGGCGGTGAGGTCGTTGCTGAAGGCGGCGGCGGGGCTGAAGTAGTCGAGGGCTTTGGTCATGCGCAGGTAGGTGTTGGCGTCGAAGCGTTCGGCGAATTTGTCGCCCTGGTAGCGCAGGTAGGATTCGATTTCGAATTCGACGCCGTAGCCGTACTGTATGCCGTCGTGCAGGCTGCGGCCGAATTTTCTGCCCAGTCCTTCTTCGGCGAGGTAGGTGATGTGCCCCATCATGCGGGCGATGCGCAGGCCGCGCCGTGGGATGGTGTCGAAGCGGCGGTAGTGGCCGCCGTGGAAGTCGGGGTCGGTGATGATGGCTTGGCGGGCGACGTCGTTGAAGGCGATGTTTTGCGCCGACAGGCGGGTGGCGGAGGCGATGACGAGGGCGTGGCGCACGCGTTGGGGGTAGTCGATGGCCCATTGCAGTGCCTGCATGCCGCCGAGGCTGCCGCCGACAACGGCCGCCCAGCGGGCGATGCCGAAATGGTCGGCCAGCAGAGCCTGGCTGTTTACCCAGTCTTTGACGGTTACGACGGGGAAGTCCGCGCCGTATTCTTGGCCGTTTTCGGGGTTGGTGCTTAACGGGCCGGTGCTGCCGGCGCAGCCGCCGAGGTTGTTGAGGCCGATGACGAAGAAGCGGTTGGTGTCTATGGGTTTGCCGGGGCCGACCATGCTGTCCCACCAGCCGGGGTGTTTGTCGTCGGGGTGGTGGCGGCCGGCAACGTGGTGGTCGCCGGAGAGGGCGTGGCAGACCAATACGGCGTTGGATTTGTCGGCGTTGAGCGTGCCGTAGGTTTCCACCATCAAATCGAAGCGCGGCAGGGTTTGGCCGTTTTGCAGGACAAGCGGCTGTTCGAACGGGATTTTTTCGGGCGTTACCAGCCCGATGCTGTCGGTGGCGGTCATGGGGAGGGGCTGCGGCGGTGGAAAAAAGGCCGTATTATAACGGCTCGATTTTGTTTGTGCATGGCCGTTTCAGACGGCCTTTCTTGCCGGATGCATGTTTCTTTTTTATTGAAGTTCTTTTTATTTGCCGCTTTGGCCGCTTTGGCGGTTGTGCGGCTGTTGCCGGACGGTTACCGGCAGGCGGTGCACAGGGCGGCGAAAACCGCGGCCTGGGTTTGCGTTTCGGTGTCGCTGCTGTTGGCGGCGTTGCGCTATTGGTTGGCCGTCTGAAAACATCTGGGCAGCCGCCGTCGGAATGAACGGCGGGCTGCCCGGATGTTTTCTCAATCTTTTCAGACGGCCTTTTGGTTTATTTCACCCGTTTGGCGCGGCGGAAAAATTCGTCGGGCGCGGTGGTACTGCGTAGGGCGTTGTTTTTGTCGAGCTGGATGAAGGATTCCATGCCGTCGCTGCAACTGAGTGCCACGTCGATGCGCAGGTATTTTTTATTGGGGCGGATGGTTTTCAGCACTGCATGCATTTCGCTGCCGTATGCTTTATTGTCCGAGTCTTCGATTTCGATGCTTTCGCGGATGCTTTTGGCCAGTTCTTTGCCGCTTATCCAAGAGCTTTCATGCACATAACCTTTGCTTTTTTGGCCGCATTCGGCGGATACATGGGCAAATTCTTTAAAGCCGTTTTTGTTAATGACGAAGTTTCCGCCGTCCGCATCGTGCCAGGTGCCGAAGCTTTGCGGATGCGGATTGACGTCGGCGGCTTGCGCGGTGGCAATGGCCAGGCTTAACAGCAGGGGGACGGTTTTTAAGAGTTTCATAGCGGTGCTTTCTTTAGGTTGAGGTGGAGGGGTAAAACGGGCCGGGTTTTCAGACGGCCTTATTGCCGCTTATTTGCCCAATGCGGCCAATACTTCGGCTTTGACGGCTTCCACGGCCTGCGTGCCGTCCACCTTGATGTATTTGGGCGCGGACTCGCCTTCCAGTTTGCTGTAATAGCCCACCAGCACTTCGGTTTGCTCGTGGTAAACGGCGAGGCGTTTTTTCACGGTTTCTTCTTTGTCGTCGTCGCGCTGGATCAAATCTTCGCCGGTTACGTCGTCTTTGCCTTCGGTTTTCGGCGGATTGTAAACCACATGATAAGTGCGGCCGGAAGCCAGATGCACGCGGCGGCCGCTCATGCGCTCGACAATCGCGCTGTCGGGTACGTCGATTTCCACCACGGCATCGAGCAATACGCCCGCCTGCTGCATGGCTTCGGCCTGCGCCAGCGTGCGAGGGAAGCCGTCAAACAGAAAACCGTTGGCGCAATCGGCCTGTGCAATGCGCTCTTTCACCATGCCGATGATGATGTCGTCGCGCACGAGGCCGCCTTCGTCCATGATTTTTTTCGCTTCCAAGCCCAGCGGCGTGCCCGCTTTGATGGCGGCGCGCAGCATGTCGCCGGTGGAGATTTGCGGAATGCCGAATGCGGCGGTGATGAACTGCGCCTGTGTGCCTTTGCCTGCACCGGGTGCGCCCAACAGTAATACTTTCATGGTGGTTCCTTATGTTAAGAAAATGTAATTGCGGCACATCTTAATACTTTACAGGCCGTCTGAAAAGCGCGGCGGGTTTGCACAAGCCGTTTGCAAAATCCCCAAACAAATCAAACGGCACAAATCCCGCTCATGCACCGGCGGGGTATTTTTCATAACACGGTGCACTTTTTCGGATTATTATCAAACATTTGAAAACCAAACAGGCCGTCTGAAAAAATACGGCGCGCAGGAACACGCCATGAACACCGCCAACAAAACCCTCAGCTTTGAATTTTTCCCCACCCGCACCCCCGAAGGCCGCGACAAACAAACCGCCGTGCGCGAAAAACTGCGCCGCTTCAACCCCGCCTTTTTCTCTTGCACCTCCGGCGCGGGCGGCTCCACCCGCGAAGGCACGCTGCAAACCATCGCCGATATCCTCGCCGAAAACACCCCCGCCGCGCCGCACCTGCCCTGCATCGGCATGAACGAAGCAGAAATCCACACCCTGCTCGACACCTACCGCGACATGGGCGTGCGCCGCATCGTCGCCCTGCGCGGCGACATGCCCTCCGGCATGGGCGCGTCCGGCAGCGGCCTGCGCTACGCCGCCGAGCTGGTCGAACTCATCCGCCATCGCTACGGCGACCTGTTCCGCATCGAAATCGCCGCCTACCCCGAATACCACCCGCAAGCGCGCAGCGCGGCCGAAGACACCGCCCACTTCGCCGCCAAAGCCCGCGCCGGCGCAGACTCGGCCATCACCCAGTATTTCTACAACGCCGACGCCTACTTCCGCTTCGTTGACGACGTGCGCACCCTCGGCTGCACCATCCCCGTCGTGCCCGGCATCATGCCCGTTACCGGCTTCGCCAAACTCATGCGCTTCTCCGACACCTGCGGCGCGGAAATCCCCCGCTGGCTGCGCCTGAAACTGCAATCCTACGCCGACGACACCGAATCCGTGCAGGCCTTCGCCCTCGACGTGGTAACCGACATGTGCGCCCGCCTGCTCGAACAGGGCGCGCCCGGCCTGCACTTCTACACCATGAACCAGTCCGCCCTGCCGGAGGAAATCTGCCGCCGGCTGGGGTTTGGCGCGTAGAGCGGCACACTGGTTTTATTGCATTAAGGCGCAAAATCCGCTGTAAAAGTGGAATGTCAACGCGCCCTAGAACAAAGGCCGTCTAAAAACGGGTTGTACCGGTTTTCAGACGGCCTTTTATTGTTTTTCAGACGGCCTCAAAAGATGATACTGCATGTGCCGGATGCAGCCTGCGCGGTTTGCCGGTTTGATTTCCGTTGGTACGATTGTTCATATGGCAAGATTTTTAAAATAAAGGAAAAAGAGAAACAGCCGGACTCGAGACGTACAGTCTGGCTGCTTTGGAGTGGCGGATGCTAAAACGCTTTGGGCGGTACATTAAATCGGTGGGGAGAAGCAGCCTGAAAAAGAGAGATACGGCAACATCAAGTTGAATGTAAATGCCCAAGCCTCTGCTAAAATCTTGCCAATACCAAACCCTTTTACAACAAGGAAATCAAAATGTTCTCTTGGAAAAATAAGGCAGACCGAAAAGCGGCGCATGCGCTGTTGGAAAAAGCCGCGGGGCGTGAATTTGCCGCAGCCAAACGCCGTCTAGCCGAACAGGTTGAAGCCTTGGAAAACATGGACGATGTGTGGGCTTTATCCAAATCAGCCAAGGAAATCTGTAAAGATCTTGATTGGTGGTATACATCTAGGTTCAGCGATATGGATGAGAAATTGAGCCGACATCGCAATTACGGCTATCTTGCAGACGAGGATTTTGCTGTGTTCTCTGAGCAGATCCAAGCCGATTTTGCCCAATGGTGGGAAAGGTGCGATAGGATAAGGGCGACTTTGAAGAAAGAGGGAAATGATGAAGAGTAGCGGCGGATGGGGATAATGCCTGTTTTGGTTTTTCAGGCTGCCATGCTCGGGGATTGAAAGGCAGCCTGAAAATTGGAATGTGCGGAGTGTTTGGTAAAACCACGTATGTTGCAGATCCGAACACTCTATTTGTTGTTTTGTTTTGATTTCACTATAAAAAGGCCGTCTGAAAAGGATAATTACGTTTTCAGACGGCCTTTTTGGGCTTTTCAAGCAACTCAACCCAACAACCGCTCCGCATACTGATAAACCGCCTGCAACAGCAGCAGTTTGTCGGGATTATCGGCGTTTTGTTCCGCCAGATTTTGCAGGCTTTGGCTGAAATCGGGGAGCGCGGCTTCCAGTTTTTTGCGGCGGTATTTTTGCCATTGAATTTGTTCGGCGCGGGTGAGGGTTGGGTAGAAATGGCGGGCGCGGTAGTGGAACAGCAGTTGGGGGATGCGCGGGTCTTGGAATGGCAAGCCGTGGTTGGCGAGTTGTTCGGGCGGCAGGGTGCGCAGGGTGGCGAGGTTTTGTTTGTCGGCGGGGCTGAAAAAGCCGTTGTACAGTTCGGTTTCTACGTTGTCGCTAGGCGCAAATTGGCGGGTTTCGCGGAAGATTTGTTGTACTTTTTGGCGGATTTCGGGCGCGTTTTGCAGGGCGGCTAGGTTATTTTGGCAAATCGTGTTGTCTATGCCTAAACGTTCGGCATCTTCGTCTCGCAAAACATTGCGCGGGGTGAGGATAGGGCATTTGTTGATGTGGACGAGTTTGAGCGGCACGGGCAGCGCGCCTTGTGCGAGCAGGGTTTCTTTAGGGGTGTAGAGGCGTTCGCGCAGGGTGTCGGCATTCAGGTTTAACAAATCGCGCAAATCGGCGGACAGGTCGCAGGCGATGACGGCGTTTTTGTTGCTCGGGTGCCATGAGAGCGGGGCGATGAGCGCGGTGTTGCGACGGGCATTGCCGAACATGCCAGAGATGTGCACCAGCGGGGTGTGGCGGCGGATGTCTATCATGGCGGCGAGTGGGGCTTTGCCTCGGTTTTCAAAGAAGAAGCGGAACAGGCGCGGCTGTTTTTGTTTGATGAGTTTCGCCAGCGCGATGGTGGCGTACACGTCGGAGAGCGCGTCGTGGGCGTGGGCGTGTTCTATACCGTTGGCGGCGGTGAGTTGTTCCAAGCGGAACACGGGCAGGCCGTTTTCATCGCGCGGCCATTCTATGCCCTCGGGGCGCAGGGCGTGGCAGGCGCGGACGACGTCGAGCAAGTCCCAGCGGGAGTTGCCGTTTTGGTAGCTGTATTCGTAGGGGTCGAGGAAGTTGCGGTAGAAGGTGTGGCGGGTGATTTCGTCGTCGTAACGGATGTTGTTGTAGCCCATGATGCAGGTGTTGGGCTGGGAAAATTCGGCGCAAATCCGCGCGGCAAATTCGGGCTCGGGCACGCCTTTTTGGTTGCACTCTTGCGGGGTGATGCTGGTAATCAGCACGGATTCGGGCGAGGGCAGGTAGTCGTTGGTTTGTTTGCAATAGAGTGTGATTGGGTCGGCGACGGGGTTGAAATCGGGGTCGGTGCGGATACCGGCAAATTGGGCGGGGCGGTCGCGGGCGGGGTGGATGCCGAATGTTTCGTAGTCGTAGATGAAGAAGGTGGGTTGGGGCATGGTTTTTTGGGGTTGGTGATGGTTGGGCAGCCTGAAAACGGAGGATTGGGTTTTCAGGCTGCTTTTGGGTTGTCGGGGTTTCAGACGACGTTTGAGATCGTCTGAAAAGCGGGTTTCAGCGGTAGGTTGGGTTGCCAAATCCAACAAAACGGGGGGGGATTTTACGGTTTTGTTGGGTCGCGACCCAACCTACGCTTGCTTGCTCGGTGGAGAGATTGGGGTTTCAGACGGCGTTTGAGGCCGTCTAAAAATTTGTAGGTTGGGTTGTAAACCCAACAAAACAGATGGATTTTACAGTTTTGTTGGGTCTAGACCCAACCTACGCTTGCTGTTTGGCGCAGCACCAGCGCGTTAATCGCACCGCTAATGTGTTGATTAAAATAAGTGGGGATAAGTTGAATACGAGAACACAAGGGCAAGGCAAGCAAAGGTTCGCCATTGTCGTGTACCGCAATTTGAGCAATGGCTTGCCAGTTGAGTGGTTTGGTCGCTTGAACAATGGGATAAGTCGTCATTTTTAAGCTCCTTGTTGGCGAAAAATTAGCATTGTTTGTTGATTTATGTCAATACAGGCAATAACAAAATTTAACATTGAGTAGATAAAAAAGCAGCTTGTGAGGTGGATGAACTGGTTTTCAGACAGCGAATTGTTAATGAACCGTAAAATACTGTAAAGTGGAAGAAAAAATCAAGCGGATTGACGGATTTATGCAATTGAAAAATCTGAACGCGGCGATAAGAAAAGCAGCCTGCACGTTTGAATATCCCAAGTGCAGGCTGCTTTTTGTGGCAGCGCGGCCAGCAGGGTTACGGCCAGCAGGGTTTGTGCGGCGGCAAATTTTTCGGGGGCGGTGATAACGGCGGGCATGGGGTTTCCCTTCAACCATCCAACGGAAGGGTAACGCGAAATCAATAAGGCCGTCTGAAAACCATGTTTGATTTGAGTGCGTGGCACAAGCGCGTTATTCGTCATACAATCATCACATTAAGTTTTGCAAACCGTTCAACACCGATTACGGAGGGAGTGAAACCATGAGCCAACTGCAACAAAACCGCCTGCCGGAACATTTTTATGACGAACAGTTTGCCCTCTGCTTTTCCGGACAGGGCTTTGATTGGATAAGCAGCCTGCGCGAGGCTTTGGCTGACGGGGCGCGGGACAGGGCAAACGAAGTGGCCGCCGCTGCCGCCCGAATTTTGGCACCAGTCGCGGAGCAGCTTGCCACCGCCCGCCCGCAGGGTTTCGAGCCGATCAAATGGGCGGAAAACGGCGCGGACGGCATTGATTTGGTGCGTGCCGCCGTGAGCGCGCCTGGCATTTTTCTCTCGCAAATCGCCAATCTGCACACGCTGGAAACGCGCGGCTTGGACAGCGGCAAGGCGGCGGGCGTTATCGGGCATTCGCAGGGCATACTCGGGCGTTATCTGATACGCGAGCCGCAGCATGCCGCCGAACTGCTGGCCTTGGCCGAATTGATTGGCGCGGCGGCCACGCTGCAAGGGCGCGCAACGGGCATGTATCTGCACGACGGCAATCATCCGATGGTGATGGTGCAGGGCGTGAGCCGCGGGCAGCTTGCCGCCGTGATTGACGAACTGTTCCCCGCCGATTCGGCCGACCGCCCGTGTATCGGCTTGCAGAACAGCGCGGACGGCTTTGTCGTCAGCGGCAAGCCCGAATCGGTGGCGCGCGTGTGCGGCGTGTTGTCGGACACGGTGAAAGACGAAAATGGCCAAACGCCCGAAAACTTGCTGTGGCGGCTGGACGTGGAAGTCGGTTTCCACCACCCTGCCATGCTGCCCGCCGTGGCGCAAGTGGCCGAATGGGCGGCCGCCTGCGGTTTGGATGCGGAACAGGCGCGCAGCATCGCGCAAAATGTGTTGGTCAATCCCGTGGACTGGGTGGCCGAATGCCGCAGCATGGCCGCGCTGGGCGTGCGGCGGATTTTGGAAATCGGCCCCTCCGGCGGCGTGGCCATGTTGACGCAGGCGGTGCTGGACGGGGAAGGAATTGAAGTGCTGGATGTTTCCGGCGCGGAAGGCAAGGCGGCGTTGTTTGGCGGATAACGGCGGCTTCTGATTTTTGAAACTGTGGCTGCCGCCAAGTAAGAAAAGGCTACCTGAAAAATATTCGGCTTTGTTGAGTCGGATATTTTTTAGGTAGCCTTTATTGATAGGATCTTTGAATGGCAGCTTGCCGAAAACGGAGTTTCTGCGAAGCTTCAACGAAGTTGAAAAGCAGCCTGCACATTGGTTTGTTTTGGGTGGGTGGTTTGGGGATTGACGGATAGGCTGTATGGGTATTTGAGGCCGTCTGAAAAGTGGCAGCTTCAACGAAAGTAAATTTGAAAACGGCAAAACGTCAATTAAGTAACCGCGTGCGTGCGTACCGCACCCCTACGCGTTGGTTTTGAAGTTCCGCGTGATTTACAGGTAGGGTGTGTGGCGCAGCCACGCACGCAGTGGGTAGTTTTTTATAGCATTTACTCCCCAAAACTCATTACCGCCGTTTCTTTTGTGCCGCCCCAATCCAACGGCAGCCATCCATCCCGTACATAACGGTGAAACGACGAAAACGCCTAATCGCGGACATTGCCGCACAATCCATGTTTGACGGGATTGAAATGGATATAGTCCGCGCAACGCTGCAAATCCGTTTCGTCACGCACGGTGTGTTCATAAAAACGCCGTTGCCAAATACCGCGTTCGTTCCGCCGCTGTTTGCTTGCAGACAGGTTTTCGGCACGAGGGAAATGGGCGGAGAATTTGGTTTTAATCAGCCGCCAGCGCAGGGAATAATCCGCATCATCGGGCGGCAGCGTCCAAATGGTGTGAATATGGTTCGGCAGCACGCATATGGCGACGGTTTCAAAGGGATATTGTTTTTGCACATCCATATAAGCCGCACGCGAAGTCGATATGTTCGACAAGCAGGCGCGATTTTGGGTCGGCGAGTTTGACGGTGAAAAAGAATGTGCCGCCGGCAATGAAGTTTCTGCGATAACGCGCCATAGGATTTTTGTTTGTGGTTTGGGTGTTGGAGAAGGAACGGTTTGTTGCTTAAGGTTTTAACTTTGTTGAAGTTGATGTTTTCAGACGGCATTGGAGGCCGTCTGAAAGCGCTAGCTTCAACGAAGTTAAAAGTTGAAACGGCAAACCGTCAATCAAGCAACCGCGTGCGTGCGTACCGCACACACCCTACGCGTTGGTTTTTAGTTCCGAGTGATTCATCGGTAGGGTGTGTGGCGTAGCCACGCACGCGGTCGGCTGGGTATGCGGGCTACGGCTTGCTTTGGTGGTCGATGTTTTGGGGCATGGGGTTTCTCGGTGGGCGGTGTGGATTTTCAGACGGCGTTTGAGGCCGTCTGAAAGGGTTGTAGGTTGGGTTGCAAACCCAACAAAACAGATAAGTTTTACGGTCTTATTGGGTCTTGACCCAACCTACGCTTGCTGCTAAGGAGTTATATTAAATTTAATGCCTTCCATAATCCTTTGTGTAAAACAACTGTATAAGTAGAATTAAAGTGTGAATTTTTATTTCTAAATTTAAATTCATATCTATTAGATGTTCCATTGCTCCACTTATTTCCGATTGCCCCACAATCGTATAAAACATTCATCAACTTTTTCAGATTATCTTCAGTTAATTTGGAAACTTCACTTATTTCTTTTAATTTACTATAGGGAAATTCTCTTTGTTTAATTTTGCTTATTATTTCATAGAACCTTTCATAATCATGAATATCGATGTAACCAACAATTTCATCACGTATCTCAGGTTCAAAATAGTCTATTGAATATCTTTTTAGTCCTTGCATGATAAGGTTTTCTGTGAATTTTCCATTTGTCTCAATTTCTTTTAAGCAGTTCATCATGCTAATAAAGTCTCGAGGTGTATGTCTTGTCATCTCTAGTAAATATTGCAGAGATGGCTTTCCTTTAATAGTATCAGGAAAAAAATTCTTAAAAATATCAATTTCTTTATTAAAAGATAATTTTGCTCTTAAGTTTACTAGTTTTACTAAGTTAGACCCTTCGGCATAATCAGTATCTTGATACCAGTTTAATTCAAATCCAAAGTCTTTTCTTAATTTATTTTTATTTGGGTTTGGTAGTTTTTCATATAGTTCAGTTCGACAAAGGATAACGATATGAATTTTTTTTTGTTAGAAAAAAATAATAAATTAAGCTTCTCAGCTTCAAAAATTAGTGCTGATAGAGCTTGATATTGTACTTCTCTAGAAGTTAGAATATCATCTAAACCATCAATTATTAGAATTAGACCACCCTCAGTAGAATAACTGATAACTAATTCTTTTAAAAAAGAAACTAAATCCGTAAAAATTGTTTCATATGAGTTGCTTTGAGTTGAACCAGCGGTAGAATACTCTAAAATTTTAGGGATTTGAATTTTAAATTCTTTTTTACTAGATTTTACCGCAACACTTTTTAAATCTGATGATGAAAGAAGTCCAAACTCATCAAGTTTATCAATAGCTTTATTGTACTCAATATTTACTGCATCTCTTGCCCCATGATCATGTCTTAGTTCATCAATTATTGCCAATAGAAGTAGCCAAGACCAAGATGTTGGGTATTTGGCTTCTGGTTCAGCTTGACCTGAAAAAATCTTTCCAAAAGATTTAAAAGGGAATTCTTGCAATCTAATGACAGAAACTCGTTTTTCTTTTGCTTCTAAACGTAGTTTTTCTGCAATGGCTGATTTGCCGCATCCTTTATGACCTAATACAAGGAAATTGTTACCAGATTCAATTTCTTGGTATATGTTTTTATAATCTAAATAGGCTTTTTTTAGCAATTCTGGATAACGAGATCCCTCTGTTTCTCCTGATGCTTTGCCAAATTCGATATCCTTAAATTCCATTTATGTTTCCTTATCAATATTGAAATTATAAAACCACTTTCAAATACTTCCCAGTATAACTCCCCTTAACCTTTGCCACCTGTTCAGGGCTACCTGAAGCAATAATTCTTCCCCCTCCATCGCCGCCTTCCGGTCCTAAATCCACAATATAATCAGCTGTTTTTATAACGTCAAGATTATGCTCAATAATCACAATCGAGTTGCCTTTGCCTTTCAGACGACCTATGACTTCCAGCAGCAGGGCGATGTCGGCGAAGTGCAGGCCGGTGGTGGGTTCGTCGAGGATGTAGAGTGTTCTGCCGGTGTCGCGTTTGGAGAGTTCCAAGGCGAGTTTGACGCGCTGGGCTTCGCCGCCGGAGAGGGTGGTGGCAGACTGGCCGAGGCGGATGTAGCCCAGGCCTACGTCCATCAGGGTTTGCAGTTTGCGCGATACGGTGGGGACGGCGTCGAAAAATTCGCGGGCTTCTTCGACGGTCATGTCGAGGACTTGGCTGATGTTTTTGCCTTTGTATTGGATTTCGAGGGTTTCGCGGTTGTAGCGTTTGCCGTGGCAGACTTCGCAGGGGACGTACACGTCGGGGAGGAAGTGCATTTCGACTTTGATGACGCCGTCGCCTTGGCAGGCTTCGCAGCGGCCGCCTTTGACGTTGAAGGAGAATCGGCCGACGTTGTAGCCGCGTTCGCGCGAGAGGGGTACGCCAGCGAAGAGTTCGCGGATGGGGGTGAACAGGCCGGTGTAGGTGGCGGGATTGGAGCGCGGGGTGCGGCCGATGGGGGATTGGTCGACGTTGATGACTTTGTCGAGGTGTTCGAGGCCGTGGATGTCGTCGTATGGGGCGGGTTCTTCTTGGGCGCGGTTGAGTTCGCGGGCAGTGATTTTGGCGAGGGTGTCGTTAATCAGGGTGGATTTGCCGCTGCCGGATACGCCGGTGATGCAGGTAATCAAACCGAGCGGCAGTTCGAGGGTAACGTTTTTAAGGTTGTTGCCGCGCGCGCCTTTGAGGACGAGCATTCGGTTGGGGTTGACGGGCGTGCGTTCAGACGGTACGGCAATGGATTTTTTGCCGCTGAGGTATTGTCCGGTAACGGATTTTTCGCATTTGGCGACGTTTTCGGGCGTATCGGCAATCAATACGTTGCCGCCGTGTTCGCCCGCGCCCGGGCCCATATCGACGACGAAATCGGCTTCGCGGATGGCGTCTTCGTCGTGTTCGACCACAATCACGCTATTGCCCAAATCGCGCAGGCGTTTGAGGGTGGCGAGCAGGCGGTCGTTGTCGCGCTGGTGCAGGCCGATGGAGGGTTCGTCCAATACATACATTACGCCGGTCAGGCCGCTGCCGATTTGGCTGGCGAGGCGGATGCGCTGGGCTTCGCCGCCGGAGAGGGTTTCGGCGGAACGGGAGAGATTCAGGTAATCCAGCCCGACGTTAATCAGGAAGCCGAGCCGCTCGGTGATTTCTTTGAGGATTTTTTCGGCGATTTGTTTTTTGTTGCCGTCCAAATCAAGGGTTTCAAAGAACTGGTGGGTTTGCGTAAGCGGCCATGCGGAGATTTCGTGCAGCGGCTGTTTGCCGACATACACATAACGGGCTTCGCGGCGCAAACGCGCACCGGCGCACGACGGGCAGGCGCGGTGGCTTTGGTATTCGGCAAGCTGCTCGCGCACGGTGGGCGAGTCGGTTTCGCGGTAGCGGCGTTCCAGATTGGGGATGATGCCTTCAAAGGCGTGGCTGCGGTTGAATGTGGTGCCGCGCTCGGAAAGGTAAGTGAAATCAATGCTTTCTTTGCCCGAGCCGTGCAACACGATTTTGCGGATTTTTTCAGGCAGCTTTTCAAACGGCGTGTTCACGTCAAAATCATAATGCCGCGCCAGCGACTGAATCATTTGGAAATAGAACTGGTTGCGCTTGTCCCAGCCCTTAATCGCGCCCGCCGCCAGCGACAATTCGGGGTGGGCGACAACTTTGCTGTCGTCAAAAAAATTCATGCTACCCAAGCCATCGCAGCTCGAGCACGCGCCGACGGGGTTGTTGAAAGAAAACAGGCGCGGTTCAAGCTCAGGCAGGCTGTATGAGCAGACGGGGCAGGCGAAGCGGGCGGAAAACCAATGCTCTTCGCCGCTGTCCATTTCCATTGCCAGCGCACGCTCGTTGCCGTGGCGCAGCGCGGTTTCAAAACTTTCGGCAAGCCGTTGTTGAATATCGGCTTTCACTTTTACGCGGTCGATAACCACATCAATATTGTGCTTGATGTTTTTTTCCAGCTTCGGCACTTCGTCCAAACTGTACACCGCGCCGTCCACGCGCACGCGGGCAAAGCCCTGCGCCTGCAAGTCGGCAAAAAAATCCACAAACTCGCCCTTGCGCTCGCGCACAGCGGGGGCCAGTATCATCACGCGCGTGTCTTCAGGCAGCTTTAAGACGGCATCCACCATCTGCGACACGGTTTGGCTCGCCAACGGCAAATCATGCTCTGGGCAATACGGCGTGCCGATGCGGGCGTATAAAAGGCGCAGATAATCATGGATTTCCGTAACCGTGCCCACGGTGGAGCGCGGGTTGTGGCTGGTGGATTTCTGCTCAATGGAAATCGCCGGCGACAAGCCCTCAATCAAGTCCACATCGGGCTTGTCCATCATCTGCAAAAACTGCCGCGCATAGGCGGACAAGCTCTCTACATAACGCCGCTGCCCCTCGGCATACAGCGTGTCAAACGCCAGCGACGACTTGCCGCTGCCCGATAAACCCGTTACCACCACCAGCCTGTGGCGCGGAATGTCCAAATCGACGTTTTTCAAATTATGCGTGCGCGCGCCGCGGATGCGGATGGTGTCGTGGTCGCGGGTGGGGTGTGGGTGGTTGTGGTTGCACATGATGAAGCCGGAAAACTCGAATAAAAAGAAACCGCGCATTGTAGCACTTTCCCTTGCGCGGCTTGACGGCGGGAGCGGCGGGAAAACGCACGGAGGCCGTCTGAAACAGCGTTCCGGCAAAGCCAAAACGGTTTTTCAGACGGCCTTTATATGCTTTTCAGACGGCCTCAAAGCGTATTTCACCCTCTGCGCACATAATGCACGAAGGCATAGCGCACGCCGTCTGCTGTCGTGTGCGCCTCGCGGCTGCATTCCCGCCACAGCGCGGCATCGATTGCAGGGAAAAACGCGTCGCCCTCCGGCCGCAGCGCGATTTCCGTGATGCGCAAATCGGTGGCCTGCGGCATGGCCTCGCGGTAAATCTCGCCGCCGCCCATCACCACGATTTCGTCCGCATCCGCGCACAAAGCCAGCGCGGCGGCGAGCGAAGGGGCGGTTTGCGCGCCGTCTGCGGCATAGTCCGCCTGCCGCGTAACCACAATATTGCGCCGGCCGGGCAGCGGTTTTTTCGGCAGCGACTCCCAGGTTTTGCGCCCCATCACCACCGGTTTGCCCAAAGTATAGGCTTTGAAAAAGGCGAAATCCTCGGGCAGGTGCCAGGGCATTTTGTTGCCGATGCCGATCACGCCGTTTTCGGCGCGGGCGGCGATGAGGGTGGTTTGGCGCATAACATTCCTTGCAGACTGGTTTTTCAGACGGCCTCATTATAGCCTTTTTCGCGCCGCCGCCGTTTTCAGACGGCCTTTCGGTTATAATTCCCGCTGCGGCCGCAAAGGCCGTCTGAAAACAAAACGGACACCCATATGAAACAGAAAATCATCGATCAGACCCGCGCCAACGGCGCACAGGTAACCGCCCTGCGCGAACACGTTTTAGACATCGTGTTGCAGCAGGAAGGCGTGATCAAAGCCTACAACGTGCTCTCGCTGATGCAGCAGCAAAGTGCCACGCCCGTCGCCCCGCCCACCGCCTACCGCGCCCTCGATTTCTGGGTGGATCAGGGTGTTTTGCACAAAATCGCGGCGGTGAACGGCTACGTTTTGTGCAGCCACGCGCGGCACAACTGCCGCGAACACGGCCACGAAGACCACGCCGGCCACAGCCACAGCGCGTTCATCCTCGTCTGCACCAAATGCGGCGCAGTGGACGAACAGTCGCTGAGCAAACAATGGGAAGAGTTGCAGCGGGCTCTGGGCGACACGGGCTTCGAGATGACCGAAGAACATCTGGTACTGACCGGAGTGTGCGCCAAATGCCATTAAAGAAAACCAAAGTCCACCTGATTTCCGGCTTTTTGGGCACCGGCAAAACCACCGCGCTCAAAAGCCTGATGACGCAGAAAAATCCCGATGAAAAATGGGTGATTATCGTCAACGAGTTCGGCGAAATCGGCATCGACGGCGCGGTTTTGAGCGACAACGGCATTCCCGTGGCCGAACTTGCGGGCGGCTGCCTCTGCTGCACCGCCGGCGCGCAAATGGGCGCAACCGTGCAGAAAATGCTGCGCGACGCACAGCCCGACCGCCTGATGATCGAAGCCAGCGGCCTCGCCCACGCCGCCAGCGTGATTGACGAGCTCAAAGCCAAGCCGCTGGGCGACCTGCTCGAAATCGCCGCCGTGTTTACCGTGGTCGATCCGCGCCAGTTTATCAACCCCGATTATGCCAATCAGGCTCTGTATAAAGACCAAATCGGCGTGTGTGATGTGCTGGTGGCGAGCAAAACCGATTTGTGCACGCCCGAGCAGCTTGCCGAATTTCACGCCAAAGCCGCCAAGCTGTTCCCGCCCAAAGCCAAAGTGGCCGAAGTGCAAAACGCGCAGCTCGATATTCGGTGGCTCGACATTCCCGTGATCGAAAAACCACGCTACCGTCTAAAAACCGAATCGCTGCCCGACAATACAATGGGTTTCCAATCCGAAGGCTACACCTTCCCCGCCGGACGCGATTTCGACGGCGAAAAACTCACCGATTTTTTCAACAAGCTGCCGCAAATGACCGAAGGGCTGGTGCGCGCCAAAGGCGTGTTCCAAGTGCTCGGCACATGGGTGTGGCTCAACTGGGTGGACGGCCAATGGGGCGCAAACCAGGTCTCATGGCGGCGCGACAGCCGTTTTGAACTCATCGCCAAATCGTTTGACGCGGATTTGATTGAAAAAACGCTCAACGATGCCCTAGAAAAATAAGCCGCGCACAGGCCGTCTGAAACCCGTTTCCCGTTTTCAGACGGCCGCCGCTTATGCGATAATGCGCCCGATTTTTTACCCGCAACAAACAACGAAAGTACCGACGACATGGCAGAAGAAAAAAGCAAAGACAAAAGCAGCAAACCGGAAGACAAAGGCAAAGCCCTTGCCGCCGCGCTGGCGCAAATCGAAAAACAGTTCGGCAAAGGCTCCGTCATGAAAATGGACGGCAGCAGCGAAACCGAAGACCTGCAAGTCATCTCCACCGGCTCGATCGGCCTCGACCTCGCCCTCGGCGTGGGCGGCCTGCCGCGCGGGCGTATCGTCGAAATCTTCGGCCCCGAATCATCCGGCAAAACCACCCTCTGCCTGGAAACCATCGCCCAATGCCAAAAAGGCGGCGGCGTGTGCGCCTTCATCGACGCGGAAAACGCCTTCGACCCCGTCTATGCCCGCGCCCTCGGCGTGAAAGTGGAAGAGCTTTTGGTGTCCCAGCCAGACACCGGCGAGCAGGCACTGGAAATCTGCGACATGCTGGTGCGCTCCGGCGGCGTGGACATGGTGGTGGTCGATTCCGTGGCCGCCCTCGTGCCCAAAGCCGAAATCGAAGGCGACATGGGCGACAGCCACGTCGGCCTGCAAGCCCGCCTGATGAGCCAGGCTCTGCGCAAACTCACCGGCCATATCAAAAAAACCAACACCCTCGTCGTCTTCATCAACCAGTTGCGCATGAAAATCGGCGTGATGTTCGGCAATCCCGAAACCACTACCGGCGGCAACGCGCTCAAATTCTATTCCTCCGTGCGCATCGACATACGCGGCACGCAGCAGATTAAAAAAGGCGACGAAAGCCCCATCGGCAAAGAAACCAAAGTCAAAGTCATCAAAAACAAAGTCGCCCCGCCGTTCCGCACCGCCGAGTTCGACATCCTCTACGGCGAGGGCATCAGCTGGGAAGGCGAACTCATCGAAATCGGCGTCAAGCTGAAAATCATCGAAAAATCCGGCGCGTGGTATAGCTACAACGGCGCGAAAATCGGGCAGGGCAAAGACAACGTCCGCATCTGGCTGAAAGAAAACCCCGAAGTCGCCGCCGAAATCGACAAAAAAATCCGCGCCGAAGCCGGCACCGACCTCAAAATCACCGAAGGCACACGCGACGAAACCGACGGCGAAGAGCCGGAAGAATAAGGCGCAAAGGCCGTCTGAAAACGGCGTGGCAACAAAGTTAAAGCCATCCCGCCCTTTTTTCAGACGGCCTGCCGCAACACACGGAAAGCACCATGCAGAACTTCCTCTTCATCTTTACCGCCGTTACCGTCTGCGCCTTCATCGCCGCCGGCATCCATTTCCTGGTCGGCGCGATTAAAGAAGGCCGCGAAGAACGCGAACGCAGCCGCAGCAAAAATTGAACACAGGCCGTCTGAAAAACGCATTCCCCGTTTTTCAGGCGGCCTTTTTTCCCACCCGATTGCCGCTTGGGCAGAAAGGAGCAGCCGTGTACTGGTTTGTCGCCGCCGTGGCCGTATTCGTCTTGGAAATGTTTGTCGGCACACTCTATCTGCTGATCGTCGGCGCGGCACTGGCCGGCGCGGGCGTTGCCTCCTACCTGTTTGAAGGACAGGTCGCCCCCATCCTCACCGCCGCCCTGCTTGCTGCCGCCGGCCTCTTCTGGCTGCACAAAAAACTGCAAGCCCGCCGCCCCGCAGACACCGCCGCCAACGACCTCGACATCGGCCAAACCGTGAAAATCCTGCGCCGCCTGTACGGCGCGGAATACCAAGTTTCCTACCGGGGCACCGTCTGGCACGCCCGCAGCGACGGCGGCGAACCCGAATCCGGCTTTGCCCGCATCACCGGCAAAGACGGCAACACCCTGATTATCCAACCCCGCCAACCCTAAGGAGCCGCCATGGGACTTTTAAGCCTGCCACTGATCATCCTCATCGCCGTCATCGTCTTCGGATTCAAAGCCATCTGCATCGTCCCCCAGCAGGAAGCCTACGTCGTCGAACGCCTCGGCAAATTCCGCGCCATCCTCGAACCCGGCCTCAACTTCCTCATTCCCTTTTTCGACCGCGTCGCCTACAAGCACACCCAAAAAGAAATCCCGCTGGACGTGCCCAGCCAGGTCTGCATCACCCGCGACAACACCCAGCTCACCGTCGACGGCATCATCTACTTCCAAGTAACCGACCCCAAGCTCGCCTCCTACGGATCGAGCAACTACATCATGGCCATCACCCAGCTCGCGCAAACCACCCTGCGTTCCGTGATCGGCCGCATGGAATTGGACAAAACCTTTGAAGAGCGCGACGAAATCAACCGCATCGTCGTCGCCGCCCTCGACGAAGCCGCCGTCTCCTGGGGCGTGAAAGTGCTGCGCTACGAAATCAAAGACCTCATCCCCCCGCAGGAAATCCTGCGCTCCATGCAGGCACAGATTACCGCCGAACGCGAAAAACGCGCCCGCATCGCCGAATCCGAAGGCCGCAAAATCGAACAAATCAACCTCGCCGTCGGCCGCCGCGAAGCCGAAATCCAGCAGTCCGAAGGCGAAGCACAGGCCGCCGTCAACGCCTCCAACGGCGAAAAAACCGCCAAAATCAACCTCGCCCAAGGCGAAGCCGAAGCCATCCGCCTCGTCGCCCAGGCCAGCGCGGACGCCATCCGCACCGTGGCCGAAGCCATCCGCACCGAAGGCGGCAACGAAGCGGTCAAACTGAAAGTGGCCGAACAATACGTCGAAGCCTTCGCCAAACTCGCCAAAGAAAACAACACACTCATCCTGCCCGCCAACGTCGCCGACATCGGCGGCCTCGTCGCCGCCGGCCTGAAAATCGCCGAAGGCAGCCGGATTGGCGCGAAAGCGGAATAACACGGCAGGCCGTTCCCGCCAGTACGCTTTCAGAGCATAAACGGGGGGATGACGGCGGGTTGTGGCGGCTTTGCAGGGTGTGTCGCCCCGAGGCGACGCACGCGGTCTGTGCCGCTTCAACCAAGCCACACACCATACATAACGGCAGAGGCCGTCTGAAAAACGCAAATACGATTTTCAGACGGCCTGTTCTCCGACACGCCCATGTTGAACCCGACGTAGGGTGTGCCGCCCCAAGGCGGCGCACGCGGTCCGTGCGGCACAGCCAATCCGCGCGTTTCCCCGCCAATCCAAACCGCGTGCGTCGCGGGAAAGAGGAACGATATGACAGATATTCTGACACGGCTGCGCACGCTGGATGCGGGCAGGGTCCACTACAGGCTGCTGGTGCTGGCCGGTATCGGCTGGATGTTTGATGCGATGGACACCGGCATGGTGTCGTTTGTGCTGCCCGTGCTGGCGCAGGACTGGAATCTTCCGCCCGCGCAGTTGGGCTATATCGTCAGCATCGCGTTTGCGGGCATGGCGGCGGGGGCGGTGGCGGGCGGCTGGCTGGCCGACCGTTTCGGCCGCAAAACCGTGTTTGCCGCCGCGATGCTGGTTTACGGCACGGCCACAGGGCTGTGCGCACTGGCGCACAATATGGAAACGCTGCTGTTTTACCGCTTTTGGGTCGGTGTCGGGCTGGGGGCGCAGCTTCCCGCTGCCGTTGCGCTGGTGGGCGAGTATGCGCCGCCGAAAGTGCGCGGGCGGTTTATCGTACTGCTGGAGAGCTTTTGGGGACTGGGCTGGCTGGTCGCCGCGCTGGCGGCGTATTTTCTGATTCCGAAACTGGGCTGGCAGGCGGCCTTTGCCGTCGGCACACTGCCTGTTTTGTATGTGCCGCTGGTGTGGAAATACATTCCCGAATCCGTGCCTTATCTGGTGTCGCGCGGAAAAATCGAAGAGGCGCACCGGCTGGTGTGCCGTCTGGAGCGAGAAGCGGGGCGCGAACCGGCTGCGGCGGCAGAGGCCGCGCCTGCACCCGTGCCCGAGCGGCCGCGTTTCGGTATGCTGTGGCAGCCGCCGTTTGCCCGCCGCACGCTGATGCTGTGGGCGGTGTGGTTCGGCATCATGTTTTCTTATTACGGCATTTTTACCTGGCTGCCGAAACTTCTGGTAGCACAGGGACATACCGTGGTCAAAACGTTCGAGTATGTGCTGTGGATGATTGTCGCCCAGCTTCCGGGCTATCTGGCGGCGGCCGCGCTGGTGGAAAAAATTGGCCGCAAGGCCACGCTCGCGGGCTTTTTGGCGGCCTGCGCCGTGTGCGCGTGGCTGTTCGGACGAAGCGCTTCGCCTGCGGAACTGGTGGTGTGGGGCGGGCTGATGTCGTTTTTCAATTTGGGCGCGTGGGGCGTTCTGTACACCTATACGCCGGAGCTTTACCCGCTGCGTTTCCGTGCTTTTGCTTCGGGATGGGCGGGGTCGGCAGGGCGTATCGGCGGCATCGCCGCGCCTGCCGTGGTGGCTTCGCTGATGGACGCGGGCGGCGGTTTCGGCCTGATATTCTTTATGTTTGCCGCCGTGATGATGTCTGCCGCCGCACTGATTGCGTGGCTGGGCGAGGAAACCAAAGGACGCGATTTGGAAGAAATCAGTTCCTGAAAATCCGGTTCTCTGATGGACTAGGGATATGCGGACAGTCAAAAGGTTCTCCTACACGAAGGCCGTCTGAAAATCTCCAACATGATTTTCAGACGGCCTTTTGTTTTTCGGCATCCAAGCAACCCTGCAACCCGAAAACCACGTGCGCCACACACCCTACGTTAGCGGCGGAGGCCGTCTGAAAAACGCAAATACGATTTTCAGACGGCCTGTTCTCCGACACGCCCATGTTGAACCCGACGTAGGGTGTGTCGCCCCGAGGCGACGCACGCGGTCTGTGCCGCTTCAACGAATCCGCGTGTTTCCAACAATCCAACCGCGTGCGTGGCTGCGCCACACACCCTACATAACGGCAGAGGCCGTCTGAAAAACACAAATACGATTTTCAGACGGCCTTTTGCCTTTGTACCTTATTTTTCTTTGCGCCGGTGGGCGGCTTCTTGGGTAACGGTGTGGGTGGCGAGGTCGGCGGCGGTGAGGCTGCCGCCCCAGAGTGCGCCGGTATCGAGGGAGAGGATGTTTTTTTCGGAGTCGTCGATGAGGCCGAGTGCCGACCAGTGGCCGAAGACGACGGTTTTTTCGGGGCGGGGGCGATGCGGTGCGTCGAACCAGGCGCAGAGGCCGGGGGGGAGGTCGGCGAGGGTGCTTTTGAAGTCGAAGTCGAGGCTGCCGTCGGCGTTGAGGGCGCGCATGCGGGTGAAGGCGTTGGTGATGAAGCGCAGGCGGTCGCTGCCTTCGAGGCTGTCGCGCCAGGCGGCGGGGCGGTTGCCGTACATGGCGGCAAAGAAGGCGGCGGGGTCTGCGCCGCGCAGGCGGTGTTCGACTTCGGCGGCGTAGGCGGCGGCTTGGGGTATCGTCCATTGCGGCAGCAGGCCGGCGTGGGTCATGAGGTGGCTGTCGGTTTGCAGCAGCAGGGGGCGGCTGCGCAGCCAGTCGCGCATTTTGGCGGCGTGTTTGTGGCGGATAATGGCATCGAGGGTGTCGCTGCGTTTGCTGCGGCTTTGGCCGTAGAGGACGGCGAGCAGGTGGAGGTCGTGGTTGCCGAGCACGGTGTGGACGCTGCTTTCGTGCTTCATGCAGAATTTGAGGGTTTCGAGGGATTTGGGGCCGCGGTTGACGATGTCGCCGGTGAGCCAGAGGGTGTCGCGGCCGTGGGTGAAGCCGGTTTTGTGCAGCAGGGCTTGGAGTTCGTCGAAGCAGCCCTGGATGTCGCCGATTGCGTAGTGTGCCATGTGCTGATGCCTTGTTTTTTGGGGTTTGAGGCCGTCTGAAAAACGGGTTTTCAGACGGCCTGTTATGTCCGGTCGTCTGTGCCGTCGTATTCGGTGTATCCGTCTGTCCAGGCTTGTTTGAGGGCGCGGCGGACGGTGTCGCCGTCGAAGCCGCGATAGGCGAGAAAGCGCATTTGTTTTTGTGCGGCGGCGTAGTCGGCGGGTGGGGTTTTGAATTTTTTGCGCACGACGGACACGGCGGCGGCCAGTTCGGTGTCGGCGTCGGGCAGTAGGGCGCGGACGGTTTCTTCGTCCACGCCCTGCCGTGCGAGGTCGTGGCGCAGGCGCAGGCTGCCGTGTTTGCGGCCTTTGCTGTGGATGTAGGCTTCGGCGTAGCGGGTGTCGGACTGCCAGCCGCGCGCGGCCATTTCGTCGAGCACGGCTTCGAGTTCGTCTTCGCTGGCGGCGTGGGGGGCGAGTTTGCGTTTGAGGGCGGCGCGGCCGGTTTCGCTGCGGGCGAGGATGTCGAGGGCGCGGGCGCGGAGGGATTTTTGCTGGGTCATGGGCGGGTTCGGGGCGGTTTCCGTTCGCCCGGGGAGGGCGTTTCTGAAAAAACGGTTTTCCGTTTTGGTGCAGATGTATTTTCAGACGGCCTTTTTAATAAGCCGCTCTGCCTGCCTTGAAAACCGCGTGTGTCGGGGAAGGCCGTCTGAAAATCGGCAAATCCGGTTTCGGCCATGCCGAAGCGGGGGTTTAACTGCGTTGAAGCTGCGTTTTCAGACGGCCTCTGCGTCCTGTTCGCGCTGCGGGCGCAGGTGTTCGTAGATTTCGGGCAGTGAGGAAACGACGAGGTCGGGGCGGGTGGCGGGGTCGCGGGAGAGGGCGGCCATGTCGCCGTAGCCGTAGGAGACGCCGACGGCAGGGCAGCCGGCGGCGCGGGCGGCGAGGATGTCGTTGCGCGAGTCGCCGACCATGAGCATGTTTTGCGGCGGCACGCCGAGGGTTTCGGCGGCATAGAGCAGCGGGGCGGGCGCGGGTTTCTTCTCGCTCAGGGTGTCGCCGCCGACGATGAGGCTGAAATGGTCGGCCAGGCCGAGGGCGCGCAGCAGTTTGACGGCGAGGGTTTCGCTTTTGTTGGTAACGACGGCCAGCGGGATGCCGAGGGATTTGAGCAGTTCGAGGCCGGCGGCAACGCCGGGGTAGGGGCGGGTGGCGTCGGCGATGTGTTCGGCGTAGTGGCGCACGAAGAGGGTGTAGCCTTGTTCCCATTGTTTTTCTTCGGCTTGGCCGTCGAAATCGGCGGTGAGGGTACGGTGGACGAGGGCGGCGAGGCCGTCGCCGACGTAGCTTTCCACGGTGTGCTGCGGCAGTTCGGCCAGGCCGAGGGCGCGGCGCACGGCGTTGGCGGCGGCGGCGAGGTCGGGGATGGAGTCGCAGAGGGTGCCGTCGAGGTCGAAGGCGGCGGCTTGGACGTGGTTTACGGCGGGCTGCATGGGGTTTCCTTTTGGGTTTGAGGCCGTCTGAAAAACGTTTTGGCTGCGCCGAAGCTGCGCTTTCAGACGGCCTTTGGGGTTTACAGCGCGGCAATGATGCGTTCGACCATTTCGGCCGAGTGGGCGGCGGCGGTTTGCAGGAACTGCTCGAAGCTGGTGTCGGCTTTTTCGTCGGCGGTGTCGGACAGGGCGCGGATGACGACGAAGGGAATGCCGAACTGGAAGCAGGTTTGCGCGATGGCGGCGGCTTCCATTTCCACGGCCTGCACGGCGGGGAAGGTGGCGCGGATGGCGGCGGCGGCTTCTTCGCTGTGGACAAACTGGTCGCCGCTGGCAATCAGGCCGCGCGTTACGGCGGCGTGCGGGAAGGCTTGGGCGGCGGTTTCGGCGGCGGACATTAGGGCGGGGTCAGCGGGGAAGGTCGGGGGGAGCTGCGGGATTTGGCCGGGGGCGTAGCCGAAGGCGGTGGCGTCGGCGTCGTGGTGGACGGTTTCGCTGCCGATGACGACGTCGCCCACTTTCAGGCCGCTGCCGAGGCCGCCCGCGCTGCCGGTGTTGATGACGCAGTCGGGGGCGAATTGGAGGATGGCGGCGGCGGTGGCGGCGGCGGCGTTGGCTTTGCCGATGCCGCTCAATGTGAGGACGATTTGTTTGCCGTGCAGCTGGCCGGTGTGGATTTCAAACGCGCCGAAGCGGTGGGTTTGCAGGCCGTTCAGACGGCCTTTGAGCCGCTCGATTTCGGGCGGCATCGCACCGATGACGGCGATGGTGCGCACAGGTTTCATGCGAACACCTCTTCCCATTCGCCGCGTTTTTCCAGCAGGTAGCGGGCGATTTTCTGTGCGCCTTCGAGGCTGTGGCTGGCCGCCCAGCCGCATTGGACGACGTTGCAGGCGGGCACTTCGGTGGCGGCGGTTACGTCGTGCAGGGTTTTTTCGATCAAATCCAGCGCGTCGCGGTATTCGGGCAGGTTGAGCAGGGTAACGTAAAAGCCGGTTTGGCAGCCCATCGGGCTGATGTCCACAATCTTGTCGGAATGGTTGCGCGAGAGTTCGGCCATCAGGTGTTCGAGCGAGTGCAGCGCGGGCATGTCCATGTGGTCTTGGTTGGGCTGGCACACGCGCAGGTCGTATTTGTAGATGATGTCGCCGTGGTCGCCGTCGGTGATGCAGGCGAGGCGAACATAGGGGGCTTTGACTTTGGTGTGGTCGAGGTTGAAGCTCTCGACGTTCATTTTTTTTTCGGCGGTGATGGTGTTCACGGCGGCTTTCCTTGTGTTTTCAAAGGCGCGGATTATAGCGGTTCGGGGTGGCGGCGCATAGGAAAGGCCGTCTGAAATAGTGTTTTCAGACGGCCTGTGCGCTGCGGCCTTATTTCTGCGTGCCGATCATGCGCGGCAGTACGTCGTGGCCGCGCATTTTGTGCACCGCCACCATCACAATGTGGCCGAACACCAGCGCATAGAGCAGCCAGGCCGCGCTGCCGTGCCACTGGTTGCCCAGATTGGCCATCCATTCGATTTTTTCCGGCGCGCCCTGCATCACTTGGATGCCGAACACTTTCAAAGAGCCGCGCCCGCCGCCGTATTGGCGGATCATGCCGATCAGCGGCACGGCGAACATCAGGACATACAGCGCGATGTGGCCGAGTTTGGCCGCCGCGCTGTCGGAGGGCGGGCGTTTGGCGGCGTTGGCCAGTGCCCACAAAATACGCAGCACAATCAGCACCATCAGGATGAAGCCGAAGGATTTGTGCACGCCGTAGAGGCCGCCGACCCAGTCGGCGTCGGTGAGGTTCCAAATCACGGCGGTGGCCAGCATCACGGCGAAACAGGCGGCCATCAGCCAGTGCAGCAGGCGGGTAACGGTGCCGTAGCGCAGGGGGGTATCGGGGGTCATGATTGTGTTCCTTTTGTTTGTTTTTTATGGTGAAAACGGTTTCTAGGGTCTGCTGACAATCAGCCTTGCGGCGGTGTTTTTGGTAAAAAACACCCGCCTGCCGCGTCAAAAATGCTCGCAAGGTGTCCAACCTTGCTGCGCTTTTTTCCTTGCATTCGGGCATTTTTTTCCTCAAAAAACTGTCTCGCAAGCTGATTGTCAACAGACCCTAAGGCTTGAAACCGCACAAGAAAGCGGCGCAGTGTAGCGCAAAGCGGCGGAGGGGCAAAACGCGGGCGGGAAAAGCGGCGTTTCCTGCGGGGAAACGGCAGAGGCCGTCTGAAAGCTGTTTTCAGACGGCCTCTGCCGTTGAAGCAGGGTGCACACGCGGTCTATGCTGTACAGCCAATCCGCGTGTTGCTACGCCAATCCAAACCGCGTGCGTCGCGGAGCGACACACCCTACCTAAGGGCAGAGGCCGTCTGAAAATCGGATTTTGTTTTTTTGGCTGCGCCGAAGCTGCGCTTTCAGACGGCCTGTTTCCCATCCAGCCCATGCCGAATCTAAGGTAGGGTGTGTCGCCCAAAGGCAACGCACGCGTTCTCTGCCGCACAGCCGATCCGCGCGGTTTCCAAAAGCCGAAACCGCGTGCGTGGCTTGCGCCACACACCTTACCTGTGGGCAGAGGCCGTCTGAAAGCACAGCTTCGGCGCTGCCAAAACTGTAAAACGCGATTTTCAGACGGCCTCTGCTGCCGGATAGCGGCGCGGGTGCAGACGCGCCGTTCAGTCGGCCGTCCGCTCCTGCGGCAGTCTGCCCGCCCAG
This sequence comes from Neisseria bacilliformis, assembly GCF_014055025.1. Classification (NCBI taxonomy): domain Bacteria; kingdom Pseudomonadati; phylum Pseudomonadota; class Betaproteobacteria; order Neisseriales; family Neisseriaceae; genus Neisseria; species Neisseria bacilliformis. Next base: position 1,936,190 of record NZ_CP059571.1, on the reverse strand, counting down.
TCGCAGGCAAACTGCCAAGCGGTGCGGCCGGAGCGGCTGCCGCGCATCTGCGCCCAGTTCAGCGCGGCGCGGCGGGCGGTGTCGTCGAAGGGCAGGCCGTAGTGGCCGAGCCAGTTGGCGGCGGCGGCGAGGTAGTCGTCCTGGTCGAAGGGGTAGAAGCTGAGCCACAGGCCGAAGCGGTCGGACAGCGACACTTTTTCTTCCACCGCTTCGCTTTGGTGCACTTCGCCGCGCGTGCCGGTGTGCCCTGCGTTGTCGGCCATGTATTCGGGCATCAGGTGGCGGCGGTTGGAGGTGGCGTAAACCAGCACGTTGGCGCAACGCTGCGACAGCCCGCCGTCGAGCGCGGTTTTCAGGGCTTTGTAGCCGCCTTCGCCTTCATCGAAGGACAAATCGTCGCAGAAAACGATGAATTTTTCCGGACGCGCCGCCAAGAGGGCGAGCAGCGGGGGCAGGGCGGCAAGGTCGCCCTTGTCCACTTCGATCAGGCGCAGGCCGTCGTCGGCGTATTCGTGCAGCAGGGCTTTGACGAGCGAGGATTTGCCCGTGCCGCGCGCGCCGGTGAGCAAAACGTTGTTGGCGGGGCGGCCGGCGAGGAACTGGCGGGTGTTGCGCACCAGTTTGGCGGCCTGCGTGTCAACGGCGGCCAGGCGTGAGAGCGGGAAGGTGTGCGGCTCGGGCAGGCTTTCCAGCACGCCGCCGCCGACGGTTTTGCGCCAGCGGAAGGCTTTGGCGTTCCAGTCGGGCTCGCGCGGCTCGGGCGGCAGCCATGCGTCGAGGCGGTTTAACACGGAAGCGGCTTGGTGCAGAAAGGTTTTGAGTTTCACGGCGTTGTCCTTGCAAACGGTAAAGGCGGCATTTTAACCCAACGGGTGCGCCGTATCCATGAAGGCGGTTTTGCGGTATATTCCGCGCCGGTTTTTTCTGAATTGTGGAGCGAAGATGTTCAAACGTCCTGAGGAATTTATCGTGGCCGTGCTGGCCGCTTTGTGGGTGGCCGCCAGCTATTTCGCCGCCGCCTGGTTCGGCGCGCCGGCGCACACCGCGCTGCTGATCGCCGTGCTGACGCTGCTGTGGGTGATTGTGTTTTTCCTGCTGTGGCAGCGCGAACGCACGCGCCTGCTGTGGCCGCTGTTCCTCGGCCTGCTGGTGGCCTGCTGGTGGCCGATGCTCGACTGGTACGCGGTGCGCGGCATCGTGCCGCCGGAAACGGCGGGCGAGATGATCGTCATCGCCAAGCCGTGGTATGCGTCGTGGACGTTCAAAACCATCCTCGCGCTGATTCCGGCGGCGGCAGGCTACGCATGGATGTTCAAAACCGCCCGCCGCGATAGGGGGCTGTGATTCCGCTGTTGCGGCATAGTGGCATAGTGTGGAATAAAGAGGCCGTCTGAAAACCTGTTTTCAGACGGCCTCTTTGCATCATGTGTTACGCGTCATACGTCCCCATCACCGACGCGCTGGCGAGGATGTGGCCCTGCATGGCGAAGTGGAGGTCGTTGAAGCGGAAGCCCTTTGGTAGATTGAGTTTGGTATCGAGCGCGTAGACGATGAGTTCGTAGCGGGGCGGCAGTTGGGCGGTGCCATGCCGCCGTAGCGGGAGGCTTCTTCGATGCTGAGTTTGCCCAGCACGCTTGCCCAGCTGTTCGCGCCCTGCACATAATCTGTGGCCGAAATACTGTCGTTTTCCGCCACCGAAGTACGCTCCAAATCCGCTATCAGCCAATGTATCCACACAAAACCGCTCGCCGTAATCGCATCCTTGTCCTCCAACACCACCGCAAACGATTTCGTCCCCTCCGGCGCACCGCTGATCTCAAACGGCACCGAATAAGTCGGCATCCCGTTCGGACTAAACTGCCCGCCCCGCTTGCCGTATTTATCTTCAAACTCACCATTAACAATGGCCGCACTCGTTACTCTCATGGTTTTCTCCTGTCCGGTTACAAACGAAACAATCCTATTCTAACCCAAGGCGTGCCGTCATAGGTTGGATTGATAAATCCCAATATCTTGGCAGGATTGAAGGTTTTGTTGGAATATGGCTCGGCCTACGCCTGCTTGCTATCAGATGAACACATCGCCTTACGCCAAAAACCCATCACAATTGCCGCCGCGATGATGATAATTCCATATGGAATCATCCCATCTCCGTTTTCATATGCTGCCCGTCCGCCCGGGAAGCCTGTGCGCGCGGTATTGGCAACCGTGTGACACGCGATCAATACAAATACCGAGCCGCCACTGCCGTTATACAGCCATACATAGATAATCCTCACGGCAACCGTCCCTGCCAGCCCCCATGCGATCAGTTCGGCAGATTGCCCCACGGCAATCATGGACGGCAAATGCCACAATGCCCACGGCACCCCGATAATCAGCGCCGTAATGAGCGGGGTAAAACACCGTTGCAGACTTTCCGTGGCGTAGGCGGCATAGCCCAATTCCTCGGCAACTGCCGCGATAAAGAACATGACGAATGCCCCAGCGAGCGGCGCAAACGATACGGAGAAGGCAGGTATGGTTTGTCCTGTTTGGCGTATCACAACATAAGTCAGCAGATAAAGCAGGGGGAAAATCAGTATTGCCGTCCAAAAATAGGCAGAATGCTTGATCCGCCCGTAATCAAACACACGTCCAAACAGTCCGCGCACCGCCGCCATTCCTCCCTCGCGGTAACGCAACAATGCGGCGGTAACCGTCGGGGTGAGCGCCGCGCCGATGTCGGTCAGCGGCAGATTATCAGGCAGAGGACTGTGTTTGAGAAACAAAGACAGCAACCAAAACGGCGCACTCATAGCGTACACCAGCAGAAAGTATTGCCACGGATGCGAATAACCGGCTGTCGGTTTTTTTGAAGAGAGGTTCTGCATGTTATTCCTGTTCGTTCAGTAAATAAGTTGGCAGGAGAGCAGGTATGGCCTGCTACATGATGTACAGTATAAAAATATTGCGCGTTTTTTTCTAATTTTTATAATTATTATAAAAAACAGCCTGCACTTCGATTTTTGAAAGTGCAGGCTGCTTTTGATAGAGAGAGGTCGTCTGAAAATTATTTTTCAGGCAGCTTTAATATTACAAGTGATATGAGGATTTCGTTGGGTCATGGATCAAGCTGCGTTGCTGCCGACTGAATTACGGCATGGTTTGAAATCATTCGGTAGCAACAAAAAACGTGTGCGTGCGTACTGCACACATCCTACACCTCAATCTTAAGGTTTGCGTCGCCCGCAGGTAGGGTGTGGGGCGTAGCCACGCACGCGGTTGGCAGGGGTGCGGGCTACGGCTTGCTATTACAAGCTGTCATAAAAAGAATGGATTTTCTCCGCCATAAGTTTACGCCGATCCGATAAAAATTTTGGGTATGAATCACTATTGAAATCCTGATAATTTTCAGGAATGCAATTTTCTGTCAGATTTTTTTGCAAGGCATCAAGGGAAGCCAGTGAAGTATAGTGTTTATTACCCGTTTCTATATCTTCTTTAATTAATTTGAAATATTCGTCAGGAGCTTTATCGGAAAGGCGGACATTACTCTGCTGTTCGGTAAATACATAATTGGCAACCTGATTATATTCGCTTTTTTTATAACCAGCTGCACTCAGGTAAGCTTTAGGGAATAAGTGGTGTTCGTCGCCACGATGTTCCAATAGATGGGAAATTTTAACGCTGTCCGATAAAAACGCACATTCTTGGTTTTTGCATTGCGCGGCAAGATAACATAAATAAGCGTTGTTTGTGCTGCTTGACGAGTCAAGCTGACTGACCAATCCGTGTTCCCAAAATCCTTCATTAAGTTCTGCCAACTCGATTTGTTCTAGACAGGCTTCAATGCCTTTTTCCGAAATTTGGCGGATATCGCGTTCAAAAGCGGTTTCTGCCGAACCGGAATAACGCCCAGTCAATATGGACATGACCAGCCATTTTTTAACCCATTGTTGTATTTGATGCTCGCTTATTTTTAGTCCGCTCAAATGGAGATATATGGCATAAGTCATATTCAGGCTGTTTTGTGAATTGAGCAGTTTTTTATGAATAAACCCAGCCGACTTAACCACCATCAAGAAACGTTGGTAATGGGTTTGATTGAAAAATGCCTGTAAACCATCATGCAGCATTCGGTAGCTTTTCTCGGCAATTTCTTCTGTATTTGTCCGCTTTTCAAAATCACGACCGGAAAGTAGGGCAACCAAATCACTGAATTTCCCACGCTTGAATGCGTAAGTATAAGCTGTCCTTAATACATCAATGTAGTCTGGACAGTAGAGATTGTCTGGTTTGTTGGCAATCCATTTCATAAGTCGATAATTTGAGGATTGGGAAAATTCAACATCATTTGTTTCAATACTATTGAGAAATTCCTTATCGTTCAAAAGGTGGCAGAAATAATCAATCATTTTCCGCAATATATTGCCCCCGTACTTTTGATCTGCGGCAATCTTGGACATCACAAAATCTGCATTACTGAGAACTACACCTTTTTGATTGATACGGATAAATATCTCGGTTACGGTGTCAATATCTAAATCATCGTTCAATTCGATAATACCGATCTGCCGATTTTTAATTGACTGCAAGGCGTTGATTTTCTCTTCCACTTCGTCTTCATCAACTTGGGGATTGGTTGCCATATAGTTTCGTCTGGCATCGCGAAGAGAGATTGCCCCGTTAAGGATAGGGGAAACATCAGTAATCCATATAGGATTACGTTCAATGGCGGAATTGGCTACTTCAAATACGGGCTGCCCAGCTTCTGCCAGAGGATTATAGGCAATACGGATTTTGGTATGTTTATAGTCCTTATTGAGAATTTCTTGTCCAACAATGGCTGCTGTCAATGCGGTAATCCGCTGCTGCCCGTCTATTAACACCCGTTTCCCTTTGGATAATGTGCCATCTTTTAGGCGGACATCAGGGTTACGCCAAGTAATAATATATCCGACAGGATAGCCTTTATAAAGTGAATCGAGTAAATCACGCACTTTGCTGTTATTCCAAACAAAAGGACGCTGAATTTCGGGAATAGCAATTTCTCCCGATTTTATCCAAGAGAGTAACGTTTCAACTGGATATTGGTTTACTGAATATTTAGCCATTTTCATCCCTTAATATAACTTTCCAAATATGATTACAGGCTGCCTGAAAACCTACTTTCAGGCAGCCTGCACTTTTCTAACTACAGCTTCTCTCTAACCCAGCCTTCTGCCGAATCCAGCATCGTGCCGACTTGGGAAGCATCCGTACCCCCCGCCTGCGCCAAATCCGGTCTGCCGCCACCTTTGCCGCCGACTTGTTCGGCTGCGAATTTGACCAAGTCGCCGGCTTTTACTTTGTTTGTCAGCGGCTTGGATACGCCGGCGCACAGGGAGACTTTGCTGTTGTTCACTGCTGCCAAAAGAATCACGGCGTTGTCGGATTTGCCGGTTAAATCGGTAACGATTTCGCGCAGGGCGGCTGCGTCGGCTTCGATTTGGGCGGCGACGAGTTTGGCTGTGCCCAAGTCTTTGGCGTTGTCCAGGAGTTTGGCGCCTGCGTGGACGGCGAGTTCGGCTTTGGCTTTTGCCAACTCTTTTTCCAAGGCTTTGGTGTTTGCGGCGTTGGCTTGGATTTTGGCGAGTACGTCTTTTTCGGTTTGGGCTTTGACTTCGGCGATGATGTTTTTCATCAGGCTTTCTTGGTTTTGCGCCCATGCCAGCGCAGCAAGGCCTGTGATGGCTTCTACGCGGCGGATGCCTGCGGCGATGCCGCCTTCGCTGATGATTTTGAAGAAGCCGATGTCACCGGTGCGGGTGACGTGGGTACCGCCGCACAGTTCGATGGAGTAGTCGCCCATGGTGATGACGCGGACGAAGTCGCCGTATTTTTCGCCGAAGAGCATGACTGCGCCTGATTTTTGCGCGTCTTCAATGGACATGGTTTCCACTTTGACGGGCACGTTGGCGATAATCGCGGCGTTGACGCGGCGTTCGACTTCGGCGATTTCTTCCGCGCTGATGCCTTGCGGATGGGAGATGTCGAAGCGGGTCAGCTCGGCGTTTTGCAGGCTGCCTTTTTGTTCGACGTGTGTGCCCAAAACATCGCGCAGGGCTTTGTGCATCAGGTGGGTCACGCTGTGGTTGCGCATGATGGCTTCGCGCACGGCGTTATCCACTTCGGCGCAAATGCTGTCGCCGACTTTCAGGCTGCCTGAAACCAGCGTGCCGAAATGTCCGTGCACGGCGGCTTTGATTTTTTGCGTGTCTTCCACTGCAAAGCGGTTTTTGCCGCTGAAAATAAAGCCGACGTCGCCGACTTGCCCGCCCGATTCGGCGTAGAACGGAGTATGGTCGAGCACAACAATGCCTGCTTCGCCTGCGTTCAGTTGGTTTACGGCTTCGCCATCGCGGTAGAGTGCCAGCACGGTTGCGTCAAGGCTGCGTTTGTCGTAGCCGTGGAACTGGGTTTCTGCGCCGTCATACGCCACTTGTGCGTTGGCTTTGAAGTTTTGCGCGGCGCGGGCGCGGGCGCGTTGGGCTTCCATTTCGCGCTCAAAGCCTTCTTCGTCCAACTCGATGCCCAATTCGCGCGCCATGTCGGCGGTTAAGTCATAGGGGAAGCCGTAGGTGTCGTAGAGTTTGAAGATGTGTTCGCCCGACATAATCAGCTTGCTGTTGGCGATATTGTTTTTCAGGTAGCCTTGCAGGGCTTCGCCGTAAGCGCGGTGGGCTTCGGGTTTTTCTTTGGTGATCACGTCTTCCATATTAAAGGCGAAACTTTCGTTCAGGCTGCCTGAAACCTGCGGGCGCACCACGATTTGTTTGCCGTTGCCCGCATTGCGCGAAACCACGGTAAACGCTACACCGTCTGCGGTGGTCAATCGCAACGGCTCGCCCACGCCGTCCATCGGCAACAGGCTTTCCAATTTGGCGAACTGCATCGCGTCCCACACTTGGTTGAACAAGCCCATGCCTTTTTCCAGCGTTTCGCCGAAGCGCATTTCTTCGCCGCGCAACACTTCCATAATATGCGTTTGTTTTTCTTTCAACTCGGGATACGCGCCGCCCATTTCTTTCACCAAATCGGGCACGAGTTTGTAGAAAAAGGCGTTTTTCTGACCGAGTTTGTAACCGTGGCGCACGGCGCGGCGGATAATGCGGCGCAACACATAGCCGCGCCCTTCGTTGCTGGGCATCACGCCGTCGGCAATCAGGAAGGAACACGAGCGGATATGGTCGGCAATCACTTTCAGGCTGGGCTCTTCCATGCTGAACGCCGTGCCAGTTTCGCGGGCAACGGCTTTGAGCAGGTCTTGGAACAGGTCGATTTCATAGTTGCTGTGCACGCCCTGCATCACCGCGGCCATGCGCTCCAAACCCATGCCGGTATCGACAGAGGGCTTGGGCAGCGGATTCATATTGCCTTGCTCGTCGCGGTTGAACTGCATGAACACGCAGTTCCAAATCTCAATCCAGCGGTCGCCGTCTTCTTCGGGGCTGCCCGGAATGCCGCCCCAGATTTCTTCGCCGTGGTCGTAGAAAATCTCGGTGCAGGGGCCGCAGGGGCCGGTGTCGCCCATCTGCCAGAAGTTATCCGAAGCGTAGCGGCTGCCTTTGTTGTCGCCAATGCGGACAATGCGCTCGGCAGGCACGCCGATGACATCGTGCCAAATGTTGTAGGCTTCATCGTCTTCGGCATACACGGTTACCAGCAGTTTTTCTTTGGGAATGTTGAGCCACTCGGGCGAAGTGAGAAATTCCCACGCGAACGGAATCACTTCTTTTTTGAAGTAGTCGCCAAACGAGAAATTGCCCATCATTTCAAAGAAGGTGTGGTGGCGGGCGGTGTAGCCCACGTTTTCCAAATCGTTGTGCTTGCCGCCTGCGCGCACGCATTTTTGCGCGGTGGTGGCGCGGGTGTAGGGGCGTTTGTCGAAGCCGAGGAACACGTCTTTAAACTGGTTCATACCGGCGTTGGTAAACAGCAGCGTCGGGTCGTCGTGGGGCACTAATGACGACGAGCGCACGGCGGTGTGGCCTTTGGATTGGAAAAAATCGAGGAATTTTTGGCGCAGTTCGGAGGTTTTCATGGTGGTGTGTTCCGTTAAAACGGTTTTCAGACGGCCTCTGCGCAAGCGGTGAGGCCGTCTGAAAACAACAGTTTGAAATAAATGAATCAAAGCCGCGCATTTTATAGCAGAAACGGCGGCAAGCCTATTGCGGCGGCGGAAAACAGCCGCGCCGCGCCTTATCTTTGCGCCGCCCTTGCCGTAGAATCCGCCGTTTCCCTTTTTCAGACGGCCTCACCATGCTCAGCTACCGCCACGCCTTCCACGCCGGCAACCATGCCGACATCCTCAAACACTTCGTCCTCTGGCTGGTGCTCGACTATTTCGGGCGCAAAGACAAGCCCTATTGGTATATCGACACCCACAGCGGCGCGGGTTTGTACGACCTGGGCGGCAGCGAGGCGCAGAAAGTCGGCGAATACCGCCACGGCGCCGCCCGTTTGTTTGCGGCGGCGGAACAGGGCGCGCTGCCCGAGGAGCTGGCGCGGTTTGCAGGCCGTCTGAAAACCATCCTGCCCCGCCCCGGCCTCTATTGCGGCTCGCCCTGGCTGGCGCAGGCCGAAACGCGCGAGAGCGACAAACTGCGCCTTTTCGAGCTGCACCCCGCCGATTTTTTATTGCTGGACAACAACATGCGCGAAGCAGGGCTGAAACGGCGCGGCATCCTCAAACGCGAAGACGGCTTCAAAGGGCTGCTCGCCCTGCTGCCGCCGCCCACCCGCCGCGCCGTCGTCCTCACCGATCCGCCGTATGAGGAAAAACAGGACTACGCCCGCGTGGTGCAGACGCTGAAAGACGCGAAAAAACGCTTCGCCCAAGGCTGCTACCTCGTCTGGTATCCCTGCCTCAGCCGCGAAGAAAGCCGCCGCCTGCCCGAACAGCTGAAAAAACTGTCGCCCGACAAATACCTGCTTGCCGAACTCCACGTCGCCGCCCCCCGCGCCGACGGCTTCGGCATGCACGGCAGCGGCATGTTCGCCATCAACCCGCCCTACCTGTTGCGCGAACAGCTCGCCCGCAACCTGCCCGCGCTGGCAAACCTGCTGGCGCAGGACGCGGGTGCGTGTTTCGTGTTGGACGGCGCGGGATGAAAACGGGCGTTTGGTTTGGATATTCTTTGAGGCCGTCTGAAAAGCAGATTCTGTTTTTCAGACGGCCTCAAAGCGTATTTGAAGCATATGCGGTTCAGCCGAGCAGTTCGGTTGCGTTGTGTTCGGTGGCCTCGGCGAGTGCTTCGAGGGGGATGCCGCGCAGGGTGCGGACGGTTTCGGCGACGGCGCGGGTGTTGGCGGGAGTGTTGGGGGTGTTTTTGAGCATGAAGGGGCTGTCGGTTTCCAGCACCAGCGAGGAGAGGGGCATCTCGGCGGCGGTGCGGCGGGCTTTTTGGGCGCGGGGGTTGAGCACGAGGACGCCGATGCCGATTTTCAGCCCCTGCGCGGCGAAGGCGCGGGCTTCTTCGAGGCTGCCGGAAAAGGCGTGGACGATGCCGCGCCGGATGTTGTGCGCGCGCAGCAGGCGCAGGAGGTCTGCGCCGGCGCGGACGTTGTGCAGCAGGGCGGGACGGCGGTATTGGGCGGCGATGTCGAGCTGGGCGGACAGGCGGTCGCGCTGCCGCCGCCGTTGGGTTTCGTCTGCCGCGTGCAGGTAGTCCAGGCCGGTTTCGCCGAGCATGGCCTGGGGGTGGCGGCGCAGCAGATCTTGCAGAGCCTGTATGTCGTCTGCGCCGCCTTCTTCGGCGGCAAACCAGGGGTGGATGCCGAAGGCGGGGACGATGTGCGGCGCGGCCAGTGCGGCAACTGCCGTCCAGTCGGCGCGGCGGGCGGCGGGGACGAAGAAGCGGGTTACGCCTGTGGCGGCGGCGGCGGCGAGGATTTGCGGCAGTTGCCCGGCCAGCGGGGGGGAGGCAAGGTGGGTGTGGGTGTCAGTGAGCATGGAGGGGTTGGAGGGCGCGGGGTGTTTGGAAAAGCGGCGGTGCTTGGTTTTGCCGCAGGTGGATTTCGGCTGCGCCGACGCGGCATTTTCAGACGGCCTTTTTTATACAAGGGATGAGGCCGTCTGAAAGGTGCGCTTTGGTGGGACGGAATGCGCGATTCTATGGCGGCGGATGCAGACGGCCTTCGTTTGCCGTGCGGCAGGTGGTTTGCGGGGCGGGCGGGTTTTCTTTCCGAGAGGCCGTCTGAAAAACGTCGGACAGGTTTCGGCTGTGCGGTAAAGCTGTGTTTTATAGCGGGCACAAATAAAAAGTGTCCGATGCAGGCCGGGTTTCGGCTCGGCAAAATGTCGGGGAAAGGGCGTTAGCCGGGCTGAAGCCCGGCCTAGGGCGTAAAAGCCGCCAAAATGTTGATTGTCAACACACCCTACGATGTTTATTCCACTATAACTGCGTTGAGGTTGTGCTTTCAGACGGCCTTTTTGTGTGTTTGCCGGACGGTGGCGGTTCAGCGCACGGTGCGCCAGAAGTGGGCGACGGGGCCGTTGCCGTGGCCGAGGTGCCAGTGTTGTCCGGCGTCGATTGCGCCGTGCAGGTAGCTTTTGGCGGCGGCGACGGCGAGATGGAGCTGTTTGCTGTGGGGGTAGAGGGCGGCGATAGCGGAGGAGAGGGTGCAACCCGTGCCGTGCGTATTGCGGGTGGGAATGCGGCTGCCGATGAAGCATTGCGGGTCGGCGTTTTGGCGCACGAGCCAGTCGCGGGCGAAGCCGCCGCTCCAATGGCCGCCTTTGAGCAGCACGGCTTTTGCGCCGCTTTGGAGCAGGAGGCGGCCTTGTTCGAGCATTTCGTTTTCGTCGCGCGGCAGGGAGCGGCCGCTGAGGGCGGCGAGTTCGCTGAGGTTGGGGGTGAGCAGGTCGGCGAGCGGCATGAGTTCGCCAAGCAGGGCTTGGGTGGTGTTTTCGAGGGCGAGGCTGTCGCCGGAGGTGGCGACGAGGACGGGGTCGAGCACGGTGAAGGGTGCGGGGTGGCGGCGCAGGGCGGCGGCGACGGTGCAGATGGTTTCGGTGTCGGGCAGCATGCCGATTTTGACGGCGTCGATGCGGATGTCGGTGAAGACGGATTCGCATTGGGCGCGGATGATGTCGCTGGGGACGGTGTGCACGGCCTGCACGCCTTGGGTGTTTTGCGCGGTTACGGCGGTGATGACGCTCGCGCCGTATGCGCCGAGCGCGCCGAAGGTTTTGAGGTCGGCCTGGATGCCCGCGCCGCCGCCGGAGTCGGAACCGGCGATGGTGAGGACGCGGGGATAGGGTTTTTCGTTGGGCTGCATGGGTGGCTCCTTTGCTGCGGGTCGGTTTGATTTCGTTGGGGGCTTGGTTTTCAGACGGCCTCTGTAATGTTTGGATGCAGGCCGTCTGAAAACAGTGTCAGGGGGCGAGGCGTTCTTTTGTCCACCGGCCGTCTGCGAGGCGGTAGAGGATGCGGTCGTGCAGGCGGCTGGGGCGGCCCTGCCAGAATTCGATGCGCTCGGGGATGACGAGGTAGCCGCCCCAGTGCGGCGGGCGGGGAACGTGCAGGGGGTGTTTGAGGCCGAAGGCGGCGGCGCGGCGCACAAGGACGTTTTTGTCGCTGATGACGCTGCTTTGCTCGCTCGCCCACGCGCCGAGGCGGCTGGCGTAGGGGCGGGAGGCGAAATATTCGTCGGAGGCGGCTTCGGAGAGGCGTTCGACGCGGCCTTCGGCGCGCACCTGCCGTTCGAGTTCCGGCCAGAAGAAGGTGAGGGCGGCGAAGGGGCGGACGGCGAGGGCGCGGCCTTTGCGGCTGTGGTAGTTGGTGAAGAAAACAAAGCCCCGCGCGTTCACTTCTTTGAGCAGCACCATGCGGCTTTGCGGGCGGCCGTCTTCGCCGACGGTGGCGACGTTGACGGCGGTGGGCTCGGCGGCCTGCGCGGCTACGGCTTCGTTCAGCCATTGCTCGAATTGGGCGATGGGGCTGGCGGCGCAGTCTTGTTCGGAGAGCTGGCGTTTGCTGTAATCTTCGCGGATGTCGTGCAGGTTCACCGTGCGGCCTTTCTGTGTTCGGGTGCGGCTATTGTAATACTGTAACAGGCCGTCTGAAAACTTGGTTTCAGACGGCCTGTCCGGTTTGGCGGCTATTTCCAGTAACGCCACCACGGGGCGTCGTTGTCTTTCCACGGGCGGGTGAGGTAGGGGCTTTGCGGGAAGTTCTGCTGCAAGATGCGGCGGGTGTCTTCGGCCAGCTGCGGCCGCCCCATTTTCTGATAGGACAGCTCCATAATCGCCAGGGCTTCTTCGACAAAGCGGGTGTTTTGGAAGCCGGTTACGATGTTTTGCGCGCGGTTGGCGGCGGCCAGATACGCGCCGCGTTTGGCGTAGTAGCGGGCGACGGCCATTTCGTTGCCTGCCAGCGCGTCCACCAGTTTGGCCATGCGGGCGGAAGCGTCTTCCACGTATTTGCTCTGCGGGTAACGCTGCACCAGCTCGGAAAACGCCTGATAGGCTTCGCGGTTGGCCTTCGGGTCGCGGTCGGACCAGTCCTGCGCGGCCAGTTTGTTGAGGAAGGAGGGGTCTTCGTTAAACAAAATCAGCCCTTTGAGGTAGAGGGCGTAGTCCATGTTCGGGTGCTGCGGGTGCAGCTTCTGGAAGCGTTCCACCGCCGCCAGGGCTTTTTCGCGTTCTTCGTCCTTATAATAGGCATAGGCCGTATCGAGCTGCGCCTGCTGCGCGTAGCGGCCTTGCGGGAAGCGCGATTCCAAAAGTTCGTACAGCTTGACAGCGCGGGTATAATTGCTGCTGTTCAACTCGTCCTGCGCTTCGGCGTAGAGTTTTTCCACCGACCAATCCTGAGTGATTTGCGCGTCTTTGTCGCTGGTGCCTTTGCTGGCGCATCCGGCAAGGGCCGCGCCCAATGCCGCTATTAAAAGAATTTTTTTCATGCAGAACTCTTCATTAGAAAACGCCGCGGATTATAGCGACGATTTTGACTTTGGGGCAGCCCCCGCCGGCGAAACTTGCCTCAATTTAACCGTGCCGCTGGAAATGGCCGGACAGCGGCTCGACGCCGCGCTGGCCGCGCTGCTGCCCGACTATTCCCGCTCGCGCCTTGCCGGCTGGATAAAAGAGGGCGCGGTGGCGGTGGACGGCAAAGCCGCCCGCCCGAAAGACAAGCTCATCGGCGGCGAAACGCTGGCCGTGCGGGTTAGGGAGCGTAACGAAACGCTGGCCTTCACGCCCGAGCCCATGGATTTGGACATCGTGTACGAAGACGACAGCGTGATGGTGCTGGACAAGCCCGCCGGACTGGTCGTCCACCCCGCCGCAGGCAACTGGTCGGGCACGCTGCTCAACGGCCTGCTGGCCTACTGCCCCGCGCTGCAAAACGTGCCGCGCGCCGGCATCGTCCACCGCCTCGACAAAGACACCAGCGGCCTGATGGTGGTGGCCAAAACCCTGGCCGCGCAAACCGATCTGGTGCGGCAGATGCAGGCGCGCAGCGTCAAACGCATCTACCGCGCCGTGGCCGACGGCATCGTGCCCTTCGACGGCAAAATCGAAACCCTCATCGGCCGCGACCCGCACAACCGCACCAAAATGGCCGTGGTCGGCTTCGGCGGCAAAGAAGCCGTAACCCACGTGAAAGTGCTCGAACGCTATCTTGCGCACAGCTACATCGAATGCGCCCTCGAAACCGGCCGCACCCACCAAATCCGCGTCCACATGCGCGAAGCCCGCCACCCGCTCGCGGGCGATCCCGTGTACGGCAACCTGCGCCACCCCGCCTCCGACATCGTGAAAACAGCCGTCCGCGGCCTCGGCCGGCAGGCACTGCACGCCTACCGCCTCAGCTTCGCCCACCCGCAAAGCGGCGAAACCATGCGGTTTGAAGCCCCGCTGCCGGCGGACATACACCACCTGCTCTCCGTCCTGCGCCTCGAAAGCGGCATGGATTCGCCGTTAAGCCGCGAAGCGCAATGGCAGGCGCATGCGGCGGCGGAAGAAGACGACGGCTGGAACGAAGACGACTACGACGTGGAAACCGTTTACGTGCGCGACTAGGGGCTGTTTGCATTTGGTATTGCGGCGGTGTTTTTGGTAAAAATCCACGCCTGCCGCGTCAAAAATGCTGGCAAGGTGTCCAACCTTGCTGCGCTTTTTTTCTTGCAGGCGCGGATTTTTCCTCAAAAAACCGTTTCGCAAACCAAATGCAAACAGCCCCTAAGCCGCCGCGCCGCCGCCTCCGGAGGCCGTCTGAAAATACGGATCCGGCGTTGCCGCTGCGGCCGCGCCGCGTTTTATAGTGGATACAGATCAAAAGTATCTATCGCAGGCCGGACTTCAGCCCGGCAAAATATCGGATAAATAGCGAGTTAGCCGGGTTGAAGCCTTTTATTTTGTCCGACCATAACTTCCTTGAAGCCGCGCTTTGAAGCCGCGCTTTTCAGACGGCCTGTGCCGCGCATGGTTCAGGCCGTCTGAAAAACAGATTTGCCAAAACAGGTTTGCCGGACACCGCTGTCGCACGGGCGGCAGAACCCGCCGTGCAACGGAACGTGCGGGCGCAAGGCACAGGCCGTCCGAAATGCGGCGCCCCCTCTTTTGTATTACAATCCGCGCTTTTGCGCCGCAGGGCACGGAGGCCGTCTGAAAAAGGCTTTTTGTCCGGCGGCAACACGGAGAACGATATGGCCGACTGCATTTTCTGCAAAATCGCCGACGGAACCATCCCCGCCGACGTCGTATACGAAGACAGCGAAATGCTGTGCTTCAAAGACATCCGCCCCGCCGCCCCCGTGCACCTGCTGCTGATCCCGAAAACGCATTTCGACTCGCTCGCCCACGCCGCGCCCGAACACGAAGCCCTGCTGGGACGGATGATGCTCAAAGTGCCGCAAATCGCCGCAGAACACGGCCTCGCAAACGGGTTCAAAACCCAAATCAACACCGGCAAAGGCGGCGGGCAGGAAGTGTTCCACCTGCACGTCCACATCCTCGGCACGCCGCAAAAGGCCGTCTGAAAAAAACGCCGCCGGCGTATTCGTCTGAACAAATCACACAAGGAAACAACGATATGGGTATAAGCAGCATTTGGCACTGGCTGGTGGTTCTGCTGATTGTGGTGCTGTTTTTCGGCACGGGCAAACTGCGCAACCTCGGCAAAGACCTCGGCGGTGCGGTGCACGATTTCAAAAAAGGCATCGAAGAAGGCGCGGACGGCGGCAAGGAAGAAACCGCCGCCAAGCAGGACGAATCCGACAGCAGCGGCAAAAGCTAGGCCATGTTCGAACTCGGTTTCAGCGAACTGCTGCTGACCGGCATCGTCGCCCTCGTCGTCCTCGGCCCCGAGCGGCTGCCGAAAGTGGCACGCACCGCCGGACAATGGCTGGGCAAAATCCGCCGCTTCGCCGCCGACATGAAGGGCGAATTCGGCCGCCAAATCGAAGCCGCCGAGCTGCGGGAAGTGAAAGACGGCGTCGAGTCCGCCGTGCGCGGCGTGCAGGAGAGCCTGCCCGACATTCAAATGCCCGCGTGGGAACGCCTGCCGCCGCAGCGTACCCCCGCCGATTTCGGCATCACCGACACTGGCGGCTCGGGGCAGGGCGGGGCGGCGTACGACCACAGCGCGCCCGTCCACCTCTTCACCCTGCGCCGCCGCGCCATGAACCGCCGCCGCGATCTGCGCCCGCGTTTCCACCCCCGCCCGCAGCTGCGCGCGCGCCGCAGAGGCCGTCTGAAAAAGTAGTTCCAACAAAGCTAACCCGGCCGCACCTTAGGGTCTGTTGACAATCAACGTTTTGGCGGATTTCGCGCCCTGAAACGGCATCTGCCGCGTTGAGAATACTCCCCTATGGGCGGCACAGGCTCGTATTCCCGCCTTGTATCTGCCGTTTTATGACGCAAAATCCGCGTCAAAAGTTGAATGTCAACAGACCCTATGAACGAAGAAACCCAAACCCTGATCGAGCATCTGATCGAGCTGCGCCGCCGTCTGGTGTGGATTATGCTGGTGATGCTGGCCGCCTTCGCCGCCGCCATGCCCTTCGCGCAGCAGCTTTACACCTTCGTCGCCCACCCGCTGATGGCGACGCTGCCGCAGGGCACGCAGATGATCGCTACCGACGTGATCGCGCCGTTTTTCGTGCCGGTGAAAGTAACGCTGATGACGGCCTTCCTCCTCACCCTGCCGCACACGCTCTACCAGATTTGGGCCTTCGTCGCCCCCGCGCTGTACCAGAACGAAAAACGGCTGGTGCTGCCCCTGGTGCTGTCCAGCCTGATTCTGTTTGCCTGCGGCATGGCCTTCGCCTACTTCGCCGTGTTCCCCATCGTGTTCAAATTCCTCGCCGGCGTAACGCCGCAGGGCGTGAGCATGGCCACTGACATCGACAAATACCTGTCCTTCGTGCTGGGCATGTTCGTCGCCTTCGGCGCGGCGTTTGAAGTGCCCATCGTCGTCATCCTGCTGTTCCGCATGGGCGCGGTGTCGCTCGAACAGCTCAAAAGTGCGCGCCCCTATGTCGTCGTCGGCGCATTCGTCCTCGCCGCCGTCATCACCCCGCCCGACGTGCTCTCGCAGGTGCTGATGGCCGTGCCGCTGGTCATCCTGTACGAACTCGGCCTGCTTGCCGCGCGGCTGTTCAAACCCGTGCGCAGGGAAAACGAAAGCGCGGATCAGGGGTGAACGGGCTGTTTTTAAAGACACAGGCCGTCTGAAAACGGGTTTTCAGACGGCCTTATGCTTGTTAGGGTCTGTTGACATTTAGCTTGCGAGACGGTTTTTTGACGCGGCAGGCGGGTGTTTTTTGCCAAAAACACCGCCGTAAGGCTGATTGTCAACAGACCCTGCGGCCTATCAGGCAGGGTGCGTCGCTGCGCGACACGCTGCAATAAGCGGCGGAGGCCGTCTGAAAACACTGTTTCGGTGTAGCCGAAATCGGTTTTCAGACGGCCTCTTTGCGTGTGCGGCCAATCAGGGCAGCGGGCGCACTTCGACCAGTTCGAGGTTGTCGGCGTTGTCGATCAGGATGGCTTTGGTGCGTCCCTGCCACAATGCTTGGAACAGGCGCAGCTCGTCCGGCGTAGCGGTGCCGGCGACGGCTTTGGGCATGACTTCGGCCATTTCGGGGGCGAAGGGGACGCGGTTGGCGTGGTAGAACACTTCCACCGCTGCGCCGGTGTCGCGGCGGAGCAGGGCGAGCGTGCCTTCGATTTGGCCGTCGAACGACAGCAGGTTGCGGCGGGCGAAGCGTCCCTGCATGCCGATGCCGCCGAAGCCTTGTTCGGCGGCCGCGCCGGTGAGCAGGGTGGCGACGGCGGCCACGACGCCGGTGGTGCCTTCGCTGCGGCCGCCCTGCATCTGCACTTCGATGCCGCCGCGCTCGGGGGTGTCGCTGCCGTAGAGGGCTTGGAGGCCGCGGTACACCATCAGGTAGGCACCGGCGACGGTGGGGCAGGAGTGGCCGGCGAGTTTGACGGCGTCGAGGTAGCGGTAGGTGATCAGGCCGTGTTCGGACGCGCCGAGGAAGGCGGCCAGCGGGTCGCGCAGGGTGATGGCGGGGGCTTGGGCGAAGTATTCGGGAAAGCCTTCGGGGTTGAAGTTGAGGCTCATGGGTTGGCTCCTTCGTTGGGTGGGGAAAGGTTTTGGCTGCGCCGAAGCTGCGCTTTCAGACGGCCGTTTTTTCAGATGGCCATAGGGTCTGTTGGCAATCAACGTTTTGGCGGCTTTTCCGCCCTAAAACGGCATCTGCCGCGTTGAAAATACCCGCAATGGACGGCATAGGCTCGCATTTTCGCCTTGCATCTGCCGTTTTATGACGCAAAATCCGCTGCAAAAGTTGAATGTCAACAGACCTTGGGGTCGGTTGGCAATCAGCTTTGCGGCGGTGCTTTTTTACTCGAAAAACCAAACCGCCTGCAAGCCGGATGTCGGCAGACCCGAGGCAAAACAGCGGCAGGCCGTCTGAAAAACGGCTGCCGCTGTCCGTTTGCCCTGCCGTCAGTCGCGGCGGGTTTCGATCTGCACCATTTCGGCGGCGGGCGCGGCGGCTGCGGCGTGGTGCGCGCGGTCGGCGCGGCGGGTGCGTTTGGGCGGCTCGGGTTCGGCTGCGGGCGCGGCCAGGGCGTCAGGGCGGGTCTGCACCAGGGTCATGCCGGCGGGGGCGTCGGGCAGGGAGGTTTGCGCTTGTTCGGCCTGCGTTTTGCGGGCGGGTCTGCCGCGTCTGCCTTTGCCGTTTGCGGTTTCGTTTTCAGACGGCCTGTCGGCGTTCGCGGCCTGCTCCTGCGCATCTGTCGCCTGCGCCGCGCCGGTTTCGCTTTGCGCCATGACGTGTTCGACGGCGGCGCGCACTTTCGCGCTGCTTTGGACGACGAGGCCGCTTTCGGCGGCGGGTGCGGCGGGGGTGTCGTCCTGCGGCGCGGGGATGGTGATGACCAGCGGCGCGGTGTCGTCGTTGCGCGGCAGGGCGGCGGGGGCGGTTTCGCCGAAGACGTGGGCGACGGCGGCGCGTACTTTCTCGGCCGCGTCGTCTATCATCAGATACTGCTCGATTTTGGCGGCGGAGGGGATGTTGCGTTTTTTGTCGTTGCGGCGGTTGTTGCCGTTGCGGCCGCCGCGTTCCTGACGGCCGCCGTCGCGGCCGTTGCTGCGGGCGGTTTTCTGCTCCGGCCGCGCTTCGGCGGTTTCGGCGGGCTTGCCGTGTCCGTTTTGTCCGTTTTCAGACGGCCTTTGCGCCGCAACCGGCTGTTCGACGGCGTTGGGCGCGGCGGGGGCGTCGCCGCGTTTGCCGTTGCGGCTGCGGTTGTCGCCGTTGCGGGCGGCGCGTTTTTCGTTGGGCGCGTCCTGCGGCGCGGGGGTGTCGGGCAGGGCGGCGGTTTCGACGGCTTGGACGGGGGCGGCGTCGGGCGTTTGCCGCTCGTTGTTCGGGCGGCGGTTGCGGCGTTCGCCACTGTTGCCGTTACCGTTGCCGTTGCGGCGGGCGCGTTCGCTGTCTTCACCGGCGGTTTCGTCCTGCGCTTGGGCGTCGGCATTCGGGCGCGGGTTGCGGCCGCTTCCGGCGTTGCGGCGGCGGTTTTGCGCCTGGCCGCGTCTGAGCTCGGGATTGCGGCGCGGCTCGGGCTGGGGCTCGGGCTCGGTTTGCTGTGCGCCGCCGAACAGGCTTTTGAACCAGGCTTTGAATTTGTCCCACCAGCTTTCGGGCTGCGGCTCGGCGAAGACGGGGGCGGGCTGGGTGTGTTTCACGCCTTTGACGGCGGGCTCGGGGCGGGCGGCTTTGACGCGTTCGCCGCCGAAGGGGCGGGCGGTGTCGTCGGCTTCGGGTTCGGCGACCTGTTTGTAGCTGGGCGGCGCGTCTTCTTCGACGTCGTCGGTGCGGATGCGGCTGATTTCGTAGTGGGGGTTTTCTAGATGGATGTTGGGAATCAGCATGACGTTGACGTCGAGCCGCTCTTCCATGGCAAACAGCTCGGCGCGTTTTTCGTTCAAGAGGAAGGTGGCAACGTCGACGGGCACTTGGGCGTGCACTTCTCCGGTGTTGTCCTTTATGGCTTCTTCCTGAATGATGCGCAGAACGTGCAGGGCGGTGGACTCGATACCGCGTATCACGCCGGTGCCGGCGCAGCGCGGGCAGGCGGTGTGGCTGGATTCGCCCAGCGCGGGTTTGAGGCGTTGGCGGGAAAGCTCCAACAGGCCGAAGCGGGAGAGTTTGGCTGTCTGCACGCGGGCACGGTCTTTTTTGAGGGCGTCGCGCAGGGTGTTTTCGACTTCGCGCTGGTGTTTGGGGTTTTCCATGTCGATGAAGTCGATGACGATCAGGCCGCCGAGGTCGCGCAGGCGCATTTGGCGGGCGACTTCTTCGGCGGCTTCCATATTGGTTTTGAAGGCGGTTTCTTCGATGTCCGCGCCGCGTGTGGCGCGGGCGGAGTTGACGTCGATGGAGACGAGGGCTTCGGTGTGGTCGATGACGATCGCGCCGCCGGAGGGCAGGTTGACGCTGCGCGAGAACGCGCTTTCGATTTGGTGCTCGATTTGGAAGCGGGAGAAGAGGGGGGTGTGGTCTTGGTAGAGTTTCAGACGGCCTGTGTTGGCCGGCATCACATACGACATGAATTCGGAAATTTCTTCGTACACTTCGGCGTTGTCGACCAGGATTTCGCCGATGTCGGGGCGGAAGTAGTCGCGGATGGCGCGGATGAGCAGCGAGCTTTCCATAAAGAGCAGATAGGGCTCTTGGTGGGCGTTGCCTGCTTCTTCGATGGCCTGCCACAGTTTGAGCAGGTAGTCGAAATCCCATTGCAGCTCTTCCACGCTGCGGCCGATGCCGGCGGTGCGGGCGATGAGGCTCATGCCGCGCGGCACGTTCAGTTCGGCCATTGCGTCTTTGAGTTCCTGCCGCTCTTCGCCTTCGATGCGGCGGGAAACGCCGCCGCCGCGCGGGTTGTTGGGCATCAGCACCAGATAGCGGCCTGCGAGGCTGATAAAGGTGGTGAGTGCCGCACCTTTGTTGCCGCGCTCGTCTTTTTCCACCTGCACGATGACCTGCATGCCTTCTTTGAGCACGTCTTGGATGCGGACTTTGCCGCCTTCGTAGTCTTGG
This sequence comes from Neisseria bacilliformis, assembly GCF_014055025.1. Lineage (NCBI taxonomy): Bacteria > Pseudomonadati > Pseudomonadota > Betaproteobacteria > Neisseriales > Neisseriaceae > Neisseria > Neisseria bacilliformis. The sequence continues at coordinate 1,915,607 of NZ_CP059571.1, read as the reverse complement.
AAATAGGCGCGGGAAACTTCTTTGAAGGGGAGAAAGCCGTGGCGGTCGGTGCCGTAATCGACGAAGCAGGCTTCGAGGGAGGGCTCGATGCGGGTGATGACGCCCTTGTAGATATTGCCTTTGCGCTGTTCCTTGCCCAGCGTTTCGATGTCCAGATCGAGCAGGTTCTGCCCGTCCACGATGGCCACGCGCAGCTCTTCGGCCTGCGTGGCGTTAAACAACATACGTTTCATGATGGCTCCCGGCAGGCGCGTTTTCAGACGGCCTGCCCGTTGGTACCCACGAAGCGCGTAACCGGTTTCCGGCTGTTCCGCCGCAGGATTCCATGCCCTTGCAAAAGCGGCCATGTGCGGCTGTGAAGCGGATGAAAAAGAAGGGATTAAAGAACGCCGCCGGAACAACCGGCGCAGCCCGCACCCCTTTGCGAAAGGCGGCGGGACGGGAAGGAAACTGCCGACATCTTCTTATTATCGTCTGCCTGTTTGCGCCGCGCGGGAAACTGCCGCGTCTTACGCGAAAAAACCGGGCACATACGGACTTCGGTTACTGCCTGCCGTCCGTTTCGCTGCGGGCGGCGGGGAAATGCTTTGCGGAATACGTTTTTAATATAAAATCGCTTTTTTCAATATGTTTTGCGCCGCGAAAGGGCGGCCGCAAAACGCCGCAGATTATAGAGAAAATGCTCCCGACAAGCAAAGTTTCCGCCCGGCCGCTTGCCGTTGCCGAACACGAGGCGGGGCAACGCCTTGATAACTATCTGATAAAAATCCTCAAAGGCGTGCCCAAAAGCCATATCTGGCGCATGATACGCGCGGGCGAGGTGCGGCTGAACAAAAAACGCTGCAAGCCCGAGAGCCGCATTGCGGCGGGCGACATCGTGCGCATCCCGCCGGTGCGGGTGGCGGAACGGCAGAAGCCGTCTGAAAAGGCAGCCGCGCCCGCCCGCGAGTTTGACATTGTTTACGAAGACGACGCGCTTTTGGTGATCGACAAGCCCGCAGGCGTGGCGGTGCACGGCGGCAGCGGCGTGAGTTTCGGCGTGATCGAACAAATCCGCCGCGCCCGCCCCGAAGCGCGTTATCTGGAACTGGTTCACCGTCTCGACAAAGACACCAGCGGCCTGTTGATGATTGCGAAAAAACGCAGCGCACTGGTGAAACTGCACGAAGCCATCCGCAACGACCACCCGAAAAAAATCTATCTCGCGCTGGGCGCGGGCAGGCTGGAAAACGACCGCTTTCATGTGAGGCTGCCGCTCTTCAAATACACCGGCGCGGCGGGCGAGAAAATGGTGCGCGTGAGTGAAGACGGACATAGCGCGCACACGGTATTCAAAGTGTTAAACCGCTTTTCAGACGGCCTGTTGCACCGCGTCGGCCTCTCAAACCTCACGCTGGTGGAAGCCACGCTGAAAACCGGCCGCACCCACCAAATCCGCGTGCACATGCAGTCGCAGGGCTGCCCGATTGCGGGCGACGAACGCTACGGCGACTATCAGGCCAACCGCCGCCTGCAAAAGCTGGGCTTGAAACGGATGTTTCTGCATGCCGCCGAGCTGCACCTCGACCACCCGCTCACGGGCGAAAAACTCGTGCTCAAAGCCCCGCTGCCGCAGGATTTGGCGCAGTTTCTCGCTGTGTTGGAACACGGCGCGGCGGCGCGGGCGCAGTGAACGAAAGGCCGTCTGAAAAACGTGTCGTAAGGTTTTCAGACGGCCTTTTGCTGTTGGGTTATTCGTTTTTTTGTTTTTTAAAGGATAAAAAATGAACGAAACACAAACAGACCGATGGCAGGCCGGCCGCTGGCAGGGGGCGCGGCAGGCGTTTTCGCCCAACTGCGCACCGCGCCCCGAGGGGGAGCGGGTTACGCTGGCGGTGATCCACAATATTTCGCTGCCGCCGTTTGAATACGGCACGGGCGCGGTGGAAAAGCTGTTTGCCAACCGGATTAACGAGGCGGAGCATCCGTTTTTCAGCGTGATTAAAGACTTGCGCGTGTCCAGCCATTTTTTCATCGCCCGCACGGGCGAGACGGTGCAGTTTGTTTCCTGCGACGAGGCGGCCTACCATGCGGGCGTGTCGTCGTTCGGCGCGCGGGAGGGATGCAACGCCTTTTCGGTGGGCATCGAGATGGAAGGCTGCGATTTCGAGCCGTTTGCCGAGGCGCAGTACGACAGCCTGCGCCGCCTGCTGGCCGCGCTGTTTGCGCATTATCCGATCGAGGCGGTAACGGGGCACGAGCACATCGCGCCGGGGCGCAAAACCGACCCGGGGCGTTTTTTCGACTGGGGGCGGGTGGCGCGATGGGGTTTTCAGACGGCCTGTTATGACCGTCTTTTATGACCGTAAAGTAACAGCGGCTGATAGGGGCGGCGGTTTCCGTTATAATCGCCGCCATTTTTGATTCGAGAAGCGACAGACAGACCACTATGGACGGAAAAATCTGGATGGCGGCGGCGTTGGGCCTGCTGGTGATTTTGGGCGTAACCGCCTACAACATGTATCAGGAAAACAAATACCGCCGCAAAGTGCGCGAGCAGTTCGGCCATTCCGACAAAGACGCGCTGCTCGAAGGGCAGCCCGATTCGGTGCGCGACGGGCGCGGCGGCGCGGGCTTGGGAAGCTGGCAGAACAAAGAAGGCCGACAGGGCAAACCGCTGGTGGTGGTGCGCGAGGCCGACGTGTCGAAAAACACCGCCGAAGAACACGCCGCCGCCCGCGCCGCCGACCTGTTCGCCGGTGCGGAGCGGCCGTCTGAAAAACCGGAAACCCCGCCGGTCAAGCCTGTCGGCATGCTGGTGATGGAGGAATTCGGCGGCGACGGCCTCGATGTGGAAGTGGAGGAAGACGAAATCGTCCTCTTGGAAGAGCCGGAAGCCGAGGGTGGCAAATTCGCCTTCTCCGCCGTGCCCTCGCCGGCGCGGGAGCAGGAAAAAACAGCCCGCCGCGAACGCCTGCTGATGGATTTGGACGACATGGTCAAACAGGATTTGCCGTGGTTCGAGCCGCGCTTCGACTACATGGCCTACATCTCCCTGCGCGAGCCGCAGGAATTCCGCACCCTGCCGCGCTTTTCCGGCCGCCACCGCTTTTTCATCGCCGGCTGCACCATGGACGGCCTGTGGCAGGAAGTGGAGCCCGTGCCCAACGTGTATTACCAGGGCTTTATCGTTTCCTTGCAGGCCATCTCGCGCCGTGGCTTGGCCAGCGTGCAGGAGCTGGAAGACTTCGGCGCGCAGGTGGACGCCTTCGCCGCCCGCCTTGACGCGGGCATCAAACTGATGGACATCGCCGCCTTCCTCGACACCGCCCGCCCGCTCGACGAATTGTGCGAACGAGTGGATCAGACCATCGCCATGCACCTCGTTTCCCGCAGCACCATCAGCGGCAGCGAGCTGCGCGCCGCCATGGAGCGCGCCGGTTTCGCCCTCTCGCACGACGGCGCGTTCCACCTCGAAGAAGACGGCCGCACCCTGTTCAGCGTGGTAACGATGGACAACAGCGCGTTCACCGCCGCCCTGCTGGCCTCGCAGCACTACAAGGGGTTCAGCATCCTGTTCGATATCCCCCACGTTCCCGTCGGCAGCCGCAATTTCGACCGCTTTATGGACTTGACCGTGCGTTTTTCCAGCGAACTGGGCTTGGATTTGGTCAACGACAAACTGGAAGAGCTTTCGATGGAATGGCTCAAAGACGTCGGCCGCTACGTTGCCGCGCGGCAGGAGGAGATGCAGAAAGTGGGCATCGAACCCGGCGGCGAGCTGGCGCAGCGGCTGTTTTCTTAGGGGCTGTTGGCATTCGGCTTGCGAGCGGTTTTTTGAGTAAAAAATGCCCGAATGCAAGGAAAAAAGCGCAGCAAGGTTGGACACCTTGCGAGCATTTTTGACGCGGCAGGCGGGTATTTTTTGCCAAAAACACCGCCGCAAGGCTGATTGCCCACAGACCCCAGGCCGTCTGAAAACAAGATACAGGCCGTCTGAAAACCGTTTTCCCCGTTTTCAGACGGCCTCAAACATTTCCGATTCCCTTACGTTTCAAATTGATACCCGTATGAACGACCCCGCCGCAAAAATCCGCGAATTAACCGACCTCCTCAACCGCTACGGCTACGAATACTACACGCTCGACGCGCCCAGCGTGCCCGATGCCGAATACGACCGCCTGTTCCGCGAACTCGAAGCCCTCGAAGCCGCGCATCCCGAACTGAAACTGCCCGACAGCCCCACCCAGCGCGTCGGCGGCGCACCGCTGGCGGGTTTTGCCGAAGTGCGCCACGAAGTGCCCATGCTCTCGCTTACCAACGCCTTTTCGCCGCAAGACGAAAACGGCGTGTTCGACCATGCCGAAATGACCGCGTTTGACGAGCGCGTGCGCGGCGGCTTGGGCGGTGCAAACCCGCAATATGTGATCGAACCCAAATTCGACGGCCTTGCCGTTAGCCTGCTCTACCGCGACGGCGTGCTGCAACAGGCCGCCACGCGCGGCGACGGCGCAAGCGGCGAAGATGTAACGCAAAACATCAAAACCGTCTCCAACATCCCGCTGCGGCTGCACGGCGCAGACACGCCCGCGCTGATCGAAATACGCGGCGAAGTGTTAATGCTCAAAGCCGATTTCGCCGCGCTCAACCGCCGTCAGGAAGAAGCCGGCCAAAAACCGTTTGCCAACCCGCGCAACGCGGCGGCGGGCAGCCTGCGCCAGCTCGATTCGCGCATTACCGCGCAGCGCAAACTGCATTTTTTCCCGTACAGCATCGCGCGGCAGGAAGGCGGTTTTGCCGCCGAATCCCATATTCAGGAACTGGAATACTGCGGCACACTCGGTTTCAGCCTGCCCGAGGGCAATTACGGCTGTTTCGGCAATATCGCCGAAGTTTTGGCGTTTTACGAACAAATGCAGCAAAAACGCCCCGCCCTGCCCTATGAAATCGACGGCATGGTCGTCAAAGTGAACAGTTTGGCGCAGCAGCGCGAACTCGGTTTCATCTCGCGCGCGCCGCGCTGGGCGATCGCGCACAAATTCCCCGCCGAAGAAGCCCTCACCACCGTGGAAGCCATCGACGTGCAGATCGGCCGCACCGGCGCGGTTACGCCCGTCGCCCGTTTGCAGCCGGTGTTTGTCGGCGGCGTAACCGTTACCAATGCCACGCTGCACAATCAGGACGAAGTGTCGCGCAAAGACGTGCGCGTGGGCGACACCGTGGTGGTGCGCCGCGCAGGCGACGTGATTCCCGAAGTGGTGCGCGTGGTGTTGGAACGCCGCCCGATGAAAGCGGCGACGGTTTCAAACGACACAAACGCACAAAACGATTTGTTCGAACAAAGGCCGTCTGAAAAAACACAGCCCGCCTACCCGCCCTACCGCCTGCCCGAAAACTGCCCCATCTGCCGCAGCCCCATCGAGCGCGAAGAGGGCGAAGCCGTGGCGCGTTGCAGCGGCGGTATGCTGTGCAGCGCACAACGCGCACAGGGCCTGATCCATTTCGCCTCGCGCAAAGCGATGGACATCGACGGACTGGGGCAGAAACAGATCGAACAGCTTGTCGCGCAAGACCTTGTGCGCCACTTCGCCGACCTCTACCGCCTCGATGTGCCGGTTTTGCAGAAAATGAAGGAAACGGCGGAACAGAGTGAAAATGTTTCAGACGGCCTTTCAAACACGTCTGCCGCCAAACCCAAAAAACAGCCGACCAAATGGGCGGAAAACATCATCGCGGGCATAGAAAACAGCAAAACGCCCGAGTTGGCGCGTTTCCTGTTCGCCCTCGGCATCCGCCATGTGGGCGAGCGCACCGCCAAAACGCTCGCGCAGGCGTTCGGCACGCTCGACACCGTGCGCCGCGCCCCCGAGCCCGTTTTGGCCTGCCTGCCCGACATCGGCGAAGTCGTCGCCCGCTCCGTCGCCCACTTTTTCGCCCAAGACGCGCAGCAGGCCATGATAGACGAACTGCTCGCCGCAGGCGTCGCCCCAAAAACGCAGCCCGCCACCCTGCCCGTGTTGCGCCATGCCGAACCCCAACGCTGGCTCGCCCGACTGCCCGATTTCAAAATCAGCGAAACCAAAGCCCAAGCCCTGTGGGAGCTGGCGGGCAAAAAAACCGACGCACTGCTCACCGACCAAGCCCTGCCCGCCGACTGGCAGGCGTGGCGCAGCGTGCCGCAAAACGAAACACTGCTGCGGCACACCATCGCGTTTTTAAACGAACTGGATCAAAGGTCGTCCCGAGGGCGGGAGGCTGCGCACTCTGAAAGCTCTATCGCCGATACCGCAAACCTTTCAGACGGCCTCAACGAAGCTGTGGCAGGCAAAACCTTCGTACTCACCGGTACCCTGCCCACCCTCAAACGCGACCAAGCCCAAGCCATGATCGAAGCCGCCGGCGGCAAAGTCTCCGGCAGCGTGTCGAAAAAAACCGATTATGTGATCGCCGGCGAAGCCGCAGGCAGCAAACTGGAAAAAGCCCTCGCGCTGGGCGTGGCCGTGTTGGGCGAAGAAGAACTGCTGGCCATGCTCGGGCGCGGGTAACATGGTTGAGGCCGTCTGAAAAACACGTTTTCAGACGGCCTCAACCATGCCGCCGTCCGGCAAACCCAAACGAATGCAAAGGAAAAACATGACCCCGAAACCCATCAGAAAAGCCGTTTTCCCCGTGGCCGGCATGGGCACCCGCTTCCTGCCCGCCACCAAAGCCAGCCCCAAAGAAATGCTGCCCATCGTCGACAAGCCCCTGATCCAATATGCCGTGGAAGAAGCCGTGGAAGCCGGCTGCACCGAGATGGTGTTTGTAACCGGCCGCAATAAACGCAGCATCGAAGACCATTTCGACAAAGCCTACGAGCTGGAAAGCGAACTCGAACTGCGCCACAAAAACAAGCTGCTCGAACACGTGCGCAACATCCTGCCCGCCGGCATCACCTGCCTCTACATCCGCCAGGCCGAAGCCCTCGGGCTGGGGCACGCCGTCCTGTGCGCCCGCGCCGCCGTCGGCGACCAACCCTTCGCCGTCATCCTCGCCGACGACCTCATCGATGCCCCCAAAGGCGCATTGCGGCAAATGATTGAAATCTACGAACAAAGCGGCAGCAGCGTCTTGGGCGTGGAAACCGTCGACCCCGCCCAAACCGGCTCATACGGCATCGTGGAAGTGGAAAAAACCGAAAACTTCCAACGCATTACCAGCATCGTGGAAAAACCCAAGCCCGAAGAAGCCCCCTCCAACCTCGCCGTGGTCGGCCGCTACATCCTCACCCCGCGCATCTTCGAGCTCCTGACCAACCTGCCGCGCGGCGCGGGCGGCGAAATCCAGCTCACCGACGGCATCGCCCGCCTGCTCGACACCGAACCCGTCCTCGCCCACCCCTTCTCCGGCAAACGCTACGACTGCGGCAGCAAACTCGGCTACCTCGAAGCCACCGTCGCCTACGGCCTCAAACACCCCGAAACCGGCACGGCCTTCGCCGAAATCCTCGGCCGCTACGCCGTGCGCCAAACAGGCGTGGATGCGGAACAGGCCGTCTGAAAGCGCAGCTTCGGCGAAGCCAAAACCGCAAAACAACGGAGTAGGTCGGGCATTTATGCCCGACAAACCGGCGGATTTGAAAAACGTCGGGCATAAATGCCCGACCTACTGACCCATGCCGAAACAAACGTAGGGTGTGTCGCCCCAAGGCGACGCACGCGTTCTCTGCCGCGTAACGAATCCGCGCGTTTCCCGAGAAACCCAAACCGCGTGCGTGGCTTGCGCCACCCTACATAAACGGCAAGAGGCCGTCTGAAAAACCGTAAAACAGGTTTCAGACGGCCTCTTGCCGTTTCTCGGCGGGGGTTTACAGCGGTTCGGCGAACCAGTCCTGCGTTGCCGTGTCGGCATCGAACACCTGCCCCATCAGCGGGGTGAGCGGGTTGACGCCGAGTTTGCGGGCAAGCGGGATGCTTTGCAGCACGGGTTCGTTCCAGGTGTGCAGGGCCATCGGGTATGCGCCCCAGTGGATGGGCATAAAGCGTTTGGGCGCGAGTTTGGCGGCCAACTCTGCGGTTTGTTCGGGGAAGAGGTGGTTGTTCGGCCAGCGTTCGTTGTATTGGCCGTTTTCGATAAAGGCGATGTCGAAGCCGTTGAACTTTTTGGCGATTTCGTCGAAGTGTTTTCCCTGCGCCGAGTCGCCGTGGTAATAGAATTTTTCGCCGCCGTGTTCGATGACGAAGCCCGACCACAGCGATTTGTTGTGGTCGGTCAGGCTGCGGCCGGAGTCGTGGCGGGCGGGCAGAGCGGTGTAGCGGATGCCGTGGATTTCGGTGCTCTGCCACCAGTCGAGTTCGGTGATTCTGTCGGGCGGCACGCCCCATTTGCGCAGCAGAACGCCCAGACCGAGCGAGACCACAAAGCGGCTGCCGCGTGCGGCCAGCTCTTGAACGCTGGCTTTTTCGAGGTGGTCGTAATGGCTGTGCGAAATGAGGACGACATCGGGGGTGGGCACGTCGGCAAGCGGGACGACGGGCGGCTGGAAGCGGTGCATCATGACGGGCACGGGCGAGACGGTGTTGCCGAACACGGGGTCGGTGATAATGGTTTGGCCGCCGATGCGCATCAGCAGGGTGGAATGGCCGAACCAAACAAAGCGGCTTTTGCCCTCGGGCGCGGCGAGGAAGGCCGGCCAGTCTGGCTTGACGGCGGGCAGCGGTTTGGGCGGGCGTTGGGCTTGCTCGTTGACCAGCATTTGCCACATGGCGGACACGAGGTCGGTGGGCGCGGCCTGCGGCTCGGGGTTGAAAAACGTGCGGCTTTTCGGATCGTAATGGTCGCTTTCGGGGTAGGCGGGATAGCTGTCCGGCCACAGCCACCAGAGGGCGGCGGCCACGGCGAGGAAGGCGAGGGCGGATTTCTTTTGGTGTTTCATCAGGTATCTTGGAGGCCGTCTGAAAAGCGCAAAACGCGTTTTCAGACGGCCTGATTGCGGGGCGGGCATTATAGCAAGGGCGCGGCGCGGACGTTGCCGCTACAATACGCCCGTTTTCATCTTTTCAGACGGCCTCTCCCCATGCTCGCTTGGATTTACCGCCAACTCTGGCGCGCCGCGCCGCCGCTTGTCCGCCGCTACCTGCGCCGCCGCGCCCGCAAAAACCCCGCCTATCTCGACCACTGGGGCGAACGCTTCGGCGCGCCGCATCCCGCGCCGGTGCAGAATCCGCTGTGGATACACGCCGTGTCGGTCGGCGAAACCCGCGCCGCCGCGCCGCTGGCCGCCGCGCTGCGCCGCCGTTTTCCCGACGCGCCGCTGCTCATCACCCAGATGACCCCCACCGGCCGCGCCGCCGCCGAAAGCCTGTTTCCCGACGCGCAATGCCGCTACCTGCCCTACGACAAGCCCGAATACGTCGCGCGGTTTCTCGCCGAACACCGCCCGCGTCTGGGCGTGCTGATGGAAACCGAAATCTGGCCGCACCTGGCCGCCGCCTGCGCGCGCGCAAACGTGCCGCTGTTTCTGGCCAACGCCCGATTGTCGGAAAAATCCCTGCGCGGCTACCGCAAAGCCGCCGCCCTCATCCGCCCCGCGCTGCAATCCCTGCGCGGCTGCTACGCCCAAACCGCAGCCGACGCAGGCCGTCTGAAAACGCTGGGCGCGGCCGATCCCGTCGTGTGCGGCAACACCAAATACGACATCGCCCCGCCGCCCGAACAGCTCGAACTCGGCGCGCAATTCCGCGCGCAGGCACTCGGGCGCAAAGTGCTGGTGTGCGGCAGCACCCGCGTTTACCACGGCCAAGACGAAGCCGCGCTGCTTTTGCGGGCATGGCGGCAATACGCCGTCGACGCGCTGCTGGTGATCGTTCCCCGTCATCCCGAACGCTTTGACGACGTTTTTCAGACGGCCTTATCGCTCGGCCTGCGCGTGCAAAAACGCAGCGGCGGCGAAAACATCGCGCCCGACACGCAGGTGTGGCTGGGCGACAGTATGGGCGAGCTTTTCGCCTACTACGCCATGGCCGACGCGGCCTTTGTCGGCGGCAGCCTGGTGGACGCGGGCTGCCAGAACATCATCGAACCGCTCTCCTGCGGCGTGCCCGCCCTGTTCGGCTTTTCCACCTACAACTTCGCCGCCGCCTGCGCCGAAGCCGCCGCAGCGGGCGCGGCGCGGCAGGTGCAAACGCCTGACGAATGGCTGCACGCCGCCGAAGCATGGCTCGCCGACGACACACTGCGCACAGGCTACGCCGCCAACGCCGCCGCCTTCGTCGCCCGCCATCGCGGCGCAAGCGAAAACATGGCGCGGCGGATTGCCGAGTCCGTAACCGCCGATGCCGTGGGATGAGGCCGTCTGAACAACGGATTTCGGCTGTGTTGCGTCGGGTAGGGTGTATGGCGCAGCCACGCACGCGGTTTGGTGTTTGGTGAAACGCGCGGATTCGTTGGGAGGCACAGAATGCGTGCGTCGCACGGGGCGGGGTTGTCCGGGATTTCGCAGGTCGGGCATTTATGCCCGACAAACTCCGGCAAGTTTGAAAAACGTCGCCATAGTCGGGCATCAATGCCCGACCTGCGGGCTGCGGTTTTGGCTGTGCCGAAGCTGCGCTTTCAGACGGCCTTTTGTTTAAACGGCAGAGACCGCGTGCGTCGCCTTGGGGCGGCACACCCTACGTCAGCCCCGCCACACCGTCATTCCCGCGCAGGCGGGAATCTTCTCCGACATTCGATAATGTTTGGATAAACAATCAGTTGCCAGAATCCGCCAAGATTCCCGCCTGCGCGGGAATGACGGGATAAGGGGTTTCAGACGGCCTTTGTGCGGTAGGGAACGTATGCGCCGCTTTGGGGCGGCACCCCCTACCTTGGCTGCCGGTTTGTCGGGCATGAATGCCCGACCTACTCTGTTGCAAACTGCCGCCGCAAAACGGTGGAGGCCGTCTGAAAATGCGTTTTCAGACGGCCTTGTTTGGTGATGCGGCAAAGCATCGTGTCCGCGTGCGTGGCTGCGACGCACCCTGCATGAATGGCTGAGGCCGTCTGAAAAACGGGTTTTCAGACGGCCTTTTTTGCAGCGGTTTAGGCGGTTACGGAGTAGACGGTTTCGGACGGCCATTGTTCCGCCGCGATGAGGGCGGCGATGGCGGCGGCGAGGCCGTTTCTGTCCATGTAGTCGCGGGGAATTTCGTCGATTTGGCGGTGGAGGGTGTGGCTGCCGCCGGCGTCTTGGCCGAGGCCGCAGGGGCGGAGGATGACCCAGGGGAGGCCGCTTTGGCGCAGGTGGTTTTCGGCTTCGGTTTTGGCGAGGACGGCTTCGCCGAGGGCTTGTTTGAACATGGCGCTTGTGCCTTCGTATTGTTCGCCGCAGCCCATGCTGGTTACGAGCAGGAAGCGGGCCTCGGGGGCGGCGGTGCGGGCGGCTTCGATGATGTGGATGTTGCCTGCGGCGTCGCTGCGTTGTCCGGCTTCGTTTTTGCCGCCGACGAAGCTGACGATGGTGTCAGGCTGTGTTCGGCGCACGGCTTCGAGGACGGCTTGGGGGTCGAGGGCGTCGGCGGTGAGGGTTTGGGTGTGGTGTTGGGCGTAGAAGGGGTCGGCGGCCTGTTCGGGGCGGCGCAGGACGGCGGTGAGGCCGTCTGAAAAGCCGTTTTGGCGCAGGCGGGTGATGAGGGCGCGGCCGCTTTTGCCGTTTGCGCCGAATATGGTGAGCATGTTTGTTCCTTTGGTGTGGGGTTGGAGGGTGTCCGGCCGCGTGCGGTGCGGCCGGGGACGGGTTTTGCGTTTTATGCTGTTACGCCGAACAGGGCGCGCATGGCTTGGATTTGGCGTTCGATGAGTTCGCCGTTTTGGTCGCGGCCGACGTAGATTTTGAACATGGCGCCGCCTGCGCGGTTGATGAAGTTGAGGGAGACGGTGCGTTTGCCCATGAAGGGGCGTTCGATGAGGTAGATGGCGGCGCAGTTTTCGTAGTAGATGTGGCCGTGGATGCCGCCGGGTTCGCTTTCTTTGAAGTTGTAGAAGCCGCGTGCGACGCTGCCGTCGGGCAGTTTGCCGGTTACTTCGGCGATGACGTCGGGGGTGTGGGCGATGAAGGTTACGGCTTCGTTCCAGGCGGCAACGGTCTGCATGATTTCGACGAAGCGGCCGCCGTCGGTTTTGTGTACGGTGCCCTCGGGCAGGCAGTTGATGATTTCTTCAAAGCTGCACTGGTGTTTGCCGGCGAGCATTTCGAGGATTTGGCCGGGGTTTTCGGCCAGGGTGTTGCGCAGGACGGTTTTTTGTTCGTCGGAAAGGGGGGTGTTCATGGTTTGCTCCTTGTCTTCGGTTGCGGGTAACGCAAGCATGAGCCTGCGGGTGAGGGTGGGCGACCAGTAGCGGCCGCTGGTGTTGAGACGGATGAGGCCGTCTGAATCGGGTGTGCCCATGAGGCCGAGTCCGGCCCACTGTGCCAAGAGGGCGGCGGCGCGGGGGTGGGGGGCGAAGAGGCGGCTGTCGATGTATCCGAGTTCGATGTCGTGCTGCAAGCGGCCGAGCAGGTATTTGTTGTCGCTGTGGCGGCTCATGTAGGCGATGTTTTTTTCGCCTTCGGGGGTGGCGAGGTAGCTGTCGAGGTCGCTTTGCACTTGGTAGTTGTATCCGCCGCCGTTGCCGCCCGCGCCGGAGCCGAAGGCGAGGCAGGGGATGTTGGATTTGACGAGGCGGTTGTAGAGGTTGCGTTCGCCGCGCCCGGGGTAGGCGAAGTGGTTGTTGCTGATTTGTTCCCAGCCCTGCTCTGCGAGGTAGGCGACGGCATGGGCGTATTGCAGCGACTGGGTGTCGAAGCCGGCCGGCGGGGGGAACGCGCCTTTTTCGATCATGCGGTTGATGGGGAGGAAGGGGTAGCAGTTGAAGGCGTAGGTGTCGAGTCCGGCCAGGGGGAGGGCGGCGGCAATGTGCAGGTCGTTTTGCCAGATTTCGCCGCTCTGGCCGGGCAGGCCGAAGATGAGGTCGGCCACGAGGACGGTGTTCAGACGGCCTAGTCGTTCGAGGTAGGCGGCGGCTTCTTCGCCGCTGTGTTTGCGGCCGAGGCGGCGGCGGATGGCGGTGTCGAAGGTTTGCACGCCGATGGAGATGCGGGTAACGCCGGCGTCGATGGCGGCTTGGGCTTTGTCTGGGTCGAAATGGCTCATGCGGCCTTCGAGGGTGAATTCGCAGTCGTCGGCTAGCGGCAGATATTGATAGCAGGCGCGGATAAGGCGCACGAGGTCGCCGGTGAGTAGGGCGGTGGGGGTGCCGCCGCCGAAATAGACGGCGCGGATTTTGCCGCCGCCTTGGCGGATTCCGGCTTCTTGGGCGAGTTCTGCGATGACTTTGTCGGTGTAGGTTTTGCTCTGCTCGTCTTTCCAGGCGTTGCGGTAGAAGCCGCAGAACACGCAGTGGTTGGCGCAGAAGGGGATGTGCAGGTAGGCCAGCGCGTCTTCCTGCAACACGCTTTCGGCCTGCTGCCGCCAAAGCTGCTGCCATTGGGCGGCGGGCACGGGCAGGCCGCCCCAGATGGGCATCAGTGCCTGCCGCTCGGGAAAGGCATCGGGCACGGCTTGGTCGTTGCGGATGGTGATGGTTCGGCTCATATCATGATATTGTGAAATGAATAGGAATAGTTACTATTTTGTGATAATAGGCCGAAACGGGGCTTGATTCAAGTCAAAGCTTGGGATGGGAAGAGACCGTCTGAAAACTTGGCAGGGAAACCGCGGGCGCGGTTTGCACCATATGTGTTGCGTAAGCGAAGGAGGCCGTCCCCGCCTGCGCGGGGATGACGTTTCTGAAAAACGGGTTTGTGTTTCAACTTCGTTGAAGCTGTGTTTTCAGACGGCCTCTTGTCTGCCGCCCGTGTTGCGGCGCGGCGGGTTGAGTGATGCGGCAGGGAACGCGTGCGCCGCCTTTTGGCGATACACCCTGCGTAAGCGGCGGAGGCTGTCCCCGCCTGCGCGAGGATGACGTTTCTGAAAAACGGGTTTGGGTTTTAACCTTATTGAAGCTGCGCTTTCAGACGGCCTGCGACCGCCTCCACCGCCCGCAGCACCGGCGGCAGTTCGGTGAAGCCTTCGCGGTCGAGGAAGTGGCCGCCGTTCGGGATGACGTGCAGGCGGCCGCCGAGGGCGTCGGCCAGGCGGCGGGTGTTGTCGGGCGGGACGATGGTGTCGTTGTCGGCGGTGAACAGCTCGATGTGCCGCGTCATGCGGCGGATGACGGCGAAATCGATGCGGCAGCGGGCGATGTAGGCGTCGAGGTCGAAACCGTTGATTTCATGCAGCGTCGGAATCGGTGCGCCGAAGGCGGACACCAGCACCAGCCCGCCGATGCGCGGCGGCCGGGTTGCGCTCAGGTAGTGCAGCAGCGAAACCGTGCCCAGGCTGTGGGCGACGAAAATGCTGTTTTCAGACGGCCTGCCGACATACTGCGCCAGCGTCTGCTGCCAGCGGTCGAAATCGGGCGATTCGCTCTCGGGCAGCGGCACGGACACGGCGCGGATGCCCTGCGCCCGCAGCTGGGCGTGCAGCCACGGGAACCAGTGGTTTTCAGTTGTGGCACCGTAGCCGTGGATGATGTAAACAGTGGTTTTTTCAGGCTGCCCTGCCGTGCCCGCGCAGGCGGCGAGTACGCCCGTAGCGGCGGCGGTGCAGAATTGTCGGCGGTTCATATTTGCGCTCCGTTGGGAAAAACGGCAGCATAGGGGCTGACACCGTGTTACGGTCAAGCAGACGGAAACGTATGGAAAGGAAAACGGGATGAAAATCGGCGAATTTTCGCGGCGCAGCGGCCTCAGCGTGCGGATGCTGCGCTTTTACGAAACGGCGGGCGTGCTTGCGCCCCGGCGCACGGCGGCGGGCTATCGGGACTACGACGCGGCAGACGCGGACTTTGTGCGCAAGGCGGCGATGCTCAACCGCGCGGGCGTGCCGCTCAAAGACCTCGCGCTGATGCGCGACTGCCTGCGCGACAAGCCGCAGGATTTCTGCCCCGAACTGCGCGGGCGGCTGGCGGCGGCGCGCGAACGGCTGACGGCGCAGATGGCGGAACTGGCGCAGTCGCAGCGGCTGTTGGAGGAGCTGCTTGCGGCGCGGCAGGGCGGGTAAATGTGAGAGGCCGTCTGAAAACGCCTGCCGCGCAAAGGGTAGGGCGGCGGTGCGTCGGATGAAGCGGATGAAGCGGCGGCAGACGGCAAAACAGCCCGCGTGTGTACGGGCTGTTTTCTTGCGCCGTTGGCACGGTTCAGGCTTGGGGCGGTTTGCCGTTATTGCCGTCGGGTGTGTCGCCGTCGGGACGGGCGGGCGCGTCTTCGTCGGCATCCGGTTGCGCGGAGAGGCCGTCTGAAAGCACTCGGGCTTCTGCGTCCGCTTCGGCCGTGCCGCCGTTTTGCGCGGCGGTTTGTGCCGGTGCGTCGGCGGCTTGTCCGTCATCGGTTTTGCCGTCCTGCCGCACGTTGTGGCTGTAATCCTTCGGCGGGCTGGGCTGTTTGCCGGCCATGATTTCGAGTACCTGGTCGCGGTCGATGGTTTCCCATTCGATCAGGGCGCGGGTCATGGTTTCCATTTTGTCGCGGTTTTCGTCGAGGATTTTGTAGGCCACAGCGTATTGCTCGTCAACAATGCGGCGGATTTCGGCATCCACTTCCTGCTGGGTTTTTTCGGAAATGTTCTGCGAACGGGTTACGCTGCGGCCGAGGAAGACTTCGCCTTCGTTTTCGGCATACACCATCACGCCCATTTTGTCGCTCATGCCGTAGCGGGTAACCATTTCGCGGGCGATTTGGGTGGCGCGCTCGAAGTCGTTGGACGCGCCGGTGGAGATGCGGCCGACAAACAAGTCTTCGGCGATGCGCCCGCCGAACAGGATGGAAATCTGGTTGAGCATCTGGTCTTTGTACATGCTGATGCGGTCGCGCTCGGGCAGCTGCCAGGTCAGGCCGAGGGCGCGGCCGCGCGGCATGATGGTTACTTTGTGCACGGGGTCGGTGCCATCCAGCGTTTCGGCAACGATGGCGTGGCCGGATTCGTGGTAGGCAGTGGCGCGTTTTTCGTCTTCGTGCATCACCATGCTGCGGCGTTCGGGGCCCATGTAGATTTTGTCTTTGGCGTCTTCAAAATCGCTCTGGTCGACTTTGACTTTGTTGCGCCGGCCAGCAAACAGGGCGGCTTCGTTCACCAGGTTGGCCAAATCCGCGCCGGAGAAGCCGGGTGTGCCGCGCGCCAGCGAGACCAAATCCACGGATTCGTCGAGCGGCACTTTTTTGGCGTGCACGTTCAGAATCTGCTCGCGGCCGCGTATGTCGGGCAGGGGGACGACCACTTGGCGGTCGAAGCGGCCGGGGCGTTGCAGCGCGGGGTCGAGTACGTCGGGGCGGTTGGTGGCGGCGATGACGATGACGGTTTGGTTGCTCTCGAAGCCGTCCATTTCCACAAGAAGCTGGTTGAGGGTCTGCTCGCGTTCGTCGTTGCCGCCGCCCAAACCCGCGCCGCGCTGGCGGCCGACGGCGTCGATTTCGTCGATAAAGATGATGCAGGGGGCGTTTTTCTTGGCCTGCTCGAACATGTCGCGCACGCGGCTCGCGCCCACGCCGACAAACATTTCCACGAAATCGGAGCCGGAAATGCTGAAAAACGGCACGCCCGCTTCGCCGGCGATGGCTTTGGCCAGCAGAGTTTTGCCCGTGCCGGGGCTGCCGGCCAGGAGGATGCCGCGCGGCATGCGGCCGCCGAGGCTCTGGTAGCGGTTGGGAGCTTTGAGGTAGTCGACGATTTCGCTGACTTCTTCCTTGGCTTCGTCGCAGCCGGCCACGTCGGCGAAGGTAACTTTGTTGTTGTCGCTGTCGAGCAGGCGGGCGCGGCTTTTGCCGAAGGAGAACGCGCCGCCTTTGCCGCCGCCGCCGGTCTGCATGCGCATGAAGTAGAACCACGCGCCGATCAGCAACAGCACGGGCAGCAGGCTGAAAAACAGGCTGCCGAGCATGCTCTGGCGTTCTTCGGGGGTAACCTGAACGCGGACGTTTTTCGCCAGCAGGCGTTCAGACAGTTTGTAGTCCATCGGCGCGTTGGTTACGAATTTGCTTTTGTCGGTGCGCTCGCCTTTGAGCGTGTAGCCCGCCAGTGCCGAGCCTTCGATGGTTACCGAGGCGATTTCGCCTTTGTCGACCTGCTGCACAAACTGCGAATAATCCACCTGCCGGGCTTCTTCCCGTTTTTCCTTCACGGCGTTGAAGGCGGCCAAGAGGCCGACGATCAATGCAGACCAAATCAAAAGGCTTTTTACGATGCTCCTCACAAAAACGGGCTCCCAAATAATGAAAAATGAAGTGAAAAAACAGGGGCGCGATTGTAATTGACCCCTGTTGCCTTGTCAGCGTTTATTTTTGCCCAGCAGATAGGTTTCGCTGGAACGGCCGCGCGAAGCGTCGGGCTTGCGCGTCTGCACCGTGGCGAAGGTTTCGCGCATCTGTGCCGTGAATTCGGGATAACCCGCGCCTTGGAACGCTTTGACCAAAAAACTGCCGCCGGGTTTGAGGCGGCAGCGGGCGAAGTCCAGAGCCAGCTGGCACAGGCAGAGGCTTTTGGCCTGGTCGGTTACCGAATGGCCGCTCATATTGGGCGCCATGTCGCAGATTACAAGATCAAGGGCGCGGCCGCCGAGCAGTTCTTCGAAACGCGCCAGCACGTCCGCCTCGCGGAAGTCGCCCTGAACGAAGGACACGCCGTCCACCGGTTCCATCGGCAGGATGTCGAGCGCGAACACTTTGCCCGACGCGCCCGCCAGCTTGGCTGCCGCCTGCGACCAGCTTCCCGGCGCGCTGCCCAGGTCGGCCAGCACCGTGCCGGGCTTGATGAGTTTGTCTTTTTCGTTGATTTCCAAAAGTTTGTAGGCGGCGCGGGCGCGGTAGCCGTCTTTCTGCGCCTGATGGACGTAGTGGTCGTTCACATGTTCGCGCAGCCATGCTTTCGACGATTTGGAGCGTGCCGCCATTTGGGTATCCCGAAACACAAAAGGCCGCCATTCTACACGATTTTCAGACGGCCTCCGCCGCCGCATGACGCACCAGGTGCTTTCGCGTAGAATGCCGTTTTTTTCCGACAAACGGCACAATACGATGAGCAAAGCCCCCGACAGCAAGCAAATCCTCGCACTCAAAGCCCGCGCCCACCATCTCAACCCCGTGGTGATGATCGGGCAGCACGGCCTGACCGATTCCGTAATCAAAGAAACCGATGCCGCGCTTTCGGCGCACCAGTTGATCAAAGTGCGCGTGGCCGGCGACGACCGCGCCGAACGCGTGCAGATTGCCGCCGCGCTGTGCGAGGCCGCGGACGCGCATCTGGTGCAGCACATCGGCAAGCTGCTGGTGCTGTGGCGCGAGAAGCAGGACGAAGAATAAACGTGAGGCCGTCTGAAAACCGCAAAACGGCTTTTCAGACGGCCTCAATATAAGATAAGGACACGACATGAAAAACACCGATTTCGACGCGCTGTTTGACGCGTACGACGACGAAGACTTCCAAAATATGCTCTCCGGCATGAGCGAAGCGGAACGCGCCGAATTCAGGCGCGAGTCCGAGCAGCTGTTCGCCGAAGTGGCCGAAATGTTTGAAGCCTTCGACAAGCGCGTCATCCACGAAAAGCTCACCGCCGAAATTCTGGCGCAAACGCCCGACGAAGAGCTGGTGCTCACCGTGTTCGACACCCTCGCCGTGCAGGCGCCGGAGTATTTGTCGGAAGAGGAATACCTCAAAACCCTCAGCCCCGCCCGCCGCGCTGTGTACGCGCTCTATATCCTCGCCGGCGAAGTGGACAACGGCGGCTTCAACCAGTATTACTACAACACCGAAGCCGAAGCGGCCGCCTATCTGCCCGCAGCCTGCGAACTGGTCGGCGCGCCCAAATACGCCGATCTCGTGCGCCGCGCCAACGCCTGCTACGAACGGGAAAAACTGGCGCAGCGGCAGGACGGCTCGCTGGAAACCTTCTGCGCCTCCTACGAAAACAACCCGCTCGAAGCCTTCGACGACGAGTTCTACCTGCTGGAAAACTGCCGCCCGCTCGACAAGCTGCTCACCGCCTTCATCCGCGCCAACCCGGCCGAATTCACCGGTTGAGCGCACCGCACGGCAAAGAGGCCGTCTGAAAAGTCCGGCAGAGCGGTTTGGTTTTCAGACGGCCTCTGCAATAAAAAAGGAGAAAACACATGACCGGCTACCATCTGGTTTTGCAGCACCCGAACATCGACGGCTGCGATTTGTCGTGCCTGCACGCGTTGAGGCCGTCTGAAATTGAAAGCCCGTTTCCCGACAGTGTGCGCCGTTTCGCCGCCAACCCCGGCGACATCCTCGCGCCCAAGGTCGCCGCCGCGCTCGACGCGCAGCAAATCGACTACGCCCTGCTGCCCGCGCTGCCGTTTTCCGCCTTCGGCCTGATTGTCAGCGACATGGATTCCACCCTCATCACCATCGAATGCGTGGACGAAATCGCCGCCGAGGCCGGATTGAAAGAACAAGTGGCCGCCATCACCGAACGCTCGATGCGCGGCGAAACCGATTTCAAACAGTCGCTGCACGAGCGCGTCGGCCTGCTTGCCGGACTGCCCGAAACCGCCCTGCAAAAAGTGTACGACGAAGTTTTGCGGCTCTCGCCAGGCGCGGAATACCTGCTCTCCGAATGCAGAAAACACGGCGTGAAATTCATGCTGGTGTCCGGCGGCTTCACCTTCTTCACCGACCGCCTGCGCGAGCGGCTCGACCTCGACTACGCCTTCGCCAACGTTCTGGAAACCGAAAACGGCCGCCTCACAGGCCGTCTGAAAGGCCGCCCCGTGGACGCGCATGCCAAACTGCGGCTGCTGCGCGAATACCGCGCCCGCCTCGGCCTGAATCCCGAACAGGTCATCGCCGTCGGCGACGGCGCGAACGACATCCCCATGCTGCGCGAAGCCGGTTTCGGCATTGCCTACCACGCCAAACCCAAAACGCGGCAGGCGGCCAGGCTGCACATCAACTACAACGGCCTCGAAGCCCTGCGCCGCTGGTTTTTGTAAACCGAACGCACACAGCCGCCGAAAACCGCCAAACAGGCCGTCTGAAAAAACGCCGCAGCGTTTCAGACGGCCGCCGTTTTCAGTATAATCCGCCCCTTTTTCCTGCTGCCCCTTGTTTTTCCGCAAGCGCGGCCCTACATGGCGGCAACACGCATTTCCCGGGCCTGAAAGCCACGCGCTATCGCAGGCCGTTTCCCCACGGCGCGGCAGACCTTACCGACAAGCTGCACAATACAAACAGGCAGAACACCCCCCCGCACACTCCGCCCGCCGCCCAAACCACCGGAAGCAAAACATGAGCAACCAACCCGACAACCAAGACTACGAAGAACAGGAAGACGGCAACCGCCCGCTCACCCCCGAAGAGCAACGCCAGCGGCTGCGCCTGCTCATCCTGCAAGGCAAAGAGCGCGGCTACATCACCTACGCCGAAATCAACGACGCGCTGCCCGACGACATGTCCGACGCCGAGCAGATCGACAACATCGTCAACATGATTCAGGGTCTGGGCATCCAGGTAACCGAAGAAGCCCCCGACGCCGACACCCTGCTGATGAACGACACCGGCACCGGCATGACCGACGACGACGCCGTGGAAGAAGCCGAAGCCGCCCTCTCCAACGCCGACTCCGAATTCGGCCGCACCACCGACCCCGTGCGCATGTACATGCGCGAAATGGGGCAGGTTGACCTGCTCACCCGCGAAGACGAGATCATCATCGCCAAAAAAATCGAAAACGCCCTGAAAAACATGATACAGGCCATCTCCGCCTGTCCCGGCTCCATCGCCGAAATCCTCGGCCTCATCGAACAGGTGCGCAGCGGCGAAATCAAAGTTGACGAAGTGGTGGAAGCCATCCTCGACCCCAACGAAGTGCTGATGCACGAATTGGGTGTGAGCGATCTGGAAGTCATCCCGCCCGGTAGTAGGCCGTCCGACCGCGCCGCCGAAGAAGAAAACGACGAAGACGGCGACGAAGAAGACGGCGCGTCCTCCGAAGAAATCGACCGCATCAACCTCGAAGAGCTCAAACAGGACGTACTGGCGCACTTTGCCGGCATCAGCGAAAACTACGGCCTGATGGTGGAAGCCTTGCAGGCCAAGGGCAGCAAACACCCCGACTACCTCAAACACCGCGACGCCATCGCCCACAAACTGCTCGAAGTGCGCTTTGCCACCCGCCAGATCGAAAACCTCAGCGGCAGCCTGCGGCAGAAAGTGGACAACATCCGCAAACTCGAACGCGAAATCCGCGACATCTGCCTCGACCGCGTGCAGATGGACAGAGACTACTTCATCGCCCAATTCCTGCCCAACATCACCGACCTGGGCTGGCTCGAAGGCGAAATCGCCCGCCGCCGCGTGTGGGGCGACGCCCTCGAACGCTTCCGCCACGCCATTCTGGAAAAACAGACCGAAGTGGCCGAAATGGAAAAAAGCGCGCAGATTTCCATCGAAGAATTGAAGGAAATCAACAAAAACATGCAAAACAGCGAGCGCGAAACCGCACGGGCGAAAGAAGAAATGATTCAGGCCAATTTGCGTCTCGTCATCTCCATCGCCAAAAAATACACCAACCGCGGCTTGCAGTTTCTCGATTTGATTCAGGAGGGCAACATCGGCTTGATGAAGGCCGTGGACAAGTTTGAATACCGGCGCGGCTACAAATTCTCCACCTACGCCACATGGTGGATACGCCAGGCCATCACCCGCTCGATTGCCGACCAGGCGCGCACCATCCGCATCCCCGTGCACATGATCGAAACCATCAACAAAATGAACCGCATCTCGCGCCAATATCTGCAAGAGCACGGCGAAGACCCCGATTCCGCCAAACTGGCCGAGCTGATGGAAATGCCGGAAGACAAAATCCGCAAAATCATGAAAATCGCCAAAGAGCCGATTTCGATGGAAACCCCCATCGGCGACGACGACGATTCGCACCTGGGCGACTTCATCGAAGACGTCAACAACGTCGCCCCCGCCGAAGCGGCCATGTATTCCAGCCTGCGCGAAGTAACCGCCGACGTGCTCGAAAGCCTCACCCCGCGCGAAGCCAAAGTGCTGCGTATGCGTTTCGGCATCGACATGAACACCGACCACACGCTGGAAGAAGTGGGCAAACAGTTTGACGTAACCCGCGAGCGCATCCGCCAAATCGAAGCCAAAGCCCTGCGCAAACTGCGCCACCCCACCCGCAGCGACCGCCTGAAAAGTTTCCTCGACAGCGAAGAGGGCAAATAGCCGGAGGACGTGTTGACTGGCCGTCTGAAAACCGCATTGCGGGATTTTGGCTGCGCCGAAACCGCGTTTTCAGACGGCCTTCCCGATTTCCATTTCAAATTTCTATCAAAACAGCGGCGGCGATAGTGGGGCGGCGCGCGCTTTTGCCGTACAATGCCTCCGTTTTTAACCCGACAACAGAAAGGTCTCACCATGAGCGAACAGGAAAACAAAATCAAAGTGGACACCGGCGACAACGCCCAAGCGCAGCCGAAAGAAGAAATCGAACTGCCGCTGGCCGACGACAACAAAGGCGAAACCACCGAAAGCGGCTGCTGCGGCGTCTGCGGCGGCTGAGGCCGTCTGAAAGCGCAGCTTCGGCGCAGCCAAAATCCGCTTGCCGCTGCAAACCGCTTCCGAAAACCAAACGGCACATCTGCGTGCCGTTTTTTCTTCGCCCGCATTTTTTCAGACGGCCTTTACAGCCCGCCGCCTTTCCGCTATTTTCCCGCCCCTGTCCGCCAACGCACACAAACCGCCGCATATGAAAAAAATCACCGCCGACAACCTCGCCCCCCTGCTGACCCGCGCCCTGCCGAAAAAAGACATGGCCTGCATCCTCAACGCGCTGGTACAGTTTCTGCGCGGCGGCGGCGCGAAGCGGGCGGGGCAGCGGTTCGACCTACTGCTTGACGCACTGCGGCAGCATCCCGATCTGGCCGCCGAATTCGGCACCCGCTTCCACCAGTGGCTCGGCAGCATCCACATCTATCCCGCCCTCGTCGGGCTGGGCATCTTCTCGCGCAGCGGCTTCGCCCGCGAAATCGCCATCCGCGTTTACGAACGCTTCATGCCCTCGTTCAAAGACCTGAACAACCTGCGCGACGTATTCCTCTATCTTTTCCGCTCGCAAAACGACGAAAAATGGCTGCAAACCGTCAGCCTGCACCAATGGCTCTCACTGTATGAACTTCTGCGCGAACACAGCGAGTCCGCCGCCGTCCAAACCGCCTCCCGCCACCTGCAACAGGCGCGGTTGCACGCGCTGGAAATGCTTTCCGTGTGGGTGGCCGCCGAAGAACTCGAACCCGAATTCACCCGCATCGAACCCAAACTGATGGAAGTGGATTCCGCCTTCGTCGCCCTGCACCAGGAAATCAGCCGCCTCGTCGCCCACTACCGCAGCGGCGCGTCCGAAGCCTTCGACACCGCCCACATCGCCGTCATGATGGAACAATGCCGCGCCCAAGTGGAACGCCTGCGCCGCAAAGGCACCGGCGCGGGCGCGGGCTCCTCGGTAAAAGTGGCGCACCTCTTGGAACGCCTGTCGCAAACCCTCGACCGCATCGCCGTACTGCTCGACATCCAAACCGCCCCCGACGAAAAAACCTGCCGCCGCCACTGCGTGCTGCTGCTCAACTCGCTCACCATGGCCGCCGTAGAACAACACAGCACCGAACTCTTGCGCCGGCGCAGCATCCAAATGCTCGCCAAAAGCATCAGCGAAAACACCAGCGGCCACGGCGAACACTACATCACCCGCAACAAGCGCGAATACTTCGGCATGCTCGCCTCCGCAGCCGGCGGCGGTGTCATCATCGCCCTGATGGCCGGCAACAAAATCCGCATCACCGGCCTCGGCCTGGGCGACTTCACCACCGCCTTCCTCGCCGGCCTCAACTACGGCATCGGCTTCATGTTCATCCACATGGTGCACTGCACCGTCGCCACCAAACAGCCTGCCATGACCGCCGCCCGCATCGCCGAACATGTCGAACAAAACGACAAAGCCCGCGCCGTGGAAAGCAAACTGGCCAAACTCCTCATCGACGTCGCCCGCTCGCAGGCCGTGGCCGTGTTCGGCAATGTCGTCGTCGCCGTCATCGTCGCCTCCATCGTCGCCGCCTCCGTGGCCGAAAGCACCGGCTCCCCCATGCTCGACGCGCACAACACCGCCTACCAGTTCAAATCGCTGCAACCCTTCACCCAGCCCACCCTCTGGTACGCCGCCATCGCCGGCGTGTGGCTGTTTTGCTCCGGCATCATCTCCGGCTTCTACGACAACCGCGCTGACTACCTCAACCTGCGCAAACGCCTCACCGTCCAGCCCCTGCTCAAACGCATCCTCCCCCTGCGCGTGCGCAGCTGGCTGGGCGACTACCTGCACCGCCACTACGGCTCGCTGGCGGGCAACTTCATCTTCGGCATGCTGCTCGGGATGACCGGCTGGTTCGGCCACCTGCTCGGCCTGCCGCTCGACATCCGCCACGTCGCCTTCTCCTCCGCCAACCTCGGCTACGCCACCGTCAGCGGCCACAGTGGCTTTTTCTACTTCATGATGAACCTCGTGTTCGTACTCATGATCGGCATCGTCAACCTCGTCGTCAGCTTCTCCCTCGCCCTCATCGTTGCCCTGCGCTCGCGCGGCGCGCGCATCGAAAGCCTCTCCAAGCTCAGCGACACCCTGTGGCAGCAGATCAAAGCCAACCCGCTCAACCTGTTCTTCCCCGTGCAAAGCCCCGCCGCCGCGAAAGACAAAGCGAAAGAATAAACAAAGGCCGTCCCCGTGAAGACGGGGACGGCCTCTGCCGCTAAGGCAGGGTGTGTGGCGCAGCCACGCACGCGGTTCCGGCTTCTCGGAAAACGCGCGGATTGCTGATGCGGCACAGACCGCGTGCGTCGCCTCGGGGCGACACACCCTGCATCCGCTTCGACATAGCGGCATAAACAGGCCGTCTGAAAACACAGCTGCACCGCAACCGAAACCCGTTCCGAAACCCTGTTTTCAGAAACGTCATCCCCGCGCAGGCGGGGACGGCCTCCCGACACCAACCAACCCAAAGGACACCCATGCACCCCCGCTTCATCACCCTCGACGGCATCGACGGTTCCGGCAAATCCACCCACCTGGCTGCCATGCGCGACTGGTTCGCCGCACGCGGCCTGCCCGTCCTCTTCACCCGCGAACCCGGCGGCACCCCGCTGGGCGAAGAACTGCGCCGCCTGCTGCTCGACCCCGCCGCGCAAGTCGGCCTGCGCACCGAAACCCTCCTCATGTTCGCCGCCCGCCAACAGCACCTTGACGACGTCATCCTGCCTGCCCTCGAACAAGGCGTCCACGTCGTCTCCGACCGCTTCACCGACGCCACCTTCGCCTACCAGGGCGGCGGGCGCGGCCTGCCCGAAGCCGACATCGCCGCGCTGGAACACTGGGTGCAGCGCGGCCTGCGCCCCGACCTCACCCTGATACTCGACGTGCCCGCCGAAGTCTCCTTCGCGCGCGTCGCCAAAGCCCGCGATAAAGACCGCTTCGAGCAGGAGCAGGCCGCCTTCTTCCTGCGCGTGCGCCAAGCCTACCTCGACCGCGCCGCCGCCGACCCGCAGCGTTACCGCGTCATCGACAGCAACCGCGACAAAACCGAAGTCCGCGCCGCCGTGGAAACTGCGCTGGCCGCATGCTTCGAGGCCGTCTGAAAACAAATTCGGATGTTAATGCAGGGTGTGTGGCGCAAGCCACGCACGCGGTCTCCGTTTGCCAAGCGGTTTCTGCCGCAGGGACACGAAAGGCCGTCTGAAAGCGCAGCTTCGGTGCAGCCAAAACCGGAAAACGGGCTTTCAGACGGCCTTTTGTTTTGATTCGGCAAAGACCGAGACCTTTGCAAAAGCCCCCCAAAATCCCCTAAATTCCCATCAAGACATTTAGGGGATTTCTCATGAGCACCTTCTTCCAACAAACCGCACAAGCCATGATTGCCAAACACATCGACCGCTTCCCACTATTGAAGTTGGATCAAGTGATTGATTGGCAGCCGATCGAACAGTACCTGAATCGTCAAAGAACCCGTTACCTTCGAGACCACCGCGGCCGTCCCGCCTATCCCCTGTTATCCATGTTCAAAGCCGTCCTGCCCGGACAATGGCACAGCCTCTCCGATCCCGAACTCGAACACAGCCTCATCACCCGCATCGACTTCAACCTGTTTTGCCGTTTTGACGAACTGAGCATCCCCGATTACAGCACCTTATGCCGCTACCGCAACTGGCTGGCGCAAGACGACACCCTGTCCGAACTGCTGGAACTGATCAACCGCCAACTGGCCGAGAAAAACCTAAAAGTAGAGAAGGCATCCGCCGCCGTCATTGACGCCACCATTATTCAGACCGCCGGCAGCAAACAGCGTCAGGCCATAGAAGTCGATGAAGAAGGACAAGTCAGCGGCCAAACCACACCGAGTAAAGATAAAGATGCCCGTTGGACAAAGAAAAACGGCCTCTACAAACTCGGTTACAAACAACATACCCGCACCGATGAGGAAGGCTATATCGAGAAACTGCACATTACCCCCGCCAATACCCATGAGTGCAACCATCTGTCGCCTTTGCTGGAAGGGATAGCCGAAGGCACGACCGTCTATGCCGATAAAGGCTACGACAGTGCGGAAAACCGGCAACATCTGGAAGAGCATCGGTTGCTGGACGGCATTATGCGCAAAGCCCACCGCAACCGTCCGCTGACGGAAGCGCAAACCAAACGTAACCGATATTTGTCGAAGACCCGTTATGTGGTCGAACAAAGCTTTGGTACGCTGCACCGTAAATTCCGCTACGCCCGGGCAGCCTATTTTGGGCTGATTAAAGTGAGTGCGCAAAGCCATCTGAAGGCGATGTGTTTAAACCTGTTGAAAGCGGCTAACAGGCTAAGTGTGCCTGTTTGCGCCTAAAAGGCGGCCCGGATGCCTGATTATGGGGTATCCGGGGAGGATTAAGGGGGTATTTGGGTAAAATCAGGAGTGATTTGGGGCGGAAACAGCCGAAAACCTGTGTTTGGGTTTCGGCTGTTGGGGGAAAGGCTTTTTTGCAAAGGTCTCAGACCGCGTGCGTCGCGGGGCGGGACACCCTACCTCACGCGCCGCATTTGCGTTGTCGGCGGAATAGCTGTTTTTTGTTGCTTCACGATCAAACAGGCCGTCTGAAAAACCGTTTTGCGGCTTTCAGACGGCCTGTTTCCGTTGCGCGTCAGCTTTGGCCGAACAATTCCACCATGCGGCGCGCGCCTTCGAGGCAGTCTTCGAGGGGGGCGACGAGGGCGATGCGCACGTAGCCGCGTCCGGGGTTGCCGTGTTCGGTGTCGCGGGCGAAGAAGCGGCCGGGCAGCACCTGTACGGCGGCTTCGCGCCACAGTTGCTGCGCGAAGGCCAGGTCGTCGCCGCCGGGCACTTTGAGCCAGATGTAGAACGAGGCTTCGGGCATGTTCACTTCAAACGCCTGCCGCAGCAGGGGGACGACTCGGGCGAATTTTTCGCGGTAGAGGCGGCGGTTTTCGATCACGTGGGCTTCGTCGTCCCAGGCGGCGATGCTGGCGTGCTGTATGGGCAGGCTCATCGCGCTGCCGTGGTAGGTGCGGTAGAGCAGGAAGGGGCGCAGCAGGTCGGGGTCGCCGGCGACGAAGCCGGAGCGCAGGCCGGGGGCGTTGGAGCGTTTGGACAAGCTGGTGAACATGACGATGCCTTTGTTGCTGCGGCCGAGTTCGGCGGCGGCCTGCAACGCGCCTATGGGTTTTTGGTCGAAATAGATTTCGGAGTAGCACTCGTCGGCGGCGATGACGAAGCCGTAGCGGTCTTGCAGCTCGAAGAGTTCGCACCAGTCGTCGAGCCGCATCACGCTGCCGCTGGGGTTGTCGGGCGAGCAGGCGAACAGCAGGCGCACGTGCGGCCAGACAGATTCGGGCACGCTGTTCCAGTCGGGCAGGCAGCGCGGGGGTGTGCTGTTGGCAAAATGGATTTCGCCGCCGCCGAGGAAGGCTGCGCCTTCGTAAATCTGGTAGAAGGGGTTGGGGCAGGCGACGATCTGCCGCTCTTGCGCGGCGGGGTCGAGGATGACTTGGGCGAAGGAAAACAGGGCTTCGCGGCTGCCGAGCACGGGCAGGATTTCGCTTTCGGGGTCGAGTGTCAGGCCGTCGTAGCGGCGGTGCAGCCAGCGGGCGCAGGCTTGGCGCAGTTCGGGCAGGCCGGCGGTGAGGGGGTATTGGGCGAAGCCGGCGGCGGCATCGTTCAGGGCTTGGGTGATGACGGCGGGGGTGGGGTGCTTGGGTTCGCCGATTTGCAGCATGACGGGTTTGAGGTGCGCGGGCGGTTCGATGCCCTGCATGGCTTGGCGCAGGCGGGCGAAGGGGTAGGGTTGGAGTTTGTCGAGCAGGGAGTTCATGGTCGGCGGGCGGCTGGTGGAAAACGCGGATTCTAGCAGAACGCAAAGAGGCCGTCTGAAAAGCGGTTTTTTCAGACGGCCTCTTTGCCCGGAGGCGTTTAGGCGGCGTTAAAGCCTGCGTCGGCGATGGCTTTTTTCACGGCGTCCACATCCAAGCCGTCGGCATGGGTTATCACGACCACGCCGGTTTCAAAATTGGCGTTCACCATGCGCACGTTCGGCACTTCTTCGGCCTTGGCGATGAGTTTGCGCGAGTCTTCTTTGCTTGCCATTCCGGTTACGTTCAGTTTCAGTTGCGGCATATTCTTTACCTCTTTCAAAAGTATCCAATAAAAAATGAGTAATCCATCAGCTTTCCCAGCATCGTCGTTATTTGCTGCCCCGGCAGATTGGGCCGGAAAGGAGATTCGCGGGATTTTGCCTTTATTCCGTCGTATTGTCCAGCATGACAGAGCGGTTTTCCGCCGCGCTTTTCCCGCGCCGCAAATGCCTATGTACCTATTATCGCTTGCGATATTTTCCGCCGTCCGTCCGTGCCGCCGTTTTTTTACAAAACCATTGCAAATGTATAACATTTTTCACACGCGGCGGCACGGCGGAATTTCGGTACAATCCGCGTCTTTGTTTTCACACGCACCAACGGGCGCATCATATGGCCGACATTTTCTCCAAACTCGAAAACCTGTGGCGCAAACCCGCCGTGTACTGGCCGCTGCTGCTGGTGCTGGCCGCCGCCACGCCGCTCTCCTTCGCCCCGTATTACTGCTTCTGGCTGATGCCGCTGCTGTTTGCCGCCTTCGTGCGCCTGCTCGAACTGCGCCCCGAAGTGCACGTGCGCAGCGCGTACCTGTTCGGCTTGGCCGCCTACACCTGCCAGTTTTACTGGATACACACCGCGCTGCACGACATCTCCGGCCTGCCCAACCTCTACGCCCTGCCGCTCACCGCCCTGCTGCCCGCCTACCTCGCGCTGTATCCCGCCGCCGCCGTGTGGCTGTGGGGCAGGGTGCGGCGCAACCGCTGGCTTTCTGTCGGCCTCGCCCTGCCCGTGTTCTGGACGCTGGCCGAGTTCGCCCGCGAACGCCTGCTCACCGGCTTCGGCTGGGGCGCGCTGGGCTACTCGCAGATTGCCGACGCCTCGCCGCTGGCTGGATTCGCCCCGATAGGCGGCATCCACCTCGTTACCTTCGCCACCGCCCTTGCCGGCGCGTGGCTGGTGCTGATTGTGGACAGCAGAGGCCGTCTGAAAACCCGCGCTGCCTTCGCCTGCGCCCTCGCCGCCCTGCTGCTCGCCGGCCACACCGCCCGCCACACCGCCTTTACGCAGCCCACCGGCCAAAGCAGCACCGTCGCCCTCGCCCAGGGCAACATCCCGCAAACCCTCAAATTCCGCGAAGACCAAGTCCTGCCTACCCTGCAACGCTATTTGTCCCAAACCGCCCAAGCCCGCGCCGACATCGTCATCCTGCCCGAAACCGCCATCCCCGTGATTTTGCAGGACCTGCCCGAGAGCGTGCCCGAAGCTTTCGCCCAAGCCGCGCGGCAAAACGGCAGCGCACTGGCCGTGGGCGTCATCCGCTACACCGACGACGGTACCGGCTACCAAAACAGCGTCATCGACCTGACCGGCTACTCGGCACAAAACGCGCAAAACCTGCCGGCCTACACCAAAAACCACCTCGTCCCCTTTGGCGAATACAAACCCCTGCCCGCCCTCACCACCGGTCTCTACACCCTGATGGACATGCCGCTGGCCGACTTCCGCCAGGGAGGCGGCAGCCAAGCCCCGCTGACCATGAAAAACCAGCGGGTCGCCTTCAACATCTGCTACGAAGACGGCTTCGGCGACGAACTCATCCCCGCCGCCGCGCAATCCACCCTGCTGGCCAACGCCAGCAACCTCGCCTGGTACGGCCGATCCAACGCCATGTACCAGCACCTGCAACAGTCCCAAGCCCGCGCCCTCGAACTCGGCCGCTACATGGTGCGCGCCACCAACACCGGCGCAACCGCCGCCATCGACCCGCAGGGGCGCATCACCGCACAGCTCCCCGCCGACACCGCCGCCGTGCTCCCCGCCGCCGTGGAAGGCCGCAGCGGCCAAACCCCATACATGAAACTCGGCGGCTCATGGCCGCTCATCAGCCTGCTCGCCCTCACCGCTGCCGTGCTGTTGCTTGTCGGGCGCGGCAAAAAGGCCGTCTGAAAAACGGATTCCGCATTTTCAGACGGCCTCTGATGTTCGGATAGGGTGTGCCGCCTCGGAGACGCACACGGTTTATGGGGCGGCGTGTTGTAACAAGAAACGAAAGGCCGTCTGAAAAACGGTTTCGACTGAGGGGAACTGTATTTCAGACGGCCTTATCCTATTTTACGGCAAGACCGCGTGCGTGGCTGCGCCACATACACTACCTAAACGGCAGAGGCCGTCTGAAAAACAGTTTTCAGACGGCCTTTGTGCATATGGCGGCCAACACGCTTGGGCGACCCGGTTTTCAGCTTTGCTGAAACGTACTTCACCCGTTTTCAGACGGCCGCTCGGGTGCGCCGGCGGGCTGTTTGTAGCGGTTGTAGGCGAAGAGGTACTGCTGCGGGAAGCGGCGCACCCAGTATTCGACGTTTTCATTGACCACGCGGGCGTCGTGGGCTTTGTCGCCGTTGAGCGTGCCGCGCATCGGTTCGATGTGGAGGGCGAAACCCGCGCCGCCTGCGAGGCGTTCGCCGCAGAAAAACAGGGTTTTCACGCCTTTGACCTGCGCGAGTTTGCCCGCCAGCGTCATGGTGTAGGCGTAGCGGCCGAAAAATTCCGCCCACACGCCGTCGCCGCCTTCTTCGGGCGAGGGGACGTGGTCGGGCAGGAGGATGACGGCTTCGCCCGAGCGCAGGGCTTTGATGAGCTGTTTCACGCCCTGCACGCTGGTGGGGGCGGTTCTGCCTTTGCCGCGCACGCGGCCTGCCTGCATTACGGCATCGAAGGCTTTGATTTTCGGCGGTTTGTACATGGCGGTGAGCGGGAAGGGCAGCCGCTGGCTGATACAGCGTCCGGCCAAATCGTAGCTGCCGATGTGCGGGGTGATGAGCAGCAGCCCTTCGCCGGCAGCAACGGCATCTTCTATGTGCTGCCAGCCGTGGGTTTCTTGAAACAGGGCTTCGATGGCTTCCGGCCGTCTGAAAAAGGCCACGGGCAGCTCCAAACCGCTCTTGGCGGTTTCGCGCAATACGGCTTTGACGGCGGCATTGTCGGCAGCCAGATTGGCGGTGCGCAGGTTGGCGCGTATGGTTTCGCGGTCTTCTCGGCGCAGATAAAAAGCCAAGCCGCCCCAGAAATATGCCAGCGCGTGCAGGCATTTGAGCGGCAGAAGGGCGAGGAGGCGGCAGAGTAGGAAAATCAGGCTTTGCATGGTAAGGGCGGCCGGGTGCGGTGTGGGGCGGGGATTGTAAGGCAAAAGGCCGTCTGAAAAAAAGGCGGCGGGCGGGGCAGGGCGGTTTGGCGGCTTTTGGGTTTTCAGACGGCCTATTCGCTGCTCGTTGCGGTTTGATTGATCACATTGCGCAACACCTCCGGCGCATCCCATTCCAAACCCGCGCAGTAATCCGCGAACTCGAATACGTCCAGCCGCCGGTCGCCCGTTTCCACCTTGCCCACAAACGAATGGATTACGCCCAGCCGTTCGGCCAGCGCACGCTGCGACAGACCCAAGTCCAGCCGCCGCTGGATCAGAATCTGCCGCAGGTAAGTGTGTTCGGCCGAATGCACCGACAGGCGTAAGTTTCCCATTGCACCGATTTTAGGTACAATCCAATCCGCACCTGTTTTGGGTGCAAACAAGACAAAAACACACGCACTGAGCCAATGGACGCCATCCCCATCCACGCCGAAACCCCGTTTGACCGCATCCGCAGCAACATCATCGGCGAATACCTGGACGAAACCCAGATTTACCCGTGGATCGTTACCTTTTCCGGCGGCAAAGACAGCACGCTGGTCGCCCATCTGGTATTTGAATCCCTGCTCGCCCTGCCGCCCTCGTTGAGAAAGCGGCAGGTATATTTTGTATCCAACGACACCCTGGTCGAAAGCCCGCTGGTGGTGGAGCACATGCGCACCATGCTCGGAAAAATCCTGCGGGCGGCGCAAATCTGCAAGCTGCCCGTCGGCGGCGAAATCACCACACCCAAGATCGGCGAAACCTTTTGGGTGCTGCTTAT
This sequence comes from Neisseria bacilliformis, assembly GCF_014055025.1. Lineage (NCBI taxonomy): Bacteria > Pseudomonadati > Pseudomonadota > Betaproteobacteria > Neisseriales > Neisseriaceae > Neisseria > Neisseria bacilliformis. Next base: position 1,882,950 of record NZ_CP059571.1, on the reverse strand, counting down.
CGGCAAAGGCTACCCATCGCCCAACCGCAGCATGCGCTGGTGTACCGACCGCCTGAAAATCCAGCCCACCAGCCAGTTTATTTTGGACAAAGCGGCCGAAAACGGTGCGGCGGTGATTGTGCTGGGCGTGCGCAAAGACGAATCGGCCACCCGCAAGACCAGCATCAACAGCCACCGAAACCTCGAAGGCAGCAACCTCACTCCGCACGGCAGTCTCGCCAATGCCTTTGTGTACCGCCCGATTGTCGATTTGAGTACCGACGACGTATGGGAATTTCTCGCCGCCAACAACCCGCCCTGGGGCGGCAGCCACAGCGATCTCATCCGGCTCTACCGCGAAGCCGCAGGCGGCGAATGCCCGATAGTGCTATCGCAGGAAGAAGCCCCCGGCTGCGGCACCAATTCCAGCCGCTTCGGCTGCTGGACCTGCACCGTCGTCCACAAAGACAAAAGCCTGCAAGGCTTTATCGATGTGGGCAAAACCGAATTCCAACCCCTTTTGGAATTTCGCGACTGGCTGGTGGAAATCCGCAACCAACCCGAATACCGCCAGGTCGAACGGCGCAACGGCACCGTAACCCTCAAAAGCGGCAAACACATCCCCGGCCCCTTTACCGTTCCCGCGCGACAGATGATTTTGGAGCGGCTGCTGGCCGTTCAGGCTGCCTACGGCAAGCAGCTGATTTCTCAGGAAGAGATTGATTTGATCAAACGGATTTGGGCAGAAGACCTCATCCGTACCCATACAAGGAAAAACGCATGAAAACCGAAACGCAGGAACAAGTGGCCGATCTGCTGCTGTGGAGCGACCCCGCCGCCCGCACCCTGATGGAGCAGATTGCTGCCGAGCACCAAGTCGCCCCCGACGCACTGGCCGAGCTTGTGGCTTGGGAGCGCGAGCAGCAGGAGCGCGTCCGTCGGCGCGGCATGGTCGAAACCTTCGACGAAATATTTGAAAACAGAACATATTGGAGATAAACCCGAATGTGGATTCATTCCATCCGCCTGCGCAACTTCAAATCCTACGACAACGTGCAGTTCACCTTTCCCGAACCCAAAGACGGCAGAAACATCATCCTCATCGGTGCGCAAAACGGCCACGGCAAGACCACGCTTTTGGAAGCCGTTTACCTGTGCCTGTACGACAAAGACGCCGTTACCCACCTGCAACGCGCCGGACTGAACTCCGGCGAAAACGGCTATTCCAACTTCCTCCAATCCGCCCTGCACCATCAGGCTGCCTCCCGATTCGGCCAATACCTGATGGAGCTGGAAATCGAAATCCGCCAAAACCGCCCGCACGGCCAATGCGGCCTGCGCATCCGCCGCAAATGGCATTTCGACCACTACCACAAGCCGACCGGCGAACAGGAAACACACATCGAAATCAGCAAAGACGGCTGCTACGAACCGGTGGACGAAGAACACATCGGCAAATACCTCAACAGCTACGCCCTGCCCATCGACTACGCCCCGTTTTTCTTCTTCGACGGCGAAAAAATCGTTCAAACCGCCCAGCAGAGCGGCACCGGCATCTGGCTGAACACCGCCCTCAAAGGCCTGCTCGGCATCACCCTGCTCGACAAACTGCGCGAGAGCCTGAAAAGCTACCGCAACAAATGCATTTCCGAAAACGCCAGCCAGAAAATGCAGGACGATTTGGAAAAAGCCGAACGCGCCCTGCAAACCGCGCAGGCCGCACTGGACGTATTCCAAACCGAACTCGACCAAACCGCCGAACGCTGGGAAGAGCGCGTACAGGAGCGCGACCGCCTCACCCGCCAGCTCGGCGGCAGCACCGACATCCGCACCTCGCAAGACCTCATCACCCTGCGCGAAAAACTCGAAAAAGAAACCGCCGGATTTGAAGAAAAAATCAAAGCCGCCGTCCAAGCCATGCCGCTGGCCTTCCTGCCCAGAGGCCGTCTGAAAACCTTGCAGACACAGTTGGAACGCGAAAAAAACCGCCTCAACCACGAAGCCGGCAAAAACCAAATCGCCCAACGGGTAAACGACTTCTGGGGCGCGTTTGTCGCCAGCGACAAAGTCAAAGAAGTGCTCGGCCGCTCCGCCGGTATGATTCTCGACGACCCGCTGATGAAAGAAGCCGTCAAAGACTGCTGGGAAGAACTCTTCTACCCCTTGCCCGCCGATTGTGCCGAAACCATCGAACACAACTACCTCTCCGTCAACGCCCACGCCGAAATCCAAAACGAAATCGCCGGCCTTACCGGCATGCCGCAGGACAAAATCGGCAGCTTTCTCGCCGAAATCGACAAACGCGAAGACGAGCGCAAACGCATCGCCGCCGAAATCGAACTGCTCAAAGGCACCGACAACGACGAACTGGTCAGACAGCTCAAAACCGCCAACACCGAAATCGACAAACTCGCAGAAGAAACAGGCCGTCTGAAAAGCAACGTCAGCCAGCAGAGCCGGACCCGCGACCGGCACAAAGACGAAGTCGCCCGCCTGCAAGACAACATCAGCCACAGCAACCCCCGCCTCGTCAAATCCCAACGCGCCGGCAACGTAGACAAAACCATCACACGGCTCACCGAAGAACTGATGAAACAGAAAGTCGGAGAAGTCAGCGAAGCCGCCACCCGCATCAACCGCAGCATCGCCCACGACGAGCGCATCCACAAAATCCGCATCGAAAACAACGGCGGCATGACCCTGTTCGGCCGCGACGGCTGCGAATCGCGCGTCGATTTGTCTGCCGGACAAATGCAGATACTCATCATGTCCCTCGTCTCCGCCCTGGCCGAAGTAACCCGCTACCACGCCCCATTCATCATCGACACCCCGCTGGCACGCCTCGATGCCGGCCACCGCGAAGGACTGTTCCGCCATTGGAGCAGCCTGCCCCAACAAGTCATCCTGCTCTCGCAGGACACCGAAATCACCCCCGAAGTCTCCCGCCGCCTCGAAGCGCACACCGGCCGCACCTATCTTGTAGAAGCCGAATCGCTCGACAGCACCGGCGCCCGCTCCCGCGTCATCCCCGACGTCTATTTCCAATAAGCCCGCCCGCTTTTCAGGCTGCCTCCGATACGCACAAAGGCAGCCTGAAAACACAAAACCACAGGAAAAACAAAATGTACCAACTCAACACCGCCGAAGAATGGGACACCGACTACTTCCACACCCTGATGAGCGAAAAACGCATTTTTTCCAGCAAAGAAGCCAAAGACATCCGCGCCAAACTCATCGTAGAAGGCGCACTGCCCCACCTGAACAACAACTTCGACTGGGCCATGCTCTGCATCGGATACAGCCTCGCCAAAGGCTTTGCCGAACACACACAGCACCTGGTTCCCGCCCCCGCCGCACAAGGCGGCATCGAAATCCCCTCCTTCCAAACCTGCTTCCAAGAACACGCCCGCCTGTGGCTCGTCATCCTCAGCGACACCCTGTTCAAACTCCACCCCGGCAAAGCCCTTAGCAAAGACGACCTCTACCAATTTATCCAAACCCTCTGGCACACCGGCGCCGTAACCCTCGAACGCTTCTGGGAAGACTGCAAACGCTTCAAACGCGAAGACCATCTCGCCGCCCGCCAAGCCTTTCTCAACGAACTGGCCGAAATCGCCGTCAAAAACGCCGGCATCGGCTTTTCAGACGACCTCAACAACAGCGGCGGCCCAAAGCAGCCTGAAAACCAAGAACCCCGCCTGCGCCGCGCCTTCGAGCGGCTCAACATCCCCGTCAGCGAACTCAGCTTCCTGCACAGCGGCGCTCGCTACGACATCTACCGCCTACGCCTCTCTCGCTATACCGACCTCGACCGCCACCACCCCGGCCTCTGCTCCGAACTCGGCATCCAAAGCGAAGCCCTGCACATTGTCCCCTGCCACAACGGTGAAAGCCACGCCTACGACCTTAAACTCCTGCGCGACGAAAAATACTGGCACAAACTCGGCGCGCAAAAATTCGCCCAAGCCCTCGAATCCTACAACGCAGACTACACCCTGCCCGTCTGCCTCGGCATAGACGAATACGGCTGCCCCCGCTTCGCCGACCTCGCCCAAGCTCCGCACCTGATGATCGGCGGTACCACCGGCTCCGGCAAATCCGTCTTCGTCCGCACCCTGCTGCGTAGCCTGTTCGACCTCAACAAAGGCCAAGATAAAATGGAAGTCGCCATCCTCGACCCCAAAAAAGTCGACTACCTTGTCTTTGAAAACGAAGAAGACCTATGGGACGAACACATCATCGATGACTACGAAGAAATGTACCAATTCCTCACCGACACCGTCGCCGAAGCCGAAAACCGCTACCTGCTGATGAAACACTACGGCGTACAAAAACTCGTCCAACTGCCCGAATTCGTCCGCCCCCGCTACCGCGTCATTGTCATCGACGAACTGGCCAACCTCAAAAAACAGCACGACGGCATCGAGGCGCAACTCATCCAACTTGCCGAAAAAGCCCGCGCCAGCGGCATTCACCTCATCCTCAGCACCCAACGCCCCGACGCCCAAACTTTCAACGGCACCCTGCGCAGCAACCTCCCCAGCCGCATCGCCCTCAAAGTGCAAAAAACCACCGAGTCCAAAATCATCCTCGACGAAACCGGCGCGGAACAACTGCTGGGCAAAGGCGACCACCTGGTCAGATGGAACGGCAGCCCCACTGTCTTCCTGCACGGGTTTGATGTGTAATCAAACAGATGAAGACGGTAAGAGGCCGTCTGAAAGCGCATTGCCATGCTTTCAGACGGCCTGAAATTTTTGCAGGATGGCCGGTGATGATTTCCGACCTGTTTCCGAGATTTGCTGATACAGATAATAAAAAGGCCGTCTGAAAACCCGTTTTGCAGTTTTCAGACGGCCTTTTTGCCTATCGGCTTGGTTTCAACAACAAACCGTTTACAGCGAGCGCGCCACTTCGACGATGTCGAAGCATTCGAGCTGGTCGCCTTCCATGATTTCGTTGTAGCCCTTGATCATCAGGCCGCACTCGAAGCCCATGCGCACTTCTTTGACGTCGTCTTTGAAGCGTTTGAGCGAGGAGAGTTCGCCGGTGTGGATGACGACGTTGTTGCGGATGAGGCGGATGTGCGAATCGCGTTTGACCAGGCCGTCTGTAACCATGCAGCCGGCGATGTTGCCCACTTTGGAGACGCTGATGACCTGGCGGATTTCCACCGTGCCTGTAATCTGCTCTTTCTCTTCGGGCGCGAGCATGCCGCTCATGGCGGCTTTCACGTCGTCGATGGCGTCGTAGATGATGTTGTAGTAGCGGATTTCCACGTCTTCGTTTTCGGCCAGCTTGCGGGCGGGGGCGTCGGCGCGCACGTTGAAGCCGATGATGAACGCGCCGGAGGCGATGGCGAGGTTGACGTCGGATTCGGTGATGCCGCCCACGCCGCTGTGCAGTACGTTGACTTTCACTTCGTCGGTGGACAGTTTTTTCAGGCTGCCCGCCAGTGCTTCGTAAGAGCCCTGCACGTCGGCTTTGATGATGACCGACAGCGACTGCGCCTGCGTTTCACCCATGTTGTTGAACATGTTTTCCAGCTTGGCGGCCTGCTGTTTGGCCAGGCGCACGTCGCGGTATTTGCCCTGGCGGAACAGGGCGATTTCGCGGGCTTTTTTCTCGTCAGCCAGTACCATCGCGTCTTCGCCGGCGTTGGGCACGTCGGAGAGGCCGAGGATTTCCACGGGGATTGACGGGCCGGCTTCGGTGATGGCTTTGCCGTTTTCGTCGGTCATGGCGCGGATTTTGCCGAAGGCGGTACCGGCCAAGAGCATGTCGCCTTTTTTCAGCGTGCCGCTCTGTACCAGCAGGGTGGCGACTGCGCCGCGTCCTTTGTCCAGACGGGCTTCGACGATGATGCCTTTGGCGGGGGCGGCCACGGGGGCTTTGAGTTCCAGCACTTCGGCTTCGAGCAGCACGGCTTCGAGCAGCTTGTCGATGTTCAGACCTTTTTTCGCCGATACGTCGACAAACTGCACGTCGCCACCCCATTCGTCGGGCACGACTTCGTGCGCGGTCAGCTCTTGACGGATGCGCTCGGGGTTGGCGGCGTCTTTATCGATTTTGTTCACGGCAACCACAATCGGCACGCCCGCCGCTTTGGCGTGGGCGATGGCTTCGATGGTTTGCGGCATCACGCCGTCGTCGGCGGCCACCACCAGAATCACGATGTCGGTGGCTTTCGCACCGCGCGCGCGCATGGCGGTAAAGGCTTCGTGTCCCGGCGTGTCCAGGAAAGTAATCACGCCTTTGGGTGTTTCAACGTGGTACGCGCCGATGTGCTGGGTGATGCCGCCCGCTTCGCCCTGCACCACTTTGGCACGGCGGATGTAGTCGAGCAGCGAGGTTTTGCCGTGGTCGACGTGCCCCATCACGGTAACGACGGGCGGGCGCGGCAGGGCTTCGGCTTCGGAAACCTGCGCATCGTCGCCCAGGAAGGCTTCGGGGTCGTCTGCGGCGGCGGGTTTGCCGATGTGGCCGAGTTCTTCCACCACAATCAGCGCGGTGTCTTGGTCGATGGACTGGTTGATGGTAACCATCATGCCCATCTTCATCAGGGTTTTGACCACTTCCACGCCTTTGACCGCCATTTTGTGCGCCAAATCGGCCACGGTAATGGTTTCGGGCACCAGCACTTCGTGCACCACGGGTTCGGTCGGGGCTTGGAAGGCGTGCTGGTTGGGTTCGAGTTTGAGTTTTTTGCCTTTTTTGCCGCCGCGCACGCGCTCGTCGTCGCCGCGCCCCGCATTGCGGTCGCGCCCGCCTTTGCCGCCTTTGCCTTTGGCGTTGCGGCTTTGGCCTTCATCGTCGCGACTGTTGCGGCGGTCGTCTTTTTTACGGCTGCCGCCGCTCGGGTTGGCGGCGTTGGCGGAGGTGTCCGCCGTTTTGGAGGAGGGCTGGGCGGCGGCGGCCAGCGGTTTTTGCTCGCTGGGTTTCGCGCTGCGGTTTTCGCCCGCTTTGCCGGCTTTGGCCGCCAGTGCTTCTTCCTGCGCCTGTTTTTTCGCGGCTTCGCGGCGTGCCTGCCGTTCGGCGCGTTCGAGTTTTTCGCGTTGCAGTTTTTCCTGGTGCTCGCGCAGGGCGGCGGCGCGGCGTTCTTCTTCGGCGCGGCGTTCGGCTTCGGCGGCGTTCACCACTTCCACCGGTTTGGGCAGCGGCTTGGCTTTTTTCTCTTTAGCTTTTTTCGCCGGTTTGTCTTCTTTGGCCGCTGCGGGTTCCGCTGCTTCGGCTTTGGCCGGCGCGGGGGCTTCGGAGGCCGTCTGAACGGCGGCCTGCGGCGCGGCCTCGGGCGGTTCGGCGGCTTCGGCCTCAACCTGCACACTCTGCGCTTTCTGCTGCACGGCGGTGCGGACTTTGGCGGCCTCGGCTTCGGCGGCTGCACGGGCGGCGGCGCGGCTTTCGTCTTCACGCGCGGTTTCGGGCGGGGTTTCGGCAGGGGCGGGGGAGGCCGTCTGAACGGCGGCCTGCGGTGCGGCGGCGGCCTGTCCGGCGGCGGAGGGAATCACGACCTTGCGGCTGCGGCGGCGTTCCACGGCCACGCCGGCCACGGTGGTTTTTTCCACTTTGGTGCGGCTGATGCTGATGGTGCTGCCGACGGTTTGTTCGCGCAGTTTGGCTTTGTCGGCCTCAGTCAGGGTGTCGCTGCCGCTGCTTTTGGCGATGCCGTGTTTTTTCAGGTGTTCGAGCATGCGCTCGACCGACATTTTGGATTCGGCGGCAAATTGTCCTACGGTGCTGCTCATACGGCCTCTCCTTGTTCTTGGTTGTTTTCTTCAAACCAGTGGGCGCGGGCGGCGAGGATGATTTTCTCGGCCTCGCCGGTTTCCACGCCGGTGATTTCGATCAGTTCGTCCACCGACAGCTCGGCCAGCGCGTCGCGGTCGGTGATGCCGGCCTGCGCCAGATCGCGCAGCATGTCTTCGTCGGTGCCGTCCAGCGTGCGCAGGTCTTCGGCGATTTCCTGCAATTTTTCCTCTTTGGCCATCGCCAGCGACAGAATCGCGTCGCGGGCGCGGCCGCGCAGGGCGTCCACCGTGGCTTCGTCGAAGCCGATTTCCACCAGTTCTTCGGAGGGTACGTAGGCGATTTCTTCCAGCGAGGTGAAGCCTTCTTCCACCAGCACGGTGGCGGTTTCTTCGTCTACGTTCAGGTGTTCGGTAAACAGGCTGCGGATGGCGGCGTCTTCGGCGGCGTGGCGTTCTTCGGCTTCTTTCACCGTCATGATGTTGAGCTGCCAGCCGGTGAGGTCGGCGGCGAGGCGCACGTTCTGGCCGCCGCGCCCGATGGCGGGGGCAAGCTGGTCTTCGGCCACGATGACGTCTACCGCGTGGTTGTCTTCGTCGATGACGATGCGGCTGACTTCGGCAGGCGAGAGGGCGTTGATGACGAACTGGGCGGTGTCGGGCGACCACAGCACCACGTCGATGCGCTCGCCGCCGATTTCGTTGGTAACGGCGTTGACGCGGCTGCCGCGCACGCCGATGCAGGTGCCCTGCGGGTCGATGCGCTGGTCGTTGGCTTTGACGGCGATTTTGGCGCGGTGGCCGGGGTCGCGGGCGGCTTCGCGGATTTCCAAGAGGCCGTCGGCGATTTCGGGCACTTCCTGCTCGAAGAGCTTGGCGAGGAATTCGCGCGAGGCGCGGCTCAAAATCACCTGTTTGCGGCCGGACTGGCCGATTTCTTCCACGCGCAAAAAGAGGGCGCGGATGCGGTCGCCGCTGCGGAAGTTTTCGCGCGGGATGCACTGGTCGCGCGGAATCAGCGCGTCGAGTTTGCCGGGGATAAGTTCGACGACGATGCCGTGGCGTTCGGTGCGTTTGACCGTTCCGGTGATGATGTCGTCGCGGTTTTCGAGGAAGTCGTTCAGGACTTTTTCGCGCTCGGCGTCGCGGATGCGTTGCAGGATGATTTGCTTGGCGGTCATCGCGGCCTGGCGGCCGAAGCTTTCGTTTTCGATCTGTTCTTCGTAATACTCGCCGATTTGGATTTGCGTGCTGGGGATTTCCTCTTGGATTTCCTCGATGGTTTTTTCCTCGTCGGGGTAGGTGTAGTCTTCGTCGGCCACGATCAGCCAGCGGCGGTAGGTGCGGTGTTCGCCGGTGTCGCGGTCGATTTCGACGCGCACGTTCATGTGTTCGCGTCCGGATTTTTTGCGGGCGGCGGTGGACAGGGCGACTTCAAGCGCGTCGAACACGACGTCGGCATCCACGTTTTTCTCGCTGGCCAGCGCTTCGGCCAGTTGCAGCATTTCACGGCTCATGGTGTATCTCCAAGTTTAGAATTTGAATTCGGGTTTCAGCCGCGCTTTGTCGATATTATCGAGCGCGAGGGCGGCGGTTTTGCCGTCGAAGGACAGGACGACGGTTTGGCCGTCGCAGCTTTCGATGCGGCCGATGAAGTTTTTCTGCCCGTCAACGGGCAGGCGGGTTTTGATTTTGGCCTCTTGTCCGGCGAAGCGGGCGAAGTCGGCGGCTTTTTTCAGCGGCCGGTCGAGGCCGGGGCTGGAAATTTCGAGGTTTTTGTAGTCCACGTCTTCCACGGTGAAGAGGCGGGAGAGGTGGTTGCTGACGGCGGCGCAGTCGTCGATGGTGATGCCGCCTTCTTTGTCGATGAACACGCGCAGCGTGCCTTGCGCGGTCAGCTCGTGATCGACCAGCTCGCAGCCCAGGCCGGGCAGGGTTTTTTCCAACAGGTTTTGAATGTCCATTTTGCTTTCATAGAAAATAAAAAAAATGGCCGCGCGGCCATTTCTCAGAGTTACTTGAAAAATTTGGCGGATTATAGCGCGGCGCGGCGTAAAAGGAAAGATGGCGGCGGACAATTTGTTTTTTTGTTTTTTTTCAGACGGCCTCAAACCGCCAAACCGTTTGAGGCCGTCTGAAAACGTGGCGTGCCGCGCTTTCGGACGACCTGCTTGCCGCCCGTGCGCGGCGGGGCATAAAATCGGCGGCCTCGCGCCTGTATCCGTACGGCCGTTTAAAAAACAAGAAAGCACACAACCATGACCACTGTTTACAACTTCTCCGCCGGCCCGGCCGTGCTGCCCGAAGCCGTGCTGCAAACCGCGCGGCAGGAAATGCTCGATTACCAGGGCACGGGCGTTTCCGTGATGGCGATGAGCCATCGCAGCGACACTTTCCAAAGCATTCTTTACCACGCCGAACAGGATCTGCGCCTGCTGCTGGACATTCCCGCCAACTACAAAATCCTGTTTTTGCAGGGCGGGGCGAGTGCGCAGTTTTCGCAGACCGCGATGAATCTCGCGCACGGGTTTGCGCGCATCGATTCGGTGGTGAGCGGCAACTGGTCGCAGATTGCGCACCGCGAGATGGGCAAACTGGTTGGCGCGAAAGTCCATTTGGCGGCCGACGGCGGCGCACGTTACGGCTTTCTCGACGTGCCGCCGCCCGAGAGTTGGGACATCTCGCCCGATTCGGCCTTCGTGCATTTCGTGGCCAACGAAACGGTGCACGGCGTGCAGTACGGACGGATGCCGCGCCTTGCAGACGGCCTGCCGCCCCTGGTGTGCGATATGTCCAGCGAAATCCTGTCGCGCCGCATCAACGTGGCCGACTTCGGCCTGATTTACGCGGGGGCGCAGAAAAACCTCGGGCCGGCGGGGGCGACCATCGTCATCATCCGCGACGACCTGCTCGACCGCTGCCCCGACACCGTCCCCGCCGTGTGGCGTTACAAGGCGCACGTTGAAAAACAGGGCATGTACAACACGCCCGCCACCTATCCGATCTACATCGCGGGGCTGGTGCTGCGCTGGCTGCACGCGCAGGGCGGTGTGGACAAAATCGAACGCCTCAACCGGCGCAAGGCCGAAACGCTGTATGCCGCCATCGACGGCAGCGGCGGCTTCTACCAAAACCTCATCGCCGCCGGGGCGCGCTCGAAGATGAACGTGGTCTTCACCACCGGCAACGCGGATTTGGACAAGCGTTTCGCGCAGGAAGCCGACCTCGTCGGCCTGCGCCAGTTGCAGGGCTACAAAACCCTCGGCGGCATGCGGGCGAGCATTTACAACGCCATGCCGCTGGCGGGCGTGGAAGAGCTGGTACGCTTTATGGACGAGTTCCGGCGCAGGAACGGCTGAGGCGCGGAATGTCGGGGCATTGAAATAAGGAGAGGCCGTTCCCGCCTGCGCGGGAATGACGTTTCTGAAACCGTGCGCCCCGAGAGGATAAGAGGCCGTCTGAAAAACGGGAAAACGGTTTTCAAACGGCCTCTTGCCGCATTGGTTCGCCAAATTTATTGGGGAAACAACGCAAAGTCGGATGATGAGGCAGGGTGTGCCGCCCCGAGGCAACGCACGCGTTCTTTGCATGGCGACGGATGCTTGCACGGCGGAGAAACATAAAAGAGACCGTCCGAAAACACTTATTCAGACGGCCTCATACCGTAAAAAACCAAAACCGCGTGCATCGTCTCGGGGTAGCACACCCTGCGGCGGATTCGGCAGAGGCCAAACAAAGCAGAGGCCGTCTGAAAATCTGTTTTACGGTTTTCAGACGGCCTCTTGTTGTTTGGGCAGGGATGTGGCGCAGCCATGCACGCGGTCTTTGTGCAACAGGCGCAGTGAGGGTTATACGTAGGGTGTGTCGCCCAAGCGACGCACGCGTTCTTTGCATGGCGGCGGATGGCTGCATGGCGGGGAAACAGAAAGAGGCCGTCTGAAAACACTTATTCAGACGGCCTCATGCCGTAAAAAACCAAAACCGCGCCATCTCGGGGCGGTATACCCTACGACGGGTTCGGTATGTACTAAACAAACAAGAGGCCGTCTGAAATTCGTTTTTCAGACGGCCTCTTGCCTTGAAAACCCATTCGGGCAAGCCGTTTACGCGGTGAGCGACTCGAATACTCGGAAATAGTCGGGAAAGGTTTTAGCGACGCAGCCGGGGTCGTTGATGGTAACGGGCACGCCCAGCAGGGAGACGAGGGAGAAGCACATGGCGATGCGGTGGTCGTCGTAGGTGTCGATGACTGCGTTAGGCGTGAGGGCGGCGGGCGGGGTGATGCGGATAAAGTCCGCGCCTTCCTCCACTGCCGCGCCGATTTTGCGCAGCTCGGCGGCCATGGCGGCGATGCGGTCGGTTTCTTTGACGCGCCACGAGGCGATGTTGCGGATGGTGCAGGGCGCGTCGGCGGCAAGGGCGACGACGGCGAGGGTCATGGCGGCGTCGGGGATGTGGTTGGCGTCGATGTCGAAGGCGCGCACGGGGCGGTCTGCGGGGCGGGAGGCTTGGATGAAGTCGTCGCCCCAAACGATGTCCGCACCGGTTTTTTCGAGTTCGCGGGCGAAGGCGGTGTCGCCCTGCACGGCGTTTTTGCCGACGCCGCTTACGCGGACGGGGCAGCCCGAGAGCAGGCCGGCGGCGAGGAAGTAGGAGGCGGAGGAGGCGTCGCCTTCCACGTTGAGGACGGCGGGGGCATGGTAGCGGGCGTCGGGCGGCAGGCGGAAGGTTTGGTAGCCGTGGTTGGCAACGGCCACGCCGAACTGCGCCATCAGGTTGAGGGTGATGTCGATGTAGGGCTTGGAGATGAGTTCGCCCGCCACGCGGATGTCGAAGGCCGCGCCGGTGAGCGGCAGGGCCATGAGGAGGGCGGTGAGGAACTGGCTGGACACGCTGCCGTTGACGCTGACGCTGCGGGTGCCGTTGTCGCGGCGTTGTCCAATGGCGAGCGGGGGGTAGCCGGGGTGTTCGAGATAGCGGATGTCCGCGCCGATGCTGCGCAGGGCATCGACGAGGTCGCCGATGGGGCGTTCGTGCATGCGTGGGATGCCGCGCAGGGTGTAGCGGCCGCCGAGTACGGAGAGCGCGGCGGTGAGCGGGCGGAAGGCGGTGCCGGCGTTGCCGAGGAACAAGTCGGCCTCCTGCACGGGGAAACGGCCGCCGCAGCCGTGCACTTTGAGGCCGTCTGAAAGGGTTTCGCTGCGGATGCCGAGCGCGGCGAGGGCTTCGAGCATGCGGGCGGTGTCGTCCGATTGCAGCAGGGAGCGGACGGTGCAGGCGTTGTCGGACAGGGCGGCCAGAAGCAGGGTGCGGTTGCTGATGCTTTTGGAGCCGGGCAGGGCGACGGTTGAGGGTTTGAGGCGGCGGGGGGCGAGGCGCAGGGAATCGGTCATGGCGGCGGGCTGGAATAAGCAGGCAAGGCTTGCTATTATGCCAAGAATTGTTAATTTTGTTAATTTTAAGGAACGGACGAGATGGCGGACGTAATCGCAATCGACGGCCCGAGCGCGTCGGGCAAAGGCACGGTGGCTTCGCGTGTGGCGGCGGCTTTGGGCTGGAATTATCTGGATTCGGGCGCGCTCTACCGGCTGACCGCGCTTTATGCGCGGCGGCAGGGCGCGGCATGGTCGGACGAAGCGGTGGTGGCGGCTTTGGCGGCGCGGCTGCCGGCGGCGTTTGCCGGCGGCAGGGTGCTGCTTGACGGCGAAGACGTGGAAGACGAAATCCGCAGCGAGGCCGTCGGCATGGGCGCGTCGGAAGTGGCGCAGCATCCGGCCGTGCGCGCCGCGCTGCTGCAACGCCAGCGCGGTTTTCAGACAGCCTCGGGGCTGGTGGCCGACGGGCGCGACATGGGCTCGGTGGTGTTTCCCGATGCCGCGCTCAAAGTGTTCCTCACCGCCTCGGCGCAGGTGCGGGCGCAACGCCGCGCCAAACAGCTCGGCCTGCCCTGCGAAGGCGTGGCCTTCGCGCGCATTCTGTCCGACATCGAGGCGCGCGACGAAGCCGACCGTCGCCGCGCCGCCGCGCCGCTCAAACAGCTCCCCGACGCGCTGCTGTTGGATACTTCCGATATGGGCATCGAAGAGGCGGTAAAAAAAGTGATTGATTGGTATGAACAAAAACAAAATTAGGATATAATCCGCGCGCTTTCGTTTTCAGACGGCCTCAAACGATAAAAAGGCCGTCTGAAAACATTATGCGGCTTGCAGCATCGGCCGGCCTGCCGGAAGGCCGCGCCGTTTCCCAACCCAAACCCCGCGCCATCCGGCGGCGCAAAAGAAAGATTTAGCAAATATGGAAAATTTTGCCCAGTTGTTGGAAGAGTACTCCGCCGTTCAGGAAATGAACCAGGGAGAAGTGATTACCGCCGAAGTGGTGGCGATTGAAGACAAATTCGTCATTGTCAACGCCGGCCTGAAATCGGAATCGCTGATTGACATCAACGAGTTCAAAAACATGCAAGGCGAAGTGGAAGTCAAAGTTGGCGACTTCGTTACCGTTACCATCGAATCCGTGGAAAACGGCTTCGGCGAAACCAAACTCTCGCGCGAAAAAGCCAAACGCGCCGCCGACTGGATCGCTTTGGAGGAGGCCATGGAAAACGGCGACATCCTCTCCGGCCTGATCAGCGGCAAAGTCAAAGGCGGCCTCACCGTCATGATCAACAGCATCCGCGCCTTCCTGCCCGGCTCGCTCTTGGACGTGCGCCCCATCAAAGACACTTCCCACTTTGAAGGCAAAGAAATCGAATTCAAAGTCATCAAACTGGATAAAAAACGCAACAACGTCGTCGTTTCCCGCCGCGCCGTGCTGGAAGCGACTTTGGGCGAAGAGCGCAAAGCCCTGCTGGAAAACCTGCAAGAAGGCACCGTGGTCAAAGGCGTGGTCAAAAACATCACCGACTACGGCGCATTCGTGGATCTGGGCGGCATCGACGGCCTGCTGCACATCACTGACTTGGCATGGCGTCGTGTGAAACACCCGAGCGAAGTGCTGGAAGTGGGTCAGGAAGTGGAAGCCAAAGTGCTGAAATTCGACCAGGACAAACAGCGCGTTTCCCTCGGCGTGAAACAGCTTGGCGAAGACCCGTGGAACGGCCTCGCCCGCCGCTACCCCGCCGGCACCCGCCTGTTCGGCAAAGTGTCCAACCTGACCGACTACGGCGCGTTCGTCGAAATCGAGCAGGGCATCGAAGGCTTGGTACACGTTTCCGAAATGGACTGGACCAACAAAAACGTTCATCCGAGCAAAGTCGTGCAGCTGGGCGACGAAGCCGAAGTGATGATTCTGGAAATCGACGAAGACCGCCGCCGCATCAGCCTGGGCATGAAACAGTGCCAGGCCAATCCGTGGGAGGATTTCGCCGCCAACTACAACAAAGGCGACAAAATCAAAGGTGCGGTCAAATCCATCACCGACTTCGGCGTGTTCGTCGGCCTGCCCGGCAACATCGACGGTTTGGTGCACCTCTCCGACCTGTCTTGGAGCGAAGCCGGCGAAGAAGCCGTGCGCAAATACAAAAAAGGCGAGGAAGTGGAAGCCGTCGTCTTGGCCATCGATGTGGAAAAAGAACGCATTTCTTTGGGCATTAAACAGCTCGAAGGCGACCCGTTCGGCAACTTCATCAGCGTCAACGACAAAGGCTCGCTGGTCAAAGGCACGGTGAAATCCGTGGAAGCCAAAGGCGCGGTTGTCGCGCTGGCCAACGAAGTGGAAGGCTATCTGCCCGCTTCCGAATTCGCCGCCGACCGCGTGGAAGATTTGACCACCAAGCTCAAAGAAGGCGACGAAGTGGAAGCCGTAGTTATCACCGTCGACCGCAAAAACCGCAGTATCAAGCTGTCGGTGAAAGCGAAAGACGCGAAAGAAAACCGCGAAGCCCTCAGCTCGGTGAATGCGGCCGCCGCATCCAACGCCGGTACCACCAGCCTGGGCGATCTGCTGAAAGCCAAGCTGTCCGGCAATCAGGAATAAGCGCGGGAAACAGCTATGACCAAATCAGAGTTGATGGCTCGTTTGGCCGATGTTTTCGCCGACAAGCACCCCCTGTCGCCCCTTATGTCGAAAGACGTCGAATACAGCGTCAAAATCCTGGTCGATACGATGACCCGCTCGCTAGCGCGCGGGCAGCGTATCGAAATCAGGGGTTTCGGCAGCTTCGATTTGAACCACCGCCCCGCTCGGCAGGGACGCAACCCGAAAACGGGCGATAAAGTGGACGTGCCGGAAAAACACGTTCCGCACTTCAAGCCCGGCAAGGAATTGCGCGAGCGCGTCGATCAGTCGGCCGGTGTCTGACGCACCGTTTTGACAAGTAAGGGTGCCGTATCATGCGGCACCCTTTTTGCGTCCGCGCCCGATGCGTTTGCGTGCGAATAGGCGGGGCGAACATTGTGTATAATGCGCGCCACATGCTAAAAGGCCGTCTGAAAAACCATGTCCGACCACCAATCCAACCGATTCATCCCCCCCTCCTACCAAAACCACAGCCCCCTCACCTGGTATCAGGCCGCCGCCCAGCAGCCTGCGTTCATCCGCGATGCCGCGCAGGCGCGCGCCATCGAGCATCTAGACCGCCTGTGGACGGAACTGATGATGTTCAAACGCAAGCGCAACCGCTTTCTCGGCCGCAGCCTGCGTTCGCCCCAGCTGCCCAAAGGGCTGTATTTCTACGGCGGAGTAGGGCGCGGCAAAAGTTTTCTGATGGACGCGTTTTACGGCTGCCTGCCCTACCGCCGCAAACGACGCGTCCATTTCCACGCCTTTATGGCGGAAATCCACCGCAGATTGCAGGGACTCAAAAGCGAAGCCAACCCGCTCAAAGCGGTAGCCGTTGAAATTGCCAAAGAAACGCGCGTTTTGTGTTTCGACGAATTCCACGTCAGCGATATTGCCGACGCCATGATTCTGGGGCGGCTGCTGGAAAACCTGTTCAACGAAGGCGTGGTGCTGGTGGCAACCTCCAACTACGCCCCTTCAGAACTCTATCCGCAGGGGCAGAACCGCAGCAGCTTCCTGCCGACCATCGCGCTGATTGAAGACAAACTCACCATCCTCAACGTGGACGGCGGCGAGGACTACCGCCACCGCTCGCTCACGGCGGCGGATGTCTTCTACATTCCCGCCGATGCGCAAAACGAACGCAGGCTGGCCGAATTGTTTGCCCAAGTTACTGTCGGACAAGAGAAAAGGCCGTCTGAAATCGAAATCCACGGCCGCACCCTCCAATGCAAAAGCCATACGGAAAAAGCCGTCTGGTTTGATTTCCGCACCCTGTGTTTCGGCCCGCGCTCGCAGGCGGATTACCTTTATCTGTCGGAACGTTATGAGATGATTTTTGTTTCCGGCATCGAAAAACTCAGCGAAAACGAAAAAGCCGAGGCTCGGCGGCTGACTTGGCTGATCGACGTGATGTACGACTACCGCGTCAAATTCTGCGCCACCTGCGCAGTGCCGGCCGACGAAATCTATGTCGAAGGCGATTTTGCCGCCGAGTTCGTGCGCACCGCCAGCCGCCTCACCGAAATGCAGTCGCAGGAATATCTCAACCTGCCCCACCTTGTGTTGGCGCAAACGCCGCCGCAGGGCTGACCGGCAGTGCGTTTTGGCGGCAGGGTCGCCAACAAATTCAGCGTAATTCGGAAAAACTTGCTACAATTCGGCGGCTTTTTGCAGCCCGTTTCAACCGATAAGGAGAATTTCATGACCATCCAGCGCACCCTTTCCATCGTCAAGCCCGATGCCGTCGGCAAAAACCTGATCGGCAGGATTTACAGCCGCTTCGAGGAAAACGGCTTGAAAATCGTCGCCGCGAAGATGAAACATTTGAGCAGGGAAGAGGCCGAGGGCTTTTACGCCGTGCATAAAGACCGCCCGTTTTTCGCCGGACTGGTTGAGTTTATGACCAGCGGCCCGGTCATGGTTCAAGTGCTGGAAGGCGAAAATGCCGTAGCGAAAAACCGCGAACTGATGGGTGCGACCAATCCGCAGGAAGCCGCAGCGGGCACGATCCGTGCCGATTTTGCCGATTCGGTCGGCCAAAACGCGGTGCACGGTTCGGACAGCGCGGAAAATGCCGCCTTGGAAATTGCCTACTTCTTCGCCGCAACCGAAATCTGCCCGCGCTGAATCTTCCCAACTGACCGCTGCCGCATTCCCTGCGGCAGCGAAACCGTTAACGTAAGGCCGTCTGAAAAACAATAAAAAGGCATCGGGCACACCCGCAAGATGCCTTACTTTAACGGTTTGGATAAGTCGTTATTAAAAAATATATGAAAAACAATCTGCTGAATTACGATTTGAAAACCCTGACGGAATGGTTCGCCGAAATGGGCGAGCGTCCCTTCCGTGCAAAACAGGTCATGCGCTGGATGCATTGGGGCGGCGCGGCGGACTTTGCCGAGATGACCGATCTGGCCAAATCGTTGCGCGCCAAGCTGGAAGAGCATGCCTGTGTCGGCGCGCCCGCCCTGATGGCGTCGCAGGAATCGCGCGACGGCACGCGCAAATGGCTGCTGGACGTCGGCACCGGAAACGGCGTGGAAACCGTGTTTATCCCCGAATCGGAACGCGGCACGCTCTGTATTTCGTCGCAAGTGGGCTGCGCTTTGGAGTGTACGTTTTGCTCGACCGGCAGGCAGGGTTTCAACCGCAATCTGACCACCGCCGAAATCGTCGGCCAGCTTTGGTGGGCGAACAAAGCCTTGGGCGCAACGCCAAAAGACGAGCGCGTGATTTCCAATGTGGTCATGATGGGCATGGGCGAGCCGCTGGCGAATTACGACAATGTCGTCCGCTCGCTGTCGGTGATGCTGGACGACCACGGCTACGGGCTCAGCCGCCGCCGCGTTACCGTGTCCACATCCGGCATGGTGCCGCAGATGGACAGGTTGAAAGAAGACATGCCGGTTGCGCTGGCCGTGTCGCTGCACGCCTCCAACGACCATGTGCGCGACCAAATCGTGCCTTTGAACAAAAAATATCCGTTAAAAGATTTGATGGCGGCATGCAGGCGGTATCTTGTGAAAGCCCCGCGCGATTTCGTTACGTTTGAATATGTGATGCTCGACGGCGTCAACGATAAGGCGGAACACGCGCGCGAACTGTTGAAATTGGTGGAAGACGTACCCTGCAAATTCAACCTGATACCTTTCAATCCGTTTCCCCATTCCGGCTATGAGCGTTCGTCTGCCGAGAATATCCGTATTTTCAGAGACATATTGCAACAGGCCGGCTTCGTGGTTACCGTGCGCAAAACGCGCGGCGACGACATAGACGCGGCATGCGGCCAGCTGGCAGGTCAGGTAAAAGACAAAACCCGCCGCCAGCAGAAATGGCAGCAGTTGCTGGTTCAACAATAAGGTGTGGACATGAAACATTTTTGGAAAGCAGCATTATTGGCATGCGTGTTGAGCGCGTGCGGCGGAACTTCGGTAAAACAGCCGAGCAGGCAGGAGCGCACCGAAGAAATCTCGCGCATCAAAACACAGCTGGCAGCCGAATATATGAATGCGAAAGACTACCGGCTGGCCGTTACCACCATTGAAGAGGCTTTGCAGGCCGACCGCAAAAATTCCATCGCCTGGCTGATGCGCGCGCAGATTTACCAGTTTCTCAAAGTGAACGACAAGGCGGATGCCAGCTTCCATGAGGCATTGCGTTTGCAGCCGGACAGCGCGGAAATCAACAACAACTACGGCTGGTTTTTGTGCAGCGTGATGAACAATCCCAACGCGGCCATTCCCTATTTCGACAAGGCTTTGTCCGACCCCACCTATCCCGCGCCCCAAGTCGCCTATATGAACAAAGGCATTTGCAGCGCGAAAATGGGGCAGTATTCGCTGGCGCAGGCTTATTTGGAAAGAGGCATTGCCGCCGCGCCGGACTTCATGCCGCTGCGCAAAGAGCTGGCGCGCACCAAAATGCTGGCTGGACAGATTAAAGAGGCGGACAAACTGTTCCGCCAGTACCAAAGCCAGGTGGACAATCTGGATGCCGGCGACCTGCTGCTGGGATGGCAGCTTGCGCGGGCAACCGGCAGCTCGCAGGCGGCTTACGAATATGAAGCGCAGCTGCGGGCGAATTACCCCTATTCGGAAGAGTTGCAAACCATTTTGGCAGGACACTGAAACAAATGAGCGAGAATATGGAAAACCAAGTGTCGGCGAATCCTGCCGGAGAATTCGGCAGACTGCTGCGCACGCAGCGCGAAAGCAAGGGACTGTCCATCGGCGAAGTGGCGGAACGTCTGAAACTCTCGGCCAAGCAAATCGAAGCGTTTGAGGCCGGGAATTACGAAAGCATGCCGGAATCCGTGTTTGTCAGAGGGTTTTTGCGCACTTACGGCAGATTTCTTGATTTGGACGACGCGGTCGTCTCATCGCATCTCGACCGCATCATGCCCGCTTCCGGCGTGCGCAGCCGCGCACCGGAGGCCGACCGGCAGGGAGGTTTGAATTTTCAAAATCAAAAAACCGGCAGACAGTTTCCGACGTGGATTTTCGGCCTGCTGCTGATTGCCGCCATCGGCGCGGGCGTTTATGCCTGGCAGGGCAAATCCCAGGAAGAAAACAACAGGCAGACCACCGCCAGCGAAGCCGGCGCAGGCTTGGGGCAGGTGGCCACGCCGAATATTGACACCGCCAATGTTTCCGTCGTGCCGATGCAGGCCGCCGCCTCGGCAGCTTCCCAGCCGGAAGAGGCGGCAGCCGACACCGGCGCTGCGGCAGGCGAGCTGCTGCTTAAAATCCGCTACCGTTCGATGCTGGTCGTCAAAGACAAAACCGGCAAAGAGCTGCTGCACCGCATTGTGCCGGCCAACAGCGAACACCGTTTTTCCGGCGGCGCGCCCTATCAGGTTTCAATCGGCATCGCCCGAGGGGCGCAGGCCGCCTATGGTTCGCAAACCATCAATCTTGCCGATCATATGACCGACAAAAAATCAGCCTCGTTCAGTGCCGGCAATTAAAAAACAAACAATATGAACACACCATCGCGCCGCCAGACACACCAGGTCAAAATCGACCACATCACCGTAGGTTCAGAATCCCCCGTCGTTGTCCAATCCATGACCAACACCGACACCGCCGATGCTGCGGCCACTGCCGCGCAGGTTAGGGAGCTGAGCGAAGCCGGTTCGGAAATGGTGCGGATTACGGTAAACAATCCCGACTCCGCCGCCAAAGTGGCCGAAATCCGGCAACGCTTGGACGACATGGGCTGCAACACGCCGCTGGTCGGCGATTTCCATTTCAACGGCGAACGGCTGCTGGCCGAATTTCCCGAATGCGGCAGGGCACTTTCCAAATACCGCATCAACCCGGGCAATGTCGGCAAAGGCGCGAAAGGCGACGAGAAATTCGCCTTTATGATCCGCACAGCGGCGGAAAACGGCAAAGCGGTACGCATCGGCGTCAACTGGGGTTCGCTCGACCAAAGCCTGGCCAAACGCATGATGGATGCCAATCTGGCATCGCCTGCGCCGCAGCCCCCCGAAGCCGTGATGAAGGAAGCTTTGATTGTTTCTGCGCTCGAATCGGCGGAAAAAGCCGTCGCGCTGGGTTTGCCGGAAGACAAAATCATCCTGTCGTGCAAAGTCAGCGCGGTGCAGGATCTGATACAGGTTTACCGCGAACTTGCCGCCCGCTGCCGCTATCCGCTGCATCTGGGGCTGACCGAAGCGGGCATGGGCAGCAAAGGCATCGTCGCTTCCACCGCCGCCTTGTCCGTATTGTTGCAGGAGGGTATCGGCGACACCATCCGCATCTCGCTGACGCCCGAACCCGGCACCTCGCGCACGCAGGAAGTGGTGGTGGCGCAGGAAATCTTGCAGACCATGGGCTTGCGCTCGTTTACACCCATGGTTACCGCCTGCCCCGGCTGCGGCCGCACCACCAGCACCGTGTTTCAGGAATTGGCGCAGGACATCCAGCGGTATCTGCGCGAGCAGATGATCGTTTGGCGTTTGCAGTATCCGGGTGTGGAAAACCTGAATGTGGCGGTGATGGGCTGCGTGGTGAACGGCCCGGGCGAGAGCAAGCTGGCCGACATCGGCATCAGCCTGCCGGGCACAGGCGAAACGCCGATTGCGCCGGTTTATGTGGACGGCGAGCGCAAAGTTACCCTCAAAGGCGACAATCTGGCAGCGGAATTTTTGGCGATCGTGTGCGAATACGTCGAAACCAACTACGGCGAAAACGGCAGAAAGCGCGACCGCAGCCGCATCATCCCGATTCAGACGGCCTGAACGTCCGAACAAGCAAAAAGGCCGTCTGAAAAAGCACAATAAACAAGAGAACACCATATGAAACACGACCTGCGGGAACTCCTCTTGCTGCTGTATCTGAAAAACAACCCCAAGCTGGCGCACCAGATATACATTTACTCCTACCTCGGCATCACCGACGCAGTGCACAACCCCTTCCAGTTTGTCAGCGCGGATCTGCCGCCAAACATGAGAAAAAGCGTCATCCTGCAAAACATCCCCGCCGGCGAAATGCTGCAAGCCTTTATCTCGCCGATAGAGGGCGGCGGATACGAAATCGAAAACTCGGTGATTTACGGCAACAAAGCCGGCGTGCTGGTCGAAATCGGCCTCGACAAAAGCAAAATCGACCGCTCCGGAAAATACAAACAGTTCCAGCAGCTTGCCGACAGCATGCTGCGCCAGTACCGCGATTTCTGAATCCGCCGCACCCTCTTTTCAGACGGCCTCTGCATACCATCAGGCCGTCTGAAAAACGTTTCAACAGAAAGCCATACGATTTATGGGACAAAAAATCCAAGCCGTCAAAGGCATGAACGACCTGCTGCCCGCAGAACAGAAAGATTTCAAACTCAGCTCCGCCTTCTGGCAGGCGTTTGAAGACACCGTCGTCCGCTGGACACGCCGTTTCGGATACAGCCAGATCCGCACGCCGATTGTCGAGCAGACCGGCCTGTTCGTGCGCTCCATCGGCGAAGAAACCGACGTGGTCGGCAAAGAAATGTACACCTTCGCCGATTCCAATGACACGCTCAGCCTCAGCCTGCGCCCCGAAGGCACCGCCTCCTGCCTGCGCGCCGTGGTCGAACACAACCTGCTGTACAACAGTCCGCAGAAACTCTGGTACATGGGGCCGATGTTCCGCCGCGAACGGCCGCAGAAAGGCCGCTACCGCCAGTTCCACCAAGTCGGCGTGGAGGCCTTGGGCTTTGACGGCCCCGACGTCGATGCCGAAATGATCGCCATGTGCGCCGACCTGTGGCGCGAACTCGGCATAGCCGGCGAGCTGACGCTGGAAATCAACAGCCTGGGCAACCGGGAAGAGCGCGCCGCCCACCGCGCCGCGCTGGTGGCCTACCTGCAAACGCACGAAAACACGCTGGACGACGACAGCCGCCGCCGCATGCACACCAACCCACTGCGCGTGCTCGACAGCAAAAACCCCGCCTTGCAGGACATCTGCAACGCCGCCCCGCACCTCTCCGACTACCTCGGCGCAGACTCGCTGGCGCACTACACCGGCTTCAAACGCCTGCTGGACGCGCAGGGCATTGCCTACACCGAAAACCCCCGCCTCGTGCGCGGCCTCGACTACTACAACCTCACCGTTTTCGAGTGGACGACCGACAAACTCGGCGCGCAGGCCACCGTCTGCGGCGGCGGCCGCTACAACGGTCTGATCGGCGAACTCGGCGGCAAAGACGCCCCCGCCATCGGATTTGCCATGGGCATCGAACGCCTGCTGCTGCTGGTGCGCGAATACGGCCGTCTGAAAACCGAAGCCGCGCCCGACATCTACCTCATGCAGCAGGAAGAAGGGCAGGCGGCGGCCATGCGCTGCGCCACCCTGCTGCGCGCGGCGGGTTTCAACGTCTTGCAGCACAGCGGTGCCCAGAGCCTGAAAAACCAAATGAAAAAAGCCGACGCCAGCGGCGCGCGCTTTGCAGTGATTGTCGGCGCAAGCGAAGCGGAGCAGGGCGCGGCCACCCTCAAAGACATGCAGGGCTGGAACGGGCAGCAAACCGTTGCCGCCGCCGCGCTCCCCGAACTCATCAACCAATGGAAGAACGCATAAATGGCCGCGCATATCGACGAACAACAGGAACTTGAAAACTTCAAATATTTCTGGCGCAACTGGGGACGCTGGCTGTTTGCCCTGCTGATTGCCGGCGCGGCGGCCTACTTCGCCTGGGTCATGTACCAGCAGCACCAAAAAACCAAAAACGGCGAAGCCGCCGCCGCCCTGGCCGCGCTGGTCGGCAAAGCGCAAAACAGCAAAGACGACAAAGCCGTGCAGGCCGACCTCTCCGGATTGCAACAAAACTACCCGTCCAGCATCGCCGCCGCCCAAGCCACCATGATGGTGGCCGCCGACGCCTTCGACAAAGGCCGCTACGACGAAGCCGAAAAACAGCTTTCATGGGTGCTGCAAAACCAAAAAGAGCCGTTCGTCCAAGCCCTCGCCGTCCAGCGGCTCGCCACCGTGCAGATGCAGCAGAAAAAATACGACGCCGCCCTCGCCACGCTGAACACCCCGACCGACCCCGCCTTTGCCGCCGCCATCGACGAAACGCGCGGCGACGTGTACGGCGCGCAGGGCAAAGCCAAAGAAGCAGCCGCCGCCTACGCGCAGGCTTTGGACAAAACCCCGCAGGACGCCCCCGGCCGCCCGCTGCTGCAACTGAAAGCCGACACCGCCCAATAAAGCAGACACAGGCCGTCCCCGCCTGCACGGGGATGACGTTTCTGAAACACAGTTTCGGCGCAGCCAAAACCGCCGCCGTTTCCGTCCGCCAAATTTTGCGGGCTTTTCAGACGGCCTCACCGTGATTTTTTATCGCAACAAACCACAAGGAGATACCGATGAAACTTCCCCTCATGCTGATGCTCGGCAGCGGCATCCTGCTGGCCGGCTGCCAAAGCGGCCCGTCGCTGGGTACCGGCGGTACGGAGCTGGCAGACATCCGCCACGTCTGCATCCTTGCCCGTCCGCAGGCCAAAGACCCGAATCCCGAATTAAAGGCAGAGATTGCCGCCGCCCTCAACAAATACGGCATCAGCAGCGAAACCGTCGATGTCGATACCCAACGGCAGCGGCTGTACGAACCCGACTGCCGTTACAACCTGCGCTACAACACCAGCGGCAAAGGCAACGGCACCAACTATATTGCCCTGCTCATCCGCACCCCCGAACACTCGGTCGCCAGCCTGCGCGCCTATCCCGATTTCAAACGCGGCCGCCAGGCGGAAATCGACCGCATCATCGGCCAACTGTTAAACAAAAAATAAACCGTAAGGCCGTCTGAAAAGCGCGGCTTCGGCGCGGCAAAAACCGAACCCCACTTTTTCAGATGGCCTGTATAAAAAGCAAAGCATGAAACCAACCATCGCCCTCGTGGGCAGGCCGAACGTCGGCAAATCCACCCTCTTCAACCGCCTCACCCGCAGCAAAGACGCCCTCGTGCACGACCTGCCCGGCCTCACCCGCGACCGCCACTACGGCCACGGCCGCCTCGGCAGCAAACCCTACCTCGTCATCGACACCGGCGGCTTCGAGCCCGTTGTAGACAGCGGCATCCTGCACGAAATGGCCAAACAAACCTTGCAGGCCGTGGACGAAGCCGACGCCGTCGTGTTTCTGGTGGACGCCCGCACCGGCCTCACTCCGCAGGACAAAATCATCGCCGACCGCCTGCGCCAAAGCCCCCGCCCCGTCTATCTGGCCGTCAATAAAGGCGAAGGCGGGCGGCACGACGTGCTGGCCGCCGAATTCTACGAACTCGCGCTGGGCGAGCCGCGCGTCATCTCCGGCGCGCACGGCGACGGCGTCTACCACCTCATCGAAGACATCCTCGACAGTTTCCCCGACGCGCAGGAAGAAACCGCCACCGAAAAACACCCCGTCTTCGCCGTCATCGGCCGCCCCAACGTCGGCAAATCCACGCTGGTAAACGCCATCCTCGGCGAAGAGCGCGTGATTGCGTTCGACATGGCCGGCACCACCCGCGACAGCATCCACATCGACTTCGAGCGCGAGGGCAAACCCTTCACCATCATCGACACCGCCGGCGTGCGCCGCCGCGGCAAAGTGGATGAAGCCGTGGAAAAATTCTCCGTCATCAAAGCCATGCAGGCCGTGGAAGCCTCCAATGTCGCCGTTCTGGTGCTCGACGCGCAGCAGGACATCGCCGACCAGGACGCCACCATCGCCGGCTTCGCCCTCGAAGCAGGCAGGGCACTGGTCGTGGCCGTCAACAAATGGGACGGCATCAGCGAAGAGCGGCGCAACGACATCAAACGCGACATCGCCCGCAAACTCTACTTCCTCGACTTCGCCAAATTCCACTTCATCTCCGCCCTCAAAGAAAAAGGCATCGACGGCCTGTTCGACAGCATCCAGGCGGCCTACGACGCGGCCATGATCAAAATGCCGACGCCGAAAATCACCCGCGTGCTGCAAAGCGCGGTCGAACGCCAGCAGCCCCCACGCGCCGGCCTCGTGCGTCCCAAAATGCGCTACGCCCACCAGGGCGGCATGAACCCGCCCGTCATCGTCATCCACGGCAACGCCCTGCAACACATCTCCGAGAGCTACACCCGCTACCTCACGCAGACCTTCCGCAAAGCCTTCCACCTGCAAGGCACGCCGCTGCGCATCCAATACAACGTCGGCGAAAACCCCTACGAAGAAACCGCCGAAAAAACCAAATCCAAACCCCTGCGCCGCGCCACCCTCAGCAACCGCATCGCCAAACGCGAAAACCGCAAGGCCGAAAAAGAGCGCAACAGCGGCGGCAAAAAGAAAAAACGCCAAGTGAGCGTGAAAAAGCAGCAGGGCGGGAAGTAGGCATAACGACTGAGGCCGTCTGAAAATTATTTTTCAGACGGCCTTTTGCTGTTCAGATTCAGGCTTTCTTGAATTTCCCCAAATCCGGTAGCCGTAGGTCGGATGCTTGAATCCGACAATCCGGCAGTTCGGCCGAGAGTGTTTTCCCTTGCGGGAAAATGTCGGATACAAGCATCCGGCCTATGGGTTTTCAGACGGCCTTTGCGGTAGATTGAGTTGCAAACCCGACATTGCCCGAATGTCCGCAAATGTCGGGTCAAACTCCAACCCGCCTTGCTGCGCCAAGATTTCCGCCTGCGTCGGAATGACGCTGTTTGGACGATACGGGATTGCACGGGCTTCAGAGTGTGCCGCAGCGGCGCATGGATATTGCGTCCGACAAACAACAGGCCGTCTGAAAAACAGATTTTGTTTTTCAGACGGCCTGTTGCCGTTTGCGCGGGTGTAGTAGCCGTAGGTCGGATACTTGTATCCGACATTTCCCCGCAGGGGAAAACAGCCACGCCCAAGCCGGATCGTCGGATTCAAGAATCCGACCCACGGCTTTTCAGACGGCTCGGACGGCAAAGAACGCGTACGCGGCTTGCGCCACGCCCTACCTCAATCGGTCGCATTTGCGTTGTTGGTTTAACCATAAGGAAAACCGGCGGCGGATTCAGAAAAACGTTCCTGCTTTGACCAGGCGTTTGGCGTAGTAGGGGGTGCTGAGGCTTTCGGTTTGGACGGTGCTGCCGGAGCGGGGGGCGTGGAGGAATTTGCCGCCGCCGAGGTAGAGGCCGACGTGGGAGATGCCGCGTCCGGAGGTGTTGAAGAAGACGAGGTCGCCGCTTTGCAGTTCGCGGGGGCTGATGGTGCGGCTGGCGGCGGCCATATCGCGGGAGCTGCGCGGCAGGTTGACGCCGATGGCGTTTTTGTAAACGTATTGCACCATGCCGCTGCAATCGAAGCCGGTGTCGCTGCTGCCGCCCCAGCGGTAGGGCGTGCCGACGAGGTCGAGGCTGTGCAGCATGAGTTCCTGTCCGCCGACGGTGCGGCCGATGTGGCTGATGCGGATGGTTTTGGGCGCGGGGGTGCGGGCGGTTTGGGTGCGGGCGGCATGTGTTTTGGGGTGTTTGGGGGCGGTGCCGCAGGCGGCAAGCAGGAGGGCGGCGGCGATGAAGGGGAGGGCGGTGTGTTTCATGGGTATGGCGTGCGGGATGGGAAAGGGGGACTGTATCGGGCGGGCGGTGCGGCGGCAGGCGGGCGGGACGGAAGGTTTTCAGACGGCCTGTGCGGTGCGGGCGGGGGCTTTGAGGCCGTCTGAAAAGCGGGTAGGTCGGGTATTCATGCCCGACATGTTTCAATTTCCTGTGCCTGCCTGTCGGGCATGAATGCCCGACCTACGCATAAGCGGCCGTCTGAAAAGTGCAAAAACGCTTTTTCAGACGGCCTCAAACATAGGAGGAGTGTGCCGTCGGCGGGGTGGGTGGGTTTTGACCCGCCATTTGCGAAAGCCAACATGATTGTGGTGGGTCGAGACCCACCCTACGGCATTGCGCAAAACGGCTGTCGTTTATCCGATAACCGCGTGCGTGGCTGCGCCACACACCCTACCTAACGGCAGAGGCCGTCTGAAAACGTTTTTTCAGACGGCCTCTTGCGCGGGTCAGTATTGGTCGGCGATGAGGCCGTTTTCGTCCCAGACGGTGCGGCTGACGAGTTCGTCGTCGTGGTAGACGGATTCGGATTTTTTCGCGCCGTTGTCGTGCCATTCGAGCATGATGCCGCTGCGTTTTTTGCCGGTGAAGGTGAGTTCGGCGGTGAGGCGGCCTTTTTCGTCCCAGGACACCATTTCGGCGGGTTCGTCGTTTTTCATGAGGACTTCGCTTTTGGGGCTGCCGTCGGGATACCATTGTTTCCATTTGCCGTTGGCTTTGTCGGCGTGGAATTCGATTTCGCTTTCTTTGCGGCCGTTGGGGTAGTAGCGCGCGCCGGTGCCTTCGGTTTTGCCGTTTTTGTAGGGCATGACGGCGGATTTGCCGCCGTTGTTGTACCAGTTGGTCCATTCGCCGTCGGGTTTGCCATTGCGGTAGGGGGCGTGCATTTTTTTGCGGCCGTTGAGGTGCCAGAGGGTGAGGGTGCCATTGTCGAGTTTGGGGACGAACTGGCGGATTTGGGTCAGGGCGGTGCGGTAGGGGTCGGAGTATTTGCGGCGGGAGGGGTAGTAGAAGTCCTGCACGCGGGCACTCGCGCCTTCGGGGGTGTATTCGCGCACGTAGGCGTAGGCGGCGGGCTGGTCGGTGGGGCGGCCTTGTTGGTTGAAGTAGATTTTCTGCGGGGCGGCGGTTGCGGCGGCGGTGCAGAGGGCGAGGGCGGCGAGGGTGAGGTGTGTTGTTTTCATATTTGGTTTTGGCGGTAGGTTTTGATGTTGGCGAATTCGTAGAGGCCGAACTCGGAGAGTTCGCGGCCGTAGCCGGAGTGTTTGACGCCGCCGAAGGGCAGTCGCAGGTCGCTACTGGTGTGGCGGTTGATGCAGACTGCGCCGGTGTGCAGTTTTTCTGCCAGGCGCAGGGCGGCGGTTTCGTCGGCGGTGTAGATGCTCGCGCCCAGGCCGTAGGGGTTGCCGTTGGCGAGGGCGAGGGCGTGTTCTGCGTCGCGGGCGCGAAGGATGGCGGCGGCGGGGCCGAAGAGTTCTTCTTGCGCGGCGGGGCTCTCGGGTGGGACGTGGTCGAGGACGGTGGCGGGGTAGAAGGTGCCTGGCCCGGGGGGGATTTGGCCGCCGCAGAGGAGGGTTGCGCCGCAGGCGAGGGTGTTTTGCACTTGTGTGTGGAGTTTTTGGCGCAGGTCGGCGCGGTGCATGGGGGCGAGGGTGGTGGCGGGGTCGAGGGGATCGCCGTATCGGAGTTTGGCGCATTCGGCGAGGAAGAGGCGGATGAAGGGTTCGGCGATGGGGTCGGTGAGGATGATGCGTTTGGCGGCGTTGCACGATTGGCCGGCGTCGCGGAAGCGGGAGTGGCAGGCGTCGCGGGCGGCCTGCTCCAAATCGGCATCGGGCAGGACGATGAAGGGGTTGCTGCCGCCCAGCTCCAAAACGCTTTTTTTCAGACGGCCTGCGGCGGCGGCGGCGAGAAGGCGGCCGGTGGCGGCGGAGCCGGTAAAGGCGAAGGCGTCGGCTTCGGCGATGGCGTGTTCTACATGTTGGTGGGCGAGCCAGGCGGGGATGAGGGGGAGGGCGTCGCCTATGGTGTCGAACAGGGCGGCGGTGATGCGGGGGACGCTGGGGGCGGGTTTGACGGCGCAGGCGTTGCCCAGGGCGAGGGCGGGGACGGCGAAGCGCAGGATTTGCCAGACGGGGTAGTTCCACGGCATGACGGCGAAGACGACGCCCAGGGGCTCGAAGCGGATTTCGCTGCGGGCGGCGGGGGTGGAGACGCGGCGGGGGGCGAGCAGGGCGGGGGCGGTTTGGGCGCAGTGGCGGACGAGTTCGACGGATTTGGCCAGCTCGGCTTGGCATTCGCGCAGGCAGCGGCCGACTTCTTCGCAGATCATGTGTGCAAGGCGGGGGGCGGCGGCTTCGAGGCGGTCGGCGAAGGTTGCAAGCATGCGGGCGCGTTCGGCGGCTTCGAGCGCGGCGAAGGCGGCCTGTTTTTCGCGCAGGGCGGCGAGGGCGGTTTGAAAATCGGCTGGGGTTTGCGGCGGCCTCTCGTAAAGTGTTGCGCCGCTGAGGATGTGGGTGCTGCGGAACAAGGGCGGGTTCTCCGTGTTGCTGGCGGGTGTTGTTGTTTTCGGAACGGGCGGGCGGGATGCCTGCTGGGGTTTCAGGGCTGCCGCGCGGGCGGTTCTTCGGCTGCGGTGTCGGGCTGTGCCGCACTTGGTTTTTCAGACGGCCTCTGCGGCAGGCTGTCGGCGAGGGCGCGGATTTGTTCGGCGCGGCGGTTGTTCAGCTCGGCTTTGCAGGTGTTGCGGCGGATGTTTTGCGCCGCTGCGGGCGCGCCGGAGAGGGTGGCGGCGAGCTGGCATTGGGCGGCGCGGTATTGTTTGAAGGTGTGGCGGGCGTAAATCATGTATTGGCCTGCGGCGTGCGCGCTTTGCTCGTCCGCGCCCCATGCGGCGAGTTTGTCTGCCAGCTCTTTTTCGGCTGCGAGCAGATTGCGTTTGCTCCGGCTCATTTGCGCTTTGGCGCAGCGGGCGGCGTCGGCGCGGGGCAGTCCGTCGGGGCAGGGCTGTGTTCCGGCGGCGGATGCGGCGGCGGTGTACAACAGCAGCAGGCAGGCGGCGGCGCGCATGGGGTGTCCTTTCGTTTGCGGTTTTGGCTTCGCCGAAGCTGCGCTTTCAGACGGTCTTGGTTTTTCAGACGGCCTTATTTGTGTTTGCCGCCTGTGTGGCTTTTGCGGGCTTTGGCGTTTTTCAGGCGCAGCATCTCCCAGCCGCCGTTTTTCCAGCAGTAGTCGTCGTGGCTGTAATCCATGATGCTGCTTTTGTATTCGACGCGCACGCAGCCTTTGCGGATGACTTTGACGTCGCCGTCGTAGGCGAAGCCTTTGCCGTCGGGGACGGGTTTAAACTGCCGCGTGGCGGGGTCGAACAGATACAGCTCGTCGGCGGTGTTGCCGTAGGCGCCGCTGATCGGCACGGCGATATCGGGATGGCCGTCGCCGTTGTAGTCGGTGCTGACATCGGCCAGCCTGCCGGCTACGTCTGCCAGTTTGAGACCGCCGACGGAAGACGGAACGACGCTTTCGGAGGTGATTTGCACTTTGCCGGTTTGTTTGTCGGTGATTTTCAGCCGGTAGCCGTTTTCGGGCAGGATTTGCGCTTCGACGGTAAAGGGAAAGCTGTCCGGCGTGGCGACGGCGTGGGTTTCGACAACAGTGTCGTCGGTAGGCGCGTCGGCGGCGAAAGACGGAAGGGCGGCGGCTAAGAGCAGGGTGGGGATGAAATGTTTCATAGTGTCCTTTCGCGATGGGCTTTCAGACGGCCTTTTACCATCCGGCAACAGGCCGTCTGAAAAACGGTTGGCTTATTTATGGCGTGCTTTGGCTGCTTTGTGCGCTTTGGCGTTGTTCGGGCGCTGTAATTGCCAGCCGCCGTTTTTCCAGCAGTAGTCGTCCTGCGAGTAATCCCTGGCGCTGTTTTTGTAATCGATGCGCACGCAGCCTTTGCGGATGATTTCGACGCTGCCGGTGTGGGCAAAGTCTTTGCCCTCGGGCACGGGCTCGAACTGCCGTGTGGCGGGGTTGAAGAGGTACAGATCGTCGGCGGGCAGGGTGTAGCCGCCGATTACGCGTACAGCGATGTCGGGATGGCCGTCGCCGTTGTAGTCGCGGATGTCGACCGGGCTGCCGGTGTTGCCTTGAATGTAGCCGGGGAAGATGACGATGTCTTCGATGATTTGCGCTTTGCCGGTTTTGCGGTCGGTGATTTTCACTTGGTAGGTGTTTTCGGAGAGGATTTGGGTTTCGACGGCGAAGGGGAAACCGGCGGGGGCTTGGGCGGGGATGGCGCGGAGGGTATCGGCGGCGAAGGTATGGGCGGCGGCGGAGAGCAGCAGGGCGGGGAGGAGGCGTTTCATGTCTGTCCTTTCGGTTTGGTTGGTTTTTCAGACGGCCTCGACGGCAAACCGCGCAGAGGCCGTCTGAAAAAACGCGATGATACGCTGTTTGCGGTTCGGAATGAATCCGTGCGGGCGGCGGCGGATTGTACTGCGGACGGGCGGCGGCAAATATAACCAATCCGTCTTAACATACAACCAGCCGTTCCTTGGTTTTTCAGACGGCCTCCGATAGAGTGGCGGCCTGTTTTTATCCTGCGGAAACCTGTTTATGCGCCTGCTCAAAACCCCTACCGTGCTGCCCGGCTTCAACATCAGCCTGGGGATAACCGTGCTGTGTCTGTCGCTTTTGGTGGTGCTGCCCTTTGCCATGATGGCGGTGTCGGCGGCGCAGGCGGGTTTTGCCGCGTGGCTGGACACGGTGTCCGAGCCGCGCGTGCTCTCGGCGGTGTGGCTGACGCTGAAAATGTCGCTGCTGGCCACGCTGGCCAATGTGGTGTTCGGCACGCTCACGGCCTGGGTGCTGGTGCGCTACGAGTTTCCCGGCCGCGCGCTGGCCAACGCGCTGGTGGATCTGCCCTTCGCGCTGCCCACGGCGGTTACCGGCATCGCGTTGGCCACGGTGTACGCGCCGGGCGGCTGGCTGGGGCGGCTGTTTCCCTTCAAAATCGCCTTCACGCCTTTGGGCATCTGGATTGCGCTGGTGTTTGTCAGCCTGCCGTTCGTGGTGCGCGCAGTGCAGCCGGTGCTGGAAGAATTGTCGGGCGAATACGAGGAGGCGGCGGCCACGCTGGGCGCAAACCGCTTCACCGTGTTCCGCCGCGTGCTGCTGCCGGAAATGCTGCCCGCGCTGCTGATGGGGGCGGGGATGATGTTCGCGCGGGCGACCGGCGAATACGGCTCGGTGATCTTTATCGCGGGCAACGTGCCCAAAGTGTCGGAAATCCTGCCGCTGATCATCATCGGCAAGCTCGAACAGTATGACGTGCAGGGCGCGTCGGCCGTGGCCCTGTTTATGCTGCTGATTTCCTTCGCCATCCTGATGGCTTTAAACATCGGCCAGTGGGCGCTCGGCCGCCGCGCGGGAGCGAAAGCATGAAGCCCAATCCGAACATCACCGAACCGCGCCTTCTGCAATGGCTGCTCACCGCCGCCGCGCTGCTGTTTTTGGCCGTGATGCTGGTCGTGCCGCTGGCGGCGGTGTTCGCCGAAGCCCTCAAAGGCGGCTGGCGGCTCTATTTCGCCGCCCTCGCCGACCCCGAAGCCCTCGACGCGGTAAAACTCACCCTGCTCACCGCCGCCGTGGTCGTGCCCGTCAACGCCGTATTGGGCATCGCCGCCGCCTGGCTGCTCACCCGCTTCGACTTTCGCGGCAAACAGCTCCTCACCACCCTGCTCGATCTGCCCTTTTCCGTGTCGCCCGTGGTCGCCGGCCTGATGTTCGTGCTGCTTTTCGGCGCGCACACCGCCTTCGGCGGCTGGCTCGAAGCCCACGGCATACAGATTATCTTCGCCATCCCCGGCATCATCTTGGCCACCCTGTTCGTAACCTTCCCCTTCGTCGCCCGCGAACTCATCCCGCTGATGCAGGCGCAGGGCGACAGCGAAGAACAAGCCGCGCTGATTCTCGGCGCCAGCGGCTGGCAAATGTTTTGGCGCGTTACCCTGCCCAACATCAAATGGGCGCTGCTCTACGGCATCATCCTCACCAACGCCCGTGCAATGGGCGAATTCGGCGCGGTCAGCGTGGTATCGGGACACATACGCGGCGAAACCAACACCATTCCGCTCCTGGTCGAAATCCTCTATAACGAATACAACTTCACCGCCGCCTTCGCCCTCTCCGGCCTGCTCGCCCTGCTGGCCCTCGCCACCCTCGCCGTGCAACACCTCATCGCCAAAATCCAGGCGCGCAAACTCGCCGCCGCGCAAAGGAACGAACCATGAGCATCACCATCGAACACATCAGCAAACACTTCGGCGCGTTCCACGCCCTGAACAACATCTCCCTCACCGCCCCCACCGGCCACCTCACCTCCCTGCTCGGCCCCTCCGGCTGTGGCAAAACCACCCTGCTGCGCATCATCGCCGGCCTCGAAAACGCCGACAGCGGCCGGATTTTGTTCGACGGCCAAGACGTTACCGCCAAACACGTGCGCGAACGCAAAGTCGGCTTCGTCTTCCAGCACTACGCCCTGTTCCGCCACATGACCGTGGCCGACAACATCGCCTTCGGCCTCACCGTCCGCCCCAAATCCCAACGCCCGCCCAAAGAACAAATCCGCGCCAAAGTGGCCGAACTGCTGCAACTCGTGCGCCTGCCCCGCCTCGCCGACGCCTACCCCCACCAACTCTCCGGTGGCCAACGCCAGCGCATCGCCCTCGCCCGCGCCCTTGCCGTCGAACCCAAACTGCTGCTGCTGGACGAACCCTTCGGCGCGCTCGATGCCAAAGTGCGCAAAGAGCTGCGCGCCTGGCTGCGCGACATCCACCACCAGCTCGGCATCACCAGCATCCTTGTAACCCACGACCAAGAAGAAGCCCTCGAAGTGTCCGACCAAATCGTCGTCATGAACCACGGCCGCATCGAACAGACCGGCAGCGCGGACGACATCTACCTGCGCCCAAAAAACGCCTTCGTAACCGAATTCCTCGGCCACACCGAAGCCTTTGAAGGCCGCATCGGACAAGGCGCGTGGCATTACGGCGGCTACACCCGTGCCCTCGACGGCAAATGGCAGGAACAGACCGCCACCGCCTACATCCGCCCGCACGAATGGCAGATCGAGAGCGAAAAACCCATGCTGCGCGGCACCATCCGCGCCCTGCACCACGCCGGCGCACTCGCCCGCCTCACCATAGAAACCGCCGACGGCCGCCGCATCCGCGCCGACCTCCCCGCCGCCGAAGCCGCCCGCCTCAACCTGCAAACCGGCCAAACCCTGCCCATCGCCCCCCGCCAGATATACGTCTTCGGCCAAAGCGAACTCATCGACTTCGCCATCTGACCGCTTTCAGACGGCCTCTACCGCTTTGTAGGGTGTGTGGCGCAAGCCACGCACGCGGTCTTCTGCGGCCGTTCGGGCAGGGTGTGTCGCCCCGAGGCGACGCACGCGTTTTCTGTGCAGCAGCGGATGTTTACACGGCAGGGAAACGAAAGAGGCCGTCTGAAAACTGCGCTTTCAGACGGCCTATTGGTAATATTCGGCAAGGCGCGCGGCTGCTTTGTTCGGCCTGCTCGGTTACGGCGGCAAGGTCTTGCAGCGAAAGGTCAAAATACTGCGGCGTGGCGGCGGGGGCGTCGGGTTGGTAGTTTTTTACCAGCTCGGCCAGATGCGGCGGCAGGGTTTCGGCCGCCTGCGCGGCTTGGTAGGCAAGATAAGCGGCTTGGTATTTGTAGTAACCGTCGTATTGCTG
Source organism: Neisseria bacilliformis (assembly GCF_014055025.1). NCBI lineage: Bacteria > Pseudomonadati > Pseudomonadota > Betaproteobacteria > Neisseriales > Neisseriaceae > Neisseria > Neisseria bacilliformis. The sequence continues at coordinate 1,847,449 of NZ_CP059571.1, read as the reverse complement.
TTGAGCCTGTCGCAGCAGGGTTTTGCCGTCGGGCTGTTCGGTTTGGTCGGGGGCTTGGCTGGGGCTGGCGGTCATGGCGGGCGGCTCGTGGATGTTTAGATTGGAATCGGTGCAGGCGGCGAGCAGGATAAGGGCTGTGATTAGGGGGCGCATGGGGTTTTCTTTCGGGCGGGGCGGCTTTGATGCCGTCTGAAAATGCAGCCTGAAAAAGGTGGGGCAGGGTTTTCAGGCTGCATTTTGTCGGGTTTTGCAACCCAACCTACGCTTGCTTACCCCTGTGTGCTTCGGGGTTACGGCCGATAAAGTCGCTCAATTCCTTCTTACCGCGGATTTCCAGGCTGTCCACCCGGCTGCGCCGCTCTGCGCCGCAATTCTGGTTGTGCACCAGGATGCCCGGATAATCGACACAATAGGTGTGGTAATCCTCGACCTCGATATTGTAGACCGTGGTGCGGTAGCGGCGGTAATGCCGTTGTCCGTCCTCGTCCACATACAGCAGGTTCTCGTCGTTCGGCACGTCCAGCCAATCCCGTGTCGGACGGTTCCGCGATTCTTCATCCAGCACCATATCATAGGTGTTGCCCCGATCCGACTGCTCCCAGCCGTAGGCCAGATTGATCGGCTGTATCCAAGCCTGGTCGGTATCGCGGTAGGCATACAGCGGGCGGTAATCCTCTACTACATAATAATCACGAACACCCAACACCACATCGCCGCGCTCGAGCTGGTCGGCGCGCTTCCACACCGGCTGTTCGTACAACCGCATTTCATAGGGGGTGTGCTTAAATGCCCACAGGGCTTCGTATCTCGCCCTGCCTTCATCTCCGGCAAACACGTATTCGCCGTCGTCGTAATCGCAGCCCTTCCAATAGGCGCCGAGCTTACCGAATTGGGGATGCTCAAGAATCAGGTTGGTAACCACGCCGTACACGCAGAACGGGTGGTTGGGAGTAACGGCCAGGATTCCCGCCCCCCCCCCGTTCCTTTCGGGGAATTGGGAGAAATTCAACATTACCACTTCCTTGTCTTCATAACGGAAGGTGTTCACCACCCGCTTGGGCACGGCCTCGCCGATGCCGTTTTCCGGCCGCGACATGACAAGGTCGCCTACCTTCAACTCGTCTATCGGCGTCCAGCCTTCTTCCGTTTCTACCAAGGTGCCCTTCATAAAGCAGCCCATGCTGGAGGATAGGGCGTTTTCTTTGGCCTGTTTGTAGATAAATTCGTGCATTGCATCTCCCGAGAGATTGTTTTTCAAGGCATCCGCCTTGAAGTCGTTAAAGGATTTCGCCGATACTACGGCATGTAAGCTAGACCGCTACCCCATGCAGGCTACGCTTGCTGCTTTTTGTTGGGGTGGGCAAGACGAGCTGCGCTCACCTGATAACGTCATATTAATCCAGGGGCTTAGAAAGCAAAAATCATTTCAAAGGATCTTTTCGCAGCATTTTCAGCAGTACTTTGTACAAATCATCATGCCTGTGATTAAAGCGGAATTCGGTTTCTTTCAAGTGCAGGTAAAACGTATGATGAAGCTGTTTTCAGACGGCCTCCTGCCGCATCAGACATCCACTTCGGCGGTGTCGCCCTCGCGTTCCATCCAGCTTCGGCGGGCGGCGGCTTCGCCTTTGCCCATCAGTTTGACGAAGATGCCGTAGGTTTCTTCGCCCGCGCCTTCGGGGATTGCTACCCGCAGCAGGCGGCGGGTGTCGGGGTGCATGGTGGTGTCTTTGAGCTGGTCGGGGTTCATTTCGCCCAAGCCTTTGAAGCGGCTGATGGAATAGGCGGTTTCTTTCACGCCTTCTTTTTGCAGCCGCTCCAAGATGCCGTCGAGCTCGTTTTGGTCGAGCGCGTAGAATTTGCGCGCGGGTTTGCTTTTGCCCTGCGCGTTCACGTCCACGCGGAACAGCGGCGGCTGGGCAACGTAAATATGGCCGTCGGCAATGAGTTTGGGGAAATGGCGGTAAAACAGGGTGAGCAGCAAAACCTGGATGTGCGAGCCGTCCACGTCGGCATCGGAGAGAATGGCGATTTTGCCGTAGCGCAGGCCGGAGAGGTCAGGGCTGTCGTTTGCGCTGTGCGGATCGACGCCGATGGCGACGGAAATGTCGTGGATTTCGGCGTTGCCGAAGAGTTGGTCGGGATGGACTTCGAAGCTGTTGAGCACTTTGCCGCGCAGGGGCAAAATCGCCTGCGTCGCCTTGTCGCGGGCGAGTTTGGCCGAGCCGCCGGCGGAGTCGCCTTCCACCAAAAACAGCTCGTTTTCGCGGATGTCTTCGCTTTCGCAGTCGGTGAGTTTGCCGGGCAGTACGGCCACGCCGCTGCCTTTTTTCTTTTCGATTTTTTTCACGGAACGCATCCGCGCCTGCGCCTGACGAATGGCGAGTTCGGCGATTTTTTTGCCGTATTCGACGTTTTGGTTCAGCCACAATTCGAGCGGGTCGCCCGAGACGGCGGCGACGAGTTTGAGCGCGTCGCGGTTGGTGAGTTTGTCTTTGGTCTGGCCTTGAAACTGCGGGTCGAGCACGCGGGCGGACAACACAAACGCCACTTTGCCGAACACGTCGTCGCTCTGCACTTTCACGCCGCGCGGCAGCAGGTTGTGCAGGTTGATAAAGTTGTTCACGGCTTGGAACACGGCCTGTTTCAGGCCGGCTTCGTGCGTGCCGCCCAGCGGGGTGGGAATCAGGTTGACATAGCTTTCGTTGGCGCACGAGCCTTCTTCCAGCCATGTGAGCGCGAAGGCTGCGCCCTCGCCTTCGCTGAAATCGCCGTTATGGCCGTCTGAAAGATAGTTTTCGCAGGCAAACAGCGGCACGGCTTCCTGCGCTTCGCTGATGAGGTCGTTCAGATAGCCTTTCAAACCCTCGGGATAATGCCAAACCTGCGTTTGCGGCTGGGCCTCGCCTTTGACGGGGCGGGTGAGCGACACGGTAACGCCGGGCAGCAGCACGGCTTTGGCGCGCAGCAGGCGTTCGAGTTCGGCAATGCTGTAATTGGGGCTTTCAAAATATTTGCCGTCCGGCCACACGCGCACTTCGGTGCCGCTGTCTTTGGCGGCGCATTTGCCGGCTTCGTGCAGTGGCTCGATGACATCGCCGCCGGAAAACGCGATGCGGTGGATTTTGCCCTCGCGTTTGACGGTTACTTCCAAGCGGGTGGAGAGCGCGTTGGTTACGGACACGCCCACGCCGTGCAGGCCGCCGGAGAAGGCATACGCGCCCTCGCCGCTTTTTTTGTTGAACTTGCCGCCCGCGTGAAGCCGGGTGAACACGAGTTCGATCACGGGCAGCCCTTCGGTGGGGTGGATGCCCACGGGAATGCCGCGCCCGTTGTCGCGCACGGAAAGCGAGCCGTCGGCGTGGATTTCCACTTCGATGCGGTCGGCAAAACCGCCCAAGGCTTCGTCAGCGGCGTTGTCGATGACTTCCTGACAGATGTGCGTCGGGCTGTCGGTGCGGGTGTACATGCCGGGGCGTTCTTTCACCGGCTCCAAGCCTTTGAGCACGGTGATGCTGGATTCGGAATATTGGCTGTTTCTGCTCATGGCGGCGTCGCTGCGTGCGGAAAAAAAGGCGCGTATTCTAGCACGAAGCCCGCCCCCGCCCGCGCGGCACGGGCGCACGGCGGGTTCGGGGCGGAAAAGGCCGTCCCCGCCTACACGAGGATGACATTTCTGAAAACACACTTCAACGAAGTTGAAACACAGCACACGTTCTCGCCACAAAGCGGTGCACGCGTTCCCTGCCGCATCACGAATCCGCGTGTTTCCCGCCAAACAGAAACCGCGTGCGTGGTTGCGCCACACACCCTACATAGGGTTCGGCACGGGTGGAATGTCGGAAAGGCCGTCTGAAAAACGGTAAGAGACCTTTGCAAAATCCCCCCCAAATCCCCTAAATTCCCACCAAGACATTTAGGGGATTTCTCATGGGCACCTTCTTTCAGCAAACCGCACAAGCCATGATTGCCAAACACATCGATCGCTTCCCACTATTAAAGCTGGATCAAGTGATTGATTGGCAACCGATCGAACAGTACCTGAATCGTCAAAGAACCCGTTACCTCCGAGACCACCGCGGCCGTCCCGCCTATCCCCTGCTGTCCATGTTCAAAGCCGTCCTGCTCGGACAATGGCACAGCCTCTCCGATCCCGAACTCGAACACAGCCTCATCACCCGCATCGACTTCAACCTGTTTTGCCGTTTTGACGAACTGAGCATCCCCGATTACAGCACCTTATGCCGCTACCGCAACTGGCTGGCGCAAGACGACACCCTGTCCGAACTGCTGGAACTGATCAACCGCCAACTGGCCGAGAAAAACCTAAAAGTAGAGAAGGCATCCGCCGCCGTCATTGACGCCACCATTATTCAGACCGCCGGCAGCAAACAGCGTCAGGCCATAGAAGTCGATGAAGAAGGACAAGTCAGCGGCCAAACCACACCGAGTAAAGATAAAGATGCCCGTTGGACAAAGAAAAACGGCCTCTACAAACTCGGTTACAAACAACATACCCGCACCGATGAGGAAGGCTATATCGAGAAACTGCACATTACCCCCGCCAATACCCATGAGTGCAACCATCTGTCGCCTTTGCTGGAAGGGATAGCCGAAGGCACGACCGTCTATGCCGATAAAGGCTACGACAGTGCGGAAAACCGGCAACATCTGGAAGAGCATCGGTTGCTGGACGGCATTATGCGCAAAGCCCACCGCAACCGTCCGCTGACGGAAGCGCAAACCAAACGTAACCGATATTTGTCGAAGACCCGTTATGTGGTCGAACAAAGCTTTGGTACGCTGCACCGTAAATTCCGCTACGCCCGGGCAGCCTATTTTGGGCTGATTAAAGTGAGTGCGCAAAGCCATCTGAAGGCGATGTGTTTAAACCTGTTGAAAGCGGCTAATAGGCTAAGTGTGCCTGTTGCTGCCTAAAAGGCGGCTCGGATGCCTGATTATCAGGTATCCGGGGAGGATTAAGGGGGTATTGGGGTAGAATCAGTGGATATTTGAAACAAAAACAGCCAAAAATCTTTATTTAGGTTTCGGCTGTCGGGGAAAAAGGAATTTTGCAAAGGTCTCGGTAAAACGGTTTTCAGACGGCCTTTTTGCAGGTGCGGCGTTGTTTTAGAACCGGTATTTGAACCCCAGCACCGCGTTGCGCCCTTCGCCGTAGGCGAGGAAGGTGGAGAGGGTGCGGTAGCGGGTGTTGAACACGTTGTTCACGTTCAGCGTGGCTTCGGCGTTTTTGCTGATGCGCCATGCGGCCATCACGTCGAGCAGGGCGTAGGATTTCTGCGTGGCCGATGCTCTGGCGCGCGCGAGGGCGGCGGAGTCGGTTTCGTCGGTGAGCGCGCTTTTGTTGATGTTGGACGTTTTGCTCTGCCAGCGCAGGCTGCCGCCGAGGGTGAATTTCTCGTTCAAGTCGTAGGTGGTGGCGAGTTTGATTTGGTGTTTGGGCAAATCGGCTTCGTAGGAGTCTTCGCCGCCTCTGCGGTTTTGCACGGTGTAGCCTGCGCTGACGAACCAGTTGTCGTTAATGCGGCCGGCGGCTTCGGTTTCAAAGCCGCGTGTGCGGATGTTGTCTTCGGAGACGTAGTAGTCGCCGCTTTCCACGTATTTGGGCATGCCGTTTTTACGGGTGTCAAAGAGGGCGGCGGAGACGTTGAGGCGTTGGTCGAAAAATTCGCCTTTGAGGCCGACTTCGATGTTGCGGCCGGTGGTGGGCTTGAGGAATCGTCCGTCTTGGCCTTTGTCGAACACGGGCTCGAAGGAGGTGCCGTAGCTGGTGTAGGCGGAGAGTTGGTCGGTGAGGTCGTACACGGCGCCGATGTAGGGGGTGGCTTTGCTGCGGCTTACTTTTTCGTTTGTGCCTTCAACGTGTTCGGCTTTCTGCATGGTGATGCGGCTGTACCGTGCGCCGCCGATCAGGGCGAGGCGCTCGGTGGGGCGGAAGCGGGTGGCGAAGTAGCCGCCGAACTGGCGGGCGCGGATGTCGTCGTCGGCGGTGTATTCGTAGTCGGCGGGGTTGGCGGGGCGCAGGCTGCGGTCGTTCAGGAAGTCATGCAGGCCGAAGGCGTTGTCGTAACGGGCAAAGCGGCTGGGGGCGCGGTTTTTGGTGTTGAAGCCGCTGATGCCGAACAGGATGTCGTGTTTGCGGCCGAGAAGGTTGTATTTGCCGTCCACCGAGGCGGCGAAGCTGTGGGTGGTGCTTTTTTCGCTCGAATCGGTTTCGAGCAGGTCGATTTGGCGGGTGTCGTGGTCGGTTTTCATCGCCGCGTAGCCTTGGCGGTCGTGTATGGTGTTGCGCGTCCAGTTGTATTCGAGCTTGGTTTTCCAGTCGGGCGAAAAGCGGTGGCGTACTTCGGCGAACACGTTGCGGCTGCTGTATTTGTAGGATGTGCCTTTGGGCGAATTGTTGGCGTGGCGGCTGATTTCGTTTTTCAGCGGGTAGCCTTCGCTGTCGTAGGCGGTGGGCAGGAAGATGGGGGTGTCGGTTTCGCGGCGGTTTTGCAGCTGGGTGCCGACGGAGAGGGTGGTGGCGGGGGCGGCATCCCATTCGGCCACGGCATAGAGGCTGCTGTTGCGCATTTTCGCGTCTTCGGTTTGGTAGCCGCTGCGGTCATGCCCCGCCACGATGCGAGCGCGCAGGCTGCCCTCGGCGTTCAGGCTGCCTGAAACGTCGCCGTTTACGCCCCAACGGCTGTGGTTGCCGATTTCGGTGCCGATTTCGGCTTTGAAGTCTTTGGTGGGACGTTTGCGCACGAGGCTCACTTGTGCGGAGGGATCGCCCGTGCCGCCCAAGAGGGCGGACGCGCCGCGCAGCACTTCCACGCGGTCGAGCGCGCGGGTATCCACGCCGCCCCAGCCTGTCCACGAGTCTTTGCTGAAACCGGAGCTGCGGTAGGGTACGCCGTCCATCTGGAAGTTTTTCACTTCCATGCCGCGCGAGTGCAGCCCGACATAGCGGTCGCTGCCGCCGCTGCCGCTTTTGACGGTTACGCCGTTGGTCTGCTCCATCACTTTGCGCAGGCTGTCGAGCTTCCAGTCTTCCATCTGTTTGGAGGTGGTTACGCTCACGCTCTGCGGCGTTTCGCGCAGGGTCATGGCGATGCCCAGCGGGGCGTAGGTGCCGTCGGTGGAGTAGCCTTGGTTGAGGCTGGCGGGTTTGCTGCCGGTTACGGTTACGGTGTCGAGGCCGGCGGAAGTTTGCGCGTCGCCGTCGGCTTGGGCGCAGAGCGGCAGCAGGGCGAGGGCGAGCAGGGAGAGGCGGAAGGGAGTTTGCACGGTTTGTCCTTTGAAAATTGGCGGTTAACAGATAACAGAAAATCAATGTGTCGGGATTTTATTACAGAATCACGTGTTATGTCGGGAAAACGTTGCCAAACGGCAAGATATGTTTGCCTTTGCGGACGTTTGGCCGCAACACTCACCCGTTTGCCCGCCCGATGCCGCCGCCGCTATAATCGCCGCGCCGTTTTCAGACGGCCTTATGTCATGCAAACAGGAGCAAACGATGTCCGCCACCCGACGCTTTATCGAAGAATCCGCCGCCCAATGGCAGGCCTATACCGAACACGAATTCGTCTGCCGCCTCGCCGACGGCAGCCTGCCGCCCGAGTGCTTCCGCCACTATCTGAAACAGGACTACCTCTTTTTGCACCACTACGCCCGCGCCCTCGCGCTGGGCATGTACAAAAGCGGCAGCTTCAACGAAATCCGCGCCTTGCAGCAGAGCCTGAACGCCATTCTTGACGAAACCCTGCTGCACGTCGGCTTCTGCGCCCAATGGGGTCTGGCCGAGGCCGACCTGCTGCGCGAACCCGAATCCGCCGCCTGCGTCGCCTACACCCGCTACGTGCTCGACTGCGGCATGCAGGGCACGCTGGCCGACCTCTACGCCGCACTCGCCCCCTGCGTCATCGGCTATGCCGAAATCGGCCGCAACCTCGCCGCGCGCGGCCCCGTGGCCGACAACCCCTATCAGGCGTGGATCGACACCTACGCCGACCCCGCCTTCCAGTCCGCCGCGCAAGACTTTGCCGCCGCCCTCGACGCGCTGTGTGCAGACCAAAGCGCAAACCGCCTCGCCGAGCTGTCCGCCGAGTTCCGCACCGCCACCCGCATGGAAGCCGCCTTCTGGCAGATGGGGCTCGATTGCAGCCTGTGAACGGCATTTGAGGCCGTCTGAAAAACGGATTTTCAGACGGCCTTATATCCGCCAAGCAAATAGGCCGTCTGAGAGCGCGGCTCTACCATAAAAAAACCGTTTGAAGTTTTTAAAAAACAGATTTTCAGACGGCCTCCAATCCCAAGCCAAACCACAAAAGGAAACCCCATGACCCTGCGCATCGGCCAAGGCTACGACGTACACCAACTCACCGCCGGCCGCCCCCTCATCCTCGGCGGCGTGCACATCCCGCACGAAAAAGGGCTGCTCGGCCACTCCGACGCCGACGCGCTGCTGCACGCCCTCACCGACGCCCTCTTGGGCGCGGCCGGCCTCGGCGACATCGGCAGCCACTTCCCCGACACCGCCGCCGAATTCAAAGACGCCGACAGCCGCGCCCTCCTGCGCGCCGCCTGCCAAAGCGTGCGCGATGCGGGCTGGCGCGTCGTCAACGCCGACACCACCCTCATCGCCCAACAGCCCAAACTCGCCCCCCACATACCCGCCATGCGCGCCAACATCGCCGCCGACCTCGGCCTTGCCGAAAGCTGCGTCAGCATCAAAGGCAAAACCAACGAAAAACTCGGCTACCTCGGCCGCTGCGAAGCCATCGAAGCCCAAGCCGTCATCCTGCTGGCACGCGACGACGGCAAACCGCCGCGCCCGCCCGTTTTTCAGACGGCCTGAGGCTGTAAAGGCCGTCCCCGCCTGCACGGGGATGACGTTTCTGAAAAAGGCGGAACACATGTTTTCAGACGGCCTCAGCCTTCCCGCCCGCCAACCCGCCGCGCGATAACGTATAATCCGCCGCAACCGTTGATTGTCAACAGGCCCTGAGAGGCCGTCTGAAAAAGCCGGAAAAGCCAACCCCGCCCCCAACCCGTCCGCCGATATGCCCGAACAACCGAAACTGCTCCTGCTCCACTTCACCCGCAACCTGCGCCTGGCCGCCAACCCGCTGCTGCACGCCGTGCAATACGGCATCCCCGCCGCCGCCGTCTACTTCCTGCCCGCCCACAGCAACCCCCGCCAAATGTATTTCCTGAGCCAGACGCTCGCCGAGCTTTCAGACGGCCTCGCCGAATACGGCATCCCCCTGCACGTTTTCGAGGGCAGCCCGACCGAACACCTCAACGCCCTGATGGCGCGTTACCCCACCGCCCGCCTGATTACCGCGCAACACATCCGCCTGCCCGACGACCCGTCCTGCCGCGTGCAGTATGTGCAGGAAGAAATCCTCCCCCTGCCCGTGCGGCGCACCACCCTCGACACCTCCCTGCCGCCCGACCTTGTCGTCTACCGCGACGCATGGCTGCGCAAAGCGGCCAAAAGCGCGGAGGAAACCGACAGCACGCCCGACAAAGCGGCGGTGCGCCGCGTGCAGCAGCACCTGCCGCCCGAGTTGCGCGACGCCCCGCCGCCGCCCTCCGTGTCCGCGCAAACCCTGCCGCAAACCGGCGGCGAAACGGCGGCCTGGACGGCGTGGCGCGCCTTCACCCCCAAGCTGCCGTATTACGGCCTGATGCGCGACTTCCCCGCGCAAAAAGGCACCTCCCAGCTCTCCGCCGCCCTGCGCTTCGGCCTGCTGCCCGTGCGGCGGCTGGCGCGCACGGTGCAGGTGATGGGCGGCGAATCGGCCGAAAAATGGCTGCACAGCGTGTTCTACGGCGACTACTGCCGCCGCCGCATGCCGTTTGCCGCCGGCCTGTGGGCATGGGAAGACGGCGCACTGGTCGAAATCCGCCCGCCCGCCGCCGCGCCCGCCATGCCCGCTTTGAGCGAAGAACAGGCCGCCGCCTTCGACCTGTGGCGGCGCGGCCGAACCGGCGTGCCCCTCATCGACGCGGCCATGCGCCTGCTCGACGGCGGCGGCTGGATGCACCCCCGCCTGCGCTCCCTGTGCGCCGCCTTCGCCGTCTCCGCCCTCGGCATCCCCCAGGCCGCCGGCGAAGCCTGTTTCGCCGCCGCGCTCACCGACTACGACTATTCCGCCAACCGCGTCGGCTGGCAGACTGCCGCCGCCGCCCGCATGAAAAACCCGTTCGCCGAATCGCAAAACCTCGACCCCGGTGGCCGCTTCATCCGCAGCCACCTGCCCGAAATCGCCCACCTGCCCGACAACATCATCCACGCCCCCCACCGCGCCGGCAGCGGCGTCTCCCTCAACGGCTACCCCGCGCCCATCGTTTGAAACAAACACTGTCGTGCGCCGTAAGTCTGAAACAAGAGGCCGTCTGAAAAACCTGTTTTCAAGGTTTTCAGACGGCCTCTGCTTTGTTTGCCCATGCCGAACCCGTTGCAGAGTGTGTCGCCCAAGGCGGCGCACGCGGTTTATGCCGCTTTCGCGTCAGGCCGTCTGAACAACGTTTTTTCAGACGGCCTCTGCGTTTTGCGCGATTCGGCAGGGTGGGTCTCGACCCGCCATTCGCAGGAAGCGGCACGGTTGCGGTGATTGCGGTGGGTCAAGACCCACCCTACATCTCAACCAATACCGAACCTGCCGTAGGGTGTGTCGCCCCGAGGCGACGCACGCGTTTTCTGCCGCTTAACGGCAGGCCGTCTGAATAATGTTTTTCAGACGGCCTCTTTTAACTATGTTCGCCTCCCCCAATGCGTGCGTAGCTGCGCCACACACCCTACCCGAACGGCAACAGGCCGTCTGAAAATGTGTTTTCAGACGGCCTCTTCTTTCGTGCTGGTGTTATAAAATACAAATGTAAACAAGTCATAATCAGCTATACGGAACAATCAAACTCGTTTACACTACGCTTCGTTTCATCCGATTTGTTTAACCGTTTTCAAGCAAAACCACAAAAAAGGTATTTTTATGTCCGCATCGTCCTTACCTGTCAGACTCAGCCTGCTCACCCTCGCCCTCGCCGCAGGCTTCGCCCATGCCGAAGACCCCGCCGCCGCCGAAGGCAGCCTCGAAACTGTTACCGTCAAAGGCGCGAACCTCTCCACCCACCGCATCACCACCCAGAAAATCGACGAATCCACCGACACCGACCTCAAAGAACTGCTGTTCAGCGAGCCCTCCATCGGCTTCGGCGGCGGCAACGGCACCTCCCAATGGGTCAACATCCGCGGCCTCGGCCAAGACCAAATCGACTTCAAAGTGGACGACGCCTACATGGACACCTCCACCTTCCACCACCAAAGCCGCTTCCTGCTCGACCCCTCGCTGGTGAAAGTCGTCGCCGTGCAAAAAGGCTCCGGCTCGGCCTCCGCCGGCATCGGCGCCAGCTCCGGCGCGATTGTGGCCGAAACCGTCGATCCTTCCGACCTCTTGCGCCCCGACCAAAACTTCGGCTTCAAAGTGAACGCCGGCGTATCCAGCAACAAAGGCTGGAACAGAGGCATCTCCGCCTACGGCCGCGCCGGCGGCTTCGACGGACTTGTCGTCGGCAGCTGGAACACCGAAAAAGACTACAAAGCCGGCAAAGGCTACACCAACCCCGGCGTAACCGGCGGCGAACGCGTCCCCTTCTCCGCCTTGGGCGAACGCGGCCTCTTGGCGAAAATCGGTTACAGCTTCAACCCCGACAACCGCGTCGAACTGAGCCGCCGCCAAGAAAGAACCTACGGCCAGCGCACCATGCGCGAAGAATTCGTCGACTTCGGCCGCAACCCCGCCTCCTACCGCCGCTACACCCAAGACACCACCAACCTCGAATACCAGGGCGCGGACTTGGGCTTCGTCAGCAAAATCAAAACCAACGTCTACCAAATGCAGACCAAGCGCGAAGACGGCGATGACGGCGCAGTCAAAAGCAAAGCCACCGGCGCGAACCTCAACCTCGACAGCCGCATCTTCGACAAACACACCCTCAAATACGGCGTGAACTGGCGCAAAGAGAAAAACCACCCCGACCTCACCGGCAGCGCGGCGGCCAACGAAAACAAAACCGACTACGGCGTCTACCTCGAAGGCATCTGGGACTTCCACCCTGTAACCCTCACCACCGGCCTGCGCTACGACCACTTCAAAGTCAACACCACCGGCCACACCTCCGCCTCCAAAGGCAACGTCAACCCCAGCCTCGGCATCATCTACGACCCGCTGGACAACCTCTCCCTGCGCGCCAGCCTCAACTACGCCACCCGCAGCCCGCGCCTGTACGAAGCCATGCTCGCCGGCAGCCGCAACATCGTCGTCGATCCCGACCTGAAAGCCGAACGCTCGCGCACCACCGAAATCGGCTTCAACTACCGCCCCATCCGTGACCTTTCCCTCACCGGCAGCTACTTCTGGCAGCACATCAGCAACGTGCACGACTTCGTCTGCCTGAGCGGCAGCTGCGGCGGCGGCCGCGCCACCTACCGCAGCGGCATCACCCAGTCCACCAACAACGGCTACATCAAAAACAAAGGCTACGAACTCGGCGCGAACTACCGCTGGCGCGGCCTCACCGCCCGCATGGGCGTCGCATACAGCGACCCCAAACACCACGCCGAAAAAGAGTCTTACGACCTCAACACCAAAGCCCACGCCGTCGGCCGCACCTGGACGGCCGGCCTCGCCTACCGCTTCGACAAACCCAACCTCGAAATCGGCTGGCGCGGCCGCTTCGTCCAAGCCCGCACCGGCACCCCCGACCGCGGCGCGTCGTCCAACACCACCGAACGCCGCGCAGGCTACGGCGTGAACGACATCTACGCCAACTGGAAACCCACCGGCAAAGACAACCTCAAAATCAACTTCGCCATCAACAACGTGGCCAACAAGTACTACTACTCCCACAGCCAGCGCAGCTCCTCCTCTTCCGGCAACTCCCTGCCCGAAGTCGGCCGCGACGTCCGCTTCGCTGTGAACTACAAGTTCTAAACCCGCCCGTTCGGGCACAAACAGGCCGTCTGAAAATCCGTAAAACGGGTTTTCAGACGGCCTGTTTCTATGGTGCGGCGGGGGCAGCCGAATCTTCCGTAGGGTGTGTGGCGCAGCCACGCACGCGGTTTTTCGGGACGCGGGCAGCGGGATTGGTGATGCGGCAGAGAACACGTGCGCCGCCTTGGGGCAACACACCCTGCCTACACGACAGTCGTAGGTCGGATACTTGTATCCGACATTGCCGTTGCGGCGGGATTTTCCCCTTGCGGGAAAACGTCGGATTCGGGAATCCGGCCTGCGGTTAAACAACAGAGGCCGTCTGAAAACTGTTTTTGGCTGCGCCGAAACTGCGTTTTCAGACGGCCTCCTGCATGTCTGCCGTGTTTAAAAACGGTATTTCAAAGCCAGGGCGTATTCGTTTTGGCGGTAGGCGTAGAAATCGGAATTGCTGCGGGCAAGGGTGCGTTTGAAGCGCAGCTCGGGGTAGATGTTTTTAAACGAGAGTTTCGATGCGCCGAGGGCGGCGGTGAAGATGGTTTGGCGGTCGCGGCGCGGCTCGCCTGCGGTGAGGTAACTGCCCGCGTCGTAGCGGCTTTTGCGGTAGAGGGCGGCGGCGTTGAAATAGATGCCGTTTTGGAACATTTTGTAGCCGCCGATTCGGGCGGTGTATTCCTTGCTGCTGGACGCGGCGTAGGGATATTTGCGGCGGGTGAGGTCGATGCCGCCGTAAAGGCCGAGGCCGTCTGAAAAGGTGTAGCCCAGCCCCACGCCGCCGGTGTAAAGCGTGTAGTCGCTGTAATACTGCCGCTCCTGTTCGAGGTATTTGACGCGGCGGCCTTCGGCGCGGGCGTTGAGCGACCATTTGGCGTTGAGATTGCGCTCCCAGCCCGCTTCCGCGCCCCATGCGCGGTAACGGCTGCGGCTGCCGCGATAGTAGTGCTCGAAATAGGGGGTAAGGGTGAAATCGTTGCGGGCATCGGTGTATTCGTAGCCCGCATACAGCGCGGCGGTGTTTTCGCTGTACGGCTCGGGCGGTTCGGACTGGGTGTCGTCGCGGCGGTATTTGGTGCCGTAGGAGAGGCCGCGCAGCAGCAGGTTGTGGTGGCCGCGCAGGGGGATTTTTTTGGCGGCAACCGCGCTGTACTGCCAAAACGCCGAGCCGACCGGCTCGGGCAGGCTGCGGTAGCTGAAACACTGCCCCATAAACATGCCGACGCATTCGCGCTTGCCATTGCCCTGGTTGATGTTGTCGTTGTAGCCGCCGCCGATGCTGAGGCTGCCGTGCCAGCGGCGGCGGCGGTCGAGCGCGGCAAGATAGCCCTGCACCATTTCGCGGGTTTCGGGCGGGATGTCTGTTTTTACGACTTGTTCAAACTGCGCCTGCGATTCGCGGGTTTGGTTGTCCTCGCCGTAGAGCCGCGCCAGTTCCAAGTTGATCCGCACATCCTCGGGTGCGGTTTCATGTGCGGCCTGCATTTTTTCCAGCGCGGCGGCGGTTTTGCCCTCCGAGCGCGCCAGCAAGCCTTCGGCCATCAAGACCAGTTGCGGCTTGTGGTCGGACAAGTTGCGGTAGCGTTGGAGGAATTCGCGCACTTTGCCCCACTGCCTGCCGTCGATTGCGTAGTAAATGCCCAGTTTCAAATCGTTGGCGGTGTTCGGCACGAGATAGGTTTCGCCGTCGATTTCGATGCTGCCGCTGTCGGAGAGGCAGTCCCGAGGGCGGGAGGCTTCGCACTCTGAAAAGGCTTCGGCCTGCTGCTGGCGCATTTGGAAACGCGCGTTGTCGAGCAGCAGGCGGGTGTCGTCGTCGTCGGCAAAGGCGGCGGCAGACAAGAGCAGGGCGGGCAGCAGGGCATATTTTTTCATCGTCGCTCCAAATAAGCGGGGGAAACCGGATTATCCGGTTTCCCCTTGGCTTTGGCATTTTTCAATCTTTAACTTTAAAAGGAGTTCTTGAAACATCTAACCGTTTTCAGACGGCCTTACTGCTTGCGGCCGCCGAAGGCCACATCGTCTTTGCGGTCGTTTGTGCCGCGTGTGGCGATACCGGCCATCGCTTCCGCGCCTTTGCCGAAGAACTGGCCGCTCATGCCTTGCGAAGCATCGGCGAATTTGCCGTCGTTGTTGGTAATCACAGCTTTGTTAAAGCTCAAACTGTCGCTGCCACGGGTAATTGCGCCGCTCATACTGCCTTCTTTTGCTGTGCCGAACTTAGCGGTTACTTTGCCGCGATAGAAGTCGTTCTGACCCGGAACATGCTGGTTGATACCGACCACATCATAGGTAACATTGGCCAAACCTTTGGTGCTGCCGGTCGGATTGTCGCCTGCGTACCAAACGGTATGGTTATTGTCTTTCAGATTCAGGTCAGTGCTTTCTTTGACGACTGCCCCAGATTTACGCGGCGCCCATTCGCCGAAATATACGCCGCTGCCGTCAGAGAGGTTTTTTACTTGGCCGATCACCAAGCCGCCGAATTTCGGAGCAATGGGCAGGAACGGATCACCAAGCTGGCGTACGGAATAGACATCAATATTTTGCGCCCGTTTTTCATACCAAATCTGACCCAAGGTGTCGTTTTTAAAGAATCCGGCTACGGGATTGACATCTTTAACAGTCAGATAATTCTTGAAGTTTGCACCTTGCACATTGGCGGTAAAGTTATTGCCGTTAATGGCTTTACCGCCGTATTTTTTGTTGATGTGTTTGACCGGACCATCACCGATATTGATACGGATAGAACTGTTGTTAATCTGCAAAGCGGCTTTTCCTGCGCCAAACGGGATGGCAGTTGATTCCTTGCTGGTATTTACCAAGTTCGGATTTGACGATTCGCCGCCCACTGCCATTGCAAAAGCGGATGAAGTCAGAGCCAGGGTTGCGGCCAATAATTTGATTTGGGGATTCATAGTAGATTTCCTTTTACGTAAAAAATACAGAAAAAGGCTGTTGTCAAAACCAGCCTGCGTTTTTTGCGCGGGGCGCAAAACTTGCGGCAGATTTGTGTTTCCGAAGATTGGCCGCTTTTTTCAGACGGCCTTATTTTGTTTTGGCGGGGTAAAATTTGTGAATTCCGACGGTGTTTCCGGCAGTGTTGCGATAAGCCGCCGCTGCTGTCGGATTTATGGATGCGGATAATAATCCCGCTTTTTCGGATTTGCAAGCATTTTTTCAAAAAAATTTTATGTGAAGGTTTGTCATTGAAAAATAATATGAAAGTGAAAATTATGATTTACGATATATATGAGCGCAGGTAAGAAAGTCTGTGTATTCCAATCGGGGAAAACCGTTTTCAGACGACCCAAATGTAAAGAAAGCCACTTGCCCTTATCAAATCTTTGCAAATACCGTACTATCTGCCCCAGCCGTCGCAGAACGGTTTTATTTTCTACGAATCCCAAAACACAAACCGCTCCGAAATCCGGCCGCAAAGGCCAAACCCCAATAAAACCAAGGAGCAAAAATGAACAACAGCAAACCCAAAATCCTGGCCGCCTGTCTCGGCCTGCTTTTCTGCGCACCCGAATTGTGGGCGGCGGATGAAGCCTCCCCCCCGCAAAAACCGTCCGAAAGCAACGCGCTCGATGCCATCACCGTGCGCGGCAGGCGGCTGAAAACCGATGAAAAAGGCGAGGCGCAGCAGTTCCGCAAAAACGTGTCCAACGCCTATCTGGGCAAGGAGTATCTCGAACGCTACCAAACCGATGCGGCGGGCGACATCCTCAAAGGCTTGAACGGCGTGTACAACATGAATACCCGCAACGCGGGCAGCGCGATCACACCCAGCATACGCGGCATTTCCGGCAAAGGCCGCATCCCCGTTACCATCGACGGCACGGAACAAACCGTGGATGTGTGGATGAACAACTACGGCACGGCCGATAGAAATTATGTCGATCCCGCCCTGTTCCGCAGCATTGCCGTGGAAAAAAGCCCCGCCATGACGCGGGGCGTGAAATCGGGCGTGGGCGGCTCGGTGGCGATTTCCACCATTGAGGCCGACGATATTGTGCCCGAAGGCGACAAATGGGGCGTGCAAATCAAGGGCAGCTTTTCCGACAATACCGCCAAGCCGCGCGTGGATAATTTGAAATATTTGGGTTGGGAAGATTACCGAACCATTCCCGGCCATCCGATTGCAGACGGTCCTGCGGGCGGAGTGGAAAGCACGGGTGAACGTTATCGGGCGTTGACCTTTACCAATTATGTAACTCCGAGCAGCCGCACCCATAAATTATCCGATTTCAAGGGCGACCGATCGGGGATGATAGCCACAGCCTTTAAAACCAGTCTTGCAGACGGCCTGATTGCATACAGCGATCGTAAAAAGGGCAATTATTTCTCCGGCAAGCGTGGTGCGGGCGGCTATCTCTACAACCCCGTTTACGATTCCGACTATGCCGATTTCGGCAATACATCGGGCACGATGATTCCCAATATGGCCAAGCTCTACCGGCCGGGCGAAGAGGTGTTCAACACCAATGTCGAAAGCAAAAGCCTGCTGCTGAAAAACAACTGGCATCTGCCCGACAATCAGAAAGTCAGCCTCAGCTACCTGCGCACCCGCGTGCGTTTCGGCGAAAACAACCCGTTTTACAATGCGCTGGTGCTCGGTTTCAGCAACGCATACAATTTTGTCGGCCAGCAGCCAAGCTATTATCCGATTCAGGGGCTGGATTCTCGCATCCAAAGCAAAAGCCACAAAATCGGCTATGAATGGAAGCCGGAAAACAGCCGCTGGATAGATTTGCAGGCCAATATCTGGCGCACCCGCACCGACAGCAGCCGCCATCAGAGCGGCGGCCCCGAATTGAATGTCGGTCTTGCCGACAACAACTACGACAACTGGGTTGCCTGCCATATCCGCCACGAAACGCCGGAAGAGCTGCGCCGCTTCGGCATGACTTGCGCGGATGTGCCCAAAGAAGAGCCGAAAAAGGAAGACCCGCCGATTCCCGGCGCATACCGTGTCCGATCGGGTTCGGAACAATACACCCGCGCTACCCGTCTTGGCGCGGACATCAGCAACCGCTTCCGTCTCACCGACAATCTGAGCATGACCGTATCGGCCAATATCCAGCATGAAAAACTGGACGAAAGCACGCAGATTTCCAATAACGACAACGACTTCTACAACATCATCGGCGCAGTCAGCACCGCCACTGCCATTGCCGGCCCGCGTGCCGGCCGCCGCCACGAATGGGGCGGCGGCGTGGTGTTCGACTGGCAGCCGACCGGCCGTCTGAACATTCAGGCAGGCGTGCGCTACGACAAATTCTGGGCATACGACGACGCGCTGGCTAAGGCGCGGCGGGAAAAGAAAAACCCGTTTTATTCTTCCGATATGCAGGGCGGACAGGGTGAGGGCTATATCATTGGTACGAAACTTCCCTACTACGAACTTATTGCCAACAGGGAAGAAGCCGACGATGTACGCCGAATCCAGGGTGCACACAATGGTTCGGATATCGATGAATTGAACAGACTGATCGATCAGTTTAGGAATAAATACGGTTACGAATACAACTCGGTAGACGGCGTAACCAACTTCACAAACTACGATGATATTTTAATTACTGATCCCAACGGAAACCGATCACCGTATGATAAGTTGGATGGTGCCGTTTACCGCCTGAAATTTGCCTACGCACCCTATGTCAACGGCCAGTATCAAGGCCCAATATTTCGCAAGGAACAATTTGACGAAAGAATCGATAATCCTCAGGGGTTAAAAGAGAGCTATTTCAAATATCTGAACGGTATGGCCGAGCATTATCACGGAAGAGATGCGAATTACTTGGAAACAAAAAATTTGCCTTATCAGGCGCGCAATGCTTCTCCGGTCAGAAAGAAACCCGAAACCGAAGAAGAAATCTGGCCGACGCCCAAACACCTCAAAGCGCACGCCTGGTCGCCGATGCTGGCCGTCAGCTACGATTTGACCGACAACGGCCGCCTGTTCCTGCGCTTTGCCCAAGCCACCCGCTTCCCCAGCATCTACGAGGCCACCACCACCAACGTCAACCTATTTGATCCCTACAACACCGAATTCCACCTCAAACCCGAGCGCAGCACCAACTGGGAAATCGGCTATGCCTTTAACTTCGCTCCGTACAGCAAACGGCTCAAAGCAGGCGATGTGCGGCTGACCTACTACAACAACACCATCAAAAACGCCATCGACATCAGCGAAAACAAAAACCTTGTCCAATACGACAAAAAACAAACCGCCGGCATCGAGCTGCAAAGCCGCATCGACAGCGGCAGATGGTTTGCCTCCTTCGGCGCGAATTACCGCCTCAAACAGCGCACCTGCGACAAAACAACGGCGTGGAACTACGACATCTACAACAACCGCATCCCCGAATGCATCGACGGCGGCTTCGGCGCAACCCGCTTTTACCAGAGCATGCAGCCGAAATACTCGCTCAATCTCGATGTCGGCACTCGCCGCTTCAACAACCGCCTGGAAATGGGCATGCGCGGCACCTACCACAGCACCGTTAGCACCAAACAGCAGGACGAGCTGGCCGCGCAGGGTCTGGCGCGCATCCTCGAAGCCAGCGGCCGCCCCTACCACTGGCGCGCCGCGCTGGTATTCGACATGTACGCCAAATACCAAGTCGGCAAACGCTTCGGCCTGAACTTCGGCATCACCAACCTCACCAACCGCTACTACCTCGACCCGATGTCCAACGTCCCCATCCCCGCGCCGGGACGGGCGGTAACATTCGGATTTACTGGGAAATTCTAACGCGCTCGTGAACGATGCGCGACAAAAAGGCCGTCTGAAAACCTGCAAAACGGGTTTTCAGACGGCCTTAAACCTCTGCGCCAGCTTGGATGCCTCTCAACAGCGTCATTCCCGCGCAGGCGGGAATCTTGTCGGAATTTTAGCAAGGGTTTGTTTCTTCAAAATTTATTCAAACTCAGCCAAGATTCCCGCTTGCGCGGGAATGACGGCATTTTCTGATGTTTGGCTGTGAGACAAATAAAACAAATGCTCGTGCCGACAACAATAAAGCCGTTTATGAGGTAGGGTGTAGACGGTAAAACGGGTATTTTCGTGTTGTTCCTATATATAAAAACCACGATTTGATACCGTATGCCGGCATGAGTAATGGGAAAACAGGTAAATATTGCAGTATATTCCCTGTGTTTATGTATAATACGGCAGATGGTTTTATGAATTTCCCCAATGTATTTATATAAAGCATGCCGCTTTGCCAAAACAAAAACGGCATGTCCGATAAAGGAAACAGCCAAGCATGGACGCAATACAAAATCTTGTCCGAGAAAATATCAGAAACATGGCGGCCTATGCCGTGGCCGACGTGCCCGCTTCCTTCGTCAAACTCGACGCCATGGAGCTGCCCTACCGCTTTCCCGAAGACCTGCGCCGCGAGCTGGCAGCCGAGCTGGCGGAGGCGCAAATCAACCGCTATCCCAACCCCGCCGCCTGCGGTTTGCAGCCGTTGCTGCGCGCCACCTTCGATATCCCCGAAGCGGCGCGGATTGTGCTGGGCAACGGCTCGGACGAACTGATCCAGCTTCTGACCATGCTGCTGGCCAAGCCCGGCGCGAAGATGCTCGCCCCCGAGCCCGGCTTTGTGATGTACCGCCACAACGCCGCGCTGTTCGGCATGGAATATGTCGGCGTGCCGCTGAACCCCGATTTCACGCTGAATTTGGATGCCATGCTGGCCGCCATCGAAACCCACCGCCCCGCGCTGGTGTTTCTCGCCTGCCCGAACAACCCCACCGGCGTGCCGTTTTCCCGCGAAGACGTGCAGGCGGTGATCGACGCCGCGCCGGGCGTGGTGGTGGTCGACGAAGCCTACGGCGCGTTCAGCGGCGGCAGCTTCCTGCCGCAGGCGGGCGGCGCGGAAAAACTGGTGGTGCTGCGCACATTGAGCAAAATCGGCTTCGCCGGCCTGCGGCTGGGCTACGCCTGCTGCCATTCCGCGCTGGCGGCCGAGCTGGCGAAAATCGTGCCGCCCTACAATATGAACCAGCTCAGCCTTGCCGCCGCCAAATTCGCCCTGCGCCATTACGGCTGGGTGGCGGAAAAAATCGACATTTTGAAACACGAACGCGCCCGGCTGGCGCAAGAGCTGGCCGCGCTGCCCGGCGTGCGCGTCTTCCCCAGCGAGGCCAATTTCCTCACCGCGCGCGTGCCCGATGCCGCTTCGGTGTTCGACACACTCAAAGCAAACGGCATCCTGATCAAAAAACTGCACGGCGCACATCCGCTTTTGGAAGGCTGCCTGCGCTTCACCGTCGGCACGCCCGAGCAAAACCGGCAGGTGCTTGCCGTGTTAAAAACCGTTTTTTAAAACTTTTTCAAACGCTTCCCGAAAGGAATCAACCATCATGGCCACAGACAAAAAAGCCGTCCGCACCGAAAACTTCCTGCGCCTGGTCAAAGAGGCCGGCAACGTGTCCAAACTCTCCCGCGCCTGCGGCTACAAAAACCCTGCCTCGCTGCACCAGCTCAAAAACCGTCTCGACAAAAACCCCGAAAACGGGCGCGGCATCTCCAACGTGCTGGCTGCCAAACTCGAAGAAGGCATGGGCAAACCCAAAGGCTGGATGGACAGGAAACACACCGAACGCGCCCCGAAAGCCGAAACCCCCGCGCCCGAAGCCGCGCAGCACACCGCCGCGCCCCTGCCCGTCCCCTTCGTGCCGCAGCAGGGCGGCCGCTGCGTAACCGTTACCCGCAACACCAGCGAAACCCAGATCACCATCACCCTGAACCTCGACGGCACCGGCCAAGGCCGCTTCGACACCGGCGTGCCCTTCCTCGAACACATGCTCGACCAAATCGCCCGCCACGGCCTCATCGATTTGGACATCACCTGCAAAGGCGACATCCACATCGACGACCACCACACCGTAGAAGACATCGGCATCACCCTCGGCCAGGCACTGAAACAGGCACTGGGCGACAAAACCGGCATCCGCCGCTACGGCCACGCCTACGTCCCGCTCGACGAAGCCCTCAGCCGCGTCGTCCTCGACCTCTCCGGCCGCCCCGGCCTCGTGTACAACGTCAACTTCGTCCGCGCCTGGATCGGCAGATTCGACGTGGATCTGTTCGGCGAATTCTTCCACGGCATCGTCAACCACAGCATGATGACCCTGCACATCGACAACCTCAGCGGCGACAACGCCCACCACCAGGCCGAAACCGTGTTCAAAGCCTTCGGCCGCGCCCTGCGCATGGCCGTGGAATCCGACCCGCGCATGAGCGGCAGGATGCCCTCCACCAAAGGCACGCTTACCGACTGAGGCCGTCTGAAAGCACGGCTTCGGCGCAGCCAAAAGCAATCCGGCAGGTCGGGCATGAATGCCCGACCTACGCATGAAAGGCCGTCTGAAACCGCACTTTCAGACGGCCTTTCCCTTCCCACCGCGCCCTCGGCTATAATCGCGCCCGTTTTTTTCCAACCCGCGAAAGGCTGCCCGCCATGGCGCAACAAAACGCAAACAATCTCTGCTGGCTCGACATGGAAATGACCGGCCTCTCCCCCGAAACCGACCGCATCATCGAAGTGGCCGTCATCATCACCGATTCCGATTTGAACGTATTGGCGCAGTCGCCGGTGTACGCCGTCCACCAGAGCGACGAGGTTTTGGACGCGATGGACGAATGGTGCACCGCCACCCACGGCCGTACCGGCCTGACGCAGCGCGTGCGCGAATCGCAATACACCGAAGCCGAAGTGGAACAAAACCTGCTCGATTTCATCGCCGCGTGGATACCGGCCCAAGCCTCGCCGATGTGCGGCAACTCCGTCCACCAGGACCGCCGCTTCATGCAGAAATACATGCCCCGCCTCGAAGCGTACTTCCACTACCGCAACCTCGACGTGTCCACCCTCAAAGAGCTGGCCAAACGCTGGAATCCCGCCGTGGCCAAAGGCGTGGTCAAACGCGGCTCGCACAAAGCCCTGGACGACATCCTCGAAAGCATCGAAGAAATGCGCTACTACCGCGACCATTTCCTGAAACTGCCGCAATAGGCGGCAAAACACAATAGAGGCCGTCTGAAAACCCGTTTTACGGTTTTCAGACGGCCTCTTATGCGTAGGTCGGGCATTTATGCCCGACATTTTCCGTTTCCGCTGTCTGCGCGTCGGGCATAAATGCCCGACCTGCCTGTTTTGGCTGTACCGAAACTGTGTTTTCAGACGGCCTCTGTTGTGCAGCCAAGAACGCGTGCGTCGCCTTGGGGCGACACACCCTACAACGGGTTCGGCATGGCGGGGCGGGTAAAATCTCTGCCGCGAAAGTAGGGTGTGTGGCGCAGCCACGCACGCGGTTTGGGGTGTTGGCCGCGCCGAAGCGTTTTTCAGACGGCCTCACATCTCCTGCGGATCAACATCAACCGACCATCTGATTTTGCCGTCGCGCTTGGCTTTGAGTGCGTCTGTCCACATCGATACCGCTTGGTGCAAGGCCTTGCGCGAGGGCGATTCGAGGAAAATCTGGGCGCGTTCGCGTTCGGCCAGCCGCACCATCAGCATGGGGGCTGCGCCGAACTGGGTTACGCCCTCGGGCAGGTGCGGGGCGAGGCTGTCGCGGATTTCGTTGAGAAACGCCATCGCTTCGGCCACGGCGGGCGCGTCGGCGCGTATGGCCGTCTGAAAACCGAAAGGCGGCATGGCAAACAGTTTGCGCTCGGCCAGTTCGGTGTCGGCAAACAGGCGGTAATCCTGCGCTTTGACGGCGGCAAACACGGCGTGTTCGGGGATTTGGGTTTGAATCAGCACGCGGCCGGGGGTGTCGGCGCGTCCCGCCCGCCCCGACACCTGCATGAGTTCGGCAAACAGCCGCTCGGGGGCGCGGAAATCCGCGCTGTACAGGCTGCCGTCGGCGTTGAGCACAATCACAAGGTTGAGCCGCGCGAAATCGTGGCCTTTGGCGAGCATTTGCGTGCCCACCAGAATATCGATGCCGCCCTCGCCGATACGGCGGTAGAGTTCCGCCCAGTCGTTTTTGTGCGAAGTGCTGTCCCTATCGACGCGCACCACGGAAGCCTGCGGCAGAAAGGCGCGCAGGGTTTCTTCCACGCGCTGTGTGCCGTGGCCGACGGCGGTCAAGTCCTGATTGCCGCATTCGGGGCATTTGAACGGAATGGCGGCGCGGTGGTCGCAGTGGTGGCAGCGCATCTGGCGGGCGCGCTGGTGCAGCACCATTTTGGCCGAGCAGTTGGGGCAGCCGAAAGTGTGGCCGCAGTCGCCGCAAAACAGCACGGGGGCGAAACCGCGCCGGTTGAGGTAAACCAGCGACATGCCGCCCGCCTCGAAATTGTCTTTCAACAGCTTCAAAGCCTGCGGCGAAAAGCCGTTGTCGAGTTTCAGACGGCCTACGTTTAAGATTTCCACCTGCGGCGGCTTGGCGGCAGGGTTGGCGCGTTCGGCCAATTCGAGCAGGCGGTACGCGCCGCTTTGCGCTTTGTGCCAGCTCTCCAAACTCGGCGTGGCACTGCCCAGCACCACGGGGCAGCCGCTCTGCTGCGCCCGCCACACCGCCAGATCGCGGGCGTGGTAGCGCAACTCGTTGTCCTGTTTGAACGAGCCGTCGTGTTCTTCATCGACCACAATCAAGCCCAAATCGGGCAGCGGCGCAAACACCGCCAGCCGCGTGCCGATTACGAGTTTCGCCTGACCCGTCATGGCGCGAAGATAGTCCTGCGTGCGCCGCCCCGCTGCGGTCTGGCTGTGCAAAACCGCCGCCGGCACATCGCCGAAACGCGCCGACACCCGCGCCAAAAGCTGCGGCGTGAGGTTGATTTCTGGCAGTAAAAACAACACCTGCCGCCCCGCCGCCAGCACTTTTTCCATCACATCGAAATACACTTCGGTTTTGCCGCTGCCCGTGATGCCGTAAAGCAAAAAGGGCTGGAAACGCCCGAAGGCCGTCTGAATGCTTTGCGAGGCGGCTTGTTGCGCGGCGTTTAACACGTGTTCAGACGACCTCAACACCGGTTTGCCCGCCGTATGGCTGTCTATCCAGCCGTGTTGCGCCCATTCCTCAATCAACTTGGCCGCCTGCGCGTTGGTTTTTTTGAGTTCCGCCATTGAAAGGCCGTCTGAAAGCAGAGCCTGCCACAAGGCAGCTTTTTTGTGAAAACGCGCAGGGGGCGGCTCTTGCAGTCTGCCCGCTTCGTTCAAACGGTAAAACAACGGCGGCTGCGGCATGGCCACCGCTTCGGCCTCTTTCAAACCCTGTGGCAGCGCGATCGACACCGCCTGCCCGAGCGGATAGTGGTAATAGCGCGAGGCAAAAGCAATCAGGCCGCGCCAGTGTTCCGGCAGCGGCATTTCGTCGGCAAAGGCCGTCTGAACGGGTAGAATTTTCGCGGGCGCGATGTCGGGCGCGATGTCGGTTTCCCACACAATGCCCGCCACCGTGCGGTTGCGAAACGGCACGGCCACGCGCGTGCCCAAAGGCAGCGGGGCAGGGTGGGCATAAGTGAGCAGGCCGTCTGAAAGCGGCGTGTTGAGGGCGATGCGGTGGTAAATCATGGCGGGGTGCTGGTTTGGGGGTGGAGGCCGTCTGAAAAAGTTTTCAGACGGCCTTTTGTGTAGGTCGGGCATTGATGCCCGACATTTTCCGTTGCCGGTGTCTGCACGTCGGGCATGAATGCCCGACCTGCCTGTTTCAGACGGCCTCAACCGTTGCGGCTGCGGAAAACTTTGCCGGCCAGCAGCAGGGCGGCGGCTGCGCCGACAAGGTCGGCAAGGGCGTCGAGCAGGTCGCCGCTGCGGCTGCGGGTGAACAGGGCCTGGGCGGTTTCGCTGGCGGCGGCAAGGGCGATGGCGGCGGCGGACAGCGGCAGCAGGGGCGGGCGGCGGTTTTCTTGCAACCATGCGCGGGCGGCGAGCCAGAATTGGGCGAAGAAGGCGGCGCAGTGGGCGGCTTTGTCGAAGTGGGGGAAGGGCGGGGCGGCGTGTGTGCCGCTTTCGCGCAGCAGGAAATACCACAGCAGGGCAAACCAGGCGGCGGCGAGGGCGGTGTATTTGTTGCGCGGCAGGCTCACGGCTGCTCCGTTTCCAGCCAGTCGCGGCACAGGGCGGCGAGGGCGGCGAAGCGTCCGCCGCGTTCGTGCAACAGGGTTTGCCACAGGGCGACGGTGGCGCGGTCGGGGGCTTGGTCGAGGCTGCATTCGTGCAGCATGAATTCGAGGGTTTCGCGGGCTTCGGCGGGTTCGGCGGTGCGGAAAAAGTCGGTGATCTCGTTCATGGCGTTTTGCGGCGTTTGAGGCCGTCTGAAAAGTTTATATGCCCGAGGCGGCGAGCAGTTCGCGGGCGTGGATGGAGAAGAAGTTGGCGGCGACGGCGGCAAACCAGTACGCGCCGAGGCGGTTGTTGTCGAGAAAGGCTTTAAAGCAGGTGTCCCTGTTGCGGGTGCGCACGGCAAGGTATTGTTTGTATTGGAAATGCAGGGCAAACGGGAAAACAAGCCAAAACGGCCAGAGTGCCCGCATTTCCCAGCCGGCCCAGGCCATAAGGGCGGTGGAGGCCAGATGGCAGGCGAGGACGGCTTCGGCGTCGCGGCGGCCGAAAGTGATGGCGGAGGTTTTGATGCCGATTTTTAGGTCGTCGGGCTTGTCGGCCATGGCGTAGGCGGTGTCGTAGGCCAGTGTCCAAAACACGTTGGCGGCAAACAGTATCCACGCCAGCGGCGGAACGATGCCTCTGACGGCGGCGAAGGCCATGGGGATGCCGAAGGAGAAGGCCAGGCCGAGATAGAGCTGCGGGATGGGGAAGAAGCGTTTGGTAAACGGGTAGGTGAAGGCGAGGAAGAGGGCGGGCAGGCTCATCAGCCAGGTGAGGCGGTTGAGCGGCAGCAGGCAGAGGGCGGCAGCGGCGCAGAGCACGAGGATAAGCAGCAGGGCTTCCCTGCCGGACACTTCGCCACGCGCGAAGGGGCGGTTTTTCGTGCGTGCGACGCGGCCGTCGAAATCGCGGTCGGCAAAGTCGTTGGCGACGCAGCCCGCGCTGCGCATCAGGAAGGTGCCGAGCACGAAGGCGGCAAGGACGGCGATGTCGGGCATGCCGCCGGCCGCCGCCCACAGGGCCCACAGCGTCGGCCACAAAAGCAGCATGGTGCCTATGGGTTTGTCGGCACGCATCAGGCGGGTGTAAATGCGCAGTTTTGCTTCGATTTTTTCTTTGTTCATCGCGGGTGTACGGCTAGGGTCTGTTGACATTCAACTTGCGAAGCGGATTTTGCGTCATAAAACGGCAGATGCAAGGCGGGAATGCGAGCCTATGCCGTCCATTGCGGGTATTTCCAACGCGGCAGATGCCGTTTTAGGGCGCAAAATCCGCTTCGCAAGTTGATTGTCAACAGACCCTAAGGCCGTCTGAAAACGGGTTGCTGGGCGGTTGGCGGGCGCGATTATAGCGGAATTGGCCGCGCCGCCGCGCACGGATGGGAAAAGATACCGTTTGTCCGCTTGTTATGCCGTTAGTCTTTACCCGATTTAATCCGCCGTTTGCTTTTTCCCTGTTTTGCACGCGGGTATAATCGCGCCTCCCACATGTTCGGTTTTGCTTATGAAACGCTCGGTTTTCTGCCCGCTTTTGCTGTGTACCGTCGGGATCTGCTATGTTTTCCTGTTTACCTGCGCCGTGAATTTCCTCATGACGTATCTGTTCCACTTCAAAATGCTGGCCAAACCGCTGGCCGTGGTGCTCACCGTCGCGCTGGCCAC
Organism: Neisseria bacilliformis; assembly: GCF_014055025.1. NCBI lineage: Bacteria > Pseudomonadati > Pseudomonadota > Betaproteobacteria > Neisseriales > Neisseriaceae > Neisseria > Neisseria bacilliformis. Next base: position 1,819,714 of record NZ_CP059571.1, on the reverse strand, counting down.
CTCCTTCCTGTTCGCCTCGCCGCTTCTGCCTGTCTGCCGCCGCCTGATCGACCGCTGCGGCCAAAAATGCAGCCGCTATTTCAGCCACTGATTACCTGCCGCCGTTTTCCCGCCAAGAGGCCGTCTGAAATCCCGTTTCGGCTACGCCGAAGCTGTGCTTTCAGACGGCCTCTTGCCCTATCCGGCAATAAATAAATGTCAAACCCGCCGCGAGTTTCCGCACAAAACCCGAAGCGATACAAAGCACTACACCGTTTACACAACTTAAACCCCCGCCGCGCCCCTTGCCAGCGCGCCTTCCGCCGCTATACTGCCGCCCTTGTTACAGCATAACCGCAAGGACACTGCCATGAAACGCACCGCACTCATCCTCACCCTCGTCGCCGCCTTCTCCGCCGCCTACGCCGGCGGCATCGACGCGCTGAAAAAATTCAACGCCGACACCGACGGCATCGCCGGCACATTCAGCCAAACCGTCAAAAGCAAAAAGAAAACGCAAACCTCCGGCGGCACCTTCCAAATCCTGCGCCCCGGCCTCTTCCGCTGGGAATACACCAAGCCCTACAAGCAAACCATCGTCGGCGACGGCAAAATCATCTGGCTTTACGACATTGATTTGAAACAGGTAACCAAATCCGACCAGTCCAAAGCCATCGGCGACAGCCCCGCCGCCATCCTCTCCGACAAAAACGCCCTCGACACCAGCTACACCCTGAAAGAAGACGGCACAACCGACGGCATCGACTACGTGCTCGCCAGCCCGAAAAAAAACAACGGCGGCTACCAATACATCCGCATCGGCTTCAAAGGCGACACCCTCGCCGCAATGGAGCTGAAAGACGGCTTCGGCAACCAAACCGCCATCCGCTTTTCCAACATCGACACCCACCCGAACCCCCCCCGCAGCGCATTCGCGTTCACCCCGCCCAAAGGCGCGGACGTATTGAGCCAGTAAAGCCGCAGCGTTTGGGTTTGCCCGCCCGCAATGGTCAAAAGGCCGTCTGAAAAACAGTTTTTCAGACGGCCTTTTCATGTTTGCCAACAGATTCAGTCCCGTTTACGGATAGGAAATGCAGGCGTAGGCGGAGTGGTTGTGGATGCTTTCGAAGTTTTCGCTTTCGACGGTGAACGAAGCGATGCGTTTGTCGCTGCGCAGGGCGACGGCGACGTCGCGCACCATGTCTTCGACGAATTTCGGGTTTTCGTAGGCGCGTTCGGTAACGTATTTTTCGTCGGGGCGTTTGAGCAGGCCGTAGAGCTGGCAGGAGGCTTGTGCTTCGACAATGTCGATGATGTCTTCCGGCGGCACGTCTTCCGTGCAGATAAGGGAGACGGTTACGTGCGAGCGTTGGTTGTGCGCGCCGTATTGCGAGATTTCCTTGGAGCAGGGGCAGAGGCTGGTTACGGGCACGAGCACTTTGAGGCCGTAGGCGTATGCGCCGCCGGATACTTCGCCGCTGATGGTTACGTCGTAATCGAGCAGGGAGCGGATGCCGGAGACGGGGGCGGATTTGCTGCGGAAGAAGGGGAAGGAGACGCTGATTCTGCCCGCTTCCGCGCCGAGCAGTTCGAGCATCTGTTGGGTGAGGTTTTGCAACTCGCCGTAGTCCAGCGGGCGTTGGCGGCTTTCCATCAGGGCGACGAAGCGCGACATGTGCGTGCCTTTTTGGTCGGCGGGCAGGCGCACGGTCATGGTGAGGCGGGCAACGGTGGACTGGATGCCGGAGGCGGTGGCGGTTTGTATGGGGAAGCGGAGGTCTTTGATGCCGACCTGGTTGATCGGCAGGTTGCGCAGGTCTTTGCTGCTTTGCACGTCGGCAATGGCACTCATGCGTTTGTATTCCTTGATTGTGGGCGGTGTGCGTCAAAAAGGCGACAGTATATAGCTGCGGCGGTTTGGCGGCAATTTATATTGCGAACGGCTATTGTTTGATAGCGGCCGTCTGAAAGCGCGTTTCTCAGACGGCCGCCAGCGGGGCAGGGCGTTTTCGGCCGCGCCTAAGCTGTGTTTTCAGACGGCCTCTGCCTGCCGATACGGTATAATCGCGCCTTTTTTTAAGACAACATTATTGATAAAGGACACACCCATGCTGTTACCCGAACAGGTCAAAGAGCTGATTGCCGCCGTCGTTCCCTGCGAACACATCGAAGTGGAGGGCGACGGCCACCACTTTTTCGCCGTCATCGTTTCCTCCGCCTTTGAAGGCAAAGCCCGCCTCGCCCGCCACCGCCTGATTAAAGACGGGCTGGCCGAGAAGCTGGCTTCCAACGAGCTGCACGCGCTTTCCGTTTCCGTGGCCGCCACGCCCGCCGAATGGGCGGCGAAAAACGCCTAACGCGCCGCATCCCTTTCCCGTTTCCCACGAAAGCCTGTTATGGACAAGCTCAAAATCTCCGCCAACGGCCCGCTCTTCGGCGAAATCACCGTATCCGGCGCGAAAAACGCCGCCCTGCCGCTGATGTGCGCCGGCCTGCTCACTTCCGGCACGCTGCGCCTGAAAAACGTGCCCATGCTGCGCGATGTGAAAACCACGCAGAAGCTGCTGCAAGGCATGGGCGCGCGCGTGCTCACCGACAATATCTCCGAGTTTGAAATCAACGGCGGCGCGGTCAACAACACCTGCGCCCCGTATGAGCTGGTGAAAACCATGCGCGCCTCCATCCTCGTGCTCGGCCCCACCCTCGCCCGTTTCGGCGAAGCCCAGGTCAGCCTGCCCGGCGGCTGCGCCATCGGCTCGCGCCCGGTTGACCAGCACCTGAAAGGCTTGGAGGCGATGGGCGCGCAAATCGCCATCGAACACGGCTATGTCAAAGCCACAGGCCGTCTGAAAGGCGCGCGCGTAGTGATGGACGTGGTAACCGTGGGCGGCACGGAAAACCTGCTGATGGCCGCCACCCTCGCCGAGGGCACCACCGTGTTGGAAAACTGCGCCGTCGAACCCGAAGTGGTCGATCTGGCCGAGTGCCTCGTCAAAATGGGCGCGAAAATCAGCGGCATCGGCACGGCCACCATGACCGTCGAAGGCGTGAAAGAGCTGCACGGCTGCGAACACAGCGTCGTGCCCGACCGCATCGAAGCGGGCACCTTCCTCTGCGCCGTGGCCATGACCGGCGGCAAAGTCATCCTGCGCAACGCCGCCCCGAAAACCATGGAAGCCGTGCTCGACAAACTGGCCGAAGCCGGCGCAACCATCGAAACCGGCAGCGACTGGATCGCCATCGAAATGAACCGCCGCCCCAAAGCCGTCAGCATCCGCACCAGCGAACACCCCGGCTTCCCCACCGACATGCAGGCGCAGTTTATGGCGATGAACGCCGTGGCCGAAGGCTCGGCCAAAGTCATCGAAACCATCTTTGAAAACCGCTTCATGCACGTGCCCGAACTCAACCGCATGGGCGCGGACATCTCCACCGAAGGCAACACCGCCTTCGTCAGTGGCGTAGAAACGCTCTCCGGCGCAACCGTGATGGCCACCGACCTGCGCGCCTCCGCCAGCCTCGTCATCGCCGGCCTCGTCGCGCAGGGCGAAACCGTCGTCGAGCGCATCTACCACCTCGACCGGGGCTACGAACACATCGAAAGCAAACTCGGCCGCGTCGGCGCGAAAATCGAACGGGTTTCCTGAATCTTCTGCGGCCGCCGCAACGGCACGGCGTTTGAAACACACGGCAAAAAGGCCGTCTGAAAAACACTTTTCAGACGGCCTTTCCGTTTTTTCCGCCCCGCCCGCCGCCCCGCAGGCGCGCAATCCGTTTTTCGGCATAAGTAACAAAAAAGGTGCTACAACCCGCTGCAAGCCTTATGCTGCAAGGCTTTAAGCGGAGTCAAAGGTTTTGAACACAAAAAATGCTTTTTCTGCGGCTCAAAACAGGTCAAAAAGAACGGCAGACAAAACGGCAAACAGCAGTACAAATGTCATGATTGCAGCCGGCGTTTTGTCGGCGGCAGACGGATGAACCCACAATCACTATGGCTAGCCTACACCGCAGGCAAGCAAACCGCCGTACAGCTTGCCGCCGCCTACGGATGCAGCCGCCAAACCATCCTGCGCCATCTCAAAAAGGCAGCGCCCAAGGCACAGTTTGCCGCGCTCAAATGCGCTAACGTCGTGATGGACACTACCTACTTCGGGCACCGTTTCGGCGTCATGGTTCTGTTCGACAGTATCAGCGGCAAAGCGCTTTCTGTTACCGAAGTTAAAAACGAAACCAACGCCCTTTATGCCCAAGCCATAGGCAGCCTGAAAGCCAAAGGCATTGAAATACAAAGCATCGTCTGCGACGGTCGTAAAGGTTTGCCGCAGTTATTTCCCGATATTCCCGTGCAACTTTGCCACTTTCACCAAGTCAAAACCGTCGGCCGCTACCTGACGCGCAACCCGCAAACGGCAGCGGGCAAAGAGCTGTGGTATTTGGCGTTAAGCCTGAAAAGTAGCCGCAGAGCCGACTTTGAAAGCAGCCTGAAAGCCTGGTTCGAACGGCACAAAGACTTCTTGAACGAACGCACGAGAAACCCGGAAACGGGCAGATCCCACCACGCCCACCCAAGACTGCGCAGCGCCTATTTCAGCCTGAAACGGAACATGGGCAATTTGTTTGTGTTTGAGGAGTATCCCAATTTGAATATCCAAAACACCACCAACCTGCTTGATAGGGCATTCGCCGGGTTAAAGCGACATTTAGAATGTCATCACGGCATGAGTAAAGCCAACAAGATAAAGTTTATTAAAGATTATTTCTCTATTTCTGATGATGGGTAGCACCTTTTTTGTTACTTACTGCACACCTTCTCTAAATACAGCACCTTTTTTGTTACTTATGCCCGTTTTTCAGAAACGCCATACCCGCGTTTATGCTCCGCAGGCGTACCGGCGGGGCGGCCTCTTTATCCGATACGGATTAAACTGCTATAATTTTCACGATTCTTAACACTAGGGTCTGCTGATACTCAGCTTGCGCAGCGGTTTTTTGAGGAAAAATCCGCGTATGCAAGAAAAAAAAACGCAGCAAGGTCGGACACCTGCTGGCATTTTTGACGCGGCAGGCGTGGATTTTTACCAAAAACACCGTCGCAGGCCGAATGTCAACGGACCCTGCGTACAGGCCGTCTGAAAGCGCGGCTTCGCGCGGCCGAAATGCGTCCGGCAAAGAATCCGAGAATACGTTTTACCCATCCCCCCGCCCTTTCACCCACCGGAAACCCGCCATGCCCCGCCCGATCTTCCCCCTCCTCCTCGCCGCCCTCGCCCTGCCCGCCCACGCCGAAGACACCCGCGTCCGATCGCTCGACCAAGTGCGCGGCGTCATCAAAAGCCAAGAAGGCCGCACCTTTTACGACGACCAAATGTCCGGCATCAGCCCGCCGCCCGCCTTCAAACCGCTGGATTTGAACAGCGCAGAGGCGCGGGAAATCCTGAACGCCGTCATCCCCGCCGAACTGCAAAACCTGCGCTGGAACTTCCTCGACATCCAGCCCTGGCGCGGCAACCCCGGACACTACATTGCCACCGCCTGCACCGCGCTTGTCCCCATCGACCCCGCCGACGCACAGCCCGACGGCAAACAGACCTGCGCCGATTTCTACCAAGACCGCGCCGCCTACACCGCCGTCGTCGCCGTGCTCAAACAGGAAAACGGCCGCTACGTCCCCGCCGCCGCGCCCCATATCGAAAACACCGCCGACGCTTATTCCGAAGGCGAATACGCCCGCGCCGCCGGCCTGCGCAGCAAAGCCGAACGCGAAGGACGCGCAACCGGCTTCTCGCTGGCCGACGACCACGGCAGCACCGTTGCCGGCGAACTCGTCCGCTACGACTTCGCCCCCTACCAACTCAACCCCGCCACCCGCGCCTTCGGCCTGCGCATCGGCGCACAGGTCGCATACAGCGGCGGCGGCGCATACAACCAGGCCGTCAGCCTGTTTGCCGTCATCGGCGGGCGGCTCCAACCCGTGCTCACCGTCACCGTGTACGCATTTTCCGACACCGCAGGCGAATGGAACAACGACGGCACCCGCCAACACCACCTCTTCGAAAACGCAAGCGTGCTGGTAATGGGAAAGCCGCACGCAGGCTACCGCGACATCATCCTGCGCCAGAGCGGCAAAAACCGGCGTGAGCGCGTTACCTTCCGCTGGGACGCGAAAACCCAGCGTTACCAGTTCGCCTACAAATAAGGCAGCCTGAAAACCCGCCTCACCAAAGTGAAAACCCCACCCCGCCCAATGAAAGAGCCGACATGAAACCCCAAGCCCTGATACTCGCCGCCGCCCTTGCCGCCGCCCCCGCCTGCGCGATAGAAATCTTCGACGCCCCCGGCGGCGGCATCAGCTGCCTGGGCGACAACGACCTCGGCGTCCATCCCGAATACGGCGTATTCTGCACCCTTGCCGGCCGCACCCGCCTCGCCCGCTATGCCGACGATGCCGCCGCTTCCGACACCGCCAACCCCGAATACTGCGAACAGGGCGCGATGTTCATCCTGCGCGAAACCGGCCGCGCCCGCGTGCTCTGCACCATCCCCGACCACCCCGACGGCCTCGGCCTGCTCGGCAAAATCAAAGGCGAAACTGTCAAAGGAAAAGGCTGGCAGTGCAGCGTCCGCCCAAGCGGCATCCGGTGCGCCAACCAAAACGGCCACGGCTTTGAAATCAACCGCGAAAAACAGCGGCTGTTCTGAACCCGTTTTCAGACGGCCTCGCATGGTGGGTCTTGACCCACCATGCCGATACAGATGAAAACGGTGGGTCAAGACCCGCTCTACACACCTTCCAGACGGCCTAAAAGGCAGCCTGAAAACCGCCGCCTTGCGTTAAAAGGAAAACCGGTACAAGGAGATAAGCAAATGAAATGGCTGATGCTGATTGATACCTTGATTTGGAAATGGGGCCTGCTCGCGTTTGCCCTGTGCTGTTTTATCGCACTGATGTATTTATATGCGATACAGTAGAGTCTGTTGACAATCAGCTTGCGAGACGGTTTTTTGAGAAAAAATTCGTGCCTGCAAGGAAAAAAGCACAGCAAGATTGGACATCTTGCGAGCATTTTTGACGCGGCAGGCGCGGATTTTGACCAAAAATACCGCCGCAAAGCTGAATGTCAACAGACCCTAGGCTTGCGAGGCCAAAACAACCACGCCCGCCATTCCCCATCTCTCTCCCCTGCGCCCGCGCGGGGGAGGGTCGGGGAGGAGGTAGCGGTTCGCCGAACCGCTTGGCCGCCGCGCCGAAAACGCCGCCCAAGCCGCAACCGCCCCCACCCCAGCCCTCCCCCGCAAGCGGGAGAGGGGGCGGATTTCAGACGGCCTCAAAGCAGCCTGAAACCCCGTCCAACCACCGAAAGAAAAGACCCGCCATGATCACCAAATCCCAATTTCTCGCCCACGCCGCCGCAGGCTGCAACCGCATCCCGCTGGTGCAGGAACTGCTGGCCGATCTTGACACCCCCCTCTCCCTCTACCTCAAACTCGCCAACCAGCCCTACACCTACCTGCTCGAATCCGTCGTCGGCGGCGAACGCTTCGGCCGCTACTCCTTCATCGGCCTGCCCTGCCACACCTACATCCAAGTTGCCGACGGCCGCACCACCCTCTACCGCAACCATCAGCCCGTCGAAACCGTCGAGGGCAACCCCCTGCAATACATCCAAGCCTTCCACGACAGCTTCCGCACCCCCGAAATCCCCCAGCTCCCCCGCTTCACCGGCGGCCTGGCCGGCTACTTCGGCCACGAGACCATATACAGCTTCGAACACCTCGCCCGCCGCCTCAAACACCCCCAAAAAGCCGACCCCCTGGGCACCCCCGACATCTTCCTCATGCTCTCCCAAGAGCTGGCCGTCGTAGACAACCTCACCGGCAAAATCTACCTCATCGCCTATGCCGACCCCGCCGAACCCGAAGCCTACGAACGCACCCGCGCCCGCCTCGAAACCCTGCGCGAACAACTGCGCCAGAGCGTCGCCATCCCCCTCTCGCTGGGCAGCGCCCAAACCGAGCCGCAACACCACACCGGCGAAGCACGCTACAAAGAATACGTCCGCCGCATCCGCCAATACATCCTCGACGGCGACTGTATGCAGGTCGTCCCCAGCCAGCGCATAAGCCTGCCCTACACCGACAAACCCCTGCACCTCTACCGCGCCCTGCGCACCCTCAACCCCTCGCCCTACCTGTTTTACTACGACTTCGGCGACTTCCACATCGTCGGCTCCTCGCCCGAAATCCTCGTGCGGCGCGAGCGCGACACCGTCATCGTCCGCCCCATCGCCGGCACCCGCGTGCGCGGCGCTACCCCCGAACAAGACGCCGCCAACGCCGCCGAACTTCTGGCCGACGAAAAAGAAACCGCCGAACACGTCATGCTCATCGACCTCGGCCGCAACGACGTCGGCCGCATCAGCCAAACCGGCAGCGTGCGCGTAACCGACAAAATGGCCATCGAAAAATACTCCCACGTCATGCACATCGTCTCCAACGTCGAAGGCAGCCTGAAAAACGGCATGAACAACACCGACATCCTCGCCGCCACCTTCCCCGCCGGCACCCTCTCCGGCGCACCCAAAGTCCGCGCCCTCGAAATCATCGAAGAACTCGAACCCGAAAAACGCGGCATCTACGGCGGCGCCGTCGGCGTATGGGGCTTCAACAACGACATGGATCTCGCCATCGCCATCCGCACCGCCGTCATCAAAAACGGCACCCTCTACGTACAAAGCGGCGCCGGCATCGTCGCCGACTCCGACGAAGAAGCCGAATGGCAGGAAACCCAAAACAAAGCCCGCGCCGTCATCCGCGCCGCTCAGATGGTGCAGGAGGGGTTGGACAGCTGAACACCTTGCCTGCCCCGTTTCGGCTGCGCCGAAGCCGCGTTTTCAGACGGCCTCCAATCCGTCAAGAGGCCGTCTGAAATTTGAAAACATATTGATTTTGCAATAAAGACCGAACCATGAAACCGACCCTCCCCATCCTCCCCCCCGCCATGCTCGGCATCCTCGGCGGCGGCCAGCTCGGCCGCATGTTTGCCCTCGCCGCCAAAACCATGGGCTACCGCGTAACCGTGCTCGACCCCGACCCCGACGCGCCCGCCGCCGCATTTGCCGACCGCCATTTGTGCGCGCCGTTCGACGATGCCGCCGCGCTCGCCGAATTGGCCGAGTGCGCCGCCGTAACCACCGAGTTTGAAAACGTCAACGCCGACGCGATGCGCCTGCTCGCGCAACATACGGTTGTTTCCCCAAGCGGCGACTGCGTGGCCGTGGCGCAAAACCGCATTTTGGAAAAAGAGCGCATCCGCGCCGCCGGTTTGCAGACCGCGCCGTATCAGGCCGTCCGTGTTGCCGACGACCTCGGCGACGCAAGCGCGGCGTTGCTGCCGGGCATCTTGAAAACCGCCACGCTGGGCTACGACGGCAAAGGCCAAATCCGCGTGAACACGGTCGATGAGGCCAAAGCCGCGTTTGCCGAGCTGGGCGGCGTGGCGTGCGTGCTGGAAAAAACGGTGGATTTGCGCGGCGAAATTTCCGTGGTCGTCTGTCGTCTGAACGCCGACAACGTGCAGACTTACGACCCGGCGGAAAACATCCACGAAAACGGCATTCTGGCCTATTCCATCGTGCCCGCCCGTTTGAACGCGGACATTTGCGCCCAAGCGCGGCAGATGGCGGTGCGGCTGGCGCACGAATTGGACTATGTGGGCGTGCTGGCGGTGGAAATGTTCGTCGTCGGCGACGCGCATGAATTGGTCGTCAACGAAATCGCGCCGCGCCCGCACAATTCCGGCCACCACACCATCGACGCCTGCGCCGCCAGCCAGTTCCAGCAACAAGTGCGCCTGATGTGCGGCCTGCCGCCCGCCGACACCAAACTGTTTTCTCCCTGCTGCATGGCGAATATTTTGGGCGACGTGTGGGGCGCAGACGGCAGCGAACCGAACTGGCAGCCGCTGCAAAGCGAGCCCCGCGTCCATCTGCACCTGTACGGCAAAAAAGCCGCGCGCAAAGGCCGCAAAATGGGGCATTTCACCGTGCTGGCCGACGATGCCGCCACCGCGCTGGATAAAGCGCAAAAGCTGCACGGCCTGCTGTAAGCGGCTGTTTGCACAATCATAGAGGCCGTCTGAAAACGCAGTTTCGGCGCAGCCAAAACCGATTTCAGACGGCCTTTCGCAGGGTGTGTGGCGCAGCCACGCACGCGGTCTCGGATGCCCGCATGATAAAACACGCGGCCGCCGTTTTCGGCAAACACACGGATTCGCTGTGATGCAGGGCGTGCATTTCACATTTTTCAGACGGCCTCTAAGGTAGGGTGTGTTGCCCCGGCGACGCACGCGTTCCATGCCCCGCAACAAATCCGTGCGTTTACCGCCAATCCCGCAAACTGCGTGCGTTCCGCATTTTTCAGACGGCCTCTCGCCGCAGGGCAGGGCGGTGGCACGCCTTTATCCGCTATAATCGCCGCCTTCCCGTTTCTCCCGAGTTCCGCCCACAGGATACGCCATGCCCATCCTCACCGTATTGCGTCCCGCCGCCCCGGCCGACTGCGCCGACATCCACCACGTCCACGAATACGCCGTGCAGTACACCTGCCGCAAAAGCTACGACCAAACCGTGCTCGAAGCATGGAGCGCGCTGCTTGCGCCCGAAAGCTACCTTGAAACCCTGGCCGACCCCAAACGCGAGCTGTGGGTGGCCGAGTTCAAAGGCCACATCCAGGGTTTTGTGCAGATCGATTTGAAAGAGGCGCAGCTCGACGCGCTCTACGTCCACCCCTTCATGCACAACCAGGGCCTCGGCACCGCGCTGCTGCACAAGGCGGAAGAACGCGCCGCCTGCGCCGGTTTCGCCTTTTTGAAACTCTACGCCTCCACCAACTCGGTCAGCTTCTACCTGCTCAACGGCTACGACTCGCTGGGCAAGGCCGTTCTGCCGCTCAACCCGACGGTGAAAGTGGAATGCGAGCTGATGCGCAAACGGCTGTGAACGCCGCGCAAAACAAAACAGGCCGTCTGAAACTGCGTTTTCAGACGGCCTCAATGTTTGGCGCGGCCTGCGCGTTTATCCGCCCGTGCCGAACAGTTGGTCGTACAAGGCCGTCTGAAAGCCGCAGTAGAAGCGGCCGCCGTGTTCGAGCACGGGGCGTTTGATCAGGCTCGGTTGCGCGGCCATCAGGGCGAGGGCGGCGGGTTCCTGCGCTTGTGCCTGCTGCTCGGGGGTGAGTTTGCGCCAGGTCGTGCCGCGCCGGTTCAGCAGGGTGTCCAAGGGGATGTCGGCGAGCCAGGCTTCGAGCTGCGCAGTGGTCGGCGGTGTTTTTTTGAAGTCGCAAAAGGTGTAGTCCGCGCCGTGTGCCGCCAGATAGGCGCGGGCTTTTTTCACGCTGTCGCAGTTGGGGATGCCGTATAAAACCGTCATGAGGGGCTTTCGCTGGTGTGGAAAAGGCGCGATTGTAGCAAAGCGCGGCTGTCGGTTGCCTGCGTGCGCGTTTGCCGATATGCTTGGCGCGTTTTCCGCAACCTTTCCCATACAGGAGAAAAAACATGAAAAAAACCGCATTGACCCTTGCCGCCGCGCTGGTGCTTGCCGCCTGCGGCAGCAGCCAGGAAGCCAGCGAGGGCAATTTCAAAAAAGCCGTGGCGCAGTCGGGCGAAGGCCGCGATGTCTGTCTGCCGGTCGCGCTGGATGTGGTGATGCCCGACGGGCAGCCGGCCTTCCGCAATACGCTGGTTGGCGAGCCGCTGCTGCAATACGCCGACCGCGATTTCGAGGGCAAAGAGATAAACAAGTCCGCCGCCAAGCAGTTGGAAATACTGGAAAAAGAAGGTTTCTACCGCAAAGCCGAGGCCGAGCGCGTCGAGGGCGGCAAAAAAGCCGTGGAGGTGGTGTCGTTCCGCCTTACCGAAAAAGGCATGGAGCAGGCGCGGGGTACGCCGCGCGGGCCGCTGTTCTGTTTGGGCAAACAGAAAATCGGCAAAATCAACTGGTTCACCACGCCCACGCCGGATAACGGCTTTACCGTGTCGGAAGTGTCTTATCAGGCCGAACTTGATCCGGAAAAATGGGCGGACAAGCTGATTAAGGCGGGCGGCAAGGAGTGGGAACATCTGCGCGAGCCGCACAATCAAACGGTTACGCTGGTGCAGACCAACCGTGGCTGGAAGGATATGCGCGATTTGAACCGCTGACGGGGTTTGCGCCGTCGCATAAGGCAAGAGGCCGTCTGAAAACCTGTTTTACGGTTTTCAGACGGCCTCTTTAATGGTCTGCCGATTGCCGGCAGACTGTGATGCCTGCGGCTTATTTCACGCGCATGTCGCCGGTTTCGACGAAACGCTGGTGCCACGACAGGGCTTCGTTCAGAAGGTGGGGCGTGTGCAGGCCGCCGGCTTTTTCGGCGCGGTCGAAGTAGTCGCGCAGCGCGTCGCGGTAGTCGGGGTGGGCGCAGTTTTCGATGATGAGGCGGGCGCGCTCGCGCGGGGATTTGCCGCGCAAATCGGCCAAGCCCTGTTCGGTTACCAGCACCATAACGTCGTGTTCGGTGTGGTCGTGGTGGGACACCATGGGCACGATGCAGGAAATCGAGCCGCCTTTGGCCACGGAGGGGGACACGAAGAAGGAGAGGTAGGAATTGCGGGCGAAGTCGCCGCTGCCGCCGATGCCGTTCATCATTTTGGTGCCCATGATGTGGGTGGAGTTGACGTTGCCGTAGATGTCGGCCTCGATCATGGCGTTCATGCCGATGATGCCGAGGCGGCGGATGAGCTCGGGGTTGTTGGTAACTTCCTGCGGGCGCAGGATGATTTTGCCGCGCAATTCGTCGATGTGGTCGTTGAAGCGTTGCAGCGCGTCGGGGCTGAACGACAATGCAGTAGCCGAAGCGGAGAGCATTTTGCCGCTCAAAATCAAATCGAGCATGCCGTCCTGCAATACTTCGGTGTAGCCGGTAAGGTTGTCGAAGGGGCCGTCCTGCAAGCCGGCCAGCACGGCGTTGGCCACGTTGCCCACGCCCGATTGCAGCGGCAGCAGGTTTTTCGGCAGGCGGCCGGCTTTGACTTCGTGCGAGAAGAAGTCGATGATTTGCGCGGCGATGCTTTTGGACATTTCGTCCGGCTCGGCGAATTTGCTGTTGCGGTCGGACGCGTCGGTGAGGACGATGCCGGCGATTTTGTCCAAATCGCAGTGCAGATAGGGGGTGGCGATGCGTTCGCCCGCTTCGGTGAGCGGAATCGGTTTGCGGTGCGGTGCGAGGCCGATGCTGTCGTAGATGTCGGCCATGCCTTCGAGTTTGGCGTTCTGCTGGGCGTTCACTTCGAGGATGACTTTTTTCGCCTGTTGCAGCCAGGTTACGTTGGTGCCCACCGCCAGCGAGGGAATCAGCTTGCCGTCGGCGGCGATGCCGGCCACTTCGACCACGGCCACGTCCATTTCGCCGAAAAAGCCGGCGCGCACCTGCTGTTCGATGTGCGACAGGTGCACGTCCATATAGGCCGCTTCGCCCGCGTTAATCTGGTTGCGCAGGGTGGGGTCGGACTGGAAGGGGCTGCGGAAGGAGATGGCGTTGGCGCGGGAGAGTACGCCGTCGCATTCGTCAGCGGTGGACGCGCCGGTAATCATGCGGATTTTGAAGGGTTTTCCGGCGGCGTGGGCGGCCTGCGCCTTTGCGGCGACGGCGGCGGGCACGGCTTTGGGGTAGCCCGCGCCGGTAAAGCCGCTGATGCCGACGGTCATGCCGTTTTCGATGAATGCGGCCGCCTGTTCGGCGGAGATGATTTTCTGGCGCAAACCTGCGTGTTGGATGCGTTCTGCTGCGGTGGACATAGGGATTTCTCCTTCACAGATAAAGAAACCGCCCTGTATGACACAAGGCGCGGGATGAGGCCGCGTGTTGCGGGACGCGGTGCGGCGGAATATATAGTAAAGGCCGGATGGTGTAAAGTTCCGCACCGGCGGCGGGGCAGGGCGGCTTGGGCGGGGCGCGCCTTTGCCGCGCGGGCGGCAAAACTTGTATAATCCGCGCTTTATTTTTCCGACAGAGAGGATTGCCCATGCAACACAAAACCAAACTGACGCTCACCGCGCTGGCCGCCGCCCTCGCGCTGGCCGCCTGCAAACAGGAAACTTCCGCGCCCGCCGCCTCCGGCGCGCAGGGCAGTGCCCCCGCGCCCGCCGCCGCTTCTGCTCCCGCGCAAGACCCGTCCGCGCTGGGCACGCCCGAGCAGCAGGTCAGCTACGCCATCGGCATGGACATCGGCCGCAACATCAAAAATATGAAAGACCAGGGCGTGAACATCGACCTGGACAAATTCAGCGAAGCCGTGCGCGCCGTGGCCGAAGGCAAAACCCCGCGCCTGACCGACCAGCAGGCGCAGGAAGTGTTTGCCGCCTTCGTCCAGAAAGAACAGGAAAAAGCCAAGGCCGCCGCCGACAAAGAAGCCAAGCCCGCGCTGGATGCCGCCAAAGCCTGGCTGGCCGAAAACGCCAAAAAAGAAGGCGTGAAAACCACCGCTTCGGGTCTGCAATACAAAGTGATCAAAGAAGGCACCGGCAAGCAGCCCAAACCCGATTCGATGGTGAGCGTGGTTTACACCGGCAAACTCACCGACGGCAAAGTGTTCGACAGCAACGCCGAGGCCAAAGAGCCGATGGCCTTCCCGCTGCCCGTGATGATCAAAGGCTGGCAGGAAGCCCTGCCGATGATGAAGGAAGGTGCGGAATACACCCTCTACATCCCGCCCGAGCTGGGCTACGGCGACGCGCCCCCGCCCAACTCCATCATCCCCAAACACGCCGTGCTGATATTCGACGTGAAACTGGCGGCCACAGGCGAGATGCCTAAAGACGCGATGGTCGGCATGCCGCCGGTGGAAGAAGGCAAATAAAGGCCGTCTGAAAACCGAACTTCAACGAAGTTGCAGCCACAGGCCGTCTGAAAACCGCGTTTTCAGACGGCCTCAATACAGCGAAACACAATAAAAGCCGCCCGCCGCAGGCCGGGTTCTGTTTCGGTGAAATACCGGAAAAACATCAGGTTATTCTGAAACCACATTTTCAGACGGCCTCAATACAATAAAAAACCATGAACCACACCATAACCCTCTCACCCGACAACGAAACCTTCGAGGCGGACGAGGGCGAAAGCATCCTTGCCGCCGCCCGCCGCCAAGGCTTCAACCTGCCACACTCCTGCCAGGCCGGCATCTGCGGCCAGTGCAAGGCCGAAGTCCGCTCCGGCCGCTACGAGCAGGGCGAACACGCCGAGCAGGCACTGCCCGCCGAAGAAGCCGCGCAAAACAAAATCCTCATGTGCTGCTGCTACGCCCAAAGCGACATCGAACTCTCCGTGCCCGGCTACAACAGCAGCAGAATGCCCCCCGTCAAAACCCTGCCCGCCCGCGTCGCCGCCGTGGACTACATCGGCGACACCGCCGTCGTCCGCCTTGACATGCCCAAAAAGCCCCCCTTCGTCTTTCTGGCCGGACAATACATCGACATCCTGCTCAAAGACGGCCACACCCGCAGCTACTCGCTGGCCGGCAGTCCCGCGCACACCGAACAGCTCGAACTGCACATCCGCCGCCGCGAAGGCGGCTTGTTCAGCGGCCTGCTGTTCGGCGACGCCCCCGCCGTCAGAGAAAAAACCGTCATGCGCGTGCGCGGCCCGATGGGCACCTTCGTATTGCGCGAAGACGACCAAAGCCCCCTCATCCTGCTGGCTACCGGCACCGGATTCGCCCCCGTGCAAAGCATCCTCCACCGCCTCGCCGAACACGACGCCACCCGCCCCGTGCGCCTCTACTGGGGCGGGCGCACCCTCGAAGAACTTTATTATCACGACCGCGCCGCCGAACTGGCAGGCCGTCTGAAAAACGCCGTCTTCACCCCCGTCCTCTCCCGCGCCCCCGAAAACTGGCGGGGCGCGCGCGGCTACGTCTGGCAGCAGGCACTGCGCGACTGTCCCGACCTCTCCGCCCACCAGGTCTACGCCTGCGGCTCCCCCGCCATGATCGCCGACGCGCAACGGGCGTTTGTCGAAGAAGGCCGTCTAAAAACCGACGCCTTCTTCGCCGACGCCTTCTCACCCGCGCAGTAAAACGCCCAGAGGCCGTCTGAAACCGTGTGTCCCATGGTTTTCAGACGGCCTCAATCAAACAACAGGCCGTCTGAAAACACGCTTGCGGACAAGGCAAAGCGGTTTTTCAGGCAGGGTGTGCCGCCCCGAGGCGACGCACGCGCTCCCTGCCGTTCAGGCCGTCTGAAACCTTTTAGCCGCCAAGCTCTGAAACCGCGTGCGTGGCTTGCGCCACACACCCTACCTGCGGTGTAAACAGCGGAATGGATATGTTTTCAGACGGCCTCAATCAAGCAGCAGGCCGTCTGAAAACCGCCCGCCGCGCCAATCCCGCCGGTTGCCAAAGCCAATCGTCCGACGCGCGGGCGCAATACCGGATATAATTGCGGCAAACCAATGATTCGGCGGGGAAACGCGAAAAACTGTTTTTCCCGCCGCCTGTTTTATTCCTAGGGCGTGTTGACATTCAACGTTTTGGCGGCTTTTACGCCCTAAAACGGCATCTGCCGCGTTGAAAATACTCGCCTATGGGCGGCATGGGCTCGCATTTTCGCCTTGCATCTGCCGTTTTATGACGCAAAATCCGCTGCAAAAGTTGAATGTCAACACGCCCTAGGCCGTCTGGAAGCCCGTTTTCAGACGGCCGCAACCGCATACCGCAAAACCCCTTTTATTTTTTATTTTCAGGAAACCGCCATGAACCGCATCTATAAAGTCATCTGGAACAGCGAAACAGAACAATGGGTGGCCGCCTCCGAGCTGGCGCACGCCAAAGGCAAAAGCAAATCGAAAAACCTCAAACGCCTCGCCGCCCTCGGCCTCTGCGGCATGCTGGCCGGCACGGCCGCCGCCGCCATCCCCGAAGGAGTGGCGCAAAGCTCGACCGATGTCGCCGTCGGCACAGGCTCGGAAGCGAAGGGCACCTATTCCACCGCCTACGGCGAAACCGCCAAAGCAAACACCGTGTTCGCCACTGCGCTCGGATCGAGTGCCCAAGCCCAAGGGCAAAGCGCGATCGCCGTCGGCCGCGAAGCCAACGCCCAGTCGGACGACACCGTGGCCGTGGGCGGCAAAGCCGCCGCCGCCGCAACGAACGCAGTGGTGGTCGGCAAAGAAGCCTCCGTGCGCGCCGCCACTGCATCCGACCTGCCGTCGGGCATCACCGCCGCGCAAACCGGCGCAACGGCGGGCACAGGCTCGGTGGCCGTCGGCGCGAACGCCAAAGCCTACGGCACAAACGCCACCACCATCGGCCAGTCGTCCAACGCCCTCGGCCAAAACTCGCTGGCGGGCGGCCAGGCGGCGAAAGCCTACGGCAAATCCAGCGTCGCCCTCGGCGACGGCGCGCTGGCCAGCAATGACGCGGCCGCAGCAGTCGGCACCAGCGCGCAGGCTACGGCAGGCGGCACAGCGGCCTTGGGCTACGCCGCCAACGCCGCCGGCTTCGGCGCGGCCGCCGTCGGTCGTCAGGCGCAGGCTTTGGGCACGGGCGACATCTCCATCGGCGACAACGCGGGCAAAAACCGCAAAGACTTCGGCACAAACTACGGCGGCGCGGGTCTGTATTATTCAGACGGCCTCTTGTCTTCCGCTGCCGCTGCCAGCGTCGCCACCCACACCAACATCGCGCTGGGCAAAGAAGCGGCGGTGAACAGCGGCGGCATCCGCAACATCGCCATCGGCAGCGGCGCGGGTACTTCGCATTTCGGCGAAGACAGCATCAGCATCGGCACCAACGCCAACAATTTCAAAGCCAACGGCGCGGCCGACGGCACCAAAACCGACACGCCCACCCGTGCGCGGCACACCATCGCCGTCGGCCAAAACGCGATGACCTACGGCGAAAACTCCATCGCCCTGGGCAACGGCGCGAAAACCACCAATTTCAAATACAACACCGGCGCGGCCACACCGTCCTACACCAGTGCCAGCCGGGCAATGGCCATCGGCGAATCCTCCGAAGCCTCAGGTACGTTTGCCACCGCGTTCGGCTTCCAGGCCAAAACCGAGCGCAACGATTCCACCGCCATCGGCAAGCAGGCGAAAATCCTCGCCAATCCGGCGGGCAATGCCGCCACCCTCGGCAACCATCTGGCCATCGGCAACGAATCGCTGGTGGGTCAGAACGTCGGCAGCCATGCGACAGTGGTCGGCTATCAGGCGCAGGCCGTGGGCGCGGGCAACAACAAGCTGGCCGTCGGCACGCGGGCCGTTTCCAGCGGCACGATTGCCTCCGCCGTCGGCGTGGGCGCGAAGGCGCACGGCGACACCACTTCGGCCTACGGCTCTTACACGCAGGTGAGCGGCGGCTTCGACAGCATGGCTGCCGGATCGAGCGCGGCAGTGGTCAGCGGCAGCGGCAGCAGCACAGCCTCCTCGCAGGCCGCTATCGGCTCGGGCAGCATCACCGCCGCCAAAGGCGCAGTGTCCGTCGGCACGGGCACGATGGTGTTCGGCGAAAACTCCGCCTCCATTGGTGCGAACGGCGGCGGCAGTGCCGCGCGCATGGTTCAGGCTCTGGCCAACGGCAAGATGGACGACACCGTGTTCAGCATCATCGGCGGCAAAAACAACCAGTCGGTCGGCAACCGCAACCTGATCGGCAGCACGTCCAACAACAACACGGTGTTCGGCAACGACATCAAAGTGGGCGCGAGCGCGGCCAGCGTTACCAGTGAGGAAGTGGAAATCGACACCGCCGACGGCAAAGTCAAACACACCAACTACAAACCCGCGTTTACCAACACCAAAAACATCGACAGCGCGGTTGCCGTCGGCAACGCGGCCAAAGTGGGCGACAGCAACACCGTCGCCGTGGGCAAAGCGGCCGAAGCGGCAGGCTTGTCGTCCACCGCCATCGGCGAAACCGCAGCCGCCCTCAAACAAAACGGCATCGCCATCGGCAAAAACGCCAAAGCGGGCACGAGTGCCGCCACAGCAAGCAGCGACTCGGACGCCGTCGCCATCGGCACCGACAGCACGGCATACGAAAAAGACACCGTCGCCCTGGGCAACACCGCCAAAGCCACGGCGGACAGTGCCACCGCCTTGGGCAAAGGCGCAAAAGCCTCACAGGTTTACGCCACCGCCGTCGGCCTCGACACCGTCGCCGACGGCAACAGCGCGCTGGCGGCAGGCTCGGGTGCGGCGGCGCGGGCAAACAGCGCGACCGCCGTCGGCAACGACGCCCAAGCACTGGGCACCGACGCTTCGGCCTTCGGCCGCGACGCGCAGGCGGCAGAAGAACACACGGTTGCCGTCGGTTCGTCCACCCGCGCCACCGCTGCCGGTGCAATTGCCGTCGGTAACGACGCGCAGGCTACTGCCGCAGACGCGGCCGCCGTCGGCAAACACAGCCGCGCTTCCGCCACCCGCGCCACCGCCGCCGGCAATTCCGCCAACGCGGCGGGCGTGTCGTCCGTTGCCGTCGGCGACAACGCGCAAGCCCAAAACGATTACGCCGTTTCCATCGGCGCGGGCTCGGCCGCTTCGGCCATCGCAGCCACCGCCATCGGCAACGACGCCAAAGCCAAACAGTGGAGCTCGGTTGCCCTCGGCCGCGCCTCGGAAACCGCCGACGCCGTCGCCACCACCGCCGCCACCGTCGGCGGCATCAGCTACAACGGCTTCGCCGGCACCGCCCCCGAAGCCACCGTCAGCATCGGCAGCGACACCGTCAAACGCACCCTCACCAACCTTGCCGCAGGCCGCATCGCTGCCGACTCCACCGACGCCGTCAACGGCAGTCAGCTCTACGCCGTGGCCGACACTTTGGGCGGCAAGCTCACCCACTATTACAGCGTCAAATCCGCCGAAACAGGCGCAGGCAGCAACTACGACAACGACGGCGCGACCGGCAGCAACGCGCTGGCGGCGGGCGTGAAAGCCTCCGCCTCCGCCCTGAACACCGTCGCCGTCGGCTTCAACGCGCAGGCGGGCAAAGACGGCGCGGTATCCGTCGGCGCGGACACGCAGGCTTCCAACGCCTCCACCGCCCTGGGCAACAAAGCCACGGCGACGGGCGAAAATTCCACCGCACTGGGCTGGGGCGCGAACGCCGCCGGACGCGCCGACGTGTTCATCGGCAAACAGTCGGGCGCGGGTACGGAAAACGCCAATAATTTCAGCAATATCGGCATCGGCGAAGGCGCGGTGAAAGACGCGGGCAAAACCGCTGCGGTAACCAACATCATCGGCATCGGCACAGGCGCGGGCGCCGGCTTGGAAACCAGCCACAACATCGCCCTCGGCGCGTATGCCAACAACAGCACGATAACCGGCACAAGCGTAACCGGCAGCGACAACATCGCCATCGGCCAGCGGAGCGTGGCCAGCGGCGGCGGCTCGATTGCCGTCGGCAACAAGGCGCAGGCTTCCGTGCTCTCCGCCGTGGCCGTCGGCCTCAATGCCGCCGCCACCGGTGCGCAGGCCGTGGCCGTCGGCCGCAACACCCAAGCCGCAGGCGCGGGTTCGGTGGCCGTCGGCGGCTCGGCCAACGACGGCAAAGGCGCGGCCGCCAAGGGCTCGCAGTCGGTCGCCATCGGCCAGTTGAGCAGCGCGTCGAACACCGGCGCGGCCGCCTTGGGCGTGAACGCGCAGGCCGCTCATCAAAAAGGCGTCGCCCTCGGCTACGAATCGGAAACCGACACCAACGTTACCACCACCCAGGCCACAGTAAACGGCATCGCCTATTCGGGCTTTGCCGGTGCGGCCAATGCCAACGTCAGCATCGGCAAAAGCGGCTTCACCCGCACCCTCACCAACCTTGCCGCAGGCCGCATCTCCACCACCAGCACCGACGCCGTCAACGGCAGCCAGCTCTACGCCGTGGCCGACACGCTGGGCGGCAAGCTCACCCACTATTACAGCGTCAATTCTACCGCCACGGGCGCGGGCAGCAACTACAACAACGACGGCGCAACCGGCACGGACGCGCTGGCGGCGGGCGCGGGCGCGTCGGCCAAACAAATGAGTTCCGTCGCCATCGGCAAAAACGCCGTTGCGGACGGCGACAACAGCCAGTCCGACTCCGTCGCCATCGGCACAGCCGCGAAAGCCTCCGGCAACGCGTCGCTGGCCATCGGCCCGGGCGCGTCCACTTCCGGCAGCGACAGTCTCGGCGGTATCGCCATCGGCGCGGCCGCCAGCTCGCAAAACGGCGGCTTGTCGCTGGGCAGCGGCGCGGATTCGGGCAACGGCACGGCACTGATCCCCGGCCTGCCCGTGCGCCTGAACAACAACGTGGCTCTGGGCGACAGCGCCACCGTCAAAAACGACACCAACTTCCGCGTCGCGCTCGGTTCGATGTCGATTGCGGGCGTGTCCGATTTGGGCACCGATCCTTACAAACCCTCGGCCAACGCCAGCGTCAAAGGCATCGCCGAATCCGGCGTAACGCTGGGCGAAGTGTCCGTCGGCGGCGACAACCGCGCAGGCCAGGGCGAAATCCTCTACCGCCGCATCACCAACCTTGCCGCCGGTTCGGCCGACACCGACGCCGTCAACGTCAGCCAACTCAAAGCCCTCGCCGACGCGCGCAGCAAAGTGGCCGGCAGCGGACTGGCCAGCGTCAGCTCCGCCACCGACAGCGCGGGCGCGACCACCTACACCGTCAACGTCGCCCAAGCCGCCGCCCCCACCGTAACGCGCGGCAATGTTGCCGTTGCGGCGGCCGACGCGGGCAAAGTGATGACCGCAGGCGACGTGGCCGCCGCCATCAACAACTCCGAAAAAACCTCCTCGGTTGTTGCCGGATCGACCGCCGTTTCCGTCAGCGCGGGCAGCGAAGACGCCGCCGGCAACACGCAGTACACCGTCGATCTGGGCACGGCCGCCAAAGCCAGCCTGGGCAAGGCCGACAGCGCGTTGCAGAACATCCGCAGCGGCAGCCCCAACCTCAGCGTCGCCAAAAACGGCGACACCGTAACCGTCGGCATGAGCACAACCCCCGCCTTCACCAGCGTAACCACCGGCGACACCGTCCTCAACAGCGGCGGCCTCACCATCGCCCCCGCCGGCAAAACCCCCGTTGTCCTCAATTCAGACGGCCTCAACAACGGCGGCAACAAAATCACCAACGTCGCCGCCGGCAACATCAGTGCCGCCAGCACCGACGCCGTAAACGGCAGCCAGCTCTACGCCCTCGGCGAAAAACCGCTCACCTTCACCGGCGACAGCGGCAGCGTCCGCCGCAAACTCGGCGAAACCCTCGCCGTCAAAGGCGACGGCACCTATGTTTCCACCAAAGCCGAAAACGGCGGCGTCAACATCAGCGTGTCCGAAAACGCCGTGCGCGACACCGCCCGCAAAGCGGTGGACGTGAAAGGCGAAGGCGTCATCACCGTTACCCCGAGCCAAGACAACACCGCCCACACCACCACCTACACCGTCAAATACGACGGTGGCAAAGCGGCGGCGGCCACCGACATCGCCTACACCGCCAACGGCGGCACAGTGCGCAAAACCAGCCTGGCCAAAGGCTTCAATTTCAGCAACGGCGCGAACACCACCGCCGAAGTCGGCGCAGACGGCATCGTGAAATTCAACGCCGTAACCGGCAGCATCGCCACCACCGGCGGCAAAGCGGCCGTAGCCGCCGCCGACGCGGGCAAACTCGCCACCGCCGGCGACGTGGCCGAGGCCGTCAACAACGCCGCATGGAAGGTAACCGCCAAAGCCGACGGCGGCGAACTGGAAAGCGGCGCGAGCGTCGAAAGCGTCAAAGCGGGCGACCAAGTCGGCCTGCAAGTGGGCAAAAACCTGAAACTGAAACAAAACGGCAAAAACTTCACCTACCTGCTGAACGACACCCTCACCGGCCTGAACAGTGCGTCCTTCGGCGGCGGCGCGGGCAAACCCTCGGCCGTGATTGACGGCTCGGGCGTGCGCATCACCCCCGCCGGCGGCGGCAAAGCCGTTTCCCTGACCGACAAAGGGCTGGACAACGGCGGCCAAACCATCGCCAACGTCGCCAGCGGCGGCAGCACCGAAACCAATGCCGCCAACATCGGCGACGTGAAAAAAGCGGCGGCGGCGGCGAAAAACACCGTCTCCGCAGGCGATGCCAACGTTACCGTTACCCCGAAAGCGTTTTCAGACGGCCACACCGACTACGCCGTGAAGCTGGCCGACAAATTGTCGCTGGGCAAGGGCAAAGTGTCCCTCGACGGCACGGGCGGCGACATCTCCGCCGCCAACAGCATCAAAGCCGGTAACACCATTACCGCAGGGCAGGGCGCGAACGCCGTCGCCATCGACGGCACGAAAGCCGAAGTGAAAGCCGGCAAAGTTACCGTAAACGGCAAAGACGGCCACATCACCGGTTTGGCCAACACCACATGGGTCAGCGGCCAAACCGCCCCCGTCAGCGGCCGCGCCGCCACCGAAGACCAGCTCAAAGCCGTGGACAACCAAGTGGCGCAGAACAAAACCGACATCGCCAAGCTCAGCGGCAACATCGGCCAAGGGCTGAACTTCGCGGGCAACACCGGCTCGGTGAACAAAAAGCTCGGCAGCACCGTGAACATCGTCGGCGAAGGCACGAAGGCCGACAGCCGCTATTCGGGCGAAAACGTCAAAACCATGGTGGACGCGAACGGCAATCTGGTGGTGAAAACCGACAAAGACCTCAAAGCCGAAAGCCTCACCCTGGCCAAAGACGGCAAAACGGGCGTCGCCATCACCACCGACAACGGCGCGGGCAACATCAGCCTGAACGGCGCGAACGGCGCGAAAACCGACATCGCCGCCGCCAAAGGCGCGGCCGTGCTTGGCGGCAGCGCACAGGCCGACCGCATCCGCTACACCGGCTCGGACGGCACATCGCGCGAAGCCGCCACCATGGACGACGGCATGCGCTACGGCGGCGACAATCTGGCATCCGACGGCACGATAGACAAAAAACTCAACCAGCGTCTCGACATCGTTGGCGGCGCGGACAAGGCCAAGCTGAGCGACAACAACATCGGTGTCAACAAAGACAGCCAAGGCCGTCTGAAAGTGCAGTTGTCCAAAGAACTCAACAGCCTGAGCAGCGCGTCTTTCGCCGACGGCAGCGGCAATACCGCCGTCGTCAACGGCGCGGGCAGCACCGTCAGAGACAGCGCGGGCAACCAAACCGCCGTCGGCGCGGGCGGCGTCAGCATCACGCCCGCAAGCGGCAACGCCGTTTCGCTCGGCGGCGGCGGTTTGGACAACGGCGGCAACAAAATTACCAATGTCGCCGCCGGCGAGAAAGCCACCGACGCCGTCAACGTCGGCCAGCTCAACGCCAAGCTCGGCGCGATTACCGAAGCCGCCAACCTGAACTTCAACGCCTTGGAACACAAAATCGACAACATCGGCGAAACGGCCAATGCAGGCGTGGCCGGCGCGATCGCCCAAGGCTCGATTCCGCAGGTAACCCGCCCCGGCGCGTCCGGCCTCGGCGTGGGCAGCGGCTACTACGGCGGCCAGTCCGCCCTGGCCGTCGGCATGTCCTCCATGAGCGACGGCGGCAACTGGATTGTCAAAGGCAATATCTCGGTCAACACCAAAGGCCGCGTCGGCGCGGGCGCGGGCGCGCTCTATCAGTGGTAAACCCGCCGCACGCGGGATGGCCGACTATTAATTGAGGCCGTCTGAAAAGCGGAAAGGCCGTCTGAAAACTGTTTTTCAGACGGCCTTTTTTTGTTCTTTGTTATAGCAGATGCAGATTAAAAGCATCCAATGCAGGCCTAGGATCTGTTGACATTCAACTTTTGAAGCGGATTTTGCGTCATAAAACGGCAGATGCAAGGCGAAAATACGAGCCTATGCCGCCCATTGCGGGTATTTGCAACGCGGCAGATGCCGTTTTAGGGCGCAAAAGCTGCCAAAACGTTGATTGTCAACAGACCCTAGGTTCGACCCGACGAAATACCGGCAAATATTGAGTCAGCCATGTTGAAGCCCAGCCTACGATGAAGCCTACATCTGCACCGAGCCGTTTACCGTGATGCGCACTTCTTCGATGCCGGGGGCGGGCGGGGCTTCGTCTTGCGCCGCGCCGTCGGCTGTGCGCAGGGAGGCGGCGTAGGCTTTGGGCATCATCACCTGCGTGTCGCCCGTTTCGCCCAGTTTCAGGCTGACGATTTTGTAGCCGGAAAAGCCCAGCGTCTGCGCCAGCGAGGCGGCGCGTTCTTTGAAGCGCAACAGGGCGGCGCGGGCGGCTTCGTCTATGGCGGCGTTGCGTTTTTGCGCCGAGAGCGAGAAGTAGGTGTTGCGCACTTCGGCTTCCTGGCGCGACTGGGCGATGAGCTGGTTCAGCGCGGAGAAGTCTTTGCTTTTTATGGTGTATTCTATGCTTTCCTGCCAGCCTGTCTGCGTGCGTTTGTTGTCGGCATAGCGGTAAACGGGATAGACGCTGCGGCCGGATTCGGCAGTTTCCAACGCGCCGTTTCCTGCGGCGCGGCGGGCGAAGGCGGTTTGTTTGGCGGCGAAGGC
Organism: Neisseria bacilliformis; assembly: GCF_014055025.1. Taxonomy (NCBI): domain Bacteria; kingdom Pseudomonadati; phylum Pseudomonadota; class Betaproteobacteria; order Neisseriales; family Neisseriaceae; genus Neisseria; species Neisseria bacilliformis. The sequence continues at coordinate 1,794,193 of NZ_CP059571.1, read as the reverse complement.
GCGGTGGGCGGCTTCGCGTCCGGGTGCTTCGGCGCGGACGGCGAACACGGCGGTCATGGTGTCGTGCGGCACACTGACGGTCGCGCTTTCGGCAAATTCGACGACGTTGTAGTTCAGCGGCTCGGCCTGCGCGGCGGCGGTGAGGACGGCGGACAGTAGGACGGCCAATAGTTTGGTTTTCATGTGTTTTCCTGTGATTGCGGGGGTGAATATGTTTTCAGACGGCCTCCCTGTGGCGGAAGGCCGTCTGAAAAGTGTGCGGCGTGCGGCGGGTTTAATCGAGCTGCAACACGGCGGAGGTGTAGACGTTTTGCACGTCGTCGAGGTTTTCCAGCGCGTCGATGAGCTTCTGCATTTTCGCCGCGTCTTCGCCGGTGAGCACGGTTTCGTTCTGCGCGCGCATGGTTACGTCGCCGTCCTGCGATTTGAAGCCTGCCGCTTCGAGTTTGGCTTTCACGCCCGCCCAGTCGGCGGGGGCGGTGATGACTTCGATGATGCCTTCTTCGTCGGAGAGCACGTCTTCCGCGCCCGCTTCGAGCGCGGCTTCCATCAGCGCGTCTTCGTCGGCGTCGGTGAACACCAGATAGCCCTGGTGGACGAAGTTGAAGGCCACGCAGCCGTCGGTGCCCAGATTGCCGCCGTTTTTGCTGAACGCGTGGCGCACGTCGGCCACGGTGCGGGTTTTGTTGTCGGTCATGCAGTCCACCATCAGTGCCGCGCCGCCGATGCCGTAGCCTTCGTAGCGCAGCTCGATGTATTCCGCGCCTTCCACGTTGCCCGTGCCTTTGTCGATGGCGCGCTGCACGTTGTCTTTGGGCATGTTCGCGTCCCAAGCCTTGTCCATCGCCAGGCGCAGGCGCGGGTTGGAATTGGGGTCGCCGCCGCCCAAACGCGCGGCAACGGTGATTTCCTTGATCAGACGGGTGAAGATTTTGCCGCGCTGGGCGTCGGCGCGGGCTTTTTTGTGCTGGATGTTCGCCCACTTGCTGTGGCCTGCCATATCGGTATCCTTATATATGTTTTCAGACGGCCTCCAAACAGATGCCGCCTGCGGTTGGGAAAAAAACAAAGGCGCGATTCTAACATAAGAGGCCGTCTGAAAAACGCCGCAGCCGTGCGGCAAACCACCTGCCGCGCGCTTGCAATTTTCCCGCCGCAGCCCAATATGGCCGCGCAACACAGCAAAGCGTTTTCGATTATGGACAAACTCACCAACCATTTCCTCATCGCCACTCCCGCGCTGGAAGACCCGTTTTTCGCCGGCAGCGTGGTTTACATCTGCCGCCACGACGACGACGGTGCAATGGGCGTCATCATCAACAAAGCTTCGCCCATCCCCATGGAAGCCGTGTTCTCCGCCGCCGAAAAAGACGTGCCCGACCGCTTCCAAAACCAACCCATCCTGATGGGCGGCCCCGTGCAGATTGACCGGGGCTTCGTTGTCCACACCCCGTGCGGCGCATGGCAGAGCAGCTTCCCCGTCGGCGGCGACACCGCCCTCACCACCTCGCGCGACATCATCGAGCGGCTGGCGCAGAACGACGCCGTGGAAAAAGCCATCCTCACCATCGGCTGTTCCAGCTGGTCGGCCGGCCAGCTCGAACAGGAGCTGGCGCAAAACTCCTGGCTCACCGTGCCCGCCGACGACGCCATCCTGTTCGACATCCCCTTGCGCAAACGCCACCGCGCCGCCCTCTCCAAACTCGGCATCCAACCCGCCGCCCTGATGCAGGGCGCAGGCCATGCCTGATACCGCCCCCGCCCCACGAGGCACCTGCCTTGCCTTCGACTTCGGCGAAAAACGCATCGGCGTGGCGCAGGGCAGCGCAGAAACGGCCACCGCCCACCCGCTCTCCACCCTATCCGGCGGCAGCAACGAACAAAAATTCGCCGCCATCGCCGCCCTCATCCGGGAATGGCAGCCCGACTACCTCGTCGTCGGCCTGCCCGTCCACAGCGACGGCACCGAACACGAACTCACCCGCCTCGCCCGCAAATTCGGACGCCGCCTGCACGAGCGGTTTGCCCTGCCCGTCTACTTCGCCGACGAACGCCACACCTCCCTTTTGGCCGAGAGCCTGCTCGCCGAAGCGCAAGTGTTCGGCAGAAAACAAAAATCCGTCCTCGACAGCGTCGCCGCGCAGGTGATTCTGTTTGACTTTTTCGACAGCGGCGCGGTGGAACGGCTGAACGGCGGCGGGTGAAGAGCGGAACGCGGTGAGGCTGTCTGAAAAAAATGAAGCACAATTTGGCGTTTTACTCTACTGCCGGATGTAAAAATATTTTTTAAATTAAAAATATTACGATATAATAAGAAAATCTGTAAATCGGGTTTCCGACCGCAAGGGAAGCGTTCGCCGATAAGGTGCAGGTGATTTTAAAAAATCTGTAATTTCGGAGTGAAAACAAGGAAAACAAAATGGAAAAATCAAAATTAAAGCCGTGCTGTTCGGCTGTTCTGGCAGCAATTACTTTGCTTTCAACAAGTGGCGCGGGTGCGCTGGTTATTGAAGAGGACTTTACAAAAGGCGTAACAAAAAATAATTGGTATATGCCTCAACCGGGCGATGGCGTTACCAGTCGTTCAGATTCTCGTGCAATCAATCAGGCATGTTTAACGGCAGGATCTGGCAGTCAAACCGCATCAGCAACAAAAGCTGGTGTGCCAGGAGCTTGTACGAGTGGTACGAGAGATGCATTAGGTAAAGGTGCATTACGTTTAACACCTGCTGAAAATCATCGTGTCGGCGGTATTGTGTCTGAAACGCCTTTTCCAACCAATGAAGGTGTTGAGATTACCTTTACCACTTATGTTTGGGGGGGTAATGGTGCCGACGGTATGGCTTTTTACTTGATGGATGCAGATCGTCCGGTAAGTATTGGTGCGAATGGTGGCTCATTGGGTTATACATGTGCCAATGACAACCCGATTTACAGTGGTGTCGATGGCGGTTATCTTGGTATTGGCATGGACGAGTTTGGTAACTTTGTGAATGGACCTCATGATAGTACCAGCACTGGTTGGGGAAAAATTGATGCTACTCATTGGAGAGATGCACGTTATGATGCATATCCAAATGGCCCATTTAACGCTATTGGTATTCGCGGTGCGGGCAAAACCAACATCACTTATATGTCTGGCGATTTTCTTCGAGATTTGTATAAAGCAAATGGCTGGGGCAATGTGCCGCAGAGTAAGCTTGATGCTTGGAGGCGTGCATGGGACGGCAACAAATATAAATACTATTGGACATGGAATCCAACACCTAATACAACCGATACACCTAAAAATGCGCCTGATGGTGGGGGCGCGGATAATGCACAAAATAAAAACTGGCTGAAAAGTATGTGTCGTACTGGTACGCTTACTGTTCGTTCAGAGTTTTTACCAGCAGGTCGATCGAATATACAATTAAATGCTGACTCAAAAGATCCAAAAACCAAACTTTATAACTATGAATACATTACTAGCAAACGCTTGGATGTATCAATGTGGAGTAATGTAAAAAATCGTGCCAGTGCCGTTCCTATTCAGTATAAGATTAAAATTACCCCAGATAGTAAAGGTAGTGTTTGGTATAGTCGGAATGGCGGTACTTTCCAAACAGTGATGAAAGACGAAGATTTGGTTTCAAGAAATGGTAAGTTGCCGCGTGCATTCCGTTTTGCCTTCGTCGGTTCAACTGGTGGCTCGAATAATAACCATGAGGTTACCTGCTTTAAAGCTGCTCCGAGTACACAGTCGGAAGGTAGTGCCAGCGTAAACTTACCTGATGCCAAAGTAGTTGGCGATACGCAGGTTTATCTCTCTATGTACAATCCTTATGATTGGTCCGGTCAGATGTTAGCGCGTACACTTGTTCATAGTGGTACAGGTGATAACGCTAGATTTGGTGTTAATGAAACAGCCAACTGGGATGCTTCTTGCAACCTCAATGGTGGACTGTGTAAGGAAACTAAAGCAAATAATACGCCGAAGCAGACTGCTAGAAAATTCTTTACATGGAATGGTACAGGTGGCACAACTTTAGAATGGGGTAACCTGACAGCTGATCAAAAAGCCAGCTTGCTTTCTACAGGTGAAGCAGAAACTATTGGTCAACAGCGTTTAGAGTATATCAAAGGTGATCAAAGCCAAGAACAAACCAGTGTGGGTGTTGGTTTATTCCGCGTTAGAAAAAATATTCTAGGTGATATTATTAATTCTAGTCCGGTATGGGTTGGCTATCCTGCAAATACACGTTACCAACGTACATGGCGTGATAAACATGGTGCTGGAACAGGAAATGAAGATGGGTATCGTGAATTTGCTAACAATAACTATAGCCGCGTTAATGCGGTCTATGCTGGATCAAATGATGGTTTCCTGCATGCTTTCCGTAGTGGACACTATGATGCCAATCGTAAGTTTGATATAAGCGATAATGACGGCCATGAACTGTTTGCTTATATGCCATCTTCCGTATTGCAGAGAATGCATAGAAAAACTGCTTCTGGTAATGATGCTCTTGATTTTTCTAGTAATCACTATGCACATAATTTTTATAATGATGCATCTCCTGCAACAGGAGACGTGTATTACAATGGTAAATGGCATACATGGCTGTTAAGTGGTTTGGGTGCCGGTGGTAGTACAATGTATGCATTGGATATTACTGATCCCGCCAAGTTTTCTGCTGCTAACGTAATTGGAGAATGGACTAACCGCAGTGGCGGTGTATGGTCTAATCTTGGCAATACTTATGGCACTCCTGTATTTGGACGTTTCCATAATAATACTTGGGGTGCGGTATTTGGCAATGGCTGGTGCACCAAAACGGATGCAGATAATGGCAACTGTACTGCCAATACGGGACCTGCGGGTATATACATCATGTCTATTAATAAAGACACAGGTACACCGAGCTTCCGCTTTATTAGCACAGGTGTTAGTGGTACTGCTGATGACCCCAATGGTATCGCTTACGTAACACCGACTGATGTGGATGGTGACTTGATTTATGATTATGCTTATGCAGGCGACCTTAAAGGCAATGTATGGCGTTTTAATTTAACTGGTAATATGGATCAAGTAGAGAAAATCTTCACTACTCGTACCGGTCAGCCAATCACGACTAAGATTGTTGTTGGTTTTGGAGATCAAACTGGGCGCGATCCAATCCTGAACTTTGGTACTGGTCGCCGTCAGGAAGGGTATTTGAATAATGCCACGTCATTTGCTGCTGGTGTACAAAGTCTTTATGGTTTGCGTGATCGCACTGCTATAAAATTTGGTGCAGCACAGCAAATTGATCATAGCCAGTTGCAGCAACAGACAGTCAGTGAACAAACAGGATCGTTTGTTGATGGTAATGGTAAAACCCAGGGATCAAAAAAATTAAGTAATGAGTTGGTAAACTGGACTTCACAACATGGCTGGTATATGAACTTAGGTAGTAAGGTAGTAGGTAAAGACGAAAAAGGAAACAATATTGTCAATTATGAGCAAATTATCTACAATCCTTATTTAGAGAGAGGTAAGTATTTAATTGTAAACAGTTATATAGATGGAAGTGCACCTTTGCTGTCTTGTGATACTGTTGCAGCTTCCGGCGCAACATATCCGCTTAATAGCAGCACAGGTGGTGGTATTGCCGATTATTACAAATTGGGAACGGGTTCAATTGCAGCACTCTATGGTGCAAATGGTACCGTAAGTATTTTGAGGGTTACAGACTCAAAAGGTTATACCCATACTGTAATGCTGTATAAAACACCAGATGGTAAGACTCATGTAGTTAAAGTCAATCTGCCTGTACCTCCGGTAAAACGTGTCAGCTGGCGTGAAATTTTCTAAATACACGCAGCGATAGTTTAGAAGGCCGTCTGAAAACCTACGGGTTTTCAGACGGCCTTTTTATTCTTTTATTATTGTCCGGCATGTCCGGAGTGTTTGATTCAGCCCAAAACCGCAGGCTGCAAACGGTAGAGCGTGGTGGTTTCCCTGCTGCGGGCGAAGGCGAGGGGGGCGTTTGGGGCGGCGGCTTTTTTGTGGGCGGGGCGGGTGTGCAGGGTTTGGGCGACGCGCAGGGAGGCCGTCTGAAAAAGGGCAGGCAGGAAGCCGGGGGCACGCAGGTCGAGGTGTTCGGCGAGGTCGGACATGACGAGCCAGATTTCGCCGTTCGGGTTGAGGTGTGCCGCCGCGCCGTTCAGGAAGCCGCGCAGCATGGCGTGGCCGGGGTCGTAGAGGGCGGTTTCGATGGCGGATGTGGGTTTGGCGGGCAGCCAGGGCGGGTTGCAGAGGATGAGGTCGGCGCGTCCTTCGGGGAAGAGGTCGGCTTCCTCTACGCTGATGTTGTCTGCAAAACCGAGGCGGCGGATGTTGGCGCGGGCGCAGGCGAGGGCGCGGGGGTTGTTGTCGGTGGCGGTGATGCAGGTGATGCCGCGTTGGGCGAGCAGGGCGGCGAGGATGCCGGAGCCTGTGCCGATGTCGAAGGCCGTCTGAAAACGGGAATGGGCGGCGGCCTGTGCGACAAGGTCGAGATATTCGCCGCGTATGGGGGAAAACACGCCGAAGGGGACGTGGATTTTCGCGCCGAGCGCGGGGATGTGTACGCCTTTTTTGTGCCATTCGTGCGCGCCGATGAGGCCGAGCAGCAGGTTGAGGGGGAGGAGGAAGGGGGCGGAGTCAGGGCCGGGTTTGCCGTAGAGGTCGGCGAGGGCGGCACGGATGTCGGGGGCGCGGGGGAGGCTGAGGGTGAAGCCCGCGCCGATTTCGACGGCGAACATGTTGGTGAGGCGGCTTTGCTGCGCCTGCCGCAGGCGGTGGCGGTGGAAGGCGGCGGCGGGGTCGGCGGGCTTTTTGTGGTTTTCAGACGGCCTGTTGCCGCGCACGCGCTTTTTCAGGGCGGACAGAATTTGTTTGGCGTTGTGGTAGTCGCCGGTGAAGACGGTGGCGGTGTCGGCGCGGGCGTTTTGCAGCACGGCGGCGGCGTTGGTTTCGCGGGTGAAGACGGCGTTTTTCGGCGGCTTCTGCGTGCTTTCGCTGCGCCATTCGTATGTTGCGGCGCGGTCGGTGGGGATTTGGGTGTACATGGTAGGCCGTCTGAAAAAAAAGGGGATGATTGTAAGAACCTGTTTAGCATCTCTGCGCGGCTGCCGCTAATGCATCTTGGCCGCATGGCTGCGTTGCAAAACTTGGCAATAGTCCCACTATTGCCAAGTTTTGCGCCTTGCCCTGCGGCCAATCTGCATCAGCGGATACCTCGCTCAGAGATGCTAAACAGGTTCTAAGGCCGTCTGAAAAGCGGCTGCCCCGTTTTCAGACGGCCTTATGATGCGTGGGCGGGTTTAGTGGTTTGCCAGGCCGAGTACGTCCTGCATGTCGAACAAGCCTTTTTTGCCGCGCGCCCACACGGCGGCGCGGACTGCGCCGGAGGCGAAAGTCATGCGGCTGGACGCTTTGTGGGTGATTTCCACGCGCTCGCCGTCGGTGGCGAAGAGGGCGGTGTGGTCGCCGACAATGTCGCCTGCGCGCACGGTGGCAAAGCCGATGGTGTTCGGGTCGCGCGCGCCGGTGTGGCCTTCGCGGCCGTAAACGGCGCATTCTTTCAAATCGCGGCCGAGCGCGTTTGCAATCACTTCGCCCATGCGCAGCGCGGTGCCGCTGGGGGCGTCGACTTTGTGGCGGTGGTGCGCTTCGATGATTTCGATGTCGTAGCCTTCGTTTAACACGCGGGCGACGGTGTCGAGAATGTGGAAGGTGAGGTTTACTCCCACGCTGAAATTGGCGGCGAACACCACGCCGATTTTTTCGCCGGCGGCTTTGATGGCGGCTTTGCCCGCGTCGTCGAAGCCGGTTGTGCCGATGACGATGTTCGTGCCGCGTTCCACGCATTTTTGCAGGTGGCGCAGGGTGGGTTCGGGGCGGGTAAAGTCGATGAGCACGTCGCTTTGGGCGATAACGGCGTCCGCGTCGTCGGAAATGGTGATGCCGGTTTTTAGGCCGATGGCAAAGCCTGCGTCGAGGCCGAGCGCGTCGGAGCCGGAATGCTCGATTGCGCCGCCCAATACGGTGTCGGGGTGTTTTTCAACGGCTTCGATCAAAACGCGCCCCATGCGGCCGTTTGCGCCGGCGATGGCGATTTTTAAGGGATTCATGCTGGTGTTCCGTATGGTTTATTGCGCCTGTGCGGCGGATTGGAGCTGCCGGCGGGCGTATTCGATGGCGTTGCCTTCGGCTTTGACCACGCGGTCGTTCTCAAACCAAACGGTCAGATTGCGCGTTTCGGCCTGGTCGATGATGCCGTTGCGGCTGGTTTCGTAGGTATAATCCCAGCGGTTTTGCCGGAAGGCGGAACGCAGCAGCGGCGTGCCCAGCAGCAGCTGCACTTGGTCGCGGCTCATGCCGGGCTGCAAGGCGGCCACGGCGCGGGCGTCGAGGCGGTTGCCCTGGATGACTTTCAGTTTGTAGGACGGAAAATGGGAAACCCGCTCGGACGAGCAGGCGGCGAGGGCGAAAAAAGCCGTTGCGGCAAACAGACAGGCGGTTTTGTTCACGGATTTTACCTTTGCGAAAAGTATGGGAAAATGGGCGAAACGGAACGGCGCGGCCTATATTTGAAAATTTTTATCAAATGATAGTGTGCAAAGCCGTTAAAATTGCGTATTATAGCGGTAATTACCTAACCATGATATGAAAGAGAACCAAACTATGATGGACAGCAACATTGCGCAACTGAGAGATAGCGGCCTGAAAGTAACTGGCCCCCGTTTAAAAATCCTTGATTTGTTTGAAAAACATCCGAAAGAGCATATGAGCGCGGAAGACGTGTACCGCATGCTCTTGGAAAGCGACGTGGAAATCGGTGTGGCCACCATCTACCGCGTGCTGACCCAGTTCGAGCAGGCCGGCATCCTGCTGCGCCACCACTTTGAAACCGGCAAAGCTGTGTACGAGTTGAACACCGGCGGCCACCACGACCACATCGTCTGCGTCAAATGCGGCAGAGTGGCCGAGTTCCACAGCGAGGAAATCGAAGAGTTGCAGGACAGGATGGCCGAAGAACACGGATACCGCATTGTCGATCACGCGCTGTATATGTACGGCGTGTGCAGCAGCTGCCAGAAAAAAGAAAGACGCTGATTTTCCGGTTTTTCGATTTCCAATGAAAAGAAGCATTCGGTGTTTGCCGGATGCTTTTTTAATACCGGCTGTTACAGGTAAGGCTGCTGCAGGAAAAACGAATGCAGGGGCAATCCGAGTGTTCCGAAACTAAAAAATCTCCATGGAAAAGCATGGAGATTTTTCTTTTTTACATCACGTTTTAAGTTTCAAAACGCTCCTTTAAAAAGATGTATTTGGCTCCCCGACCTGGGCTCGAACCAGGGACCTGCGGATTAACAGTCCGTCGCTCTACCGACTGAGCTATCGGGGAAAGTAGACGCGCATTATAGCGGCGGCGGGGGTTTTGTCAAATGTTGCGGCTGTCTGAAAACGGCTTTGGCGGTAAGCGGATAAATAAAAAGGCTATTTAGTTTTCTGTATCGGGGCGAAGTAGCGGGGCAGGGGGTGGCATTCGGGGGATTGGGCGGCGAATGCGCTCAGGAGGCGGCGGCAGGCGGCGGTTTCGGCGGATGCGGGCGCGGTCAGGGAGGCGTAGCAGCGGGCGAGGATTTCGGCCTGCTGCTCCATGTTGAGGGCGGCGAAGTCGCGGATGGCGGATGGGGGCGGGCAGGCGTAGGCGCGGCGGCGCAGGTAGCCGCCGCGTGCGGTGAGGATGAGGCCGCCGAGCCAGGTTTTGAAGCCGTGCTGCCATTGCCAGACGTGGGTGAGTTCGTGGATGAGCCAGAGGGTGTAGCCGGGGGCGGCTTGGGTGTAGTCGGTCAGGTAGTGGGCTTTGGGGAAGTAGATGCGGCCGTTGGGGGAGACGGCGGCGGAGAGGCGGGGCAGCAGGGGCAGGCCGCAGTGGATGCGGACGGCGGGGTAGTCGAGGTGTTGCCCGAATACGGTTTGGGCGGCGCGCGTTTCGGCGGGGGTGAGGCGGCGGGATGGGGTCATTTGGTGCGGGTGTGTGCAGAGGCCGTCCCCGCCTACGCGGGGATGACGTTTCTGAAAAGGTGTTTTCAGACGGCCTTTTTGCCGGTTTTACCCGCCGTGCCGTAGGCGAGGATTTCCACTGTGCCGGTGAGGCCGCCGTTGTTTTGCTGGGCGGGCGGGGAGAGGGTTACGGTGTCGAGGCGGACGTTGTACACGGTGTCCGCGCCGAGGGCGGCGGCTTTTTCTTTCAGGCGCAGGAGGGCTTCGCGGCGGGCGCGTTCGAGCAGGGTTTCGTATACGCCGATGTTTCCGCCGACGAGGTTGCGCAGCCAGGCGAGGAAGTTGCGGAAGCGGTCGGAGGAGAGGACGACGCTGCCGTAGACGAGTTCGCCTTCGCGGAAGTTTTGCGGCGGGTGTTTGACGGCGATGAGGGCGATGTGCCGGAGACCGGCTTCGCGGCGGGAGAGGTCGGCGAGGTGTTTTTTTTCGTTGTGCCGTCCGGTGAAGAAGGCGGCGGCCATGATGATGAGGGGAAGCCATATCGGCCAGGCGGCGATGAGGATTTCGGCGATGCCGATGCCGGTGTCGGGCTGGTTCACGGCGCGCTCCTTAGTCTTCGAGGACGACGGCGGTGCCGTAGGCGAGGATTTCGGCCGCGCCGGCGGCGACGGAGGCGGTGGAGAAGCGGACGTTGACGACGGCGTTCGCACCGGCACGGTGCGCCTGTTCGGCCATGCGGCGCAGGGCTTCGTCGCGGGCTTCGTTGAGCAGTTCGGTGTAGCCTTTGAGTTCGCCGCCGACGATGTTTTTGAGGCCGGCCATGATGTCGCGGCCGACGTGTTTGGCGCGGACGGTGGAGCCTTGGACGAGGCCGATGTGGCGGGCGATGGTGCGGCCGGGGACGGTTTCGATGTTGGTGGTGATCATGCTCGGGTCTCTTTCGTTGCGGTTGGAAACAAGACGGGTTGAGGCCGTCTGAAAAGGGTTCGCATTATAGGGGGAAACGGGACGGGTGCGGTGCGCGGGCTGCGCCGAAGCTGTGTTTTCAGACGGCCTGATTGGGTTGTGGGGCAAAGCAGGCCGCGTGCGTGGCTTGCGCCACACACCCTGCCTCAACGGCAGAGGCCGTCTGAAAAACGGGTGCGGCGTGGGGAGGCTGCGTTTTCAGACGGCCTTTCCGTCGGCAGACGCCAGGGTGAGGAGGGCGGTGCGGGTGCGTTCGAGGAAGGTTTCTTTGTCTTCATTGTCGTGCAGAAACAGGGGTTCGCCGATGTGCACGTCGCACAGGAGGGGCACGGGGAGGATTTTGCCTTTGGGCAGGACGCGGCTGATGTTGTCGATCCAGATGGGGACGAAGCGGGTGGCGGGGCGGCTGCGGGCGAGGTGGTAGATGCCGGATTTGAAGGGGAGGAGGGCGGCGGTGTCGTCGGTGTTGCGGGTGCCTTCGGGGAAGAGGATGAGGGAGCGGCCGCCGTCGAGGGCGGCGGCCATTTTGGCGGTGGTTTCCTGCGCGCGGCCGCTTTTGCGGGGGACGAGCAGGGCGTTGAAGACGGTTTGGATGACGAAGCGTTTGAGGTGGCCGCCGAGCCAGTATTCCGCGCCGGCGACGGGACGGGCGGCGGTGCGCCAGCGGCGGGGCAGGGCGATCCAGACGAGGAGGAAGTCGCCGTGGCTGCCGTGGTTGGCGTAGTAGACGGTGTGCTGCGGGGGGAAGGTCAGGCTGTTTTCGCTTTTGGGGCGGATGCCGGTGAGGAAGGAGACGAGCAGGCAGAGGGCTTGGTCGGTGAGCCAGGCGAGTGCTTGTTTGATCAGGGTCATGGCGGTTTGTTTGCGGGTTTTGGCTGCGCCGAAGCTGCGTTTTCAGACGGCCTGTGGGGCGGGAGGCTCTGTTTCAGGCCGTCTGAAATGCGGGGAATGCGTGCGTGGCTTGCGCCACACACCCTACTTAACGGCGGAGGTTGTTTGGAAATGCGTAAAACGGTTTTTGGCTGCGCCGAAGCTGCGCTTTCAGACGGCCTGTTTGTTTTCCCGATGCCCGAATAAGCACCGTATTCCAAGACCGCGTGCGTGGCTTGCGCCACACACCCTGCCTAACGGCGGAGGCCGTCTGAAAAATGGGGAAAGCGTGTTTCGGCAGCGGCGAAGCGGTTTTCAGACGGCCTCTTTGCGGCGGAAGGCGGCAGCGAAGAAGCCGTCGGTGTGGTGTGCGGCGGTGTCGAGGCGCAGGTATTTTCCGGTGTCGAGGGGGACTTTTTGTGCGGCGAGCAGGGCGGCGCAGTCGAGGGGCTCGAATTCGGGGTGTTCGGCGAGGAAGCGTTCGGCCTGTTGTTCGTTTTCCTGCGGCAGGATGCTGCATGTGGCGTACACGAGGCGGCCGCCGGGGATGACGAGGCGGGCGGCGGCGGCGAGGATGCTGTGCTGTTGTTCGGCAAGTTGGGCGACGGTGGCGGGCGACTGGCGGTATTTGAGGTCGGGGTTGCGGCGCAGGGTGCCGAGGCCGGAGCAGGGGGCGTCAACGAGTACGCGCTGTGCTTTGGCGTTCAGGCGGCTGATGCGCGGGTCGTGTTCGCTGCCGATGCGCTCGGGGTGGATGTTGGTGAGGCCGGCGCGGGTCATGCGCGGTTTGAGTTTGGACAGGCGTTTCTCGGCGGTGTCGAAGGCGTAGATGCGGCCTTTGTTGGCCGTCATTGCGCCGAGGGCGAGGGTTTTGCCGCCCGCGCCGGCGCAGAAGTCGATAACGGTGTCGCCGCGTTTCGCGCCCAAGAGCAGGGCGGTGAGCTGGCTGCCTTCGTCCTGCACTTCGATGCTGCCGTCGAGAAACAGGGGGTGGCCGTAGAGGGCGGCTTTGTCGCGCAAGCGGATGCCCCAGGGGGAGTACGGGGTAGCTTCGGCCTGTATGCCCTGCTGCTGCAAGGCGGCAAGGATTTTGTCGCGGCGGGCTTTGAGGGTGTTGGCGCGCAAATCGAGCGGGGCGGGACGGGCGACGCTGCGGCCGAAGCGCAGGATGTCTTCGTCGGGAAAGCCGCTGCCGCGCAGGGTGTCTGTCAGCCATTGGGGCAGTTCGGCGGCGGTGTTGAGGCCGTCTGAAAATTCGTTTTTGCGCGCTTTGAGGGCGGCGAGGAAGGCTTGTTCTTCCCGGTCGGCCAAACCGTCGAGCCGGCTGATGTTGAAGCCGCGCCCGAGTACCAGCGCGGCAAGGGCGGCTTTGCGGGCTTGGGCGGGCGGGTCGGGCAGGGCGGCGGCGGTTTTCTGGTAGTGGCGGATGGCGGCGAAGGCGGTTTCGGCGATTTCGCTGCGGTCTTGGCGGCCGAGTTTCGGGTGGCGGCGCAGGTAGGCCGACAGGACGGCGTCGGCGGGTTGGGCGAAGGCCAGGATGTCGGCGAGGACGGCGGCGGTGTGGTCGAGCTGGAAGGGGGTCATGGCTTTATTCGGTGAGCAGGCGTAGGGCTTCGCGGTATTTGGCGGCGGTTTTCCCGATGATTTCGGCGGGCACTTGCGGGGCGGGAGGCTGTTTGTTCCAGCCGCTTTGTTCCAGCCAGTCGCGCACGAACTGTTTGTCGAAGGAGGGCGGGCTGATGCCGACGCGGTATTGGTCTTGCGGCCAGAAGCGGCTGGAATCTGGGGTGAGCACTTCGTCCATCAGGGTGAGGGTGCCGTTGTCGTCGAGGCCGAATTCGAATTTGGTGTCGCAGATAATGATGCCGCGCGTCTCGGCGTAGGCGGCCGCTTCGGTGTAGAGGGCGACGGCTTTGTCGCGCACCTGGGCGGCGAGTTCGGCGCCGATAAGGCGTTCGCATTCGGCAAAGGAAATGTTTTCGTCGTGGCCGCCCATTTCGGCTTTGGTTGAGGGAGTGAACAGCACTTGCGGCAGTTTTTCAGCTTCGTGCAGGCCCTCGGGCAGTTTGATGCCGCAGACGGTGCCGGTTTTTCGGTATTCCTTCCAGCCGCTGCCGGCGAGGTAGCCGCGCACGATGGCTTCGATTTTGACGGGGGTGAGGCGTTTGGCGACGACGGCGCGTTTTTCGACGGCTCGGGCTTCGCTTTCGAGCAAAACGTCGTACACGCTTTGGCCGGTGAAGTGGTTGGGCATGATGTGCGCGAGTTTGGCAAACCAGAAGTTGGAGATTTGGGTAAGGATTTCGCCTTTGCCAGGGATGGGTTCGGGCAGGATGACGTCGAAGGCGGAAAGGCGGTCGGTGGCGACGATGAGCATGGTTTTTTCGTCGATTTCGTAGAGGTCGCGCACTTTGCCGGAGTAGGTTTTTTTGAGGCTGATTTGGGTCATGGGAGACTTTCGGGGGCGGGTTGGGAAATGTATCGAGGCCGTCTGAAAGAAACGGTTTCAGACGGCCTTTCGTTTATCTGCCGCTGATTTTATCGGAGCGCGGCACTTCGTGCGGGTTGATGCGGCGCGTTTCTTCCTGCCCGAGGCCGACGAGGCGGCGCAGGCGGGTGATGTAGGCGTTTACGTCCAGGCCGTTGCCGTAACGCTGGGCTTCCCATATGGTTTCGGCGAGGGCTTCCATCATTTGGTGTTCGGCAGCGACCCAGTCGCCGTTGCGGCGGGCAACGAGGGTGTCGCGGAGGGCGCGGATGCCGGGCGGCTGGTCGATGGCGGCCTGCTCTTGGATGGAGAGGTGCAGCGAGAGGTGGAGGAAGGGGTTTTCGCGGCCGTTTTCGGGTTGCCATTCGGCATCGAGGTAGTCTTCGATGTTGTCGAGGTAGGGGGCGTATTCGCGGTGGGCTTCGAGGATGTGCAGGGCTTTTTGCTGCAAGGCGTCGAGGGCGAGGGGGTTGAGGCGTTGCCGCCAGACGCCGGCGAAGAAGCGGCGCACGTCGTGGGTGTTTACGTCGTACATGGTCTGCGGTGTGTGCTTTTGGTTTGAGGCCGTCTGAAAACGGGTTCCGACCCGGTGTTCAGACAGCCTGCGGAATTTAACGGAAGCGGTTGCCTTTGCCCTTGCCTTTGCCTTTGCGCTGCTGCGCCTGCATTTCCTGCATCGCTTTGATTTGCGCCTGACGGGTTTTGGCGTTGAAGGGGGAGGTGTCTTTGAAGAATTTGTGCGCTTCTTCGGGCGGGCAGTTGTTGTTGGCCATGCAGTAGATGAGCACGGCGTCTTTCTGCGCCTGGCCGCCGCTGTTGTACATGCGGCGCAGGTCGGCGGGGTTGATGCGGCCGCTCTGCGGGTCGATGTTGAAGGATTTGAGGCGGTCGGTGAACTGTTTGCGCTGGCGTTTGACCGCCCACACGGCGGCCAGGGCGATGAGGGCGGCGGCCAGCAGCACGGAGAGCAGGGCGACCCACCAGCGCACGCCGAACAGAATCAGGATGCTGGTAATCACGGCGGCGATGAGCGAGATGCGGATGGCGGGCTGGACAAACATTTTCGGATTCATGGCGTTTCTTTGTATTCGTGGTTGCGCAGGGGGCGGATTGTAAACCGAAACGGCGTTTTGGCGCATCTTTCTTAACGCTTATGGCCGACGGGTTTGGCCTGCGCCCGCGCCGCGTTTTCAGACGGCCTGATCCGTTTCACGGACAAAGTCTTCCCATGATTCACACCGCCAAGCCGCACACTGTCTGCCGGAAGACCGCCCACGCGTCGCCCGCTTCCGCGCCTTTGATGAGGCGGTCGGTGCGGGCGCATTCCTGCAAGGCGGCCATCAGGCGGGCGACGCCGATGCGGCGCACAGCCTGCGGAGCGAGGGTTTGTTTGTCGCCCCACAGGCGCAGGCTGTTGCGCACGGCCTGCACGCTCTGGCCTTGTTTCAAGGCGGCGGCCAGACGGATGAGGGTGCGGATGTCTTCGGCCAGCGTCCACAGCAGCAGCACGGGCTCTTCGCCTTCGGCTTCCAAGCCTTCCAGCAGTTTCAGCGTCCGCGCCGCGTCACCGCCCATCCACGCGGCGGCCAGTTGGAACACGTCGAAACGCGCCACGTCGGCCACCGCCTGTTCCGCGTCGGCCATGCTGAGGGTGTGGCCGGCGGGGTGCAGCAGGGCGAGTTTGCCGATTTCCTGCTTGGCCGCCAGCAAATTGCCTTCGACGCGTTCGGCAAACAGGGCGAGCGCGTCGTCTTCGATGGCGAGGTTTTCCTTTTTCAGACGGCCTCTGATCCACGCGGGGAGGGCGGCGGCGGGCACGGGCTTGGCTTCGAGCACCGTGCCGCGTTTGGACAGGGCGGCAAACCATTTGGCCTGCGTCTGCGCCTTTTCCAGCTTGGGCAGGACAATGACGGTAACGGTGTCGGCGGGCAGGTTTTCCGCCAGCGTTTGCAGCGCGTCGCCGCCGGTTTTGCCCGGTTTGCCGCCTGGGATGTGGATTTCCAGCAGCTTCAAATCGGCAAACAGCCCCGCGCTGCCGGCCGAGGCCAGCAGCGTGTCCCAGTCGGCGGCGGTTTCGGGCGTGTGGCTTTCGCGGTTGAGATAACCCTGTTTTTTCGCGGCTTCGCGCAGGGTGTCGAGGGCTTCGACGCGCAGCAGGTCTTCTTCGCCGTGGATAAGGCAGAGCGGCGGCAGCGGGGTGTCGGGGGTGAGGGATTCGATGGGCAGGACGGGCATGGCGGGCGGGTTTCAGACGGCCTGAGGTGTTTCGCGGAACATCAGGCCGTCTGAAAAAACAGATTGGGGAAAAACGCGGGCGGCTCAGCGCGGCAGGAAGGCGAGGCGGCGGACAAGCTGGTCGGCGGCGTCGCGACGCATTTCGCGGCGGATGGTTTCCTCCTCTTCCTGCTTGCCCAGCACTTCGCTGTCGGCGTATTCGAGCTGGCGGCGCACTTCCACCTCCATCGGTCCGCCCAGCGGCTCGCCGTTGCGGTAGGCTTGGGCGCGCACTTTGAGCACCAAGAGGTAGTCGGCCACCAGCGCGGCGCGGGTGATGGTGAGCACGTCTTTCTGCGTGTCCGCCTCTTCCACTTTGAGCACCGCCTGCGCTTGGGCGGCGGGCACGGGCGCGCCGTCGGCGCGGCGCAGCGCGTTTTCCAGCGGCTGCTGCAATTGGCCGCCCTGGATGTTCCAGTTTTTAAACGGCAGCTTGTCGTAAGGCTGCGTGCCTTTGAGGTGGAAGCCGCAGGCGGCCAGGAGCAGCGCGGCGGCGGCAGCGGGGATTTTGTTCATGTGTTTTCCTGAATCCGGGCCGTCTGAAAAAGGCGGTGTGGGCAAACCCGTTTTCAGACGGCCTCAAAACGCAAAGGCCGCCATTCTACCGCAGTTTGCCGCGCTTTTTGCGCGGGCGGCGGCGGGGATCATATGTAGGGTGTGCCGCCCCGAGGCGACGCACGCGGTTTCTGCTGCGCAACGAATCCGAACGGTTTTCCGAAAACTCAAACCGCGTGCGTGGCTTGCGCCGCACACCCTACGTATCATCCTCTTGCCGTCATTCCCGCGCAGGCGGGAATCTTCTCTGACATTCAATGATTCTTGAAGAAACAAATAATTGCCTAGCACCACCAAGATTCCCGCCTGCGCGGGAATGACGGCAGGGATTTTCAGTAGCCGTAGGTCGGATACTTGTATCCGACATCCCGTGTCGCAACTGCGCCGTAATGATACGGAGACAGCGTGCGTGGCTTGCGCCGCACACCCTGCCTAAGGGCAGAGGCCGCCTGAAAAAGCGGGTCTTGGGTTTGTGCGGCGGCGGAACGGGTTTGGCTGCGCCGAAGCCGCGCTTTCAGACGGCCTTATAGCCGTATTTTCTCCACCCCGCCGGCGTTGGCTTTTTTGACAAACTCATCCAGCCAGTTTTCGCCCAGGATGTGCCGTGCCATTTCGATGACGATGTAGTCGGCGGGCAGGTTGTTGTCGTCGGCGTAGCGGCTTAAGCCCTGCAAACAGGCGGGGCAGGTGGTGAGCATTTTTACCGGCTCGCCCTGCGGCAGTTGTTTGAGGTTTTTCTCGATTTCTTCCTGTTTGCGGAATTTGACCTGGGTGGCGATGTCGGGGCGTTTGACGGCGAACATGCCGCTCTCGCCGCAGCAGCGGTCGCTCAATACGACTTTTTGGCCGATGAGTTCGCTGGCCATTTGGGTGGCGTTCATGGTTTTGACGGGGGTATGGCAGGGGTCGTGGTAGAGATACTGCTGGCCTTGCACGCCATTGAGTTTTACGCCTTTTTCCAACAGGTATTCGTGGATGTCGATGATGCGGCAGCCGGGGAAGATGTCTTCAAAACGGTATTTTTCGAGCTGGTCGTAGCAGGTGCCGCAGCTGACGATGACGGTTTTGATGTCGAGATAATTCAGGGTGTTGGCCATGCGGTGGAAGGCGACGCGGTTGTCGGTGCTCATTTTGTCGGCGCGGTGGCGGTCGCCGCTGGCTTCCTGCGGATAGCCGCAGCACATATAGCCCGGCGGCAAAACGGTTTGCACGCCGACATGCCAGAGCATGGCCTGCACGGCAAGGCCGATTTGGCTAAACAGCCGCTCCGAGCCGCAGCCGGGGAAGTAGAACACGGCTTCGGCATCTTCCGTGCTTTGCGGGTTGCGGATGATGGGGATGCTTTTGTCGTCTTCGATGCCGAGCATGGCGCGCGGGGTTTTGGCAGGCACGCTTTTGGGCAGCGGGCGGTTGATAAAGTGGATAACCTGTTCTGTTACCGGCGCTTTGCCGACGGTGGCTTTGGGTTCGGCTTTTTGTTTTTTCGTGCCCAAGGGCAGCAGTTTGCCCACTTTGTAGGCGAAGTGTTGGGCGGGGAAACCGGTGCGTACCATCGCAGTGCGCAGGGCTTTAATCGCGCGCGGGCTGGTGGCGTTGAGCAGGGCTTGGCCGACGGCGGCCACGGGCGTGCTGCGTTTGTGGCCGGCATCGGATAAGTAGTTGCGCACGGCCACGGTTACGTCGCCGAAATCGATGTTTACCGGGCAGGGTTTGACGCAGCGGTGGCAGACGGTGCAGTGGTCGGCGATGTCGCCGAGTTCTTCAAAGTGTTTCACCGAGATGCCGCGCCGCGTCTGCTCTTCGTATAAAAAGGCTTCGGTGAGCAGGCCGACACCGAGAATTTTGTTGCGCGGGCTGTAGAGCAGGTTGGCGCGGGGAACGTGGGTGGAGCAGACGGGCTTGCATTTGCCGCAGCGCAGGCAGTCTTTTACCGATTCGGCGATGGTGCCGAGTTCGGATTTCTCCATAATCAGCGATTCGGCGCCCAAAAGCTCGAACGAGGGCGTGTAGGCGCGGCGCAGGTCGGAGCCTTTCATCAGTTTGTGGCGGTTGAAGCGGCCTTCTGGATCGACGCGGACTTTGTAGTCCCAAAAGGGCTGCATTTCTTCGTCGGTGAGAAATTCGAGTTTGGTAATGCCGATGCCGTGTTCGCCGGAAATCACGCCGTTCAGGCGGCGTGCGATGCGCATGATGCGCTCGACCGCGCGGTGGGCGGTTTGCAGCATTTCGTAGTCGTCGGAATTGACGGGGATGTTGGTGTGGACATTGCCGTCGCCCGCGTGCATGTGCAGGGCGACAAACACGCGGCCGCGCACGGTTTTGCTGTGGATTTTGCCCAGCGCGGCGTTGATTTTGGCATCGGCCTTGCCGCTGAAAATATCGGCCAAGGGCTTCATCACATCGGTTTTCACCGACACACGCAGCCTGAAATCGCGAAAGGCGATAAAGCAGCTTTCGTCGTCGCATGCTTCCGAAGCAGCCTGAACGGCATCGCCGAAGCGGTTTTTATACTCGGACAAGGGCGAATCGAGATGATCGAGCAGCCATTGCCAGCGTTGCCGTACGGCTTGAACATGGGCAAGGGCGTGGCGGGCGCGATCGCCCAACAATTCGGCGCTGGGCAGGTCGGTGTCCATTTTATCCACCGGCAGGCTGCCTGAAAGATATCGGATGAGCGCGTCGCACAGTTTGAGCTTGTTTTGAATCGACAACTCGATGTTGATGCGCTCGATGCCGTCTGAATACTCGCCCAGCCGTTCGAGCGGAATCACTACGTCTTCGTTGATTTTAAAGGCATTGGTGTGTTTGGCGATGGCGGCGGTGCGGCTGCGGTCGAGCCAGAAGGTTTTGCGCGCTTCGGGCGTAACGGCGATAAAGCCTTCGCCTTCGCGCTGGCGTGCCAGCTCGCAAATGCGCTCGGCGGCGGCAGATACGGCGGCTTCGTCGTCCGAGACAATATCGGCCAGCAACACCATTTTCGGCCGCCCGCGTCCGGCGGCTTTGGTGGCGTAGCCGACGGCGCGGACATAACGCCAGTCCAAATGCTCCAAACCGGCCAGCCGCACGCTGTCGTGCGCGAGCAGATAATCGCGGATTTCCACGATGGACGGCGTGGCCTTGGCCACTGTGCCGAAAAATTCCATGCACACCGTGCGCGTATGCTTGGGCATGGTGTGCAGCACAAAAGCCACGCTGGTAATGATGCCGTCGGTGCCTTCTTTCTGCACGCCCGGCAGGCCGCTTAGGAATTTGTCGGTAACGTCTTTGCCCAAACCGACTTTGCGGAATTTGTGGCCGGGGATTTCCAGCCGCTCGGTTTTCACCACTTTAAGGCCGTCTGAATCCAGCGTGTGCACGTCAAACACCGCCGTTTCTTCGTCGTGGATTTTGCCGAAATTGTGGCGCACGCGCTCGATGCGCAGCCATTCGCCCTGCGGGTTGACCATCTGCCAGTAGGCCAGATTGTCCAGCGCCGTGCCCCACAGCACGGCCTTTTTGCCGCCCGCGTTCATCGCCACATTGCCGCCCACGCAGGAAGCGTCGGCCGAAGTGGGGTCAACGGCAAACACCAGCCCGGCCTGATGCGCGGTTTCTTCCACCCGCCGCGTTACCACGCCCGCGCCGCAATGGATGATGGGATGCTTGCCGTCCAAACCGGCCAGCGGCACATACTGCACGCCGCCGTGCAAATCGAGTTTTTCGGTGTTGATCACCGCGCTGTTGGCATCCAGCGGCACCGCACCGCCGGTATAACCCGTGCCGCCGCCGCGCGGAATAATCACCAAATCCAGCTCAATCAGCGCGCGCACCAGCGGCGCGACTTCGGCTTCGGAATCGGGGTTGACCACCACAAAGGGATATTCCACGCGCCAGTCGGTCGCGTCGGTAACGTGGGTAACCCGCGCCAGCCCGTCAAACATAATATTGTGCGGCTTGGTGATTTTCGAGAGCCGCTGCAAGATGCGCTCGCGCTTGGCACGGGTGGCGTCGAAACTTTCGTCAAAACGCTTTACCGCCGCTTCGGCCGCCGCTACGAGCATGGCAACCTGCGGATTGTCGTCGCGCCGCTTGTGGATTTCGCCCAAACGGTGGCGCATCTCGCCCACCAAAGCCGCGCGGCGCTTGGGGTGCGCGAGCAAATCGTCGACCAGATACGGATTGCGCTCCACCACCCAAATATCGCCCAACACTTCAAACAGCATCCGCGCCGAGCGGCCGGTTTTGCGCTGCGCGCGCAAGTCTTCCAGCGTCTGCCAGGCTTCATCGCCCAACAGACGGATTACGATTTCGCGGTCGGTGTAGGAAGTGTAGTTGTAGGGGATTTCGCGCATACGCGCGGGGGCTGCGGCGGGGAGGGCGGTGGTCATGGTTTGTGTTCCGTGTTTTGTTTATTGTTTATTGTTTGATGCAGGCCGTCTGAAAAGCGGTTTTGGTTGCGCTGAAGCTGCGCTTTCAGACGGCCTGTCGGGTTTGTTGCAATGTAATGTAAATTTCAGGCCGTTTCAAGTAAGAATGCCGACAATCCGCCGGCGGGCAAAAATAAGGTTTGCGTTTTGCGGCAAAGCCTCTATAATGCGCCGCTTCGTTGGCGGGTCTCCCCGCATGGCAACTTGGAACAACGGGTCAGGGGCGGAAGCCAGCAGCCCATTCCGACGCGCCAGTGCCGGGGGTCGGGCTCGCCGCCCCATTCGCAAAACAGCCGCAGATTTTGTCTGCGGCTGTTTTTTTTTGAATTTGGTGCGCACAAGTGTTGAGGCCGCCTGAAAGCCCGTTTGCAGGTTTTCAGACGGCCTCTTGCTATGCTGCGGCGGGTTTATTCGCCCTTGGCAAAGTATTTTTCGGCGATTTTGTCGTATTCGCCCGATTCGCGCACTTTTTTCAGCGCGGCGTTGAGCGCGGCTTGGGTTTCGGTGTCGCCTTTGCGCACGACGAAGCCGTAGTTTTCTTCGGGGAAATCGGGCACGGTAACCATGGTGAAGCCTTTGTTGCCGTTGTTTTTCACATAGTTGGCCACCACCGCGCTGTCGCTGACCACCGCATCGAGGCCGCCGTTTTCCAGCTCTTTGGTAACGAGGGTGATGTTCTCGAAACGGGCGATTTTGCCGTTGTCCGCGCCCAGCAGTTTGCCCACGGCCAAATCGCCGGTGGTTCCGGTTACCACGCCGACTTTGTTGGCTTTTTTCAGGTCTTCGGCCGATTTGATGTCTTTGCCCTGCGGCACGAGGATGACCTGGGTGATTTTGTAGTAGGGGTCGGAGAAGTCCATCGACTGTTTGCGCTCGTCGGTGATGGTTACGGCGGAGGCGAGGATATCCACATCGCCGTTGCCCAGCGCGGCAAACAGGCTGTCCCACGGCTGGTGTTTGAATTCCACCCGGAAGCCGCCCGCTTTGGCCATGGCGTTTATCAAATCCACATCAAAGCCCTGCACGTTGTTGTTTGTGTCCATGAATTCAAAGGGGGCGAATTCGGCGTTGGCGGCAACGCGGTAAACCTTGCCTTCCTGCGGCGCGGCGGGGGCGGAAGAGGCGGGGGTGTTGGCGGCCTGGTTCTGCTGCCCGCCGCAGGCGGCGAGGAGGGCGGCGGCGGCGGCGGTGGCAATCCATTGTTTGATGTTCATGTTTTATCCTTTAATCATGCGCGTTGCGGCGCGGAACGTTTATTTTGAAACGATGCGATTTTATCACAAATTTACTCTTTTTCACGGAAGAATGTGTAAGTCGCGTCGTGGAACAGCTCGGCGCGCGCGCTGTCGGCGTATTCCAGCTCGGCCAGCGCGTCGTCGAAGGCCTGGCGCACGGCTTCGGTTACGTCCTGCGCGGTGTCGGCGGGCAGGCCGCGCAGCAGGCCGTTGAAGGCCGCGCCGAGCACGCGGTTCTGCATGCGCAGCGTTTCGACGGTTTCTTCGAGATATTCCAAGCGTTGCTCTGTGTCGCCCATCGTCCGAACCTTTCGTAAATTCTGTTAAAATGGCGGGCATTATAAGCCGTCCAGCCGAAGATAACCATGTCGAACAAGCAACCGGAATGGGAAAAGAAACTGCAAAAGCTGCGCGAAAAACGCGACGCGCAGCCTGCCCGCGCCGCCGCCGCCGAAACGGCCGAGCCGCCGCGCAACCGCCGCGCCCACGAGGGCTATAAAAAGCAGATTCTGCAAAACTATCTGAAAAACTGGCAGAACCGCCACAACGCCGCGCTGGCGGGCGAGCTGACCGAGGCCGATGCCACCGTATTGCTGGAAGAAGACTGGCTGAACGCGCAAAACGCCTTGCAGGGCGGGGCGAAGGCGGAAGAAGTTTTGGAAAAACAAACGGTCTGGTTCAACCCCAAGCCCGCCGCCGCAAAAACGGCCGCGCAGGACGAAGCCGAACCGGTGTTCCATCCGCAGGACATCCCCGTCAGCGTCAACGTGCTCGACCCGCAGGGCGTGCCCGCCGGCCGCCCCGTGTTCTGCCTTTCCGAGCAGGAGCTGGTGGCGCGGCTGATGGGGCGGCTCACCCCGCACCTCACCGACGCGGTGAACGGCCTGGTGCGCACCGCCGTTTCCCGCGAGGCCGCCCACCTCAACAGCCGGCTGTATCAGGCCGTGCAGTCGGAAGTGCCCGCGCTGGTGCAGGACATACTCGATTACAACCTGAAAAACGTGCTGACCGAATTGAAATACGATGTCAAATACGGCAAAAAATAAGCGCGCAACCCTTGTTCCGGCAAACCGGCAGGCCGTCTGAAAACCGTTTTTCAGACGGCCTGCCGCGTTTGCGTCTGCTCCCGCTATGTCCGAAAAAAGCCAAAGAATCAACCACGAACCGGCCTTCCTGCTCGCCGCCGCGCCCTGGCGCGAAAGCAGCCTGCGGCTGGAAATGTACAGCCGCCGCTACGGGCGCGTGTCGCTTTTGGCGCGCAGCGCGCGCAAACGCCAGAGCGAGCTGCGCGGCGTGCTCGTGCCCTTCGTGCCTGTCAGCGTGTCGTGGTACGGCGGCGCGGAAACCAAAACCCTGCACCGCGCCGAATGGCTGGGCGGCTGGCCGCAGCCGCAGGGCAGGGCGTTGCTCAGCGGCCTGTACCTCAACGAGCTGGTGCTCAAACTCACGCCGCGCGAAGACGCGCAGCCCGCCGTTTACGACGCGCTCGCCCAAGCCTTAAAAAGCGTCTGCACCGAAACCGCCCACGCCGCCGCCCTGCGCCGCTTCGAGTGGCGGCTGCTCACCGAGCTGGGCTACGCCCCCGATTTGCAGTCCGACGCCGACGGCAATCCCGTCCGCGCCGGCACGCGCTACCTTATTGCGGCCGAACAGCCGCCCCAGCCCTACGCCGGCGGCAGCGTCCCGCAAGACGCGCTCACCGCCGACGGCGGCATCCTGCGCCAACTGCACGAAGGCCGCTTCGAGGGCGGCGAGAGCCTGCACGAAGCCCTCAAAATCACCCGCCTGCTGCTCGACTTCCGCCTGCCCGAAGGCATCCGCGCCCGCCTCGTGTTGCAGCAGATGCAGCAGTTTGCCCCGCCGCCCGCCCCGACGGATACCGAATCCGCCGCTGCCGAATAATCTGTTTCTGACTACGCCGAAGCTGCGCTTTCAGACGGCCTCAAACCGCGGACAAACCCGAGAGGCCGTCTGAAAAAAACCGAACAAACACCATGAACGACAAACTCCCGCCCGACGCGCTCATCGAAGCCGCCCTGCTCACCCAGCCCGAACCGCTCGGCGAAAAAACCCTGCGCCAACTGTGCGACCCGCCGCTCTCGCAAGACAAACTCATCGACGTGCTCGGCAGCCTCAAAGCCCGCTGGCACGGCCGCGCCCTGCAACTGGCGCACACCGCCGAGGGCTGGCGTTTCCAAACCGTCCCCGCCGCCTTCGAGCGGCTGGGCGCGTTGCAGGAAACCCGCAGCCCGCGCTACTCCCGCGCCGTGATGGAAACCCTGGCCATCATCGCCTACCAGCAGCCGGTTACGCGCGGCGACATCGAAGACATACGCGGCGTGGCCGTGTCGCAAAACGTGATGCAGACCCTGCTCGACCGGGGCTGGATCGAAACCGTCGGTCGGCGCGACACCGTCGGCCGCCCCGCCCTATGGGCCACCACCCCCGCCTTCCTCGCCGATCTGCAGCTCGAATCCCTCGAAAGCCTGCCGCCGCTCACCGAACTGGGCGAACTCGTCCTGCCCGAAACCGCCGCCCTGCCGCCCGCGCCGGACGGGGAAGATGCGGACGGAGACGACGCGGACGGGACGGGGCGCGGATAAACCCGCCGCCGCGCGGCGCATCGGCAAAGAGGCCGTCTGAAAAACGTGTTTTACGGTTTTTCAGACGGCCTCCGATGTTTGAATAAGCGTAGGTTGGGTCTTAGCCCAACATGGTCGGGTAATCGGAAATGTTGGGTTTGCAACCCACCCTGCCTGCTGGAATCCGATGTTTTCCCGCAGGTTTGTTCCGCCGCGCGGGATGTCGGATACGAGTATCCGACCTACGGTTATAGTGGATATAGATAAAAAGTATTCGGTGTAGGCTGGGCTTCAGCCCGGCAAAATATCGGATAAATAGCGAGTTAGCTGGGCTGAAGCCCAGCCTACGATGGGTATCTTTTATTTTGTTTCACCCTACCTTGGAGGCGAAAGGTCGTCTGAAAACCGGAAAACCCGTTTTTCAGACGGCCTTTTTGTATGGTTAAGCCGAATCTTTATTTCGCTGCGGAGGCGGTGGAGGCGGCTTCGGCTTTCGCGCCTGCTGCCGCGCCTTCGCCCCAGGCGGCGGGGTATTTGTAGCCGGCGAAGCGTTGGTGGGCGTAGGCTTTGAAGCTGTCGGTGTTGTAGGCGTCGGTTACGTCTTTCACCCATTTGGCGTCTTTGTCGGCGGTGCGCACGGCCGACCAGTTTACGTAGGTGAAGCTGGGTTCTTGGAACAGGGATTCGGTGAGTTTCATGCCGCTGCTCATGGCGTAGTTGCCGTTTACAATCGCAAAATCAACGTCTTGTCGGCTGCGCGGCAGGTTGGCGGCTTCCATTTCGACAAATTCGATGTTTTTGCTGTTTTCGGCGATGTCGGCGCGCGAGGCTTTGAGCGGGTCGATGCCGTCTTTCAGTTTGATCCAGCCCAGCTCGTTGAGCATCACGAGGGCGCGGGCGAGGTTGGAGGGGTCGTTGGGGATGGCGACGGTGCTGCCGCTTTTCACGTCTTCGAGTTTGGCCAGTTTGCCCGGGTAGATGCCCAGCGGAGCGGTGGGCACTTGGAACACTTCCACCAAATCGAGCTTGTGTTCGGCTTTGAAGCCGTCGAGATAGGGTTTGTGCTGGAAAATGTTGATGTCGATGGCGTTTTCGGCCAGGGCTTTGTTGGGGGTAACATAGTCGGGGTATTCGGTAAGGGTAACGGTGTAGCCCTGTTTTTCCAGCGCGGGTTGGATTTGGTCTTTGATCATGTCGGCGAAGTCGCCCGGGGTGGTGCCGAAGCGGATTTCGGTTTTGTCCGAGGCGGCGGGCGCGCTGCCGGCCGCGCCGGAAGCGGCAGGGCTGCCGGATTGTCCGCCGCAGGCGGCAAGGCCGAAGCCGAGGGCGGCGGCGAGGGTGAGTTTTGCAAATGCGTTCATAATGGTCTCCTGATGGTTGCGGATGGGCGCGTGCCGGTTTTTCAGACGGCCGCAAAGGGCGCGATTATACAGATTGAGGCCGTCTGAAAAACAGCCCCGCCGCCTTTTTCAGACGGCCTGTGCATACGGGCGGCGGGCAAAATCGGGTACAATCGCCGTTTTTTCCACACCCGTTTTCGCCATGCTCCACAAAGACCAATTCGCCGACAACCACTTCATCCGCACCCTTATCGAAGAAGACCTCAAAAGCGGCAAACACACCGCCATCCAAACCCGTTTCCCGCCCGAACCCAACGGCTATCTGCACATCGGCCACGCCAAATCCATCTGCCTCAATTTCGGCCTCGCCTATGTGTATGACGGCCTGTGCAACCTGCGTTTCGACGACACCAACCCCGAAAAAGAAAGCGACGAATACGTCAATTCCATCAAAGAAGACGTGCAATGGCTGGGCTTTGAATGGGCGGGCGAGCCGCGTTTCGCTTCCAACTATTTCGACCAGCTTTACGACTACGCTGTCGGCTTAATCAAAGACGGCAAAGCGTATGTCGATGATTTGACGCCCGAAGAAATGCGCGAATACCGCGGCACGCTGACCGAAGCGGGCAAAAACAGCCCTTACCGCGACCGCAGTATCGAAGAAAACCTCGACCTGTTTACACGCATGAAAAACGGCGAGTTTCCGGACGGCAGCAAAACCCTGCGCCTGAAAATCGACATGGCATCAGGCAACATCAATATGCGCGACCCCGTCATCTACCGCATCCGCCGCGCCCATCACCACAACACCGGCGACAAATGGTGCATCTACCCGATGTACGACTACACGCATTGCATTTCCGATGCCATCGAAGGCATCACGCATTCCTTGTGTACGCTCGAATTTGAAGCCCACCGCCCGCTTTACGACTGGGTGTTGGACAATATCCCTGCGCCGCACGCCACCCGCCCGCGCCAATACGAGTTTTCCCGTTTGGAGCTTTTGTATTCCATCACGTCCAAACGCAAGCTGAACCAACTGGTTGCCGACGGCCACGTTGCCGGCTGGGACGACCCGCGTATGCCGACGATTTCCGGTATGCGCCGCCGCGGCTACACGCCCGAAGGCCTGCGTCTGTTTGCCAAACGCGCCGGCATTTCCAAATCTGAAAACGTCATCGACATGAGCGTACTCGAAGGCGCCATCCGCGAAGAGCTGGAAAACTCCGCCCCGCGCATGATTGCCGTACTCAACCCGCTCAAAGTAACGCTCACCAACTTCGACCCCGACCAAGCGCAAAGCCGCTACGCGCCCTACCACCCCAACCACGAAGAAATGGGCGGACGCGAGCTGCCGATTTCGCCAACGCTCTACATCGAAGCCGACGACTTCGCCGAAAACCCGCCCAAAGGCTTCAAACGCCTCGTCCCCGGCGGCGAAGTGCGCCTGCGCCACAGCTATGTGATGCGCTGCGACGAAGTCGTCAAAGATGCAGACGGCCATGTGGTCGAACTCAAATGCAGCCTTGATTACGACACGCTGGGCAAAAACCCCGAAGGCCGCAAAGTCAAAGGCGTGATCCACTGGCTCTCCGCCGAACACGCCGTACCCGCCACCGTGCGCCTGTACGAGCGCCTGTTCACCGAACCGCGCCCCGATGCCGTGCGCGGCGCAGACGGCGAATACCTGCCCTTCACCGACTTTCTCAACCCCGAATCCGTGCGCGAAATCCAAGCCTGGGTCGAAGCCTCCGCCAACGATTTGCCGCCCGAGAGCCGCTGGCAGTTTGAACGCTTGGGCTACTTCGTTACCGACCGCCGCGACCACGCGCAAGGCAAACCCGTGTTCAACCGCACGGTAACGCTGAAAGATACTTGGCAGGCCAAAGTGTAAAAGCCGTTTCAGGCTGCCTTTGGTGCAATATCAAGGCCGTCTGAAAAGAGATTTTCAGACGGCCTTCAGCCTTAAAGCAGCCTGAAAACATCCACCAACCCCATACAAGGAAACCAATATGAAACTTCCCACTCGCGCCGCCCTGATCGGCAGCCTCTGCCTGCTGGCCGCCTGCGCCGCCAAACCCATCGAAGTCAGCATGCAGGCCGCGCGCAACGCCGACTACGGCCGCTACCCCAAAGACTACCAACAGCACATCCGCAGCTATCTGGACGAAAACCTGCGCGATGCCGGCAGCGCGAAAATCCGCATCATCACCCCGCCGCGCAAAGTGCTCCGCCTCAGCAACCAGGGCGTGCAAGGCAGCGGCCGCGCCGGCTGGGACGCCTTCTACCTGGCCTGCGCCGACGTCAACGCCAAAAACGCCTACGGCGGCTACACCGGCTGGCAGACCAAAATGTTCCGCTTCAAAAACAACACAATAGAAGGCAATCCCACAGGCGCTTACGCCGCCTGCACCAGCAAAGACGAAATCTACATCGACACCACCCTCATCTTCGGCGGCGACCAAGTAAATATCGTCCCCTAAGCGAAACCCGCAGCAGCAGGGTGTGTTGACATTCAACTTTTAAAGTAAGGTAGGTCGGGCATTTATGCCCGACAAACACCGGCAAATTTGAAAAATGTCGGGCATAAATGCCCGACCTACTACTGAAAAGAGATTTTCAGACGAACTTCAGCCTTAAAGCAGCCTGAAAACATCCACCAACCCCATACAAGGAAACCAATATGAAACTTCCCACCCCCGCCGCCCTGCTCGGCAGCCTGTCCCTGCTCTTGGCCGCCTGCACCAGCACTTTTGACGTCAGCATGCAGGCTGTGCGCAATGCCGACTACGGCCCCTATCCAAAAAACTACCAGCAGCTGATCCGCCAACGGCTGGACGGCACCCTGCTCGACGCCCGCAGCGCGCAAATCAGATTCACCACCCCGCCGCGCAAGGTGTACCAACTCTCGCGCGCGCCGTACAAACTGAACGGCCGGGCATACTATGCGGTGTGCGTCGAAGTGAACGCGAAAAACGCCTACGGCGGCTACACCGGCTGGCAGACCAAACGGTACAGCATTTATTACGGCGGTTTGGAAGAGCTCCATTTCGACTCGGTCGGTTTGGACATGTGCGACAGCACGGATGAGATTTACATCACCAGCGGCATCTACAACAAATTTAAGGTCAATATCGTGCCCTAATGCCGCCAAGACGGTACAAAACAGCCAAAGGCCGTCTGAAAGCCAGCGAAGCGGGTTTCAGCGAAGCGAAAACATCGTCCCACCCCAAAACCAAAAGGAAAGAAAATATGAAAACCAAACTCCCCACCCGCGCCGCCCTGATCGGCAGTCTCTGCCTACTGGCCGCCTGCGCCGTTACCCAGCCGTCCGCACAAGTCAGCATGAAAACCGTGCGCAGCGAAAACTACGGCAGCTACCCCAAAAACTACGAACGGCAAGTCCGCCAATACCTCAACGAAACCCTGCTCGACCCCGGCAGCGCGAAAATCCGCATCTCCCCGCCGCGCAAAGTGTTCAAAATATACAATCCTGAGACAAAAATCTACTCTCCGAAAACGCCCAAACAACTGAAATCCGAAGGATATTATCTGGTGTGCGCAGAAGTGAACGCCAAAAACACCTTCGGCGGCTACACCGGCTGGCAGACCCACCGCTACCGGTTCCACAAAGGCGGCCTTGTGGAAGACGAGAAAAACCTGAGTGTTTACGCCCCCGACTTTGGCGGCACCGACTTTGCGGCGTGCACAAGCCGGGACGAAATCTTTATCGACACCGAGAGTGTGGGCAATGTGCAAGTAAACATCGTGCCGTAAATCCGCTTTCAGACGGACGTAAAGGCAGCCTGAAAGGTTTTCAGACTGCCTTTACGCGCCAAAACGGTTTCAGGCTGCCTGAAAACCTAAATATCCGCTTCCACCCGGTCGCCTTCGGCTTGCATCCGGCTGCGGCGGGCGGCGGCTTCGCCTTTGCCCATCAGGCGGGTGAAGGCGGCGAGCGTGGTTTCATTATCGTGCTCGGGAATGCCCACGCGCAGCAGGCGGCGGGTGTCGGGGTTCATGGTGGTGTCTTTGAGCTGGTCGGGGTTTATTTCGCCCAGGCCTTTGAAGCGGCTGATGGAATAGGCGGATTCTTTGACTTTTTCGGCGGCGAGTCAGTAGGTTGGTAACAGGGTGGATTTTAAGGAAAAGAGCAGAGGCAAACGACCCGATTCTTGCGGGGTTTTGGGGTTTCAGACGACCTTTGCGGCAGTCTGAAACCTGATTTCCTCCCCCGCCTGCGGGGGAGGGCTGGGGTGGTTGCGGCTGCGGAAACATTTGCGGTGAGGCAGCCAAGCGGTTCTGCGAACCGCCACCCCCACCTCGACCCTCCCCCGCGCGGGCGCAGGGGAGGGAGATAGGGGCTGGCGTTTCAGCCGTAGGTCGGGCATTGATGCCCGACGTTTTTTCAATTTGCCGCTGTTTGTCGGGCATGCATGCCCGACCTACTGCGCTGAGCCGCGAATATTGCCGAAGCGGCAACCGCCCCCACCCTGACCCTCCCCCGCAGGGCGGGAGAGGAATAAGGTTTCAGACGGCCTTTCCTTTGCGTTCGGCTTTGCGGCGTTCGCGTTCGGCTTTTTGCGCGGCTTCGTTTTGGCGGGCGGTTTTGAGCCATTGTTCCCATTGGCGGGGGGTTTCGAGGGTGATGCGGCCGATGTGTCCGTCGCGGAAGTCGGTGAGGGTGTTTTCGGCGGCTTTTTGGTGGTTGGTGCGGCCGCCGGACAGGAGTGCGCCGCGTTTTTTGGCGATCCATTCGAGCCATTGGTCGTCGCGCCAGTGGCTGCTTTCGTTTTTGTCGGCTCCGTAGCGTTCTTGCAGGAGGGGAAGGTAGTGGCGGCGCAGGTAGTCTAAAAGTTCAAGGGCGACGGTTTCTTCGTCGAGGGCGTTGCGGCCGACTGCGCCACCGGCGGCGAGGTTGTAGCCGGATTGTTCGACGATGATTTTCGGCCACAGCATGCCGGGGGTGTCGTAGAGCCAGAAGTCGTCGGCCAGCAGGAGGCGTTGTTCGGCTTTGGTGATGCCGGGTTCGTTGCCGGTTTTGGCGGATTTTCTGCCGGTCATGCCGTTGATGAGGGTGGATTTGCCGACGTTGGGGACGCCGCAGATGAGGACGCGCAGGGGTTTGTCTATGCCGCTGCGGTGGGGGGCGAGGGCGCGGCAGGCGGTGGTGAGTTTTTGTGCGGCGCGGGTGTCGGAGGCGTCGAGGGCGATGGCGTTGGTGTGGGGGCGGGCTTGGAATTCGGCCAGCCACTGGGCGGTGCGTTCGGGGTCGGCGAGGTCTTGTTTGTTGAGGATTTTGAGTTTGGGTTTGTCGGCGGATAGTTGGCCGAGCAGGGGGTTTTCGCTGGATGCGGGCATGCGGGCGTCGAGCACTTCGATGACGGCATCAATGTTTTTGAGGCGGTCGGCGATGGCTTTTTTGGCTTTGTGCATGTGGCCGGGATACCATTGGATTGCCATGTGTTTTCCTTGTTTTTCATCTTGTTTTTAATGTGGAGACCGTCCTCGCCGGTACTCCTGCGGAGCATAAACGCGGGGATGACGTTTCTGAAAACTGTTTTTCGGTTTGTTGGAAACTGTGTTTCAGACGGCCTGTGTGCGGGCGGGCGGGTTCAGAGGCCGTCTGAAAGGGGGGCGGCAAGGCGCAGGTGGCGGACGAGGACGCGCAGGCGGGGGCGGAAGTGTTCGGCGAGGCGTTCGACGGTGTAGACGGAGCGGTGGCAGCCGCCGGTGCAGCCGACGGCGACGGTGAGGTAGCTGCGGCTTTCGGCCTGTATTTCGGGCAGGCGGCGTTCGAGGAAGGCGGCGATGTCGTCTGTCATGGCGCGGGCTTGGGGCAGGGCGTCTAGGTATTGGCGGATGGGTTCCTGCGTGCCGTTGTAGGGGCGCAGGTCGGGGAGGTAGTAGGGGTTGGGCAGGCTGCGCACGTCGAACATGAAGTCGGCGTCGGCGGGGGTGCCGTATTTGAAGCCGAAGGATTGGAAGACGAGGGTAAGGCCGCCATTGCCGGCGTCGAACCATTGGCGCACGGTGCGGCGCAGCTGTTGGGCGTTCATTTGGCTGGTGTCGATGCGGTAGGCGTGTTCGCGCAGGGGGGCGAGGATTTGCCGCTCGCGGCGCAGGTTTTCGATGAGGGAGTTGTCGGCGGCGGCGAGGGGGTGGCTGCGGCGGGTTTCGGAAAAACGCCGCAAAAGGACGGCTTCAGCGGCTTCGAGAAAGAGGATGTCCGCGCTGTGGCCCTGCTGTTTGAGGCGGGCGAGCTGTTGTTCGACTTCGCCGGTTTTGATGTGGGAGCGGATGTCGATGCTGACGGCGAGGTTGGCCACTTCGCCGCGCCCGATGTGGTAGGCAACCAGGGCGGGCAGCATTTCTATCGGCAGGTTGTCGACGCAGTAGCAGCCGGTGTCTTCAAGGAGTTTGAGGGCGACGGATTTGCCCGAGCCGGAGAGGCCGCTAATCAGGATGATCTTCATGGGAAAGCGCCTGCTCTTTCATGATGGTTTGGTGGCGTTCGAGGAATTCACGGGTGCTGTCTTTGCCGCGCAGTTGCAGGATGTAGTTGCGCACGGCGGCTTCGACGAGGACGGCGAGGTTGCGGCCGGCGGCCACGGGCAGGGTTACGGAGCGGACGGTTACGTTAAGGATGGACTCGGTTTCGCTGCGGATGCTGAGGCGGTCGATCTGTTTCATGTAGTCGTCGTCGGCGGGAACGAGGTTGATGATGAGGTTGAGCGATTTTTTCGGGCGGATGGAGGTTTCGCCGAAGATGTGGCGGATGTTGAGGATGCCCAGGCCGCGCACTTCGAGAAAGTCGCGCAGCAGGGCGGGGCAGCGGCCTTCGAGCAGCTCGGGGGCAGTGCGGTGCAGCTCTACCGCATCATCGGCCACGAGGCTGTGGCCGCGCGAGATCAGTTCGAGTGCCAGCTCGCTTTTGCCGAGGCCGGACTGGCCGGTGAGCAGCACGCCGATTTCAAACACGTCCAAAAACACGCCGTGTTTGACGGTGGAGACGGCGAGGGTGCGTTGCAGGTAGATGCGCAGCACGTCCATCAGGTAGGGGCTTTCGAGCTTGGACGTGAGCAGGGGAACGTTGTTGGCGTGGCAGTGGTCGCGCAGGATTTTCGGCACGGGCAGGTCGTTGGCGACGATGACCAGCGACATAGGCAGCTCGAAAAGCTGCTCGAAGCTGTATGCCAGATCGCCGGTTTCCATGCGCGAGAGGTAGTCGGTTTCGGCCACGCCGAGCACTTGGACCTGGTTGGGGTGGATGAAGTTCAGATGGCCGACCAGCGCGAGCACGGGTTTGTCGGCCTCGACGCCGATGCGCTTGTCCGCGCCGGCCGCGCCGGCCGCCCAGGCCAGTTGCAGCTTGTGCTGGTTGTCCTGATACAGGCGGCGCACGGAAATGCTGGGCATCATTCCTCCGTGAGTATGCGCCGCACTTGGGCGGCATCCTGCGCCTGCATCAGGCTTTCGCGCACGCTTTTGTCGGAAAAGCGGGCGGCCAGTTTGGCCAGCACTTCCAGATGTGCGCCGGCGGCGTCTTCGGGCACGAGCAGCACGGCGGCGAGGGAGACGGGTTTGCCGTCGGGGGCGTCGAAGGGGACGGGTTCTTTGGTGCGGATGAACACGCCGGTCGCCTGTTTCAGGGAGCCCAGCCGCCCGTGCGGCACGGCCACGCCCTGACCCAGCCCGGTGGAGCCGAGTTTTTCGCGGGCGAACAGGCAGTCGAACACTTCCGAACGCGGCACGCCGGTTTCTTGTTCCAAGAGCAGGCCGGCCTGCTCGAACAGGCGTTTTTTGCTGGCGGCGTCGGAATCGAGCAGGATGTGCGACAGGGGAAGAATCTCACCGATGGGGTTCATAATATTTCTTTACAAAATCAAACGGCGCGGATTGTACCGTTTGCGCCCGCCAATCTCAATGCGCGCGGGGGGTTTTACATTGGGCCGGATGCAAACCGTTTGAAAGGCCGTCTGAAAGCACGGTTGAAACATATTTCTTTCCCGTGCGGGCGGAAACCGCGTGCGTCGCCTTGGGGCGGCACACCCTACCTCATGCGCTGCCTTTGGTGGTGTTTCACTGTAAAAGGCTGTCTGAAAACGGTTTTGGCTGCGCCGAAGCTGCGCTTTCAGACGGCCTGAATGGCAAAGAACCGTGCGTTGTCTTGGGGCGGCATACCCTGCTTCATACGCTGCCTTTGCGGTGTAAAAGGCCGTCTGAAAAACGGTTTTCAGACGGCCTTTCTGCTTGTTGCGGTGCGGGTGTTAGGGACTGTTTGCAATTGGTTTGCGAAGCGGATTTTGCGTCATAAAACGGCAGATGCAAGGCGCAAACCGCAGCAAGTTGGACACCTTGCGAGGATTTGTAACGCGGCAGATGCCGTTTTAGGGCGCAAAAGCGGCCGCAATACCAAATGCAAACAGCCCCTAAACCACGGCTTCTTCTTTTTTCTCTCTGACGCGGGCGATGTTTTCGCGGCTGAGGCCGAAGAGCAGCAGCAGGGGGCTGGCGACGAGCACGGAGGAGTAGATGCCGAAGACGATGCCGATGGTCAGTGCCATGGAGAAGCCGTGCAGCGCGGCACCGCCGAAGAGGAGCATGGAGACAACCATGGCTTCGGTGGAGCCGTGGGTGATGATGGTGCGGCTCATGGTGGCGGTGATGGCGTTGTCGATCACTTCGGGCACGGTGTGGTTGCGCATGTTGGGTTTGCGGAAGTTTTCGCGGATGCGGTCGAACACCACCACCGATTCGTTTACCGAGTAGCCCAAAACGGCCAGCACGCCGGCGAGGACGGTGAGGGAGAATTCCCATTGGAACAGGGCGAAGCAGCCGAGGATGATGACGACGTCGTGCATGTTGGCGATGATGGCGGACACGGCAAACCGCCACTCGAAGCGCATGGATAGGTAGATGATGATGCCGGCCACGACCATGCCTAGGGCGATGAGGCCGTTGTGGACGAGTTCGTCGCCCACCTGCGGGCCGATGAATTCGACCTGGCGCAGGGTGGCCGAGGCGTCGTTCTTTTTCAAGATTTCCATGGTTTGGTTGGAAAGCTGGGCGGTGGTGGTGCCGGGTTTGTTGGGCAGGCGGATCATCAGGTGGCGGTTGCTGTTGACGGTTTGCACCTGCACTTCGCCGAGGTTGAGCGCGTCGAGGCTGCCGCGCACTTTGTCCACGTCGGCGGCTTGCGCGTATTCGACTTCCATCACGGTGCCGCCGGTGAATTCGACGGAGTAGTTCAGCCCTTTGGTGGCGAGGAAGAAGACGGCGAGGATGAAGGTGGCAAGCGAGATGAAGGTGGTGAG
Source organism: Neisseria bacilliformis (assembly GCF_014055025.1). Taxonomy (NCBI): domain Bacteria; kingdom Pseudomonadati; phylum Pseudomonadota; class Betaproteobacteria; order Neisseriales; family Neisseriaceae; genus Neisseria; species Neisseria bacilliformis. The sequence continues at coordinate 1,758,142 of NZ_CP059571.1, read as the reverse complement.
CCTGCCGTATTTCATGAACGGGATGTCGCGTTTGAAGCGGAAGAGTTCCATTGTTTACTCCTTGTCTGCGGCGGCTGCGGCGGGGCGGATGTCGCCGCCGATGGAGATGCTTTGCAGCTTGCGTCTGCGGCCGTACCAGAGGTTGACGAACATACGGGAAACGACCACCGACGAGAACATCGAGGTGAGGATGCCGATGCAGTGGACGACGGCGAAGCCGCGCACGGGGCCGGAGCCGAACAGCAGCAGGGCGATGCCGGCAATCAGCGAGGTGATGTTGGAATCGACGATGGTGTCCCAGGCGTGTTTGTAGCCTTCAGCGATGGCCGCCTGCGGTTTCATGCCGTCGCGCAGCTCTTCGCGTATCCTTTCGTTAATCAATACGTTGGAGTCGATGGCCATGCCGAGGGTCAGTGCCATTGCGGCGATGCCGGGCAGGGTGAGGGTGGCGTGCAGGAAGGAGAGGGCGGCCACTAAGAGCAGGATGTTGGCCGCCAGCGCGAGCACGGAGAAGAAGCCCATCAGGCGGTAGTAGAACATCATGAACACGGCCACGGCGGCGAAGCCCCACAGGGTGGAGTGCACGCCTTTTTGGATGTTTTCCGCGCCCAGCGACGCGCCGATGGTGCGCTCTTCGACGATTTCCATCGGCGCGGCCAGCGAGCCGGCGCGCAGCAGCAGGGAGATGTCCTGCGCTTCGGCCAGGCTCATGCTGCCGGAGATGATGGTTTTGCCGTTGGGGATGGGTTCGTTGATGGTGGGGGCGGTAACGACTTCGGCCTTGCCCTGTTCCACCAGCACCATCGCCATGCCTTTGCCGACGTTGTTGCGGGTGAGGTCGGCGAAGATTTCCGCGCCGACGTTGTCGAAGCTGACGTTTACCCCGGGCAGTCCTTTGTCGTTCTGGCCGGGCTGGGCGTCGTCGATGTTGTCGCCGGTGAGTTCGACCTGTTTGCTGATTAAGAGCGGCTGCGGGCGGTCGCCGGCGGTTTTGAGCAGTTCGTAGCCTTCGGGCACATTGCCGTCGAGGGCGGCTTGCAGGGCGGCCTGGTCTTCGTTGACCATGCGCACTTCGAGCGTGGCGGTGCGGCCGATGATGTCTTTGGCTTTGGCGGTGTCCTGTACGCCGGGGAGCTGGACGGCGATGCGGTCGGCACCGGCCTGCTGGATGACGGGCTCGGCCACGCCCAGTTCGTTGACGCGGTTGTGCAGGGTGGTGATGTTTTGTTCGACGGCCTGTTTGCGGATGTTGGCCAGTGCCTGTTCGGACAGGGTGAGGACGAGGCGGCTGCCGTCGGTGGTGAGGGTGGCTTCGGGCAGCAGGCGTTGCAGCTGCGGCAGCACGTTTTCCAGCTCGGCGGCGTCTTGGAAGGGGATGGAGAGGCTGTTGTCGTTGATCACGGCCTGGCCGCTGCGGATTTTCTGCTTGGCCAGCTCGCGGCGGATGTCGCCGGCGTAACGCTCGAAGGTTTTCTGCATGGCGGCCTTCATGTCCACTTGCATGGTGAAGTGCACGCCGCCGCGCAGATCGAGGCCGAGGAACATCGGGTTGGCTCGGATTTTCGCCATCCAGTCGGGGGTGTTGGCGATTTGGTTGAGGGCGGTGATGTAGCCTTCGCCCAGCGCGCTTTCGATGACCGAGCGCGCCTTCATCTGGGTTTGCGAGTCTTTGAAGCGCACTTTGAGCGAGCCGTCGGCGATAAACATGCCGTCGTCGGCGATGCCGGCCGTTTTCAGGGCTTGGGCAACGCGCGCTTCGGTTTGGCTGTCAATCGCGAGCGAATGGCGGTTGGTCGAAATCTGCACCGCCAGCGTGTCGCCGAAGAAGTTGGGCAGGGTGTAGAGCAGGCCGAGCGCGAGCACGGCGGTAACCAGCAGGTATTTCCACAGGGGGTAGCGGTTCATAATCAAACCTTTAAAGGACAGGCCGCCTGCGCTGCACGCTTTTCAGACGGCCTGTGGCGGTTATTCGGCGTTGCGGGCGGCAACAGCGTTGCGTTCCACTTGGATTTCCACGTTGCGGGCGATTTCCACGGTGAAGAATTTTTCGCCGGTTTTGGTGATTTTGCCGACGATGCCGGAGGAGAGCAGCACTTTGTCGCCCGGTTTGAGCTCGGAGAGCAGGTTTTGGTGTTCTTTAAACTTCTTCTGCTGCGGGCGCATGATGAGCAGGTAGAAAAACACCAGAATCAGGGCGAGGGGGGCATACTGCATCAGCGCGGAGGGCTGCTGGGCGGCATCGGCGGCGAGGGCTAGTCCAATCATGTTCGGAATCCTTTTCTCTTTCGGGAACGGCGGCCTCAGGCCGCGCAAAACGGCGCATTTTAAAGGCCGCCGCCTTTTTTTCCAAGAAATTTCGCCGATTGCGCCGGGGCGGGGTGGCAGACGGGTTTTCACGGCGTTGCCGCCGGGTTTCAGACGGCCTGCCGTTTTGCGGGTGCGGGGGGATTGTTGAGGCCGTCTGAAAAGGGTATAAACCGCAGCTTTCGTTTTCCCCGATATTTTCAGACGGCCTTTTTTCAGACGGCCTCAACCCGCAAACAAAGGATGCAGCCATGAACACCACTTTCCCCGATTTTCTTTCCGAACACTTCGCACGGCACGGCTTGAACGCGGCACTGGGCGGCGTGGCCGAAACCATTGCTGCCGCCTGCGTGCGCATCGGCGCGCAGGTGCGGCTGGGCGCGCTGGCCGACGTGCTCGGCGAGGCGGGCAGCGGCAACATCCAGGGCGAGGCGCAGAAAAAGCTGGATGTGATTGCCAACAATATCCTGATTGACGCGCTGCGCGCCGACGTGCGGGTGGCGGGGCTGGCCAGCGAAGAGGAAGACAGCTTCGTCGCCTGCAACGCGCAGGGTGGTTTCCTTGTGCTGTTCGACCCGCTCGACGGCTCGTCCAATATTGATGTGAACATTTCCGTCGGCACGATTTTTTCCGTGCTGGCCAAGCCCGAAGGCGCGTTGGACACGTCGTCCTTTCTGCAAAGCGGCCACCGCCAGCTGGCCGCAGGCTACGTGATTTACGGGCCGCAAACCCAGCTTGTGGTTACCTTCGGCCACGGCGTGTCGGTGTTTACGCTGGACGCGCAGAACACCTTCGTCCTCACCCAGAGCAACCCGCGGGTGCCGCCGCACACCAAAGAGTTCGCCATCAACGCCTCCAACCGCCGCCACTGGCAGCCGGCGGTGCGTAAATACATCGACGAGCTGCTCGAAGGCGAAGACGGCGTGCGCGGCAAAAACTACAACATGCGCTGGGTGGCCAGCATGGTGGCCGAAGTGCACCGCATCCTGATGCGCGGCGGCGTGTTCATGTATCCGAAAGACAGCCGCGACCCGTCCAAACCGGGCAAACTGCGCCTGATGTACGAAGCCAACCCGATGAGCCTGATTATGCGCGAAGCGGGCGGCACTGCCTCCGACACCGAACGCGCCATCCTCGACATTCAGCCGCAGGATCTGCACCAGCGCGTCGCCGTCGTCCTCGGCAGCCGCGAGGAAGTGGACTATGTGAACGAACTACATCTGGCCGACTGAGGCGGCTGTCTGACGCTTTGGAAACAGGGTAAAGAGGCCGTCTGAAAACCGTAATACTGTTTTTCAGACGGCCTCTTTGCATATTTTCAACCGGAAAACGCGTGCGCCGCTGTTGCCGCGCCACCTCAAAAGACAGGCCGTCTGAAAACGCAGTTTCGCCGAAACCACGCTTTCAGACGGCCTGTTCTTAATTTTGATTTTGTCGGCGGCCTCCGTCCACGGCGGTTTGTGCAAAAAAACAAGCGTCCGTATAATCGGCGGCCTTTTTGTCCACCCGAGAAAGAGCCCGCCATGCAAGCCGAAGTCGAACTGAAAATCCTCCGCCCCGAAATCGCCGACAGGCTGCCCGCCTATGCCACAAGCGGCTCGGCCGGCCTCGATTTGCGCGCCTGCACCGCCGCGCCGCTTACCGTGCAGCCGGGCGAAACCGTGCTGATCCCCACCGGCATCGCCGTGCATCTGGCCAACCCCGTCTACGCCGCCCTGATCCTGCCGCGCTCCGGCCTCGGCCACAAACACGGCATCGTGCTGGGCAACCTCGTCGGCCTGATCGATTCGGACTACCAGGGCGAACTGCAAGTGTCGCTGTGGAACAGAAGCGGCGAAACGTTCACCGTCCAACCCTTCGAGCGCGTCGCCCAAATGGTGATTGTGCCCGTGGTGCAGGCCGCCTTCAAAGTGGTGGACGAATTTGCCGCGAGCGAGCGCGGCGAAGGCGGCTTCGGCAGCACCGGCAAAGCCTGATTTTTCAGACGGCCTGCCGTTTTTACCGGCACAACACAGAGCAAACGCCATGCAGACACACCCCCAAACCCCCGACGCCAAAGCGCGCAACGCCTCCTACATCCTCATGGCACTCGCCCTGGCCGCAGTGCTGTATTTCCACCTGCTGCCGCTGCTTCTGGCCGTGGTGCTCACCTACGTCTTCATCGACAAAACCAACGGCCTCATCCTGTGGGCGCGCCGCCGCCTGCTGCCGCGCCGGCGCGTGTTTCAGAAAATCCTCACCGCCCACAACATCAACCTCGTCTCCGCCACCCTCGCTATCGGCATGGTGTGCCTGGCCATCTTCCTTTTGTCGCTGGGCGTGTACCACATGGTGCAGGGCGGCCACATCGGCGTGATGCTGGGCAAGCTGGCGGCCATCTTGGAAGACACCAAAAACAGCAAAGAGCTGCCCGCCGCCCTCCTGAACCTGCTGCCGAACAACACCGCCGAAATCAAAGCCCAGGCCGTCGGCTTCATCAACGAATACAGCGCGGCACTCACCCGCATCAGCAAAAACAGCATCACCTCCTTCGTATACGTCCTTATCGGCATCATCATCGGCGCGATGCTCAGCTTCCACCGCCTCAACATGCGCCGCAGCCGCCGCAAAATGCCGCCCTTCAAGGCAGAACTGCTGCGCCGGATACGCAACTTTGAAACCAGCTTCGAGCGCGTGTTCATCGCCCAGGCCAAAATCTCGCTGGTGGACACCCTGCTCACCGGCCTCTACCTCTACCTCGTGCTGCCGCTCTTCGGCGTGGAGCTGCCCTTCCGCCTCACTGTGCTGGTCATCGCCTTCGTCGTCGGCCTGATACCCGTGGCCGGCAACCTGATTTCCAACACCATCATCATCATCCTGAGTCTGGGCACCTCGCTCTACGTCGCCCTCGCCTCGCTGGTGTTTCTGGTGGTGATCCACAAACTCGAATATTTCTTAAACGCCAAAATCATCGGCTCGGAAATCGAATCGAGCGCGTGGGAACTGCTGGTGGCCATGATCGTATTCGAGCGCGTGTTCGGCATCGGCGGCATCATCGTTGCCCCCGTGTACTACGCCTACCTCAAAGGCGAGCTGAAACAACGCAATCTGATCTAGCCGCCCGCAAACAGCAAAAAGGCCGTCTGAAAACTGTTTTTCAGACGGCCTCAAACATATGGAATCCTGCACCGGATTTGCGCCGCCGACGTAGGGTGTGCCGCCCCAATGCGACGCACGCGGTCTTTGCCGCACAACCAATCCCGTATCCTGCGCAAACCGAAACCGCGTGCGTGGCTGCGCCATACACCCTACCTGTAATGCGAACGGCAGAGGCCGTCTGAAAAACGGTTTTCAGACGGCTTCTGGGCTTTTATAGGGTACAGATCAATAGTATCCGATGTAGGCTGGGCTTCAGCCCGGCAAAATATCAGGAAAATAGTGATTTAGCCGGGCTGAAGCCCGGCCTACGATAGGTAGTCTCTATTTTGTTCCACTATAAGCGGACGGAAAAGGGTGGGGCGGTTTGTTTAGAGATTGCCCGCGCCGATGCCGTTGGCGATGTCGCGCACGGCGGTAACGTACATGCGGCTGTGGTTGTACTGCCAGACGGCGTAGAAGTTGTTGAGGCCGATGTAGTATTGGTAAAGCCCGGGCGAGACTTCGAGGCGGTAGAGGACGGCGCGTTCGTGGTCGGCGACGGGTTCTTGGATTTCCACGCCCATCGCGCGCAGCTCGCCGACGGTGCGGTTGAGCGCGGTTTTTTCGTCGATGACGGCCTGTATCTGCGGCGTAGGGGTGAGCAGGACGGGGACAATCATTCTGCCGCCCGTTTTCCAGCCGTGCGCTTTGAGGTAGTTGGCGACGGAGGCGGCGGCGTCGGGCACGCTGCCCCAGATGTCGCGGCGGCCGTCGCGGTCGTAGTCCACCGCCCATTTGCGGTAGCTGGACGGCATGAACTGGGGCATGCCCATCGCGCCGGCGTAGCTGCCGGCAAACCAGTAGGGGTCTTGGTTTTCTTCTTTGGCCATCAGCAGCATTTCGTGCAGCTCTTTTTGGAAGAAGGCGGCGCGGCGGGGGTAGTCGAAGGCGAGGGTGGAGAGGGAGTCGGCCAGGCGGAAGCTGCCCATGTTGCGGCCGTAGTTGGTTTCGATGCCGATGACGGCGGCGATGACTTCGGCGGGCACGCCGTATTCGCGGGCGATTTGGTCGAGCACTTGGCGGTGGCGCATGTAGAAGTTGCGGCCGTCTGAAATTTTGGCGCCTTCTGCGTTGCTTTTTTGGAATTCGTACCACGGGCGGGAGGTGCCGGGGCGGTTCATGATGCCGATGATGTTGTTTTTGTAAACCGCGCCGTTGAAAAACGCCTGCAATTCGGCGCGGCTGTACGGGCCGGTTTGCGCTTCGTGTGTGATAAAACGCTGCACGTTGTCGTTGCCGTTGAAGCCTACTTGTGAGACGGGGGCGGCGGCGGGGTCGAATTCGGGCATTTGCGGCTGCGGGGCGGCGGCTTGCACGGGGGATTCGCCTGCGGGGGCGGGCGGCTGTTCGGCGGTGCAGGCGGCCAGTGCCAGCGCGGCGCACAGGGTGAGTTTTTGTTTCATTGGTTTTTTTCCTTTCTCGGTTGTCCGTAGCGCGCCCAGACGGTGAGACGGCGGTAGGATTCGGGGTCGGCCGCGTCGGCGGGAACGCATTGGCGCAGGGTTTTTTCTTCGGTCTGCCATTTCAGGATGCAGCCGAAGGGGTGGACGATGCTGCCGTCGAGCAGTTTGGCGGGGACGGGTTCGCCGCTGTTTTTCAGTTTCAGCGCGGCGTGCCCTTTCGCGCCGATGCGGATTTCTTCCACGGCACTGCGTCCGCCGTATATTGTGCGCAGGCTGTACGCCAGCGAAAAAAGCAGCGCGGCTAGGCCGAGTATGCGCTCTGCGCCGTAAAACCATGCGGCGCAGGCGGCGAAAGTGGCGGCGTGCAGCAGCAGCGACAAGGCCGCCAGCCGGCGGGAGGGGCGGATGCGGATGCAAAAGGGCGGCACGGGTTTACATCATGTTGTCGAACACGGGCGCAACTTTGATGTCGGCTTCGTCCAAATCGAACACGGCATCGTGGATTTCGGCGTCGAAAAATTCCCAAAACGCCTGCACGCCCATGTCCTGCGGCCAGTGTTTGCGCTCCACTTCCCAGGAGGACACTTCGGCCTCAAAAATCTGGCGGCAGCGTTCGCCGAAATAGCCGAGCACGGCTTCGGGTGTATCGGCCTCGGGCACGAGGTACACCGAGCAGTTGCTGCGGATCTGCGCCAGCGTGAGGTCGGGCAGGTTGCTGTCGGTGGATTTGAGCCAGTCGAGAAATTTCTGGGTCGGTTTCAGCACCACGGCGGTGCGGTCTACAAAATACATTGTTGTGTCCTCGGATACGGAAGCGGCGGATTGTAATACAAACCGGCGGCGGTTTGCCGCGCGGCTTCGGGCGGCGCGGGCGCGTTTGCCGCGGAAGAGGCCGTCTGAAAACAGGTAGGTCGGGTATTTATGCCCGACATTTTCAATTTGCCGGTATCTGCCAGTCGGGCATGAATGCCCGACCTACGAATAAAAGGCCGTCTGAAAGTACAGCTTCGGCGCGGCCAAAACCCCAAACCATGCGCGTGGCTGAGTCATACACCCTACCCATACGGCAGAGATTGCCGCCCGCCCCGCCATGCCGAACCCGTTGTGGGCTGTGTCGCCCCAAGGTGGTGCATGCGGTCTTGGCGGCACAACGGTTGAGGCCGTCTGAAAAAGGGCTGCGGGGCAGGGCGGAAACGGGATGTTGGGGGTAAGGTATTAAAAAATATGGAAATATAAATAATTTGCCATAACCGGATGAAGATGTAGGCGGCAGGGTAGTTTGATGTAGTCCATTGAATCTAAAAATAAACAATGAATCCATATTTTATAATTGTTTCTATTTGTAATTTACTTGTAAAAACAGTTTAAAAAAAATGCCGAAAAGACTACCCAAGCCGCAGCAAACAGGGTAAATTACTGGCGATGTAGCCGAATGCAGTCTGACCGACTGCATTTGTTTGTTTGGTTTTGTAGTTTGAGAAAAATATTATCGTTTAAAGAGGAATTGTAATGCAGACGAAAAAACGGCCTGTATTCTTGGAGATGCCCGTGCTGATACGGGCATTGCCGGTGCCGGGCATAGTCTCCATCCTGCACCGCGCCAGCGGCGTGATTATGTTTCTGATGGTTCCCGTGCTGCTGATGCTGCTCGATGGCTCGCTTTCCAGCGGCGAATCTTTCGCTTCCTATAAGGCGGTGGCTTCCCATCCGCTGGTCAAATTGATTTTGATCGGTGTGCTGTGGGCGTTTCTGCACCATTTGTGCGCGGGCATCCGCTTTTTGTTTTTGGACGCGCACAAGGGGGTGGATTTGCAGACCTGCCGCAAAACCGCCAAGCTGGTGCTGGCCGTTTCGCTTTCGCTGACCGTGATTCTGGGGGTGGCATTATGGTAGACCGCAAACTGGCAGGCGCGCACTACGGCCTGCGCGACTGGGCGGCGCAGCGCATTACCGCCGTGATTATGATTGTTTACGCGGCTGTGTTTTTCCTGTTCCTCATCGGAATGGCGGGCGCGCAAGACTATTCCCAATGGCAGGCTTTTTTCGGAAAAACATGGGTGAAGGTTTTTACCCAAACCACTCTGTTTGCTTTGCTGTTTCATGCGTGGGTCGGCATCCGCGATTTGTGGATGGACTATATCAAGCCCTTCGGCCTGCGCCTGACCCTGCACTGCGCCACCATCGTCTGGCTGGTGATGTGCGCGGTTTATTCGTTTAAAGTCATTTGGTAAGCACGGAGTAAACAATGAGCTTCCCTATCCGAAAATTTGATGCCGTCATCGTCGGCGGCGGCGGCGCGGGTCTGCGCGCCGCACTGCAACTTTCCAAAGCTGGCCTGAATACCGCCGTGCTGTCCAAAGTGTTCCCCACCCGTTCCCACACCGTCGCCGCCCAAGGCGGCATTTCCGCCTCGCTCGGCAACGTGCAGGAAGACCGCTGGGACTGGCATATGTACGACACCGTAAAAGGTTCGGACTGGCTGGGCGACCAGGATGCGATCGAGTTTATGTGCCGTGCCGCACCCGAGGCCGTTATCGAGCTGGAACACATGGGCATGCCCTTCGACCGCGTTGAAAGCGGCAAAATCTACCAGCGTCCGTTCGGCGGCCATACCGCAGAACACGGCAAACGCGCGGTGGAACGCGCCTGCGCCGTGGCCGACCGCACCGGCCATGCCATGCTGCATACGCTCTACCAGCAGAATGTCCGTGCCAATACCCAGTTTTTCGTCGAGTGGACGGCCTTGGATCTGATCCGCAATGAAAACGGCGATGTGTTGGGCGTTACCGTGATGGAGATGGAAACGGGCGACGTTTATATCTTCCACGCCAAAGCGGTGCTGTTCGCCACCGGCGGGGCAGGGCGCATTTATGCTTCGTCCACCAATGCGTTTATGAACACTGGCGACGGTTTGGGCATCTGCGCCCGCGCAGGCATTCCGTTGGAAGATATGGAGTTCTGGCAGTTCCACCCCACCGGCGTGGCCGGAGCGGGCGTGCTGATTACCGAAGGCGTGCGCGGCGAAGGCGGCATCCTGCTGAATGCGCAGGGCGAACGCTTTATGGAACGCTACGCCCCGACGGTGAAGGATCTGGCTTCGCGCGACGTGGTTTCCCGCGCCATGGCGATGGAGATTTACGAAGGACGCGGCTGCGGCAAAAACAAAGACCATGTGCTGCTGAAAATCGACCACATCGGTGCCGAGAAAATCATGGAAAAACTGCCTGGCATCCGCGAGATTTCCATCCAGTTCGCCGGCATCGACCCGATCAAAGACCCGATTCCGGTGGTGCCGACCACCCACTACATGATGGGTGGTATTCCGACCAATTATCACGGCGAAGTCGTCGTGCCCAAAGGAAACAATCTCGAAGAGCCGGTAAAAGGTTTGTATGCGGCGGGCGAATGCGCCTGCGCCTCCGTGCACGGTGCGAACCGTTTGGGCACTAACTCTCTGCTGGATTTGGTTGTGTTCGGTAAATCGGCAGGCGACAGCATGATTGTCTATGTCAAAGAACAGAGCGATTGGAAGCCTTTGCCGGATGATGCGGGCGAATTTACCAAACGCCGCCTGGACCGTTTGAACAACCAGACCGGCGGCGAGAAAGTCGATGCCCTGCGCGGCGAATTGCAGCGCACCGTCCAGCTTCACGCAGGCGTGTTCCGCACCGACGCCATTTTGAAAGAAGGCGTGGAAAAAGTGCTCAACTTGTACGAACGCTCGAAAAACACCGAAATCGGCGATAAAAGTATGGTGTGGAATACCGCGCGCATCGAGGCTTTGGAGCTGGACAATCTGATGGAAGTGGCCAAAGCCACCATGATTGCGGCCGAAGCGCGTAAAGAATCGCGCGGCGCGCACGCATCCGACGACCATCCCGACCGCGACGATGTGAATTGGATGAAACACTCGCTGTTTTATACCGAAGACAACCGGCTGGCTTACAAACCGGTGCACACGCAGCCTTTGACCGTGGAATATATCAAACCGGCAAAACGCGTTTATTGAGGAAGATACACACATGGAAAAAATCCGTTTGAGCGTGTACCGCTACAATCCCGATGTGGATGCCAAGCCGTACATGAAGGACTACGAATTGGAAATCGAGCCCAGTGATGTGAAACTGCTCGATGCCATTATGAAGCTGAAAGCCCAGGACGACACCTTGTCGTTCCGCCGCTCCTGCCGCGAAGGGATTTGCGGTTCGGACGGGATGAACATCAACGGTAAAAACGGCCTCGCCTGCCTCACCGACATCCGCAGCCTGAAACAGCCGATCGTGCTGCGCCCGCTGCCCGGCCTGCCTGTGGTGCGCGATCTGATTGTCGATATGACGCAGTTTTTCAAACAGTATCATTCGATCAAACCTTATGTGGTCAACGACACGCCGGTCGATCCGAACAAAGAACGTCTGCAAACGCAGGAAGAGCGTAAGGAATTGGACGGTTTGTACGAATGCATCCTGTGTGCCTGCTGCTCCACATCCTGCCCGTCGTTCTGGTGGAATCCCGACAAATTCGTCGGCCCGTCCGGCCTGTTGAATGCCTACCGCTTTATCGCCGACAGCCGCGATACCATCACCAACGAACGTCTGGATAATTTGAACGATCCTTATCGCCTGTTCCGCTGCCATACGATTATGAACTGCGTCGATGCCTGTCCGAAACATCTGAATCCGACGCGGGCAATCGGCAAGATTAAAGAAATCATGCTGAAACGGGCGGTATAGCCTGCAACAGGCTGCCTGTGCTTTGTGCGTCGGCAGCCTGTAAAAATAACGATTGCAGCCATAACGAAGCGCGATAACCTGTTTCAAACCCGATTCATTTATGACACAATTTGACGAAACCGCCAAACGGCGCATCCGTTTCCTTACGCGCCGGGGACTGCTTGAGCTTGATATTGTGCTCAAACGGTTCATGGAAACCGAATTCCGGCATCTTAGCGACGAAGAATTGTCGGTGTTCGTGGAAATCCTCGATTTGCCGGATCAGGAATTTCTTGCTCTGGTAAACGGAAAGGAAACCACGGACAGGCCGCAGTTCGAGCCGCTGCTGGATAAGATCAGACGGAGTTGAAGGAGGCCGTCTGAAAACCCCCACTTTGATTTGAGAAGAATAAAGGAGTTAAGAGATGTCCCAGTCCATTAAAGTAGAAATCGCAGGCAAAGAAGTGCTCGAATTGCCGGTTTTGCAAGGCGAATTGGGTAACGATGTGGTGGACATCCGCGCGTTTACCAAAGCCAGCGGAATGTTCACCTTCGACCCGGGATTCGTTTCCACCGCAAGCTGCGAATCGAAAATAACCTTTATCGACGGCGATAAAGGCTATTTGTACTATCGCGGCTATCCGATCGAGCAGCTGGCGGAAAAGGGCGATTATCTGGAAACCTGCTACCTGCTGATTTACGGCGAGCTGCCTACCGCCGAACAGAAAAAGCAGTTTGTCGACACCGTGATGCATCACACTATGGTGCATGAGCAGCTCACATGGTTTTTCCGTGGTTTCCGCCGTGATGCACACCCGATGGCGATGATGGTGGGCGTAGTCGGCGCATTGTCCGCTTTCTATCAGGACAGCTTGGAAATTGCCGATCCCGAGCACCGCAAAGTCGCCATTTACCGGCTGATTTCCAAAATCCCCACCATTGCGGCTATGTGCTACCGTTATTCAAACGGCCTGCCGTTCAACTATCCGAAAAACGACCTCTCTTACACGGCGAATTTCATGCACATGATGTTTGCCACTCCCTGCGAGGCGTACACGCCCAATCCGGTGCTTGTCCGCGCACTCGACCGCATTTTCATCCTCCATGCTGATCACGAGCAGAACGCCTCTACTTCCACCGTCCGTCTGGCGGGCTCGTCCGGTGCGAATCCGTTTGCCTGCATTGCGGCCGGCATAGCCAGCCTGTGGGGGCCGTCGCACGGCGGGGCGAACGAAGCGGTTTTGAACATGTTGGACGAAATCGGCGACGTATCGCGCGTGGCCGAATTCATGGAAGGCGTGAAGGCAAAGAAATACCGCCTGATGGGCTTCGGCCACCGCGTCTATAAAAACATGGATCCGCGTGCGGCCATTATGAAGCAGACCTGCGATGAAGTGTTGCGCGAGCTTGGTTTGGAAAACGATCCCAAATTCAAGCTGGCGATGGAATTGGAAAAAATCGCCCTAAACGATCCTTATTTCATTGAGAAAAAACTGTACCCGAACGTCGATTTCTATTCCGGTATCGTTTTATCCGCACTCGGCATCCCGGTTTCCATGTTCACCGTGGTTTTCGCCTTGGCGCGTACCGTGGGATGGATTTCGCACTGGCACGAAATGATTTCCGACCCGGGGCAGAAAATCGGTCGGCCGCGCCAGCTTTACACGGGTGCGCCGCGCCGGGACTACGTTCCGTTGGAACAACGCTAATCTGATATAAAACAAGGAAGCGGGAGCAATCCCGCTTCCTTTGTCGTTTGCGCGGTAGTAATGGAAAGTTATAAAGGGTAGAATACTCCCGTTGTCTCCAATAAACGTTTCGGATACGCAATTTATCTTTTTGTTTACATTTATTCCCCAGCAGGAAAGGCCATGCCATGATGGATGAAAAACAAAACTTCTCTTATCTTTTCGGCTCCAATGCCCCGTATATTGAAGAGCTGTATGAAGAATTCTTAAACGACCCGAACTCGGTGGAAGAATATTGGCGGCAGTATTTTTCCGAACTGGCCGCCCAGCCCGGCAATACCGAACGCGATGTGGCGCACCGGCCGATTCAGGAATCTTTTGTCAAACTGGCGCAATCCCGTCCCGTTGCGGTCGGCGCGCCCGACGAAGCGATGCTGAAAAAACAGGTTGCCGTGCTGCGCCTGATTTCCGCCTACCGCATTCAGGGTGTCTATGCCGCGCAGCTCGACCCGCTCAAACGCAAACCGCCTGTCTTCATCGAAAGCCTGGATCCCAAATTCCACGGCCTTTCCGATGCCGACATGGCGGTTAAATTCAATGTGGGCAAAGGCGATTTCGGCGGACAATACGAAAAACTGACTTTGTCGGAAATCCTGTCCAAGCTGAAACAGACCTATTGCGGCTCTGTCGGTGTCGAATACATGCACATTACCGACCGCGCCGAACGCCATTGGGTGCGGAACTATTTTGAAGGCGTCTCCTCCTCGCCCAAATACAGTGCCGACGAAAAACGCTTCATCCTGAAACAGCTCACTTCCGCCGAAACGCTGGAACGCTACTTGCAGAACAAATACGTCGGCCAGAAACGCTTTGGCGTGGAAGGCGGCGAGAGCTCGATTCTGGCCTTGAACTATCTGGTGCAGAACATCGGCAAAGACGGTGTGGAAGAAGTGATTGTCGGTATGGCGCACCGAGGCCGTCTGAATGTGCTGGTGAACACGCTGGGCAAAAAACCGAGCGACCTGTTCGCCGAATTTGAAGGCCGCGCCGAAATCAAACTACCCAGCGGCGACGTGAAATACCACACCGGTTTCAGTTCCGACCTCTCCACCCCCACCGGCCCGCTGCACGTTACGCTGGCGTTCAACCCCTCCCATCTGGAAATCGTCAACCCCGTGGTCGAAGGTTCCAGCCGCGCGAAACAGGAAAGACGCGGCGCAGAGGGCAGCAAACAGGTTCTGCCGGTGCTGATCCACGGCGATTCCGCCTTCATCGGCCTCGGCGTCAACCAGGCGGTGTTCAATATGTCGCTGACACGCGGCTACACCACAGGCGGCACCGTCCACATCGTGGTAAACAACCAAATCGGCTTTACCACTTCCGACACCCGCGACACCCGCTCCGCCGTCTACTGCACCGACATTTCCAAAATGGTGGACGCGCCCGTGTTCCATGTGAACGCCGACGACCCCGAAGCGGTCTGCTTCGTGATGCAGGCGGCGATGGACTACCGCAAAACCTTCCACAAAGACGTGGTGGTCGACGTGGTCTGCTACCGCAAAAACGGCCATAACGAAAGCGATGATCCGACACTGACCCAGCCGATGATGTACAAAGCCGTCGCCAAACATCCCGGCACCCGTGCGATCTACGCCGACAAACTGGCTCTGGAAGGCGTGGTCGGCAAAGAAGAAGCCGAATCCTACGTCCAAGCCTACCGCGACGCTTTGGATCGCGGCGAACACGTCGAACAGACCCGCCTGAGCGACTACACCGGCAAACACGCCGTAGACTGGTCGAAATACCAAGGCAAAGACTGGCGCGAAGCCGTCGAAAGCGGCCTGTCCGCCGAAGACATCAAACGCCTGGCCGACAAATTCACCTATGTGCCCGAAGGATTCGCGCTGCACAACACCTCCAAACGCCTGATTGAAAACCGCAAAGCGATGGCGGCGGGCGAGCAGAACGTCGATTGGGGCATGGCCGAAACCATCGCCTACGCCAGCCTGGTGAGCAACGGAACCGGCGTGCGCATTTCCGGCGAAGACTCCGGACGCGGCACATTCTCCCACCGCCAGGCCGTATTGCACGACCAAAACCGCGAAAAATGGGATGCCGGCACCTACATTCCCTTGCAGCACATCAGCGAAAACCAGGCGCCGTTCACCGTTATCGACTCAATTCTGAACGAAGAAGCGGTTATGGCCTACGAATACGGCCATGCCTGCTCCGCCCCCGATATGCTGACCATCTGGGAAGCGCAGTTCGGTGATTTCGCCAACGGCGCGCAGGTTGCCATCGACCAGTTCATCTCCTCCGGCGAAACCAAATGGGGACGCATGTGCGGCCTGACCGTCATCCTGCCGCACGGCTACGACGGACAAGGCCCCGAACACTCCTCCGGCCGCCTCGAACGCTGGCTGCAACTGTGCGCGGAAGAAAACATGCAGGTCATCATGCCCTCCGAGGCCGCGCAAATGTTCCACATCCTGCGCCGCCAGCAGCTGCGCTCCATGCGCAAGCCGCTGATTATCTTCATGTCCAAACGCCTGCTGCGCTTCAAAGACGCCACCAGCCCGCTGGCCGATTTCCTCGAAGGCACAACGTTCCGCCCCGTTATCGGCGATACCGTGCAGCGTGCCGACAACGGCAAAGTGAAACGCGTGATTCTGTGCGCCGGACAGGTTTACTACGACCTGGCCGCAGGCCGTGCCGAACGCGGTTTGGAAGAAGAAGTGGCCATCGTCCGCGTCGAGCAGCTCTACCCCTTCCCCTATGCCGAGGCCGAAGCCGAGCTGGCGAAATACCCGAATGCCGCCGAGCTTTTGTGGGCGCAGGAAGAGCCGAAGAACCAGGGCGCGTGGTATCAGACCGTACACCGTCTGGAACGTTTGGCAAAAGGCCGCAAGGTTCTGTTTGCTGGCCGCCCCGCCAGCGCATCGCCCGCAGTCGGCTACGGCAGCCTGCACACCAAGCAGCTCAAACAGTTGGTCGAAGACGCGTTTGCACCCCGTTAAACCCAATCCGACACAGGCGGTTCGGCCGGTCCGAACCGCAAAACCACACCTACTAGGAGTACAAAATGATTGTAGAAGTAAATGTTCCCGTATTTGCCGAAAGCATCACCGAAGGCACGCTGCTGGCTTGGCACAAAAAAGCCGGCGAAGCCGTTGCCCGCGACGAAGTGCTGGTAGACATCGAAACCGACAAAGTCGTGCTGGAAGTACCCGCGCCGCAGGCCGGCGTGTTGGTGGAAATCATCGTCAACGAAGGCGACACCGTTACCTCGCAGCAGGTTTTGGCGAAAATCGACACCGAAGCCGTCGTCGTCGTTGCCGCGCAGCCTGCCGCCGCACCCGCCCCTGCCGCCGCCGCGTCCGCATCCAACGCCCAAGCCGGCGTCGCCATGCCCGCCGCCGCCAAACTGGCCGCCGAAAAAGGCGTGGATGTCTCTTCCGTGCAAGGCTCCGGCCGCGACGGCCGCGTCTTGAAAGAAGACGTGCAAAACGCCCCCGCCGCGCCGAAAGCCGCCGTGCCTGCCGCCCCGGTTCCCGCCGGTGCGCGCCCCGAAGAGCGCGTGCCGATGAGCCGCCTGCGCACCCGCGTGGCCGAACGCCTGCTGGCTTCGCAACAGGAAAACGCCATCCTCACCACCTTCAACGAAGTCAACATGAAACCGGTGATGGATCTGCGCGCCAAATACAAAGAAAAATTCGAAAAAGAACACGGCGTGAAACTCGGCTTCATGTCCTTCTTCGTCAAAGCCGCCGTGGCCGCGCTGAAAAAATTCCCCGTCGTGAACGCTTCGGTTGACGGCAAAGACATCGTTTACCACGGCTACTTCGACATCGGCATCGCCATCGGCAGCCCGCGCGGCCTCGTCGTGCCGATTCTGCGCGACGCCGACCAAATGAGCATCGCCGACATTGAACGCGCCATCGTCGATTACGCCGTAAAAGCCAAAGACGGCAAAATTGCCATCGAAGACCTCACCGGCGGCACTTTCAGCATCACCAACGGCGGCACTTTCGGCTCGATGATGTCCACCCCCATCATCAACCCGCCGCAGTCCGCTATCCTCGGCATGCACGCCACCAAAGAACGCGCTGTAGTGGAAAACGGCCAAGTCGTCGTACGCCCTATGATGTATCTGGCCCTGTCTTACGACCACCGCATCATCGACGGCCGCGAAGCCGTGCTGACGCTGGTTACCATCAAAGACCTGCTGGAAGACCCCGCCCGCCTGCTGCTCGACCTGTAAACGGTTTTCAGACGGCCTGTTCGCATAACAGGCCGTCTGAAAATCCGCATCAGCCGAATATTCCCGTCAATATTTTTCAGACGGCCTCATTCAAAGCAGAGGCCGTCTGAAAACCGATATAAAAGGATACGCACAATGTCCCAACAATACGATGTCGCCGTAATCGGCGCAGGCCCCGGCGGCTACGTTGCCGCCATCCGCGCCGCCCAACTCGGTTTCAAAACCGTCTGCATCGATGCAGGCGTCAACAAAAAAGGCGACGCCCCCGCGCTGGGCGGCACCTGCCTGAACGTAGGCTGCATCCCCTCCAAAGCCCTGTTGCAGTCGTCCGAACACTTCCACGCCGCGCAGCACGATTTTGCCGAACACGGCATCAGCGTCGGCGAAGTGAAATTCGACGCCGCCAAAATGATTGAGCGCAAAGACGCCATCGTTACCAAACTCACCGGCGGCATCGCCTTCCTGTTCCAGAAAAACAAAATCGCCAGCCTGCACGGCAAAGGCTCGTTCAAAGGCAAAAACGGCGATCTGTACCAAATCGAAGTCGATAACAAGGGCGAAAAAACCGTTATCGAAGCCAAAAACGTCATCGTCGCCACCGGCTCCGTGCCGCGTCCGCTGCCGCAGATTGCCATCGACAACGTAAACGTGCTGGACAACGAAGGCGCGCTGAACCTCACCGCCGCACCGGAAAAACTCGGCATTATCGGCTCGGGCGTGATCGGCTTGGAAATGGGATCGGTGTGGAACCGCGTCGGCTCGCAGGTAACCATCCTCGAAGCCATGCCCACCTTCCTCGCCGCAGCCGACCAGCAGATTGCCAAAGAAGCCTTCAAATACTTCACCAAAGAGCAGGGCTTGAACATCGAGCTGGGCGTGAAAATCGGCGACATCAAGTCCGACGATAAAGGCGTTACCGTGGCCTTCGAGCTGGCCAATGGTGAGAAAAAAACCGAAGTGTTCGACAAACTCATCGTTTCCATCGGCCGCATCCCCAACACCGACGGCCTGAACGCCGAAGCCGTCGGCTTGGAAAAAGACGAGCGCGGCTTTGTCAAAGTGGACGGCGAGTGCCGCACCAATCTGCCCAATGTTTGGGCCATCGGCGACGTGGTGCGCGGCCCGATGCTGGCGCACAAAGCCAGCGACGAAGGCGTGGCCGTGGCCGAGCGCATCGCCGGACAGAAACCGCACATCGACTTCAACAGCGTACCCTTCGTGATTTACACCGACCCCGAAATCGCCTGGGTAGGCAAAACCGAAGAGCAGCTCAAAGCCGAAGGCGCGAACTATAAAAAAGGCACCTCCGGCTTCGGCGCGAACGGCCGCGCACTGGGCTTGGGCAAAGCCAAAGGCACCGTCAAAGTGCTGGCCGACGCCGAAACCGACCGCATCCTCGGTGTGCACATGGTCGGCCCGATGGTGAGCGAACTGATCGCCGAAGGCGTGGTCGGTCTCGAATTCTCCGCCAGCAGCGAAGACCTCGCCCGCATCATCCACGCGCATCCGACCCTGTCCGAAGTGGTGCACGAAGCCTGCCTCGCCGCCGACAAACGCGCCCTGCATGGCTAAGCGGTAAACAGCCGTCCTAAAAAGGCCGTCTGAAGACCCGTTTAACGGTTTTCAGACGGCCTCTTGCTGTTTGTATCGTTAACCGGCCGGGTTTCCGCCGCCACACCCCAACCGCATGCGTGGCTGCGCCGCACACCCTACGCAGAGGCCGTCTGAAAGCGCATTTGGTAGGTTGGGCATTTATGCCCGACGTTTTTATAATGAGACAAAACAGGAAATACGCATCGTAGGCCGGGCTTCAGCCCGGCTAACTCATTATTTCCTCCAATATTTCGCCGGGCTAAAGCCCCGCCGACACTTGGAAACTAAATTTGTGTCCACAATAGCAGCTAGCTTGGGTCTCGACCCGACACGTTTGCCGTTTGCCCAAAAATGTTGGGTCAAGACCCAACCTACAGCTGCCGCCTGAAAAAATCCGCCCGCGCCGAACCGTTCGTAGGGTGTGTCGCCCCGAGGCGACGCACGCGGTCTATGCCGCATAACGCATCCCAAATCTTCCCGCAAACCTCCAACCGCGCACGTGGCTGCGCCATACACCCTACGCAGAAGCCGTCTGAAAGCGTATTTGGTAGGTCGGGCATTTATGCCCGACGTTTTTTATAATGAGACAAAACAGGAAATACACATCATAGCCGGCGTAGGGTGGGTCTTGACCCACCACAGTCATGCCGTTTTCCGCGCATGGTGGGTCAAGACTCACCCTACCTTAGCGGCAGAGGCCGTCCCACTCTCCTCGGGACGGCCTCTTGCTGTTTCGCCGTATCGGACGGACATCGGCGGATAAAGCCACTGTGTGCGGCAGAACCTTGGCGGTGTTTTATGGTTGGTCGAGCAGTTCCTTCCATTGTCTGCGTTCGTTAACCGAATAAGGCGGGTTATCATACCTTTCTAAAAAAACCGGAATCCGGTCATCCAAATGCTGCATCAGCAGCACCACATCGCGCAGGCTGATATAGACAAAATCGTATTCGTCCCGTTTGGATTCCAAATCAGGCGCAATCATGGCTTCCAAATATTTGTCCTTTAAAAAACGCATGTTTGAACCCAGTGCCCATTTTGTTCCGTCCCGATAAGTGATCACCATAGCCAGCCGGTGCTGCTGGGCATCATAATCGGGACGCGGATTCGGGTAACGCCATGTCCGGATGTTGTTCAGCAGAGCGACAAATTCCGAAAACCGCTCCGGCGGAATACGAAAATTTGCCATGTCCGTATCTCCTCCGATGTTGTCCACCAGCAGATTGCTGTCAGGGCCGTATGCCCTAGTATGTGAGAAATTCATTACCTCCAAAAAATAGGTTCTATACACATTGGTCGGCGCAATCCGCATGCCCGCATAATGAACTGCAATCGATTCGATGTTTTGGTCGGATACAGGCATCAGCTGCTCTAGCGGCACGGCGTGTTTGGGAAATTCCAGATCGGTTTTCTTATGGTCTATCAATGCTTCAACATTGCCATACGGCTCGGCTTTTTGCCGCTTTCGCAACGCCTCAAAACTCGGATACTGCTGCTCGGGCAGTGCCATCAGTTTGTCCCATGCCGCCATATTGCGGGCGATTTTGGCTTCGTCTGCTTGGAAACGCCTTTCCTGTTTCTTTGCCGATTCGGGTTGTGTCTGAACGGTTTGCGGCGGCAGGCTTGGCGGCGGGACGGGCTATGCTGTTTTCTGCGGCAGGCAGGCCGTTAATGCCAATGCTGCCAGCCATATTGCGGGATGTTTGCCCATGATGTTTCCTTTTTTGCGCTATCTAAAATTTAAAAACGTGCCGCCTGCCTGTTTTCAGACGGCCTTTTTTTGTTTCACACTTCTGCGTACAGCAGGATGCAGGCGGCTGCGGCAACGGTGATGAGGGAGAGGGAAAACAGCCATTCGGCCAGGATAATCAGGCGGGCGGCATAGGGGCGGCCGCTGTTTTTCTGCGCCAGATAGCCGATGACGACGAGCAGGAAGCCGAGCGAGGAAAAGAGGAACAGGTCGTCGGAAACCATTTCGGTTTTCTGCATCGGCTGTTTGGCGGCGAGGATGCCGACCAGTGCCAGCCCCATGCCGACGATGGTGCTGCTGGTGGAAATCAGGGTGTTGAGGGACTGGCTGTTTGGTGCGTTATCGGACATGGCTGCGGGGTTCGGTGGGAAAAGGTGATTGCAAACGCGTGCCAGGTCGGGGGAAAGGACGGATCTGTTGCTGTCTGTCTTTTTTCGGGCGTTATCGCGGGGATGGTGCTGCCGGATATGCGGTTGGGGGTTCGGCGGATAGAAAGAGGCCGTCTGAAAAATGGTTTTCAGACGGCCTCTGCGGTTTCAAGCCGGATTAGTTGGCGGTTTTTTTACCCAAACCGAAAACGGTTTTGGTGGCCTGCCATGCGAAGCAGCAGCCGCCGGCGATGAAGATGAGGTCGGAGAGGGTGCGGATCCAGCGCAGGGTTTCCAGCAGGTCTTGTTGCAGGAAGTCTTCGCTGCGGGCGTACCACAGGCCGTGGGTGATGCTGGCTGCGGCCTGAATCGCGCCGACGGGCAGCAGGCTGGTGGCGATCATGCCGACCAGGCCGCCGTTAAGCATCCAGAAGCCCCAGGTCATCAGGCTGTCGTTGAAGTGGTCGTTCGGTTTGAGGTAGAGGGCGACCAGGAGGACGAAGCCCAGTGCGAGGAAGCCGTATACGCCGAACAGGGCGGCGTGGGCGTGCACCGCTGTGGTGTTCAGACCCTGGATGTAGAACAGGGAGATTGGGGGGTTGATCAGGAAGCCGAACACGCCCGCGCCGATCATGTTCCAGAAGGCCACGGCCACGAAGCACATCAGCGGCCAGCGCAGGCGTTTGGCCCACGGTGCAGTGTTTTGGTAAGACCAGTGTTCGTAGGCTTCGCGTCCCAGCAGGATCAGGGGCACGACTTCCAGCGCGGAGAAGCATGCGCCGATGGCCATGGAGGCGGAAGTGGAGCCGGAGAAGTAGAGGTGGTGCAGGGTGCCGGGCACGCCGCCGAGCATGAAGATGGCGGCTGCGGCCAAGGTGGCTGCGGTGGCGGTGTTGCGGCGGATGAAGCCCATGTTGTAGAAGATGAAGGCGAACGATGCGGTGGCGAACACTTCAAAGAAGCCTTCCACCCACAGGTGCACTACCCACCAACGCCAGTATTCCATGACGGCAATCGGGGTGTGCTCGCCGTAGAACAGGCCGGGCGCGTAGAACACGCCGACGCCGAACATGGAGGCTACGAAGATGGCCAGCAGGTTTTTGTCGGTGTTTTTCTCTTTAAACGCGCCGAATGTGCAGCGTACCATCAGGAAGAGCCACAGCAGCAGGCCGACCATCAGCAGAAGCTGCCAGAAGCGTCCGAGGTCGAGGAATTCGTAGCCTTGGTGGCCGAACCAGAAGTTCAGGTGGGCGGGCATGTTGTCGCTCAGGGCGAGGAAGTTGCCGCCGTAAGAACCCAATACTACGATAAACAGGGCGATGTAGAGGAAATTCACGCCTGCGCGCTGGAATTTGGGGTCTTTGCCGCCGTTGATGATGGGGGCGAGGAAGAGGCCGGCGGTCAAAAAGCCGGTCGCAATCCAGAAGATGGCGGATTGGATGTGCCATGTGCGCGCCAGGGCGTAGGGCAGCCAGGCGGAGAAGTCGATGCCGTAGAAGTGCTGGCCTTCGATGGTGTAGTGGGCGGTGAGGCCGCCGAGCAGCACCTGTGCGATAAACAGGGCAACGGTCAGGAAGACGTATTTGCCCAATGCTTTCTGCGAGGGAGTCAGCTCGATTTTCGCCAGCGGGTCTTCGGTGGGCGGCTGCACTTCTTCGTGTTTGGTCAGGAAGGAATAACCCCACAGCAGCAGGCCGATGCCGCTGAGCAGCAGCACGATGCTGGTGAACGACCACATGTAGTTTTCAGTGGTCGGCACGTTGTTGATCAAGGGCTCGTGCGGCCAGTTATTGGTGTAGGTGAAATCCTTGTCCGGACGGTTGGCCGAAGCGGACCACGCGGTCCAGAAGAAGAAGTTGGTGAGTTTCTTACGCGCTTCTTCGCTGGGCAGGGTGTTGTCCTTCATCGCGAAGTTGTCGCGGGTCTGCTTCATCGAAGCGTCGTTGCCGTACAGGGTGATGTAGTAGGGCGCGACGGAGTCGATGGCTTTTTTGCGGGTTTCGCTGATGACCACGGTGCCGTCTTCTTTGACGCGGCCTTTGTTGCGGTATTCGTCGGCCAGCTCGGTGCGCAGGGTGGCCTGCTGGGCAACGTCCAGCTCTTCGTATTTTTTACCGTAGCGTTCTTGCGCGGTAAAATCCAGCCAGGCGACCAGCTCGCGGTGCAGCCAGTCGGCCGTCCAGTCCGGCGCCTGGTATGCGCCGTGGCCGAGAACCGAGCCGACTTCCATGCCGCCGGTGGACTGCCAGGCAGACTGGCCGGCGAGGATGTCGTCCTTGGTCATAACGACCTGACCGGACGCGGTAACGACTTTTTCGGGGTACGGAGGTGCTTTCTTATAGACTTCCGAGCCCATATAGCCGAGGATGGTAAAGCAGACAGCCAGTACTGCGAAAAGCAGGAACCATAGCTTCTTATACTGTCCCATGATGATGCTCCTAAGGGGTGGTTGTGTTGAAATTGAAATTAAATTAAAAATTCATAAAATATGAATGTTAAAAATTGTAGCACGACTTTTTCGGGAAAGAAAGCGGCGCGGCAAACGCGCGGCTGTTTTTCCCGCAACATCCGAAATCCTTAACGCTATTGGTTTCTTTTTAGAATTCCGGCCGGCATTTAGTTTGATTTTTCCGCAGTTTAAGTCAGATTGGCCGCGTGTTGGAATGGGTAAAGCAAACGAAATGAAACGTTAATAGCTCATATTTGATTTATATCAAATAGATGTTAAGATGGGTAATCCATAATTACCCCACGTAAATTGTGAACGTAACCCAGTAAAAGGAAAGTAACTATGAAACGCCAAACCTTAGCTGCACTGATTGCCGCCGCATTCGCGCTTGCGGCGTGTAACGACGATAACAAACAGGCTGCCACCCAGCCTGCGGGCGAAAGCAGCACTCCCGCTGTCCAAACCGCTTCCGCCGCTCCCGAAGCTCCGGCTCAATCCGCCGAAGCCGACGTGCCTGTGGATCAGCTGCCCGTTATTGATGCGGTAACCACACACGCTCCGGAAGTTCCGCCCCCGGTCAACCGCGACCACGCCGCCTTGGTTAAAGTAAAAATGGAAACCGTTGAAAAAACCATGAAAATGGCCGACGGTGTCGATTACACCTACTGGACATTCAACGGCGACGTTCCGGGTCAGATGATCCGCGTGCGCGAAGGCGACACCGTAGAAGTGGAATTCTCCAACAATCCGTCTTCCACCGTTCCGCACAACGTGGACTTCCACGCTTCAAACGGCACGGGCGGCGGCTCGGCAGCCACTTTCACCGCTCCGGGACGCACCTCCACTTTCCGTTGGAAAGCCCTGCAATCCGGCCTGTACATCTACCACTGCGCCGTAGCCCCTGTCGGCATGCACGTCGGCAACGGTATGTACGGCTTGGTACTTGTTGAGCCCAAAGAAGGCCTGCCCAAAGTGGACAAAGAGTTCTACATCGTTCAGGGCGACTTCTACACCAAAGGCAAATACGGCGAGCCCGGCCATCAGGCATTCGACATGGACAAAGCCATCCGTGAAGACGCCGACTATGTGGTATTCAACGGCCACGTAGGCGCGATTGCAGGCGACAATGCCCTGAAATCCAAAGTGGGCGACAAAGTACGCATGTATGTCGGTAACGGCGGCCCGAATCTCGTGTCCTCCTTCCACGTAATCGGCGAAATCTTCGACAAAGTTTATGTCGAAGCAGGCAAACTGGTGAACGAAAACGTACAGAGCACCCTGATTCCGGCCGGTGGCGCAGCCATCATCGAATTCAAAACCGATATTCCGGGCAGCTTCACCATTGTTGACCACTCCATCTTCCGTGCGTTCAACAAAGGTGCGCTGGGTCAATTGGTTGTAGAGGGTGAAGACCATCCCGAAATCATGACCAAAAAACTGAGCGACAACGCCTACCAGCCTGCGGGCGGTGCGGCAACAGGTGCTGCTTCCGGCGCATCCGCTCCCGCAGCCTCCGCACCTGCGGCTTCCGCTCCGGCAGCAGCTTCCGGCGCGTCCGCTCCCGCAGCCGAAGGCCACTAATCCCGATTGGGCCGGCATCCGGCCGGCTCAGCGGGACAGCCCGAAAGCCAGGCATCCGTATTCTTGAATCAGGCCGTCTGAAAAACATCCGCAAGGGTATCAGCAACGGAAATTCAGGCGTTACGGATGCCTTTTTTTACACCAAATACTAAGCGCACGCACACTCGCACTGCGCAAAAACGCAGGCAAACAATCCGCCCGTACCAAACCCGCCCACCCGCCGCACGAACAAAACACAACCAACAAACCGGCAGGGTGCCAACAAAGGAACGCATCATGAAACACCCGCTGTCCGCCGCAGTCATACTCGGCCTGCTGCTTACCGGCTGCAACACGCAAGAAACACAGACCAACCAAAACCAAATCCCCGCCGCATCGCAAGCCGCCGAGAGGCCGTCTGAAAACAGCGGCAGCAACCCGCCGCAAAACGCGCAGGCATCCGCCGCGCAAAACACCGTACCGCAAGTGCCCGAACACCTCAAAGCAGGCAAGGCCGTGTACGACAAACGCTGCAAAGCCTGCCACGGCGAAGACGGGCTCGGCTCAAACGCCGCCCTGCCCCCGCTGGGCAAGTCCGACTATTTCGCCCAAGACAAAATGCAGCTCGTCGCCTCCGTCGCCAAAGGCATACGCGGCAAAATCACCGTCAACGGCAAAGAATACGACGGCATCATGCCCTCCTTCCCGCTGAAAGACGAAGAAATAGCCGCCGTGTCCACTTATGTTTTAAACTCCTTCGGCAACGCCGGCGGCGAAGTCAGCGCGAAGGAAGTGGCCGACTACCGCGCCGGACAGAAATAAGCGCACCGATTCAACCGTAAAAAAGAGTCCCGTCATGAAAAAAACCTTCTTATACAGCCTGTTGGCCATAATCTCCGCCACCGCGTCCGCCACCGGCATGTCCGAACTGCCCGGCGGCACCTACCGCCCCCTCTACCTCGCCGCCGACGCCCCCCTGACCAAAGTCGGCCCGTTCAAACTCGACAAAACCCCCGTTACCAACGGCGAATTTTACGAATTCGTCAAGAAAAACCCGCAATGGCAGCGCGGCAAACCCAGCAGCAAACAAAGCGACCAACACTACCTGTCGCATTGGGAAAAAACCGCCGGCGGCTACGCCCCCAAAAAATCCGACCTCAACAAACCCGTCGTTTTCGTCTCCTGGTTTGCCGCCAACGCCTACTGCACCGCCCAAGGCAAACACCTGCCCACCATCAACCAATGGGAATTTGCCGGACAAGCCTCCGAACTCAAACCCAACGGCGCGAACGAAAAAGCCTACCGCGACACCATTCTCAACTGGTACGCCCAAGGCAGCCGCAGCGGCCTGCGCGACGTAGGCCGTCTGAAACCCAACTACTGGGGCATCTACGACATGCACGGCCTGATTTGGGAATGGACGGAAGACTTCAACAGCAGCCTGCTCAACTCCGGCGGCGTCGACAGCTCCATGTTTTGCAGCGGCGCAGCCGCCGGCGCAACCGACCCCAGCAACTACGCCGCCTTCCTGCGCTACGGCTTCCGCACCAGCCTGCAATCCAAATTCTCCGTCCACAACTTAGGCTTCCGCTGCGCCGAATAACAGCGTCAAATCGGCGTGCAAAAGCCGTCAAAATATTAGTTGCCAATACATCCCATACAAAAAGGCCGTCTGAAAACAAACAGGCGGCTTTTATCGAATAAACAGATAACGCAAAAAAGGAAACATCATGGACAAACATCCCGCAATATGGCTGGCAGCTCTCACACCGGCAGCCTGCCTGCCGCAGAAAGCGGCGCAGCCCGTTCCGCTGCCAAGCCCGCAGGCGCAGACCGCAGCGACGGAAAAACGGGTGGACATCTTCCAAGCAGACGAAGCCAAAATCGCTCGCAATATGGCGGCGTGGGACAAACTGATGGCACTGACCGAACAGCAGTATCCGAGTTTTAAGGCGTTGCGAAAGCGGCAAAAGGCTGAACCGTATGCCAATGTTGAAGCTACAATAGATCATAAGAAAACCGATCGGGAGTTTCCCAAATACGCTGTGCCGCTGGGGCAGCTGATGTCTGTATCCGATAAGAATATCAAAACCATTGAGGTGTACTATGCCTGAGTTACTGCTGCACCAACTCATATGCATAAAGTACGTTTCGACGACATAACCCGGCTTATGCCCTATTCCCCTCCCGATTCCGAGGGCAATGTCAACCTCTTGTTGGAGGATGACTATGCCAGATTAAAGCTTCGTCCCGAGCAGTTTGACCAGTTCGTCTTTTTGCTGAACAACATCAAGGCCTGGAAATATCCCGATCCGATCCCTGACTATCATTCACAGCAAAACCGGTTGATGATTGTGGTTTATTATCAAGACGGAAGACAATGGGTTTTGGGTTCTGACAGCCGTTTTGAATAGGATTAATATTTGGAAGCATGATCGCGCCTGATTTGGAATCCAAACCGGACGAATACGATTTTGTCTATATCAGCCTGCGCGATGTGGTGTTGCTGATGCAGCATGTAGATAACCGCGTACCGATTTTCTTGCGATACCCGGTTTTCTTGAACCAGCCTTATTCAATGGAAAGAGCTGCTCGACCAACTATAAAAAAAACACCGCCAAAGTTCTGCCGCACACAGTGGTTTTATCCGCCGATGTCCGTCCGATACGGCGAAACAGCAAGAGGCCGTTAAGGCATGGTGGGTCTCGACCCACCATGCGCGGAAAACGGCATGACTGTGGTGGGTCAAGACCCACCCTACGCCGGCTATGATGTGTATTTCCTGTTTTGTCTCATTATAAAAAACGTCGGGCATAAATGCCCGACCTACCAAATACGCTTTCAGACGGCCTCTGCGTAGGGTGTGTGGCGCAGCCACGCACGCGGTCTTTGCCGCACAACGAATCCCGTGCCTTGCGCAAATCTGCAACCGCGTGCGTCGCCTTGGGGCGACACACCCTACTCAAACGGCAGAGGCCGTCTGAAAAACGGGTTTCAGACGGCCTTTCTTTATTTGTAAACCACCATAGGGCATAGACCGCTCTTGCTGCCGAAGTAGGGTGTGTGTCGCAGCCACGCACGCGGTTTTTGGGTTTGCGGGGCGCGGACATTTGTTGCGGGGCGAAGAACGCGTGCGTCGCCTTGGGGCGACACACCCTACTTAAACGGCAGAGGCCGTCTGAAAAACGTTTTTCAGACGGCCTCTCGGTATTGAAGCAGGTGTAGGGTGGGTCTTGACCCGACATTTTCGGGCAAACGGCAAATGTGTCGGGTTGGGACTCAAGCTACTTGCTACGGCTGAAATCGTAGGTCGGGCATTTATGCCCGACTGATTGAGCGAGCCGACAAAAACGTCGGGCATGAATGCCCGACCTACGGTTTGCCGGACGCGGGCATTTGTTGCAGAGCATAGACAGCGTGCATCGCCTTGGAGTGGCACACTCTACTCAAATGGCAGAGGCCGTCTGAAATTTGTTTTTCGGAGTGCGAAGCCTCCTGCTTTCGGGACGGCCTTTTCACGGCAGCAACTGCGTGCGGGGCTTGCGCGCAAACCCTACGGCGGGGGTGTTTGTTCGGTTTGTTCTGTGGCGGCGAGGAGGTGGGCGAGGTGTTCGGCGAGGAGCCAGAAGGGGTCTTCGTCGATGGGTGGGGTGTTGTTGCGGCCGAAGACTTGGGCGACTTCGGGGTAGTCGGCCTGGGGGGTGCCGGCTTTGTTGGCGAAGTAGGCGGTGTAGGCGGCTTTGTGGGCGGCGCGGCGGCGTTCGGTGTCGCTTTTTTTACTGTTTTTCAGCAGGGCTTCGGCGGCGGCGAGGGTGGTTTTGGGGAAGTAGGGCAGGGGTTGGGTTTGGCCGGTGCGCCACCAGGCGATCCAGGCGTCGAGGAGGGTTTGGGCATGTTGCTGCGGGATGGGGGGAAGGGTGTCGGTGTGGTCGGGCTGTATCCAGTGGCTGCGCAGGTCGGCGGCTTCTTCGGGGCGGACGGCGTTGTAGATGAGGTGTTGCAGGAGGAGGGCGGTGCGTTCGGGGGCGTTGGGGCGGTGGTCGAGGAGGTGGATTTGTCCGTGCCGGTGCAGGCGGGTGAGGCTGCCGTGGAGGGTGAGGCCGTCTGAATGGTATTGGTAGTGGGTGTCGGGCAGGGGGGGGCTGTCGAGCAGGGTTTGGTCGAGGTTTTTGGCGGCGGTTTCGTATTGTCCGCGCCAGAGTGCGCCGATTTGGCCGGCGGGGAGGAGGGAGCGGGCGGTGAGGCGGGCGGCGGTGTCGGTGAAGTTTTGGTGCAGTAGGCGGGCTTGGGTGTAGGCGGCGGCGGTTTCGCGCTCGTCGGTGGGGGCGAAGGGTTCGTTGGTTGGGGTTGCTTGGGTGTGGTAGGGGGCGCGCCAGTCGAGGTTGCGGCGCAGCCAGTGGCGGACGGGGTTTTTCCAGAAGTCGAGGAAGTCGTTGTGGGCGACGCTTTGGGGCGGGGTGTCGCCGGTGAGGGGGGCGGTGTAGAAGGGGGCGGGGTTTTCAGACGGCCTGTTGAGGGCGGCGGCGTAGTCGGCGCGGCTGCTGGTGAGGCCGCTGTTGTCGAAGTAGCGGGGGGAGTAGGCTTGCAGAGGGTGTTGCTGGGTGTGTTGTTCGGTGATGGCGGATGCGGTTTGGCCGGTCATGTCGGCGAGGCAGTCGGCCAGTTCGTTGAGCAGGGCGGAGGGGGCGAGGGCTTCGTTGTTGTGGATGCTGCGGCCGACGTAGGAGAGGTGGAGGTGTTGGCGCGCGCTGAGGAGGGCTTCGAGGAAGAGGTAGCGGTCGTCGTCGCGGCGGGCTCTGTCGCCTCTGCGGGGGTGGCGGGCGATGAGGTCGAAGGCGGCGGCGCGGGTGTTGCGGGGGAATTGGCCGTCGTTGAGGCCGAGCAGGCAGAGGGTTTGGAAGGGGAGGGAACGCATGGGTACCATGCTGCAAAAGGTGATGCCGCCGCGCAGGAAGCCGGCTTCGCTGCGGCTGCCGAGGTAGCGGGCGAGGTGGCGGTTGATGACGCTGCAATCGAGTTCGCCGCCGAAGCGGGCGAGTTCGGTTTCCTGCCGCCAGCGGGCGAGGGCTTGGGCGAGCTGCTGCATG
Source organism: Neisseria bacilliformis (assembly GCF_014055025.1). Taxonomy (NCBI): domain Bacteria; kingdom Pseudomonadati; phylum Pseudomonadota; class Betaproteobacteria; order Neisseriales; family Neisseriaceae; genus Neisseria; species Neisseria bacilliformis. The sequence continues at coordinate 1,727,796 of NZ_CP059571.1, read as the reverse complement.
TCTTGGCGGGCTTGGTTGTCTTGGACGAAGAGGTCTTGCAGCATGTCGGTGATGCGTTGTGTCCAGACGGCGACGGTGGCAGGGGTTTGCCAGGTTTGCCGCCAGCGGGCGAGGCGGCGGAGGAAGGCGGCGAGGCGGGCGAGGAGGGGGATGACGGCGGGGTCGGTGTGCCAGGGGGCGTGGTTTTGCCAGAGTTCGCCGTTGTCGGGCAGTATCCAGCCGAGGATGATGCGGTCGAGTCCTTGCTGCCAGGTGAAGAGGGGGTCTGCGCCGCCGCGCATGGTTTCGTCCCAGCCCCAGCGGATGTTGAGGTGTTCGATGGTGTCGTGCAGCAGGGGGAGGTCTTCGCGGGTGAGGCCGAAGCGTTGGAGGACGGGTTCGGTGTCGAGCAGGCCGAGGATTTTGTCGGCTTCAAAGCGGCTCTCGAAGATGGCGAGGGTTTGTTCGGCGGCGTGGAGCAGGGGGCGGCGGCGGCTGAGTTTGACGTCGGCGACGGAGTAGGGCAGGGGGCGGCCGCTTTCTTGTCCGAACACGGCTTCGATGTAGGGGGCGTAGGGTTCGATGTTGGGGGTGAGGACGGCGATGTCGCGGGGTTGGAGGGTTGGGTCGTGCGCGAGGAGTTCGAGCAGGCGGTCTTTGAGGATTTGCAATTCGCGCAGGGGGCTGTGGGCGCAGACGATGCGGATGCTGTCGTCCAGCGTGGCGGTTTTGTCGGGCAGGGTGAGGGTTTGCAGGCCGTATTGCAGGCGGTGGAGGAGGCTGTCGGACAGGGGGGCTTCGGGGTAGGCGGAAAGGTCGGTGGAGGCTTCGCTTTCGGCGAGGGCGTTGAAGAAGTCGCGCCCTTGTTTGCCCAGTGAGGCGAGCAGGGGGTGTCCGGCGGCGGCGGGGTCGGCATCGCCGCCTGCGGCGAGGATTTGCGCGGGTTCGATGATGTTGCCCCAGTATTCGGAGGCGGGGTTGAGGGCGAAGATGTGCACTTCGGTGTGTTGCGCGAGGGCGTGCAGCAGTTGCAGGTACATCGGGGCGAGGGCGGTGATGCCGAAGACGCAGATGCGTTCGGGCAGCAGGCCGTCGGGCGGGGATTGGAGGGCTTGTTCGAGCCTGTGCCACATTTCTACGCGGTGGGGCGCGGTTTGGCCGTCGTTTAGGAAACGCCACAGTTCGGCCTGCCAGGCTTCGTCGCCGCCCAGGCCGAGCAGTCTGTCGCGCTGCCAGGCGTCTATCCAGTCGGGGCGGTAGACGAGGTATTGGTCGAAGATGTCGGCAAGCTCGCCGGCAAGCTGGTAGGCCGCCGCGCCGCCGCCGCAGAGGTAGCCCGAGAGGGCGGCCTGCGCCTGCGCGGTTTCGGGGCGGGAGAGGCCGTCTGAAACAAACAGCCCCAACAGCCGCCAGCGCATGACTTCGGTGTCGAAGGGGCTGAGTTCGGGGATGTCGGGCAGCAGGGCGCGCGTGAGCCGCCAGTTGAAGCCGGCGGGCAGGGAGAAGCGGATGTTGGCGGCGATGCCGCCGTGTTCGGCCAGATAGTTGCCGATGAAACGCCGCATGCCCTGGCTTTGCACGATGATTTCTTCCGGCAGCAGCGGCTCGGACAGCGGCTTGGTCTGCTGCACTTTTTGCAGCATGGCGGCCAAATCTTCGAGGCGGTTGGACTGGTAGAGACGGAGCATGGCACTCTTTCGCGGCGGTTGGGAAAACGGCGGGCATTATAGCGGCAAAGGCTTGGCGGCTGTTTGCAATCGGGATGCCTGCCGACACCCAAAAGGCCGTCTGAAAACGCCCGCCGCGCCTTTTCTGCCGCCCGTGCAGTTTGCAAACGCCGCCGTTTGCCGCATAATCCGCCCTTTTCCCGCAAGCAGAACACACGCCCGATGTCCGAACCCGCCGCCGTTTTCCCCCTGCCCGATGAAGCCGCCGCCGCCGCCTTTGCCGCCGCCTTTTCAGACGACCTCTCTGCGCCGCTGGTGCTGTGGCTGCAAGGGGATTTGGGCGCGGGCAAAACCACCTTCGCCCGCAACCTCCTGCGCGCGCTCGGTTTTACCGGCACGGTGAAAAGCCCCACCTACACCATTGCCGAATCCTACCCGCTGCCCGGTTTCACCCTGCACCATTTCGACCTCTACCGCTTCTCTTCGCCCGAAGAATGGGAAGACGCGGGCTTGGACGAACTGGCAGGCGCGGACGCCGTCTGCCTCATCGAATGGCCGGACAAAGGCGGCGCATACACCCCGCCGCCCGACATCACCCTCACCCTTTCCCACCAAGGTGCCGGCAGGCGTGCCGTTTTGCAGTCCCACACAAACCACGGCCGAAAAAGTTTAGAAGCATGGATCAAAAATATACCCGCCGCCAGATAGTCCGCAGCGCCGCCGCCGGCCTGCTGTTTTCCCTCACTCCCGCCGCCTTCGCCAAAGCCCCGCCCCAGTTCGTCGCCGTGCGCATCTGGCCGGCCAGCGCGTACAGCCGCATCACCATCGAAGCCAGCGAAAAACTGCAATACAACTACTTCACCCTCGAACACCCCCGCCGCCTCGTGCTCGACATCAAAGGCGTGCAGCTCAACTCCGTTTTGCAGGAAATCAACAGCAAAGTCCAACGCGCCGACCCCTACATCGGCATCATCCGCGTCGGCCAGAACACCGCCGACACCGTGCGCATCGTCATCGACCTCAAAGCCGAGGTCAACCCCCAGCTCTTCACCCTCGCCCCCGTCGCCAACTTCAAACACCGCCTCGTCATCGACCTCTACCCCATGCACGCCGACGACGCCAACGACCCCCTGATGGCACTCCTGGAAGACTACTCGCAGGGCAAAATCAGCAACAGAGGCACCGGAGCCGACACCCCGCCCGTACGCCGCCTGCCCGACCCGCCCCGTGCCGAGCGCACCCCGCCGCCGAGCACACCCGACCGCAGCCACCACCGCCAGCCCGTCATCGTCCTCGACCCCGGCCACGGCGGCGAAGACCCCGGCGCCATCGGCAAAAGCGGCCTGCGCGAAAAAGACGTCGTCCTCTCCATCGCCCGCGAAACCAAAAAACGCCTCGAAGGCATGGGCTACAAAGTCTTCATGACCCGCAACGAAGACGTCTTCATCCCCCTGGGCGTGCGCGTGGCCAAAGCCCGCAAACTGCGCGCCGACCTCTTCATCTCCATCCACGCCGACGCCTTCACCAGCCCCAGTGCGCGCGGCACCGGCGTCTACACCCTCAGCACACGCGGCGCGAGCAGCGCGGCCGCCAAATTCCTCGCCCAAACCCAAAACAACGCCGACGCCATCGGCGGCGTCAAAACCGGCGGCAACAAAGACATCGACAGCACCATCCTCGACATGACCCAAACCGTAACCGGCAAAGACAGCGCAGTGCTGGGCAAAAAAGTGCTCGCCGAACTCGGCCGCTACAACAAACTGCACAAAGGCGACCTCGACCAGGCCAACTTCGCCGTCCTGCGCGCCCCCGACATCCCTTCCATCCTCGTCGAAACCGCCTTCCTCTCCAACCCCGAAGAAGAACGCAAACTCAGCGGCATGACCTTCCGCCGCCAATGTGCCGACGCCATCTCCGACGGCGTCAAATCCTACCTCTCCACCGCCATCCTCGCCCGCCGCTGAACACCGGGTGCAAATACCGAAAAAGGCCGTCTGAAAAACGCCAAACCCGCTTTTGGCCGCGCCGAAGCTGCGCTTTCAGATGGTCTCCAACCATTGCGCGCGCACCAAAATGTACATTTTCATGTACAATTTACGCCCGACCAACCGCAAAATACAAGGAATCCTCCATGTATGCCGTCCACGCCTCCGAACTGCGCAAAAACCTCGCCGCCACCCTCGACCGCGTCGCCGACAACGCCGAACCCGTCCTCATCACCCGCTCCGGCGGCGCGGCCGCCGTCCTGCTCGACATCAACGAATACAACGCACTGGCCGAAACCGCCTACCTGCTGGCCAGCCCCGCCAACGCCGCACGCCTGGCCAAAGGCGTTGCCGACGTGGCCGCAGGCAGAACCGCCGTACGCGGGCTGGCCGAATGATGCTGCATTTCACCGATGACGCATGGGACGACTACCTCTACTGGCAGCAAACCGACAAAGCCGTTTTGAAACGCATCAACCAGCTCATCAAAGACATGCAGCGGCATCCCTTTGAAGGCCTGGGCAAACCCGAAGCACTGCGCCACCACCTCGCAGGCTATTACAGCCGCCGTATCAACCACGAACACCGCATCGTCTACAAAGCCGACGACAGCGGCATCTGGCTCATCGCCCTGCGCTACCACTACCAATAAACCCAAAAGGCCGTCTGAAAAGCGTAAAACCCGTTTTTCAGACGGCCTCCGAACCGCCAAACCCAAACCCGCCATGACCGAACAGCAACTGCAAGACTTCCTGCACCGCCACATCCCCGCCACCACCGCCCTCGGCATCCGCGTTGTTTCCTGCGGCACCGACCGCGTGGAACTGCTCATGCCCCACCAAGCCAACCGCAACCACAAAAACACCGTCTTCGGCGGCAGCACCGCCCTGGGCGCGACCGTCTGCGGCTGGGCACTCGTCCACCTCAACTGCCCGCAGGCCGAAGGCAGCATCGTCATCCAAAGCAGCCAAATCCGCTACACCGCCCCCGCCCACGGCGACCTGCACCTCACCGCCCGCAGCCCCGAGCCCGCAGCCTGGGCGCATTTCCACAAAATGTACGCCGAACGCGGCAAAGGCAAAATCGACCTCGAAGTACAAGCCCTTTCAGACGGCCTCACCGCTGCCGAATTCGGCGGCCGCTACGTCGCCCTGGCCGCTTGAATCCGCTCCGCAAACCCTTTCCAAACAGCAGCTTGCGCAGCCAACACAAATGCGGCATGCAAGGCGGGGCGTGTGGCGCAAACCGCGCACGCGGTTTTTCAGACGGCCTGCACAACAAAACGAAGTAGGGTGTGCTACCCGATGTAGGCCGGGCTTCAACCCGGCAGAATATCGGATAAATAGCGAGTTAGCCGGGCTGAATGTCAACAGACCCTACAATGAATATTTTTTATTTTGTTCGACTATAAAAAACCACCCGCCGCGCCAAACATTGATTGCCAACAGACCCCAAACCAAGCCAAAACAAAAAAAGGAACACCATGAACATACCGCTCCCCGCCGCCCTTTTCCCCGCCCTCCTCCTCCTGCTCGCCGCCTGCGGCGGACAGCCCGAAGAACCCAAAGGCGAAGCCTCGCGCAACCGCACCGCCGCCTTCAAAGAAATGATGCCCGAGTTCGCCCAAATGGGTAAGGCCGCCAAAGGCGACGAAGCCTACGACCCCGCAGCCTTCCGCGCCGCAGCCGCCGTATTCGCCGCCAAAGCGCAAGACCCCTTCGCCCACTTCCAAAACGACCCCGAAGGCAACGGCCGCGCCCTGCCGCAAATCTGGCAGCAGCCCGCCGCCTTCGCGCACGAACGCGACAGCTTCCTCGCCGCCGTGGCCGAACTCAACGCCGAGGCGCAAAAAGGCGACCTGCAAAAAATCCGAGCCGCCTACGAAAAAACCGACGCCGCCTGCCAGTCCTGCCACACCGCCTACCGCCGCCCGCGCTAGTCCGTCCCGTCCGCAACAGAGGCCGTCTGAAAGCGCAGTTTCGGCTCAGCCAAAATTGCGTTTGCCTGTTTTCAGACCAACACCCGCACAACCGGCCAATGTTGGATTTGCAGCCCAAGCTACCCGCCAGCCCATCTCGTCCGAACTGAGTAAGAGGCCGTCTGAAAAACAGATTTTCAGACGGCCTCTGCCGTTTTCGCCTGCGAAAACCCGTTGCAGGGTGTGGCGCAGCCACGCCCGCGGTCTCTGCCGCCCGACCCGAAGGCCGCCTGAAAAACCGGAATGATGTTTTTCAGACGGCCTTTTGTGTTCCTACATTTAGAAAAGCGCGGATATGTTAAGAAACCAAAACACGCAACGGCAGAGGCCGTCTGAAAACACGATTAAACGCTTTTCAGACGGCCTCCCGCTTGTTTCCCCCGCCTGCTTTTTCAGACGGCCTGTGGTATAACGCAGGCGGCGGCGCAGGCTGCCGGAAAAGAAAAAAACACAGGAGAATCAAAAATGGCATCCAAAAAACGCATCGTTTTCAAAGTCGGCACCAGCTCGCTCACCGGGGCGGGCGGCGGCCTCTCGTCCGGCAAGCTGCGTGGCATCGTCCGCCAGCTTGCCGTGCTGCATGCGGCGGGACATGAGTTGGTGCTGGTGTCTTCCGGCGCGGTGGCGGCGGGTTTCGCCGCGCTCGGTTTTGAGCGGCGTCCCAAACGTATTGCCGACAAGCAGGCCGCCGCCGCCGTCGGCCAGAGCCTGTTGATGGAAGAATACACTGCCGCCTTTCTGCCCGAGGGCATTGCCGCCGCGCAAATCCTGCTCACACGCGGCGATTTTGCCGACCCGCGCCGCTACCGCAACGCCTTGCAGGCTTTTGACGTGCTGCTCGCCCGCCGCGCCGTGCCGGTAATCAACGAAAACGACGCGGTAACGGTGGACGAATTGAAAGTGGGCGACAACGACACGCTCTCGGCGCAGGTGGCGGCCATGCTGCGCGCCGATCTGCTGGTGCTGCTCACCGACGTGGACGGCCTCTACACCGCCAATCCGCGCACCGACCCGCAGGCGCGGCGGATTGCGCGGGTGGGGCAGATCGGCGCGGATTTGCTTGCGGCCGCCGACGGCGCGGGCAGCGCGAACGGCACCGGCGGGATGCGCACCAAAATCAAGGCGGCGGCCATCGCCACCCACGCGGGCGTGCCGGTGTACATCTGTTCTTCGCAGAAACCGGACGCGCTGTGGCAGGCGGCGTTTGCGCAGGACGACGGCACGCTGTTTGCCGCGCAGCAAACCATGAAGACGCAGAAGCAGTGGCTGGCGTTTTACGCCCCTTCGCGCGGCCGTCTGAGAATTGACGCGGGCGCGGAACACGCGCTCGCACACGAAGGCGGCAGCCTGCTGGCCTCGGGCATTCTGGCGGTAGACGGGCAGTTTGCGGCGGGCGACGTGCTGACGGTGTACAACGCCGAAGGCACGCGCATCCTCGGCAAAGGCAGGGCCAAAACCGGTTCGGGCCGTCTGAAAACCCTCGCCGCCTCGCCCAAACCGCGCGGCGTGGCCGTCCACCGCGACGACTGGATCGGCATCACGCCCGAGCTGGAACTGTTTCTGCAAGACATTTGAGGAGCAAACCGTGAACACAGACAAAGACACGCTCGCCCTGCTCGAACGGGCAAACCGCGCCAAAAAAGCCGTCAACACCGCCGATACCGCAACCAAAAACCGCGCCCTCGCCGCCATGGCCGACGCGCTTTCGGCCGCCTCGGACGACATCCTCGCCGCCAACCGTGCCGACATGGCCGCCGCAAAAGGCACCCTTTCCGAAGCCATGCTCGACCGCCTGCTGCTCGATGACGCACGCATCGGCGCGATGGCCGCAGGCATCCGCGCCCTGATTCCCCTGCCCAACCCCGTCGGCGAAATCCTCGAAACCCGCACCCTGCCCAACGGCCTTGTCATCCGCAAAGTCCGTGCCGCCTTCGGCGTCATCGGCATCATCTACGAAAGCCGCCCCAACGTAACGTCCGACGCCGCCGCGCTCGCCATCAAAAGCGGCAGCGCGGTGGTGCTGCGCAGCGGCAAAGAAGCCCGGCGCACCGCCGGTGCCGTCGTTTGCGCCCTGAAAACCGCGCTCGCGGACAGCGGCCTGCCGCCCGACTGCATCGGCCTTGTCTCCGACACCGGCCGCGACAGTGCCTACACCATGATGAAAGCCACCGGCCTGCTCGACCTGCTGATTCCGCGCGGCGGCGCGGGACTGATCCGCAGCGTGGTCGAAAACGCCGGCGTGCCGGTTATCGAAACCGGCACCGGCATCTGCCACATTTATGTGGACAAAGACGCGGATTTGGCGATGGCTTTGGACATCACCGACAACGCCAAAACCAGCCGCCCTTCGGTGTGCAACGCCGCCGAAGTGTGCCTGGTCCACCGCGACATCGCCGCCGCCTTCCTGCCGCGTTTGCGCCGGCGTCTGATTGAAGACAGACAGGCGCGGGGACTGCCGCCGGTAGAGCTGCGCACCGACGATGCCGCCGCCGCCCTCATCGGCGGCACGCCGGCGCGGCCGGAAGACTTCGACACCGAGTTTTCCGACTACATCCTCGCCGTCAAGATTGTCGGCTCGGCCGACGAAGCCGTCGCCCACATCGACGCGCACAGCACCCGCCATTCCGACGCCATCGTTACCGCCAATCCCGAAACCGCCCGCCGTTTCGCCGAACAGACCGACAGCGCGGCGGTGTACGTCAACGCCTCCACCCGCTTCACCGACGGCGGCCAGTTCGGCCTCGGCTGCGAAATGGGCATCGCCACCCAGAAACTACACGCCCGCGGTCCGATGGGTCTCTCGGAAATGACCACCTACAAATACATCATCGAAGGCAGCGGGCAGGTGCGCTGAGGCCGTATGAAAACGGTTTTCAGACGTCCTTTCATTTACCGTATTGGAAACTGCTTACACGGCAGCAACCGCCTACACCGCCCGGTGAGGCACGCGGTTTGGGCATTGAGGCAGGTGAAGCTGGCGCAGATGCGGCGCAAGCCACGCACGCGGTTTTTGCCGCCCAAACCCGAAGGCTGTCCCCGCCAGTACTTCTTCGGAGCATAAACGCGGGAATGACGTCTCCGAAAGCCGCACCGTTCAATGTCCAAACAGCCTTTTCAGACGGCCTCCTTCCTTGAAAGGCCGTCTGAAAACACGGATAATCGCGGCTTTTTCCCGCTCCGAAAAGGTATCGAAAATGCCCTCCCAATTGGCAAACGCCATCCGCTTCCTATCCGCCGACGCCATCCAAAAAGCCAATTCCGGCCACCCCGGTGCGCCGATGGGCATGGCGGAAATGGCCGAAGTCGTGTGGAACCGGTTTCTGAACCACAATCCCGCCAACCCCAAATTCTACAACCGCGACCGTTTCATCCTCTCCAACGGCCACGCCTCCATGCTGCTGTACAGCCTGCTGCACCTCACCGGCTACAATCTTTCTATTGAAGACCTGAAAAACTTCCGCCAGCTTCACAGCAAAACCCCCGGCCACCCCGAATACGGCTACACCGACGGCGTGGAAACCACCACCGGCCCGCTGGGTCAGGGCATTGCCAACGCAGTGGGCATGGCATTGGCGGAAAAAATCCTCTCCGCCGAGTTCAACAAAGACGGCCTCAACATCGTTGACCACCACACTTATGTCTTCATGGGTGACGGCTGCATGATGGAAGGTGTCTCGCACGAAGCCTGCTCATTGGCGGGCACTTTGGGCTTGGGCAAACTGATCGTACTTTACGACGACAACAACATCTCCATCGACGGCAAAGTGGACGGCTGGTTTACCGAAAACATCCCCGCCCGCTTCGAGAGCTACGGCTGGCATGTTGTGCCCGATGTTAACGGCCACGACACCGCCGCGATTGCCGCCGCCGTGGAAGCCGCCCGCGCCGAAACCGGCAAACCCTCGCTGATCTGCTGCAAAACCCTGATCGGCAAAGGCAGCGCAAACAAAGAAGGCAGCCACAAAACCCACGGCGCGCCGCTGGGTGCGGACGAAATCGAAGCCACCCGCAAACACTTGGGCTGGGCTTATCCCGCGTTTGAAATCCCGCAGGAAATCTACGCCGCTTGGAGCGCGAAAGAAAAAGGCGCGAAACTCGAAGCCGAATGGAACGCGCTGTTTGCGCAATATCAGGCCAAATTCCCCGCTGAGGCCGCCGAATTTGTCCGCCGCATGGACAAAAAACTGCCCGATAACTTCGACTCCTATGTTCAGACGGCCTTGCAGGAAGTGTGCGCCAAAGCCGAAACCATCGCCACACGCAAAGCCAGCCAAAACAGCATCGAAATCCTCGCCAAAGCATTGCCCGAACTGGTGGGCGGCTCGGCCGACCTCACCCCGTCCAACCTCACCGACTGGCCGGGCAGCGTGTCCGTTACCAAAAACAGCGGCGGCAACTACATCCACTACGGCGTGCGCGAATTCGGCATGGGCGCGGTGATGAACGGCCTGTCGCTGCACGGCGGCGTGCGCCCCTTCGGCGCAACCTTCCTGATGTTCAGCGAATACGAGCGCAACGCCCTGCGCATGGCCGCGCTGATGAAAATCAACCCGATCTTCGTGTTCACACACGACTCCATCGGCCTCGGCGAAGACGGCCCCACCCACCAGCCGGTCGAACAAACCGCCACCCTGCGCCTGATTCCCAACATGGACGTATGGCGGCCGTGCGACACCGCCGAATCGCTCACCGCGTGGTCTGAAGCCGTCAAAGCTGCCGACCGCCCGTCCAGCCTGATTTTCAGCCGCCAAAACCTCAAATTCCTGCCGCGCAGCCAAGCGCAGCTTGAAAACATCAAACGCGGCGGCTATGTCGTATCCGAAGCGGCGGGTGAAGCCAAAGCGGTAATTATCGCCACCGGCTCGGAAGTGGAGCTCGCCCTGAACGCACAAGCCGCCCTCGCCAACGAAGGCATCGCCGTGCGCGTCGTATCCATGCCGAGCACCAATGTGTTCGACCGCCAAGACGCGGCCTACCGCGCCGAAGTATTGCCCGCCCACCTGCCCAAAGTGGCCGTGGAAGCGGGCGTGTCCGACGGATGGTACAAATACGTCGGTACCACCGGCGCAGTATTGGGGCTCGACCGCTTCGGCGAATCCGCCCCCGCCGGCGAGCTGTTCAAACTGTTCGGTTTCACCACGGAAAATCTGGTGCGGATCGTAAAATCGGTTTTGCGCTGATTGGGCAAACAAAGAGGCCGTCTGAAAAACGTTTTCGCTTATGCCGAAACTGCGTTTTTAGACGGCCTCTTTGCGTTTGCGGCTGCTTGCTGATAAAGCCGTTTGCAAACAGAAAATGCGTGCCGTTGGGGTAGGGTGTGTGGCGCAAGCCACGCACGCGGTTTGGGGTTTTGGGAAACCGTGCGGATTGGTTGTGCGGCGGGGAACGCGTGCGTCGCCCCGGGGCGGTACACCCTACTTATGCCTATGCAAAACAGGCCGTCTGAAACTGTGTTTTCAGACGGCCTGTTTGCTTGCGCGGGCGCGGTTTACAGCACTTTTACGATGCTTTCGCACAGGTAGCCGATGTTGGCGTTGGTGATGCCGGCGACGTTGATGCGGCCGGATCGCACGGCGTAGATGGCGAATTCGTCTTTGAGGCGGTCAACCTGTTCGGGGGTGAGGCCGGAGAAGGAGAACATGCCGTTTTGGCGGATGATGAAGCCGAAGTCTTGTTTCGCGCCTTTTTCTTTGAGGGTGTCGACGAATTTCTGGCGCATTTCTTTGATGCGCGCGCGCATTTCGTCGAGTTCGGCTATCCATTGCGCTTTGAGGGCGGCATCTTGCAGCACGAGGGCGACGGTGTGGCCGCCGTGGGAGGCGGGGTTGGAGTAGATGGTGCGGATGATGGCTTTGACCTGGCTGAACGCGCGGTTGGCGGTTTCTTCGTTTTCGGCAACGACGGTGAATGCGCCGACGCGTTCGTTGTACATGCCGAAGTTTTTCGAGTAGGAGCTGGCGATCAGCAGCTCTTTGTTGTGTTTGGCGAAGGCGCGCAGGCCGTAGGCGTCTTCTTCGATGCCGTTGGCAAAGCCCTGGTAGGCGAAGTCGAAGAGGGGCAGCCAGCCTTTTTCGGCGGACATTTTGGCGAGGGTGTCCCATTGTTCGGGGGTGGGGTCGATGCCGGTGGGGTTGTGGCAGCAGCCGTGGAACAGTACCACGTCGCCTTTTTGCGCCTGGGCGAGATCGGCAATCAGGCCGTCCCAGTCGAGGGCGTGGGCGGCTTTGTCGTAGTAGCGGTAGTTGCGGATGCTGACGCCGACGGTTTCAAAGATGGCGTTGTGGTTGGGCCAGGTGGGGGTGGAAATCCAGATGTTGGCGGCTTGGGTTTGGCGTTTGACGAATTCGGCGGCGATGCGCAGCGCGCCGGTGCCGCCGAGGCTTTGCGCGGTTTTGGCGCGGCGGGCGGCGATGATTTCGCTGTCTGCGCCGAAGAGGAGTTTCTGCGTTTCGGCGTTGTAGGCGGCCACGCCGTCGATGGTGAGGTAGTTTTTGGTTTTTTCGTCGGCCAGCAGGCGGGTTTCGGCGGCTTTGACGGATTTGAGGACGGGGGTGTCGCCGTTCGCGTCTTTGTATACGCCGATGCCGAGGTTGACTTTCTCGGGGCGGGTTTCGGCTTTGAAGGCTTCGCCCAGTCCGAGGATGGGGTCGGCGGGTGCGGCTTGGATTTTGTCGAAGAACATGTTTTTTCCTTTCTGGAAAACGGGTTGGAAAGAGTTTGCCGCGCGGCTTCGGTGCGCCCGGGCGGTTTTTGTTTTTCAGACGGCCTCTGCGGGAGGAGGCCGTCCCCGCCTACGCGGGGATGGCGTTTCTGAAAAGTGTGTAAAGCGTGTTCAGCCGTCGGTTTGTGCTTCGGCCTGCGGTGTGGACAGGGTGGCGATGGCCTGGGTGAATTCGGATACGTCGTTGAAACTTTTGTACACCGAGGCGAAGCGCACGTAGGCGACCTGGTCGGTGGCGAGCAGGGTTTCCATGGCCATTTCGCCGACGAGGCGGGAGGAGACTTCTTTGCGGCCGAGGCGGTAGAGGCGGCCTTCGATGGCGGCGACGAGGTCGTCCACGTCTTCGCTGTCGAAGGGGCGTTTGTGCAGGGCGCGTTCGAGGCTGGTGCGCAGTTTGTGGGCGTTGTAGGGGACGCGGCTGCCGTTGCTTTTGACGATGTCGGGCAGGCGCACGTCCAGCCGCTCGACGGTGATGAAGCGTTGGTCGCAGGCGTGGCAGCGGCGGCGGCGGCGGACGCAGTTGCCTTCTTCGGCGAGGCGGGAGTCGGTTACCTGCGTGTCGGCGTGTTGGCAGAAGGGGCATTTCATGGCGGTATCCTTAGGCGGACGCGCCGACGGCGCGGGCAAGGGCCAGCCCTTCTTCGGCGGTGAGGTAGCGCGGCGGCTCGGGACGCTCGCGCCGCACGATGGCGCCGTCGCGGAACATGGCCAGTTCGTCGCAGGCAAACTGCCGCCAGGTTTCGTTTTCGGTGAGCGGCAGGGTGGCGATGACGGCGACGCGGTCGTCGGGGGTGGTTACGGCGGAGAAGTCGACGGCGATGTCGTCATCCAGCAGGCGGGCTTCGCCGAAGGGTGCCTGGCGCACGATGTAGTGCAGCAGGGTGCTGGCGTGGGCGAACATGACTTGGCCGTCTGAAAGAATGAAGTTGAAGAGGCCGTGGCTGCGGATTTCGCGCACGAGGGGGGCGAGGGCGGCGAACAGCTCGTCGTCGCCCGGGCGGTCGTCGAAGCGGCGGCGCAGTTCTTCGAGGATGAAGCAGAAGGCGCGTTCGGAATCGGTGTTGCCCACCGTGCGGTAGTAGCGGCCGCGCGCGGGGGCGAAGTTTTGCAGGTGGCCGTTGTGGGCGAACATCCAGTAGCTGCCCCACATTTCGCGCACGAAGGGATGGGTGTTGGCCAGCGAGGTGCGGCCGCTGGTGGCTTTGCGGATGTGGGCGATGACGTTTTCGGATTTGATTTGGTAGGCTTTAACCAGATCGGCCACGGGCGAATTCGCGCTGGGCTTGTCGTCGTGGAACAGTCGGATGCCTTTTTGTTCGAAAAAGCCGATGCCGAAGCCGTCCACATGATGGTCGGTGAGGCCGCCGCGCCGGCGGAAGCCTTCAAACGAGAAAACGATGTCGGTGGGCGTGTTGCAGTTCATGCCGAGAAGCTGGCACATGGCTTTTATCCTTTTTCAGACGGCCTGACAAACATTGTGTACAAAGTGTAAAAACGCGCGGATTCTAACACAGACGGGCGGTTTGCCACAGGCAGAGGCCGTCTGAAAACGCAGCTTCGGCGCAGCCAAAACCGGCGGCGGGGCAGGGCAGGGCGCGTTTGCCGTTTTGCGCCTGCGCGGCACGGTTGGGCGGCGGTGGGGTAGAATGCGGCTTTTTTTCAGAAACGTCATCCCCGCGCAGGCGGGGACGGCCTCTTTGCTTATGAATCTTACCGATACCGATAGCGGCATTTTCCGTGCCGCCGCTTTGTCGCTGTGTCTGGCTGCTGCGGCCTGCACCGCCGCGCCGCAACCCTCCCCCACGCCCGCCGCCGAACAGGCTGCCGCGCCGCGCAACCTGATTGTGTTTTACGACGCGCAAACCGGCAGCGCGCCGCTGCGGCGTGCGGCGCAGGCATACGGCGCGAAAATCATCTACGAATACAAAACGATGAACGGACTCGCCCTGGCCGTGCCCGACGGGGCGGACATGGCGCAGGCCGAGGCGCACTTTGCCCAAGTGCCGGGCGTGCTGGGGGCGAATCGTGATCAGGTGATGCTGCTGCATTGAGCAGGCGTGTGTAAGGCCGTCCCCGCCTGCGCGCACTACTGTCCGGAATAAGTCCCCCTTAAACATCAACATCCTACCCACTTGACATCAAATCAACCTTTCCTGCGCCTCCATCCACACCTCCCTCTCCCGCCTTCGCTGCGCATAGCAGGCATACAGTGTTTGCGGTCGTTCAAACAAACAACCCGCAATCCGTGCGTACAGCAAATGCAGGCTGTCGTAGGTTCGTGTACTTTGTTGGTACAGCTTCAACAGCAGATACGCCATCATCGCGCACAACAGTTGCAGTTTCACCGCATTGGCATTGCGTCCGAAAAAGCGTTTGAGCTGCAAATGTTGTTTGAGCCATTTGAACAGTAATTCAATCTGCCAGCGTTGTTTGTAGGTATCGGCAATCTCTTGGGCGGGGGCGGTCAGGTTATTGCTCACTAGCACCAAAGGGGCTTTGTCTTCGCGTTTGACGGTAATGCGGCGTAGGGTTTTGCTGTGGTAATGGTTGAGTCGGTTGCTGTTCTTCTTGTGTTTGAAGCGGATGTATTCGTCTGCCAAGATGGTTGCATTGGTGTTTGGGTTTTCAGATGACGTTATGCGTTCTACCACTTGAACGGCGGCATTGGCTTTAAGACGGGTAACGAAACAGGCTCCTGCGTTATCCGGTTCTGCCCACCAGTTGTCATCGCAATAGCCTTTGTCAAAAACATAGGCCGCGCCTTTTTCAGGCTGCACGATGTGGCGTTGGTCGATGTCGTTGATGGTGGCATCGGTGATGCTTTGGGCGGTGGGACAGCCGTTGGCATGGTTCATCAGTATATGAATCTTTAAACCAGCAATGCGTCCGTTGTTACTGACCCATTGGTCAAAGCCGCGTCCTTTGAGGGCGATGGGGGTGGAATCGATGAGGTAGGGTAAGTCGGCGGTTTCTTGTGTGGGTTTGCGCAGGGTGCGGCTGCATGTGCGCATCAGTTCGGCGAGCATATCGGCAAAGGGGCGGGTGTCGCGTTTGGCGAGGGCTTCGGACAGGGTGGAGCGGCGGATGCTGCGGACGTTGAGGTGGTAGTGGTGGCTGCTGTTGGCGTTAAAGGATTGTTCCAGGGTGCGCAGGCTGTTGCTGTGGCTGAGGTGGGCGTAAACCATGGAAACCAGTAGGTTGTGGCAGCCGAAGCCTTTATTGTGTTTGTCTGCCTGATATTTGCGGATGTGGTGCCGGAAGCGTCCGTGCATGATGGGCTTGATGATTTGTTGGAGTCGGCTTATGCTGTACATGGTTGCAGTCCTGATGTTTTTGAGTTGACGCTCTGGGGTTTACCCGTAAAAACGTTGGGCTGCAACCTTTTTGTTTTGGGGTGGGGATTTTTATTCCGGACAGTAGTGCGCGCAGGCGGAAATCTTGATGAATGCGGACAAATATTTGTTTCTTCAAACATTGACGAACGTCAGTTGTCGGGCGGGTTCGGCATGGGTTGGGTTTTCAGACGACCTCTGCCGCTGAGGTAGGGTGTGTGGCGCAGCCACGCACGCGGTTTGGGCTTCGCAGCGGTAAGGTAGGTCGGGGCGAGACCCAACATCCGTGCAATCCGCCGATGTTGGGTTTGCAACCCAACCTACCCGCTGCCCTGCAACAGGTTCGGCACGGCGTGATACGTTCAGTAGGTCGGGCATTTATGCCCGACATCTTTCAAATCTGCCGGTGTTTGGTGTTTGTCGGGCATGAATGCCCGACCTACTCCACTGAAAATCCGCAATTTGTATTTTCAGACGGCCTTTGTGCGGCAGAGAACGCGTGCGTCGCCTCGGGGCGACACCCCCTACCTTGGGTTCGGCATGAGCGGTTTTGGTTGTTTGTGGAACGGACGGATTGATTGTGCGGCATGGAAGGCTGAACCGCGTGCGTGGCTTGAGCCACACACCATACATCAAACTCTTAATATATAGAGGCCGTCTGAAGGCGCGGTTTCAACGAAGTTGAAACTGTTTTTCAGACGGCCTCTGCTTTGCCGGGGCTTTCAAATTCCGGTCAGCACCGCGTTAGAACTTTTTGCTGATGCCCAGCCGGAAGGTGCGCCCCGGGGCGGGGTTGTGGGTGCGGGTCAGCGGGTCGAGGTAGTATTGGTCGGTGAGGTTGGTGATGACCAGCTCGGCGTTGAGGTTGTGGCGGAATTTGTAGCTGATCCATGCGTCGAGGGTGGTTACTTTGCCCCAGTAGATGGGGACGTTGAAGTTGTTGCCCGAGCGGCGCACTTTGTCCACCAGGTCGCCGTAGTTTTCGCGGTCGTGGTTGCGCAGGCCGGCATGGTGGAGGATGCGGCTGCCGACTTCGAGCCTGCGGTTGAGGAAACGCGCGCCCGGTGTGAGGTTGAGCGAGTATTTGGGCGGGGTCATGTTGTGCAGGTAGCTGGCGGGCGGGCCGTCTTTGAGGCAGTTGGGGATGCTCCCCATCGGGTCGAGGAAGATCGCGCTGCTTTCGTCGCACACTCCGTTTTTCAGGTTGTATGTGGCGGAAAAGTCGGCGAAAAAGCGACCGTTGTCGTAGCGGCTCTGCAATTCGAGGCCGGCGGTTTTCTGGCTTTCGATGTTGCGGAAGTTAAATTCCACGGTGCGGTCGATCATGTCTTTGATGGTGTTGAAACCCCCTGAGATAAATCCCCACCCCATTCTGCAATAAATGGGATAAATCGGGATGAAGCAGGATTTGGCGGGACGGGCGGAATGAAACGGCGTTGCACACAATGAAACAAAATCAAACGGGCAGTCTTTGCCCGTTTTTGTGTTTTTACAGCCCGTGCGTCAGAGCGTCTAGGGCAACTTGCAGGATGTTCTCTTCGGCTCGGTGTTGGAGTTTGCCGTCACTGTTCATCGGTAAGTAGGGACGGGCGGGGATGCGTACTTTTTTGTTGCGCCCGGCTTTGCCGCCCAAATGGTGGATGGCGGCATATACTTTGTTGCTGCCGATGCGGGCGTAGCTGTTGCCTGCTTTGCCGGTGATACTTGCCACCAGCTGGCCGCTTTTTTGCAGGGTTTTGCCGCCGGTTTCAGCCGCGCGGCGGCTTTGCGGCCATTTTTCCCCGCCCCAGCTTTCGTTCTCGAAATTGTCCTCGGTCAGGCTGAGCAGTTCCGTTGCGATGCCGCGCATCATCGGGCGGGTGTCGCGGGTGTTGGCCAGCAGCCGTCCCAGCCCGGCTTCTACCTGTGAGATATCCAAGTCGATATTCAGCATCTTCTATCCTTCCAGCAGTTTCTTCACCCAAGCCAGTGCCGCTGCGTCGAGTGACCGGCTGAATCTGTCGTTTTCCATCATCTCTTTCAGTGCAACCCGCGCAATTTCGGGATGGACGGCCTGTGCTTTGTCCACGGCAAGCCGTGCGGTGCGTTCGAGCAGGCTTTTGCCCGGGTTGCTGTTGAATCCGGCGTTGGGGGCGACGAATTTTCCGTTGATGCGGATGCCGGTGCGCTGGGCGTAGCGCTCTTCGCCGGTGTAGCGGTTTTCGCCGATGTCGACGGTTTGGGTTTCGAGCGCGGGTGACGGCAGCACCCGCCCTTCGCCACGGCGGCGCGACAGCGGACGGACGCGGCAGCGGCAGCGGTAGTCGAGCGGCGGATACAGGGTGTCCCACACCGGATCGTCGGCTTCATAGACGCGCCCGTGCATCAGGCGGTGGCTTTCGCGGGTGCGCCCGTCGTTTACCGCCACATATTCCCAATAAGGATGGGTGGCGGTAGCGTCCTGCATTTCGACGTAGCGTCCGGCCATATAGGCCGACTGCATATTGGTCAGATAGATGGTTTTCAGGCGGTGCGGGCCGCCCAGTTGTACAGACTGGATGTCGCCGGTGTCGGGATTGGGCGCGTCCTGCCTGCCCCACCAGCCTTTGGCCTGCAATACGGGCGTCAGCTCCCGGCGGAACTGCTCAAAGCTCTGCCCGCTTTCGGCGGCTTTGACGACGGCGGCATAGATGTCGTTGGCCACATCCATGCCGGTGGTTTTGGCAACGGTAAAGGCGGCGGCATGGGCGTCGTCCAGCATGTCCTGCCAGTCCCACGACACGGCGACGCCTTTCTGTTTCAGGTAGGTAACAGCGTTTTCAGGCTGCATGCCGAATACGGCTTGAATGTCGGCGGCGTTCATGCGGCCAGCTCCTGCCGCGCTTCAATGCGGCCGACCAGTTCGGACAGAAAGATTAGCCGTGCCAGCTCGTTTTGCAGGGCTGTGTCATCCAAGTTGGGATAAGCAGCGGTCAAACTGTCCAGCAGCTGTTCCGGCGGCATGCCCTGCTGCAGGTTGTTCACAAGTGCGGCAGTCAGCTCGCGCCCCTGTGCATTCAGACTGCCTGCACCGGGGGTGAGACTGTCGATCACCATGCCTGCATCGGGCGGCAGCTCGGATTCGGCAAAGTCGGCAGCGGTTTTCAGGCTGCCCTGCGGGTTGTGGCCGTCTTCAACAGCAATTCCGGCGATGTCTTCGTCGCTCAGGTTGTACACGCGCTTCCAATAGGATGCGCTGAATTTCACGCCGCAACCTGAAAGGATTTGGTCGCGCTCGGCCTGCTCTTTGCCGCCTTCGGCGGTTTCGTACAGCACAAAACGCGGGCGGGGAGCATCGCCAAAATTAAAGGCGCACACCCAGTCGATCAGCTCGTTCAGGCAGCCTTCGACGATGCGGCAGTCGTTGTCGCGGATGTCGCGCGTTACTTCCAAGCCTGCGGCGGCGCTGGCGTGGTTGGTGTCTTTTTCGGTGGACATGTCCTGTCCGAGCAGGGCGATGGCGATTTCCGAACGGCAGTAGCGGATAAAGCGCTCGTACACATCCGCGCTGCCCTGCTTGCCTGCGGCTTCTTTGATTTCGACGCTGGAATCGTTGGGAATCGAAGCCACGGCGTTGCCGATCATCTGCTCCAAGGCATCGAGCAGCTTTTCGGTGTCGGCGGGGGTGTTGCTGCGCGGCTCTTTGCCGATAATCCACGGCGCACCGAACTTCTCGGCAAACTCCGCCCAGAATTTCAGGCCGCCGCGCTTGAAGACAGTCGGCCAGTACACGCTGGCCAAGTCGCCCGTGCCGTAGGGATTTTGGTAGGTGGCGTTGTGGGTGGGGCAGAGAAATTTGAAATCGGGTACGGGTTCGTTTTTCAGGCTGCCTGAAAAGCTGTCTGAAATATACAGCCGTCCTTCGTCGTCAAAATGAAACCACTCCTGCGGCTTGGCGGTAATCTCGCGCGGCAGCCATACGCTGCCCTGCTGCCACACCACTTCCAAAGGTTGATAACCGAACAGCGCGGCATCGAGTATCTGGCCGATGAGTTTGTACAAGTCCAAACCATCGAGCAGCGCGGATACGGTGTCGGCCACTTTGGGCGGCACGCCGTCATCATCGAGCCGCCAGTCCATGCCGGCCACGGCGGCTTTGCGGCGGCGCACATGGCCTGCGACCACGGGGTCGGCCAGCAGCTCGCGGTAGACGGCAATGTTTCTGCCGAGCTTTTTGAGTACGGGGTCGGGGTTGGCTAGCCAGCCGCCGAAACCGGCCGCCCCCATAAAGCGGCGGGCAACGGCCAGATGGGCGGTCAGGTTTTCAGGCTGCAGGGTAACGCTGCCGGCGGTGGTTTTGAGTTTGAAATGCGGTTTGGGCATGGCGGGATTCTTTCAGACGGCCTTGGGTTGGGTTTAATAGCCGCCGGTAAAGCGGCTGCGCCTTCGGATATTGCGGCCGGATACGCGCACAGGGCCGACCTTGAGTTCTCGGCTGGCGTAATGCGCCAACACAAAGGCAATGGCGGCATCGCCGTGGCGTTTGCGGCCGTCTTGGCCTTTGCTGCGCATGTCGGGAATGCGCGGCACGCCGCGCACCAGTTCGAAGGCGCGTAAATCGTTCAGGATGTCTTCGTCGCGCGGCAGGCCGGTGAGCGTGCCGTCTTCCAGCGCGGCTTTGAATGGCGCGGTGTGGGTGCGGTACCAGTTTTCCGACAACATCACGGCTTCGACAATCTCCGCGCCAAATTCGTCGCGCACGGCTTCGGCCAGCGATTGGCCGTTGCCGCGCGCATCCAGTGCCGCGCCGCGCAGATTGGGCAGGCCGTGCAGCAGGTGTTTGATAATCTGCTCCTGCTGGGCAAAGGGCATATTGCCCAGCTCCAACACAAACGGCGGCTTTAAGGCCAAATCGCGCTGCTGCAACAGCGGCACGATGACGGTGCGGTCGCCCGATCGGGCGAAGTCTTCGCCGACAAAGCTCACGCGCTCGGCATCCAAGCCGTCGAGCAGCGGCTGCAAGGTGTCGGCAATCCAGTCGGAAACTTCGGCGGCGCGGCGCGGCTCGGGCAGCAGGCCGAAAGCGTCGGTTTGGTCGTAGCGGATTACGGGCGTATAGGGGCTCATGCGGCTTTCGATTAAGGCGCGGTTGAGCCATTTGCCGCCGCCGTTTTTGGGGATGCAGTCGAGCTCTTCGCTGGCGTCTTCGCAGTAGAAATCGCGGATTTCTTTGCACCATGCCGCTTCGCCCTCACTCGTCCATTCGCGCCCCAAACGCAGGCAGATGCGGCGGTAAAGGCCGTCTGAAACGGCTTCGTCAAAGGTAATGCGGTGGATGGAATAGGGTTTCTTGCCCGCACGGATGTCGGTAATCAGCTCGTTGAACGGATTGTCCACACCGTCATGCGTAGAGATGATGTGTACCTGACCGCCCCACATCAGCAAGGCCATTGCCGCTTTGAGCAGCTCGCCGAGCTGCTCGTGGAACGCCGCCTCGTCAATGATGACGCGCCCCTGCTTACCGCGAAGGTTTGAGGGGCGGCTGGACAAGGCGGTAACGCGCCAGCCGGAAGCGAAGCGGATAACAAAGGCCAATACGGATTTTTTGTCGTCACCTTCGACAAACACTTCCTCGGTTTCTTCGATTTCGCCGGCGGCAAGATTGTAAAACTTCGCCCAGTTGGCGCAGTCGCGGATAAATTCGAGCGCCATGTCTTTGTTGTAGCCGATATACCAGGCATCCATGCCTTTTTCGGACGCGGCCAGTAAGGCGGTATCGGCGGCTTCGCCCCAGCTTAGGCCGATACGGCGCGACTTTTCGCACAGTTTCACCGGCGATGTGTCGGCGCACCAGCGCTGCTGGTAGGGCAACAAGGCCGCAGGCGTGCGGTCTTCGGTTTTTTCAGGCTGCCTGCTTTCAGACGGCATCATGATGCAATTCCCAAAATCTGTTTGCGGATGGCTTCGGCGGCTTCATCGGAGAGGCCGCCTTTTTTCGCCTGCTTGGCCGCGTCTTCGGCCACTGCGGCCACTTTGGCTTTTACTTTCGCCTGATATTCTTTCAGGCGGGTGCTGGCCGATACCAGTCCGGCGATACGCTTTGCGCCTTCGCTCATCAAATCGAAACGGGCAACCGGCGACAGCTCGTCGTCGTTGATTTCGCCGATCTGCACCAAAGAATCGAACAGCTCGGTCTGCACCATCGCCATCAGGGCTTCGCTGCGGGCGTCTCCTTCGTCGGCCGCGCCTTCGGCAATCAGGCGCGCGGCTTCGGTGCTGGCTTTGATGGACGCAAAACGCCGCTCGACCTTCTGGCCGTAGCGGTGGACGGCGGAACGGCTCACTTCGTAGCCCTGCGCGTTCAGCCAATCGGTCAGCTCGGTGTAATTGGCAAAGCCGTTTTCCGACAGCCTGCGCTCGAGCGCGCGGCGGATGTCTTCGGGCAGGGTGTCGATTGCGCTGCGTTTGGCCATCTCATCCCTCCCAGTATTTTTCCGGACGGGCGATGCCGGCACGGCAGTCCACCGTGTATTCGGCAATGTCCACGCCCAGGCTGGTCAGATCGGCAAACCACATGCCGGAGGGCTGTTTGTTCAGTTCCACCATTTTGCGGTCGGCCAGATAGTCGAGCTGCTGGCGCAATTCGAGTGCGGTGGCGTCGGGATAGATGCCGCGCATCACGTCGAGCAAAAACACTTCGCTGGTGGTGTAGGGACGGGCTTTGTGCAGGGTGTTGACCAAATGCCAGCGCATGCCTTCGCGGCGGGCTTTTTCGTTCATTTTTTCTGGCTTTCCATTTTGTAGAGGTCGGTAAGGGTTTTTTGGATGCTGTCCATCTTGGCTTCGAGAATCGCCTGATTACGGATGTAGTCGTCGCGCAGCACGTATTTTTCCGGCAGCAGCGCTTTTTGTTCGGCAAACTGGTTTTCCAGCTGCTCTACCTTTTCGTGCAGCCGCGCCTGCTGCTTGTGCCGCTCTTCCTGCTGGGCTTGGAACTGGCCGAGCAGCATTTTGCCGAAGGCGAAACAGATGCCGAGAAAGGAGAGCAGAAAGCTGACGAGCTGCCAAAACTCAATGCTGATAAAGGTTTTGTTGTCCATGTTTACGGCCATCCGTGCTCGAAATATTCCTGACAGACAATGCAGCGCGTGCAGCCTGAAACGGCTTTGCGCCGCGCTTCGGGTATCGGCTCGCCGCAGTCGGCGCAGTTTTTCAGGCTGCCTCGGTTTTCAGACGGCCTTTGGTATCTGGCCAGCGCCTCGGCCAGCAGCTCTGCTTCGCGCTCGGATGCGCGGTCGATGATGTCGCTCATTCGGTTTTCACCCCCCGCCGGTACCACGCCTGCCAGCCCGCTACTTGGGCTGCGAGCTTTTGGCAGTAGGCACCGTATTGCACGGCGTGGTTTAACAGCTGTTCGGGCGAGCCGCCGGCCGGGCGCGCGGGGTGCCCGTGTTCGGCCAGCAGCCCAAAGGGGGCGGACGGCATTGCGGGCACGGATACCGTTTTAATCGGCGCTGTAGCCGAAGGCTTGGCGGTAGAGGCGCAGGCTGTCAGCGCCAAGGCCGCCAAAGCAGCGGCCGTCTGCATTGTCTTTACGTATTGCATGGGGTATCTCCTGCCGGATGGCGTGTTGTTTTTGCTCCAGAGTGTGCTCGGCCGCGGCCAGCTTGGCAGACTGCGTTTGGGCGTAATCCGACCAGCGCTGCTTTTCGGCCGCAGCGGCGGCCAGCTTGGCGGAATATTCCTGCTCGGCTTTCAGGCGGGCGGCAGCATGCACCTGCTGTATTTGGGCGGTTTCCAGTTTGGCGGCGGCATCGCGTTTCAGATAACCGGCGCGGTAGCTGTAAGCGGCCAGCGCGGCGGCCAGCAGCAGCGGCAGCGCGGTTTTCAGGCTGCCTGAAAGCAGCGCTTTACTCGGTATCGGCAGCATCATTTTTCGCCTCCGTGCGGATTTGCTCGATTTGCGGCACGGCGGCGATGCCGCGCTTAATCAGGGCGTAGCCGCCGACCATCGCACCGTAGCACCACCACATCCATTCGGCGGATTCGGCGGCGGTGGCGAATTTATAGGTCATCAGCGCGGCGGCGACGTTTGCCCACAGTTTGCTGTGGCTGATTTGTCCGGTGGCGGGGTTGGCAATCAGGCCGGTGAGCCATTTGATCGGTCTCATTCAATTCACCTTTAACGACGTGCCCAGCGCATAGGCCACGGCCAAAAATACAAACCAGCCGTAATACGGCACCTGCTCGCGTGCCGCCAGCAGGGCGATATAGGCCAACATCAGCTTGCCGCCGATGTGCAGGGCGTGTAGGGCGACTTCTTTCATTTTTTGACTTCCGCTGCAATCGCCGCCGCAATCGCGCGGCAAACCGGCCACTTGCGCTGTTTCCAAGTTGCAAGGTCGGCATCGTTGGAAATAAAAAACGGCTCAAAAATAATGCCGCCCGCCCGTGCGTAAGCCAGACGGCTGTGCTGTCCGGCATTGTCCGGCTTGTAGCCGCCCTCGCCGCGCAGTTTCCAGCCGGTGGCATCGGCCACGGCTTGGCACAGACGCTGGCAGGCGGCCTTGTGCTTGGGCAAGGCCAGCGCTTCGATACCAGTGGCGGTTTTATTGGCTGCGGCGTTGGTGTGAAACTCAACGGCCAAAGCGCTGCCGGCAATCAGCCTGACCGCTTCGCGCAGCGGCATATTGCCCTTGCCCTCGCCGTCGGTTTTAACAGATAGGCCGTAATCGCTTTTTAAAATGGCGGCGACGATATTGCGCATATCCTGCGCGATGTCCGCTTCGCGGTCGCTGCCGTTTACCGCGCCGGGATCGGTGTTGCTGTGGCCGGCGGTGAGTGTGATGTGCATAGAAAAACTCCCGTATCAGATGGCGGCATCTTAGATACGGGAGCAGATTCGGGCTTTTAAACGGCTTTAAAAAACAGGGCGAAATGGGAAAAGGCAGCCTGAAACGGTTTTCAGGCTGCCTTGTGTTTAGGAGAAACTGTCGGCGATATCTTCGGGAACTTGGCCGATTTGGCGCAGCAGTACGGTTCTGCCCATTTCGCCGCTTTCCTCGTCATATTCCTGCGACACGGCTACCACGCCGTCAAACTTTTCCGCCATCCGTTCGGCGCGGCGCAGGGCGTCGTCTTCGTAATTGAACTGCATCGGCTTTTCGGGCTTTAACACGATCTGGCCTTTGATTTTCTGCAAAACAAAGGGCTGGACGATATAGGTGGTTTTCATAAGGCACTCCTATTCGGGTTGGGCAGTCAGTACCACGCTGGGCAGGTTGGTGACGGTTACCTTGTAAGCGACGCCGCCGCGCGAGAAAACCGCTGTTGGCTCGCGGCCTTGATTATGGGCGGATACCGCCCGTTCTATTTGGTAGGCGGTGTCTTTTGCCAGCGTCCGGTCTTCGGGAGCGGTTGCCGCCAGCAAAACGGCTGCGGCAGCCGATAACTGTTTGGCTTTTTTCGGCTCGGTATCGCTGTGCCAGATAACACGCAGATTGAGCATGTTCCCGTCGGCATCAGTTTCGGCAACCACATCCAAGCCTTCGGGATAATGGTGTACTACTTTCCGCGTACCCGGCTCGTCCGGTACGGCGGCGAGTTCGATGTTTTCAGGCAGTACCAGTTTTGATTTTTGTTGTTTTAACGCGGCATTGGCTGCCGTTCTGTAGGCGGCATAGTCCAGCGGTAGGGTTTTCCTTTTTTCAAGCGGGGCGGACGCGGCCGGCTCGGCAGTTGCCGCCGGATCGGACGATGGTGCTTCGGTAGCGGCAGGTTGGCCGCCGCAAGAGACCAAAGCCAGCAGGGATAAAACCAGTAACGCGCGCTTCATGGGTTTTCTTTCAAGTTAACGGCGGGGGCAGGAGCTGAGGCGCAGACCGTGATACAGGCGGTAAGCAGGGTCTTTTTCATTTTATACCCCTTTTATACCCCTTGTTTTCTGACTTTAAATAAATTCTTTTGAAATATTAACTACTTGTCCGATGATCTGGATGTCGTGGTGCTGATCGGATCTTAATGTCATCGGCGGATAGGTGCCGTTGTCGCTAATCAGCAGCAAGCTGTTGTCGATATGTTTTTGGATGCGCTTTACCCACAGCGTATCCGCACTGCGGATAACGTAGATATAACCGTCGCGCGGCATGTTGCGCGAGGCATCGACGAGCAGGGTGTCACCATTATTGATAGTAGGCTCCATGCTGTCTCCGCGAGCCTTTACGCAACTCAAATCTTTCGGGTACAAGCCGCGCGATCGCAGCCAGTCTTTTCTGAACGCCAAATAGCTTTGCGGGTGTACCGCGCCGTAGGCATCTGCTCCGTATCCGGCCGACACCTCAACGTCGTAAAACGGGATATATTCATATTCATCAGAAATATTCCCCAGTCCATTAGGATTTTTATGCCCGGTAATCAGCCAGTTGGCGTCAATCTGAAAAACCGACAGTATTTTTTCAATCATATCAAAGGGGGGCCGCTGTTTTCCGTTCAAAACATCGTTCACGCGGCTGCTTTTTTCTTCTATCCGTTCGGCAAATTCGGCGACATTCAAGCCCGAATCATCAATTAATTTCCGAACATTTTCCCTAAAAATCAAACTCATTGGAAATATTCTCTAAATAATTTGGAAATATTCTTGCTTTAAGGAAATAATCCCAATATGATTGCAGCAAGAATTAAGCAAGATAGTTTAATCCTTTAAGTTCCATTTTATCACGAGATTGTTAGGAGATATTCCGTGAATTCAGCAAAAGTGAAACAGCGTTTCAGAAACGAGGGAAAGACCATCAAATCTTGGTGCGAAGAGCGCGGTTATGACCCGACCTATGTATCGCGTATTTTGAACGGTTCGATTAAGGCTAATCGCGGTAAGGCACACCAAATTGCGGTTGAGATCGGCTTAAAGCCCAAAGACGCGGCATCTGCATAGGAGGCCGATATGAGCGGTAAAGGCCAAAGGGTTTTAAGGGTATTTAAAGCATTGGAAGCGCACCCGCTGATTGGTTTGTCCAACAAGGAAATCGCTGCTGGGTTGGATTTGACGCCGACGCAGGTGAGCCGCGATTTGGACGATCTGATTGCGGAGGGGCTGGCGGTGAAGCTGGACAACGGCAATTTCGCCTACAGCATCAAAACGCTGCAAATCGCCGAGCGGTTCCGCAAACAGCAAGAGCGGCTGCAAAGCAAGGTGCAGGAAATCGGTAACCGTGTGGACAGCGGCAGTTTGTAGAAATTGAAATGTGACGACGTCGTCACTTTTGGAGTGAAACATGAGTCAGGAAATTATTGAGCGCGAAGTCGTACAAAACAGTAATCACGCTGCCATGCACAGCGTGATGGTGATGGAGCAGTGGGGCAATGGCGAAACCTATAACGAAGCGACTTGGGTAGAACGTGCCCGTCAGGCAGCCTATAAAACAATGGAAGGCATGTTTGAGCTCGGCCGCGCCCTGATTGTACTGAAAGAGCATACCGAACACGGACGCTTCCGTGCGCTGGCCGAACAGGAACTGGGTATCCACTACCGAGAAGCGGCACGGCTGATGGCGGCCACCCAGCGGTTTGCCACGCCGCAAATGCAAAAGGCCGTGCCGAAACTGTTGGGCTTGGGCAAATCCAAACTGCTGGAACTCTTGGTAGAAGAAGACGTAACGCTGACCGGCTTGGCCGACGGCGAAGAGGTAAACGGCATGACGTTGGACGATGTCGACCGTATGACCGTGAAAGAGTTGCGGCTTGCCCTGCGCGAGAGCCGCGACACCGCTGAAGCCAAAGACAAACTGATTGCCGACAAGAGCCGCAAAATCGACGAATTGGCCGAGAAACTGACCAAAAAACAAGGCAGCCTGAAAGAGCCTGCGCCTGCCGATGTCGGCAGCGAGCTGTCCATGCAGCTGGGCAGCTTGGAAGTGGGCATCCGCTCGCAGGTGAGCCGCCTGAAAGAGATGTTCGAGCAGATGAGCGCGCACGGCGCAGCGCACGGTTTCGACCATGCACCGGCAATGGTGGGCAGCCTGAACCAAATCATCCGCGACTGCGAGCTGCTGCGCGAGCAGTTTGCCCTGCCGCGCGAAGCGCCGACCGATGCCAAACCGGCATGGCTGGGCGATGGCAACGGGGAGTAAGCGATGAATCCCGCCTTAACCGAAAAACTGGCCGCCGTGTCGCGCCATGCCGAGACCTTGGGGCGCGGCGAGAAAACGGCCTATCTGAAACGGCAGGCCGAAGAGTTGGGCATCAGCGCAGCGACGCTCTACCGCAGGCTGGAAGCGGTGGCGGTGAAACCGAGCCGCAAGCGGCGCAGCGATGCGGGCAAATCGGAGCTGCCGCTTGCCGAAGCCAAGCTGATTTCGGCGGTGTTAATGGAAGCGATGCGGCGCAACGGCAAGCGTTTGATGACGGTAGGCCGCGCGGTGGAGATGCTCAGGGCAAACGGGCAAATCGAAGCGTGCCGCATCGATACGGAAACGGGCGAAGTATTGCCGCTGTCAGAAAGCACGATAGTCCGTGCGCTGCGCGAATACCGGCTGCACCCCGACCAGCTTTTGCAGCCCGCACCGGTCAACCGCATGAAATCGGAACACCCGAACCACTGCTGGCAGATCGACCCGAGCCTGTGCGTACTCTACTACCTGCCGCGCCACGGCGACGACAGCGGCCTGCGGGTGATGAAGCAGGAGGAGTTTTACAAAAACAAGCCGAAAAACGTGGAGCGCATCGAAAACGACCGCGTGTGGCGCTACACCGGCACCGACCACGCCAGCGGCACGATTATCGCCCGCTACTACTTCGGCGGCGAAACCAGCGCGAATCTGTGTGATTTTTTCATTTACATGATGCAGGAGAAAGCCGACAGCCTGAAAGACCCGTTTCGCGGCGTGCCGCGCATGGTAATGCTCGACCCGGGCAGCGCGAATACTTCGGCGGCCTTTAAGAATCTGTGCAAGGCGTTGGATGTGCATGTGCAGATTAACAAGCCGGGCAATCCGCGCGCCAAGGGACAGGTGGAAAAAGGCAACGACATTGTCGAAACCGCCTTTGAAAGCGGGCTGCGCTTTACCGAAGTGTCCGATATTGACCGCCTGAATGCGCTGGCCGAGCGCTGGATGCGCTACTACAACGGCACGCAGATTCACAGCCGCCACGGTCTGACCCGTTATCAGGCATGGAACAAAATCAAGGCCGAGCAGCTGATTCTGCCGCCGCCTGCCGATTACTGCCGAGAGCTGGCGGTATCCGCCCCTAAAGAAGCGAAAGTGTCGCCGGATTTGGAAATCAGGTTTGGCGGCCGCTATTACAGCGTGAAAGACATTCCGCACGTGTTGGTCGGCCAGAAGCTCTTGGTAGCCAAAAACCCGTGGGAAACCGACGGCGCGCGCATCGCCACCTACGACGCCGAGGGCAACGAAATCTGGCAGGCCGTGCCGCAGGTAGTGTTTGACGAAATGGGCTTCAGAGCCGACGCGGCTGTGATTGGCAAAGAGTACAAAGGCCAAGCGGAAACCGCCGCGCAGCAGCACGCCAAGGAGCTGGACAAACTGGCGATGCAGGCCGACACGCTGGAAGCGGCGGCGGCCAAACGCAAGGGCAAGGCTGTGCCTTTCGGTGGGCAAATCGACCCATACAAGCATCAGGAAGACACGCTGGCCGCCAGCAATACGCTGTATATGCCCAAGCGCGGGCAGCAGATGGAGTTCAACCGCATGGAAGTACGCGAACAGATTCTGAGCAAAGTGGAGCTGGCCAAGCTCTTAAAACCGCGCATCGAAGCGGCGGGCGGTAACTGGAACACGGCCGTGAAAATCCTGATGCGCGAGTTCCCCGACGGTGCGCCGTCAAGCGAAACCGAAGCGGTGTACGAGCGCATCAGCCGCCGCAGCCATTTGAGAATTGTCAACGGATAAGGAGGTGAAATGGAAACGGAAGGCAGCCTGAAAAGCGCCCTGCAGCAAACCGGCAAATCCTTTGCCAAAGCCGCCGCCGAAATCGGCTGCTCCAAGCCGATGCTGGTGGCAGTAGTCAACCACGGCAGATGGCCGAAAAAAAAACGCAGCGGCGCTGCGTGGGAAATTGAAAGACTTTTTTAAGCAGAACGGTGCGGACATTCCCGCGAGCCTGAGAAACGAGCGGGAAGCCGCACCCATCCCCAACCATGAAAGCGAGGACAGAGAAATGTTACTTCGGAAATCCACCCTGACACAAGCCGCGCGCCGCCACTTCGGCCTGGCACGCGACCCCTTCAACGACGAAATCAACAGTTCGGACGATCTCTACATCACCCCCGACGTGCGCTATGTGCGCGAGGCCATGTTTCAGACGGCCTGCCACGGCGGCTTTATGGCGGCGGTGGGTGAGAGCGGTGCGGGCAAATCCACCCTGCGCGAAGACCTGCAAGACCGCATCAACCGCGAAGGCAGGCAGATTGTGATGATTGAGCCGTATGTGCTGGCGATGGAAGACAACGACCAAAAGGGCAAAACCCTGAAAGCCGTACACATTGCCGAAGCCATCCTTGAAGCCGTTGCCCCCGGCACATCCCCCAAACGCAGCCCCGAAGCCCGTTTCCGCCAAATCCACCGCGCCCTGCAGGAGAGCGCGAAAGCCGGCAACAAACACGTGCTGATTATCGAAGAGGCGCACGGTATGCCGATACCGACACTCAAACACCTGAAACGCTTTTACGAGCTGAAAAACGGCTTTGAAAGATTGTTGGGCATCATCCTGATCGGCCAAACCGAGCTGGCGACCAAGCTCTCGGAAAACAACCCCAACGTGCGCGAAGTGGTGCAGCGCTGCGAAATCGTTACCCTTGAGCCGCTGACCGACGGCAGGCTCGCCGGCTACCTGAAGCACAAGTTCGAGCGCGCCGGTGCCGACATCGCGCAGATTATGGATGCGGCCGCCGTTGATGCCGTTGCCGCACGGCTCACCATTCGCAGCCGCAGCACCCAAGGCAGCCGCGAAACCAGCCTGCTGTATCCGCTGGCCGTCAACAACCTGGTGGCCGCCGCCATGAACAAAGCCGCCGAACTGGGCATGCCGGTAGATGCTGATATGGTGGAGGCCGTTTGAAATGTGGCACGAAACCTTAAAAGCCCTGCGCCGCTGGCTCTTGGCTGCCGCGCTCTGTTTTGCCTATCTCGTACTGTTGTCCGAGTGCGACCGCCCCGCCGTTGCGCAGCCCGCACCGGCCGTGCGGGCGGAACACGCGGCAGACACCGCCGTTCCGCCCGGGCTGGAAGCTCCCGTCAAAGAAGACGCGATGAGCCTCGGCATCGAGCCGCCCATGCCGTTTGAGCCGACCGATGAGGATTTGGCACGGATGGGGGTGACACAATGAAAGTCAGATGCCCGTCCTGCGGCGCAGGCATGAGCCTCGACGTACTCATCGCCCACGACGAAGCCCGCGCCGCGCTGATTGCGCTGGCAGGGATTTCAGACGGCCTGACCCGCGCGATGCTCAAATATCTGACGCTGTTCCGCCCGCGCGAAAAAGACCTGAGCTTTGCCCGCACCGCCCGTCTGTTGGGCGAGCTTTTGCCGATGATACGGGCGGAAGAAATCAGACGTAACAAAAAAACCTACCCCGCCCCGCGCGAGGCATGGATTTGGGCAGTGGAGCGCTGCTTTGAGGCGTTGGAGAAAGAGCGGCTGACCCCGCCGCTGACCAGCCACGGTTTCTTACTGGAAAACATCACTTTTTGGAAGCCGGAGAAAACGGCGGTAACAGCGGTTTCAGACGGCCTCCCCGTCAGGCAGGCCGCACCGAGCACCAAGCTGCGCGAAGGCGCAGCGGACTTAATGGAGTGGGGAAATGGAGGAGGAACTTAACTGGCTGAAAAAAGAAATTGCGCAGGGTTTTACCATGCTGGCCACATTGAACCTGAAAGGCCGCCCCGCCGCAGCGGATCTGAAACCCGTGGCGATACTGTGGTTGAAAATCCTAAGCAGGCAGCAATGGCAATTTGAGCGGGATGCACCGCGTGTCCGCTCGGCATTTGAGAAACTGGCTGCCGAATCAAACGAATGGCCGAACCCTGCGGATTTCACCCGCGTCCTGCCGCCGGAGCCGCTGCGTCTCGAACCGAGACTGGAGGACAAGCACACGGCCACGGAATACGGCCGGCAGATGGCAAAGGAAATCATAGGCCGTCTGAAAGACGCACCCGTATGTCAAACCGAATGGATACACGGAACGAGAAGCCGCTCCGTAGAAGAATGCAGACGAATTTACGCCGCAAGGCAGAAACAGAAAGGCAAACAACATGACTGAAATCGATTTGAGCCGCTACCGCCAAGACGCGAAAGGCAATCTGATCCCGCTGGAAAACATCAAAGAAACCGACCTGCTGCGCGACGAGCTGGTGATGGAAATCGTCGCCAAAGCGCAGGCCGTGCGCGACAACATCGCCGCGTTCAAACAAAGCGCGATGGACGACATCGCCGCCTTTGCCCAGCTTTCCGCCGAGAAATACGGCGCGAAGCTGGGCGGTGCGAAAGGCAATATCCGCCTGATGAGCTTCGACGGCGCCTACCGCATCGCGCTGGCCATGCAGGACACCCTGACCTTTGACGAGCGCCTGGCCGCCGCCAAAGCCCTGATTGACGAGTGCATCAACGAATGGACGGCAGACAGCCGCCCCGAACTCAAAGCCCTAATTAACGACGCTTTCCAAGTGGACAAAGAAGGCAACATCAGCACCACCCGCGTACTCGGCCTGCGCCGCCTGAGCATCGACGACGAGAAATGGCACCGCGCAATGGACGCACTCTCCGACAGCGTGCAGGTGCAGACCAGCAAGCCCTTTGTGCGCGTGTACCGGCGCGAAGCCAACGGGGAGTACAGCCTGATGAGTTTGGATATTGCGAAAGTATAAGGAACTGAAAATGGAAATCTGGGCAAAACTGTTTGAATGCCACGGGCGGCAGGTGCTGGTCTGCAAGTCTGAAACACAAGATGAAGACGAAAGCCCCGCCGTCAAATTCGAGGCTATGTTGCACGGCCTGACTGCCGCCTTTTATCTCGGCTTTGCCACTGAGGAGCTGCGCGACAAAGCATTTGACGAGCTGATCGACCAAGACTTTGCCGACAAGGTGATGGCAGACGTGTTTGCTACCGCCGGCCGGTTTGAAACCGAGTAATACCGCGCGGCACGGCCTGCCGCATTTGAAACAGGAGCATCATTATGCAAATCGAAGACGGACAAATCATCAAAGACTTTTTGGAACAAAACTGGGCAGCCTGGCTGGCCTACTGTGAAGAAAACAACATCAGCGAAACCGACGCAGAAGACATCTGCAACCAATTGGGAGAATAGCCATGCAAGACAAACAAACCATCCACAAAACCGAACTGGTCAAACAGGCCGCCGCCTTGTCTGACATCTCCACCGCTGCAGCGGCGAGGCTTATCGACAACCTGCTGGACACCGTAAAAACCCATTTGCGCAACGGCTTCAAAGTCAGCATAACCGACTTCGGCACATTTGAAGCGCAATCCAAGCCAGAACGCAGCGGCCGCAACCCGCAAACCGGTGAGGCCATCACCATTGCCGCGCACATGGCGGTGAAATTTAAGGCGGGCAAAGCGTTGAAAGACGCGGTCAACGCTTAAACCGCCGCAAGCCAAAGGCCGTCTGAAACCGACAACAGGTTTTCAGACGGCCTTTGTTATTTGTTCCGGATTGCGCTATGATGTTTGCAGTTATTTGATTTTATTTGAAAAAGTGAAACGCCGTTTCACTTTTTGGCGCAGAAACGGGAGGCAGTATGGAAACGACGGCGCAGAAAAAGGCGCGGCTGGTGCGGCTTTTGCACGTGGCCAAAGGGCAGTTGCAGATGGACGATGCCGCCTACCGCACGCTGCTGGCCAACGCTTCGCGCGGCAAAACCAGCAGCAAGGCGATGAATCTTACCGAGCTGGAAACTGCGCTGCGGATGATGAAGGCGCAGGGTTTTGTGGTAACACTCAAGCCGTCTGAAAGCGGCAAAAAAGATTTGCCGGTGCGCGATTACGGCGCACAGGTGGCAATGATACGGGGGCTGTGGCTGGAGTTGCACCAAATGGGCGCGGTACGCAGCTCGTCGGAAATCAGCCTTGCCCGTTTTGTCAAACGGATGACCGGCACCGACCACCACGGCTGGCTGGACGCGGACAATGCGTCAAAGGTGATCGAGCATTTGAAACAGTGGAAACAAAGAGAGGAGGCCAAACATGGCGGATGAGCGCGTACCCGAGCTGGTTACGGATTTGGAAGACCAGATGGCGGCCTGCCTGCTGTCCGAGCTGCCCATCGAGCGCAAAAAGGCGCTGGCGCTGAGCAAAAAAGTGGCACGGCATATCACCGACAACTGGGGCGGCCAGCTGATTTACATCCCGAAAAACCATCTCGGCCAGCTGTCCGAGCGCGATATGCAGGTTTATCGGGATTTCGACGGCCGCAACCATGCCGCACTGGCGAAAAAATACCATCTGACCGTGCAGCAGATTTACAAGATTGTGAAGGAGGTCGGCAGGCGCGAGCGGGCGAAAAGCCAGGGCGATTTGTTCGGCGATGCGGCGGACAAACCAAAATAGCGGTCAGGTTTGCTTCTGACCGCTTTTTTACGGCGTTTTGCCGCGCAAGCGGGTGTTTGCCTGTCTGAGCGCCGAAACGCGCTAAAAACGCAAAATTGGGGTTTTTGTTTAATCGTTCCAATCACGAGTGCAATACCACCGATTGTTCTGGTACTCAAAATTTGCTGTTCGGCGATACTGGGCATCAACAAAACGAACGGCAACAGTAATTTTTCCTTGTCGACTTTCTATCGGTAGTACCACCAACTGCACTTTTTCTGATAACCGCTCTTGCATCAGCTCAGGATAGCGTTTTTGTAACTCTTTCATAAGTTCATTATTTAATTGTTTGCGCGTAAATTCGTTTATAGCCATCTTGGAACTCTCTTTTTTAAAGCGTATTAAAAGATTGGATTATACCCGTGCATGAAAATCGCCCCATCACACCGATGGGGCTTTTTGTATGTCCGAATTTTTTGAAATCTTCCGCGCCGGCACGCACACCGACAACAACGGCCAGCGCATCACCATCAGTGCCGACGACCTGGCGGCGACGGCGGCAGCCTACAACACGGCCGTGCACGAAGCACCGGTAGTCGTCGGCCACCCGAAAACCGACGCGCCCGCCTACGGCTGGGTAGGCAGCCTGAAAGCCGAGGGAAACAGCCTGCTGGCGGACTTTGCCCAGATGGACGCGGCCTTTGCCGAGCAGGTGCGCCAAGGCCGCTACAAAAAGGTGTCGGCCAGCTTTTACCAACCCGACGCCCCCGCCAATCCCGCACCGGGCAAATGGTCGCTGCGCCATGTCGGCTTTTTGGGCGCGCATCCGCCTGCGGTTAAAGGGCTGAAACCGATTGAGTTTAACGAGGCGGAAGCGGGCGTGGTCGAATTTGGCGAGAGCGCCGAACCGGCCACCCTGCTGCGCCGCCTGCTGGCCGCGCTCGGTTTTCAGGCTGCCGATTTTGCCGAAGACCCGCAGCCGAACACATCCCAACCCGAATCCCATCCCACCAACCCCGAACCCAAGGAGCCCGATATGGCCACCGAAGAACAACTGGCGGCAGAGAAAGCCGCCCGCGAACAGGCCGAACAGGCCGCCGCAGCGGCGCAAGCCGAACTGCAGAAGCTGAAAGACGCGCAGGCGCAGTCCGAGCGCGAAGCGGCGCATCAGGAAAACACCGACTTTGCCGAAGGCTTGGTCAAAGCAGGCCGTCTGAAACCTGCCGACAAAGAACTGGTGGTGCAGGCTTTGGACTTTGCCGAGTACCCGCAGCACACCACCGCCGATTTCGGCGAGGGCGACGGCAAGAAAACGCTGTCCGCCGCGTTGCGCGAGTTTCTCGGTGCAGTACTGCCGCAACAGCTGCCTGCCGTCGGCCATCTGGCCAAAGGCGCAACGGCCAAACCCGCGCTTGTGTCCGCCGACTTCGCCGAGAACGCCGACCCCGAAGCATTGAGCCACCACCAGCGCGCGCTGGCGCTGGCGGCCAAAGAAGGCATCAGCTACGCCGAGGCGGCGCGCCGCACGGTATCCGAATAACTTTGATTGTTTGAACAAGGAAACACGATGAGCACTTCTCATTTGAAAAACCTGCGCGGGCAGATCGATCCCGTACTGACGCAGCTGGCGCTGGGCATGAAGCAGGCCGAGTTTGTCGCCGAGCGGATTATGCCCGTTGTCTTTACCGACAAAGAAGGCGTGCGCGTGCCGGTGTTCGGCAAAGGCTCGTTTGTCGAGTACCGCACCGAACGCGCGGTGGGCGCGGCCAGCAATGTGATTACGCTGGATGCGCCGTCCTACCTGCCGGTGGTGCTGGAAGAGCACGATTTGTCGGCGGGCGTGGACTACCGCGAACAGGCCGAAAGCCTGTACGACGAACGCGCCAAAGCCGCCCGCCGTGTGGTGCGCGGCGTGCAGCTGCGCCAAGAAGTCGAAACCGCACAGCTCGTTACCGCCAAATCGGCCTACGAGAGCGGCCACAGCAAAGACCTGTCCGCCACCAAACAATGGAGCGACGGCACGTCCGACCCGATGGAAGACATCGCCAACGCCAAAGAGCTGGTGCGCGCCGCCTGCGGCGTATCGCCGCGCGTACTGGTGGTGGGCGCGAGCGTGCTGCACGCACTGTCCAAGCACGACGGCCTGCGCGGCGCCTTGTCTTCGGGCGAGCGCAAAACGCTGTTGTCGGTCGATCAGATTAAAAACCTGTTGGATTTGGACGACATCATCGTCGGCGCGGCGGTATCCGTGCCCGACGGCAAAAAGCAGACCGCCGACATCTGGGGCAAGTTCGCCAGCCTGATTGTGCGCCCGCACGCCGTTTCAGACGGCAACGACGAGGGCGAACCGGCCTTCGGCTACACCTTCCGCCGCCGCGGTATGCCGCTCGTCGACCGCTTCGACGGCGTGGGCGGCAAGGTGGAATACGCCCGCTACACCGACATCCGCAAAGCGGCGGTGGTCGGCAGCGCGTGCGGCTATTTGTTTGAAAAGGCAGTCGCCTAAACAATTTGAGGCAGCCTGAAAGGCTTTCAGGCTGCCTTGGGAGAGAAAAATGGCTAAAACCAAACAGGTGGTGCTGACCACCACCATCCGCGCGGAAGGCGCAATCGTCGCCAACCGTTTTGTCAACTACGCGGGAAAACAGGCCAAAGCCGGCGAAGCCGTGCTGGGCGTGGCGCCCTACGACACCGCTGCGGGCGATACTGCCGCCGTCGACGCCATCGGCATTGCCGTAGTCGAAACGGGCGGCGCACTGGCCGCAGGCGATGCAGTGGCTGCCGACGCGCAGGGCTGCGCGGTGAAACAGGCGGGCAGTGCGGCCGTTGCCGGATACGCACTCGATGCCGCCGCTGCGGCCAACGACACCGTGCGCATCAAAATCGGAGGCTAGGCATGAAAACCTATATCGCCCACACGCCGCTGATTTTGGAAGATGCAGACGGCCGCGAATACCGCGTCGAAGCCGGCGAAGCGGTGGATTTGACGCCCGAACAGTACGGGCTGGTGGCCGCCCACGTCAGCGAAGCGGAAATCTCCGAATCCGATTTGGCCGCCGCCGGTTATGCGGAAGACGGCGAAACGCCGCTTGAAAACCCGCCCGAGGCGCCGCCGGAAACACCGTCTGAAAACCCGCCCGAGGGGCAGCCTGAAACGGATAAGCAGCCTGAAACGCCGGCTGCCGATGACCAAACGCCCAAACGCGGCCACGGCAAAGGTGCGAAGGAGTAGGCCGTGTACCTCACACGCGAAGACATCGCGGCGGCCGTCGGCAAAGTGGAGCTGGTGCAACTGTCCAACGACGACGGCTACGGCAGCGCGCCGGACTGGGAAATCATCGACCGCGCCATCGCCTACGCCTGCGAGCTGGCCGACGGCTATCTGACCGGCCGCTACCGCCTGCCGCTGGAACCCGCTCCCAGCATCCTGCGGCCGCTGTGCACCGACATCGCACGGCACTGGCTGCATAGCCGCCGCATCAACGCCGCCGAGTTTCCCAAGCCGCTGCAACTCTCTTACGAGAACGCGCTCAAAGTGCTGGCCAATATCCGCGACGGCAAAATCCATCTGGGCGTGCGCGACGATGCCGATGCGCCCGACCGGCCGCAGACCGAAGGCGGGGCGTATCACGTCCGCGCCAAGGCCAAACAAAACTGGGAGGGCTACTGATGGCTGCCACCCTGCCGATACTCACCGCCGTGCGCGACCACCTGCGGGAGCAGCTGGCCGGATACAGCGTCGAGCTGTTTCCCGACAAGCCCGCCCAGTACCGCTTTATGCACCCCAAAGGTGCGGTGCTGGTCGGATACCAGGGCAGCCGTTTCGGCAAGCTGGAAGACACCGGCCGCATTGCCCAGCAGCGCGATCTGACCCTGCATCTGACTGTGTTCGGCCGCGGCGTGCACCACGACGGCGCAGCACTCGACCTGCTCGACGCGCTGCGGCTGGCCGTTGTCGGCTACCGCCCGCCCGACTGCCTGCCCTGCCACTTAATCAGCGAGCAGTTTCTGGCCGAAGACGGCGGCGCGTGGCAGTACCAGCTCTTGGTGCAGACCGAAACCCAGCAGATCGAACAGTACGAAGCCCCGTCCGCACCCAAGCTGACTTCCGTCTATCTGCGGCAGCAGGGCAGCCCGCAAACCCCTTAATCCCAATCAGGAGAACCCTATGGCAGCAGCCTACCACCACGGCACCGAAACCATCCGCATCGATGCCGGTTCCAGCCCCGTCTATACCGTGGACGGCGCGATTACCGCCATTGTCGGCACCGCACCGGCGGGCAAAGTAAACGAAATCGCCGTGTGCCAGACGGCCAAAGACTTCGCCGCATTCGGCGGCGCGCTTACCGGCGCGGGCTTTACCCTGCCCGATGCGGCCAATATCTGGACGCGCTACGGTTCGGGCATCGCCTATGTGATTAACGTCTGCGACCCGGCCAAACACAAAAGCAGCGTGAGCGACGAAGCCCTAAATGTCGATGCCGACACCCTGCGCGCCAAAACCGCGCACCCCGCCATCCAAGCGGGCTACAGCGTATCCGACGGCGCCGCCGCGCTGACCGAAGGTACGGACTACACGCTCGATGCGCTGACCGGCGACATCGTGTTCGCCAGACCGCCCGCCGCCCCGAAAATCACATACAGCTACACCGATCCGGCCAAAGTCAGCGAAGCCGACATTCTCGGCGGCTATGTGGCGGCCACCGGCAAGCGCACCGGTTTGGAGCTGCTTTCCGAGGGTTACAGCCGCTACGGCGCGGACGCCAAAATCATCATCGTGCCCGAGTACGACCAAACCGCCACCTGCGCGGCGGCCATGATTGCCAAGGCCGACAAACTCAAAGCCATCGCCTACATCAGCGCCCCCAAAGGCACCAGCCTGAGCCAAGCCATAGAAGGGCGCGGCTCCTTGGGCACAATCAACTTTCAGACGGCCTCCGACCGCGTCCAGCTGTTTTTCCCGCACGTTGCCGGCCCGCTCGGTTTGGAAAGCCTGGCCACCCATGCCGCCGGCCTGCGCATGAAAACCGACGTCGAAAAAGGCTACTGGTGGAGCATATCCAACCAAGAGCTGCTGGGCGTAACCGGCTTGGAAATCGGCCTGACCGCCCGCGGCGACGACCCGCAGAGCGAAACCAACCGCCTGAACGAAAAAGGCATCACCACCGTGTTCAACAGCTACGGCAGCGGTTTCAAAATGTGGGGCAACCGCCTGGCCTGCTTCCCCAGCGTAAGCCACATCAAAAACTTCGAGGTCGCCCAGCGCACCGGCGACGTGATCGACGAAAGCCTGCGCCGCTACGCCCTGCAATACATCGACCGCCCGATCGAAGACGCACTGCTGGACGCGCTGCTCGAAGGCTACCGCGTCTATCTGGGCAGCCTGAAAAGCATTGTCGGCGCATCGGTGAGCCTCGATTACGACTACGATCTGGCCGACGCCTTTTCCAAAGGCCAGGTGCCGCTGGTATACGACTACACGCCCAAGCTGCCCGCCGAGCGCATCACCAATACCAGCAAAATGACCCGCAAATATCTGGTCAACCTGACCGGACAGGCGGGCAACTGAAAGGTTTGAGACATGAGCATCGAATTAAACGTCATCTACAACGCCGCGCTGTACCTGAACGGCACCACCCAAATCGGCAAGTCCGGCGAAGTGAAGCTGCCCGAAATCGAAATCGAGCAGGACGAATACAAAGGGCTGGGCATGGCCATCGGCGTATCCCTGCCGATGGGCATCAAAGTGGGCGAAGCCGAAATCAACTGGAACGGCTTTTACCCCGACGCCTTCCGCGCGGTGTACGACCCGTTCAAAGCCCAGCAGCTGATGATCCGCGCCGACATCCAGCAGCACAACGCGCTGGGGCGGGTGGAAGAAGTGCCGCTGGTGGCCGTGCTGACCGGCAATTTTTCCAAATCGCCGCTGGGCACCTACAAACCCAAAGAGCGCGCCGAGTTTGCCAGCACCTTTCTCGCCCACGCGGGCAGCCTGAAAGCGGGCGGGCGCGAAATCCTGTATTTCGACGCCTTCACCAACCAGTACCGCGTGGACGGCGCCGACATGTTCGCCAAATTCCGCCGCAACCTCGGCCAGTAATTATTAAAGCCGTTTAAAAGCCGCAAGGCAGCCTGAAAACTAAACTCACCATCTGATTTTGATGGTGGGTTTTGCTTTTGGCCGCCCCACCCGGCGATTTTTTTAAGGACTGGAAAATGGCACAGAACGAAGCGCAGAAGATGCGGGAACAGATGGGCGTTGGCAAAGAAATCAGGCTGTACTGCCCGATCAGGCTGGCGGACGGCACACTGCTGGAAAGCGTAACCGTGCGCCGCGCCAAAGTGGGCGACATCCGCGCGGTGGCGCATTTGGAAGGCGACGCGGCGCAGGAAATCGCCATGATGGCGCGCCTGTCCGGGCTGGTACCCGAAGATTTGGAAAATATGGATTTGTGCGACTACAAGCAGATGCAGGAGTTTTTTCGCACCTGCCAAGAGCCGCCGCGAGCCGTCTGACCCGCAAACCTTCCACCGCCTGCTGGCCGCCGCCTGCGCCGATATGGCGTGGTGGTACGGCTGGCCGCTGCGGGAGATAGACGGGTTGGACATGGAAGACTTCCTGACCTTCCAAAAAGAAGCAGCCCGCCAAATCAAGGCGGGCTATCGGAAAGGCTGATTCAGCGGCGGGCGCGCAGCCTGTGTTTGAGCAGGGCCAGTCCGGCAAACAGACCGCCGGCCAGCGCGCCGGCCAGCAAAACGGGGATTCTGCCCAGCAGCATAAACAGAGCCGCGCCTAGCAGCCAAACCAGCGCGAGCGGCAGCAGTACGGACGCATCCGCAGCGGGGTACGCGGACAATACCCACAAGGCCAAAACCGCCATCCACGCGGCAAAGGACAAAACCGAAACCGCGTCGGCGGTTTCGGTTGAAAATCTTTGCGTATCTGTCGTTCACGGCGCGCTCCTTTTTTCCGGCAAATCATAAGGTCGCAACAGCAATATGGCAAGCAGTTTCTCCATCGGTATCACCATCGGCGCGTCTGTCGGCGCGGCGGTGGCCGGCATCAAAAGCGTCGGCTCGTCTATGAAGTATCTGGGCGAAGTTACCGAAACGCTGAACCGCCGCCAGCGTCTGCTGAAAGAGACGCTGGACAACCCGCTGCGCATGTCCAAACAGCGGGTGGGCGAGTTGCGCCGCGAGTATGTGCAGCTCGGGCAGACCATCGACAAGATTAACGCCAAACGCGCCGACATCGTCAAATTGCGGCATTTGCGCCAGTACCACTATGACAAGCGCGCCGGTTTTAAAGACGAGCTGCTCGGTGCGGCGGCGGCGGGCGGCGTGATTGCCGTTCCCGTCAAGCTGGCTGTCGATTTCGAGTCGGCAATGGCCGATGTGAAAAAGGTGGTGGACTTCGATACGCCGCAGCAGTTCCGGCAGATGGAGCGGGACATTCTCAAACTGAGCCGCGACATCCCGATGGCGGGTAAAGAGCTGGCCGCCATCGTGGCCGCCGGCGGCCAAAGCGGCGTGGCGCGCAAAGACCTGACGGGCTTTGCTTCCGATGCGGCCAAGATGGGCGTGGCTTTCGATATGGCGGCGGGCGATGCCGGCGAGGCGATGGCGACGCTGTCGAACGTGCTGCAAATCCCCATCCCCAAAATCAGCCGTCTGGGCGATGCCATCAACCACCTGTCGGACAATGCCAACTCCAAGGCCGCCGATATCGTCAATGTGCTGACCCGCGTCGGCAGCGACACCAAGCAGCTGGGCCTGACCGAAAACCAGGCCGCCGCGCTGGGCAGTACCTTTTTAAGCATGGGTAAGGCACCCGAGCTGGCGGCGCAGGCGGTGAAAGGGATGGTTACCTCGCTGTCGGTTTTGAAAACAGGCGGGGGCAGGAAAGAACTGGCCAGGCTGGGGCTGACCGCCAAAGAATTTGCCGCCGCCATGAATAAAGACGCCAATGGCGCGATTCTCAACCTGCTGTCGCGCATCAAGCAGCTGCCCAAAGACGAGCAGTTTCCGCTGCTGCTGAAAATGTTCGGCCGCAACTACGCCGACGATGTGATGCTGCTGGCCAACAATGTCGGCGAGTACAACCGCCAGCTGGATTTGCTCTCGGAAAAAGACGCATCGGGCAACTTGAAATACCTCGGCTCGATGCAGCGCGAGTTTGCCAACCGTTCGGCCACCACCGCCAACCAGTTTAAGCTGTTCAAAAACGGTTTGGCCGAGATCGGCATTACCGTCGGCAGCGTGCTGTTACCCGCCATTAACGGCGCGTTGGCATCGGTCAAACCGCTGGTCGGCGCGTTTGCCGACTGGGCGGCGGAAAACCCGAAATTTGTCAGCGGGCTGGTGCATCTGGTTGCGGGTCTTGCCGCTCTGAAAATCGGCGGCCTGGGCTTTCGCTTCCTGCTGAACGAGTGGCGCGGCTTTACCGCCGCCGTAAAACTGGGCAGGGCGTTGCTGGGTGCGGACTGGCTGGTGGCCGTGCTGCGCTTCAAAAGCGGCACGGGCATACTTGCCCGCAGCCTGTCGCTCGGCAAATCGGTTGCGGCGGCGGCTTTTTCCGGTATCGGCAGGGCTTTTTCCGGCCTGCTCCGTTTCCTGTCGCTTGCCCGCACCGCCGTCCTTTCCCTCGGCCGCGCCCTGTTGGCCACGCCCGTCGGCTGGATTGCCGCCGCCCTCGCTGCCGCCGCTTTCCTGATTTACAAATACTGGCGGCCTATAAAGGCGTTTTTCCTCGGTTTTTGGGACGGGCTGACGGCAGCCTTCAAACCCGTGCTGCCGCTGTTTGACGGTTTGGCCGCCGCGCTGGGCGGGATTTGGGAAACCGTGCGCCCGGTGTTGCAGCCGGTTTTGGACTGGCTGGGGGAATTTTTCAGCCTGACGCAGGAATCCGAAGGCGGCGCACGCGGCTTCGGCGAAACCGTCGGCTCGGTTATCGGCGGCATCCTGGCCGCCGTGGTCGAGACCGGCGCGATGATTGTGGACGGCTGGCGGATGATTTTCGACACGCTGTTCGGCGCGGCTGATGCGGCGTGGACGGAAATCAAAACCGCCTTTGACGGCGGCTTGTCGGGCATTTTGGCTTTAATCGTCAACTGGTCGCCGCTGGGCGCGTTTTACTCGGCATTTGCCGCTGTGATGGGCTGGTTCGGCATCGAGCTGCCCGCCAAGTTCACCGGCTTCGGCCAGATGCTGCTGGACGGGCTGGTTAACGGCATCAAATCCAAAGTGGATGCGGTGATCGGCACGGTTACCTCGCTGGTCAACCGTATCAAGTCGGCCTTTACCGGCCCGGTCGCCATCCACTCGCCCAGCCGCGTGTTCAAAAGCTACGGCGGCTATCTGATGGAAGGCTTGCAGCTGGGTATCGGCGCGGCGGCGGGGCGGCCGTTGGCGGCGGTGCAGTCGGTGGCCGGCCGTCTGAAACAGCGTTTCACTGCCGGCAGCGGCCTGTCGGCGGAAATGGCCGCATCGATACGCACCAACGCCGACGAGTTCGCCGCCGCGCGGCAGAATCAGGCAGCGGGCGGCGGCATTACGGTGCATTTTAATCCGACCATCAATGCCCCCGGCGGTGACCCGCAGCAGATTCAGGCTGCCTTGCGGCTGGGTTTGCAGGAATTTGAAACGATGTACCGCCGCATGATGGCGGAAATACAAAGAAGGGCTTACTGATGTACGCGATGCTGGGCGAGGTGCGCTTCGAGCTGTTGCAGAGCTTTACCGAATTTGAAGAGACGCACGGCGCGGATTACGCCAAACACGAAGTGCTGGGCGGCCGCCCGCGCTTGCAGGCGGTGGGCAACGAGCTGACCAAAATCCGCTTCGGCCTGAAACTGCACTGGAAGCTGGGCAGCCCCGATGCCGCCTACAAGGGGCTGGTGGCGGCGAAAGAAGCGCAGCAGGCGCTGTCGCTGGTAACCGGCGCGGGACGTTTTATCGGCTGGTTTGTGATTGAGTCGCTGACCGCCCGCACGCTGGTGCAGGACGCGCAGGGGCGCACGGCGGCGCGGGAATTGGAAGTGTCGCTGACCGAGTTTGTCGGCGACCCGAACAACCCGCTGCCCGCACCCGCCGTTGCTCCGGCGCAGGCAAACCCGCTGCTGTCGCTCCTACCCGAAAGCGTGCGCGGCACGGTTTCCAAGGCCGCCGCGGCAGTGCAGAAAGGCGTGCGCCTGTACCGCGCGGCTGAGCGGGACATCGGGCAGGTGCAGGGTCTGATTGCCCGTGCCCGCGATTTGAAAAACGACCCCGCTGCCGCGTTTTCGGTGTTGGGCGACGCGCTCACGCTCGGCGGTTCGGCCTTGGGCAGGCTCGATGCGCTGCCCGAGTTGGCGCAGTATGCAGGCAGCCTGAAAGGTGCGGCCGGGATGCTGGCCTATGCCGGCCGGGCGTCGCGCCATCTGGCCGACGGCGTGGCGGCCGTGCGGCACGGTGTGGAGAGCCGCAGCATCGGCGCCTGGCTGGACACGGCGGCAGAGTTTGCCGCCGCTGCCAACGACAGCCTGCAAAACGG
Source organism: Neisseria bacilliformis (assembly GCF_014055025.1). Lineage (NCBI taxonomy): Bacteria > Pseudomonadati > Pseudomonadota > Betaproteobacteria > Neisseriales > Neisseriaceae > Neisseria > Neisseria bacilliformis. The sequence continues at coordinate 1,683,089 of NZ_CP059571.1, read as the reverse complement.
CGCGGCCGCCGCGCAAAGCCTGACCGCCCATCTGGCGGCGAGAAAGGACGGCGCGTGAAATCGGTATTGCAGCACACCACATCGGCGGGCGAACGCTGGGACTTAATCGCCCACCGCTACTACGGCAACGCGCTGCTGGTCGGCGGGCTGATTGCCGCCAATCCGCACCTGCCGGTATGCGAAGCCTTTGCGGCGGGGCTGACGGTGTTTGTGCCGGTGCTGCCCGCCAAACCGCAGAACCAAGACGATATGCCGCCGTGGCTGCGTTAGGAGTAAAGCATGAACATTACAAATCTGGCCGAACGCCTGTCGGACGCACTTTCAGACGGCCTTGCAGGCAGCCTGAAACCGCCCGCCGCCCATCCGGTTACCCTGCCCGACGTATTGATTCAATACGAGCAAAAAGACATCACCGCCGACATCCGCCCCTATTTTCTGTCGCTGGGCTACACCGACTATCTCGAAGGCCAGTCCGACGAAATCCAGCTCGAACTGGAAGACACCGACGGCCGCTGGCTGCGCTCGTGGTATCCCAATCAGGGCGACAAACTGGCCTTGCAGCTGGGCGACCAGTTTACGGGCATGGTAGATTTGGGCGAATTTGAGATTGCCGAAATCGAATACAGCCATCCGCCGAGCGTAGTCAGCCTGAAAGCGCTGTCCACCGGCATCGGCCATGCCAACCGCACGCTCAAACCCAAAGCCTACGAGCACACCACGCTCGCAGACATCGTGCGGCAGGTGGCCGGCCGTCTGAAACTGTCGGTAACCGGCGAAGTGGCCGACATCAAAATCGGCCGCATTACCCAGTATCAGGAGCGCGACGTCGAATTTCTCGCCCGCCTGGCCCGCGAATACGGCCACAGCTTCAAGATCGTCGGCAAAACGCTGGTTTTTACCCGCAACGACAAGCTCGCGGCACAAGCAGCCGTCGCGCTGCTGCTTCCCGAAGACATCAAAACCGTGCGCCTGCGCGATTTGATTAAAGGCGTGCCGCAGGAAGCGGTGGTCAGCGGCTATGACGCCAAAGCAAAAACCGTGCGCCGCCAAAGCCGCAAGCACAAGCCGTTGCGCCCCAAGGCCAAACGCGCCGCCACCACCGACACGCTCAAAATCACCGCCAATAGGGGTGAGAGCGACGCGCAGCTGGCCGCCCGCGCCGATGCCGCGCTCTCCGATGCGTCGCACAACCAGGTGGCGGGCGACATCACCCTGTTCGGCAATGCCAAGCTGGTGGCCGGGCAGATTGTGCGGCTCAAAGGCTTCGGCCAGTTTTCGGGGCGCTATCTGGTCAAACAGAGCCGCCACGAGCTGCGCCGCAGCACGGGCTACACCACATCGCTGGAAGTGAAGATGGTGGAATACATTGCCGACGAAAGCGAAGGGCAGCCTGAAAGGCCGTCTGAAAACCCAAACAAGGAAACGCAAAATGCAGCAGGACTATGATTTCGGCGCGACGCTCCAATTCGGTACGGTATCGGCGGTGGACGATACGCGCCACGCCGTGCGCGTGAAACTGCCCGCGCTGGAAGACATGGAAACCGACTGGCTGCCGGTGCTGACCTTGGGCGCGGGCGGCAACCGCTTTTACGCGCTGCCCGATGCGGGCGAGCTGGCCGTGTGCCTGTTGGATGCGCGCGGCGAAGGCGGCGTGTGTTTGGGTGTAATCTACAACGATGCCGACCGCGCGTCCGAATCCGACCGCAATATCTGGTGCAAAAAGTTTGCCAACGGCACGGTCATCCGCCACGACCGCAGCAACGGGCAAGTAATGGTCGACACGCCCGGCGATGTACTGGTTAAGGCCGCCAAACAGGTCAAAATCCAAACCCCGAACACCGAAATCACCGGCGACACCGCCATTCTCGGCCATCTGACCTACAGCGCGGGCATGAGCGCGAGCAATGCCGGCGCCGGCGTAGCGGCCAGCATCAGCGGCACGGCCGAGGTGCAGGGCGACATCCTGCTCAACGGCGTCAGTCTCCAAGAGTTTGTCTCAAACCACACCCACCCCGGCGATTCCGGCGGCCAAACCGGCACGCCGCAGCTGTAACCATTTTTAAACCCCTTTAAAAGCCGTTTCAAAGCCCTGCGCCTACCATACGCGCAGGGCTTTGTTATGCCCGCAGATTAAGGAACCCCCGTGAACCCCCGCTCCCGCCACTGGCAGATCGCCCCCGCAGGCAGCCTGAAAGACACCGTCGAAGACGCCGCCGACATCGAGCAGTGCCTGCTCAACATCCTGGCCACCCGCAAGGGCGAAGACGTGTGCCGTCCGACCTTCGGCAGCGGCCACCACGACTACACCGACGCGCCCGAAGACGAGCTGGTGCCCAACTTCGTGCGCGAAATCACGCTGGCGGTGCAAACTTGGGAGAAGCGGGCGAAGCTCGAAGGCATCACCTTCGAAGGCACCGCGCCGCATCTGTATGTGAGCCTGCACTGGCGGGTGGCCGACGATGCCGTCGGCGAAATCTACCGCACGCAGTTTAAGGCAGCCTGAAAGGCCGTCTGAAAGCCGAAACTGAAAAGCAGCCTGAAAAATGGATTGGAACCAAAACGACATCAAAATCGTCGAAGACGATCTGGCCGCCGTACTGGCCGAGACCGTGGCCGACTACGAGCGCCGCGCGGGCAAGGTGTTGCAGCCCGCCCATATCGAGCGACTCATCATCAACACCTTTGCCTACCGCGAAACGCTGTTAAGGGCGCAGGTCAACGAAGCCTACCGCCAGCAGCATCCGCGCTTTGCCACCGGCCTGATGCTGGATTTGTGCGGCGACGACGTCGGCACGCCCCGGCTAAGTGCCCAAAGCGCGCTCACCACCCTGCGTTTTAGCGCGCAGCTTATCGACGGCCAACAGATACCCGTGCCCAAAGGCACGCTGGTTGCAGCCGGACAGGTGTCGTTTGCCACCACCGCAGCGGGCATGCTGACCGCGCAAAGCCCCGCCGTCGAACTGGCCGCCGAGTGCACCCAAACCGGCTTGTCCGGCAACGGCTGGTCGGCAGGGCAAATCAACACCCCGGCCGAGCGGCTGCACCCGACCATCGATGTGGCCGCCGCCAACACCACCGCATCGGCGGGCGGCGCGGAAGCGGAGGACGACGCAGCCTACCGCGAACGCATCCTGCTGGCTTTCGAGAGTTTCAGCGTCGCGGGCCCCGTCGGCGCCTACCAGTATTGGGCGCGGCAGGCCAGCGCCGCCGTGGCCGACGTCCACGTCGCCAACGCGCTTGACGGCGCGGGCAACCCGATAGGCGGGCGCGTCGCCGTAACCGTGCTGGCCAAAGACGGCCTGCCGTCCGCCGAACTCTTGGCCAAGGTTCAGGCTGCCTTATCGGCCGAAGACCGCCGGCCGCTGTGCGACACCGTATCCGTGGCCGCGCCGCAGCCGGTGGATTACCGCCTGGATGCCGAGCTGACCCTGTTTACCGGCGCCAACGCCGCCGAAGTGCTGGCCGCCGCCCGCGCCGCCTGGGCGGACTACGAAAGCCGCCGCCGCGCCAAGCTGGGGCTGGACATCGTGCCGCTCGTTTTTCAGACGGCCTTGAAAGTGGCGGGCGTTTACAACGTAGTGCTGCACGGCCTGCCGCTGACCGAAGTTAAGCCCGACCAATGGGCGCGCTGCATATCGGCCGATATCCGCGCCGCCGCGCATACAGCAGAGGGCTAGGCAATGGCCAAACTCTCCTACGCCGCGATTATCGAACGCGACCAACGCGCCCGCGCGCTGGCCGAACTCGGCCTGCGGCTGGATTTGGCCGAGCTGCCGCGCCTGATGCCGCGCCTGGTCGATTTGGTCGCGCCCGCGCATCTGGAACTCTTGGCCGAAAGCCGCAGCATCTTGGGCGTGGACGGCTACTGGCTGGCCGAAAGCGACGACGCCCGCCGCCGCCTGATTAAAGGCGCGTACGAGCTGCACCGCAAAAAAGGCACGCCGTGGGCCATCCGCGAAATCGTGCGGCGGCTGGGTTTTGGTGAAGTGGAAATTATCGAAGGGCTGTCCAACAAAAAACACAACGGCGAAATCCGCCGCGACGGCCGCTATACCCACGGCCACGCCGACCGCTGGGCGTACTACCGCATTCTGATGTCGGCGCCGATTACCAACGACCAGGCCGCCATGCTGCGTAAAACGCTGGCTGCGTTTGCCCCCGCCCGCTGCGTTTTGGCGTCGCTGGATTACCAACAGGCCGCGCTGCGGCACAACGGTCGCGCCCTGCGCGACGGCCAATTCAACCGAGGAACCGCTTAATGGCAAATCTGACCGAAACCCCTGCCTGGGAAGAAGGCATCTACCAGTTTGAGACATCCGACCCGGTAATGGGCGGCCCAAACGGCATCGACAACCGCCCCACCCGCCAGCTGGCCAACCGCACCCTCTACCTCAAAACCGAACTGGCCAAAGCCGTGCAGGGCATCGGCGGCCTGCAAGCCGTTACCATCGGCGCAGGCGCGGGGCTGACCGGCGGCGGCAGCCTCGCCGCCAACCGCAGCCTCACCCTCGCCACCCCGTCCACCCTCTCCGGCAGCACCGCCAACTGGGCGGGCAGCGGCGGCACCGGCCACACCCACGAGCTGGCCAAAGCCACCGCCACCCTCGCCGGTGTGGTCAGACTCATCGACAACCTCACGGCGGGCGGGCGCGACGCCGCCCTGTCGGCCGAGCAGGGCAAAGAGCTGAAAAAAGCCATAGACGAAGCCGCCGCCGCCTGCCTGCCGCTCACCGGCGGTGCCCTGTCCGAAACCCTCGAACTCAAAGGCTACAACGCCCTCTCGTGGCGCAACGCATCCTCGCCGCGCCCCTACGCCGTCCACCTCATACGCGGCAACGACCCCTACATCGGCCTCGTAACCGACGCGGCCAACATCGACAAAAAATGGGGCAGCGGCAACGACGGCAGCGTCGCGGGCAACTACACCTACTTCTTCCCCAAAGCCTCCGGCACCCTACTGGTTACCGGCAGCGTGGAAAACAGCCTGACATCCAACGCCGCCGCCGTCCCCCTCTCCGCCGCCATGGGCAAAAAACTGGCCGACGAAAAAGCCGACAAAAGCTGGGTAAGCCAGCAGGCGCAGGCCGTGCGCACCGCCCTGAAAAACGAAATCCTCGGCGGCGCGGGCGCGGCCTTCGACACCCTCAAAGAATTTCAGACGGCCTTGGGCGACGACGCCAACTTCGCCGCCACCACCGCAGGCAAGCTGGCCGAAGCCGCCCCCTCCGGCATGATTGCCTACTTCGCCGGCCAAACCGCCCCCGCCGGCTGGCTCAAAGCCAACGGCGCGGCCGTCTCCCGCACCGCCTACGCCGCCCTTTTTGCCGCCGTCGGCACAAGCTACGGCGCGGGCGACGGCAAAACCACCTTCAACCTGCCCGACCTGCGCGGCGAATTTGTGCGCGGCTGGGACGACGGGCGCGGCATCGACGCCAACCGCGCCTTAGGTTCGGCGCAGGCCGACGAATTCCGCGCCCACAACCACGTCACCAACATCAACGCCGACATCCCGACCTACGGCAGCGAGACCGGCGACAGCGTCGGAACGGAAGACGTTTCCCGCGCCGACGACCGCCCCGTCCGCGCCACCACCGGCATGCGCGGCGGCGCCGAAACCCGCCCGCGCAACATCGCCCTCTTGGCCTGCATCAAAATTTGATTTTCAGACGGCCTCCGCCGTTTAGGCAGGGTGTGTTGCGCAAGCCACGCACGCGGTCTCTGCCCGCAAACCAAAGGCCGTCTGAAAAACTTTCAGACGGCCTCCAACCCCGAAAGGAAACAAAATGCCCCAATACCACCCCAAACCCGTCTGCCAGCTCGACGAAAACGGCCTCTACTTCGGCCAAACCCAGGCCGACCCCGACCTCCTGGGCGAAGGCTGGCTGCTCCCCGCCCGCTGCATCGATACCGACCCGCCCGAGCTTTCAGACGGCCAATGCGCTCGCTGGAACGGCACAGGCTGGGACATCCTGCCCGACCATCGCGGCCAAACCGCCTACCGCACCGATACGGGGCAGCTTGAAACCGTCACCGCAGCGGGCGCACTTTCAGACGGCCTCACCCTTATCCCCCCGCCCACTGCCCGCCACACATGGCAACACGGCGCGTGGACACTCACCCCCGAAGCGCAGGCCGAAATCCTCGAAGAAGCCCGCGCCGAACGCCTCACCCAAGCCGCCCGCGCCGCCCAAGCCTTTATCGACACCGCCGCCGGTCTGGCCGAAGTGCCCGAATTTGAAATCCAAACATGGAGCATACAGGCCGCCGAAGCCGCCGCCTGGGAAGCTGACCGCACCGCCGCCACCCCCGTCCTCGACACCATCGCCGCCGCGCGCGGCATCGGCCGCGAAGCCCTGATCAAAAAGGCCGCCAAAAAAGCCAAAGCCTATACCCTGCTCACCGCCCGCACCGCCGGCGAACGCCAGCGCATCGAAGCCCAAATCCGCGCCGCCGAAGATATGGCGGCACTCGCCGCCGTGGAAATCCGCTACACCCTGCCCGAGGCCGTCTGAAAAAAGGAAAAACACATGAAACCAAGCAACGGGCGCGAACGCCTGCGCCTCATCCTGATCGCCGCCGACCAGCTGCTCAACACCCTCGCGGGCGGCTGGCCGGACGAAACCCTGTCCAGCCGCATCCACCGCCGCGCCGTACTGGCCGCGTCGCCCCGCCGCCGCTGGAAAATCGCCCGCGCCCTCGCCAACGCCCTGTTCTTCACCCAGCGCGACCACTGCCAAAGCGCGTACGAGCGGGAACGCACCCGCAGCCACCTCCCGCCCGAAATGCGTGAAGGCCGTCTGAAAAAGGAGAGCGGAACAAAAAGGTAAAGCGCAAAACAAAACCCCGTCCGCAACGGACGGGGCATAGGAAACAAAGACGGCGACGCGGCAGGCGGTTAGGACACCTGCCGCGCCGGCCGAGCAGAAACAGCCTGCATCAGCCAAAGCCGCCACCCTCGAGGGCGGGCGGATTGTATCACTAACGATGTAGGAAACCGCAAAAAATGAAACACCGTTGCACACATTGCAATAAGCTCTTGGCCGTCGGCACGGGAAATTTTGAAATCAAATGCCCGCGCTGCAAGGCCGTGAACCGATTCAGTTCTTTAACAACCCAGAATGCCGCCGAGCATCCGAATCCTCAGAAAGGAAAAAACGGATGCCCGAAAACAACGCCATCCCGCTAAACCCGCCGCCGCAACAAAAAGCGGCCAAACACTACGGCCGTAACGGCTTCCAATACAAACAGCAGTACGGCGTGGTCGTGCTGTGCGAAAGCGAGCCGCACCAGCAGCAGGTGTACGCCGCGCTGAAAGCGCAAGGTTTGAAATTAAAGGTGGTAACCGTATGAAAATCCAAATCAACCATCGCTGTTCGGATTTCGACAGCTACCGCGCCGCCGCTGTGAAATCGCTGTTTAATGTGGAAACCGGGGCAAACTTTAACCTAAGCGCGGATTTGCCGCTGGATGAGCAACCGTGGCAGATCGGCGTGGTGGTCGGCTCTTCCGGCTCGGGTAAAACCAGCATCGGCAAAAAGCTGGGGCACATCTACGCGCCCAAATGGGCGCGGGATGTGCCGATTGTAGATGCGATTGCACCCGATGGCGCATTTAACGACATTACCGCCGCGCTGGCTTCGGTGGGTTTGGGCAGTGTGCCGACATGGCTGCGCCCGTACGCCGTGCTCTCAAACGGCGAGCAGTTCCGCGCCAATCTGGCACGACTGCTGTGCGAAGCACCGTCCTTTGCGGCATTGGACGAGTTCAGCTCGGTGGTCGACCGCCAAATCGCCCAAATCGGCGCGGGCGCGTTTGCCAAAGCATGGCGCCGTACGACGGGGCAGGTAGTACTGCTGTCCTGCCACCACGATATTTTGGACTGGGTGCAGCCCGACTGGGTGCTGGATACCGACACCGGCCAATTCCAATGGGGGTGGGTCAGGCAACGCCCAAAACTCGAGCTGGAAATATACCCTTGCCGACAAGCCGACTGGCGCCTGTTTGAGCCGCATCATTATTTAAAACTGCCGCCGATGATTGCCGCTACCCACTACATGGGTTTGGTCAACGGCCAGCCTGTGGCGCATATCGCGTTCAGTACCCGCCCCGGTTTGGTCGAAGCGCGGGCGTGCCGTTTGGTGGTGCTGCCTGAGTGGCAGGGCGCGGGCGTAGGCATGCGCTTTCTCAATGCCTGCTGCGAGATGTGGCTGCGCGGCGAAAACCGCTACCGAAAGCCCATGCGCACGCTGTTCCACACTTCACATCCGGCGTTGGCCAACGCTCTGCGCCGCGACAAAAAGTGGACGCAGGTATCGGCGGTTTTATACGGCGGCAACAAAGCCCGCTCCGCCGCCAGCATACGCCGCTCGGCGGAGCGCACGAGCGGCGGGAAAACCGGCAACGCTGTGGGCTACGGCGGCCACTTCCGCGCCGTACAGGGCTTCCGCTATCTGGGAGAGGGGGAGGACGCATGAGGATAACCATCATCGGCCAAAAATGGCTGGCCGCCGAGCTTTTGCAGCAATGCCTGCGCGACGGCCATCAAGTCACCGCTGTCTACGCGCCGAACAGCGCGGACAGACTGTTTCAGGCAGCCGCCGCCCACGGCGTACCGGCGCAAACCGCGCTGCCCGCGGCCCTACCCGAATGCGACGTCATCCTTGCCGCCCACGCCCACGTCTTCATCCCGAAGAGCCTGCGCGATCAGGCGCGCTACGGCGCCGTCGGCTACCATCCTTCGCTGCTGCCCCGCCATCGCGGCCGCGACGCCGTGCGCTGGGCTGTCCATATGCGCGAGCCCGTTACCGGCGGCACCCTATACCGCATGGACGACGGCGCCGACACCGGCGGCATCCTGCTGCAGGACTGGTGCCACATCCGCGCCACCGATACCGCACAAAGCCTGTGGCAGCGCGAACTCGCCCCAATGGGGCTGCGCCTGTTCGGCCAATACCTGACCCGCCCCGACATCCCCGCCGTGCCGCAGGACGAAACACTGGCCACCTTCGAACCGGCATTCACGCGGCAGCGGCTTGGGGGCGAACGGCGACCGTGAAAACCGTCCCATTCAAACCGGCTTTAATACCGGTTTGAACAGGGTTTAACAGTAAAAGGGACGATGTCGTCCCTTTTTGCTTTGCCGCTTCCCATCCGTCATCAAACGCGGCACCACCGACCGATACAAAAATTCCCGCCTTTGTCCGGCGGGAATTGAAATGATGTTGCACGGTGTGAAACAAATCAGAGGTCGGTTTATCTCAACGTAAGGCACGGATTTTTCGCGCGCGGCATCATGGTGTTGCGGTAGTAGGCGAGTTTCACGTCGGCGTGTTCGGCTTTCAGACGGCCTGCAAGGTCGTAGGTGTAGCCGAATTCGATGTTGGTGCCGCGCTCGGGTTTTACGGTGTAGAAGGTGGGGGTGGAACCGGAGAAGCCGACGGTGGATTCGAAGATGCTGGGGAAACGGGTGGTGCGGGTGTAGCGGGCATACACGCGGCTGTTTTCGGTGGGGCGCAGGGTTACGGCCAGCACGGGCTGCCAGCCGCTGACACCGCCGGTTTTTTTGACTTCGGGAAACTCTTCCGGCGCGTCGTGGGTACCCGGTTCGCCCATTTTGACATCGTAGCCGTTTTCGGCGGCCAGCATGCCGTTGCCCAGCGGGCTGTCTTCTTTGTGGAATTTGTTGTCGTCTTTGCGGGCATCCCAGCGGTAGCTGTATCCGCGATATGCCGAGGGGTCGCCGCCCTGTATTTCGCCTTCAAAATAGCTGCCGCCATTGCCGAATTTGCCTTTGCGCCGCCATTCGCTGTATGTCGGGTTGTTGTCGATAAAGCCGTAGTAGGTTTTGTACATTTTTTCTTCGCGCGGTTCGAAGGTTTCTTTGATTTTTTCTTCGCGTTCGCCGAATCTGTTTTCCAGCTCGGTGTATTCGTCCCAGAAGTATTTTTCGTCTTCGCAGTCGCTGCGGTCGCTGCCGCTTTTGCCGGCGCATTTGATGTCAAACAGTTTTTGCCCGGGCCTTCCATTGGTAGAGCGGATCGAGGGCGGTGTCTTTTTCAGCATCGATGGCTTCGTTTTCAGTCTTGAAACGGTTGTATGCCTGCTGTAAATCGGCGGGAGCAGGCATTTTCCAGTTGACATAGCGGTATTCTGTTCCTTTGGCACGGTAAAACCGGTCTTTGGCCGCCCGCCCGCGTGCCAGTCTGCGGTCGAAGGCGGCATAGCCGTTTTTGCGTGCGCCCGCGCTGATGCTGATCCAGTCGGCAGGACGCCAGTCGAAGCGGAAGGAGGTGTCCCATTGTTTGTGCCAGCCGTCGCGTGCTTGGGTGCGAAAGATGGAAGGGTTGGCTTTTTCCAAGGGGTCGTTCCACCAGTTGTCTTTGGAGGTGAGGCTTTCGCGCTGGTAGCTGCCGGCCAGCGTGAGATCGAGTTTGTCGTTCAGTTTGAATTTGTTGCTGGTGGTGATGCCCCAGCGTTTGTCGTCGGAATAGGTGAGGGAGGTGTTGCGCAAAACGTTTTCCTAAGGTTTGGTTTCGGGTGTGGAGGGGTAGAAATAGAAAGGCTCGCGCGGGTGGCCGCCGCTGGTGTGGGTGTGCAGGTTGTTGCGGGTGGCCCACAGGTTGGCGTGCAGGTCGATATAGGGGGTGGGCGGATTCCATTTGTAGTCGAGATTGGCGGCTTGGGTGTGCACCCTGCTGCTCGGCCATTGTGCGACTGTGCCGATGGCGTATTTTTGCAGGAAACGGGAGTAAGGGCTGCCGTTGTTGAAATAGCCTTCTTCCTTAAATTTTTTCAGGTTGTATCTGCCTTCCCCCAAACGGGAGGGCATGATTTCGCCGTATTCGGCGCGGGTGTCGCGCCAGCCCAGTTGCAGCCGCTGGTAGGGGGTGGGCTTCCATGTGGCTTTGAGCAGCAGAGATTTCATGTCGCTGGATGTGTTGGGCACTTCCGCGCCGGGGTAATAGAGATGGGCAAGGTAGCGGGTGTAGGCATGGGCTTCTTCGGCGGAGGCGGGGTCTTGCCGATAGTATTTGCTGCCGTTTCTGCCTGCATAGTGGTTGCCTTTGTGCCGCCAGACGTAGGCGGCCATCAAATCAAAATCGCCCCAGCGTTTGGCTAGGGCAATTCTCGCCGCTTGGTCTCTGCCAAGTGCATACCGCCCGCCTTTTTTTGCATGGCGCATCAAGTCAGGATCGACAAAATAGTTGAAATCCAGTTCTTTACCTGAGTTTGGATCATTTTGCACCTTAATCCCCTGCTGCATTGACGGCCAGCGCGGACGCACGGCGTTGGTGCTGGCTTCCACTTTGGCATCGATGCCGAAGTCTTTGCCTTCCTGCAAAATATCGTCGGTTTCCAATGTTTTAATGGCTACGCCGCCGCCGACCGAGTTGGCCACGTCGCGGCTGAGGGCGGGGCCTTTTTCGATGGTCATGCCGCCGATGAGCATGGGATCGATGTAGTTGCGGTTGTTCGCGCCGTTGTAGCCGCGCCAGACGGTAATCGCCTGCTCGGTGCCGTCCACGGTAACAGGCACGCGGCCTTGCCCTTGAATGCCGCGTATATTGGAATCTAATGCGCCGCTGTTGCGCGCATCGCCGCTCTGCACGCCGACCAAGCCTTTGAAAATATCGGCGGGGGCTGCGCCTTTGAAGCGTTCCACTTCCTCCTTGCCCGAGTAAACCGTGGACATATCGTTGTCGTACACGCGGTCTTTGCCCGCTTTGTCGCGGATGCCGTGCCTGCTGCCTTTGACGGTGATTTGTTCGAGATTGGCCGATTCTCTGATTTTTGCGGGTGTATCGTCGGCGTGGGCGGAGGCGGCGCGGCTGCTGGCGGCCTACCGCGCAACGGACGGCCACGATGAAAATCTGGCCGCGTTCACCGAGGCGAGCATCGCGCGTTTGAACGGCGATTATGCGGGGGCGTTGCGCCAATATGCCGATCTGCTGGCGCGGCAGCCGGATTTTGCACGGGCGCGGCTGGACTATGCGAAAACGCTGTTCGACGACAAACAGACGCGCGAGGCGCAGGCGCAGTTTGCCCGGTTGCAGCAGGAAGAGTTGCCCGAGCCTGTGCAGCAGAACATCGCGGCCTATCTCAACGCGGCCAAAGTGCGCGGGGCGTGGCACGGCTCGCTTGCCGTCGGCGGCGTGCGCAACAGCAATGTGCGCGAAACCACCGGCGAAACCTACTGTTTTGACCCCTACGGCCTCACCTGCGCGCTCACCGCCGCGCCCGAAGCGGCCGAAGGATTCACCTACGAAGCCTCGGCGGAAAAACACCGTGCTCTGGCCGGACATCACGGCCTGTTCGCCCGCGCCACGCTTTACGGCACGCGTTACAAGCATTTCCCCGACAGCAGCGAAGACACGCTGAACGTGTCGGCGGGCTACCGCTACTCGTCGGCCAAAAACACCTGGTCGGCCGCGCCCGTGGCCGAGTGGGGCAGGGCGGACAGCAGCCTGCTCTACCGCAGCGCGGGGCTGCGCGGCGAATGGCAGCACGATTTTTCCGAGCGTACCGCCCTGAGCGCGGAGGCCGAATACCGCGAAATGCGCTACGCCGAAGACTACGCGGGCAACGACGGCCGCCTGTTTTCACTCTACGCCACGCTGATGCACGCCCCGTCCGATGCCTGGATGCTCTACGGCGGCGCGAACGTGCAAAAGCGCAAAACGCAGAGCGAGGCCACCGGCTATCTGACGCACGGCTTCCAAGCGGGGGCGCAATACCGGCGCGGCGACGCGTTTTCCCTGCGCCCGCACGCCGCGCTGCGCTACCGCCGCTACGGCGGTTTCAACCCGTGGATACAGGTGCGCCGCAGCGACAGCGAGCAAAGCTACTCGGCCACGCTGAAAATTCCGCGCTGGAAAATCGCCGGCTTCACCCCCGTTTTCCACGTCCGCCACACGCGCGTGCACAGCAACGCTGGCTGGCTGGCCGGCTGGCGCAAAAACGAAGCGGGGATACGCTTGGAGCGGTTTTTCTGACAGGTATGGTTTCGTGAGGCCGTCTGAAAAGCGGGTTTGGCTTTTCAGACGGCCTCTGATGTTGGGTAGGGTGTGTGGCGCAAGCCATGCACGCGGTTTCGGGTTTGGGGGAGACTGGCGGGTTCGTTATACGGCAGAGGCCGTCTGAAAACCGCATTGCGCAGCTTTCAGACGGCCTTTTGTGTGGCGGATGCGGACAACCGCTTGTAAAACAGAAACCGCGTGCGTCGCCTTGGGACGACACACACCCTACCCGATAGGCCGTAAAAGCCGTAGATCGGATACTTGTATCCGACATCCCGTGCAGTGGGACAATTCTGCGGGGACACGTCGGATTCAAGAATCCGACCTGCAACTGTGGCGGGTTTGGCACGGAACGGGTTGGGGCCGTCTGAAAGCGCGGCTTCGGCGCAGCCGAAAGCGGGTTTTGCTTTTCAGACGGCCTCCGGCCGCGCCAGCAGTTCGCGCAGGGCGCTGCGGCGGGTTTCGTTGCGGCGGCAGGCGGCGGCGAGGGTTTCGGGGGCGGCGGCGCAGGCGAAGCGTTCGCGGGCGCGGGTGATGGCGGTGTACAGCAGGGCGCGGTTGAGGCCGCCGCCGGTTTCCTGTGTGCCGTCGGGTTCCTGTGCGCCCTTGTCCGTCGCACCGGTTGCGCCGCCGTTTCCGTTGCCGGTTGGCGCGTGTTCTTCGCCGGGCAGCAGCCAGACTTCGGCGTATTCCGAGCCCTGGCTTTTGTGGACGGTGATGGCGAAGGCGGTAAGGTGGGCGGGCAGGCGGCTGAGGGGGACGGTGCGGTAGCCGGCGGCGGCGGGGAAGCAGGCGGCCAGCGCGCCGGCTTCGCCCTGCGGGTCGGGCAGGACGATGCCGATGTCGCCGTTGTAGAGGCCGAGGGCGTGGTCGTTGCGTTCGATCATGATGCTTTGTCCGGCAAACCAGGGGGCGTCTTCGCGCACGCGCCCCTGCTGCGCGAGCAGGCGGCGGCAGGCTTGGTTGAAGCGGTCGGCCTCTTCGCGGCGGGCGGCGAGGACGGCGAGGCGGCTTTGCGCGGCGAAGGCGGCGGGGGCGTCGCCCGCGTCGGCGGCCTGCCAGAGGGCGGCTTGGGTGCGGCAGAAGCGTTCGGCCAGCTGCGGGATGTTGTCGGGCAGAAAGGCGAGTTCGGCGGGGAAGCGGGCGAACTGGGCGAGGGCGGTTTCGGCGTCGCCGGTACATACGGCGCGGGCGAGGCAGCCGAGGCCGCTGTGTTCGCCGAAGCGGTGGCTGACGGTGAGGCGGGCGGTGTTGGCCGAGAGCGGCGGGGCGTTTGCGGCCGTCTGAAAACGTTGTTCCGCGTCGGGCAGCAGGGTTTTCAGACGGCCTGTAAGCTCGGGGGAAAGCACGGCGGGTTGGGCGAGGGCGGCGAGCACCGCGCCCGCGCCGACGGAGGGGAGCTGGTTTTCGTCGCCCAGCAGGATGACGCGGCAGCCGTCGGGCACGGCGCGCAGCAAATCGAGCATGAGGGCGAGGTCGAGCATGGAGGCTTCGTCGATGACGAGGATGTCGAGCGGCAGGGGGTTTTGCGCGTCAAACTGCGGGCGCATCTGCGGCGGACGCAGTTTGAGCAGGCGGTGGACGGTTTGGCCTTCGAGTTGGGACAGATGGGCTTTGAGGCCGTCTGCCAAGGGGAAACGCTGCAAGGCGGCGTGCAGGGCGCGCCCCATGTGGGCGGCGGCTTTGCCGGTGGGGGCGGCCAGGGCGGTGCGCGGCAGGGGGTCTGCGCCCTCGCACAGCAGGGCGAGGAGTTTGGCGACGGTGGTGGTTTTGCCGGTGCCCGGGCCGCCGCAAATCAGGATGAAGTTTTGCAGCAGGGCGAGCGCGGCGGCGGCCTGCTGGCCTGCGCTGCCGGGTTCGGCAAACCAGTTTTGCAGGTTGCGCGCCGCTGCGGCGGGGTTGGCGGGGGCGGCGGGGCTGGCGGCAAGGCGGCGGATTTCGTGCGCCAAGTCGCTTTCAAGCTGCCACATTCTGCCGAGAAACAGCCGCCGTCCGGAAACCGTCAGCGGCGCGTTGCCGCTGCCGTCGGCCAGCGGGGCGGCAGCGGAGAGGGCGGCGGCTTCGTCGCGGGCGAGCCAGATGAAGCTGTGGCCGTCGGCGAGGGCGGCAAACAGGCGCGGCAGGAAGGGGGCGCAGGTTTCGGCGGCTTGGGGATGGAGGCGGCGGAAGAGTTCGAGCGCGGCATCGGCGGCGGCGTTGGCAAATTCGTCGGACATGGTGCGGGATGGGTTGGCAGGGAGGAGGCGGATTATAGCAAGCGGCGGATGGGGCGGGATGGAGCGGGAGGCCGTCTGAAAATCGTGTTTGGGGATTTTGGCTGTGCTTTCAGACGGCCTTTCATTGAGGCGGGGCAAACCGAGTGTGTGGCTGCGCCACATATCCTGCCTGTGCGGCAAGAGGCCGTCTGAAAAACGGAAACTGCGTTTTCAGACGGCCTGTGTTGCTTTACACGGCGGCGGTGCTGGTGTTTTTTTCAAATTCGAGCAGGGCTTCTTCTTTTTCTGTGTTCCAGCCGATGCGTACGAAGCCGCCGTCGGCGAGGCGGCCGAAGAGGAGTTCTTCGGCGAGGGCGCGGCGCAGTTTGTTTTGGATGAGGCGGTGCATGGGGCGCGCGCCCATTTGCGGGTCGAAGCCTTGTTCGGCGAGGTAGGCGCGCAGTTCGGGGGTGAATTCGGCTTCGACTTTTTTGGCCAGGAGCTGTTGTTCGAGTTGCAGCAGGAATTTGTCGACAATGCGGGCGATGACGGCGGCGCCGAGGGGGGCGAAGGGGATGACGGCGTCGAGGCGGTTGCGGAATTCGGGGGTGAAGGTTTTGTTGACGGCCTGCATTTCGTCGCCGCGCTCGCGTTTGGTGGTGAAGCCGAGTGTGGGGCGGCTGAGGCTTTCGGCACCGGCGTTGGTGGTCATGATGATGACGGTGTTGCGGAAGTCCGCGCTTTTGCCGTTGTTGTCGGTGAGGCGGCCGGCGTCCATGACTTGCAGTAGGACGTTGAAGATGTCGGGGTGGGCTTTTTCGATTTCGTCGAGGAGGATGACGCTGTGGGGCTGTTTGGCAACAGCTTCGGTGAGCAGGCCGCCCTGCTCGAAGCCGACGTAGCCGGGGGGCGCGCCGATGAGGCGGGAGACGGCGTGGCGTTCCATGTATTCGGACATGTCGAAGCGTTGCAGGGGGACGCCTAGGGCGTAGGCGAGCTGGCGGGCGACTTCGGTTTTGCCGACGCCGGTGGGGCCGGAGAAGAGGAAGCTGCCTATGGGTTTGTCGGGCTGGCCGAGGCCAGAGCGGGACATTTTGACGGCGGCGGCTAGGGCGTCGATGGCTGTGTCTTGGCCGAACACCATGTTTTTGAGGTTGCGGGCGAGGTTTTTGAGGGTTTGGCGGTCGTCGTTGGAGACGGTTTTTTCGGGGATGCGGGCGATTTTGGCGACGACAGCTTCGATTTGGGCTTTGCCGATGACTTTTTTCTGTTTGGATTTGGGCAGGATTTTTTGTGCCGCGCCGGCTTCGTCCATGACGTCGATGGCTTTGTCGGGCAGGAAGCGGTCGGTGATGTAGCGGGCGGAGAGTTCGGCGGCGGCTTCGATTGCGCCGTTGGTGTAGCGCACGTCGTGGAATTGCTCGAACATGGGTTTGAGGCCGCGCAGGATGTCGGCGGTTTCGGCTGTGCCGGGTTCGGCGACGTCGATTTTCTGGAAGCGGCGGCTGAGGGCGTGGTCTTTGCTGAATATGGTGCGGTATTCGTCGTAGGTGGTGGCGCCGATGCAGCGCAGGCGGCCTTTGGCGAGGGCGGGTTTGAGCAGGTTGGAGGCGTCCATGGTGCCGCCGGAGGTGCTGCCCGCGCCGATGACGGTGTGGATTTCGTCGATGAAGAGGATGGCGCCTTCGGTTTCGTCGAGGGCTTTGACGACGTTTTTGATGCGGGCTTCAAAGTCGCCCCGGTATTTGGTGCCGGCCAAAAGCGCGCCCATGTCGAGCATGTAGACGGTGCCGCCGGCGAGTGCTTCGGGGACAAGGCCGCGCACGATCTGCCAGGCCAGTCCTTCGGCCAGGGCGGTTTTGCCGACGCCGGCTTCGCCCACCAGCAGGGGGTTGTTTTTGCGGCGGCGGCACAGTACCTGCACGAGCCGTTCCATTTCGGCTTTGCGGCCGATGAGGGGGTCGATGCGGCCGGCCTGCGCTTCGGCGTTGAGGTTGACGGTGTATTTGGCCAGTGCGTCGCCGCCGGCGGCTGCGGGGGCGGCTTCGTCGTCTTCGTTTTCAGACGGCCTGCCGTTTTCTTCCGCGCCGCCGTGGGCGAGGTGGCGCAGCAGTTCGGTGCGGCCGACGGATTGCAGTTGCAGGAAATAGACGGCGGGGCAGTCTTTTTCGTTCATCATGGCCACGAGCACATCCAGCGGGCGCACCTGCCGTTTTTCAACGGATTGGGCGTGGATGATGGCGCGCTGCATGACGCGCTGGAAGCCGAGGGTGGGCTGGGTGTCGGTTTTGTCGAGCAGGCTTTTGGGCAGGGTGGGGGTATTGTCGCGTATGCTGGCGGCAAGCTGGCCGGACAGGATGTCCAAATCCACGTGCAGGGCTTCGAGCGTCTGCTGCACTTCGGCCGAATGCTCCATAAGCGCGAGCAGGAGCTGCTCGAGCGTAATCATCTCGTAGCTGCGCGCGCGCGCATCGGCGTAAAGGTCTTGCAAAATCTGTTCCAAAGCATCCGAAATCATGAAACCTCCTCTATTGTGCATTTGAGCGGGAAACCGGCATCGGCGGCGCGCCGGTGCACCTGCGCCTGCTTGGTTTGCGCCACGTCGCGGGTGAATGTGCCGCAAAGCCCTTTGCCTTCGTGGTGTACCAGGAGCATCACGGCGAAGGCGCGGTCTTCGGACAGGAAAAACACTTCGGTCAATACCTGCGCCACGAAATCCATGGTGGTGTAGTCGTCGTTGAGCAGGAAAACGCCGTATTTGCGCGGCGGGCGCAGTTTTATTGCGCTTTCATCGGCGGACTGCCGGTGCTGTGTTGCCATGTTTTCGGCCTTGTTTGTGCGGATTCAAAGCCGCCCATATGTTGCCGCCGGCACCGTTTTTCAATCTTTCAGACGGCCTCTGCCGCCGTTCTGCTCAAAATAATAATAATTATCCTAACATAGCTTGGCAGAGGCCGTCTGAAAAAAACAGTCGTTTGCAGGAAAATATTTGACGGGCGTCATAAAAAACTGTTTTTATGCGCAGCCCAAGCCGTCCTACTTTTTTCAGACGGCCTCGGTTACAATCCGCCGCGCATCATACAGGCCGTCTGAAAACCTTTTCAGACGGCCTCAGCCGCTTGTCTTCCCGCCGTTGCAAAGGTACGCATCATGAAAATCCTCACCGCTTTCTTACTCGCCCTGCTTACCACCCATGCCGCCGCGCAGCCGCCCGCTGCGGACGCGCTAAAATTGCCGGAAAACGTCCGCATCATCACCGCGCAAAACTGCCGCAACGAAATTTTGCGCATGGACGTGCTGTTCCGCACCTACCTGGGCTTCTGCCCGCAAAGCGACGTGATGAAGCTGGCCGGCAGCGACAAATGGCTGAACAACGCCTTTCAGCGGCAGGGATACCTGATAGAGGATTGCAAGCAGCACGGCGGTCTGAATCCCGAAAAAGCGATTGCCTCCATACCAAACTTGTCGCCGCTGATGGATTTGGCCGAGCGCGAACCCGAGCCGTCCGATGCCGAAATCGCCGCCAAAGCCGCGCCGTTTTGCACCGCCAACCGCGCCGCGTTTCAGCGGCTGATGGAATGGCATAATCCGCAGTAGTGCCAAAGGCAGCCTGAAATATTTTGTCGGATATGCCTATTCGAGCGATACAACCATTAAAAAGAAAACACATCATGTCCAATCCAACCAGCAAAACGGGAACAGTTTTACTCTTTTTATTCGCGTCTGCGAACGCGTTTGCCGATGCCATGCCGCTTGAACACACTATCCGCGATGCGTGCAGCGACCGGCATTTCGCGCAGGTTGATGTGCAAGCCTGCATTAAGCAAAACGCCGACCGCAGCGAAACGGTTTGGCAAAACGCCCAAGCGCAAACCATCGCGAAAATAAAGCAATGGGACGAAGAGCAAAGATACAAAGATGCCGCCCTGCAAAAATATGCGGCGGCGGAACAGTCTTTTGCCGCATACAGAAACCGTTATTGCGATTGGGCGGCTTCATTGGGCGGCGGCGCAATCGGAACGGCAAGAACCATGCGTAAAAATGCGTGTATTGCCGAACAAAACCGCACCCACGCCAAGCAGGTGCAAGAAATAATGAAAAATTGGACGTTTTAATGATTCAGCGCGTAGCTCGGGCATCAATGCCCGACCTGCGAAACTTTACCCCACCCGATAACCTAAAAACCCAAAACCACCATGACCCTCCCCCTCCCCACAAAATCCGCCCCGCGCGTGCGCTGGCTCAATCTCACCGCCGGCAGCCTGCCCTATTTTTTAACGCAAAACCTGCCCGCCAAGCCGCCCAAGCTGATTCTTACGCCCGACGCGGAAACCGCGTTGCGGCTGCAAACGGCGTGGCAGTTTTTCCGCCCAGAGGACAACGCGCTGTTTCTGCCCGACTGGGAAACGCTGCCGTATGAGCGTTTTTCGCCGCATCAGGATTTGGTGTCGGAGCGGCTGTCGGTGTTGTGGCAGCTCAAAAACGGGCTGGCTCACGCGCTGTTTGTGCCGGTGTCCACGGCGATGCAGCGTCTTGCGCCCGCGCCGTTTCTCTTGGGGCGCACGTTTTGGCTGAAAACGGGGCAGCGGCTGGATATTGCGGCGCTGCGGCAGAATCTGGTGGAAGCGGGTTACAGCGCGGTATCCAACGTGGTGGCGGGCGGCGAATTTGCCGTGCGCGGCGGCATCGTGGATTTGTTCCCCACGGGCAGCGACACGCCATATCGCATTGATTTGTTTGACGATGAGATTGACAGTATCAAAACGTTTGACCCCGACAGCCAGCGCACCATCGCGCCTGTGTCGGAAATCCGCCTGCTGCCGGCGCACGAGTTCCCCACCGACGACGCGGCGCAAAAGATTTTCCGCAGCCGTTTCCGCGAGGAGGTAAACGGCAATCCGAACGATGCGGCGGTGTATAAGGCGGTGAGCGGCGGGCAGTTTGGCGCGGGGGTGGAATATTATCTGCCGCTGTTTTTTGAAGACGGCTGCGCGACGCTGTTTGACTATCTGGGCGCGGACGCGCTGGCGGTGTGCGTGGGCGATGTGCACACCGAGGCGCGACGGTTTGAGGCGGAAGTGAAATCGCGTTTCCAAATGGCGCAGGGCGATGCGACTTATCCGCCGCTGCCGCCGCAACATCTGTATCTGGCGGCGGATCAGTTTTCAGGCTGCCTGAAAGGCTATCCGCAGATTTTGCCCGAGCTGGGCGGCGCGGCGTTTGCGTTGCCAAATGTGGCGGTGAACCGCCAAGCCGAGCAGCCTTTGCAGGCCTTGCAGGATTTTCAGACGGCCTTTGACGGGCGGATTCTGCTTACCGCCGAAAGCGCGGGGCGGCGCGAAACGATGCTGGGCTTTTTCGCGCAACACGGTTTGAAACCGAAAAGCGTGGACGGCTGGCAGGCGTTTTTGGAGAGCTGCGAGAAGCTGTGCATCACGGTAACGCCGCTGGCGTATGGGTTTAAGTTGGGGCAGCCTGAAAACGGCGTAGGTCGGATTCTTGAATCCGACACTTCCGCAGCGGCAGACGTTTTGTCGGATACAAGTATCCGACCTACGGACGTTTCAGACGGCATCGAAGGCAGCCTGAAAGCCCAAGCCCGCCCGCGCTACACCGACGGCACGCCTATGCACATCGGCGATTACGTTCGCGTAGAACAGGCATGGCATGGGCGCATTGTCGCCCTGTTTGACCTGAACGAATACGGCGATGAAAGCCTGGCAGGTCTGGCAAACGGCATTATGGTCAAGTTTGACGAAGCAGGCTTGGTGCACTATGAAAACGAACAGTTGGCAGACGAGCTTACCTTCATTGCCCGCGCCGACAGGCAGCCTGAAAACAGCGTAGGTCGGATTCTTGAATCCGACACTCCCGCAGCGTCGGACGTTTTGTCGGATACGGGTATCCGATCTATGGGCGTTTCAGACGACCTTTCAGGCAGCCTGAAAATCGCCCTTATCACCGAATCCGACCTCTACCAATACGTCGCCAAAAGCCGCAGCAGCACCCGCCGCAAAAAGCACGCCGCCGTATCCGATGGTTTGCTGCGCGACCTTGCCGAAATCAGCATCGGCGACCCCGTTGTCCACGAAGAACACGGCATCGGGCGCTATATGGGCTTGGTGTCTATGGATTTGGGCGGCGAAGCGCAAGAAATGATGCTGCTCGAATACGCAGGCGAAGCGCAGCTTTATGTGCCTGTTTCGCAACTGCATTTAATCAGCCGCTACTCGGGCGCGGCGCATGAAAACGTGCAGTTGCACAAACTCGGCAGCGCAGCATGGAACAAAGCCAAGCGCAAGGCCGCCGAAAAAGCGCGCGATACCGCCGCCGAATTGCTCAATCTCTACGCCCGCCGTGCCGCGCAGGAAGGCCACAAATTCCAGTTTGACGAAGACGACTACCGCGCCTTTGCCGACGGCTTCGGCTACGAAGAAACCGAAGACCAGGCCGCCGCCATCGCCGCCGTCATCAAAGACTTAACCCAAGCGCGCCCGATGGACAGGCTGGTGTGCGGCGACGTGGGCTTCGGCAAAACCGAAGTCGCGCTGCGTGCCGCCTTCGTTGCCGTGATGGGCGGCAAACAAGTCGCCGTGCTCGCGCCGACCACGCTTTTGGTGGAGCAGCACGCGCAGAATTTTGCCGACCGTTTCGCCGATTTTCCCGTCAAAGTCGCCCAGCTTTCGCGCTTCAACAGCAGCAAAGAAACCCGCGCCACGCTCACCGGTATGGCAGACGGCACGGTGGATATTGTCATCGGCACGCACAAGCTGGTGCAAGACGACATTTCGTTTAAAAACTTAGGCTTGGTCATCATCGACGAAGAACACCGCTTCGGCGTGCGCCAAAAAGAGCAGCTGAAAAAACTGCGCGCCAACGTGGACATCCTCACCCTCACCGCCACGCCGATTCCGCGCACATTAAGCATGGCCTTAGAAGGCTTGCGCGACTTCTCGCTGATTACCACCGCCCCCAGCCGCCGACTGGCCGTGAAAACCTTTGTCAAACCGTTCAGCGAAGGCAGCGTGCGCGAAGCCGTATTGCGCGAGCTCAAACGTGGCGGGCAAGTGTTTTTCCTGCACAATGAAGTGGATACGATTGAGAATATGCGCGAGCGGCTGGAAACCCTGCTGCCCGAAGCCCGTATCGGCGTGGCGCACGGGCAACTGCGCGAGCGCGAGCTGGAACAAGTGATGCGCGACTTTTTGCAACAGCGGTTCAACGTCTTACTCTGTTCCACCATCATTGAAACGGGCATAGACATTCCCAACGCCAACACCATCATCATCAATCGCGCCGACAAATTCGGCATCGCCCAGCTCCACCAACTGCGCGGGCGCGTCGGGCGCAGCCACCACCAAGCCTACGCCTATCTGCTCACGCCCGAATACATCAGCAAAGACGCTGAAAAACGGCTGGATGCCATCGCCGCTGCCGACGAACTGGGCGCAGGTTTTTCGCTGGCGATGCAGGACTTGGAAATCCGCGGCGCGGGCGAAATCCTCGGCGAAGGGCAGTCGGGCGAAATGGTGCAAGTCGGCTTCACGCTCTACACCGAAATGCTCAAACAAGCCGTGCGCGATTTGAAAAAAGGGCGCCAGCCCGATTTGGACGCGCCATTGGGCGTAACCACCGAAATCAAGCTGCACAGCCCCGCCCTGCTGCCCGAAAGCTACTGTCCCGATATTCACGAACGCTTGGTGCTCTACAAACGCCTCGCCACCTGCGAGAGCGAAGGGCAAATCAACAGCATCCACGAAGAATTGGTGGACAGATTCGGACTGCCCGAGCAGCCCGTAACCACCCTGCTGGAAAGCCACCGCCTGCGGTTAATGGCGAAAAGCCTCGGCATCACCACCATCGACGCATCAAGCGACGCGCTTACGCTCACCTTCGGCAAACACACCAGCGTAGAGCCTGCCGATATTATTTTGCTGATGCAGTCCAACAAAAACTACCGCATGGCGGGGGCGGATAGATTGCGGGTAACCGCCATGATGGAAAGCGTTGCCGAGCGCGTGCGGATGGTAAGGGCGGTGATGAAGCAGTTAAGCCCAAAGGCAGCCTGAAAATCTGGTTTTCCGTTTTCAGGCTGCCATTTAGGCTTTTCAGACGGCATCCAAGGCAGCCTGAAAACCAAACAAGTAGGTCGGGCATTTATGCCCGACTGACAAACGCCGACCAATTTAAAAAAGTTGGGCATCAATGCCCGACCTACCCGCTGATGCCAGTTAATCTGGCAGTATCAGAAGCAGTCAAATCCAAGGCAAATAGCCGTAGAATTTGACGAAATTGTGGTTCAGAAATTTTGCTGAACTTTTGATACTTGTTTTTTAATTTCATTTCAGAAGCTTATCACTGTTTTTGGTGATTTTGCTTCCTAAGCCCCTGAATAGATATAAAAACAACACACTTAACGATTGCCATAAAACCGCTTTTTCAGCCATTTTCCTTTCGGGCAATATGTCTCAGACACACTATCGAAAATGAAATCGCTGCACAATCAATCAGGCGGATTATTTGTGTGGCGGCATGACCCAACGGCACGGGAGCAATGATTTGCCAGATGGAAAAGCCAAACAGTGACAGAATGGTACAGAGAATCCAAAAACGGTATTTTTGTCCAATGGTTTGACGAGAGCGGTATGGCCGGCGGCGGGCGGTGCGGAATACAAAGTACAGGCAGGTGGTTAGGCCTATTACACCGCCGCCATATTGCAGCCATTTAAAGATTGGCAGAAACAATACGGTTTGTTGCAGCACGGGGAAATGCTGCACAAACCAGCCGGTGGGGTGGGTAAACGCATCAAGGAAAAGATGGGTGGCCATGCCGAATAAAGCACTCGGTATGAAGAGGGCGGCTTTGATTTTATGAAAATCTACATTTTTAGACGGTCTATAGGGGGCGGCATTAAGGCAATTGGGTAAAAAATCAGATAAAGCGTCTCGCCACAGGGCAAGATAAAGCCAATAAACCGCAAAGCACAACGCCAGATTCGGCCACAGCATATCGGCCAAACCATGTCCGCCGGATACAGCACGTCCATGCAGAAAATAGACGAAATCAGGAGAAAGGCTTCCGATGACCAATGCAGGGAAATGGCAATAACGGCAACGTGAAAACGGCAAAATAGCAATCGGGTGAGCAAGAGTAAACGGCATATTTTGAAATCCGATGATGATGCGGAACCGCGATTTTAACGCAGCGGGCAAGAGAAAAGGCATTAGCAAGCGTAGCCTGTATGCCGTAGGGTGTGCAGCTTTGCTGCGCACGCGGTTCAAGGCAGCCTGAAAACGGTAAAAACCCATTTTCAGGCTGCCTTTTCAGCAAGTAGCTTGAGTTGCAAACCCAACATTTCCGATTATTCAACTATGTTGGGTTTCAACCCAACCTACCCTTGCTTGTCAGCAAGCCACAGGACAGATACCATTACCCGCGTATTTTGCCGTTTCAGGCTGCCTGAAAGCGGTTTTTTTGTTGCGCCAACTTTTTAAACAACCCCAAGGAAACTCCATGCAAAACAAACTCATAACCATCGCGCTTTTAACCACCGCGCTCGCCGCCCACGCCGAGACCTTTCCGATGACCAATCTGCCCCAAGGCTGGGCAGGCAGCATCCATGTTGACCAATGCGCCGAAGGCAAATGCGCAGGCAAAGGCGAAGTGCAGCTGACGCTCGGCAAGCAAACGCACACGCTGCCCGCCGATTTCCACGAATTTTCCGCGCCCAAAGCCCAAGGTGCCGCACCGCTGGTCAATCCGATTGCCATCGACGATTTTAATTTTGACGGCAAAGACGATGTTGCCGTGCCGCGCGGGCATCAAGGACCATACGGCTCAGCCAGCTACGATATTTATCTGCAAACAGCAGACGGCAAATTGGTTCGCAACGCCGATTTAACCGATTTGACCGATAACTACATGGGGCTGCCTGAAACCGATGCGAAGCGCAAGCTGCTGATTGTTTACGGCAAATCAGGCGCAGCCATTCATTACACCGAACACTACCGCCCCAGCGCCAAAGGGCTGCAAAACGTGTATTCGCGCGTTGATACCCATGACGGCTGCGGTGCAGGCAAAGTGAAAATTGTCGAAAAAGCCTTGCTGCCAAACGGCAAATGGCGCAGCAAAAACCGTTGCCTGTCTGATGCGCAATACAACAAACTGCTTGAGCGCGAAACAGCAAAGCGATAAGCAATCATTAAACGCAAGCAAGCGTAGCCCGCATAGCGTAGGGCGTGCAGCTTTGCTGCGCACGCGGTTCAAGGCAGCCTGAAAACCAATTCCCCTTTTTCAGGCTGCCTTTTAAGTTTTTCAGACGGCATCCGAGGCAGCCTGAAAACCCACTCATACACCTAACCTCCAATCCCAACCATACCCCACTTCACCCAATCCTCCCCCGCCGCCCCCAACCGCCTCACCATAACCATCAGCCTGCGCCACCTCGCCAGCCATGCCGCCCTTATCCGCCGCCTCGCCCAAGCCCTCGCCTTCCCCCAGCCCTGCCCCAATGCCAGCGCACTCGACGACCTCATGCGCGACCTCGCATGGCTGCCCGAAACCCACATCCACATCCGCTTCCAACACCTCAACCAACTGTACGCCCAAAATCCCACCCTCGCCCGCCACACCGCCGACCACCTCGCCACATGGCGCGACTACTGGCAACAGCCACACCACGGCAAAACCGTCTGCATCGATGATTAACCGACTTGCCCCAAAGCAAGCGTTGCATGGCGTAGGGTGTGCAACTTCCCTGCGCACGCGGTTTCCAATGCAGCCTGAAAAGCCCGCTTTCCGAGTAGGTCGGGCATTCATGCCCGACTGACAAACACCGTCCAATTTAAAAAAAGTCGGGCATGAATGCCCGACCTACTCTGTTACGGCGGGTTCGGTATGGAACGGGTTGAGGCCGTCTGAAAGCGCAGCTTCGGCGCGGCCAAAAGCTGGTTTTGTTTTTTCAGACGGCCTTTTTGTTGGCGGAGGCCGTCTGAAAGGTTTATTGCGCTGCTTTTTTGCGGCTTTTTTTGTGTTTGTTTTTTTCAGACGGCCCCTCGGCGGGGGTTTTGCTTTTTTTGTGCAGGGCTTTGAGTTGGTCGCAGGCGGGGGTGCCGTTGCGTTCGCGCAGGAGGGATTCGCGTTGCAGGGTGCAGGAGCGTTGCAGGCGTTCGGTTTCAAAGGGGTCGGCGGCTTGGGCGGCGGCGGGGATGAGGGCGGCGGTGAGGATGAGGAGGGCGGGTTTCATGTTTTTCCTTTTTTTAAATGGTTGGCAGAGACCGTATAACAAACAGACCGTCTGAAAAAGAAGCCGCGCTTTCAGACGGCCTTGGGGGCGGGTGCGGCGGCGGGGGTGTCGCCGTGGCCGACCCAGAGGGCGAGGTTGTGGAAGGCGGCGAGGGTGTTGCGGTGGCCGATGCTGACGATGATGCTGCGGGGCAGGTCTTGGCGGATGCGGCGGTAGAGCATCGCTTCGGTGGGTTCGTCGAGGGCGGAGGTGGCTTCGTCGAGGAGGACGGCGGCGGGGCGGGTGATGAGGATGCGGGCGAAGGCGATGCGTTGGAGTTCGCCCGGGGAGAGCCGCTGCTGCCAGTCGTCGGCGGTGTCGAGCAGGGGGGCGAGGTGTTCGAGGCGGCAGGCGGCGAGGGCGGCAGCGACGGTTTCGGGGCTGGCGGGGGGGGCGGGGTAGCAGACGGATTGGCGCAGGGTGCCTTGGGGCATGTAGGCTTTTTGGGGGACGAACATGATTTGGTGCTGCGGGGGGCGGGCGATGCTGCCGCTGCTGCCGAAGGGCCAGAGGCCGGCGAGGGTGCGCAGGAGGGAGGTTTTGCCGCAGCCGCTGGGGCCTCGGATGAGGAGGGCGTCGCCGGCTTTTGCGGTGAAGCTGACGTTGGCGAGCAGGGTGTCGCCGTTGGGGTGCAGGAGGTTGACGCGGTCGAGGATGAGGCCGTCTGAAATTTCGTTTTCCTGCGGGCTTTGCACAGAGCCGGTTTGGTTCATGCTGTCGATGAAGCCGGAGAGGCGTTCGAGGCGGGCGCGGTAGACGGTGAAGTCTTTGTAGAAGTTGCGGAAGAAGGACATGGCTTTTTGCAGGCGGGCGAAGGATTGGACGGTTTGCTGCACGTCGCCGATTTTGATGAGGCCGGTAAAGAGGCGGGGGGCTTGGAGCATGAGGGGGAGCAGCTGCATGATTTGGCTGAATATGTCGTTGAAGCCGCTGAGGGTGACGCTTTGGCGGGCGATGCGCCAGCGGTTGGCGATGATGGCGCGGAAGCGGTCGGCGAGCTGCTGCTCTTCCTGCCATTCGCCGTGGTAGAAGGCGATGCTTTCGGAGTGGTCGCGGATGCGCACGAGGGAGTAGCGGTAGTCGCCGTTGAGGTGTTCGTTTTCGTAGTTGGAGCGGATGAGGGGGCGGCCTATCCACATGGCGAGGGCGGTGGCGGCGAGGATGGCGAGGTAGACGAGGAAGACGATGCCGTGGGGGATTTCGATGCCGAATACGGGCAGGATGCCGGCCAGCCCCCAGAGGACGACGGTGAATTCGATGGTGGAGATGACGGAGTTGAGCATGCCGCGCAGGAAGGTGATGGTGGAGGTGATGAATTCCTGGGCGTCCATTTGGATGCGCTGGTCGATGTTGTCGGGGGCGTCGCGGCGCATTTGCAGGCGGTAGTAGGTTTTGCCGGCGAGCCAGCGGCGGGTGAGGACGCGGTTGAGCTGTTCGGCCCATTTGATGGCGAGTGCCTGGTCGAGGAAGTCGTTGGCGATGAGGTTGACGGAGCGGATGAGCATGACGGCGGCGTTGGTGAAGACGGCCGTCCAGAAGACGGCGGCGAGCCTGTCCTGCATGGCACTGTACGCGCTGCTGTACAGGAAGGTGTTGAGCACGTAGAGCCGCACTTCGGTGAGCAGGAGGACGACCATCAGGACGACGACCGCCGCCGCTTTGGCCGCGCCGCTTTTGCTCAGGCAGGGTTGCAGCACCTGCCGGAATTCGCGGCCGAAGCGGGTGCGGCCGAGCAGGAGGACGGCGAGGGCGGCGCAGACGAGGATGCCGGTGAGGGTCTGCACCAGCCACATGGGGGAGGCGGCGAGTTCGGTCTGCCATTTTTGCGCGGTTTGGGCGAGGAGGAGTGTGTGCATGGTGCGGGAGAGGCCGTCTGAAAGATTTTCAGACGGCCTTTTTATGTGTCGGAAACGGAAAGGGGCGCAATGATAACCTGTCTGATTGGCGGTGGAAACGGTTTTTTGCGCCGGGTGGGAGCTGTTGCGAATGCCGGAATATCCGCCGGTTCAAAAACCGCGTGCGTGGCTGTGCCGACACCCGACGCGCAGTGGAGTAGGTCGGGCATTTATGCCCGACGAACACCGGCAACAAAAAATGTCGGGCATGAATGCCCGACCTACGGAAAGCGTTATCGCGCCCTACTTGAACGGCGAGAGGCCGTCTGAAAAAAGCGCAAAACACGTTTTGGCTGCACCGAAGTTGTGCTTTCAGACGACCTTTCTCTTTTTTACAAGCAAACACCCATCCGGTTCCAAAAACCGCGTGCGTGGCTTGCACCACACACCCTATCTGAACGGCAAGAGGCCGTCTGAAACCGGTATTCCGTTTTTTCAGACGGCCTGTTGGTGCGCGATATGGAATCCAACGTAGGGTGTGGCGCAGCCACGCACGCGGTTGGTTGAGGGGCAAGAGGCCGTCTGAAAACGCGGTTTCTTTTTCAGACGGCCTCTTGCCGTATCCGCGCGGGGGTTCAGGCCGCCGCCCAGAAGTCGCGCGGTGCGTCGAGTACGGGGGCGGTGATGCCGGTGCGCACGGCGAAGTCGCCGAAGCCTTCGCCTGCGTTGCGGTTTTGCGCCCAATCGGCGACCCATGCGCTGATGATGTCGAGAATTTCCGGCTCGGTGATGTTTTCTTTATAGAGGCGCGGGATGCGCGTGCCTTCGCGGTTGCCGCCGGTGTAGAGGTTGTAGCGGCCGAGGGCTTTGCCGACCAGCCCGATTTCGGCGAGCATGGTGCGGCCGCAGCCGTTGGGGCAGCCGTTGACGCGCAAGACGATGTGTTCGCCCGCCATGCCGTTGGCGGCCATGATTTCGTCCACGCGGTCGATGAATGCGGGCAAAAAGCGTTCGGCTTCGGCCATCGCCAGCGGGCAGGTGGGCAGGGAAACGCAGGCCATGCTGTTTTCGCGCTGGGGCGTGATGCCGTCGTCAATCAGGCCGTGTTCGCGGGCGATGCGCTCGATTTTGGCCTTGTCGCGTGCGGAGACGTTGGCGACGATGAGGTTTTGGTTGGCGGTGAGGCGGAAGTCGCCTTTGTGGATTTTGGCAATTTCGCGCATACCGGTTTTGAGCGGTTTGCCGGGGCGGTCGGTGATGCGGCCGTTTTCGATAAACAGGGTGAGATGCCATTTTTTGTCTTCGCCCTCCACCCAGCCGATGCGGTCGCCCCGCGTGGTGAACCGATAGGGGCGGACGGGTTGGAAGGCCGCGCCCATGCGCCGCTCGACTTCTTCGATGAACACTTTTTCGCCGACGCGCTCGATGGTGTAGCGGGTTTTGGCGTTTTTGCGGTCGCTGCGGTTGCCCCAGTCGCGCTGCACGGAAACCACGGCGGCGGCGCAGTCCAATACTTTATCGAGCCCGATAAAACCAAACTCGCGGGCGGTGTTGGGATAGGTTTTGCGGTTGCCGTGCTCCATCGAGAGGCCGCCGCCGACGAGGACGTTAAATCCGGCAAGGCGGCCGTTTTCTTCGATGGCGACGAAATTCAAATCGTTGGCGTGCAGATCGACATCGTTGTGCGGCGGGATAACGACGGTGGTTTTGAATTTGCGCGGCAGGTAGTTTGCGCCCAATACGGGTTCGGTGGCATCGCCGCTTTTCACGCTTTCGGGCAGTGCGGCGGGGGCGTAGGTTTCGGTGGACTCGACTTTTTCGCCGTCCAGCCAGATTTCGGCGTAGGCGCGGGTTTTGGGCAACAGGTGTTCGCTGATTTTTTTCGCCCATTCCCAAGCCTCGCGGTGCAGGCGGCTTTCGACGGGGTTGCTGGTGCACAAAACATTGCGGTTCACGTCGCCTGCGGTGGCGATGGAATCGAGGCCGAGTTTGTGCAGCCATTGGTGCATGGCTTTGATGTCGGGCTTTAATACGCCGTGGTATTGGAAGGTTTGGCGGTTGGTGAGGCGGATCGAGCCGTAAAGCGTGCGGCTGCCGGCAAATTCGTCTATGCCCAGCCACTGCGCGGGGGTGATCACGCCGCCGGGCAGGCGGCAGCGCAGCATGACGTTTTTGAGGTTGTCGAGTTTCTGGTCGTGGCGTTCGCTGCGGATGTCGCGGTTGTCCTGCTCGTACATGCCGTGAAAGCGGATAAGCTGGAAGTTGTCGCCGTTAAAGCCGCCGGTGAGACCGTCGCCCAGGTCTTCGGCGATGCTGCCGCGCAGATGGCGGCTCTGGCCTTTGAGGCGTTCGTTGTCGGCATGGGGCGCGTTCGGCAGTTTGGCGCGGGGGTCGGCGGTGGCGGTGTCGGTCATCAGTGTTCCTGTTTGGTTTGTGCTTTGGAAGCCGACACTTTAAACAGGCCGTCTGAAAAACAGAAAGAATGCTTGCTTGTATAGAAAGACGCGGTGGTTATAAACAGGCCGTCTGAAAACTGCGCTTTCAGACGGCCTCTGCCCTATCCGGTGCTTATCCCATGCCCGCCCACGCGCTGCGGGAGCAGGCGAGAAGCAGCAGGGTGCCGGCGGTGGTGGCGCACAGCATCAGGGCGGCCATGACGTAGGGCGTGCCGTTGTGCAGCAGGGTGGCCAGCCAGCCCATGCCCGCGCCGATGAGGGAGGTGGCGGCCATCAGCAGGGCGTTCGCGCTGCCGCCGATTTCGCGGAAGTGCGCCATAAAGCAGGCTTGGGTGTTGGCGGTAACCAAGCCCTGCGTGCCGACGGAAAACATGGCGCAGGCGGCCAGCAGGACGAAGGGCGGACTGCCGCCGCCCAGGAACACGGCCAGCAGCATGGCGGCGTTGGCGGCAAGCTGGATGGCGATGCCCCACAGCAGGATGTCTTCGGCGTTGCTGCCGTTTTTCAGCCGCCAGGCGGTGATGCGGTTAAATGTGCCCATGGTGATGATGTTGCAGCCGAAAATCCAGGCGTAGGCGTGCGGCGAGAGGCCGTAGAGTTTCATATAGACGAAGGGCGACTCGGTGAGGAAGACAAACATCGAGCCGAAGCTGAACGCCTGGAAAAAGAGAAAGCCCAGCGCGGCTTTGCTGCGCAGCACTTGGATGTAGCGGCGCAGCATGCCGCCGAAAAAGGCGCGGCCGATGCGGCCTTTTTGCACGTTTGATTTGGGCAGGAAACAGGCGACGAGCAGGAAAACGGCGGCGGCGTAGGCGGTGAGGAAGGCGAAAATCAGCCGCCAGCCGCCGATGCTCTGCAAGGCCGAGCCGAGCATGGGGGCGAGCAGCGGCGCGCCCATCATGACGATGCCGATGAAGGCGAACATCTGCGCGGCTTCGCGGCCTTCGTAGTGGTCGCGCACCACCGCGCCGGCCATCACCGCCGCCATGCCGCCGCCGAACGCCTGCACCAGCCGCAGGGCGATGAGCTGGTCGATGGTGTGCAAAAGGGTGAGGGCGACGGAGGCGGCGGCATACAGGGCGAGGCCGGAGAGGGCGACGGTTTTGCGGCCTTTCACGTCGGACACCGAGCCGCCGAGGAGCTGGCCGAGGGCGACGCCGAACATGAAGCTGCTCATGCTTTTTTCGATCAGGTGGACATCGACGCGCAAATCGGCGGCCAGCGACAAGACGGCGGGCAGGTAGGCATCGACGGAGAAGGGCATGATGGCGGTCATCGATGCCAGGAGAAAGGCCATGCGGCGGCCGTTTTTTTGTGCGTGCGGGGTCATCTTGGTCTTTTCATCATGTTGAGGCCGTCTGAAAACGCGGCTTCGGCGCAGCCGAAAAGCATTTTTCAGACGGCCCGGGGGCTGTCGGCATTCGGCTTGCGAGCGGTTTTTTGAGTAAAAAATGCCCGAATGCAAGGAAAAAAGCGCGGCAAGGTTGGACACCTTGCGCGCATTTTTGACGCCGCAGGCGGGTGTTTTTTGCCAAAAACACCGCCACAAGGCTGATTGTCAACAGACCCTGGTACGTTCAGGGCGCGGATTGTGCCAGCAGGGAAACCAGCACGGCCTTGATGGTGTGCATCCGGTTTTCCGCCTGGTCGAACACGATACTGGCCGGACTCTCGAACACGTCTTCCGTTACCTCCACGCCGTCGAGGCCGAAGGTTTGCCAAATCCATTCGCCGACTTTGGTTTCGCGGTTGTGGAAGGCGGGCAGGCAGTGCATGAATTTGGCCTGCGGCTTGCCGGTGGCGGCCATCATTTCGGCGGTTACACGGTAGTCGCGCAGCAGGTCGATGCGCTCCTGCCACACCTCCTTGGGCTCGCCCATGCTCACCCACACGTCGGTGTGGACGAAGTCCGCGCCGCGCACGGCGTCAAGCGGCTTATCGGTGATGAGCACGCGCGCGCCGCTTTTTTCCGCCAACGCATGCGCCTGGGCAATCACGTTTTCAGACGGCCACAGGGCTTTGGGCGCGCCGATGCGCACGTCCATCCCCATCAGCGCGCCGGTGAGCAGCAGCGAGTTGCCCATGTTGTAGCGCGCGTCGCCGAGGTAGGCGTAGGCGGTGTCGGAGAGCGGCTGCGCGCCGTGTTCGCGCATGGTGAGCAGGTCGGCCAGCATCTGGGTGGGGTGGGACTCGTCGGTGAGGCCGTTGAACACCGGCACGCCGGCATAACGCGCCAGCTCTTCGGCCACTTCCTGGCCGTAGCCCCGGTATTCGATGCCGTCGAACATGCGCCCGAGCACGCGGGCGGTGTCGCGGATGCTTTCCTTGTGGCCGATCTGGCTGTTGCCCGGTTCCAGATAGGTTACCCCCGCGCCCTGGTCGCGCGCGGCCACTTCAAAGGCGCAGCGGGTGCGGGTGGAGGTTTTCTCGAACACCAGCGCGATGTTTCGGCCGGCAAGGCGCGGCACTTCGCGGCCGGCTTTTTTCGCCGCTTTGAGCTCGGCGGCCAAATCGAGCAGGGCGTGGATTTCTTCGCGGCTGCGGTCGGTGAGGGTAAGGAAATGCTGTTTGCGCCAGGTCATATGTTCTCCTTAACGGGCGGTTGGCAAACCGTTTTGCTTTTGCGGACGGATGCTATCTTAAACGGATTTAATCTTTTTTAACAGGGCGGGAGAACAGGCCGTCTGAAAACCTTGAAACGGATTTTCAGACGGCCTGCCAGCCCATATCGAACCCGACGCAGGGTGTGCCGCCCCGGCGACGCACGCGTTCCCTGCTTCCCAACAAATCTTTGTCTTCCCCGCAAATCCGAAACCGCGCGCGCCCTACCTTAACGGCAGAGGCCGTCTGAAAAGCGGATTTTGTTTTTCCGCTCCGTAGGTCGGGCATTCATGCCCGACATTTTTTGTTGCCGGTGGTTGCCGGTCGGGCATAAATGCCCGACCGGCCGGCTGCGCTTTCAGACGGCCGTCCGCCGCAAACCGCCTTCCGTCCCCCGCGCTTTGCCGGCGCGCCGCCGCCGCCTATAATCCGCCGCTTTCCCGCAAAACACACCCGACACATGGCCGTTTCCCCACCCGTTACCTTCGGCGAAATCGTCCTCGCCGCCCACACCGTCGCCGCGCTGGCCTGCATGGTGCGCGTGCTCTACAAACAGCGCAACGTCGGCGCGGCCTTCGCCTGGCTCATCCTCCTCTTCCTCTTCCCTCTGTTCGGCGTGGCCGCCTACCTTTTGGTCGGCGAACCCCGCCTGGGCACCGCCCGCGCCAAACGCAGCGAAGAAATGAACCTGTTTTACCAGGGCTTCGCCGAAAAATACCTTGCCGAACACTACCGCGCCGCAGTCGGCAAAGTCCCGCCCCATTACCACGGCATCAGCCGCATCGCCGAACGCAGCATGGGGCTGGGCGCGACGCAGGGCAACGCCATGACCCTGCTCTCCGACACCCATTCCATCATTGAAGCCATGCTCGCCGACATCGAATCCGCGCAACACTCCTGCCTCTTGGCGTTTTATATCATCGAACCGCAGGGGCGCATCGAAGAACTCATGAGCGCGGTGGTGCGCGCCGCCGAACGCGGCGTGGACTGCGCCGTGCTGGCCGACGCCGTGGGCAGCCGCAGCTTCTTCTCCGGCCGCTGGGCGCAAACCCTGCGCGCCGCCGGCGTGGAAGTGCACGCCTCCCTGCCCGTCGGCATCCTGCGCACCCTGTTCACCCGCAGCGACTTGCGCAACCACCGCAAAATCCTCGTCATCGACGGCAAAACCGGCTACACCGGCAGCTACAACCTCGTCGACCCGCGCTACTTCAAACAAGACTCCGGCGTCGGCGAATGGGTGGACGTCATGATGCGCTGCACCGGCCCCGTCGTATTGGAAATGTCCGCCGTCTTCTTCGCCGACCTGGCCGTGGAAGCCGACGAAAACCTGCACGACATCCAACGCTACCTCACCGAACACCAAGACCGCATCCCCGAGCTTCTGCCCGAAAACATCGGCCAAGGCAGCGTCATCGCCCAAGTCATCCCCTCCGCCCCCGACCAGGCCGACCGCGTCATCTACGAAACCATCGTCAGCGCGGTGCACGCCGCCACCCGCCGCATCACCATCACCACCCCCTATTTCGTCCCCGACGAACCCCTGCTCACCGCCCTGACCACCGCCGCCAAACGCGGCGTGGAAGTCGTCCTCATCCTCCCGGCCAAAGTCGATTCCCTGCTCGTGCGCTACGCCTCCCGCGCCTACTACCCCCTGCTCTTGACTGCCGGCGTGAAAATCGCCCTGTTCGAGGGCGGCCTGCTGCACGCCAAAACCATGACCATAGACGAAGACTACGCCCTCTTCGGCACGGTCAACATGGACATGCGCAGCTTCTTCCTCAACCTCGAAATCAGCCTCGCCATCTACGATGCCCCCACCACCGGCCGCATCCGCGACCTGCAACAAGGCTACCTGGCCGACTGCCGCTTCGTCTGCGCCGACGAATGGCAGCGGCGGTCGAAATGGTGGCTGCTGGCCGAAAACACCGTCCGCCTCGTCAGCCCGCTGCTGTAAAACCTGTTTAAACGCAAAGCGCGTTTTTGACATTCGAGGCCGTCTGAAAAACCGTGTTTGCCGTTTTCAGACGGCCTCTGCCCTTAGGTAGGGTGTGTGGCGCAGCCACGCACGCGGTTTCGGATTTGTAGGGAAGACAAAGATTCGATATGCGGCAGGGAACGCGTGCGTCGCCTCGGGGCGACACATCCTACGTCCGATTCGACATAGGCGGATGGGGAAGAGGCCGTCTGAAACACTGTACCGCAGCTTTTCAGACGGCCTCTCGCCGCATTTCCCTTATCGCCTGCCCTGCCAACCGCTATAATCCGCATGTTTTTGTAAAGAAAGTGTCATATGCAACATGTGAAACAGGCGGTGGCCGGGGCGCAGATTCTGTTTGTCGCCTTTGGCGCGATGGTGCTCGTGCCGCTGCTCACCGGCCTCAACCCTTCTATGGCCTTGCTCGGCGCGGGCATCGGCACGCTGCTGTTCCAGCTTTGCACGCGGCGCAAGGTGCCGATTTTCCTCGGCTCGTCCTTCGCCTTTATCGCGCCGATTATTTACGCGATGCAGGAATGGGGCATGGGCGGCACGATGTTCGGCCTGTTTGCCGCCGGCTTCATGTATTTCGTGTTCGCCGCGCTGATTAAGTGGCGCGGGCTGGACGCGGTAAACCGGCTGCTGCCGCCGGTGGTCATCGGGCCGGTGATTATGGTGATCGGCTTGTCGGTGGCGGCGGTGGCCAGCCAGATGGCGATGGGGCAGGCCGGCGGTGTGCAGAAATACGATTACGCGCAATCGCTGCTGCTGTCGGGCTTCACCTTCGCCGTTACCGTGCTGGTGGCGGTGTTCGGCAGCAAAATGATGAAACTTATCCCGATTCTGATCGGCGTGGCGGCGGGCTATCTGCTGGCATGGACGCTGGGCATGGTGGACACGGCTGCGCTGGCGCAGGCGGCCTGGTTTGCGCCGCCCGAGTTCCACCGCCCCGAAGTCAACTGGCAGGCCGCGCTCTTTATGCTGCCGGTGGCCGTCGCGCCCGCCATCGAGCACATCGGCGGCATCATGGCCATCGGCAAGGTAACGGGGCGCGACTACGCCGCCGACCCGGGGCTGCACAAAACGCTGGCGGGCGACGGCCTGGGCGTGTGCGTGGCCGGCCTGATCGGCGGGCCGCCGGTAACGACCTACGGCGAAGTAACCGGCGCGGTGATGCTGACCAAAAACAGCAATCCGGTCATCATGACCTGGGCGGCGGTGTTTGCCATCTGCATGGCGTTTTTCGGCAAATTCAACGCCTTTCTCGCGTCGATTCCGCTGCCGGTGATGGGCGGGGTGATGATTCTGCTGTTCGGCACGATTGCCTCGCTCGGCCTGAAAACGCTGATCGACGCGCAGGTGGATTTGATGCGGCCGAAAAACCTGGTCATCGCCAGCACCGTGCTGACCACCGGCGTGGGCGGCATGGTGTTCAAAGTGGGCAGCGTGAGCTTCGCCGGCGTAGGGCTGTGCGCCGTGCTGGCCATCGTGCTCAACCTGCTGCTGCCGGACAGGGCGGCGGAGGAAGGCTAGCATCGGAAAGGCCGTCTGAAAAAGCAAAACCCGCTTTTCAGACGGCCTTTTCACGCAGACTCTGCCGCTAAGGTAGGGTGGGTCTTGACCCACCATAACGATGCTGGGGTGAAAACGGTGGTCAAGACCCACTCTGCGCGCTGTTTGGCATAGGCCGCGTGCGTGGCTGCGCCATACACCCTACGGCAGCTCGCCCAAAGCTGGCAGCTTTTTAAAAAACAGTAAAACCGCAATAACAGGTCGGGCGTCCCGCCCGACCACCACTTTTAAAACCACCGAAAGAAAGGCACACCCATGTCCCTCAACCCCGTCTACCTTTGGAACCCGCAAAACTTCCCCGACCCGCAAGCCATGCTGCCCGACGGCTTCGACGCGGCGCACCGCATCGTCTCCGAATGGGCTGACCAACCCCTGCCGCAAGGCGCG
The DNA here is from genome assembly GCF_014055025.1 of Neisseria bacilliformis. Taxonomy (NCBI): domain Bacteria; kingdom Pseudomonadati; phylum Pseudomonadota; class Betaproteobacteria; order Neisseriales; family Neisseriaceae; genus Neisseria; species Neisseria bacilliformis. Next base: position 1,645,767 of record NZ_CP059571.1, on the reverse strand, counting down.
GACACAAGCGCGTTTGACAAACTGGCCGAATACATCGCCGAAGCCGCCCGCAGCGGCAAAGCCTCGGCCGACTTCAAAGCCGCTTACGCCGATATAGGAACCCAAGTGGCCGAACAACTGAAAAGCCGCGCCGTACTCGAACTGCACGAACATTATCTTGAGCTGATGCCGATACTGACCTGCCGTAGCGAAAGCCTGGGCCTCGTGCTGTACGACGCCAACGGCTACCTGCTGCTGCCCGACGGCCGCGAGTATCCCGACCAAGAAACCCAAGACGAAATCGCGGCATACTGGCGGCAGCGCGAAGCCGAAGAACAAAAATGGCGGCAGGAAAACAGAGGCCTGCCGAAGAATATCAAAGACTTCTACAAATACTTCCGCCCCAAAGTAGACGAACTGATGGCGCGCCACGGCTTCGAATACGCGCCGCATTTGTTCAATCCGGCAGCATACGGACGCAAAAAAATGGAGCCGGACCTCATCATCTACGCCAAACCGATGACAAACGGCCAGCAGACGATATACATCAACTATCGCGATGTTTATAAAGACGGCGAATACAGCAGTCTGGGCTTGGGCTGGTATCTTTCCGACGAAACCGTGGAGCGGATTTACCTGCACGAGCTGGACAATATTCCCCTGATTTACGGGCAAACCGAGAAAAAACAATTAATTAGGGGGGGTGGTCGATATGGAATATTATCTGAGCCGAACATGGTATCGCGGGGGGCCGACGGGTACATACAAAACCGAAACCGAGATAGAGGCGCTGCTGGCTTATTGGGATCAGAAGCTGCGGGAAGTGGCATGGATTGATACCTACGACGACATCGACCGCTTTTACGAATTGAATACCGTTACCCATGCCGAGAAAGATGCGGGCAAGGGGATGTTTACATTCAACAGTTTCATGCCGCGGCTGGTCATCCTCTATCTGGCGGGGAAAACCGATTTGCGGGAAAGGATGGAATCATGGCTTGCCGTTGATGATGCCTATATTGTCAATCGGGAGTATGTCCGCGAGCGGTACACAAGGACATTGAATCACCTGGAAAACAAGCAGAAGGAAGAAAGTTAGACGCAGGGGCATCCGCCGCCCCTTTTTAAAACCACCGAAAGAAAGGCAAACCCATGTCCCTCAACCCCGTCTACCTCTGGAACCCGCAAAACTTCCCCGACCCGCAGGCCATGCTGCCCGACGGTTTCGACGCGGCACACTGCCGAATTGGGGTGGATGCCCAATAAATCGGCAGCCGAACGGGCGGTAACTTCGAGTACAAAAAATTGGAGCAGTTTCTTTTGAATACTCTTTTTTAGTTTACAACGGGTTATCTTCATTTTTGCAGTCTGACATGACTGCTTGTCTAGTACAGCCCCTTTGTTTTTGCCGCCTTTGACGATGACGGCATCGAGGGTGGCGGATTCGGCGGGGGTGGCGGCCGTGTTTGCCGTGTTGTCGGCGGCGGGGGCGTGGGCTGCGCCGAGCATGGTGATGCAGGCGGCAAGGGTAGTGAGGCGGGTGTTTGTTTGCACGGGTTTACTCCTTGGTTTCGGGCGCAAGGTCGGATTCTTGCTGATTCTTGTTTGTTTGGCCGACGGGGCGGATTATAACGCAGGCTTTACACTAAGCGAACGGAAATTTACGTAGTGCGCGGAGATCTGCCGGTGTACGGCAAGTGCTGCTACAATGGCCGCCCGCCGCCGCTTTACGGTTTTGCCGTCTGAAAACGCAGTTTCAACGAAGTTAAAACCCGTTTCCAGACGGCCTCCCGCCTACTCCGAACCCTATGGAACATTCATGACAAACCACCTCCAATCCGCCGAAATCCTCGAAACCGTCCGCATGGTTGCCGACCAGAATTTCGACGTGCGCACGCTCACCATCGGCATCGACCTGCACGATTGCATCTCGCCCGACCTCGACACGCTCAACCGCAACATCTTCAACAAAATCACCCGCGTCGGCAAAGATTTGGTTGCCACCGCCCAATTTTTGTCCGCCAAATACGGTGTGCCGATTGTGAACCAGCGCATTTCGGTAACGCCGATTGCCCAAATCGCGGCGGCCACGGGCGCAGACAACTATGTTTCCGTGGCGCAGACGCTCGACAAGGCTGCCAAAGCCATCGGCGTGTCGTTTATCGGCGGCTTTTCCGCGCTGGTGCAGAAAGGCATTTCGCCGTCTGCCGAAACCCTGATCCGCTCGATACCCGAAGCCATGCGCAGCACAGACATCGTGTGCAGCTCCGTTGCCGTCGGCAGCACCCGCGCCGGCATCAATATGGACGCGGTGCGGCTGATGGGCGAAACCGTCAAACGCACCGCCGAGATTACGCCCGAGGGCTTCGGCTGCGCCAAAATCGTCGTATTCTGCAACGCGGTGGACGACAACCCCTTTATGGCCGGGGCATTCCACGGCGCGGGCGAAGGCGATGTGATGCTGAACGTGGGCGTGTCCGGCCCGGGCGTGGTTCAGGCTGCCCTTGAAAACTGCCCGCCTGATGCAGATCTGACCACCATTGCCGAAACGGTGAAAAAAACCGCCTTCAAAATCACCCGCGTGGGCGAACTGATCGGCCAGGAAGCCGCCCGCCGCCTCGGCATCCCGTTCGGCATTTTGGATCTGTCGCTCGCGCCCACGCCCGCCGTCGGCGATTCGGTCGCCCGCATCCTTGAAGCGATGGGCTTGTCCGTGTGCGGCACCCACGGCACCACCGCCGCGCTCGCGCTCCTTAACGACGCGGTGAAAAAAGGCGGCATGATGGCCAGCAGCGCGGTAGGCGGCCTCTCCGGCGCGTTTATCCCCGTGTCCGAAGACGAGGGCATGATTGCCGCCGCCGAATCCGGCGTGCTTACGCTCGACAAACTGGAAGCGATGACCGCCGTGTGCTCCGTCGGCCTCGATATGGTGGCCGTGCCCGGCCGCACCTCCGCCGCCGCCATCAGCGGCATCATCGCCGACGAAGCGGCCATCGGCATGATCAACGGCAAAACCACCGCCGTGCGCATCATCCCCGTGCCCGGCAAAGACGTGGGCGACTCGGTGGAGTTCGGCGGCCTGCTGGGCTATGCGCCAATCATGCCGGTGAAGGAAGGCTCGTGCGAAGCGTTCGTCAAACGCGGCGGGCGAATTCCCGCGCCGGTGCAGAGTTTGAAGAATTAGGGTCTGTTGACAGTCAACAGACCCCGGGATTGTCGCTTGGACAAAGGCAATAAAGGCCGTCTGAAAACTGCGTTTGGGGTTTTTCAGACGGCCTCTGCCTTTTAGGTAGGGTATGTGGCGCAGCCACGCACGCGGTTTTTTGGGGGCGGATAGAAAGATCAAAAGGCCGTCTGAAAAGCGGGTTTGCGTTTTTCAGACGGCCTTTGTGCGGCAGAAACCGCGTGCGTGGCTGCGCCGCACACCCTGCGTCTCGGGCGGGGCAGCGTTCAGTGGCCTGTGTCGCTTTCGCCTCCCGCTACGGCCTGTGCGCCGGCTTCTGTCCAGGCTGCGGCGTATTGTGCGGCGAGGGCGGGGGTGGCGGAGACGACGAGGGGGACGGATACGCCGTTTTGCAATACGGCGGACACGTTTTGCGCGGTTTGGCCGTCGGTAACGCGCCAGACGATGACGTCGGCGGTTTCCTGCGCCTGTTCGGCTTCGTGCGCGTTTTCCACGGCCAGCCACAGGCTGGCGGCGGGGGGCAGGTTGTGGCGGCGGGTGCGGTATTCGGCTTGGGTAAGCAGCAGGTTTTGGTCGTCGGGTGTGGCGCGGGAGAGGGGGACGGCGCGGTATGCGCCCGCGCCGTTTGCGCCGTGGAATCCGTTTTTCAGACGGCCTGTGAGGGCGGTGGGGACGGACAGGGCTTTGAGCAGGGGGCCGTTGGCGGGGAGCATGGGGGAGACGGTGAACGCGCCGGGTTGCTGCCATGCCCAGCTTTGGCCTTCTCTGGCCTGTATGCTGCCCGTCCAGCCGTCGGCGGGGATGCGGAAGAAGCGCAGGCGCACGCGGGCGTGCTCGTAGGAGTGGGTTTTCACCAGCCAGGGCAGGGCGCGGGTGATGGTGATGCCGAGCTCTTCGGCGAATTCGCGTTGCAGGGCGGCAAAGGGAGTTTCGCCGGCTTCGGTTTTGCCGCCGGCAAATTCCCAGTAGCCGGCGTAGGGTTTGCCTTCGGGGCGGGAGGATAGGAGGTATTCGCCGCGTGTGTTGGTGAGGATTCCGGCGACGACTTCTACGGGGGTGCGGGTGTCTGTTGCGGGCATGTTGTTCCTTATATTATATTGGTATTTTCCGTATCGGAGGCCGTCTGAAAACTTTTCAGACGGCCTTTTGCTTGCCAAGCGGTAAAAATATTGCAAAAATAAATAAGCGCGATAAAAAAATTTGTCGGCACGGATGTGGGATTTGTGCATTTGGCGTTAAAAGCCGTTTGCATGACTGCTTTGTTAAGCGATTTTAACAAGAAAACCGCTTCTGCGGCCGGCGGCGGACGCGCGTTTTTTACGACGATACAGCATGTGCAAGGAACACAAATGACAAACAGAATTCCCGAACTGGTTTGCCCCTCAGGCAATCTTCCGGCTTTGAAAACGGCGGTGGACAACGGCGCGGACACAGTTTACATGGGGCTGAAAGACGCGACCAACGCGCGCAATTTCCCCGGCCTCAATTTTGATATGAACTCGGCGCGCGCGGGGGTGGAATACGCCCATGCGCGCGGGCGCAGCGTGCTGATGGCGATTAACACCTTTGCCCAGGCGGGGCAGGTGGAACGCTGGTATGCGGCGGTGGACACGGCGGCGCAGCTCGGCGCGGACGCGGTGATTGTGGCCGATCCGGCGGTGATGGCTTACGCGGCCAAGCGGTATCCCGATTTGCGGCTGCATATGTCGGTGCAGGGGTCGGCCACCAATTATGAGGCGGTCAATCTGATGAAGGATTTGTTTAACGTGCGCCGCGCCGTGCTGCCGCGCGTTCTGACCATCGACCAGGTGAAACATGTGATCGACCACACCGATGTGGAAATCGAAGTATTCGGCTTCGGCAGTTTGTGCGTGATGGTGGAAGGCCGCTGCATTTTGTCCAGCTACGCCACGGGCGAGTCGCCGAACATGCAGGGCGTGTGTTCGCCCGCCAAGGCCGTGCGCTGGGAGCAGCTGCCCGACCGCATGGACGTGCGCCTGAACCATATCCTTATCGACCGCTACAAACCGAACGAGCCTGCGGGCTACCCCACTTTGTGCAAAGGCCGTTTCGAGGTGAACGACGAAACCTATTACGCGCTGGAAGAGCCCACCAGCCTGAACATATTGGAGATGCTGCCCGAAATCATCAAAATCGGCGTGGCGGCGGTGAAAATCGAAGGCCGCCAGCGCAGCCCGATGTACACCGCGCAAGTTACCAAATCGCTGCGGCAGGCATTGGACGCGGCGGCGGCCGACCCGTCGCATTTCCGTGTCAACCCCGCGTGGAGCAAGGCATTGGACAAAGTGTCCGAAGGACACCAGACCACGCTGGGCGCATACAGCCGCCCGTGGAAATAGTGAAACAAAGGAGAAAAACACATGGAAAAAATGAAACTCTCGCTCGGCCCCGTCCTGTTTTTCTGGCAGAAAGAAGCCCTGCTTGAATTTTACGCCTCGCTGCTCGATGCGCCGCTGGACACCGTTTACCTCGGCGAAGTCGTCTGCTCGCGCCGCCAGAAAATGCGTTTTGCCGACTGGTTCGGCCTGGCCCAAGACCTTGCCGAAAGCGGCAAAGAAATCATTTTGTCGTCGCAGGTGCTGCTCGAGAGCGAATCCGATTTGAAACGCCTGCGCAAAATCACCGGACAGGACAAATTCAAAATCGAAGCCAACGACATGGGCGCGGTGCGGCTCGCGCGCGAAAACGGCATCCCCTTTGTGGCCGGAGCCAGCCTCAACATCTACAACGAAACCACGCTCGCCCTGTTCAAAAGCCTCGGCGCGTTCCGCTGGCTGCCCCAGAGCGAACTCGAACGCGGCAAAACGGCCGCCATCGCCGCAGCCGCCGTTTCAGACGGCCTCGAAACCGAACTCTTCGCCTGGGGCAAAATGCCGCTGGCCTACTCCTCGCGCTGCTTCACCGCGCGGCATTACAACCTCAACAAAGACAGCTGCGAATTCCGCTGCCTCGATTACGAACAGGGCATGGACATGAACACCCGCGAAGGCAAACCCTTCCTCACCATCAACGGCATCCAAACCATGTCTTACGGCTGCCAATACCTGCTGCCGCACCACCGCGACTTACGCGAAATCGGCATCAGCATGCTGCGCCTCTCGCCGCAGATGCACGGCATGTCCGACATCATCCGCCTGCACCGCCAAGTGCTCGACGGCCAAACCGATATAAACGATGCCACCGCCGAACTGAACCGCCTCGCCACCGGCACGCTGGTGGACGGCTACTGGCGCGGCCAGGCCGGCATCGCCCCCGTACAAACCGTTAAGGAGGAAAACCATGCCGCTGCCTGAAATCGTTCTGCCCGCCTGGGCAGGAAAAATCGGCCGCATCCTGCCCGCCAAACCGCCGCAGGCCGCCCTTGTCGCCACGCTCAACATCATGCTGAAAAAAGGACTGCTGCCCGCCGACATGACCCTGTTTGCCGGACGCAAATTTGAAATCGACGTACTCGACGCGGGCATCAAAGTACGCTTCGGCGCAAACGGCGAAAAATTCACCGCCGACGGTTTCGACGGCACACCCGACCTGCGCCTCGCCGCCAACGGCATCGACTTCATGCGCATGATGCTGCGCGAAGAAGACCCCGACACCCTGTTTTTCAACCGCAAACTGCAAATCGAAGGCGACACCGAACTCGGCCTCATCACCAAAAACCTGCTCGACAGCGTGGATTGGCCGTTCGGCGAATGGTTTTTGCAGCGCGGCACACCGCAGGCATAAGCCCGAAATCGCAGCATAAAGCAAGAGGCCGTCTGAAAACGCAGTTTTCAGACGGCCTCTTGCCTTTCAAACAGCCCCTGCCGTTTCGTTTATAATGCGCCGTTTCCATCCCACCCGCCGCCTGTTTTCAGACGGCCTCACGAGCACTTCCCATGGCATACCAAGTCCTTGCCCGCAAATGGCGGCCGAAAACCTTTGCCGATTTAGTCGGCCAGGAACACGTTGTCAAAGCCCTGCAAAACGCCCTCGACAAAGGCCGCCTGCACCACGCCTACCTCCTCACCGGCACACGCGGCGTGGGCAAAACCACCATCGCCCGCATCCTCGCCAAAAGCCTCAACTGCGAAAACCCCGCCCACGGCGAACCCTGCGGCCGCTGCCCCGCCTGCACCCAAATCGACGCTGGCCGCTATGTCGACCTCTTGGAAATCGACGCCGCCTCCAACACCGGCATCGACAACATCCGCGAAGTGCTCGAAAACGCCCAATACGCCCCCACCGCCGGCAAATACAAGGTGTACATCATCGACGAGGTGCACATGCTCTCCAAAAGCGCGTTCAACGCCATGCTCAAAACCCTCGAAGAGCCGCCCGAACACGTCAAATTCATCCTCGCCACCACCGACCCGCACAAAGTCCCCATTACCGTCCTCTCCCGCTGCCTGCAATTCGTCCTGCGCAACATGACCGCGCAGCAGGCCGCCGCACACCTCGAACACGTCCTCACCGCCGAGGGCATCCCCTTCGAGAAAACCGCCCTGCAACTGCTCGCCCGCGCCGCCAACGGCTCCATGCGCGACGCCCTCAGCCTGCTCGACCAGGCCATCGCCATGGGTGGCGGCAGCGTGGCCGAAGCAGACGTGCGCCACATGATCGGCGCGGTGGACAAACGCTATTTATACGAACTCATCACCGCCCTTTCCGCACAAAACGGCGAGAAACTGCTGCAAAAAGCGCAGGAAATGGCCGAACGCGCCGTCGGCTTCGACAACGCCCTCGGCGAACTCGCCCTGCTGCTGCAACGCCTCGCCCTCGCCCAAACCGTGCCCGCCGCCATCAGTGCCGACGACCCCGAACGCGACACCCTGCACACCCTCGCCGCCGTCCTCGGCGCGGAACAAATCCAGCTCTACTACCAATGCGCCCTGCACGGCAAACAGGATTTGAGCCTCGCCCCCGACGAATACGCCGGCTTCGTCATGACCCTCCTGCGCATGCTCGCCTTCGCCCCCCTCGCCGCCCCCGCCCAAACCGACGCGCGCATCGAAGGCAGCACCCTGCACGACCCCGCCCCTCCACCCGCCCGCCTGCCCCAAACCCCCGCGCAAAACGCGGACACCGTTTCAGACGGCCACAGCCAAACGCCAACCGCGCAAGCCGAAAGGCCGTCTGAAAACGCAAAACCCGCTGCCGCACCTGCCGCGCCGCCGCAGAATGCAGACGGCTTTTCAGACGGCCTCAATGCCGCGCAACCGGAAAGGCCGTCTGAAAAAGCAGTAATCACCGCCGACACACACGTGGCACACGACACCGACACCCCGCCGTGGGCAGAACCCGCCGCCGCATCCACCGTAGGCCGGGCTTCAGCCCGGCATTCAGACGGCCTAAGCGAAACACAAAGCGAAAGGCCGTCTGAAAACACCGTTTCCGCGCCGCCGCAGGATGCAAACGGCTTTTCAGACGGCCGCAACGCCGCGCCAGCCGAGAGGCCGTCTGAAAAAACAGAAGTTCCGGCCGACACACACGCGGAACAAAACACCGACACCCCGCCGTGGACAGAACCCGTCCCCGAACCTGCCGCAAACCGGACAACAGCCCCGCATTCAGACGGCCTCAACCAAATGCAAACCGCGCGACCGGAAAGGCCGTCTGAAAACCCGGCTTCCGTACCGCCGCCGCCCGCCGCCCCCGTCCCCGACGGCCTCGATCCCTTACCGCCCGCCGCTTTCCCGTTCGACCAAGCCGCCGCGCAGGAAGAAATCTTTGACAACGAAGAAGAAAACGCCGAAGAAGCCGATTTTGCCCCCATGCCCGAACTGTCCGCCGACAACTGGCACGCCATCGCCAAACGCCTCGGCAAACGCTTCGGCGCGGCGCAGATGCTGGCCGACAACATGGCCTGGACGGGCTACGACCCCGCCGCCCAAAGCCTGCGCTTCGCCCTCAACGGCAACAGCCGCACCACCACCACCAAAGAATATTTCGACAAAATCCGCCGCGCCCTCGCCGAAGCCTACCGCTTGGACGCCCTCACCGTGCAAACCGAACCGTGGCAGGAAGGCCAAGGCTGGGAAACCCTCGCCATGCGCCGCCGCCGCATCCAGCACGAAGGACGGCAGGAAGCCCGCCGCCGCCTCGAAGCCGACCCCGCCTGCCGAGAACTCATGGCCGCCGTACAGGCGCAAAGCTGGATCGAAGACAGCCTCAAACGCGCCGAAGACTTCGCCGAATACAGCGGCGAACCCTAAAATTATCGGTAAAACAACAGATTCACGCCCCTGTACAGGGTGTGTTGCCCCAAGGCGACGCACGCGGTTTCCGCTAACAACGGTTGTCCGTCCGATAAGAAAACCAGAGGCCGTCTGAAAACACATTAAGCGAACGGCAAAACCAACAGATTTGCGCCCTTACGCAGGGTGTGTCGCCCGGCGACGCACGCGTTCCCGCCGACAACGCCTGTTCGGCCGGCAAGACAGAGAAAGGCCGTCTGAAAAGTTTCCGACCCACAAACCAACCCTAAACCAACCCACAACCCCATACAGGAGTATCCGAAATGTTTGGAAAAGCAGGACTGGGCGGCTTGATGCAGCAGGCCCAAAAAATGCAGGAAAATATGAAAAAAGCACAGGCCGAGCTGGCCGTTACCGAAGTGAGCGGCGAAGCGGGCAACGGCCTGGTCAAAGTCGTGATGACCTGCGGCCACCAAATCCGCAGCATCGATATCAGCCCCGAGCTCATCGCCGAAGCCGCCGAAGACAAAGAAATGCTTGAAGACCTCGTGCTTGCCGCCGTCAACGCCGCCCACGAAGCCGCCGAGCAGCTCACCTCCGCCACCATGGGCAAATTCACCCAGGGCCTGCCCGCAGGCATCGGCGACTTCTTCAAATAAACGCCTTTTCAGACGACGGCCTGACGCATACTAGGGCGTGTTGACGAAAGAAAAACCGTGATTCTGTTTGCCCCGATGTGGCTGCACGAAGTCGAGTGCCTCGGCTTTGCCCGCTGCTCCCGCACCGCCGCCCTGCTGCGTGCCGCCTCCGACTGCTGCACACTCGCCGCCATCGCCCTGCTGATTGCCGCCTTCGCCGTCGGCGTCTCCGCATGGTATGCCGCCGCCGTCTGGCTTGCGGGCAGAATCCTTTACGCGGTTTCCCAATCCGTCGCCGCAAAAAACGGCTTCCGCTACGACGACGACAAAATCATCGCAAGCTGGCGCGGCGCAAACGGCGCAACCTGCCGCTATACCTTCCGCGAGTGTCTGCGCGACAGCGGCTACGGCGCGAAAACATGGTTTAAAGACAAAAAAATCAAACGCCGCCCACAGCGGCATCCCGCACGGCGCGCGCATCGGAGGCCGTCTGAAAGCAGCAAGGCCGTCTGAAAACCCAAAATGCCGTCATTCCCACGCAGGCGGGAATCTTGGTTAGTATCCGACAATTATTGATAAATCAAACGTTTGTTTGAATTCCGACAAGATTTCCGCCTGCGTGGGAATGACGCCGTTTATGGGTATTCGGGGTTTTGCAAAGCGGGTAGGTCGGGTTGCAAACCCAACATTGGCCGGTTGCGCAGATGTTGGGTCTCGACCCAAGCTACCTTGGCTGCGGCAAAATGAAAGCCGCGTGCGTGGCTTGCGCCACACACCCTATGCAACGGCAAGAGGCCGTCTGAAAAACTGTTTTACAGCTTTTCAGACGGCCTCTATATCTATCCGGTGGCCTATTTTTCGCGCCACATCAGATAGTCGCGCAGCGGCGGCACGGGCGGGTTGAGGCAGTGCGGGCAGATGCCGGTTACGTCTTCGTCGTCGTATTCTTCGATGTGCAGGGCGTTGGGGTCGAAGCGCGCCTGCTGCATCACGGCCTGCGCCAGTGCCTGCTCCTGCACCACGTCGAAATCGAAGCGGGCGAGGATTTCTTCGAGCAGGGCGGTTTCGGCGGGGCTGAACGACCGGCTGTGTGCGGCAATCATGCGCACATAGTCGGCGTTGCGGATTTTGCTTTCGAGCAGTGGCGGCATGGCGGATTCCTGTGTGTGTTTTGTGTGTTTTCAGACGGCCTGTGCGGTTTAAAAACGGGGCAGCAGGGCGGCGAGGCGGCGGCCGTTTTCGATCAGGCCGCAGTCGGTGCCGTCGCAGGGCAGGGCGCAGTCGAGCACCAGCAGGCCGTCGCGGCGGGGGCGGGCTTCGGGGGCGAGGGCGGCGGGGGTGAATGGCAGGCGGTGTTCGGCGGCGAAGGCGGCGGCGCGGCGGTTGGCGGTTTCCAGCACGGCCCGCAGGCCGATGCCGGCGCGGACGGTGCGCACGCGCAGCAGCAGGATGCGGGCGGCGAGCCAGTCGGCCTCTTCGGCGAAGGCGGCGGGGCTGGCGCACGAGAAGTCGTGGCGGGCGGCGGCGATCATCATGGCGGCGGTGCGGATTTGCGGCAGCATGGCTTCGGCGGCAAGCGTGCCGCAGTCGGGCGGCAGGCTCTCGGGCAGTGCGGCGGGGCGGCAGCCGTTGCCGTCGGCAAGCAGGCACAGGCGGCGCAGGGTTTCGCGTGCGGCGGCGGGGCGGGTTTGTGCGGCTGTTTGCATGTTTCAGGCTCCTGAATGTTTTTTTCGGTTTTCAGACGGCCTGTACGGATGGAAAATAAGAAAGCCGCCTGTTGGCTGTTAGGCGGCTTTTTTGCTGTTGTGTCGGGATTACGCAGACGCAAAAAGATACCGCACGGTGGTGCGATACCAATAAAAATAAGCGGCGGCGTGAATCTGCATGGTGTTTTCCGTAAACGGAGGTAAAAGGACGAGGCGGACTTTAAACCCGCCTTTACGTTTTGTCAAGCGGTTTAGAACACACCGAAATAGCGGCAGATATAGAGGGCGAACAGCGCGAGCGGCAGAAAGAGCAGGGCGGTTTGTTTTTGCAGGCGTTTTTCGCCGCGCAGGCGGTGGCTGATGCAGGCGAACAGGATGTATTTGAACAGGAAGGTGCACAGGCAGGCCATGATGATGCCGTCGATGAGAAAGCCGGTGCGGTTGGCGGCGGGGCGCAGGTGAAACCACAGCGCGGAGGCGGCCGGCAGCAGGGTAACGGCGGCCAGGCGCAGGGGGATGAGGGAGCGGGCGGGTTTGTCCATAAAAAACAGGGGAGAACGGTGGCGGTTGCGGGGAGGGCGCGGATGTTAGCAGATGCGCGGCCTGTTTTGTTATGTTTTGTTATTTGCTGCAATACGGGCGGACAACATTTGGATATAATCCGCCGCTTTTTACCGACGCAAAAAACACGCCGCCATGACCCCCACCGACCTTATCAACATCATCGGTACCGCCGCTTTCGCCTTTTCCGGCTACCTTGTCGGTTATGAAAAACGGCTGGACATGATGGGCGTGGCCATCGCCGCGCTGCTCACCGCCGTGGGCGGCGGTATGATGCGCGACGCGCTGGTCAGCCGCATTCCGCAGGTTTTCCAGCACACCGATGCGCTGGTGGTGGTGTTCGCCACGCTGGCCGTGTCCTGGCTTTTGCATCTGGAACGCCGCCGCAAGGCCGCGCTCACCGCCGCCTTCATTACCGCCGACGCGGTGGGGCTGGCGGCGTTCAGCATCACCGGCGCGCAAGTCGGGCTGGCGATGCGGCTCAACCTGTTCGGCGTGGTGGTGCTGGCTTTCGTAACCGCCGTGGGCGGCGGCATGGCGCGCGACATTCTGGTGAACCGGATGCCGATGATTTTGAAAACCGACCTGTACGGCACAGTGGCCATCGCCATCGCCGCGCTGCTTTACCTGTTCGACAAAATCGGCTGGAACAACGCCTACACCCTCAACCTGCTGTTTGCCGGCGGCTGCCTGCTGCGGCTGGCGGCCTACCATCTGCACTGGCAGCTTCCGGGCTTTCAGAAGAAGCGGTAGGGCGTGTTGACAATCAATATTTTGGCGGCTTTTCCATCATAAAACGGCATCTGCCGCGTTGCAAACACTCGCCTATGGGCGGCATAGGCTCGCATTTTCGCCTTGCATCTGCCGTTTTCTGCCGCAAAATCCGCTTCAAAAGTTGAATGTCAACACGCCCTAGCTTTTCAGACGGCCTGATGGTGCGAAAGGCCGTCTGAAAAAGTGAAAAACGGTTAAAATACGCCGCTTTGCCGCCTGCCCTGTTTTTCAGACGGCCTGCCAATTTGTCCGCAATACTCCATTCAGAAAGACCATCTATGACCTGGGAAACCGTAATCGGCTTGGAAATCCACGTCCAACTCAACACCCAATCGAAAATTTTCAGCGGCGCATCAACCGCCTTCGGCGCAGCACCGAACGCGCACGCCAGCGTGGTGGAATGTGCGCTGCCGGGCGTTTTGCCCGTGATGAACCGCGCGGTGGTGGACAAAGCCATCAAGCTGGGTTTGGCTTTGGGCGCGAAAATCAATCAGAAAAACGTGTTCGACCGTAAAAACTATTTCTATCCCGACCTGCCCAAAGGCTACCAAATCAGCCAGTTGGATTTGCCGATTGTGGAACACGGCAGGCTAGAAATCGTGGTCGGCAACGAAGTGAAAACCATCAATGTAACCCGCGCCCATATGGAAGAAGACGCGGGCAAATCGGTGCACGAGGGTTTGAACGGCGCAACGGGTATCGATTTGAACCGCGCGGGCACGCCGCTGTTGGAAGTGGTGTCCGAGCCCGAGATGCGCTCCGCCGCCGAAGCGGTGGCCTACGCCAAAGCCCTGCACAGCCTGGTAACATGGCTGGATATTTGCGACGGCAATATGGCCGAAGGTTCGTTCCGTATCGATGCAAACGTTTCCGTACGCCCCAAAGGTCAGGCCGAATTCGGCACGCGCCGCGAGATTAAAAACCTCAATTCCTTCCGCTTCTTGGAGCAGGCGATTAATTATGAGGTGGAAAGCCAGATCGAAATCATCGAAGATGGCGGCAAAGTGCAGCAGGCCACCATGCTGTTCGACCCCGACAAAGGCGAAACCCGCGTGATGCGCCTGAAAGAAGACGCGCACGACTACCGCTATTTCCCCGACCCCGACCTGCTGCCCGTGTTTATTTCAGACGACCAGTTGCAAAAAGCCCGCGACGAAATGCCCGAGCTGCCGCACGAAATGGCCGCGCGTTTTGTGGCCGACTACGGCGTGTCCGACTACGATGCCCGCCTGCTCACCGCCAGCCGCGTTCAGGCCGCTTATTTTGAAACCGCCGCCAAAGCCAGCAGTCAGGGCAAACTGGTGGCCAACTGGATGAACGGCGAGTTAGCGGCAACGCTAAACAAAGAAGGTTTGGAACTTTCAGGTAGCCCCATCACCGCCGAGAGCCTCGCCGCGCTGGTGGGCAAAATCGCCGACGGCACACTCAGCAGCAAGCTGGCGAAAAAAGCCTTTGAAGCGATGTGGGCGGAACCCGAATCGTCAATCGAACAAATCATCGAAAAACACGGCCTGCAACAAATGACCGACAGCGGCGCGATTGAAAAAATCGTCGACGAAGTGTTGGCCGCCAACGCCAAATCGGTGGAAGAATACAAATCCGGCAAGGAAAAAGCGTTTAACGCGCTGGTCGGCCAAGTGATGAAAGCCAGCCGTGGTAAGGCCAATCCGCAGCAGGTGCAGGAATTGCTCAAAGCCAAATTGGGATAAGGCCGTCTGAAAAAGGCCGTCTGAAAAAGCGGTTTTTGCCGAAACCGCGCTTTCAGACGGCCTTTTGAACACACGCCGACGGGGACACACAATGGACATCGGTTTTTCATGCAACATCGAAGGCAGGGGCGGGCACAATTTCGTCCGCCTGTCTTTGCGCGTCGGCGATACCGTGCCGGGCGAAGGCTGGGAAACCCTGGGCCTGACCGCCGCCGCCCTGCAAGAAGCACTGGCAAACCTGGATGCGCTGCACGCCGACCCCCGCGCCACGCCGCCGCGCGACATCCGCCCCGCCCAAGCCGAAGCATACGTTTTCACCCGACACAACATCCTGCTCTGCGGCTCGTCCGCCTTCGACGGCGACCGCCTGCTGCTGTTCAAATCCGAACACCGCAAAAACCCGCAAAACCACCGCTACATCGCCCTCTGCCAAGCATACGGGCAACCGGCAGTTGTGCTCCCCGATTTCCCGTTTGCCGACTACCGCCGCATAATGCGCAGCCTGACGCACCGCCTGCTCGGCATACAGCAGCCGCTGGGCGGAAATCTGACGCTCTGCCAAAGCAAAAAGGCCGTCTGAAAAACGCGGAATACGTTTTTCAGACGGCCTCAAACACCCAAAAAAGCCGATACCGCCCGCCGATAGGCAGAGGCCGTCTGAAAACATCGCTTCCGCGCGGACGAACCCCGTCCGCTTACAGAAAGAAAACATGTCCGCGCTTCGCAATCTGAAAACCATCGCCCGCAACAACAAACGCCGCCTGCTGGGCACCTTCGCGCTGGTGGCCGCCGAAAACCTGCTGCTGCTGGTTTATCCCGTGTTCGGCGGCTTCGCCATCAACGGCGTGCTCGCGGGCAACCTGCCGCAAGCCCTGCTTTACGCCTTCGTCGTGCTGGTTATCTGGCTGGTGGGCGCGGCGCGGCGGGCAGCCGACACCCGCACCTTCACCCGCATCTACGCCGAAATGGTCGTGCCCGTTATCGTCAGCCAGCGTGCGGAGGGCGAGGAAACTTCCGCCGTGTCCGCCCGCGTCGCCCTCTCGCGCGAGCTGGTCGATTTTTTTGAAAACCACCTGCCCACGCTGATTACGGCGGCCGTGTCGATGGCGGGTGCGGTGCTGATGCTGCTGATTATCGAGCCGTGGCCGGGTGTCGCCGCGCTGGCCGTCATGGCCGTTTTCGCCCTGCTGGTGCCGCGCTTTGCCGCCACCAACGACCGCCTCTATTTCCGCCTCAGCAACCGCCTGGAACACGACGTCGGCCAAATCGAACGCGCCCGCCGCCGCCATCTGAACCGCCACTACGGCCTGATCAGCCGCCTGCGCATCCGCATTTCCAACCGCGAAGCCGCCGGCTACCTGCTCATCGGCCTTGCCCTGTGCGCCCTGTTCGGCTTCACCTTCGCCTGGCTCACCCTCGCCGGCCGCCGCGACCCCGGGCACATCTATGCCGTGGTCAGTTACCTGTGGTCGTTTGCCATGAGCATAGACGACGCGCCGCATCTGCCGGAAGAGTTTTACAAAATCAAATACATCGGCAAACGCGTACACGTGGAAGACGCATGAATCCCTGCCGCCAAGGCAGGGCGTGCGGCGCAGCCACGCACGCGCTTTCAGCTTGACGTATAACACCGTTTTGCAGGATCTCGACCGTTTACAGACTTCCCTTTAAATCCCCAACATCCCGCCGTGTATAAAATGGCGGGTCAAGACCCGCCCTACACAATCTGCAACAGGGCGTGCGCCGCAGCCACGCACGTGGATTCAGGGGTAGGAAATAACAGGCCGTCTGAAAAGCCGTTTTCCGGTTTCAGCTGCGCCGCAGCCACATTTTCAGAAACGTCATCCCCGCAAAGGCGGGGCGGCATCTTAGTATTTGTTTTCATGAAAGATTTAACGAATGACACAAACAACGCAAGAAATCTCGCTGGTGTTTATTAACTGGAATTCGGCCGACCTGCTGCTGCGCGCGGCGGCCACGTTCGAGCGGCTGCGCATGTCCTACCGCGTCATCGTTGCCGACAACGGCTCCGCCGACGACTCCTGCGCGCAAATCCGCGCCTGCCTGCCCGAGGCCGAGCTGGTCGAAATCGGTTATAACTCCGGCTTTGCCGCCGCCGCCAACGCCGGACTCGCACGCGTGCGGACACGCTGCGCGCTGGTGCTCAACACCGACATCGAGTTCCAAAACGACGTGGCCACCCTGCTCACCGACGCGCTGCGGCAGCTCGACGCCGCGCTTGCCTGCCCCGAGCTGCGCCGCGAAGACGGCAGCTTGCAGGCCGCCGTCGTGCCCGAACCGACCCTGCTCACCGAACTCACCAACCGCAGCATCGCGCGGCGGCTGCTGAACTACCAAAAAGACGCGCCCTGCCTCGTCAACAGCATCGTCGGCCCCTGCATGGCACTGGATTTGGACAAACTGCGCCATCTGGGCTTGGGCACGGACGGCAGATTTTTCGACGAACGCTTTTTCTTCTTCTTCGAGGAAACCGATTTCTGCCGCCGCATCATCCAAGCGGGCGGGCGCATCGCCTACCAGCCGCAGGCGCACCTGCTGCACTTGCAGGGCGAGAGCGCGAACAAACGGCCGGTGGCGGCGCGGGTGCAGTTCCAAGACTCGCGCTACAAATACTTCGCCAAACACTACGGCGCGGCCGCCGTCGCCCTCCTGTTCGCCGGCACCCTGCTGCGCACGCTGGCAAACGCCCTCGCGCAAAGCCTGATGGCACTGCTGCCCGTGAAAAAACGGCGCAAATACGCCGACAAGGCCTATGTCTATTGGGCACTGGTGCTGTGGCACCTGCTGCTGTGCCGCCCCAAATGGGGCTTCGACCAAAGGGCGTGAAACAAAGCACAGAGGCCGTCTGAAAATCGCGTTCGGGCGTTTTGGCTGCGCCGAAGCTGCGTTTTCAGACGGCCTTTAAATTTCAAAACGTCGGGCATCAATGCCCGACCTGCCGACTTGGAACAATAAAGAGTTGAAACAGTGAAATTTTTTGAATTTTCCTGCGCTGCGGTACAAACCAGCCGCCACCCGCCGGGACTGCTGCTGAGCGAAGATGCGCTGCCGTTGGTGCAAAACTGCTGCTTTGCCGAACGCGCCCCGGGAAAACTGAAAATCGCCTTGGACGACGGCTGCCGCATCCTGCATCTTCCCAACGGCCTCGATGCCGCATTTTTGGATACGGCCAACGATTTGCTGACCCTGTGGCTGACACCCGACGCGCAGCATGAGAGCGGCATTGCCCTGGTGCAAATACGGCTGACCCCGCAGCAGTCGCAGCAGATAGAGCCGTTAATCAACGCGTTTGCGGCGGAATAATAAAGTGAAGGCAAATTGAACAAAGAGGCCGTCTGAAAATCTCCAAACACGATTTTCAGACGGCCTCTGCTGTCGAAGTAGGATGTGCGGCACAGCCACGCACGCGGTTTCGGATTGGCGGGAACACAGGATTCGTTGCGGCGCACGCGGTTTTTTGATGGGTTTGGCAAATCCAAAGCAAAAAGGCCGTCTGAAAAATGCGCTCGCGGCTTTCAGTTGGAGTAGCTTGGCTTTGAATTTCAAAACGTCGGGCATGAATGCCCGACCTACTGATGCCGTCTGAAAAGGTGGACTGCGGAGCGGGGTTGCGAAGCTGAAACTGTTTTACGTATTTTCAGGCTGCTTCAACCGCGTACGCGGCAAGCCGCACACCCTACATTATGCGGGCTGTGTTTGGTGAACAAGCATCGGTAAATTTGAAAATGTCGGGTATGAATGCCCGACCTACTGCCGTCTGAAAAAGGCAGCCTGAAAACATCAAAACTCCGTTTTCAGGCTGCCTCTTTACCAATCAAACCCCTTTCTTCTCCAAATAGCTCTCATAATCCCCCAGATAATGCTCATACCCGCCGTTGCCGTCCAATTCGATGATTTGGGTGGCGAGCGAGGAGACGAACTGGCGGTCGTGGGAGACGAAAATCAGTGTGCCGTTGTATTTTTCCAGCGCCATGTTGAGCGATTCGATGCTTTCCATGTCCATGTGGTTGGTGGGTTCGTCCATCACCAAGACGTTGGGTTTCAACAGCAGCAGTTTGCCGTAGAGCATGCGGCCTTTTTCGCCGCCGGATAATACTTTCACTTGTTTGACCACGTCGTTGCTGCCGAACAGCAAACGTCCGAGCGTGCCGCGGATGACTTGTTCGTCGTCGCCTTCCTGTCCCCATTGGCGCATCCATTCGCTCAAATCCATGTCGCAGTCAAAGTCGGCTTCGTGGTCTTGCGGGTAGTAGCCGACGCTGGCTTTTTCCGCCCATTTGATGCTGCCTGCATCGGGCGACAGACCTTCGGCATATTCGGCGTTGTATGCGCCTGCCAACAGTTTGAGCAGGGTGGATTTGCCCGCGCCGTTGGGGCCGATGATGGCGAGACGCTGGCCGGCTTCCAAAATAAAGCCCAGTTTTTCAAACAATTTTTTGTCAAACGATTTGGCAAGGTTTTCCACTTCAACCGCTTGGCGGTGCAGCTTGGCTTTTTCGTCGGCTTCAAAGCGGATGTAGGGGTTTTGGCGGGTGGAGGGTTTGACTTCCACCATTTCGGCTTTGATTTTGTCCGCCTGTTTCAAGCGGCTGGTGGCCTGGCGGGCTTTGGATTTGTTGGCGGAGAAGCGGGCGACAAACTCTTGCAGTTCTTGCAGTTTTTCTTTGGCTTTGGCGTTGTCTTTTAGGGCGCGCTCGCGCGATTGCGCGCTGGCGAGCATGTAGTCGTCGTAGTTGCCGGGGTAGATGGTGATGGTGTTGTAGTCCAAGTCCGCCATGTGGGTGCAGACTTCGTTTAAGAAGTGGCGGTCGTGGCTGATGATGATCATGGTGCTGTCGTATTGGTTGAGCACGCCTTCCAGCCAGCGGATGGTGTTGATGTCCAAGTTGTTGGTCGGCTCGTCCAAGAGCAGCACGTCGGGCTTGGAAAACAGGGCTTGGGCGAGCAATACGCGCAGTTTGAAGCCGGGGGCGACTTCGCTCATGGTGGCGTTGTGCAGGCTCTCTTCAATGCCGACGCCGCTCAAAAGCTCGGCAGCACGGGCTTCGGCGGTGTAGCCGTCGTATTCGGCAAACTTGGCTTCCAAGTCGGCGGCTTTCATGTAGTCGTCTTCGCTGGCTTCGGGATTGGCGTAAATCGCGTCGCGCTCGGTCATTGCCGCCCACATTTCGGTGTGCCCCATCAATACGACATCCAATACGCGCATGTCTTCATAGGCAAACTGGTCTTGGCGCAGCTTGCCCAAGCGCACGCCGTGTTCGATGGCGACTTCGCCTGCGGTCTGCTCCAAATCGCCGCCGAGGATTTTCATAAAAGTGGACTTGCCCGAGCCGTTGGCGCCGATCAGGCCGTAGCGGTTGCCTTCGCCGAATTTGACGGATACGTTTTCAAACAGCGGCTTGGCGCCAAACTGCATGGTGATGCCGTTGGTGGAAATCATGTTTTGAATCCTTGTGTTTTGTTAAATTGCGTAATCAAAAATGGGCGGATTGTAACATACGGGGTAAGAGGCCGTCTGAAAGCGCATTTTCAGACGGCCTTATGCGTTTCAAAACAGGCTGTACAGCCACACGCCCAGCAGGGTGAGCAAAATGGCGGCGGCGCAGCCGATTTTGGCGGCCGTGCCGACGATGAAGCCGACAAACGCGCCCAGGCCGACCTTGCCCGCGCGCAGGGCGTCGCGCAGGGCGAGGAATTCGCCGGCCGCCGCGCCGAGCAGCGGGCCGAGCAGCAGGCCGGGGATGCCGAAAAACGCGCCGGCGATGCCGCCGAAAAACGAGCCCCACAAAGCCTGCCTGCTTGCGCCGGTGAACTTCGCGCCGAGCATTCCGGCCACATAGTCCATCGCCGTGCCTGCGGCGGCGAGCACGCCCACGGCGGCAATCGTGCCGCCGCCTATGGTTTGGTAGCCGTCGGCATAGCCCAAAAGCCAAGTGCCGGCAAACATTAAAATCAGGCCGGGCAGGGCGGGATACACCGTGCCGAACAGGCCGAGGGCGAGGGCGGCCAGGCCGAGGAGGACGAGGAGGATGGTGGGCGTCATGGGGTTTTCCTTTGGGTAACGGGTTTGCCGACGGAGCGTGCAGAGCGGCGGTTTGGAGGCCGTCTGAAAAACAGAATCTGCGTTTTGGCTGCGCCGAAGCTGCGTTTTCGGAAACGTCATCCCCGCGCAGGCGGGGACGGCCTCATTCTATACATATAGTGAAACGACACAAAAAACAGGCACGCGCGCCGAGAGCGTAAATACGGTGTGAGGCAGGATGTGTGCGGCACGCACGCACGCGGTTTGCGGGTTTTCAGACGGCCTTTCGCACGGCAGAAGCCGCGTGCACGGCTTTGGGGCAACACACCCTATCTGTGTGCAAAAAACGGCGGGACGGGTTTTCGTGTTGCGCCGTCAAACCAGTTTCGCGGCGGCCAGTTCCGCTTCCAGCCGCCGCCTGTCCCAGCCGCCCGAGGCGGCCAGCGTCAGCAGGGCGGTGGCGGTTTCGAGGTTGCAGCGGCCGCCGCAAACCGCGCCCGCCTGCCGCAGGGCGTTGCCCTGGGCGTAGAGGGCGGCGGCGCGGCCGTGCGGCACCTGGCTGATGTTGAGCAGCAGGCCGCCGCGTGCGGTGTAGGCGCGCACGGCATCGGCGAATGCCGCATCATCGGGCGCGTTGCCGTGGCCGTAGCTTTGCAGCACGGCGGCGCGGGCGGAGGTTTGGCGCAGTGTGTCGGCGGCCTGTTGCGCGGCGAAGCCGGGAATCAGGGTGAGGCAGGGCACTTGGGCCTGCGGGTCGAGGGGCAGGACGGTCAGGCCGTCTGAAAACCGTGTTTGTGTTTTTTCAGACGGCCTCTGCGGCGGCGGGTTGTCCAGCGTGCCGAAATGCGGGTTGGCGAAACCGTCGTCGCTTTCGGTGCTGCATTTGCTGCTGCCGACGGCGGGAAAGAGTTTGCCGTTGAAGGCGATAACCGCCTGCGGGCGGCCGGCGGCCAGGGCGGCGGCGGCGGTGGCGAGGTTGCGCGGGGCGTCACTGCCCGCTGCGGCGAACGGGCGTTGCGCGCCGGTGAGGACGAGGGGTTTGTCGAGGCCGCGCAGGGCGAGGGCGAGGAGGGCGGCGGTGTAGGCCAGCGTGTCGGTGCCGTGCAGCAGCAGCACGCCGTCGTATCGCGGGATTTTCTGCGCCAGTATGTCGAGCCAGTCGCGCCAGTTTTGCAGGGAAACGGCGGAGGAGTCGATCAGCGGGGCGCAGGTGTGCACGTCGAACGAGAGGCCGTCTGAAAGCGGGGCGAGGGCGTCGGCGGCAAACGCGGCATCGGGTCGCAGCCCGTGCGCGCCGGGCACCATGCCGATGGTGCCGCCGGTGTAGAGGACGAAAATGTGTTTTTTCATATGCGGAAAACGGGGGAACGGGGGGCGGATTGTAGCAGCAGTCGGCGCGGGTATTTTGCAGAGGCCGTCTGAAAAGCGGATTTTGTTTTTCAGACGGCCTCCGGCGTTGCGCAGGATGTGCGCCGCAGCCGCGCACGCGGTTTTTGTTTTGCAGGGTGTCTGCGCTTTCCTATGCGGACAGATGAAAGGCCGTCTTCGCCTTCGCGGGATGACGTTTCCGAAAACGCGGCTTCGGCGCAGCCAAAATCTTCAAATCTGATTTTTCAGACGGCCTTAAACGGTTTGTCCGTCCGCGCAGGCGCAGGTTGCCCGCAGGGATTTCGGTTTTGGAACAACGCGCCGCGTGCAGGCCGTCTGAAAGCCGTTACAATCGGGTTTATGAACACGTTTTCCTGCCCGCTGCCGCCGCTGGGCGGCGTCCGCCCCAGTTATCTGAACCTGCCCTGCGATTTGTCGCTGGCGGGCACGCCGCTGGCCGATTATCTGTGCCGCCGTTTCCCTTATGTACCGCGCGAAACGTGGCTCTCGCGGCTGGCGGCCGGTGGGATTTTCGATGCTTCGGGGCGGCCGCTTGCGCCGGACGCGCCGTTTGTGCCGGGCGGGCGGCTGTTTTACTACCGCGAGGCGGTGGCGTTTGATGAGCCGGAAATTCCGTTTCGTGAGGAAATCCTGTATGCGGACAAGCACTTGCTTGCGGTGGACAAGCCGCATTTCCTGCCGGTGGTGCCGGGCGGGCGGTTTTTGCGCGAAACGCTGCTCACGCGCCTGCGCCTGCATCCGGAGTTGCAGGACGCCGACCCGGACGGGCTTGCGCCGCTGCACCGCATCGACAAAGACACGGCGGGGGTGGTGCTGTTCTGCCGCCGCCGCGAAAGCCGCCGCGCCTATCAGATGCTGTTTCAGGCGCGGCGGGTGGAAAAAAGCTACGAGGCGGTGGCCGCCGAACGCGCGGGCATGACGTTTCCGCTGCACATCCGTTCGCGCATCGAACGGGGTGAGCCGTTTTTCCTGATGCGCGAAACCGGCGGGGCGGCGAACGCGCACACGGTGGTGGAAGCCGCCGAGCCGCTGGGCGGCGGCCTCGCCCGCTACCGCCTGCGCCCGGTGAGCGGCAAAAAGCACCAGCTGCGCGTCCACATGGCCGCCCTCGGCCTGCCGATTTTGAACGACCCGCTCTATCCCGCGCCGCTGCCCGACGCCGCGCCGGATTACGCCAAGCCGTTGAAACTGCTGGCGCGCTCGGTTGCTTTTGTTGATCCGTTTACGGGGAAACGGATGTGTTTTGAAAGCGGGCGGGGGTTGTAGGCGGAGTTTTGCCGGCAATGTGGGAAAAGGCCGTCTGAAAACGATTTTTCAGACGGCCTCAATCCGTTTCACAGCGCGGCCGCATCGATATACGGCACGCGGTTGTCCAACTCGGGCGGTTCGCCTGCGGACACGGCAAACAGCAGGCCGCCCGCGCCGATGTGCGGGTAGGCCTGCAGCTCGGGCAAGAGCGGGTCGCGCTCGTGCAGGCTGCCGACCATATAGTGCCAGCCGCGCCGCCGCGCTTCGCGGTAGGCCGCGCGCAGCAGGAGGCGGAAGGCTTGCGCGTCGTCGTTGGCCGTCATCGCCAGCGCGAGGTAGCCGTGGCGGATTTCGCCGCCCGCCGCAGGCAGGCGGGGCAGGCGCAGTATTCGGGCGGCGGCGTTGTAGAGCGGTTGGCCGACGCGCCACGCGCCCCGGTAGCCTTCGACGTGGATTTGCCGGAACGGATGCTGGTCCCACAACGCCGCCGCCGCCGCGATTTCCCCGCCGTGCCGCACCGTCAGGAAATCGTGCGCCTGCAAGCCGTTCAGACGGCCTGTGCCCAAATCCGCCGCCGTGTAATGCGGGGCAAACTGGCGGCGGGCGGCGGCGCGGTTTAAAAAGGCAAACAGCGCGGACATGTCCGCCGCCGTGGCGGGGGAAACGGTGAGGCCGTCTGAAAACAGGGCGCGGCGCGGCAGCAAGAGCGGGATGACGGGCGTGTGCACCCGCCCCAGCGGCGTGTAGCGCGGCATGCCGGGGCGGTTGGCGGCGATGGTGGAGAGGGCGGCGGCGTTGTCCTGCAAAATCATGGTGATGTCGGCCGCAAGCGGCTCGGCGGCCATTCTTTCGGCGAGGATTTTGTAGCCGCGATAAAGCAAGAGGCCGCTGCGGTGCGCCTTGTCCACGCGCAAATCGGCCAAATAGCCCGTGTCGCACAGCCGCCCGTTCACATAGGCCGGGCGGCGGAAACGGCTGCCGAGGATGACAATGTTGCCCGCCGCGTCGCAGCCCTTGCGGCTTTCTACTGCCGCGCCCTGCACCGCGCAGGCGGCGAAATACGAAGGCTCGCGGCGGAAGGAGACGCTGATGCCGCCCTCCATCACGTTTTGCGCCATCAGGCGGCGCAGCGCGGCATCGTCGGCGGCGGTTACGGGGGAAAAAACGATTTTTGCCATTTGGTGCCGGGGCTGTTTGCAATTGGTGTTGCGGCGGATTTTACGCCATAAAAAACGGCATCTGCCGCGTTACAAATCCTCGCAAGGTGTCCAACCTTGCTGCGGTTTGCGCCTTGCATCTGCCGCTTTCTGACGCAAAATCCGCTTCGCAAACCAATTACAAACAGCCCCCGGGCCGTCTGAAAACGGAAAACACGGGGCGCGGATTATACAGGCCGTCTGAAAAGCGCGGCTTCCGGGGCGGATTCCGCTATAATCCGCCGCTTTGTCCCCCGTGTTCCGAGCCGCCATGTTTCTGCGCCTTCTCTTTACCGCCGCCCTGCTTGCCGTTTCGCCCGTCCGCGCCGCCCCCGCCGAAGACAGCGGCAGCCTCGACAGCCTGCGCCGCGCCATCAGCGACACCGAAAACGATTTGTTGCAAAAACGGCAGGCGCAGCAGAAAACGCAGCAGACGCTCGACAAAACCCGCGCCGCACTGGCCAAAGCGCGGCAGGAGCTCGCGGGCATCGACCGGCGCAGCCGCGACGCCGAACAACGCCTGCACAGCCTGCAAGGCGAGTTGGAAAGCCTCAAAGCCGAAACCGCCTCCGGCAAAGCCCAGCTCGCCCGCCTTATCGGCGGCCAATACAAAAACCGGCAGAACAACGCCGTCATCCTGTTTCTCAAAAACGCCGAACCCGGCCGCAAAGCGCGTTACCTGCAATACGCCCGCCGCATCGGCGAGGCCAACCGCCAAGTCGTCGCCCGCCTCGTTTCCCAGCAGCAGCAGATGCAGCAGCACGAAGCCGAAATCGACGCCGAGCTGGCCAAACTCGAAGCCCTGAAAAAAGAAAAACAGGCCGCCCTGGCCAAACTCGGCAAAACCCGGGCCGCCGCGCAGGGCGAAAACAGCCGCCTGAATGCCGACATCGCCCGCCAGAACGACAAACTCGCCAAACTCAAATCCGACGAAGCCCGCCTCAACCAAGTGCTCGCCGACATCGCCCGCCGCAACGCCGCCAAACGCCGCCAGGAAGCCGCCGCCCGCGCCAAAGCCGCCCGCGAACGCCTCGCCGCCGCCAAAAAAACGCGCCCTGCCGCGCCGCCCGCCGCAGGCAAAGCCGACCCCGCCGCCGTCCTCGAAGGCCGCAGCGGCAGGCCGTCCGAAAAACCGCCCGCCGCAGCGCAGAGGCCGTCTGAAAAACCCGCGCCGCAAAGCCCGCCGCCCGAGTCCACCCTCACCGCCGAAGACCGCGCCCTGCAAGGCGAATACGCCGACAACGGCAACCTGTTCTCCAAAATGCAGGGCCGCCTGCCCCATCCGGCATCCGGCGCGGTGTCCGGCCGCTTCGGCCAGGCGCGCAGCGGCGGCGGCGTGTGGCACGGCCAACTCTTCGCCACCGCCCCCGCCCCCGTGCGCAGCGTGGCCGCCGGCACAGTCGCCTACGCCGGCAACCTCGGCGAAAACTACGGCAACACCGTCGTCGTCGACCACGGCGGCGGCTATACCACCATCTACACCGGCCTCTCCGCCGTGTCCGCAGCCAACGGCGCATCCGTGCGCGAAGGCACCGTGCTGGGCACCAGCGGCAGCGCGTTCGGCGAACAGGGGCTGTATTTTGAAATCCGCTACCGCCAGCGCGCCATGAACCCCGCCGCCTGGCTGCGCTGAACAGAGAGGCCGTCTGAAAAACGTTTCCAACGCTTTTCAGACGGCCTGAAACCCCGAAAATGCCGTCATTCCCGCACTTATGTTCCGCAGGCGTACCGGCGGGAATCTTGGTCGGCATCGAACAATTTTTGAAGAAACAAACCATCCTCCGAACCCCGATAAAATTCCCGCCCGCGCGGGAACAACGCCTGCCGAAGTTTCAGACGGCCCGAACAGTGCCGCAGCAAAGCGGAATGCGTATTTTTTTATAAAAACAATTGAACAACGGCGGCAAATCCAATAAAGTCCGCACCTTTCCCCGGCCTGCCCGGACACTGAACGAGAAGAAAACGATATGGCAAAACCCATCCTGAAAAAAACCGCGCTTTACACACTGGGCGTCGTCAGCGGCGCATTCCTCACCGTCAGCCTGCAAAGCATCGCGGCGGAAAAGAAAGACGCCCTGCCCGTGCAGTCCATTCGCACCCTGGCCGAAGTGTACAGCCAGATCAAAGCCAACTACTACGAAGACAAATCCGACGAAGCACTGCTCGAAGGCGCGATGAAAGGTATGGTAACCAGCCTCGACCCCCATTCCGAATTCATGAACAAAAAAGACTACGCCGACCTCAAAGAAAACACCACCGGCGAATTCGGCGGATTGGGCATGGAAATCGGCTCGGAAGACGGCTTCGTCAAAATCATCTCCCCCATCGAAGACACCCCGGCCGAGCGCGCCGGCATCAAAAGCGGCGACTACATCGTCAAAATCGACGGCGTCTCCACGCGCGGCCTCACCGTCAGCGAAGCCGTCAAAAAAATGCGCGGCAAACCCGGCACCAACATCGAACTCACCATCTCGCGCAAAGACAGCAACAAACCCCTCACCTTCAAACTCACCCGCGCCATCATCAAAGTAAAAAGCGTGCGCTACAAACTGCTCGAACCCGGCTACGGCTACATCCGCATCACCCAGTTCCAAGAGCGCACCGTCGCCACCCTTAACGAAGCCGCGCAGAAACTGGCCAAAGAAAACAAAGGCCCGCTCAAAGGCCTCATCCTCGACCTGCGCGACGACCCCGGCGGCCTGCTCAACGCCGCCGTCGGCGTCTCCGCCGCCTTCCTGCCCGAAAACGCCAAAGTCGTCAGCACCAAAGGCCGCAACGGCAAAGAAGGCATGGTACTCAACGCCCGTCAGGAAGACTACATCATCACCTCCGGCGGCGACCCGCTCAAAGGGCTGCCCGCCGAATTGAAAAACATCCCCCTCACCGTCCTCGTCAACTCCGGCTCCGCCTCCGCCTCCGAAATCGTCGCCGGCGCGCTGCAAGACCACAAACGCGCCGCCATCGTCGGCACCCAGAGCTTCGGCAAAGGCTCGGTGCAGACCGTCATGCCCCTCTCCGGCGGCAGCGCGGTGAAAATCACCACCGCCCTCTACTACACCCCCAACGACCGCTCCATCCAGGCGCAGGGCATCGTCCCCGACGTGGAAGTCAAAGACAAAACCCGCACCTTCGAGAGCCGCGAAGCCGACCTCGCCGGCCACATCGGCAACCCGCTGGGCGGCGAAGAAGTGAACGGCAAAGTGGTGGACGACAACGAAGCCGAAGCCAAAGAACAGGCCGCATCCGAGCCCGAAGCCAAAGACACCCGCTCCGAAAGCAAAAAACTCGAAGACGAAATCGCCGAACGCCGCAACCCCAACCCCGCCAAAGACGCCCAGCTCAAAGCCGCACTCGATTTGGTGAAAGACCCCGCCAAATGGCAGGAAACCCTCGGCGCGGCGGCGAACAAACCGGCGAAAAAAGACAAAGAGTCCGACAAGGCCGACAAAGCCGATAAGAAAGAAACCGGCAAAAAAGACAGCGGCACAGGCAAATAAACCCCGCCGCCGGTAACAACAGGCCGTCTGAAAACCGTAAAACAGGTTTTTCAGACGGCCTTTTACACACACGCGGTTTCTGCCGCAAACAAAATTTCAGACGGCCTTTTGCCCGTTTACGTAGGGTGTGTCGCCCCGAGGCGACACACCCTACAACGGGTTCAGCATCGCGGGATATAGTTGAATAAAATAAAAACTATCCGTCGCAGGCCGGGCTTCAGCCCGGCTAACCCACTATTTCTCCGAAATTTTGCCGGGCTAAAGCCCGGCCTATGACTGGGTATTTTTGCTCTTAATCCACTATAACGTTTTCAGACGGCTTCTGCCTTGCGCCGCCTACCCTTCGGCAATATGGCAGGGGATGCCCGCGCCGGCGAGTTTTTCGGCCACGGAGGGGGCGACGGGGCGGTCGGCGAAGACGCTGTCGAACTCGGTAACAGAGGCCATGCGCACCAGCGCGGTGCGGGCGGGGGCGGCGTGGCCGATGGAGAGGTAGCGGGTGCGGGCGTTGTTCATCATCGCCTGCATCACGCAGACTTCCTTGTAGTCGTAATCGAGCAGCGAGCCGTCGTCTTCCACCGCCGCCGCGCCGAGTACGGCGTAGTCGGCTTTGAACTGGTTGATGAAATCCACGGTGGCCACGCCGGTTACGCCGCCGTCCACGGGGCGCACCACGCCGGAGGTGATGATGACGGTGTAGTCGCTGCGGGCGGAGGCCAGCGCGGCAACGTGGATGTTGTTGGTGATGATGCGCAGGCTGGCGCGGCTTTCGGCCAGCGCGGCGGCCACGGCCTCCATGGTCGCGCCGATGCCGACGAACAGGCTTGCGCCGTCGGGGATTTGCGCCGCAATCAGGGCGGCGAGGCGGGATTTTTCGTTTTGGCGGCGGCTTTTCTGCAACAGGTAGGCGTCGTTTTGCGCGGCCTCGCCCGGGGTTGCGCCGCCGTGGTAGCGGCGCAGCAGGCCGGTTTCGCACAGCTCGCCGATGTCGCGGCGCACGGTTTGCGCAGTTACGCCCAGCGTGCGCGCCAGCCCTTCGACGGGCATGAAGCCGTGCTCGCGCACCAGTCGGACGATGGTTTCGTGTCGGTGGAGTTTGTGTGTCATGGTGTTTGTTCTTGATGGTTGGTGTGTTCGACGGCCTGCCTTTCTTGGAGGCCGTCTGAAAGAACGCGGATGATAGCAGCACGGCTACGCCCCGTGTCGGCGGCGGGGTGATTTTTTCAGACGGCCTCAGACGTGTTCCGCTATCATACGCCCTTTGTTTTCCCGCCCGATTGCCATGCTCCACACCGACCAGCTCACCGCCGCCGCGCCCGAGCGCATCATCGCCGCCCAATCCCTCTCCTCGCAGGAAGAGCAGCTCGAACGCGCCCTGCGCCCCAAATTCCTCGCCGACTACATCGGCCAGCACAAAGCCAAAGAACAGCTCGCCATCTTCATCGCCGCCGCCAAAAAACGCGGCGAAGCCCTCGACCACACCCTATTGTTCGGCCCGCCCGGGCTGGGCAAAACCACGCTGGCGCACATCATCGCCAAAGAGTTGGGCGTCAACCTGCGCCAAACCAGCGGCCCCGTACTCGAACGCGCGGGCGATTTGGCCGCCCTCCTTACCAACCTCGAACCGCACGACGTCTTGTTTATCGACGAAATCCACCGCCTCAGCCCCGTCGTTGAAGAAATCCTCTACCCCGCGCTCGAAGACTACCAGCTCGATATCATGATCGGCGAAGGCCCCGCCGCCCGCTCCGTCAAAATCGACCTGCCCCCCTTCACCCTCGTCGGCGCGACCACCCGCGCCGGCATGCTCACCAACCCCCTGCGCGACCGCTTCGGCATCGTCGCCCGCTTGGAGTTTTACGGCCACGACGACCTCGCCACCATCGTATCCCGCTCCGCCGGCCTGTTGCAGCTCGACCTCGCCGCCGAAGGCGCGCTCGAAATCGCCCGCCGCAGCCGCGGCACTCCGCGCATCGCCAACCGCCTGCTGCGCCGCGTGCGCGACTACGCCGAAGTGAAAGGCAGCGGCCGCATCGCCGCCGACACCGCCGACGCCGCGCTCACCCTGCTCGACGTGGACCAAGCCGGGCTGGACATGATGGACAGAAAATTCCTCGAAGCCGTGCTGCACAAATTCGGCGGCGGCCCCGTCGGCCTCGACAACATCGCCGCCGCCATCGGCGAGAGTGCCGACACCATCGAAGACGTCATCGAACCCTACCTCATCCAGCAGGGCTTCCTGCAACGCACCCCGCGCGGCCGCACCGCCACCGAAATCTGCCGCCTGCACTTCGGCCTGCCGGTGAAATAAGGCCGTCTGAAAACCCGATGCGGCCGATTGCGCCGCTAAAAAACGATACGGAACAAGGAGACAGCGAATGAATGTTTTTAAAATCGGCGACCACGTTGCCTGGAACAGCGAAGCGGGGCGCGTCAGCGGCACCATCATCGCCGTGCACACCGCCGACTTCGACTATAAAGGCCATACCCACCGCGCTGACCCGCAGC
Organism: Neisseria bacilliformis; assembly: GCF_014055025.1. Taxonomy (NCBI): domain Bacteria; kingdom Pseudomonadati; phylum Pseudomonadota; class Betaproteobacteria; order Neisseriales; family Neisseriaceae; genus Neisseria; species Neisseria bacilliformis. Next base: position 1,615,141 of record NZ_CP059571.1, on the reverse strand, counting down.
AGCCGCAATACGAAATCAAAAGCGACAAAACCGACCATATCGCCGCCCACAAAGGCAGCGCGCTCACCCTGCTGTAAACATGGATACCGTCTATACCGTCGGCCATGGCGGCCGCCCCATCGGCGAATTTGTCGGCCTGTTGCAGGAAAACGGCGTCCGCAGCATTGCCGATGTGCGCAAACTGCCCGGCTCGAACCGCCATCCGCAATACAACCGGGATACGCTGCGGCAGACCCTCGCCGGACACGGCATCGCCTACCGCCACATTCCCGAACTCGGCGGCCTGCGCGGCAGCACGCCCGATATCCCGCCACAGCGCAACGCACTCTGGCGCAACCGGAGCTTCCACCGCTATGCCGACTATATGTCCACAGCGCAGTTCGCCTCGGGGCTTGCCGTTCTCCTGCATACCGCCCGGCAAACCCCCACCGCCGTCATGTGCGCCGAAACCCTGTGGTGGCGTTGCCACCGCCGCCTGATTGCCGACGCACTGACCGCATACGGCCTGTCCGTTGTCCATATCCTTTCCCTCCACCGCAGCGAACCGGCCGCGCTCACCCCCGGCGCAGTCATCCTGCCCGACCGTACGCTTGCCTATCCCGCACGGGCATAGCGGAACAACACGCAAAGATGCAGGGCAGGGAACACGTGCGAGGCTGTGCCGCACACCCTGCGGCGGGTTGGGCGGGGTGTGAAAAGGCCGTCTGAAAACGCGGATTGCGGCTTTCAGACGGCCTTTCGCTTGAACGGAGGGAACACGTGCGTGGCTTGCGCCACACACCCTGCATATGATTTGACATGGCGCGCAAAGCCGTCTGAAAAAACGGGTTTCGTTTTTTCAGACGGCCTATTATGTAGGGTGTGTCGCCCCGAGGCGACGCACGCGGTCTCTGCCGCATAATAAATCCGTACCTTTACCCAAAAACCAAAACCGCGTGCGTGGATTGCGCCACACACCCTACGGCGGGTTCGGCGTGGCGCGGAAAGGCCGTCTGAAAAACGGGTTTCGTTTTTCAGACGGCCTCAAACGTATGCGCGGCGGGGCTTATTCTTTTTCCGGCGGCAGGGGGACTTTGTGCTGCACGGCGTACACGGCGGCTTGGACGCGGCTGGTGAGTTCGAGTTTGCGCAGGATGTTCTGCACGTAAACTTTGACGGTGGACTCGGCCAAATCGAGGCTGCGGGCGATGATTTTGTTGCTGTGGCCGGCGGCGAGGTAGCCGAGCACTTCGAGTTCGCGGGCGGTGAGTTCGTCGAGGCGGTTTTCTTCTACCGGTTTGGCGGGTTTGATCAGCGACTGCACCATGTTGGCCATCATTTCGGGTGAGAAGACGTTGTTGCCTTCGGCGGCGTTGCGGATGGATTCGGTGAGGAAGTCGGCGTTGATGTTTTTGAGCAGGAAGCCGTGGGCTCCGAGGCGCATGCATTCGAGTAGGTCGTCGCCGTCTTCGGATACGGTGAGCATGACGACGCACTGCTGCGGGCGGACGCTGAGGATTTGGGCGAGGGTTTCGCGGCCGTTCATAACGGGCATGTCCAAATCGAGCAGGACGACGTCGGGGTCGGTCTGGCGCACGGTTTTGATGCCGGTGAGGCCGTCTGAAGCTTCGCCGACGACTTCAAAGCCGCTCTGGCGGGCGAGCAGGGCTTTGATGCCGCTGCGGAAAAGGGTGTGGTCGTCGATGAGGACGATGCGGATGTTTTGGTCTGCGGTGTCGGTCATGCGGGGTGTCTTTCTCGGGCGGGCAGGGTGAGGGTGATGCGGGTCTGCCCGGGTTGGGATTGGAGGGTGAGTTGGGCGCGGATGCGGCCGGCGCGTTCGCGCATGATGTTGAGGCCGACGTGGTTGCCGGAGAGGTTTTCGAGCTGCTCGGCATCGAAGCCGACGCCGTTGTCGGTGATGCTCATCACGAAGTCGCTGCCGTTGGCGATTTCGACGTCTACGCGGCTGGCGCGGGCGTGTTTGCGGATGTTGGACAGGCTCTCCTGCAAGATGAAGATGCATTGCAGCTGCTGGTCGCTGGAAAGGGGCAGCCCCTGGTCCTGTGTCCAGACGATGTGCGCTTCGGTGCCGGTTTGGCGGCGGAAACGGGCGACGACTTCGTCGGCGGCTTCGGCAAAGTCGCGGCGGCCGATTTTGGTGCGGAAGTTTAACAGCAACTCGCGCACGTCGTCATAGCATTCCTGCACGCCGCTTTTGATGGATTGCAGGTTTTCGCCGGCCAGCTCGCTGCTGCCGGAGGCGAGCGCGCTTTCGAGCATCTGCACCTGCAAGTTTAAAAAGGCGAGGGTTTGGGCGATGCTGTCGTGCAGGCCCTGGGCGATCAGGTTGCGCTCCTGCAAGACGGCGAGCTGGCGGCTTTCTTCGCCCAGACGGGTGTTGGTTACGACGACGCCGAATTGGCTGCACAAGAGTTCCAAAAGTTCGCCCACGGTGCCGCCGAGTTCGCGGGTGTGGTGGTAGTAGAGGGTGGCGATGCCGATGTCCTGGTCTTTGTAGCGGATGGGCAGCACGCGCAGGTCGGCAAAGCCGTGGCGGCGGCATTCATAGTCGTACTGCGGGTCGATGTCCGGCATTTCGGGGCGGCTGGCGTAGAAGCGGATGGTGTGCGCTTCGTTGTTCCGCACCGCCGCGCCGCAGAAGCAGTCGCCGATTTTGGAGCAGGCTTCGGAGTGCTGCAAGGATTTGGGCAGGCTGATTTGCGCGGCCAGGTCCATGCGCTGCCGTTCCATGTCGGTGAGGCGCACGCTGCCGGCGTCGGCGTCGGCGATTTTCATCAGCTGCTGCAAAAACACTTCCGCCGCCTCGGACGCAGTCTGTGGTTTGCCCAGCACCGAGGAAAACGAGTACAGCGTGCTCAGAATGAAGTTTTTGCGCTCCAAATCCTGCGTTTTTTCCGCCACCTGCTGTTCCAGGCCGCTGTAAAGCTGCCCCAGCCGCGTGCTCATCTGGTTGAAGCCGCTGTTTACTTCGGCAAACTCGGACGAGCCGGCCGCCTGCATCTGCACGCCGAAATCGCCGTCACGCACCGCCTGTACGCCGCGTAGCAGCTCTTGCAGCGGGGCGATAATCCAGATGCGCGTCAGCCAGATCATTACCGCCGAACTCACCAGCACCAGTGCCAGCAGCGCGCTCTGGAACACGCGCAGCCAGGTGATGTAGGCCGCGCTGGTGCGCTCCACCGCCGCCACGGTGCCGTCCACCGTATGCAGAAAGCCGTCCAGCTGCGCCGAGCCGATTTTGCGCCCCGAGGAGGCAGCCTGAAAAACCGGTTTGATTTCGTTCTGCCACTGGTTCTCCAAAGCCGCCATCCGCGCCAGCACCTGCGGGTTGTCCGGCAGCGACAGCGGCCGCTGCGGGTCGCCGCGCCGGATGGCGGCGAGCACTTCGTCGAAACGGCGGATGCGTTCGTCTATCTGCGCCTGCGGCGTTTTTTCCTCGGCCAAGAGCGCGAGCCGGTAACTCTGGAAGCGCAGGCTGCCCAAGTCGTTGATTGCCGCCGCGTTGCCTTCCAGCCACAGCGAAAGATACAGCGTGAACACGATGGAGGCGACGGACACGGCTATCCATAGCAGGGTGAAGAATTTGAGGCGGAAGGTGAGGCTGTTGAAACGGCTCATGGCTATGGTTTGGGCGGGATAAACGGGGTAATCAATATTGTTGTAGCTTTGTCGAAGCTGTGTTTTCAGACGGCCTAAAAGAAAACAGGGTAAGTGGTGAAGCCCTTACCCTGTTTTGCCTGATTTTCGAGTGCCGCGAGACTTTCACCGTTTGGTGGCGGAAACGGTGGGATTCGAACCCACGAAGGACTTGCGCCCTTAGCGGATTTCGAGTCCGCTGCATTCAGCCTCTCTGCCACGTTTCCTGTGTGCGGTACAAATTGCAAGTTGGCGGAAGCGGTGAGATTCGAACTCACGGGGGGCTATCAACCCCCGACGGTTTTCAAGACCGTTGCATTAAACCGCTCTGCCACGCTTCCGTTTCTTGAAGCCGCGCATAATAGCCGAGCGGCTTTTGTTTGGCAAGTGCCTTATTTCCGGGCTGCGCGCAGGAAGACCCATTGGTTTTCCGAGGAGGCCGCTTCGTTGTAGGCGTAGCCTTCGCTGTCGAACTGTTTGAGCTGCTCGGGGTCGGCGGCGCGGTGTTCGGCGGCGTAACGCGCCATCAGGCCGCGCGCGCGTTTGGCGTGGAAGCTGATGATTTTGTATGTGCCGTTTTTTTCGTCTTTGAACACGGGGGTGATGATGCGGGCGGGCAGTTTGTCGGGCTGCACGGCTTTGAAGTATTCCTGCGAGGTGAGGTTGACGACGGTGTCGGCGTGTTGCGCGCGCAGGGTGTCGGCGAGCAGGGCTGTGATGCGGCCGCCCCAGTATTCGTAGAGGTTTTTGCCGCGCCGGTTGGCGAGAGGGGTGCCCATTTCGAGGCGGTAGGCCTGGATGAGGTCGAGCGGGCGCAGGAGGCCGTAGAGGCCGGAGAGGATGCGCAGGTGCTGTTGCAGGTAGTCGAGGCTGTCGGGGGCGAGGGTGGCGGCGGCCAGTCCTTCGTAAACGTCGCCGTTGAAGAGGAAGACGGCCTGTTTGGCGTTTTCGAGGGTGAAGGGGGTGTGCCAGGCGGCGTTGCGTTCGGCGTTTAAGAGGGCGATTTTGTCGGAAACGTGCATGAGGGCGGCGATTTGCTGCGGGGCGAGGGGTTTGACTTCGTCCATCAGCTGCGCGGCTTCATCAAGCAGGGCGGGCTGGCTGTGTCCGACGGCGGGGGCGGGGTCTGTTTCGTTGAGGTTTTTGGCGGGGGAGACGAGGAGGAGCATGGCGGTGGCGGGTTTGGGTTGGCGGGAGGCGGGTTTCAGACGGCCTGTGTATGTGAGGCCGTCTGAAAAAAAAGCGGCGGTTCAGGTTTTGGGCAGGGTTACGCCGGTCTGCCCCATGTATTTGCCGCTGCGGTCTTTATATGAGGTTTCGCAGACTTCGTCGCTTTCAAAAAACAACACCTGCGCCACGCCTTCGCCGGCGTAGATTTTGGCGGGCAGCGGGGTGGTGTTGGAAAATTCGAGGGTTACGTAGCCTTCCCATTCGGGCTCGAAGGGGGTTACGTTGACGATGATGCCGCAGCGGGCGTAGGTGGATTTTCCGAGGCACACGGTGAGCACGTTGCGCGGGATGCGGAAGTATTCCACGGTGCGGGCGAGGGCGAAGGAGTTGGGCGGGATGATGCAGCAGTCGTCTTCGACGGTTACGAAGTTTTTCGGATCGAAGTTTTTGGGATCGACGATGGTGCTGTTGATGTTGGTGAAGATTTTGAACTCGTTAGCGCAGCGGATGTCGTAGCCGTAGCTGGATGTGCCGTAGGAGATGATTTTTCTGCCGTCAAGCTCTTTGATTTGCCGGGGCTCGAAGGGTTCGATCATGCCGTGCTGCTCGCTCATGCGGCGTATCCATTTGTCGGATTTGATGCTCATGGGGGTGTCCTGTTTGGCGGTTTTCAGACGGCCTCAAACGCTCTCAAACGTATTTGAGGCCGTCTGAAAAATCATTTTTTCGTTTTCGGTTTGGCGGAGAGTTGCAGGTCTTTCATGATACCTTTTTCAAAGCGGGCGTTGAAAACCTGCTGGTTGTTTTCAAACACTTTGTGGCGACCGGTGGCGCGGTTGTTTTGGAAACCGCCTTCGAGGGTCATGCCTTTGAAATACGCGCTGTACACGCCGAAGGGTTCGAGGAAGAGGTCGCCGCGCCGGGTTACGGTGAAGCGGCCTTTGCCGTCGAATTTGCCGTTTTTGAACGCGCCTTCGTAGCGGTTGCCGTTGGCGCACGTCCACACGCCCTGCCCGTCGGGCAGCTTGTCTTTGCCCAGCGCGCCTTCGTAGGCGCAGCCTTGTCCGCCGTAGGATGGCAGCGAGGCGGCGGCGCAGGGCAAGGCGGCGAGGGCGGCCAGCAGGGGGAGGAGGCGTTGGAACATGTTTTTTCCTTTTCGTTTGAATGTGCTTATCTTGCGGCGGTGCTGCGCTTTTCAGACGGCCTCAAAGCGGTTTGAGGCCGTCTGAAAAATCAGTTTTGCCAGCCGCCCAGGCAGGCAACCAGCTCTTCAATCATGCTGCCGAGGGCTTCGGTCATCAGGATTTGCGAGGCGAAGGCCAGGCTGGCGGCATCGTCGCCGTGGTTTTCGGCCTCTTCCTGCAACACGTCGAGATACTGGATGCGTTTGAAGGTGAAATCCTGCGTTAAAACAAAGGCAAGTTGCTCGCGCCACACCAGCCCGAGCTGGGTAACGGTTTTGCCGTTTTTCACATGCTGCACCACTTCGTCGGCGGTCAAGTCCTGCTTGGACACTTTCACCACCGGCACCACGTCGCCCGCGCCTTTGAGTTCGCAGTCGCTGTCCAGCTCGAAGCCGCCGTCGCAATGCCCGTCAAGCAGCCATTGCGTCATCAGGCTCGAAGGCGACTGCTTGGTGTGCGGCAGCGCGGCTTCCAGCCCGCCCAAAGCCTCGCGCAGGCGGGTCAGCACGTTTTCGGCTTTGGCCGCAGCGGCGTTGTTGACCAGCAGAAAGCCGCGCCGCGTATCGAAAACCGCCTGCGTGCGGCTGCTGCGGGTAAAGGCGCGCGGCAGCAGGTCGTCGGTGATTTGTTCTTTCAATTCCTGCTTTTCCTTGCGGCCGACGCTGCGCGCTTCGTTGTTTTGGATTTCGGCCACTTTCTCGTCCAAAATGTCGCGGATCACGCCCGCAGGCAGCACTTTTTCCTCTTTTTTCAAGGCTACACGCCAAGTGTAATCGGCGGGGAAAACCGGCTCGGGCGAAAACGGCACCGCTGCGGCGAAGCCTTCGCTGAACCAGTCCAGCCCCTGGCAATGGGCAAACGCCGCATCGCCGAGTTTCTCCGAGAGCGTTTCCAAATCGGGCAGCTTGTCTTTGTTCAGCGGATAAAAACTGATTTGCTTAAACCACATGGCCTGTATTCCTTATCGTCAAACCGCCGCATTATACAGCAAGCCCGCAGGCTGTTTGTATCCGGCATTGCCGCCGCAGGGCAGCCCGTGCCGCAGGCCGTCTGAAAAGCACGCGCCCCGCCGCGCTTGACGCAAAACCGCCCCTTCCGTATAGTGCGCGCTTTCCCGCAGCGCGCCCATCGTCTAGAGGCCTAGGACACTGCCCTTTCACGGCGGCAACCGGGGTTCGAATCCCCGTGGGCGTGCCAGTTTTCCGAATAAGGGTTTCCAGACTTGCTTTGGAAACCCTTTTGCTTCATCACCGGCAGGTCAATAACATGCTGCTTTTCATCGACAACTACGACAGCTTCACCTACAACATCGTCCAATATTTCGGCGAACTCGGCCGGGAAGTGCTGGTGCGCCGTAACGACGGCATCACGGCGGACGAAATCGCCGCGCTTGCGCCGCAGTATCTCGTCATCGGCCCCGGCCCCTGCTCGCCCAAAGAGGCGGGCGTGTCGGTGGAGGCGATCCGCCGCTTTGCCGGACGGATACCGGTCTTGGGCGTGTGCCTCGGCCATCAGGCTATCGGCGAAGCCTTCGGCGGCCGTGTCGTGCGCGCCAAAGTGCAGATGCACGGCAAAGTATCGCCCGTGCACCATAACGGCGGCGGCGTATTCGCCGGCCTGCCCAACCCCGTAAACTGCACGCGCTACCACAGCCTCGCCGTCGAACGCGCGAGCCTGCCCGAATGCCTCGCCGTTACCGCCTGGACGGACGACGGCGAAATCATGGGGCTGCGCCACAAACAATACGCCGTCGAAGGCGTGCAGTTCCATCCCGAAGCCCTGCTCACCGAACACGGCCACGACATGCTCGCCAACTTCCTGCGCGAATTCGCGGATTTTAAGCCGCAGCGGTAAACACCTTTTTTCAGACGGCCTCAGAGGCCGTCTGAAAACGTTCAAACCATATGAACTACGCCCTCGACGCCCTCTGGTGGCGGCTCGCCGACCCGCACGTCCGCGCCCTTGCCGCCCTGCTCACCGCCCCCGCCCCGTGGCACAGCGGCTGCGAAATGCCCGTGCGCACCCTGCTGGGCGCGCACGGCTTCCGTTTCCTCCTTGCCCTGAACGACGACCCCGCCCCGCTGGCCGCCCATCTGGCCGCCGAAGCCCCGCACGCAGGCCGTCTCGGCCGCTACGCCGAAAGCCTGCTGGCCTTCTGGCTCGCCCGCGCCCCGCACAGCCGCCTGCTCGCCCGCAACGTCCGCGTTTCAGACGGCTCCAACACCGGCGGCGAAATCGACTTCGCCGCCGAAATCGACGGCACGCCCTACCACATCGAACTGGCCTGCAAATACTACGGCGCGGCAGACGGCGCACCCGACGCGCTGGCCGGCCTGAATCCGCGCGATTGTTTTCAGGATAAGGCGGCGAAACTACACAGCCAGCTTGCCCTGCCGCACAGCGCAGCAGGACGCGCGGCACTGGCCGCCGCCGGTGTGCCCGAAAACCTGCGCAGCGTCAGCATCTTGCGCGGCGTGACCTTTGCGGCGGCGGATACCGCTTGGCAGCCGCCCCTAAACCCCCTCGGCTGGCACGGCCTGTATTTCGACGAATGGCCGTCTGAAAACCCGTTTTCAGACGGCCTGCGCTACGCCCCCATCCCCCGCCTGTCCTACCTCGCCCCCGCCCGCCTGCTTGAAGCGCAAACGCAGGATTGGGCGCACATCCGCACACAGCCGCACGGCCTCTTCGCCGCCCTCGAACCCCGCCCCGACGGCTTTTGGCACGAAACCGCCAGAATCATGAAACGCGGCTGAACGGCCACAGCGGCCGGAAAACATTAGAGGCCGTCTGAAAACCTGTTGCGGGTTTTTCAGACGGCCTCTGTCGTTTCAGGTAGGGCGTGTGCACAAGCCACGCACGCAGTTTGGTTTTTGGAGAAAAGCACGGATGCGTTGTGCGGCAGAGAACGCGTGCGTCGCCTCGGGGCGACACACCCTACAACAGGTTCGGCATGGCCATATGGGAAACAGGCCGTCTGAAAAGTGGTTTTTTCAGACGGCCTCTGCCATTGGGTAGGGTATGTAGCGTAAGCCACGCACGCGGTTTCGGAATTTTTGGGAAACGTGCGGATGCGGTGCACGGCACAGGCTGCTTTTGAACGGCGTGCAACCCTGCGGGGGCGTTTTCAGGCTGCCTCTATGTGGGCGGTGAGGTAGTTCCAAAATTGGTGGCACAGGCTGGGATTGATGTCCCACAGCAGGTTGAGGAATAGGAAGTCGTAGCTGTCGGGCTGGTCGTCTTCTTCGATGTTGTGCAGCAGGTTGGGGGAGAGAAAGATAAGGGTGAGCCGTCGGATGTCGGCGGCGGGGTCGCTTTGACGGAGGCATTTTCGGTAATCTTGCCATGCGGTGTCTAGGCGGGTTTCTAGTGCGGCGGTGGTTTTGTCGTCTAGGAAGTCCAGCGCGTGTTGCAGGTCGGCGGTGGCTGGGGTTTGGGTGTTGTGGTGCAGCATGGCTTCGCGGGTGAATTGGATGCACAGGCGGATGAAGTTTTCGTAGCCTAGCTGTTCTATGCAGCGGCTTTCTTCTATTTTTTCGCTGATTTCTAGGTCTGCGTCGTTTTCGGGGTCTGGGGTGGTCATGGGGGTTCCTTTGGCGCGGGTTTCAGGCTGCATGGTAAACGGTGCGCGCAGCTTTAATGTTTAAACTGGCGCAGCAGGCAGTCAAACAGGGCTTCGACGGCGGCTTCGGCGTGGTCGCGGCGGATGGGGAGGTTGAGGTAGTAGCTTTGGTCGGCGAATGGGGCGCGGATGTGGCCGTCTGAAAAAACAAACCCGTTTTTCAGACGGCCTGGGAGACAATCTCCGCCAGCGGCCAGCGGGGTTTGACGTCGAATCCCTGCGCCGGCTGCGCCCGTTCGGGGTGCATTGCGCCGGCCAGTGCGATCATTGCGCCGTTGTCGGTGCAGTATTCGAGGGGCGGGAAGTAGGTGCGCACGGCTTCGGGCGGTGTTTTCAGACGGCCTTTTGCGGCGGCGCGGACGGTGATTTCGGACAGGCGGCGGCGCAGTTTGCGGTTCGCGCCCACGCCGCCGGCAACGACGAGGGTGCGCCAGCCGGTGTCGGCGAGGGCTTTTCGCGCTTTGGCGGCGAGCACGTCGGTAACGGCGTCTTCAAAGGCGCGGCAGATGTCGTTGCGGGTTTGTTCGGGCACGCTGCCGCCGTATTCGGCGCGGACTTTTTCCACGGCGGTGAGCACGGCGGTTTTCAGGCCGGAGAAGCTCATTTGCAAATCGTGCGAGTGGAGCATGGGGCGGGGGAAGTCGAACGCGCCGGGTCGGCCGGATTCGGCCAGTTCGGCCAGTTTCGCGCCGCCGGGGTAGGGCAGGCCGAGCAGTTTGGCGGTTTTGTCGAAGGCTTCGCCCGCCGCGTCGTCCACGCTTTCGCCCAGGAGCGTGTAGTCGCCGATGCCGCGCACGGCCATGAATTGGGTGTGGCCGCCGGAGACGAGCAGGGCGACGAAGGGGAAGGGCGGCGGGTCGGCGGAGAGGAGCGGCGAGAGCAGGTGGCCTTCGAGGTGGTGGACGGGGATGACGGGTTTGCCCAGGGCGAAGGCCAGCGCGTTGGCGTAAGACGCGCCCGCCAGCAGCGCGCCGCCGAGGCCGGGGCCTTGGGTGTAGGCGACGGCGTCGATGTCGGCATGGCTTTTGCCGGCGTCGGCAAGGCAGGCGCGGGTGAGCGGGACGAGGCGGCGGATGTGGTCGCGGCTGGCCAGCTCGGGCACGACGCCGCCGTATTCGGCGTGCATGGCCATCTGCGTGTGCAGGCGGTGGGCAAGCAGGCCGTGCGTGCGGGAATAGAGGGCGACGCCGGTTTCGTCGCAGGAAGATTCGATGCCGAGTACCAACATTTCGGTTTGTCCGCTGGGAGAAAAAAGCGCGCATTTTAGCGCAAAGCGGGCGTGGGGCGGGTTATACTGTAAAGGCCGTCTGAAAGCGCGGTTTTGCAAAAGCAGGCGCACGCGTTTTTTGCCGTTTGGAGGCCGTCTGAAATTTTCCAATGCTGTTTTAGATACTGTTTCAGACAACTAAACCATACAAAACGCCGCTTCACCGTAACTGAAAACAAAACAAAACCCCGACACATTGCGCCATGAATAACCCGATTACCGTTTCCACCTACAACATCCACAAAGGCATGTCGCCGCTCAACCGCAAAGTGCAGATCGGCGACATGGCCGCCGCGCTCGACAGCCTCAAATCCGACATCCTGTTTTTGCAGGAAGTGCAGGGGCAGAACCTGCCGCGCGAAGCGAAGCTGTCCGGTTTTCCCGCCAAGCCGCAGCACGACATCATCGCCGACTATCTCGACTACCACCCCAGCTACGGCAAAAACGCCGTCTTTCCGCACAAACACCACGGCAACGCCATCATCAGCCGCCTGCCCATCCTCAGCGAACGCAACCTCAACATCACGGTCAACCGCCTGGAAAAACGCGGCGTGCTGCACTGCGAAATCCGCCCCGAAGGCTGGGAAACCCCCATCGTCTGCCTGTGCGCCCACCTCAACCTGCTCGAACGCGACCGCGTCAAACAATATGTCGCTATTTTTGAATACGTTACCGCCTACATCCCGCCCGACGCGCCGCTGATACTCGCCGGCGACTTCAACGACTGGCGGCACAAATCCCCGCTCAACATCGGCCGCACGCTCGGCCTCACTGAAGTGTTCCTCGACCGGCGCGGCACGCTGCCCAAAACCTTCCCCGCCCGCCTGCCCGTGCTCAGCCTCGACCGCATCTACACCCGCCACCTCGAAATCCTCGACGCCCGCCTGCACAGCGGCGAACCCTGGCTCTACCTCTCCGACCACCTCCCCCTCTCCGCCACCCTACGCCTGAAATAACTGCGCCCAAACCCGCGCCGGCGCGGCCAAACCGCCTTTTCAGACGGCCTGAAATATAGTAAAAAGGCCGCCTTTTTTGCGCGGGCAAACGCCGCCCGAGTACCAACCGGAAAACCCACCATGAGCAGAATCAGCCAAACCTTCGCCCGCCTTAACGGCGCAAAAGCCCTCATTCCCTACATCACCGCCGGCGACCCCGACCCCGACACTACCCTGCGCCTGATGCACGCCCTTGCCGATGCCGGCGCGGACATCATCGAACTGGGCGTGCCCTTTTCCGACCCGATGGCTGACGGCCCCGTCATCCAGCGCGCCGCCGAACGCGCCCTCGCGCAGGGCGTGTCGCTGCACACCGTGCTCGACATCGTGCGCCGCTTCCGCGCAAGCAACGCCGACACCCCCGTCGTCCTTATGGGTTACCTCAACCCCGTCCACAAAACAGGCTACGCCGCCTTCGCAGAGGCCGCCGCCGCCGCAGGCGTGGACGGCGTGCTCACCGTAGACAGCCCCATCGAAACCGTCGCCCCGCTGCACGACGCGCTGCGCCGCCACGGCCTCGACACCATCTTCCTCGTCGCCCCCACCACCGGCGAAGAACGCATCGCCCGAATCGCCGAACTCGCCGGTGGCTTCGTTTATTACGTCTCCCTCAAAGGCGTAACCGGCTCCGCCGCGCTCGACACCGACGAAGTGGCCGCCAAACTCGCCCTCCTGCGCCGCCACATCAGCCTGCCCATCGGCGTGGGCTTCGGCATTTCCGACGCGGCCAGCGCGAAAAAAATCGCCGCCGCCGCCGATGCCGTTATCGTCGGCAGCCGCATCGTCAAAGAAATCGAAGCCAACCCCGGCCGCGAAGCCCAAGCCGTCGGCGCGTTGGTCAGGGAACTGAAAACGGCAATAGAGGCCGTCTGAAAAACGCCGTGCCAACGCGGCAAAAGCGCAAAACGGTTTTTCAGACGGCCTCTGCTCCGCCTGACCCGTGTCAAATCCGTTACAGGGTGTGTGCACGCGGTTTTCGGTTTTTACGGCATAAGGCCGTCTGAAAACGGCTTTTCAGACGGCCTTGCCTAAACCCTCTTCTTTGGCTACCATCCGCCCCTTCCCAAGCAAGCACCCGACGGCGCAACAGGCCGTCTGAAACGGAGAACCCATGAGCTGGCTCGACAAAATCCTCCCGCCCAAAATCAAACGCGAAGGCAAAGGCGAATCCGCCGTGCCCGAAGGGCTGTGGCACAAATGCCCCTCCTGCGCCGCCACCGTGTACACCACCGATCTCGTGCAGAACGACAAAGTCTGCCCCAAATGCGGCTACCACAACCCGCTGGGCGCGCGCGAGCGCATCAACCTGCTGCTGGACGACGAAGGCCGCGAAGAAATCGGCGTGGCCGTCAAACCCACCGACATCCTAAAATTCAAAGACAGCAAAAAATACCCCGACCGCCTCAGTGCCGCGAAAAAAGCCACCGGCGAAGACGACGCGCTGGTGGTGGTGAAAGGTCGCCTCAACGGCCAGCCCGTCGTCGTGGCCGCCTTTGAATTCCGCTTTATCGGCGGCTCGATGGGATCCGTGGTCGGCGAACGCTTCGTACAGGGCGTGCGCCGCGCCGCCGCCGACGGCTGCTCCTTCGTCTGCGTGGCCGCTTCCGGCGGCGCGAGGATGCAGGAAGGGCTCAACTCGCTGATGCAGATGACCAAAACCAGCGCGTCGCTGCACCTTTTGAGCGAAAAAGGGCTGCCCTTCATCTCCGTACTCACCGACCCGACCATGGGCGGCGTGTCGGCCAGCTTCGCCTTCCTCGGCGACATCGTCCTCGCCGAACCCAACGCCCTGATCGGTTTCGCCGGCCCGCGCGTCATCGAACAAACTGTGCGCGAAACCCTGCCCGAAGGCTTCCAGCGCGCCGAATTCCTACTGGAAAAAGGCGCGATCGACCAAATCACCGACCGCCGCGAAATGAAAGCGCGCATCGCCGAACTCATCACCCTGCTGCGCCGCGAACCCGCCGCCGCATAGTGTTTGCGCCGCATAACAAACAGGCCGTCTGAAAACCGGTTTACGGATTTTCAGACGGCCTCTGTTTCTGTTGTTTAACCGCAGGACGGATTTCCGAATCCGACGTTTTCCCGCAAGGGGAAAATCCCGCCGCAACAACGGCAATGTCGGATACAAGTATCCGACCTACGACTGTTGACCCCCGCCGTACCATAGAAAAAGGCCGTCTGAAAACGCAATGCGGATTTCAGACGGCCTCCACCTCCCGCGTAGGGTGTGCCGCCCAAGCCGTGCACGCGGTCTTGTCCTCATCACACAACCGCCATCCCGCACCCCCCGCCGAAACCGCGTGCGTGGCTGCGCCACTCACCCTGCCTGAATGTCAAAGGCCGTCTGAAAACCGGATTTCCGTTTTTCAGACGGCCTTTTGCTTCGCGGCGCGGCTGTGCCGTCAAGCACCTGCGGGTTTTGCGGCGTCGGCGCGGGTGGCGATGACTTGGTCGATCAGGCCGTATTCTTTGGCGGCTTGGGCGGACATGAAGTTGTCGCGGTCGGTGTCGCGTTCGATTTTTTCGATCGGCTGGCCGGTGTGTTTGGCCAAGAGTTCGTTCAGGGTTTGTTTCAGTTTGATCAGTTCGCGGGCGTGGATTTCGATGTCGGAAGCCTGGCCGCCGAGGCCGCCGCTGATCAGGGGCTGGTGGATCATGACGCGGCTGTGGGGCAGGGCGAAGCGTTTGCCTTTTGCGCCGGCGGAGAGCAGGAATGCGCCCATGCTGGCGGCTTGGCCGAGGCAGAGGGTGGACACGTCGGGCTTGATGAAGTTCATGGTGTCGAAAACGGACATGCCGGCGGTTACCGAGCCGCCGGGGGAGTTGATGTAGAAGAAGATGTCTTTGTCGGGGTTTTCGCTTTCGAGAAACAGCATTTGGGCGACGACGAGGTTGGCGGTGTGGTCGTTTACCGGGCCGATCAGGAAGATGATGCGTTCTTTGAGCAGGCGCGAGTAGATGTCGAAGGCGCGTTCGCCGCGCCCACTTTGTTCGATAACGGTGGGGATGAGGGTGTTGTTGCTGATTTCGGGGAACATGTTCCGCTCCTTTGTGCAGATTGTTTGCTGTGCAGATTGTTTGGAAAAAGCACCAAAGCGCGTCGGCTGCTTCGGTGCTTTGTGTGTTTGAAAATTGCTTTTCAGACGGCCTCTTAGGCTTTGTTGCCCATCACTTCGTCAAAGGTGAGGGTTTTGGCGTTCACTTTGGCTTTGCCCAGCACGAAGTCGGTAACGTTGGCTTCGACGGCGAGGGAGGTCGGGCCGTCGAGGCGGCTTTTTTCGGCGTGGTACCAGTCGACGACTTCCTGCGGGTGTTCGTAGCTTTCGGCAAAATCGGCGATGACGGAGTCGATTTGTTCGGGTTTGGGTTCGAGGCCGTTGGCGCGGACGATTTCGGCGAGAATCAGGCCGAGGCGGACGCGGCGTTCGGCCTGTTCTTGGAACATGTCGGCGGGCAGGTCGAGTTTTTTCGCGTCGGCCATGCCTTGGTTGATAAAGTTTTGTTTCATTTCGGCGGCGAGGCGTTCGGCTTCGTCGGCCACCAGGGCTTTGGGCACGGGGAACTCGCTCACGGCCAGGAGGGCGTCCATGGCGGCTTCTTTATTTTGCGCGGCAACGCGGCGTTTCACTTCGCGTTCGACGTTTTTCTTCACTTCGGCGCGCATGGTTTCGACGCTGCCGTCGGCGATGCCGAGGGCTTTGGCGAACTGTTCGTCCACTTCGGGCAGCACGGGTTCGGCGACGTTGCGCACGGTGATGGCGAACACGGCGGTTTTGCCGGCCACGTCTTTGCCGTGGTAGTCCTCGGGGAAGTTGACTTCCACGTCTTTGCTTTCGCCTTCTTTGAGGCCGTTCACGCCGGCTTCGAATTCGGGCAGCATCTGGCCCTGGCCGAGGAGGAAGGCGTAGTTTTGCGCCGAGCCGCCTTCAAAGGCTTCGCCGCCGATGGTGCCGGCGAAATCGATGATGACGCGGTCGCCGTTTTGCGCGGCACGTTCGACGCGGTTGAAGCGGGTGCGCTGCTGGCGCAGGATTTCGATGGTTTTTTCCACTTCGGCATCGCCGACGGCGGCGTCAACCTCTTCGATTTCCTGTGTGGAGAGGTCGCCGATTTTTACTTCGGGGAACACTTCAAACACGCCGGAAAAACGGAAGTTTTCCGGGTCGTCCTGGCCTTCGATGCCTTCGAGGCGGGGCATACCGGCGATTTTCCAGCCTTCGGCAAGGGCGGCGTCGAAAAACGCTTTCTGCGCCAGCTCGTTCATGACGTCGTTTTGGATGCCTGCGCCGTACATGGACTGAATCATGCCCAGCGGGGCTTTGCCGGGGCGGAAGCCGTCGATGCGGGCGCGGCGGGCGGTTTGTTTCAGGCGTTTGTCGCATTCGGCGTTGATGGCCGCCCAGGGCAGGGAGAGGACGGCTTTGCGTTCGAGATTGTCCAGTGTTTCTAATGTTACGGTCATGGTAAACCCTTAAATTTGGTTCGGTTGGTCGGAGGGGCAGGGCGGCCTGCCCGCAAGGTGTCTGCGCCTGCGCCGGTTTGTGGTTTGCGCGGGCAAAATAAGGGCGCGATTCTAGCACAGTTTCCGTTTTCTTGGCACGGTGTGCCGCTTTTTGTCAGCAGGGCGGAGCGGCCGTCTGAAAAACGCTTGCGCTGCGGCGGAATACGTTTTTCAGACGGCCTCGGTGTATCGGGTTGGCGCGCCCGCGCGTTCAGAAGCCGTTTTCCATCAGTATCTGGCCGGGGATGCGGTTGCGGTGCATGGCAAAGCCCGCGTCGAGCAGGGTTTGGAAGGTGTCTTTGACCATGGCGGGGTTGCCGCAGAGCATGAAGCGGGTGTGTTCGCGGGTGAAGGGGAAGCCGGCGGCTGTGGAAAGTTCGCCGCTTTTCAGCAGCTCGGGCAGGCGTTTGTAGAGGGTTGCGCCGCTTGTTTCGCGGGTGAGCACGGGGATAAAGGTGAGGCGGGCGGCGTGTTCTGCCACCAGCGGGTGCTGTTGCAGCGCGGTGATGCGCCCGTTGAAGATGAGTTCGTTTGCGTGGGAGACGGAATGGGCGAGGACAAGCCGCTCGAAACGCTGCCAGACTTCGGGCTGTTCGAGGATGGAGAGGAAGGGGGCGATGCCCGAGCCGGTGCAGAGCATGACCAGCTCGCTGCCGTCGGGGAAGCGTTCGGGCAGCAGGAAGCCGGTGGCGGCTTTGTCGAGCAGGATGGTGTCGCCCGCTTTCATGGCGGCGAACTTTTCCGACATTGCGCCGCCGGGGATGAGCACGGCGAAATATTCGAGGGTGTCGGCGTATTCGGCGGACACGACGGAATAGGCGCGCCAGACAAAACCTTCGCCGTCGGGAAAGCCGAGGCGGGAGAACTGCCCGGCGGCAAAGCGGTAGGCTTCGGGGCGGGAGATGGCGAAGGTGATGAGTTTGGGCGTGTGGCGTTTGACCCACAGCACGGTTTCTTCGGTGTATTTGGCTTCGGGGGCGGCGGCCATTTTTCTGCTCCTGTTTGGTGTGTCGGAAAAGGCGGATTATACAGAAAGGCCGTTTTGCTTTTTTCAAACGGCCTCAGCCGCGTCCGAGCAGTTTTTTCGCCCGCGCGATAACGGGCGCGTCCACCATTTTGCCGTCCACTTGGAACACGCCCCGGCCGTGTTCGGCTTGGGCGAGCACTTTTTCGGCGAAGGCGGCGTCTTCGGGCGCGGGTTGGAGCAGGATTTTGGCGAGGGCGACCTGTTTGGGGTGGATGCAGAGCATGCCGCCGAAGCCCATGTCGCGCCAGAATACCGTGTGGCGGCGCAGGCCCTCGTCGTCGGAGAAGTTTGGGAAGACGGTTTCGATGGGCGGGAAGAGGCCGTTGAGGCGGCTGTGCAGCAGAAGGTCGGTGCGCAGGCGGTTGAAGAAGGTGTCGGCGGCGGGCGTGCCGAAATTGAGGCCGAGTTCGTTCGACAAATCGAGGCAGCCGTAGGAGAGGGCGTGCAGCCCTTGGGCGAAGGCGATTTGGGGCAGGTTGAGGATGCCTTTGGCGGTTTCGATCAGGGCGATGACGCTTTTGCCGCAGCCCAGGTGCAGCTCGGTGATGTCGGCGGGGCGTTCGGCTTTGGGCAGGATGACGCCTTTGACGGCGGGCAGTTCGGTGAGGGCGCGGCAGTCGCGCGCGAAGCGGCTGCTGTCGGCGGAATTGACGCGCAGCCAGATTTCGCGCGCGTCGCCGCTGCCGCAGTAGGCCGCCAGATCGAGCATGGCCTGGTCTTTTTCGGCTTCGGCCAGCGCGTCTTCCCAATCGACGGCGACTTCGTCCGCGCCGATGCCGAAGGCGTTGGGAATCAGGTCGAGGCGGTTGCCGGGGACGAAAAGAAAGATTTTCGGGGCGGGCTGGGGCTGCATGGTTTTCCTTTTTTGCCGACGGCGTTTCGGAATCTGTTCGGAATTTCTGCGTCGGCGGACACCTTGCGCAGAGATTTTGAACAGCTTCCCAAACGGCCTGCGGTTAAAAAATGTTATTATATGCCGATTTCTTAACGAAAGGGTTATGACCATGAGCAAACAGATTATCCACACCGACGCCGCCCCCGCCGCCATCGGCGCGTACAGCCAGGCCGTGAAGGCGGGCGGCACGGTTTACCTGAGCGGCCAGATTCCGCTTGATCCGGCCACGATGACGGTGGTCGGCGGCGGCGATTTCCGCGCCGAGGCGCACCGGGTGTTCCAAAACCTGCGCGCGGTGGCCGAGGCGGCGGGCGGCTCGCTCGGCGATGTGGTGAAGCTGAACACCTACCTCACCGATTTGTCCAACTTCGCGGCGTTTAACGAAGTGATGGCCGAATATTTCGTCCAACCCTATCCCGCCCGCGCCGCCGTCGGCGTGGCCGCCCTGCCCAAAGGCGTGCAGGTGGAGGCCGAGGCGGTGATGGTGCTGGCGTAAGGCAGAGGCCGTCTGAAAATGCGTTTGCCGCCCGTGCGGTTTGCGTTTTTCAGACGGCCTGTCCGTTCTTGCGTCCTGACCCAACCGGAGCGTTTTGTGAAACTGCCCGCCAATCTCGATTTGAACCTGCTCAAAACCCTGCATGTGCTTTTGCAGGAGCACAGCGTAACCCGCACCGCCGGCCGGCTGGCTCTGTCGCAGCCGGCGGTGAGCGGAATGCTGGCGCGGCTGCGGCAGTATTTCGGCGACGAAATCCTAGTGCGCACGCCGCAGGGCATGGTGCCCACCGAACGTGCCGCCGCCCTGGCCGAACCGCTGGCGCGGATTTTCGGAGACATCGACGCGCTGTTGCAGCCCGCGGCCTTCGAGCCGTCCGAGTTGGACACGGTGTTCAAGGCGGGCATTGCCGACGACGCTTTTTCCGCCGTCGCCATCCCCTTTATTCGCCGGATTGTAGACGCTTGCGCTGAAGGTGAAAACGGCATTTTTCACCCTGGCCGCGAGCAGATGGAGGAAAAACTGGCGCGGGGCAAACTGGATGCGGCGGTGGCCGCCCACGTGGCTGCGCCCGATCGTCTGCGCCACAAAGTGCTGTACCGCGAACGCTTCGTCTGCGCCATGCGCTGCGGCCATCCCGTTTTAAACGAAACGTGGGATACGGACGCTTTCTGCCGCCAGAGCTTTGTGTTGGGCTCGTTTTACGGCGGCAGTTTCGCCGGCGCGGCGGACGAAACGCTGGCGCAGACGGGGCTGCGCCGCGAAGTGGCGGTGTCGGTGCAGAGTTTCGCGCAGATTCCCGAAATCCTGCGCCAAAGCGATCTGCTGGCGGTGGTGCCCTCGCATCTGGTGCGGGGACAGGGCGGCTTGGCGGTACGCGAGCTGCCCTTTGCCGTGCGCGAATACAGCGAGCTGCTGCTGTGGCACGAGCGCAGCCATGCCGACCCGGTGCAGAAATGGCTGCGCGCGCAGCTGGCCGAAGCGGCGGCGGAGGGCGCGGATGGGCAAGAGGCCGTCTGAAAAACGGTTTCCCGCTTTTCAGACGGCCTCAAAGGCTTGTTTATACTGCGTGTTTACAAATCGAGCTGCGAGGAAAGCACCTGTCCGCTGGCGGCATCGACACGCACTTCGTGTTTCTGCACGCCGTTGACGGTTTCCACTTCGTACACCGGCAGGTCGCGCTTGTATTTCAGCTCCGCGTCCTTGGCCTTGCCGCCGGTTTTCGCCTCGGCTGCGGCGATGGCCTGTTTCAACGACACGGCCACATTCGGCACGGGGCGGCGCGGCTTGCTGTCGTAGTCGGGGCGGCTGTCGATGATGCTGCCGTTGTCCGCGCTGACGTACACTTCCTGCTGCGCCGTGCCGTCGGCGATTTCCACCTTATAGTAGCTGCGGCCGTTTTTGTGGCGGAAGTCCACTTCCACCGGCTGCCCTTTGGCCTTGGCGGCGGCATAATCCACCGCCTGCGCCGCGCTGACTTTCGCCTGGGCGAAGGCGGCCTGCTTGGTGCCGGGGACGACGCCTGCGGCATACGCGCCCGCGCCGGACGTGGCGAGGAGGGCGGTGGCGGCAATGGTGGCGATGACGGATTTTTTATTGCGTTTCAACATGTTTGCGGCTTTCATCATTTTTCCTTGTGTCGGAGTTTCGGTTTCGGGGGCGGGATTCGGGTTGTTCGGGGTCGGCTGGTTCATCGGTCAACTTTCTCTTTGATGATTTTCAAATCGGGGTAGGACAACACAATGTCGTATTCTTGGCCGTTTTTGTAGGCGTCGGCTTCCAAAACGGGTTTACCCCAGTGGTCGTCGGCTTCGATGTTGCGCACCTGATAGCCGCGCTGTTCCAGCATCTGCACCGCTTTGGCGCGGTTTTGCGCGAAATTGGCGTCGTTGTAAACCTGCCGTTCGATGCGGTCGTCGGCAAACGAAGAAGCGGCGGCGGCGGCAATCAGGGCGGTGAAAACAAATTTTTTCATGATGGTTTCCTTTCAAGGCGGTTTAAAAAACATGGTTTTTCGGTTTCGGGCGCGTCGCCTGTTCGATGGGGCGTATTAAAACAAAGCAAGATTAAGCGAACCTTAAGAAAACCGTTTTTGGCCGGATATTTTATAACACATTGTTTTTCAACTTAATTAAATTGAGGGAGCAAACGTGCGCATCCTGCTGATCGAAGACGACCCGCACATCGGCGACGGCATTGCCGCCGGTTTGAAAAAGCTGGGCATGGCGGCCGACTGGTTTTCAGACGGCCTCGAAGGGCTTGCCGCCGCCACCGCCGCGCCCTACGACGCGGCTGTGCTGGATTTGGGTTTGCCCAATATCGACGGCATGGACATCCTGCAACGCTGGCGCGAAAGCGGCGTGAACCTGCCCGTGTTAATCCTCACCGCCCGCGACGCGCTGCCCGACCGCCTGGCGGGGCTGAACGGCGGCGCGGACGATTATCTGTGCAAACCCTTTGCGCTGGAAGAACTGGCGGCGCGGCTGAATGTGCTGGTGCGCCGCCATCGGGGCAGGGCGGACAGCGGGCTGAAATTCGGCCGCCTCACCCTCGACACCGCCGCGCAAACCGCCTCGCTTGGCGGCGAACCGCTGGACTTGACCGCCCGCGAATGGCGGCTGTTGGAAATGCTGGTGTCCAACCCGAAACACATCGTCAGCCGCGCCCAAATCGAAGACAAGCTCTACGGCTGGGATCAGGAAGTGGACAGCAACGCCGTGGAAGTGCACATCCACCACCTGCGCAAAAAAATCGGCGCGTCCGTCATCAAAACCAAACGCGGGCTGGGCTACCAGCTTGGCGACGAGCCTTAGGATTTATTGACCCCGAGGCCGTCCCCATCCAAACCATGCGGGGATGACGTTTCTGAAAACCCTCCCATACCACCACAAAACCAAGCCGCCGAAAGAAACCATGTCCTGCTGGCACATCCTCAACATCGCCCCCACCAACGACGAACGCGCCATCAAACGCGCCTACGCCAAACTGCTGAAAACCACCCGTCCCGACGACGACGCGGCCGCCTACCAACGCCTGCGCCAAGCCTTCGACGACGCCCTCGCCGCCGCGCCCTATATCGGCGCGGACGAAGATGAAGACGATGATTGGGCGTTTGACGACAGCGCAGACGGCGCGAAACAAAACGGGAGGCCGTCTGAAAACAGCGAAAACGGTACGGAAGACTTGGCCGGATACCCGCCGCACGGCGATAACGGGTTTTCAGACGGCCTCAATTACACCGCCGAAGCCTTCATCGCCCGCCTGCACCGCATCCACCACCTCGCCGGCGGGCGCGGCCTGCTCAAAACCTGGCCGCAGCTGGCCGCATACATGCAGTCCCTGCCCGAAACCGAACGCGCCGATGCCGCCGCCCATCTGGCGCAGTGGCTCGAACAGCCGCGCGGCCTGCCCAAAAAGCTGCAAACCCTGTGGCGCAAAGCATGCGGCCCGGCGGGGCAGGGCGGCAGGCCGTCCCCGCCCGAACCGTGCAGGGATGACGTGTCCGAAAGCCGCGCAAACGCAGCGGGCGCAACGCCGCCGCAGGGTGCGGACACGCCCGTTGTCGCCGTTTCCGCCGCGCTGGCCGACTACGCCGCACGCGGCGGCAGCGCGGAACTGCTGCACCGCCTGCCGCAGCTGCGCGCGCTGCTCGACGCCGTGCCGCCCGAACAAAACGACGACGCTTCCGACGCCTGCGCCGCCTTCCTGCGCACCGCCCGCATCGACAGCCCGCAGCTGCGCCTGTTTTTCGCCGACTATTTCAACTGGTTCGCCCCGTTTTACCGCCACATCCTCGGCCAAGACGAAGCGCGCGAACTCGAATACTGGCGGCACATGGCGCAAAACGGTTTTTCAGATTTTTCAGACGGCCAGAGCCCTCCGCCCTCCGACAACGTGCGCCTGCTCGCCGCCGCCATCCGCAAAACCTATTGGGACTACGGCAGCACGGGCTTGGCGGCGCAGTGGCCGCAGTTTGCCGGCCAAATCGGCCGCTTCGGCTATGAAGACTACGACGACATCACCGCCGTCCTCGCCGCCTGGCCGTATCCGCACCGCCTGTCCGCCGAACTGGTGGACATCTGGTATGAAAACTACGGCGTGTTGTCGTCCGCCTGGTACGAAAACGGCGGCGAAACACAAAGGCCGTCCCCGCCCAAACCACGCGGGGATGACGTTTCCGAAAACCGCGAAAACACCTTTTCAGACGGCCTCAGCGACGGCGGCGCAGCTCTCGGCCTGCAATATCAAAACCTCTTTCAGCAGCTCGAAGCCTGGTATCAGGCCGGCGGCCTCGCCACCCTCGTCCACCGCCGCGCCCAAACCTTCGCCCTGTTCGATGCCTTCCCCGACGCAAGCCTCGAACAGCTCGAACAGGAAACCTTCCGCTTCCTGCTGCGCCACTACCTCGCCGACAGCCCGCTGGCCGGCCACTGGCGCGAATACTTCCGCCGCCGTGCAGAAAACGCCGCCGACACCGCGCCGCCGCCCGAAACGCAGCCCGCGCCCAAGTGCGGCTCGGACGACGGGTTTGACAACGGCTTCGACATCGGCTCGGACAACAATTTCGACGAACACACCGACCTGCTCACCTTCATCGCCCGCTGCCACGCCGCCGGCGGCAGCCCCGCTCTGGCGCAAAGCTGGCCGCAGCTGCGCGAGCTGCTCGACAGCCTGCCGCTGGGCGCGGCCGAAGAACTTTCGCCGCAGTTTGCCGCCTTCCTGCGCCGCCGCCACATCGCCCACCCGCTGATTTGGACGCAGTGGGCCGACTATTTCCGCTGGGGCGAAGACGTGTACAACCACATCCTCACCCCCGCCGAATCGCAGCAGCTCGCCCACCACCGCCGCATCGCCGCCCTCACCGCCGAAGCCCCGCAGAATGCCGCGAACGGCTTTTCAGAAACGTCATCCCCGCATGATTTCGGCGGGGACGGCCTCCAAGAAGATGGCGGCACCCGCTACACCCGCGCCTTCGACCGCTTCCTCGGCAGCTGCCCCGGCTTCTGGCGCAGATTCCGCGCCGCCTGCGCCGCCATGGTGGTGTGGCCGGAACTCTCGGGCGAAACCGGCGAAGAAGAACGCGCCGCGCTGGCCGCCTACCGCCCCGCGCTCTCCCGCCTGCTCGAATGGGGCGGCGAATGGCGCGGCGCGTGGCTCATCGTCATCCTCGCCGCCTGCATCACCCTCGGCGTGTGGCAATCCCCCGGCGAAGGCAGCCAAACCGCCGCCTTCCAACTGCCCCTTGCCGCCGCCGGTGCCGCCGCCGCCGCCCTTCTGGCCTCCACCCTCTACGCCGTCGGCTTCGGCGCGCTGCTCTACATCCCGCTGCTCGGCCGCTTCCTCGGCGAAAAATGGATGGCGGTGAAATACAGCGCGAAAGCCGCCCCCGTTTACCTGTTCCTCCTGCCCGTGCTTTTCGCCCTTCTCGTGCAGCCCGCCCAACGCTACGGCGAAGGCACGCCCGCCGAGTTCCTCCTCTTCTGCGCCGGCATCGTCGGCTGGACGTATTACTTCCCCTATCTCGGCGCGGAATACGACGGCAAAAACAACATCAACTGGGCACTGGCCAACCTGCCGCTCGCCGGTCTCGCCCTGTGGATTGCCAAAACCACCGGCGACCCCTGGCAAATCCCCGCCCTCACCTCCTGCATCCTCTGGCTCAACGCCGCGCTCTACATCCTGTTCGCCCACACCGGACTGTACGAACGCGCCATCGCCTTCATCCGCCGCAACAGCCGTTTTCAGACGGCCCTCGGCCTGCCGCTGCTCCCCTTCGCCGCCCTGCCCGCCGCCGCATTGTGGCTGCTGCTGCTGCCCGCCCACACCGCCCGCGCCGCCATGCAGGGGCAATACGGCCTGATTTTTGAAACCGCCGCCGCCGCGCTGGTGCTCCTCATCCCCCTGCCCGAAAGCCTCTATCCGCACAGCCTGCTCCTCCTCTACCCCGCACTGCTCCTGGCCGTATGGCTGCGCCGCCTCGCCGCCGCCGCCATCCTGCACCTGCTGGAAAACAGCAGCCGAGGCGAAGGGTAGGGCGGCGCACACGGATATAAAGTAGGGTGTGTGGCGCAGCCACGCACGCGGTTGCAACAGTTGGCGCAATCCCGAAAGGCCGTCTGAAAACCATGTTTCAACTTCCTTGAAACCACGCTTTCAGACGGCCTGTGCCTTCCCCCGATTGGAAAGCCCCCGCCCGATTCCGTATAATCCGCCCTCCAAAAAACACATTGCGAACCGAGCAACACAAAATGGACTACCGATACATCGTGGTCGAAGGCGCAATCGGCAGCGGCAAATCCGAGCTGGCGCGGCGGCTGGCCGGCTACTTCGACGCCCTCTACCTCACCGAAAGCCCCGAAACCAACCCCTTCCTCGAACTCTTCTACCAAAACGCCGCCAACCACGGCCTTGCCACCGAACTGCACTTCCTGCTGCGCCGCGCCAAAGCCATCGACATCATCAACGCCGAAGAAGCCAAAAACGGCCGCGTCGTCGCCGACTTCCTGCTGGAAAAAGACAAAATCTTCGTCCCCGTCGTCCTCGACGACAACGAAAATGCCAACGAACAAACCCTGTTTTGGGAAGCCAAACACAAAATCATGCCCGAAATGCCCGTGCCCGACCTCGTCATCTACCTGCAAACCGGCGGCGCGGCGGCCGAAAAACGCCTGCGCGCGCGCGGCGAAGGCATGCCCAACCTCTTCCCCGAAGGCTACCTCGGCCGCATCAACGAAGAATACCGCCGCTTCTTCCACCTCTACGACAACGCCCCCCTGCTCATCGCCAACAACGACGAAATGGACTTCACTGGCAACGACGACCACTTCGAACTGCTCCTGCGCACCATCAGCCACATGCAGGGCAACCGCCACTACCTGAACCTGAAAGACATATAAACCCGTTTTCAGACGGCCTGATGCAGCCGATATAGTGAAACAGCGCAAACAGATGATGAGGCAGGATGTGCCGCCCCAAGGCGGCGCACGCGTTCTTTAACCGTTCAAGCCGTCTGAAAACCGCGTGCACGGTCGCACCATACCGAAAAGGCCGTCTGAACACCTGTCTTCAAACAAAGTTGAAAACCACCCACACCGAGAACTTCCCATGATTACCGTCAACACCCTCAGAAAAATGAAAGCCGACGGCGAAAAAATCGCCATGCTCACCGCCTACGAAGCCTCCTTCGCCGCCCTCATGGACGAAGCCGGCATCGACGCCCTCCTTGTCGGCGACTCCCTCGGCATGACCGTGCAGGGACACAGCTCCACCCTGCCCGTAACCCTCGCCGACATGCGCTACCACACCGCCGCCGTCGCACGCGGCGCGAAAAACGCCCTGATCGTCGCCGACCTCCCCTTCGGCGCCTACCAGCAAAGCCGCGAACAAGCCTTCGCCGCCGCCGCCGAACTGATGGCCGCCGGCGCGCACATGGTCAAACTCGAAGGCGGCACCTGGATGGCCGACACCACCGAATTTTTGCAACTGCGCGGCATCCCCGTCTGCGCCCACATCGGCCTCACCCCCCAGTCCGTCCACGCCTTCGGCGGCTACAAAGTGCAGGGCAAAGCCGACGGCGGCGCGGCACTCATGGCCGACGCCCAAGCCCACGACGCCGCCGGCGCGGCCCTGATCCTCATGGAATGCGTCCCCGCCGCCCTCGGCAAAGCCGTAACCCAAGCCGTGTCCGCCCCCACCATCGGCATCGGTGCAGGCGCGGACTGCGACGGCCAAGTCCTCGTCATGCACGACATGCTCGGCATCTTCCCCGGCCGCACCGCCCGCTTCGTCAAAAACTTCATGCAGGGACAAAACAGCATCCAAGCCGCCGTCCGGGCCTACGCCCAAGCCATCAAAAACCAAACCTTCCCCGCCGCCGAACACTGCTTCTAAACAGCAGAGGCCGTCTGAAAACGAAGTTCCGGCGCAGCCAAAAACAGATTTCAGACGGCCTTTTCTATGGCACGGCAGGGCAGGGCGCAGGTCGGATATCTGTATCCGACATTCCCCTCCGCAATGGAAGTTCCCCTACGGGAAAACGTCGGATTCGGGAATCCGACCTACAATTTCGGGCAGTCTGAAACCCCGTTCCCTTTCCCGCTCGCTGGGGATTGCTGCGGTTTGGGCAACCTTTGCGGTGCGGCAGTTGGGTAGGTTGGGTTGCAAACCCAACATCGGCGGGTTCACGTGCGCTGTTGGATCAAGACCCAACCTACCTTCTCACAGGGGAGGGGGTGAGTCGGTCGGGCATGAATGCCCGGCCTACCTGTCTTTCCCATGCGGGAACATAAAAGGCCGTCTGAAAAAGCGGATTTCGCTTTTTCAGACGGCCTTTTATGTTCGGGTAGGATGTGCAGTGCAGCCACGCACGCGGTTTCGGCGGGGGTGTATGGGGCGGCGGTTGTGTGATGCGGACAAGACCGCGTGCGCCGTCTCGGGGCGACACACCCCGCCTACATAACAGAGGCCGTCTGAAAAACCTGTTTTCCGGTTTTCAGACGGCCTTTTGCTTTTCAAGCTGCCTTATTTGCCCAAACGCTCGTGCAACTCCTGCACACTGTACACATTGGTTGAATTCAGGTTCTTCACACCTTCGCTCATGGCTTCGCCGCCGGCCACGGTGGTGTATTGCGGCACGCGCTGGGTGAGGGCGCTGCGGCGGATGCTGTGGCTGTCGGCCACGGACTGCGGGCTGCTGGCCACGGTGTTCACCACCAGCGCGATTTCGCCGTTTTTAATCGCGTCCACAATGTGCGGGCGGCCTTCGGGCACTTTGTTGACCGCCTGCACCACCACGCCGTGCTCTTTCAGGTAGCCTGCCGTGCCGCGTGTGGCGCAAACGCCGTAGCCGAGTGCTTGGAAGTTTTGCGCGGTTTTCACGATAAGCGGCTTGTCTTCTTCGCGCACGGAAAGGAAGATTTTGCCGGTGGCGGGCATGCGTTCGCCTGCGCCGAGCTGGGCTTTGAGGTAGGCTTCGCCGAAGGTTTCGCCCACGCCCATCACTTCGCCGGTGGAGCGCATTTCGGGGCCGAGAATGGTGTCCACGCCGGGGAATTTGATAAAGGGGAACACGGCTTCTTTAACGGCATAGAAATCGGGGACGACTTCTTTTTCCACGCCTTGCTCTTGCAGGGAAATGCCTGCCATGCAGCGTGCGCCGACTTTGGCGAGCGGCACGCCGGTGGCTTTGGAGACGAAGGGCACGGTACGGCTGGCGCGCGGGTTCACTTCCAACACGAACACCACGCCGTCTTGTACGGCAAACTGTACGTTCATCAAGCCTACCACGCCCAGCGCGTAGGCCATGGCTTTGGTTTGGCGGCGGATTTCGTCTTGGATTTCTTCGCTGAGCGAGTAGGGCGGCAGCGAGCAGCCGGAGTCGCCGGAGTGGATGCCTGCCTGTTCGACGTGTTGCATGATGCCGCCGATCACAACATCTTGGCCGTCTGAAACGCAGTCCACATCGACTTCAATCGCGTTGTTCAGGAAGAAGTCGAGCAACACGGGGCTGTCTTCGGATACCTGCACGGCTTCGCGCATGTATTTTTGCAGCTCTTCGGCGGAGTGGACGACCTGCATGGCGCGGCCGCCGAGGACGTAAGAGGGGCGCACGACCAGCGGATAGCCGATTTCTTCGGCTTTGACGAGCGCTTCTTCTTCGTTGTGGGCGATGCGGTTGGGCGGTTGGCGCAGGCCTAAGTCGTTCAACACTTTTTGGAAACGTTCGCGGTCTTCGGCGGCATCGATGCTGTCGGCGGACGTGCCGATGATGTTCACGCCGTTTTCAACCAATGCGTTGGCGAGTTTGAGCGGGGTTTGGCCGCCGTAATGCACAATCACGCCCCACGGGTTTTCGGTGCGGACGATTTCCAACACGTCTTCCAGCGTCAGCGGCTCGAAATACAGGCGGTCGCTGGTGTCGAAGTCGGTGGATACGGTTTCGGGGTTGCAGTTCACCATAATCGTTTCAAAGCCCGATTCGCGCAGGGCGAGCGCGGCGTGAACGCAGCAGTAGTCAAACTCGATGCCTTGACCGATGCGGTTCGGGCCGCCGCCGAGAATCATCACTTTTTTACGGTCGGAAGGACGCGCTTCGCATTCTTCTTCGTAAGTAGAGTAGAGATAGGCGGTTTCGGTGGCAAACTCGGCAGCGCAGGTATCGACGCGTTTATACACAGGATGCAGGTTCAGCGCGTAGCGGTGTTCGCGCACTTCTTTTTCTTTTACGCCCAAAAGCTGCGCGATGCGTTTGTCGGAGAAGCCTTTGCGTTTCAGACGACGTAAGGCGGCGAAATCCAAATCTTGCAGGCAGCCTGCACTTACCTGCTGCTCTTCTTTCACCAAGTCTTCGATTTGCGCCAAGAACCAAGGGTCGATGGCGCAGATTTCGTGGATTTCTTCCAGCGTGAAGCCTGCGCGGAACGCATCGGCTACAAAAAGCATACGCTCAGGGCCGGGGTTCGCCAGTTCGCGGCGGATTTCCGCTTTGTCGGAGCTTCTCGGATTGAAGCCGCACAAGCCGGTTTCCAAGCCGCGCAGGGCTTTTTGGAAGCTTTCCTGAATCGTGCGGCCCATCGCCATCACTTCGCCCACCGATTTCATCTGCGTGGTCAGGCGGTCGTCTGCGGCGGGGAATTTTTCAAACGCAAAACGCGGGATTTTGGTCACGACATAGTCGATGGAAGGCTCGAACGACGCGGGCGTGCGGCCGCCGGTGATGTCGTTGCGCAACTCGTCCAGCGTAAAGCCGACCGCCAGCTTCGCCGCCACTTTCGCAATCGGGAAGCCCGTCGCCTTGGAAGCCAGCGCGGACGAACGGCTCACGCGCGGGTTCATCTCAATCACAATCATCTCGCCGTTTTCAGGGTTCACCGCAAACTGCACATTCGAGCCGCCCGTGTCCACGCCGATTTCGCGCAATACCGCTAAGCTTGCGTTGCGCATGATTTGGTATTCTTTGTCCGTGAGCGTTTGCGCCGGCGCAACCGTAATCGAGTCGCCCGTATGCACGCCCATCGGGTCGAAGTTTTCAATCGAGCAGATAATGATGCAGTTGTCGTTCTTATCGCGCACCACTTCCATCTCGTACTCTTTCCAGCCGAGCACGGACTGCTCAATCAGCAGCTCATGCGTGGGCGACGCATCGAAACCGCGTTCGCAAATCGCCAAAAACTCGTCTTTATTGTAGGCAATGCCGCCGCCCGAACCGCCCATCGTGAAAGACGGACGAATCAGCGTCGGAAAGCCGACCTGTTCCTGCGCCGCCAAGGCTTCGTTCATGGTGTGGCAGACAAAGGATTTCGGGCAGGAGAGGCCGATTTTTTCCATCGCCTCCTTAAATCGGCCGCGGTCTTCCGCCTTGTCGATCGCGTCTTCCGTCGCGCCGATCAGCTCGACATTGTATTTCGCCAGCACGCCGTTGCGCGCCAAATCCAGCGCACAGTTCAGCGCGGTCTGCCCGCCCATTGTGGGCAGAATCGCATCGGGCCGCTCCTTGGCGATAATCTTCTCCACCGTCTGCCACATAATCGGCTCGATGTAGGTAACATCCGCCATTTCAGGGTCGGTCATGATGGTGGCAGGGTTGGAATTCACCAGAATGACTTTATAGCCTTCTTCACGCAAAGCCTTGCAGGCCTGCGCGCCGGAATAGTCAAATTCACAGGCCTGACCGATAACGATAGGGCCGGCGCCGATGATAAGGATGGATTTTAGGTCGGTACGTTTGGGCATGGAGGATAGTCCTTATATTTTATTTAGATAGATCCAAAAATAAGTTGTCAATTTTTCCAAATAATAAATCTGTAGCATCCGAAGAATTGTTAAGCATTTCGTATACATCATTATCACTTAACACAATAATTACTTTACCACTTTCTCTAATTGCTCCATTAATAGCAAATTTACCATTATCATCAACTCCCTTACGAGTAAAAATAATTGCAACAGAACGAAAAGCTGTTTTCAAAAGATATTTTTCTGTTAGATGAATTTGCTCTTGTTTAATTTTATTTGTGTAATTTTTAAATTCAAAAGTTATATAATAACAATTTAATGTTTCTCGAATAAATTTCCAAAAAACTGGAAGTTTGTCATAATCATTAATGGGGACAACTAAATCTCTATATTGGAATGTTTC
This sequence comes from Neisseria bacilliformis, assembly GCF_014055025.1. Taxonomy (NCBI): domain Bacteria; kingdom Pseudomonadati; phylum Pseudomonadota; class Betaproteobacteria; order Neisseriales; family Neisseriaceae; genus Neisseria; species Neisseria bacilliformis. The sequence goes on along the minus strand of NZ_CP059571.1, from coordinate 1,584,209 downwards.
TTCAGTTTCTTCATTAATAATAGAACGTTGGTAAAATTTGTGTAGATTTTCTTGGATACTATCCTTATTCCATTTGCGCAAATGATCACGGAATAAATGATGAATAATTCGGACGCATAGCTCTTCATAAGATTTCCAGGCATTATTTTTTCTGCCTGTTTCAAGATTTCTTAGTTCTTGAGCTAGTTTCCCACTCTCGTTAATAATTTTTTCTAACAGAGAGTTATCTTTTCCAATTATACTTTTAATTTCTTTTTTTGCTGCAAGCAAGTCTATAATACTTTTATCCTCGTTACTTATATATGCATAATCTTTAAGTTCAGGAAAGTAAGCAGTATTGAAGTACCCAGTTTTAAGTATATTATTTCTATCTATAAGAATTAAAGATGGGAAATATTTTTCTAATTCTTCCCTTTGGCTAAGTTCTACATGGCAATTAACAATTAGAATTGGTACTGAATTTTTTTGAGAATACTGAGCATATTTTGTTGCCTGTTCAGCACCTCGATATAATACATCTAATTGGATCAGTGGAGATCGGTAGTATTTTATTTCTACTAAATAATGTATATTTTCATAAAAAAAATCAAGATCAGCATACCAACAATGATCTTTTATCTTTATCGGAGTTTGTGCATTTACTTTAATTGATAGAGTTTGTGATAAAAAGAGTCGTAGTTCTTGTTCATATTGTGTCTCGCTTATCATGTTATGTTCCTTCAAATTACTATATGTAAATTATTTAACATAGCAAGCCGTAGCCTGCATGTAGGGTGTGTGCAGTACGCACGCGTTCTTCATTTTCCCTGAAACCCCAACCCACCGCACGCGTGCCTTGCACCACACACGCTACCGATGGGTTCAAAGGCCGTCTGAAAAACGCTCGCGGCGTCTGCTCCATCTGCCTTGCGATAAAGGCTACCTGAAAAATTCCTGCCGTTGATATTTCAGGCATTCTTTTTCAGACGACCTGCAACGCCTGAATCTGCTGTAACCCGCTCCCTCCCCCGTGGGGGAGGGTTGGGGAGAGGGCATTCTCCGAGTTGCGGCAATCTTTCCCAACACCCTAACCGCCCAAATACAAGCCTTGCGGCTTGTTACCCTCTCTCTAACTCTCTCCCGCGGGAGAGAGGACGGGTGGCTGTTGGGGCTAAGGGTTCTGTAAACTAATCAGGTTGTGCAGGCTGTTTTTTACTTTTCAGACAACCTGAAATTAACGGCTGTAAATCCAAGCAAGCGTAGGCTGGGTCTCAACCCAACAAAATCCGTTAAATCATCCGCCCCGTGTTGGGTTTGCAACCCAACCTACCGTAACCCGCTACCTATGGTTCTCCGAAACCGCTGTCTCCGTCCATATCTCCGCCCGCCCAAGCTGCGGGCAATATGCCCTGCCACACATAACGGTGAAACGAGGGATACGGCCAATCCGCCACGCGGGCAACATAACCGTGTTTGACAGGGTTGATATGGATGTAATCGATATGGGCGTTCAAATCCTCTTGGTTGCGGATTTTGTGTTCCCAATAACGCCGCTGCCAAATGCCGCGCTCGTTTTTCTGCCTGCGCGAAGGGGAAACGTTTTCGATTTTCGGCAATGCCTGAGAAAACTTGGCTTTAATCATGCGCAGGCGCATCGGGTAGTTTTGGTCGTGCTCGGGCAGTTTTACCAGCAGGTGCAGATGATCGGGCAATACGCATACGGCGGTAATTTCAAACGGATGCCGCGTTTTTACTTCGGCAAACGCCTGCCGCAGGGCATCAATATAGCGCACCAGCAAATCTTGTTTTCTGTCTTGCAGGGCAAGCGTGAAGAAATAGCTGCCGCCCGGGGTAAACGCGCGGCGGTATTGCATGGCTTGCTCCTTTTGGTTTTTATTTATTGTTGGTTGGTGTTGGGTTTGCAACCCAAGCTACCGTGCGGTATCCGACATCGGCTGGGATCGTCTGAAACCCGTAGGTTGGGTCTTGACCCAACAAAACTGTTAAATTGTCTGTTTTGTGTTGGGTTTTCAACCCAACCTACTGTGCTTAATCCGTTTTCGGCAGGCGTGGCTTAGGTCTCGAACCGGTAAGCTATCTGTTTTTGTGTCGGATTTGCAAGCCAGGCTGCCTTGTGAGATTTGGCTATCGTATCGAGGCCGTCTGAAAAAGGCTTTTCAGACGGCCTCTTTATTTAGAATTTGATGATGCTGGTAATAAAGGTGATGAGACCTAAAAAGATGCCGGGGGGCGTTGGCGAGGGCGACGGGCCAGTCGCGTTGTTTTTTCAGCAGGGCGTAGGCGACCCAGAGGGTGCAGTTGACGGCGACGACGAGGGGTTGCAGCCATGAGCCAGGCTGGCCGTTGAGGTTGTTTTGGATCTGGGGGATGTAGGAGACGTACATGCCGACGGCGGTGAGGGTGGCGACGACGGACAGGACTTTCATTTGTTTTTCGGTCATATCGGCTTTCTTTTTTGATTTGTGGTGTCAGGGCGGTCAAACGGCGGGGATTATACTCCAATTTGTTTGGATTTGTTTACATTCGGCGTGCTGCGGGAAAGCGTGAGGCCGTCCCCGCCGATACCCTTTCGGGGCATAAACGCGGGGATGACGTTTCTGAAAGCGCGTGCGTGGTTTGCGCCACACCCTGCTTAACGGATAAAAGGCCGTCTGAAAACGTGGGAATGCGGTTTTCAGACGGCTTTTTGTGCGGTGTGCGGCGGGCGGTTTTGGCTGCGCCGAAGCCGGGTTTTCAGACTGCCTCTGTGGTATGCCGGGCCGTCTGAAAAACGGTTTATTCCTGCTTTTGCCGCTCTTTCATCATTTCGTGCAGGGTTTTTTTGGCGGGTTTCATGGGTTTGCGGTGGTTGGTCCAGCCCAGTTGCGAGGAGGGGGTGAGGGCGCGGAAGGTGGTGGCCGCCCAGCCGAAGGCGCGATAGGCTTTTTTGCCGCTGAATATGCCGTCGAAGGTGCGCCATGCCCATTGTTCGGCGATGGTGTGCGACGCGCCCTGGCCGCGTATGGGGTGGGGGACTTTTTCGTCGGGGGCGCGTTGGGCTTCTTCGCGCAGGCGGCGCATTTGGGCAGTGATGGGGATGCGCACGGGGCAGACTTCGTCGCACGCGCCGCACATGGTGCAGGCGGTGGGGAGGTCGCGGGTGGCGTCCAGTCCCAAGAGGTGGGGGGAGACGATTTCGCCGATGGGGCCGGGGTAGGTGGTGCCGTAGGCCGCTCCGCCGATGCGGGTGTAGACGGGGCAGTGGTTCATGCACGCGCCGCAGCGGATGCATTGGAGGGTGCGGCGCATTTGTTGTTCGGCATAGGCCTGGCTGCGGCCGTTGTCGAGGAGGACGAGGTGCATTTCCTGCGGCCCGTCGAGTTCGCCGCTGCGGCGCGGGCCGGTGATCATGTTGAAGTAGGTGGTGATGTTCTGGCCGATGGCGGAGCGGGGCAGCAGGCTGTACAAGGGGGGGATGTCGGTGAGTTTGGCGACGACTTTTTCGATGCCGGTGATGGCGATGTGCACGGGCGGCACGGTGGTGGAGAGGCGGCCGTTGCCTTCGTTTTCCACAAGGCAGAGTGTGCCGGTTTCGGCCACGGCGAAGTTGACGCCGGAGAGGCCGACGTCGGCGGTGCGGTAGATGTCGCGCAGGGCCTGGCGGGCGAAGCCGGTGAGTTGGTCGACGTCGTCGGTGAGGGGGGTGCCGAGGTTTTGGTGGAATAGTTCGCTGACCTGTTCTTTGGTTTTGTGGATGGCGGGCATGACGATGTGGGTGGGCTTTTCGCCGGCCATTTGGACGATGAATTCGCCCAGGTCGCTTTCGACGGCTTTGACGCCCCGGTCGGCAAGGTAGTGGTTCAGTTCGATTTCTTCGCTGACCATGGATTTGCCTTTGACCATGAGTTTGCCGTTGTGCGCGCTGATGATGCCGTGGATGATGCGGCAGGCTTCGTCGGGGGTTTCTGCCCAGTGGACTTTTACGCCGAGGCGGGTGAGGTTGGCTTCGAGCTGTTCGAGCAGCTCGGGCAGGCGGGAGAGGGAGCGTTGGCGGATGTGTTCGCACAGGGTGCGCAAGAGTTGCAGCTCTTCTTCGTCGGAGAGGACGGCTTTGCGTTTGCCCATCAGCATGTCCATGGCGGTGCGCAGGCTTTTGCGCAGGGGCTGGTCGGCGAGGGCGTCGCGGGCGTTTTGTTTGAAGGTTTCGGGTTTGGGGTGGAAGTGTACGGTTTGGGTGCTCATGCGGCGGTCTCCATGTATGACGGGGCGATGTGGTCGGGCAGGACGGCGAGGACGACGAGGTCGCGCGGGCCGTGTGCGCCGTAGGCCAGGGTCAGTTGGATGTCGGCGGTTTTGGAGGGGCCGGAGACGAGTACGACGTTGGTGGGCATGTTTTGCGCCAGGTTTTCGCCGGCGAGGGCGTGGTGGAAGGTGTCGTACATTTTGGCGGTGTCGAACAGGCAGAAGTGTACGGGGGGTACGAGGCTTTGGCTGCGCGGCTCTTGCGCGTCGGGGCAGAGCAGCAGGGTGCCGGTGTGGGCGATGCCGCAGCGGGCGGCGGTGAAGCCGGCGTCGATGCGGGCGAAGTATTCGTCTTTCCAGTCTTCAATCGGGCGGTCGAAGGTTTTGATTTCGATGTCTGAGGCCGTCTGAAAAGCGGCGGCGGCGGCTTGGCCATGTTCGGTGTCTAGCGGCAGCAGGATGTTTTTCAAGCCTTTTTTCTGCGCGGCGGCGAGCATGGCCTGCGGCCAGTTTTGCCGCGTTACCCAACAGATTTCGGTTTTCACCGCGCGCATGGTGTCGGCCCAGTGTTTGAGGCGGGCGGTTTCGCTTTCCCATTCGGGGTGGATTTCCTGGTAATACTCGGCAACCTGCGGCTCTTTCATCGGGTAGGCGTCGGCTTTTTTGAGTTTGGCCAGTATGTTGTCGCGCGCGCTCATGCTTTGCCTCCGGTGCGTTCGAGAAGGAAGGTGGCGATGTGTTTGGGGCGGGGCATCTGCGGTTCGTCTTTGGCGATTTTGCCGCCGATGTTCATCATGCAGCCGGCGTCCGCGCTGACGATTTCCACGGCTTCGGTGGCTTTGAGGGCGGCGACTTTGTCGGCCACCATCGCGCCGGAGATGTCGGGCTGTTTGACGGAGAAGGTGCCGCCGAAGCCGCAGCATTCGCTTTCGTGGTCGTGTACCACGCGTTCGACGTTTTTCAGGCTGTCGATGAGTTTCCAGCCGGTGAGATGCACGCCCATTTCGCGGCGCGCGCCGCAGGAGGTGTGCACGGCCACTTTGATGCTGCCGCCTTTGTCTTCGGGGGTGTAGCCGATGTCGAGCAGGAAATGGGTGAATTCGATGACGCGCGATGCGATGTCTTGGGCTTTGGCTTCGTGGACGCTGCCTTTGAAAAGCTGCGGCCAGTGGTGTTTCATCATGCCGCCGCACGAGCCGGAGGGGATGACGATGGGCCAGTTTTCGGGGAAGAGGTCGAGCTGGGCGGCGGCGACGTCGAAGGCTTCCTGCGGGTGGCCGGAGGTATAGGCGGGCTGGCCGCAGCAGCTTTGCGCCATCGGGAAGTGCACGCGTATGCCTTGCTGTTCGATGAGGGTAACGGCATCCAAACCGGCTTCGGGCATGAATATGTCGAGCAGGCAGGTGCCGAAAAAGTACACATCGGCGGGTTTGCCGCCGGTGTTTTTTCCGGAGGTTGCGTTCATGTTTTTTGGCTTTCTGGTTTGTGTCGGGTCGAACCGGTTTTTGTGTTTTTTATGCTGCTTGTTACGGGCGGCACTTTAAGTAATCCTTTTTGGCCGGTCAAGGAAAAAATGCGCCGGTTTGTTGTTTAACCTTATGAGAAATAAGGATTTATTAAATGATAGGCAAAATTAGTCATCGTCATCAGGCCGTCTGAAAAGGGAAAAGGCGGCCGTTCGGTAGGGTGTGTGGCGCAGCCACGCACGCGGTTTGGTTCTTGGGGAAACGCGCGGATTGGTTATGTGGCATAGAACGCGTGTGTCGTTTTGGGGCGGCGTACCCTACGTTAGCGACATAAACCGCGTGCGTGGCTGCGCCACACACCCTACCTTGTGTTCGGAATGGGTCGGATGGGGAACAGGCCGTCTGAAAAGCGGTTTTCAGACGGCCTGTTTGCTTTGTTCCCACATTTCAAAACTCTTTTTCCAGCGTGAAGGAGATCTGTTTTTTGTTGCGCGGGAAGGCGTAGATGTTGCTTCTGACTTTGAGGTAGGAGAATTCCAGCTTAGGGGGTGATGCCGCCGGGCAGCCATTTTTCTTTCCACACCGAAGCGTCGGCGTAGGTTTCGCAGTCGCTGCGGGTGATGCCGCCGTAGAGGGCGGCGGGGCGGGCGAATTTGCGGGAGACGTAGCGGCCGCCGATGCGGATGTTGGTGCCGTTGGCGAAACGGTAGAGTGTGCCGAGGTTGGCGAAGCGGCGGGTGGAGGTTTCTTCTTTATCGTCGGTTTTTTCGCGCTGCACGCCGAGGCCGCCGAAGGCGAACCAGTTTGGGGTGAGGGCGCGTAGACGGCGGAGGCGGAGAGGCCGTTGAGCGCGGCGTTGTAGCCGGCGTAGCGTTCGTCGCGGTATTTTTTGCGGATGAAGGTGTACGCGCCGGAGAGTTGCAGGCGGGGGGTTGCCCAGCGGGAAAACGAGGCGTTTGCGCCGGTGTTGCGGCTGTATTGGCGGCCGCCGAGCCATGAGGCGGAAACGAGCGGGGTGTGAGGGCGAAGGTGTTGTTGAGCGTGCGGTATTTGTAGCCTGCGTCTAGGGAGAGGGAAAATTCGTCGTCGTCGCGCTAGTGCGGGTAGCGCACGCCTTCGGCTTCGAGGTTGAAACCGATGTTGTGGTTGCCTGCGAGGTTGGTGTCTTTGCCGATTTGCGCGCCGTAGCTGATGCCGCTGCCGCTGTGGCAGGCTTTCGGGGTCGCGCGGCAGTTTGTAGTAGTAGGTTATGCTGCCGACTACGGCAAACGGCCAGAGGAAGTAGTCGTTGGAGGTGGCGTTGTTGGTGTTGTTGCCGTATTGCCAGCCGCCGCGCAGCCTGATCTGCCATGGGTCGGCCTGTTTCACCGCCGCCAGATAGGCGTCGGCCTGCGCCGCCGCTTCGGGTTCGATGTCTTCGCGTTTGGCCTGTTCAAACTCTTTGGTCGCGTCTTTGTAGGCGCGGTTTTCAAACAGCATGCCCGCCAAATCGAGGCGGACATAGCTCAAATCGGGATGTTGACGCAAGATGTCGCGGTACACCTTCGCGGCCTTGCCCGGCCTGCCCTGCGCGCGCAAAAGCGCGCCGCGCACATAGGCGTCCAGCACGGGGTCGTGGCCGGGGATGTCGTGGTAGAAGCCGGAAACGTGTTCCAGTGTGTCCCAGTCTTCGGAGAGCATGGCGGCGTTTAACACGCGGTTGGCCAGCTCGGGATGTTTTTTCAAATCTTCGTCGTCCAAATCGGGGATGTCTTCGCTTTCCTCCTGCGCGGCGGCGTTTTTTTTTTTGCGCAGGCCGCTGTTGGTTTCGATCTGTTCGCGGCGGCTTTCCAAATCGTCGGCAAGGCCGCGCAGCAGGCCGGATTCGGGGGTGGTTTGGATTTTGGCGGAGGGGTCGTCGGCAAGGGCGGGCGCGGAGGAGAGGGTGAAAAACAGCAAGGGGAGCAGCGGGACGGTTTTTTTCGGGAACATGGGTATAGAGCGGGGCGGGTTTGTTTTTTCAGACGGCCTCGGCTTGCGGACGGCCGGAACGTGTGCGCTGCCTTAGGGCGACATACCCTACCTAAGGGGGCAGAGGCCGTCTGAAAACGTTTCTCGGGGCGGCAAAAAAAGCGGATTGTGCCGCAACCCGCTTTTGCAAGGGCATATCAGCGTTTGCCGATGATGGCTACGCCGCCGACGCGGTCGGGCAGGCCGTTGACGAAGCTGGCAACTTCTTCGCCGTTCGGGCCGTACACGTTCAGAGTGTAGCGCGGGTCAACGTCGCCGTAGATTTTTGCTTTATGATTTTTTGTAACCAAATCATACGCAGCTTGGGCAGCGGCAGCGTTGGTAAAATATACTGCTTGCCTTTTTCAGTAGCAGCAGCACCGCGCACTTCTGCTTTGCCGTCGGTTACGCCCAGTGTGCCGTTGGCATTGGCAACAATCGGAGCTTCTTTCAACGTGCCAGCCACATTGATGAAGCGGTTAAGACCTTTCTCTTTACCGGCTTTTTCCACAGCCAAACGGGAGTCAGTAGAGTTGTCAATCCATGCGGCAGGCACCAGCAGTTTGTTCAGCGTAAAATCACCCTTGCCGCGTTTGCTGGCCAGATCGATTTGATAGTTGAAATCGCCCTGCGGGAAGTTGGTAAAGGCCATACCGTGATAGCGGAAAGTACCCGATTTCGGCAGATTGGCGAGTTTGGTGTTGTCGCCGACAATGTGCTTGACAAAATTACGGTTTTTGTATTTGGTACCGTCCGATTTCAGCTTGGTAACGTTGGCCAGAACACCGGAATATTTCTGCCGGTAGATTCTGTAGACCATATTCGAATCCGTGCCTGCCGAGCCGTTGTTGCCGAGCTTGGTTTTGTCGCTGTAGGCCGGGTCTTTCACCTGAGCGTTGTGCAGTTTGTCGGGTGCGAAAGTGTTCAGCGCGATGGTGGTCTGCGTTACCTTGCGGCCGTTCTGTCCGGCAACGGCAATGGACGGGCCATAGGTCTGGCGGCCGTAAGTAAATGATCCGGCATATACGCCGTCAACAGATTTGTCGTAGGGCGAATGCTCGTTCAGGTTAACGCGCTAGCCGTTCCAATCTACGGCGGAAGCCGATTGGGCGGCGAAGAGGGCTGCAATGAGGGCAAGACTTTTTACGGTGTTTGATGCCATGATACAATAACTCCTTTAACGGATAAGAAAATTGAAATGCGTGTAGCGCATTCCCGTTTCTTGACTCGCTGCTTCCCGAAACTGAAATTTTAAGAGACAGCAGCGGGTCAAGTTTTTTTCCGCATTGCTGCGGGAATTCTGTTTTATGGCTTGGGTTCTGAAATGGCGGCTGATGCCGCTTTTTTGTTGCCTGCCGGAAATTACGGCGGCTTACGGCGGCGTTTGGATTTAATGGGACGAATATTAATCCTAAAATTAACAGGGCGCAAGCAAAAACAGATCAAATAACCATATTTATTTTAATACTGTTGTTTTATATGAATAAATTTTTATATTACCACCTTATTTTTATCGCTGCGTTCACACTTCTGGGTTTGCCGTAAAAATTACCCCGTGCATTGGTGTAGTAGCGTTTGTTGAACAGATTGCCGACATTGACTGCAACGGCAGCATGTTTGTTGATTTTGTAAGAAGCCATCGCATTCCATACAGCGTAAGAAGACTGCCACAGTTCCTTCGGTTTGTCTGAAACATAATATTGGCCGTTGGACATTCCGTGTCCCCAAGGTTTCGGCTTCACGCCACTGTTCCATCTCATGCCGATACCTGCGGCAAATTTCGCTGTGAAATCATAGCGGGTAAAGAATTTGAAAGTTTTGGCGGGAGCGGTATAGGTTTCGCCGTAATCCATATTCAGCTCGTCGCCCAATTCGCTGTCGGAATTGGGAGAGGCGTAGGGTTTGCCGATTTTCAGCTTGGTAAAGCCTGCCTGAACCAGCCATTTCGGCGTGATTTTCCCTGCGATATTGATGTCGTAACCGCTGCTTTTGTAGCCGTTGACAATATCGTATTCCAGCGGGCGGTTGATACACTGACCCGAACTGTCCCAGCTTTTACATTCGCCTACGCCTGTCGGCTTGAAGGAGGGGTAGCCGTTCTGCGTCATGGTGAAATAGGCGAGGGAAAAATTGAGTTTGTCGTCAAACAGGCCGCCTTTGATGCCGAATTCTTTCGAGTTGCCTGTAATCGGCGGAAATTTGCCGCCGCCTTTGGGCTGGCGGTCAAACTGGGTTACACCGAATGTATCGTTGTCTTTGGCAATACCCGCATAGCTGGCATAAGCATTAATAGATGGGGTTAGTTCGACAATCAAACCGCCATACGGAATGAATTTGGGGCTGTACTAGATAAGCCCTAAATTCCACACCACCGACGCAGCACTTTGAGCTGCTCGGAAGGTGTGCCAAAGTTAAAACGGAACTCGCATTCTTTCAAGAACAGCGGGAAAGATTTTCGGTCGATTCCGTTGTATTTGCGCAGTACGCGCTTTGCCTGATTCCAGAAATTTTCAATGCCGTTGATGTGGTTCTGCCTGTCGGCAAACAGCTTGCTGTGGTTGATGCGTTGGTGGGTAAAGCCACTCACATCCAATACGTCATAGCTGCCCAGGCAATCCGTATAGACAATGCTGTCCGGCATGATTTTCTTTGTGATAACAGTCAGTAAGGTTTCTCTTTTGGCGTTTTCAACCACTACGGTATAGACCTTGCCGCCGCGTTTGAGAATACCGAAAACCGCCGCCTTGCCTGCCGCACCGCGCCCGCGTTTGCCTTTGCGGTGTCCGCCGAAATAACTCTCGTCCAACTCGACCGAGCCGTTAAAAACCATATCGGCTTCCAACGAGAGATGATGGCTGATGACTACGCGAACCTTGCGGTAAAACAGCACTGCCGAATTGGGGTGGATGCCCAATAAATTGGCAGCTGAACGGGCGGTAACTTCGAGTACAAAAAATTGGAGCAGTTTCTTTTGAATACTCTTTTTAGCTTACAACGGGTTATCTTCGTTTTTGCAGTCTAACATGACTGCTTATCTAGTACAGCCCCTTTAACTTTGGCACACCTTCCGAGCAGCTCAAAGTGCTGCGTCGGTGGTGTGGAATTTAGGGCTTATCTAGTACAGCCCCTTTAATTTTGGTGCATAACCTGTTGTGCCGATATCGCCATAAAGAAAATGCTGTTTGTTACGGATTTGATTATAAGTAGTTTGAAGAGAAAGATTAGAATTAAAAAAGTGCTTGTATTCAATAAAAAAAATTGTCATTTATTTGCTTGTCAAACGCCCAGTCTGCGCCGTTATTGAAATTCGGCGGGGTGTCGCGGGCATCTATCCATTCCAGTTTCTCTTCATATGTATTGGGGTCTAGCCCCAAATTGACGCGGGAGTAGCGGGAAACCCCTCTGCGTGGTGCGCCGCGTACAACACGGTGCTGGTGGCGGTGGCCGAAGGTGAGAAAGTTTTTATTGTCGGGCGACCATTCGACTACGCTGTAGAGCGCGTGCGAACGCTGCCTTACTCTGTCTAGAAAGCTGTTGCTGTGCCCGAGCGTGGCGACAAAGCGGCCTTTGAGGGTTTTCGGGCGTAAGTAACAAAATGGAGGCTGTTTCAGAGGGCTTTGTGTCTAAGTAACAAAATGGAGGCTGCCATTACGATTCAACAGAGAAATAGTCCTTAATAAACTTAACATTGTTTTCTTGTTTCATCCCTTGATGGCAGGCCAAAAGCCGTTTCATGTCGGAGAATATGCCGTCAAGCAGATTGGTGGTGTTTGGGATGCTCAAACCGGGGTATTGCTCGAACACAAACAGCTTATCCAAGTTCCGTTTCAGGCTGAAATACGCGCTTCCGAGCCTCGGATGGGTGTAGCGGGATTTGCCGGTTTCAGGCTGCTTCGTGCGTTCGTTTAAAAAGTCTTTGTGCTCGTCAAACCATGCTTTCAAACCGCTTTCAAAGTCGGCTCTTGTGCTGTTTTTGAGCGTTAGGGCCAAACGCCAAAGTGCCTTTCCCGCTTCGGTTTGCGGGTTGCGCGTCAGGTAGCGTCGGACGGTTTGTATCTGATGGAAGTGGCAAAGCTGTACGGGAATATCGGGAAACATCTGCGCCAGTCCGCGCCTTCCGTCGCAAACGATGCTTTGGATTTCAATGCCTTTGGCTTTCAGACGGCCTATTGCTTGGGCGTAAAGCATGTTGGTTTCGTTTTTGACTTCGGCAACAGACAATGCCTGCCTGCTGATGCTGTCGAACAAAACCATGACGCCGAATGTGCGGCCGAAGTAGGTGGCGTCCATGATGACGTTGGCTGTTGACGGAGCGGCGAACTGTGCTTTTGGCGCGGCCTTTTTGAGATGGCGCAGGATGGTTTGGCGGCTGCATCCGTGGATTTGTGCAAGCTGTGCGGCGGTTTGTTTGCCTGATGTGCAGGCTTGCCACAGTGTCTGCGGATTGGGCCGCCTGCCGCTGTCAAACTGTCTGCCACATGCGAGGCATTTGTAGCATTGGAGGCCGTTGCGGACACCGTTCTTTTTGACCTGTTTTGAGCCGCAGAAAAGGCATTTTTTGTGTTCAAAACCTTTGAACCTCTTTAAAGCCTTATAGGATAAGGCTTGCAGGGATTTTCAGCCTCCATTTTGTTACTTACGCCGGTTTTCGATTCGTTTAACGCGCCGCCGTAGTCGAATTCGATGCGCTTGTCGTTCCACGAGCCGTATTTCAGATTTAACGCCCCCGCTTTGGCGGTAGTGGGACATTTGCGCACAAAATTGATGCTGGCGGCCGGATCACCCGCGCCCGTTGTCAGCCCCGTCGAGCCGCGCACCACTTCCACGCGGTCGTATAAAAAGCTGTCTTGCGCGGTGCGCCCGCCAAGCATAGAACAGCTGACCATCACGCCGTCGAGCTGGTAGTTATCCACAGGAAAGCCGCGCGAATAGTATTCCGCATCGCTCACGCCGGGTATGGAATCGTTAATTACCGTAATGCCCGGGGTTTCTTCGAGAATATCGTTGAGGTTTTGCAGGTTCTGATCCTGCATCTGCTGCTGGGTGAACACGCTGATGCTCTGCGGCGTTTCTTTGAGTTTCAAATCGAGCTTGGCAGCGGAGGTGCTGCCTTTGACGGTGTAATTGTCGCCGCTCTGGCGCGGGGTGTTGCGGCTGCCGCGCACCACCACGGCGGCAACTTTTCCTTCCGCTTCAACAGCTTCAACTGCGGTATTCTGCTCGGGCGGCTTCGCTTCTTCGGCCTGTGCATAAGCGGCAAACAGGGCGGCGGCAACAAACAGGGGGAGGGGCTTTTGGGTCATGGTTATACTCATGAGGGGTTGACAAAAAAGCCGTTTATAAAACGGTTCGCGCATTTTACATATCCATACGCTTTGTTTCAATAATTAAAATCAATATGGATGATGGCAAAAGGAATAAGGCCGTCTGAAAACCGTGTTGCGGGGTTTCAGACGGCCTTTGAGCGATATGGAACGCGTGCGTCGTTTTGGGGCGGCACGCCCTACGTTAGCGGCATAAACCGCGTGCATGGTTGCGTCACACACCCTACGTATGACCCGCTCTGCCGTTATTTCCGCGCAGGCCGAAAAATCCGTAGGTCGGGCATTTATGCCCGACTGACGAACGTCGGAAAATTTAGAAATGTCGGGCATGAATGCCCGACCTACGGACTGTGCGTACTTTCAGACGGCCTTTGCCGTTTGGTGGGTGTATGGCGCAAGCCACGCACGCGGTTTTGTTTTTTTGGGGAAACGCACGGATTCGTTGGGCAGCAGGGAACGCGTGCGTCGCCTTGGGGCGACACACTCTACGAAGCCTCCCTCCTGCCGTCATTCCCGCGCAGGCGGGAATCTTGGCTGAGTTTTGCAACAGTTTGTTTCTTCAAGAATTGCTGAACAGCAGAAAAGATTCCCGCCTGCGCGGGAATGACGGGATAAAGGTTTTGGCTGTGCCGAAACTGCGTTTTCAGACGGCCTTTTGCATGGCAAGACCGCGTGCGTGGCTGCGCCAGACACCCTACGTTTGGCTTGGCATGAATTGGAAAGGCCGTCTGAAAAACGGTTTTCAGACGGCCTCAGTAGGATTATGGTTAGTGCCGTAGGTCGGAGACATCCAATGCTACAACTACTGCGCCACACACCCTGCGTCGGGTTTGGCATGGGTCGGATGGGAAACAGGCCGTCCCCGTCTACGCGGGGATGACGTTTCTGAAAAGCGGTTTTTCAGACGGCCTCGGCAGGATTATGGTCAGTGGTGCAGTGCCTGTTCCATCGCCAGTTTTTCCTGCCGTTCGGCTTCGGCGGCTTCGCGTTCGCGGCGGGTGGTTTGGCGCATGACGTACCAGTTGAGCAGGATGACGAGTGTACCGACGATGCCGATGATGATGGTGGCCAGTACGTTCATCTGCGGGTCGAGGCCGAGTTTGACGCGGGAGAAGATGACCTGCGGCAGGGTGGAGGAGCCGGGGCCAGAGAGGAAGGAGGTGATGACCAAGTCGTCGAGCGAGAGGGTGATGCCCAGCAGGAAGCCGGAGGCGATGGCGGGGGCGATGAGCGGCAGGGTGATGACGAAGAAGATTTTCAGCGGCCGCGCGCCCAAGTCCATCGCGGCTTCTTCGAGCGACTGGTCGAGTTCGCTCAGGCGGGCGCGGATGAGGACGGTGATGTAGGCCATGCACAGGGTGGTGTGGCCGAGGAAGATGGTGAAAAAGCCGTTGCCCAGCCAGTCGGCGTTGCCGAAGATGCCTTTGAGCAGGGTTTGCACCTGCATGATGAGCAGCAGCATGGAGAGGCCGGTGATGACGTCGGGCATGACCATCGGCGCGGATACCATGCCGGCAAACAGGGTGCTGCCCCGGAAGCGTTTGATGCGGGCGAGGGCGTAGCCGGCCAGTGTGCCGAGGACGACGGCGGCCAGCGACGCGCTGACGGCGATGCGCAGCGAGAGCCAGGCGGCGTCGAGGATTTGGTCGTTGTCCAGGAGCTTGGCGTACCATTTGGTGGAGAAGCCGCCCCAGACGGTTACGAGTTTGGAGTCGTTGAAGGAGTAGATGACCAGCACGACGAGGGGGATGTAGAGGAAGACCAGCCCGAGGATGAGCGCGGCTTTGAGAAACCATGAAAGATTTTGTTGTTTAGCCATTTTTTCCCCTTTCCTGTTCGAGTTGGCGGCTTTCGTAGCGGTGGTAGAGGGTGATGGGGAAGACCAGCAGCACGGCCATGACGACGGCCAGGGCGGAGGCCAGCGGCCAGTTGTTCTGGTCGAAGAAGGTCATCCACAGCACTTTGCCGATCATCAGGTTTTCCGAGCCGGCGGTGAGGTCGGGGATGACGAATTCGCCGACGGCAGGCACAAACACCAGCATGGAGCCGGCGATGATGCCGGTTTTCGACAGGGGCAGGGTGATGGTGAAGAATGATTTCACCGGTCCCGCGCCGAGGTCGGAGGCGGCTTCGAGCAGGCGGTGGTCGAGCTTGGTGAGCTGGGTGTAGAGCGGCAGGATCATGAAGGGGAGGTAGGCGTACACCATCACCAGTTGCAGGGAAAAGGCGTTGTAAAACATGTTCAGCGGCTCGCTGATGATGCCGTATTTTTGCAGCAGATGGTTGATGATGCCGTTGAAGCTCAGCAGCCCCGTCCAAGCGTAGACGCGCAGCAGGAAGGAGGTCCAAAACGGCAGCATGATGGCCAGCAGCAGGCCGTTGCGGTAGGCCGGTTTGGCGCGGGAGATGGCGTAGGCCATCGGGTAGCCGATGAGGAGGCAGATGAGGGTGGTGAGGCAGGCGGTTTTGACCGACGACCAGTAGGTGCGCAAATACATATTGCTGTTGCCGTCGGCGGGGGCGAGGCCGGTCATCTGCGCGAGGGTGCCGCCGAAGTTTTGGAAGATTTCCTTGTAGTTCTGCGTTACCAGATGCAGGGTTTGCTTGCCGGTGGCGGGGTCGGTTACAAACAGGTCGGTGTAGGGCGGGATTTTGACGTCCTGTTCGGCGAAGCTGATTTTGAGCACGATGAAAAACGGCACAAGAAACAGCAGCAGCAGCCAGACATAGGGGATGCCGATGACGAATTTGCGCCCCGGGCGCAGGCGGCGTTTGATGTTGACGGACATTTCAGAGGGTCTCCTAGCGGGTCAGCGGGGTGGGCTGGTTTTCCGGCCAGTCGAGATACACTTCGTCGCCCCAGGTCGGCGGGGTGAGGTTGCGCACGTACCAGTAGGGCGCGGGCACTTGGCTTTTGACGATGCGGCCGCTGTCGGTCTGCACGTGGTAAATGGCGTAGCTGCCCAGATAGGCGATGTCTTTGACCGTGCCTTTGGCCCAGTTGTGGGTGTCGCGGTGGGCGGGTTTTTCCTTGTGCAGGTCGATGTCTTCGGGGCGGATGCTCACCCACACGGTTTGGCCGTTTTCCGCCTCGAATTTCTGGTCGGTGTACACCTTGCTCGGCAGTTCGGGGCAGTCGATGAGGGCGTGGCTGTCGTCTTTGTGGGCGACTGTGCCTTCAAAGATGTTGGTTTCGCCGATGAACTCGGCGGTGAAGCGGCTGTTGGGGTAGTCGTAGATGTTGCTGGGGGTGTCCACCTGCTGCAATTCGCCGTCGGACATAATCGCCACGCGGGTGGCCATGGTCATGGCTTCTTCCTGGTCGTGCGTTACCATGATGCAGGTTACACCCACTTTTTCCAGCGTGTTCACCAGTTCGAGCTGGGTTTGCTGGCGCAGTTTTTTGTCGAGCGCGCCGAGGGGTTCGTCCAAAAGCAGCAGTTTGGGGCGTTTGGCCAGCGAGCGGGCGAGTGCGACGCGCTGCTGCTGGCCGCCGGAGAGTTGGTGCGGCTTGCGTTTGGCGTATTTGGCCATCTGCACCAGGCGCAGCATTTCGTCGACGCGTTCGCGGATTTCGGCGGCGGGGACTTTGTCCTGTTTCAGGCCGAAGGCGATGTTCTGCTCCACCGTCATGTGCGGGAAGAGGGCGTAGCTTTGGAACATCATATTGATGGGGCGGTCGTAGGGGGCGAGGGCAGTGATGTCCTGGCCGTCGAGGATGATGCTGCCCTCCGAGGGCGTTTCCATGCCGGCCAGCATGCGCAGCAGGGTGGATTTGCCCGAGCCGGAGCTGCCGAGCAGGGCGAAGATTTCGTGCTGTTCGATGTTGAGGCTGATGTGGTTGACGGCGAAGTTTTCACCGAATTTTTTCACCAGCCCCCTGATTTGCAGATAGGGCTGGGCGGCGGATTCTGTGGTCATCTTCAATGCTCCAAAGAAACTCGATACCGGCTGAAACGGAACTCGAAAGGGTGAATCGAACAGCCCCGCGCGGGGCTGCGGAAAAAAGCCGCATATTATATTGGCGGACAAGCGTTTCGGGCAAACAAAACCGCCGCCGTTGATGGCGGGGCGAAACAAAATGGGAAAGATGCAGGGCGCAGTATATACATATGAGGCCGTCTGAAAACGCGGATGCGGTTTTCAGACGGCCTTTCGCGGAGCGGCTGTGTCTGCCGGAAGGTCAGGCTTGCGCTTTTGGCGCATGTTGCGGGCTGTCGGCTTCCATGTCGGCCACGGTGGCAAAACCGCCGCCGCTGCGGCGCGGACGGACGAAGGCGGCGTTGACCGCTTCTTCCGCCGCTATTGTTTCGTTTTCGGCGTGCCGCGCGGCCAGATGTTTCTGCACCACGGCGATAAAGCCGCGGTCGTGGTGGCTGATGTGGGTGAATAGCCACGAATGCAGCACGTCCAGAAGTGTCTGGCCGATGTCCTGCCCCGCCTGGTGGCTTTGCTGCATTTCGCCCACTTTGGAAACAAAACGCTGGTGTATCGCTTTATGTTGTTTGGACAGGGAGTAGCCCGCCTCGTCCATCAGCCGTTCTTCGTCGGTGAAATGCTCGACGGTGTAGCGGATTAAGTCTTCGATGATTTTCCCTTCTGCCGCGAAATCCTTGCGGCTGTTGGCTTCGTGCAGTTCGTTGATGCAGCGCACGAGGATTTTGTGCTGCTCGTCCACCAGCGCGATGCCGCTGTCCAAGTCCGGTGTCCAATCAAAATAGGCCATGTCGTTTTCCCTTATTGGTATGGTTTTTGAAAAACGCGATTTTAGCGGCGCGCCGTTTTGGCGGCTTAATCCATGTCAATTGAAGCGGAAAAGGCCGTCTGAAAACCGGAAATGCGGTTTTCAGACGGCCTCTGTCCAACCGGCGGATACGCTTTGAGGCCGTCTGAAAACGGTAAAACAGGTTTTTCAGACGGCCTCAACTTGCAAAAACGATGTGTTTACAACACGGTCAGCGCGGCGTCGTAGTCCGGTTCGCGGGCGATTTCGGGGACGAGTTCGGCGTGCAGCACTTTGTCGTTTTCGTCCAAAACCACCACGGCGCGGGCGGTGAGGCCGCGCAGCGGGCCGCTTTCAATGGCCACGCCCCAGTCGCGGGCGAAGCTGCTGCGGAAGGTGGAGAGGGACACCACGTTGTCCAGCCCTTCCGCGCCGCAGAAGCGCGCCTGGGCGAAGGGCAGGTCGGCGGAGATGCACAGCACCACGGCGTTGTCCAGCGAGGAGGCGCGTTCGTTGAAGGTGCGCACCGACTGGGCGCAGACGTTGGTGTCCACGCTGGGGAAGATGTTCAGCACTTTGCGTTTGCCGGCGAAATCGGCCAGCGTTTTGTCGGACAAATCGCCGGCGGCCAGCGACAGGGCGGGTGCGGCGGCTCCGGCGGCGGGGAAGCTGCCGCCGATTTCGACGGGGTTGCCTTGCAGGGTTACTTTGCTCATGGGGTTTCCTTTGCGGGGTTGGTGGGGAAAACGGTTTTTCAGACGGCCTCTTCATGTTTCGCAACAGATCAAAGGCCGTCTGAAAAGGAGTTTATTCGGCTTTTTTCAGGCTTTTGTTTTTCACCGCGCCGATCATGCCGTCGATGCCTTTTTGCGCGATGAGTTCGCCGAACTGGTTGCGGTACACGGTAACGATGCTCACGCCGTCCACCTGGATGTTGTAGAGCTTGTAAACGCTGCCGTTTTGGTAGAGCTGGTAACCCACTTCGTATTTCTTGCCCGAGGGGGTTACGATTTCCGAGTAAACATCGGTTTTGTTGCCGTGGGTCGTCATTTTCGGCAGCACTTTCACCTCGGCGCGTTCGGCGTTCATCATGGCGGAGCGGGCATACATGGCGATAATCATGTCTTTGAACGCGCGGATGAATTCCTGCTTCTGCGCGGCGGAAAACTGCCGCCAGGGCAGGCCGACGGCGGTGGCCGAGAGCCGTTCGTAGTCGAGGAAGCGGTCGGCATACTGCTCCACGCGGCGGATGCGCTGCTCTTCGTTGAGCGATTTGTTTTTCACGATGTCCATCACCGCGTCGATGTTCTGCTGCACCTGCTGCTGCGCGGGGTGGTTTTGCGCCGCCTGCACCACCGGCGCGGCGGCAATCAGGGCGGCAAGCATGCTTGTTCTGTACATAAAAACGCCTTTCTTTTCAAAAACGGCGGCACTTTATCAGCTTGCACCGCCGCTGGCAAAGGCCGTCTGAAAAACGGCATACCGCCTTTTCAGACGGCCTTTGCCACATTTGCGGCCGCCGCGCTTGCCTGCGGCGGGCGGGAAACCTTATCATGACCGCCGTTTTCCCTCCCTTTCAGAAAGCAGAACAATGAACAAAGCGATTTGGCTGCTGCCCGCTGCCGCGCTGGCGGCGGCGGGCGGTTTCTTCTACTACCGCGCACAGCACGCGTCCGCCCTGCCTGCGGGCATCGCCTCCTCCAACGGGCGGCTGGAACTGAACCGCATCGACGTGGCCAGCCTCTACCCCGGCCGCGTCAAAACCATGCAGGCCGAGGAGGGCGCGGATGTGAAGGCGGGCGACATTCTGGCCGAACTCTCGTCCGACACCAGCAGCAGCCGTCTGGAAGAAGCGCGGGCGGCCGAACTGCGCCAGCGCGAGGCGATACAGCGGGCGCAGGCGGCCGGCGAACAGATGCGGCGCACCGTGGCGCGCGCCGAGGCCAATATCGAGGCCGCCCGCCAGCAGCAGCGCGTGGCGAAAATGGAATGGGACAACGCCCGCAAGATGTTGTCCGACAACCTGGTTTCCCCCGCCGAGGCCGAACGCCGCCGCGCCGACTACGAACGCGCCGCCGCCGCCGTGAAGGCCGCCGAGGCCGCCCACGCCGAAGCGCAGTCCACCGTCGCCCAGAGCCGCGCCGCCGAAGCCGAGGCGCAGGCGGGCGCGCAGCAGGCCGCCGCCGCCGTGAAATCGGCCGCGTCGGCCAACGACGACATGAATATCCGCGCGCCGATTGCCGGACGGGTGGAATACAAAATCGCCGAAGTCGGCAGCGTGGTGGCCTCCGGCTCGAAAGTGGTCAGCCTGCTCGACCCGACCGACGTGTCGATGAACATTTTTCTGCCCAACCACGACGCAGGCCGTCTGAAAGTGGGCGGCGAGGCGCGCATCCGGCTCGACAGCGTGGACGCCGTGTTCCCCGCGCAAATCAAGTTTGTCGCCACCGAGGCGCAGTTCACGCCCAAATCGGTGGAAACCGAAAACGAACGCGCCAAGCTGATGTTTAAAGTGAAGCTGAAAATCCCTGCCGACACCGCCGCCAAATACAGCGGCCTGCTCAAAGGCGGCATGACCGGCAACGGCTACGTCAAAACCGACGCCAACACCGCCTGGCCGCAGGATTTGGCAGTGCGCCTGCCGCAGTAGGGTCTTGCCACAGCTTTGGGCTGTGCAAACCGAAAGGCCGTCTGAAAACCGGTTTTGGCTGCGCCGAAACTTCGTTTTCAGACGGCCTCTGCCGCTCGGTAGGGTGTATGGCGTAAGCCAGGCACGCGGTTTGTGTGTTGCGGCGGTTGCTTGTGCGGTGGGGAAACGGGAGGCCGTCTGAAAACCGTAAAAGCGGTTTTTCAGACGGCCTTTCGCATTAAAAAATGGAGAACGCGTGCGCCGCCTCGGGCGACGCACCCTACGAAACTTCTACCGACGTCATTCCCGCGCAGGCGGGAATCTTGGCGAGGTTGCGCAACTGTTTGTTCTTTCAAGCATGGCCGAATGCCGGAGAAGATTCCCGCCTGCACGGGAATGACGGAATCAGGCGGGTAGGTCAGGTTGCGCAGATGTTGGGTTTCGACCCAACCTGCCTTGGCTCAGAATGCAGGCCGGGCTTCAGCCCGGGAATATTGGGAAATAACGGGTCAGCCGGGCTAAAGCCCGGCCTACGATGTGTATTTCCTATTTTGCCCTACTACAATCAATCTGCCGCAACGTCCTGCCGGGTTACCAAAAGCTGGTCGATTTTGAGGTTTTCGGTGTCGATGATTTCAAATTTGTAGCGGCCGTACACCAGAAAATCGGTGCGTTTCGGGATTTTGCGCAGGGAATACATCATAAAGCCAGCGATGGTTTCGTAGTTTTCCGAGTTGGGGAAGGCTTCGATGTCCAGCGCACGCATGACGTCGGCGAGCGGGGTCGCGCCGTCCACCAGCCAAGTATCTTCGGTGCGGCGGATGATTTGCGGCTCTTCTTCGGTGTTGACCAGCTCGCCCATCACGATGCTCATCACGTCTTTGAGCGTTACCACGCCGACCACCAGCGCGTATTCGTTGACGACCACGGCGAAATCCTCGCCCGAGGTTTTGAAGGTTTCCAACACGTCGTACAGCGACAGCGTGTCGGGGATGAACAGGGCTTTGCGCAGCACGCGCTTGTCGGTGAGGCGCACGCTTTTTTCTTTGAGAAACAGGGTTAACAGGGTGTGCGATTCGATGTAGCCGATGACGCGCTCCAAGTCGCCGTCGCAAACGAGGAATTTGTTGTGCGGCTTTTCCGACATGGCTTCGAGCACGGTTGCGCTGTCGTCGTTTTTGTCGAAATAGGCAATGTATTCGCGCGTGCTCATGGTGGAGGTAACGGTGCGCGCCTGCATGTCGAAGATGTTTTCAATCAGGTAGTGTTCCTGCTGTTTGAGCACGCCCGCCTGCGCGCCGGCATCAACCACGGCGTAGATGTCTTCGGAGGTGAGCTGCTCTTGGCGCACGGTGGGGATTTTCAGCAGCTTGAACACGGCGTTGGCCAGGCCGTCGAATATCCAGACAAAGGGTTTCAACAGGAAAATCAGAAACATCATCGGCCGCACGATGCGCACGGCCACGGCTTCGGGATAGGTTATGGCCAGCCGTTTGGGCATCAGGTCGGCCACAAGGATGAAGCTGCCGGTTACCAGAACGAAGGTGAGCAGCGGCGCGGTGGTTTCACCCCAAGTGCCGAAACGGGCAAACCAAGCGGCGAAATAGGGGCGCACCGCCGCTTCGCCGACAATACCGGCCAGAATCGCCACGGCGTTGAGGCCGATTTGGACGATGGTGATGAAGCTGCCCGGCTGCTGCTGCATATTGAGCACGTCGAGCGCGCGGGTGTCGCCGCCGTCTTTGGCCATCACTTGCAGCTTGATTTTGCGCGCCGAGGCCAGCGAGAGTTCGGCACTGGAAACGAATGCGCTGACGGTAATCAGCAGCACGAGGACGAAAAGGGCTTGGAGGATGGTCATCAAACGGTGGGAGAGTGGAAAACGGCGGCATTTTACCATCAAGGCCGTCTGAAAAACCGCGCATCAGGCGCGGGCGGTTTGGACGGCGGGCGGGAATGTGCTTTAATCGCAGCGGTTTATATGAAACGGAACGGCGTTTGAGGCCGTCTGAAACCGTTTTTCAGACGGCCTCAAACAGCCGGCAAACGAAAAGGAGGATGCCATGGGCAAAACAGATGCGGCGGCCGAAGCGGAAAGGCCGTCTGAAAAACGCGGCGGCCATGTCATTGCCACGCAGCCGCTGCTGGCGGCGGGCGCGTTGGCGGCGGTCTGCTGGGCGGCGGCGGATATGCTGCTGGTGGGCTTTGTGCCCGCGCCGGAAAAATATCCGTTGTTGTCGCAAACGCTGGCGGCGGATTTGGATGGAAAAGCGGATTTGGCCTTGCTGATGCTGGACGGTTCGCCCGAACGGCTGTTTTGGGGCGTATTGCCCGCCACGTTCTCTGCGGCACTGTATCTGGCCGCCGCTTTCGGCGTGTACCGGCTGATGCGGCGGAGCGGGGCGGCGGCGTGCTGTTTTGCGCTGTTGTTTGCGGCTTACGCGCTCTCGCCGCTGGGGCATGCGGGTTTTTACTATCTGGGTATGTCGGCGCAGACGCTGCCGAGTGCCGCGCCTGCCGATCATGCGCTGCTGCTGGCGCAGTTTGCCGCTTTCTACCGTATGCTCGCCGTCCATTGGTGGGCTTCTGTGGGCTGCGCGGCGGCGGCATTTCTGATTCTGCTGGTGCAGGCCCTGCGCGGGCAAACCCGCCTGCCGTGCGCCGCCGCGTGGTTCAATCCGCTGCCTGTCGGGCTGGCGGTCGGGTTGTCGTGCAGCCTGTTCCCGCATTCGCCGGTGGCGGCGGCGGTTGGCGGCGCAACCTTTAATCTGGCGCAGTTGGTGTTTTTCGCCGCCGCGCTGTGGTTTGGCCGCCGCAAAGGCTTGGAGGCCGTCTGAAAACGTGTTTTACGGTTTTGGCTGCGCCGAAGCCGCGCTTTCAGACAGCCTCCAAGCCTTTGCGTAGGGTGTGTGCCGCAGGCACGCACGCGGTTTTTGGGCTTGCGGGATGCGGGCATGTGTTGCAGGGCAGGGAACGCGTGCGTCGCGGGGCGACACACCCTACCTTAGCGGCAGCGGGTAGCTTGGGTTCAAACCCAACATCGGCAGGGTTGCGCGGGTGTCGTGTCTTGATCCAACCTGCCTGTTGAATGGCAGAGGCCGTCTGAAAAGCGTAAAACGCGTTTTCAGACGGCCTCTTGCCTTCTTGAATTGCATTGTCCGAACGGCTGCCGCACGCGGAAACCATGTGCGCTGCTTCGGGGCAACACGTCCTGCACTCATCCCGCCGAAATCCGTAGGTCGGGCATTTATGCCAGACTGCCCATTGTCGGAAATTTAAACATGTCGGGCATGAATGCCCGACCTACTGATTTTGAGGCCGTCTGAAAGCGCAGCTTCGGCGCAGCCAACTACCTGTTGGCAGCCGTAGGCCGGATACTTGTATCCGACATCCCTCGCGGCGGGGTGATGCTGCGGGAAAATGTCGGATTCGAGAATCCGACCTGCAACTACTACTGTGGAACGGTTTTTCAGACGGCCTTTCGTTTTTTAAATTGCTTTCGGACAACCGCTGCGAAGGAAACCGCGTGCGTGGCTTGCGCCACACACCCTACACTCATCCCACCGAAATCCGTAGGTCGGGCATTTATGCCCGACTGCCCATTGTCGGAAATTTAAACATGTCGGGCATGAATGCCCGACCTACTGATTTTGAGGCCGTCTGAAAGCGCAGCTTCGGCGCAGCCGAAACCGTAAAACATGTTTTTCAGACGGCCTCAAAGTATGTGGCGGCGGGGTGTTCAGTGTGCCGCGCCGCCTGCTTGTCTGCCCGCCGCTTCGGCGAGGTTTTTCATGGGGTTGAGGCTGACCGCGCCGCCTTGTCCGACGATCCATTTGTTTTCCACGCGCCAGACGCGGGCGGTGTCTTCGAGGCGGACGTACCAGTGTTTCGAGGGGGGCAGTTTGGCGAAGCGGCCGGTGTATTCGGTTTTGTCGCCGGATTTTGGGGCGGGGGAGCGTTGCAGTTCGATGCTTTGGTCGAATTCTTTTTTGGCCGGGTGCATGAGGGTGAGGCGCAGGGGGACTTTGTCGTCGAAGCGGCCGGAGACGTAGACGCGCGCCGCGCTGCCGTCGGGGCTGATGAGCAGTTGGGCGTTGATGCCGCGCTCGACGGCGGCACTGTCGCGCTTGATGTCGAGGTCGATGTGTTTGCCGTCTTTGTAGTAGTCGTCGCTGACGAGGTCGGAGTTGTTGTTGGCGGCGAGCCAGAGGGTTGCGAAGGCGGCGACAACGACGATGAGGGGGCCGGACATTAAGAGCCACGGCCAGGGTTCTTTGTACCAGACTTTCGATTGCTGCCGGTCGGTCATGGTTTATTCTCCGATGAAGTTGGATTTTTCGGTGATGGTGCGGCTACCGTCGCGGCCGTCTTCGCGGTAGGTGAAGGCGAACTCGATGGGGTGGCTGCCTTTGTCGGCGTATTCGGGGATGGTGGAGACCTGGACGGGGACGGTTACGGTTTCCCTGCTGCCGATTTTGATGCCGCCTGCGGGCAGGCCGGTGAGTTTGATGTCGTCGAAGCCGGTTACGGAGGCGGTTACGGTTTGCGGTTTTTCGCTGTTGTTGATGATGCGCAGGTTGTAGGCGTTTTCGAGCCAGCCTTTGCTGTTTTCGCGCACCATCACGCCGCGGTCTTTGATGATGTCCACGCGCAGGGTCTGGCGGGTGGACACACCGATGAGGAAGGCGACGACGGCAGCGGCCAGCACGGCACCATAGCCGATGACGCGCGGGCGCAGCATTTGTTTTTTGATGTCGCCGTCGGTGTATTTGTGTTCGAGCACGTTTTCGGTGGTGTAGCGGATGAGGCCGCGCGGGTAGCCCATTTTGTCCATGACTTCGTCGCAGGCGTCGATGCAGGCGGCGCAGCCGATGCATTCGTATTGCAGGCCGTCGCGGATGTCGATGCCGACGGGGCAGACCTGCACGCACATGGTGCAGTTGATGCAGTCGCCCAAGTCGGTTTCGCCGCGCGCGACGGTTTTTTTGCGCGCGCCGCGCGGTTCGCCGCGTTCGGTGTCGTACGAGATGATGAGGGTGTCGGGGTCGAACATCGCGCTTTGGAAGCGGGCGTAGGGGCACATGTGTTTGCACACCTGCTCGCGCATTTGGTGGGCAAACAGCCAGGTTACGAAGCCGTAGAAGGCGGCGGCAAACAATGCCGTGCCGCCGGCCTGCATGGTGAATACGGCGGGGACGAATTCGCGGATGGGGGTAAACCAGCCGGCGAAGGTGATGCCGGTCCAGGCGCAAACGGCGAAGATAATCAGGTATTTAGTGAATTTGATGCGGATTTTGCGCAGATTCCACGGCTCTTTGTCGAGCTTCATGCGCTTGTTGCGGTCGCCTTCGACGAAATGGTCGATCCACAGCATGATTTCGGTATAGACCGTCTGCGGGCAGGCATAGCCGCACCACAGGCGTCCGGCCACGGTTGTCCACCAGAAGAGGCCGAACGCGCTGATAATCAGCAGCAGGGCGAGATAGATCAGGTCGGCCATGCCGAAGGAGAGGCCGAAGATGAAGAAATGGCGGTTGGGGATGTCGAACAGCACGGCCTGCCGCCCCGACCAGTTGAACCACGGGATGCAGTAGAAGACAAACTGGGTGGCGAGGATGGCGGCGATGCGCAGCTTGGCGAAGCGGCCTTCGGCTTTTTTCGGATGGATGCGCTTGCCCGCTTCGTAGAGTTTGATGACCTGCTCTTTGGGTTTGCCCGCCGCTTTGGCTTTGGCGGCGGGGGCGGTTTTGGCGGCCGGTTTGCCAGCCGGTTTTTCCGACTGCGCGGCGGGTTGTTCCCCCTGCGGCGCGGCGTTTGCCGCTTCGGCTTTTTTGGGTTCGGCCATGATGTGTTCCTTTTGGTGTCGGGGTTTGGTTCGCGGAATGTTTTTGTTTGCATTTATCGCTTGATATAACACGCAATTATACGCCTGTTTGCGCTTTTCCCGCTGCGCGCGCAAGAGCCGTTTATTGCCGCCATTCATGATTTCAATCCCGCCCTGCGGCGGCACTTTCGGGCGGCAGGGGCGTTTGAATTTGCTATAATGCACCGTTTTTTCCGCCCACGCCCCCGTTTTCCCATGCAGCTCACCGTTATCGGACTGAACCACCAAACCGCGCCGCTCGGCATCCGCGAAAAGCTCGCTTTTGCCGCCGAAAAGCTGCCCGATGCGGTCAACAGCCTGCTCGACAGCGGCGCGGCGGGCGAAGCCGTCATCCTCTCCACCTGCAACCGCACCGAGCTTTACTGCGTGGGCGAGCCCGCCGCCGTTACCGAATGGCTCGCCGCCTACCAGTCCCTGCCCGCCGCCGAAATCCGCCCCTATCTTTACACCTACGGCTGTACCGACACCGTGCGCCACGCCTTCCGCGTTGCCTGCGGGCTGGACAGCATGGTGCTGGGCGAGCCGCAGATTCTCGGCCAGATCAAAGACGCGGTAAACGCCGCCCAAGAGCAAAACACCGTCGGCACATGGCTCAACGCGCTGTTTCAAAAAACTTTTTCCGTCGCCAAAGAAATCCGCAGCGGCACGGCCGTGGGCGAGCATTCCGTTTCCATGGCCGCCGCCGCCGTGAAAATGGCCGCGCAAATCTTCCCGTCCGTCGGCAAACTCAACGTCCTTTTCGTGGGCGCGGGCGAGATGATCGAACTGGTCGCCACCTATTTCGCCGCTGAGAATCCGCGCCTGATGACCGTGGCCAACCGCACCCTGGCGCGCGCCGAAGAACTGTGCGGCAAACTCGGCATCAACGCCGAGTCCTGCCTGTTGTCCGACATCCCCGAAATCCTCCATCAATACGACGTGGTCATTTCCTCCACCGCCAGCCCGCTGCCTGTTATCGGCAAAGGCATGGCCGAACGCGCCCTCAAACAGCGCGGGCAGATGCCCGTGTTCATGCTCGATTTGGCCGTGCCGCGCGACATCGAAGCCGAAATCGCCGAGTTGGACGACGTGTACCTCTACACCGTGGACGACATGGCCGGCGTGGTGCAGAGCGGGCGCGAAGCGCGGCAGAAGGCCGCCGCCGAAGCCGAAGTGATGGTGGAACAAAAGGTTGCCGAGTTTCTAGAATGGCAGAAAAGCCGTGAGAACGTCCCCCTCATCCGCGCCCTGCGCGACGAAGGCGAACGCGCCCGCCGCCATGTGCTCGAAAACGCGATGAAGCAGCTGGCCAAAGGCGCGTCGCCCGAAGAAGTGCTCGAACGCCTCTCCGTGCAGCTGACCAACAAGCTGCTGCACTCGCCCACCCACACCCTCTCCAAAGCCGGCGGCAGCGACAGCGGCCTGGTCGAAGCCGTGGCGCAGATTTACCACCTCAGCCATCCGCTGCAAAAGCCTTAGTTGAAGCAGCAGCGAGGCATTGAGGCCGTCTGAAAGCGCAGCTTCGGCGCAGCCGAAACCCGTTTTTCAGACGGCCTCATTGTGTTGCGGCGGCCTGCGGGAAACGTTAAAATCGCGCATTCCAACCAAGCGGTGTCATCATGACTAAATTTATCTTCGTAACCGGCGGCGTGGTCTCTTCCTTAGGAAAAGGCATCGCCGCCGCTTCTATTGCCACCATCCTCGAATCGCGCGGTTTGAACGTAACCATGCTCAAACTCGACCCCTACATCAACGTCGATCCCGGCACCATGAGCCCCTTCCAGCACGGCGAAGTGTTCGTTACCGACGACGGCGCGGAAACCGACCTCGATTTGGGACACTACGAACGTTTCATCAACGCCACGCTCACCCGCCGCAACAGCTTCTCCGCCGGCCAAGTGTACGAAAACGTCATCATGAAAGAGCGTCGCGGCGACTACCTCGGCGGCACAGTGCAGGTGATCCCGCACATCACCGACGAAATCAAACGCCGCATCCACGAAGGCGCGGCCGGCAAAGACGTGGCCATCGTCGAAATCGGCGGCACGGTGGGCGACATCGAATCGCTGCCGTTTTTGGAAGCCATCCGCCAGATGCGCAGCCAGCTTGGCCGCAACAATACCCTGTTTGTGCACTTGAGCTATGTGCCCTACATCGCCGCCGCAGGCGAAATCAAAACCAAGCCGACCCAGCATTCCGTGAAAGAATTGCGTGAAATCGGCATCCAGCCCGACGTACTCATCTGCCGCATGGACCGCATCCTGCCCGAAGACGAACGCCGCAAAATCGCCCTCTTTTGCAACGTGGAAGAACGCGCCGTGGTCGGCAGCTACGATGCCCAAAGCATCTACGAAATCCCCGAAATGCTGCACAACCAGGGCATCGACAACATCATCACCGAGCAGTTGCAGCTTAATGTGCAGCAGGCCGACCTCACCGCGTGGAAAAAAATCGTCCACGCCATTCAAAACCCGAAACACACGGTCAAAATCGCCATGGTCGGCAAATATGTCGATCTTACCGAGTCTTACAAATCGCTGATCGAAGCCCTGAAACACGCCGGCATCCACACCGAAACCGACGTGCAGATTACCTTTATCGACAGCGAAAGCATCGAGAAAAACGGCGGCAACGTGTCCGCGCTCAAAGACATGGATGCCATCCTCGTGCCCGGCGGCTTCGGCTCGCGCGGCGTGGAAGGCAAAATCGCCGCCGTGCGCTATGCCCGCGAAAACAAGGTGCCCTATCTGGGCATCTGCCTCGGCATGCAGATCGCGCTGATCGAATACGCCCGCGACGTGGCCGGTTTGGCAGGCGCGAACTCCACCGAATTTGACCTCAAATGTGCCGCGCCCGTGGTCGCCCTGATCGACGAATGGCAAACCGCCGACGGCAGCGTGGAAAAGCGCGACGAAGGTGCGGATTTGGGCGGTACCATGCGCCTGGGCGCGCAGGAAGTCGAACTCAAACCCGACAGCCTCGCCGCCAAAATCTACGGCGCAGACCACATCCGCGAACGCCACCGCCACCGCTACGAAGTCAACAACAACTACGTGCCCGCGCTGGAAAAAGCCGGTTTGGTGATCGGCGGCGTGTCCGCAGGCCGCGAGCGTCTGGTGGAAACCGTCGAACTGCCGCAAAGCGAACATCCGTGGTTCTTCGCCTGCCAGTTCCACCCCGAGTTCACCTCCAACCCGCGCAAAGGCCACCCACTGTTCACCGCCTATATCAAAGCCGCGCTGAACAACCGCAAATAAAGCCCGAAACGACACAGAGGCCGTCTGAAAATATATTTTCAGACGGCCTCTGCCGTTGGGGTAGGGTGTGTTGCCCGAAGCGACGCACACGTTTTTGGGGTGTGGCGGAAGCGTAAGAGGCCGTCTGAAAGCCAAGGTAGGTTGGGTCGAGACCAACATCTACGCAACCGGCCAATGTTCGGTTTGCAATCCAACCTGCCCGCTACACCGGGTTCGGTACGGGGCGGATGGGAAGAGGCCGTCTGAAAATCCGTAAAACAGTTTTTCAGACGGCCTGTTCTTTATACGCCGCGCCGGTGCGCACGTGTGAGCGGGCTATTTGTCGCGCTCGGCCAGTTGGTCGAACAGGCCGCCGTCGGCGAAGTGTTCGGCCATGATTTTGTCCCAGGGACCGAAGACGGCGTTGGGGTCGAAGGTTTCCAGCGGGGGCAGTTCGGCGGCGTGGGCGGCGAGGACGGCGGGGTCGGCGGGGCGCAGGTAGAGTTTCGCGCCGATTTCCTGCGCGGGTTTTTGCCACAGGCGGGCGAGATATTCGGCGGCGGCTTCGCGTGTGCCGCGTTTGGCGGCGACGCTGTCGACGACGGCGACGGAGCTGTCCATGCGGATGGTGTATGCGGGGTAGACAATTTCGTATTGGCCGTCGCCGAACTGTTTGGCCGACAAATTGGCTTCGTTTTCAAAGGTTACCAGCACGTCGCCGAGTTTGCGCTGCATGAAGGTGGTGGTGGCGGAGCGGCCGCCGCTCTCAAACACTTCGACGTTGGCGAGCATTTTTTTCAGGTAGGCGCGGGCCTGGTCGTGCTTGCCGCCGTTGTTTTTGAGGGCGTAGCCGTATGCGCCGAGGTAGGTGTAGCGGCCGTTGCCGGAGGTTTTGGGGTTGGCGATGACGAGTTTCACGCCGTCTTTGGCCAAATCGCCCCAGTCTTTGATTTGTTTGGGGTTGCCTTTGCGCACGAGGAAGACGCTCGCGCTGGTGAAGGGGGAGGCGTCGTTGGGGAAGGCTTTGCGCCAGTCGGCTTTGACCAGCCCTTTTTTCACCAGCAGGTCGATGTCGGAGCCCTGGTTCATGGTTACCACGTCGGCCTGTAAGCCGTTGGCCACGGCCAGTGCCTGTTTGCTCGATCCGCCGTGCGACTGCTGGACGGTGATTTCGGTGCCGGGGTGTTCGGCTTGGTATTCTTTAACAAACAGGGGGTTGTATTCTTTGTATAAATCGCGGGCGACGTCGTAGGAGACGTTGAGCAGTTTGATGCTGCCGGAGGCGGCGGGCGCGCTGCCGTCGGAGGCGGCGTTTTGCGCGCCCTTGTCGGGGGCACAGGCGGCGAGGGCGGCGGCGAAGGCGAGGGCGGCGAGGGGTTTGGCGGTCATGGCGTGTCCTTTGTTGGCGGATTGCGGAAAAGCGGGCACTGTACGGCAGGCCGTCTGAAAAGGGAAAGAACCGTTTGCGGGCGGGTTATGGCCTTTGGTTATAAACGGTTTGCAAAAAAATGTTTGCCCGATGCGGTGTTTTGTTAAAATCCGAGCTTTTGCTTTAAACAGAAACCAAACCAATGAACCGCCTCCGCACACTCGCCTGCCTTACCGCCGCCGCCTTCGCCGCCCAAGCCCAAGCCTCGGGCTACCATTTCGGCACGCAGTCGGTAACCGCGCAGGGCACGGCCAACGCCGCTGCTGCCGAAGCCGCCGATTCGGCCACCATTTTCTACAACCCCGCCGGTCTGGCCAAACTCGACAGCAGCGAAATCACCGCCGCCGTCAACATCGTCGCCCCGCACATCGCCTACGCCGACGCCGAGGCGCAATACCTGCGCGGCGGCCGCGTGGCGGGCGAAACCTCGGGCAAAATCACCAAAGACATCGTGCCCGCGCCCCACCTCTACGGCGCGTACAAACTCAACGGCAATTGGACGCTCGGCTTGGGCGTGTACGTCCCCTTCGCCTCGTCCACCGAATACGGCAAAAGCTCGGTGCTGCGCCACCACCTCAACAAACTCGGCCTCACCACCATCGCCATCGAACCCGTCGCCGCCTACAAAATCAGCCCGCGCCACGCCGCCGCCGCCGGCCTCATCGCCCAATATTCCACCGCCGAGCTGCGCAAATACGCCGACTGGAACGCCTCCGGCCGCCTCGGCGCGCACAGCGGCCTTTCAGACGGCCACGCCGAAGTCAAAGGCAAGGACTGGGGCTTCGGCTACCAAATCGGCTGGCTGTGGGACGTAAACGAGCGCGTGCGCCTCGGCGCGAACTACCGCTCCAAAATCAGCCACAACATCCGCGGCACCGCCGACTGGCAGCCCGACGGCGCGGCCGTTGCCACCCCCCTGCCGCAGCTGGGCGGCCAATCCGCCTACCAGGCACTCATCGGCGGCAGCTTCGGCTACAAACCACACGAAAAAGCCCATGTGCGCATCACCACCCCCGAATCCCTCTCCGTGCACGGCATGTACAAAGCCGGCGCGAAAACCAGCCTGTTCGCCGACCTCACCTGGACGCGCCACAGCCGCTTCAACCGCGCCGAACTCGTGTTTGAAAACAGCAAAGCCGCCGTGGCCGCCCGCTCCGACCGCACCGTCATCACCCCCAACTGGCGCAACACCTACAAAATCGCCCTCGGCGGCGCATACCAATACAGCGGCCCGCTGCAACTGCGCGCCGGCATCGCCTTCGACCAAAGCCCCGTGCGCGGCGCGCAAAGCCGCCTCAACACCCTGCCCGACGGCAACCGCATCTGGTATTCCGCCGGCGTGAAATACACGCGCGGCAAACGCCACGTGTTCGACCTGGCATACAGCCACATCCACATCAACGACGCCCGCTTCGAGGGCGCGCCCGCCACCGGCTACGACGTGGACAGCAAAGGCCGCGCCGCCGCCTCGTTCAAAAACCACGCTGATATTTTGGGCGTGCAGTACACCTACAAATTCCGCTGAGGCGCGGGCAAACGCCGCACAGGCAAGAGGCCGTCTGAAAACGTACAATCTGCTTTTCAGACGGCCTGTTTGCCATCCCGCCCGTGCCGAAACCGATGTGGTGTATGCCCCCAAGGCGGCGCACGCGGTTTGCGCCGCATAAACCAGAGGCCGTCTGAAAAACGTTTTTCAGACGGCCTTTTGTGTGCCGAAACCGGATTTTGGCTGTGCCGAAGCTGCGCTTTCAGACGGCCTCACAGCGCAGGCGGGGACGGTCTCTCGTGTTCCTGTCGCCCAAGCAATCGCCGCAACACAGAAACCGCGTGCGTGGTTTGCGCCATACGCCTGCCTAACGAAGAGGCCGTCTGAAAAACGTTTTTCAGACGGCCTCTTCGGTTTATTTGTCCTGTTCGGGCGGGGTGTTGGCGGCGAGCCAGAGGGCGGCGTATTTGTTGAAGGCGGATTGGGCGGAGAGGGCGGCGAGGAGGAGGCCGTGGCGGCCGTCGAGGAAGCCGGCTTTGAGGAGGTACATTTTGACGAAGGCGGCGGTGCTGTGCAGGAAGGCGGCGGCAAGGCCGGTGCGTTTCATGTGCAGGCGGCGTTGTTCGGCCCAGGCGGTGCTGTACAGGTTTTGTTTTTGCAGGAATTGGTCGAGGGTGGCGTAGGTGTAGTGCAGGCAGTCGCCGCTGAGTTTTCCGGTGCGGCAGTTTGCGGGCAGGAGGACTTTTTCGTGGATGAGGTCGTCGCTGTATCGGGCGTGGGCGGCGGGGTAGAGGCGGACGACCCAGTCGGGATACCAGCCGCTGTGGCGGATGAATTTGCCGAAGGTGTTGCTCAGGCGGTTGAAGGCGAAGGCGGTCCGGCCGTCGGCGGGGGTGGCGGCGACGGCGGCTTGGATGCTGCGGCACAGTTCTGGGGTGAGGCGTTCGTCGGCGTCTAGCCAGAGTACCCAGTCGGTATGGATGTGGGGGTGGGCGCGGTTGCGCTGCGGGCCGAAGCCGGGCCAGTCGGGGAAGACGTGGAATTGCGCGCCGTAGCGTTCGGCGATGGCGGGGGTGTCGTCGGTGCTGCCGGAGTCGATGATGACGATGGGGCAGGCGAGGGGTTTGGCGCTGTCGAGGCAGGCGGCGAGGTTGGCGGCTTCGTTTTTGGTGATGAGGGCGAGGGTGAGTTTGTCCATGTTTTTGTTCCGGTGGGGATTGGGGGCGGGCGGTGTTTGGGGTGTTTGAGGCCGTCTGAAAACGGGTTTCGTGTTTGAAAACGGGTTGCGGGCGGCGGGCGGTTTTAACTTTGTTTTCAGACGGCCTCTGCGCTTGCCGCCGCTTTTGCAAGCTGCGCGAGGGGGGGCAGGAAGCATTCGGTCAGGCCGAGGGTTTGGCCTTGGTGGGTGAAGAAGGAGCGGCGGGCGAGCAAGGCAGCGGGGGCTTGGGGGATGAGGCCGGGGCGGGGGCGGGCGTATTGCAGGGGGCTGCGGCTGAGGCCGGGGAGGCCGCCGAAGAGGGTTTCGCCCAGCGGGCGGCTGCCGCAGTTTAGGATGTCGCGCCAGAAGGCGGAATCGGGCGGGCACTGGCTGCGCGCCCATATGGCGGGGACGCCGTCGAGGCAGAGGTATACGTCGCGGCAGAAGGGCGGCGCGGCGGTAAAAGTGTCGCCCAAAAGCGGGGAGGCTTCGGCTTCGCCCAGGTGCAGCAGGCGCACGGCGAAGGTGTGCGGCAGGGCGCGCAGGGCGGCGGTGAGCGAGGGGGCGGCGGCGATGCGCGCGAAGGCGGGGTTTTGGCCGTCTGAAAATCCGCGGTATGTGTTTTCAGACGGCCTCCATGCCTGCGGCAGGGTGTTGTGCCAGATGAGGGATGTCATGGTTATTTGTGTTGGTAGAAGCGGCTGGCGAAGTAGGCTTGCGAGCCTTCGCGCAGGAGGACGAGGCAGACGGCGGCCAGCGGCAGACCGACGAGCATGCCGACAAAGCCCATGAGCTGGCCGAAGGCCATCAGGGAGAAAATCACCCAGAAAGGGGAGAGGCCGATGCGGTCGCCGACGATTTTTGGGGTGATGAAGAAGCTTTCGAGAAACTGTCCCACGGCAAACACCGACCAGACGGCAACCATGCCGTGCCAGGAGTTGAATTGCAGCAGGGCGGCGACGGTGGCGAGCAGCAGGCCGGTGAACGCGCCCAGATAGGGGACGAACACGAGGATGCCGGCAATCATGCCGATGGCGAAACCGGAATCGAGGCCGGTGAGCATGAGGCCGGTGCCGTAGACCAGCCCCATAATCAGCATCACCATAAGCTGCCCGCGCAGGAATTCGCCCAGTACGTCGTCCATTTCGCGGCTGATGCGGGTGTAGGTGTCGATGAAGCGGCGCGGAATCAGGGCGCGGATGCCGTGCGACCAGCGTTGCCAGTCGAACAGGAAATAATAAAGCAGCAGCGGCAGCAGGACGAAGTTGCTCACGCCCACGGCCAGCGCGCCGCCCTGCGCCATGAGGGCGGGGGCGATTTGCGAGGCGGCCTGCTGCACTGTGCCGCTGTGGTTTTTCAGCCAGTTGGCGGCGGCTTCTTTGTTCAGCGGCAGGCTGCCGCCGAAATGGGCGTGCAGCCAGGGCAGGGCTTTGTTTTGGGCGAAGTCGATAAGCTGCGGCAGGCGGTTGGTGAGGTTTTCAAACTGGGTGATCAGCATGGGCACGAGGATCAGCAGCAGGGCGAGCAGCAGCAGCAGGGCGAACAGCATCACCAGCATTGAGGCCGCGCCGCGCGGCACGCCTTTGTCGCGCAGTTTTTCCACCAGCGGGTTGAGGATGTAGGCCAGCACGGCGGCCACGATAAACGGCATCAGAATGTCGCGCAGGGCGAGCACCAGCGCGCCGCAGGCGAGGAAAAAGGCCGTGCCGATAATCCACGGCGAGAGGCCGCGTTTTTTCTTGGTGTACATATAAAGTGTGCCAAAGGCGGGACTGTAAAGGCGCGAAGGATAACACGGCGGGGGATGCGCCGCACGGGCAAAGGCTTTAAACGGATTTTGAGGCTGTCTGAAAAACGGTTTTCAGACGGCCTCAGGCAGCCACGGCGGGAGAAGTTCGGGTAAAATGCGCGCCGTTTTTGCAACCTTGATTTTGAAAGCACGGAATATGAGCGAATCTTTGAGCTACCGCGACGCGGGCGTGGACATCGACGCGGGCGACCGTTTGGTCGAAAACATCAAACCCTTTGCCAAACGCACCATGCGCCCCGAAGTGCTGGGCGGTTTGGGCGGCTTCGGCGCGCTGGTGGAAATCGGCAAAAAATACCAAAACCCCGTGCTGGTGAGCGGCACCGACGGCGTGGGCACCAAACTCAAACTCGCTTTCGATTGGGACAAACACGACACCGTGGGCATCGACCTGGTCG
This sequence comes from Neisseria bacilliformis, assembly GCF_014055025.1. Classification (NCBI taxonomy): domain Bacteria; kingdom Pseudomonadati; phylum Pseudomonadota; class Betaproteobacteria; order Neisseriales; family Neisseriaceae; genus Neisseria; species Neisseria bacilliformis. The sequence continues at coordinate 1,548,440 of NZ_CP059571.1, read as the reverse complement.
CCATGAGCGTGAACGACATTCTCGTACAGGGCGCGGAGCCGCTGTTTTTCCTCGATTATTTCGCCTGCGGCAAACTCGATGTGGCACGCGCTACCGACGTGATCAAAGGCATCGCGCAAGGCTGCGAAGCATCCGGCTGCGCCCTGATCGGCGGCGAAACCGCCGAAATGCCGGGCATGTATCCCGAGGGCGAATACGATTTGGCCGGCTTTGCCGTGGGTGTGGTGGAGAAAGAGCGCGTCATCAACGGCCGCAGCATCAAAGCCGGCGACGTTGTGTTGGGCTTGGCTTCCAACGGCGCGCATTCCAACGGCTATTCGCTGATCCGCAAAATCATCGAACGCGACCGGCCAGATTTGGACGCGGAATTCGACAACGGCAAAACCCTGCGCGAAGCCGTCATTGCGCCGACCCGCCTGTATGTAAAACCGATTCTGGCTGCAATAAAACAGTTTGAAATTAAAGGTATGGCGCACATCACCGGCGGCGGCATCACCGAAAACGTGCCGCGCATCCTGCCGGAAAACACCGTCGCCCAAATCGACGCGAAAGCGTGGGAGCTGCCCAAGCTGTTCCAATGGCTGCAAAAAGCGGGCAATGTGGAGACGCAGGAAATGTACCGCACCTTCAACTGCGGCATCGGCATGGTGGTGGTCGTCGCCGCCGAAAACGCCGACGCACTGGCCGCGTTCCTGACCGAACAGGGCGAAACCGTGTACCGCCTCGGCGCAATCCGCGAACGCGTGGGCGGCGAACACCAAACGCAGGTTGCCTGATGTAAAGAGGCCGTGCCCGCCTTCGCGGGGATGACGTTTCTGAAAACGCAGCTTCGGCGCGGCCAAAACCGGATTTTGGCCGCGCCGAAGCCGCTTTTTCAGACGGCCTCTCCGCTGCCGCGCCGCCGCGCGGCGGGATGGGCGACACGCCGTAATCCCCTGTAATTTCCCGCCCGAGTGCGCCGCCGCGTGTTAGAATCCAGCCTTTGCAAATCTTCACAGGCCGTGCCCGCCTTCGCGGGAATGACGTTTCTGAAAACGCAGTTTCGGCGCAGCCGCAAGCCGGACGCGCTTTTTCAGACGGCCTGTTCCCTACCGACCTTTCAGGAGAAAACAGCATGGACGATATGATCAAAGAAGCCGCGTTGCGCTTTCACGAATACCCCAACCCGGGCAAAATCCAAGTCGCCCCCACCAAGCCCCTGGGCACGCAGTACGACCTGTCGCTGGCCTACTCGCCCGGCGTGGCCGCGCCCTGCATGGAAATCCATGCCGACCCACTCAACGCCTACAAATACACCGCCAAAGGCAACCTCGTGGCCGTGATTTCCAACGGCACCGCCGTGCTCGGCCTGGGCAACATCGGCGCACTGGCGGGCAAACCCGTGATGGAAGGCAAGGGCGTACTGTTTAAAAAATTCGCCAACATCGACGTGTTCGACATCGAAGTGAACGAAACCGACCCCGACAAACTGGTGGAAATCATCGCCGCGCTCGAACCCACCTTCGGCGGCATCAACCTCGAAGACATCAAAGCCCCCGAGTGCTTCCACATCGAGAAAAAACTGCGCGAACGCTGCAACATCCCCGTGTTCCACGACGACCAACACGGCACCGCCATCATTACCGCCGCCGCCGTCCTCAACGCCCTGCGCGTGGTGAAAAAAGACATCGGCCAAGTATCGCTCGTCTGCTCCGGCGCGGGCGCGGCCGCCATCGCCTGCCTCGACCTGCTCGTCGCCCTGGGCATGAAACGCGAAAACATCACCGTCTGCGACTCCAAAGGCGTCATCTACCAAACCCGCGAAGACCGCGAACGCATGGACGAGAGCAAAGTGCGCTACGCCATTGCCGACAACGGCCAGCGCGTGCTCGGCGACGCCGTATCCGGCAAAGACATCTTCCTCGGCCTTTCCAGTGCCAACGTATTGGGCACCGACATGCTCAAAACCATGAACCCCAACCCCGTCGTCCTCGCCCTGGCCAACCCCCAGCCCGAAATCTGGCCGCCCGAAGCCAAAGCCGCCCGCCCCGACGTCATCATCGGCACCGGCCGCTCCGACTTCCCCAACCAAGTCAACAACGTCCTCTGCTTCCCCTTCATCTTCCGTGGCGCGCTTGATGTGGGCGCAACCACCATCAACGAAGAAATGAAACTCGCCTGCGTGCGCGCCATCGCCGATCTGGCCATGGCCGAATCCAGCGCGGAAGTGGCCGGCGCATACGGCGACGCCGAACTCACCTTCGGCCCCGAATACCTCATCCCCAAACCCTTCGACCCCCGCCTCATCGCCCGCATCGCCCCCGCCGTCGCCAAAGCCGCCATGGATTCCGGCGTGGCCACCCGCCCGATAGCCGACCTCAAAGCCTACGCCGAAAAACTCACCGAGTTCGTCTACAAAACCAGCCTCTTCATGCGCCCCGTCTTCAACCAGGCGCGCAAAGAAATCAAACGCATCGTCCTCACCGAAGGCGAAGACGAACGCGTGCTGCATGCCGCCCAACACGTCGCCAGCCACAAACTCGCCTTCCCCATCCTCGTCGGCGACGGCAAACTCATCGAAGAGCGCATCGCCGCCCAGGGGCTCACCATCCAGGCCGGCAAAGACTACGAACTCATCGACATCAAAAACAACCCCCACTACGAAGAAAGCTGGAAAGCGTATTACAGCCTGCGCAAACGCCAAGGCGTAACCGAAGAAATGGCGCGCCGCCGCCTTAAAGCCAACAGCACCCTCGTCGGCGCGCTGATGGTCAAACTCGGCCACGCCGACGGCCTTGTCTGCGGCACCATGGGGCGTTTCCACGACCACTTCGCCGTCATGGAGGAAGTCATCGGCTACAACAACCCCGAAAAAGAAGCCTTCGCCATGAACGCCTTGATTTCCAACAAAGGCAACTTCTTCATCGCCGACACCTACATCAACGAAAACCCCACCGCCGAACAGCTCGCCAAAGGCACCCTGATGTGCGCCGCCGAAATGAAACGCTTCGGCATCAAACCCAAAGTCGCGCTGGTGTCCAACTCCAACTACGGCTCGCGCCGCGATGCGGATGCCACGAAAATGCAGCAGGCTTTGGAAATGATCCGCGAGCTTGATCCCGAGTTGGAAATCGACGGCGAAATGCAGGCCGACGTGGCGCTGGACGACGAAATGCGCCGCAGCATCTTCCCCGAAACCACGCTTTCGGGCGCGGCCAACCTGCTGGTGATGCCCAACGTCGAAGCCGCCAACATCAGCTACAACCTGCTGCGCGTCAACGCCACCAACGGCATCACCGTCGGCCCCATCCTGATGGGACTGAACAAACCCGTGCAGATTGTTACGCCGATTTCCACCGTGCGCCGCATCGTCAACATGATCGCCCTCGCCGCCGTGGACGCCCAACGCCAGTAAACGCGCCAAGCGTCCCCGCGCCGTAAGCAAAGGCCGTCTGAAAACCGCAATACGGGTTTTCAGACGGCCTTTTATGTGCCGGATACGGGCAGCAGTTCAGTAGGGTGTGTCGCCCCGAGACGACGCACGCCTTCTCTACCGTGCAACGCATCCGCGTTTTCCCCGTAATCCTGAAACCGCGTGCGTCGCCTTAGGGCGACACGCCCTACCTGATAAACCGTAAAAGCCGCAGGTCGGATACTTGTATCCGGCATCCCGTACAACGGAATTCCCCTGCGGGGAAGCGTCGGATTCAAGAATCCGACCTACGATTTTCAGACGGCCTCCGGCGTTGGGTAGGCTGTGTGGCGCAAGCCACACACGCGGTTTCGGATTTGGGAGGCAGGCGGGTTCGTTATACGGCAGAGGCCGTCTGAAAACCGCATTGCGCAGCTTTCAGACGGCCTTTTGTGTGGCGGGTGCGGACAGCCGCTTGTAAAACAGAGTCCGCGTGCGCGGCTTGCGCCGCACACCCTACCTGATAAGCGGGACGCCGGTGTGTTACCAGTCGCGGTCGAATTTGTCCAGGCGGGCGTGGAGGTATTCGAGGTCGCAGCGCAGGGCGGCGTTTTCGGTGCGCAGTTCGGCGAGGGCGGTTTGCAGGGCGGCGGTTTGCGCGGCGAGGGCGGCGGTTTGTTCCGCCAGTTGCATGAAATCTGTGCGGGAAACGGGCTCGGCGGTGGCGGCGGGGCGGTGGGTCAGGGTGTGCAGTTTGGCGGCGGCGGTAGTGGCGGTTTGGCGCAGGGCGGGAGTGAGGCGTTCGGCGAGGCGGCGGGGGAGGGGGGCGAGGGCGGCGAGGAGGTTGAGGCCGAGGGCGGTGTCGCCGCTGATGGCGAGGTCGGCGATTGCGGGGGGGTGTCCGGCGAGGAGTTTCGGCCATGCGCCTTCGTGCAGGGTGATGGCGGTGTCGGCGGGGCGGGTGGTAGCGTGAAACAGGCCGTCGGCGTTGATGCGGGCTTTGAGGGTGAGGCCGGCGGTGTGCAGGCTGAGGACGATGCCGTTGTAGCCGGCGAGGGCGCGTTGTGTTTCGGGGCTGAGGCGGATGAGGCTGTTGAGCAGGGCGGTGGCGGGCATGGTGGCTTTCGGAGGCCGTCTGAAAACGCGGCTTGGACGAAGTGAAAACGGTGTCGGCGGGCGGCGCGGGTGTTTGTTGGTATGGCGGGGCTGTTGTGCCGGGTTTTAACTTTGTCGAGGCGGGGTTTCAGACGGCCTGTGTTGTTATGTGTTATGGGTTTGCGGCCAATATATCAGAAAATTCGGGATACAGGGTTGCGACGGTGCGGCGGCTGGCTGCGCCTGATGCGAACGCGGGCGGGGGTAGGCCGAGGCGAGCGGCCTGTTCGGTGTAGAACTGTTGTTTGCTCGGGTGCGGGGTTTCGACGAGGTGGCGCAAGCGGTGTCCGCCGGGGGTGCAGGCCGTCTGAAACAGGGCGGCTGCGGCGCGGCTGCGGTGGAGCATGTTGGCCGGTTCGCGGGCGTGGGGGCGGCTTTGTTTGGCAAGGATGGAAAACAGGGGGTGGCGTTCGGCGCAGTAGAGGCCGCCGAGGCGGAGGATGTCGGTGTGGGGGACGGCGGCGGCGAATACGGCGGCTTCGGCTTCGATGAGGCGGCGGGCGACGGTGTTTTGCGGGTCGGGCTCGGGCGGGGTGTGTTCGCGGCACTCGCCCATGTGGCGGCCGAAGACGCTGATGCTGGATGTGAAGATGAGGTGGTTTGCGCCGTAGTGTGCGGCGGCCTGCGCCCAGGTGCGGACGGCGGCGGGGTAGGCTTCGGGCGTGTGGGCGAAGGCGGAGGGCGGCAGCAGGCAGACCCAGGTTTCTATGCCCTGCCAGCGGGCAAAGGCCGTCTGAAAACCGTTCTGCGCGGCGATGTCGCCGGTGGCGAGCTCGATCGGCAGGGCGATGTCGTCGGAGGTGAGTGTTTTTTTCCACGCGGCGACGCGGCTGCCGTGCTGCCACAGGGTTTCGGCAAGGGGGCGGCCGAGGTAGCCGAGGCCGAGGATGGCGCAGGATGCGGGGGCGTTCATGTTTGCGTCTCTTGCGCCAGCCATGCGGGCTGCGTCCATTTTTGCGCGTTTTGCGCCTCTTGCGGCTGCCACGCGGCCATTTTTTCCAACAGCGCGGCGGGGGTGTCGGCCACGCACAGCAGGCCGAGGTTGGCTGCGGGCATGAAGCCTTCGGCGGCGGTGTGTCGCAACAGGGCGAGCAGGGGGGTGTAGAAGCCGGCGGTGTTGAGCAGGCCGACGGGTTTTTGGTGCTGCCGCAGCTGGGAGAGGGAGAGGACTTCAAACAGTTCTTCAAAGGTGCCGATGCCGCCGGCGAGGGCGACAAAGGCATCGGCGAGGGCGATCATTTTGCTTTTGCGTGCGGCCATGTCGGCGGTTTGGACGAGTTCGGTGAGGCCGCCGTGCGCCATTTCTTTTTCGGCGAGGAAGGCGGGGATGACGCCGCTGACTTTGCCGCCGTGTGCCAGCACGGCATCGGCCGCCGCGCCCATCAGGCCGATGCGGCCGCCACCGTATATCAGGCGCGCGCCGCGTCGGGCGATGAGCGCGCCCAGCTCGCGGGCGGCGTGCAGGTAGGCGGGGTTTTGTCCGTAATTCGAGCCGCAATAGACGGCGATGTTGTTCATTTCGTTCATGGTGTTGTATCGGCTTGGAGACCGTTTGAAAACAATGTTGCAGCGAAGTTGGGACACGCTTGCGGCGCGTGCGGGGTTTCAAACGGTTTCACAAAACGGCGGCGGGATACGAGCCGATGGTTTTGACGAAAACATTGTCGGCGGCGAAGCGTTCGAGTAGGGCGCGCACGGGCGTGTCGCTGCGGTGGCCTTCGATGTCGATGAAGAACACGTATTCCCACAAGCCGGTTTTGCTGGGGCGGCTTTCAAATTTGGTCATCGAAATGCCCGCCGCGCCGAAGGGGGCGAGCAGGGCGGCGGCCGCGCCGGCACGGTTGGGGATGGAGAACAGCAGCGAGGTTTTGTCGCGCCCGCTCGGGGCGGTGTCCTGCTTGCCCAGCACGAGGAAACGGGTGGTGTTGTCCGGCTCGTCTTCGATGTTGCGCGCGAGGGCGGTGAGGGCGTAGCGTTCGGCGGCGGCCGTGCCGGCTATGGCCAGCGCGGTGTCGTCTTCCGAGGCGAGACGGGCGGCTTCGGCGTTGCTGGACACGGGGATGCGTTCGATGCCTGCGGGCAGGTTTTTGTTCAGCCAGTCGTGGCACTGCGCCAGCGCCTGCGCGTGGGCGTACACTTTCTGCGTGCCGTCCAAACCTTCGCGGCGGCGCAAAAGCTGGTGATGGATGCGCAGCACCACTTCGCCGCAGGCTTTGAGCGGCGAGGACACCAGCAGATCAAGGGTGCGGCCGACCGAGCCTTCGGTGGAGTTTTCCACGGGGACGACGGCGTAGTCGGCCTGATCCGCTTCCACGCGGCGCATGCATTCGTCCACGCTGGCGCAGGCGGCGGTGTCGGCGGCATGGCCGAAATGCTTGACCGCCGCCTGCTGGGTAAACGTGCCTTCTGGGCCGAGGTAGGCGATGGTGAGCGGCCGCTCCACGGCCAAGCATTCGCTCATCACTTCGCGAAACAGCCGTGCCATGCCCTCGTCGGACAGGGGGCCTTCGTTCATTTCCTTAATCCGCCGCAACACCTGCGCCTCGCGCTCGGGGCGGTACACCACGCCTGTGCCTTTGAGCTGGCCGATGGCGCGGGCGTGGACGGCGCGTTCGTTTAAAAGTTTCAACACGGCGGCATCGATGCGGTCGATGGCGTCGCGGTGCGGCAGAAGCCGGCGTTCCTGTTCGGCGTTCATGGGAAACCCTTTGCGGTTGGACGAAAGCCGCGCATTCTACCGCAGAATACCCGCCGCGCCGTTTTGAGGCCGTCTGAAAAAACAAAATCCGCCCGCGCCTGCGCCGAAGCCGCGTTTTCAGACGGCCTGCCGCATCCGCCGATGCCGAACCTGACGTAGGGTGTGTTGACATTTCAGCTTGCGAAGCGGATTTCATGTTTCAGACGGCCTCTGCCGCCAAGGCAGGGTGTGCGGCGCAGCCACGTACGCGGTTGCGGAATTTGCGGGGCGGGCATAATAGGGAGGCCGTCTGAAAGTGCCGCTTCGGCGCAGCCAAAACCCGTTTTTGCGTTTTTCAGACGGCCTCACACATGCCGCAGAGGCCGTCTGAAAAACACGGCTTTCGGAAACGCCATCCCCGTGCGGGCGGGTACGGCCTGCAACACAAATTTTGCTATAATCCGCGGCATTTTTTCCGCACCGAACCAGCACAAGAAAGCCCGCCATGTCCGAACACCGCTACCTCCCCGACACCCGCCCCTATCCCGCCGAACCGGTGAAGCGCGAGCTGCTGATGCACGCCGTGCAGGCCGCAGGCGGCGGCGCGGCGGGCAAAATCGCCGCCGAAGCCCTGCGGGCGCAGATACACGGCATGTTGTCGCAAAACTTCTACCTCAACCTCTCCGTCGCCCTGAGCATGACCCCCAGCGCGGATGCCTACCGGCAAATCATGGCGGCGGTGAACGACGTGTTGCAGGCCAAAACCGACGATGAAGCGCAATGGTTCGCCCTGCCCGTGGTTCTGGTGGCCGGCTGCAAAAAAGAAGCCGCCCTGCCTGCCGATACGCCCGTGTCCGAGCTTTGCACCTGCCTTGCCAACTACCCGCACACCCGCGCGCTCACCCGCGCCACCTGGCTGCCGCGCCTCATCACCGCCGGACAGATGTCGGAAATCAACGCCGGACAATGGTTTAAAGCCAAGCAAAGCCCAGAAGCCGCCGCCGCATTTGCCGCCGAGCTGCCGCAAACCGAAAAACTGCCGCTGGCCGAAGGCCAGTCGGTGAGCGCGGCCTTCGCCCTCGGCTACGGCGGCTGCGAACTGGCGGGCGCGTTGGGCAAAAACCTGCAAAACGCCGCCCTGCCGCTGATGCAGGTGTGGATCGAAGCCCTGAAAACCTCCGGCGTAACCCTGTTTGCCAACCCGCTCTCGGCCGACATCCCCCCCGCCGCCCTCACCGCCGCCGGCCACATGCGCCTGCGCATGGCGATGGACGTGTTCGCCGCCAACGCCATCCGCGCCATCCGCATGCAGAGCCCACGCGTCGGCGTGGTGATGGCCGCGCAGGAAGGCGGCAGACTCGTTTTCGGCTTCAACGCCACCGAAAGCCAGTTCGACGTACAGCCGCAAACCTTCACCTGGCCGCTCTCGCCGATGGACGACATCGAAACCGTCCAGCAGAACTTCCTCGACCTTCTGGCCGAATGCCGCGTGGAAAACATCCGCCTGCTGCACGAGCCCATCGGCGAAAACGACGAGCTGCCCGCCTACCCGCAAGCCCTGCGCCTACCCGGCCACAACCCGCTCTACGGCGACGGCGGCGCGTCATGACCCGCGTCCTTTTCGTGTGCCTCGGCAACATCTGCCGCTCGCCGATGGCCGAATACGTCATGCGCCGCACTGCCGCCGAACGCGGCCTGTCCGCCCAAATCCAGGCCGCCAGCGCGGGCACTTCCGGCTGGCACGACGGCGAAGACATGCACCGCGAAACCAAAGCCGTACTGCGCCGCCACGGCATCGACGGCGGCGGCTTCACCAGCCGCCGCGTGGAAAACCGCGACTGGCAGCGGTTCGACTACCTGGTCGCCATGGACAACGCCAACCTTGCCGAACTGGAAAAACGCTTCGGCCGCCATCCCGAAAAACTGTTCAAACTCACCGACCTCATCCCCGAACAGGGTTACAGCCACGTCCCCGACCCGTGGTACACCGGCGACTTCGACGAAACCTACCGCCTGGTCTCCGCCGGCTGCGCCGCGCTGGCGGATAAGATTGCGGCGGCGGGTGGTTAAACGGAGGCCGTCTGAAAAACGTTTTTCAGACGGCCTCTAAACTGTACAAACCGCGTGCGTGGCTGCGCCACACACCCTACGTATCATTCGACATCGAAAAAGGCCGTCTGAAAGTGTAGCTTCGGCGCAGCCAAACCCGTTTTACCGGTTTTCAGAAACGTCATCCCCGCGAAGGCGGAGACGGCCTCTGCCGTTTAGGTAGGGTGTGTGGCGCAAGCCACGCACGCGGTTTGGGTTGCAGGGAAAGTGCGGATTGGTTGAAGCAGCAGAGAACGCGTGCGTCGCCTCGGGGCGACACACCCTACCTTGGGTTCGGCATGGACTGGATGGAAAAAGGCCGTCTGAAAACTGTTTTTCAGACGGCCTTTTCTTCACTTCAAGCCTTCAAGGATTTGTCAGGCAAATGCCAGTCTGCCGTTTTCCACGCCCACATGGATCGTGCTTTCGGGCGCATAGCGGCCTTCGAGTAGGGCTTTGGCCAGCGGGTTTTCGATTTCCGACTGGATGGCGCGTTTGAGTGGGCGTGCGCCGTACACGGGGTCGAAGCCGGCTTTGGCAATCAAATCCAAGGCGGCATCGTCCACTTTCAGGTGCAGGTGCTGCGCTTCCAAACGTTTTTCCAAGCCTTTGAGCTGGATTTTCGCGATGTTGCGGATATTCTCCTGATTCAGTCCGTGGAACACGACCACTTCGTCGATACGGTTGATCATTTCGGGGCGGAAGTAGGCTTTCACTTCTTCCATCACCGCTTCTTTCACGGCTTCGTAATCCTGCGTGCCCATTTGTTGGATGTGCTGGCTGCCGATGTTGGAAGTCATGACGATGACGGTGTTTTTGAAGTCCACAGTGCGACCTTGTCCGTCGGTCAGGCGGCCGTCATCCAATACTTGCAACAGGATGTTAAACACGTCGGGATGGGCTTTTTCCACTTCGTCCAAAAGAATCACGCTGTACGGTTTGCGGCGGACTTGTTCGGTCAGGTAGCCGCCCTCTTCGTAGCCGACATAGCCCGGAGGCGCGCCGATGAGGCGGGCAACGGCGTGTTTTTCCATGTATTCGGACATGTCGATACGGATGAGGTGGTCTTCGCTGTCGAACAGGAAGCCTGCCAGGGCTTTGCACAACTCGGTTTTACCCACGCCGGTCGGGCCTAGGAACAGGAAGCTGCCGTAAGGTTTGTTCGGATCGGCAAGACCGGAACGGCTGCGGCGGATGGCGTCGGACACAGCGCGCACGGCTTCGTCTTGACCGACTACGCGTCGGTGCAATACTTCTTCCATTTTCAACAGCTTGTCGCGCTCGCCTTCCATCATTTTGGCCACGGGAATGCCGGTCATGCGGGAGACGATTTCGGCCACTTCGTCTGCGCCCACTTCGGTGCGGAACAGTTTGTTGGCCTTTTTGCCCTCGGGGTTGCTTTCGGCAGCCTGAAGCTGTTGGCCGAGCTTGGGCAGTTCGCCGTATTCGAGTTCGGACGCGCGGGCAAAATCGCCTTGGCGTTTGGCCTGCTCGATTTTGACTTTGATGTCGTCCATCTGTTTCTTAATGTCGGCGGTGCTGGAAGACGCGGCTTTTTCGGCTTTCCAGATTTCGTCCAAATCGGCGTATTCTTTTTGCAGGCCGTCGATTTCTTCGTCTATCAGTTCCAAACGTTTTTTGCTGGCATCGTCGCTCTCTTTGGCAACGTGCATTTTTTCCATTTTGAGCTGGATGATGCGGCGGTCGAGTTTGTCCATCTGCTCGGGTTTGCTGTCCAACTCCATTTTGATGCGGCTGGCGGCTTCGTCAATCAAATCAATTGCTTTGTCGGGCAGGAAGCGGTCGGTGATGTAGCGGTCGCTCAACTCGGCGGCGGCCACGATGGCAGGGTCGGTGATGTCGATGCCGTGGTGGATTTCGTAACGCTCCTGCAAGCCGCGCAAGATGGCGATGGTATCTTCCACACTCGGCTCGCCCACCAAAACCTTCTGGAAACGGCGTTCCAGCGCGGCATCTTTTTCGATGTACTGGCGGTATTCGTCGAGCGTGGTGGCACCGATACAGTGCAACTCGCCGCGAGCCAGCGCGGGTTTCAACATATTGCCCGCGTCCATCGCGCCGTCGGTTTTGCCCGCGCCGACCAAAGTATGGATTTCGTCAATGAAAATCAGGGTGTTGCCGTCGTCTTTTGCCAAGTCGTTCAACACGCCTTTCAAGCGTTCTTCAAATTCGCCGCGGTATTTCGCGCCGGCAATCAATGCTGCCAAATCCAAAACCAGCAGGCGTTTGTTGCGCAGGGATTCAGGCACTTCTCCGTTAACGATGCGTTGCGCCAAGCCTTCCACAATCGCGGTTTTGCCCACGCCCGGCTCGCCGATGAGCACGGGGTTGTTTTTGGTACGGCGTTGCAGCACCTGAATCGCACGGCGGATTTCGTCATCACGACCGATAACAGGGTCAAGCTTGCCGTCGCGGGCGCGCTGGGTCAGGTCGAGCGTGTATTTTTTCAGAGCATCGCGTTGGTCTTCGGCATTGGCATCGTTCACGTTTTGTCCTCCTCGTACCGCGTCAATCGCGGCATTGATGTTTTGTTCGGTCGCGCCGGCTTCTTTCAAGATTTTGCCGGTGGCGTCGTTTTGCTGCACCAGCGCGAGCAGGAATAATTCGCTGGCGATATAGGCATCGCCGCGCTTCACGGCGGCTTTGTCCATTAAATTCAACACTGCCTGCAACTCGCGGCTGGGCATGATGTCGCCGCCCTGTCCCGACACTTTGGGCAGGCCGTTCAGATGGGCGGCCAGTTTTTGTTTCACCTGCGGCACGTTCACGCCCGCATGCGCCAAGAGCGCGGCCGCGCCGCTGTTTTGGTCGTCGAGCAGGGCTTTGAGCACAAAACCCGCTTCCAGATAGCTGCTGTCGGCGGCCAGTGCGAGGCTTTGGCCTTCCTGCAAAGCCTGTTGGAACTTGGCGGTGAGTTTGTCGAATCGCATAAAGTCTCCTTACATTGTCAATGGTTTCGTCATGGCGGGCTATATAGGGCAGCCTGTGGATAAGTCAAGCGTTAAGATATGCAAAGTGTGGATAACTCGGGCTTGCCTGCGGTTTTCAGACGGCCTACCATCCGCGCTTTTCCCCGTTACAGGTATCTGCCATGAAATACGATTTTACCCTCCCCGCCTCCTCCGGCAAACCTTTCCGCGCCGCCGACCATCTGCCGCTGGTGCTCTATTTCTACCCCAAAGACAGCACCCCCGGCTGCACCACCGAAGGCTTGGAATTCAACGCCCTGCTGGGCGAATTCGCCGCGCTGGGCTACACCGTGGCGGGCGTCTCGCGCGACGGCGTCAAATCGCACCAAAACTTCTGCGCCAAACAGGGCTTCCGCTTCCCGCTGCTGAGCGACGCCGACGAAACCGTCTGCCGCCTGTTTGACGTCATCAAACTGAAAAAGCTCTACGGCAAAGAGTCTTACGGCATCGAGCGCAGCACCTTCGTGTTAAACGGACAGGGCGAAATCGCGCACGAATGGCGCAAAGTCAAAGCCGCCGGCCACGCCCGCGAAGTGCTCGAAACCCTGAAAAGCGGCCAAGGGGCCGTCTGAAAACATGGACGAAACCATCGAACGCCTCATCGACCACCTCTGGCTGCAAGACCGCCTCAGCGCGAACACCCTCGCCGCCTACCGCCGCGACCTCGAAAAAACCGCCGCGCGGCTTTCGGAGCAGGGCAAAGGCTGGCTCGACGCGCAAAGCGGCGACCTGGCCGCAGCCGTTTACCGCGCCGAAGCAAGCCCGCGCTCCCAAGCCCGCGCCCTCTCCGCCTGCAAACGCCTCTACGGCTGGCTGCTCGACACCGGCCAAACCGCCGCCGACCCCACCGAACACCTGCGCAGCCCCAAACAGGAAAAAACCCTGCCCCCCGTCATCGGCGAAGCGCAAATCGACGCCCTGCTCGCCGCCCCCGACGCCGATACCCCCCACGGCCTGCGCGACAAAGCCCTGCTCGAACTGATGTACGCCACCGGATTGCGCGTCAGCGAAGCCGTGCGCCTGCGCCAGGACGAAGCCAAACTGCAAGCGGGCTTTGTTTCCACCATCGGCAAAGGCGGCAAACAGCGCATCGTGCCGATGGGCGAAGAAGCCGTTTACTGGCTCGAACGCTACCTCGCCCAAGCGCGGCCGCAGCTTCTGAAAAACGCCCGCTGCGACGAAATCTTCGTCAGCCAGAAACGGGTCGGCATCAGCCGCCAGCTCGCCTGGATGATTGTGGAAAAACACGCCGCCGCCGCCGGCATCCGCCACCTCTCCCCCCACGGCCTGCGCCACGCCTTCGCCACCCACCTCGTCAACCACGGCGCGGATCTGCGCGTGGTGCAGGAACTGCTCGGCCACGCCAGCATCAGCACCACCGAAATCTACACCCGCGTCGCCGCCGAACGCCTCAAAAGCATCGTCATCGAACACCACCCGCGCGGCTGAAACGCGTGTGTACAGAGGCCGTCTGAAAAACCGTTTTTCAGACGGCCTCATTTGCCCCGTTTTCCAAACATTCCTATAATCCGCACCTTTCAAACCGAGCCGCAGCATAAGCGGCCGAACCACAAGGACCACACCATGACCCTCCACGCCCAATGGCAGAACGCCCCGCTCGGCGACATCACCGCCCACATCGTCCCCCGCTACCATGAAACCCACCGCAGCCAGCTTGCCGCCATGATTGAAGCGGGCGAAGCACTCGACGGCACCGCCGGTTTCCCCGCCGACTTCGTCCCCCTCGTGCAGGCCATTCAAAACGAGCTGCTCAGCCACATGATGAAGGAAGAACGCATCCTGTTCCCCATGATTGAAAACGGCGCGGGCAGCGGCGCGGCCATGCCCATCCGCATGATGATGCACGAACACGGCGACCACCAGGGCGCAATCGGACAACTCGCCGCCGTAACCGCCAACTTCACCGCGCCCGACAACGCCAGCGAAGCATGGCGGCAGCTCTACGCCCTGGCCAAACAGTTTGCCGACGACCTCGCCGAGCACATCGAGCTGGAAGACAACATTCTTTTTGCCCGCACGCTGGCTTCGTAAGCGGCAGCACATCAAAAGGCCGTCTGAAAACCCGTAATACGGTTTTCAGACGGCCTTTTTGCCATTTTGGTGGGTGTGTGGCACAAGCCACGCACGCGGTTTTTGGGCTTGCAGGATGCCGCCAAGGTAGGTTGGGTCGAGATCCAACACCCCCGCAATCCGCCAATGTTGGGTTTGCAACCCAAGCTACCTGCTGAAAAATGTCGGGCATGAATGCCCGACCTACCGACTGCGCTTTCAGACGGCTTCTGTCGTTGGGTAGTGTGTGTGGCGCAGCCACGCACGCGGTTGCGGAGTTGCGGAAAACGCGCGGATTCGCTGCATGGCACAGACCGCGTGCGTTGCCTCGGGGCGACACACCCTACGGAAGATCAGACGCGGTGAGGCCGTCTGAAAACACGCATTGCGGGTTTTCAGACGGCCTCTTGTTCAATCCGCGCCCCTGATGTTTTTCAGACGGCCTGAAAGCTCTAAAACTTTGCCTTTTCTGCTGCGTTTGCCCGCGATGTCTTGGATGCGCAGTTTTTCCTGATGCGCCGCGCCGCGTTTGCCCACCGATTCCACAATAAACTCGGGCGTGGAAACGACGGCGATGTGTTCGAGGCGGAGGTCGTCTGAAAGCGGGGTGAGCTGCAAACCGCGCCCTTTGGGCATCACTTTTAATTCGCCCAGCGGGAAGGCCAGCAGGCGGTTGCCGCTGTCGGCCAGCACCACTTTGCAGTCGGGATTGATGAGCGACGAGGCGTAAACGGGCACGGGCGGCAGCACGGTTTCGCCTGCGTCGAGCGTCATCAGCACTTTGCCGTTTTTGTTGCGGCTGACCATGTCGGCGAGTTTGGCGATAAAGCCGTAGCCGCCGCTGCCGGCCAAAAGATAGTGCTGCTCGGGCACGCCGGTGAGCATGGCGGCAGGTTTCGCGCCGTTTTGTAACTCGATTAAAGACGACACGGGCACACCGTCGCCGCGCCCGCCGGGGATTTCGGCGGCATCGAGCGTGTAGGTGCGCCCCAGTGTGTCGAGGATGATCACAGGCTGCACGGTGCGGCCTTCGAGGGTTTGTTTGAGGCGATCGCCCTCTTTAAAGGCGGTTTGGCTCAAATCGAGGTTGTGGCCCGCCCGGCTGCGTATCCAGCCTTTTTCCGACAGAATCAGGGTAACGGGCTCGTCGGCAGTGGTCTGCGTGAGCACGGCGCGGCCGGCTTCTTCCACCAGCGTGCGGCGTTCGTCGCCGTATTGCTTCATGTCGGCCTGCATTTCTTTGATGATGAGCTTTTTCTTTTCGTTTTCGTCGCCGAGCAGAATGTTCAGACGGCCTTGCTCTTCGCGCAGTTCGTTCAATTCTTTTTCGAGTTTGAAGCCTTCGAGGCGGGCGAGCTGGCGCAGGCGGATTTCGAGAATGTCTTCGGCTTGGATTTCGGTGAGGCCGAACGCTGCCATCAGGTCGGTTTTCGGATCGTCCGACTCGCGGATCACCTTAATCACTTCGTCGATGTGCAAAAAGACTTTCAGACGGCCTTCGAGAATGTGCAGCCGTTTTTCCACCTGCGAGAGGCGGAATTTCAGACGACGTGTAACGGTAACAACGCGGAAATCCAGCCATTCCTGCAAAATGGTTTTCAGGTTTTTCTGCGCGGGGCGGTTGTCCAAACCCATCATCACCAGATTCATCAGCACATTGCCTTCGAGCGAGGTTTGCGCCATCAGCGTGTTGATGAACGCGTCGGTGTCGGTGCGGCTGGATTTGGGTTCGAACACGAGGCGCACGGGGTGTTCGCCGTCGGATTCGTCGCGCACGCGGTCGATCAAATCGAGCATCAGCTTTTTGGTGTTGAGCTGGTCTTGGTTGAGCTGTTTTTTGCCCGCTTTGGGTTTGGGGTTGGTTTGTTCTTCGATTTCGGCGAGGATTTTCGCGGCGTTGGTGTTGGGCGGCAGCTCGGTAACAATCACGCGCCACTGGCCGCGTGCGAGCCGCTCGATTTCGTAACGCGCCCTCACGCGCACGCTGCCTTTGCCGGTTTCGTAAATCTGGCGCAAATCCGCCGCCGGCGTGATGATCTGCCCGCCGCCGGCAAAATCGGGCGCGGGGATAAATTCCATTAGATCAGCCGTTTCCAAATGCGGCTTTTTCAAAAGTGCAATCGCGGCTTGGGTAACTTCGCCCAGATTGTGCGGCGGAATTTCCGTGGCCATGCCCACCGCGATGCCCGACGCGCCGTTGAGCAAAACCATCGGCAGCCGCGCGGGCAGCATGGCGGGTTCTTCAAACGCGCCGTCGTAGTTGGGCACAAAATCCACCGTGCCCTGATGGATTTCCGAAAGCAGCAGCTCGGCAATCGGCGTGAGCCGCGCTTCGGTGTAGCGCATCGCCGCCGCGCCGTCGCCGTCGCGCGAGCCGAAGTTGCCGATGCCGTCGATTAAGGGGTAGCGCAGCGTGAAATCCTGCGCCATGCGTACCATCGCTTCATAGGCCGAGCTGTCGCCGTGCGGGTGGTATTTGCCCAAAATCTCGCCCACCACGCGGGCAGACTTCACGGGCTTCGCACCCGCCGTCAGCCCCATGTCGCGCATGGCGTAGAGGATGCGCCGCTGCACGGGCTTCTGGCCATCGGAAACTTCGGGCAGTGCACGGCCTTTAACCACGCTCATGGCGTATTCGAGATAGGCGCGTTCGGCGTATTGCCCGAGGATGAGGGTGTCGTTTTCGGAAAGGACGGAAGGGGTTTCTTGGCTCATGCGGATGGGATCGGGTGGAAGAAAGGGCGGCATTGTAAAGGAAAACGCAGAGGCCGTCTGAAAACGGGTTTTGGGCATTTTCAGAAACGTCATCCCCGAGCAGGCGGGGACGGCCTCCGATGTTTGGGTGAGCGCAGGTTGGGTCTTGACCCAATATGGTCGGGTAATCGGAGATGTTGGGTTTGCAACCCAACCTGCCTGCTGCACAGCAACCGCGTGCGTGGCAAGCCACACACCCTGCCTTAGCGGTAAGAGGCCGTCTGAAAATGCAGCGTAGTAGGTCGGGCATTCATGCCCGACTGACCGTCGGCAACTAAAACAGGTCGGGCATGAATGCCCGACCTACCGGATACCGGCTCTGCAACAAATGCCCGCAGTCCGCAAATCCCG
Source organism: Neisseria bacilliformis (assembly GCF_014055025.1). Lineage (NCBI taxonomy): Bacteria > Pseudomonadati > Pseudomonadota > Betaproteobacteria > Neisseriales > Neisseriaceae > Neisseria > Neisseria bacilliformis. The sequence continues at coordinate 1,530,964 of NZ_CP059571.1, read as the reverse complement.
CAACTGTGCCGCGCACTCTATCCTAACGGCAAAAGGCCGTCTGAAAACTGGATTGTGGGTTTTCAGACGGCCTTTTGTTGCCGAAGGGGTGGTTGCGGGATGGCTGTGCAACAAAGACCGCGTGCGTGGCTGCGCCACACACCCTGCCTTAGGTGATAAAGAGGTCATCAGGCCGTCTGAAAAAGGCGGCGGACGCGGTCGAGGTCTTCCTGTGTGTCCACGCCGGGGGCGGGGGCGGGGGCGGTGTCGGTGCGGACGAGGGCGATGGCGCGACCGTGCCAGAGCACGCGCAGTTGTTCGAGCGATTCGGCCTGTTCGAGCGGGGAGGGGGACAGGGCGGCGTATTCGCGCAGGAAGCCGGCGCGGTAGGCGTAGAGGCCGATGTGGCGCAGGGGCAGGGGCTGCGGCAGTTCGCGCAGGTTCTGCCGCATGGTGTCGCGCGGGTAGGGGACGGGGGCGCGGCTGAAATAGAGGGCGTTTTGCTGCGCGCCGACGACGACTTTGACGACGTTGGGATTAAGAAATTCGTCGAAATCGCGGATTTCGTGGGCGGCGGTGGCCATCGGCGCGTTGCCTGCGGCGAGGGCGGCGGCGGTGCGGTTGACGAGTTCGGGATCGATGAGCGGCTCGTCGCCCTGCACGTTGACGACGACGGCTTCGGGGGCGAGGCCGAGGAGGTCAGCGGCTTCGGCCAGGCGGTTGGTGCCGCTTTCGTGGGACTCGGCGGTGAGCACGGCTTCGATGCCGTGCGATTGGCAGGCGGCTTGGATTTCGGCGGAATCGGTGGCGACGACGATGCGCGAGGCACGGCTTTGCGCGGCGCGTTCGGCCACGCGCACCACCATCGGTTTGCCGCCGATGTCGGCGAGGGCTTTGCGCGGCAGGCGGCTGGATGCGAGGCGGGCGGGGATGATGACGGTGAAGCTCATGAGGCCAGTTCCTCTTCGCTCAATGCGCGGGCTTCGTTTTCGAGCATGTGGGGGATGCCGTCTTTGATGGGGTAGGCGAGTTTGGCCTGGCGGCTCCACAGTTCCTGCTTGTCGCGGCGGTATTCGAGGCGGCCTTTGGTTACGGGGCAGACGAGGATGTCGAAGTATTTTTGTTCCATTGCGGCTTCCTTATTTTGATTTTTGGGATTTTTGCGGTTTGGCGGGTTCGCAGGCGAGGCGTTCGAGTTCGCGGATGTAGGCGCGGGTGCGTTTTTCGGTAAGAGCCTGCGTTTCTTTGATGACGGCAGGCATGATTTTTCTGGTGAAGGCAGCCTGTTTCCGGATAAGCGACTGGCCGACGGGCGTGTCGAAGAAGGCGGTCATGGCGCCCACTTCTTCCTGCGTGTAGGTCGTTTTCATTTCCTGCATCACGATTTTTTTCAGACGGCCTCTGAACTCGGGCGTGGCGGTATCGGCGGCGGTGTCGCGCAGGAATTGTTCGGTGATTTGGGCAAAGCGCGCTTTTTTGCTTTCGGGCACGTTTTCCAGCGTGGCCCGCATTGCGCCGTTGTCGGCGATGATCTGCTTGGCCATGTCGGGGATGGTGGCGGACATGTCTTGCCACATATCGTCGATGTGCTGCACCCGCATCAGTTTTTCCAGCGACGCGTCGGTGGGCGGGGCGGCGAAGGCGGCGGTGCAGGCGCAGCAGAGCAGGGCGGCGGTGAGAATCTTCATGTTTCATCCTTTTTTTTGGGCAGACAAGGTTTTCAGACGGCCTGCAAGCTCTGCGGCCAAATCGGGGCGGATTATCGCACGAACGGGCAGTACCCACACATTTTCGGGAACGGGGGCGGCTGCAAGTTTCACCGCGTCTTTTTCGGTAATGAACACCGCTTCGGCCTCGGGCAGGTCGGCGGCGGTGAGGCGGGCGTGGTCGGGCAGGGCGACGGTTTGCCCGGGGCGGATGCCCGCATCGCGCAGGCTTTGGAAGAAACGTTCGGGGCGGGCGATGCCGGCGAGGGCGGCGGTTTTTGTGTTTTTCAGACGGCCTGCGTCCCAGGTTTCGGCGGGGCGGGAGAGGCGGTAGACTGCGCCGTTTTCCAGTGTGGAAAAAAACACTTTTTCCGGCGGCAGGCCGAGTTGCGCGGCGGCGGAAGCGGCATCCGTGCCGCCGCTGACGATGACGAAATCCGCGCTTTTCAGGCGCGATACCGGCTCGCGCAGGCCGCCGTTGGGCAGCAGATCGAGGTTTGTCCGCCCCAAATCGGCGGCGGGGAAGACGGCGATTTCGATGTCCCGCGCCAGCGCGTAGTGTTGCAGGCCGTCGTCGGCGACGATCACGTCCAAATCGGGATGCGCGGCCAGCAGGGCGCGGGTGGCTTCGGCGCGGCGGCGGCCGACGGCTGCGGGGGCGGAGGTTTGGCGCAGCAGCATCAGCGGCTCGTCGCCCGCCTGCGCCGCCGTATCGCCTGCGCCCAACACGCGCACGCCGCCGTCCTGCCGCCCATAGCCCCGGCTGACGATGCCGGTTTTCAGCCCCTGCGCCTGCAAACCTTTGACCAGCGCGGCGACAATCGGCGTTTTGCCCGTGCCGCCCGCATGGATGTTGCCGACGACGACGACGGGCACGGGCAGTTTTTCGCTTTTCAGACGGCCTGTTCGGTAGAGGCGGCGGCGTAGAAAGGAGGCCGTCTGAAAAACGCGCGAAAGCGGCCACAGCAGCAGGGTGAGCGGCAGGCGCGGGTGTTGCCAGTGGCGTTCGATGATTTGGTGGGGTTTGGGCATTTCAGACGGCCTCTGCGCTATGGGCGGCGGCGTGCGCAGCCAGTTCGCGGGTGTATTCGTGCTGCGGCTTGGCGAACACGGTTTCGCATTCGCCGGTTTCGACCACTTGGCCGTTTTTCAGCACGATGACGCGGTGGGCGAGGGCGCGGATGACGGCGAGGTCGTGGCTGATAAGGATGAGGCTGAGGCCGTGCCGCCGCTGTAAGTCGGCGAGCAGGGCGAGTATCTGTCGCTGCCACTGCACGTCGAGCGCGCTGGTGGGTTCGTCGAGGACGAGGATTTCGGGCTGCGCGATGACGGCGCGGGCAAGTGCCAGCCGCTGCCGTTGTCCGCCGGAAAATTCGTGCGGGTAGCGGCAGGCGGCGTCGGCACTCAGGCCGACTTCTTCGATGGCTTTTGCGGCGCGGCGGCGGCGTTCGGCTTTGTCCAGCTGCGGCGCGTGGATGCGCAGCGGTTCGGAAACGAGGTCGGCGGCGTCCATGCGCGGGTTGAAGGCGGAAAACGGGTCTTGGAACACCATTTGGATGGCGCGGCGCGATTGTTCCGTCCAATCCCGATTGTGGATTTTCAGACGGCCTTTCGCCGCCACCAGCCGCATCAGTGCCTTGGCCAGCGTGGTTTTGCCGCTGCCGCTCTCGCCGATCACGCCCAGCGTTTCGCCCGCTTTCAGCTCGAACGACAAGGGGTGCAGCAGCACTTTTTCGCGCTCGGAGAACCAGCCGGTTTTTTGCCGCACCGACACGCCGATGCCTTCGGTCTGCAATACCGTGGGGCTTGTGTCCGGCAGGGGGACGACGCTGCGCGGCGGCGCGGCATCGAGCAGCATTTTGGTGTATTCGTGTTGCGGCCGTCTGAAAACCTCATGCGCCGCGCCCTGTTCGACGATGCGGCCGTGGCGCATGACGATGATGTTGTCGGCAAAGCGGCGCACCAGATTCAGGTCGTGGGTGATGTAGAGCAGGGTCATGTTGCGCGTTTGTTGCAGGCCGGCGAGCAGATCGAGTATCTGCGCCTGCACGGCGACATCGAGCGCGGTGGTGGGTTCGTCGGCAATCAGCAGCTCGGGTTCGGCCGCCGCCGCCATTGCAATCATGGCGCGCTGCCGCTGGCCGCCGGAGAGTTGGAAGGGGTAGGCGGCGGCCTGCCGCTGCGGCTCGCGGATGCCGGTTTGCGCCAGCAGCGACACGGCTTTTTCCCACGCCTGTTTTTTGTCCAGCCCCAGATGCAGGGTGAGCACTTCGGCAATCTGCGCGCCCACCGTCATCACGGGGTTGAGCGCGGTCATCGGCTCTTGGAACACCATGCCGATTCTGCGCCCGCGCAGTTTCTGCAAGCCGCGCGGCGGCAGGCCGAGCAGGTTTTGGCCGTTGAAATTCAGACGGCCTGCCAGCGACACGGCGGGATTGAGGCGCATGATGCCCTGCGCCAGCACGGTTTTGCCGCTGCCGCTTTCGCCGACAATCGCGGTTTTGCTGCCGCGCGCGACGGCAAAGCCGATGTCGTGCAGCACTTGGCTGCGGCCGAAAAAGGCGTTGAGGTTTCGAACGTCGAGGATGTTGTCCATGGCGGTATTTTTCAGACGGCCTTCGACACGGCGGGATTGAGGCGCATGATGCCCTGCGCCAGCACGGTTTTGCCGCTGCCGCTTTCGCCGACAATCGCGGTTTTGCTGCCGCGCGCGACGGCAAAGCCGATGTCGTGCAGCACTTGGCTGCGGCCGAAAAAGGCGTTGAGGTTTCGAACGTCGAGGATGTTGTCCATGGCGGTATTTTTCAGACGGCCTTTTGCCTGCGCGCGGCGGGGCAAAAGGCCGTCTGAAAACGTTTCAGATGCGGTGCATGGCGTTGAAGAGTTCTTCGTTCTGCATGCGGATGTCCAGCGCGAGGCGTTTGCCCGCTTGGGCGAAGATTTCGAGCATTTCTTCGCGGCTTTGCGGGCATTTGGCGGTGTCGATGAGGATGATCATGGTGAAGTAGTCGTCCATCAGCTGCTGGCTGATGTTGAGGATGTTGATTTGGTGTTCGGCCAAGAGTTTGGACACGTCGTAAACGATGCCGATGCGGTCTTTGCCGATAACGGTGAGGACGGAACGGGATGAGGACATTGCGGGTTTCCTTGTGGTTTGGGGTTGGGTTGGGCTTTCCGAAAAACGGGCGGGGCGGTGTCAACAGCCCCAGGGTTCTTCTTCGACGCGTTCGCAGTAGTCGGCCGGTTCTTTGTCGAAGGGGGCACTCTGCCAGCCGGCGTTTTCGGTTTGGATATAGACGGCGCAGCGGTGGGGGTGTTTGGCGGCGATTTTGCCGATGTCGGCATCAAGTTGCGCTTTGCTGTCCCATGTGCCGCCGCATTCGCCGCAGCCGAAGAAGGGCGCGTCTTCGTCTTCGATGAAGCATACCCAGCCGGTGCAGTGGGAAGTGGGGCAGCGGATTTGGAAGTCGGGGGAAATGGTTTGTATGGTTTGGTTTTCCGTAAATATGGGCGAGCCGTGTTTGGCTGCGCCGAAGCTGTGCTTTCAGACGGCCTTTTGCCGTTGGCGGCCGTCGGCGGGAACGGGTGCGGCGGGGGCGATTTGGTTTGCTTTGAGGATGGGCAGATCCAAGTCGCGGTCTGCCTCGAATTCCACTATAAACGCCGGTTCGGGGCGGTGGAAGATTTCGACAATCGCGCCGACGCTGCCGGCGGGCAGGGTTTGGCCGGATACGTCGGGGATGTCTTCCAGCGTGCGGACGGTGTCGAACAGGCGGTAGGCGGCGGGCATGGCGGGTTTGGCGGCGGAACAGGCGGCGCAATGTATCCCGTATGCGGGAAAAAGGCAAATCGGTGTAAAGGCCGTCTGAAAAGGGCAGGGCATCCGCCTGCGTCTGCGTGGGGGTGTCTGCGCAAGGGCGCAGAGGCCGTCTGAAAAGCGTTTTCCGGAAGATTGTAAACAATTTTGCATTTTCAGACGGCCTTGAAGGCAGGTTTCGGATAAAAAAACGGTTGAAGATTGTAGACAATTATTGCTAGACTGCGCCTGCAATCTGTTTGCAATACTTCACAAAGGAAAAAACCATGAGCGACATCAACACCCTGTTCCAAACCATCAAGCAGCGCGACCCGAATCAGAGCGTTTTCCATCAGGCGGTGGAAGAAGTGTTCGGCAGCCTGAAACCGTTTTTGGACAAAAACCCGCGCTACACCCGCGACGGCCTGCTGGAACGCATCGTCGAACCCGAGCGCGTGATTATGTTCCGCGTGTCGTGGGTGGACGACCAAGGGCGGGTTCAAGTAAACCGGGGCTACCGCGTGCAGATGAGTTCCGCCATCGGCCCCTACAAAGGCGGCCTGCGCTTCCATCCTACCGTCGATTTGGGCGTGCTCAAATTCCTGGCCTTCGAACAAGTCTTCAAAAACGCGCTCACCACGCTGCCGATGGGCGGCGGCAAAGGCGGTTCGGACTTCGACCCCAAAGGCAAATCCGACGGCGAAGTGATGCGCTTCTGCCAGGCCTTTATGAGCGAACTCTACCGCCACATCGGCGCGGACACCGACGTGCCCGCAGGCGACATCGGCGTGGGCGGCCGCGAAATCGGTTTCCTGTTCGGCCAGTACAAAAAACTGCGCAACGAGTTCACCTCCGTGCTCACCGGCAAAGGCCTCACCTGGGGCGGCAGCCTGATCCGCCCCGAAGCCACCGGCTACGGCACGGTCTATTTCGCCCAATCCATGCTGCAAACCAAGGGCGACGGCTTTGAAGGCAAACGCGTTGTGATTTCCGGCAGCGGCAACGTCGCGCAATACGCCTGCGAAAAAGCCATCCAGTTCGGCGCGAAAGTGCTCACCGTGTCCGATTCCAACGGCTTCGTGCTCTTCCCCGACAGCGGCATGACCGAAGCGCAGCTGGCCGCGCTGATCGAATTGAAAGAAGTGCGCCGCGAGCGCGTGAAAACCTATGCGCAGGAGCAGGGTTTGCAGTATTTCGAAGGGCAGAAACCGTGGGGCGTGAAGTGCGACATCGCCCTGCCGTGCGCCACCCAAAACGAATTGGACGGCAAAGACGCCGCCACCCTGCTGGCCAACGGCGTGCAGTGCGTGGCCGAAGGCGCAAATATGCCCTCTACGCTTGAAGCCGTCGAAGCCTTCCTGAAAGCGAAAATCCTCTATGCGCCGGGCAAAGCCTCCAACGCAGGCGGCGTCGCCACCTCGGGTTTGGAAATGAGCCAAAACCACATCCGCCTCTCTTGGACGCGTGAGGAAGTGGACAAACGCCTGTTCGACATCATGGCAAACATCCACGAAAACTGCGTGGCCAACGGTACGGAAAACGGCTACACCAATTACGTCAACGGCGCGAACATCGCCGGTTTCAAAAAAGTGGCCGACGCGATGCTGGCGCAGGGCATCGTGTAACGACGCTTCGAACCGCATCGCATGGCGTTAAAAGGCCGTCTGAAAAATCGTTTTACGGTTTTCAGACGGCCTTCTTTAATGTAATGCCGAACCTGCCGCAGGGTGTGGCGGGTGGGTAGGTCGGGCATTTATGCCCGACGTTGTTTGGTTGCCGACGGTGTCCGGTCGGGCATAAATGCCCGACCTGCGGATTTCGGCGGCGCGGGAATAACGGCGGGACGGGGTGGCGTAGGGTGTCGCCCCAAGGCGGCGCACGCGTTCTCTGTCAAGCCGAGACCGCGTGCGTGGCTGCGCCACACACCTTACCTTAGCGGCGGCCGTCCCCGTCGGTGCACATTTTCAAATGGCATGAAAAAGCCGTCTGAAAAGCTGCAAAATAGTTTTTCAGACGGCCTCTTGTCTTGTTTGGCATTCACAACTCAAACCCGTCCAAATCATCCGCATCGATTTCGGCGTCGATTTGGCCGATGAGGTAGGAGGAGATTTCCACTTCCTGCGGGGCGACCTGCACATTGTCGGACGAGAGCCAGGCGTTGATCCACGGGATTGGGTTTTGGTTGGAGGCGGGGAAGGCGGGGTCGAGGCCGACGGCGATCATGCGGTGGTTGGTGATGTATTCGACGTATTGGCACAAAATGTCTTTGTTCAGGCCGATCATCGAACCGTCTTTAAACAGATAGGCAGCCCATTCTTTTTCCTGCTCCGCCGCTTTTTTGAAGAGTTTGAAACATTCGTCCTGCAATTCGACGGCGATTTCCGCCATTTCAGGATCGTCGGCACCGGCGCGCATCAGGTTGAGCATATGCTGCGTGCTGGTGAGGTGCAGGGCTTCGTCGCGGGCGATGAGTTTGATGATTTTGGCGTTGCCCTCCATCAGCTCGCGCTCGGCAAAGGCAAACGAGCAGGCGAAGGAAACGTAAAAACGGATGGCTTCGAGCACGTTCACGCACATCAGGCAGAGATAGAGTTTCTTCTTCAATTCGCGCAGTTTCACGACCACGGTTTTGCCGCCGACCTGGTGCACGCCCTCGCCCAAGAGGTTGTAATACTGGGTGTATTCGATCAAATCGTCGTAGTAGCAGGCGATGTCTTCGGCGCGGGCGATGATGTATTCGTTTTGCACGATGTCGTCGAACACGACAGACGGGTCGTTGACGATGTTGCGGATGATGTGGGTGTAGCTGCGCGAGTGGATGGTTTCGGAAAAGCTCCACGTTTCAATCCATGTTTCCAATTCGGGAATCGACACCAAGGGCAGCAGCGCGACATTGGGGCTGCGGCCTTGAATGGAATCGAGCAGGGTTTGGTATTTTAAGTTGCTGATGAAAATGTGTTTTTCATGCTCGGGCAGATTGGCGTAGTCGATGCGGTCGCGCGATACGTCGATTTCTTCCGGCCGCCAGAAGAAGGAAAGCTGTTTTTCAATCAGCTTTTCAAACACTTCAAATTTCTGCTGGTCGTAGCGGGCGACGTTGACCGGCTGGCCGAAAAACATCGGCTCTTTGAGCGCGTCGTTTTTCTGTTTGCTGAATGTGCTGTATTGCATGACGAGGTGTTCGCAGGACATGGTGGGTCTCTCTGTATGGGTGGGGGAGGCTACCTGAAAACGGGTTGGCGGGTTTTGGTGCGCCGAAGCTGCGCTTTCAGACGGCCTTTTCAGGTAGCCTTTAAACGGGTGAGGCCGTCTGAAAACGGGTTAAACCGCGTGCGTGGCAAAGCCGCACTCCCTACGGCTGCGGATTTGCCGCCAAATCGAACACGCGCTGCTGGTGTTCGGCGGCGTAGGCAAAGTCGGGGACGGTGTGTGTGCCGTGGTGCAGGTCGTGCCACACGGCGCGATAGGTTTCGACCAGGCATTCGGCGGGGGTGCTGTGGGGCGGCAGGGTTTGGCTTTGGCCTTCGCGGATGATTTCGATGGTGAGCGGTTCGTATTGGATGTGGCCGCTGTTGGCGGTGATGACGAGGCTGAGGTGTTCGCATTCGATTTGCATGGCCAGCCCGCTGCCGCCGCCGAGGTAAACCACGTCTGTGAGCGCGCCGTTGGTGTGGCGGGCTTGGTAGAGGACGTGGTCGGTGGCGGTGCGGCGGAGGGTTTGGCCGTTGTCTTTGCGGCGCACTTGGGGGTGGAGGCAGGCGGTGAGGGCGCGTTCGAGGGGCGGGCGGCCGGTCAGCAGGTTGAGGGCAGCGAGCATGTGGGCGAACGGGATGGTGAGGGTGTTGACGCCGTTTTCCTGCTGCTGGGCATAGAGATAGCGCGGATCGACGATGAAGCCGCGTGTCGGATCGCTGCCTCGCACGGTGCAGCTGAGCAGGCGGCCGGCGGCGGGGTCGTCGAGCAGGGCTTTGATTTTGCGCACGTAGGGGGAGGTGAGGGCTTGCAGGCCGATGAAGGTGCGGCAGCCGTATTTTTCGGCGGTTTGTTGCAGGGTGCGGGACTGTTCGGGCGTGGTGCCGAGCGGCCATTCGCAGTAGATGGCTTTGCCGTAGGGGACGATTTGTTCGATAAGGGCTTGGTGTTGGGGGAGGCTGACGGCGACGACGATGAGGCCGATGTCGTCGCGGGCGGCGAGTTCGGCGGGGTTGTCGCTGTAAAACGGCACGCGGTATTTTTCGGCGGCGAGTTTGGCAGAAGCGGGGCTGCCGGCGGTGAGGCCTTTGATGGCGAACAGTTCGGGCAGGCGGGAGAGTGAGGGGTAGTGCGCCATCGATGCCCAGCCGCCGCCCGCGCTGAGGCCGATGATGCCGACATTGATGGGTTGGGAGGCGGATGGGGATGGGGTGGTCATGGTGGTTTCCTTTGCGCGGAAATGACGGCAGTGGTGGGTTTGCGGTTTTGGCTGCGCTGAAGCTGCGCTTTCAGGCGGCTTTTTTCAGGTAGCCTTTAAACGGGTAAGGTCGTCTGAAAAGGGGTTAAACCGCGTGCGTGGCAAAGCCACACACCCTACGGCTGCTGTCTCTTTGTATGCAGGCTACGGCTTGCTTCAATTTAAATTAGTTTTAGCTGAATGGTGGCAGCCGTAAGCTGGTTTTCAGACGGCCTTTTCAGGTAGCCTTTGAGGCCGTCTGAAAATCCTCAAATGTTGGATACAAGTATCCAACCTACAATTTACATACTTGGTTGATCGAATCGTGCATTAATAAATTCTTCTCGAAGTTGTCTTGCATTTTTTAGCATGCTATTTACCTGCGATATATCTACATCAGGGATCTTTGCAAGGATAGCTTTCCTGATTTCATCATCACTATCACCTTCTCCAAAACCGCTATCAATTTCTTTCCAGATCAACTCAATATTAAAATTATCAGGATTCATGGTGCTCCCCTTTAAATCTTACAAGCCCCCCCCGCGCAGCCGTCGTCTTGGATGTCGGTTTGGGTGTCGTCCGCGCCGTCGCGGGTGTTGTGGTAATACAGGGTTTTCACGCCGTATTTGTAGGCGGTCAGCAGGTCTTTGAGCATTTGTTTCATGGAAACTTTGTTGCCTTCGAATTTGCCCGGGTCATAGGCGGTATTGGCAGAAATCGCCTGATCGACGAATTTTTGCATCACACCAACGAGTTTCAAATAGCCTTCGTTGCCCGGAAGCTGCCATAGGGTTTCGTAGGCATCTTTCAGGGTTTCAAACTCCGGTACGACTTGTTTCAGGATGCCGTCTTTCGATGCTTTGACTGTTACCAGCCCGCGCGGTGGCTCGATGCCGTTGGTGGCGTTGGCGATTTGCGAACTGGTTTCAGACGGCATGAGTGCGGTGAGGGTGGAGTTGCGCAGGCCGTGTTCGACGATGTCGGCACGCAGGCTTTCCCAGTCGCACAACAGCGGTTCGCTGCACACAGCATCCAAGTCTTTTTTGTAGGTGTCGATGGGCAGTTTGCCTTGCGAATAAACGGTTTGATTGAACAGCGGGCATGCGCCGTATTCTTTGGCAAGGTTCACCGATGCTTTGAGCAGGTAATACTGCATGGCTTCAAAGGTGCGGTGGGTCAGACCGAGCGCGGAATCGTCGCTGTAACGGACGCCGTTTTTCGCCAGATAGTAGGCGTAGTTGATGACGCCGATGCCGAGCGTGCGGCGGTTCATGGTCGCGGTGCGAGCGGCTTCGACCGGATAGTCTTGATAATCCAGCAAGGCATCAAGTGCGCGTACGGTCAAATCGGCAAGCCCTTCCAGCTCGTCCAAGCTGTTTAATGCGCCCAAATTGAAGGCAGACAGGGTACACAGGGCGATTTCGCCGTTCGGATCGTTGATGTTGTCCAGCGGTTTGGTCGGCAGGGCGATTTCCATGCACAGGTTGGACTGGTGCACGGGTGCGACGCGCGGGTCAAACGGGCTGTGCGTGTTGCAGTGATCGACGTTTTGGATGTAGATACGTCCTGTTCCGGCGCGTTCCTGCATCAGCGTGGAGAACAAATCGGTAGCCGACAAGGTGCGCTTGCGGATATTCGGGTCTTGCTCGTATTTCGTGTAGAGACGCTCGAATTCGTCTTGGTCGGCAAAGAACGCGTCGTACAGACCGGGAACTTCGTTGGGCGAGAACAGCGTGATGTTGCCGCCTTTAATCAGGCGGGTGTACAACAGGCGGTTGATTTGCACGCCGTAATCCAGTTGGCGGATGCGGTTGTCTTCCACGCCGCGGTTGTTTTTCAACACCAACAGGCTTTCAGCTTCGATGTGCCACAAGGGGTAGAACAAGGTTGCCGCGCCGCCGCGCACGCCGCCCTGCGAGCAGGATTTAACCGCCGCTTGGAACATTTTGAAAAACGGAATGCAGCCGGTGTGCTGCGCTTCGCCGCCGCGAATCTCTGCGCCGAGGCCGCGGATGCGTCCGGCGTTGATGCCGATACCGGCGCGTTGGGAAACGTATTTCACAATCGCGCTGGTGGTGGCGTTGATGGAATCGAGGCTGTCGTCGCATTCGATCAGAACGCACGAGCTGAACTGGCGCGTGGGCGTGCGCACGCCGCTCATAATCGGCGTGGGCAGCGATACTTTGAAGGTGGAAACCGCGTCGTAAAAGCGTTTCACATAATTGAGGCGCGTGTCTTTCGGGTATTTGGAAAACAGGCACATCGCCACTAAAACATACAGAAACTGCGGTGTTTCGTAAATCTGGCGGGTAACGCGGTTCTGCACCAGATATTTGCCCTCGAGCTGTTTCACGGCGGCGTAAGAAAAAGTCATGTCGCGGCTGTGGTCGATGTAGGCATTCAGCTCGTCAAACTCTTCGCGGCTGTAGTCTTCAATGATGTGGCGGTCGTATTTGCCCGCTTCGGTGAGTTTTTTAACATGGTCGAAGAGATGCGGCGGCTCAAACTGGCCGTAGGCGATTTTGCGCAGGTGGAAAATCGCCAGACGCGCAGCGAGATACTGGTAATCGGGCGTTTCCTGCGAAATCAGGTCGGCGGCGGCTTTGATGATGGTTTCGTGGATGTCGTCGGTGCGGATGCCGTTGTAAAACTGGATGTGCGATTTGAGCTCGACTTGGGAGACAGAAACGTTTTTCAGTCCCTCGGCCGCCCAGGTAACAACGCGGTGGATTTTGTCTAAATCGATATTTTCCAAACGGCCGTCGCGTTTGGTTACTTTGAGGTTTTCAGCGGCATTCATCGGGAATCCTTTATGGGGTGAAAATACTAGATATAGTATGAATTGGAGTGTCGGAATACAATATATCGTGTTTTAACCGTGTGAAACAGGTCTTGACAAAACCGTCGCGCAACCCTTTTCGCGGCACGGAAAACGGTGTGTCGCAGCGGGATTTGATGCGGCGGGAATTTGCGGCAGGCGGCTGCCGAAAAAATCAGCAGGTTAAAAAAGGTTAAGGCAAAGAGGCCGTCTGAAAACCTGTAAAACGGATTTTCAGACGGCCTCTTTGCCGTTTTGCCGTTTTTCAGACGGCCAAGGGTCTATTGATTGCCAACAGACCCTATTTCATCATGTTTTTAATCACGCCCATTACGCTGCGGGAGATGGCGTTGGTTACCTGCTTGTTGATTTTGTTGCCGATGCTGTCGGCCAAATCGTAGCCCAGCCCCTGATTGGCTTTTTTGCGGCTGCCGAACAGGCCGCCGAGGAAGCCTTCGATCAGGCCGGGCTGTTTTTTTTCTGCGGCGGCGGGGGCATTCTGCTGCGCGGGAGCGGCGTTTTGCGGCGCGGCGGGGGCGGCCTGCGCCTGCTCGGCGGCGAGCTGTTGCAGGGTTTCGTAGGCGGAGAAGTTGTCCACCGCGTCTTTGTAGTGGCGGTAGAGGATGTCGTTTTGGAAACGCGCGGCGCGCTCGTCGGCGGACAAGGGGGCAAGCTGCGACTGCGGCGGCAGGATAAGGGCGCGCTGCACCGGTTCGGGCATGCCTTTTTCGTCGAGGAAGGAGACGAGGGCTTCGCCCACGCCCAGTTCGGTGATGGCTTCGGCCACTTTGATGCCGGGGTTGCTGCGGAAGGTGTCGGCGGCGGCTTTCACGGCTTTCTGGTCGCGCGGAGTGAAGGCACGCAGGGCGTGCTGCACGCGGTTGCCGAGCTGGCCGAGGATGGTGTCGGGCAGATCGAGCGGGTTTTGGGTAACGAAATACACGCCCACGCCTTTGGAGCGGATGAGGCGCACGACCTGTTCCACCTGCTCCATCAGCGCGGGGGCGGCGTTGTCGAACATCAGATGCGCTTCGTCGAAAAACATGACGAATTTGGGCTGCGCCAAATCGCCCACTTCGGGCAGGGTTTCAAACAGTTCGGCGAGAAACCACAGCAAAAACGCGCTGTACAGGCGCGGCGAGCGCATCAGCTTTTCGGCGTTGAGGATGTTGATGACGCCCTGTCCGCCTTCGGTTTGCAGCCAGTCGGCGAGGTTGAGGGCGGGTTCGCCGAAAAACGCCTGCGCGCCTTCGTTTTCGAGGGTGAGCAGCTGGCGTTGGATCGCGCCCACGCTGGCGGCGGACACGTTGCCGTATTGGGTGCGGTATTCCTTGGCGTGGTCGGCCACGTATTGCAGCATGCCGCGCAGGTCTTTCAAATCAATCAGATGCCAGCCTTGGTCGTCGGCGGCCTTGAACACCAGGTTGAGCAGCCCCTCCTGCGTGTCGTTGAGGTTCATCAGGCGGGCGAGCAGCATCGGGCCCATTTCGGACACGGTTACGCGCACGGGGATGCCGCTTTCGCCGTACACGTCCCAAAAGCGCACGGGGAAGCCTTGTAAATAGGACGTTTTGTCCAAACCGAATTCGGCCATGCGCTCGCCCACCTTGCCTGAGTCGCTGCCCGCACCGCACAGGCCGGACAGGTCGCCTTTCACGTCGGCAAGGAAGACGGGCACGCCGATACGGCTGAAACTTTCGGCCATTTTGCGCAGGGTAACGGTTTTGCCGGTGCCGGTCGCACCGGCGATGAGGCCGTGGCGGTTGGCCATTTTGCCGACGATGTCGAGGGGGGTGTGTTCGCTGCCGTGCACGGCGATGGTGAGCGGGTTCATGCGTTTGCTTTCTGTGAAATGAAAAACGGGCGCGATTGTAGCATTTGTGTCCGCCGATACCGAAAAGGCCGTCTGAAAACCGGATTTTCGGCGCAAACAGGCAAAAAATACTGCCTGCCGTTATTTGTTTTGCGCTAGGTCAACAAGCGGGTTGTTTATATGTTATTCCGTAACTGTGTTGTTATAATTCGCCTGCGTTTTACACTTTATGAACAATTTTAAATCGGATTTTAAGGAGATTATCAGCATGAAACAGAAAACATGGCTGCTGCTGCCGCTGGTATTGGCGGTGTCCCACGCTTGGGCGGACGGCGAAACCGTCGAACAGGAGGGCGGGCTTGATCCCGTGGTGGTAACCGGCGCGGTGCAGCAAAAGGCCAACACCGTCCGCTTCAACCCCAAAGCCACCATCCAGCCCATGCCTGCGGGCGACGGCGCGGACCTGCTGCAATCCGTGCCCAATATGAGCGTGATCCGCAAAGGCGGCAGCTCGGGCGACCCGCTGTTTCGCGGCCTCGGCGGCTCGCGTTTGAGCATCAACGCCGACGACCAATTCATCTACGGCGGCTGCTCCAACCGCATGGACCCGCCCACAGCCTATATTTTCCCCAACACCTACGACGAAGTGATCGTTACCAAAGGCCCGCAGAGCGTAACGCAGGGCGCGGGTCTGGTGGCGGGCGCGGTGCAGTTTGTCCGCAAAGACCCGAAGTTCGACGAAAAACCCTACCAGATTTCCGCCAGCGCGATGGTGGGCAGCAACAGCCGCCTCGACGGCTCGTTTGAAGGCCAAGTGGGCGGCAGATACGGCTATTTCCGCACCAATATCTCCCACAACCAAGCAGACGACTACAAAGACGGCAGCGGCAACGAAGTCCACTCCGAATTCAAACGCGACAACCAGATGGTGCAGGTTGGCATCACCCCCACCGAGGACACCACCGTCGCCGCCACCTACGAGCGCAGCCGTGGCAAAGCCGCCTACGCCGACCGCATGATGGACGGCAGCAAATTCGACCGCGACGCATGGAACGTGCGCTGGACGCAAAAACACCTCACCCCGTGGTTTACCGAACTCGAAATGCGCTACGGCAAAAGCAAAATCGATCATGTGATGGACACCTACACCCTGCGCACCCGCCGCGTCATGCCTGGCAGCATGATGTGGCGCATGATGATGAGCGCGGTCAACCCCGAACGGCGCATCGACACCGGCAACATCAAAGCCACCTTCGACTGGAACAACGTCAACCTGCAAGTGGGCGCGGACTACATGCGCGACCGCCACCGCCAGCGCGCCAGCATGAACATGGAACCCCTCGGCAGCTACACCGCCAAACCCTACATGCCCCAGCAAAACTTCACCCAATGGGGCGTATACGCCGAAGCCGCATGGCAGCGCACCGCCAACCAAAAATTCGTCGCCGGCCTGCGCCGCGACAAAGTGGACGCCGAATACGACTTCGCCGCAGGCAGCACCTACAACGGCCGCCTCGCCATCACCCAAGCCAACCGCCAGCAAAACTACCGCCTCAACTCCGGCTTCCTCCGCTGGGAACAGCAGGCAGGCGCGACCAAATACTACGCCGGCTTCGGCCTCTCCGAGCGCGCCCCCGACTACTGGGAACGCCGCACCTCCACCAGCCTCAAACGCGAACAAAACCGCCAAATCGACGCCGGCATGATCTGGAAAACCGAACACCTGCAAGGCTCGCTCTCCGTCTTCGCCGGCGACGTGCGCGACTTCATCCTCCTGGAAAAATGCCCCGGCATGATGTGCCTCAACGGCCGCAACATCAACGCCACCCGCTTCGGCGGCGAAGCCGAATTCAAATGGCAGTTCGCCCCGCACTGGGAAATCGGCAGCAGCCTCGCCTATACACGCGGCAAAAACCGCACCGACGGCCTGCCCTTGGCGCAAACCCCGCCGCTCGAATGGCGCAACACCCTCGCCTGGGACAACGGCAAATTCAGCGCGGGCGCACTCTGGCGCGTAGCCGCCGCCCAAAAACGCTACGCCGTCGGACAAGGCAACATCGTCGGCCAAGACCTCGGCGCGGCGGGCGGCTTCGGCACACTCTCCCTCAACGCCGGCTGGCGCATCGCCAAATATGCCACCCTGCAAGGCGGCGTAGACAACCTGTTCAACAAAACCTACGCCGAATTCGTCAGCAAAGGCGGCGACCCCTCCGCCGGCACCCAAACCACCCGCGTCAACGAACCCGGCCGCACCGCCTGGGTCAGACTGCAAATGCAGTTCTAAGCCTTACCGGCGGATAAAACCAAACAGGCCGTCTGAAAAACCAAAAATCGGATTTTGGCTTCGCCGAAGCTGCGCTTTCAGACGGCCTTTTTGCATAGGTAGGGTGTGTGGCGCAGCCACGCACGCGGTTTGTGTGTCGCGGCGGCGACTTGGGCGGCGGGGAAACGGGAGGCCGTCTGAAAGCGCAGCTTCGGCGAAGCCAAAATCTGATTTACGGTTTTCAGACGGCCTCTTGTTTAAACGGCAGCAACCGCGTGCGTCGCCTGGGGGCGACACACCCTACGATAGGTTCGGCATAGGAAATGTTATTTTTTCAGACGGCCTCTGCCGTTGAGGTAGGGTGTGTGGCGCAGCCACGCACGCGGTTTCCGTGCTGCGGCAGCTGCTTGGGCGGCAGGAGAAATGAGAGGCCGTCTGAAATTTGTTTTTCAGACGGCCTTTTGTTTAAACGGCAGCAAGCGCGTGCGTCGCTTGGGGGCGACACACCCTACACAAACGGCTGAGGCCGTCCGAAATTTGTTTTCAGACGGCCTCAAACGGTTCAGATGCCTTCAAACCATGCGTCGCCTGCTGCGGGGAGACTGTTTGCGGCGGCGGGGCCGGTGCTGCCGGCGGGGTAGGGGTGGGGCGGGTTTTGCCGCAGGGCTTCGAGGGCGGGGGCGAGCCAGGCCCAGGCGGCTTCGAGTTCGTCGCGGCGGTTGAACAGGGCGGCGCGGCCGGCGAGGGCTTCGAGCAGCAGGGTTTCGTAGGCGGAGGGGCGGCGGCCGGGGCGGGTGTCGAAGCCCAGCTCGGCGGGGGCGGTGTTCTGCGCGCCGTCGGGGGTTTTGACGTTGAGTCGCAGGTGCAGGGTTTCGTCGTCGGCTTGCAGGCTGATGACGAGGCGGTTGGGCAGGGCGGCGGGGAAGAGGGTGTCGGCCGGGGGTTTGAAGGCGATGACGATTTCGGCGGCGCGGCGGGACAGGCGTTTGCCGGTGCGCAGGTAGAAGGGGACGCCCGCCCAGCGGGGGTTGCCGATGAAGGCGCGCAGGGCGGCGTAGGTTTCGGTGCGGCTCTCGGGCGGGACTTTGTGTTCCTGGGTGTAGCCTTTGAGGCCGTCTGAAAAGGTGTATTGGCCGAAGACGGCGTCGGCGGCGGGGTCGAGGGGGAGGAGGTCGCGGATGAGTTGCAGCTTGGCGTCGCGCAGGGCGTCGGCGTCGAGGCTTTGCGGGCGTTCCATGGCGGTGAGGCAGAGTATCTGCATGATGTGGTTCTGCACCATGTCGCGCAGCGCGCCGATGCCGTTGTAGAACTCGCCGCGCGCTTCGACGCCGAGGGTTTCGGCAAGGGTGATTTGCACGGAGCGGATGTGGCGATTGTTCCACAGCGGCTCGAAGAGGCTGTTGCCGAAACGCAGGGCGAGGAGGTTGTGCAGGCCGTTTTTGCCGAGGTAGTGGTCGATGCGCAGGATTTGGCGTTCTTGGAAATACTGCGCCACGCCGTCGTTGATGAGGCGGCAGGATTCGAGGTCGGTGCCCAGCGGTTTTTCGAGGACGACGCGGGTGTTTGCGCCGTTGAGGCCGTGTGCGGCGAGGCTGCGGCAGGCGGGGACGAAGAATTGGGGGGCGGCGGAAAGGTAGAAGACGATGCTTTCGCTGTCGGCTTTGCCGCGTATTTCGGCGGCGAGGGCGGCGAAGTCCTGCGGGTTGCCGATGTCCAGCGGCAGGTAGTCGATTCTTTGGCAGAAGGCGTCCCATTCGGCGGGTGTGGCGGCGGTGTGGGGGCGGGCTTCTGCTGCGGCTTTGGCGAGGAATTGTCCGCGGGTCAGGCGGCTGCGGCTTGCGCCGAGGATGCGCCCCTTCGGATGCAGCCGGCCGGCGGCGTGGGCGTCGTAGAGGGCGGGCAGGAGTTTGCGCATGGACAGATCGCCGGTTGCGCCGAAGAGGATAAGGTCGAAGTTTTTTTGTTCGGACTGCATGGGTTTGGGGACGGGTCGGATGAAAGGCGCGGCCATGCTACACGCGGCGGCGGGGGCTTGTCTATGCGCCGCAGCGGTTGGGGCTTCACAAATTCTGCCAAAACGTTAAAATCCGCCGCATCTCGCTTGGTTTTCAGCATTTTCGGGAATAAAAAATGGATTTCGCACAAAAACAGAAAATTTTACGCTGGGTAAAACTGGCCGCGCTGCTGCTGGCGGCGTTTGCCGTTTGGGAGTTTTACGGGGACAGGATTAAGGAGAAGGCGGCGCAGATTCCGTCGCCGACCGAGGGTTTCGACAAGCCCAGGGACTGGGACGGGCGGGTGCGCAAAACGATAGAGTGCCAGGAGCGCGGCGAAAACGGCTGCAAGCGGAAAACGGCGCAGTAGGTGGCTATATCTATCGCCCTGCATTGAGGCAGTCTGAAAACCGGTAAAACGGTTTTTCAGACGGTTTTTCAGACGGCCTTTCGTTTCTTTATCGGGCAAACGGCTGCGGCAAACGCAAACCGCGTGCGTGGCTTGCGCCACAAATGCAGGTCGGGCATTTATGCCCGACGAACACCGGCAGATTTGAAAAATGTCGGGCATGGATGCCCGACCTACTGAAAGCGTTATCGCCCCGAGGTGACGCACGCGGTTGTTGCCGCTAAATAAGAGGCCGCGCCGGAGCGGTGTGTTCAGACGGCCTGTCTATTATTTACTCGGCGGCGAAGGTGTCGCACTGTTTGATGTCGCCGCTTTGCAGGCCGCGTTTGAGCCAGTACATGCGCTGTTCGGACGTGCCGTGGGTGAAGCTATCGGGCACGGCGTAGCCGCGGCTGCGTTTTTGCAGGGTGTCGTCGCCGACGGCTTCGGCGGCCTTCACCGCTTCTTCGATGTCGCCCGCTTCGAGCAAATCCTGCCGCTGCGCGTATTTCGCCCACACGCCGGCGAAGCAGTCGGCTTGCAGCTCGAGTTTCACTGAGAGGCGGTTGGCCTCGGTTTTGTTCGCCTGCTGCTGCATCTGGTGCACCTGCGGCAGGATGCCGAGCAGGTTTTGCACGTGGTGGCCGACTTCGTGGGCGATGACGTAGCCGAAGGCGGTGTCGCCCGCCGCGCCCAGTTTGCTGCGCATTTCTTCGTAGAACGAGAGATCGAGGTAAACCTTTTTGTCGGCCGGGCAGTAGAAGGGTCCCATCGCCGCCTGCCCTGTGCCGCAGGCGGTTTGCGTGCCGCCGGTGTAGAGCACGAGCGTGGTGGGGGTGTAGCGGGCGTTTTGGCGGGCGAAGTATTCCTGCCAGGTTTTTTCGGTGTCGGCCAGCACCACGGCGGACAATTCTTCAAGCTGGGCTTCTTCCTTGCTGCTGAGCGTGGTCTGCCGCGCGGTGCTTGTGCCCAGCTGCGGCGTGCCGCCGACGATGCCGGACAAGTCCACGCCGTAATACGCGCCGACGAGTACGACGATGAGGCCGACGATGCCCATGCCGCCTCCTCCCCCGCCGCCGCTGCTTTGCCCGCGTCGGTCTTCGATGTTGCTGCTGCGTTCTCTGCCTTGCCAGCGCATGATGGTTTCCTTTCTTTCAATCAAATCTGTGGGTTTGTGTGGTGATACCGTGTGGCAGTGTCGTCCCCGCCCACGCGGGATGACGTTTCTGCAAATGCGGCCGCAAACGGGTTTGGGCTGTGCCGAAACTGTGTTTTCAGACGGCCTCTAAGGCTTTTCAGACGGCCTCTGCGTTTAGAATTCCCCGCGTTTGAGCTTCTCGATCTGGCGGCGGTCGCGTTTGGTCGGCCGCCCGTCGGGGTAGGCCGCGCTGGCGCGGGATGCCTGGTCGAGCAGCTTTTGCGCTTCGCGCTCGGCCGCCACTTTTTCGTCTTCGCGGTAGAGCAGCCGCGCTTCGGGGGCGGGGCGGCGTTGGTGGTTGAGCGCGAGCACGGTGATTTCGTAGGGCAGCGAGTTGAGCGTGAGGCGGATAACGTCGCCCGATGCGATGTTTTTGCTGTTTTTCACCTTCGCGCCGTTCACCAGCACGCGCCCCAGCCCGATATGCTTTTGCGCGAGGGCGCGGGTTTTGAAAAACCGCGCCGCCCATAGCCATTTGTCCAAACGCATCGCGTCTGCCTGCTGCCGCTCCATGCCGCGCCTCCTTTTTTGTTTGTGGCCGTCTGAAAAAGCGCGCAGTTTAACACGGCACTTGCCCGCCTGCCGTTTATCGCGTAGATTGCGCGCTCCCTTCGCCAAACGGCGGCAAAACGCGTATCATGCCGCGCGAAAATTTCCTTCCAATGTGAGACCGTTCCCATATGAAGCCCGTTTTTCTTGACTTCGAGCAGCCGCTGGCCGAGCTGACCAAAAAAATCGAAGAGTTGCGTTTCGTCCAAGGCGAATCTGCCGTGGACATCAGCGACGAAATCGAACGTTTGCAGAAAAAAAGCAGCGAGCTGGCCAAGTCCATCTACGCCAAACTCACCCCCGCGCAGGTGTCGCAGGTGTCGCGCCACCCGCAGCGTCCCTACACGCTGGACTACATCGCCGCGCTGTGCACCGATTTCCAAGAGCTGCACGGCGACCGCCATTTCGCCGACGACCACGCCATCGTCGGCGGGCTGGCGCGGTTCAACGGCCAGAGCGTCGTCGTCATCGGCCACCAGAAAGGCCGCGACACCAAAGAAAAAATCCGCCGCAATTTCGGCATGCCCCGCCCCGAAGGCTACCGCAAAGCCCTGCGCCTGATGCATCTGGCGGAAAAATTCCGCCTGCCCGTGCTCACCTTCGTGGACACCCCGGGCGCGTATCCGGGCATCGGCGCGGAAGAGCGCAACCAGTCCGAAGCCATCGGCCGCAATCTGTACGAGCTCACCAAACTCAAAGTGCCCGTCATCTGCACCATCATCGGCGAAGGCGGCTCCGGCGGCGCGCTGGCCATTGCCGTGGGCGATTATGTGAACATGCTGCAATATTCCACCTATTCCGTGATTTCCCCCGAAGGCTGCGCCTCGATTCTGTGGAAAACCGCCGAAAAGGCCGCCGATGCCGCCGCCGCGCTGGGCATCACTGCCGACCGCCTCGCCAAACTCGGCCTGATCGACAAAGTGATCGAAGAGCCGCTGGGCGGGGCGCACCGCAATTATGAGGAACTGATGGAGCGCGTGCGCGAAGTCCTGTCCGAACAACTGCGCGCCGCGCAGGACATGCCGCTCTCCGACCTGCTCGACCGCCGCTTCGGCCGCATCATGGCCTACGGCCAGTTTGTTGAAAAATAACCCGCAGAGGCCGTCTGAAAACAGATTTTCAGACGGCCTTTTTCTATTTCCCGCCTGAAAAAAGGACATCCCGTGAACACCGCCAAAACCCTCCTCGCCGCCGCCCTGCTGCTGCCCTGCCTCGCCTTCGCGGCGGGCGAAAAACTGCGCACGCCCAAGCTGCCCGCCGGATTCGCCGCCGCCTTCCGCGACAACAGCAACGGCGTGGACATGACCGAATACGTGCCCAAAGGCCAAAGCGTTGAAAAATGGCAGGAAATGATCACCATCCAAGTGATGAACGGCAAAAAACGCCCCAGTGCCGAAGACGCTTTCCGCTTTATCGGACAAGGCTGGCTGAGTGTCTGCCGCGACGGAAGCGTACAGAAAACCGAAGTGCCGCCCACCCTCAACGGCTACCCCGTGGTCGCTTGGGTGGCGGGCTGCCAGAAAAACCCGCAAAGCGGCACGCCCGAATTCACCTTCTTCAAAGCCATCGAAGGCCGCGACGCGCTCTACATCGCCCAATACGCCTTCCGCCACGAGCCGAACGAAGCCGAAGCCGACCGCGCCTCCTACTACCTGAAAGCCGTCAGCGTGTGCGACACCCGCGCCAAAGCGGGCGCGGCAAATTCCTGCGCGGACAAAAAATAAACCGGCGTTTGAGGCCGTCTGAAACCACGCTTTCAGACGGCCTCTACCATTAAGGCAGGGTGTGCGCCACAGCCACGCACGCGGTTTTTGCGCCGCACGCCCCGCACGCTCAAAACAGCCCGGAAACGCCCAATCCCCCGCCCGAAAGGAACCCGCCATGACCGCCGCCTGGAACGCCCCGCCGCCCTTGGCCGAACTCGTCCGTGCGGCACGGAAATACCGCCGCCTGATTGTCTGCCTGCCCGATTTGCGCTTTCCCGAATTTGCCGCCTCCGCCGCGCCGTGCGAAACCGAGCGGCGGTTTCTCGCCCTCTGGCCGCAGCACTCGGCCTGCGTGCAGTTTGCCGCGCCCAACATCCTGCGCGGCCTGCTGCCCGATTGCGAGCTGTGGCTGATGCCGCCCGTGTGCGCCGCGCGGCTGCACGAGCATTTTTCAGAAACGTCATCCCCGCATGTTTTAGGCGGGGACGGCCTGCACTGGCAGACCGAACCCGTGCCGCAAACCGCCGCCGCGCCGTACAAGCCGTGGTACAGGCCGTCTGAAAAACCCGTTCTCCCGCCGGAACACGTGGCCGTGGTCGGCGCAGGCATCGCGGGCGCGGCCACGGCCTACGCGCTGGCCTCGCGCGGCGTGCGCGTTACCGTGCTCGAAGCGGGCAGAGCGGCGCAGGCGGCCAGCGGCAACCGGCAGGGTCTGCTGTATGCCAAAATCTCCGCGCACGACACGGAGCAGACCGAACTGCTGCTCGGCGGCTACGGCCACAGCCGCCGCCTGCTCGACGAACTCCTGCCCGAGCGGGAAAACTGGCAGCCTTCGGGGCTGCTGCACCTGAACCACAACCCCGCCGAAACCCGCCGCAACGCCGCACTCGCCACGCAAAAGCACCACGCCCACCTCTATCGCGGCGTAAGCGCAAAAGAAGCGGGCGCAATCGCCGGCATCGACATGTTTTCAGACGGCCTCTACTGGCCGCAGGGCGCGTGGCTGCACCCGCCCGCGCTGGTACGCGCCCTGCTCTCGCACCCGAACATCACGTTGCGCGAACACACGCCGCTGCTGTCGGCGCAATGGTCAGGCGGCGCGTGGCGGCTGCAAACGCCCGCGCACACCCTGTCCGCGCAGCACATCGTGTACTGTACCGGCGCGCAAAGCCCGCACATCCCCGCCCTGGCCGCCCTGCCGTGGCAGCTCATACGCGGCCAAACCGACCTCTCCGCCGCCACGCCGTATTCAGGCCGTCTGAAAACCGCCCTCTCCGCCGCCGCCTACATCAGCCCCGCATGGCAGGGGCGGCACTGCTACGGCGCGAGTTTCATCCCGCACGACGCGGGCAGCGACTGGCGCGAGGCCGACGCAGAACACAACCGCCGCGAACTCGAACGCCTGCACCCGCAGCTTGCTGCCGACCTGTCCGCCGCCCCCGCCGCCGCAGGCCACGCCGCCGTGCGCTGCGACAGCCCCGACCACCTGCCCGTAGTCGGCCGCCTGGCCGACTACGCCGCGATGAAACAGGTGTACGCCAAACTCGCCCACGACAAAAACTACCCGCTCGACGCACCCTGCCCGTGGCTGCCCAATGCCCGGGTCAACGCCGCCCACGGCAGCCGCGGGCTGGCCACCGCCCCCTGGTGCGCCGAACAAACCGCCGCCGAAATCCTCGGCCTGCCGCAACCCTTCTCCCGCCGCCTGCGCGAGGCCCTGCACCCCAACCGCCACATCGTCCGCGCCCTCGTGCGGCAGCACGAAGCGGGGTAGGGCGGGGCAGCACAAAAAACACGCCCTGCCGTAGGGTGTGTGGCGCAAGCCACGCACGCGGTCTGTGCCGCATCACCCATCCGCGCGTTTCCCCGCAACCCAAACCGCGTACGTGGCTGCGCCGCACACCCTACACCGGCGGCAGAGGCCGTCTGAAAGTTGGTAGGTCAGGTATTTATGCCCGACATTTTTTAGTTGCAGGCGGTTGGCTGTCGGGCATAAATGCCCGACCTACGGATTCTACCTTAACAGCAGAGGCCGTCTGAAAACGGGTAGCTCGACTTGGCTGCCTCGGCTGAAATCCGCCGCCGCGTTTTTTCAGACGGCCTCATCCGCCCGCCCCGATTGACGCGGCATAAGCAAACCGCCATCGTATTTTATAAAAACTATCGAAATGTAAAAAACGATAAAGAAAATTGACTGCACTACTAATAAATCCTATTATCCGCATCATTCAAACGGCAAGGCAGTTTGTGAGGCCGTCTGAAAACGCAGCTTCAACGAAGTTCAAATCTGTTAACCAAACAAGGAGTTCCACCATGAGCATCAACATCGGCATGAGCGACCAACAGCGAGAAAGCATTGCCAAAGGCCTGTCGCAGCTGCTCGCCAACAGCTACACCCTCTACCTGAAAACCCACAACTACCACTGGAACGTGCGCGGCCCGATGTTCCACAGCCTGCACACCATGTTTGAAACCCAATACAACGAACTCGCGCTGGCGGTGGACGAAATCGCCGAACGCATCCGCGCCCTCGGCTTCCTCTCCCCCGGCTCGTATAGCGAATTTGCCGCCCTCTCGTCCATCAAAGAAGGCGACAGCAAAAACGACGCGCACGCCATGATCCGCGAGCTGGTCGAAGGCCAGGAAACCATCGTGCGCATCTGCCGCGAAATCTTCCCGCTGGCCGAAGAAGCCGCCGACGAGCCCACCGTCGACCTGCTCACCATCCGCATGAAGGCGCACGAAAAAACCGCGTGGATGCTGCGCGTTTTATTGGAAAAATAAGCACCGGGGTACAATAAGAGGCCGTCTGAAAACCGCCAAACAGGTTTTCAGACGGCCTCTGCCGCCGTACAGGCCGTCTGAAAAACACAAAAACACCTTGGGAAAACCCGTATGAACCACCCCGAAATCTTCATCGCCGTCGTCATCGTTTTGCAGCTGTTCACCTACGCCCTAGGGCGTTCGCTGCAATGGCTGTTCGCCCCGCTGATCGGCCGCAAAGGCCGCATCTGGCTGATGGCGGCGGCCTTTTTCGTTTCAGACGGCCTCCTCGCCGGCCTGCTGCTGCAACTGGGGCATTTCGTCTTCCGCGTTATGGCCTTCTGGATGGTGCTGCTGCTGTTCGTCATGTATGCCGCGCTCGCCACCTTCCTGCTGCACCTGCTGCTGCGCCGCCTGCTGCCGCAAGCCCGCCTCGCCCGCGCCCTGCGCCTGTTCGCCCCCCTCTTTGTCGCCGCCCTGTTCGGCTTGGGGCTGTACAACGCCTACACCCCCGTCGTGCGCCACCAAAGCATAGTCATCGATAAAAAACTCGCCCGACCCCTGCGCATCGCCACCACCGCCGACCTGCATCTGGGCGTCCTCGTCGGCGGCCGCCAGCTCGACCGCCTCGCCGCCATCATGGAAACGGAAAAACCCGACCTCATCCTGCTGCCGGGCGACCTGATGGACGACGACGTAACCGCCTACCGCCGCGAAAACATGCGCTCCCACCTCGCACGCCTGCACGCCCCGCTGGGCGTGTACGCCACCCTCGGCAACCACGACCTCTTCGGCGACGAGCGCGAAATCTACGAAGAGCTGGAAAAAGCCGGCATCCGCGTGCTGGCCAACCGCGTCATCGAAACAGACGGCCTCATCATCGCCGGCCGCAACGACGACCTCGACAAACGCCGCCCGCCCACCGCCAAACTCTTGGCCGGACACGACACCGCCCGCCCCGTCATCCTGCTCGACCACCGACCCACCCAAATCGAAGCACACAGCCGCCTGCCCGTGGACATCCAAGTCTCCGGCCACGTCCACAACGGCCAGGTCGCCCCCGCCAACCTCATCGTCCGCAGCCTCTACCGCCTGCACTACGGCTACGAAAAAATCGGCAGCGGCCACTTCTTCGTAACCTCCGGCTACGGCTTCTGGGGCATCCCCCTGCGCCTGGGCTCGCAGGCCGAAGTGTGGATTATCGACGTGAAGGGCCGCTGAACCGCTTTTTTTCAGACGGCCTCCGCCATTGAAGTAGGGTGTGTGGCGCAAGCCACGCACGCGGTTTCTGTGTAGCGGCGGCTTTGAGGCGTTTGGAAAAACGAAAGGCCGTCTGAAAGCGCAGCTTCGGCGCAGCGCAACTCCGCGCAATACGGTTTTTCAGACGGCCAAACCGCGTGCGCCGCCTCGGGGCGACACACCCTACGTATGCCCCCTGTCGCATATGCTTGGTTTGTTTTCAGACGGCCTTCGCCATTGAGGTAGAGTGTGTGGCGCAGGCACGCACGCGGTTTCTGTGCGGCGGCGGTTTGAGGCATTTAGAAAAACGAAAGGCAGTCTGAAAACACAGCTTCGGCGCAGCACAAACCCGCGCAATATGGTTTTTCAGACGGCCAAACCGCGTGCGCCGCCTCGGGGCGACACACCCTACGTATGCCCCCTGCCGCATATGCTTGGTTTGTTTTCAGACGGCCTCTGCCATTGAAGTAGTGTGTGTGGCGCAAGCCATGCACACGGTTTCTGCGCGGCGGCGGTTTGAGGCGTTTGGAAAAACGAAAGGCCGTCTGAAAGCGCAGCTTCGGCGCAGCCAAAACCGTATTGCACAGCCCAAACCCGCCCCCTTTCCACTACTCCCCAGCCCCGCCCCATGAAAACAGCCCGCAAAATCCTCACCCGCGCCCTTGCCGCCCTTCTCCTCGCCGCCGTCATTTATTTCGCCGCCGCGTGGGCACTCTCATCCGTCGTCCAACGCGAAAACGAAAGCGGCAACGGCATCACCCTCTATCTGCGCAGCAACGGCGTGCATGCCGACATCGTTATGCCGCTGGACAACGGCGTTTACGACTGGCGCGCCGCCGCCGACCCCCCGCCACCGCAAACGGCCGCAACGGCGCGGCCTACCGCTACATCGCCCTCGGCTGGGGCGAGCGCGATTTTTACCTCAACACCCCGCGCTGGCGCGACCTCACCGCCGCCACCGCCGCCCGCGCCCTCAGCGGCGCGAACGAAACCCTGATCCACGCCGACTACCTCGCCGCACCGCCCGCCGAAGGCGAATACGCCGTGCGCTTCACCGTCTCCCGCGAACAATACCGCCGCCTTGCCGAAAACCTCGCCCGCCACTTCAAACGGCGCGGCGGCAAAACCCTGCCCCTGGCCGACGCACACTACACTGCCGACGACGCTTTCTACGAAGCCGAAGGCCGCTACCACCTGTTCAACACCTGCAACAGCTGGCTCAACCGCCGCCTCACCGAAAGCGGCCTGCGCGGCGTGGTCTGGACGCCCTTCGCCGCCCCGCTGCTGGACGCGTACCGAAAACCGTAAGGCAGCCTGAAAACTGCGTCTGCCTGTTTTCAGACGGCCTCTGCCATTGAAGTAGGGCATGTGGCGCAAGCCATGCACGCGATTTCGGCTCGGCAGCCGTTTGCGTGTTGGAAAAACGAAAGGCCGTCTGAAAACCGTATTGCGGGTTTTTCAGACGGCCTCCGATGCGGCCGCAGGCTGCGCATTGCTCAATGCAAGACGGTTAATGAGCACGTATTACTGCAAAAGACATCCCTATCGTGGCACGTTCTTTGAATTGAGCCTTTTTTGGAGTATCAGGGGCTTACGTAGTACTGCAAAAGCCATCTGTGCCGTAGCACTGTCTTTGGCTTGGACATTTTGGGGCGTATCAGGCTGCGCCAGTACTTTGTTAAACCATTCTATGGCTTGCTGATCATTTTTCGCCACGCCCTCTCCTGCTGCATACATTATCCCCAACTCGTTTTGCGCGTCGGCCTGTCCTTGATCAGCCGCTTTCCGATACCACGCTAAGGCTTGCTGATAATTCCGCTTCACGCCTTCGCCTATGCGGTACATCAAACCCAAATAAAATTGCGCGTCGGCATCTCCTTGATTGGCCGCTTTCCGATACCACGCTAAGGCTTGCTGATAATTCCGCTTCACGCCGTCGCCTGTGCGATACATCGAACCCAAATAGACTTGCGCTTTGGCATGCCCTTGTTCGGCTGCTTTTTGAAACCACGCTGCGGCCTGCTGACGGTCTTGCGCCACACCTATTCCTTCTGCATACATCGAAGCCAAAAAGAGTTGCGCGTCGGCATGCCCTTGATTGGCTGCTTTTTGAAACCACGCTGCCGCCTGCTGATGGTTTTGCGGCACGCCCAGTCCCCAAGCATACAGTTTGGCCAAACGGAATTGCGCATCGGCATGTCCTTGACCGGCGGCTTTTTGAAACCACGTTGCGGCCTGCTGATGGTTCTGCATCATGCCCAGTCCCTCGGCAGACATGATGCCCAAGTTGAATTGCGAGTCGGCATATCCTTGATCGGCCGCTTTTTGAAACCACGCTGCGGCCTGCTGATAATTTTGCGCCACGCCTCTGCCGTGGAAATACAGCAAACCCAAATTATGTTGTGCGCTAACAATAATGCCTTGCTGGGCAAGCGGCTGCATTAAGTGAAATGCCTGTTGGTAATTGCCTGCCTGATAAGCAGCATTGGCTTGTCGGAATTGCGCTTCGATGTCCTCTGCCCAAGCAGGGGCGGCGTAAGCCAGCAGCAGGGCGGCCAAAGCGGCATTAAACGGTTTGAAAAATTTTCGGGTAGGGATAAACATCATTTTGCTTGTCTCATTTGATAAAAATTGATAAGAAACCAAAAACGCGGAGCGGCATTGATTGCCCCCATTTTTCTATCCCGAATTGTTCGGGGATTGGCAGGCAATAAGCTGCCCGCTCCGCAAGGGCGTTATTTGTTTCGGGATATATTTATCGAATAGTTTGCCATGCCGGCTGCGTAATTGGCAGCGACGGTTGCCGCATTGGCTGAAGATATTGCGTTTCTTGCCGCATTTTCGGCATTTTGGGAGGCAGATATTGCAGACTGTATGTTTTTATTTGCCCGCTTGGACTCGGCTAAAACACTGTTCATGCTGTCGGACAGTTGCGATATGTTTTCTTGGAAATACATCGCCTGGTTATTAAGCCGCTGCATCATTTTTTGCTGCATCATCTTATTTTGACGCTTGTAAACAAAATCTTTCACTAAAGCAAAGGCTTCTTTTAATGTGTCGGCCTGGCGGGTATTGAGAAATTCAATAGTTAGGTCAAAATAAATGCTGTTTCCCTCTTTGATTGCCATCACATATTCTGTTGGGTAGTGGGCAAGTTTTTGAAATTCCTGAGATGAAAAGAAGTTCTCTTGTTCCGTGTCTAAATCATTTAATTCAGATTTAAGTAATGATATTTCATTTTCATAATCTTTATACATATTTTCAAAACGTTCACATTCTGATTTATAAAATTGTACGTTGTGTTCATAACGTCCAAGCACTTTTTTAATTATTTCAATTGTTTTTGCATCAGATTCTTTTTCGTTTTTTAAGTAAAGTTCTATTGAAGGTATGCCTAATCGGCCTAAGTCTATTGGTTCGTATGAATTAGATAAATAGAGACAACGCTCATTATCATAGCATTGTAACGTTAATCCACTTATCATTCTATATTTTTTGTTATAGTATTCATTTACTAAATTATTTTTATTATTGTTTTTTAATACCCATAACATAAAAAAATATAATGGAAAAAGTAATGCTGTTGTCAGTAGCAAAATAAAAAGCCAAGGATTTGATTTTTCAATATTGTTAGGTAAATTGAAAAACACTACTTCGAAAATAATAGCAAGTAAGAAAAATATTGCATTTTTTCCAGAATTATTAATTAATTTATTCAAATTATCCTGAATTTTAGTAAATTTATTTATAAAATCACTACACTTATAAATATTATTTTCTGCTATTTTAATATTTTCAGTATAGGATTTTATTGCTTCGCGAGCATTGGCTTTTCGTTCTAATTCTAAATAGTTAATTTGTTCTATTATTTGATGTTTTTTATTTAGAATAAAGTTTATCTTTTTGGAAATATCCAAATAGCCAGTTTGTAGTATTTCATATATGGCTTCCTTCGCTTCCTGGCTGCATTGCGAGAAGATTTGTTTGGTTTGGGGCATGTTTTCAGACATAATTTTTCTCCGAAAAAAATTTAATCAAAATCAGACTGCTGCTTTAATCCAGCGGTTGGGTTGGGGGGATTGGAAAAGACCGCGTTGTTTGCACTTTTCAGGCTGCTTATTTCTGACAAGCGGCGAAACCTGCCGGTTTGGCCTGCATCCGAAAAGCGCAGGCAACGCTGTGATTTCCACACATTAAAAACGGTATTTCAAACCGGCATTGACCGCCGTGTTGTGCCAGTGTGATGCGCGGTCGTGGCGCATGCCTGCGCTGAAACTCCAATTGTCATCGGTTTGATAAACCGCACCGATTTCGATACCGGCGCGGGTGCGGCGTTTGCTTTCGCTGTCGGACACGGTAACGCCTGTTCCTTTAATGGTGGCGCGCTCTGCGGTTTTGTTGTGCAGGTCGCGCACCACATTGGCTTTGCCGAACAGGGCAAAGTGCCTGCCGACCGAATAAGCGGCATGCACGCCCATTGCGGCGGCGGCGGCTTTACTGTCCAAACGGTCGAGGTATTGGGTGGCCGACACATCCGTATTTTTGGTACGGGCGCGGACATATTGCAGACCGATTTCGGGGCGCAGAAACCATTTGTCCCAAGAGAATGCTTTGCCTGCGCCAAAACCGAAGCCGTACAGCCTGCCGCTGTCGATGTGGTTCCAAGCGGCGGTGGCAAACAGGTCAAAACCGTTGCCAAGCAGGTAGGCATAGCCGAAATCCGCGCCGTAGCCGTCGTTTTTCAGCGTTTTTTCCACACCGGCGAAGCGTTCGTTCCAGCGGCTTTCAAAACGGTTGGCGGCGGCGGCGAACAAATGTCTGCCAAAGCGTTTGCCCGCGCCGATGCCGAAGTTGTTTTCATGGCTTTTGCCGCTGATACCGTCTGTATCCAGTTTGGCTGCGGAGCCGGTGTAGTCAACCCACGCATTGCCGCCGTAGCGGACATCCTGCAAACGGCCGGCAAAGCGGCTGTTCTGCATCAGTTCTTGGTCGATACGGTTTTGCAGGCTGTGGCGGCGGGTGGCCGTGCCTTGTTCAAACAGCGTGGCGGTCATATTGGTGCTGTTGGTGTACACCGCAGCGGAATTTTCTTGGGCTTTGGTCAAAGTGCCGTTGTCTTTGGCTGTGTCAAAGCGGCGGAATACCTCTTCGAGCTTTGCTGCATCGGCTTTCGCGCCGCTGTATGCGGATTGGGGGACAACCGTGCCCACATCATTGCGTTTCAGCGTAACCGTAATGTCGCTTGCGCTCTGATGCACACTGCTGTCAATCAAACCGTTGGTTTTGTCCGCCACATTGGCGAACCTGCCGTTGATGGCGTCGGCACTCAACAGGGTTGCCTGCTGCCCCGCCTTGCTGACATAGCCTTTGTATGCGTCGGTTACATTTAAAGTGCTGTTGCCGGAAATGTCAGCCTTGCCGCTGACTTTTATCGCCGAGCCGACGGCTTTGTCCACCGTGCCGCCTTTTACCGCGAGATTGCCGTTTACAATGAAATCGTTGGCGGTTTCGGCAGACAGCCTGCCTCCGTTCAGCGTAACCGAGCCGCTGGTAATGTCGTCGGAAGGGTTCGCGCCCACCACCAAACGCCCGTTGCTGTTCACACGGTTTGCGGCGGTGTTGGCGGAGGCCAGCACCAGCGAACCGTTGTTGACCACGTTTTCCCCGTTATAGGTATTCCTGCCCATTAGAATCAGGGAAGCCGAGCCGTTTTTGGTGATGCCGCCCGTGCCGGTGATGTCGTTGTCGAAGAAGTATTCGCGTTTTTTTCCGGCAACATTCAAAACTTCCTGCCCGTTGACTTTGCCGTATCCGCCCAACGCGCGGGGTTCGTTCAGTATGCCGACGCCGAATATGGAATCTACGCCTTTATTGCCGGCATCGTCGGCAGTGGAAATAATGCTGCGTTTGAGCTCGGCCCCGCCCATCCAGTCGAAACGCGATTTGATGCGGGCGGCGGTGGCGGATACCACGGCAGCGGCATTGGAAGAACCGCCGGTCAGGACGCTTTTGCCGTTTTGCTCGACACGATGGGTTTCGTTTACGGCAATGCAGTTGTCTTTGGCAAGGCCGCATCTGTTGCGGTTGACATCGCCGTCTTTCATTCCGGTGGCAATCAGCCAGTTGCGTTCGACAATTTTGGCGTTTTCCGTGCCGTTCATATAAAGCACGGAGTCAACACCCGGATTGGCTTGCCCGCTGTTGCCCGCAGCCTTAACGATTAAAGGGTTTTTCGTGCGGACAATTTCGGCATAGCGGGCAACAATGCTGGGGTATTTGTCGATTTTGCTGTAATCCTGGTCTTCCAGGCCGAAAGACTGGTTAATCACCGCCACATCATTGCGGTTTTTCAATGCTTCCAGTTCGGCTTGGGCAATGTCTCGGGTGGTTGCCACGCCTGTTATATGCCCTACAACCGCCACTTTTGCACCATTCGCCCCGTGTTGCGACATGATTTGCACCATAGAAGTGCCGTGCGGCGAATTGGTTTGACGGGTAGCGGTGCGGAAAATGTTTTTATCATCATCGATATGCACCATTTCCTTTTCGACATGAATGGACAATTTATCCGCCACACCCATGTCCACGCCGGTATCCGACAACAGAATGGTTGCCCCGTTGCCGTTGGCGGCGGCACGGTCTGCATTGGAATCTTGGGCAAAATTGCGCTGCCCTTTGAATTTGCCGTTCATTTGCGGAACGGCGCGCCCGCCCGCATTGGGGTCTGTGTTGACATTGGGCATTGATGTCGTGCCCGAACCGCTGCCGCCCGAGCCGCAGGCGGAAAGCAGGGCGCAAGACACACATAATGCGATCAGGGATTTTCGGAATTTCATTTTATTTTTCCCGTAATATTCATAAATTCAACGGCGTTACGCCTGATTTGCGGATAGGCCGTCTGAAAGCGCGGCCCCGGCGCAGCCGAAACCGCAAAAGCAGCCTGAAAACAAAGCACCTGTGTTCAGGCTGCTTTTTGCGTTTGATTGGCGGCAATTGCCGAAAAAGTTTTTCCAAAGCCTTCTATCGGTTCTGTTTAAACTGTTTAAAAAGGGCTTCTCCTATTTCTTTATTGGTTTCAGGTTTTCTAAAAGCCTTCTCGCCACCAGGCAATTTGCCTTTGCCATATTCTTTTTCGGAAACGCAGCCTTTGCCTTTGGTGCAGTACATCCATTTGCCGTTTTGTTTTTCCACATAATTCTCGGGAGATATAAAGAGGTGGTGCGATCTGTAAATTGCTTCAGACGAAGCTTTATGTTTGGCCTTGCCTGCAAATGCCGGAGACACGGCAGCAGACATCAGTGCAACGATTAAGATATTTTTCAACATGGTTTTTACTCCTATGGGTGGTTAAAGTGATTGCTGCATTTCCGGAGCCGCCTTGCGGCGGCTGCCAAATTCGGGAATGAAGCCGAGGGGATTCAGACTCTCAATCGTTTGCCTTCTTTTCTCCTTTTTATTCTTTCTATTGTGTATTTGACCGATTCCTTTGTAGGCAGGGGCGCATAGAGGAGTTTAAGAATCTTTGCCACTTCATCAAGAATTCTTTGGTATTTGCGTATGATTGCGTCAAAATCGATTTTCAAAGCATCATTGGGATTTGGTGAATTGCCCACAGAGTCAATTTCCCGTATCAGATTATCAATCCATTCGTTTACAGGTTCGCATGACACGATAACGTTCCAATATGTCTCGTCCTCATAATAACGCTCCATTTCCTCTCTTTCTTCAGGAGAGAGCAATTCTTTGATTTTCTCTAGTTCCGCTTTTTCCACTGCGCTTCTTGCAATTAAAAGCGGTTCTATCAAAAGCAGCATTTCCTTGATTGAGCGGAGTGATTGGGCAAGCTGGCGCAGTTGTGCCTGCTGGATTTCTTTCATAAGTCGTGAACTCATTTGTTTGATTCCTTGTGTTTGATTGCAGAAACCGTTTCCGTCCCAAGCCGCCCTCCGCACGGGTTTTCCCCTTGCGGGCGGAACGGCTGCGGCAGTTTTCGGGCTTTGTTGGGAAAATCAGTTTTTCCGGCGGGGCGTATACACTTGCCGGCAAGATTCCATGGCTTTATGCGTTCCTTGTTGAGGGACAGCTTTGCTCATGCATTTATGGTATTTGTCTTTTGTTTTTTCATAATATTCCAAAGCTTCACGCCTCTCTTGTTCGACTCTGTCCCAATACTTTCTCCTCTCTTCATCCATATCACAGCCATATGCGGAGCCATAAGTCGGATGGAAGCCGTATTGCGACATAACCTCCAAACAGTACTGCTCATGGGAAATGCGCCCTTCCCCATAAGCCTTGCGCAATTGCCCTTCGGGCGAATTTTCCCGTTTCAACCATTTTGCACACAGCCAGTCCCCGTTATATAGATCGAGACCTTTGCAAAATCCCCCCCAAATCCCCTAAATTCCCACCAAGACATTTAGGGGATTTCTCATGGGCACCTTCTTTCAGCAAACCGCACAAGCCATGATTGCCAAACACATCGATCGCTTCCCACTATTAAAGCTGGATCAAGTGATTGATTGGCAACCGATCGAACAGTACCTGAATCGTCAAAGAACCCGTTACCTCCGAGACCACCGCGGCCGTCCCGCCTATCCCCTGCTGTCCATGTTCAAAGCCATCCTGCTCGAACAATGGCACAGCCTCTCCGATCCCGAACTCGAACACAGCCTCGTTACCCGCATCGATTTCAACCTGTTTTGCCGTTTTGACGAACTGAGCATCCCCGATGACAGCACCTTATGCCGCTACCGCAACCGGCGGCGCAAGACGACACCCTGTCCGAATTGCTGGAACTGATTAACTGCCAACTGACCGAAAAAAACCTAAAAGTAGAGAAAGCATCCGCCGCCGTCATTGACGCCACCATTATTCAAACCGCCGGCAGCAAACAGCGTCAAGCCATAGAAGTCGATGACGAAGGACAAGTCAGCAGCCAAACCACACCGAGCAAAGATAAAGATGCTCGCTGGACAAAGAAAAACGGCCTCTACAAACTCGGTTACAAACAACATACCCGCACCGATGAGGAAGGCTATATCGAGAAACTGCACATTACCCCCGCCAATACCCATGAGTGCAACCATCTGTCGCCTTTGCTGGAAGGGATAGCCGAAGGCACGACCGTCTATGCCGATAAAGGCTACGACAGTGCGGAAAACCGGCAACATCTGGAAGAGCATCGGTTGCTGGACGGCATTATGCGCAAAGCCCACCGCAACCGTCCGCTGACGGAAGCGCAAACCAAACGTAACCGATATTTGTCGAAAACCCGTTATGTGGTCGAACAGAGCTTCGGTACGCTGCACCGTAAATTCCGCTACGCCCGGGCAGCCTATTTCGGGCTGATTAAAGTGAGTGCGCAAAGCCATCTGAAGGCGATGTGTTTAAACCTGTTGAAAGCGGCTAACAGGCTAAGTGTGCCTGTTTGCGCCTAAAAAGCGGCCCGGATGCCTGATTATCAGGTATCCGGGGAGGATTAAGGGGGTATTTGGGTAAAATCAGGAGTGATTTGGGGCGAAAACAGCCAAAAATCTTTATTTAGGTTTCGGCTGTCGGGGAAAAAGGAATTTTGCAAAGGTCTCAGATCATATATTGAATCCGACTCAATATGAGGGCAGCCCGGATACTTGGCATTCAACTCGGCAATAATCTGCTGCCGGCTTTTGGGCGGGGCTTTGGGTTTGCCGAAGCTGCCGTCCAAAACGGCACAGCCTGACAAACCGGCCAATACGCATACCATCAACAATTTTTTCATATTTAAAACTCCTGTTTAACAAATCGGTGCAGCCAATACTAGCACAGCGGTTGCGCAGTGCACGATTTTAAAATAAAAAAATTTCAATATTATACAACAAGTTATATTGCATGCTTTACGGTTTGTAACTTTTGCAAACGCCAAAAGGCAGCCTGAAAAACAGGTTTCCCGTTTTCAGGCTGCCTTTTTCAGACGGCCTCTGCCATTGAAGTAGGGTGTGTGCCGCAGGCACGCACGCGGTTTGGAGGGTAGGGAAGGGTGCAGATTGATGATGCGCCAGCGAACGCGTGCGTCGCCTCGGGGCGACACACTCTACGTATGGCACGGAAACCTATTTTATGGAAACCTATTTTTCAGACGGCCTCAAAGCAGCCTGAAAAACATCAGGCCGTCTGAAAACCAAAAATACCGTCATTCCCGCGCAGGCGGGAATCCCGGTTGGTATCCAATCATGCTTGGAGACGCAGACTGCCGCTTGGATTCCGACAAGATTCCCGCCTGCGCGGGAATGACGTTGGCCGGGGATTCACGCAGCAAGCTACCCGCTGGCCGAGGGCAGAGGCCGTCTGAAAACCCGTCCCGCAGCCCGACCCGCCGCCGTTTCGGCTACAATGCCGCCTTTTCCCGCCCCGATTGCCATGCACTATATCCTGCTTGCCCTGTTCGCCGCCGCCGCGCTGGCCGTCGGCGGCAAAGCCCACTACCGCTGGACGCGCTTTTTCGCCGCCTGCCAGTTCGTCCTCTTCTTCTCGCTGATGTTCGCCGCCAGCGGCCAGTGGCAGCGCGGCCTCAACTTCGCCGCCGTGCTGTTTGTCGTCCTCATCCTGTTCCACCGCCTGAAAATCCACTACTACAAACAGCCGCTCTTGGTTTCCGACTTCCTGCTCGCCTTCGACTGGCGCAACTGGGAAACCCTCACCCACTACAAAGGCGCAATCGTTGCCGTGGCCGGCCTTGTCGGCGTGCTCGCCTACGCCCTGTTCGGCTGGTCGGACGCCGCCGTGGCAGGCGGCATCTGGCGCATCGCCGCCGCCCTCGCCGCCGCCGCCAGCCTGCTCTTGATGGCGCGTTACACCCGCGACAAACGCGCCGTGCAGGTGTGGCTCGACTCCCTGCCCGACGACGGCCGCGACGTCTTCCTCAACCTGCCCATGTCCTGCCGCAGCGTGTTCTTCAAAACCCCCGAATTCGACGGCGACGGCGAACGTTTCAGGCTGCTTTTAGAAGAGCAGGGGCTGGCTGAAAAGCAGCCTGAAAGGCCGTCTGAAAACAAGCCCGACATCGTCGTATGTTTGCAGGAATCCACCTTCAACCCGCACCGCATCGCCCTGCAAAGCCACAGCCTGCCGCCCATGAGCATGTTCGCGCCGCAGCGCGACACCCGCTTTGCCGCCCCGCTGCGCGTGCACACCTTCGGCGGCGGCACCTGGAAATCCGAATTCGCCCTGCTCACCGGCGTCCCCTCCACCGACTTCGGCGCGCTTGCCGGCGGCGTGTTCTACTCCGTCGTCCCCCACATGCAGGGCGGCCTCGTCAAAAACCTCAAAGCCCACGGCTACTTCTGCGTCGCCCTTACCCCCTTTACCAAAGGCAACTACAACGCCAAAGCCGCCTACGACCACCTCGGCTTCGACCTCGTCTTGCAGCCGCAGGAACTCGGCTACCCCGCCCCCCTGAGCAAAAACCTGTGGCACATCGGCAGCGGCGAAATGCTCGCCTACGCCCGCCAAATCCTCGAAAAACGCCACCCCGCGCTGGCCGGTATTGAGCAGCCTCTGTTTGTTTACGTGCTCACCATGAAAGAACACGGCCCCTACCGCAGCGACGCCCCCAACCGATACAGCTTGGTTTCAGACGGCCTCTCCGACAAAGCCATAGGCAGCCTGAACGACTACGCCGCCCGCATCGCCGACCTCAACACCGCCACCGAAGCCTTCAACCAATGGCTGCAACAACGCGCCGACGGTTTTCAGACGGCCTCCGACAATGCGGCAAGCACTTTTCAGGCTGCCTCCGGCAAGAACAGCATCCCCAAAAAACGCGACTACGTCTTCGCCTACTTCGGCGACCACCAGCCCAACTTCGAGCACTTCACCCCACCCATCCAAACCGACCACCCGCACCCCGACTACCTCACCCAGTGCGCCGTCCGCAGCAGCCTGCCGCACACCCCCGCGCCGCACCGCCTGCTCGACCTCGCCCTCTTCGGCAGCGTGATATTGGAAACCGCCGGCCTCACCCCGCAGGACGGCCTGATGCACGCCAACACCGCCATCCGCTGCCTCACCGGCGGCACGCTGGAAGACAGCCCCGACCAGCAACTCGTCAACGACTACCGCGATTATCTCTACCGGCATCTTAAAATCACCGGCTGATTCGGCTTTCAAACGGCCTCCGCCGTATGGAGCGTGTGCGCCACAGCCACGCGCGCGGTTTTAGGCGTGGTAGGGCAGGGCGCGGATGGCCGCAGGTCGGATATTTGTATCCGACATCACACCCTACGGCGGTGCAGACGTGGTGAGGCCGTCTGAAAACGCGGTTTGGGCGCGCCCCGAACCGTGCCTGCGCGGTTTGGGCTACAATGCGCCTTTTTTTACAGCAGGTGTCCGAATGAAAGATTGCCCGATTTGCGCCGCGTCCGGCGAAGAGGTTTTGTGGCGCAACGACAGAATGCGTGTGATCGCGGTGCACGACGAAGCCAACGCGCCCGCTTTCTGCCGCGTGATTTGGCACGCGCATGTGGCCGAGATGACCGACCTCTCCGCCGCCGACCGTTACGAGCTGATGGAAACCGTCTGCCATGTCGAGCGGGCGATGCGGCGGGTGCTGCGTCCGGCGAAAATCAATCTGGCCAGCCTGGGCAACGTCGTGCCGCACCTGCACTGGCATGTGATCGCGCGTTTTGCTGACGACGCCTGCTTCCCCGCGTCAATCTGGGCGGCGGCCGAACGCAAGTCGGCGGTGTCGCTGCCCGAGGACTGGACGCGGCAGGTGGCCGATATTCTGGCGGACGAGGCCGGCAAAAAGCTGGTTATCCGCGCGCTCTCACAACATGAATATGGCGTTTGAGGCCGTCTGAAAGCGCAGCTTCGGCGCAGCCAAAACAGTTCGCCGCAGTTAATGCCGACAGGCCCCAGAACCGTTTGAAAGGATGTTTGAAATGACTTGGCAAATTTCCCGCCGCAACCTGTTCCGTGCTTCCGCCGCGATGGCGGGGGCAGGCGTGTTGCAGGCCTGTACCGGCGGCGTGCCTGCGGCGCAGCCCTCCGTTGCCGCAAACCCGAAGCCGCCCGCCGCGCCGGTGCGCCGCACCGACGGAAATGTGCTGCGCATCGTCGCCCCCTCGGGCTTCGCGCCCGACCCCGCGCGGGCGCAGACGGGCATCGAGCGGCTGCAAAACGCCGGTTTCGTGGTGGAAAACCAGGCCGCCGCCTTCCGCCGCCACCAGCGTTTTGCCGGCAGCGACGCCGAGCGGACCGCCGACGTGCAGGACGTCGCCTCCGGCCGCGCCGCCACACCCAAAGTGATGATGGGGCTGCGCGGCGGCTACGGGGCGCAGCGGCTGCTGCCGCACATCGATTTTGCTTCGCTGGCGGCGAGAATGCGCGAACACGCCACCCTGTTTTTCGGTTTCAGCGACGTGTGCGCCCTGCAACTCGCGCTGCTGGCCAAAGGCGGCTATCCCAGCTTCGCCGGGCCGATGGTGTACAGCGAGTTCGGCAAACCGATTCCGGGCAGCTACACGATGGACTCCTTCGTGCAGTGCGCCTCCAACAGCGGCTACACCGTGTCCGTGTCCGCCTTCGGCCGCGAAAACGTCAACATCGGCGGCACGCTGTGGGGCGGCAACCTGAGCGTGCTGGCCGCCCTCGCGGGCAGCCCCTACCTGCCCGACATCAAAGGCGGCATCCTGTTTCTCGAAGACGTGGGCGAGCAGCCCTACCGCATCGAACGGATGCTGCAAACCCTGCTGCTTGCGGGCGTGCTACAAAAACAGCAGGCCATCGTGTTCGGCGACTTCCGCATGGGCAACATCCGCGACGTGTACGACGGCGGCTACGACTTCAACGCCGTCATCCAGGCCGTCTCGCGTATGGCGCGCGTGCCCGTGCTCACCGGCTTCCCCTTCGGCCACATCGCCAACAAAACCACCTTCCCGCTGGGCGCACAGGCGCAAATCCGCAGCGCGGGCGGCGGCTACACCGTGGCGTTTTCCGACTACCCCACGCTGGACAAAAACGGCCTCAACCTCGACAGCCTGCTGCCGCAACTCGATTTCACCGGCGGCGCGGCCGCTTCGCCGGAAGAGAAAACGGATTTGGAGTGAAACCGCACCGGACGGCAAAAAACGGCAGACCGAACACACGGCCTGCCGTTTTTTTATGTTTTCAGACGGCCTCTGCCGTTGGGGTAGGGCGTGTGGCACACGCCACGCACGCGGTTTGCGTTTTACCGCAGCCGTTTGTCCGGCAAGAAAACGAAAGGCCGTCTGAAAAATCCGCTCAACAGGTTTTTAGACGGCCTCTTGTCCGGCAGAAACCGCGTGCGTCGTCTTGGGACGACACACCCTGCAACGGGTTCGGCATCGCGTAATCGTCCAAGGCAGGCTGGGGCGCTCCCCGACACCCGCGCAGTCCGCCGATGTTGGGTTTGCAACCCAAGAAACCCGTTGCGTTTTTCATGTTTTCAGACGGCCTCTTGCCGCTAAGGCAGGGGGGCGCAGCCACGCACGCGGTTTGGGTTGGCAGGGCAGGGCGTGGGTGTGGATGCGGCAGAGAACGTGTGCGTCGCCTCGGGGCGACACACACTACCTTAGGGCTGAATCCGCATACGCGGCAGCCAAGGTAGCTTGGATCGATTCCAAACATCCGTGCAACCGGCCGATGTTGGGTGTGCACTCCAAGCTGCCCGCTGCTTCAACGGCAAGAGGCCGTCTGAAAAACGTTTTTCAGACGGCCTCTTGCTTTGTCGGCGGGTTTCAGAAACGCCGTTTCAGCCCGCAGGCCTGGATGATGCAGGCGGCGAGTTCTTCTACGGATTTGTGGGTGGTGTTGGTGTGGGGGATGTCGAAGCGGCGGAACATGGCCTGGGCGTCGGCCACTTCCTGCCTGCATGTGGCGAGGCTGGCGTAGTTTGAATTGGGGCGGCGTTCTTCGCGGATGTCGGCGAGCCGCTCGGGTTTGATGGTGAGGCCGTAGATTTTGCTGCGGTAGGGTTTCACCATCGGCGGCAGGTCGGGGTTGTCCAAATCGTCGGGGGTGAGCGGGTAGTTGGCGGCGCGGATGCCGTATTGCAGGGCGAGATACAGGCAGGTGGGGGTTTTGCCGCTGCGCGATACGCCCATGAGGATGACGTCGGCGTCTTTGAGGTCTTTGTCGCTCACGCCGTCGTCGTGGTTGAGGGTGAAGTTCACCGCGTCCATGCGGGCTTCGTAGCGCGCGCTGTCGGCGATGCCGTGGGCGCGGCCGGCTTCGTGGCGGGCTTTGGTGCCCAATTCGTTTTCGAGTACGCCCAAAAACGCGTCGAAAAAGCTCAGGTGCAGGCCGGGGCTGCTGCGGATGATGGCGCGGATTTCTTCGTTGATGATGCTGGAAAACACTAAGGGGCGCAGGTCGGTCTGCCGCGCGGCGGTTTCGATGATCTGCACCATGGCGCGGGCTTTTTCGGGTGTGTCGACAAAAGGATAGGTGGAACGCTTGAATTTGATGTCCTGAAACTGGTCGAGCAGGGCTTCGCCCATGCTTTCGGAGGTGAGGCCGGTGCGGTCGGAGATGAAAAAGGCGGCGCGGCGGGTCATGGTGCGGTTCGCTTTGCAAAGGGTTGTAAAGGGGCGGGATGATAGCAAGAGGCTGTCTGAAATTGAAGTGTGCCGCAGAAACTACATGGGGCTACATTTTAGCGGGAAACCGCGTTGGACGTGCTTTGTATGCGGCGTATGCAGCGGCGGAGCGTTTGTTTTTATGCATAAAGGTTGCGAAGTGTATTTAAATGTAAGATTCGGTTGGTTTTTGACGTTTTTTCAGGGTAGGCCGCA
Organism: Neisseria bacilliformis; assembly: GCF_014055025.1. Lineage (NCBI taxonomy): Bacteria > Pseudomonadati > Pseudomonadota > Betaproteobacteria > Neisseriales > Neisseriaceae > Neisseria > Neisseria bacilliformis. The sequence continues at coordinate 1,488,532 of NZ_CP059571.1, read as the reverse complement.
TATGGGGTTTCAGGGGATTACACCGGCGCGGTCGCGCGTTTTTTCAGACGGCCTGTATGCCTTTGCCGCCGGAAAAACACATGACACATCGGCTTTGGCTGGTTAAAATGCCGCACCTTGATTTCCCTATCCTTCTACAACCTTTGATTTGGACGACATAAAATGGCTGCAAATTACGTTATCTGGTTTGAAAATCTGCGCATGACCGACGTGGACAGCGTGGGCGGCAAAAACGCGTCGCTCGGTGAAATGATCAGTCAGCTCACCGAAAAAGGCGTGCGCGTGCCGGGCGGTTTCGCCACCACCGCCGAAGCCTACCGCGCCTTTCTCGCGCATAACGGCCTGAACGAACGCATCTCGCAGGCTCTGGCCGGTTTGGATGTGTCCGACGTTACCGAGCTGGCGCGGGTGGGCAAGGAAATCCGCCAGTGGATTTTGGAAACGCCGTTTCCCGAAGAATTGGATAAGGCTGTCGGCGAGGCTTGGGACAAGCTGGTGGCCGACGCGGGCACGGACGCCATTTCCGTCGCCGTGCGCTCTTCGGCCACTGCCGAAGACCTGCCCGACGCCTCGTTTGCCGGCCAGCAGGAAACTTTCCTGAACATCAACGGTTTGGATAACGTCAAAGAGGCGATGAAACACGTTTTCGCCTCGCTCTACAACGACCGCGCCATCTCCTACCGCGTCCACAAAGGTTTCGCCCACGACATCGTCGCCCTCTCGGCCGGCGTGCAGCGCATGGTGCGCTCCGATCATGGCGCATCGGGTGTGATGTTCACCCTCGACACCGAAAGCGGCTTCGACCAGGTTGTTTTCCTCACATCGTCCTACGGCCTCGGCGAAATGGTGGTGCAGGGCGCGGTGAACCCCGACGAATTCTATATCCACAAACCCACGCTGCGTGCGGGCAAACCCGCCATCCTGCGCAAAACCATGGGTTCCAAACTCATCAAAATGGTGTTCACCGAAGAGGCGCAGGCCGGAAAATCGGTGCAGGTCATCGACGTGCCCGCCGAACAGCGCAAACGCTTCTCCGTGAGCAACGAAGAAATCGCCGAGCTGGCCAAATACGCCCTCATCATCGAAGAACACTACGGCCGCCCGATGGACATCGAATGGGGACGCGACGGCATCGACGGCAAAATCTACATTTTGCAGGCGCGCCCCGAAACCGTGAAATCGCAGGAAAAAGGCGGCCGCAGCCTGCGCCGCTACGCCATCGAAGGCGGGAAAAAAGTGCTGTGCGAAGGCCGCGCCATCGGCCAGAAAGTCGGACAAGGCAAAGTGCGCCTCATCAAAGACGCCTCGGAAATGGACACCGTGCAGGAAGGCGACGTGCTCGTTACCGACATGACTGACCCCGATTGGGAGCCGGTGATGAAACGCGCCGCCGCTATCGTAACCAACCGTGGCGGCCGCACCTGCCACGCCGCCATCATCGCCCGCGAGCTGGGCATCCCCGCTGTGGTCGGCTGCGGCAACGCCTCGTCCGTTTTGCACGAAGGACAGGAAGTAACCGTATCCTGCGCCGAAGGCGACACCGGTCTGATTTACGAAGGCATCCTCAACGTGGAAGTGAACGACGTGGCCTTGGACAACATGCCCGAGCCGCCCGTCAAAATCATGATGAACGTCGGCAACCCCGAGCTGGCCTTCTCCTTCTCCGGCCTGCCCAGCGAAGGCATCGGCCTGGCACGCATGGAGTTCATCATCAACCGCCAAATCGGCATCCACCCCAAAGCCCTGATCGAGTTTGACCGGCAGGACGCCGACACCCGCGAAGAAATCGAAGCGCGCATTGCAGGCTACGCCTCGCCCGTTGATTTTTACGTGGACAAAATCGCCGAAGGCGTCTCCACCTTGGCCGCCGCCGTGTTCCCGCGCAAAGTCATCGTCCGCATGTCCGACTTCAAATCCAACGAATACATGGGCTTGATCGGCGGCAGCCGCTACGAACCGCACGAAGAAAACCCCATGCTCGGCTTCCGTGGCGCGGCGCGCTATATCTCCGAAGACTTCGCCGACTGCTTCGCCCTCGAATGCAAAGCCCTCAAACGCGTGCGCGACGAAATGGGGCTGACCAACGTCGAAATCATGATTCCCTTCGTGCGCACCCTCGCCGAAGCCGAAGCCGTCGTCAAAGCCCTCAAAGCCAACGGCTTGGAGCGCGGCAAAAATGGCCTGCGCCTGATCATGATGTGCGAAGTGCCGAGCAACGCCCTCTTGGCCGAACAGTTCCTGCAATACTTCGACGGCTTCTCCATCGGCTCGAACGACATGACCCAGCTCACTCTCGGCGTGGACCGGGACAGCGGCGGCTCCATCGCCGCCACCTTCGACGAGCGCAACCCGGCGGTGAAAGTCATGCTGCACCTGGCCATCTCCGCCTGCCGCAAGCACAACAAATACGTCGGCATCTGCGGGCAAGGCCCCTCGGATCATCCCGATTTTGCCAAATGGCTGGTGGAAGAGGGCATCGACACCATCTCGCTGAACCCCGACACCGTGATTGAAACCTGGCTGTATCTGGCCAAAGAAGCCAAACGCTGAACCGGCGGATAAGGCAGGCGGCCGCACCCGAAAGGGTGCGGCCGCCTTTTTCAGACGGCCTTTTTCAGACGGCCTTTTTCAGACGGCCTTTTTCAGACGGCCTTTTTCAGACGGCCGCAAACCGCCCCGCCCGCCTTGCTATAATGCCGCTCCGTCGTCCGAACCCCACGCACACCCCGCCATGCCCCACACCGCCCAACCGTTTGACCCGCTCGCCATCCCCATCGGCGGCACCGCCCTGATCGAAGCCTCCGCCGGCACCGGCAAAACCTACGGCATCGCCGCCCTGTTCACCCGCCTGATCCTGCTGGAAAAGCTGCCCGTGGACAAAGTGCTGGTCGTAACCTTCACCAAAGCCGCCACCGCCGAATTGAAAACCCGCCTGCGCGCGCGGCTGGACGAGGCTTTGCGCCGTATCCGTGGCGACGCAACCGAAAGCCCGGCCGACCCGTTCATGCAGAAGCTGCTCGCGCAGGCGGCGGCACAAGAGCCGCGCGAACGGCTGGAAATGCGCCTGAAAGCCGCGCTCTCGCAGTTCGACAACGCCGCGATCTACACCATACACGGCTTCTGCCAGCGGATTTTGGGCGACTACGCCTTCCTCTGCCAAGTGCCCTTCGACACCGAGCTGGACGAAAACGGCCGCCGCGAGCTGGAAACCTACGCGCAGGACTTCTGGCGGCTCCACGTCGCCCCCGACCCGCAAAACGCGCGGCTGGCCTTCGAGGCCGGCCTGCTGCCCGACACGCTGTTGCAGGAATTCTCCCGCGCCCTCTCACGCCCCGACCTCGTTTTCAGACGGCCTCAAACCGATTTGGCGCAGGCCGAAGCGGCGGCGGCCGAAGAATGGCAGGCGTTCCGGCAGCAGTTTGCCGACGCGTGCGCGGCATTCCGGCGCATCCATCCCGTATTGAACGGCAGCAAATTCCGCAAAAGCAGCTACGAAGACAAATTCGCCGAACTCGCCCGCCTGGTGCAAACCCAAGAACGGCCGTCTGAAAAAATCGTTTCGCTGCTGCAAAACAGCAACGGCGAAGACGTGTTTTCGCCCGAATACCTCGCCCGCGACACCTCGGTCAAAAAAGGCTGCGCCCTCTCCGCAGCCGACATCGCCGCCCTATCGCCCTTCCACCGCGTCCGCCAAGCCGCCGCCGCGCTGACCGCCGCCTCCCGCGACGCCCTCACCGCCCTGCAACTCGACTTTCTGCAATACGTGCGCCAAACCGCCGACGCGCAGCGGCAGACGCGCCAAACGCGCAGCCCCGACGATCTGCTGCTCGACCTCTACCACGCCCTCACCGCCGGCGCGCATTCGGAACAGCTCGCGCAAACCGTGGCGCAAAACTGGCCGTTCGCCCTTATCGACGAATTCCAAGACACCGATCCGCTGCAATACGAAATCTTCCGCCGCATCTTTGTAGCAAACGGCCGCCCGCTGTTTCTCGTCGGCGACCCCAAACAGGCCATCTACGGCTTTCGCGGCGCAGACATCCACGCCTATCTGCAAGCCGCCGCCGACACCCCCAACCGCTACACCCTCGCGCACAACTACCGCAGCCACAGCCGCCTCACCGACACCGTCGGCAGCCTGTTCACGCGCAAAAACCGCCCCTTTGTGCTCGAAGGCATCGCCTATCCCGCCGTGTCCGCCCCCCGCGCCGAAAGCCGCGTCAGCCCGCCGCAACCTGCCGTGCGCGTGCGCTGGCTGCACGGTGCGGACGAAACCGAAGCTAACAAAGACACCCTGCGCCAACGCGCCGCCGACTACTGCGCCGACGAAATCGCCGCCCTGCTCAACCTCGCGGCAGAAGGCCGTCTGAATGTCAACGGCTGCCCCGCGGAATCCGGCCAAATCGCCGTCCTCGTCCACAGCCATAACCAGGGACGCATGGTCAAACGCGCCCTGGCCGCGCGCAACATCCGCAGCGTGTCCGTGCAGCGCGAATCCGTGTTCCAAAGCCCCGAAGCCCAAGCCCTCGCCGCCCTCTTGGACTTCTGGCTCGAACCCCGGCGCGCCGAGCCGCTGCGCTTCGTCCTCGGCGGCGTCCTGTTCAGCCGCACCGCCCAAGAGCTTTACGAGTTGAACCGCAACGAAAAAAGCCTGTCTGAACACATCGCCGCCGCTGAACAATGCCGCGAAATCTGGCAGCGGCAGGGCATCTACGCCGCCCTCACCGCCTTCGCCCGCCGCTACGGCCTCGAAACCCGCCTGCTCGCCCAGCGCAACGAACGCAGCCTCACCAACTTCTGGCAGCTGGCCGAACTCCTCGCCGCCGAAGACGAAGCCGCCCACAGTCCCCCTTCGCTGCGCAACTGGCTGCTCTCGCAGATGCAGGACGCGTCCGCCGCCGAAAACACCGTCCTGCGCCTCGAAAGCGACGAAGCACTCGTCAAAATCGTAACCATCCACGCATCCAAGGGTCTGCAATACCCCTTTGTTTTCTGCCCCTTCTCGTGGGACACCTCCGAAGCGCGCGGCGCAATGTGGCACATCCTGCGCCGCGAACACGGCAGTGAACTGCTCGCCGCCGCCCAACTCGGCGAAGCCGACCAAAACCAGCTCGCCGACGAAGATCTCGGCGAACGCCTGCGCCTGCTTTATGTCGCTCTTACCCGCGCCGAAGAACAACTCGTCCTCTACGCCGCCGCCTGCAAAAGCAAAAAAAACAGCAGGCTCAACACCTTCGCCTACCTGCTCGCCGGCCGCCCCGACGACACCCGCGCCCAAGTTCAGACGGCCTGCGCCAGCGTGGAAAACCCCGCCGCCCTGCTGCGCCAAAACTGGCTGGACTGGATAGACGCCGCCCCCGCAAACGCCGTGTTGTGGCAGGAAGGCGCGCCCCCCGCCGCCGTCCTGCGCCCAAGCCGCCCCCGCACAAGCGAATACCGCGCCGCCGAATACCCCCCGCGCCGCTTCGAGTTTGTCCGCCACACCAGCTTCACCGGCCTCACCCGCAGCCTCGCCCACAGCGGCACGCAGGACGAAACCGCCGACGAAATGCAGCCCGCCCTCGACAACGCCGAACGCCTGCCGCTCCCCGAAAGCGCGCCGGACGCACCGGCCGCATACGACATCTTCCACTTCCCCCAAGGCGCACAGGCCGGCGTCTGCCTGCACGAAATCCTCGAAAAACACCGCTTCGGCCGCCCCGCCGCCGAACAGCACCCCCTCATCGCCGACACCCTCGAACGCTACGGCTACGGCGCGGAATGGCTGCCAGCCGTCGCCCAAACCGTGCAGCACACCGCCGACGCCGACCTCTGGCGGGGCGACACCCTCGCCGCCCTCCCGGGCGTGCGCCGCATCAGCGAAACCGGCTTCGTCATGCATTTCGACCAACTCGACACAGGCCGTCTGAAAAACAGCCTCGCCGCCGCCGGCCTCTCCCCCGCCTGCCTCGCCGCCGCCGAAAAACTCGACTTCGGTACCCTCAAAGGCTTCCTCAACGGCTACATCGACATGACCTGCCTGCTTTCAGACGGCCAACCCTGCGTCATCGACTACAAATCCAACCACCTCGGCCACCGCCCCGAAGACTACGCCCCCGCCGCCCTCGACGCGGCCATGGCCGAACACCACTACTACCTGCAAGCCTGGATCTACGCCCTCGCCGCCGCCCGCATGCTGCAACAACGCCGCCACCCCGTCTCCACCGTGCGCGTCCGCTACCTCTTCCTGCGCGGCCTGAACGGGGCAGGGCAGGGCGGCATCTGGCAGTGGGACATCGCCGCGCAACACCTCACCCCGTGGCTGTAAACAGCAGACAAAACAGCCCGCCCGCAACAGAGTCAGGCCGTCTGAAAAACAGATTTCCGTGTTTTTCAGACGGCCTTTTCACCGCGCCGCCGTTGCAATCCGCGCCTTTGCCAACCAACAGCAGACAACTGTTTTTTTATGGAACACACCCCGCACACCCCCGCCCCGCGCACCCGTCAGGACAACATCTTCGCCCGCATGATTTTCGCCAGCCGCTGGCTGCAACTGCCCATCTACCTCGGCCTTATCGTCGTGCAGGCCATCTACGCCTACAAATTCCTGAAATTATTGTGGCACCTGGTGATCAACCTCGGCCAGATGGACGAAAACACCGTTATGCTCACCGTGCTCAACCTCATCGACGTCGTCATGATCGCCAACCTCCTCACCATGGTGCTTATCGGCGGCTACGAAACCTTCGTCTCCAAACTGCGCGTAGACGAACACCCCGACCAGCCCGAATGGCTCAGCCACGTCAACGCCTCGGTGCTCAAAGTGAAGCTCTCCATGTCCATCATCAGCATCTCCTCCATCCAACTACTGCAAACCTTCATCAACGCCGCCCGGCTTTCCGAAAAACAAATGCTGTGGCAAAGCCTCATCCACCTGAGCTTCCTCATCTCCGCCGTGGCGATGGCCCGGACCGACAAAATCCTGTACAGCACCACCCACAAAGCGCACTGATACCGCCAACAGGCCAAGAGGCCGTCTGAAAACGCAGCTTTCAGACGGCCTCAAACCTTGATTTCCGCCGCCGCAAAGCCCATCATTGCGCCCGTTTCGCACCAACCCCCAAAGCGTCCATGACCCACACCGTACACCTCGCCCTCGACAACATCGGCAACACCGCCCTGCAACGCCTCGCCGGCCCCCTCGACGCCCACCTCGATGCCCTCGGCAAAGCCCTCGGCATCCAAGCCAGCCGCCGCTTTGCCGACTTCACCTTCACCGGCGCACACGCCCACGCCGGCCGCCGCGCCCTCGAAGCCCTCGCCGAACTCGCCCAAAACCGCGAAATCGACGAAAACGACATCAGCCTCGCCGCCGTGGAAGCCAAAGCCGCCGACGCGTCCCATCAGCAAAAAACCGAAGCGACACAATACTATCTGCACACCAAACGCGGCAGCATCGGCGGGCGGACCCCGCGCCAGAACGGCTACATCCGCGCCCTCCTGAACCACGACATCGTCTTCGGCCTCGGCCCGGCCGGCACCGGCAAAACCTACCTCGCCGTGGCCGCCGCCGCCGACGCGATGGAAAAACACCAGATCGAGCGCATCATCCTCGTGCGCCCCGCCGTGGAAGCCGGCGAAAAACTCGGCTTCCTCCCGGGCGACCTCACCCAGAAAGTCGACCCCTACCTGCGCCCGCTCTACGACGCGCTCTACGACCTGATCGGCTTCGACCGCGTTACCAAACTCATCGAAAAAGGGCTGATCGAAATCGCCCCGCTGGCCTACATGCGCGGCCGCACCCTCAACAGCGCATATGTGATTTTGGACGAAGCGCAAAACACCACCCCCGAACAAATGAAAATGTTCCTCACCCGAATCGGCTTCGGCACCAAAGCCGTCATCACCGGCGACACCAGCCAGATCGACCTGCCCAAAAACATCAAATCCGGCCTCAAAGACGCCCGCGAAAAACTGCGCCATGTGGAAGGGCTGTATTTCCACACCTTCACCAGCGAAGACGTCGTCCGCCACCCGCTCGTCCAAAAAATCGTCGAAGCCTACGAAGCCGCCGACGAACGCGCCCAAGAGGCCGTCTGAAAACCGAAAGGCCGTCTGAAAAAACCTTTTCAGACGGCCTCTGTATCGTGAAACAAAATATCCAAACCGCCGTTTGCACCGCAGGTAGGGTGTGCGGCGCAAGCCACACACGCGGTTTCGGCAGGCTGATGGAATCCGTGATGCGGCAGAGAACGCTGCAACTGCCCGAAGATTAAAAACCGATACCGTCCGAAAGCGCGACACGAATTCCGCATTTTCAGACGGCCTCCGAACCCGAAAAGGAAACCCGCCATGAACGACTACACCGCCCACGAAACCGCCGTCATCGACGAGGGCGCAAGCATCGGCGCGGGCTGCCGCATCTGGCATTTCGCCCACATCTGCGCCGGCGCGAAAATCGGGCGCGGCTGCTCGCTCGGCCAAAACGTGTTTGTCGGCAACAAAGCCGTCATCGGCGACGGCTGCAAAATCCAAAACAACGTGTCCGTGTACGACAATGTAACGCTGGAAGACGGCGTGTTCTGCGGCCCCAGCATGGTGTTCACCAATGTGTACAACCCGCGCGCGCTGATCGAACGTAAAAGCGAATACCGCGACACACGCGTCAAAACCGGCGCGACGCTCGGGGCAAACTGCACCATCGTCTGCGGCGTAACCATAGGCCGTTTCGCCTTTGTCGGCGCGGGCGCGGTGGTGAACAAAGACGTGCCCGACTACGCGCTGATGCTGGGCGTGCCCGCCCGCCAAACCGGCTGGATGAGCGAATACGGCGAACGGCTCGATCTGCCGCTCACCGGCAGCGGCCAAACCGTCTGCCCGCACAGCGGCAGCGTTTACATACTTTCAGACGGCATCGTACATAAAGCAGAGGCCGTCTGAAAGCCCACAGCAAGGAAACACCATGCAATTCATCGACCTCGCCGCCCAACAGGCGCGCATTAAAGAGCAAATCGACGCGGGCATACAGAAAGTGCTCGCGCACGGGCAATACATCCTCGGCCCCGAAGTGGCCGAGTTGGAAGAAAAACTCGCCGCCTTTTGCGGCGCGAAATACTGCATCGGCGTGGCCAACGGCACCGACGCGCTGCAAATCGCGCTGATGGCCTTGGGCGTGGGCGCGGGCGACGAAGTGATTACCCCGGGCTTCACCTACATCGCCACCGCCGAAACCGTCGCCCTTTTGGGCGCGAAGCCCGTGTATGTCGATGTGTGCGAACACACCTGCAACCTCGACCCCGCCAAACTCGAAGCCGCGATTACAGAGCGCACCAAAGCGATTATTCCCGTGTCGCTCTACGGCCAATGCGCCGATTTCGACGCGATTAATGCCATTGCCGCCAAACACGGCCTGCCCGTCATCGAAGACGCGGCGCAGAGTTTCGGCGCGAGCTACAAAGGCCGCCAATCCTGCAACCTGTCCACCATCGCCTGCACCAGCTTTTTCCCCAGCAAACCGCTGGGCTGCTACGGCGACGGCGGCGCGGTGTTTACCAATGACGAAAACCTCGCCGCCGCCATCCGCCAAATCGCGCGGCACGGCCAAGACCGCCGCTACCACCACATCCGCGTCGGCGTAAACAGCCGTTTGGATACCTTGCAGGCCGCCATTCTGCTGCCGAAACTGGCGATACTCGACGAAGAAATCCGCCTGCGCGGCGAAGTGGCGCAAATGTATGCGCAGGAACTGGCCAGAGCGGGCATAGCCGCGCCGTTTGTCGAGGCGCACAACGTCAGTGCGTATGCCCAATACACCGTGCGCGTGCCAAACCGCGCCGCCGTTCAGGCCGCCCTGAAAGACGCAGGCATCCCCACCGCCGTGCACTACCCGATTCCGCTCAACAAACAGCCCGCCGTCGCCTCCGATGCCGCGCTGCCCGTGGGCGACCTGCTGGCCGCCGAAGTGATGAGCCTGCCCATGCACCCGTATCTGGACGAAGCGCAGGTGCAACGCATCGCCGCCGCGCTGCAACAGGCCGTTGCCCAAGCGTAAACGCGTTTTGCAAACAACAGGCCGTCTGAAAGCAGCAATCCGCGCTTTCAGACGGCCTGTTTCCCATCCGCGATGCCGAACCCGTTGCAGGGTGTGTGGCGCAAGCCACGCACGCGGTTTGCGCCGCCCAAACCAAAGGCCGTCTGAAAGCCGCGTAATACGCTTTTCAGACGGCCTTTCTGATACGTCGGCGGCGCGGGGATCGGTCAGAAATGATGGTGCCCGATTTCCCCGTCCAGCCGGTAAATCGTGCCGCAGTAGGGGCATTCGATGCTGCCGTTGGACTGGATGGGCAGGAAAACGCGCGGGTGGCCGTTCCAGGTTTCGTGGCGCGGGCCGCTGCAATGCAGCGGCAGCTCCTGCGGCGTGATGACGACGGTTTCTTGGTTCGGGTTGCTCATGGCTGGTTCCTTTATTTCCGGCTGCGTAGGGCAGCTTCTCAAATGGTTCAAAACGGCGGCATTCTACTGGATAAACCACTCCCTGTGCACGGCAGAGGCCGTCTGAAAGCTGCGTTTCAGACGGCCTCGCCGCCGCAGTTGCGCTATAATCGCGCCTTTTCGCAGCGGCTGTGCGTGCCGCGTTTTTTCAGACGGCTTCCCATGCTCCTTTCCGATTTCGACTTCCACCTGCCCGAACACCTCATCGCCCAGCACCCGCCCGCCGAGCGCGGCGCAAGCCGCCTGCTTGTCGCGCTGCCGGACGGGACGCTGCGCGACGAAACTTTCGCCTTCCTGCCGCAGCTGGTTCGCGCGGGCGATTTGTTTGTGTTCAACAACACCAAAGTCGTCAAAGCCCGCCTGTTCGGGCAGAAGGAAAGCGGCGGCCGCATCGAAGCCCTGATCGAGCGCGTGCTCGACGCGCACACCGCGCTGGCGCACATCCGCGCCTCCAAGTCGCCCAAGCCCGGCACGGTGCTGCTGTTTGACGGCGGCATCCGCGCCGAAATGACCGAACGCGCGGGCGAACTCTTCACCCTGCGTTTCGCGGGCGAACAAAGCGTCTGGCAAATCCTCGAACGGCACGGCCGCCTGCCGCTGCCGCCCTACATCGCCCGCGCCGCCGCAGCGGAAGACGAAGCGCGTTACCAAACCGTGTACGCCAAACACCAGGGCGCGGTGGCCGCCCCCACCGCCGGCCTGCACTTCACCGAAGCACTGCTGGCCGAACTTGAAGCGCGGGGCGCGCGCACCGCCGAAATCACCCTGCACGTCGGCGCGGGCACCTTCCAGCCGGTGCGCACGGAAAACGTCGCCGAGCACAAAATGCACAGCGAGTGGTACGACATCCCCGCCGAAACCGCCGAAGCCGTGGCCGAAACCAAGGCGCTGGGCGGGCGCGTCTGGGCGGTGGGTACCACCTCCGTGCGCGCCCTCGAATCCGCCGCCCGCGCCACAGGATGCCTGAGCGCGGGCAGCGGCGACACCGACATCTTCCTCACCCCCGGCTGCCGCTTCAACGTGGCCGACTGCCTCATCACCAACTTCCACCTGCCCAAATCCACCCTGCTGATGCTGGTTTCCGCCTTCGCCGGCACGGAGGAAATCCGCCGCATCTACCGCCACGCCGTCGAGCGGGAATACCGCTTTTTCAGCTACGGCGATGCGATGGTGCTGGGCAGGAAAGAGGCCGTCTGAAAAACGATTTTGCACATCCGCCCACTTTTTTAACCGACCTGCCGTTGCCCCAACCGCAGAAGAACCGCCGCCCGATGCGGTGCAGGGGCTGTTTGCAATGGGTTTGTGAACAGCCCCTAAGGAGACCCCCCATGCCGAACAAGAAAACCAGCAAACGCCAGTGGCGCGACGGCGCGTCCGCCGCACCCGCCAAAACCGCCCTCGCGGCGAAAAGGCCGTCTGAAAACCGCTTTGCCGAAGGCGGCAGGCCGTCCGGACACGGCGGCAAAAACGCCCCGCGCCGCGACCAGCCCGCACGCGGCGGCGCACAGGGCAGGCCGTCTGAAAACCGGTTTTCAGACGGCCGCACGCCGGAAAACCGCGCGCCCAAACAGCGTGCGTCCAAAGCGAAAAAACTGGCGGTGCGCAATCCCAACCAGAAAATCATGGAACGCGCCCGCGATTTGAAAGAACGCCGCAGCGATTTGTCGCGCCAAGAGCCCGAGCGTCTGCAAAAAGTGCTGGCCGCCTCGGGCGCGGGTTCGCGCCGCGAGATGGAAGAATGGATTGCCGCCGGGCTGGTGCAGGTCAACGGCAAAACCGCGCAGCTGGGCGACAAGGTTACGCCCGACGACCAGGTAACGGTCAAAGGCAGCCCCATCAAACTCAAATGGGCCGACCGCCTGCCGCGCATTATTCTGTATTACAAACAGGAAGGCGAAATCGTCTCCCGCGACGACCCGCAAGGCCGCGTCAGCATTTTCGACCGCCTGCCGCAGGCCGCCAGCAGCCGCTGGGTAGCCATCGGGCGGCTGGACATCAACACCAGCGGCCTGCTGATTCTCACCACCTCTGGCGAACTCGTGCAGCGTTTCGCCCACCCCAGCTTTGAAGTGGAACGCGAATACGCCGTGCGCGTGCTGGGCGAACTCACCGCCGAGCAAATGCGCGAACTCACCACCGAAGGCGTGATGCTGGACGACGGCCTCGCCAAAGTGGAGCGCATCTTCGAGCAGGGCGGCGAAGGCGCAAACAAATGGTACAGCGTGGTGATCAAAGAAGGCCGCAACCGCGAAGTGCGCCGCATTTTCGAGCATTTCGGCTTAACCGTCAGCCGCCTCGTGCGCGTCGGCTTCGGCCCCATCGGCCTGCCCAACCGCCTCAAACGCGGCCAGTTTTACGAACTCAACCCTGCCGAAGTGGCCAATATCGTGAAATGGGCGGACATGGGCTTGCCGGGTGAGCGGCGGCGCAGGAAGTAATCTCCCAGAAGCCCGCAGGCCGTCTGAAAGCGCAGCTTCGGCGCAACCAAAAAACGCTTTTGGCACAGCCGCAACCTTTTCAGACGGCCTCAACCATTGTACAGGCCGTCTGAGAAGCGGAGGCTGCGGCGAAATTAAAACGCCGCCCCCCGTTTTGGCCGCGCCAAACCCGTTTCAGACGGCCTGTTGCAAATCGGTTATAATCGCGCCCGTTCTGCAACCAATCCCACAGCACGACACCATGTCCGCCACAATCCGGCCCGAGAGCCGCGCCGCCATCCGGCGCATCCGCGAAAACGGCATCTACATCCTGCCCAATTCCTTCACCATCGCCGCCCTGTTTTCCGCCTTCTTCGCCATCACCCAGGCCATGCACGGCCATTACGAAAACGCCGCCATCGCTGTGTTCATCTCCATGCTGCTTGACGGCATGGACGGCCGCGTCGCCCGCTGGACCAACAGCCAGAGCGCGTTCGGCGAACAGCTCGACAGCCTCGCCGACATGGTGAGCTTCGGCGTCGCCCCCGCCCTGATTGTGTACAAATGGCAGCTCCTGCACTTCGGCCGCCTCGGCTACACCGCCGCCTTCATCTACTGCGCCTGCGCCGCCCTGCGCCTCGCCCTGTTCAACACCCTCATCGGCAGCGGCAAAGGCGACAAACGCTGGTTTGTCGGCGTGCCCAGCCCCACCGCCGCCGCGCTGATCGTCGGCCTGATCTGGGTGAACCACAGCGTCGAAAACTTCGTCGGCGTGAAATGGTGGGCACTCGTCATCACCCTGTTCGCCGGCCTCTCCATGGTGGTGCAGCTTCCCTTTTGGAGCTTCAAAGAAATCAACGTCCGCCGCAAAGTGCCGTTTGTCGCCCTCGTGATCGTCATGCTCGTCCTGCTCGCCCTCGCCCTCAGCCCCGCCCTCGCCCTGTTCCTGCTCGCCCTCGGATACAGCCTCTCCGGCTACCTGCACTACGGCTGGCGGCAGTGGCGCAAACGCCGGCGGCGCACCGCATAAACCGTTTCCACACACAAAAAACACACCAACACCACGCCATGAACACCGTACCCGAAGTTACCCCCATCGCCCGCCCCGTGCTCGTCCCCCCGGGCGGCCACAAAAAAGTGCTGCTGCATTCCTGCTGCGCCCCCTGCTCGGGCGAAGTGATGGAAGCCATGCTCGCCAGCGGCATCGACTACACCATCTATTTTTACAACCCCAACATCCACCCGCTCAAAGAATACCTGCTGCGCAAAGAAGAAAACCTGCGCTTTGCCGAAAAATTCGGCATCCCGTTTATCGACAAAGACGACGACTACGAAAACGACCGCAAAGAATGGTTTGCCAAAGCCAAAGGCATGGAATTCGAGCCCGAGCGCGGCATCCGCTGCACCATGTGTTTCGACATGCGCTTTGAAAAAGCCGCCCAATACGCCCACGAAAACGGCTTTCCCGTGTTCACCAGCTCGCTGGGCATCTCGCGCTGGAAAAACATGGCGCAGATCAACGACTGCGGCCACCGCGCCGCCGCGCCGTATGACGGTTTAGTGTATTGGGATTTCAACTGGCGCAAAGGCGGCGGCAGCGCGCGCATGATCGAAATCAGCAAACGCGAGCACTTCTACCAGCAGGAATACTGCGGCTGCGCCTATTCGCTCCGCGATTCCAACGCCCACCGCAAATCGCAGGGGCGCATCCCCATCAAACTGGGCGTACTGTATTACGGCGACCCCGCCACCGAATACGAAAACCGCTGATTCGTCGGCGATATACAAAAGGCCGTCTGAAAACATAGTTTTCAGACGGCCTCTTAACAACTGCGCGTGCGGCAAACCTTATTGCGCGCCCACCAGTTCCTGCAATTCGCCCGCTTCGTACATTTCCTGCAAAATGTCCGCGCCGCCGACGAATTCGCCGTTGACATAAAGCTGCGGGATGGTCGGCCAGTTGCTGTATTCCTTGATGCCCTGGCGCACTTCCGGGTTTTCCAGCACGTTTACCGTAACATACTGCGCGCCCACGGCGTTCAGCAGCTGCACGGCGCGGGAAGAGAAGCCGCACTGCGGAAACTGCTTGGTGCCCTTCATAAACAGCACCACCGGATGGGTGGTAACCACTTCTTTAATCTGCTCTTGAATGCTCATTTCTGTGTTCCTTTAAAAATATCGTTGGCAAAAACCGCGCCATTATACGCATCCTTTTTACGGATGAGGGGCTGTTTACAATCGGTTTGCCGCAACACCGATTGCAAACAGCCCCGTTTCGACCTCGGCGGGGAAACGCTAAAATGCCGCCTTTTCCGCGCCACCCGCCCGAGTGTCTATGATCGAACTGAAAAACCTTACCCTGCAACGCGGCAGCAAGCTGTTGCTCGACTGCGCCGGCCTCACCATCGCCCCCAGCAAACGCGTCGGCCTGATCGGCCGCAACGGCAGCGGCAAATCCAGCCTGTTCGCCCTGATAAAAGGCGAAATCGCGCAGGAGGGCGGCGACATCTCCATCCCGCCACACTGGAAAACCGCCTCGGTGGCGCAGGAAACCCACGCGCTCGACATCTGCGCACTGGATTACGTGTTGCAGGGCGACCAAGAATTGCAGGCTTTTCAGACGGCCTTGGCGCAGGCCGAGGCGAAAAACGACGGCATGAAGCAGGCCGAATACCACGCCAAACTGGAAGAAATCGACGCCTATTCCGCCCCCGCCCGAGCCGCCAAACTCCTCAGCGGCCTCGGTTTTGCCCAAGAAGAACACGGCCGAGCGGTCAAATCCTTTTCCGGCGGCTGGCGCATGCGGCTCAACCTCGCCCAAGCACTCATGTGCCGCGCCGACCTGCTGCTGCTCGACGAGCCCACCAACCACCTCGATTTGGAAACCGTGCTGTGGTTGGAAAACCACCTCGCCGGCCTGCCCTGCACCCAAATCATCATCTCCCACGACCGCGACTTCCTCAACGCCGCCACCACCCAAACCGTAGAATTGTCCGGCAAAAAACTCACCCTCTACGGCGGCAACTACGACTTCTACCAGGCCGAACGCGCCCGCCGCCTCGCCCAACAGCAGGCCGCCTACCTCAAACAGCAGGCGCAAATCAAACACCTGCAATCCTTTATCGACCGCTTCAAAGCCAAAGCCACCAAAGCCGTGCAGGCGCAAAGCCGCATGAAAGCGTTGGACAAACTCGAGCGCATCGCCCCCGCCCACATCGACAGCGGCTTCTCGTTTGAATTCGACCGCCCCGAGCACCTGCCCAACCCCCTGCTCAAACTCGAAAAAGCCGATCTCGGCTACGGCGGCGAAACCGTCCTGCGCGACGTTTCCCTCTCCCTCGAAAGCGGCGCGCGCTACGGCCTCTTGGGCGTCAACGGCAGCGGCAAATCCACCCTTATCAAAACGCTGGCCGGCAGCCTTCCCGTGCAGGCCGGGCAAATCGTCCGCGCCGACAAACTCAACACCGGCTACTTCGCCCAACACCAGCTCGACACACTGCGTCCCGACCAAAGCCCGCTGTGGCACATCCAAAAACTCTCGCCCCAGGCCAAAGAACAAGACATCCGCAACTTCCTCGGCGGCTTCAACTTCACCGGCGATGCCGCCCTGCAAAACACCGCCCCCTTCTCCGGCGGCGAAAAAGCCCGCCTCGCCCTGGCCATGATCGTCTGGCAGAAACCCAATCTGCTGCTGCTCGACGAACCCACCAACCACCTCGATTTGGACATGCGCCACGCCCTCACGCTGGCCTTGCAGAGCTTTCAGGGCGCGCTCATCGTCGTCTCCCACGACCGCAGCCTGCTCGAAGCCACCACCGACAGCTTCCTGCTCATCGAAGACGGCCGTCTGAAAACCTTTGACGGCGATTTGGACGACTACCGCCGCTACCGCCTTGCGCAGGAAAACGCCGCCGCCGCGCCCGCCGCGTCCGCGCAAAACCAAAACCGCAAAGACGCTAAACGCATCGAAGCGCACATCCGCCAGGAAAAAGCCAAACGCGGCAAACCGCTACAACAAAAAATCGAACGCGCCGAACAAGAAATCGCCGCCCTTTCCGCCGCCCAAACCGCCTATGAAGCATTTTTGGCACAAGAAAACGCCTATTGCGAAGAAAACAAAGCCAAATTGCAGCAAACACTTACCCAACTGGCAGAAATCAAAGTAAAATTAGGACAAATGGAAGAAAACTGGCTTCTCTGGCAGGAGGAACTCGAACAAATCCACCACGACACCGAAGCCGAACTCAGGGGTTAAATCTATGCAAGCAAAACGCAAAACAATCAAACCGGCCATCCTCGCCGCCACCCTCGCCGCCGCCTTCTCCGGCGCGGCACAGGCCAAAGTTTACGAATGCAACATCGGCGGCACAACCGTCTACACCTCCCGCCCGTCGCCGAGCTGCCGCACGCCCGACCTGCCCAAGATCGGCAGCTATTCCAGCCTGCCCGTCTCCCCCCGCGCCTACGCCCCCGCCGCCCCCCGCTCCGGCGGCAGCATGAAAGCCTCCGCCGCTCCCGTGCGCACCGCCCCCCCGCTGCAAACCGCCGAACTCAACCTGCCCAAACCCCCCGGCAACGGCGGCCGCCGCAGCATTTTGGAACAGGAATTGGCCAACGAGCGGCAGGCACTCAACACCGCGCAAAACGAACTGAGCGTCGCCCGTGCCCAGAAAAACCAAAACCGCGCCAGCCAGCTCACCGCCAGCATCCAAGACCGCCAGCAAAACATCCAGGCCTTGCAACGCGAACTGAGCAGAATGTAAACCGCCCCCGCGCCTATTGCCAAAAAAGGCCGTCTGAAAACGGGAAACCGCTTTTCAGACGGCCTCTTGCGTTACAAAAACAGGCGTTTCGCCGACAACGCAAAGGCGGCGCGTAAGGTAGGGTGTGTGGCGCAGCCACGCACGCGGTTTCATTAAGTAGGGTGTGCCGTCCCAAGGCGACGCACGCGTTTCCTGCCGTTCAGGCCGTCTGAAAAACAGCTTCCGCGCTGTTGTCCGCGCCGAAACCGCAATACACCTTTCAGACGGCCTGTATAATCCCGCCTTTTCCGTTTCCCCGAAGCGCAAACATGGCCAACCAACGTCTTATCTACGGCTTCCACGCCGTCAATGCCCGCCTGTGGCAAAACCCCAAATCGATTACCGAGCTTTACGTCCAGCAGGACAAATCCGACGCGCGCACCCGCGAAGTGCTGGAAAAAGCCGCCGACGAAAACGTGCGCGTGCATTTTGCCGACGCAAGCCGTCTAAACGCCATCGCCAAAGGCGCGCGCCATCAGGGCGTGGCCGGATTTATCGACGCCTCGAGAAACCATGTCCATCTTGAAGACGTGCTCGACAACCTGCGCGAGCCGCCGTTTCTGCTGGTGCTCGACGGCATCACCGACCCGCACAACCTCGGCGCGTGCCTGCGCACCGCCGACGCCATGGGCGTGCACGCCGTAATCGCGCCCAAAGACAAAAGCGCGGGGCTGAACGCCACCGTGAGCAAAGTGGCCTGCGGCGCGGCCGAAACCGTGCCCTACATCACCGTAACCAACCTCGCCCGCACCCTGTGCGAGCTCAAAGAATACGGCATCTGGATAATCGGCACCGACACGGGCGGCGAATCCGACCTCTACCACACCGATTTGCCCGACAGCGTGGCGTGGGTGATGGGCAACGAGGGCGAGGGCATGCGCCGCCTCACGCGCGAGCATTGCGACATGCTGGTGGCCATACCGATGTTCGGCACAGTCGAGAGCATGAACGTGTCCGTCAGCGCGGGCATGGTGCTGGGCGAAACCCGCCGCCAGCGGGTGCTGCGGGCAGAGGCCGTCTGAACACATCCGTAGGGTGTGTGGCGCAGCCACGCACGCGGTTGTTTTAGCATCCCCAGCCGTCCAAACCCAAAGGCCGTCTGAAAAGCAGAACCCGTTTTTCAGACGGCCTTTGCCACATCCGCAAAATGATGTTAAGGTTGCGCCGTGCCGCGATAAGTGCGGCACGCATAAGAAAAAACTTTCAGGAGAACCATCATGGCGTACCGCTATATCCCCGCAGCAGGTCTGCAAATCGACCATCATCTCTACCGTTTCATCAGCGAAGACCTTTTGGCAAACCATCCGCAGGTCAAAGCCGAAGCCTTCTGGCCGGGCTTTGCCGCGCTGGTGGCCGAACTCGCCCCGCGCAACCGCGCGCTGCTGGCCGCACGCGATGACATCCAGCAGAAAATCGACCAGTGGCACCAAGCGCAGGGCGGCGTCGGCGACGCGGCAGCCTACCGCGCCTTTCTGCGCGAAATCGGCTACTTCGACGAAACGCCCGCCCCCTTCCGAATCACCACCGCCAACGTGGACAGGGAATTGTCCGAACAGGCCGGGCCGCAGCTCGTTGTGCCGGTCAACAACGCCCGCTACGCGCTCAATGCCGCCAACGCCCGCTGGGGCAGCCTCTACGACGCGCTCTACGGCACGGATGCCATCGAACGCAGCGGCCGCCTCGCCCCGAGCGAAGGCTACAACCCGCAGCGCGGCGAAGCCGTTATCGCCTTCGGCCGCCGCTTCCTCGACGACACCGTCCCGCTCGAACACGGCAGCCACAAAGACGCGGCGGCCTACTACATCAGCGCAGGCCGTCTGAAAGCGCGGCTCATCAACGGCAGCGAAACCGGCCTCCAATCGCCCGAACTGTTCGCAGGCTACACCGGCAGCGAAGCCGAACCCGCCTCGCTTTTGTTCCTGCACAACGGCCTGCATTTCGACATCCTCATCGACAAACACAGCCCCATCGGCAGCCAAGACATGGCGGGCGTCAAAGACATCGTGCTCGAAGCCGCGCTATCCACCATTATGGACTGCGAAGACTCCGTGGCGGCGGTGGACGGCGAAGACAAAGCCCTCGTCTACGCCAACTGGCTCGGCCTGATGCGCGGCACGCTGGAAGAAGCGGTGGAAAAAAACGGTAAAACCTTCATCCGCCGCCTCAACCCCGACCGCGCCTACACCCGTCCCGACGGCGGCGGTACGTTCGAGCTGCCCGGCCGCTCGCTGCTCTTCATCCGCAACGTCGGCCACCTGATGACCACCCCCGCCGTGCTCGATGCCGAGGGCAACGAAATCCCCGAAGGCATCCTCGACTGCGTCATCACCACCCTGACCGCCGCCTACGACTTCGCGCGCGGCAGCGGCAAAAACAGCCGCAGCGGCTCGGTGTACATCGTCAAACCGAAAATGCACGGCGCGGCCGAAGTGCGCTTTGCCGACGAGCTATTCGCCGCCGCCGAAGACCTCTGCCGCCTGCCGCGCCACACCCTGAAAATGGGCATCATGGACGAAGAACGCCGCACCTCCGCCAACCTCGCCGCCTGCATCCGCGCCGCCGCCGAACGCGTCGTGTTCATCAACACCGGCTTTCTCGACCGCACCGGCGACGAAATCCACACCTCCATGCACGCCGGTGCGATGATCCGCAAAGGGCAGATGAAAAACAGCCGCTGGATAGCCGCCTACGAAGCAAACAACGTGCAAACCGGCCTGCAATGCGGCCTGCGGGGCAGGGCGCAGATCGGCAAAGGCATGTGGGCGATGCCCGATCTGATGGCCGACATGCTCGCCCAAAAAGCCGCCCATCCCCAAGCCGGCGCGACCACCGCCTGGGTGCCCTCGCCCACCGCCGCCACCCTGCACGCCCTGCATTACCACCAAGTGAACGTATTTGCCGTGCAGGACAAACTCGCCGCGCAGCCCGCCGCCGACTACCTCCCCGACCTGCTCGCCATCCCCGTCGCCGCCGACACAAATTGGAGCGACGAAGAAAAACAGCAGGAGCTCGACAACAACTGCCAGGGCATCCTCGGCTACGTTGTGCGCTGGGTAGAGCAGGGCGTAGGCTGCTCCAAAGTGCCCGACATCCACGACACCGCCCTGATGGAAGACCGCGCCACATTGCGCATATCCAGCCAGCACATCGCCAACTGGCTGCTGCACGGCATCGTGTCCGCCGAACAAGTGCGCGCCACGCTCGAACGCATGGCCGCCGTGGTGGACAAGCAAAACGCGTCCGACCCGGCCTACACCCCGATGGCCGTCCGCTTCGACACCTCTCCCGCCTTCCTCGCCGCCTGCGACCTGATTTTCAAAGGCGTAGCGCAGCCCAACGGCTACACCGAGCCGCTGCTGCACCACTGGCGGCGCGTGGCCAAAGCCGCTGACGGCGCAATCTGACGCGGCGTTGTTTTGACAAAAGGCCGTCTGAAAACCGGAAATCGGGTTTTCAGACGGCCTCTTTGCCGTAGGGTGTGTGGCGCAGCCACGCACGCGGTTACGGAGCTTGCGGGAACGGGGATTTGTTACAGGACATGGAACGCACCCGCCCAAATCCGTAGGTCGGGCATTCATGCCCGACGGACAACCACCGGCAAACTCAAAAAACGTCGGGCATAAATGCCCGACCTACGGATTCAGACGGCCTCTTGCCGTTCAGGCAGCCGTAGGCCGGATACTTGTATCCGACATCCCGCGCGGCGGGATGATGCTGCGGGAAACGTCGGATTCGAGAATCCGACCTGCAACTGACGCCGTTCAGGTAGGGTGTGTGGCGCAAGCCACGCACGCGGTTGCGGCAGGACGGAATCCGTGATGCGGCAAGGAACGCGTGCATCGCCTTGGGGCGACACACCCTACGGATGGTGCGGCATTGTGGGAGCGCAACCCCGATTTACGCCACACCGGCACCGCCGCCAAAATGCCTGCTTTCCCGCCGACCCGCTATAATCGCGTTTTCGTTTTTTCAGACGGCCTTTCGCTATGAACAAAGAACTGCTCGGACTCTTCTTCCTGCCTGCGGGCGTGTTTGCCATGTGCGCCGCCGGGCTGTGGCAGATGTATGTGGTGATGAACGAGAGCTACACGCTCAACCGCTTCAAAGACCGGCAGCTTTTGTGGGCGGTGGCGGCGATGTTTTTCAGTTTCAGCCTCGCCGTGTACTGGCTGTGCCCCAACGCGCGCAAAAAGGGGATTGTGTTTTTCCTGCTCGGCGGCACAGGGCTGCTGATGTACGTGTTGGCGCGGCTGTGGCTGCCGTGGAAGCAGGGTTGAGCGAACCTGCCGTAGGGTGTGTGGCGCAAGCCACGCACGCGGTTTTGGCCGCGCAAACCCGAAAGGCCGTCTGAAAAACGCATTGTGCGGTTTTCAGACGGCCTCTTGCCGTTTCCGCCACGCCGAACCCGCCGTAGGGTGGGTCTTGACCCACTATTTCCGGCGATATTTTCGGCTGTGCCGTATTAAAAAAAACGGTGGGTCAAGACCCACCCTACGAAACCGGGTTTTCAGACGGCCTTTCGTTCCACACATCGGAAACCGCGTGCGTGGCTGCGCCACACACCCTACATAACGGCAGAGGCCGTCTGAAATTGTGTTTTCAGACGGCCTCCGTATGTTTGGCGTGCCCGCCGCGTTTCAGTTCAGCACCGGAAACGCGCCTTTGAGGCCGGAGACGAGCATCTGCGTGCCGATGACGGCCAGTATCAGACCCATCATCCGCGTTACCACGTTCATGGCGTTTTTGCCCAGCAGCCGCGTGATTTGCGGGCCGAAGATGTAGAGCGTGTAGGTAATCGAGCACAGCAGGAAAAAGGCGGCCACCACCACGGCGGTGCCTGCCAGCGAGTCTCCCGCCGCGAGGTTCATCGCCGTGGCGATCGTGCCCGGGCCGGCCAAAAGCGGCGTGCCTAGCGGCGAGATGGCCACGTTCATTTTTTCTTCGTAACGCTTGGCGTGGGCGGCGGGGTCTTCCGCTGCGGCGGCGGGGGGGCGGTGCATGGGCGAACGGTTGCCCTGCACCATGTGGAAGCCGATTAAAAACACCAGAATGCCGCCGGCGATGCGCAGGGCGGGCAGGGTGATGCCGAACAGCTCGAAGATGTAGCGTCCGGCAAAGGCGAACACCACCACAATCGTGAAGGCAATCATCAGCCCCTTGCGCGCCACCGCCCGCGCCGTGCGCCGGTCGTCGCCGTCTGTGAGGCTCAGATACACCGGCAGGCTGGACACCGGGTTCATGATGGCGAAAAAGGCCATAAAGGCCAGGCCGAACTGGTGCAGGTAGGTTTCAATCATGGTCGGATACCTGAATCGGGTAAAAGCGGCGGATTATACAGGCTGTTGCCCGCCCAAGTATCGGAGGCCGTCTGAAAAACGCACGGCGGAGGCAATGGACAAAGCCGCGCCCGCGCCCGTAAAATCGCGCGCTTTGCGCACAGGCGCGCAAGTTGCAGGAAAGATACGCATGAACCAGCCCGAAACGCTCACCGTCGCAGGCCCCGCAGGCGGCCTCGAAACCATTTGTCTGCCCGCGCAGGGCGCAGAACGCGGCGTGGCCGTGATCAACCATCCCAACCCGCTGCAAGGCGGCACCAACACCAACAAAGTCATCCAAACCGCCGCCAAAGCCCTGTGTCGCATGGGTTTTCACTGCTACCTGCCCAATCTGCGCGGCGTGGGCGGCAGCGCGGGCGAACACGACTACGGGCACGGCGAAACCGCCGACTGCACCGCCGTGATCGATTTCGCCCGCAGCCGCCATCCGCAGGCGGGAAAACTCGTCATCGCCGGCTTCTCCTTCGGCGGCTACGTCGCCCTGTTTGCCGCGCAGCAACGCCGCCCAGACCTGCTGCTGCTCGTCGCCCCCGCCGTGCGCCATTACGATCGCGAACGCGAACCCGACGCGCCCGACCCCGTGCGCACCCTGCTTATCCACGGCGAAACCGACGACGTGGTGAAGCTGCAACAGTCGCTCGACTGGGCCGCGCCGCAGGACATCCCCGTCGTCGTCGTGCCGCAGGCCGGCCACTTCTTCCACGGCAAACTCATCCAGCTGCGCGACACCGTCGCCCGCTTCGCCCCCGCCGTGCTGACGGCATAACAAAAGGCCGTCTGAAAACCGGTTCCGGCTGCGCCGAAGCAGTGTTTTCAGACGGCCTCAAAACCGCAAAAACACAGAAAAAGCAACACCATGAACACAGCCGCGCAATGCCCCGTCGGCGTTTTCGATTCCGGCGTGGGCGGGCTCACCAACGTCCGCGCCCTGATGGAACGCCTGCCGATGGAAAGCATCGTCTATTTCGGCGACACCGCCCGCGTTCCCTACGGCGTCAAATCCCGCGCCACCATCGAAGCCTTCACCGCCCAAATCGTCGGCTTCATGCTCGAACACGACGTCAAAGCCCTCGTCATCGCCTGCAACACCATCGCCGCCGTGGCCGGACACAAAGTGCGCCAGATGGCGGGCAACATGCCCGTGCTCGATGTGATCAGCGCGGGCGCAGAGGCCGCCCTCGCCGCCACCCGCAACAACCACATCGGCGTCATCGCCACCAACACCACCGTCAACAGCAACGCCTACGCCCGCGAAATCCACCGCAAAAACCCCGCCGCCCGCGTCCAGTCCGTCGCCTGCCCCCTGTTCGTCCCCCTCGTCGAAGAAGGCTGGCTCGACCACGAAGTAACCCGCCTCACCGCCCGCGAATACCTCAAACCCATCCTGGCCGACACCGCCGACACCCTCGTACTCGGCTGCACCCACTACCCCCTGCTCAAACCCCTGCTGCACCGCGAAGCCCCCGGCCTCACCCTCGTCGATTCCGCCGCCACCACCGCCGAAGCCGCCGCCCGCGCCCTCTGCGCCCACGGCCTGCTCAACGACGGCAGCGGCGGCGCGCCCGACTACCGCTTCTACGTCAGCGACATCCCCCTGCGCTTCCAAACCATAGGCGAACGCTTCTTGGGACGCAGCCTGCAACAGGTGGAAATGGTCGCGCTCGGATAGCACAGAGGCCGTCTGAAAGCCCGGCTTCGGCGCAGCTATAGTGGATACAGATAAAAAGTATTCGGTGTAGGCCGGGCTTCAGCCCGGCAAAATATCGGATAAATAGCGAGTTAGCCGGGCTGAAGCCCGGCCTACGGTGGGTATCTTTCATTTTGTTCCACTATAAAACCCGTTCCCTCACGTTTTCAGACGGCCTTTCGCCGTTCAAGTAGGGTGTGTGGCGTAAGCCACGCACGCGGTCTCCGTTTTCCGTTTTTCAGACGGCCTCTGCCGCCAACCCATCCCTCAAAACCGCAAGAAAGCACAAAAATGACCCCGCAACAAACCCTCTCCCAACTGCTCGACCCCCGCGCCGCCGAAGGCGAAGCCATGCGCGCCGACGAAATCCAAGCCTACCTCGCCGCCTGGGTTTGCGGCCCCGACGACTGGCGCGACAGCTTCCCCTTCATCCTTGCAGACATCATCGGCGACGCGCAGCCCGCCGATGCCGAGCGCGAACGCATCGCCGAGGCCGTAACGCAATGGGCGCGGCAATTGCAGCAGGCATTCGCCGCCAAACAACCCCCCGCGCTGCTGCTCTACACTTACGAAAACGGCGACCCCGACTACTTCGCCTGGTGCAATGCCTACCTCTACGCCGTCGACCAAACCCCCACCGACTGGTTCGACGCCGCCGCCGACGAAGACTTTGAAGACCTGTTCTACCCCCTCATGCTGCTGGGCGGCATCTACGACGACGAAGACGGCCTGATGCCCGATTTGGACGACGCCGAACAGCAGGAAATCGAAAACAGCCTGCCGCACGCCGTAGCCGACATCGCCGCCTACTGGCACGCCGTCAAAAACAAACCGCAAACCGTCCGCCGCACCGGTGCGAAAACCGGCCGCAACGACCCCTGTCCCTGCGGCAGCGGCAAAAAATACAAAGCCTGCTGCGGCCGCAACTGAACCCCGCCGACGCAACAGGCCGTCTGAAAACCCGCCTTTCAGACGGCCGCTCGTTGCCCGCTTTAACGTAAATTGATAAAATCACGCCCATTTTTCAATCACATTAAGAAACTTCACATCATGGCGAAATTTTCCGGCTCACCGTTCAGAAAAAACACCCCCTTCGACGACAACGCACCCGCGAAAAAAAGCGGCCGCCCCGGCTCGGCCGCCGGCTCCGCCGCCCTCCTGCTGGGCATCCTCGCCTTCGCCGTCCTGCCCCTGCTCAACATCGCCGGCCAAAGCGGCCTGCCCGCCGGCCTGGGTATCCCCGCCTACGCCCTCCCGCTCGCCCTCGCCGTTCTCGCCGTTATTGCCGGCTTCAAAGGGCAGGGCGGCGCGGCCGTCAGCGGCGCGTTTCTCGGCATCGCCTGCCTGATCCTCGCCGGCGCGTGCGCCGCCGTTACCCGCTACGCCCCCCAGTTCAACCACATCGTCCAACCCGTTTACAAACTGGCCGGCCTCGAAGAACCCGTCGCCGTCTCCCCCGTAACCGGCAGCCCCGCCCCGCAAATCGAACAAAAACCCGCCCCCGCCCCCGACTCCCCCGCCGACGCGCTGGTGTCGGCGCAAAACTTCGTCGCCGAACAAGTGTCGCAGGGCGTCGAGCTCAACCGCATCACCGAAGCCCTGCTGCTGAACGAAAACCAGCACAAACACTGGGAAAACGTCAGCATCCTGCAAGGCACCATCACCGCCACCCCCGTGGACGGCGACAACGCCATGGTCATGCTGCCCTTGCAGGAAGGCCAAAACATCACCTGGGTGTGCAGCGGCACCATCCCCCCCGCCGTCCAGTCGCTCTGCGGCAAATAAGGCGGCGCAGTATGGCAGAGGCCGTCTGAAAGATTTGTTCTTTCAGACGGCCTCTGCCCTTACGCAGGGTGGGTCTCGACCCACCGTTTTTTTCAATACGGCACAGCCGCAAATATCGCCGGAAACGGTGGGTCAAGACCCACCCTGCGGCGGGTTCGGCGTGGCGGAAACGGAAGAGGGCGTCTGAAAACCGCACAATGCGGCTTTCAGACGGCCTTTCGGTTTGCACGGCCAAGACCGCGTGCGTGGCTGCGCCACACACCCTACATCAGTTTCGGCATTGGGTGCGAACGGCAAACAGCCCGTAGGTCGGGCATTCATGCCCGACATTTTTTAGTTATCAGTCGGGCATGAATGCCCGACCTGCCGATTGTTTTTCAGACGGCCTCTGCTTTTGCGTGGGGTATACCGCCCGACCGCCGTCTCAGGGCAGCAGGGCGGCTTGGGTCAGACCCGCCGTTTCGTCGAGGCCGAACATGACGTTCATGTTCTGCACCGCTTGTCCGGCCGCGCCTTTGACCAGGTTGTCCTGCACGCTCATCAGTATCCACACGTCGCTGCCGGGGGCTTTCTGCGTGGCGATGCGGCAGACGTTCGCGCCGCGCACGCTGCGGGTTTCGGGGACTTTTCCGGCGGGCAGCACGTCGGCGAAGGGGCTGTTGCGGTAGGCGTGTTCCAGCAGGGTTTGCGGGTCTGCGCCGTCTTTGAGGCGGGCGTAAACGGTGGCCTGCATGCCGCGTATCATCGGGGTGAGGTGGGGGACGAACACCAGTCCGGCGGCCACGCCTTCTTGCAGCGCGTCGATGGTTTGGCGGATTTCGGGCAGGTGGCGGTGGCCGGCGACGCCGTAGGCTTTGAAGTTGTCGGCCGCTTCGCCGAAAAGGGTGTTGACCGCCGCTTTGCGCCCCGCGCCGGAAACGCCGGATTTGCAGTCGGCAATCAGCGGCATGCCTTCGCGCAGCGCACCGGCGCGCAGCAGCGGCAGCAGGGCGAGGGAGACGCAGGTGGGGTAGCAGCCGGGGTTGGCGACGAGGCGAGCGCGGGCGATGTCGTCGCGCCGCCATTCGGTGAGGCCGTACACGGCCTGCGCCGCCCATGCGGGGCTGGCGTGTTCCATGCCGTACCATTGCTGCCATTCGGCCAGGTTTTTCAGGCGGAAATCGGCGGAGAGGTCGATGACGCGCACGCCCGCGTCCAGCAGGGCGGGGGCTTCTTTCATGGCCACGCCGTTGGGGGTGGCGAAGAAGACGACGTCGCACGCGGCCAGCGGGGCGTCTTCGGGGGCGGAAAAGGCGAGGTCGTACACGCCGCGCAGGCTGGGGAAATAGTCGGCCACGCGCACGCCGGTTTCGCTGCGGCTGGTTACGGCGGCCACTTCGGCATGGGGGTGGGCGGCGAGCAGGCGCAGCAGTTCCACGCCGGTGTAGCCGGTTGCGCCGACGATGCCGGCTTTGATTTTTCTGGGGTTTGCGTTGTTCACGGGTTTGCTCCTTTGCGGGAAAGCGGGAAGTGTAAACCGTTTCTTTACACGGGAAAAGGCCGTCTGAAAAGCGTTTTTCAGAAACGTCATCCCCGCGTAGGCGGGGGCGGCCTTTGCGCATTTTGGGCACGGCGTGCGGCACGGATGGCACGCAGGGCGTATAATCGCGCTTTTTATGGCTTATCGGAGCGGTTTGCATTTGGTTTGGCGGCCGTCTGAAAGCGTATTTTGCAAGAGGAAAAGACAATATGGACATCATCCGCACCATCCGTGAAATGCGCACGTGGCGCAAAACCGCCGGCACAGTGGCCTTTGTGCCGACGATGGGCAATCTGCACGAAGGCCATCTGGCTTTGGTGCGCGAGGCGAAAAAGCGGGCGGACAGCGTGGCTGTGAGCATTTTCGTCAACCGCCTGCAATTCGGCCAGGGCGAGGATTTCGACCGCTACCCGCGCACCTTGCAGGAAGACGCGGCCAAGCTGGAAGGCGAGGGCGTGTCGGTACTGTTCGCGCCCGACGAGCGCGAGCTGTATCCGCGCGTGGCGCAGCGTTACAACATCGAGCCGCCGCACCTGCAAAACGAATTGTGCGGCCGCTTCCGCCCCGGGCATTTTCGCGGCGTGGCCACCGTTGTGGCCAAGCTGTTCAACATCGTGCAGCCGGATTTTGCCTGCTTCGGCAAGAAAGACTACCAGCAGCTTGCCGTGATTAAGGGGCTGGTGGAAGATTTGGACTTTCCGGTGCAAATCGTCCCCGTCGATACCGGCCGTGCCGCCGACGGTCTCGCCCTGTCCAGCCGCAACCGCTATTTGAGCGAGACCGAACGCGCCCAAGCCCCGCGCCTCTACCGCGAGCTGCAAAACATCTCCGCCGAACTGCGCGGCGGCAATCTGGCCTACGCCGAACTGGAAGCGGCCGCCCTGCGCAACCTGCAACAGGCCGGCTGGACAACCGACTACGTGGAAATCCGCCGCGCCGACACGCTGGAAACCGCCCACGCGGGCGACAAAAAACTGGTCGTCCTCGCCGCCGCGCGGCTGGGCGGCACCCGCCTGATCGACAACATCGAAACGGATTTGGATTAGGCCGTCTGAAAAATAAGGTAGCTTGGGTTGCAAACCCAACTCCCGAGCAGCCTGCCGACAAGCTGCGGCCACTTTTTCAGACGGCCTGTACGCGGCATTGCAGCACGGCGCACGAACATGCGCATAGGCCGTCTGAAAGCGCAGCTTCGGCGCAGACAAAACGCGGCTTCGGCAAAACAGTCTCCCCAAACACGAAAGGAAACCCTGATGTATCCGATAGAAGAACCCCTGCGCAGCGGCATGCTGCAAGTGTCCGCCCTGCACCAAATCTACTGGGAAGAGAGCGGCAACCCCGACGGCATCCCCGTCATCTTCCTGCACGGCGGGCCGGGCGCGGGCGCGTCGCCAAAGTGCCGGAGTTTTTTCAACCCGGAAAAATACCGCGTCGTCATCATCGACCAGCGCGGCTGCGGCCGCTCCAAGCCCTACGCCGAAACCCGTGAAAACACCACCTGGGATTTGGTGGCCGACATCGAAAAAGTGCGCGAAATGCTCGGCATCGAAAGCTGGCTGGTATTCGGCGGCTCGTGGGGCAGCACCCTGTCGCTGGCCTACGCCGAAACCCACCCCGAATGCGTGCGCGCCCTCATCCTGCGCGGCGTCTTCCTCTGCCGCCAGTTTGAAATCGACTGGCTCAACGAACGCGGCGGCGTGAGCATGATTTACCCCGAACAATGGCAGCACTACCTCGCCCAAGTGCCGGTAAAACAGCGCGGCGAACTGGTGGAAAGCTACCACGAACTGCTCAACTCGCCCGACCGCCACACCGTCCTCGCCGCCGCCAAAGCCTGGGCAGACTGGGAAAACTACCTCGTGCACTTCGAGCCGCAGGAAAGCAACGAAGACCCCGAAGCCTCGCTGGCCATCGCCCGTTTGGAAAACCACTATTTCGTCAACCAGGGCTGGTTCAACAAAGGGCGCGGCATCTTGGACAACATCCGCAAAATCCGCCACATCCCCACCGTTATCGTGCAGGGACGCTACGATTTGTGCACCCCCACCCGCAGCGCGTGGGACTTGAAACAGGCCATGCCCGACGCCGAGCTGCGCATTGTACAGGGCGGGCATTCCTCCTTCGAGAAAGCCGTATCCGACGCGCTGGTGCAGGCCACCGACGAATACGCCGCGCGGCATGAGGGAAGCTGACAAAGGCGGCGCGCGCCCGTGCACGCCGTTTGAACGGGAGGCCGTCTGAAAAGGTTTTTTTCAGACGGCCTCTGCCGTGCAAGTAGGGTGTGTCGCCCCGAGGCGACGCACGCGGTTTTTGTTCCGTAACATATCCGCGCTTTCTAACGCGGACATATGAAAGCCGTCTGAAATTCTCAAATCTGATTTTCAGACGGCCTCTACGCATCCAGCCCGAGCCGTTGTAGGTCGGATTCTCGAATCCGACGTTTTCCCGCAGCGTCATGCCGCCGTATCCGTATGGGATGCCGGATACACGTATCCGACCTGCGGCTGAAAAGGGTTTTTCAGACGGCCTTTACCGTTAGGCAGGGTGGGTTCCGACCCACCGTTTTTTCAACACAGCCGCAAATGTCGTCGGAGATGGTGGGTCAAGACCCACCCTACGGCGGGTTTGGCATGTGGAAACGGCGAAAGGCCGTCTGAAAGAAACCTTTTCAGACGGCCTCTGTGCGTTTGCCGCGTTAAACGACGATGTTTACCAATCTGCCGGGCACGACGATGATTTTCTTGGGCTCTTTGCCTTCCATGAATTTCACTGCACCTTCGGTGGCGAGGGCGGCGGCTTCGATTTGGTCTTTGGGCGCGTCGGCGGCGACGGTGATTTTGCCGCGCAGTTTGCCGTTAACCTGCACCATGATTTCGATTTCGGATTTCACGAGTGCGGCTTCGTCGGCTTGCGGCCAGCCTGCGCTCCACAGGTTTTCAGACGGCCTGATTTCGCTCCACAGCACTTCGCAGATGTGCGGCACGATCGGCCACAGCAGGCGCAGGGCGGCTTCTAATACTTCTTGGGCGACAGCGCGGCCTGCTTCGGAGGCGGTGTCGGTTTTGTCGTATTGGTTTAAGAGCTCCATCACGGCGGCCACGGCGGTGTTGAACTGCTGGCGGCGGCCGTAGTCATCTGAAACTTTGGCAATGGTGGCGTGCAGTTTGTGGCGCAGGTCTTTGAGTTCTTTACCCAAGCCGCTTTGATCGCCCGCAAAGGCTTTAACCGCGCCCTGTTTGGCGTGTTCGTACACGGTGCGCCACAGGCGGCGCAGGAAGCGGTGCGCACCCTCTACGCCGCTGTCGCTCCATTCGAGCGACTGCTCGGGCGGGGCGGCAAACATCATAAACAGGCGGGCGGTGTCTGCGCCGTAGGCATCGATAAGCTGCTGCGGATCGACGCCATTGTTTTTGGATTTGGACATTTTTTCCGTGCCGCTGATGACGACGGGCAGGCCGTCGGCTTTAAGGACGGCGGAAACGGGGCGGCCTTTGTCGTCAAAGGTCAGCTCGACATCGGCGGGGTTGATCCAGTCTTTGCTGCCGTTGGCGTTTTCGCGGTAGTAGGTTTCGCAAACGACCATGCCTTGCGTCAGCAGGCGTTCAAACGGTTCGTCAACATTGACCAAGCCCTCGTCGCGCATCAGTTTGGTGAAGAAGCGCGCGTACAAGAGGTGCAGAATCGCGTGTTCGATACCGCCGATGTATTGGTCGACCGCACCCCAGTATTTCGCGGCTTCAGTCGATACCATGCCTTCTGCGAACTTGGGCGACATGTAGCGGAAGAAATACCAGCTCGATTCCATGAAGGTGTCCATGGTGTCGGTTTCGCGTTTCGCCGCCTCGCCGCAGCATGGGCAGGTGGTTTCGTAAAACTCGGGCATTTTTGCCAGCGGCGAACCCATGCCGTCGGGTACGACGTTTTCAGGCAAAACGACGGGCAGTTGGTCGGCGGGGACGGGTACGTCGCCGCATTGTTCGCAATGGACGATGGGAATCGGGCAACCCCAGTAGCGTTGGCGCGAAATGCCCCAGTCGCGTAGGCGGTATTGGGTTTTCGGTTCGCCCGCGTTTTGGCTTTGCAGCTTGGCGGCGATGGCGTCGAAGGCCGTCTGAAAATTCATGCCGTCTAAGTCGCCGC
The DNA here is from genome assembly GCF_014055025.1 of Neisseria bacilliformis. Taxonomy (NCBI): domain Bacteria; kingdom Pseudomonadati; phylum Pseudomonadota; class Betaproteobacteria; order Neisseriales; family Neisseriaceae; genus Neisseria; species Neisseria bacilliformis. Next base: position 1,456,376 of record NZ_CP059571.1, on the reverse strand, counting down.
TGTTGACCAATACGCCGTTTTCTTTGTCGCCGTACCATTCTTGCCATTGGTTTGCGTCAAATACGTTGTCGCCGACGGCAATGACTTGTTTTTTCGGCAGGTTGTATTTGGTGGCGAACTCGAAATCGCGTTCGTCGTGCGCCGGAACCGCCATCACTGCGCCGTCGCCGTAGCCCCACAATACATAGTTGGCAATCCACACTTCCAGCTTGTCGCCGTTGAGCGGGTTGACGACGTAGCGGCCGGTCGGCACGCCTTTTTTCTCCATTGTCGCCATGTCGGCTTCGGCAACGGAACCCGCTTTGCATTCGGCGATAAATGCCTGCAATTCGGGTTTGTCGGCGGCTGCGGCGGTTGCCAGCGGATGCTCGGCGGCAACGGCAACATAAGTCGCGCCCATCAGCGTGTCGGGGCGGGTGGTATAAACTTGCAGGAATTTCGCGTAATCGCCTTCCAAGCCTTGTTTGCTGTCGTCTGAAACGGCGAAGCGCACGGTCATACCGCGTGATTTGCCGATCCAGTTGCGCTGCATGGTTTTGACTTGTTCCGGCCAGTGTTCCAGCTTGTCCAAGTCGTTGAGCAGCTCTTCGGCGTAATCCGTGATTTTGAAGTAATACATCGGGATTTCGCGTTTTTCGATCAACGCGCCCGAACGCCAGCCGCGTCCGTCGATGACTTGCTCGTTGGCAAGGACGGTTTGGTCGACAGGGTCCCAGTTTACCGTGCCGTTTTTGCGATAGACGATGCCTTTTTCAAACAGCTTGGTAAACAGCCATTGCTCCCAGCGGTAGTATTCGGGTTTGCAGGTGGCGACTTCGCGCTCCCAGTCAATCGCAAAACCCAGGCTTTTGAGCTGGGTTTTCATGTATTCGATGTTGTCGTAGGTCCAAGCGGCGGGGGCGACGTTGTTTTTCATCGCCGCGTTTTCGGCGGGCATGCCGAAAGCATCCCAGCCCATAGGCTGCATGACATTAAAGCCGTTTAAGAGTTTGAAACGGCTCAACACGTCGCCGATGGTGTAGTTGCGCACGTGCCCCATATGCAGCTTGCCGCTGGGGTAGGGGAACATGGAGAGGCAGTAGTATTTGGGTTTGGAAGCGTCTTCGGAGACGTTGAAAATACGGGCTTCGTCCCATTTTTTCTGCGCCGCAGGCTCGACGGCGGAGGGGTGGTAGTGTTCGTGCATGGTTGCGTGGGCTTTCGTGAAAAATTAAGGCGCGGATTATACCGTTTCCGCAGGCGGCGGGCGGGGTTTCAGGGGCGGCGTTTTCAGAAACGTCATCCCTGCGTTTATGCTCTGAAAGAGTACTGGCGGGAACGGCCTCATCAGGGCAGGGCGGAGAAACGGGAGGCCGTCTGAAAACTGAATTGGTGTTTTTCAGACGGCCTTTTGCCGCCCGATAGCGCATTCGTTTTCCGCATCGCAGGGTAGGGCGGTGAGGCGTTTGGCGAGCAGGCCGAGGAGGATGCCGTAGGCGGGCAGGAAGAAGAGGGCGCAGATAACGAGTTTGAACAGGTAATCGACCAGGGCGATGTGCGGCCAATGCTCGGCCATGTAGGCGTTGCCGCCCGCGTAAAAGGCGATGGAGAAAAACAGCAGGGTGTCCACGGCGTTGCCCGCAAACATCGAGGCCGAGGGCGCGACCCACCACGCTTTGAGGCGGCGCAGGCGGTTGAAGACGAAAATGTCGAGCAGCTGGCCGACGGCGTAGGCGGAGAAGCTGGCCAACGCGATGCGGAAGATTTCACGGTCAAAACGCGCCAGAGCCGCCCAGCCCGTCCACGCGCCCTGTTGGAACAGCACGGAAAACGCATAGGAGAGCAGCAGCGCGGGGAACATCACGCAAAACACAATCCGCCGCGCCGTGTGCCGCCCGAAAATGCGCACGGTGAGGTCGGTGGCAAGGAAGATGAACGGAAAAGTGAGCGCGCCCCAGGTGGAATGGACGACAAAACCGTCCGGCAGGGGGATGTCAAACGGAAACTGCACGAGATAGTTGCTCGACGCAATCACGGCGATATGGAAAAGGCTCAGCCAAAACAGGGCGTTGGCCTGCTGGCGTTCGGTGAAGCGGTACATGGCGGACCCTACTGCATATCGTGGCGGAACAGGCGTTCGCGTGCCATTTGCGCAAAGGGCGTGTCCGGACGGCCGTAGTTGGCGAAGGGGTGGATGGCGATGCCGCCGCGCGGGGTGAAGATGCCGGACACTTCGATGTATTTCGGATTCATCAATGAAATCAGGTCTTTCATGATGATGTTGACGCAGTCTTCGTGAAAATCGCCGTGGTTGCGGAAGCCGAAAAGGTAGAGTTTCAGCGATTTGCTTTCCACCATTTTCGCGTCGGGAATGTAGCGGATGAGGATGGTGGCGAAATCGGGCTGGCCGGTCATCGGGCACAGGCTGGTGAATTCGGGGCAGACGAATTTGACGAAATAGTCGTTGCCGGGGTGTTTGTTGTCGAACGCTTCCAATACTTCGGGCGCGTAGCGGTCGGGATACTGCGTGCTGCCGCCCAAAAGGGACAGGCCGCGCAGCTCGTCGGAAGAACGGGTCATGAAGGTTTCCTTAGTTTTTTATTGTGGGAGGGTTGCGAACCACACTGGATAAAAGAAAAGCGGCGGATTGTAAGGGAAACGCACGCTTTTTCAAAGGCAGGCCGCGTTTTTCAGACGGCCTCATGCCTTCTGCCGCAGCGTGCAGGCCGTCTGAAAAGGGCAGGGCAGTATGTGCGGGCAGCGGGGCAGGGCGGCGCAAACGGGTTTTCAGACGGCCTCCGAGTTCAAACTACAATAGATTACACAAAGATGAATGTTTTATTCCTTTTAAATCATTGCGTTTAAAATGTAGACAAATTTGCAAAAGGGCGAAATAACCACAAAATAGCAAGAAACCGCCCGCCGCCGTTATAAAATCCGCCCGATGCCGCAAAAGAAATCGGAAAATTTTAAAAACCGCCGCAAAAATGCCTGCCGCAAGGCTTGATTTTACGCGTGAAAACCAAATGCCGCTTGGCAGGATACGCAAACGCAGGTACATTCCGTCCCACGCCGTTTTGACTACATCGAGTTACGCGCAGTCGGAGCGGCAGACCCGTCCACAAGAAGCAGACAACAAACAAAGGAGCAGAAAAATGGCCGAATATCAGCAAGAAATCCGCACGGCAGAGCAAATCAAACAGGCAAACGGCAGCGGCTGGCACGCCGTGTCGCCCGAACACGCCGCCCGCATGCGCCTGCAAAACCGTTTCAAAACCGGCTTGGACATCGCCAAATACACCGCCGCCATCATGCGGCGCGACATGGCCGCATACGATGCCGACCCCGCGCAGTACACCCAGTCGCTCGGCTGCTGGCACGGCTTTGTGGCGCAGCAGAAAATGATTGCGGTGAAAAAACACCACCAGTCCACCGCCAAACGCTATCTCTACCTCTCCGGCTGGATGGTGGCCGCGATGCGCTCGCAGTTCGGCCCGCTGCCCGACCAGTCCATGCACGAAAAAACCGCCGTGCCCGACCTGATTGCCGAGATTTACGGCTTTCTGAAACAGGCCGACGCGCGCGAACTCGACCTGCTGTTTGCCGCGCTCGACGATGCCCGCGCCGCAGGCGACAAAGCAGCCGAAGACAAAATCCTCGCCGACATCAACGGCTTCCAAACCCACGTTGTGCCGATTATCGCCGACATCGACGCCGGTTTCGGCAACGCCGAAGCCACCTATCTCTTGGCGAAAAAAATGATCGAAGCGGGCGCGTGCTGCATCCAAATCGAAAACCAGGTCTCCGACGAAAAACAATGCGGCCACCAAGACGGCAAAGTAACCGTGCCGCACGCCGATTTTCTCGCCAAAATCAACGCCGTGCGCTACGCCTTCTTGGAACTGGGCGTGGATGATGGCGTCATCGTCGCCCGCACCGACTCGCTGGGCGCGGGGCTGACCAAACAAATCGCCTATTCCGCCAAACAGGGCGATTTGGGCGACCAATACAACAGCTTCTTGGACGGCGAAGAAATCACCGACCTCGGCCAAATCCGCGCCGGCGACGTGATTGTCAACACGGCCGGCAAAACCATCCGCCCCGTGCGCCTGCCGAGCAACCTGTTCCAATTCCGCAAAGGCACCGGCATCGAGCGCGTGGTGCTCGACTGCATCACCTCCCTGCAAAACGGCGCGGACTTGCTGTGGATCGAAACCGAAAAACCGCACGTCGGCCAAATCAAAGAAATGATGGACAAAATCCGCGCCGTCATCCCCAACGCCAAGCTGGTCTACAACAACAGCCCCTCGTTCAACTGGACGCTCAACTTCCGCCAGCAGGTATTCGACGCATGGCAGGCCGAGGGCAAAGACGTGTCCGCCTACGATCGCGCCAAACTGATGTCCGCCGACTACGACGGCAGCGAACTGGCGGCAGAAGCCGACGAGCGCATCCGCACCTTCCAGCGCGACGCCTCTCGCGAAGCCGGCATCTTCCACCACCTGATCACCCTGCCCACCTACCACACCGCCGCCCTCTCCACCGACAACCTGGCGCACGGCTACTTCGGCGCAGAAGCCATGTTGGCCTACGTCAAAGGCGTGCAGCGTCAGGAAATCCGCCAAGGCATCGCCACCGTCAAACACCAAAACATGGCCGGCTCCGACATCGGCGACCGCCACAAAGAATACTTTGCCGGCGAGGCTGCGCTCAAAGCCGGCGGCAAAGACAACACCATGAACCAGTTTGCCTAGACAAAAAACGTTTTCAGACGGCCTCACAGCGTATTTTGCCCAAGAGGCCGTCTGAAAACCCCGTCTTTGCCCGCACGACGCAAACCGTGCAGGCAGAGTGCAGGCGCAGAGCCTGTATGTTTGTGAAGCGCAAATCTCCGATTGAGGTATTCGGCAGCCCTAGTGGTTGCCGCTTTTTACGGCCGTCTGAAAAACGCATGGGCAGGCAGGAAATGCCCGCTTGCGCATTGTTTCACGCTATCCCCGCAAACAACCCTTGAAATCGGCCGCCTTATCCACTATGTTACCGCCCTGTTTCATCCACAACCGAAAAAGGACACACTATGAGCAGCGAACTGATCATCCACACCACCGACGTAAACTTCGAGCAGGACGTGTTGAACTCCGACATCCCCGTCCTGCTGGACTTTTGGGCTCCCTGGTGCGGCCCCTGCAAAATGATCGCCCCCATTCTCGACGAAGTCGCCGCCGAATACCAGGGCCGTCTGAAAATCGTCAAAATCAACATCGACGAAAACGAACAAACCCCCGCCAAATTCGGCGTGCGCGGCATACCCACGCTGATGGTGTTCAAAGACGGCCAAAACACCGCCACCAAAGTCGGCGCACTGGCCAAAGGCCAGCTCACCGCCTTTATCAACGCATCGATTTGATTTGCAGGAAATAAAAAAGCCGCCTCGTTATCGGGCGGCTTTTTACGTTTGCGGGGCATGTCGTGATAATGGCGCACGCTCTGCGCCGCCAAGGCCGTCTGAAAAAACGAAATCCGCTTTTTCAGACGGCCTGTTTGCCTCTGGACTTCTTTTCTGATTGAAAACCTTTCGTATAGCGTTTTATACTGGCACAACATCGTGAAAGGAGAAAAAATGGCCAAGAAAACCCTGCAACAACGCAAAGTGCGCATGTGCGACGGAAAAATCGGCTACGCCGGCAGAGAGGCCGCACTGGCTACCATACATTCCATGCGCTCATACAACGAACGCAACGGCAACGTCCGCGCCGCCGCCGTACGCGCCTACCTGTGCCATTGTGGCAAATGGCACATCGGCCATACCCGCAGAATCGACTGGAAATATCTGACAAAAATCCTGCATCCTGCATAAAGCATAAGGCCGTCTGAAAAGTTTCAGACGGCCTATTGCCGATAATTCACCAAACCTACGTGTGCAGAAAAAAACAATAAAAATGCAAGTTTTTACTCCCATTCAATCGTGGCAGGCGGTTTGCCGCTCACGTCGTACACCACGCGGTTGATGCCCTTCACTTCGTTGATGATGCGGTTGGACACGCGGCCGAGCAACGAATAAGGCAGCTCTGCCCAGTGTGCGGTCATAAAATCGCTGGTAACCACGGCGCGCAGGGCGACCACATAATCATAGGTGCGGCCGTCGCCCATCACGCCCACGGACTTCACGGGCAGGAACACGGCAAAGGCCTGACTGGTAAGGTCGTACCATGATGTGCCGTTTTCGTCGGCGGTGTTACGCAGTTCCTGAATGAAAATGTCGTCGGCCTGACGCAGCAGGTCGGCGTATTCTTTTTTCACTTCGCCCAAAATGCGCACGCCCAAACCGGGGCCGGGGAAAGGATGGCGGTACACCATTTCGCGCGGCAGGCCGAGGGCGACGCCCAACTCGCGCACTTCGTCTTTAAACAAATCGCGCAGCGGCTCGAGCAGCTTGAGCTTCATGTTTTCGGGCAAGCCGCCGACGTTGTGGTGCGATTTGATGGCGTGGGCTTTTTTGGTTTTTGCACCTGCGGATTCGATTACGTCGGGGTAAATCGTACCTTGCGCCAGCCATTTGGCGTTGGTGAGTTTTTTCTCTTCGGCATCAAATACTTCGATAAATTCCGCGCCGATGATTTTGCGCTTGCGCTCGGGGTCGGTAACGCCGGCCAGTTTGTCGAGAAATTGTTTTTCGGCGTCAACATGAATCACGCGCACGCCCAGGTTGCGGGCAAACATGTCCATCACCATTTTGCCTTCGTTTTGGCGCAGCAGGCCGTGATCGACAAACACGCAGGTGAGCTGGTCGCCGATGGCGCGGTGGATCAGCGCGGCGGCCACGGAGGAATCGACGCCGCCGGACAAGCCCAAAATCACTTCGTCGCTGCCGACCTGCTCGCGGATTTTGGCCACGGCTTCGTCGATGTAGTTGGGCATCGTCCAGCTTGGTTTGGCGGCGCAGATGTCGAGCACAAAGCGGTTGATGAGGGCGCGGCCTTGTTTGGTGTGGGTTACTTCGGGGTGGAACTGGATGCCGTAAAACTGTTTGGCGGCGTTTTCCATCATAGCAATCGGGCAGGAGGGCGTGTCGCCGATGATACTGAAGCCTTCAGGCAGTTTGGACACTTTGTCGCCGTGGCTCATCCACACGTCGAGCGTGTTGGGCTGGCCGTCCGAAAGGCCGCGCGTGAGCTCGCTGTCGATGGTTTTCACTTGGGCGTAACCGAACTCGCGCTGGTTGCCGGGGGAGACTTCGCCGCCGAGGTGGTGCGCCATAAACTGCATGCCGTAGCAGATGCCCAATACGGGAATGCCCAAATCGAAAATGCCGACGTCGGCCTGATAGTCGGATTCGTAAACGGAATTGGGGCCGCCGGACAGGATAATGCCTTTCGGATTAAAGGCTTTGATTTCGTCCAAAGGCATATCGAAAGAATGCAGCTCGCAGTAAACATGGGCTTCGCGCACGCGGCGGGCAATAAGCTGGGTAACTTGCGAACCGAAGTCGAGAATAAGGATTTTGTCTTGGGTCATGGCGGGTTGGTTTTGGAGGCTGAAAAACGGGGCGGAATTCTAGCATAAAGGTTGTCAGGACGTTTTACCAGACGTAACTGTGATTTGGACACTTGCAATTCATGATTGTGCATTCAAAAACTTACTCAAATAATTTAACATAATATAAATTATGCGAATATGTAGATGTATGATACAATTACAGCATATGCTGATTACGGTTCTGTGTCTCAGTCATTTCCAACAAGAACACGAGCAGTATTTGCTAACAGTTTTAGGCAGTATTGCCGACTGGTGTTTTTGGTGGTTTCCGCTTGGCAAATCCACAGATGTTTTCAAACCCCGTTTCGGGCGCGGTGGATGGTTTCTTTCATTTGGCGGATGGCGGCGGGCAGGCCGAGGAAGAGGGATTGGGCGATAAGGGCGTGGCCGATGTTGAGTTCGGCGATGGGCAGGATTTTGGCGACGGGGGCGACGTTGTGGATGTTGAGGCCGTGGCCGGCGTTGACGGTGAGGCCGCGTTCGGAGGCGAAGTATGCGGCCTCTTCTATTTTGGCCAGTTGGCGGGGGCGTTCGTGTGCGGGGGCGTCGGCGTATGCGCCGGTGTGCAGTTCGATGGCGGGCGCACCGGTGTCGAGGGCGGCTTGGATTTGGGTTTCGTCGGGGTCGATGAAGAGGGAGACGCGGATGCCGGCAGCAGTGAGTTGGTGTGTGTAGTCGGCAATTTTTTGTTGCAGGGCGATGACGTCGAGGCCGCCTTCGGTGGTGATTTCCTGCCGTTTTTCGGGGACGATGCACACGTCTTGCGGGCGCACGCGCAGGGCGTGTTCGAGCATTTCTTCGGTGAGTGCCATTTCGAGGTTGATGTGGGTGCGCACGGTGCGGGCGATGGCGGCGACGTCGTCGTCGCGGATGTGGCGGCGGTCTTCGCGCAGGTGGAGGGTGATGTAGTCGGCACCGTGGGTTTCGGCGGTGAGGGCGGCTTCGAGGGGGCTGGGGTAGGTGGTGCCGCGTGCGTTGCGCAGGGTGGCGACGTGGTCGATGTTGACGCCGAGGAGCATGGGGTTTCCTTTCGGTGGTTGGGTTGCTTGCGGGGCGGAAGCCGCGTGTATCGTCGGACGACACGCTCCGCAATGTGGTTGGCGGTTTTAACTTCGTTAAAGCTGTGAGCTGTGCTTTCAGACGGCCTCAAATGTGAAACGTAGTGGAGGCTGTCTGAAAATATACGGAAATACAGCCGCAGAGCCGGGCGCGGCTGAGCGCGTGGCTTGCGCCACAAAGGCAGTCTGAAATCATGTTGCGGGGTTTTCAGACGGCCTCCGAGTGGCAGAGAACGCGTGCGTCGCCTCGGGGCGACACACCCTACGTATGATCCACGCTACGCTTACTGTCTGAAAATATAGTGGAGCAAAATAAAAATTATCCATTGTAGGCTGGGCTTTTAGCCCAGCAAAATATCGTGAAAATATCGAGTTAGCTGGGCTGAAGCCCAGCCTACGATAGGTACTTTTAATCTTTATCCAGTATATGTGGCTGCGGGTGAAGCAGTGCCTTCTTATTCAAACAAAAAAACCGCGTGCGTGGCTTGTGCCACACACCCTGCTCCGCTATTTAGGGCACGGCCAGGATGGCGCAGTCGCACAGGTCGCCGCTTTCAAAGGCGGTGTGCTGCCCTGCCCGCTTGCCGGGGATGGGGAAGAGGCGGACGGTGAGGGGTTTGCCGAGGCGGTAGGCCATGACGGCGGTGTCGCGCATGAGGGCTGCGGTTTTTTCGGGCAGGGTGTCGCCGGGGATGGGGACGGTGTCGAGGCCGATGCCGCAGACGCTGCTGTATGTGAGCAGGGCGCGGATGTCGAAGCGGCCTTCGCGGGCGGCTTGGGCGAGTCCTTCGTCTTCGGTGGGGGCGAGCATGAGGCCGCAGAAGCCCTGCATGGGGACGTTTTGCGATTTGAACACGCGGGTAAGCAAGGCGGAGGCTTCGACTGTGCCGGCCGCGCCGAAGTGGGGGACGCGCAGCAGGCGGTAGATTTCGGCCATGGAGGTGCAGTTTTTCGAGGGGGCGGCGGAGGTGTCGATGCCGGCGTATGTCCAGCCGCTGCCGAGGGTGGTTTGGGCGGCGGTGGTGTGGATGCGGTTTGTGTGGTGCTGCAGGGCGTCGCGCATGGCGGTGTAGGCCGTCTGAAAATAGGCGGTGTGTTCTTCGGGGCGGTTGTGCAGGGTGCGCAGGGCGTCGGCGAGCAGATCGGGGGTTTCGAGGCCGACGACGAGGCAGTTGCCGTTTTCGCTGCGGTGGTAGCCGGCGGGGAAGTAGGGGATGAGCGGCGGGCAGTTGAAGTTGACGGTGAAGTTGAAGTTGCCTTCGCCGCGCGGGGCGGCCAGGGCGGTTTGGCGGACGGCTTCGGCGCAGCGGAGGATGGTTTCGTTGTCGGGCAGACCGTTTTCGTCGGCTCGGATGTTGACGCAGGCGTTGCACAGGTCGCCGAATTCGCGGATGAGTTCGGGCAGGAGGGCGATTTCGGCGGGGTTGCGGGCTTCGCCGGCGGCAAAGCGGATGCGTAGGCCACTGCTGCCCAAGCTGTTGAGGATGGCGCGGATGGCACTGAGGCCGGCTTTGGCGGCGGCGGGGCTGCTTGTGTCGAGGTATTCGCCGAAGGGGTTGGCGACGATGCGCAGGGTTTGGACGGTGTAGCCGGCCGTCTGAAAAGCGGCGGCGAGGGTGCGGCATTGTTGTTCGGCATCGGCCAAAACCGCTTGCCATTGTGTGCTGTCGGGCGGCAGGGTGGCAAAGGCGGTTACGGTGCGCACGCGGCAGAGTTCGGGGGCAGTGAGGGTTGCGCTCATGTTTTTTCCTTTGTGTGCGGGTGTTGGAACGTGGTTTTCAGACGGCCTCTAACTAAACGTGATAAAGCCGCAGAGGCCGTCTGAAAATATGCTGCCGTAGAGTAGAAGCCGCGTGCGTGGCTGCGCCACACGCCCTACATTGGCGGCGCGGGGTTTGCCTGCGTTTTGTTAAAACGGGTAAGGCGGGATTATCGCCGCGTGCCGCGCCCGCTTCAAGGGCGGCGGGGGAACAGGCCGTCTGAAAAACACAAAATACGGTTTCAGACGGCCTCAGCTCCAAAAATAGCGTAGGAAATGGAAAAACACCGGCGCGGCGAAGCAGACGGAATCGACGCGGTCGAGCATGCCGCCGTGGCCGCTGATCATGCTGCCCCAGTCTTTCACGCCGTAGTCGCGCTTGATGGCCGACATCACCAGTCCGCCGAAAAAGCCCATCAGGCAGATCAGGAGGCCGAACAAGGCGGCCTGGGCGTGGGTGAAGGGCGTTATCGGCGCGAGCAGCGCGGCGAGCGCGGTGGCGGAGGCGATGCCGCCCACTGTGCCGGACACGGTTTTCGAGGGCGAGAGCGCGGGCATGATTTTCGGCCCGCCTATCAGCTTGCCCCAGATGTATTGCAGCACGTCGGAAGCCTGCACCACGGCAATCAGGAACATCGGCAGCAGGATGTTGTTTTCGCTGTTGAAGCCGTCCAAATGCAGAAACATCAGCGCGGGCACGTGCGAGAGGCAGAAGATGCAGATCATCGCCATCCACTGCGTTTTGGCCGCGCGGGCGAGGAAGTCTTCGGTTTGGCCGCTCAGGCCGGTGATGATGGGCAGCAGCAGGAAGCCGTACATCGGGATGAAGATGGCAAACAGGCCGTACCACTCGCGCCACACCAGCCAGTACTGCACCGGCAGCAGCACGTAAAAACAGGCCGCCATGCTGTAATAGTCGCAGCGGCGGCGGTAGATCAGGGTCATGAATTCGCGCAGCGCGGCGAAGGAAATCAGGAAAAACAGCACCACCGCGCCGGTTTTTCCGAACCAGAACGCCGCCAGCAGCACCAGCGTCATCAGCCACCAGGCGTAAATGCGGGCGTTGAGGTTGGCGATGACGGCGTTGCCCGCGCCTTTTTTGCGTTTGAGCCACTGCCCCACCAGCGAGGCGGCGGCCAGCGCGGCGAACACGGCGGCGAAAATCCGGCCGGCCTGCGGCACGAGTCCGGCGGCGGCAATCAGGGGAATGGCAGACATGGCGGCTCCCGGCGGTTGCGAAAAAAGCGGCATTATAGCCGAGACGGGGCACGGGCTGCCCGAACGGGATGGGAGGCCGTTTGAAAGCGCGGCTTCGGCGCAGCCAAAACCTGTTTTACGGATTTTCAGACGGCCTCTGCCGTTAAGCAGGTACGTAGGGTGTGTGGCTCTGCCACGCACGCGGTTTGCGGTTCGCCAACAGCCGCTGCCGCCTTTTCAGACGGCATTCCGCTTGCCCGCCACCGCGTGCGTGCCTGCGGCACACACCCTACATCCGTGTCGCCATTCCAGCGCAGATACACGGTATTCGAGGGCGACCTGCACAAAAAAACAGGTAGTTAAGCAGGTCGGGCATTGATGCCCGACGTTTTCAATTTGCGGCATATTGGGATAAACAGATTCCGTGTTTGTCGGGCATCAATGCCCGACCTGCGCCACGCATGCGGTTTCAAATTCAAATTCGCAGCCTGCACAAAAAACAGGCAGCATCGGAATCTTCCGCCAAATCAGCCGCCAAGGCGGTTTTTCCACAAACAATCCACGCCGTTTTGCCGCGCAGCGCGGGATAAGGCGCATCAGGCCGTCTGAAACATGCCCCCTGCCCCGCCCTTATCCTCCGAAACGCGGCAGAGTGCCGTGGATTTGCTGTGGACAAGCCGCCCATGCCCTTCATCCGCCGACAAATTCCGCCGCTGCCTGTTTTTTGTGCAGACAAGCCGCCCCGCCACCCTGCCCCGCTGTATAATGCCGCCCTTTTCCACCGCAAACCGAAAGGACACACAATGACCCTCGCCTACTGGTGCGTGCTCTTTGCCGCCCTGCTCCCGATTTTCTGCGCGATGTACGCCAAAAAGCGTGGCGGCTTCGACTTCAAGCGCGACAACGGCAACCCGCGCGCGTTTCTGGCGCAAACCGAAGGCGCGGCCGCACGCGCCAACGCCGCCCAGCAAAACGGCTATGAAACCTTCGCCCCTTTCGCCGCCGCCGTGATTATCGCCCACGCCACAGGCGGCGCGTCGCAGGCGGCGGTCAATTTCTGGGCGGTGCTGTTCGTGATTTCGCGCATCCTGTTCTGCCTGTGCTACATCGCCGGCGAAGCACGCCTGCGCTCGGCGGTGTGGGGCGTGGGTTTCGTCTGCATCATCGCGCTGTTCATCGCCGCCGCATAAGGCGTGCCGACATGGCGTATTGAGGCCGTCTGAAAACCGGTTTTTAACTTCGTTGAAGCCGCGCGTTCATACGGCCTCCCGCCCTTTTTCAGATTTTCAGACGGCCTCTGCGCCGCAAAGCAAAAACATGAACCGCACACGCAGCCAAGAAACACGCGAACTCATCGGCTCGGCCTGGATGATAGCCGCCGCGCTGTTTTTCACCCTGATGAACCTCGCCATCAAAGCCGCCCACCAGAAATTCGGCATGGGCAGCGGCGAACTCGTCTTCTGGCGCATGGTGTTCGCCGCCGCCGTGCTCGGCGGCATGGCCAAAGCGCAGGGCAAAACCTTCGCCACGCCGCACCTGAAAAGCCACCTCAGCCGCAGCGTCAGCGGCACCGTCGGCATGACCTGCGGCTTTTACGCCGTGATGCACCTGCCGCTGGCCACCGGCGTTACCCTGGCCTACACCTCCTCCATCTTCCTCGCCGTGCTCTCCGCCCTCGTGCTGCGCGAAAAAATCTCCCGCTACACGCAGGCCGTTTTGCTTTTGGGCTTCGCCGGCGTGGTGCTGCTGCTCAAACCCTCCTTTTCCGCCGGACAGGAAGGCGCGGCGGCGGTCGGCCTGTTCGGCGGGCTGGCGGCGGGCTGGGCGTACATGCAGGTGCGCGAACTCTCGCTCTTGGGCGAACCGGCCTGGCGCGTGGTGTTCTACCTCTCGCTGGTGGGCATGGCGATGGGCGCGGCACTGGCCACCCTCACCGGCTGGCACAGCCTCTCGCTGCAATCGCTGCCCTATCTGCTGGCTGTGGGTGCAACCGCCGTGCTGGCGCAGCTGGCCATGACCCACGCCTATGCCGTCGGCCGCAAATTCACCGTTGCCGCGCTGGCCTACCTTACCGTGGTTTTCTCCACGCTGGCCGGGATTTTCTTCTTCGGCGAACAAATCGGCTGGCAGGAATGGCTGGGCATCGGTATCATTATTGCAAGCGGCATTTTGAGCGGCTTGAAAAAGTAAATCCGTAAAGCGTACAAACCAGAAAGAAAGGCTGAACCATGATCTCCATCCGCGAACAAAACTACGGCTTGAACGTCGCCCTCTACAACGAATTCACGCTGGACGACTTCCGCGAACTCGAACAGGCCGTCATCGCCGCATCCGCCCGCGTCCACCGCCCCGATATGCTGCTGGATTTGAGCCTGCTCAAAGACTTCACCATCGACATGGCCTGGGAGCAGCTCAAATTCGTGCGCGAACACGACCGCGACTTCGGCCGCATCGCCGTCATCGTGGACGATATCTGGATCAAATCCGCCGCCCTCATCTCCGAGCTGATCACCCAAACCCACCCCAAATACTTCACCGACGCCGCGCAGGCGCAGGCGTGGCTCTTGGAAGAAGCCGCCGAATAAACCGTCCGCCCTTAATATAAAAAAATGGAAAACCGATTACCCGATGCCGCCCGCCGCCGCCTTATCCTCACCGGCGGCGCACTCCTTATCGCCCCGCAAACCCTGCTGGCCGGCGCGCAGCGCGAAGAAACCCTCTCCGACGACGTGGCCTCCGTCATGCGCACCTCCGTCAACAACATCAACCCCGCCCGCCTCGTCTTCTCCAACCCGCGCGACGGCGAACGCTGGCTTGTCGACATGTCCTCCCGCCTCACCCGCTTCGTGCCCGACGAAGCCGCCCGCCGCCGCCTCTTAACCAATATCCAATACGAAACCACCCGCGCAGGCCTCGACACCCAGCTCATCCTCGGCCTGATCGAAGTGGAAAGCGCGTTCCGCCAATACGCCATCAGCAACGTCGGCGCGAAAGGACTGATGCAGGTCATGCCCTTCTGGCAACGCTACATCGGCAAGGCCGAGCACAACCTGTTCGACATCCGCACCAACCTGCGCTACGGCTGCACCATCCTGCGCCATTACAGCAACGTGGAAAACGGCAACATCACCCGCGCACTCGCCCGCTTCAACGGCAGCCTCGGCAGCAGCAAATACCCCAACGCCGTCATCGGCGCGTGGCGCAACCGCTGGCAGTGGGTTTAGGGTCTGTTGACATATAAACCAAGCGCAGAGGCCGTCTGAAAAAACATTGTGAAACAACGCAGATACAGCCCATAAGGTAGGGGGTGTGGCGCAGCCGCGCACGCGGTTTTCAGACGGCCTCAACGGCAAAGAACGCGCACCAACGCAGGGATGACGTTTCTCAAAACCGCAGAGGCCGTCTGAAAAACGGGTTTGATATTTTTTCAGACGGCCTCCGATGTGACATAACAGCAGCCTTCCAACTTCCAACCCCCTACGAGGAAAACCATGAACGATTACACCAATCCCGACCCGCAGCAGTCCGGCAACGACAACCGCTACTACCAAGCCCCGCAATGGCAGCCGCCCGCCGCCAACGGCACCAACGGCCTCGCCGTCGCCAGCCTCGTCTGCTCCATTATCGGCTGGTTTATCCCCGTCATCATCGGCCTGCTCGCCATTATTTTCGGCCACATCGCCCGAGGCCAGATCCGCCAAAGGAAACAAGGCGGAGACGGCCTCGCCATCGCCGGCCTCGTGATGGGTTACATCCAAGTCCCCATCATGGGCTTGAGCATCGCCGCCGCCATCGTCCTGCCCGCCTACCAAGACTACGTTACCCGCGCCAAACTCACCGAAGCCAATCAGGAACTCACCCGCCCGCTTGCCACGCTGGGCGGCAAACTCGCCACTGCTGCGGAAAACGGAAGCCGCTCCGAGAACGAAACGGAGGAAGAAACCGCAACGAAAACCGAAAACGACGGCTTCACCCTGCCCCCGAACAGCCGCTACTGGCAGGATGTTTACGTTGAAGACGGCATCGTTTACGCCCGCCTCAAAGCCGACCCCGCCCTCGCCGCCCCCGTGCGCGGCAAAACCGTGGTTTACACCCCGCGCATCCACGGCGGCAGTGTCTCCTGGCGTTGCGACTTCGCCGACGACACCAGCCGCAGATTCCTGCCCCGCATGTGCGCCGACATCGAATAAACCCCGCGCAGCAGGTTTTGACTGCGCCGGAACCGCGCTTTCAGACGGCCTGAATCCTGCGCGAAACCGAATGCCCCTAAACGAAACGCCGTCATTCCCGCGCAGGCGGGAATCTTTCCCGGATTCAAGCAAATAGCTTGTTTCTTCAAGAATTGTTGAATGCAACCGAGATTCCCGCCTGCGCGGGAATGACGGCATTTTTTGGTTTTCGGGCTGCCATCGGGGTTTCTTGCAAAGGTTGCAGGCCGTCTGAAAACGCAGTTTCGGCGCAGCCAAAAAGCAAAAATCGCCAAAACGTTGATTGTCAACAGACCCCAAACAACGGTTTGCCGTTTCTTTACAAACCTTGATTCAATCCCGCCCGTTCAAGTAAACTCATTCCCCGCGCAACGGCATCAAGCCCTTGCCCATCCCTAAACTAACCTACGCAAAGGAGCGTTAAATATGAAAACCCCCGTCCGTGTTGCCGTAACCGGCGCAGCCGGCCAAATCGGCTATGCCCTGCTTTTCCGCATTGCATCCGGCGAAATGCTTGGCAAAGACCAGCCCGTGATTTTGCAGCTTCTCGACCTGCCGCAGGCGCAGAACGCCGTCAAAGGCGTGATGATGGAATTGCAGGACTGCGCCTTCCCGCTCTTGGCCGGTATGTTCGCCACCGACGACCCCGAAGTTGCCTTTAAAGACGCGCAAGTCGCCATCCTTGTCGGCGCGCGCCCGCGCAGCAAAGGCATGGAACGCGCCGACCTCTTGCAGGCCAACGCGCAGATTTTCACCGTACAGGGCGCGGCCTTGAACAAAGTGGCCGACCGCAATGTGAAAGTGCTGGTCGTCGGCAATCCCGCCAACACCAACGCCTACATCGCCATGAAGTCCGCCCCCGACCTGCCCGCGAAAAACTTCACCGCCATGCTGCGCCTCGACCACAACCGTGCCGCCAGCCAGATTGCCGAAAAAACCGGCAAAGCCGTCGCCGACATCGAAAAACTGTGCGTCTGGGGCAACCACTCGCCCACCATGTATGCCGACTACCGCTTCGCCACTATCGGCGGCCGGAGCGTGAAAGAGATGATTAACGACCAGCAATGGAATGCCGAAGTGTTCCTGCCCACTGTCGGCAAACGCGGCGCGGCCATCATCGAAGCACGCGGCCTCTCCTCCGCCGCCTCCGCCGCCAATGCCGCCATCGACCACATCCGCGACTGGTGGCTGGGCACCAACGGCAGATGGGTAACCATGGGCATCCCCTCCGACGGCTCCTACGGCATCCCCGAAGGCACCGTGTTCGGCTTCCCCGTTACCTGCGAAAACGGCGAATACAAACTGGTGCGCGATTTGGAAATCGACGATTTCAGCCGCGAGCGCATCAACGCCACTTTGAAAGAGCTGGAAGACGAAAAAGCCGGCGTGGCCGACCTGCTGAAATAAATCGCCGCACAAAGAAAAACTGCCGGACACGCCGTCCGGCAGTTTTTTATTGCGGATACAGAACAAAGCATCCATCGTAGGCAGGGCTTCAGCCCGGCAAAATACCGTAAAAAGAGGGCGTTAGCCAGTCTTGGTTTTCAGACGGCCTCAAACCGCATGTACCGACTCGGGCGGAACGCCCTACCCTGCCCCGCCTTTTCAGACGGCCTCTCCCGCCAAATACGCCCGCAGCCGCGCCTCGTCCAAATGCCAGTGGCAGATTTCCGTCTCACCGTGCAGCAGCACCGGCACAAGCTCGTTGTAACGCGCCTCCAAATCCGCATCGTCGTCCACATCGAAAATTTCCAATTCAAAGCCGAACGCCTCCTGCAAAGGCCGCAGCGCGTCGCGCATGGCGTGGCACAGGCTGCAATATTCGCGGAACATCAGGGTCAGTTTCATCATGTGTTTCCTGTTTTCAGACGGCCTCGGATTATACAGGCCGTCTGAAAATGCAGCGGATACAGAATGGACAAAGGCCGTCTGAAAACGCAGTTTTCAGACGGCCTCCGGGGTGTGTTGACATTCAGTTTGCAAGCGGTTTTTTGAGTAAAAAATGCCCGAATGCAAGGAAAAAAGCGCAGCAAGGTTGGACACCTTGCGCGCATTTTTGACGCGGCAGGCGGGTGTTTTTTGCCAAAAACACCGCCGCAAAGCTGATTGTCAACAGACCCTGCGCCCCGCAGCGGCGCGATATGGCGGCGCGGCGCGGGAAAAACTATAATGCCGCCTTTTCCCAACCGCCCCTTGCGCATTCCTATGCTGAAAATCTCTACCCAATTCGATGCCGGCTCAATCGTCGTGCACGACCTGTCCGACCCGCAAAACATCCGCCTCGCCCTGCGCCCCGACAACGCCGCCGGTTTTGCCCAATGGTTTTACTTCCGCCTGCAAGGCGCGGCCTACCAAAACTGCGTCATGCGCTTTGAAAACGCCGCCGTCGCTGCCTACCCCGCAGGCTGGGAAGGCTATCAGGCGCGCGCCTCCTACGACCGGCAAAACTGGTTCTGCGTGCCCACCCGCTACGAAAACGGCGTGCTCGTCATCGACCACACCCCGCTGGCCAACAGCGTCTATTACGCCTATTTCGAGCCTTATTCCAGCGAACAGCATCTGAACCTGCTGGGCGAGGCGCAAGGCAGCGGCCTGTGCCAGATTGACGACTTGGGCAGCACGGTAGAGGGGCGCGACATCAACCTGCTCACAATCGGCAACCAGGTCGAAAGCGATTTGAAAATCTGGGTCATCGCCCGCCAGCACCCCGGCGAAACCATGGCCGAATGGTTTGCCGAAGGGCTGCTCGGCCGCCTGCTCGACCCGCAGGATCCCACCGCCCGCGCCCTGCTCGATTGCGCCACCTTCTACATCGTGCCCAATATGAACCCCGACGGCTCGGCACTGGGCAACCTGCGCACCAACGCCGCCGGCGCGAACCTCAACCGCGAATGGCAGAGCCCGAGCGAAAAACGCAGCCCCGAAGTGTTCCATGTGCGCCGCAAAATGGAGGAAACCGGCGTGGATCTGTTCCTAGACATCCACGGCGACGAAGCCCTGCCCTACATCTTCCTCTCCGGCGCGGAAGGCGTGCCGGGCTACAACGAGAAAACCGCCGCGCTGGCCGCGCGTTTCAAAGCCGCCTTCGCCGCCGCCAGCCCCGATTTCCAAGACGAATACGGCTACCCGCAGGACGCGCCCGGCCAGGCCGATTTGGGCTGGGCAACCAAATGGGTCGGCCACCGCTTCGGCTGCCTCGCCTACACACTGGAAATGCCGTTCAAAGACAACGACAACCTGCCCGACGACGATTTCGGCTGGAACGGCCAGCGTTCCCTGCGCCTGGGCGAAGCGGCCTTGTCGGCCATACTGAACGTATTGCCCGATTTGCGTTAAAACGGTTTTTCAGACGGCCTCAAATCATTTTTGAGGCCGTCTGAAAACGCAGCTTCGGCGCAGCCGAAACCTTTGCCCCACCATCGGGAAACACCATGCACTACCTCATCATCAGCATCTGTTGCAGCGTTGCCGTATCGGTTTTGCTGAAAATGGCGCGCAAACAGAAAATCGACCTCGGCCAGGCCGTGGCCGTCAACTACATCGCCGCCGTCGGCCTCACCGTCGCCGTGCTGCAACCCGACCTCGCCGCATGGCGGCACTACCTGCCGACCTGGTGGCTGTTCGCCGTGCTCGGCGTGCTGCTGCCTGCCGTGTTTATCGTAATGGGGCGGGCGGTGGACGCTGCGGGCATCGTCAAATCCGACGCGGCGCAGCGGCTGTCGCTGTTTCTGCCCGTGCTCGCCTCCTTCACCCTGTTCGGCGAACCGCTGACACAGGGGCGGCTCATCGGCCTGGTGCTCGCCTTCACCGCCCTCGCCTGCCTGCTGTACAAGCACGAGGGCGGCAAAAAAGGCGGCCTGCAAAGCGTATGGCTGTTGCTGGCCGTGTGGGTGGGCTACGGCCTGATCGACATCCTGTTCAAACAGCTCGCCAAAAGCGGCACCGCCTTTTCCGGCAACCTGCTCGTCGCCTTCGCGTTGGCGGCCGTATTGATGTTCGGCATGCTGTTTTACCGTGGCACGAAATGGACGGTGCAGGGCATCACCGGCGGCCTTTTGCTCGGCTGCCTCAATTTCGGCAACATCCTCTCCTACATCCGTGCCCATCAGGCCATGGCCGACAGCCCGACGCTGGTGTTTGCCGGTATGAACATCGGCGTCATCGTCTGCGGCACGCTCACCGGCGCACTGCTGTTCAAAGAAAAAATCTCCGCCGTCAACGCCGCCGGCATCGCCCTGGCACTCTGCGCCGTCGCCTGCCTGTTCTACTGGCCACAGCTGGCCGCCCTGCTGGGCGTGTAATTACCGGCAAACAACAAACAGGCCATCTGAAAACTGAGTTTTCAGACGGCCTGAAACTTTTACAAAACCCCAGCCAGCTCCTTTTTAATTTTTTATAAAACTACCCATCGTAGGCCGGGCTTCACAACCGAGCCGCGCGACGCAGGCCGCTGCAAAGTTGCAACCTGTTTGCACCAAACAGTCAAAAAAAAGCGGTGTGGCCGACAAGCCACACCCAAACACACACACATCAAGAGGAAAGGAAAGAAAGATCCAACGGTTGAATACCCAAATCTGACAATACCGGCGGTGCCGTTTATGTCGTTCCCGTCAGATGAATGTAATTATATGCAGTTTCACATATTCGGTTTTGATACAGGTCAAGATTCCCCCTATTGGCGCAAACAAAGGGTTTGCGGCGCGGCCGAAGATAAGCAAAGGCCGTCTGAAAACACATTTTCAGACGGCCTTTTCACTTTCAAGCGCAGATTATTTGCGCAGACCCAAGCGGGTAATCAGCTCGCGGTAGGTTTCGGGCTTGGTGCGGCGCAGGTAGGCCAAGAGACGGCGGCGTGCGCTGACCATTTTCAACAGGCCGCGGCGGCTGTGGTGGTCTTTCGGGTTGGCTTTGAAATGCGGGGTGAGGTCGTTGATGCGGAAGGTCAGCAGGGCGACCTGCACTTCGGACGAACCGGTATCGCCTTCTTTACGTTGGAAATCTTTGACGATTTGCGCTTTTTGTTCTACGGATAACATGTGGAAAACTCCAAAAAATAAAGCCTTGCGGCAGACAAGTCCGAACAGCCGGAACCGGACGGACTCCGAAAACCGCCCTGTTTCGGGCGACGCGCGGATTATACTGCAAGTACCTGTCGGCCGCACGTTTTTTCGTTACAAAGCAAAACATAAAAATACGGAACACACCGTTTCAGACGGCCTGCTGTTTTTTGCCATCAAGACATAAAAACCGCGTGCGTCGCCTCGGGGCGACACACCCTACCTGTTGGGCAAACAACAGGTCGGGTATCCTCGTGTCGCTTCACTATTTAATTTTTATCTCAAACAATACTTAGCAGCAAAAGCGCGGCGAACAGGAGGAAGGAGGCGGTTGCGGTCATATGGTCTGCTTTGGGCGTTTGAGGCCGTCTGAAAATACGCTTTGCGGTTTCGGCTGCGGCCAAGCCGCGTTTTCAGACGGCCTGTTTGCGGTAGGGCTCGTGTATCAGGTCGATTTTTTCCAAACGGGCGAGGTGGATGGCTTCGGGTATCCAGCCGGGTTTGCATTTGTGTTTGCGCTCGGAGATAACGGCGGCGGCATCCACGCTGTCGGCGGCTTCGAGCAGGGCGAGCCAGTGGGCGGACTGGGGGTAGGCTTCGTTTTCTTTGCCCTGCCTGCCTTGGGTGTCGGCCAGGCAGACGTTGAGCATCATGCGGAAGCGTTCGGGGCGGCGGAAGGCGTCGGTGCGCTGCAAAACGTTGAGGACGGTTTTGCCGCGCAGGGTTTTGACGCTGTGCAGCATGATGTGCCAGCGGCAGACGGATTCGGCCAGTTCGGCACAGGCTTTGGGGACGCGCAGGCGGGTGTTGACGGCTTGGACGGGTTCGACGCCGGCGAGGTCGTGGCCGTGGTGGCGCGGCAGGATTTCGGCGGGAGTGCGGGCTTTGCCTAGGTCGTGCAGCAGGGCGGCGTAGCGTTCGGGCAGGGTGAGGCCGAGGGCGGCGGCGCGGCGCAGGGTGAGCAGGGTGTGGATGCCGCTGTCGATTTCGGGGTGGTAGTCGGCGCGCTGCGGCACGCCGAAGAGTGCGTCCACTTCGGGCAGGGCGACTTTGAGCGCGCCGCATTCGCGCAGCACTTCGATCATGCGTTCGGGATGATCTTCCATCAGTCCTCGGGCAAGCTCTTTCCAAACGCGTTCGGGCACAAGGGCGCGGGCTTCGCCGCTTTCTACCATGCCGCGCATCAGACTCATGGTTTCGGGGGCGACGGCGAATCCGTAGCGGGCGGCGAAGCGGGCGGTGCGCAGGATGCGGACGGGGTCTTCGGCGAAGGCGGGGGAAACGTGGCGCAGGATTTTGCCGCGCAGGTCGGCCTGTCCGCCGAAGGGGTCGATGATGCGGCCGTCTGCATCCTGCGCCATGGCGTTGATGGTGAGGTCGCGGCGTATCAGGTCTTGTTCGAGGGTTACGTCGGGGGCGGCGTAGCAGGAGAAGCCGCTGTATCCTTTGCCGGTTTTGCGCTCGGTGCGGGCGAGGGCGAATTCTTCGCGGGTGAGCGGGTGGAGGAAGACGGGGAAGTCGCGGCCGACGGGTTTGTAGCCTTGGCTGAGCAGTGTGCGGGCATCGCTGCCGACCACCACCCAGTCGCGGTCTTTCACTTCGAGGCCGAGCAGTGCGTCGCGCACCGCGCCGCCGACGAGATAGGTTTCCATGTTTTGCCTTTTATTTTATCAGATAAGAATGGTGTCGATTATACTGAAAGGCCGTCTGAAAGTTTGAATGTTTTTCAGACGGCCTCTGCTACTTGTGCCTGATGGTGGCTCGGTTTGCTATATAGCGGATGCAGGCCGGGCTTCAGCCCGGCAAAATAACGGGGAAAAAATATCGGGGAAATAGCAAGTCAGCCGGGCTTAACCCGGCCTGCATTAAATGCTGCTATACGTTTAAAGGCCGTCTGAAAAGTTTTCAGACGGCCTTTTTGCTGCAAATTCAGGCTACATCAGTCGTCGCCCATGGCCATCAGGCTGGCGTTGCCGCCTGCGGCGGTGGTGTTGATGCTGCACGAGATTTCCTCGAACACTTGCAGAACGTCCAAGCCGTGTTCGGAGGGCAGGATGCGGACGAGCGCGCCGCTGCCGGCGGCCAGTTTCTGCTTGCGTTCGCTGCCCAGCGCATCGAGCGCGGCAACGTGGACGGCACCGCTGGTTTCGGGCTGGCTGCTGACGAGGAGCAGTTCGCCCAATGCGTCGGCGTGCGCGGCAAGCGGGTGGCCGGTTTCAACGACGGTTTGGATGCCGGAGGCGGCCAGCTGGGCCAGCGCGGCAAAACTGCGGGCGAGGTCGCCGCCGTGCACCCAGACGCGTTTGGGGGCGCGCCATACGGCGGCGTTGGTTTCGCCGGTTGGGCCGGTGAGCAGGGCTTCGGCCAGACGCAGGGTGCGGAAGCGTGCCTGGCCGAGTGCGGCGGCGGCGGCAAGTTTCTGCTCCTGGGTCAGCGGCAGGCCGTGCAGCAGGGTTTCCAGTTTTTTCAGCGCGGCTTCGTCGGCCCGGCCGGGTTGGGTGAGTTCGGGCTGTACCCAGTTGGCAAGGCGGCTGAGGCGTTGCAGGTAGAAGGGGCCGCCTGCTTTGGGGCCGGTGCCGGAGAGGCCGTGGCCGCCGAAGGGCTGTACACCGACCACTGCGCCGACGATGTTGCGGTTGACATAGACGTTGCCCGCTTCGATGCGGCTGCGGATGTGTTCCACGGTGCTGTCGATGCGGCTGTGGATGCCGTGGGTGAGCGCGTAGCCTTTGCTGTTGATTTGGTCGAGCAGGCTGTCAAGCTCGCCGACGCGGTAGCGGACGACGTGCAGCACGGGGCCGAACACTTCGCGTTGCAATTCGCCCAAGTCGTTCAGTTCAAACAGAATCGGGCAGACGAAGGTGGCATTTTCTGGGTTGACGTCGGGCGCGGTTTTGACTTCGTGGTAGGACTTGGCCGAGCCTTTCATTTTGTTGATGTGGGCGAGCAGGTTCTGCTGCGCTTCGGCATCGATGACGGGGCCGACGTCGGTGTTGAGGTGCTTGGGATTGCCGACAACCAGTTCGTCCATCGCGCCTTTGATCATGGTGATCATGTGGTCGGCCACGTCTTCCTGTACGCAGAGGATGCGCAGGGCGGAGCAGCGTTGTCCCGCGCTGTCGAAGGCGGAGTTGATGACGTCGGCGCACACCTGCTCGGGCAGGGCGGTGGAGTCCACAATCATGGCGTTCTGTCCGCCGGTTTCGGCAATCAGCACGGTGTTGTCGCTGCGTTTGGCCAGGGTTTGGTTGATGAGGCGGGCGACTTCGGTGGAGCCGGTAAAAATCACGCCGCCGATACGTTCGTCCTGCGTGAGCGCCGCGCCGACTTCGCCTGCGCCGAGCACCAGTTGCAGGGCTTGGGCGGGGATGCCGGCCTCGTGCATCAGTTTGACGGCGTAGTGGGCGATGAG
Source organism: Neisseria bacilliformis (assembly GCF_014055025.1). Lineage (NCBI taxonomy): Bacteria > Pseudomonadati > Pseudomonadota > Betaproteobacteria > Neisseriales > Neisseriaceae > Neisseria > Neisseria bacilliformis. The sequence continues at coordinate 1,432,170 of NZ_CP059571.1, read as the reverse complement.
GTTGGTCTGCTCGGCGGGTTTGGCGACGACGGTGTTGCCTGCGGCCAGCGCGGCGACGACTTCGCCGGTGAAGATGGCCAGCGGGAAGTTCCACGGGCTGATGGCGACAATGGTGCCGACGGCAGGGGTGTCTTTGATGACTTCTTCGGCCTGGTCGGCGTAGTAGCGGCAGAAATCAACGGCTTCGCGCACTTCGGCGATGGCGTTGTTCAGGGTTTTGCCGGCTTCGCGCACGGCAAGCATCATCAGCGCGGGGGTGTGCTGTTCGAGCAGGTCGGCGAAGCGGCGCAGGGCAGCGGCGCGTTCGGTGGCGGGGGTGCTGCCCCAGGTTTTCTGCGCGGCCACGGCGGCAGCGACGGCTTCTTTGGCGGTGTCGGCATCGGCGAAGCTGACTGTGCCGACGATGTCGCTGTGGTCGGCGGGGTTTTTCACTTCGCTTTCGGGCTGCGCGGCGCGGGCTTTGCCGTTGATGATGGAGGCCGCCTGAAACTTCCCGGCGGCGGCGGCGTTCATGTCGGCCTGCAACTGCTGCAAGACGTTTTCATTGCTCAAATCCACGCCGCGCGAATTCAGACGGCCTTCGCCGTAAAGGTTGCGCGGCAGCGGCAGCGCGGGGTGCAGGTGGATGCCTTCTTGCGCGATGGTTTCAAACGGGCTTTGGATAAGCTGGTCGATGCTGATGTTTTCGTCGACGATTTGGTTGACGAAGGAGGTGTTCGCGCCGTTTTCCAGCAGGCGGCGCACCAGATAGGCCAAGAGAGTTTCGTGTGTGCCGACGGGGGCGTACACGCGCACGCGGCGGCCGAGGTTCTGCGGGCCGACAACCTGGTCGTACAGGGTTTCGCCCATGCCGTGCAGGCATTGGTGCTCGAAATCCTTGCCTTTGCCCATTTGGTAGATGGCGGCCAGCGTGTAGGCGTTGTGGGTGGCGAACTGGGGGAATATGGCGTCTTGCGCGTCCAGCAGTTTGCGGGCGCAGGCCAGATAGGAAATGTCGGTGTGGACTTTGCGGGTGTAGAGCGGGTAGCCGTCCATGCCGTCCACCTGCGCCCATTTGATTTCGCTGTCCCAGTACGCGCCTTTGACCAGGCGAACCATCAGTTTCTGGTTGTTGCGGCGGGCAAGGTCGATCAGGTAGTCGATAACGAAGGGGCAGCGTTTCTGATACGCCTGCACCACGAAACCAATGCCGTTGTAGCCGGCCAGATCGGGATCGGACACCAAGCCTTCCATCAGGTCGAGGGAGAGTTCGAGGCGGTTGGCTTCTTCCGCGTCGATGTTGATACCGATATTGTATTGTTTGCCAAGGAGATACAGCTCTTTCAGGCGCGGCAGCAGCTCTTTCATTACGCGGTCGTGCTGGGCGCGGGAATAGCGCGGGTGGATGGCGGAGAGTTTGACGGAAATGCCGTTGCCTTCATATACGCCCTGCCCTGCCGCGTCTTTGCCGATGGCGTGGATGGCGTCCACATAGTCTTTGAAATAACGGTCGGCGTCGGCTTCGGTCATCGCGGCTTCGCCGAGCATGTCGAAGGAATAGCGGTAGCCCATTTTTTCGCGCTCTTTGCCGTTTTGCAGGGCTTCTTCGATGGTTTGGCCGGTTACGAACTGTTTGCCCAGCATGCGCATGGCGTAGTCCATGCCTTTGCGGATCATCGGTTCGCCGCCTTTGCCCAAGAGGCGGGTAAGCGCGGAGCCGAGGGAGTCATCGCTGGTGGGAGTGGTGAGTTTGCCGGTAATCAGCAGACCCCATGCGGCGGCGTTGACGAACATGGACGGGCTGTTGCCCAAGTGGCTTTTCCAGTTGCCTTCGGAGAGTTTGTCCTGAATCAGTTTGTTGCGGGTTTCTTTGTCGGGGATGCGCAGCAGGGCTTCGGCCAGGCACATCAGGGCGACACCCTCTTCGCTGGACAGGGAAAATTCGTGCATCAGCGCGTCCACGCCGCTGGCTTTGGTGCGGTTGGCGCGAACCTGGGTTACGAGGCGGCGGGCGAGTTCGTCGGCGTTTTTGCGTTCTTCGTCGCTCATTTGCGCGCGTTGCAGCATGTCGTTTACCGCTTCGATTTCGTCGCGGCGGTAGGCATCGGTTACGGCTTGGCGCAGAGGGGTTTGTGTCGGAAAGGCAAAATCGAACATTTTTCGGGTTCTCCAGAGGTTTCGGTAGTGTTTTCAGACGGCCTCAAAGGCCGTCCGAAGGGTTTGAAATACTTCTTTTCATGAGGCGCGGCATCAGGCTGCGTATGCCATGTGCCGCGCATTTTATCGTAACCAATCGCGCCTGCGGAAACAAGCGGATTGCGGGGCGGGTTTGCACAGGGTCAAATATTTTCCGGCGGCGGCCTGCAAAGCATAAAGGCCGTCTGAAAACATCCTCCCGCCGTTTCTGCGCGGCTCGGTTTTCCGGCCGCCGAACCGGTTTTCAGACGGCCTCAAACGGATTTTCAGGCTGCCCCGTGCGGTGGGACAGCCTGAACGTTTTTTATTTCGCCGCGCGGTAGTCGGCATCGGCTTTGGCGAAGCGTTCCTGCACTTCTTGCGACGGTTTTTTGTTGGCCAGCGACACAATCACGGCCACCAGTGCGCAGGCGATAAAGCCGGGGACGATTTCATACACGGTTGTCCAACCGTTTTGTCCGGCGGCCAGCGCGGGTTTTTTCACGAATTCCGCCCACAGCACCACGGTCAGCGCACCGGCCACCATGCCGGAGAGCGCACCGTAGGCGGTAATGCGTTTCCACAGCACCGACAGAATCACAATCGGACCGAAAGCCGCGCCGAAGCCCGCCCAAGCGTAGGCTACCAGCCCCAGCACTTTGCTGTTCGGATCGGCGGCAATCAGAATCGACACCACGGCAATCGCCAGCACCATTACACGGCCAACCCACACCAGCTCTTTCTGCGGCGCGTTTTTGCGCAGGAAGCCTTTGTAGAAGTCTTCGGTAATCGCGCTGGAACACACCAAAAGCTGGCAGGACAGGGTGGACATCACCGCCGCCAGAATCGCGCTCAAAATCACGCCGGCGATCCACGGGTTGAACAGCAGGGTGGACAGGGCAATGAACACGCGCTCGTGGTTGCCCTTCATGGCGGCAACCTGCTCGGGGTGCGCACCGAAATAGGGGATGCCGAAATAGCCCACGGCCACCGCGCCGCCCAGGCACAGAATCATCCACGTCATGCCGATGCGGCGGGCGGAAACCAGCGATTTTGCGCTTTCGGCTGCCATAAAGCGCGCCAGAATGTGCGGTTGGCCGAAGTAGCCCAAGCCCCATGCGGCGGTGGAAACAATGCCGACAAAAGTCGTGCCTGCCAGCAGGCTGTCGTATTGTTTGCCGGTTTCGGCGGCCACGCTCTGCATGGCGGCGGCCATCTGCTCCGCGCCGCCCAAGCCCAGATACACCATCACCGGGGTCAGAATCAGCGCGAAAATCATCAGCGAGGCTTGCAGGGTGTCCGTCCAGCTCACCGCCAAAAAGCCGCCCAAGAAGGTGTAGATGATGGTTGCGCCCGCACCCAGCCACATCGCCTGGTTGTAAGTCATGCCCTCAAACAGGCTTTGGAACAGCGTGGCACCGGCCACAATGCCCGAAGCGCAGTAAATGGTGAAGAAAAACAGAATAATAATCGCGGAAACCACCTTCATCAGATGGCCGCCGGCGCCGAAGCGGTGAAAAAAGTAATCCGGCAGCGTCAGCGCGTTGTTGGCGTATTCGGTGTGCACGCGCAGGCGTCCGGCCACCAGCAGCCAGTTGAAATACGCGCCGACGGTCAGGCCGATGGCAATCCATGCTTCGCTCAAACCGCTCAGATACACCGCGCCGGGCAGCCCCATCAGGAGCCAGCCGGACATATCGGACGCACCGGCCGACATGGCGGTAACGAAGGGGCCGAGGCTGCGGCCGCCGAGGATATAGTCGTCGAAATTACGGGTGGAAAAATAAGCCGCGAGGCCGATGAGGAGAACCGCGATCAGATAGATCGCGAAGGTAACATACATAGGATTCATGGGATTTCTGCTCTTTCAGATGTTTTTCTTGTAAAAACCTCAAGCGGCGCACGGACGGGAAGACTGTAATCCGTTGTAGCCGCCTGTTACGGCAGCTTTATACTTGACTCCGCTATTTTCTGTCAATATTTGCAAAGTAAACTTTATTTGCGCTAAATCAGGCCGTCTGAAAGCAGGGGTAAGACCCTTCCCTGCCGCAGATGCAGGCCGTCTGAAAAAATCTGCCGGTTTACTGGCATAACTGATGGAACAGGCTGTTTCAGGCGGCTTTTAAACCGTTTTTTTTTTCAAATCAGAGGCCGTCTGAAAATATGATTCTGAAACAAGAAGCAAGTGATAGAGAGAAATGATGGAAGGCCGTCTGAAAAACCATTGCAGCAGGTAAGCCTGTCTTCAGACGGCCTGATAGGATTAAGCGATACGGATGTAAGCCACTTCGAGTATTTCGATGTCTTCGCGGCCTTCGGGGGTGCGCAGCACGACGGCGTCGCCCTCGCGCGCTTTAATCAGGCAGCGTGCCAGCGGCGAAATCCACGAGATTTTGTTTCGCGCCGCGTCGGTTTCGTCGATGCCTACGATGCTCACCACCTGCTCGCTGCCGTTGCCGCGCAGCAGGGTTACGGTTGCGCCGAAAAATACCTGGTCGGTGGCTTCGCGCGTTTCGGGGTCGATGACCTGCGCCGCTTCGAGGCGTTTGGTTAGAAAACGGATGCGGCGGTCGATTTCGCGCATCCGGCGTTTGCCGTAGAGATAGTCGCCGTTTTCGCTGCGGTCGCCGTTGGAGGCCGCCCAGTTCACGACCTGCACGATCTCGGGGCGTTCCTTGTTTACCAGGCTGTACAGCTCGTCTTTCAAAGCCTGCCAGCCTGCGGGGGTGATGTAGTTGGGCGTGTTGTTCATGAATGAGGCCGTCTGAAAAAAGGCGGATTCTAACAAAATCCCGCCGCCGCGCCCGCCGTCCGCCTGTCCGCCGCCCTGCCCCACTTACCGGAATTTACTTAAAATTAAAGATAAATAATACTATTTGACAATCGGTAAAAAAATAAATACATTCCCGACTTCACGCCACAACAGAACACCCGTCGCGGCGGCCGCCGAAGAAGAAAAAGAAAACCGCAAAGAGGAGCGCGTTTATGCCCGCAAACCGATATACCCTGACCGCCCTGACGGCGGCCGGCTGCCTCGCCCTTGCCGCCTGCGGCGGGGAAACCGTCATCACGCCCTCGAAATTCGAGCGCAAGGACTACAAACGCATCGTCGTCGGCAACGCCGTCGAACCCGGCTCGCTCGATCCGCAAAAAAGCGGCGACATGGCCGCCGGCGCACTCATCCGCCAAATGATGGACGGCCTGGTCGGCTCCGACGCCGCCGGCAAAACCGTTCCTGCGCTGGCGGAAAAATGGGAAAGCGACGGCGACAAAGTCTGGACTTTCCATCTGCGCGATGCCAAATGGTCGAACGGCGAACCGATTACCGCCGACGATTTCGTGTACAGCTTCCGCCGCCTTACCGACCCTGAAACCGGCGCGCCCTACGCCAGTTATCTGGCCGACGGCAAAGTGGTCAACGCCGAGGAAGTCATGCTGGGCAAGGCCAAGCCCGAAACGCTGGGCGTGAAGGCTTTGGACAAGAAAACGCTGCAATTCACGCTCACCGCGTCTGTGCCGTATTTCCCCGACATGCTGATTCAGCAATTCACCTATCCCGTCCACCGCGCCACAGTCGAGAAATTCGGCGACAAATGGACGCAGCCGGAAAATTACGTTTCCAGCGGTGCGTACAAGCTCAAAGAGTGGCGCGTAAACAGCCATATCGCGCTGGAAAAAAACCCCGCTTATTACGACGCGGACAAAGTTACCATTCCCGAGGCTACATTCCTGTCCACCGGCAAGGAATTCGACCGCTACCGCGCCGACGAAATGGACGTAACCTACGCCGTCCCCACTGACCAGATCAAAACTGCCGACAAGGAATTCTCCGGCCAGGTCAAACGCACCACCCTGCTGTGCACCTGGTATCTCGAGCCGAACGAAAGCGTTGTGCTGTTCAACAATCCGAAAGTGCGCCGCGCGCTCAATATGCTGATCGACCGCGACATCATTACCAAAGTAAGCGGGCGCGGCGACACCCCCGCCTTCCAGATGACCCCGCCGAACATGCAGGGCAGCGAACAGGTTGCGCCCGACTGGAAAGCGTGGAGCAAGGAAAAACGCGCCGCCGAAGCCTTGAAGCTGCTCACCGAAGCCGGTTACAGCGAGAAAAACCCGCTCACCTTTGAAGTGCTGTACAGCACCAACGAATCCTCGCGCAAGCAAATCACCGCGCTGCGCTCCATCTGGAAAACCGCCGTGCCCTTCATCCAGCCCAACCTGCTCAACCAGGAATGGAAAACCTATCAGGACACGCGCCAGACGGGTAACTTCGCCATCGCCTTCTCCGGCTGGTGTTCCGACTACAACGAACCCTCCGGCATGCTCAACGTGTTCCGTTCCAACAACCCGAACAACCGTTTCTTCTACGCCAATCCCGTTCTCGACAAAACTCTCGACGACACGCTTACCGCCGGCATCAAGCCCGAAGAGCGCGTGAAACTCTACGGCCGCGCCGAATCGATCATCCAGCAGGATTCGGTTATCCTGCCGCTCTACCATCAGGTTTCCGTCCAGCTTGTCAAACCCGACATCGAAGGCTTCTCCACCGAAGACCCGATGAAAAACTACGTATTGAAAAACTGGTCTTTCGCACCGAAAAAATAAACCGTGCGGTTTTCAGACGGCCTGTTGCGCCCGCAAGGCTTGGAGGCCGTCTGAAAAACCCGTTTCCAAAACCCGTTTCCGAACATCAAGGAGCAAAAAATATGACTACCGCCGATCAGAATCTCGCGGCACTGCGCCAAGCCATGCAGCGGCACGGCTTGGATGCTTTCGTGATTCCTTCCGCCGACCCCCACCTTTCCGAATACCTGCCCGAACACTGGCAGGCGCGGCGCGACCTTTCGGGCTTTACCGGCTCGGTGGGCACGCTGGCGGTTACGCCGCAAAAAGCCGGCCTGTGGGTGGACAGCCGTTATTGGGAGCAGGCCGAACAGCAGCTCGCAGGCAGCGGCATCGCCTTGCAGAAAATGGGCGAAGTCGCGCCCTACACCGAGTGGCTGGCGGAAAACCTGCAAGAAGGCGCGGCCGTCGGCGTGCCGGCCGATATGCTCTCGCTCACCGGAAAACGCGGTTTGGAAGCCGCGCTGGCGGCGAAAAACATCCGCGTCGAACACCCCGAAACGCTGCTGGACGAAGTGTGGCCGCAACGCCCCGCGATGCCGTCTGAAAAAGTTTACGTCCACAATCCCGCTTTCGTTTCCGAAACCGCCGCCGAAAAACTCGCCCGCGTGCGTGCCGCGATGAAAGAACACGGCGCGGATGCCCATCTGGTTTCCTCGCTCGACGACATCGCCTGGATCACCAATCTGCGCGGCAACGACGTGCCGTTCAACCCTGTGTTTTTGTCGTTCCTGCTGATCAGCGCGGACACAGCCGTTTTGTTTGCCGACCACAGCCGCTTCTCCGCCGAAGCCGCCGCCGCGCTGCAAGCGGCGGGCATCGAGGCGCGTGATTACGCCGCCGCCGCCGCCGCATTGGCGGATGTGCGCGGCAGCCTGCTGGTCGAGCCGAACAAAACCGCCGTCAGCACCCTGCGCCACCTGCCCGAATCCGTGCGCCTGATTGAAGACATCAACCCGAGCACGCTGTTCAAATCGGTCAAATCCGATGCCGACATCGCCCGCTGGCGCGACGTGATGGCGCAAGACGGCGCGGCCTTGTGCGGCTTTTTCGCCGAGTTCGAGCAGAAACTGGCCGCAGGCGAGCGCGTAACCGAGTTCGACATCGACGGCATGCTGCTCAAACACCGCAGCCGGCGCGAAGGCTTTATCTCGCCGAGCTTCGGCACGATTGCCGGCTTCAACGCCAACGCGGCGATGGCGCATTACAGCGCGACCGCCGAGCATTACAGCGTTATCGAGGGCGACGGCATGCTGCTCATTGATTCCGGCGGCCAATACTGGGGCGGCACCACCGACATCACCCGCATGGCACCCGTCGGCACGCCCTCCGAAGCGCAAAAACGCGATTACACGCTGGTGCTCAAAGCGCACATCGCGCTGGACGAAACCGTGTTTCCCGACAACATCGCCGCGCCGATGATAGACGCCGTATGCCGCAAACCGCTGTGGCAGGCACAATGCAACTACGGCCACGGCACGGGGCACGGCGTAGGCTATTTCCTCAACGTGCACGAAGGCCCGCAGCTCATCGCCTGCGCCGCCACCCCCAACAAAAACCACGCCATGAAAAAAGGCATGGTTACCTCCATCGAACCCGGCCTCTACCGCCCGGGCAAGTGGGGCATCCGCATCGAAAACCTGGCCGCCAACATGCCGGTGCCCAACCCTGCGGAAACCGAGTTCGGCGAATTTCTGTATTTTGAAACGCTGACGCTCTGCCCCATCGACACCCGCCTGATGCTGCCCGCAATGATGGACGACAACGAAATCCGCTGGGTCAACGACTACCACGCCGAAGTGCGCCGCCGCCTCGAACCCTTGACCGAAGGGGATGCGAAGGCATGGCTCTTGGAACGTACCAAACCGCTGGTACGCGCATAAACAGCCCACAAGGCTATTCCACCACGGCAGGCCGTTTGAAAACGGCAAAACGCCTTTTCAGACGGCCTGCCCCGACCAACCCTTGCCGGACCTGCGCCGCCGCACAGCCGAATGCCTGCAAAAGAAGAAAAAGAAGACAATACACAGGCAAACGCCCGACAAACCGGCGATTGCGCCCGAGCCGTTTTGCCACGGCTTTGCGGCAGTGTTTTCCCCTTTCTCCATTTGAAGCATTCAGGTCGCCGCGCAAAAACGGCAACACAGACGGTTTTACACCGTTGGGGATACAGACCTGATTATGCTGAAATTTATCATCAAACGGATATTGGCCGCGATTCCCACCATGCTGGTGCTGATTACCGTGTCCTTCTTTATGATGCGGCTCGCCCCCGGCAGCCCGTTCACCGGCGAGAAAAACCTGCCGCCGGCGGTGCTGGCCAACATCGAAGCCAAATACCACCTCAACGACCCGATGTACCTGCAATATTTCCACTACGTCAAACAGTTGGCGCACGGCGACCTCGGCCCCTCGTTCAAATACAAAGACTTTTCGGTTAACGAACTTTTGGCGCAGGCTCTGCCCGTGTCAGTGGAAATCGGCCTTTACGCCTTCGTAATCGCCGTTATCGGCGGCCTGCTTTTGGGCATCCTCGCCGCCTTGAAACAAAACACTTGGGCGGATTACACGCTGATGACGCTGGCGATGACCGGCGTGGTCGTTCCCAGCTTCGTCAAAGCCCCTATTCTGGTGCTGATTTTCGCCATTATCCTGAAATGGCTGCCGGCCGGCGGCTGGAACGACGGCGCGTTCATCAACCTGATCCTGCCCGTGGCCGCCCTGTCGATCAGCTATGTGTCCAGCATTGCCAGGATTACGCGCGGCGCGATGATCGAAGTGCTCAACAGCCCCTTCATCCGCACCGCCCGCGCCAAAGGCCTGTCGATGACCGCCATCGTCCTGCGCCACGCCCTGCGTCCGGCCATGCTGCCGATCGTGTCCTACCTCGGCCCGGCCTTCGTCGGCATCATCACCGGCGCGATTGTGATCGAAACCATCTTCGGCCTGCCGGGCATCGGCCAGCTTTTCGTCAACGGCGCGCTCAACCGCGACTACGGCATGATTTTGGGGCTGACCATTCTGGTGGGCGTGCTGGCGATTGCGTTTAACGCCATCCTCGACATCCTGTATGCCCTGATCGATCCGAAAATCCGTTACTGACACCAAACCGCCGTTTTCAGACGGCCTCTGCGCCGCCGTGGAAAAACAGGCCGTCTGAAAACCTCCGGTTCGTCCGAAACTCCCCCGTTTGCCGGGCGCATCGCCTGCCCGGATAGAGAGAGCACCATGATATTCAAGAAAAAACAAACCGAAGCACTGGCCGACGCGACAGAACGCGCCCAAATCAAAGGCAGCAGCCTGTGGCAGGACGCGTGGCGGCGTTTCCGCAAAAACAAAGCCGCGCTGTACAGCCTCACCGTGATGGTGCTGATTACCCTGTTCGTCATCTTCGCGCCGCTGTTCACCCACTACGCCTACGACTTCACCGACTGGGACAATATGTCCGCCGCCCCCTCCGTTGCCAGCCGGCATTATCTGGGCACCGACTCGCTCGGTCGCGATTTGCTGTCCCGCGCCGCCGTGGGCGGGCGCATTTCCCTGTTGGTGGGTTTGTCGGGTGCGCTGGTCGCCGTGGTCATCGGCACGCTCTACGGCGCGCTGGCCGGCTTCTTCGGCGGCAAAATCGACTCGCTGATGATGCGTTTCCTAGAAATCCTCAACGCCTTCCCGTTCATGTTTTTCGTCATCCTGCTCACCACCTTCTTCGGCCGCAACCTCATCCTGATTTTTGCTGCCGTCGGCTTGGTGTCGTGGCTGGATGTGGCACGTATCGTGCGCGGCCAGACTTTGAGCCTGAAACACAAAGAGTTCGTCGAAGCCGCCCGCGTCAGCGGCCTCTCCCGCCGCAAAACCGTCATCCGCCACATCATCCCCAACGTACTGGGCGTGGTGATGGTGTATGCCTCGCTGCTCGTGCCCGGCATAATTATGTACGAATCCTTCCTCAGCTTTTTGGGCTTGGGCGTGCAAGAGCCGATGACCAGCTGGGGCTCCATGCTGCAAGAAGGCGCGCTCACCATCGAAACCGCCCCCTGGCAGCTGCTCGTGCCCAGCTTCTTCCTCGTCGCCACACTGTTCTGTTTCAACTTCCTCGGCGACGGCCTGCGCGACGCGCTTGACCCGAAAGACCGATAAACCGCAGCCCAAAGGATACGGCCATGACAGAAAACACAACCAACACAGAAACCCGGGACATCCTGCTACGGGTGGAAAACCTCAACGTCTATTTCGACCTGCACGACCAAACCGTCCACGCCGTGCGCGGCATCAGCTTCAAAGTCGCCCGTGGCGAAACCCTCGCCCTCGTCGGCGAATCCGGCTCGGGCAAATCGGTAACGTCCATGTCCGTCATGCGGCTTCTGGACGAAAAAATGACCCGCTACGGCAAAGACTCGCGCATCACCTTTGAAGGCACCTCCATCCTCGATGCCGACGCGAAAACCCTGCGCAACCTGCGCGGCGGACGCATCGCCTTCATCTTCCAAGAGCCGATGACCTCGCTCAACCCCTTTATGCGCATCGGCCGGCAGCTCATGGAAGCCGCCCTGCTGCACAACAAAGACTGGAACCGCGCCGAAGCCCGCAAACGCGTGCTCGAACTCTTGCAGCGCGTCGGCATCCGCGAAGCCGAACGCCGCATGAAACAATATCCGCACGAATTTTCCGGCGGCCAGTTGCAGCGCGTCATGATCGCCATGGCACTCATCAACAACCCCGACCTTTTAATTGCCGACGAACCCACCACCGCGCTCGACGTAACCATCCAGGCCGAAATCCTCGACCTGCTGCACGATTTGCAAAAGCAGATGGGCATGGCGATTATCTTCATCACGCATGATTTGGGCTTGGCCGAGCATTACTCCAAAACCGTCTGCGTCATGCGCCACGGCGAAATCGTCGAACGCGGCAAAATCAAACAAGTATTTGCCGAACCCAAGCACGAATACACCCGCGAACTCATTCACTCCATTCCCACCGGCGTGCGCGAACCCGTCAAAGGCGATCCGGATGTCCTGATCGACGCCAAAGACGTGCGCGTCGAATTTGTCTTGGAAAAAAACTTCTTCGGCAAACCCACCAAAGTGTTCAAAGCCGTCAAAGGGCTGAACGTCAAAATCCGGCGCGGCGAAACGCTCGGCATCGTCGGCGAATCCGGTTCGGGCAAATCCACCTTCGGCAAAGCCGTGATGCAGATGCTGCCCTACACCGGCGAAATCAGCTTTGAAGGCCGCAACCTGCGCGACTTCTCCAAAGAAGAAGCCCGCCGCCTCAAAGCCGAACGCCAAATCGTCTTCCAAGACCCCTACGGCTCGCTCTCGCCCCGCCTCACCGTGGGCGAAATCGTCGGCGAAGGGTTCAGCATCCACCAGCCGCAGCTCTCCAAAAAAGAGCGCATCGAACGCGTGCTCGACGTGCTGGACGAAGTGTCCCTGCCCACCTCCGCGCTCAACCGCTACCCGCACGAATTTTCCGGCGGCCAACGCCAGCGCATCGCCATCGCCCGCGCCGTCATCCTGCGCCCGAAATTCATCCTGCTCGACGAACCCACCTCCGCTCTCAACCGCTCGGTGCAGGTCAAAGTGGTCGAACTCCTGTGCGACTTGCAGGACAAATACGGCCTGACCTACATGTTCATCAGCCACGACCTCTCCGTCGTGCGCGCCGTCAGCAACAACGTCATCGTCATGCAGCTTGGCGAAATGATGGAATACGGCACCTCCGAGCAGATATTCAGCAACCCGCAAACCGAATACACGCAAAGGCTGGTCAACGCCGCATTCGATTTGTAAACCTTAGGGTCTGTTGACAATTAGCATGCCCCAAAGCAGCAGAGGCCGTCTGAAAAACAGGTTTACGGTTTTTCAGACGGCCTCTGCTGCTTTGGGGCGCACGCGTTTGCTGCTTATGTAGGGTGCGTCGCCCCAAGGCGACGCACGCGGTCTTTGCCGCGCAACGAATTCCGCGTCTGCACAAAGCCGAATCCGTGTGCACAGCTGTGCCACACCCTGTCTTAACGGTAAAGAGGCCGTCTGAAAACTCCGTTTGCGTTTTTCAGACGGCCTCTACTGCTTTGCAGCACACACAGCTTGGGCTTTTGGGGAAATACGCGGATTCGTTATGCAGCAGAGAACACGTGTATTGTCTTGGGCGACACCCTACCTGTGTTCCAAACAAGCAAAGAGGCCGTCTGAAAAACGTTTTTCAGACGGCCTCTTTGCCTTATCCGCGTATATTTAAAGCATTTTACGCGCGTTTGCCTGCGCCCTCTTTTCGCGCTTTAAACCCGCCGCTTTTCTTAAATCCTTCTTTCTTAAAGCCGCCTTCTTTTTTGAACCCGCCCTCGCGGCGGCCGAAAGATTTTTTGTCTTTGTCGAAGCCGCCTTTGCCGCCCCAGCCGCCGCGTCCTTTCGGCTTGCCGCCGGCTGCTTTGCGTTTGCGGGTGGGCTCCATGCCTTCCACAGTCAGCTCGGGCAGTTTGCGGCCGATGTATTTTTCGATTTTGTGCACTTTCACATATTCGTTCACTTCGGCAAAGGTAACGGCAATGCCGCTGCGGCCTGCGCGGCCGGTGCGGCCGATACGGTGCACATAGTCTTCGGCCTGTTTGGGCAGGTCGTAGTTGATCACATGGGTGATGGTCGGCACGTCGATACCGCGTGCGGCCACGTCGGTGGCCACCAGAATTTTGCAGCGGCCTTTGCGCAAATCCATCAGTGTGCGGTTGCGCCAGCCCTGCGGCATGTCGCCGTGCAGACAGTTGGCGGCGAAACCTTTTTCGTAAAGCTCGTCGGCGATCACTTCGGTCATGGCTTTGGTGGAAGTGAAAATCACACACTGGTCGATATTGGCATCGCGCAGAATGTGGTCGAGCAGGCGGTTTTTATGGCGCATGTCGTCGCAGTAAAGCAGCTGCTCTTCGATTTTGCCCTGCTCGTCCACGCGCTCGATTTCCACCACTTCGGGGTTTTTGGTGAGTTTGCGGGCGAGTTTGCCGACCGCGCCGTCCCAAGTAGCGGAAAACAGCAGGGTTTGGCGGTCTTCAGGCGTGGCTGCGACGATGGTTTCGATGTCTTCGATAAAGCCCATGTCGAGCATGCGGTCGGCTTCGTCGAGAATCAGCACTTCCAAGCGGGCGAAATCCACTTTGCCGCTGTCCATCAAGTCCATCAGACGGCCCGGAGTGGCGACAATCAGGTCAACCGGCTTGCTCAATGCGCGGGTTTGATAGCCGAACGACGCGCCGCCGACGATGCTGACGGTGCGGAACCATTTCATGTTTTTGGCGTAAGTGAGCGCGTTTTTTTCCACCTGCGCGGCCAATTCGCGCGTGGGGGTCAACACCAGCGCGCGCGGGCCTTTGCCCGGTTTTTCGCTGCGGCGGGTTAAGCGTTGCAGCGTGGGCAGCAGAAATGCGGCCGTTTTGCCCGAGCCGGTTTGCGCCGAGGCCATGATGTCGCGGCCTTCTAAGGCAAACGGCACGGCCTGCGCCTGAATCGGCGTGGGCGTTTCGTAGCCCGCGCTCACGAGTGCGGAAAGAATGTTTTTATCGAGATTCAAATCGGAAAATTTAATAGACACGGCTATCCTTCAAGAAACAACAACACGCTGCGCCCGAAATGTTTATCAGACGACCTCGAAGCAAAGATGGGTAGCGGCAAATACAGAATTGGCGTTACAGGGTTGTCGCAGGCGGCTTCGGCCTGTGGTTAACATCGACAACAACCTGCAAATACATTTTCCGGAGAAAAACAAGAGAACGCGCCCGTAGCGGGCGGTTTAGGCAGAAGACGATGGCTTCGTAATAAAAAGGCGAACAGCGGATAATATAGACGTATGCCGACACGGTCAAGCGCGGCGGCGTTAATTACGGTAAAATCAATCCCTTTCACAAAACCGTCCGAACGCCATGACCGACAACACCACTCCCTTCGCCAACCGCCTCGGCAAAAACATCAAACACCTTATGAAATGGGCAAAACGCAACGGTATCGAAGCATGGCGCATTTACGACCGCGACATCCCCCAGTTTCCCTTTGCCGTCGATGTTTACGGCTCGCAAATCCACTTGCAGGAATACGATACCGGCTGGCTCATGCAGCCCGAAGAATACGAAGCGTGGCTTGCCGAAATCATTGAAGCCATTGTTTTTGTAACCGGATTTTCTTCAGACGACATCCATCTCAAACGCCGCGAACGTCAAAAAGGCGTGCAGCAGTATGAAAAAACCGGCCGCGCGGGCGAAGACTTCGTCATCGAAGAAAACGGCCGCAAGTTTTGGGTAAACCTCGACAAATACCTCGACACCGGCCTGTTTCTCGACCACCGCAACACCCGCAAAAAAGTGGGCGACACCGCAGCGGGCAAACGCTTTTTAAACCTGTTTTCCTACACCGGCAGCTTCACCGTTTACGCGGCCACGGGCGGCGCAGTTTCCAGCGAAACCGTTGATTTATCCAACACCTATCTCAACTGGGCGCGGCGCAATTTTGAGCTCAACGGCATCGATTTGGCAAAACACCAAATCATCCGTGCCGACGTATTCCAATATCTTCAGACGGCCTTTGAAGCAGGCAAACAGTTCGACCTCATCGTGATGGACCCGCCCAGCTTCTCCAACAGCAAAAAAATGAGCGACACCCTCGACATCCAGCGCGACCACGCCCGCCTGATACAGGGCGCAATGAAACTGCTTGCCCCAAACGGCCTGATGTATTTCTCAAACAACCTGCGCTCGTTTGCGCTCGATGAAAGCATTGCGGAACAATACCTTGTGAAAGACATTTCCAAACAGTCCGTGCCAGACGATTTTCGCAACAAAAAAATCCACCAATGCTGGGAAATCCGCCACCGCTGACCGCCCGCCCGTATGCTTTGAGGCCGTCTGAAAGCGCAGCTTCAACGAAGTTATAGTGGATACAGATAAAAAGTATTCGGTGTAGGCCGAGCTTCAGCCCGGCTGACTCGCTATTTATCCGATATTTTGCTGGGCTGAAGCCCGGCCTATGATGGGTATCTTTTATTTTGTTCAACTATAAAATCGGTTTTACGGCTTTTCAGACGGCCTTTCGTATTTCCAAACGCTTCCAAAACCACCGCCACACAGAAACCGCGTGCGTGGCTCGCGCCACACACCTACCTTGGCGGCAGAAGCCGTCTGAAAACTCAAAATCCCTTTTGCTTGTTTTCAGACGGCCGCCTACGTCCCCTGCCCTGCCCGCTTGTCCGGCCGCAAAACCAGAAACAGCGCGAGCGAGGTGAGCGCGCCAAGTGTGTCGGCGAGCATGTCTTTCTGCGCGTCCCACACGTCGCCCTGCGAGCCGAGGAACTCGATGCCCGCGCTGCCGCCGTCGATCACGGCATACTGCCATTCGATGATTTCGTAGGCCGCCGCCACGGCCATGATGAAAAACAGCGCGAAAAACACGGCCACGCCCAAGCCGGCGAGCCGGCGGCGGGTCAGCCATTCGGCCATCGGGAAGGCGTAAAAGCCGATGATGTAGTGGCCGACGCGGTCGAAATGGTTGCGCCCTTCGCCCAGCAGCGGGGCGAGCAGGCGGTTCGCCCAATCGAACGGCACTTCGGCGAAGGTGTAATGCGCGCCGACGCTGTGCATCGCCAGCCACAGGCTCATCAGGAAATAGGCGGTGTTGCTGAAACGGAAGCGGCCGGCGGTGGCGGTTAAGACGAACCACACCGCCGCGACGGGGACGATTTCGGCATACCATACGGCACGGTCGTGCGGCGAAATGCCCGACCAGACAATCAGCGCACCGATCATCAGGGCGAGCGCGGCGGGGAATGCAATGCTTTGTTTGTTCATGTTTTTTACTTCAAATTCACGGTTGGAGGCCGTCCCCGCCTGCACAGGGATGACGTTTCTGAAAAACGCTTGCGCACGCTTTTCAGACGGCCTTTATTTCTGCCGCACGAAATAAAGGCCGTCGAAGCAGTAGCGGATGCGCCCGGCCGTTACCCGCCCGTCGCCGTCGCTTTCTTTTTCCGCCACCACCAAGGGCAGGCTGAGGGTGCGGGTTTTCGCGTCGTAGGCGATGTAGTTGTTTTCCCGCCCTTCGGGCAGACGCGGTTCGGCCATCAGGTCGGCTTCGTAGGACAAAGTGTTGCCCAAACGGGCGGTGCGGATGATGTTTAAGGGTTTCAGACGGCCTTTTTCGATGTGCAGCAGCTCTACTCTGTCCAGATACAGCCTGCTGCTGCCGACAAAGCGGGAGACGGCGAAATACACTTTACCGTAGCGCGGCAGGGTGTCGGCGGCAATCTGCCGCACCCAGCCGCCGGACACGCCTTCGGCGAGCAGGGCGGTTCGGCCGCCGCTGCGGTATTGCAGCAGGTTTTTGTCGTTGTGCATCGTGCCGCCGGTTTGCTCATCCCAAGAAAAAGCGCGGACTCTGCCGTCGGCCGCCGCCGCGATGCCCGCGCCCGCGCCGAGCAGTCTGGGGAAGACGCAGCCCCACGATTCGGGGCGGGCAAGGTAGGCGGACAATTTGGCGTAAAAGCGTTTGCCCGCCGCAGCCAGACGGCGTTCGCGCGCTTCGCTCCATTCCCCGCCGCCATAATTGCCGTTTTCCTGCATTTTGCGGTATTCGGCGGCAACCGCAGCATCGGCTTCGCGGCAGCTTTGCGCGTACAGCGGGGCGGACGCGGCCAGGATTGCGGCGGTAAAAATCAGGGTTTTGCGCACGGTTTGTTCCTTTTGCTTTCGAGAGGCCGTCTGAAAAAGCGTTTTCGGTTTTTCAGACGGCCTCATATTATTGAAAACACTAAAATTCAAATTCCACCAAAATAATGTCTTCCACCCGCTCGAAACCTTTGGTTGCGGGCAGATACATGCCGTTTTTCGCGGCTTTCAAGGCGTATCTGTCCAAGATTTCGTGGCCTGCGGTCTGCGCCAGTTTCACATCCTTCACCTGCCCGCCCGCGCCGATAAGTACATGGATTTTCGCTGTGCCGTGCAGGTTGCGTTCCCGCGCAAACTCGGGATATTCCACCGTGCCGCCGATGTGCTGTGCGGGCGTGAACCGTTCGGTGTGTTCTTTGAGTTTTTCCGCTTCCGCCTCCATCAGCTTGCCGATACCGGCCATCAGCTGCCGCTGATATTGGTATTGCCGGTATTCGACATACAGCTTCAAACATCCCGATAAGACGATAACGATAAAAATCACCACCGCCGACAAGGCGGCCAGCGTATCACCCGCCGATGCGGCGGGCTTGGTCTTGTCTGCTTTTTCTATTCCGTCGCCCCAAGCCATGATTTTCCCTTGTAATCAAAAAACAGCGCATTTTATCCCATTATTAAACCGCTTGTCAGAAGGCGAACCGAAATAAAAGGCCGTCTGAAAAAGTGTTTTTCGGTTTTTCAGACGGCCTCATGCTTTGTCAGTCGATTTTCACCCGTTTGAGCCGCAGGGCGTTGCCCAAAACCGACACCGAGCTGGCGGCCATCGCCGCGCCGGCGATCACAGGGTTGAGAAAGCCCAGCGCGGCCAGCGGGATGCCGAGGGTGTTGTAGAAAAAGGCGAAAAACAGGTTTTGGCGGATGTTTTTCAGCGTGGCGCGGGCGATGAAGAGCGCGTCGGCAAGCTGGTTTACCGAGTGCTGCATCAGCGTGGCCGAGGCGGTGTGTTCGGCTGCGTCCGCGCCGCCTTTCATGGCGAAACCAGCATCGGCGGCGGCCAGCGCGGGCGCGTCGTTGATGCCGTCGCCCACCATCGCCACGGTTTTGCCCGCCGCTTTAAGCTCGCGCACGCCCTCGGCTTTGCCGCGCGGGGTCATGTTGCCGCGTGCGTCGGCGATGCCCAGTTGCGCGGCGATGTAATCGACCGTGCCCTGATTGTCGCCGCTCATGATGCACACTTCGATGCCGCGCGCTTTCAGACGGCCGATTGCGGCGGCGGCATCGCTTTTGAGCGTGTCGGCCAGCGCGAACGCGCCGACGGGTTTGCCCTCTGCCGACACGGCCACGATGCTGGCAATGCGCCACACGTCGTCTGAAACGGCGGGCAGGGCGACACCGGCAAAATCGGGTTTGCCCGCTTTCACCAAGCCCGCGCCTGCGATTTGGGCACTGATGCCCGCGCCGACGGCGGTTTGCGCGTTTTCCGAAGCGGGAATCTGCAAACCGCGTGCCTGCGCGGCGGCCACGATGGCGGCGGCCAGCGGGTGGGCGGCGTTTTGTTCGACGGCGGCGGCGAGGCGGTACAAATCGTCTTCGTTAAAACCGCTGTTTTCGGCCAGCCACACGGCGGCCACTTGCGGGCGGCCTTCGGTGAGCGTGCCGGTTTTGTCGAGCACGACGGTATCAATGTGCGCCGCCGCTTCCATCGAGGCCGCGTCTTTAAACCAAATACCGTGTTTCACCGCCTTGCCCATGCCGACCATAATCGCGGCGGGCGTGGCCAGGCCGAGGGCGCACGGGCAGGCAATCACCAGCACGGCCACGGCGTGCATGAGCGCGGTTGTCCAGTCGCCTTTAAACCACCAGGTCAGCGCGAAAGTGATCAGCGCGACGGCGACCACGGCGGGTACAAACACCGCCGCCGCTTTGTCGGCCACGCGGGCAATCGGGGCTTTGCTGCCCTGCGCTTCGGAAAGCGCGTTCATCATGTCGCCCAGCAGGGTTTCGCTGCCCAGCTGCGCGGCGCGGTACACAATGCTGCCGTCGGTCATCAACGCGCCCGCCAAAACTTTGCTGCCTGCCTGTTTGATTTCGGGGTTCGACTCGCCGGTGAGATGGCTTTCGTCTGCCCAGCCGCTGCCGCGCTCGACGATGCCGTCGGCGGCGATGCGCTCGCCGTGGTTGGCGCGGATGAGGTCGCCGACCATGATTTGGTCGGCGGGCAGGCTCTGCCATTGGCCGCCGCGCTCGACCGTTACCTGCTTGGGCGTGAGTTTCAGCAGCAGGCCGAGGCTGTTGAGGCTGGATTTTTTGGTGCGGTGTTCCAAAAATTTGCCCAGAGATACGAATCCCACCACCATCACGCCCGCTTCAAAATAAACGTGCGCCATGCCGTGCGCCGCGTGCGGGCTGAAAAACAGCATATAGACGGAGTAAAGGTAGATCGACACCGTGCCGACCGTTACCAAAACATCCATGTTCGCCAGCCCGCCTTTAATGCTCGCCCACGCGCTTTTGTAAAACGGCACGGCCAGCCAAAGCTGCACAATGCTCGCCAGCGCAAACTGCCACACAGGCGGCAGCATCCAGTCGTGCCTCCCGAGCATCATGCCCGCCATGCCGATAACAAACGGAATATTAATGGCCAATAGCAGCCACAGCCGCCAGCCGACGTGCACTTTCTCTTCGGGCTGCGGCAGCGCGTCGGTTTTCTCCTTTGCGCCGTAACCGGCCTTTTCGATGATTTTGGCGATGTCGTCGGCGGAGGCTTTTGCGTCGTCAAACACCACCTGTGCCTCTTCGCCCGCGAAGTTCACGCCCGCCGTTTCGATAAAGTCTTTTTTGTTCAAAACTTTTTCGATACGCGAAGCGCAGGCCTGGCAGGTCATGCCTTCGATTTGGAAACGGACTTTCTGCTGCATAGTGTTTTCCTTTCTTGCTTAAACATGCCGTCCCCGCCTGCGCGGGGATGACGTTTCCGAAAAACGGTTTTCAGACGGCCATATCGTACCGCTGCGGCGAAACGGCAAGGGCGCGAATATTTGAGGCCGTCTGAAAACCGGCAAAACGGTTTTCAGACGGCCTGTATGGCCGGTTGCGCCGCCTTGCGGGCGGTGCGAAAACCGCAGTATTTCTGAAAACCGCAGTATTTCTAATGATGGCCGCAGCCGCCGTGGCTTTCGCGCAGGGCTTCGGCGGCCTGCTCATCGGCGTGGTAGCTCGAACGCACCATCGCGCCGCAGGCGGCGTTGGTGAAGCCTTTGCTGTAGGCTTCGCGCTCGAACTGCTTGAACATGTCGGGCGTTACGTAGCGCAGCACGGGCAGGTGGCCGTCGGAGGGTTGCAGGTATTGGCCGATGGTAATCATTTCGATGTCGTGCGCGCGCATGTCGTCCATGATTTCGCGCACTTCGTCGTCGGTTTCGCCCAGGCCGACCATAATGCCGGACTTGGTGGGCACGTGCGGCATCATTTGTTTGTAGCGGCGCAGGAGTTCGAGCGAGTGTTTGTAGTCCGCGCCCGGGCGCGCCATTTTGTAGAGGCGCGGATGGGTTTCGAGGTTGTGGTTCATCACGTCGGGCGGGGTTTGCGCGAGGATGTTGAGGGCGATGTCGAGGCGGCCGCGAAAATCGGGCACCAGCACTTCGATTTTGGTGAACGGGCTGGTCTGGCGGATGGCGGTGATGCAGTCGGCGAAATGCTGCGCGCCGCCGTCGCGCAGGTCGTCGCGGTCAACCGAGGTGATGACGACGTAGCGCAGGTTCATGGCGCGTACGGAGTTGGCGAGGTTTTGCGGCTCGTCGGGGTCGAGCGGATTCGGGCGGCCGTGGCCGACGGCGCAGAAGGGGCAGCGGCGGGTGCACATGTCGCCCATAATCATGAAGGTGGCCGTGCCTTTGCTGAAACATTCGCTGATGTTGGGGCAGGCGGCTTCTTCGCACACGGTGTGCATTTTCTGCTCGCGCAGGATGTCTTTAATCTCAAAAAACTTTTTCGGATTGGGCAGCTTGGCGCGTATCCATTCGGGCTTTTTCAGCTTTTGTTCGAGGGGAACGACTTTGATGGGGATGCGGGCGGTTTTGGACGCGCCGGTGTGTTTGACGCCCTGGCGGTTGTCGAGGGGGTTGGTGGTTTCTGTACTCATGGTGTGTCTTTCTTTTCCGTTTTTTCAGACGGCCTTTTCGGCGCAGTTTGTTGTTTGGTATCGGTTATTTTGTTTTCAGACGGCCTCAAAGGCCAGTTTTTCCCGCAGCTGCGCCACCAGATTGTCGGCCACGTTGTCCAAAGACGGGGCGGGCTGCACGAAGTCGGCGATTTGGGTCATCTGCAAGCCGGCGTAGCCGCAGGGGTTGATGTGGGTGAACGGGGTGAGGTCCATGTCCACATTGAGGGCGAGGCCGTGATAGACCGCGCCGTTTTTGATGCGCAGACCGAGCGATGCGATTTTTTTTCCGCCGACATACACGCCGGGACGCTGCGGGTCGGCGGCGGCGGCGATGCCGTAGGCGGCCAGGGTGGCGATGATGCTGTTTTCGAGGGCGGAAACGATGCGGCGCACCGAGGTTTTGCGCCGTTTGAAATCGATCATGGTGTAGACGACGAGCTGGCCGGGGCCGTGGTAGGTAATCTGGCCGCCGCGGTCGATCTGCACGACGGGGATGCCGTCCCGCACCAGCAGGTGTTCGGCCTTGCCCGCCAAGCCCTGGGTGAAGACGGGATTGTGTTCCACAATCCACAGTTCGTCTTCGGTGTCGGCCGTGCGGCGGTCGTTGAACGCCTGCATGGCGTGGAAAACGGGCAGATAGTCGCGGCGGCCGAGGCGCACGGTTTTCATCACAGCACCACTTTCACCAAAGGATGCGCGGTGAGGCTGCGGTAGATGTCGTCCAGATGTTCTTGGTTTTGCGCCTGCACGGTAACGGTGGCGGAGAGGTAGTTACCGCCGCTGCTGGGGCGGGAAGTGATGTGCTCTTCGGCCGTGTCGGGCGCGTGGCGTTGCACAGCGGCGAGGATTTCGGGCAGGAAGTCGGGATGCTGCGCACCCATCACTTTGATGGGGAAGGCGCAGGGGAATTCGATGAGGCTGTCTTTTTGCTGGGTCATGTCGTCGTCCTTATGGTTTTCAGACGGCCTGCACGCATCGGGAGGCCGTCTGAAAAACGGCGGAGCGTATTCTAACGCAATCGGCCGGCCTCGTCTGCCCGAGCGGCGGTTTTCAGACGGCCTCATAAAAGCTGTCTTGAAAAAAAGGCGCGCAGCCCAATTTGGCGGCCTGACTTTGTAAAGGAAGCATAAATATGGCCAATACACAACGCCCCGCCTACGACCGCGCCCTGGCTCTGCTGCCGCTGCGCGATGTGGTGGTTTACCCGCACATGGTGCTGCCGCTGTTCGTCGGCCGCCCCAAATCCATCGCCGCCTTGGAGCGGGCGATGGAAAGCGACGAGCCGGTTTTCCTGCTGGCGCAGAAAAACCCCAACGACGACGACCCGCAGCCGCAAGACCTGCACCAGATGGGCACGATTGCCAACGTGCTGCAAGTGCTCAAACTGCCCGACGGCACAGTGAAAGTGCTGGTGGAGGGCATCCGCCGCGCCCGCGCCGTGGACATCGAAAACAACGGCGACTATTTCTTCGCCTACGTGGAAACCGAAGACGAGGAAACCTCGGCCGGACACGATATGGAAGCCCTGCGCCGCACGCTGCTGAACGAGTTTGAGCAGTTTGCCAAGCTGAACAAGAAAATCCCCGCCGAGGTGCTCTCCACCATCACCGGCATCGAAGACAACGGCCGCCTCACCGACACCGTGGCCGCCCACCTGCAACTGAAACTCGAACTGCGCCAGGCCGTGCTCGACAAGGTCGACGTGGCCGAACGCATGGAGTTCCTCATCGGCCAGATCGATGCCGAGCTGGACATCCTGCAAGTGGAAAAACGCATCAAAGGCCGCGTCAAACGCCAGATGGAAAAATCGCAGCGCGAGTACTACCTCAACGAGCAGGTCAAAGCCATCCACAAGGAATTGGGCGAAGAAGACGAACGAGCGGAGCTGGACAAGCTCGAAGCCGACATCAAAGCGGCCGGCATGAGCAAAGAGGCCGAGGAAAAAGCCCTGTCGGAATTGAAAAAACTCAAAATGATGCCGCCGATGTCGGCCGAGTCCACCGTGGTGCGTAACTATATAGATACGCTGCTCGAACTGCCGTGGAAGAAAAAAACGCGTGTCATCAAAGACATCGCCAAAGCCGATCTGGTGCTCAACGCCGACCACTACGGCCTGGAAAAAGTCAAAGAGCGCATCTTGGAATATCTGGCGGTGCAAAAACGCAGCGAAAAACTCAAAGGCCCCATCCTCTGCCTCGTCGGCCCCCCGGGCGTGGGCAAAACCTCGCTCGGCCAGTCTATCGCCAAAGCCACCGGCCGCAAATACGTGCGCATGGCCTTGGGCGGCGTGCACGACGAGAGCGAAATCCGCGGCCACCGCCGCACCTACATCGGCTCGATGCCCGGTAAAATCATCCAGGGCATCATCAAAGCCGGCGTGAAAAACCCGCTGTTCCTGCTCGACGAAATCGACAAGCTGGGCAACGACTTCCGTGGCGACCCGTCCAGTGCGCTGCTGGAAGTGCTCGACCCCGAACAAAACAGCACCTTCTCCGACCACTTTGTCGAAGTGGACTACGATTTGAGCGACGTATTGTTCATCGCCACCTCCAACAGCATGAACATCCCCTCCGCCCTGCTCGACCGCATGGAAATCATCCGCCTCTCGGGCTACACCGAAGACGAAAAAGTCAGCATCGCCATGCAGTACCTCGTGCCCAAACAGATGGAGCGCAACGGCGTGCGCGAAGGCGAAATGGACATCCGCGAAGCGGCCGTGCGCGACATCGTGCGCTACTACACCCGCGAAGCCGGCGTGCGCTCGCTCGACCGCGAAATCGCCAAAATCTGCCGCAAAGGCGTGATGGCGGCGCAGCTGGCCGAAGACGCGCACAAAAACGGCGGCGGCCAAACCGAAACCATCGTCGTGGACGCGGGCAACCTGCACGACTACCTCGGCGTGCGCCGCTTCGACTTCGGCGTGGCCGAAAACGAAAACCGCGTCGGCCAGGTAACCGGGCTGGCGTGGACGGAAGTGGGCGGCGAGCTGCTCACCATCGAAGCCGTCGCCCTCAAAGGCAAAGGCAACATCGTGCGCACCGGCAAGCTGGGCGACGTGATGCAGGAATCCATCACCGCCGCATGGAGCGTCGTCCGCTCCCGCGCCGAAGGGCTCGGCCTCGCGCCCGACTTCTACGAGAAACACGACATCCACGTCCACGTGCCCGAAGGCGCAACCCCCAAAGACGGCCCCAGCGCGGGCATCGGCATGACGCTGGCCATGGTGTCCGCCTTCACCGGCATCCCCGTGCGCGCCGACGTGGCCATGACCGGCGAAATCACCCTGCGCGGCGAAGTGCTGCCCATCGGCGGCTTGAAGGAAAAACTGCTCGCCGCCCTGCGCGGCGGCATCAAACACGTCCTCATCCCGCAGGGCAACGTCAAAGACCTGGAAGAAATCCCCGCCAACGTCAAAGAAGGCTTGGAAATCCGCCCGGTCAAATGGATAGACGAAGTGCTCGACTTCGGCCTCGAACGCCGTCCCGAACCGTTCAAAGCCGATCCCGTCCCCGCCGACCCGTCCGTCGCGACAGCGGCAAAGTCAAGCGCAAACGCCCAACGGCACTGACACGGCGCATGTTATGTTGTAAAAAAAGATAAGGGCGCACAAACAGACGGAAAATGTCCGCCGTTTGTGCGTTTGTCCTTGACACGGCAAATCCCGCCTTGCTATAAAGCCGCGTCATTATCCATCCGCATTCCCGAACGCGGAGCGTTTGGGAATTTTCCATGTTTTAATTAAACAGAAAGGGACTTATCGTGAACAAGTCTGAATTGATCGAAGCCATGGCTCAGGAAGCCGACATCTCCAAGGCCGCCGCCGCCAAAGCACTCGACGGCATGGTGAACGCCATCACCGCCGCCCTGAAAAAAGGCGACACCGTAACCGTAGTCGGCTTCGGCTCCTTCTACGTCGGCGAACGCGCCGAACGCCAGGGCCGCAATCCCAAAACCGGCGAGCCGCTCACCATCGCCGCCGCCAAAACCCCGAAATTCCGCGCCGGCAAAACACTGAAAGACGCGCTGTAAAACGCAGCGTCCCAAACGCCCGCATGAAGCGCAGAGGCCGTCTGAAAAACGTTTTCAGACGGCCTTTGGCATACATGCAGGCAACACGCCGCCCCCTGCCGCCGCGCCGCATTTTCAGACGGCCTCCGCTATAATCCGCCCCTTTGCCCGTGCCCGCCGCCCAAGCCGATGACCGAACCACCTTGTTACCTTGTCCTCGCCCCGATGCAGGGGCTGACCGACGCGCCGATGCGCGATTTGCTCACCCGCATCGGCGGCTTCGACGAATGCGTGAGCGAGTTCGTCCGCATCACCCACACCGTGCACTCCCGTGCCGCCTGGCTCAAATACGCGCCCGAAATGGCGCGTGGCAGCCGCACCCCCTCGGGCATCCCCTGCACCGTTCAGCTTCTGGGCAGCGACGCGGCAAACATGGCCGCCAACGCGCTCGAAGCGGTGCGTTTCGGCGCGGAAAAAATCGACCTCAATTTCGGCTGCCCCGCGCCCACGGTCAACAAACACCAAGGCGGCGCGGTGCTGCTCAAAGAGCCGCAGCGCGTGCACGCCATCGTCAAAACCCTGCGCGAAGCCCTGCCCGCGCACATCCTGCTCACCGGCAAAATGCGCCTCGGCTTCGACGACAAAACGCTGGCTTTGGAAAACGCGCAGGCCATCGCCGAAGGCGGCGCATGCGCCCTCACCGTGCACGCCCGCACCAAAGTTGAAGGCTACGAGCCGCCCGCGCACTGGGCTTGGGTGAAAAAAATCGCCGCAGCGGTGGACATTCCGGTAACGGCCAACGGCGACGTGTTCACCTTGCAGGACTATCTTGCCATCCGGCGTGAAAGCGGCTGCGCGGGCGTGATGATCGGGCGCGGCGCGGTCATCCGCCCGGGTTTGGCGCGGCAGATCAAGGCGTATGAAAACGGTGAAGACGCGCCGGAAATGGCGTTTGCCGAAACGCTGCAATGGATGCGGCTGTTTGTGGATTTGTGCCTGAACGCGGCGGGCGGCAGCGAAAAATACGCCCTAGCCCGCCTGAAACAGTGGCTGGGGATGATGAAACAGGCCGAGCCGCAGGCGCGGGATTTGTTCGACGCCGTGCGCACGCTGAAAGAGGCGGACGCGGTAAAACGGGTGCTGGCAGCGTTTGCGGACAAAGAGGCCGTCTGAAAAACGCATTTCGCCGCAGCCGAAACGCTTTTTCAGACGGCCTCAAAGCAAGTGCGGATAAAGAACGAAAACACCGCCCGGCCTACAAGAGATGCTTTATATTTCACGACAACGGTTGAGGCCGTCTGAAAACCGCATTTTCAGACGGCCTCAAACCTTTGCTTTATTTCAGCACCGCGAAATACAGCAGCACCAGCGCGCCCAGCACGATTCTGTACCAGCCGAAGATTTTGAAATCGTGGCGTTTGATATAGGCCATCAGGAATTTGATGGTGAGGACGCTCACGATAAAGCTCACCGCCATGCCGCAGGCGAGCACGGCCAGTTCGTGCCCCGAAAAGGCCGGGCCGTGTTTGGCGATTTTCAGCAGGCTCGCGCCGAACATCACCGGCACGGCGAGGAAAAAGGTAAATTCCGCCGCCACTTCGCGGCTGAGGCCGACGGCGATGCCGCCCAAAATCGTCGCGCCCGAGCGGCTGGTGCCGGGCAGCACGGCGGCGATGACCTGAAACAACCCCACCCACAAAGCCTGCATATAGGAAATGCCCGCCAAATCGGCCGTTTTCGGGCGGTGGTGTTTGTTGCGGTTTTCCACAACGATAAAGGCCGCGCCGAAGGAAATCAGCATCACGGCCACGGTGAACGGGTTGTAGAAATGGCGGTCGATCCAGTTATCCAGCGACAGGCCGACCACGGCGGCGGGCACGCAGGCAAGCAGGATTTTGCCCCACAGCGGCACGGCTTCGGGTTTCAGCCGCAGCCCGCGCGCAAACGGCCACAGTTTGTCGAAATACAAAACGGCCACCGCCGCAATCGCGCCAAGCTGGATGACGACGAGAAACATTTTCCAAAATTCGGGCGACACATCGAGCCGCACAAACTCGTCCAGCAGAACCATATGGCCGGTGGAACTGACGGGCAGCCATTCGGTAATACCCTCCACAATGCCGAACAGCGCGGCCTTCAAAATATCAAGCATAAAACTTCTTCAATCCGTGGCAACAAAAGCGGCGGATTCTACCCGATTTTGCCCCCGCCCATCCCGCAGGATAACAAAAGGCCGTCTGAAAAACGCTTTTCAGACGGCCTGCAATGTTTTGCTGCGGCGTTTACGCTTCATCTTCGCCGCCGCCCCCTTCGCTGCGGATAATCAGCAGCGGCAGATGGCTCTGGCGCATCACGGTTTCGGCGAAGCTGCCCATCAGAAGGTGCATCAGGCCGGTGCGCCCGTGCGTGCCCAGCACCAGCAGATCCGCGCCCTGCTTGTCGGCGTAGTCCACCAATTCCTGCGCCATCTCGCGCGCGCCCTTGTTGGCCAGCAGCAGGTGCGTGTTCACACCGGTGATGCCCGGCTCCGCGCCGTTGGTGATTTCCAAAGCCTCGGCCAAAACCGCGTTGCCGTTGGCCACAGCCGCCTCCTCATAGCTGTCCTGCTGCAAAAACTCCGGCGCGAGTGCCATATATTCGGCGGGGTTGGCAACATGAACCAAAGTCAGTTGCGCCTTCCCCGCCGCCGCCACGCTGCACGCATGTTTCAAAGCATTGGCCGAAGTTTCGCTGCCGTCCACTGCTACCACCAGATGTTTGTACATAACACGCTCCTTGTCGATAAATATTGATATGGATTGAGACTTCTGCTTTGCGGACATCCCGCACGGCGCGCAGTATAATCCAGCCCGCGCCCAAATGCGCATTTTTTCTGTT
Source organism: Neisseria bacilliformis (assembly GCF_014055025.1). NCBI lineage: Bacteria > Pseudomonadati > Pseudomonadota > Betaproteobacteria > Neisseriales > Neisseriaceae > Neisseria > Neisseria bacilliformis. The sequence goes on along the minus strand of NZ_CP059571.1, from coordinate 1,403,704 downwards.
TTCCTTGACCTGACACAATGACCGCCTCCCCCCCCTCCCGCCGCTTCGGCGGCATCGCCCGCCTCTACGGCGAAAACGCCCTGCAACGCTTCTCCCAAGCCCATGTCTGCGTCGTCGGCCTCGGCGGCGTCGGCTCGTGGGCGGCCGAAGCCCTCGCCCGCAGCGGCATCGGCAAGCTCACCCTGATCGATTTGGACAACGTCGCCGAATCCAACACCAACCGCCAAATCCACGCCCTCACCGACAATTTCGGCAAAGCCAAAACCGCCGCCCTTGCCGAACGCATCGTCCAAATCAACCCCGCCTGCCGCGTGCGCCAAATCGAAGACTTCGTTACCGAAGACAACCTGCCCGAGCTTTTCAGACGGCCTTACGGTTTCGTCATCGACGCCATCGACCAAGTGCGCGTCAAAGCGGCCATGGCCGCGCATTTCGTCCGCACCCGCCAGCCCTTCGTATTGAGCGGCGGCGCGGGCGGCCAGCGCAACCCCGCCCAAATCCGCACCGCCGACCTCGCCGCCGTAACCCACGACCCCCTGCTCGCCAGCCTGCGCTACACCCTGCGCCGCCGCCACTGTTTCCCGCGCGACCCCAAACAGAAAATGCGCGTCCCCTGCGTCTATTCCCTCGAAAACGTTGCCCCGCCGCAAACCGCAGCCGCCTGCGACGCCGCCCCGCAGGGACTCTCCTGCGCAGGCTACGGCGCAAGCATGGTGGTAACCGCCGCCTTCGGCCTCCACTGCGCCCAAGCGGCAATCGAACACCTCGCCGCGCAAGCGTAAAACCACTTGGTTTTGCGCGTGATAAAGCGCGATAATCAGGCCGTCTGAAAACACACGGGAAACCGTTTTCACAACAGAAAAAGGAGCAACAAAATGAAATACGCCGCCCTCGCAGCCGCCGCCGTTTTACTCTCCGCCTGTGCCCTCACCCCCGAACAGCGCGCCGAACGCGAAGCCGCCCAAATCCGCGCCCGCCAAAACCTGCAAGTCGCCCTCGCCGCCCAGTGCGACCCCGACACCGCCGCCATCATGCGCCGCCAGTTCGACGGCCAAACCGGCGCGGACGCCAAAGAAAAACAAGCCTTCCGCCTCGCCTACATCGACAAAGTGAACGACAAAATGTTCCAAGCCTGCTACCGCATGGCCTGGCAGAGCTACACCGCCCAACAGCGGCTGGAAGACCTGCGCCGTTACAGCTACTACTACGACGACTGGTGGTACGGCCCGCGCCCCTGGGGCCCGTGGTGGTGGTGAGGCCGTCTGAAAACAGCCTTTCCGCCCCCCGATTTTTCAGACGGCCTCAAAGGCCGTCTGAAAACGCAAGCCTAACCCGCCAAATTGACCCCTCATCCGAAAGCACGGATAATCCGCCTCGCTTAAAAACCATTAGAACCTGTTTTCAGACGGCCTCAAAGCACAAAGAGGCCGTCTGAAACCTTTGCACCCCCCCAACAGCAGTCTGAAACCCAAAAAACGCCGTCATTCCCGCGCAGGCGGAAATCTTGTTTGATATTCGATAATTCTTGAAAAAACAAGCCATTGCTTAAATCCCGCAAGATTCCCGCCTGCACGGGAATGACGCCGATTAGCGTCATACCGAATTTTGCCAAGGTTTCAGCCTGAAAGCCGTTCCCTCCACCCAAACACAACACAGACACCATGAAATCTCCCGAACTCCTGCTGCCCGCCGGCGGCCCCGAGCGCATGCGCACCGCCTTCGACTACGGCGCCGACGCCGTTTACGCCGGCAGCCCGCGCTATTCGCTGCGCGCACGCAACAACGAATTTGCCAAGCTCGACGTCCTTTCAGACGGCATCCAAGAAGCGCACCGGCGCGGCAAAAAATTCTTTCTCACCTGCAACACCCTGCCGCACAATTCCAAGCTCAAAACCTTTGTCGCCGACATGGAACCGCTGGTCGCCATGAAGCCCGACGCCCTGATTATGGCCGACCCCGGCCTGATTATGGTAACGCGCGAGCGCTGGCCGGAGATGCCGATACATCTTTCCGTGCAGGCCAACACCACCAACTACTGGGGCGTGAAATTCTGGCAGAACATCGGTGTCGAACGCATTATTCTGTCGCGTGAATTGTCGATGGAAGAAATCGCCGAAATCCGCCAGGAATGCCCGGATATCGAGCTGGAAGTGTTCGTGCACGGCGCCCTGTGCATCGCCTATTCCGGCCGCTGCCTGCTCTCGGGCTACTTCAACCACCGCGACCCCAACCAAGGCACCTGCACCAATTCCTGCCGCTGGGACTACAAAGTCCACGACGCGCAAATCGACGAAATGGGCGACGCCAAACTGCTCGAAGGCTTCGACTTCAACAAAGCCCAAGAAGAAGCCAACCAAGCCTTCGAGGGCATCAACGGCCAAGTGCGCCACCCCCGCGCCGACAAAATCTTCCTGCTCGAAGAGTCCAACCGTCTGGGCGAATACATGCCGATTATGGAAGACGAACACGGCACTTATATTATGAATTCCAAAGACTTACGCGCCGTAGAGCAAGTGGCCGAGCTGGCAAAAATCGGCGTGGACAGCCTGAAAGTGGAAGGCCGCACCAAATCCGTGTATTACGTCGCCCGCGTCGCCCAAGCCTACCGCAAGGCGATTGACGACGCCGTCGCCGGAAAACCCTTCGATTACAGTCTGTTGGCCGAACTCGAAGGCCTCGCCAACCGTGGCTACACCACCGGCTTTTTGGAACGCCACCAAACGCAGGACTACCAAAACTACCTCGCCGGCCACTCGCTGGCCAAACAAAGCCAATACGTCGGCCACGCCGTTGCTGTGGACGACGAAGGCTGGGCCACCGTGGAAGTGAAAAACCGCTTCGCCGTGGGCGACACCCTCGAAATCATCCACCCCGAGGGCAACCAAACCATCGTCTTGCAGGCCATGAGGCGCAACGGCGAACCGGCCGACACCGCCCCCGGCAACGGCATCCGAGTGCAAATTCCCAATATGCGCGGCCGGGAAAAAGCCCTGATTGCGCGGGTGCTGAACCCGTAAGCCCGTTTTCAGACGGCCTCATGCCGTCTGCTTGAAAACTGCTATAATCCGCCCCGTTTCAGGCCGTCTGAAAAACGTTTTTCAGACGGCCTCAGTATAAATGAGACGCTTCATGAAACCCTCCATCCTAGACAAACTGCAAAACCTCGCCCACCGCCTCGAAGAAGTAACCGCCCTGCTCGGCTCGCCCGAAGCCGTGGCCGATATGGACAACTACCGCCGCCTCAACCAAGAACACGCCGAACTCACCCCCGTGGTGGAAACCTACCGCGCCTACACCCGGGCGCAAAGCGACCTGGCCGACGCGCAGGAAATGCTGTCCGACCCCGACATGAAAGACTTTGCCGCCGAGGAAACAGAAGCCGCCAAAGCCAAAATCGACGCGCTGGACTTGGAACTGCAAAAACTGCTGCTGCCCAAAGACGCCGACGACGACAAAAACATCTTCATCGAAATCCGCGCCGGCACCGGCGGCGACGAAGCCGCGCTGTTTGCCGGCGACCTTTTGCGCATGTACAGCCGCTACGCCGAGCGCAACCGCTGGCAGGTGGAAATCGTCTCCGCCAACGAAAGCGATTTGGGCGGCTACAAAGAAGTGATCGTGCGGCTGATCGGACTGGGCGCGTACAGCAAACTCAAATTTGAAAGCGGCGGCCACCGCGTGCAGCGCGTCCCCGCCACCGAAAGCCAAGGCCGTATCCACACCTCCGCCTGCACCGTTGCCGTTATGCCTGAAGCGGACGAACTCGAAGACATCGAGTTGAACCCTGCCGACCTGCGCATCGATACCTTCCGCGCATCCGGCGCGGGCGGCCAGCACATCAACAAAACCGACTCCGCCGTCCGCATCACCCACCTGCCCACCGGCATGGTGGTCGAATGCCAGGACGGCCGCAGCCAGCACGCCAACAAAGCCCAAGCCATGAAAGTCTTGGCCGCCCGCCTAAACGACGCGCAAAAACGCGAAGCCCAAGCCAAAGAGGCCGCCGAGCGCAAATCGCTGATCGGCAGCGGCGACAGAAGCGAGCGCATCCGCACCTACAACTACCCGCAGGGACGCGTTACCGACCACCGCATCAACCTCACCCTGCACAAACTGGATTTCGTAATGGACGGCGATATGGAAGAAATCACCGCCGCGCTGATTGCCGAACATCAGGCAGAACTCTTGGCGGCGATGGGGGATTAAGCGCAAAGGCCGTCTGAAAAACCGCAAAACAGCTTTTTCAGACGGCCTGAAAGACGATCGGAAAGGACAGTAAAATGGCACAGCAAACAAGCGGTTTCAAACAAGACGGTTGGAAAATCCTGTGGTCGGTCTGCGCCCTGATGCTGACCGTCGGCGCATTGTACCTGCTGATGGCTCTGATACTTACGGATTTCCACATCGGGCTGAAAATCGTGGGTGCGCTGTGGCTGCTGACCGGCCACATCTGCCTGTGGCAGCCCCTGCTGGCGTACCGCTACGGCGCAGACAAACTGCACCGCTGCGGCATGGCCGCCCTGATGGTGCAAACCATCATCACCGCAATGGTTATCTTTGAATTCGTCCTGCCTTCCCTGCCCGAACCGTTAGAAAAATCGGCATACATTCTGTTTTGCGCGGCATGGATGTTGTCGCTGGCCTTATTGCCGCCCACCCTCGCCCGCAAACCGAAAGCAGGCTGAAACGTAAGAACCTGTATTCAGGCTGCCTTGAATACGATATCAGCCAATATCGCAAAGGACTAAGCTATGCCTCTATCCGAATCTGCCGATTTAACCAATCTCGGTTCCGTCCGCTCCCGCAAATATCCCGTTTACATCCTGCTGCTGGGCGGATTGGTGCTGTGGTGGCTCGCCTGCCTGCCGGAGTTGTTTCACGGCAAAGTGTCGCGATAGTTCCTTGCATTGAGCACCTGCCTGATCCTCAGCTGGAATACACTCGGAGGCCGGCTCCGCACCATGCGCCGCATCCGCTGCAACCTGCGCGGCCAAACCCTGTTGATTGAGCAATTTGTTTGGAAAAAATTATCGTGGCAGCCCGAACGCCGTTTTGCACAAGGCGAAATCCGCGCCATCGTTTACGGCGTGCTGTACGGCAACATGGCGCAGATTTGGCTGCGGCCGCAGGAAGGGGAAGACATCCTGTTTTCAGACGGCCTGCCCTCCCGCCCACGCCGAACCCGACGTAGGGTGTGTCGCCCCGAGGCGACGCACGCGTTTCCCGCCGCACAACGAAACCGCGCTTTCCCCGCACCCGCGAAACCGCGTGCGCGGCTTGCGCCACACACCCTACCCCAACGGCAGAGGCCGTCCCCGCCTACGCGGGGATGACGTTTCTGAAAGCGCAGCTTCGGCGCAGCCCAAAACGGAAAACACAGTTTTCAGACGGCCTCAAAGCCGCCAAACCATTGATTACCGACAAGCCCGTCAAACAAACATCCGACACCAAACGAAAGGACCAACCATGAACCGCCCCGCCCGCCTCCTCCTCGCCGCCCTCCTCTGCGCCGCCCTGCCCGCACAGGCCGACACCCCCGTCGAAATCGACACCAGCCTCGGCAAAATCAGCCTCACCCTCGACGAAAAACGCGCCCCGAAAACCGTCGCCAACTTCGTGCGCTACGCCAAAAGCGGCTTCTACGACAACACCCTGTTCCACCGCGTCATCGACGGCTTCATGATCCAGGGCGGCGGCTTCACCTCCGGCATGACCCAGAAAGACACCGAAAAAGCCATCGCCAACGAAGCGGCCAACGGCCTGAAAAACACCACAGGCACCATCGCCATGGCGCGCACCGGCAACCCCCATTCCGCCACCAGCCAGTTTTTCATCAACCTCGCCGACAACCCCAACCTCGACCACAAAAACGACAGCCCTTCCGGCTACGGCTACGCCGTGTTCGGCAAAGTAACCGGCGGCATGAACGTCGTGCGCGCCATCGCCAAAGTGAAAACCGGCGACTACGGCTTCCATCAGAACGTGCCCGTGCAGCCCGTCGTCATCCGCAAAGTAACCGTATTGAAATAACCGGCCGCGCAAAGAGCAGAGGCCGTCTGAAAAACCGGATTTGCCAACCTGCTTTTCAGAAACGTCATCCCCGCACAGGCGGGGACGGCCTCCGATTCCCCCGCCAACACAGAGAGAACCCCGTGAAACACCCCGTAAAAACCCTCGCCCCCCTCCTCGCCCTCGCCGCCGCCCTGTCCGCCCCCGCCGCCGAACTGCCGCAAAACGCCGAGCTGCAATACAGCGGCCCCTACGGCATTCCCGCCACCATGAGCTTCAAGCGCAGCGGCAACGCCTACACCATCGTCTCCGTCATCAAAGTGCCGCTTTACAACTTCCGCTTCGAGAGCGGCGGCACCATCAGCGGCAACGCCCTGCACCCGGCCTACTACAAAGACATCCGCAAAGGCAAAACCTATGCCGAAGCCAAATTCGGCGGCGGCAAAATCACCTACGGCAAAGCCGGCCAAGAACAAACCGAAGCCGCCCCCGGCCAAATCCTCGACCTCTTCGCCCTCGCCTGGCAGCTGGCCGCCACCGACGGCAAACTGCCCGCCGGCATCCGCATCACCAACGGCAAACGCCTCTACAACATCGGCGGCCTCTCCAAAACCGGCTCCGCGCAATACGCCTTCGCGGGCGGCAAAACCACCGTCGAAAACTACACCGTCAAACGCGGCGACGACACCGTCAACTACGCCTTCGCCCCCGCCTTCGGCAACATCCCCGCCAAAATCAGCTACATCGACAACGGCACCACCTACAACCTCAAACTCACCGGCCTGAAAATCAACGGCCAAACCGTCAAACCTTAAACCGCCGTTTTGTGCGCAAAGGCAAGACGATAAGGCGCGGACGAACCCCGTACACATGGCAGAAGGCCGTCTGAAAACCGAACAAGGGCTTTCAGACGGCCTTAACACAGAACCGGCCTGCATGCAGGTTGCGTTTGCTGTGAATTTCAGATGAAGGAAAATTGATGGGTTACCATGTCAGAATTATTAATACTGCAAAGGATACTGCTGCATCAGCGAAAATGCTTAACCGGCCTCAGGTATTGGCCGCATGGCTGCGGAAAAATTTCGATTTTTACGCCGATACCGACGATAGCGGCCAACAGTATTTTTACCGTGCCGACGATCAAGAACGTACTTTGTTTTACGAAGTGTGTGATGAAGGAAACAGAGAACTATTGGCCATCGGTCCGGATGATACGTTGCTGGCTCTGATGATCGACATCGCCCGTTTGCTGGGCGACGGCTCAAGAGTGGTTGGAGATGAGGGCGAAACCTACGTCAGCCCTGTTCGCTCCTACACCCATCCGGATGATGCCGCCACGCTTGCTGCTGTATACGGGCATAACAGTCTTGGCCGGAAACTGTTTGATTTCCTGCTCAGTATTTGGATTCTATTGCTACTGTGGCTGATTGTGTTTTTGTTCAAACTTTGGAAAGAATAGCCCGCATACCGTAAAGAGTCGCCCCGCGACGCACGCGGTTTGGGGTTTTGCGGGAAACTGTGCGGGCAGACACTTAAAGGCCGTTCCCGCCTGCCCAGGAATGACGTTTCCGAAAACGAACTCCCGTGCAATTAAAAGCAGGTTTGGGACATTCAGACGGCCTTTGGCGCGGCAGGTATCGCATGGAGCGTGTGCGACGCGGGGCGGCACACCCTACGTATAACCCGCGCTGCGCTTGCCCGCAGTGATGATGCGTCAATTACAAATGCCTAAGGATTTGCCTTTGTCAGTGCAATTCGACGGGCTGATGATTGCATACCCTTTCTGTTTGAGGCACTTGTATATAGCGTTTCTTCATATATCCACCTGCTCGTCAGACATATCGGGATATCGAACATTTACATCTAATGTTCCGTTGTTTAATTTTCTTACTCCGCAATCTAAAACGTCTTTCTTTCTTTTGACTATGTCGGTGTGTCCCATGCTGCCGTATTTCTGAATGCCCTGTATTACCGTGTAATTATTATAAACATCAGGGCTGTATTTGGAGACGACACGTATGGGGATACAGGCGCTAACAAGCAAAACAGCCGGCAATATTGATTTTTGCATCATGACTTTCCGAATTTAAAAAGTAATTCCATAGCAAACGCAGCCGCAAGGCCGATTGTTAACAGGCTCTATAAGGCCGTCTGAAAAACAGAAAAGCTTTTTTCAGACGGCCTTCTGCCGTATCCGCAACAGTCAGTAAGCCGAAAACGGCACGCTGTACACCCTGCCGTCTACCGCCACGTCGGCCGAGAAATCGTGCCGCGCTTCGGTGCACAGCGGCAGGCGCACGCCGGCGGCCGACCATCTGCCCGCCGCATCGCGCCGCAAATCGTAGCGGTTGAAACCCATGTCCATATCGCGCATGGAAAAGCTCACCGACACTTCGCGCGCGCCATCCGCCCCGTCGAGCACAATGTCAAACGGCTTTTGCAAGGCGGCGGCGGGGGCAAAACGCAGCACCGCGCCGCCGGGCAGCGTGCAGCCCGCCGCGATGTCGCAGGCCGCAACCTCCACGGCGGCGGGCTGCCGCTGCGTCCACCAATGCAGAGCCGCCAGCTTCACGGCGGCAAACGCCAACAGCAACACGGCGGCCGTAATCCATTTGCCCTGCGCGCGCATCATCCGTCTCCACAAAAAAGCGCGATTATAGCGGCAACGTTGACGGGGCGCGGCGCAAAACGCTTTCTGCTACAATGCCGCCCTGCCAAAAACAAGGGTCGCCCAATGAGCATCGCCAACAACAGAAAAGCCTATCACGACTACTTTATCGAAGACGAAATCGAAGCGGGGCTGGTACTCGACGGCTGGGAAGTGAAAGCCGTGCGCGCCGGCCGCGTCCAGCTCAAAGAAAGCTACATCCACTGGAAAAAAGACGCCTTCTACCTCGTCGGCAGCCACATCACCGCCCTGCCCACTGCCTCCACCCACGTGCGCCCCGACCCCGTGCGAGCGCGCAAGCTGCTGCTCAAACAGGGCGAAATCAACAAGCTCATCGGCAAGGTCGAGCGCAGCGGCTACACCCTCGTGCCGCTCAACCTGCACTACAAACGCGGCTACATCAAAATGGACATCGGCCTGGCCAAGGGCAAAAAACAGCACGACAAACGCCAAAGCCTGAAAGAAGCCGACTGGAAACGCGAGAAACAGCGTCTGATGAAAAACACGCGCTAAGGTCTGTTTTGCCATACGCTTTCACTTTTCAGACGGCCTCAGCGGGACAGGCCGTCTGAAATTTTTACCCCCCAAAAAAAAACACAGGAAAACACCATGAACGCCAAACAAACCGCCGCCCTCCTCCTGGCCGCCGCCGCGCTGGCCGCCTGCCAGTCGTCCTCCGCCGTCAAATACGCCAAAAAAGACGACCTGCCCAACATCCGCAAAGTCTGCATCATCCGCAACGACAGCGCGCGCCCCGTCGGCCTCGACCGCCACTTCGCCGCCGCGCTGCAAAAACGCGGCATCGCCAGCGAAACCGTCGCCGGCTACGACAAAAAACTCTATCAGCCCGAATGCCCCTACAACCTGCGCTTCAAATCCGGCGGCAACGATGCCACCGTGCGCAAAGCCTCCCTCATCCTGCGCACGCCCGAATACGCCGTCGGCGCAGTGAAATACTCGGTCAACGACGAAAAAACCTACCGCACCGCCCCCGATTTGCAGGCGCAGGCCGACGGCATCATCGCCCGCCTGTTCGAGGGCATCAAAAAATAAACACACAGGCCGTCTGAAAGCGCAAACCCGTTTTCAGACGGCCTCACGCCACAGCAAACCACATAAAAAACAAAAACATGGACACCACCACCATCGAACGCGAAAGCATGTACTACGACGTGCTCATCGTCGGCGCCGGCCCCGCCGGCCTCGCCGCCGCCATCCGCCTCAAACAGCTCGCACAGGAAAACGGCCGCGACATCGGCGTCTGCATCGTCGAAAAAGGCTCGGAAGTGGGCGCGAACATCCTCTCCGGCGCGGTCATCGACCCCAAAGCCCTCACCGAACTTCTGCCCGACTGGCGCGAAACCGGCGCGCCCCTCACCCGCAGCGTCAGCGAAGACCGCGTCCTCTTCCTCACCGAAAAACACGCCTTCACCCTCCCCACCGCCCCCAGCTTCCGCAACGAAGGCAACTACATCATCAGCCTCGGCCTGCTCACCCGCTGGCTGGCCGAACAGGCCGAAGCGCTCGGCGTCGAAATCTACCCCGGCTTCGCCGCCTCCGAAATCCTCTACCACCCCGACGGCTCGGTCAAAGGCATCGCCACCGGCGACATGGGCGTCGGCAAAGACGGGCAGCCCACCGGCAACTTCCAGAGCGGCATGGAACTCTGCGCCCAACAAACCCTGCTTGCCGAAGGCTGCCGGGGCTCGCTTGCCAAACAACTCATCCGCCGCTTCGGCCTCGATAAAAACAGCCAGCCGCCCACCTACGGCCTCGGCATCAAAGAAATCTGGGAAATCCAGGCCGAACACGCCCGCCCCGGCCTCGTCCTCCACAGCACCGGCTGGCCGCTCGATCGCAAAACCTACGGCGGCTCCTTCCTCTACCACCTCGACGGCAACAAAGTCGCCGTCGGCTTCGTCGTCGGCCTCGACTACCAAAACCCCTACCTCTCCCCCTTTGAAGAATTCCAACGCTTCAAAACCCACCCCGCCATCGCCCCCACCTTCGCGGGCGGCCGCCGCATCGCCTACGGCGCGCGCGCGCTCAGCGAAGGCGGCCTGCAAAGCCTGCCCCGCCTCACCGTCCCCGGCGCGGCACTCATCGGCGACGCTGCAGGCTTTCTCAACGTCCCCCGCATCAAAGGCATCCACTGCGCCATCAAATCCGCCATGCTCGCCGCCGAAGCCGTCTTCCCCGTGCTGGACGACGACGGCGAAACCGCCCAAAGCGGCAAAGAAGCCGCTGCCTACCAAAACCTGTTCGAGCAAAGCTGGCTCTACCGCGAACTTCACGCCGCCCGCAACATCCGCCCGGCCTTCAAATGGGGCATGTGGCCGGCCTTCGCCTACACCGCCCTCGAACAATACCTGTTCAAAGGCCGCACCCCCTGGACGCTCAAACACCACGGCACCGACCACGACAGCCTGCAAAAAGCCGCCGCCTGCCGCCCCATCGCCTACCCCAAACCCGACGGCGTCCTCACCTTCAACCGCAGCGACAGCGTCTTCCTCGCCAACGTCAGCCACGAAGAAAACCAGCCCTCCCACCTCCTGCTGCGCGACCCGCAGGCCATGATAGCCGTCAACTACACAGAATACGCCAGCCCCGAAACCCGCTACTGCCCCGCCGGCGTGTACGAAATCCACCACGAAAACGGCACGCCCCGCCTGCAAATCAACGCCGCCAACTGCATCCACTGCAAAACCTGCGACATCAAAGACCCCACCCAAAACATCACCTGGATCTGCCCCGAAGGCGGCGGCGGCCCGAACTACGGCGAAATGTAAACCGGCAAAACAGACAAAAGACCGTCTGAAAAGCGGATTTTGCTTTTTCAGACGGCCTTTGTCGTTCAGGCAGGGTGTGTGGCGCAGCCACGCACGCGGTTTCGGTTGTCGGGAAAACGCGGATTTGTTGGAAGCAGAAATAGAGGCCGTCTGAAAAGCAGATTTTGTTTTTTCAGACGGCCTCTGCCATTGAGGTAGGGTGTGTGGCGCAAGCCACGCACGCGGTTTCGGTTGTCGGGAAAACGCGGATTTGTTGGAAGCAGAAATAGAGGCCGTCTGAAAAGCGGATTTTGCTTTTTCAGACGGCCTCTGCCGTTGAGGTAGGGTGTGTGGCGCAGCCACGCACGCGGTTTCGGTTTGGTTTCTTGGAAACGCGCAGATTTGTTGCAGCGGCAAAACCCGAAAGTCCGTCCCCGCCAGTACTCCTGCGGAGCATAAACGCGGGGATGGCGTTTCTGAAAACCCGATGTAGGGTGGATCTCGACCCACCATTGCCGAATCTGTCTCTGAAACGGTGGGGCAAGACCCACCCTGCAATGCGGCAGAGGCCGTCTGAAAACACCATTTCAGACGGCCTCTTTCTGTACGGCTGCGGTTCGCCTACTGCGGATCCAGCCCGTCCACAATCCTTTGCGCGTCTCCTTTGCTCAAATCGTAGCGGTAGTATTTTTTATAAAACGCCTGCGTTTTGGCGGCGATGTCCACGTCGCGGAAGCGGTCGGGGTGGAGCAGTTTGCCTGCCCACAGCACTTGCAGTGCGCCTTCCGCGCTGTATCTGTCCCAGCCGAAGGTGCCGCCGGGGTTGGCGTGCAGGCGGTTGTTTTTGACGGCTTTGATGCTTTGCCAGGCGGGGTCTTTTCGGATTTTGGCGATGGCCTGCGCGGCGTTGCGGCCGCCGATGATGATGATGTCGGGGTTGGCTTTGACGATTTCCTCCATCGGCACTTCGGCCAGGTTGGCGGTGTCCGGCAGGGCGGTGCGGCCGCCGGCGATGCGTATCCAGTCGCCGACGATGGAGCGGCCGCCGTCGATTTTGCGCAGGTTGCTGCCGTCGGAAATGTGCAGCACCAACGGTTTTTGCGCGTCAGGGATGTTTTTGGTGCGCTCGGAGACGAAGCGGATGTTGGCGTCCAGCTCGGCATTGTACTGTTTGGCGATTTGCGGGGCGTTGCCGCCGATCACGTCGGCGGTGATGCTGACGGTTTTTTTCAGGCCGTCGTAGTTTTGGAAGTTGACCAGCACGGTTTTGAGGCCGGCGCGCTGTACCTGCTGCTGCATGGCGGGCTGGGAAAGCAGGACGACATCGGGGCGGGCGGCAAGCAGGGCTTCGCTTTGCACGGTGGTGCCGTTGGAGAGCGCGGGCACTTTTTTGATGTGCGGATAGACTTTGGCGTACCACGGGCGTTGCTGGATGGCTTCGACGGTGCCGACGAGTTTGTCCGCGCCGCCCAGCAGCAGGACGACTTGGTTGTTGGCCGGCCATAAATCGGCGATGCGATTGACCTGGTTGGGGATTTCGACGGTGTTGCCTTTGATGTCGCGCACGCTGCGGGCGTGGGCGGGGGTGAGGGCAAGAGCTGCGCCGAGCAGGGCTGCGGCAAGGGTTTTGACGGGTTGTCGGAACATTTCGGGTTTCCTTTGCTGGGTTGGTGGATGGGTTTTCAGGCTGCTTTTTCGGTTTTGGCTGCGCCGAAGTTGTGCTTTCAGACGGCCTTTAGGTTTGGGACTATAATGCAAAGCCTCTCCAACGCAGAAGAAAAGACTCTGCAATGAAAACGCTGATCAATGTTTTCCATCCCAAATTGGAACAATCCACCGTAAACCGCCTGTGGGCGCAGCGGCTGGAAGGGCTGCCCGATGTAACCGTGCGCCGCGTGTACAGCCTGTATCCGGACGGCAAAATCGATGTTGCCGCCGAACAGACCGCACTGTTGGCGCACGACCGCTTGGTGTTTCAGCACCCGTTTTTCTGGTATTCCGTGCCGCCCTTGATGAAACAATGGTTTGACGACGTGCTCACCTACAACTGGGCATACGGCCCGACAGGAAAAGCGTTGGCGGGCAAAGAATGGGTGTCGTCCATTTCCACAGGCGGGCCGGCGGATTCTTACCAGGCAGGCGGCTACAACAGCTATTCCATGAGCGAATTTTTGAAGCCGCTGCAACAAACCGCTAATCTCATCCAAACCAAATTCCTGCCGCCGTTTATTTTCCACGGCGCAGTCGGCGCAAACGAAGCGGCAATCCGGCAGTCTGCCGACAATATGGCGGCGCATATCCTTGACCCGCTGCTTGACCCGCAGAAAAAACTCGCCGCGCTGCTGGCGAAAATGCAGGAAGACGGCATTACGCTGGAATAGCCGCCGTGCCCTCCGAAGGCAGCTTGAAAACCGTTTCAGGCTGCTTTTTCGGTTTTCAGACGGCCTTTCGGGTTTGTGTAGGGTGTGTGCCGCAAGGCACGCACGCGGTTTGCCGGTGTTCGGGCACGGGCGGCGGTTCGGACATTGTATCCGCGTGCGTGGCGGAGCCACACACCCTACGTTAGGTTTCCGGCTGCCTTGCTCCCTCTCCCACTTGCTGGGGAGGGCTGGGGCGGTTGCGGCTCGGATAATATTTGCGGCGCGGCAGCCAAGCGGTTCGGCGAACCGCCACCCCTCCCCGACCCTCCCCCGCGTAGGGCGCAGGGGAGGGAGTTGGGCAGTCGGCGTTTGTGTTTTTTTCAGACGGCCTTTGCGGTTTTCAGGCTGCCTTACGTCTGCGCCCGTTGCGGCAGCGGGGCGTGGGCGCAGACTTGGCGCGGCCAGCCGGGGACGGCGAGCAGGCGCAGGTCGGTTTGGTACAGCTCTTGCAGGGCGGTTTCGGTGAGGACTTCGGCGGTGCCGCCTGCGCGGACGCTGCCGTCGGCCAGCAGCAGGGCGGTTTGGCTTTGGGGGTGGCGGCCGTGCAGCAGCAGGGGGGGTTCGGGGTTGTGGGTGGTGTTGACCACGGTGTAGCCGTCTTCGGCAAGGTCGGCCATCAGGCTGAGGATGGCGGCGGCGTTGCCGTAGTCGAGGGCGGAGGTGGGTTCGTCGAACAGGATGACGCGGGGTTCCTGTACGAGGGCGCGGGCGATGGAGGCGAGCTGTTTTTCGCCGCCGCTGGTTTCCATATAGATTTTATCGGCAAGGCGCTCGATGCCGAGGCGTTCGAGGGCGGCGCGGGCGACGGCGTAGTCGGCTTCGGCGGGTCGGGCGTACAGGGGCAGGCGGGCGGCGCGGCCGAGCAGGACGTATTCGAGGATGGTGTAGCGGTAGGTGTGCGGGGCGTTTTGGGAAACGTAGGCGACGCTGCGGGCGAGTTCGCGCGGGTTGAGTGCGGCGGTGTCGCGTCCGTCGAGCAGCACGCGGCCTTGCTGGGGTTTGAACAGTCCGGCAATGCAGTTGAGCAGGGTGGATTTGCCCGCGCCGTTGCGCCCGAGCAGGGACAGCAGGGTGCCTGCGGGCAGTTCGAGGCTGATGCCGTGCAGCACGGGTCGGCTGTGGTAGGCGTAGTGGAGGTTTTGGATTTGGAGCATTTTTTTGTCGGGGGTTCGGGCTGTTTTTGGGGGCAGAGACAGCCATGTAGGGTGAGTCTTGACCCACCGTGTTTTTAAAACGGCCGCAAATGCCGTCTGAAATGGTGGGTCGAGACCCACCCTACATCGGTTTTCAGACGGCCTTTACGAGCCTTTTATGGTGTGTGCCGCAAGACACGCACGCGGTTTGCTGATTCGGGCACAGGCGGGCGGTGCGGTTCGAGCATGGTATCCGCGTGCGTGGCAGAGCCACACACCCTACATCGGGTTTTCAGACGGTCTTTGGTGTTTTCAGGCTGCCTAATCCGCCGGTTTCTGCCACACCAGCACCCAAGCGAAAAACGGGGCGCCGATAAAGCCGGTGAGGATGCCCAGCGGGATTTCCTGTTCGTAGAGGTTGCGCGAGAGGGTGTCCGCGCCGAGCAGGAACAGTGCGCCGAACAAGAGGGCGAGCGGCAGGCTGCGGACGTTGTTGTCGCCCGCCGTCATCCGCGCCAGATGCGGCACAACCAGCCCGAGCCAGCCGATGGTGCCGCTCAGGCAGACGGCGGAGGCGGTCAGCAGGGTGGCGCAGACGATCATCAGCGTGCGCTCTTTGCGGGTGTCCGCACCGGCGAGGCGGGCTTCGCGCTCGCCCAAAGACAGCACGTTGACGCGCCAGCGCATCAGCAGCAGCACGGCGGCGGGCAGCAGCATCAGCGGGGCGAGCCAGATGAGCTGTTCGGTCTGCGCCCGCGCCAGGCTGCCCATCTGCCAATAGACGATTTCGGCCAGCTCGGTTTCGGGGTCGGCCAGGTATTTGATCAGGCCGAGTGTGGCCGACATAAAGCCGGATACGACAATGCCTGCCAGCACAAGCACCACCGCCGAATCGCGCCCGATCAGGCGCGGCAGGGCAAGGGTGAGGGCGACGGCCGAAAGCCCGCCCGCAAAGGCCGCGCCCTGCATCATCAGGATGCCGCCGCCCGCCAGCACCGCCGCCGCCGCGCCGACACACGCGCCGGACGATACGCCCAAGAGGTCGGGCGACACCAGCGGGTTGCGGAAAATACCCTGGTACACCGCACCGGCCAGCGACAAGGCCGCGCCCACCAGCACGGCGGCGGCAATGCGCGGCAGGCGCAGGTTGAAGATGATGTTGGCGTAGGTTTCGTCGGGGTTTTGTCCGGCAAGGGTCTGCCAGACGGCGTTCAGCGGGATGGGGTAGCGTCCCCAGGAAAGGGAAAAGGCGGCGGCGGCCAAGAGGGCAGCCAGCGTGAGGGCAATCAGGACGGGATAGGGGATGCGGCGTGCGGACATAGTGTTTGGGCGGATAAACGGAGGCAGCCTGAAACAGCAACAGCGGTTTCAGGCTGTTTTTTTGTTGGGTTTTGTCGGGTTCTCGGACGGCGGTTGTTGTATTTCAGGCTGCCTTTACGGGTTTGGCTGCGCCGAAGCTGTGCTTTCAGACGGCCTCTTCGGGTTTTTGTAGTGTGTGTGCCGCAGGCACGCACGCGGTTGCCGGTGTTCGAGCGGGCGCGGGTGGTGCGGTTCGGGCGTGGTATCCGCGTGCGTGGCAGAGCCACACACCCTACGCGGCATGGTTGGGCAGTCTGAAAGGTTTTTCAGACGGCCTTTTCGGTTTTAACTTCGTTGAAGCTGCGCTTTCAGACTGCTTTGCTCCCTATCCCGCTATCCCGCCTGCGGGGGGCTGGGGTGGGGGCGGTTGCGGCTTGGGCAAAGTCTGCGCAGAAAACCGGCATTGCGTTACGGCACCCGAAGATTCCCGCCTGCGCGGGAATGACGAAATTTGGTTTTTCAGACGGCCTTTCGGGTTTTCAGGCTGCCAGACGGCGGCGGATTCCACCACAAAAGGCAGGCCGCCGTGATTGGCCGGAAGGATTAGTCCGTCGGTGCAGTATTTTTCCGTTGACGGAGTTTTACAATGCCGCCGCTTTTGTAAACAGGCGGATGGCAAGCCGGTCTAACCGTCAAAAGAAAATAGAAAAACGCCTTAACAAACCGCCCATAAACCAACCAACCCCAAATCGGAAAACACCATGAAACCCAGTCTGATCCAACTCAATATCCTCGCCGCACTCGCGCTCTGCGGCACGGCCTTTGCCGACACCGAAGCCGACGCCGCCGAAAACGGCAGCGAGCTGCAAACCGTCCACGTTACCGCCGAACGTCAGGCCAAACAGCAGCTCGGCGTATCGGTGATTACCGCGCAGGACTTGCAGAAGATGCCCGTTACCAACGACATCTCCGAAATCGTCAGCAAAATGCCGGGCGTCAACCTCAGCACCAACTCCCCCGGCGGCGAGCGCGGCAACAAACGCCAGATCGACATCCGTTCGATGGGGCCGGACAACACACTGATCCTCATCGACGGCAAACCCGTCAACTCCCGCAATTCCGAACGCTACGGCCGCAGCGGCGTGCGCAACTCGCGCGGCGACTCCAACTGGGTGCCGCCGGAAATGATTGAAAAAATCGAAGTGCTGTGCGGCCCGGCCGCCGCCCGCTACGGCTCCGGCGCGATGGGCGGCGTGGTCAACATCCGCACCAAAGGCGTCAGCAACGAGTTTCGCGGCAGCGTCGGCCTGTTTTACGACCAGCCCGCAAGCGGCACACAGCAGGGCAACACCCGCCGCGCCAACTTCCTGCTGAGCGGCCCCATCGTGCAGGACAAACTGGGCTTCCGCATCTACGGCAGCCTGAACAAAACCAACCCCGATGCGTTCGACATCAACGACAGCGTCAAATCTTCGCGCACCGCCCTCTCCGCCGGCCGCGAAGGCGTGCGCAACCGCGACATCGCCGGCCGCCTCACTTGGAACATCACCCCTGAACAGCGTCTGGCGTCTGGCCTTCGACGCCGCATACAGCCGTCAGGGCAACATCTACAACGGCGACACCCAAAACAGCAATGTACTCATTGCCGCCGTCCAGCGCGTCGCCCCCCAGCTTTTGGGCAGCGAAACCGCCAAAATCTACCGCCAAAGCTACACCCTCACCCATAACGGCATCTGGGACTGGGGTGAAACCGAAAGCTATGTCAGCTTCGACAAAACCGTCAACAGCCACCTGCCCGAAGGCCTGCTCGGCAGCACCGAAGGCGCGTACAACAGCACCACCGGCTTTGCCGACAGCGTGCTGAAAAACTACCGCTTCGGCACCAAAGCCGACCTGCCCTTCGGCCGCCACACCGTAACCGTCGGCGCGGAAGCCAACCGCTCTGTGCTCGACGACTCCCTCTCCATGACCGCCACCGCCCGCGCCTACGGCCAAATCCCGTGGCTGGCCGCCAACGGCCGCAGCGGCAAAGCCTCGCAGAACAACTACGCCCTTTATGCCGAAGACAACATCTCGCTCAACGAGGGCAAAACCTACCTCATCCCCGGCCTGCGCTGGGACTACAACACCGCCTTCGGCTCAGTGTTCTCGCCCTCGTTCAACTTCTCGCACGCGGTAAACGGCAACTGGAAAATCAAAGGCGGCATCGCCCGCGCCTTCAAAGCGCCCAACCTGTACCAAACACAGGAAAACTACCTGCTGATCAACGCCAGCAACGGCTGCCCCATCGACAGCCACAACCACTGGAACAACCCCAACGCCCAAACCAATACAAGCGGCAGCGGCACAGCCGCCAACCCCTACAAAAACGCCAATCCCGGCGGCTACGACTGGGCGCGCGCCTGCTACTTCTTGGGCAACAGCAACATCAAACCCGAAACCAGCCTGAACAAAGAAATCGGCTTCGAGTTCAAAAAAGACGGCTATCTCGCCTCACTGGCCTTCTTCCACAACAACTACAAAAACCGCATTGTTGACGAAGGCGACTACGTCGGCACCGTCAACGGACCGGCAAACGGCTACGACCGCGAAATCCGCTCCGACAACACTCCCAGCGGTACCCCCGTTTACCGCAACTACACCACCACCACCGTTTACCGCTGGGGCAACGGCGGCAGCGCGGTACTGGCAGGCTTGGAAGGCAACGTTACCCTGCCGCTTATCCGCGACAAGCTCACCTGGTCGACCAACTTCACCTACATGAGCCGCAACAAAGAAAAACGCCACGGCAACCCGGTTTCCATCGTGCCCAAATACACGATCAACAGCACGGTAAACTGGCAGATTACCCCCGCCTGGGACTTCAACGCCGTCTATACCTACTACGGCCGCCAGCAAACCCGCAGCAACCCCGTGCGCTTTATGGACGTGATCTACACCAACGGCCAAAGCGTCGTCAGCAAATACGAGCTGGGCAGCTACGGCGTATTCGGCTTCAACGTCGGCTACAACTACAAAGACCGCATCAACGTCCGCGCCGGCGTGAACAACCTGTTTGACAAAACCATCCTGCGCACCGCCGGCACCGCCCGCACCTACAACGAACGGCGCAGAAGCTACTATATGAGTATGAAGTATTCGTTCTGACCTCTAATCTAAGTTAAGAAGGATGGAGAGGCCGTCTGAAAAACGTTTTTCAGACGGCCTCTTTATACCCGCGCAGTCCGTAGGGTGTGCCGCCCCAAGGCGGCGCACGCATTCTCCGCCGCATCACGAAATCCGGGCATCCCGCACCCCCGAAGCCGCGTGCCGGAAACAGAGAGGCCGTCTGAAAAACCGTTTTCCACGTTTTCAGACGGCCTCTGCCGCTGATGCAGGATGTGCCGCAAGGCACGCACGCGGTTTCAGAGCTTGGCAAAACAAAATGGCGATACTTCGACACGGCACAAAGAGGCCGTCCCTGCCTACGCGGGGATGACGTTTCTGAAAGCGCGGCTTAGGCGCAGTCAAAACTTTTCAGACGGCCTCAATCATCCCTTGCACCTACTCCCAAAGAACTATCCCGCCCTACCCCCTCTGCCCTACTTCCGCCCTACCCCGCCGCCTCTTTCGGCGCATTTTCTTTGTTTTCTCTTTCCCTTACCATTGCGCGCCATAACGGATACCGCGTTTTCAGGCTGCCTGAAAGCGCGGCAGACAAAACCGAATCCGCATAACCAACAGGAATACACCAATGAGCCTTTTCTTAGACCGCCTGACCTTTTTCAAGCGCAAGCGCGAGCCTTTTTCCGACGGCCACGGCATTTTGATTGAGGAAGACCGCACGTGGGAGAACGCCTACCGCAGCCGCTGGGCGCACGACCGCATCGCCCGCTCCACCCACGGCGTGAACTGTACCGGTTCGTGTTCGTGGAAGATTTACGTCAAAAACGGTATCATCACCTGGGAAACCCAGCAGACCGACTATCCGCGCACCCGCCCCGACCTGCCCAACCACGAGCCCCGGGGCTGTCCGCGCGGCGCGTCTTACAGCTGGTATGTGTATTCGGCGCAGCGCATCAAATATCCGATGATGCGCGGCGCGCTGGCCGAACTGTGGCGCGAGGCGCGCAAAACCAAAGACCCGATCGAGGCGTGGACGTGGATTGTGGAAGACCCCGAGCGTTCCAAGTCCTACAAATCGCAGCGCGGTTTGGGCGGCTTTGTGCGCTCCAACTGGGACGAAGCCTATGAAATGGTGGCGGCGGCCAACTGCTACACCATCAAAAAATACGGTCCCGACCGCATTATCGGCTTCTCGCCGATTCCGGCGATGTCGATGATCAGCTATGCCTCGGGCGCACGCTATCTCGGCCTGATCGGCGGCGTGCCGCTGTCGTTTTACGACTGGTACTGCGACCTGCCGCCCGCCAGCCCGCAGACTTGGGGCGAGCAGACCGACGTGGCCGAGTCGGCCGACTGGTACAACTCCAACTATCTCTTGGTATGGGGCTCGAACCTGCCGATGACGCGCACGCCCGACGCGCACTTTTATACCGAAGTGCGCTACAAAGGCACGAAAACCGTGGCGGTGTCGTCCGACTTCGGCGAAATGGCGAAGTTCAGCGACATCTGGCTGGCACCGCGCCAGGGCACGGATGCCGCGCTTTCGATGGCGATGGGGCATGTGATTTTGCAGGAGTTCCACATCAACAAGCCTTCGGACTATTTCCAAGACTACTGCCGCCGCCTCACTGACATGCCGGTGCTGGTGCGCCTGCAACGCGACGGCGAGCACTACAAACCCGAATACACCCTGCGCGCTTCGCAGCTTGACAACAATTTCGGCGAAGAGAAAAACCCCGATTGGAAAGTGCTGGTGTGGGACGAAACGTCCGACACGCTGGCCGTGCCCAACGGCTGCATCGGCTTCCGCTGGGACGGCAGCAAAAAATGGAATCTCGAAACCAAAGCGCAGGGGCGCGACAACGTGCACGCCGCGCTGAGCCTGAAAGAGCGTTCAGACGACATCGTGCGCGTGGGTTTCGACTACTTCGGCGGCGAATACGACGAAGACAAGGTGTACCGCAAAGTGCCGGTCAAACACGTGAGATTGGCCGACGGCAGCATTGCACCGGTGGCCACCGTGTTCGACCTCTTGGTGGCGCAATACGGCGTGAACAACGGCCTGGACGACGAAGCCGCCGCCCGCGACTATTTCGACGACAAGCCCTACACCCCGAAATGGCAGGAAAAACACACCGGCGTGCCTGCCGAGCGTGTGATTCAGGTGGCCCGCGAGTTCGGCCAGAACGCGCACGACACCAAAGGCCGCAGCATGGTCATCGTCGGCGCGGGCATCAACCACTGGTACTACCTCGACATGAACTACCGGGGCATCATCAACATGCTGATGATGTGCGGCACTGTCGGCAAATCCGGCGGCGGCTGGTGCCACTACGTCGGCCAGGAAAAACTGCGTCCGCAGTCCGGCTGGACACCGCTCACTTTCGGCCTCGACTGGCACCGCCCCGCCCGCCAGATGGCCGGCACTTCCTTCTTCTACAACCACACCGGCCAATACCGCCACGAAACCGTGTCTGCCGACGAACTCCTGTCGCCCGACGCTTCAGACGACATGCGCCGCCTGACCATGATCGACTACAACGCCAAAGCCGAACGCATGGGCTGGACACCCTCCGCCCCGCAGTTGGAAACCAACCCGCTGGACGTTGCCGACGCGGCCGAAGCCGCCGGCATGGCACCTGCCGACTATGTGGTGAAATCCCTCAAAGAAGGCAGCCTGAACATGTCGTGCGACGACCCGGAAAACCCGAAAAACTGGCCGCGCAACATGTTTATCTGGCGTTCCAACATTTTGGGTTCGTCCGGCAAAGGCCACGAATACTTCCTCAAATACCTGCTCGGCACGCAAAACGGCCTGATGAGCGACGAAGCCGACTGCCTCAAACCCGCCGAAGTGAAGCAACGCCCCGGCGTAGAAGGCAAACTCGACCTGTTCACGCTCTTAGACTTCCGCATGAACACCACCTGCCTCTATGCCGACGTGATTTTCCCCACCGCCACTTGGTACGAGAAAAACGACCTCAACACCTCGGACATGCACCCCTTCATCCACCCCTTTACCGAAGCCGTGCAACCCCTGTGGCAGAGCCGTTCCGACTGGGAAATCTACAAAGGTCTGGCTAAAAAATTCAGCGAGCTGGCCAAAGACTATCTGGGCGTGCGCAAAGACATCGTGCTCACCCCGCTGATGCACGACAGCCCGCAGGAACTCGGCCAGCCCTTCGACCCGAAAGACTGGAAACTGGGCGAATGCGAGCCTATTCCCGGCAAAACCATGCCCGCGATGACCGTTATCGAGCGCGACTACGGCGCCGTGTATGAAAAATACACCTCCATCGGCCCCCTGCTGGAAAAAGTCAACAACAACGGCAAAGGCATGGCCTGGGACACCAAGCACGAAGTCGAATACCTGCGCAAACTCAACGGCGTGCGCAGCGAAGGCGCGGGCAAAGGCCAGCCCAAGCTCGAAACCGCCATCGATGCGGCCGAGATGATTCTGACCCTCGCCCCCGAAACCAACGGCCACGTTTCCAAAAAAGCATGGCAGGCGCTGGGCAACATCACTGGCCGCGACCATACCCATCTGATTAACGCCAGCGAACACACCCATATCGCCTTCCGCGACATCGTCGCCCAGCCGCGCAAAATCGTAACCTCGCCGATCTGGTCGGGCGTGGAAAGCGAAACCGTGTGCTACACCGCCGGTTACACCAACGTGCACGAGCTGATTCCGTGGCGCACCCTGACCGGCCGCCAGCAGTTTTACCAAGACCACAAATGGATGCGCGACTTCGGCGCGGGCTTCTGCGTGTACCGCCCCGCCGTGGACACCAAAACCACCAAAAAACTGCTCGGCATGCGCCCCAACGGCAACCCCGAAATCACGCTCAACTTCCTCACCCCGCACCAGAAATGGGGCATCCACAGTACCTATTCGGAAAACCTGCGCATGCTCACGCTTTCGCGCGGCGGCCCGCACGTGTGGGTGTCGGAAACCGACGCGAAAAAAGCCGGACTGGTCGATAACGACTGGGTGGAAGTATTCAACACCAACGGTGCGATTGCCTGCCGCGTGATTGTCAGCCAGCGCATTCCCGAAACCATGATCCTGATGTACCACGCGCAGGAAAAACTGGTGCACACCCCCGCAGCGGAAACCACCAAAAAACGCGGCGGCATCCACAATTCGGTAACCAAAGCCGTACTGAACCCCACGCACATGATCGGCGGCTACGCCCAGCTTGCGTACAGCTTCAACTATTACGGCACCGTCGGCTCCAACCGCGACGAGTGGGTGATCGTGCGCAAAATGCGCGACATCGACTGGATGGACGAACCGGCCGCCGAAGGCGAAAAAGTCGAGCTGCACAGCATCTAGCCGTTCGGACGGACTTTTCAGGCTGCCTTTCAGACGGCCTGTACCAAGCAGCCTGAAAGGCCGTCTGAAAAACACAAACCGCAAAGGAAACCACCATGCAGACCCCGCAAATCATCCGTTTTGCCGACTACCTCAAAGACGGCGGCACCGAATCCGTGCGCACCGTGCTGCACCGCGACAGCCACGACAACATGGTGCTGTGGCAGATACCGCCCGGTACCAGCCTGCCCGCCCACCGCCATCCGCACGGCGTGGACATCTGGATCGTGCTGCAAGGCGAAGCCGAGCTGCTCGACGACGAAAACAGCGGCCGCACCATCCGCGCGGGCGAAAGCGTCATCGTCGGCCTGCACCAGATACACGGCGCGCGCAACCGGCCGGATGCCAAAGAGGACTGCATCCTCGTTTCCGTTATCAGCCCCCGCGCAGGCTTTGAAGCCGCGCCGCAGTAACACACCAAACCTTTTCAGACGGCCTTAAAGGCAGCCTGAAAACACAGAACACAAAACCACAAGGAACACCCATATGAAAATCAGAGCGCAAGTCGGCATGGTACTCAACCTCGACAAATGTATCGGCTGCCACACCTGCTCCGTTACCTGCAAAAACGTTTGGACAAGCCGCGACGGTGTGGAATACGCCTGGTTCAACAACGTTGAAACCAAGCCCGGCATCGGCTTCCCGAAAAACTGGGAAGACCAGGAAAAATGGAACGGCGGCTGGGTGCGCAAACCCAACGGCAAACTCGTGCCCAAGCAGGGCGGCCGTCTGAAAATCCTGTCCAACATCTTCTCCAACCCCAACCTGCCGCAAATCGACGACTACTACGAGCCGTTTACCTACGACTACGAGCATCTGCAAAACGCCCCCAAAATGAAAACCCCGCCCACCGCGCGGCCGATTTCCGTGCTCACCGGCAAAAAAATGGACAAAATCGAATGGGGTCCCAACTGGGAAGACGACTTGGCCGGCGAATTTGAAAAACGCGCCAAAGACACCTTGTTTGAAGGCATCCAGAAAGAAATGATGGGCGCGTTCGAGCAGACCTTCATGATGTACCTGCCGCGCCTGTGCGAACACTGCCTCAACCCCACCTGCGTCGCCTCCTGCCCCTCCGGCAGCATCTACAAACGCGAAGACGACGGCATCGTCCTGATCGACCAGGACAAATGCCGTGGCTGGCGCATGTGCATTTCAGGCTGCCCCTACAAAAAAATCTACTACAACTGGGTAAGCGGTAAAGCCGAAAAATGTATTTTCTGCTACCCGCGCATCGAAGCGGGCGAACCGACCGTCTGCTCCGAAACCTGCGTCGGCCGCATCCGCTATCTGGGCGTGCTGCTGTATGACGCAGACCGCATCGAAGAAGCCGCCAGCGTTGAAAACCCGCAAGACCTGTACGAAGCCCAGCTCGGCATCTTCCTCAACCCGCACGACCCCGAAATCGAACGCGAAGCCCTCAAACAAGGCATCAGCCAAAGTTGGATAGACGCAGCCAAACGCTCGCCCGTCTATAAAATGGCGATGGACTGGAAAATCGCCTTCCCGCTGCACCCCGAATACCGCACCCTGCCGATGGTGTGGTACATCCCGCCGCTCTCGCCCATCCAGTCCGCCATCGAAAACGGCTTTGTCGGCGAAAACGGCATCATCCCCAGCGTGGACGAAATGCGTATCCCGCTGCGCTATCTGGCCAACCTCTTGACCGCAGGCAAAGTCGAACCCATCAAAGAAGCCTTGGAGCGCATGATCGCCATGCGCCGCTTCAAACGCGGCCAGATAGTCGAAGGCGAAACGCTGGAACAAACGCTCGACGGCACCGGCCTCACCCCCGAAATGGTCGAAGACATGTACCAGATTCTCGCCATCGCCAACTACGAAGACCGCTTTGTCATCCCCGCCTCGCACAAAGAAATGGTGGAAAACAGCTTTGAAGACAAAGCAAGCTGCGGATTCAGCTTCGGCAACGGCTGCTCCGGCGACAACGGCGACGGCCTCACCCAGGAAAACCTGTTCGGCAAACGCAAAGCCACGCCGATTATCTTTGTGGACCGGCGCAAAGACCTCCAGAAAAACCGCGAAGAAGGAGTACGCTGATGGCCGCCAACCCCATGGTGTACAAATGGCTCTCCGCCCTGATGTGCTACCCCGAACAAGACCTGCTCGACGCACTGCCCGAATTTCAGACGGCCTTAGACCAATGGACGGAACTCGCCCCCAAACGCCAAGAGCTGCAACAACTGCTCGACCACCTCCGCAGCCAAAGCCTGCGCCGGTTGCAGGAAGACTATGTGCTGGTGTTCGACCGCACCCGCCAGCACGCGCTCTACATCTTCGAGCACGTGTACGGCGAAGACCGCGACCGGGGCAGCGCAATGGTCGATCTGCTCGAAGAATACCGCCGCCACGGCTTCGAGCTCGGCGACGAAGAACTGCCCGACTACCTGCCCGCGCTGCTGGAATTTTTCGCCCACATCCCTGCCGAAGAAGCGGAAAAACTCTTGGGCGACGCCGTGCACGTCATCCACCACATCGGCAAAAACCTCGCCGCCTACGGCTCGCCCTACGCCGCACTGCTGCAAGCCGCCGTGTCGCTCAGCCCCGTCGAGCCGCAGCCCCTCGTCGAGCCGCCCGTGCGCGACATGGACGAAGCCATGGAAACCTTCGGCCCCGACCCGCAGGGCATCGAACCGCTGCTCAAACCCGGCATCCAAACCGTACAGTTCTACCCCGGCGGCCGCCCCTGAGGCAGCCTGAAAAGGAAAAATCATGAACGAACTCAACACATTCCACCAGTTTTTCTTCGGCATCTACCCCTATATCTGCCTGGCCGTATTCTTTCTCGGCAGCCTGTTCCGCTTCGACCGCGAGCAGTACACATGGAAAAGCGATTCCAGCGAACTGCTCTATCGTGGGCAGTTGCGCGTCGGTAGCGTCCTGTTCCACGTCGGCGTACTCGCCGTCTTCGGCGGCCACCTGTTCGGCCTGCTCACCCCCCTGTGGTTCTGGGACGCCATCGGCGTCAGCCACGGCGCAAAACAGGTTTTCGCCATGACCATGGGCGGCATCTTCGGCCTCACTGCCCTGGTCGGTCTGATTATCCTGATCAACCGCCGCTTCAAGGTCGACCGCATCAGCATCAACAGCACCTGGCGCGACAAACTCGTCCTTATCTGGCTGCTGCTCACCCTGCTGCTCGGCCTCTCCACCATCTTCGTCAGCATGGGGCATCTGGACGGCCACGAAATGGTCAAACTCATGCAGTGGGCGCA
Source organism: Neisseria bacilliformis (assembly GCF_014055025.1). Classification (NCBI taxonomy): domain Bacteria; kingdom Pseudomonadati; phylum Pseudomonadota; class Betaproteobacteria; order Neisseriales; family Neisseriaceae; genus Neisseria; species Neisseria bacilliformis. The sequence continues at coordinate 1,376,691 of NZ_CP059571.1, read as the reverse complement.
GCACATCGTTACCTTCCGCGGCGGCGCGGCAGGCTATATCGAAGATGCCAACATCCTGTTCAAACTGCACATCTTTATGGGCATGACCTTCTTCTTTATCTTCCCCTTCACCCGCATGGTGCACGTATGGAGCGGCTTTGCCAGCGCGTTCTACCTCATCCGCCCCTGGCAGCTCGTACGCCGCCGCAACGGCACCCGCTGATCGGCAAGCACAGGCATCCTGAAAATCGCATTCGGCGCAACCCCTCTTTCGGATTAGTCCGAACACACGGTTTCCAGCACCGACCGCAAACCGCAAAATCGCGCCCGTGAGGAAGCCTGAAACCGTAAAACCCGCCAAACGGCCGTCCTGCAACCCGCAAGACGGCCGTTTTCCCTTGCCCGCCGCCGTCTGAAAACCGATGCAGGGTGGGTCTTGACCCACCATGGCCGAATCCGTCTGAAACGGTGGGTCAAGCCCCACCCTGCAACGCAGTAGAGGCCGTCTGAAAACCCGTGCAGCGTGTGTAGCACCGCCACACACGCCGCCCCTGTTTTCAGGCTGCCTTATCCGTCCGTCATCCGCAACCAAAGGAAAACCAAACATGAACATCCGCAACACTACCCTGATCGCCGCACTCGCCCTGGCCGCCGCCCCCGCGTTGGCCGACGATCTCACCGTCTCCGCCGCCGCCAGCCTCAAAGAAGCCTTTCAGGAAATCAACGCCGCCTACCAGAAAGCCCACCCCGGCACCGCCGTCAAGCTGAACACCGCCGCCTCCGGCGTCCTGCTGCAACAACTCTCCCAGGGCGCGCCCGTCGACGTCCTCGCCACCGCCGACCAGGCCACCATGGACAAAGCCCAAGAGCAGAACCTCATCGACAAAGCCGCCCGCCGCACCTTCGTCCTCAACAACTTGGTTGTCGTCCAACCCAAAGACAGCCGCCTCAAAATCAAAACCCTCAACGACCTGAAAGCCGCCACCGTCAACCGCATCGCCGTCGGCAACCCCGACAGCGTACCCGCAGGCCGCTACACCAAAGGCGCGCTGGAAAAAGCCGGCCTCTACACCACCCTGCAACCCAAAATCGTCTCCACCCAAAACGTCCGCCAGGCACTCGACTACGTATCGCGCGGCGAAACCGAAGCCGGCTTCGTTTACCGCACCGACGCCGTACTGGCCAAAGACAAAGTCAACATCTCCTTCGCCGTACCGCTGGAAACCCCCGTTTCCTACGCCATCGCCCCCACCGCCGCGCCCAAAAACAAAGAGGCCAAAAGCTACGTCGATTTCGTCCTCTCCCCCAAAGGCCAGGCCATCCTGAAAAAATACGGCTTCAGCTCCGCCAAAGGCTTCAAAGCCAAATAAACCGCAGGCAGCCTGAAAAAAAACAAAAGCAGCCTGAAAACGGGTTTGTCCGTTTTCAGGCTGCTTTTCAGACGGCCTCAAAGGCAGCCTGAAACCCGCCTAGCCCAACGGACACCATCAAGAAAGGCAACATATGGATTCTGTAAAAATTTACTGCCTCGTTTACCACAACTACACCGCGCTTGATTTAATCGGTCCGGCGGATTTTCTCGGGCGCATTCCCAATGCCGCGCTGCATTATGTGTCGCCAAACGGCGGCAGGATACGCAGCGGTGCGGGCTTTGTGATGGAAACCGAAGCCTGCCCGCCATTGCCCGCAGGCTCGGTTTTGCTTGTCCCCGGCGGCATGGGCACGCGCACGCTGGTGTCCGACAACACGTTTTTGCAAATGCTCGCCGCGCGTGTGCGCGAAGCAAAATGGTGTCTGTCGGTCTGCACAGGCTCAGCGTTGCTGGCGGCGGCGGGTTGTTTGGACGAACGCTCGGCAACGTCCAACAAAAAAGCCTTTGGCTGGGCAAGCAGCTTTGGCAGCGGCGTGGATTGGAAAAAATCGGCACGCTGGGTGGCGGACGGAAAATTCTACACATCATCGGGCGTGGCGGCGGGTATGGACATGGCTTTGGGTTTCATCGCCGACCAATACGGCGAAAACTTGGCGCAACAGATTGCCAACGATACGGAATACGCCCGCCAGACGGATTCAGCGCAAGATGATTTCGCCAAACTGTACGGCTTGGATATGCAGCCGTAGCGCGTAGGTCGGGCATTGATGCCCGACAAACACCGGCAACAAAAAACGTCGGGCATCAATGCCCGACCTACTCCGCAAACGAAGCAAGCAGTTTTCAGACGGCCTCAAAGCATCCTGAAACGCCCACCAACCCAAGCAACCCGAACCCGAAAAAATGTCCGAATTCCAAGAAGCCCTTCCCGCCCTGATGCTGTCGCTCAAAGTCGCCGGCTGGGCGACCCTGTTCAACCTCGTCCTCGGCATCGCCGTCAGCTGGCTGCTTGCCCGCAAACGCTTTATCGGCCGTAACTTCCTCGACACCGTCCTCACCCTGCCGATGGTGCTGCCCCCCACCGTTATGGGCTACTACCTGCTCGTCCTGTTCGGCCGCAACGGCACACTCGGCCAATGGCTGCAACAGCATTTCGGATTCAGCCTGATCTTCACCTGGCAGGGCGCAGTCGCCGCCGCCATGGCCGTAACCTTCCCCCTCGTCCTCAAACCCGCCCGCGCCGCCTTTGAAGAAGTCAACCCCCAGTTCGAGCAGGCCGCCCGCGTGCTCGGCCTTTCCGAAACCGCCGTCTTCTTCCGCGTAACCCTGCCGCTGGCCTGGCGCGGCATCCTCTCCGGCCTGCTGCTCACCTTCGCCCGCGCCCTCGGCGAATTCGGCGCCACCCTCATGATTGCCGGCAGCATCCCCGGCCAGACCCAAACCCTCTCCATCGCCGTTTACGAAGCCGTACAGGCCGGCAACGACCAGCTCGCCAACCGCCTCGTCTGGCTGATTTCCGCCGTCTGCATCACCGTGCTGTGGAGCGTAACCCGACTAAACGGAGACAAAAACCGTGGCTGAACAACAACCCACCTTCGATTTCACCTTTCAGACGACCCTTGCCCACGGCAGCCGCACCTTCACCCTCGATGCCGCCGTGCGCACCCCCGCCCGCCGCCTCGCCATCCTCGGCCCCTCCGGCTCCGGCAAAAGCCTCACCCTGCAACTGCTGGCCGGACTCATCCGCCCGCAGCAGGGGCGCGTCGCCATCGGCGGCGCAAACTACGGCGACACCGCGCAAAACCTCTGGCTGCCCCCCCAGCAACGCCAAGCCGGACTGCTGTTCCAAGACTACGCCCTGTTCCCCCACCTCACCGTCGCCCAAAACATCGCCTTCGGCCTGCACAAAGGACTGCGCAGCCCCGGCCGCCGCCGAGCCCGCAGCGAAGCCGCCCCCTGGCTCGAAAAAATGCAGCTTGCCGCCGTCGCCGACCACTACCCACGCCAAATCTCCGGCGGCCAACGCCAGCGCACCGCCCTTGCCCGCACCTGCGCCACCTGCCCCCGCTGGCTGCTGCTGGACGAACCCTTCTCCGCCCTCGACACCGCCCTGCGCGCCCAAATGCGCGAACACATGTCCGCCTTGCAGCGCGAACTCGGCATCCCCCTGCTGCTCATCACCCACGACCCCGAAGACGCCCAAGCCCTTGCCGACGAAACCGCACGGATTGAAAACGGAAGGCTGCGGCATGAAGCATAAGAAGGCAGCCTTAGTACCCTAAACAGCAGCTTGAAAAGCAAAAAAGGCCGTCTGAAAACCATAACACAGGTTTTCAGACGGCCTTGCACCCTGCCGAACAAGCAAGAAAAGCAGCCTGAAAAACTTTTCAGGCTGCCTTTTATGTTTTTGGGAACAGGCTGTGTTACGCCGGCACGCCCAAGATCACGCTGCCGGCTTTGAAGAGGGCGGTGGCGGTTTGGCCGACGTGCAAATCGAGGCCGTCGGAGCTTTCGATGGTGATGCCGGCAATGATGGAGACATCGTTGCCGAGGTCGATTTCCACGAGGGAATACACCGCGCCACGGCTGATGTTGCTGATGGTGCCGGTGAGGCGGTTGCGGGCGGAGAGTTTGATGTGGGCGGCGTCGGTGGCGATGATGACACTGGTGGATTTGATCAGGGCGACGACGGGTTTGCCTTCTTTGAGTTCGAGATATTCGCGGCTGTCGCAGGTGATGGTGGCGGCCAGCTCTTGCCCTCCACTGAGGGTTACGATGATTTCGTCGTTCACCGCGCCGTGTTTGATGCTTTTGACGGTGCCTACCAGTTGGTTGCGCGCGCTGGTTTTCATGGGTGATTCCTTCATAATATCTGTATCTGTCTGATTTGTTTGGTTGAAAATATTGTAAAGACTGCGTTGCCGCCGCCCCTGCCCGAAAGCGGGCGCAATCTTAGCGGGAATGGGGTTTTTTGTAAATCGGACGGGGGGATTAGGGTGTGTTGCAATGGGTTTTCAGACAGCCTGAAAGTTTTGCCAAACCTCGGACACTTTAATAAGCGGCGTCATTCCCGCGCAGGCGGGAATCTTAGTTGGCATCCAACAATGCTTGAAGAAACAAATCATTGACAAAATTCCAACAAGATTCCCGCCTGCGCGGGAATGACGCCGTATTGGCATCCGTGATTCCACAAACTCTTCATACAACAATTTGATTCACAACATATTATAGTTTTTCAGACGGCCTGCTGCGCCTGCCATGCGGCGAGGGCGGCGGTGTATTGTCCGGGGGTGTTGAAGTTGGCGTAGGGCTGCCATGCGGGGGGCATGAGGACGGGGCGGGTCGGGGTTTGGGCGATCCAGCGCATGACGCGGCGGCTGCCGCTGCCGAGGTAGGCGGCGAGGGCGTCGGCGAGGGCGGCCGGCCACCAGGCCAGCAGGGGGTAGTCGGTTTCGGGGGTGCGCAGCATCAGGATGCTGCCGGTGTCGGGCGCGCCGGCTTTTTGCAGGCGGGCGATCATGTCTTCGGGGGCGATAAGGGTGTCGCAGGTGATGAGGAACACGCCGGCCAGGTTGTGCCGCTGCGCGTGTTGCAGGGCGGCGAGGACGGCGGACAGCGGCCCTTCGCGGCCGTCGAGCGCGTCGGGCAGGCGCAGGGCGCGGGGCGGCAGCGGCAGGCGGTTGCCGCCGTCGGCCAGCCACAGGGGGCGGTCGGGGGCGGTGTGCGCAGCAAGGTGTTCGAGCAGGGTGTCGCCGCCTGCGGGCAGCAGGGCTTTGGGGCGGCCCATGCGGGTGCTGCCACCGCCGCAGAGGATGAGGAGGGGAAGGGGTTGGTCGGTGTCGGGCATGGCGGATTTTGGGATGGGTTTCAGACGGCCTTTTCGGGGTTTCAGGCTGCCTGTGAGGCCGTCTGAAAAGAAACGGCGTGCGTGGCGGAGCCACACACCCCACATCAGGTTTTCAGACGGCCTGTTTGGTTTTAACTTCATTGAAGCTGTGTTTTCAGGCTGCCTGCGGATTGTAACGGACGGCGTGCGGCTTGGCGAACCGGGTATTTGTATCGGCAGGCGCAGCTTGGGGCTGGCTTCAATTATTCCTTAAATAGGTCCTGAAACCGTTGGGTTTGGCATGCTTCGCATAGCCTTAAAGAAGGCCGTCTGAAAAAGTAGTAAAGGGTTCTCAGACGGCCTTTGAACGGCAGAAACGGCGTGCGTGGCGGAGCCACACACCCTACCTTAGGGTCGGAGGCCGTCTGAAAAGGCAGCCTGAAAGTAAAGCGGTTTGGGTCGAGACCCAATTTTTGGGCAGACTGCCATGTTGGGTTTGCAACCCAAGCTACCCTGCTTGGTCGGGCATAAATACCCGATGTTTTCTTGTTTTGTTGTCCGTTTTTTGTCGGGCATAAATGCCCGACCTACGCCGTCTGAAAACAATCAAAGCAGCCTGAAAACCTACGCTATTTGTCCCACGCATTAAACACTCGGGTGAAGCCGCAGCTGTTGATGCGGGGGTCGAGCTGGGGGGCGATGACTTTTTCCCAGGCGGTGCGGCATGCGCCGGTGGAGCCGGGGAGGCAGAAGACGAGGGTGCGGTTGGCGATGCCGGCTGTGGCGCGGGACTGGATGGTGGAGAGGCCGATTTCTTCGAGGGAGACGGCGCGGAAGATTTCGCCGAAGCCGGGGATGGGGCGGTCGAAGAGGATTTCTACGGCGTCGGGGGTGATGTCGCGGTCGAACATGCCGGTGCCGCCGGTGATGAGGAGGATTTCTACGGCGGGGTCGGCGATGGCGTCGGAGGCAGCGGCGCGGATTTGGTATTTTTCGTCGCGGCAGAGTTGGCGGCCTTCGAGGGTGTGGCCTGCGTTTTGCAGGGCGGCGGCGAGGTAGTCGCCGCTTTTGTCTTCGGCCGCGCTGCGGGTGTCGCTGGCGGTGAGGATGCGGATGTTGAGGGGGCGGAAGGGGGGCGGGGTTTGGTGCATGGTTATCCTCCGGTCATGGATAGGTTGGTAATCAGGCCGACTTTTTTGTCGTGCAGGTAGTGGTGTTCGGGTTTTTGGGCGACGGTTTCGTAAAGATAGCGGCGCAGGCCGTCTGAATCGGCGTTTTTGAGATAGTCGCGCAAATCGTAGGCGATGCCGCCAAACAGGCACAGGTGCATTTTGCCTTGGGCGGTAACGCGCAGGCGGTTGCAGCTTTTGCAGAAGTCTTGGCTGTAGGGGGCGATAAAGCCGATGCTGCCGGCAAAATCGCGGTGGAAGTATTCGCGCGCGGGGCCGGCGTGGGGCTGGCGGGGGTGGAGCTGCCAGCCTTCGCGTTGCAGGCTGCGTTCGATTTTGGCGGCGGAGAGGTGCTCTCTGTTGAAGAAGCCGAGGTTGTCTCCGGTTTGCATGAGTTCGATGAAGCGGAGGGTTACGGGGCGGGTTTTGATGTAGGCGAGGGCGTCGGGCAGGGTTTGCCCGGCGTATTGGCGCAGCAGCAGGGTGTTGATTTTGATGCCGTAAAAGCCGGAATCGAGGATGGTTTCGAGGTCGCGCAGGATGTTTTGGCACTCGTTTTTGCCGGTGATTTTTTGGAAGGTGTCGGGGTTGAAGCTGTCGATGCTGACGTTGAGTTTGTCGAGGCCGGCGGCGCGGCAGGCAGGGAAGATTTTGCCGAGGCGGTAGGCGTTGGTGGTGAGGGCGACGTTTTCGATTTGGGGGGCGGCTTTGCAGGCGGCGATGATGTCGGCCAAATCGCGGCGCAGGGTGGGTTCGCCGCCGGTTACGCGGATTTTGCGGGTGCCGCTGGCGGCGAAGGCGGTTACGAGGGTTTGGATTTCGGGGAGGGTGAGTTCGTCGGGCTTGGCTTTGCCCTGGTAGCCGTCGGGCAGGCAGTAGGTGCAGCGGTAGTTGCACAGGTCGGTTACCGAGAGGCGCAGGTAGCTGAGGCGGCGTTGGTAGGGGTCGGTGAGGGGGCGGGTGTCGGTCATGGTGCGGGGCTTTGGTGTGTGGGGTGGTTGTTTTGAGTTTTTCAGGCTGCCTTTGAGGCCGTCTGAAAAGCGGGTTGCGCTGCTTGGTAGGGTGTGTCGCTCTGCCACGCACGCGGTTTGCGGTTTTGGCTGTCGCTGCGGTTTGGATGTTCCGTATCCGCGTGCGTGGCGGAGCCACACACCCTACGGCAGCGGTTGAGGCCGTCTGAAAAGCGGGGTTTTATGCCCCCCTCTCCCGCTTGCGGGGGAAGGCTGGGGCGGCTGCGGCTTGGGCAGGGTTTGCGGCGCGGCGGCCGGGCGGTTATGCGAACCACCACCCCCTCCCCGACCCTCCCCCGCGCGGGGCGCAGGGGAGAGAGACGGATGCCCGACGTTTTTCAAATTGGCCGGCGTTGGTTTGTCGGGCATGAATGCCCGACAAACTACGCGCTATTGTCCGTCATTCCCGCGCAGGCGGGAATCTTGGTCGGGGCTTGTGCGGCGGTTTGTTTTTTCAAAAATTGTTGGATGTCAGCCAAGATTCCCGCCTGCGCGGGAATGACGGCAGTTGGAGGCTGGCGGCCTTTTCAAGCTGCCTGTGAGGCCGTCTGAAAAGCAGGTTTGCCGTTGTTATGGTGGGTCAAGACCCACCCTACATGGCGGTATTGTACTCTGCCTGCCCCGCCTTATAAAAACGCGCCGTCAAAGGGCTGCACGGTTACGGTTTGGCCTGCTTCTAGAGAGCCGCTTTCGGCGGGGAGGATGATGTAGGCGTTGGCGCGGGAGACGTGCAGGATGCGGTGGGAGTCTTGTTTGCCGCAGGGTCTGGCGTGCCATGTGCCGTCGGGCTGCCGCTCGATGATGCCGCGCTGGATGTCCATGCGGCTGTGGTTTTTGCTGACAGGTTCGCTCAATACGGCGGTAAAGCGCAGCGGCTCGGGGATGTCGGTTGCGCCGCAGAGCTGCCAGAGGGCGGCTTTGAGGAAGATGTCGAAGCCGACGAAGCCGGAAACGGGGTTGCCGGGCAGGCCGAAAAACCAGGTTTTCATCATTTGGCCGAACACGAAGGGTTTGCCGGGTTTGAGGCCGACTTTGTAGTGGTGGACGCTGCCGACGCGCTCGACGGCGGTGCGCATGAAGTCGTAGTCGCCCACGGATACGCCGCCGGTGGTGATGAGTACGTCGGCGGTGCGGATGACTTCGTCGAATACGTGCAGTACGTCTTCTAAATCGTCGCCGACTTGTTTGAAGTCGATGATTTCGACGGGCAGGCGGGCCAGGCGGGCGGCGAGCATGGCGCGGTTGCTGTCGTAGATTTGGTCGGTGCGGCCGTTGTTGGGTTCGCCGGGTTCGCACAATTCGTTGCCGCTGGAGAGGAGGGCGACGCGGATTTTGCGGCGCACGGGCACTTGGGCGAAGCCGAGGGCGGCCAGCAGCATGATGTCGGCTTCGCGCAGGATGCGGCCGGCGGTGAGTACGGTGTCGCCGGCGGCGATTTCTTCGCCTTTGCGGCGGATGTTCGCGCCTTGGGCTACGTCTTTTTCGAGGCGGATGCTGCCGTTTTCAAATTTGACGTTTTCTTGAACAATCACGGTGTTGCAGTCGGCGGGGACGACGGCGCCGGTCATAATCCGCACGCACGCTCCGTCCAAGAGGCAGCCTGAAAACGCGCCGCCGGCGACGGATTCGCCCGCCACTGCCCATTCGCTGCCTGCGGCGGCGGCCGATTGCAGGGCGTAGCCGTCCATGGCGGAGATGTCGGCGGGGGGGAGGTTGACGGGCGAGACGATGTCTTCGGCCAGCACGCGGCCGACGGCGGCCACGGCGGGGACGGTTTCGCTTTCGACGGCTAGGGGGTGGGCGGCGATTTTGTCGCGGATCAGGGCTTGCAGTTCGTGTACGGCGGTGAGTGCCATGATGGTGTTCCTTTGGGTTGTTGCGGGTTTGGGGCGCGGGGCTGGCTGCTTTTGCGGCGGTTGAGGCCGTTTGAAAACGGTTTAACCGTTTGCGTAGGGTGTGTACCGCCAGGCACGCACTCGGTAGGCAGGTTGGGCGCGTTTCTTTGTTTGGGCATCCGAAACCGCGTGCGTGGCAGAGCCACACACCCTACGGCTGGTATTTTCAGGTAGCCTGTGAGGCTGTCTGAAAACCTTGCCGCCGCGTTCCCTGCCCCGCTTGCGGGGGCGGGTCAGGGTGGGGGTTAGCAGAACCGCTTGGCGGCAAAGGTTTCTGCTGCGGCAGCCGCCCCCACCCCAGCCCTCCCGCGAGCGGGGGAGGTGGCGGGCTGCTGCGGATTTTCAGGCTGCCCTGCCCGTCAGCATTTGGCTTCGGCGTTTTTGCGCAGGTAGTACCACCAGTTGATCAGGGCGCAGACGGCGTAAAGCACGATAAACAAATAGAGGGCGGCGTTGACGCTGCCGGTCATTTCGATGGATGTGCCGTAGCTTTTGGGGATGAAGAAGCCGCCGTAGCCTGCGAAGGCGGCGGTGAAGCCGATAACGGCGGCGGCTTCGCGGATGGCGTCTTTTTCGGCTTCTTCGCGGCTGACCAGCCCTGCGTCGGCGCGTTTTTGGTGGTAGATGTTGAAAATAATGGGTATCTGCATGAAAGTCGAGCCGTTGCCCAAGCCGGCCAGTGCGAACAGCAGCATAAAGCAGGCGAAGAAGCCCCAGAAGCTGCCGCCGTTGCCGGATGCGTCGGGCAGGAAGGCGAGTACGCCGAATATGCCGAGTATCATGCCGGTGAAGACGATATTGGTGATTTTCGCGCCGCCGACTTTGTCGGAAATCCAGCCGCCGAGCGGGCGTACGGCCGCGCCGATCAGGGGACCGAGAAAGGCGTAGGCGGTGGGCATGTCGGGAAACAGGGTTTTGGTGAGCAGGGGGAAGCCTGCGGAAAAGCCGAGGAAGGAGCCGAAGGTGCCGAGGTAGAGGATGCACATCAGCCAGTTGTGTTTGCGCTTAAAGATGGCGGCCTGGTCTTTGAAGCTGGCTTTCGCGCTGGCCAGATCGTTCATGCCGAACCAGGCGGCGATGGAGGAGGCGAGGATGAAGGGTACCCAGACGAAGCCGGCGTTTTGCAGCCAGATTTGTTTGCCGCTGTCGGCCAGTATCTGCGGGTTGCCGCCGAGTGCGCCGAAGAGGCCGGCGGTGATGACGAGGGGGACGACGAACTGGACGGCGGATACGCCGAGGTTGCCCAAGCCTGCGTTCAAACCCAAAGCCGTGCCTTTTTCGGCGCGGGGGAAGAAGAAGCTGATGTTGGCCATGCTGGATGAGAAGTTGCCGCCGCCGAAGCCGCACAGCAGGGCGAGGATGATCATGGTGCTGTAACTGGTGGTGGGGTCTTGCACGGCGAAGCCGAGGCCGACGGCGGGCAGCAGCAGGCTGGCGGTGGAGATGGCCGTCCAGCGGCGGCCGCCGAAAATGGGCACCATAAAGGAATAGACGGCGCGCAGGGTGGAGCCGGAAAGGGCGGGCACGGCGGCGAGCCAGAAGAGCTGGTTTTTGGTGAACTGGAAGCCGATGTTGGGCAGGTTGAGCGTGGCGACGCTCCACACCTGCCACATGGCAAAGGCGAGAAACAGGGCGGGGATGGAAATCCACAGGTTGCGTTTGGCAGTCTTTTTGCCGGTGGTTTGCCAGAATTGGGGGTCTTCCGGCCGCCAGTCTTGGATAAGGTGGGACATGGGTTCTCCTCGGGGAGGGGTTGGAATGGGGTTGGCGGTTTTTTCAGACGGCCTGTGTTGCGTTTCAGACTGCCTTTGGTTTTCAGGTAGCCTTTGGGGTTTCAGGCTGCTTTTACCGTTTGGCTCGGGTCGTCTGAAACTAGCCTTCGTAGGGTGTGTGCCGCAAGGCACGCACGCGGTTTGGTGGTGCTGCCGCCCTTTGCTTGGGCATTTCTGCCAACTGCGTGCGTGGCAGAGCCACACACCCTACGGCTTGCTTCCCGTTGCCGTCATTCCCGCGCAGGCGGGAATCTTGTTCGGGCTGCAAGTGGCGTTGCCTGCCTTACAGGCCGTCTGAAAGCACATCAGGCAGCCTGAAAAACCGTTTTTCCGGTTTTCAGGCTGCCTTGCTGTTTACTGCCCGCGATTGGGTTTGAAAGAAAAGTGCATCCAAATCAGGGATACGCACACAGTGCCGTAGAGCAGCATAAACGCGGTGGAGCGGATGCCGGTGTAGTCCAGCAGGATGCCGAACATAATCGGCAGCAGGAAACCGCCCAAGCCGCCCGCCAAGCCTACCACGCCGGAGACCGCACCGATGTTGTCGGGATAATCGTTGGCCACGAATTTGAACACCGAAGCCTTGCCCACCGCCATCGCGATGCCGGCGGTAAACATCAGCAGCGTGAACACCACCACGTTCAGCCCGATATGGAAGCTCTGCGCCCCTTTGGTGCTGGCCACCACAAAATCAGTCTGCGGATACGACAGGATAAAGAAGCATACCCACAGTACCCACATCACATACCAAGTAACCTTGTACGCGCCGAATTTGTCGGAGAGATAACCGCCCAGAGCCCGCAGCACGCCGCCCGGCAGCGAGAAACACGCCGCCAGCAGCGCGGCCGTCTGCAAACTCATGCCGTATTCGCCGATGTAGTAGTGGGTCATCCACAGCGCAAGGCCGACATAGCCGCCGAATACTACGGAATAATACTGGCTGTAACGCAGCACGCCCGGGTCTTTCATCAGCGCGAGCTGGTCTTTGATGCTCACTTTGGAATCGGTAAGGTGCTTCGGATCGTGGTAACTGGTAAACCAGAACAAAATCGCAGTAATCAGCATAATCGCCGCATACACGTTCGGCACGATTTTCCACGCGCCCGCCGCCACCATCGCGGCCGGTGCCCATTTGATCAGCTGCGGCGCAATCAGCTTGGTAAGCGCGCTACCCGCATTGCCCGCGCCGAACACCCCCATCGCCAAACCCTGCTGCTCCTTCGGAAACCAGCGGGCAACATAGGGCGTACCGACCGAAAACGAACCGCCCGCCAGACCCATCACCAGGCCGATGGCGAGAAACTGCCAGTATTCGGTGGCAAACTGCATCAGGAAAATAAACGGCACACTCGCCAGCATCAGCACAAACAGCACGATGCGGCCGCCGAATTTGTCGGTGAGAATCCCCAGCGGCACGCGCACCAGCGAGCCCGAAAGCACGGGAATGGCAGTAAGGATGCCGAACTGCGCTTCGGTCAAACCAAGCTGTTTCTGAATCGGCACGCCGATTACCGCCAGCATCATCCAAATCATAAAGCACACGGTAAACGACACCGTGCTCGACACCAATACCGAATAACGTTTGTAATTTTCGGATTTCATTTCCGACTTCCTTTGTTTGATTAAACGGGTTTTGCGACAAATCAACCGCTTGCACAACACACCCCGCCTTACGCGGAATATGCGCCATACCAAACGGCATATTCCCATTCTATGCGCCGCCCCGCGAAAAAATCAGTTGCCCTAATGCGGAAACCACCCTACCCGAAAGAAGTAGCGCGGCTAACCCTTTTGTATCCGATTGGCACTATCGTTTGCCCGAGTCGGGGGAAAAGGCAAAAAAAGGCCGTCTGAAAACGGGACTTTTCGTTTTCAGACGGCCTCTCAAAGGGAAAAGGACGTGTGCGTTGCCGGGTGATACACCCTGCCCATGCACGCTGCGCTTGCTTGGATATAGGTGGGTTGGTTTAAGGTTTTAAGATTTCGCGCAGTTTGTTGAGGTCTTGCTTGAAGTAGCTTTGTTTTTCGCCGCTGGCTTGGTCGGTGAGTTCCAGCATATCGGGTTTGCCGTCCCACAGCAGCATACGCGCTTTGGCGGTGCTGGTTTTGCCGATTTGGGATTTGTCTTGTTGGGTGGGATCATTGTCGCGGGTGGTGGAAAAATCGGTGATGCGTTGGGTGAAGGTTTGTGTTTTTTCGTTAAATTGCCATGTGAATTGTTGTCTGATTTTCAGGCTGCTTTTGGGGTTGTTTTTTGTGAGAATCATTAAGTCTGTACCCGTGCCGTCTTGGCTCATTATCGTCATATTGAGCATTGAGCCTTCGTCTATTGTAACGCCTTGACCCCATACGCCGATAAGGTCTTCGGTTTGGATGTGTTGGGCGAGTTGCATGGGGCTGTCGTTTTGGCTATGCCGAAATTCGCTGCGCTCATTTTCAGGCTGCCTTTGGGCTTGGGTTTCTGCTTTGGTTGGCTTGGCGGCTTTGGGTGCGGCGAGGGCGGGGGCAGCGAGGGCGAGCGATGCGGTAAGCAGGGCGGTAGTTAGGATGTTGCGGGGCATAAGGTTTCTTTGTAGGTTTTGTGGATTGAGGCAGCCTGAAAACGTATCGGGCGTTTTAGCTTCACTCGTTTTCAGGCTGCCTTGGGCTGGACTTTACTCTAACCAAGTTACCACGTCTTCCATGGCTTTGCGTGCCTTGGGAGCGATGTCTTTGGCGCGGTAGCCAAAGGTTACGGCTACGGATACACCCCATTCGGCGGGGTCAAATGCGCCTGTTGCGGCGAGGGTGCGGTTCATGTCGTCGTAGTTGAAGCCTTCAATCGGGCAGCTGTCTATGCCGATAAGGGCTGCGCCTGTCATCATGTTGGCCAGGGCGATGTAGGTTTGTTTGCTGCACCAGTCAAACAGGGTGCGCTCGTTATCAAGCAGGTGGGCATCGTCGGCTTGGAAGCTGTGGTATTTGGCGAGGGTTTTGCCGATGGCTTCGGGCTCGGTGATGCCGCGCCGTTTGATGCCGTCCAGCATAAAGGGGCTGTCGTAGCGGGCGTTTTTCTTGGCAAGAATGACGACGATGTGGCTGGCGGTGTCCAGCGTGGCGGCCATGCCCCATGAGAAGGGTTTGAGCTTTTGGCGCAGCTCGGGGTTTTGCACGACGAGGAACCGCCACGGCTCGCTGCCCACGGAGCTGGGGGAGAGGCGGGCGAGTTCTAGAATGTAGTTGAAATCTTCGGCGCTGATTTTGCGGCTGGGGTCGTAGTGGCGGCAGGACTTGCGGTATTGGTAGGCGGGGAGGATTTGGGCGGGGGTGAAGAATGTGGTCATGGTGGTTTCCTTTGGGTGGGTTGAAAAGGGGGATTATAGTGATTTTTTCAGGTCGGATTTACCTTCAATAGCAAGAGAACGCCTCGGCAGCGCACGTGTCCTCCGCCGCTGCGCAGGCCGTCTGAAAACCCAGCTTCCCGCTTTTCAGACGGCCTTTTCCCGCCGCACTTGCCAGCGCGGGGCAAAGCCTGCATGATGCGCCGTTTTTTGCATTCCATCCCGAAAGGAAACCCATGTCCCTCACCCATTTGGACGACCAGGGCAAAAGCCGCATGGTCGATGTCGGCGAAAAAGCCGTAACCCGCCGTGTGGCCGTGGCGGGCGGCCGCGTTGTGTTCCCGCCCGAGGTTTACGCGCAGATTCAGGCGGCCAACGGGCAGACCGCCAAAGGCGCGGTTGCCGAAGTCGCCCGCATCGCCGGCATTATGGCCGCCAAAAACACCGCGTCGCTGATTCCGATGTGCCACCCGATGATGCTCGAACGCTGCAAACTCGAATTTGAATACGACGACGCGTCATGCAGCCTGAACATCACCGCCGAAGCCGCCGTTACCCACAAAACCGGCGTGGAAATGGAAGCCCTTACCGCCGTTACCGTGGCCGCGCTCACCGTGTACGACATGACCAAAGCCCTCAGCCACGACATCGAAATCCAAAACGTGCGCCTGCTGCACAAAACCGGAGGCAAACATGACTTTACCCGCTGAAATCCGGATTTTATATTTCGCCGCCCTGCGCGAAACGGCAGGCAAAGAGGGCGAAACCGTTGCCCTGCCTAACGGCGCAACCGCCGCATCTGTTTACGCGCAACTGGCCGCGCAATACGGTTTCACCCTGCCGCAGGAGCGGCTGCGCTGCGCGGTCAACCACCGGTTCGCCGCATGGGAAACCGCCCTGAAAGCGGGCGACATCCTGGCCTTTATCCCACCCGTTGCCGGAGGTTGAAATGTTTGAACTGACCGAATACCCCATCGATGCCGCCGCCCTGCGCGTTCGGCTGCTCGGCAACGAAAACTGCGGCGCATTCAACAGCTTCGAGGGCTGGGTGCGCCGCCAAAACGAAGGCAGCCGCGTCGAATATCTGGTGTACAGCACCTACCGCGAACTCGCGCTCAACGCGGGCAATGCCGTCATCGAGGAAGCCAAACGCCGCTTTGCCATTGCCGATGCCGTGTGCGTGCACCGCTACGGCCGCCTCGAAGTGGGCGAAATGGCCGTGTGGGTGGGCGTGGCCGCCGGACACCGCGACGCAGGCTTTGCCGCCTGCCGCTTTATTATCGATACCGTCAAAGCCCAAGTGCCGATTTGGAAAGAAGAGTTTTACACCGGCAAAAACGAGGGCGCGTGGCTGGTCAATCCCGAATCGCACGGGGCGCAGTGAGCCGCAGTTTTTGCCGAATAGGAGACAAGAGGCCGTCTGAAAAACAAATTTCAGACGGCCTCTTGTCTCTAAGGCAGGGGGTGTGGCGCAGCCACGCACGCGGTTTCGCATTCAAACGACAGACCCATCCCGTCAATCACACAGCAGGCCGAGACCTTTGCAAAATCCCCCCCAAATCCCCTAAATTCCCACCAAGACATTTAGGGGATTTCTCATGGGCACCTTCTTTCAGCAAACCGCACAAGCCATGATTGCCAAACACATCGATCGCTTCCCACTATTAAAGCTGGATCAAGTGATTGATTGGCAACCGATCGAACAGTACCTGAATCGTCAAAGAACCCGTTACCTCCGAGACCACCGCGGCCGTCCCGCCTATCCCCTGCTGTCCATGTTCAAAGCCGTCCTGCTCGGACAATGGCACAGCCTCTCCGATCCCGAACTCGAACACAGCCTCATCACCCGCATCGACTTCAACCTGTTTTGCCGTTTCGACGAACTGAGCATCCCCGATTACAGCACCTTGTGCCGCTACCGCAACCAGCGGCGCAAGACGACACCCTGTCCGAACTGCTGGAACTGATCAACCGCCAACTGGCCGAGAAAAACCTAAAAGTAGAGAAGGCATCCGCCGCCGTCATTGACGCCACCATTATTCAGACCGCCGGCAGCAAACAGCGTCAGGCCATAGAAGTCGATGAAGAAGGACAAGTCAGCGGCCAAACCACACCGAGTAAAGATAAAGATGCCCGTTGGACAAAGAAAAACGGCCTCTACAAACTCGGTTACAAACAACATACCCGCACCGATGAGGAAGGCTATATCGAGAAACTGCACATTACCCCCGCCAATACCCATGAGTGCAACCATCTGTCGCCTTTGCTGGAAGGGATAGCCGAAGGCACGACCGTCTATGCCGATAAAGGCTACGACAGTGCGGAAAACCGGCAACATCTGGAAGAGCATCGGTTGCTGGACGGCATTATGCGCAAAGCCCACCGCAACCGTCCGCTGACGGAAGCGCAAACCAAACGTAACCGATATTTGTCGAAGACCCGTTATGTGGTCGAACAAAGCTTTGGTACGCTGCACCGTAAATTCCGCTACGCCCGGGCAGCCTATTTTGGGCTGATTAAAGTGAGTGCGCAAAGCCATCTGAAGGCGATGTGTTTAAACCTGTTGAAAGCGGCTAATAGGCTAAGTGTGCCTGTTGCTGCCTAAAAGGCGGCTCGGATGCCTGATTATCAGGTATCCGGGGAGGATTAAGGGGGTATTGGGGTAGAATCAGTGGATATTTGAAACAAAAACAGCCAAAAATCTTTATTTAGGTTTCGGCTGTCGGGGAAAAAGGAATTTTGCAAAGGTCTCGGCCTTTTTTTCTCAAAAATCTTATCATATAAACAATGGAATGCTATATAATAACAGCCTTTCGAAATATGATGAGAAACTAAAATGACACAAACCACACTCAAACCCATCGTTTTATCTATTCTTTTAATCAGCACTCCCATCCTCTCCCAAGCGCATGAAACCGAGCAGTCGGTTGACTTGGAAGAGGTTACCGTCGTCGGTAAAAGCCGTCCGCGCGCCACTTCGGGTCTGTTGCACACTTTGACCGCCTCCGACAAAATCATCTCCGGCGATACCTTGCGCCAAAAAGCCGTCAACTTGGGTGATGCTTTAGACGGCGTACCGGGCATTCATGCCTCGCAATACGGCGGCGGCGCATCCGCTCCCGTTATTCGCGGTCAAACAGGCAGACGGATTAAAGTATTGAACCATCACGGCGAAACGGGCGACATGGCGGACTTCTCGCCCGACCATGCCTTGATGGTGGACAGCGCCTTGTCGCAACAAGTCGAAATCCTGCGCGGTCCGGTTACGCTTTTGTACAGCTCGGGCAATGTAGCCGGTTTGGTCGATGTTGCCGATGGAAAAATCCCCGAAAAAATGCCTGAAAACGGCGTATCGGGCGAAGCCGGATTACGTTTGAGCAGCGGCAATTTGGAAAAACTGACATCCGCAGGCATCAATATCGGCTTGGGCAACAACTTCGTGCTGCATACTGAAGGCTTGTACCGCAAATCAGGCGATTACGCTGTACCGCGCTATCAAAAAGAAGAAGGCCGTCTGAAACGACTGCCCGACAGCCATGCCGATTCAAAAACAGGCAGCATCGGCCTGTCTTGGGTTGGGGATAAAGGTTTCCTCGGCGTGGCGTACAGCGACCGTCGCGACCGCTACGGCCTGCCTGCCCACAGCCATCTCTACGACGACTGCCACGCCGACATCATCTGGCAGAAAAGTTTGATTAACAAACGCTATTTGCAGCTTTATCCGCACCTCTTGACCGAAGAAGACATCGATTACGACAATCCGGGTTTGAGCTGCGGTTTCCACGACGATGATAATGCACACACCCATGTCCACAACGGCAAACCGTGGATAGACCTGCGCAACAAACGCTACGAACTCCGCGCCGAATGGAAGCAACCGTTCCCCGGTTTTGAAGCCCTGCGCGTACACCTGAGCCGCAATGACTATCACCACGACGAAAAAGCAGGTGATGCAGTAGAAAACTTCTTCAACAATAAAACACACAACGCCCGTATCGAGTTACGCCACCAACCCATAGGCCGTCTGAAAGGCAGCTGGGGCGTACAATATTTGGGACAAAAATCCAGCGCGCTTTCCGCCATTCCCGAAACCGTCCAACAACCGATGTTGATTGACAACAATGTGCGCCATTACAGCTTTTTCGGTGTAGAACAGGCAAACTGGGACAACTTCACGCTTGAAGGCGGCGTACGCGTGGAAAAACAAAAAGCCTCCATCCAGTACGACAAAGCATTGATTGATCGAGAAAACTACTACAACCAACCCCTGCCTGACCTCGGTGCGCACCGCCAAACCGCCCGCTCGTTCGCACTTTCGGGCAACTGGTATTTCACGCCACACCACAAACTCAGCCTGACCGCCTCCCATCAGGAACGCCTGCCGTCAACGCAAGAACTGTACGCACACGGCAAACACGTTGCCACCAACACCTTTGAAGTCGGCAACAACCACCTCAACAAAGAGCGTTCCAACAATATCGAACTCGCGCTGGGCTACGAAGGCGACCGCTGGCAATACAATCTGGCACTCTACCGCAACCGTTTCGGCAACTACATTTACGCCCAAACCTTAAACGACGGACGTGGCCCCAAATCCATCGAAGACGACAGCGAAATGAAGCTCGTGCGCTACAACCAATCCGGCGCCGACTTCTACGGCGCGGAAGGCGAAATCTACTTCAAACCGACACCGCGCTACCGCATCGGCGTTTCCGGCGACTATGTACGAGGCCGTCTGAAAAACCTGCCTTCCCTACCCGGCAGAGAAGATGCTTACGGTAACCGTCCTTTCATCGCACAGGACGACCAAAACGCGCCTCGCGTTCCGGCTGCGCGCCTCGGCTTCCACCTGAAAGCCTCGCTGACCGACCGTATCGATGCCAATTTGGACTACTACCGCGTGTTCGCCCAAAACAAACTCGCCCGCTACGAAACACGCACGCCCGGACACCATATGCTCAACCTCGGCGCAAACTACCGCCGCAATACGCGCTATGGCGAGTGGAATTGGTATGTCAAAGCCGACAATCTGCTCAACCAATCCGTTTACGCCCATAGCAGCTTCCTCTCTGATACGCCGCAAATGGGCCGCAGCTTTACCGGCGGCGTGAACGTGAAGTTTTAAAATCGGACAGGCAGAGACCTTTGCAAAATTCCTTTTTCCCCGACAGCCGAAATCTAATTAAAGATTTTCGGCTGTTTTTGTTTCAAATATCCACTGATTCTACTCAAATACCCCCCCTTAATCCCCCTTGGATACCTGATTAATCAGGCATCCGGCCGCCTTTTAGGCGGCAACAGGCACACTTAGCCTGAGACCTTTGCAAAATTCCTTTTTCCCCGACAGCCGAAACCTAAATAAAGATTTTTGGCTGTTTTTGTTTCAAATATCCACTGATTCTACCCCAATACCCCCTTAATCCTCCCCGGATACCTGATAATCAGGCATCCGAGCCGCCTTTTAGGCAGCAACAGGCACACTTAGCCTATTAGCCGCTTTCAACAGGTTTAAACACATCGCCTTCAGATGGCTTTGCGCACTCACTTTAATCAGCCCAAAATAGGCTGCCCGGGCGTAGCGGAATTTACGGTGCAGCGTACCGAAGCTCTGTTCGACCACATAACGGGTTTTCGACAAATATCGGTTACGTTTGGTTTGCGCTTCCGTCAGCGGACGGTTGCGGTGGGCTTTGCGCATAATGCCGTCCAGCAACCGATGCTCTTCCAGATGTTGCCGGTTTTCCGCACTGTCGTAGCCTTTATCGGCATAGACGGTCGTGCCTTCGGCTATCCCTTCCAGCAAAGGCGACAGATGGTTGCACTCATGGGTATTGGCGGGGGTAATGTGCAGTTTCTCGATATAGCCTTCCTCATCGGTGCGGGTATGTTGTTTGTAACCGAGTTTGTAGAGGCCGTTTTTCTTTGTCCAGCGAGCATCTTTATCTTTGCTCGGTGTGGTTTGGCTGCTGACTTGTCCTTCGTCATCGACTTCTATGGCTTGACGCTGTTTGCTGCCGGCGGTTTGAATAATGGTGGCGTCAATGACGGCGGCGGATGCTTTCTCTACTTTTAGGTTTTTTTCGGTCAGTTGGCAGTTAATCAGTTCCAGCAATTCGGACAGGGTGTCGTCTTGCGCCGCCGGTTGCGGTAGCGGCATAAGGTGCTGTCATCGGGGATGCTCAGTTCGTCAAAACGGCAAAACAGGTTGAAATCGATGCGGGTAACGAGGCTGTGTTCGAGTTCGGGATCGGAGAGGCTGTGCCATTGTTCGAGCAGGATGGCTTTGAACATGGACAGCAGGGGATAGGCGGGACGGCCGCGGTGGTCTCGGAGGTAACGGGTTCTTTGACGATTCAGGTACTGTTCGATCGGTTGCCAATCAATCACTTGATCCAGCTTTAATAGTGGGAAGCGATCGATGTGTTTGGCAATCATGGCTTGTGCGGTTTGCTGAAAGAAGGTGCCCATGAGAAATCCCCTAAATGTCTTGGTGGGAATTTAGGGGATTTGGGGGGGATTTTGCAAAGGTCTCAGCCTGTTAGCCGCTTTCAACAGGTTCAAACACATCGCCTTCGGGATCGGAGAGGCTGTGCCATTGTCCGAGCAGGACGGCTTTGAACATGGACAACAGGGGATAGGCGGGACGGCCGCGGTGGTCTCGAAGGTAACGGGTTCTTTGACGATTCAGGTACTGTTCGATCGGTTGCCAATCAATCACTTGATCCAACTTCAATAGTGGGAAGCGGTCGATGTGTTTGGCAATCATGGCTTGTGTGGTTTGTTGGAAGAAGGTGCTCATGGAAAATCCCCTAAATGTCTTGGTGGTAATTTAGGGGATTTTGGGGGGATTTTGCAAAGGTCTCAGCCTACTTCCCGCTCCTGCCAGTTGAAACATGCCGCCAAATCGGTATTGAAATGTGCGCCGATGTTTTGCCGCCTTGCGTATGCGGCTTGGGCGACGGCGAGGCTGCATTCGAGCAGGTTGCGGTTTTCGTATTCGGACGCGGTGTGCGGCTCGGCTTGGTTTTGCTTCCAAAGCCGCAGTTGGGCGATGGCGCGGCGCAGGCCGGTATCGTTGCGGAGGATGCCGAGATGGCGTTGGTTGAACGCTTGCAGGACGGGGCGGCTGAATGTGTTTTGGAGGTCGTCTGAAAAGATGCCTGCTTCGGCGGAGGGTTTTTCAGACGACCTTTGGGGCGGTGCGGTTTGGAATGCTTGTCCGTCTGCGATGGTTTGGGCGGCAAGCCTGGCGGTAACGACGCATTCGAGCAGGGAGTTGCTGGCGAGGCGGTTGGCTCCGTGTAGCCCTGTGCAGGCGGTTTCGCCTAAGGCGTAGAGCTGCGGCAGGGAGGTTCTGCCACTGGGGTCGGTTTGGATACCGCCGCAGGTGTAGTGTTGCACGGGGCGGACGGGGATGGCTTGGCGCGTGATGTCCAAACCGCATTGGGACAGGCAGTGCCGATGGATGGACGGGAAATGCTGACGGACGAACTCTGCAGGTTGGCGGCTGATGTCGAGCGAGACGAAATCTTGCGTTTGTTTGGCGATTTCGGCGGCGATGGCGCGGGCAACGATGTCGCGCGGCGCGAGTTCGGCGCGGCGGTCGTAATGCGGCATAAACCGTTCACCCGCTTGGTTGGTCAGAATGCCGCCTTCGCCGCGCACGGCTTCGGAAATCAGGAAGGTGCGTCCGTTTTCAGACGACCTTGCCAAGCCTGTGGGGTGGAATTGGATAAATTCGAGGTTTTCGACTGCGCAGCCTGCGCGTATCGCCATGGCGATGGCGTCGCCCGTGCATTCGGGTGGCGTGGTGGTGGCGGCGTAAATTTGCCCGAGGCCGCCGCCCGCGAGTACGGTATAGCGGGCGCGGATGCGGTAGGTTTCTTGCGTTTGGCGGTCGAGGACGGTCAGTCCGTACGCCGCGCCTGATTCGGTTTGGATATCCAACGCTATCTGCTGCTCGTAAACGCGGATGTTCGGGCGGCGGCGTATTTGGGCAATCAGGCTCTGCATGACGGCTTCGCCCGTGTAGTCGGCGACGTGGGCGATTCGGCGGCAGGTATGCCCGCCTTCGCGCGTCAGGTGCAGGTCGTTATGATTCCGGTCGAACGCCACGCCCTGCGCCAACAGCCATTCGATTGCCGGTTTGCCCTGCGACAGGATAGTGCAGACGGCGGCTTCGTCGCACAAACCCGCGCCCGCTTCTAAGGTATCGGCAACGTGTTTTTCGATGTCGTCCTCTCCCGACCACGCCGCCGCAATCCCGCCTTGCGCATGACGGCTGGCGGTGTCGTCCAGCCGGTTTTTGCACAAAATGACGATGCGGAACGATTCAGGCAGAGACAGGGCGAGCGTCAGTGCCGCCAGCCCGTTTCCGGCAATCAATACGTCGCAATCGGTTTGCATGGTGTTGTCCTTGTTTGAGAGGCCGTCTGAAACGGCAATATTGACGGCAAATCAGGCAGGGCCCATGCCGTTGAACACATCCCCGCGTTTGAGTCCTGCCGCGAAGTCGAGCATACGCTGCAAAGGCAGTTTGGCGGCTTCGCCCAGCTTTCTGTCCAACAGGATTTCGTTGTGTCCGCTTGTCAGGGCGTATTTGATGCCGCCCAGCGAATTCATCGCCATCCACGGGCAGAACGCACAGCTTTTGCAGCTTCCGCCGTTGCCCGCCGTCGGTGCGGCGATAAATTCTTTGTCGGGCGCCTGCTTTTGCATTTCGTGCAGGATGCCCAAATCGGTCGCCACGATGAATTTCTTTTCAGGGCGCGATACGGCGGCTTTGAGCAGTTTGCTGGTCGAGCCGACCACGTCGCCCAGTTCGATGACGCTTTGCGGCGATTCGGGATGAACCAGCACCACCGCGTCGGGGTGTTCCGCTTTCAACACCGCCAGCTCCTGCCCTTTGAATTCGTTATGGACGATGCACGAACCCTGCCACAACAGCATATCCGCGCCCGTTTCGCGGCGGATGTAGTCGCCGAGGTGGCGGTCGGGCCCCCAAATCAACTTCTCACCGCGCGATTTCAGATACGACACGATTTCCAACGCCACCGAAGACGTTACCACCCAATCGGCACACGCTTTCACGGCGGCGGAAGTATTGGCGTACACTACCACCGTACGGTCGGGGTGTTGGTCGCAAAACGCCGAAAACGCTTCTTCCGGACAACCCAAATCCAAAGAACATTCCGCTTCCAAATCAGGCATCAGCACCGTTTTTTCAGGGCAGAGGATTTTCGCGCTCTCGCCCATGAAGCGCACGCCCGCCACCACCAATGTACCGGCTTCATGTTCCGCACCGAAGCGCGCCATTTCCAGCGAATCGCCCACACATCCGCCCGTTTCCAAAGCCAAATCCTGAATCAGCGGATCAACATAATAATGCGCCACCAAAACCGCGTTTTTCTCCTTCAGCAAAGCCTTGATTTCGTCTTTCAGACGACCTGCCGTCTCGCGGTCGGGCGTATCGGCAACCTTCGCCCACGCCTGACGGATTTGGCAGGCGGAAGTCGGCGTTTGGATGAGGGGCATATCGTAGTCGAACGAGCGGCGGGTGGCGGTTTGCATGATGTTTCCTTGTAGCTGGTTTTCAGACGACATGAAGGTTTGCCGTCTGTTTTTCAAACAGTTTTATATTATGCTCAATTTGAGTATAATATGCAAGGTCGTCTGAAAACAGGTTTGCGATACCGCAAAACCGACCCGCTTCGTTCCGACAAACCGCTTTGGTTTACAATAAAACCTTTCCCACCCGCAGAAAGCCGAGCATGGATGCCTACTCCGAAGCCGAAGCCCCGCCACAAAGCATCGTCGAGCTGGTTCCCGTATTGATTGCCGTTACCGATGGCGGCCTGCGGGTGTTGACCGTCGCCCAAGGCACGCTCCTGCCCAACGGCCCGCTCTCCCCCCTGCGCAATTCCCTGCAGGCAGGCGTGAAGCTGTGGGTCGCCAAGCAGACTTCGCAGCCTATGGGCTATGTGGAACAGCTTTACACCTTTGTCGATACCCACCGTCGCAACGAACACGGCATGCCCGTCTTGTACGTCAGCTACTTGGGGCTGGTGCACGAGGCAGCCGACAGCATCCTGCATCCCGACGCGAAATGGCAGGACTGCTACGACTATTTCCCGTGGGAAGACTTGCGCACCGACGGCGGGCAGCGAGACGCCATCGTCAGCCGCCTGCGCATTTGGGCAAACTCGGCGGACACGGAGGAAGTCCGCCAAAAGCGGCTCAAACGCATTCATTTGTGTTGGGGGGTCGAACTGGAAAACTGGTCGGAAGAATACGTTTTGCAACGCTATGAAATGCTGTATGAAAGCGGCCTGATAGTGGAAGCCGCCGAGCCGCAGGCAAACTTCGACTTCGCGCTCACGGGGCAGCCCATGCGCCACGACCACCGCCGCGTGTTAGCAACCGCCCTGTCCCGCCTGCGTGCCAAAATCAAATACCGCCCCGTGATTTTCGAACTGATGCCGCCCGAATTCACGCTGCTGCAACTGCAAAACAGCGTCGAAGCCATCAGCGGCAGATTACTACACAAGCAAAACTTCCGCCGCCAAATTCAGCAGCAAAACCTCATCGAGCCGTCGGATACCGGCGTATCGGGCAGCAAAGGCCGTCCCGCGCAGCTTTACCGCTTCCGCGACGACGTCCTGCCCGACAGGCTGATTTCGGACATCGGACTGCCGCTGGGCAGCCGTTGCCCGTTTTCAGACGACCTCAAATGAAGTTTTGCCCATCGGTGCAACATCAATCTTTTTCAACAAAGGAAACCCCATGTCGTCTGAAAACACCCTCTTCCCCCTGCCCGACACCCTGCTGCACCCCATAGTCGAACAAGCCCTAAGCGAAGATTTGGGCAGGCGCGGCGACATTACGTCCGCCGCCGTCATCGCGCCCGACAAAACCGCCAAACTCTTCCTTGTCAGCCGCGAAGACGGCGTCATCGCCGGCATGGACTTGGCGCGTCTCGCCTTTCAGACGATGGATCCGTCTGTCCGCTTCCAAGCCGAAATCCACGACGGGCAAGCCGTCCGCGCAGGTCAGACGCTGGCTGCCGTCGAAGGCAACGCCCGCGCACTGCTTGCCGCCGAACGCACCGCGCTCAACTACCTCACGCACTTAAGCGGCATCGCCACCGCCACCGCGCTTGCCGTTGCCGAAGTCGCCGAATACGGTACAGACATCGTGTGCAGCCGCAAAACCATCCCCCTGCTGCGCGTCCTGCAAAAATACGCCGTCAGGGCGGGCGGCGGCGTGAACCACCGCATGGGTTTGGACGACGCCGTACTCATCAAAGACAACCACCTCGCCTATTGCGACAACATCGCCCAAGCAGTTCGGCAGGCAAAACGGGCGGTCGGACCGTTGACTTGCGTAGAAATCGAAGTGGACACGTTGGCACAACTGGACGAAGTCATCGTGGCGGGCGCGGAACGGATTTTGCTGGACAACATGGACGATGAAACCCTGAAAGAAGCGGCAAACCGCTGCCACACGCAAACCACCCACACACACACCATCTATTGCGAAGCATCGGGCGGCATCGGCTTCGACCGCCTGAAGCGCGTAGCGCAAACCGGCGTGGACGGCATCGCCCTCGGCTATCTGACTCACAGCAGCCGATCGCTGGACATAGGTTTGGATTTCGTGGCGTAAGTTCAATTACACATCGAGACCTTTGCAAAATCCCCCCAAAATCCCCTAAATTCCCATCAAGACATTTAGGGGATTTCTCATGAGCACCTTCTTCCGGCAAACCGCACAAGCCATGATTGCCAAACACATCGACCGCTTCCCATTGCTAAAGTTGGATCAGGTGATTGATTGGCAGCCGATCGAACAGTACCTGAATCGTCAAAGAACCCGTTACCTTCGAGACCACCGCGGCCGTCCCGCCTATCCCCTGTTATCCATGTTCAAAGCCGTCCTGCCCGGACAATGGCACAGTCTCTCCGATCCCGAACTCGAACACAGCCTCATCACCCGCATCGATTTCAACCTGTTTTGCCGTTTCGACGAACTGAGCATCCCCGATTACAGCACCTTGTGCCGCTACCGCAACCAGCGGCGCAAGACGACACCCTGTCCGAATTGCTGGAACCGATTAACCGCCAACTGACCGAAAAAAACCTAAAAGTAGAGAAAGCATCCGCCGCCGTCATTGACGCCACCATTATTCAAACCGCCGGCAGCAAACAGCGTCAAGCCATAGAAGTCGATGACGAAGGACAAGTCAGCGGCCAAACCACACCGAGCAAAGATAAAGATGCTCGCTGGACAAAGAAAAACGGCCTCTACAAACTCGGTTACAAACAACATACCCGCACCGATGAGGAAGGCTATATCGAGAAACTGCACATTACCCCCGCCAATACCCATGAGTGCAACCATCTGTCGCCTTTGCTGGAAGGGATAGCCGAAGGCACGACCGTCTATGCCGATAAAGGCTACGACAGTGCGGAAAACCGGCAACATCTGGAAGAGCATCGGTTGCTGGACGGCATTATGCGCAAAGCCCACCGCAACCGTCCGCTGACGGAAGCGCAAACCAAACGTAACCGATATTTGTCGAAAACCCGTTATGTGGTCGAACAGAGCTTCGGGACGCTGCACCGTAAATTCCGCTACGCCCGGGCAGCCTATTTCGGGCTGATTAAAGTGAGTGCGCAAAGCCATCTGAAGGCGATGTGTTTAAACCTGTTGAAAGCGGCTAACAGGCTAAGTGTGCCTGTTGCCGCCTAAAAGGCGGCCCGGATGCCTGATTATGGGGTATCCGGGGAGGATTAAGGGGGTATTTGGGTAAAATCAGGAGTGATTTGGGGCGGAAACAGCCGAAAACCTGTGTTTGGGTTTCGGCTGTTGGGGGAAAAGAAATTTTGCAAAGGTCTCAGGCCGTCTGAAAAATGCCGTTTCGCAGTTTTGGCTGTGCCGAAGCTGCGTTTTCAGAAACGTCATCCCCGCGTTTATGCCCCGAAGGGGTACTGGCGGGGACGGTCTTACGCTGGTAAGACAAGGTGTGCCACAGGTTTTGCCGTTCAAGCCAAAAACCGCCGCAACACAGAGGCCGCGTGCGTGGCTGCGCCACACACCCTGCATAAGCGGCAGAGGCCGTCTGAAAGCGCAGCTTCAACGAAGTTAAAACACGGTTTCGGCGTTTTCAGACGGCCTCCCCTACCCCTCGTGTATAATGCCCGCCGTTTCAGCCCGAGCCACGTCTTCGCACACTATGAACAAAGCCCTTCTCTCTGCCGCCGCCGTCTGCGTGCTGGCTGCCTGCGCCTCGCCGCCCGCTGCCTATTTCACCCTGCCCGACAGCCGCTTCCAAATGCCCGAGCACACGCAGGGCAAAAGCGAAACCGCCGTGCGCGTCGTCCTTGCCGAGCCGCTGAACCGTGGCGGCCTGGCCTACCAGCCCGACGCGCTGCAACTGAACCACGCCCGCAGCCATCTGTGGGCGCAGCCGCTGGATCAGGCCGCCGCCGCCCGTTTCGCCAACGAATTCAACCGCGCGGGCGACGCACGGCGTTATTTTGTCCCCGCCCACCAAAGCAGCGCGGCGCAGTCGCTCACCGTCTATCTCGAAGCCTTCCAGGGCACATATAAAGGCAGCACCGTGGTCGAAGGCTACGTCCGCTCCGATGCCGGCAGCCGCCGCTTCCGCGCCGAAACGCCGCAGCGGGGCGACGGCTACGAAGCCATGCTGCAATCGCTCTCGCAGGGCGTGTCCGCCGCCGCTGCGCAGGTGTCCGGCAGGTAAAACCCGTTGCGCGCCATGTCCGACTCTCCCGTCCTCAATCTCGCCGTCGTCGGCCACACCAACACCGGCAAAACCTCGCTGATGCGCACCCTGCTGCGCGACGCGGCCTTCGGCGAAGTGAAAAACGCCCCCTCCACCACCCGCCACGTCGAACGCTCCGCCATAACCGACGGCGCGGACACCCTCGCCCTGCTCTACGACACCCCCGGGCTGGAAGACGCGGGCGGTGTGCTCGACTGGCTGGAAACGCACACAAGTGCCCGCGCCGACGGCATCGAACGCCTGCAACAGTTCCTCGCCTCGCCCGAAGCCGCCGCCGAGTTCAACCAGGAAGCCAAAGTCCTGCGCCAGCTGCTCGACAGCGACGCCGCGCTGTATATCATCGACGCGCGCGAGCCGGTGCTGGAAAAATACAAAGACGAACTCACCGTTTTGTCGTGGTGCGCCAAGCCCGTGATGCCCGTGTTCAACTTCACCGCCGGACGCGACCTTTCGGCGTGGACGGCTATGCTGGCGCGGCGCGGCCTGCACGTGTGCAGCAGCTTCGACACCGTCGCCTTCGATTTTGACGGCGAAATCCGCCTGTGGCAGAACCTCGCCACCATGCTCCCTGACGGCCGCATCCTCGAACGCCTCACCGCCGCACGCCGCCGCGAATGGGACACACTCGGCCGCGAAGCCAGGGAAGCCGTCGCCCTGTTCCTTATCGAAGCGGCCGCCTGCCGCCGCGAAGCGGGTGAAAACGACGACACCGCCGCGCTCGCCGCCCAAATGCAGGAAGCCGTGCGCAGCCTCGAACAGCGTCTGCACCAAAACCTGCTGCACCTCTACCGCTTCTACACCGACGGCGTGGAAAGCGCGCAATGGGTGCTGGCCGCGCAACGGCAAGACCCCTTCGACGGCAACACGCTCAAAGAATACGGCATCCGCACCGGCACCGGCGCGGCGGCCGGCGCGCTCATCGGCCTCGGCCTCGACTTGGCCACCCTCGGCGGCTCGCTCGGGCTGGGCACCGCCATCGGCAGCCTGCTCGGCGGCGTGCTGCCCAATGTGAACGATTTGTCCGACAAACTCAGCGGCAGGCAAACCCTGCTCGCCGCCCCCGAAACCCTCACCCTGCTCGCCGCCCGCGCCCTCGACCTGCTCGCCGCCCTGCAAACGCGCGGCCACGCCGCGCAAAGCCCCGTCGTCCTGCAAAGCGGCAAAACCCCGTGGCCGCCCGCCAAACTGCCGCCCGAGCTGCAAAAAGCCCGCAACCGCCCCCGCTGGTCGCCGCTCAACGGCGCGGACACCGACGCGGGCGAAGGCAAAGCCGCTGCCGTCAAAACCCTGGCCGCACGGCTGTAAGGCTGTCTGAAAAAGGAAAAGGCCGTCTGAAAAGGCCGTTTACACAGTTTTCAGACAGCCTCTGCCCTGAGTAGGGTGTGTGCCGCAGGCACACACGCGGTCTCCGCCGCCCGACAACACAAAGGCCGTCTGAAAATACCGTTTGCAGCTTTTCAGACGGCCTCCAAAGCAACTCCTATCCCGCCATGCAGCCCGATTTCGATATTCCCGCCTTTTTGAAAAACCTGCCTAACCTGCCCGGCGTATACCGCTTTTTCGACAGCGGCGGCAATGTGCTGTATGTCGGCAAGGCGGTCAACCTCAAACGGCGCGTGTCGGGCTATTTTCAGAAAAACGACCATTCGCCGCGCATCGCGCTGATGGTGAAACAAATCCGCCACATCGAAACCACCGTTACCCGCTCCGAAGCCGAAGCCCTGATTCTTGAAAACAACTTCATCAAAGCCCTGTCGCCCAAATACAATATTCTTTTTCGCGACGACAAAAGCTATCCCTACCTCATGCTCAGCGGCCACGCCTTCCCGCAGATGGCCTACTATCGCGGCACGCTGAAAAAGCCCAACCAATACTTCGGCCCCTACCCCAACGGCACGGCCGTGCGCGACAGCATCCAGATTCTGCAAAAAGTGTTCATGCTGCGCACCTGCGAAGACAACGTGTTTGCCAACCGCGACCGCCCCTGCCTGCTCTACCAGATCAAACGCTGCACCGCGCCCTGCGTCGGCCATATCGGTGAAGCAGACTACCGCGACAGCGTGCGCCGCGCCGCCGCGTTTCTCAACGGCAAAACCGACGGCGTGATCCAAGATTTGCAGCGCAAAATGCAGCAGGCCGCCGACAACCTCGAATTTGAAGAAGCCGCCCGCTGCCGCGACCAGATCCAAGCCCTCGGCATTATGCAGAGCAGCCAGTTTATCGACAGCAAAAACCCCTACAACCCCAACGACATCGACCTGCTCGCGCTGGCCGTTTCAGACGGCCTCGTCTGCGTGCACTGGGTGAGCATACGCGGCGGACGGCACGTCGGCGACAAAAGTTTCTTCCCCGACCTCAAAAACGACCCCGACCCGCAAGGACAGGAATACGCCGAAGCCTTTGTCGCCCAACATTATCTGGGCAAAGCCAAGCCCGACATCATCATCAGCAACTTTCCCATACCCGAAAGCCTGCGCGAAGCCTTAGAAAGCGAACACGGCAGGCAAATCCAGTTTGTAAACAAAACCATAGGCGAGCGAAAAGTCTGGCTCAACATGGCCGAACAAAACGCCATGATCGCCATCGGCCAACGCCGCCTGCAACACACCGGCCAGCAGCAGCGCATCAGCGAGCTGGCCAAAATCCTCAACATGGATGCCGACGGCCTCAACCGCCTCGAATGTTTCGACATCAGCCACACCCAGGGCGAAGCCACCATCGCATCCTGCGTAGTGTACGACGAACAAAACATCCGCCCCGACCAATACCGCCGCTACAACATCACCACCGCCAAACCCGGCGACGACTACGCCGCCATGCGCGAAGTGCTCACCCGCCGCTACGGCAAAATGCAACAGGCCGAAGCGGCGGGCGAAACCGTCAAATGGCCGGATGTCGTGCTCATCGACGGCGGCAAAGGCCAAATCGGCGTGGCCGTGGCCGTGTGGGAAGAACTCGGTCTCACCATCCCCCTTGTCGGCATCGCCAAAGGCCCCGAGCGCAAAGCCGGCATGGAAGAACTCATCCTGCCCTTTACCGGCGAAACCTTCCGCCTGCCCCCAAACAGCCCCGCCCTGCACCTCTTGCAGACCGTGCGCGACGAATCGCACCGCTTCGCCATCACCGGCCACCGCAAAAAACGCGACAAAGCCCGCATTACCTCCTCGCTCAGCGACATCCCCGGCGTGGGCGGCAAACGCCGCCAAGCCCTGCTCACCCGCTTCGGCGGCCTGCGCGGCGTAACCGCCGCCAGCAAAGAAGACCTCGCCCAAGTCGAAGGCATCAGCAAAGCACTGGCCGAGAAGATTTACGAACATCTGCATTAGGGTCTGAAAAACCGTTGCGCCGTTTTCAGACGGCCTCTTCCTACTCTGCCCATGCCGATCCTAAGGTAGGGTGTGTCGCCCCAGGCGACGCACGCGGTTTCGGTCTCACCAACGGCAGCCATGTCCCGCCAACCTCACAACAGGCCGTCTGAAAAAGCCGTTTTGCAGCTTCCCGCCGCCCCGCCCCCGCTTTCCCGCCATGCCCCGCTGGTATAGAATGCCGACCTATCCAGGGTCTGTTGACATTCAACTTTTGCAGCGGCTTTTGCGTCATAAAACGGCATCCGCCGCGTTGCAAATACCCGCAATGGACTGCACAGGCTCGCATTTGCGCCTTGCATCTGCCGTTTTATGACGCAAAAGCCGCTGCAAAAGTTGAATGTCAACAGACCCTAGGTCGTCTGAAAAAAGGCTTTCAGACGGCCTTTCATTACAACAAACAACAAACCAAGGACACACCCCATGCCCGACTACCGCTCCAAAACCTCCACCCATGGCCGCAATATGGCGGGTGCACGCGCATTGTGGCGCGCCACCGGCGTGATGGAAACCGACTTCGGCAAGCCCATCATCGCCGTTGCCAACTCGTTCACCCAATTCGTGCCCGGCCATGTTCACCTGCACAACATGGGCCAACTGGTTGCCCGCGAAATCGAAAAAGCCGGCGCAATCGCTAAAGAATTCAACACCATCGCCATCGACGACGGCATCGCCATGGGGCACAGCGGCATGCTGTATTCCCTGCCCAGCCGCGATTTGATTGCCGACTCCATCGAATATATGGTCAACGCCCACTGCGCCGACGCGCTGGTGTGCATTTCCAACTGCGACAAAATCACCCCGGGAATGCTGATTGCCGCCATGCGCCTGAACATCCCGACCATCTTCGTTTCCGGCGGTCCGATGGAAGCGGGCAAGGTCATCGGCGTGGCCAACATCCAGCCCGAACGCCGCTTGGACTTGATTGACGCCATGATTGAATCGGCGGACGACAATGTCAGCAACCAACAGGTCGAAGAAGTCGAACAAAACGCCTGCCCGACCTGCGGCTCCTGCTCCGGCATGTTCACCGCCAACTCCATGAACTGCCTGACCGAAGCACTCGGTCTGTCCCTGCCCGGCAACGGCTCCTACCTCGCCACCCACGCCGGCCGCAAAGAATTGTTCCTCGAAGCCGGCCGCATGATTGTCGAAATCACCAAACGCTATTACGAGCAAGACGACGAAACCGTGTTGCCGCGCAGCATCGCCACCAAAAAAGCGTTTGAAAACGCCATGACCATGGACATCGCCATGGGCGGTTCCACCAACACCATCCTGCATTTGCTCGCCGTTGCCAACGAAGCGGGCGTGGATTTCAAAATGGCCGACATCGACCGCTTAAGCCGCGTCGTCCCCTGCATCTGCAAAACCGCGCCTAACAACCACGACTACTACATGGAAGACGTGCACCGCGCCGGCGGCATCTTCGCCATCCTGAAAGAATTGGACAAAGCGGGCAAACTGCACACCGACGTGTACACCATCCACGCGCCAACGCTGAAAGAAGCGATTGAACAATGGGACGTAACCAATCCCGAAAACACCCACGCCATCGAACGCTTCAAAGCCGCGCCCGGCGGCGTGCGCACCACCCAAGCGTTCTCGCAAAACCGCATGTGGAAAACCCTCGACCTCGACCGCGAAAAAGGCTGTATCCGCAACGTCGAACACGCCTACTCGCAAGACGGCGGTTTGGCGGTCTTGTTCGGCAACATCGCCGAACGCGGCTGCGTGGTGAAAACCGCGGGCGTGGACGAGAGCATCCTCAAATTCACCGGCCGCGCCCGCGTGTTCGAAAGCCAGGAAGCCGCCGTCGAAGGCATTTTGGGCAACCAAATCGTCGCCGGCGACATCGTCATCATCCGCTACGAAGGCCCGAAAGGCGGCCCTGGTATGCAGGAAATGCTGTATCCGACTTCCTACCTGAAATCCAAAGGCCTCGGCAAAGCCTGCGCCCTTTTAACCGACGGACGCTTCTCCGGCGGCACATCAGGCCTGTCCATCGGCCACGCCTCACCCGAAGCAGCGGAAGGCGGCGCCATCGGTTTGGTGCACGAAGGCGATACGATTGAAATCGACATCCTCAACCGCAGCATCAACCTGAAAGTGTCCGACGAAGAACTCGCAAAACGCCGCGCCGAAATGGAAGCACGCGGCAGCAAAGCGTGGAAACCGGAAAACCGCGATCGCTACGTCTCCGCCGCCCTGCGCGCCTACGGCGCAATGGCCACCTCCGCCGACAAAGGCGCGGTGCGGGATGTGTCGCAGATTGAGCGTTAGGCCGTCTGAAAACCCGCTTTCGGCACACAAAAGGCCGTCTGAAAAACATTTTTCAGACGGCCTTTTGCCATCGCGGGGCAAACAGAGTACATTTACGCCCTGTTTGCATCTTTTTACGGAACACGCACCATGGAACAATTCGCCAAATCCTCCAAACTCGACCACGTCTGCTACGACATCCGCGGCCCGGTTCACAAAAAAGCCCTCCAACTCGAAGAAGAAGGCCACAAAATCCTCAAACTCAACATCGGCAACCCCGCCACCTTCGGCTTCGACGCCCCCGACGAAATCCTCGTGGACGTCATCCGCAACCTGCCCACCTCGCAGGGCTATTGCGACTCCAAAGGGCTGTATTCCGCCCGCAAAGCCATCGTCCACTACTACCAAACCAAAGGGCTGCGCGACGTAACCGTCAACGACGTCTACATCGGCAACGGCGTCTCCGAACTCATCACCATGTCCATGCAGGCACTTTTGAACGACGGCGACGAAATCCTCATCCCCGCGCCCGACTACCCCCTGTGGACGGCCGCCGCCACCCTCGCCGGCGGCACCGTGCGCCACTACCTGTGCGACGAAGAAAACGACTGGTTTCCCAACCTCGCCGACATCGAAGCCAAAATCACCCCCAAAACCAAAGCCATCGTCGTCATCAACCCCAACAACCCCACCGGCGCGGTGTACAGCAAAGAAATCCTGCTCGAAATCGCCGAGCTTGCCCGCCGCCACGGCCTCATCATCTACGCCGACGAAATCTACGACAAAATCCTCTACGACGGCGCACAACACCACCACATCGCCGCCCTCGCTCCCGATTTGCTCACCGTAACCTTCAACGGCCTCTCCAAAGCCTACCGCGTGGCCGGCTTCCGCATGGGCTGGATGCTGCTCAACGGCCCCAAGCAGCACGCCAAAGGCTACATCGAAGGGCTGGACATGCTCGCCTCCATGCGCCTGTGCGCCACCACCCCCATGCAGCACGCCATCCAAACCGCCCTCGGCGGCTACCAGAGCATCAACGAATTTATCCTCCCCGGCGGGCGGCTTTTGGAACAGCGCAACAAAGCCTGGGAAATGGTAACCCGAATCCCCGGCATTACCTGCGCCAAACCCATGGGCGCGCTCTACATGTTCCCTAAAATCGACACCGAAATGTACGGCATCAAAGACGACATGAAATTCATCTACGACCTGCTGGTACAGGAAAAAGTCCTGCTCGTGCACGGCACCGGCTTCAACTGGACGCGCCCCGACCACTTCCGCATCGTAACCCTGCCGCACGTCTACCAAATCGAAGAAGCCATGGAAAAACTCGAACGCTTCCTGAAAAACTACCGCCAGTAAACCGGCAAAGCATGAGGCCGTCTGAAATTCGTTTTTCAAACGGCCTCTTCATGCCCGCTCCGTAGGGTGTGCGGCTGAACCACGCATGCGGTTTGTGCCGCTTCGTCCGCAATCCGCAGATCGGGTATTCATGCCCGACATTTTTATAGTGGATATAAATCAAAAGTATCCGTCGCAGGCGGGGCGTAGGCTGGGCTTTAGCTCGGCTAATTCACTATTTCCACGATATTTTGCCGGGCTGAAGCCCGGCCTGCGATGGGTAGTCCGTAGGCAGGGTGTGTCACCCCGAGGCGGCGCACGCGTTCCCTGCCGCCCAACGAATCCGCGTTTCCCCAAAAACCGAAACCGCGTGCGTGGCTTGCGCCACACACCCTACCTCAATGGCAGAGGCCGTCTGAAAGCACAGCTTCGGCGCAGCCAAAACCCTTGTTCCGTCATTCCCGCGCAGGTGGGAATCTTGGTGGAGATTAAACAATTCTTGAAAAACAAAATATTGCTTGAATTCCGGCAAGATTCCCGCGCAGGCGCACTACTGTCCGGAATAAATCCCCCTTAAACATCAACACCCTACACACTTGACATCAAATCAACCTTTCCTGCGCCTCCATCCACACCTCCCTCTCCCGCCTTCGCTGCGCATAGCAGGCATACAGTGTTTGCGGTCGTTCAAACAAACAACCCGCAATCCGTGCGTACAGCAAATGCAGGCTGTCGTAGGTTCGTGTACTTTGTTGGTACAGCTTCAACAGCAGATACGCCATCATCGCGCACAACAGTTGCAGTTTCACCGCATTGGCATTGCGTCCGAAAAAGCGTTTGAGCTGCAAATGTTGTTTGAGCCATTTGAACAGTAATTCAATCTGCCAGCGTTGTTTGTAGGTATCGGCAATCTCTTGGGCGGGGGCGGTCAGGTTATTGCTCACTAGCACCAAAGGGGCTTTGTCTTCGCGTTTGACGGTAATGCGGCGTAGGGTTTTGCTGTGGTAATGGTTGAGTCGGTTGCTGTTCTTCTTGTGTTTGAAGCGGATGTATTCGTCTGCCAAGATGGTTGCATTGGTGTTTGGGTTTTCAGATGACGTTATGCGTTCTACCACTTGAACGGCGGCATTGGCTTTAAGACGGGTAACGAAACAGGCTCCTGCGTTATCCGGTTCTGCCCACCAGTTGTCATCGCAATAGCCTTTGTCAAAAACATAGGCCGCGCCTTTTTCAGGCTGCACGATGTGGCGTTGGTCGATGTCGTTGATGGTGGCATCGGTGATGCTTTGGGCGGTGGGACAGCCGTTGGCATGGTTCATCAGTATATGAATCTTTAAACCAGCAATGCGTCCGTTGTTACTGACCCATTGGTCAAAGCCGCGTCCTTTGAGGGCGATGGGGGTGGAATCGATGAGGTAGGGTAAGTCGGCGGTTTCTTGTGTGGGTTTGCGCAGGGTGCGGCTGCATGTGCGCATCAGTTCGGCGAGCATATCGGCAAAGGGGCGGGTGTCGCGTTTGGCGAGGGCTTCGGACAGGGTGGAGCGGCGGATGCTGCGGACGTTGAGGTGGTAGTGGTGGCTGCTGTTGGCGTTAAAGGATTGTTCCAGGGTGCGCAGGCTGTTGCTGTGGCTGAGGTGGGCGTAAACCATGGAAACCAGTAGGTTGTGGCAGCCGAAGCCTTTATTGTGTTTGTCTGCCTGATATTTGCGGATGTGGTGCCGGAAGCGTCCGTGCATGATGGGCTTGATGATTTGTTGGAGTCGGCTTATGCTGTACATGGTTGCAGTCCTGATGTTTTTGAGTTGACGCTCTGGGGTTTACCCGTAAAAACGTTGGGCTGCAACCTTTTTGTTTTGGGGTGGGGATTTTTATTCCGGACAGTAGTGCGCGCAGGCGGGAATGACGTTTCTGAAAAACGTTTCCCCGCCGCAACCAGTGAGGTTGCGCTTTCAGACGGCCTGTGCAACAAAGGCCGCGTGCGCCGTCTTTACATTTGTATTGCCGACCCAGTGCCTGCTTTTATTTTGGGGCTGTACTAGATAAGCCCTAAATTCCACACCACCGACGCAGCACTTTGAGCTGCCCGGAAGGTGTGCCAAAGTTAAAACGGAACCCGCATTCTTTCAAGAACAGCGGGAAAGATTTTCGGTCGATTCCGTTGTATTTGCGCAGTACGCGCTTTGCCTGATTCCAAAAGTTTTCAATGCCGCTGATGTGGTTCTGCCTGTCGGCAAACAGCTTGCTGTGGTTGATGCGTTGGTGGGTAAAGCCACTCACATCCAATACGTCATAGCTGCCCAGGCAATCCGTATAGACAATGCTGTCCGGCATGATTTTCTTTGTGATAACAGGCAGTAAGGTTTCTCTTTTGGCGTTTTCAACCACTACGGTATAGACCTTGCCGCCGCGTTTGAGAATACCGAAAACCGCCGCCTTGCCTGCCGCACCGCGCCCGCGTTTGCCTTTGCGGTGTCCGCCGAAATAACTCTCGTCCAACTCGACCGAGCCGTCAAAAACCATATCGGCTTCCAACGAGAGATGATGGCTGATGACTACGCGAACCTTGCGGTAAAACAGCACTGCCGAATTGGG
The DNA here is from genome assembly GCF_014055025.1 of Neisseria bacilliformis. Lineage (NCBI taxonomy): Bacteria > Pseudomonadati > Pseudomonadota > Betaproteobacteria > Neisseriales > Neisseriaceae > Neisseria > Neisseria bacilliformis. Next base: position 1,338,978 of record NZ_CP059571.1, on the reverse strand, counting down.
GTGGATGCCCAATAAATTGGCAGCTGAACGGGCGGTAACTTCGAGTACAAAAAATTGGAGCAGTTTCTTTTGAATACTCTTTTTTAGTTTACAACGGGTTATCTTCATTTTTACAGTCTAACATGACTGCTTATCTAGTACAGCCCCTTTATTTTTATATATCGTAGGCCGTCTGAAAAACCGCGCGATGCGTTTTTCAAACGGCCTTTGTGTATCGTCGGCGGTTCAGATGCCGCCTTGGGCTTTGACTTTTTCCGCGCCGGTTTCCAGTTTGGAGAGGGCAGCGAGGTAGGCTTTGGCGGCGGCGGCGAGGATGTCGGTGTCCGCGCCCTGTCCGCTGACGACGCGGCCGGCGCGCTCGAGGCGCACGCTGGTTTCGCCCTGGCTTTCCGTGCCTGCGGTTACGGCGTTCACCGAGTAAAGCTGCAACACTGCGCCGCTTTGCGCCACGCTTTCGATGGCTTTGAATACGGCGTCCACGGGGCCCGAGCCGGTGGATACGGCGTGTTTTTCTTCGCCGCACAGGTTGAACACGATTTCGGCGCGGGGGGCTTCGCCGGTTTCGGTGGTGATTTTCTGCGAGACGAATTTGTAGATTTCGGCGTGCAGGCTGCCCATTTCGTCGGACACGAGGGCGTGCAGGTCTTCGTCGAAGATTTCGCGTTTTTTGTCGGCCAGCTCTTTGAAGCGGGCGAAGGCGGCGTTAAGGGCTTCTTCGCTTTCCAGCGCGATGCCCAGCTCGGCGAGCTTGGTTTTGAAGGCATTGCGGCCGGAGAGTTTGCCCAGGCTCAGGCGGTTGGTGGCCCAGCCGACCGATTCGGCAGTCATGATTTCATAAGTTTCGGGGTGTTTCAGTACGCCGTCCTGATGGATGCCCGATTCGTGCGCAAAGGCGTTTGCGCCGACCACCGCCTTGTTGGGCTGCACGGGATAGCCGGTAATGGTGGACACCAGTTTCGATGCCGGCACGATTTGCGTGGTGTCGATGCCCGTTTCCAAGCCGAACAAATCGTGGCGTACTTTCAGAGCCATCACAATTTCTTCCAAGCTGGCATTGCCCGCGCGTTCACCCAAACCGTTGATGGTGCATTCCACCTGGCGCACGCCTGCCTGAACGGCGGCCAGCGAATTGGCGACCGCCATGCCTAAGTCATTGTGGCAGTGTGTAGACCAGATGACCTTATTGCTGTTGGGCACACTTTTAATGATATTGCTGATACGCTCATACCAAACGGAAGGGATGGAGTAGCCGACGGTATCGGGAATATTGATGGTGGTCGCGCCCGCTTCAATCACCGCCGTAAAAATTTTAGCCAAAAAGTCCAAATCGGAACGAACCGCGTCTTCGGCGGAAAATTCCACATCATCCGTATATTCTTTGGCGATTTTCACCGCTTTCACCGCCGCATCAATCACCTGCTGCGGCTTCATTTTCAGTTTGTGCTCCATATGGATGGGGCTGGTGGCGATGAAGGTGTGGATGCGCTTTTTCGGCGCGGGGGAAACGGCTTCGCCCGCCTTGCGGACATCGTTTTCAACGGCACGTGCCAACGAGCAGACGGTGGCGTTAGTGATGATTTTGGCAATCGCGTTCACCGATTCGAAATCGCCCGGGCTGGCGGCGGCAAAGCCTGCTTCAATCACGTCCACGCCCATTTTTTCCAACTGGCGAGCAATACGGATTTTCTCTTCTTTAGTCATGGATGCGCCGGGCGACTGTTCGCCGTCGCGCATGGTGGTGTCGAATATGATGACGCGGTTGTTTTGGCTGGTGGTCATGGTGTTTTTCTCCAAGGTGGTTTGCTGCTGCATAAAGGCATTCAAGTCCAACGGCCGCCCCTGCGCTTCGGCCAGAGCGATCAGCCTGTTGAGCTGGGCGAGCGGCAGCGAGCCGCGCACGCGCCATTTGTAGATGGCGGCCGTGCTGGCGGCGTTTTCGGGGTCTTGCTGCTTCAAAGCCTCGGCCAGCGCGTTCACGCCGCCGAAATAGGCGATTAAGCGGTCGATGTTCAGTTGCATGTTTTGTCCAATCGTCATCGGGCAGTTCTTTAAAGAAGCCGCGATTATACTGAAATTGGACATTTTGACAACATAAAAAGTAAAAATTGTGTGCATCCCATGTCTGAAAACTCGTTTTAAGACTTTTTGTCTAATTTATTGCCGCTGCGGCGGGTAAACGGGTTTGCAGGCCGTCTGAAAAACGGCGTCGGGCTGCTGCTACGGACAATCTGTTAAAATACCGCCGTTTACGTTTACGGATGCCTGCCATGACCGCCGCTTGTGCCGCCCAAATCGACCGCCTGCTGCCGCAGACCCAATGCCGCGAATGCGGCTACGACGGCTGCCTGCCCTATGCCCAAGCCCTCGCGGCCGGCGAAGCGGCGGTGAACCTGTGCACCCCCGGCGGCGAGGCCGTGATGCGCGACATCGCCGGATTGCTCGGCAAACCGCCGCTCGCCCCCGTCAAAATCCAAACCCCCGCGCTGGCGTGGATAGATGAAGCCGCCTGCATCGGCTGCACCGCCTGCATCCGCGCCTGCCCCGTGGACGCCATCATGGGCGCGTCCAAACTCATGCACACCGTCATCGCCGCAGAATGCACCGGCTGCGGCCTGTGCGTCGCCCCCTGTCCGGTGGACTGCATCCATATGAGGCCGTCTGAAAACAGCGTCCTGCCGCAGGCGTGCAGCCTCGCCGCACCCGGCCTCGCGCCCCGTTTCGCCGCCGCCGCCCACGCCCGCGCCCGCTGGCAGAACCGCGAAACGCGCAAAAGCCGCGAGGCGGAGGAAAAACAGGCCGAGCGCGCCGCCAAAGAAGCCGCCGCCCGCGCCGCCGCCCAAAATCCCGCCGCCGCGCCGTCCGCCAAACCTGCCTTCGACCCCGCAAGCCTGATTGCGCAGGCCATGGCGCGTGCCGACGCGCAACAGGCGCAGCGCAGCACACCCGCCAACCGCACCCGTTTCCAAACGCAGCAAATCGAAGCCGACCGCCAAAAAGCCGCCCTGCGCCGTTACCGCCGCGACGCGCAATACGGCAGCCCGCAGGAAAAAGCCGCCGCAATCGAATGGCTGCGGCGGCATCAGGCGGAGCAGGAGGGGGTTTAGTGGCTGCTTGGGTATGAGGCCGTCTGAAAAGCGGGTTTTGCTTTTTCAGACGGCCTCTGCCGTTTAGGTAGGGTGTGTGGCGCAAGCCACGCACGCGGTTTGGGCTTCGCGGCAATAAGGTAGGTCGGGGCGAGACCCAGCATCCGCGTAATCTGCCGATGTTGGGTTCGCAACCCAACCTACCCGCTGCCCTGCAACAGGTTCGGCACGGCGCGATACGTTCAGTAGATCGGGCATTTATGCCCGACATCCTTCAAATTTACCGGTGTTTGTCGGGCATGAATGCCCGACCTACTCCACTGAAAATCCGCAATTTGTATTTTCAGACGGCCTTTGTGCGGCAGAGAACGCGTGCGCCGCCTCGGGCGACGCACCCTACGTATGACCCGCCATCATTCCCGCGCAGGCGCACTACTGTCCGGAATAAATCCCCCTTAAACATCAACACCCTACACACTTGACATCAAATCAACCTTTCCTGCGCCTCCATCCACACCTCCCTCTCCCGCCTTCGCTGCGCATAGCAGGCATACAGTGTTTGCGGTCGTTCAAACAAACAACCCGCAATCCGTGCGTACAGCAAATGCAGGCTGTCGTAGGTTCGTGTACTTTGTTGGTACAGCTTCAACAGCAGATACGCCATCATCGCGCACAACAGTTGCAGTTTCACCGCATTGGCATTGCGTCCGAAAAAGCGTTTGAGCTGCAAATGTTGTTTGAGCCATTTGAACAGTAATTCAATCTGCCAGCGTTGTTTGTAGGTATCGGCAATCTCTTGGGCGGGGGCGGTCAGGTTATTGCTCACTAGCACCAAAGGGGCTTTGTCTTCGCGTTTGACGGTAATGCGGCGTAGGGTTTTGCTGTGGTAATGGTTGAGTCGGTTGCTGTTCTTCTTGTGTTTGAAGCGGATGTATTCGTCTGCCAAGATGGTTGCATTGGTGTTTGGGTTTTCAGATGACGTTATGCGTTCTACCACTTGAACGGCGGCATTGGCTTTAAGACGGGTAACGAAACAGGCTCCTGCGTTATCCGGTTCTGCCCACCAGTTGTCATCGCAATAGCCTTTGTCAAAAACATAGGCCGCGCCTTTTTCAGGCTGCACGATGTGGCGTTGGTCGATGTCGTTGATGGTGGCATCGGTGATGCTTTGGGCGGTGGGACAGCCGTTGGCATGGTTCATCAGTATATGAATCTTTAAACCAGCAATGCGTCCGTTGTTACTGACCCATTGGTCAAAGCCGCGTCCTTTGAGGGCGATGGGGGTGGAATCGATGAGGTAGGGTAAGTCGGCGGTTTCTTGTGTGGGTTTGCGCAGGGTGCGGCTGCATGTGCGCATCAGTTCGGCGAGCATATCGGCAAAGGGGCGGGTGTCGCGTTTGGCGAGGGCTTCGGACAGGGTGGAGCGGCGGATGCTGCGGACGTTGAGGTGGTAGTGGTGGCTGCTGTTGGCGTTAAAGGATTGTTCCAGGGTGCGCAGGCTGTTGCTGTGGCTGAGGTGGGCGTAAACCATGGAAACCAGTAGGTTGTGGCAGCCGAAGCCTTTATTGTGTTTGTCTGCCTGATATTTGCGGATGTGGTGCCGGAAGCGTCCGTGCATGATGGGCTTGATGATTTGTTGGAGTCGGCTTATGCTGTACATGGTTGCAGTCCTGATGTTTTTGAGTTGACGCTCTGGGGTTTACCCGTAAAAACGTTGGGCTGCAACCTTTTTGTTTTGGGGTGGGGATTTTTATTCCGGACAGTAGTGCGCGCAGGCGGGAATGACGGCGGTTGGGGCTGGCGTAGGGTGTGTGGCGCAGCCACGCACGCGGTTTCCACAGTTCAGAGGCCGTCTGAAAGTGCGGCTTCAACGAAGTTAAAATCCCCAAACCCGATTTTCAGACGGCCTCTGCGTTTTGCGCGACGGGTAGGATGGGTCTCGACCCACCGTTGCAGGAAGCGGCGCGTTGCGGCGGTTTTGGTGGGTCAAGACCCACCCTACTTGAACAACAGAGGCCGTCTGAAAACCCCTACCCGCCCACCAACTGATTCCAATTCTTGAAAATCTCCCGGCTCTTTCTGTAAAATCCCGTAAACCGCATTTTACATCAACAGACAAGGAGCAAAGAATGTCCCCGAAAACCCTGCCCGTCGTGATTGCCGCGCTGTTTGCCGCTTATGCGCAGGCCGAAGAGGCCAAGCCGCCCGAGCAGAACACCGCCGCCGAAGCCGTTGAGGCGGAAGGAAAAGTTGCCGCCGTGGTGGTGCGCGGCAGCCGCAACACCCCGCGCCAGAGCGGCGACAATTACACCGTCAAAGGCAGCACCTCCGCTGCCAAGCTCGATTTGAAACTCAAAGAAACGCCGCAGAGCATCAGCGTGTTCACCCAGCAGCAGATGCAGGATCAGAACCTGCAAAACCTCAACGATATTCTCGAAGAAACCCCGGGCATTACGGTAATTAACGATTCCATACCCGGCGTGAGCGATGCGGAATACTATTCGCGCGGCTTTCCTGTGGATAACTACCAGCTCGACGGCGTGATGGTCAGCTGTTCTATGCTTGGCGGGCGCACCGCGCAAGACAGCTTTTTATACGACCGCGTGGAAGTGGTGCGCGGCTCGACGGGGCTGACAACGGGCGCGGGCGATCCTTCGTCCAGCATCAATTTTATGCGCAAACGTCCCACTGCCACCAAAGCGGGGGCGTTAAATCTGAAATACGGCTCGTGGAACGACAAGCGCATCGAATTCGACTACGGCGGCGCGTTAAACGAATCGAAAACCCTCAAAGGCCGCTTTGTCGCCACGCTCGGGCACAGCAACAGCTTTCTAGACAGAGTAAGGCAGCGTTCGCACGCGCTCTACAGCGTAGTCGAATGGTCGCCCGACAATAAAAACTTTCTCACCTTCGGCCACCGCCACCAGCACCGTGTTGTACGCGGCGCACCACGCAGAGGGGTTTCCCGCTACTCCCGCGTCAATTTGGGGCTAGACCCCAATACATATGAAGAGAAACTGGAATGGATAGATGCCCGCGACACCCCGCCGAATTTCAATAACGGCGCAGACTGGGCGTTTGACAAGCAAATAAATGACAATTTTTTTTATTGAATACAAGCACTTTTTTAATTCTAATCTTTCTCTTCAAACTACTTATAATCAAATCCGTAACAAACAGCATTTTCTTTATGGCGATATCGGCACAACAGGTTATGCACCAAAATTAAAGGGGCTGTACTAGATAAGCCCTAAATTCCACACCACCGACGCAGCACTTTGAGCTGCTCGGAAGGTGTGCCAAAGTTAAAGGGGCTGTACTAGATAAGCAGTCATGTTAGACTGCAAAAACGAAGATAACCCGTTGTAAGCTAAAAAGAGTATTCAAAAGAAACTGCTCCAATTTTTTGTACTCGAAGTTACCGCCCGTTCAGCTGCCAATTTATTGGGCATCCACCCCAATTCGGCAGTGCTGTTTTACCGCAAGGTTCGCGTAGTCATCAGCCATCATCTCTCGTTGGAAGCCGATATGGTTTTTAACGGCTCGGTCGAGTTGGACGAGAGTTATTTCGGCGGACACCGCAAAGGCAAACGCGGGCGCGGTGCGGCAGGCAAGGCGGCGGTTTTCGGTATTCTCAAACGCGGCGGCAAGGTCTATACCGTAGTGGTTGAAAACGCCAAAAGAGAAACCTTACTGACTGTTATCACAAAGAAAATCATGCCGGACAGCATTGTCTATACGGATTGCCTGGGCAGCTATGACGTATTGGATGTGAGTGGCTTTACCCACCAACGCATCAACCACAGCAAGCTGTTTGCCGACAGGCAGAACCACATCAACGGCATTGAAAATTTCTGGAATCAGGCAAAGCGCGTACTGCGCAAATACAACGGAATCGACCGAAAATCTTTCCCGCTGTTCTTGAAAGAATGCGAGTTCCGTTTTAACTTTGGCACACCTTCCGAGCAGCTCAAAGTGCTGCGTCGGTGGTGTGGAATTTAGGGCTTATCTAGTACAGCCCCTTATTCAATTCATCCTCCCTGTAACACTGTACAAAGGATCAAGTATCCATTCATATAATTTCTTGTTTTCATGCAAAATATCCGCTTCCAACGTCATGCCGATTTGCAAAGATTTTTCTTCACCGTAAGCCGTTATTGTCTGCCTGTCCAGCTTAGCCTTTACCAAATATACCGGTTCATTCGGTAATGTTAAATTAGTGAAAACCTGTCCTAATCCTGCAAATTCCTGCTTTCCAAGTGAGGTTTTGGCAATTGATACGATCACACCTTCGGCATGACCAAATTTCTGATACGGATAAGCCTAATAACGCAGTACTACCTTTTTACCCGGCTTAATGAAGCCTGCCGCTTTGCTCGGCACATATAGATTGGCATAAAGTTCACTGTGTTCAGGCACAATGCTCATCAAAAGTTTTGACGGATCGACCTGTTGTCCAACCTCCACATTCGGTGTGGCCGCGTAGCCCGAACGTGGGGCACGGATGATTTGTTCCGAACGCATTTCAAAATCCAATATTTCCTGAGAAATATCGGCAATTGCCCGTTCAAGTTGGCTTTGTTCGGTTTGATGGCGTTGAGGAAGGCTGGCAGCAGACAGTTCCTGCGCTTTGATTTCCTGCATCAGCCCCACTTCCTCACGCCGGTAAGCATCAAGCTTGGCTTTCTGCTCAAGCATATCGGCTTCCGCATTCATCTCTTCTTGTTTTGAAGCGGCATCACTGGTGGCGAGAAAACGGTATTTATGCAACAACTCTCCAGTAAGTTTTACCCTCCGTTTTTGACTTTCAACCTGCCCTTTAATATACAGGAGCTGACTGTTGAGACGATTTATCGTATTACGAAGGCTGCGCGTTTCATTGTCATGAATTAACTTCAGCCGCACCAATTCCTGCTGCGCCAGTGTTTTCTTCAAAACAGCTTCTTTCGCCAACCGCTGCTGGATGCTGCCACTGCCGTCAAAACGAGAAGTTGAAAGTGCAAACAGCTTGTCGCCGGCATTTACTTTTATCTCGTCTCCGACATATTTTTCCGTAATCACACCCGTATCCGGCGCATACACGCGTACTACACCCGACACAGGCAGCAGCTGCCCCTCAACCGTGGTTTTTTCCGTGTAACTACCGAATATCAGGAACAGCAGCACCGCCGAAGCCGCCGCTGCCGCACACCAAGTCAGCACCACGCCCGAATACGGGCGCGACAGGACAATCCTGCCCGTCCAGCGGTTTTGCCGGGCATCAAATACTTCAGGACGGAAAAAGGGGGTCGGATCATCCATGATTGTTCAAACGGTTTCTTTTTACAAATCGGGGGTTGATGATAATGTTTCAGACGGCCTTGAAAATAAGCCGTTTAAAAAGGAATCAGCAATAATCACAGCCGTCCGAATAGCCATTGCCGGTTTTGTCTCTTCCGGAAGAAGATTTCATTGCATTTGATTCATTCATTTTAATAAAAGCTTGGCATTCCGAACTTATCTTTGTTGCTACAGCTCCTCCAACTAATGAAAGAACTCCTGCCGCATAGACATTTTTTGTCAAAGCCCCCACAGATGCTCCTGCACCTATACCCATAACTATGTCATCCCTACATTCTTTTGCTAATTCCCGCTTACTAGGGGAGCTTGCATTTCCTCTGCTTGGGGAAACTGATGCCCCAGCAACAACCAAACATAGATCTTTAATACTCAATTCTTTCATTAATAATCCTTAATATTATATTAATAAATTTTAATTTAGCTTCTATTTTACATCTTCTTGTATATATCTAGATAATGTTTCAAATATTGAACCAAGAGATGCACCTAAAAATGATCCAAATAAGATATTTAATACACCTGTTTTCGATAATACAACATCTTTTCCAAAATACATACCAAATAACAACAAGAACCCTATTAAAAAAACAAACATAAAATAAATAAATTTCACAATAAAAAAAGTCCAATATTCCATTTTAGAAAACCTCCACCGCATCCAAATCGGCCAATCGCGTCAAAAGCTCTCTGATTTCCTCATGCTTGGCGGCATCGAACTGCGCCAGTACCTTACTAATGGCAACCGGTTGATGCGTGGAAATAAAAGCCAAAACTTCACATCCTGCTCCTTGCGCGTTAATTTTCGTACCGTTGGCAATCAGAAGCCCCTGTTTCGCAGTCGATGCGTTAACGGTATTCAGGCGGACCTTAAGGTCGTCTGCAAGGATGGAGGCTTGAGGATTGGCAAATTTTTCCAAATTAAATATGCTGTCGGTGCGCTTCTCGCCTAAAAATTCTTCCAAAAAGGCAGCGTAGCGTTCAGGCGAACAGATGATACAGGCAATTTTTTCAGCGACATCAACAAGACGTTCTTTATCGGTTTGCCAGTCTGTAAAGCTATGGCGCAGGCTTTCAATTTCGGGAATTTTGCCTTGTCCTTTCCACATCAGCCATTCAAGGTAGTCATAGCCGTTGGGCGGAAATGTACCAACGGCAAGATGGAAAGATTCGCAACCCATCGGTATCGGATTGTGCCACCAGCCGCGCGGAATGTAGAGCACATCGCCCGCTTCAAGCACAATGTCGTAATCAACAGTATCGGGTTCTGTAACATTCAAATCTTTGGTTTGCTGCATATACAGCGGCTGTGGAAAATTAGGGGCGGAAAGATACCAGCGTTTTTTACCGACAAGCTGAACGGCATATACGTCGCGCGTATCCCAATGGTTTTTGTAGGATTCGTCGCTACCAAAGCAAAGATAGGCACTGGTTACGGTATGCGCCTGCGCTAATGCGCCGATTTGCCGGGCGATGCCGTCTGAAAACGGTTCGTTGTTAATATGATTATAAATAAGTGACGCACCGTTACGCATGTGTTCATAGATAACGGGTTTGATAAAACGGTGGCGGATATTTCCCAAGTCATCAAATATTTCGACATATTCTTCTTTGGGAACAATCACGCCTTTTTTGCGCAAATGAAACAATGGAGCAGCAGGATTGGCACGTTGGTAAAGCCCGTTGATCTCATCCCATGATACGGCTTCAAGGTTTATTACTGCATTCTTGAACAACTTTGGTTTTTGGTATAGATATTCTTGCCTGAAAGTTTCAGGTGCAATATCAAAATTAAGGAATATAGACATGGTGCTTTGAGTATCTTCCATATATTTATAACTTGCTTTCAAAATTATCATATTTTTTTTTTGTCAATTTTGATTTGTTTTTGTCATTTGTCTTAATCTGATCCGCAATGTCCATTTTTCCAATCTCTGTTTTCAGACGGCTGCCGTGCTAGAATTCGCTAATTTGGCGTTGGCGCACACCGCCGCACAGGAGCAAAACATGGCAGGCAACACCTTCGGACAACTCTTCACCATTACCACCTTCGGCGAAAGCCACGGCGCGGGCATCGGCTGCGTCATCGACGGCTGCCCGCCCGGCCTCGCCCTCTGCGAAGCCGACATCCAAGCCGACCTCGACCGCCGCAAACCCGGCACCAGCCGCCACGTTACCCAACGCCGCGAAGCCGACCAAGTGGAAATCCTCTCCGGCGTGTTTGAAGGCACAACCACCGGCACCCCCATCGCCCTCTTCATCCGCAACACCGACCAGCGCAGCAAAGACTACGGTGCAATCGCCCGCCAGTTCCGCCCCGGCCACGCCGACTACACCTACTGGCACAAATACGGCATCCGCGACTACCGGGGCGGCGGCAGAAGCTCCGCCCGCGAAACTGCCGCCCGCGTCGCCGCCGGCGCAGTGGCAAAAAAATGGCTGCGCGAGCAGTTTGCCATCGACATCATCGCCCACGTAACCCAGGTCGGCGAGAAAAAAATCGCCTTCGAGGGCTACGAACACATCGCCCGCAACCCCTTCTTCGCCGCCAACCACTCGCAAATCGCCGAACTCGAACACTACATGGACAGCGTGCGCAAAGACCTCGACTCCGTCGGCGCGCGCCTCGCCGTAGAAGCGCGCAACGTGCCCGTCGGCTGGGGCGAACCCGTGTTCGACCGGCTGGATGCCGACATCGCCCGCGCCCTGATGTCCATCAACGCCGTCAAAGCCGTGGCCGTCGGCGACGGCTTCGACGTCGTATCCCAGCGCGGCAGCTTCCACGGCGACGAACTCACCCCGCAGGGCTTCGCCTCCAACCACGCCGGCGGCATCCTCGGCGGCATCTCCACCGGCCAAACCCTCCGCGCTGAATTTGCCGTGAAGCCCACCAGCTCCATCGCCACCCCCCGCCGCAGCATCGACATCCAGGGCGAACCCGTAACCATCGCCACCCACGGCCGCCACGACCCCTGCGTCGGCCTGCGCGCCGCCCCCGTCGCCGAAGCCATGATCGCCCTCGTCCTCATCGACCACGCCCTGCGCCACAGAGCCCAAAACGCCGGCGTGGAAGTGTTCACCCCCGACATCGAACGCCGCTAAGCCCAAAAAGGCCGCCTGAAAAACCATGAAAACGGTTTTTCAGACGGCCTCAAACCACCGCCCCACCCGCTTACCCAAAGGAAACCCGCCATGACCCCCGATCTCATCTGCTACAAACAAATGCCCGTCTGGCACGCCGACACCGTCCCCGCCGCCTTCCTCGCCCGCCACAACACCCAGGAAGGCACATGGGGCAAACTGCGCGTCCTCACAGGCCGTCTGAAATTCTTCCTGCTCGACGAACAAGACAACATCCTCGCCGCAACCGAACTCACCCCCGAATCCGGCACCCACACCATCGAACCGCAGCAGTGGCACAAAATCCAACCCCTCGGCGACGACCTTTCCATGCGGCTCGAATTCCACTGCGACAAAGCCGACTACTTCCGCAAAAAATACGGCATGACCGCCACCCACTCCGCCGTCAAAGCCGCTGCCGCCCGCATCGCCCCCTGCGCGGCACTCGACCTAGGCTGCGGACAAGGACGCAACGCCCTCTACCTCGCCCTCAAAGGCTTCGACGTAACCGCCGTCGACCAAAACCCCGCCCCCCTCTACGCCCTCGCCGACCTGGCCGCGCAGGAAAACCTGCCCGTACAGCCCGCCACCTACGACATCAACGCCGCCGCCCTCGATGAAGACTACGGCTTCATCGCCGCCACCGTCGTCTTCATGTTCCTCAACCCCGCGCGCGTCCCCGCCGTCATCGCCGACATGCAGGCGCACACCCTCCCCGGCGGCTGCAACCTCATCGTCTCCGCCATGGACACCCCCGACTACCCCTGCCCCATGCCCTTCCCGTTCAAATTCAAAGAAAACGAACTGCGCGAATACTACGCCGGCTGGGAAATGCTCGAATACAGCGAAGAACCCGGTGCAATGCACGCCACCGACGACGCCGGCAACCCCATCCGCTTCAAATTCGCCACCATGCTGGCGAGAAAACCGCAATAAACCGCAGCGGCACAGAGGCCGTCTGAAAAACAGTTTTCAGACGGCCTCTGCCCGTATGCAAACCGTAGGTCGGATAACTGTATCCGACATCCCGCGCGGCAGGACAACCCTGCGGGGAAACGTCGGATTCGAGAATCCGACCTACGGCATTTTCAGACGGCCTCTGCCGTTGAACCCAATCTACCTGCTTACCTGCTGGGGCAGGGTGTGTGGCGCAGCCACGCACGCGGTTTTTGGGTTGGACGGTTATTGTGGTGTTGGCAATGCAGAAGGCTATCGAAAACCGTGTTGCGGGGATTTTCAGACGGCCGTTGAAGAGCATAGAACGCGTGCGTCGCCTTGGGGCGACACCACCTAAAAACAGCGGAGGCCGTCTGAAAAGCCGTATCGCGTGCTTTTCAGACGGCCTGTTTCGTGCGGGTTCAGCGCGGCAGTTGCTGCCCGTCTTGCCATTTGATGACGTAGTCCACGCGTTGTTTGCCGCTTTTGGGGCGGTCTTTGTAGTGGGTTTCGTCGCCGTCTTTGACGCCGTGTTTCCATTGTACGGTGCAATCCATCATCACTTTGCCTTCTTTGTTGAGAACGGGCCGGCCGTCGCGGTAGAGGCCGAAAATTTCGAGGCCGTGCGGCCTGCCCTGCGGGTCGTAGTGCTGCTGGCGTTTGAACGCGCCGTTGTCGTCAAATTCTTGGCGCATTTCCAAGTTTCCCTGCTCGTCGTATTCCAGCACAGGGGCGCAGCGGCGTCCGTTGCAGTTTTGCGTGGAAAACATGAGTTGGCCGTTCCGATACCAGCCTTTATACGAGCCGTGCTTTTGGTCGTTTCGGAAAAACACGGAGTATTCGGGTTTGCCGCCGGGGTAGAACCGGCGCATTTCGCCGTCGAGTTTGCCGTTGCGGTATTGGGAGATTGATTTGATACTGCCGTCGGGGTAGTAGTCTTTATATATGCCGTCCAATTGGTTTTGTGCGTTAAGACCCATTTCGTGGGTCAAAGCATTTGTTGTTGTAAGAATTGCAGTTGCTGTTCGTGCGCGAGCCGTTGCTGGTGGTAAATGCAGCCGTGGTAATCGTTGTGGTGCGGATTGCACGCGGTGGCGGGCTACGCCCACAGAAGGACGAGGGCGGCGCAATAAAACAGGTTGGGTTTGGACATTTTGATTCCCTTTATCGGGCAATGTGTTGCAATCGGGTGGGAATGAACGCAGGCCGTCTGAAAACACGTTTTCAGGCCGTCTGAAAATGTGTTTTCAAAGCTGCTTCAAGGTCGTCGAGCATTTGGTAGCGTTTGCGGTACATGGAGCGTTTTTTGCTTTCGATGTCGGCTATGTCTTTGCGCTGGGGTTCGGCAGGGAGGTGCCAGTGGCCGTCGCTGCCCAATGCGGCGCCGGATTCCTGCCAGAAGTGGTCGTAGTTCATTTTGACGCGTTTTTTGAGTTTCCAGCGCAGTTTGGCTTGGCGGCTGTGGGCGATGCCGAGGGCATTGAGGCCGAGGGCGGCGGCGAGGTATTGCAGGGCGGCGGTCATGAGCTGCTGGGGGCGCAGGCCGTGGAGTTGTTTGGTGAGGCGGCGCACGGTGTCTTTGGCTTCGCTGCCGGCGGGGCCTTGCACGGAGGCGGCGAGCAGGCCGGCACGGGTGAAGGCGAAGGTGGCGGTGTAGAGGCGGCTGCGGTTTTCGTCGGTGAGGGTGAGCGCCCACATGCCTTCGTCGGTGCAGATGCCGTTGCGGTTGAGGACGAGGGTGAGGCCGTCTGAAAGGGTGGCGAGGGGGACGGGGGTGTCGGGGGTGTCGAGCCGGGCGAGGGTGGCGGCGGGGAAGTGGCGGACGGCGGCGGCGAGGTCGTATTCGATGGCGGCGAGGCGTTGGGTGGCGTTGAGGCGTTTGTCGATAAAGGCGTGCAGCAGGGGGTAGGCGTCCTGCGGGCGTTTCTCATACAGAGCTTGGTATTCGGGGCGGCTGTTGATGAGGGTTTCAAAGGCGCGGATGTGGCGGCGGTGCAGCAGGGTGCGCAGGGTGTATTTGAGGTATTGGCTGCTGAGCTTGGGGGTTTGGGTGTAAACGGTGGGGTAGTCGGGGAAGGTGAAGGGCTGGGGCATGGTGTTTTTTAGGGTGTGTGTCGGGGTTGGGAGGAGGCCGTCTGAAAATAGGTTTCGGACGGCTTTTCAGGCTGCTTTTATTGGAGCATTAATCATTTATTGGGCAATCCCAACCATTTAAGTGGAATTTCATTAAACAGATAATGGCAGTTCATACTGTGAATATAATCAAGCGTATCTTTATATTTTTCTTGCTTGAACCAATCGCTCAATACATAAACATACTCAACCCGCCAGCCTAAATTATGTACTAATTTGGTGTATTGCTTTCTCTTAAAATCACAGGTTTGTAGCTTCTCATCAACAGAACCTTCAACCTGTTGGAATTTGATTTCAATGATAAATAACGTATCACGCACAATAACAAATAGCGCATTATCAGGCTCTAAGCGTTTAGACAAATGATCTTGCCATTTGACGTTATATGGTTCTTGCTCCAAGAAGCGATACAGCTCTCTTTTTTTGAAACAGTAAGCAAGTTTTTCTCCATTAAACCAAATTTCATATCCAGTCTTGTTTTCAGATTCTTTCAAAGAGTACCCATCGATTTGCTCAAATAATCGTTTGATGTCTGTACGATGCTCAAAATGCAAACCTGTTGTGGTGTTGCCACCACCTTTTCCACCTTTAATCATTTTTTAGCCTCTTCTTAGCCAACTCAAAAAACTCTTCTTCCTTTTCACATCCGCAAAATCTTCGTCCGTGTTTCAACGCCGCTGCGCCGGTTGTGCCGCTGCCTGCGAACGGGTCGAAAACCAAGTCGCCGATATTGGAAGCAGCCAGTATGCAGCGTTCCAGCAGGGCAAGCGGCTTTTGGGTAGGGTGTTTGCCGTGCGTTTTTTCCGTTTTGTTTGGCGGGGTAAGCTGCCAAACTGATTTCATTTGTTTGCCGCCGTTTTGCGCTTTCATGACTTTGTAGTGAAACGTGTGTTTGGCAGTTTTGTTTTTCTTTGCCCACAGTAATGTTTCTGTTGAATGCGTGAAAAAACGGCAAGACAAATTAGGTGGCGGGTTGGGCTTTTCCCATGTGATGTTGTTCAAAATATGGTAGCCGACGCTCTGCATGAGGTAGCCGACAAGATAAATATTGTGTTGCGTGCCGCATACCCAGATTGTGCCGTTGGGTTTGAGTAGGGCATAGCACAATCTCAGCCATTCTTCGTAAAACTCCATATCCGCCGCCATGCCCTGCGATTTGTCCCAGCCGCCTTTATTGACGGAAACCATTTGCCCGTTTTGGCAGGTAAAGCCGTTGTTTGAAAGAAAATACGGCGGGTCGGCAAAAATCATGTCGAAACAGCCTTCCGGGTGTTTGTCTAAGATTTTCCGCATGACGGTCAGCGCGTCTTCGTGATACAGCACGAGGCCGTCTGAAACGTGTTTTTTCAGGCTGCTTTGATACGGCGCGGCGGCTTCGGCTAACAGATTTTTATTCATAAACGGCCAGAATCTCGCCAACTTTCTGCCTGCTGCTGCCTTTGGCGGCGATGTTGCGCTGCACTTCGATGGCTTCCAAGCGGGCGTGGCGGTAAAGATCGCGGGTAAACGGCGTGTCATGGTTGGAAATCAGCACGCCTTGCGACTGTTTGGCTACGCGTTCGGCGGTGGCAGCAAGGCGGCGTTGGTCGTCGGCGTTAAAGCTGTTTTGCGCGTAGGCGGTAAATGAGGCGGTCTCGCTTAACGGTGCGTAGGGCGGGTCGCAATAAATCAGGTCGTCTGAACCTACTGCGTTTAAGGCAGCCTGAAAATCTGCGCACATTAATTCTATGCGGTCGGCTTTTTGCAAAAATGCCAGTATTTCGGCTTCGGGGAAATACGGGGCTTTGTATTTGCCGAACGGCACGTTAAACCCGCCTTTGCTGTTGTAGCGGCACAAGCCGTTAAAGGCGTGGCGGTTCAGGTAGACAAACAGAGCGGCGCGTTCGACGGTATCGCGGCTGTTGTTAAACTGTTCACGTAATTCGTAATAGCGGCCGCTTTCGTTGTTTGCGGCTGTGAAAAACGAACAGGCGTAGGCGATAAATTCCTGCTTTTGGTTTTTCAGGCTTTGAAACAGGCCGATAAGGTCGGCATTGGTGTCATTTAAGAGGTAAGACTCAAATTCCAAAGACAATGACACAGCAGCCGAACCCGCAAACGGTTCAATCAGGCGTTTGCGGGTGGGGCTTGGCAGATGGGTTTCAATGAAATGAGCGAGCTTGTATTTGCCGCCCGCCCATTTGAGAAAGGGTTTGGACATGGGTTTCAGGCTGCAAACAAGGCTTGGTTGGCTTTGAGTTGCGCCAGTGCTTCGGGGGACATTTTGGTCATTTGGGCATCTGTGGCGCGGTCGAGAATCCAACCTTGTGCTTCCTCAATAACTTCTTCGAGAGTCATTTCGTCATCTTCAATATCGAAATTATCGTAAAAGGCTTCATCATGATTCCTAATGGATGAGATGAATAAGAAAACAGAATACAGGCAGGCTTCTTCATCATATGTAATTTCAATGTCTAATGTATTTTCATCATTGGAGCCTGAGTAGATGAAA
Organism: Neisseria bacilliformis; assembly: GCF_014055025.1. Classification (NCBI taxonomy): domain Bacteria; kingdom Pseudomonadati; phylum Pseudomonadota; class Betaproteobacteria; order Neisseriales; family Neisseriaceae; genus Neisseria; species Neisseria bacilliformis. The sequence goes on along the minus strand of NZ_CP059571.1, from coordinate 1,321,878 downwards.
GTGTCGGTTGATTCATATTGGGTGTTCATTTTTTGTTTCCTTTGGTGGCTATCTTTGATAAACCGCGTGCGTGGCAGAGCCACACACCCTACGCGTTGGTTTCAGGCTGCCTTGCGGGTGTAGGATACAAGTATCCGACCTACGGGTTGGAGGCCGTCTGAAAAGTGGTGTAACGGTTTTTCAGACGGCCTTTTCTGTTTTCAGGCTGCCTTGTGCTGTTTACAGCGCGGGGGCTTGGCTGTGCCAGTCGCTCGCAAGCTGGATTTGGTGGGCTGCGCCGAGCAGGCGGGCTTCGGTGAAGTGGTTGCCGATAAGCTGTGCGCCGATGGGCAGGCTGTTGGCGGCGAAGCCTGCGGGCAGGCTGAGGGCGGGCAGGCCGGCGAGGTTGACGGCGATGGTGTAGATGTCGGACAGGTAGGTTTGCACGGGGTCGCTGCTGCTGCCGATTATCGGGGCGGCGGTGGGGGCGGCGGGGGCGAGGATGAGGTCGCACTGCTCAAAGGCCGTCTGAAAGTCTTGGGCGACGAGGCGGCGCAGTTTTTGGGCTTTGAGGTAGTAGGCATCGTAGTAGCCATGGCTCAATACATAAGTGCCGATCATGATGCGGCGTTTGACTTCGCTGCCGAAGCCTTCGGCGCGGCTGCGGCTGTACATTTCGTCGAGGTTGGCAAACTGCGCGGCGCGGTGTCCGTAGCGCACGCCGTCGTAGCGGGAGAGGTTGGTGCTGGCTTCGGCGGAGGCGATGACGTAGTAGGCGGGGATGGAGAGGGCGGTTTGCGGCAGGGAGACTTCGACGGTTTGCGCGCCTTGTTCGCGCAACAGGGCGATGGTGTTTTGCAGGGCGGCCTGTACGCCCTCGTCCGCGCCGTCGGCAAAGTATTCTTTGGGCAGGCCGATGCGCAGGCCTTTTAGGGGGCGGTTCAAATCGCGGGTGTAGTCTTCTTTAGCGCGTTCGATGCTGGTGGAGTCGCGCTCGTCGAAGCCGGCAATGGTGTTGAGGAGGATGGCGCAGTCTTCGGCGGTTTGCGCCATGGGGCCGGCCTGGTCGAGGCTGGATGCGTAGGCAATCATGCCGAAGCGGGAAACGGTGCCGTAGGTGGGTTTGAGGCCGGTGATGCCGCAATGTGAGGCGGGCTGGCGGATGGAGCCGCCGGTGTCGGAGCCGAGGGCGGCGGGGGCGAGGCGGGCGGCGACGGCTGCGGCGGAGCCGCCGGAGGAGCCGCCGGGGACGTGGGCGGTGTTCCAGGGGTTGCGGGTTGCGCCGTAGTAGGAGTTTTCGTTGCACGAGCCCATGGCAAATTCGTCCATGTTGACGCGGCCGAGGGTTACCATGCCTTCATCGAGCAGGTTTTGCACGACGGTGGCGGTGTAGGGGGAGACGAAGTTGTCAAGCATTTTGCTGGCACACGCGCTGCGCCAGCCGGTTTGGCAGAAGATGTCTTTGTAGGCTATGGGTACGCCGGTGAGGGCGGTTGCGCTGCCTGCGGCGATACGCGCGTCGGCGGCGCGGGCTTCGGCGAGGGTTTTTTCTTCGTCGAGGGTGATGTAGGCGTTGAGCGCGGGATTGTGCGCGGCGATGGCTTTGAGATATTCGCCGGCCAATTCGACGGCGGAGATTTGTTTGGATTGCAGGAGGGCGGAGGCTTGTTTGAGGGTGTATTGGGGCATGGTTTCGGGTCTTTGTTTGGAAAAGGGTGGAAAGGTGTTTTCAGGTAGCCTTTGAGGCCGTCTGAAAGGTGGGGTTCGGGCTTTGGTGTTGCGGGAATTTTGTTTTCGCTGCGTTGAAACTTCGCTTTCAGGCAGCCTGTAATCGGCTTGGAGGCTACCTGAAAACTGCGTTTCAGTGAAGCTAAAACGGTTTGGCTCAATCGGGTGCGGCGGCGTCTATCCAGAGGCGGGGCAGCGCGCTGTCGTGCATTTCCAGCACGAAGCCTTGGATTTCATCGGGATAGCGGCGGGCAGCTTCGGCGAGAATGCGGCGGTAAACGTGTTGGCTGAACACGTTGTCCGCTTCGTTTTCTGCGGTGAAGCCGACGGTTTGCCATTCCGTGCCGTTGGAAATAATCTGCCAAGTGCCGGATTGCAGTGTGATTTCGCCGCGCTCTTCGCCCTCTTGCAGCCGCCAGTCGGCTTCGCTCCACTCGTACACGCCTTCCAGCTCGCGCGCGCCGGGAACTTCGTCGTCAGCCTTGTTTTCATAAGCGTCGGCATAGTCCCAAATTTCGCCGCCTGTTTCGTATTCCAGCGGCAGCTGCGGGTCGCTCACCGCCGCGCCCGCGCCAAACTCGAACGCCGCGCCTTCTTCAAAGCCGTGCACAAACAGCCAGCCGAAGGAGCGGGCGGCGTTTCGGGCGCGGCTGGCGGCGCGGATGCGGAAAATCAGGTGTTCGATGACGGTTTCGAGGTTGGCTGGTTGGAGGGTGGTAATCTGCATGGGGTTTCTCGGTTGGTTGGATGGCGCAGGCTTAGGGCACAAAAATATTGGCGATTTCCACGCCGCCGCCGGTGTAGAGGTAAAACACCACCAGCACATCGGATGCCTGCCCGTTTGCCAGACGCAAATCCACGCCGAACTCATAGCCGATTTGTTCGCCGAGCGCAGTGTCGGCATAGAGCGGCGTCAACTCCAAACGCTGCAATTCTTCCGCAGGCGGGGCAGACAAGGCAGCCCCGGCGGCACTTTCATCGAACATCCGCAAATAATCCGCTACCGTGCCGTAGCGGCTGATGCAGCCTGCAAGCGCGGCCTCGTCCCTTGCCAGCAGGGCAGTCAGGGCAGCGCGGGTTTGCGCTGCTGCATGGGGAATATCGCGCAATTTTGGCATGGGGTTTCCTGTTTCTTTCATCTTGCGCGCCGCATTTTCAGACGGCCTTTTGCCGCAGCTGAGGCCGTCTGAAAATTATTCCTCAATCACCTGCGGCACGATATACAGCCGGTTGCGCACGTCGGGGGCGCAGGCTTGGTATTCGGCGGCGTGATCGGCTTCGGTAACGGTGTCTTCGCGCAGGCGCAGGGGCAGGTCGTGCGGGTGGGTCATCGGCGCGATGCCGTCGGTGTCGGTTTGGCGCATTTTTTCCACCATGGCAAACACGCTGTTGAGTTCGCCGAGCATGGCGGCCTGTTCGTCCGCATTGAGCTCCAAACGCGAGAGGCGGGCGATCTTTTCGACGTCGGCGGGGGTGAGGGACATGAAAATTTCCTTAAAGTTAATTAGCAATAATGGCAATTTAGGGTATGATAGCGCGCTTTGCACACACAGGCGCGGAATTATAACCGAAACCCGCCCCTGTCATTGAAGTTCCCCTGTTCAGACGGCCTGATGCAGCAGTGTTGAGGCCGTCTGAAAACATATATGTCATCCACACTGTTTTAGTTTCAGGAAACCTTATGCTCCCCCGCTTCATTACCCGTTATTTTTCCAACGACTTAGCCATCGACCTGGGCACGGCCAACACGCTGATTTACACCAAATCCAAGGGCATTGTTTTGGATGAGCCTTCGGTGGTCGCCATGCAGATCGACCCGAACACCGGCCGCAGCGCGGTGCTGGCGGTGGGCACGGACGCGAAGAAAATGCTGGGACGCACGCCGGGCAGCATCCAGGCCATCCGCCCGATGAAGGACGGCGTGATCGCCGATTTCGACGTTACCGAAAAGATGCTGAAAAACTTCATCAAAAAGGTAACCAACAGCCGCTTTGCCGCCACGCCGCGCGTCGTGATCTGCGTGCCCTGCGGCTCGACCCAGGTGGAACGCCGCGCTATCCGCGATTCGGCCGAAGAGGCGGGCGCGTCGGCGGTTTATCTGATCGAAGAGCCGATGGCCGCGGCCATCGGCGCGGGTCTGCCGATCGAAGAGCCGACCGGTTCGATGGTGGTGGACATCGGCGGCGGCACCACCGAAGTGGGCGTGATGTCACTCTCCGGCGTGGTTTACTCGCATTCGGTGCGCGTGGGCGGCGACGCTTTCGACGAAGCCATCATCAATTATGTGCGCCGCAACTACGGCATGCTCATCGGCGAAGCCACCGCCGAGGGCATCAAAAAAGACATCGGCACCGCCTTCCCCGGCATGGAAGTGAAGGAAATCGAAGTCAAAGGCCACAACGTCGCCGAGGGCATCCCGCGCTCGTTCACCATCTCCTCCAACGAAGTGCTCGAAGCCATTACCGAGCCGGTCAACCAAATCGTCCAGTCGGTCAAAACCGCGCTGGAACAAACCCCGCCCGAGTTGGGCGCGGACATCGCCGAACGCGGCCTGGTGCTCACCGGCGGCGGCGCGCTGCTCAAAGGGCTCGACCGCCTGCTGGCCGAGGAAACCGGCCTTCCGGTGATGATTGCCGAAGACCCGCTGACCTGCGTGGCGCGCGGTACCGGACGCGCCCTCGACCTGATAGGCCGTCTGAATTCCATCTTCGTCGCCAATCCGTAAACCCAATCCGCCAACCGCCCCGCCGCACGCCATGTCCCGTCCCCTGAGTTTCGCCCGCAGCCGCATCCGCAACCGTTCCGCCAACCGGCTGATCGTGTTGTCGCTTGCGTCTGTCGCGCTGATGGTGCTCGACGGACGCTATGCCGCCGTGCAGCAGATGAAAGCCTATCTGTCGGCCAGCCTCAAACCCTTGCAGTGGCTGGCCGACAAGCCCGTCGAACTGTACGAATACGGCAGCACCTTCATGCACACCCAACAGTCGCTGATCGCTTCCAACCGCGATTTGACGGCGCAAAACCTGCGGCTGGCGGTCATGCTGCGCCAAAGCGCGGCGGCGCAGCGCGAGCTGGCCGAGCTCAAACGGCTCAACGGCCTGAAAACCGAAGCCCTGGGCGGCGGCACGGCGGCGCAAATCGTCTCCAACGGCAAAAACCCGCTCTCCGACAAGCTGCTGCTGAACAAAGGCGGCAGCAACGGCCTGCGCCCGGGCGACGCGGTGGTGGACAACAACGGCCTGATCGGCCAGCTTACCGCCGTCCACCCCTTCGTTTCCGAACTCACCGTCCTCACCAACGCCCAATCGGTCGTGCCCGTCATGGTGGAACGTACCGGCATGCGCAGCCTGCTCTACGGCGACGGCAGCGGCGTCGTGCTGCGCTATTTTCCGGTTGACGCCGACTTGCAGGCGGGCGATTTGCTGGTAACTTCCGGGCTGGATTCCGTTTACCCGGCCGGCATTCCCGTTGCCCGCGTCGATCAGGCCGAACGCTCCTCCGGCACGCCCTACTACCGCACCACCCTCTCCCTGCCCGCCGCCCTGCACAGCAGCAAATACGTTTTGGTGCTGCCGCAAACCGAACCGCCGCCCGTTCAGACGGCCTCCGAAGCCGCCCCCGCCACACCCCAACGCCCATGAACGATTTCGACGACTTCCACAACCGGATTCCCAAACGCCTGGTCGCCGCCACTTTCGCCGCGTCGCTGCTGTTTGACCTGATCCCCTTTCCCGCGCACCTGTCGTTCTGGCTGCCTGAAGCCACCGCCCTCACCCTGCTCTACTGGTCGCTCAACCGCCCGCAGTGGGTCGGCGTGTTCACCGCCTTCGCCTGCGGCCTGCTCATCGACATCAGTATCGCCGCCCCGCTCGGCCAGCACGCGCTCGCCTATATGCCGATGGTGTTCTTCATGCAGCGTTACCAGCGCATCATCGTCCTGCAAAGCTACGCCTTCCAGTCGCTGGCCGTGTTCACCGCCCTTTTGGCCGGCCGCCTGATCGTCCTGTTCCTCAACCTGATTACCGAACACCGCCTGATCGGCCTGCCCGGCCTGCTCGCCCCCGTGGTCGGCGCGCTGGCCTGGCCGATGCTCAACAAACTGATGCTGGCCATCCTGCATTTTTCCCGCCGCCGCCGATGAAGAAATACCGCCCCTACCCCCCTTCGCGCAGCGACAACGCCTCCGTCCAACGCGATTTCCGCATCCGCCTGTTTGCCGCCTTCGTGTTTGTTTTCGTCCTGTTCGGCATACTGGCGGCGCGTTTTGCCTACCTGCAAATCCACAAACACGGCGAATTCACCGCCCAGGCCGCCTCCAACCGCATATCCCTGATCCCCACCCCGCCGATACGCGGCGAAATCGTCGATGCCAACGGCGTGGTGCTGGCGCACAACTACCCCGCCTACTCGCTCGAAATCATCCCCGGCCGCATCGAAGGCAAACTCGACGACACCGTCGCCGAGCTGCAAAAGCTGGCCGAAATCACCGAAACCGACCTCAAACGCTTCAAAAAATTCCGCGCCGAATACCGCTCCTACGAAAAAATCCCGCTCAAACTCAAACTCACGCCCGACGAAGCCTCGCGCATCGCCGCCCGCCTCTACCGCCTGCCCGGCGTGGAAATCAACGCCCGCACCTTCCGCGAATACCCCTACGGCGAGCAAACCGCCCACTTTCTCGGCTACATCGGCCGCATCAGCGACAAAGACCAGGCGCGGCTGAGCGAAGAAAAACTCACCGCCCTCTACCGGGGCAGCACCCACATCGGCAAATCCGGCCTCGAAAGCTATTACGAACGCCAGCTCCTGGGCGTTCCGGGCTACCGCGAAGTGGAAAAAGACGCCTACGGCAACGTCATCCGCACCATCAAAACCGTGCCGCCGCAAAACGGCCAAACCCTCAAACTGGCAATGGACATCCGCCTGCAACAGTACGCCATGCGCCTGATGAAGGGCAAACGCGGCGCGATGGTGGCCATCGACCCGCAAACCGGCGGCGTGCTGGCCTTTGTCTCCAACCCCTCCTTCGATCCCAACCTGTTTATCGACGGCATCGACAGCGAAAGCTGGAAAGCCCTCAACGAAAACTGGCAAAAACCCATGATCAACCGCGTAACCCAGGGTCTCTACCCGCCCGGTTCCACCTTCAAACCCTTCATGGGCATGACTCTGCTCGAAAGCGGCAAAATCGGCCCCGGCACCGTCGTCCCCGCCCCCGGCACGTGGAGCATCCCCGGCACCAAACACATGTTCCGCGACTCCGTGCGCAGCGGCCACGGCTCGGCCAACCTGATGAAAGCGATACAGGTCTCCTCCGACACCTTCTTCTACCGCCTCGGCTTCGAGCTGGGCATCGAAAAAGCCCACCCCTACCTGTCCCAGTTCGGCCTCGGCCAACAAACCGGCATCGACCTGCCGCACGAATACAGAGGCGTACTGCCCTCGCCCGAATGGAAGGAAAAACGCTTCGCCAAACTCCCCCCCGCGCGGCGCAAATGGAACGTCGCCGAAATGGTGCCCATCAGCATCGGCCAGGGCTACAACGCCTACACCCCCCTGCAAATGGCGCACGCCACCGCCACCCTTGCCAACAACGGCACGGTATACCGCCCCCACCTCGTCAAAGAACTGCTCGACCACAACAAACAGCAAATCACCCTCATCGACCCCAAACCCGTCCGCACCCTACCCTTCAAACAGGCACACTTCAACTACATCAAAGCCGCCATGGCCAAAGTGCTGCAACCGGGCGGCACCGCCCGCAAAGTCGGCGCGGGACTCAAATACAGCATGGGCGGCAAAACCGGCACCGCCCAAGTCGTGCAGATCGCCCAAGGCAAATCCTACAACGCCGCCGCCCTCGCCGTGCAGCACCGCGACCACGCCTGGTTCATCGCCTTCGCCCCGCTGGACAAACCCAAAATCGCCATCGCCGTCATCCTCGAGAACGGCGGCTGGGGCGCGAACGCCGCCCCCCTCGCCCGCGCCCTGTCCGACTACTACCTGCTCACCCTCAAAGCCGGCGGCGACCGCGAAATCCCCGTCGACAACAGCGGCAAAACCACCGTCGCCAACCCCCTGCTGGCCGGCGGCGCAGTACAGAGGCCGTCTGAAAACCCCGTTACCCGCGCCTTCCGCGCCGCACAGCCCGAAGCCGCGCAGACACCCGCCTCCGCACCCGTTTCAGACGGCCTCCCCGCCTCCGCCGCCTCCGAGCCCAAGCCATGAACCCGAACGAAAACATCATCGCCAAGGCCAAACGCCTCATCTGGCAGCCCATCGACCCCTGGCTGTTTTACGCCATGCTCATCATCTACGTCATGAGCCTCTTTTTGCTCTACTCCGCCGACGGGCAGGACATCGGCCGCCTGGAAAGCAAAACCATGCACACCGTCATCGGTTTCGCCCTCATCTGGCTCATCGCCCGCACCAAACCGCAAACCCTCGCCAAATTCGCCCCGCCCGCCTACCTGCTCGGCGTACTCATGCTCGTCGGCGTGCACTTCTTCGGCGTAACCGTCAACGGCTCCACCCGCTGGCTCAACCTCGGCATCCGCATACAGCCCTCCGAAATCATGAAAATCGCCCTGCCCATGATGGTTGCCTGGTACCTGCAACGCAACAGCGGCAACCTGCGCTGGCACCACTACCTCACCGCCACCGTCATCGTCATGGTGCCCGTCTTTCTCATCCTCAAACAGCCCGACCTGGGCACCGCCACCCTCATCATGGCCTCCGGCCTCTTCGTCGTCTTCTTCGCCGGCCTGCCCTGGAAAGTCATCCTCGCCGCCCTCGTCGCCGCCGTCGCCGCCCTGCCCCTGATGTGGAACTACGTCATGCACGACTACCAGAAAACCCGCGTCCTCACCCTGCTCGACCCCACCAAAGACCCCCTGGGTGACGGCTACCACATCATCCAATCCATGATCGCCATCGGCTCGGGCGGCGTGTGGGGCAAAGGCTGGCTCAACGGCACGCAAACCCACCTCGACTACATCCCCGAATCCACCACCGACTTCATCTTCGCCGTATACGGCGAAGAATTCGGCCTCATCGGCAACTTCCTGCTCCTGGCCGTCTACCTCATCATCCTCGCCCGCGGCCTCTACATCGCCGCCCAAGCCCCCAACCTGTACAGCCGCACCCTCGCCGGCGCGCTCACCATGACCTTCTTCTGCTACGCCTTCGTCAACATGGGCATGGTCAGCGGCATCCTCCCCGTCGTCGGCGTCCCCCTCCCCCTCGTCAGCTACGGCGGCACCGCCACCCTCTCCATCATGACCATCCTCGCCCTGCTCATGGGCATCGCCAACCAGAAAAAAGACAACAAAGGCCGTCTGAAAAACTAACCCCCCGCTTTCAGACGGCCTCTGCCGCCAAGGTAGTGTGCGCCGCCCCAAGGCGACGCACGCGACCCCTGTTTTACCACTCTCCCGAACACAAAAGGCCGTCTGAAAACCCATACCGGAACAACAAAAGCAAACATTCCGCCCACAACGGCAAAACAGGCGATGAAGTAGGGTGTGCGGCGCAGCCACGCACGCGGTTCCCGTTTTACCACCATCCCGAAACACAAAAGGCCGTCTGAAAACCTATATCGGAACAACAAAAGCAAACATCCTGCCCACAACGGAAAAGCGGGCGATGAAGTAGGGTGTGTGGCGCAGCCACGCACGCGGTTCCCGTTTTACCACCATCCCGTAACACAAAAGGCCGTCTGAAAACATATTGAGAGACAACGCAAACCCGGCCGATAAAGCCGATAAAGTAGGGTCTGTTGACAATCAGCCTTGCGGCGGTGTTTTTGGTAAAAATCCACGTCTGCCGCGTCAAAAATGCCCGCAGGTGTCCAACCTTGCTGCGCTTTTTTCCTCGCATACGCGGATTTTTCCTCAAAAAACCGCTTTGCAAGCTGAATGTCAACAGACCCTAGAGTGTGCCGCCTCGAGGCGACGCACGCATTCCCGCTCCCGCCTGCCGCGCAAACAGCAGAAAAACCCCGCAACCCCGTTTTCAGACGGCCTCAAAGCCCCACAGGCCGTCTGAAAGCACAGCTTCAACGAAGTTAAAAACCCCAACCGCCAGCCATGCTCACCACCCCGCCCCTCGCCCCCTCCGTCCTGCGCGCCCTGCACAGCCTCGGCATCCGCAGCCGCAGCGACCTGCGCCGAACTGGCGCGGCCACTGCCTTCCTCCTGCTCAAAGCCGCCGGCCTCACCATCACCCGCAGCACCCTCTGGCAGCTGGCCGCCGCCGAAGCAGGCATTTCGGCACACCAACTGCCTGCCCCCGACAAAGCCACCCTGCTCCACACCCTCAAACACCACCCCCCCGCCGCCCTCCCCCCGCCGCCCGACCAGGCCGCCCGCCTCATGGCCGCCGCCCTCGATAAAGCGCGGCAGGCCGCCGCCGAAAACGAAGTCCCCGTCGGCGCACTCATCGTCCGCGACGGACAAATCCTTGCCGCCGCACACAACGCCTGCGCCGCGCAAAACAGCGTCGCCGCCCACGCCGAAATCCTCGCCCTCACCGCCGCCGGACAAAGCCTCGGCACCCCGCGCCTCGACAGCTGCGACGCCTACATCACCCTCGAACCCTGCCCCATGTGCGCCTCCGCCCTGATGCAGGCGCGGATAAAACGTGTTATCTTCGCCGCCGCCGAGCCCAAAAGCGGCGCGGCCGGCAGCGTGTGCAACCTCTTTGCAGACACCCGTCTCAACGCCCACACCGCCGTATTCGGCGGCATCATGGCCGAAGAAAGCCGCACCCTCTTGCAGGCATTCTTCCGCAGCCGCCGCTAGGGTCTGTCGGCATTTGGTTTACGGCTGCTTTTGCGCCCTAAAACGGCATCTGCCGCGTTGCAAATCCTCGCAAAGTGTCCAACCTTGCTGCGGTTTGCGTCTTGCATCTGCCGTTTTATGACGCAAAATCCGCTTCATAAACCAAATGCAAACAGCCCCGTAAACCCGACTAACCGCCAACAGAGAAAGGCACAAATATGAAAAACGCAACAACCCTCTGCACCCTCGCCGCAGCCGCAGCCCTCGCCGCCTGCGCCGCCCCTGCGGAAAAACCCGTCGGGCAGCCCGAAGGCGCGATGGTCGGCATGGCCAACCCCGCCTCCGTCTTCTGCGAACAGCAGGGCGGCAAATCCGAAGTGCGCAAAGACGAACAGGGCAACGAATACGGCATGTGCCGCCTGAGCGACGGCAGCGTGGTGGACGAATGGGACTACTACCGCAAAAACCACAAAGAGTAAGCCCAAAAGGCCGTCTGAAAACCTTTCAGACGGCCTTTGAACTTGTCCGCCGCCGACACACGCGCCAAACCGCCGCTTTTTACCAACCGCCCCGCTTTCGGTACAATCCGCCGCCCGCCCAACTGCTTTCCCGTCCCATGCCGCCAACAGAAAAAACCACCCCCGACACCCTCCCCCGCCGCCTTTCCGTCGCCCCCATGCTCGACTGGACCGACCGCCACTTCCGCTTCCTCGCCCGCCAAATCAGCCGCCACGCCCTCTTGTACACCGAAATGGTCAACGCCGGCGCGGTGGTACACGGCGACGCGGCGCGTTTCCTGCTGAAAAACGACTGCGAAAACCCCGTCGCCCTGCAACTGGGCGGCAGCGAACCCGCGCTGCTGGCCAAAGCGGCGGCCGAAGCGGCGGCGTGGGGCTACGACGAAATCAACCTCAACTGCGGCTGCCCCAGCCCGCGCGTGCAGAAAGGCGCGTTCGGCGCGTGCCTGATGAACGAGGTTGCGCTGGTGGCCGACTGCCTCAACGCCATGCAGGACGCCGCGCCCGACTGCGCCGTTACCGTCAAGCACCGCATCGGCATCGACCGGCAGACCGACTATCAGCCGCTGGCCGATTTCGTCGGCACGCTCTCGGAAAAAACCGCCTGCACCGTCTTCATCGTCCACGCCCGCAACGCCTGGCTTGACGGCCTCTCGCCCAAGGAAAACCGCGACGTGCCGCCCCTGAAATACGATTATGTCTACCGCCTCAAACGCGAGTTTCCCGCGCTGCAAATCGTCCTTAACGGCGGCATAAAAACCAACGCCGAAGCCGCCCTGCATCTGCAACACACCGACGGCGTGATGGTCGGGCGCGAGTGCTACCACAACCCCATGCTGATGCGCGACTGGGACAGGCTGTTTTACGGCGACACGCGCGAACCCGCCGTATACGCCGAACTGGCAGAGCGTCTGCGCGACTACGCCGCCGAACGGCTGGCCGACGGGCGCGGCAGCATCCTGCGCCACATCACCCGCCACTGCCTCGGCCTGATGCACGGCCTGAACGGCGCGCGCCAGTGGCGGCGCATGCTCTCCGACGCGGAACTGTTAAAAGACAACGACCCCGAACTGATTATGCGGGCGTGGCGCGAAGTGGAAAAAGCCGGCCGCAGGGCAGACACGGCAGAGGCCGTCTGAAAGCGCAGCTTCGGCGCAGCCAAAAACGTGTCGCGGGGGGATTTTCAGACGGCCTCCGCTTATGTAGGGTGTGCGGCTCTGCCACGCACGCGGTTTGGAGGCCGTCTGAAAAACATAAAGAAACCGTCCCCGCCTACGCGGGGATGACGTTTCCGAAAGCACCGCTTCGGCGCAGCCAAAACGGCATTAAGGGTTTTCAGACGGCCTGTCCGAATCCCGCAAGGCGGCAAACGCGCCGCCGCCCGCAAACCGCATCCGCTCCCGCTTTCGGTTTCCCCGCAGCAAAAACCGCCAAGAGAAAATGGCCGTTCCCCGCCGCGCTTCACTATAATTGCGCCTGTTTTCACCCGCAGGCCGTCTGAAAACGCAGTTTCGGCGCAGCCAAAAACCGTTTTCCGGCAGCCCCCAACCCGAAAGGACACCCGATGGACGCACTCGACCTCCTCACCACCCGCCGCTCCGTGCGCGAACTCACCGCCCCCGCCCCCGACGAACTCGAACTGGAAACCATCTTCCAATCCGCCACCCAAGTGCCCGACCACGGCGGCCTCACCCCGTGGCGGTTCGTCGTGATCCACGGCGACGCAGCCAAAGCGCGTTTCCGCCGCGCCCTTGAAGAAACCGTCGTCCAAATGAAGCTGGGCGACGAGAGCATGAAAAAAGCGGAAAAAGTCGCCGACTTCGCGCCGATGGCCATCGCCGTCATCTCCAAAATTGCCGTCGGCGCGGAAAAACCCAAGCCCGAATGGGAGCAGCTGCTCAGCGCGGGTGCAGCCGCCTACGCCGTGCAGCTTGCCGCCAACGCGCTGGGCTACGACAACGTCTGGATCACCGGCCTGTGGTGCGGCAGCCCCGTCTTGCGCGCAGAAATGGGCTGCGGCGAAAAAGACCGCATCATCGGCTTCATCATGGTCGGCACCGCGCAGCACAGCTTCCCGAAAGAAGAAAAAAACACCAATTTGGAACAATTCGTTACCTATTGGTAAACCCCGCAAAAGGCCGTCTGAAACCTTTCAGACGGCCTCAACACAGGCAACACAAACAGGAAAAACATGCGCCAATACCTCGACCTGATGCGCCGCGTCCTCGACAGCGGCACCGACAAATCCGACCGCACCGGCACCGGCACCCGCTCCGTGTTCGGCCACCAGATGCGCTTCGATTTGCAGGACGGCTTCCCGCTCCTAACCACCAAAAAGCTCCACCTGCGCTCCATCATCCACGAACTGCTGTGGTTTCTGCGCGGCGACACCAACATCCGCTACCTGCACGAAAACCAAGTAAGCATCTGGGACGAATGGGCCGACGAAAATGGCGAACTCGGCCCCGTGTACGGCTACCAGTGGCGTTCCTGGCCCGCCCCCGACGGCCGCCACATCGACCAAATCGCCAACGTAATCGCGCAGATTAAAGCCAATCCCGACAGCCGCCGCCTGATTGTTTCCGCCTGGAATCCCGCCCTCGTGGACGAAATGGCGCTGCCCCCCTGCCACGCCCTGTTCCAGTTTTACGTGGCCGACGGCAAACTTTCCTGCCAGCTCTACCAGCGCAGCGCCGACATCTTCCTCGGCGTGCCCTTCAACATCGCCAGCTACGCCCTCCTAACCATGATGGCCGCCCAAGTATGCGGCCTGCAAGCGGGCGAATTCGTCCACACCCTCGGCGACGCCCATCTCTACCGCAACCACTTCGAGCAGGCCAAGCTGCAACTCACCCGCGAACCGCGAACCCTGCCGAAAATGACGCTGAATCCCGCCGTTCGCGACATTTCCGCCTTCACATTTGACGACTTCACACTCACCGGCTACGACCCGCACCCGCACATCAAAGCCGCCGTGGCCGTCTGAAAGCAAGAATATGGACAAAGCTAAAACACTCGGACAGGTGCTCACGCCGCATCACATCGTCTGCGCCATTTTGGATGCGTGCGGATACTCGGGCTGTGCGGTTTTAGGCCGCTTTGTCATGGAGCCTTCCTGCGGCGACGGTGCATTTCTAACCGAAATCGTGCGCCGCTATATCGCCGCCGCCAAAGAAGCGCGTATGACGCCGGAGCAAACCGCCGCCGACTTGTCAAAATATATCTTCGGCATTGAAATCGACGAAGACATGTGGCACAAATGCTTGGCGAGATTAGATAAAATAGTTTCCGAAACACTCGGCAGCGTTCGCGTGCAATGGCAAATCATGCACGGCGATACCCTGCATCTTTACGCAAACTACCCGCAGACATTTGACTGGGTGATCGGCAACCCGCCCTATGTCCGCGTCCACAACTTGCCCGAAGACACCCGCCGGTTTATCAAACGGCATTTCCAATTTGCCGTCGGCACAACCGATATGTATCCCGTGTTTTTCGAGACGGCGTTTGCTATGCTCAAACCCGACGGCAAACTCGGTTTCATCACACCCAACAGCTTTCTCTACAACACCTCCTACCGCCGTTTCCGCGCCTTTTTGCGGCAACAGGGCAGCCTGAAAACGCTGTGCGACCTGAAAGCGGAAAAAGTGTTCGCGGGCTTTTCCACCTACACCGCGATTACCATAATGGACTTCGCACGGAAAAATGCCGAATGCTTTGATTACGCCGAGTATGAGGCAGGCCGTCTGAAAACCGTCAACCGCATCCCTTTTGCCACGCTCGACAGCACCCGCTGGGCGTTGTCCGCCCCCGAAAGCAGCCGGTTTTTGCAGCGGCTTGCCGACGGCAAAAACGCACGGCTCGGCGACTTTTTCGACATCCAATACGGCTTTGCCACCCTGCGCGACAAAATCTTCATCGGCCGCGCGGCAGACCGGGGCGACGGCACATCCGACTTCAACGGCGCGATCGTCGAAACCGCCCTCCTGCGCCCAATCGTCAAAGGATCGCGCTACAAAGGCAGCCTGCACGACGAAGCCGAGCGGATTGTTTTCCCTTATTACAAAAGCGCAAACGGACGGCAGACGCCCTACACCGAAGACGAGCTGGCTTCACGTTTCCCTTTGGGCTACACCTATCTGGCAAGCCATAAAGAAGAACTGTTGAAACGCGATTTGGACGACAGAACCGCATGGTACGAATTCGGACGCAGCCAGGGCATCCAAAGCGCAGACAAAGAAAAAACCGTATTGAGCACACTGGTTTACGATCAAATACGGTTTTTCAGGCTGCCGGAGAAAGTCTGCGTTTATTCGGGTATTCTGATTGCCGCCAAGTCTGAGCACAGCGACTGGCAGCTGTTGGCCGACACCCTTTCCTCGCCCGAGTTCTTTCACTATGTGCGCCTTACCGGTAAAGATTTCTCCGGCGGCTACAAATCGGTTTCCACCAAACAAATCAAAGAGTTCCCAATTTTCGCACCCGCAGCGCAGAGCGCATTGTTTTAAATAAATCAAGAGAAAGAAACGGCAATGGACAACAATCGTTTTCTGGGCGTTTTACAGGCATCGTTTGTCAAATTCCTGCAAACCCATTCGCGCAGCAATGAAAAACTGAAAATCCTGCACGGCGCGATAGCCGCAGATTTGGCCGCACGGCTGGGCGCGGATTACACCGTACAGTCGCTTGGCTACGGCAACGGCAAAGAGGGGCAGATCGAAGGGCGGTATATCGACAAAAATGTGGATATTACCGTAACAGACAGCCAAAACCGCGCTGTGGCAGGCATCGCCGTCAAGTTCGTGATGCAGAACTACGCGCAAAACGCCAACAACTACTTTGAAAACATGCTTGGCGAAACCGCCAATATCCAAAGCAGGCGCATTCCCTATTTCCAGATTTTCATCATTCCGTCCAGGCTGCCGTATTACAAAAACAACGGCGGATTCAGCAAATGGGAAACCTTCAATGCCCGTCATTTGGACAAATACCAGAAGCTGTCGTACGACAACAACTCGGCATGGGTGCACCCGCCCGCAAAAACGCTGCTTTACATTATCGATCTACCCGAAACCGACGCACCGGCCGACAAAGACGACTATGTGCGGCGGTACCTCAAGCTGGCGCAAAACGACGGACTGACCCTACGCACCGCGCCCGTTGCCGCGTCTTTCGGCATCGGCCTGATATGCAACGATTACGAAGCATTTATCGCCAAAGCCGTCCACAGAATCCTGTCCGAATAAACTGAGAGGCCGTCTGAAACTGTTTCCGACTTTGCCAAAGCCGCACTTTCAGACGGCCTGTATCCCGAAAAACCAAACCGCCATGATCAAAACCGACAAAATCCGCAAGCCGCAGCCTGTGTTGTTTTACATTGCCGACTACCTTTGGAGCGGCTTTGCGGGCTTGGGCGTGGCGATGGCGGCGGTGGCATTGTGGGCGTGGGGCAGTGCGGTGTTCGGCGCGTTTATGCTGCCTGCGCCCTCGGAAGTGTTTGCGCACGCTTGGGATTTGCTCAAACAGTTTCAAACCGCCGAAATCGGCGTGTCGCTGTGGCGGGCGGCGGCGGGCATCGGGATTGCGCTGGTGTCGGGCGTGGCGGCGGGGCTGGCGGCTGGGCGGTTTAAAACGGCGATGGCCTTGCTCAAACCGCTGATGACGGTGCTGCTGGCGATGCCGCCGATTATTTGGGTGGTGATGGCTTTGTTTTGGTTCGGTTTCGGCAATCCGAGCGTGCTGTTTGCCGTGATTGTGCTGGTTGCGCCGCTCACGTTTGCAAGCGCGGCGGTGGGGATGGCGAGCGTGGACAAGAAAAACGAAGAGCTGTTTGACGCCTACCGTTTAGGCCGTCTGAAAAAAATCCGTTATCTCTATCTGCCGCACCTCACGGGCTATCTGATTTCGAGCATCGGCGTGGCGGTGGCGATGGGGGTGAAGGTGGTGATTATGGCCGAGCTTTTGGGCGCAAGCGAGGGCATCGGGGCGCGGATTGCCGATGCGCGGGCGATGCTGGAAACATCCGCCGTGATGGCTTATGTGGTGCTGGTGATTGCGTTTGTCGCCTTGTTCGACTATCTGATCATCAAGCCTTTGGAAATTCTGTTTATGCCGTGGAGACGCTGATGCTGGCAATCGAACATCTGCGCTTTGAGATTCTGCGCGACGCGGTGGTGCGCGATTTTTCGCTCACGCTCGCTGCGGGCGAAGTGAAAACGCTGTTCGGCCCCAGCGGCTGCGGCAAAACCACGGTGCTGCGGCTGGTGGCGGGGCTGGAAACGCCCAAATCCGGCCGCTTGGAAAACACGTTCCGCAAAACGGGTTTTCTGTTTCAGGAAAACCGCCTGTTGGACAACCTCACGGCGATGCAGAATATCGCAGTGTTTATGGAGCGTGCCAATGAAGGTGAAATCGTTGCACTGGCGGAAAAAGTCGGCCTCACGGCGGGCGATCTGCACAAATATCCGGCCGAACTCTCAGGCGGTATGGCCAAACGGGTGGCGTTTTTGCGGCTGATGCTGTGCGGCTGCGATTTGGCTTTGCTCGATGAGCCTTTTGTGGGGCTGGACAGGGATTTGCGCGATATTCTGGCGGCCATGCTGGCGGAAAAAATCGAGCGCGAAGGCTGGGCTTGTTTGCTGGTAACGCACGACCGTTTCGAGGCCGCGCGTTTGAGCCGCGAAATCCTGCTGCTTGCCCCCAAAGGCATGGGCGTGGAAAAAACCATTCTGCTGCCCGAGCCGCTGTCGGTGCGCGGTTCGGCCTACGAAGAAGCCGCCGTGGCACGGGAATTTGGCGGGATTCGATATTATGAATAGTTTGATAGATTTGGGGTTTCCCCAGTGTCGTCATTCCCGCGCAGGCGGGAATCTTGTCAGCATTTTAACGATGGCGTGTGTTGCAAAATATGGCCTGCCGTCCGCCAAGATTTCCGCCTGCGCGGGAATGACGGCATTTTTTACCGGCCTTTTGCCGGAAATGTCGCAAAGGTTTTAAATTGAATACCGGTCAATTTTTCACTCATCCCATGCGCCCGTTTTTCACGGCGGCGGCAGCGGCGGTGGTATTCGGCGCGGCGGCGTTTTTCCTGCGCAGCGATGTGGTGGTGTTTCACCGCTTGGTGTTTTTGCAGCTTTTGCCGGTGTGCGCGTACAGCGGTTTTTTGTTAACCGCATTTCCAGACTGGACAGACTATAAAGGCCGTCTGAAAACCATCGCTTTCACGCTCGCCGCGCCGCTGGCCTTTGCCGCCCTTGCACTGCCGTTTTTCCCGCAGGCGGCTGCGTTTGCCGTGGCGGCGGCTTGGGCAATTCTGTTTTCGTTCTGCACTTGGCTGGCATGGCGCGGGCGCAATACCGATCAGTTCGCCATCCTGCTGCTGCTTTTGCTGTTTGCCCTCGTTCAGACGACCTTTGCCTGCACCGCAGATTGGCGTTTTTTGCGCACGCTGGTTCATCTCAACATCGCCGCCGTGATGCTGGTGTCTTTCCGCGTGAGCGTGGTTTTGGGCGCGGAGGCACTCAAATCATGCCGTCTGAAAGACCCGGTGTTCATCCCCAATTTTGTCTATAAAAACATGGCCATCTTGTTTCTGCTGCTGTATGCCGCCGCCGAGTTGCGGCTGCCGCCCGAGGCGGTAGGGTTTATGGCTTTGGCCGTCGGCTTTGTGATTTTGGCGAAACTGCGCGAGCTGCACCATTGGGAACTGCTGCGCAAACATTATGTGGCGTTTTACTACCTCATCCAGCTTGCCGCCGCTGCGGGTTATCTGTGGCTGGGCGCGAACACGCTGCTCGGCAGGGGGCAGGGCGCGCCGCTGCACCTGATTACCCTCGGCGCGATGTGCGGTGCCATCATGCTGGTTTTTCTCACTGCCGGCCTGCGCCACAGCGGGTTTGCCCGCCTCGATTACCCCGCCTCCGCCCGCGCCGCGTTTGCCTGTTTGGCCGCCGCCGCGCTCAGCCGCGCCGTGCTGTCGGCGTATCATCCGCTGTTTTTAATCACAGTTCCCGCCGCGCTGGCGATGGCGGCGTTTGCGCTTTATCTGTACGGCTTCATTCCGATATTCCGCGCCCATGCGTTTAGCGACGATCCCGACCCCGAATAAACGCAGAGGCCGTCCCCGCCTGCACGGAGATGACGTTTCTGAAAACACCTGCCGTGATGTTTTCAGACGGCCTCGATAGCTGATAGTGCGTATTCATGTGCTAGAATCCGCCCGTTTTTTTGCCGCGAAATCCGCTGCAAATTTAATTGCCGACACGCCCGATAACCCGCAACCGCAGAAAGCCCGTCCGTGGAGTCATCCGTCAATACTTTTTTCCTGATCATCGCCCTTTTGCTGTTTATCAGCGTCGTCGCCTCGCGCGTGTCCACCCGTTTCGGCATGCCGCTGCTGTTGGTGTTCCTCGGCGTGGGCATGCTGGCGGGCGACGAGGGTTTGGGCGGCATCCATTTCGACAATTTCGCCGCCGCCAATATGATCGGCCAGCTTGCGCTGGCGGTGATTCTGCTCGACGGCGGCCTGCGCACCAAGTTCGACAGCTTCCGCCTCGCGCTCAAACCGGCCGCCGTGCTGGCCAGCTGGGGCGTGATTGCCACCGTCGCCCTGCTGGGCGCGTTCACCACCTTCTTCCTCCATATCGACTGGCGCATGGGGCTTTTGATGGCGGCGATTGTCGGCTCGACCGACGCGGCGGCGGTGTTTTCCCTGATGCGCAGCAGCGGCGTGCGCCTCAATTCGCGCATCCTCGCCACGCTGGAACTGGAAAGCGGCTGCAACGACCCGATGGCCATCCTGCTGGTGAGCGCGCTGATCGGTCTGATTATGAACCCCGCCGAAACGGGGTTTTCCTCCATGCTGACGCTGCTGGCGCGCCAGCTCGGGCTGGGGCTTCTTTTGGGCTATCTGGCGGGCAAGGTTTTGGCGCGTATGCTCGAACGCATCCGCCTGGCCGAGGGGCTGTATGCCATCCTGATCGCCTCGGGCGGGCTGCTGGTATTCGCCACCGCCAATCTTTTGGGCGGCAGCGGCTTTCTGGCCGTGTATCTGGCCGGCGTGTTTATCGGCAACTCGCGCAACAGCTCCACCGAACACGTTTTAAACGTGATGGACGGCCTGGCCTGGCTGGCGCAGGCATCGATGTTTTTGGTGCTCGGCCTTTTGGTCAGCCCCGCGCGGCTGTTGGAAAACGGCCTGCACGCCGTGGTCATCGCCGCCTTCCTGATACTCGTCGCCCGCCCGATCGCGGTGTGGACCTCGCTCAAATTCTTCCGCTACAAACCGCGCGAAGTGGCCTACATCAGCTGGGTCGGCCTGCGCGGCGCGGTGCCGATCACGCTGGCGATCGCCCCGCTGATGGAAGGCGTGCCCGACGCGCTGATGCTGTTCGACGTGGCCTTTGCCGTGGTGATTCTGTCGCTGCTGATCCAGGGTACCACCATCCCCTTCTTCGCCCGCGTGCTCAAAGTGGTGCTGCCGCCGCGCCCCGAGCCTTTGGCACAGCGCGAAATCTGGCTGGCCGACAAGCTGGCGGTGAGTTTGCAGTCGTTCAAAGTGGAGGACGGCTCGGAGGCGGCGGGCAGCCATCCTTCGGCGATGACGCGCGACCGTTTTTCAGACGGCCAAATCTTCGCGCTGATACGCGGCGGGCAGACGGTAAACGTGCAGCCCAGCACCCAGATGCAGGCGGGCGACATCGTGTGGTACATCCTCGACGAAAAACTCGGCGACGACTTCGCCAAGCAGTTTGCCGCCGCCGACACCGCCGAGCGCAACTTCTTCGGCGCGTTCAACCTCAACCCCGACACAATAGTGGGCGACCTGGCCGAAGTGTACGGCCTGCCGGTGGACGAAGCCGAACGCGGCCTGCGGCTGGACGAACTCTTCCGCCGCCACTTCGGCGACATGCCCGTGGCGGGCGACCGCATCCTCATCGACGGCTTCCAAATCACCGTGAAAGAGCTCGACAACAAAGCCCAAATCCGCCTGCTCGGCCTGAAAATACCCGAAAGCGGCGCGGCGGCGGCATAAACAGTGAGGCCGTCTGAAAAAAGGTTTTCAGACGGCCTCAACCCTGTTTTTCAAAACACCAAGAAAGACCCGACATGGAAAAACCCTGGCTCAACAGCTACGAACCCGGCATCAACGCCGAAATCGACATCACCCGCTACAAATCCATCACCGACGTATTCGCCCAAAGCGCGGCCAAATTCGCCACCAAGCCCGCCTTTCAAAACATGGGCAAAACGCTCACCTACGCCGAAACCGCCAAGCTCATCGCCGACTTCGCCTCCTACCTGCAAAACGTGCTCAAACTGCCGCGCGGCGAGCGCATCGCCATCATGCTGCCCAACCTGCTGCAATACCCCGTCGTCCTGTTCGGCGCGTTGCAGGCGGGCATGGTGGTCGTCAACACCAACCCGCTCTACACCCCGCGCGAACTCGAACACCAGCTCAAAGACAGCGGCGCGTCCGTCATCGTCGTACTGGAAAACTTCGCCGCCACCCTCCAAGCCGTGCTGCCGAACACCCAAGTCAAACACGTCATCGTCGCCTCCGTCGGCGACATGTTCGGCGCAATCAAAGGCGGCATCATCAATTTTGTGGTGCGCAAAATCAAAAAAATGGTGCCCGCCTACCACATCAAAAACGCCATCCCCTTTCAGACGGCCATGAAACAAGGCGCGGCGCAGCCCTTCCAAAAAGTGGAACTCACCCGCTCCGACACCGCCTTTTTACAATACACCGGCGGCACCACCGGCGTGGCCAAAGGCGCGGTGCTCAGCCATGGCAACATCTGCGCCAACATGATGCAGGCGGCCGAATGGATCAAAAACCGCCTGCGCCAGGGCGAAGAAACCGTCATCGCCGCCCTGCCCCTCTACCACATTTTCGCCCTCACCGTAAACCTAATGATCTTCACCGACGCCGGTTCCAAAATCGTCCTCATCACCAACCCACGCGACATGAAAGCCTTTCTCGGCGACATGAAAAAAGAGCGCGTCAGCGTCTTTGTCGGCGTGAACACCCTCTTCAACAGCCTCGTCAACAACCCCGCCTTCGCCGAACTTGATTTCAACAACCTGCGCCTCACCCTCGGCGGCGGCATGGCCACCCAGCAGGCCGTGGCCGAAAAATGGAAACGCATCACCGGCACCCCCATCGTCGAAGCCTACGGCCTCACCGAAGCCAGCCCCGGCGTCTGCTGCAACCCCTTGAACATCGAAACATACAGCGGCGGCATCGGCCTGCCCATCCCCTCCACCGAAATCGAACTGCGCGACTCAGAGGGCAACACCGTGCCGCAGGGGCAGCCGGGCGAAATGTGGGTGAAAGGCCCGCAGGTGATGCAGGGCTATTGGAACAGACCCGAAGAAACCGCCAAAGCCATCGACCCGCGCGGCTTCCTCGAAACCGGCGACATCGCCGTCATGGACGAAAAAGGCTGGTTCAAACTGGTCGACCGCAAAAAAGACCTCATCGTCGTATCCGGCTTCAACGTTTACCCCAACGAAATCGAAGAAGTCATCGCCCACAACGACAAAGTGCTGGAAGTGGCCTGCATCGGCGTGCCCAGCGACAAAACCGGCGAAGCCCTCAAAGTGTTCGTCGTAAAAAAAGACCCCAGCCTCACCAAAGAAGAACTCACCGCCTTCTGCCGCACCGAGCTGACCGCCTACAAAGTGCCCAAAGACATCGAATTCCGCGACGAACTGCCCAAATCGAATGTCGGCAAAATCCTGCGCCGCGAGCTGAAAGAAGCGCAGAAATAAAGCAAGAGGCCGTCTGAAAGCGCAGCTTCGGCACAGCCAAAACCGGTTTTTCAGACGGCCTCTTACCATCCGACCCATGCCGCCCCAAACGCAGAGTGTGTGGCGCAGCCACGCACGCAGCCTATGCGGCCAAAAAGCCCGTAGGGTGGGTCTTGACCCACCGTTTCCACCGGCATCATGAACCATACGCAGGGCGTGCCGCCCAAGGCGACGCACGCGTTCCATGCCGCCAAAAGGCCGTCTGAAAACTGTTTTTCAGACGGCCTCATTGCCATTCCCCCGCCCCGCGCATACAATCCGCCGCTTTTGCACCCACCCACGAAAGAAGCCGCCATGACCGCCGCCGTTTCCCCCATTCCCGAAATCCTCGCCGACATCAAAGCCGGCAAAATGGTCATCATCACCGACGCCGAAGACCGCGAAAACGAAGGCGATCTGATTATGGCCGCCCAGTCCGTTACCCCCGAGGCGGTCAACTTTATGATCAAACACGCACGCGGCCTCGTCTGCCTGCCGATGGCCGACGAGCTGGTCGACCGGCTCAACCTGCCGCAGATGACGCAGAAAAACGGCGCGCAATACGGCACCAACTTCACCGTGTCCATCGAAGCGGCGCAAGGCATCTCCACCGGCATTTCCGCCGCCGACCGCGCCCACACCATCCGCACGGCCGTCTCGCCGGCCGTGCGCCCCGAAGACATCGTCCAGCCCGGCCACATCTTCCCGCTGCGCGCGCAAAAAGGCGGCGTGCTGGTGCGCGCCGGCCACACCGAAGCCGCCGTCGACCTCACCCGGATGTGCGGCCTCATCCCCGCCGGCGTGATTTGCGAAATCCTCAACGACGACGGCACCATGGCGCGGATGCCCGAGCTGAAAAAATTCGCCGCCGAACACAACATCAAAATCGGCACCATCGCCGACCTCATCGAATACCGCAGCCGCACCGAAAGCCTGCTCGAAGAAATGGGCGACAGCGAAATCCGCACCCCCTGGGGCGCGTTCCGCCAGCACGTTTATGTGGACAAACTCACCGGCGAAACCCACCTCGCCCTGGTCAAAGGCCGCATCCTGCCCGAGCGCGAAACCCTGGTGCGCGTGCACGAACCCTTCGGCGTGATGGACTTCCTGCACACCGCCCCCGGCCACTCCTGGCCGCTGCCCGCCGTGCTCGAACGCCTGCAAACGTGCGAAAGCGGCGTCGCCATCCTGCTGCACCGCACCGAAGACGGCGCGTCGCTGCTCGAACGCACCCTGCCGAAAAACGCCTTCCAAATCAAAAAATGGGACAGGAAAACCTACGGCATCGGCGCGCAAATCCTCGCCGGCCTCGGTGTGAAAAAAATGCGCGTGATGGGCAAACCCTCCTCCATGAATGGCCTCACCGGCTTCGGCCTCGAAGTGGAAGGCTTTGAGGAATACGCCGCCCCCGCCGCGCAATAAGCCAAAAGGCCGTCTTAAAACGGTGCTTCAAATGAAGCCAAACCCGTTTTCAGACGGCCTTTTCGCATGGCGGCGGCAGCCTTTTTTCAGTATCCTTGCCTTATTTCGCAACCGGAGGAAAACGCCGTGAACCACCGCGCCTTCACCATAATGGTCATCCTCGTAACCTTCGCCGCCAGCCTTGTTTTCGGCGGCCTGTTCGTTTTCGATTACATCGACGGCGGCCGGTTTTTCCTGTGCATGATCGCCACCGTGCCCGCCCTGCTCGTCTTCCGCTCCGTTTACGCCTATTTCTTCTGCAAAAACAGCGACAACGAAGAACAAGAATGAAACAGGCCGTCTGAAAACACCGGCCGCACCTTGCAATAACGCCGCCCCTGCAAAGCGGGCGGCCTCCGTATTCCCGCCCCATGATTCCATCCGATTTCATAGACGAGCTGCTGTCCAAAGTCGATATTGTCGATATTATCGACCAACAAGTGCCGCTGAAAAAAAGCGGCGCGAACTACATGGCCTGCTGCCCGTTTCACAAAGAAAAAACACCGTCGTTTTCGGTGAGCCCCACCAAGCAGTTTTACCACTGCTTCAGCTGCGGCGCACACGGCTCGGCGGTGGGCTTTGTGATGGAACATCAGGGGCTGTCGTTTCCCGAGGCCGTGCAGTATCTGGCCGACCGCGTCGGCATGGTCGTGCCGCAAACGCGCGGCCGCAGCGACAATCCCGAAGCGCGGGCGCAGCGCAAAAAAACGCAGCAGACCCTCGAAGAAACCACCGCCGCCGCCGCTTCTTTTTACGCGCAGCAGCTCAAATCCTCCCCCGCCGCGCAACAATATCTGAACACGCGCGGCCTGAGCGCGGAAATCATCGCGCACTACGGCTTGGGCTACGCGCCCGAGGGCTGGCAGCCGCTCGCGCAGGTGTTCCGGCCCTATCCGAGCAGCCCGCTCATTGATAGCGGCATGGTGATACACAACGAAGAGCAAAACCGCCATTACGACCGTTTCCGCCACCGGATTATGTTCCCCATCCGCGACATACGCGGGCAGGTGATCGGCTTCGGCGGGCGCGTGCTCGACGACTCCAAGCCCAAATACCTCAATTCGCCCGACACGCCGCTGTTTGACAAAGGCAAAAACCTCTACGGCCTTTACGAAGCGCGTGCCGCCATCAAAGACGCGGGGCGGATTTTGGTGGTGGAAGGCTATATGGACGTAGTCGCCCTGTCGCAGTTCGGCATCGGCTACGGCGTGGCCGCACTGGGCACGGCTACCACCGCCGAACACGTCAAAATCCTCATGCGGCAGACCGACGACATCTATTTTTGTTTCGACGGCGACGCGGCAGGGCGCAAAGCCGCATGGCGCGCGCTGGAAAACGCCCTGCCCCAGCTCAAAGACGGCAAATCGCTGCATTTTCTGTTTCTGCCCGAAGAGCACGACCCCGACAGCTATGTCCGCGCCTTCGGCAAAGCGCAGTTTGAAGACGCGCTCATTCATCAGAGCAAACCGCTTTCCGAATATTTCTGGTACGCGCTTTCAGACGGCCTCAATCTGAACACGCAGGAGGGCAAGGCCGAACTCGTCAAAAAAGCCTCGCCGCTTCTGGCGCAGATTACCGCGCCCGCGCTCGGTTTTCTCTTGAAACAGCGTTTGGGCGAGATGGTGGGCATCGACCCGGCCGACCTCGCCGTACTGCTCGGACAAGAAATGCCGCAGCGGCGCGTACAGGCCAAAAGCTACAAACTGCCCGCCTACACCGCCCGCCAGATGCGCATGCCCACCCTCGCCCAACGCCTCATCCGCAGCCTGATGGCCAACCCCGCTTGGGCCGCGCACGTCGAACTGCCCGACTACCTCCCCCCCGAAGAAGACGCCGCCTGCCTCGTCGACATCGCCGACTTCATCCGCAGCCGCCCCACCCTGCCCGACCACGCGCAAATCTGGGAACACTTCCGGGGCAGCCGCACCGAAACCGTGCTGCACACCATCTACCGCCAAAGCGGCATGACCGATTACGACGACGCGGGCGAAGAAGACGAAACCGCCTTCGCCGACGGCCTCGCCAAACTCGCCAAATCCCTGCGCGCCGCCCAGCTCGACATCCTCAAACAAAAAACCGCCCAAGGCGGCCTCACCCCGGCGGAAAAAAAACTGCTGCTGCAACTGCTGGCCGAACGTTAGGCAAAGGCCGTCTGAAAATGGGGGTTTTCAGACGGCCTGTTCCCCATTCCGCCCATCCCGAACCTAATGTAGGGTGTGTCGCCCCAAGGCGACGCACACGTTCCCTGCTGCATAACAAAATCCGAACTTCCCCCGAAAATCCGAAACCGCGTGCGTGGCTGCGCCACACACCCTGCCTAAACGGCAAAAGGCCGTCTGAAAAACAGTTTCGGCGCAGCCAAAAACGTTTTTCAGACGGCCTCTGCCTGTTTATAATCCCGCCTTTGCAAAACTTCACATCCGCCGCCCGCCGGCGGCCGCGTTTCCCACTCCTTCCCGAAAGCACATAATGTCCGCACCCGCCCCGCAAAATGCCGATCTGGTTTACCGCCTCGAAGACAAGCCGCCCTTTGCCAACGCGCTGTTGAGCGCGGTTACGCATCTTCTGGCGATTTTCGTCCCCATGATTACCCCTGCGCTGATTGTCGGCGGCGCATTGAAACTGCCGCCCGAAATGACCGCCTATCTGGTGTCGATGGCGATGGTGGCCTCCGGCATCGGCACGTTTTTGCAGGTCAGCCGCTTCGGGCCGGTCGGCTCGGGGCTGCTCTCCATCCAGTCGGTGAACTTTTCCTTTGTCGGCGTGATGATTGCGCTGGGCAGCGGCATGAAGGAACAGGGCATGGACGTGCACGCGGTGATGTCCGCGCTTTTGGGCATCGCCTTTTGCGGCGCGTTTCTGGTGGCCGCTTCGGCCTGGCTGTTGCCCTATCTGGAAAAAGTGATCACGCCCACCGTGAGCGGCGTGGTGGTGATGATGATCGGGCTGAGCCTGATCGGCGTGGCAATCACCGAATTCGGCGGCGGCTTCGCGGCCTTGGCCGACGGCAGCTTCGGCTCGCTGCGCAACATCGGCCTGGCGGCATTCGTGCTCGCGGTGGTGCTGCTGTTCAACTGCCTGAAAAACCCGCTGCTGCGCATGAGCGGCATCGCCGTGGGCATGGTGGCGGGCTATCTGGCCGCGCTGTATCTGGGCATGGTGGATTTTTCCGTGCTGCGCGGCCTGCCGCCCGTTACCGTGCCGCAGCCCTTCAAATACGGCTTCGATTTCCGGCCCGTGCCCTTTCTCGTGGCCGCGCTGGTGTATCTTTTGAGCATTTTCGAAGCGGTGGGCGATCTGACCGCCACGGCGATGGTGTCGGGCGAAGACTACGAGGGCGCGGAGTTCCGCAAACGGCTGCGCGGCGGCGTTTTGGCCGACGGGCTGGTGTCGGTCATCGCCACCGCGCTGGGCTCGCTGCCCCTGACCACCTTCGCGCAAAACAACGGTGTGATCCAAATGACCGGCGTCGCCTCGCGCCACGTCGGCCGCTACATCGCCGCCATTTTGGTGCTGCTGGGGCTGTTTCCCGTCGTCGGCCGCGCCTTCACCACCATCCCCAGCCCGGTCATCGGCGGCGCGATGGTGCTGATGTTCGGCCTGATTACCGTGGCCGGCGTGCGCATCCTGATGAGCCACGGCATCAACCGCCGCGAAACCGTCATCGCCGCCACCTCCATCGGCCTGGGGCTGGGCGTGAGCTTCAAGCCCGAAGTGTTCGACCTGCTGCCGCTCAAAGAGCTGTTCCAAAACCCCATCTGCATGGGCGGCACCGCCGCGCTGCTGATGAACCTGCTGATGCCGCGCGACGGCGGCAGCCGGGTGTACCTGAGCGACGATTTGGAAGTGTGAGGCGCAAGGTTTGTGCAAAGGCCGTCTGAAAACCGATAAAACGTTTTTTCAGACGGCCTTTAAACGGCATAGAACGCGTGCGTCGCCTCGGGGCGACACACCCTACGTCGGGTTCGGTATGGATGGGATGGGGAAACAGGCCGTCTGAAAAACAAATCTGAGCTTTCAGACGGCCTCTTGCCGCATAGGTAGGGTGTGTGGCGCAAGCCACACACGCGGTTTGGTTTTTTTTTTTGGAAAGGCGTGGATTCGTTGTGTGGAGCAGACCGCGTGCGTCGCCTCGGAGGGCGACACCCCCTACCTTAGATCCGGCATGGGAGTATGTGAAACAGGCCGTCTGAAAACGGGCTTTCAGACGGCCTCTGCGCCTTTCTCCGTTACCCTTCGTCCAACAAATGCGCGATGCGCCCGACGATGGCGGCCGCCGCTTGGTCTTTGCCGCTTTCGGGCAGGGCGGTTTCGCCGTGTTTGTCGATCAGGGTGATTTGGTTGTCGTCGCCGCCCATGGCCAGGGACACGTCGTTGGCGGCGATGAGGGGGATGTTTTTTTTCAGGCGTTTGGCGCGGGCGTATTCCAGCACGTTGCGGCTTTCGGCGGCGAAGCCGACGCAGAAGGGCGGGTGCGGCAGGGCGGCGGCGGCGGCGAGGATGTCGGGGTTTTCGGCCAGTTCGATAACGGGCGGCGTGCCGCTGCCGTCTTTTTTGATTTTGTGCGCGGCGGCGTTTTTTACGGTGTAGTCGGCCACGGCGGCCACGGCGATGAAGATGTCGTTGTCGGCGGCGCGTGCCATGACTTCGCGGTACATGTCCTGCGCGCGGGCGGCGGAGACGGTTTCGTGCAGGGCGGCGGGCAGGGCGGCCTGCATCAGGCCGTGCACGAGGGTAACGCGCGCGCCGGCGGCGCGGCAGGCGCGGGCGAGTGCCGCGCCCATTTTGCCGCTGGACAGGTTGGTGATGCCGCGCACGGGGTCGATGGGCTCGAAGGTGGCACCGGCGGTGATGAGCACGTTTTTGCCGCGCAGGATTTTTTCCGTCCACAAATCGGGCAGCAGTTCGGCCAGTGTGGCGGGCTCGGCCATGCGCCCTTCGCCGGTTTCGCCGCAGGCCAGATCGCCGCTTTCGGGCGGGAAGACGGTGATGCCGTCGGCGGTGAGTTGGGCGATGTTGCGTTGGTTGGCCGGATTGCGCCACATGTGCACGTTCATGGCGGGCGCGGCGGCCAGCGGGCAGGTGCGGGCGGCGGCGAGGTTGGTGAGCAGGTTGTCGGCGATGCCGTTCGCGATTTTGGCGAGGGTGTTGGCAGTGGCGGGGGCGATGAGGAAGGCGTCGGCTTCGCGGGTGAGGCGGATGTGCGCCATGCCGTCAGCGGCCGCGCCGTCGTGGGTTTCGCTCAAAACGGGGTTGCCGCTGAGGGCTTGGAAGGTGAGTGGGGAGACGAATTCGGCGGCGGCGCGGCTCATGGCGACGCTCACTTCGTGCCCTTGTTTTTTTAACAGGCGCACGAGTTCGCAGGCTTTGTAGGCGGCAATGCCGCCGCTGACGCCGAGCAGGATGTGTTTGGGCATGGCGGTGTTCCGTTTGCGGGTAAAATGGCGCGCATTGTAGCGTATGAAAAAGGGTTTTTATGGACAAGCTGATCATCACCGGCCACACGCGCGGGCTGGGGCGGGCGCTGGCGGAACTCTATCTGCAACGCGGCTGGCAGGTTTTGGGACTGGCGCGGGGGGCGGCGGCTTTGCGGCCGTCTGAAAACCTGCATCAGGTGTCAATCGATTTGGCCGACGGCGCGGCTTTGGCTGCCTGGCTTTCAGACACGTCATCCCCGCATGGTGGAGACGGGGGCGGCCTGCTGTGGGATTTTCTGGCCGATGCAGGCAAAATCCTGTTAATCAACAACGCCGCCGCCGTGTCGCCCAACGCCGTTTCGGGGCGGCAGAGGCCGTCTGAAATCCTGTCTGCCGTGTCGTTAAACGTGGCCGCGCCGCTGCTGCTGGCCAACGCGGTTTTGGCGGCGCGGCCTGCGCTGGTGCCGCTGGACATCCTGCACATCGGCAGCGGCGCGGGGCGCAAAAGCTACGCCGGTTGGAGCGTGTACGGCACAAGCAAGGCCGCGCTCGACCACCACGCCCGCTGTTTGGCGGCGGAGCATCATGAAAACGTGCGCGCCGCCTGCCTCGCCCCGGGCGTGGTGGACACCGACATGCAGGCGCAAATCCGCGCGTCGGACGCGGCGGCCTTCCCGCTCAAAGGCCGTTTCGTGTCGCTGAAAAACGAAGGCGGCTTGCAGACGGCGGCCGATACGGCGGCAAAAATCGCGGCCTATGTCGAATCGGAACGCTTCGGCACGGAAGCGGCGGCGGACATCCGCGATTTTTGGTGAGACACGGAAAACGGCGGCGCGGACAAGCGTGAGGCCGTCTGAAAAAATGCGTAAGGCTTTTTAACTCTGTTGGAGCTGCGCTTTTCAGACGACCTCTTCGCGCCTGCGCCGTACCTAACGGGGCAAACCGACGCAGAGGCCGTCTGAAAACACACACCGCCTTTTAACTTCGCCGAAACTTCGCTTTCAGACGGCCTCAAAGCCTTTTGTGCTAAAATCGCGCGTTATTTTTGTTCCCGCAAAGCCCCACAGCCATGACCGACGATACCATCCGCCACGACCACAAATTCGCCCTCGAAACCCTGCCCGTCAGCCTTGAAGACGAGATGCGCAAAAGCTATCTCGATTACGCCATGAGCGTGATTGTCGGCCGTGCGCTGCCCGATGTGCGCGACGGTTTGAAGCCGGTGCACCGCCGCGTTCTGTATGCGATGCACGAGCTCAAAAACAACTGGAACGCCGCCTACAAAAAATCGGCGCGCATCGTCGGCGACGTGATCGGTAAATACCACCCCCACGGCGACTCTGCGGTGTACGACACCATCGTGCGCATGGCGCAGGATTTTTCCATGCGCTATGTCTTGGTGGACGGTCAGGGCAACTTCGGCTCGGTGGACGGCGACGGCGCGGCGGCCATGCGTTATACCGAAATCCGCATGGCGAAAATCGCCCACGAAATGCTGGCCGACATCGAAGAAGAAACCGTCAATTTCGGCCCCAACTACGACGGCAGCGAACACGAGCCGCTGGTGCTGCCCACCCGCTTCCCCGCGCTTTTGGTCAACGGCTCCTCGGGCATCGCCGTGGGCATGGCCACCAACATCCCGCCGCACAACCTCACCGACACCGTCAACGCCTGCCTGCACCTTTTAGACGCGCCCGAAACCGACATCGACGAGTTGATCAACATCCTCCAAGCCCCCGATTTCCCCACCGGTGCCACCATTTACGGCCTCTCCGGCGTGCGCGAAGGCTACAAAACCGGACGCGGCCGCGTGGTCATGCGCGGCAAAACCCACATCGAGCCCATCGGCAAAAACGGCGAACGCGAAGCCATCATCATCGACGAGATTCCCTATCAGGTAAACAAAGCCAAGCTGGTGGAAAAAATCGGTGATTTAGTGCGCGACAAAACGCTGGAAGGCATCGCCGATCTGCGCGACGAATCCGACAAATCCGGTATGCGTGTGGTGATCGAGCTCAAACGCAACGAAAACGCCGAAGTCGTGCTCAACCAGCTCTACAAACTCACCCAGCTTCAAGACAGCTTCGGCATCAATATGGTTGCGCTGGTAGACGGCCAGCCGCGCCTGCTCAACCTCAAACAGATTCTCAGCGAATTTCTGCGCCACCGCCGCGAAGTCGTTACCCGCCGCACCCTGTTCCGCCTAAAAAAAGCGCGGCACGAAGGCCACATCGCCGAGGGCAAAGCGGTGGCCTTGTCCAACATCGACGAAATGATCCGCCTGATCAAAGAATCCGCCGACGCGCCCGAAGCCAAAGAAAAACTGCTCGCCCGCGCATGGCGCAGCAGCCTAGTGGAAGACATGCTCGGCCGCACCGATTTGGATTTGCGCATGGCGCGTCCCGAAGGGCTGCCCGCAAATCTCGGTTTGCAGGGTGAAGGCTACTATTTGAGCGAAATTCAGGCCGACGCGATTTTGCGCATGAGCCTGCGCAACCTCACCGGCCTCGATCAGGAAGAAATCGTCGGCGACTACAAAAACATCATGGCAAAAATCATTGATTTTCTGGATATTCTCGCCAAACCCGAACGCATCACGCAAATCATCCGCGAAGAATTGGAAGAAATCAAAACCGGCTTCGGCGACGGGCGCAAGAGCGAAATCAACCCCTTCGGCGGTGACATTGCCGACGAAGACCTGATTCCCCAGCGCGAAATGGTGGTAACGCTTACCCACGGCGGCTACATCAAAACCCAGCCTACCACCGATTATCAAGCCCAGCGTCGAGGCGGTCGCGGCAAACAGGCCGCCGCCACCAAAGACGAAGACTTCATCGAAACCCTGTTTGTCGCCAACACCCACGACTATCTGATGTGTTTCACCAACTTGGGAAAATGCCATTGGATCAAGGTGTACAAACTGCCCGAAGGCGGGCGCAACAGCCGAGGCCGCCCGATTAATAACGTGATCCAGCTTGAAGAGGGTGAAAAAGTTTCCGCCATTCTCGCCGTGCGCGAGTTCCCCGAAGACCAATACGTCTTCTTCGCCACCGCGCAGGGCATGGTGAAAAAAGTGCAGCTTTCCGCGTTTAAAAACGTGCGCGCACAAGGCATCAAAGCCATCGCCCTCAAAGAAGACGACTGCCTCGTCGGCGTGGCCAAAACCGGCGGTTCAGACGACATCATGCTGTTCTCCAACCTCGGCAAAGCCATCCGCTTTAACGAATTTTGGGAAAAAACCGGCAGCGACGACGCGGAAGAAACCGACAACGAAAACGACGTTTCAGACGACCTTTCCGACTCCGAGGACGAAGAAGGCGGCGACACCGCCGCAATCAGCGGCAAACACGGCGTGCGCCCGAGCGGACGCGGCAGCGGCGGCCTGCGCGGTATGCGCCTGCCCGAAAACGGCCGCATCGTCAGCCTGATCACCTTCGCCCCCGAGTGCGAACAGGGCGATCTGCAAGTGCTCACCGCCACCGCCAACGGCTACGGCAAACGCACCCCGATTGCCGATTACAGCCGCAAAAACAAAGGCGGACAAGGCAATATCGCCATCAACACCGGCGAGCGCAACGGCGATTTGGTTGCCGCCACGCTGGTGGGCGAAAGCGACGATCTGATGCTGATTACCAGCGGCGGCGTGCTCATCCGCACCAAAGTCGATCAAATCCGCGAAACCGGCCGCGCCGCCGCAGGCGTGAAACTGATCAACCTCGACGAAGGCGAACAGCTCGTCAGCCTCGAGCGCGTGGCCGAAGAGCCGGAAGACACCGCTGCCGAAGACGAGAGTGATGCCGACACCGGCGCGCTTGAAAACGAAGCGGAAAACAAGGGCGCGGAAGAAGCAGAGGAATAAGCCCCGCGCAGGCAAAAGGCCGTCTGAAAACACTTTTTCAGACGGCCTCTCCCTTCACTGCGCACCCGCCAAGCACAGGCCGTCTGAAAGCGTCGCTTCAACGAAGTGAAAACGAAGCCGCAACACAGTCAAAACACCGTTCCAAAACAAACACCCATGAAACAAATCGCCTCCCCGCACAACACGCAGCTCAAACACCTCGCCAAACTCGGCGTGTCGGCCAAATACCGCCGCCAATACCGCCAAACCGTACTCGAAGGCGCGCACCTGCTCGACGCGCTGCTGCAAAGCGGCGCGCAGCCGCAACAAGTCTTCATCGCACAAAGCCGCCTGCACACCCCCGAAACACAAAGCCTGCTCGCGCGTCTGCCGTCCGAAAACACCGCCGCCGTCGAAGACCGCCTGCTAGCCAAAGCCTCCGCCCTCTCCGACGGCGGCGGCATCCTCAGTCTGGTCGAAATCCCCGAAACCGCCGCCCCGCCGCAAAACGGTGACTGCGTCGTACTCGAACGCATCCAAGACCCCGGCAACATCGGCACCATCCTGCGCAGCGCAGCGGCGGCGGGCGTGCGCCAAATCATCGCCGGCGAAGGCTGCGCCGACCTCTGGTCGCCAAAAGTCCTCCGTGCCGCCATGGGCGCGCACTTCCTGCTGCGCCTCCACCCCGCCTCCAACCTCGCCGTATGGAGGCAAACCTACCGCGAACCCCTGTTTGCCACCGCCCTCACCGCCAACAGCACCCCCCTCTACCGCCTCAACCTGCGCCCCCCCTGCGCCTGGCTGTTCGGCAACGAAGGCGGCGGCCTCACCGCCGCCGCCCGCAACACCGCCACCCGCACAGTAAAAATCCCCATGTCCGGCGCAACCGAATCCCTCAACGTCGCCATGGCCGCCACCGTCTGCCTGTTCGAGCAACTGCGCCAGCGGTCGGAGTGAACGCAAGAACTACTGAGACTATTGATATTTAAGAGAACCTAAAACACCACCGTAAGGCCGGTTTTCAACAAAATCTGCATACAGAAAAGGCCGTCTGCCAGCTTGTAGGGCTTGGCGGCGGGCTTGGCATTCCTGATTTGGCGGTCGTTTAGCGGCATTTTGGGGGTATTTTTCGAGGGTGTTTGCAGATGCCTCCAATACCCCCGCGATTTGGTCGATTCAATCAGACGGGATTAGACGGCGTTAGACGGTCAAGGCGGGGAAACGGCGGGCGTGAATTTGATGCAAAGCCTTATACGGCGGGATTTTGGTTTACGGCATTAGACGGCGTTAGACGTAAAAAAACAGCCCGCACGTTGGGGCTGTTTTTTATATTGGTGCGACAGCTAGACTTGAACTAAATACTTAATACATTGATTTTTATAAACTGTTTAAACAGCAAAAACCAAAATACCCCCAAAAATACCCCCATTTTGCAAAGGTCAGGCGGTTTTTTGGCTGTTTTGTGTTTTTTCCGCCGTCATCTGCGCCGCCGTTTCCGGCGGTTTTTTTTCGTGGTTGGCTTGCATTCGGATTGAATATACCGTAAGGGTGGCCGTCGGGCAGGCGGGAAAACATGCGTATATAAAACGCAAAACGCGTTTTTTAGTGGGTATGTGGGAATTTACATTTTATCTTTTTGTTTATATTGTAAAAAGTGCATACCCACATACATAAATTTACTGGGTAGCCCGTGGGTATGTGGGTATGCGGTGCTTCCAAGTGTTTGTTTTTTAACTCATACCCAGCATACCCACAACATACCCACGTAAATTTATTCAGTGGGTATGCAAAGATGCCCGTATATCAAGGCTTTCAGAGGCGCATACCCACATACCCACTAAAAACGCGTTTTTCTCGCGCGTATAGCGTTTTTTTGATGAAACAATCACGGCTGATTGTTTCCTGATAGGAAAACTTCACGCAGGGCGCAAAAGCGGCGTTTTTAGCGCGTTTGGCGGTGTGATAATGGTTGGTATGGGAAAGGTTGGAAAAGGCCGTCTGCGTGCATCTGTGGGGCGGAAAAGGGCATGTTGCGAGGTTTGGCTGTTTGAGGGCATGAAAAAACCGCCTTGCGGCGGTTTGTTTAACGGGGTTTTTCAGACGGCCTTTGCTTATTCGGCTTCGGGCGGCTCTGCGCCGAGTAGTACATAAAAGCGGCCTTTGCCGTATTTCTTGCATTTCCAGCGGCCATCCGCCGCTTTCATCATCCAGCCGATGCCGTGCAAGACGGCGCAGGCTTTGTTTTTGTCTCTGCCCTTCATGATTTCGTCCTCGAAAATGACGGGGATTATCCAGTATTCGGCCTTTTCGCCCTGCCCGTTGTCTTTGCGGTAGCCTGCATGGTCGCGGTTGGTGTATTCGTCGCGCCAGTCGGCAAAGCGCAGGCCGTGGGCGTGTTGCTGCATGAAGGCGGCCATGTTGCGGATGATTTGGTGGTCTTCATGTTTGCCGCTGCCGTTGTCGGCGTGCCATTCGTCAAAGCATTGCTTGATACCGGCCATGCCGACACCGGCAGGCAGGGCGGTTATGTCGGCGGCCAGTTCCAGCGCGGCGGCGGCAAGGGCGAAGCGGCGGGCGACGCGGGCGGCTTGGCCGTCCATCTCGGGCAGGGCGGCAAGGAATGCTTCAAAGGCGGCGCGGATGGTGTCGGCGGGCAGGGTTTGCAGTTTGGCTATCCATGCGCGGATGGCCGTGCCGTGGTATTGCCGGGCGGCCTGTTGCAGGTGGTCGGCAAGGGCTGCGCCGTTGGGGTGGCCGTGCAGGGTGTCGAAGATGCCGTAGCGGGCGGCGGCGCGGATGCTGGGAAGGCGCACGGCCTGCCCTGCTTCCCATGTTTCGCCCGCCCGTTCCATGTAGGCTTGCAGGGCGTATTCGCCGGTTGAGAACAGCAGGATGCGCCATTCTTGGGCGGGGCGGTTGCCGCCCTCTTTCGCGCCCTGAATCTTGGATTTGCCGTTGATGACGGAATAGGCGGTTTTGCTTACGGTTTTGGGGTGGGCTTCGCCGATTTCGTCGAGAACAAGCAAACCGTCGTTGCGGGCAAGGGCGGCATTGGAAAAGCCTAAATCCGTGCCGCGCCATGCGAGTTTGAGGGCGGCGGGCGTGCCGTAGACGGACAGGCCGACAAGGGCGGCGGTGGTTTTGCCGTCGGATGAGTCGCCGTAGATGTGGAAGCCGCCGTTTGCTTCGCCGAACAGGTGCAGCAGCGGGGCGGCCAGTGCCGTGCCGATTGCCAGCAGCAAGCGGGAATTACCGGCGGCGCGGGCGGCTATTTCGCGCTGCCAGTCGGCAAGGCTGCCGCTTTGGGTGTAGGCGGGGGCGGGGTCGCCGTTGTAGATGATGTGTTCTTTGTCTGAAACGATGGTTTCGCCGTTGGGCAGGATGTAGCCGCCGCCGTGCCAGCCTGCTTTATCGGTTACGGTGTATGGGGTGGTTTGGCCGTCTGTTTGCAGGTAGTCGGCCAGCAGTTCGCGTTTGCGCCGTCCGCTCATGACGGTTATGCCCCATCCTTGCAGACGCTGCCAGCTTGGCGGTGTGCCGATGTCGGCGCAGGATAGCGCGGCGGTTTTGCTTTGGCGGGTGAGGGTGTCCCGCCATTGGATGATGCGGTAGTAGTGGCCGCCCGCGTCGATGCCCCGCCCGATTAGTTCGATTTGGTCGGACAGGCGCAGGGGCGGTTTTTCGATGATGCCGCCGTCTTTGTCGGTTTCAATGTGGCAGTAGTAAACGCCGCTGCGGGTGCAGTCGTAGTAGGGGCGGTCGGCCACGGGTTCAAAGTGGGCTAACGGGTCGTTTGCTGCGCTCATGGTGTCTGCTTTCTGTGTTTGCTGCGCCTCTGTTGCGTTTTCCTGCGGTTTGGGCGCATGGGTAAGGGGGTGGGACGTCTGAATGGGGAAGCGGGCTATACGGGCGGTTTTGGGGCGTTTGTAGCGGCCTGCCGCCTGTTCAGTTCGTCCAGTGCGTCAAAGCCCGCTGTTTCAGGCTGCCAGATGCCGCCGCCTATGCCTGCGCGGGCAGCGCGGCGGGTGAGGGCTTCGGCGGCCTTGCGGCCTGTTTGACTATGGTCGTTGTCGGCGGCGATTAGCAGGGTTTCCGTGCCGTGCGGCCATTGCAGGTTTTGCAGGCCGTGGGCGGACAGGGCGGCTATGGCCGGTGTTTGGAACAGCTGCCATGCGGCAAGGGCGGTTTCTATGCCCTCCGCTGCGATGATGCGGCCTTGAAAATCGGGCGGGTAAAGGTGTACCGCCGCGCCGTGCAATGCTCCGCCGTAGCGGGCGGCCATTTTCTTGGCGGGCAGGGGGTCGCCCGTGTCGGGGTGGATGCCTGCGAACTTGCGCCCGTCTGTTTGCAGGTAGGTTTTGTGCAAGCCCTGCAATGTGCCGTCGGGGGTGCGGATGGCGGCCAGCATGGCGGGGCAGCTGCCGATGCAGGCGGGGCGGTTGTCGGCGCAGCGGGTTATCCAGTAGGGCAAGGCGGGGCAGTAGCGCAAATCGGGGCAGGCGTCGAACAGTTCGGGCGAAAGGCCGCGCCCTTTGAGGTACAGGGCGGCGGGCGTGCCGTCTATCGGGGCGGCGGCGTTGAAAAGGCGGATTAGTTCGGGCTGTTTGTCGGGTTTCGGCTCGGGGCTTTCAGGCTGCCTTGCGGCGGGCGGGTTTTCAGACGGACTCATGCCAAGCAAGGCGGCCACTTAGCGGGCGGCTTCGGCAAATGTCCAGCCATACACCAGCATGAGTAAATCAAAGCCGCTGCCGCCTTCGGGGGTGCATTGGTTGCAGATGTAGCCGCCGCCGTCTTGGTAGTCTGTGTAGCGGTAGCGGTCTTTGCCTCCGCAATGGGGGCAGGGACGGTGTCTGCGTTTGTCCAGCAGGTCGGCGGGGATGCCTAGCGCGGCATGGATGGCAGGCCAGCGGCCTTGCGCGGCGGCTTTGAGGTCGGATAAGTCGGGGCGGTTCATTCGGCGGCCCCTATCAGGATGGCGTCGGGGGCTTGCGCCGCGAAAGAAGAAGGGCGGCAGGGTTTGGCTGATGTGCCGTTTGATAACGGGATGGCGGGCGGCGTAGATGTCGCAGGCGGCTTCCGCTTCTTCGCGGGTGGGAAACTCGCCGATGGGGGCGTAGCACTCTGTGTAGGCTTCTCCGGCCACGGGGCGGGGGTTGGGGATGGTTACAACGGCGATATAGGGTTTCATTGCGTTCTCCTTTCGGGCGTTTCGGGCAGGATGCCCATGCTTTCGGGGCTTGCGCCTGCCGCTTCCAGCACGGCATGCAGCAGGCTGCGCATTTGGGCGGCGGTTGCTTGGTTTTCGGGGTGGGCGCAGGATGTTTGGCCGCATTTCGGGCAGGGCGGCAGGGTAAGAATCCGCGCCTTTTCCTCTGTGCTTAAATCCAGTTTTACCAGCCCTGCGAGTAGAACGGCGGTTGCGTCTTTCACGGCTTACCCCCTTGCAGAATCAGGCAGCCGCCTGCCTTGAAAGAAAAAGCGCGGCAGGGCTTGGCTGATACGGCTTTCCTGTACTAGGTTTTCTGCGGCGTAGAGGTCGATAGCGGCCTGCGCCTGTTCGGGTGTGGGGTATGCACCAAGCGATGCCCAAACGTGTGTAAAGGCTTCGCCCGCGCGGGCTTTGGGGTTGGGGATGGATACAACGGCGATAAACATGGCTTTGCCTTTCTTCCCGCGCAACTGGCGCAATAATGGCTTTGTGTGCGCTTTTGGCGGGGTTTGGGGTATGGGAAAGGGGTAGATATGCCCCGCGCCGCAAAAGGCCGTCTGAAAGCCTGTGCGGGGCGGGAATGGGGGATTAGCAGCCCTGCGCCTTGTCGGCGGCCTCTACGGCTTCCCAAAGGGCATAGGCGTGCGGCTCGGGCGGGCGGACGTTTTCGGCCAGCGATGCCAGCAGTTCAAGCTGGTATCGGGCGGTTTGGATGTCGCCTGTTTCCAGCAGGCGGCGGGCGGTCATGCCGATGGTGTCGGCGTGTTTGAGAAAGGCGATGAAGTCAAACAGGGATGTTGATGCCTGTTCGGCAAGGGCGCGGGGAATGGTTACGGTTTTTTCCTGATGGGAAACGGGGGATGTTTGGATAGATTGCGCGTCGGCGCGGGTTTGAAGTTTTGCCATTTGATGGCCTCCTAAGTTTTTTGAGAGTTTGAGAATCCCCAAAATTGGGGGCGGTGCTCTCTCCGGTAACTTAGAAACCGGCCTGCGCCTTACGGTTGGCAGACACCGCCATAGCTTGACGGCTGCGCCTGAAAAGTTTTCAGACGGCCTGAAAGATATAGGCGTGAAAAATCGGCGTTTCACCCTGCCGATTCGGGCTAAGTTTTTTTGGAGAGAGAGGCCGCGATTCTGCAATCTCTGGGTTTGGTTGTCAAGTTCAGACGGCCTTTTCCAGCACTTCGCCGAAAGGCTCGATGATTTCGGCCAGCGCGGCGGCGTGCTGCGGATAACGTTCCACCGTAAAGGCCGTCAGCAAGCCCAGCGCGCGCACTGCCGCCGCCAAATCCGAGGTTTCCGGCATCAGCCGCTTGTTGGCGGCGACGGTTTTCGCCAACGCGTCGGCCAGCGTCGCCAGCACTTCGGCACGCTTGACGGCGGGCAAATCGGGGTCGGCCTCCAAATCCAACGCCGCCTTGTCATACTGCCCCATCATGCGGCGCAGCACGCCCTGCGCCGTCGCCTCCACGTTTGACAGCGTGTACACCGCCCGTAGTCTGTTCCAGTCGTCGCCTGCGGCCTTGGCCTCGGCCTTCCATGCGTAGGCGGTTCGCAGGCATATCCCGCAGTCTGCCGCCGCCGTTTCCATGTTTGCGCCGTTGATGTAGGCGTTGCGCAGGGCTTGGCGTGTCGTTTCGTGATGCATGGTTTATCCTTTCATTCGCTGCGTTTGAGGATGTTGAAGATTGCCCGTTGGCTCAATCCGTAGCGGCGGGCAAGGGCGGCGGGGGTCATGCCCGAACCTTCCGCCATATCGTAGGCGGCGCGGATTTCGCGGTTGCGCAGCACTTCCCGCGCCTTGCGGCAGGCCGGTATGGCAATGTTGCGCTGTTGTCCGTAGGCGGCGGCAAGGCGCAGGGCGGCGGCTTCGCCGATAAGGGCGGCAATACGGGCGGTGCGCCGCCTGCCCTGTTTCGTTGCGCCTTTGGCAACGGGGTATTGTTCCCCGCCATGCTCGGACACCAGCAGTAGGGCGGTTTGCGTACCGGCCACGGTTTCCAGTTGCAGGAAGGTATCGGGCAGGTAGGGGCGGACAGTCGGCAGGTTTTCGGGGGTGAGTTTGGGCAGTTTCATGTTTTCCAATTCGGCAAGGTTAGGGGTGTTTGCTGTTGTTTTCTGCCATATCATTGCTTGAAAACGATATTTCACGCAATAAAATTGCAATAATTGCAGTTATGCCAGCGTGAATACTCCGCGCTTGACGGTTTTGCCGTGCTTGTTCTCATGGGCGGTCATGGTGCAGACAACGGGGAAGCCCGCCGCCCTGATTTCGTTGATGCGGGCGGTAAAGGCCATGATGCCCATCTGTGCGGCTTCGTAATGGGTAAGGCTCTGCCCGCTTTGCAGGATGGCAAGGATTTCCGCGTTTTGGCTGTTGGGGCGGAAAGGGTTACAATGGCGGCTCGCTTTCTGTGCCGCGCCTGAAATGCCTTTACCGGTGTTTCGGGCGTTTTTCATTGGGCGGCCTCCCGTGCTGCGGCTAAATCGGCCATGTAGGCGGCCACTTCGTCGGCAGGCCAGCGGGTAGCGTTGGCGGATACTTTGACGGGCTTGGGAAAGTTTGGGCGGTAGTGGCGGCTTTTGGGGTTGTTCCAGTTCCAAATTGTCGATACGGAAACGCTGAAAGCCTGCGCAAGGCCGTTGGCGTCGATAAAGCTCGGTATGGTTTGCATAGTCTGCCTTTCTGCCGTGTTGGGCGTGGTTGGATGATGGGCGGATGGTAGGCGGGCGGGCGGCTTTCCCCCGCAAAGTCCCGTTTCAGTACAAAGGCCGCTTTTTTTGCTTGGAAAGGGAAAAGGCCGCCCGAACGGTGTTTCAGGCGGCCTTTCAATCGGGCGTAAAAAAGCCCGCATTTCTGCGGGCGGCGGTTTCAGACGGCCTTTACTCGAACGGGTCAAACAGTTTCACGCCCGCGCAAATCATGACAGATAAAAAAAGCCGCCTTTCGGGGCGGTCTTTATCGGGTGTCCGTCATGGCGGCCTGATAGTGCCGCCGCAGAAAGTCGGCGTACCAGTCCATCATTTCTCGCCGCTCGGCCATGTAGTCGGCGCGGTTGTATGCCGCCCTGATTCTGTTTTCCTCTACATGGGCAAGCTGCCGTTCGATGGCGTCCCGATTGAATCCCTGTTCGTTCAATACGCTGCTTGCCAAGCTGCGGAAGCCGTGGATTGTGGCAATGCCTTTGTAGCCCATCCGCTCGATGATGCGCGTTAATGTTGCGTCGGATATGTAGCCTTCCGCGTTGGTGCGGCTCGGAAACAGATAGGGCGTGTTGCCGGTGAGGGTGTGCAGTTCGCGCAGCAGTTCCAGCGGCCAGGCGGCCAGCGGCACGGTATGCACGCGCGGGCGTTTCATCCGTTCGGCGGGGATTGTCCAAAGGCGGGCTTCATAATCAATTTCCGCCCATCTGCCGCCGCGCAGTTCGGTATTGCGCACAAATACCAGCATAATCAGCAGCAGGGCTATTTTGTTCTGCCGCTTGATGTCGGCGGCGGTCAAGC
Organism: Neisseria bacilliformis; assembly: GCF_014055025.1. Classification (NCBI taxonomy): domain Bacteria; kingdom Pseudomonadati; phylum Pseudomonadota; class Betaproteobacteria; order Neisseriales; family Neisseriaceae; genus Neisseria; species Neisseria bacilliformis. The sequence goes on along the minus strand of NZ_CP059571.1, from coordinate 1,279,651 downwards.
GGCGGTAAAACTCGGTCAGTTCTTCGCGTGGCAGGGCGGGCATATGTTCGGTTGCACGCTTGGGCAGAAAGCCTTTCAGGGCGCGGGCGGGGTTGCGGTCTGTGATTTCCAGCATGGCCGCATAGTCGAAAACCGCCCCTATCCAATCGCGGATTTTTTCCGCCGTGTTGATTGCTCCCCGTGCCAAAACGTCGGCTAACAGGCTTTTGATGTCGTTTACCCTGATTGCGTCTATCGGCTCGCCGCTGATGGCGGGGAAAACGTCCTTTTCCAAATAGGCCAGCAGGCGGGCGGCGTGGTTGGGCTTCCAGCGGTGTCGGTTGTCGGCATACCAGCGGCGGGCGATGTTCTCAAACGTGTTTTGCAGTGCGGCCTGCCGCTGTGCTTTGGCCTGTTGCTTGGCGGCGGCGGGGTCTGCGCCCCTTGCCAAGCCTGCCCGCGCCTGTTCGGCGGCTTGGCGGGCTTCCAGCAGGGAAACGGCGGGATATTTGCCGATAGTCAGCAGCTTTTCTTTCCCGTCGATACGGTATTTCAGCCGCCACGATTTCCCGCCTGCGGGGGTAACGGCCAAATACAGCCCGCCGCCGTCGGCCAGCTTGTAGGGCTTGGCGGCAGGCTTGGCGTTTCTGATTTGGCGGTCGTTTAGCGGCATTTTGGGGGTATTTTTTCGGGGATATTTGCAGATACCCCAAATAATACCCCCTGAGTTTGGTTGATTCAATCGGATGGGATTAGACGGCGTTAGACTGCCAAGACGGGAAAACGGAAAGAGGGAAACAGGCGCAAATCCTTACTGGGCGGGCGTTTGGTTTACGGCGTTGGACGGCGTTGGATGTAAAAAAACAGCCCGCGCGGTGGGGCTGTTTTCGGATGTTGGTGCCGACAGCGAGACTTGAACTCGCACGATCTAGGATCACTACCCCCTCAAGATAGCGTGTCTACCAATTTCACCATGTCGGCAGGAAAATCAATTTTTTACTTCACTTCGCCGTTTCCGGCAGGTGCGGCAGGCTGTGTTTTTACGGGTGCACTTTGCTGTACGTTGCTGAAATCCAGCTTGCCTTTGCCCGAATGGCTGTATATATAGGTCAGAGCGAGGCAAGTGGCGAAAAATACGGTTGCGGCGATATAGGTGCTGCGGCTGAGGAAGTTGCCGCTGCCTGCCGAGCCGAATACGCCTTGCGCGCTGCCGCTGCCGCTGGCAAAGGAAGCACCTGCGTCCGCACCTTTTCCGTGCTGCATGAGAACGAGCAGGATGATGGCTAATCCGGCGAAACCGTTCAAAATCATAATCAGGGTTTTAAATGCTTCCATAAATTCAGGCTTGTTCTGCGGCTCGGATGATGGCGGAAAACTGTTTGCCCGAAAGCGACGCTCCGCCTACCAAGGCTCCGTCTACATGGGCTGCGGAGAAGATTTCCGCTGCGTTTGTTTCGTTGACGCTGCCCCCGTAAAGAATGCGGATATTAGCACCGCTGTTTCCGAATGACAAGACTTCGTTGTAAATAAAATGGTGCATTTGCGCAATTTGTTCTTTATTGGCGACTTTTCCTGTGCCGATTGCCCACACGGGTTCGTAGGCGATGGCGAATGTGTCGGTTTGCAGACCTTTCAATACCGACAACTGGCGGGCAACGGTAGTTTTTTCGTCGCCGTTTTCGCGCTCTTGCAGGTTTTCGCCGACGCACAGCAGGGGGATTAATCCGGCAGCGAGAGCGTTTTCGATTTTTTGTCTGCGCTCGTCGTTGGTTTCATTGAAATACAGGCTGCGTTCGGAGTGGCCGACGAGGACGGCTTGCGCGCCTGCGTCTTTGAGCATGGCGGCCGAGATTTCGCCGGTGTATGCGCCTGTTCCGGGGAAGCGGCTGAGGTCTTGGGCGCAGGGGAGGATGGTGTTGTGTGGGGCGTTTTGCGTTGCGTTTCGCACCTGTTGCAGGTAGACGGCGGGCGGAGCGATGCCGATGCAGACGTTCGGCTGCGGCGGCAGGGCGAGGATTTCGGACAGCAGGGTGTCGTTTTCGTGCAGGCGGCCGTTCATTTTCCAGTTGCCGACCACCCATTTTTTGTTCCACATATTCTTTATTCTTTCAAATTTTCCGGTTTCGGGCGGGCGCGATTGTACCCGAATTTGCCTGCCGCCTGCACCGCCTGCCGCACCTGCGGGGGCGGGCGGCGGCGGAAAGGCCGTCTGAAAACACAGCGGCGGTGTTTTTCAGACGGCCTTTCGGGCAGCTTCGGCTTGTGCGTTCAGTAAAACCCCGCTTCTCCTTCGGGGCGGGTTTTGAAGCGTTTGTGCAGCCAGTAGTATTGTTCGGGCTGCTCGCGCACGCGCGCTTCGATGAAGTCGTTCATGCGCTGCGCGTCGGCTTGCGCGTTGTCGGTGGGGAAGTTTTCCCAGGCGGGGTAGAAACGCAACTCGACCGTGCCGTCGGCCTGCCGCGTGGGGATGGCGGGGATGACTTTCGCACTGGTGAGGGCGGCGATGCGGCTGAGTCCGGCGATGGTGGCCGTCTGAATGCCGAAAAAGTTTACGAACACGGAATCTTTGCGGCCGAAATCCTGGTCGGGCAGGTAGAGGAAGGGCGCACTGCTTTTTTTCAGTTCTTTGATGATGGCGCGCAACCCTTCGGTGCGGCCGATGAGGAAGACATTGTTGTAGCGGTGGCGGCCTTTGAGGATTTGCGCGTCGAGCGCTGCGTTTTTCTGGTGGGAGTACATGCTCACCAGCGGCACATCCTGGTTGAGCGCGTACACGGCCAACTCGAAGGCGGTGAAATGCGGGTAGAGCAGGATAACTTTTTCGCCCGCCGCGAGCGCGTCGTCGAGATAATGTTTGTCGCGGTAGCGCACCAGCTTTTTCAGACGGCCTGCATCGCCGTACCAATACAGGCCGTATTCGGCCACCAGTATGCCCATCTGTTTGAAATGTGCTTTGAGCACCGCTTCGCGTTTGTCTGCATCCCATTCGGGAAAGCATTTTTCCAGATTGACGCGTCCGATGCGGCGGCGCGGCGCGGCCAGCCAATAGGCGGCCAGCCCCAGCGCGGCACCCGTTTTCTGGATTAGGGAAAACGGCAGAAGCTGTATCAGATACAAAAGGGCAAACAGAATCTTCATAGGGGATACGGATTTGGGCGGCGCGAAAGCGTGTTTTTCAGACGGCCTAAGGTCTGTTGGCATTGGTTTTACGCATTGCCGACCCGCCCTAAACAAAGGAAGGCGGGCATTATACGGCAATTGGGCTATAATGCGCCCCGACTTGCCGAGTGCTTTTTTAAAGGACGCCGAATGAACAAAACCCGCAGGGGCTATGCCCGCCAAGACCGTGTCAAAGAACAAATCATGCGCGAGCTGGCCGAAATGGTGCGCACCGGCCTGAAAGACCCGCGCGCCGGTTTCATCACCATCAACGAAGTGGACGTAAGCCGCGATTACAGCCACGCCACCATTTATTACACCGTGCTCGACGACAGCACCCGCGACATTACCGAAGCAGCCCTCGAACATGCCAAGGGCCACCTGCGCAGCGAGCTGGCCAAACGCATCAAGCTCTTCAAAACGCCCGAACTGCATTTCAAATACGACCAATCGCTCGAACGCGGCATGAGCATTTCCCACCTGATCGAACAGGTTGCCGCCGAAAAACCCGTGGAAGGCTGAACCGATGGCACACCTCGTCCTGCGCCCGCTCGAAGGGCTGGAAATCGCCGGCAGAGGCCGCCTCGGTTTCGGCTGCCGCAAAGAAGACGCCCTCGCCCTCCTGGGCGAACCCTGCAACCGAAACAACCACGCCTTCTACTACGAAACGCTCGACTGCCACGTTTATTTCGACACACAAGGCATCGTGGACTTTTTCGACATCCCCGAAGGCCCCTTCCTGCAAAGCGGCAACAGCGTGGAAATCTACGGCCAAGACCCGTTCGCCCTGCCCTCGGGCGAACTCTACGCCCTGCTCGAGCGGCACAACGGCGGCGCGAAAATCACCGGCGACGCGCCCTACTCCTACCGCTTCTGCGGCATCAACACCGCCATCTGGCGCGAAACCTACGAAGACGAAATCCGGCAGATGATGGCCGAATACCCGCACGAAGCCGAACTGCTCGCCCTCGAACTGCCCAAAGGCAACAACTATTGGAGCATCGGCATCGGCTCGGCCGACTGTTACAGCAAAAAGCCCAAACGCTGCCTGCCCTGAATACCGCAGAGGCCGTCTGAAAAGCGCAGTTTCAACGAAGCCAACACCCCGTTTCAACAAAAAACCGGTTTTCAGACGGCCTCAAACATAGCGACAAGACCAATCGGACAAGCCGTCTGAAAAACACTACTCCCGCCGACTCCCGCCCTCCCTCCCCCATTGCCCGAACCATGACCGCCCAACCCGCCAAACGCCCCGTTCACGGCGTGCTTCTGCTCGACAAACCCGCCGGCCTTTCCAGCAACGCCGCCCTGCAAAAAGCCCGCCGTCTCTACTGCGCCGAAAAAGCCGGGCACACCGGCGTGCTCGACCCGCTGGCCACAGGGCTTCTGCCCGTGTGTTTCGGCGAGGCCGCCAAGTTCGCCCAATACCTGCTCGATGCCGACAAAGCCTACACCGCCACGCTGAAACTGGGCGAGGCCAGCAGCACCGGCGATGCCGAAGGCGAAATCGTCGCCACCGGCCGCGCCGACATCAGCGAGGCCGAATTTCAGACGGCCTGCGCCGCGCTCACAGGCAGCATCCGCCAAGTGCCGCCCATGTTTTCCGCACTCAAACACGAGGGCAAACCGCTGTACGAATACGCCCGCAAAGGCATCGTCATCGAACGCAAAGCGCGCGACATCACCATTTATTCCATAGCAACCGAACGCTTCGCCGCGCCCGAAGCCATGATACACGTGCGTTGCAGCAAAGGCACCTACATCCGCACCCTCAGCGAAGACATCGCCAAACACATCGGCACCTACGCCCACCTCACCGCCCTGCGCCGCACCGAAACCGCCGGTTTCACCATCGCCCAAAGCCACACGCTCGAAGATTTGGCCGCGCTCGATGAAGCCCAACGCGACGCGCTGCTGCTGCCCTGCGACGTTCTGGTGCGGCACCTGCCCAAGCTGGTGTTAAACGACACCGCCGTGGAAATGCTGCGCTGCGGCCAGCGTCCGCAGTTTTCAGAAGACTTCCGCGCCGACAGCCCCATCCGCGTATACAGCCGCGCCGGCCGCTTTATCGGACTGGTTACTTATCAGAAAGACATAGGCCGTCTGAAAGCCCTGCGGCTGATGAACACCGCGCAGGCGGCATAAAAACACGGGAGGCCGTCTGAAATCTTCCAATCTCATTGAAACAATGTTTTCAGACGGCCTCAAACTGATAAAAAGGCAGAAAAAACATGAGCAAAGAAACCCGCAGCAACACCTACAACCGCATACTCGACGCCGCGCTCAAACTCTTCAACGAAGAGAGCGAGCGCGCCACCACCACCAACCACATTGCCGCCCATCTCGCCATCAGCCCCGGCAACCTCTACTACCACTTCCGCAACAAAGACGAAATCATCCTGCAACTGCACCGCCGTTACAGCGGCAGCATGATGGCTTGGATACGCGAAGCCGACGCCCCGCAAAGCCTCGCCGACGTGGCCGCCTACCTCAACGGCATCTTCGCCATCATGTGGGACTACCGCTTCCTGTTCAGCGACACCAACGCCCTGCTCTCGCGCAACGCCGAACTCTTGGGCGACTACAACGAATTCACCCGCGCCAAAGCCTCGCCGCTGGTGCTGCACTACCTCGAACACCTCGCCGCCATCGGCATCCTGTGCGCCGACAAAGAAGACCTGCAAAACCTCGCCCTCAATATGTGGATCATCACCAAATACTGGTTCGACCTGCACGGCTCGCTGCGGCGCAGCGGCAAACTGCCCGAAGACACCAAACGCCTCGGCGTGCTGCGCAACCTCAGCCTGCTCAAACCCTACATCCACCCGAATCACCGCGCCGACTTCGCGGCCATCTGCGCCGACTTGAAGGCGTAAACCGGCCGGTTTTACCCGGAATTATCGCCAGTCAACAAACACCCTGCCCCAAAAACATTTCAGGCCGTCTGAAAAACAGTTTTCAGACGGCCTGTTGCCACTATCTGCCCGCTTAATGGTGGTGATGGTGGTGGTGCGCCCCAGTGTTGGCGCGTTCGCTGCCGACGGGCACGATCAGCGTGGAATAAGCCGCCGATTCGCCGCAAACCTTGCTGTCGCCGAACGGGGTTTTGTGCACCACTTTCACTTTCCACAGCCCCTCAACCAGCGGCAGGATATTGACTTTGCCCTGCTTGTCGGTTTTGCCCGAGAACGCCTGCGGCTCGCGGTGGTCGTGCGCCGCTTCCATATCGCGCACGACAATGGTGTCGGCGGTGGCGGTAACCGTCGCGCCGGAAAGCGGCTCGCCCTGATAGAGAATCTGCACGGGGAACAGCTCGCTGGGTTTGGCCGCGTTCGGATTGGCCAGCGGCACGATTTCAAGGGTTTGGCCGATCGGGCGGCTGATGGCGGCCTGATCAACCGCGCCATCCACAATCACAATGCTTTTGCCGAACATGCGGCTTTGCTCGCACGAAACCGCCTCCGGCCGCTCGGCCAGGCTTTTCTGCTCCCATTTGCCCGCCGCGTCTTTCGACCAGAAGGTCGGCTTGTACATTGCGCCGACGATGTAGCTGCCTTTTTTCAGACGGCCTGCGGTGTACTGGTAGTTTTCGCCCTGCCGCTTCATCGCCGTGGTCGTGCCCTTGGCGTTGGTCAGCGTCAGCGGCACGAAAATATGTTCGCGGTCGGCGGCGATTTTTTCGGCATGGGGAAAATCGTGGCTGTACGCCAGCTCGGCATTCAAAACGTCGGCGGACGACAACTCGGCGGGCGCGTTCACCCAAACTTCATGCGCCTGCGCAACGGCGGCGGCGCACAACAGCACGGCAAGGAGGGATTTTTTCATGTTTCTCTTTCTGAATTTCTGAATGGACAAACCGGACAAATCCGGACACAAACAAACAGGCGGCGCGCCTGTTTTCCTGTTTCGTTATGGTATTGCATTTGTAAAAACGGGTCAAGACGGGTGCGGCAAGGAGAATTTTCCGGAAAGTAGGTTTTGGCTACGCCGAAGCTGCGTTTTCAGACGGCCTTTCGTTCCCCCCAAGCAACCGTGTGATGCAAACCCAAAAACCGCAAACCGCGTGCGTCGCCTTGGGGCGACACACCCTACCTGAATGGCAAAAGGCCGTCTGAAAAACTGCGCTACGGTTTTCAGACGGCCTTCCTTGTCCCTCGCTGCCTAATTGATAAACGGATTCCAACTGCGGCAGGCGGGTTGCGAATCCGGCGTGTTTGAAACGGATAGAGGTGTTTGTCGGGTTTGACCACCCAAGCTACCCTTGCCGTGCCGACCGGATATATTCCACCGACTGCCAATATCCCTTTTGCGCCGCTTTGGCTATCCAATCCAGTGCCCGGCTGCGGTGGTTTGGCAGCAGCAAAATCCCCAGTTCGTGCATGGCTTGCGCATTTCCTTTTTCGGCGGCGGATGCCAACAGGCTGATGCATCTGCCAAAATCGGCTTCCACGCCCAAATCGCCTGTTTTGTAGATTTCCGCCAGCGTGATGGCGGCTTCGTCCCATCCTTCTGCCGCGCACTGCTGATAGATGAGCAGGGCTTTTTGATCGTCTTTGGCAATATGGTTGGCGGCATGGAACCGCAATGCGCCGGCCAGCTTCATGCCGGCGCGCAGATTGCCGCGACGGAAGTCTTGTTCCAAGGCTGCGTAATAGTTTCCATAGGCTGCCGCGACGGTTTGTTCGTCCGGGCTGCCAAAATTTTGGTGCTTGTAATCATATATATAGGCCAGCATGCCATAGGCTTCCGTTACGCCCGCACCAGCCAACGATTGAACCAGCGGCAATGCTTTATCGACTTCAAGATTGTCCAACAGTTCTTCGGCTGTTTTTAAAACTTCATGATTCATCACAAAATTCCTCAGCGTTATCGGGAAAGGCTACCTGAAAAACAGCTTGGCAGGTTTCAGACGGCCTTTTTGTCTCATACCGCCTGATTTAATTTATGAACGGATTCCAACTACCGGCAGCGAGGCTGCAACCCCGCCATGTTTCAGATAGATAAAGGTATTTGTTGGATTTGAAAACCTAACCTATGCTTACTAGTATCTGTTTGGCGGGTTAATCGGCAATGACGAATGCCTTACTTTGATGTGCGGCTGTTTGCGTTTGAGCAGATGGCGGAATACTTCTACTTTAAGACCAGCATTGGTACGTTCGTAATTGGTGCCTAAAATCACCTCATCCAGCCGAGTGCAAACATTGCCGTATTCCAAAAAAGCGGTATTGGTATCTGGGCAATATTGCACTTTGTCCGAGCCGATTTCTTCGATTTGCAGCAGGCGGAATTCTTCTTCGTCGCGGAAAGCGTGGTCTTTAAACAGATAGCGGATGTATTCCAATGCCGCTTTGTTTTCTTGGAACTCTTCCTTGCTCTGATCAGTATCTTTCCAATATCCGCACAAGCCTTTTAAGGCCGTCTGAAGCTGTTGTTTTCTGACTTCATGCCAATCTAGGTTGTCGCTGATTGGCTTTAAGCGGATGCCGAAATCTGTCTTGCCGTCCATCACATCGTATTCTTTATCCTGCGTATATTCGTCGCGGTAGAAAATATAGGCGATTTGGTACAGCGGCAGGTTTTCAGACGGCCTTTGCGCCGTGGTTTCTTTTACAACGCTACCCGTGAATCCGTCTTGATCGTTCAGGCGGTGGAAAGACGCTTCGAGGTCGGGCTCGCGTATCCAATTGCCGCGTCTGTTGAGCACCAGGCAGCAGCCCGAGGCTTCGACATTGCCGACTTTGCCGTACAGGCGGAACTGGTTTAAATCGTTTACCCGCGAAGAAAAACAGGCGAAAAAAGCATTGTGGCGGCTGAGTTCTGACAGGTTTTCCAAATCCGGCTCCTGAATACCCAGCAGGTCATACAGGCTTTTGCCTTCATAGGGGTCGTTCATATAGGCCGAGCTGTTCATTCTCATTTTGCCGGCAACGATATTTTCCTGCTTGGACTCTTTTTGTCCTATGCCCAATAATTTTTCGCATACAGCCGGGCTGGTGTAATGCGCCAGAGGTTTGTCAAATTCAATCGGGTCTATGCTCAATACCGCCAAAACCGCAGCGATGTTTTCTTTCAGACGGCCGTTTATCTTTTTATTTTTAGACAGCTTTTGTTGGATATGCTCTTGTTTGGATTTGAAGTAACCTTCGTAATTACCTTTTACAAAATCAAGTTCTCTGAAATCGCGTCTCAGCTTCGCAATCGCTTGCTTTTTAAAAGATTTATCTTTTGATTTTTCTACTAGCTTAGACACTTCATCAAAACATTTTTCTGCTTCGGACAAATAATCTTCGCTTTGCTCTATGTTGCCTTGGTTTTGCTTGGCCTGTTTCAAATAACAACGACCCAACCAAAATTGGGCAATAATCTGTTTTTCAATACTATTATTGCCATTTAACTGTTTAGCCCATACCAATCGTTTTTGAAAGTGCTCTCTTGCCATGTCAAACAAGACTGCGTTACCGATTTGAAGTGCCTGTTCAAAATAACAACGCCCCAGCCAATGTTGGGCATAACCTTGTTTTTCAATGCTCTTTTCTCCGCTTAATTGTTCAGCCCATACCAATCGTTTTTGAAAGTGCTCTCTCGCCATGTCAAACAAGACTGCGTTACCGATTTGAAGTGCCTGTTCAAAATAACAACGCCCCAGCCAATGCTGGGTATCACCTTGTTTTTCAATAATCTTTTCTCCGCTTAATTGTTCAGCCCATACCAATCGTTTTTCAAAGTGTCCGCGTGCTTTGTCAAACAAGATTGTGTCATTGGTTTGAAGCGCCTGATCGAAATAACAACGCCCTAACCAATATTGGACATTAACTTGTTGTTGCGGATTGTTTGCTGTCTTCAAAGCCTCATCCAGCTTTTGAATAGCTTCGGCATATTTTTCAGAGTTAAAGAGTTCAATGCCTTGCTTAATTAAATCGTTTGCCATCACTTATCCTTTGTTTATCCCTATTGCTCGGTATTTTTGTCGCAAGCGTTTTGTGCGGCAGTTTATCCAAATCAATGCGCATCATCCCAATTTCCGCCCACTCCCACTTCCGCCAACAGCGGCACGTTCAGACGGCCTTGCGCCACTTCGGCCATCACTTGCGGCAGCATTTCTTTTACGGTTTCCAATTCGTTTTCAACCACTTCTAATACCAATTCATCATGCACCTGCATAATTAGTTTGCTTTCAAGGCCGTCTGAATGCAGGCGGCTTGACACGGCGATCATGGCGCGTTTGATGAGGTCGGAGGCGGTGCCCTGCATGGGGGCGTTGATGGCGGCGCGTTCGGCGCCGGCACGGGCGTTGGCGTTTTTGGCGCGGATGTCGGGCAGGTAGAGGCGGCGGCCGAACAGGGTTTCTACGTAGCCTTGGGCGGCGGCTTCTTCTTTGGTGCGCTGTATGTATTCGGCCACGCCGGGGTAGCGGGCGAAGTAGCGGTCGATGAAGTTTTTGGCGGACAGGTTGTCGATGCCCAGCGATTTGGCGAGGCCGTATTGACCCATGCCGTAAATCAGGCCGAAGTTGATGGTTTTGGCGTAGCGGCGCTGCTCGGGGCTGACGTTTTCGGGCGCGATGCCGAACACTTCGGCGGCGGTGCGGCGGTGTACGTCTTCGCCGTTTTGGAAGGCGGCCATCAGGGTTTTGTCGCCCGACAAATGCGCCATGATGCGCAGCTCGATTTGCGAGTAGTCGGCCGACACAATCAGGCTGCCTGCGGGCGCGGTAAAGGCGCGGCGCACGCGGCGGCCTTCGGCTGTGCGGATGGGGATGTTTTGCAGGTTGGGGTTGCTGCTGGCAAGGCGGCCGGTGATAGCGACGGCTTGGGAATAGGTGGTGTGCACGCGGCCGGTGCGCGGGTTGATCATTTCGGGCAGCTTGTCGGTGTAGGTGGATTTGAGTTTGGCCAGGCTGCGGTTTTCCAAGATGATTTTGGGCAGGGGGTAGTCGGGCGCGAGCTGTTCGAGCACGGCTTCGTTGGTGGAGATGCCGCCGGATGCGGTTTTTTTCAGCCCTTTGGTGGGGATGCCCATTTTGTCGAACAGGATTTCTTGAAGCTGCTTGGGCGAGTTGAGATTAAACGGTTGTCCGGCCGTCTGAAACGCCTGCTCTTCGAGTTTCAGCAGCGCCGCGCCCAATTCGCTGCTTTGCGCGGCCAGTTCGGCGCGGTCGATGTGCACGCCGTTGCGCTCCATTTCAAACAGCACTTGGGCGACGGGCAATTCCAAATTCAGATACATTTCAAGCTGTTTTTCGTCCATTTGCGCGCGCAGATGCGCTTCAAGGCGCAGGGCGAAATCGGCGTCTTGCGCGGCATATTCGGCGGCCTGTTCGACGGCGACATCGGCAAAAGAAATCTGCTTCGCGCCCTTGCCGCACAAGGATTCGTAAGTAATCGTCGGCAGGCCGAGCCAGCGTTCGGACAATTCGTCCAAACCGTGTCCCAAATGGCTCTCGACAATATACGAAGCCAGCATGGCATCGCCCGCAATGCCGCGCAACGCAATGCCGTAGTTGGCGAAAACGTGTTGGTCGTATTTCAGATTCTGGCCGATTTTTTTCAGGCTGCCGTTTTCGAGATGGGGTTTCAGACGGCCTAAGGTGTCTTGCAAATCAAGCTGCTGCGGCGCGGCGGTCATGCTGTGGCCGAGCGGGATATACGCCGCTTCGCCCGCTTCAAAGGCGATGCTGATGCCGACAAGCTGCGCGTTCATCGCATCAAGCGACGTGGTTTCGGTGTCGATGCCGATGCGTTCGGCTTTGGATAATTTGTCCAACAGGGCGGCGAACTGGGTTTCGGTGGTAACGGCCTGATAATCGAGCTTTTCCGGCGCGGCGGCTTTTTCAGGCTGCTTTTCAGACGGCATCTCTAATGCCAAAGCGGCGATCTCGCCCACATCGGCGCTGCCAAACAAATCGCTCTCGGCCGCTTCGTGCATCCGGCTTTCGGCTTCTTTGAGCCAGCTTTTGAAACCCCAGCGTTTGAAATCCGCCGCCAGCTGCGCCCATTTGGGCGGCGTGCGGCGCAGGCTTTCGAGGCCGTCTGAAAGTTCGGCGTGCAAATCCACATCGGTTTTAATCGTAACCAAATCGTAGGACAAGGGCAGCTGCGAGAGCGCGGCTTGCAGGTTTTCGCCCACTTTGCCCTTGATTTCGCCCGCATGTTCCATCACGCCCGCCAAAGTTTCATAGGCTTCGAGCCATTTCACCGCCGTTTTCGGCCCGCATTTTTCCACGCCCGGCACGTTGTCCACCTTGTCGCCCATCAGCGCGAGATAGTCGCGGATTTGGTCGGGGCGCACGCCGAATTTGGCTTTTACGCCGTCTGTATCCAGCGTTTCGCCGCTCATGGTGTTGACCAGCGTAACGCGCTCGTTGACCAGCTGCGCCATGTCTTTGTCGCCGGTGGAAATCACCACGTCCCAGCCCGCTTCGCCGCCCTGCACCGCCAGCGTGCCGATTACGTCGTCGGCTTCCACCTGCGGCACCACCAATACCGGCCAGCCCATCAGCCGCACCAAATCGGGCAAGGCTTCGGCCTGCGGGCGCAAATCGTCGGGCATCGGAGGGCGAGTGGCCTTGTAGTCGGCAAACATTTCATGGCGGAAATTTTTGCCTTTGGCGTCAAACACCACCGCGCAATAGTCGTGCACATAATCCGCACGCAGCCGCCGCAGCATGTTCAGCACGCCGTACAGCGCACCCGTGGGCACGCCGTCGGGCGCGGTAAGCTGCGCCATCGCGTGGTAGGCGCGGTAGAGATAGGAAGAGCCGTCGACGAGCAGGAGGGTTTTGGGGTTTGATGCGGACATAATGGGAGGCCGTCTGAAAAATAAAGAAGCGGATTATACGTGAGGCCGTCTGAAAAACCCGTTTTCGGTTTTCAGACGGCCTCTTCATGCCGCAGCGCGGCGGATTTCACGAAAAATCAAACAAATCCGGCTGCGCGGTGTCGCTGCTGACGCGCACGGCGGCTTCGCCCTCGGCGAAGGTGATGTGCAGCGTCTGCCCCTGTTTGAGCGCGGCGGCGTCGCGCACCACCTGCCCGCGCGTGTTTCTCACCACCGAAAAGCCGCGTGCCAGAATGTGCTGCGGCGACACGGCATCCAAGAGCGCGGCCTGTTTTTCCAAACGCTGCTTTTTCGCCGCAAGCAGCACGCCGGCGTTGCGCGTCAAGGCCGTCTGAAAAGCGTTCAGACGGCCTGTTTGCGCCGCCGTGTCGGGACGGGCGTGTTGCAGCAGCAGGTTTTGGCGCGACAGCTTTTCATCCGACAGGCGCAGGCAGGCGCGGGCGGCGGCGGCGAGGCGGGCGGCGCATTCGGCCACGCGTGCGCGCTGCGCGTCGAGCTTTTGGCGCGGGTGGCGCAATTGGCGGGCGCACCAATCGGTGCGCTGCGCCGCGTCCTGATAGCGGTAGAGCGCGGCGGTTTTCAGACGGCCTTCGGCCTCTGCGAGCCGGTGCAGCAGCGTGGCGCGGTCGGGCGCGGCCAGCTCGGCGGCGGCGGTGGGCGTGGGGGCGCGGGTGTCGGCGGCGAAATCGGTGAGGGTGAAATCGGTTTCGTGCCCCACGCCGCTCACCACCGGAATGCGGCAGGCGGCCACGGCGCGGACAACGGCCTCTTCGTTAAACGGCCACAAATCCTCGATGCTGCCGCCGCCACGGCACACAATCAGAACGTCGCACTCGCCGCGTTCCGAGGCCGCGTTCACCGCGCGGACAAGCTGCGGCGCGGCCTCCGCGCCCTGCACGGCGGCGGGATAGAGGATCACGGGAAGATCGGGCGCGCGGCGGCGCAGCGTGGAGAGCACGTCGCGCAGGGCGGCAGCGGCGGGGCTGGTTACAATGCCGATGCGCTGCGGATGGGCGGGCAGCGGCCGCTTGCGCTCAGCGGCAAACAAGCCCTCGGCCTGCAAGGCGGCTTTGAGTTGTTCGTAGGCTTCGTAGAGCCGCCCCAGCCCCTTCACGCGCACCTCGTTCACGGTAATCTGAAACTCGCCGCGCGCCTCATAAATGGAAATACGCCCGCGCACCTCGATATGGTCGCCCTCCTTCATCGCGGCAAACCGCTGCGCCACGCCTTTGAACATGGCGCAGCGCACCTGGGCGCGCGCGTCTTTGAGCGAGAAATAATAATGCCCGCTGGCGGCGCGGGTGAGGTTGGACACTTCCCCCGCCACCCACAGGCCGGAAAAGTGTTCTTCCAGCAGGAGTTTGGCGGCGGCGTTCAGCTCGGAAACGGAAAGGGCGGCATCGGAAAACAAATCGGGCATGGCGGAGCGGGCGCAGGCGGGGAAAAGCGGCGGATTATACGGGAAAACGGCGGGCGGCTATAATGCGCCCCGCGTCGCCTGACCCCGTTTTTTCAGACGGCCTCATCCTGTTTTGCTACCTAAGGAGAACCACCATGAAACCCCGTCTTACCGCCCTGCTCTGCGCCCTTGCCTGCCTGCCCGCCTTTGCCGCGCCGCAGGAAAAACCCGTTTCCGCCGAATGCCGCGCCGTGATGCGCGATGCCGTGCTGCTGCAAAGTGCCGTCATCTTCTGCCCGAAAGAAGCACTGGCGGCGGCAGGCAGCATGGAAAACCTGAGCCAAGCCCACGACCGCCTCGATGCGCCGACGGCCTCCTGCGAGCAGCAATACGGCCGCCTGTCGGAACAAGACGGCATCCTGCGCAGCATTCCCGGCCTCACCGATCTGCTCGGCACGGTGAAAATGGCCGACATGAAAACGCCGACCCCCGCGCTGCAAAAGAAAGCCGCCGCCTTCTGCGCCGCGCACCGCGCGGAAATCGTCCGCGTGGCCGGCAAATACAAATAAAGACAGAGGCCGTCTGAAAACCGTTTCCCCAACGCCCCCGCCGCCCCAGCCATGCCCACCCGCCGCCGCTTCCTCCTCTCCGCCGCCGCCCTTGCCGCCGCCTCCGCCGCCTCGTGGAAGCTGTGGCGGCCGCAGCTTCCCCCCGTCAGCGTAAACCGCCCCGGCCTGCCCTTCGGCCACACTCTGCGCGACGGCGGCTTCTCCCTGCGCCCCGAGCGCACCGTCCGCTGCGGCACGCTCATCCTCGGCAGCGGCGCGGCCGCCCTCACTGCCCTCTGGTACCTTGTCAGACACGGCCGCCGCGACATCCTGCTGGCCGAAGGCTTGGAGCGCAACGGCAACAACGCCGGCTTCTACCACGGCGAGCTCGCCGCCCCCACCGGTGCCCACTACCTCGCCCTGCCCTCCCCCGAAAGCGCGTATGTACGCGAAATGCTCGCCGATCTGGGCATCATGCGAAACGGCGCGTTCAACGAAACCGATTTGGTCTACGCCCCACAGGAACGCCTGCTGTACCAAGGCAAATGGCAAGACGCCCTGCTGCCGCGCCAAGACGCCGACAGCCGCCGCTTCTTCACCCTCACAGGCCGTCTGAAAACCGCCTACGGCCGCGACGGGCGCAAAATCTTCGCCATCCCCATCGCCCTCTCCTCGCACGACGAACAATGGCGGCGGCTCGACGCCCTCACCTTCGCCCAATGGCTGCGCCGCGAAGGCTACCGCTCCCCCACCCTGCTCTGGTACCTCGACTACTGCTGCCGCGACGACTACGGGCGCGGCATCGCCGACGTGTCCGCCTTCGCCGGCCTGCACTACTTCTGCGCGCGCGGCCCGCACGCCGACACCGTCCTCACCTGGCCCGACGGCCTCGCCCACATTTCCGAAGCCCTGCGCCGCCGCAGCGGCCTGCGCCCCCTCACCGAGCCGCCGCAGGAAAACGAATGGCGTTTTTCCACCCCCGCCTCGTGGGACGCTTCCGCCGTCAAAATCCAAGCGCGCGGCAGCCGCGTGGCCGTGTGGCTGCGACACAACCAAAGCGGCCGAACCATCCTCGCCGACGCGCAAAACGTCATCTGCGCCATCCCGCCCGAAGTGGCCGCGCATATCGTGGAAAACGCCGCACAATACGGCCTGAGGCCGTCTGAAACCGCCCCCTGGCTCATCGCCAACTTCGTCCTCAACCGCTTCCTGCAAGAGCCGGAAAACAGCGAACTGGCGTGGGACAACGTCATCTACGGCAGCCCGCATCTGGGCTACGTCGCCGCCGGCAACCAGCTCATCCGCGCCGCCAAACCCCCGCGCACTGTCTTCACCGCCTACACCGCCCCCGTCCACGACACCACGCAAAACATCCGCCGCCTGCTGCTCGATGCCGACGCCGAAACCCTGCTGCGCCCCGCCGCAGCCGACCTGCTGCACGCCTACGGCAGCCACTTCTGGCGCAGCGTCGAAACCGTCTCCCTCACCGTGCGCGGCCACGGCATGGCCGTCCCCCGCCCCGGCTACCTCACCGATCCCGCCCTCCTGCGCCTGCGCCAAACCCGCCCTCCGCTCCTCTTCGCCCACAGCGGCATGAGCGGCTACTCCGTATTCGAAGAAGCCGCCTACTGGGGTGCGGAAGCGGCCAAAAAAATCATCGAGGCCGTCTGAAAACGCAGCTTCGGCGCAGCCAAAACCGTATTTTGGGATTTTCAGACGGCTCCAGCCGACGCGCCCGCCCAAACCGTACGCCGTCATAAAAACCCGATTTGCATTTTTCCAACGTTTCGGGCCGCACACAAAACATTTGCGCGGAAAAATGGAAATTTTCGTCTTTTTAACGTAATCTTGCCCTACTCCTGTACACCCTACCGAACCGCCATGTCCGCCCCCAGCCACGCCGAAGCCTACACCGCCTTCAAAGACTTCTATCAGGAAGAACTCGACCGCAACCCCTTCTACCGCTACATGGCCGAAATGCTGCGCCGCCCCGGCTGCCTGCCGCCGCACACCCGCCTCGAAGCCGTGGGCGAGCTGCACGACTTCGAGCGCGAATGTTTCCAAACCGCCTTCTTCCGCCTCAACATCCTCTCCGAAGGCCATGCCGCCGAAATCGTCAAGCCGAACGACTTTTTCTTCTTCCGCACCGCGTTTGAAGAATTTGAAGCAGAAACACAGGAATAAACCTGCCTGCCGCACAAAAGGCCGTCTGAAAAAACGGAATCCGCTTTTTCAGACGGCCTCTTTTGTTTTCTACACGTTCAAGCGTCTCTGTACACAGGCCGAAACCTTTGCAAAGGTTTCAGACCGCGTGCGTGGCAAAGCCACACACCCTACCTGAACGGCCAGAACCGTCTTCGCCCGCCGTTCCATACCGAACACGTTGTAGGCTGTGTGGCGCAGTCCGTAGGTCGGGCATTTATGCCCGACGTGTTCAAAATTTACCGGTGTCCGCCAGTCGGGCATAAATGCCCGACCCACCCCGATTTTCGGCCAGGCCGCAGGAGGTTTGGTGCAGCCGTTCACGCGGCTTTCGGTGTGCGGGCGCATCCGTCGGGCGGCAGAAAACGCGTGCGTCGCCTTGGGGCGACACACCCTACGTAGACGGCGGAGGCCGTTTCTGTACACAGACCGCGTGCGTGGCGAAGCCACACACCCTACACAAGCGGCAGAGGCCGTCTGAAAAGTGTTTTTCAGACAGCCTCTTTGCCTTATTGCCGGTGCGGCGGCTTATTCGCCGGTTTTCTGCCCGTCTCGGACGCGTTCGAGGTAGGCGCGGGCTTCTTTGCTGCCCTGGGCGGCGGCTTTTTCCAGCCAGACGCGGGCTTGGGCGGGATCCTGGCCGATGCCGAACAGGCCGGTGTTGTAGGCCATGCCCAGCAGGGTTTGGCTGGTGGCGTCGCCTTGTTCGGCCGCCGCGCGCAGAAGTTCCATGCCTTTGGCGGTGTCCTGCGGCGTGCCGGTGCCGGTGATGACGAGGGCGGCGAGTTTTTTCTGGGCGTGGATGTAGTCGTGGCCGGCGGCTTTTTCCAGCCATTCGGCGGCCTGTTTGTCGTCTTGGGCGACGCCCTCGCCTTTGAGGTAGAGGCTGCCGAGGTCGTATTGGGCGAGCACGGAGGCGGAGGTTTCGTGGGCGGCGGCTTTTTTCAGCCATTCGATGGCTTTGGCGTCGTCTTTTTCCACGCCGCGTCCGATGCGGTAGCGCACGGCCATGTTGTATTCGGCGCGGGGGTCGCCCTGCTCGGCGGCTTTGGCGAGCCAGTAGGAGGCTTGTTTGTCGTCCTGCGGCACGCCGTTTCTGCCTTGGGCGTAAAGGGAGTAGAGCAGGTATTGCGCGCTGAGGCGGCCTTGTTCGGCGGCTTTGGTGAGCAGGTCGATGGAGCGGGTGCGGTCTTGCGGTACGCCGCGTCCGAGGTTGTACATCAGGCCGAGGTTGTATTGGGCGAAGGCGTCGCCTTTTGCGGCGGCTTTGGCAAACCATTCGGCGGCCTGTTTGTCGTCTTTGGCCACGCCGTTGCCGGTCAGGTAGCGCGAGCCGAGCAGGCCGGCGGCGGCGGTGTGGCCTTTTTCGGCGGCTTTGCGGTACCAAGCGGCGGCCTGCGCGTCGTCTTTCGCCACGCCGCGTCCGAGGCCGTAGCGCAGGCCGAGGGCGTATTCGGCTTCGGTGTAGCCTTGGCGGGCGGCTTTTTCCAGCCATTCAAACGATTTTTCGTCGCTCTTTTCCACGCCGCGCCCGCCGCTGTACATCATGGCAAGGTTGAACTGCGCCTGCGCGCTGCCTTGGGCGGCGGCTTTTTCGTAGCCGGCGAGGGCTTTTTTGTACCATTTGGCGGCTTCGCGCGGGTCTTTTGCCACGCCGAAGCCGTCTTCGTAGTCTGCGCCGAGGTTGCGCTGCGCCTGCGGCAGTCCCTGTTCGGCGGCTTTGCGCATCCATTGGACGGACTTGGCGGGGTCTTTGGCGACGCCGTGGCCGTAGTAATACATCACGCCAAGGTTGTTCTGCGCCAGCGCGTTGCCCTGCGCGGCGGATTTTTCAAACCACTGCACGGCCTGCGCGTAATCCTGCAGCACGCCGCGCCCCTGGTAATAGGCTTTGCCCAGCCGCGCCTGGGCTTGGGCGTTGCCCGTTTCGGCCAGCGGCTGCCAGATGGCGACGGCGTCGGCGTCGCGTCCGGCGTTGAAGGCAGTTTCGGCCTTGTCGAGCTGCTGCTGTACCGCTGCGGGAGCGGCGGGAGCGGCGGCAGGCGCGGCGCAGGGCGCGGCGGCGAGGAAGGCGGCGGCGGTGAGGGCGGCAAGGTGTTTTTGTACGGTCATGGTGTCGGTCTTTCCAAATCAGAAACGTATCGGGCGGATGGTGGAAAGGCCGTCTGAAAACCTGTTTTTCAGACGGCCTTCCGCCGTGTTTGATGCCGTGTTACTTGGCTTTCTCTTTGGCCTCTTCGGCGGCTTCCTGCGCGGCTTCTTTGGCGTCGGAAGCGGCTTCTTTGGCGTCTTCGGCCGCCTCTTTGGCGTCTTCGGCCGCCTCTTTGGCGTCTTCGGCCGCTTCAGAGGCGGCTTCTTTCGCATCTTCGGCAGAATCGGCGGTGCCCTGCATGCCTTTGAGCGATTCGCGGCAGGCGGCTTCGCGCTGGTCTTCGGGCAGGGCTTTCATGGCTTCTTTGGCCACTTCAAAGATTTTCTGCTGCGCGTCTTTGGCTTCGCCGCTCAGGCCGGCGATCATGTCGGCATAGGCTTTTTCATACTGTTCGCAGGCCGAACCGGCGGCTGCGGGGGCGGCGGAGGCCGCGCCGGAAGCGGCGGGGGCGGCGTTGTCGCTGCCGCCGCAGGCGGCCAGTGCGCAGGCGGCGGCAAGGAGGGCGGCGAGGGATGTTGTTTTCATGCTTTTCTCTCTTTCAAAAACGGTTTTCGTTGGAAAAGCGCGATTGTTAAGCCTTTTAGGCAAACTGTCAAGTTTTGTCATAACCGCCGTATCTCCTTGCCGCGCGGGGCTTGGCGGGGATTTGGAGGCCGTCTGAAAACGCGGCTTCCAACCGCCGTTTTGCGCCATGCCTTATAATCCTGCCGTTTTTTGTCTTACGGAAACCCGCTATGAAATGGCTCAAACGCAGCAGAACCCTTTGGAAAACCGTGCGCCGCCACGGCCTTGCCGAGCTGGCCGTGCCTCTGGCGCGCGGCGGCTGGCGGCGCAGGCTGCTGCGGCTTGTGCCCGTGCCGCGCGAGGCGGCGGCGCAGCCGCTGCCGGTGCGGCTGCGGCTGGCTTTGGAGGAGCTGGGGCCGGTGTTTGTGAAGTTCGGCCAGGTGCTCTCCACCCGCCCCGACCTGATTGCGCCGTCCTATGCCGCCGAGTTGGCGAAGTTGCAGGACAAAGTGCCGCCGTTTGACGCGGATTTGTCGCGCCGCCAGATTGAGCGGGCTTTGGGCAGGCCGGTGTCGGAGCTTTATGCCGAATTTGAAACCGTGCCGGTGGCCAGCGCGTCGGTGGCGCAGGTGCACCGGGCGCGGCTGTTTTCGGGCGAGGAAGTGGCGGTGAAGGTGCTGCGGCCGGACATCCGCCCCGTGATCGAGCAGGATTTGGCACTCTTGCGCTTTTGCGCCGGCTGGGCGGAGCGGCTGTTTGCCGACGGCAAAAGGCTGCGCCCGCGCGAGGTGGTGGACGAGTTTGACAAATACCTGCACGACGAATTGGATTTGCTGCGCGAGGCGGCCAATTGCAGCCAGCTCGGGCGCAATTTCAAAGACAGCCCCATGCTCACCGTGCCCAAGGTGTTCTACGACTACTGCGCGCGCGAAGTGCTCACCATCGAATGGATGGACGGCACGCCGGTGTCCGACATTGCCGCGCTCAAAGCGCAGGGCACAGATTTGCACAAGCTGGCCGAATACGGCGTGGAAATCTTCTTCACCCAAGTGTTCCGCGACGGCTTTTTCCACGCCGACATGCACCCGGGCAACATCCTCGTCGCCCCCGGCAACCGCTACATCGCCCTCGATTTCGGCATCGTCGGCAGTCTCACCGACTACGACAAACGCTATCTGGCCATCAATTTCCTTGCTTTTTTCAACCGCGACTACCACCGCGTCGCCACGGCGCACATCGAATCGGGCTGGGTGCCGCCCGACACCCGCGCCGAGGAATTGGAAGCGGCGGTGCGTGCCGTGTGCGAACCCGTGTTCAACAAACCGATTTCGCAGATCTCCTTCGGCCTGGTGCTGATGCGCCTGTTTGAAGTGAGCCGCCGCTTCCATGTGGAAATCCAGCCGCAGCTTGTCTTGCTGCAAAAAACCCTGCTCAACATCGAAGGGCTGGGGCGGCAGCTCGACCCCGATTTGGACTTGTGGGCAACTGCCAAACCCTTCCTCGTCAAATGGATGCACGCCCAAGTCGGTCCCAAAGCCCTGTGGCGCAACCTGAAAAACGAAGCCCCCGACTGGGCGGAAATCCTGCCCGCCCTGCCGCGCAAAATCGCCGCGCTGGTGGACGAAAACCGCCAGCAGGAAATGCGCGACGCCTATGTCCGTCTGGTGAAAATCCAGCAGCGGCAAAGCCTGTGGCTGGCCGTCATCGCCCTCGCGCTGGTGCTGATTTTGCTGTTCAAATAGGCCGTCTGAAAGCGCAGCTTCGGCGCAGCCAAAAACGCCGGACGGACTTTGAGGCCGTCTGAAAACACATTGATATATTGATACAAGGACAACCCATGACCTTCGCCGTCGTCCACAGCCGCGCCCTCGCCGGCGCAAACGCCCCGCCCGTGGAAGTGGAAACCCATCTGGCCAACGGCCTGCCGCAGTTCAACATCGTCGGCCTGCCCGACACCGAAGTGAAGGAAAGCCGCGACCGCGTGCGCGCTGCCATCATCCAGAGCGGCTTCGAGTTTCCCGCAAAAAAAATCACCGTCAACCTCGCCCCCGCCGACCTGCCCAAAGAATCCGGCCGCTTCGACCTGCCCGTCGCCCTCGGCATCCTCGCCGCCTCCGGCCAAATCAGCCCCGAACAACTGCCGCAATACGAATTTGCCGGCGAACTCGCCCTCTCCGGCCTGCTGCGGCCGATACGCGGCGGGCTGGCGATGGCCTGGCAGGCCAAACAGGCGCGCCGCGCCTTCGTCATGCCGTCCGAAAACGCCGCCCAGGCCGCCGTGATGCACGGCGTGGAGGCCTACGGCGCGGACAGCCTCGCCACCGTTGCCGCCCACCTCAACGGCACCGTCCCCCTGCCCCGTGCCCAAGCGCAGATCAGGCCGTCTGAAAACCAAAACCTGCCCGACCTCAAAGACGTCAAAGGCCAGCACACCGCCCGCCTCGCCCTCGAAATCGCCGCCGCCGGCGGCCACAGCCTCCTGATGATGGGCCCGCCCGGCACCGGCAAATCCATGCTCGCCCAACGCCTGCCCTCCATCCTGCCGCCGCTCACCGACGACGAACTGATCGAAGTGTGGACGGTGCAGTCGCTGCTGCCGCACCACACCCAGAATTTCAGCCGCAGCCGCCCCTGCAAAAGCCCCCACCACTCCGCCAGCGCGGTCGCCCTCGTCGGCGGCGGCTCCGACCCCCGCCCCGGCGAAATCTCCCTCGCCCACAAAGGCGTGCTCTTTCTCGACGAATTGCCCGAGTTCGACCGCAAAGTGCTCGAAGCCCTGCGCGAACCCCTCGAAAGCGGCGAAATCCACATCTCCCGCGCCGCCCGCCAGGCCGTGTTCCCCGCCGACTTCCAACTCGTCGCCGCCATGAACCCCTGCCCCTGCGGCTACCACGGCCACCCGTCCAAACCCTGCCGCTGCACGCCCGACGCGATACAGCGTTACCGCAGCAAAATCTCAGGCCCGCTTATCGACCGCATCGACCTCGTCATCGAAGTGCCCGCCCTCCCCGCTGCCGACCTCGTGCAGGCCGCGGCGGGCGAACCCAGCGCGGCCGTGCTCGAACGCGTCCTTGCCGCCCGCGAACGCCAAAACGCGCGGCAGGGCAAGCTCAACCGCGCCCTCAGCCCCACCGAGCTGGACACCGCCGCCGGCATATCCGCCGAAGCCAGGGAAACCCTCGGCGGCATACTGGAAAAACTCTCCCTCTCCGCCCGCAGCTTCCACCGCATCATGCGCACCGCCCGCACCATCGCCGACCTTTCCGGCGACGACACAGTAAACCGCAGCCACATCCTGCGCGCCGCCGCCCTGCGCCGCGCCCTGTAAACCACAGCGGCAAACAAGCGCAACAGGCCGTCTGAATTTTGCTAGAATACGCCGCCCGCCTGTTCCCACACTTTTTCAGACGGCCGAAACACATCGAAAAAAGGTAGTTTTTATGAAAACAGCAAAAGCCCACGGCAAAGGACTCACCGGCTTCATCGTCGGCCTCCTTCTGGCCACCGTCATCATCGGCGGCCTCGTGTACACCCTCGAAAGCAGCCGCAAACGCGACTTCAAAGCCCCCATCGAAGAAAAAGAACTCACCCCGCCCGAAATCCTCTCCCCCAAAAAACCCGAACCCGCGCCCGAGCCCAAAAAGCCCGCCTCCGCGCCCGAAGCCGAACCCGTCCCGCCCGAAAGCGGCAAACCGGCACAAAAAAACACCCCCGAACAAACCGCCTCCCAACCCGAAAGCGGCCAAGAAGGCAAAGAAGGCAAAGAGTCCGACAGCGGCAAAGAGCCGGAAACCATCCCCGGCGTGCCCGACCTGCTGCCCGATAGCGGCAAACCCGACACCAAAACCAAACCCCACGCCGAACGCCCCCGCCGCGACAAAGCCAAACCCGGCCCCGAGCAAATCCTCAACGGCAAAATCGGCCGCGACCAAAAACGCGCCGACCGCGAAGCCGACCGCCGCAAAGCCGAAGCCGCCCTCAGCGGACAGGCCGGCAATGAAAACGGCGCACGCAGCGAACGCAGCGGAAGAAACAGCGGCGGCGGCGTTATCGTCCAGGCCGGCTCCTACGGCAGCCGCGACAAAGCCGAATCCCAACGCGCCCGCCTCGCCGCCGCCGGCGTAGACACCCGCGTCGTCGAAGCCCAAATACAGGGCAAAACCATGTACCGCGTGCAAACCGCCCCCGCCTCCGCCGAAGCCGCCGCGCAAACCCGCCGCGAACTGCAAAGCAAAGGCATAGACAGCTTCGCCCGCCCCGCACAATAACCCCAACCACAGGAAACACCATGAAACTGAAACACACCCTCCTCGCCGCCGCCCTCACCCTCGGCCTCGCCTCCGCCCAGGCCGCCCTCGTCGAAGGCCAGGACTACACCGTGCTCGACAAACCCCTCGCCCAGCAGCAGAACGGCAAAATCGAAGTCGCCGAATTCTTCGGCTACTTCTGCATCCACTGCTACCACCTCGAACCTGAAATGGAAAAACACAGCAGAAAATGGGCGTCCGACACCTACCTGCGCCCCATCCACGTCGTCTGGCAGCCCGAACACATGCAGCTCGCCCGCATCGCCGCCGCCGTCAACAGCAGCAACCTGCGCCACCAGGCCAACATGCCCGTGTTCAACGCCATCTTCGAGCAGCGCATCAACCTCGCCGACCCCGCCGCCTTCAAACAATGGGCAGGCGCGCAAAGCAGCTTCGACGGCAAAAAACTGCTCGCCGCCTACGAATCCTTCGGCAACGAAGCCCAAGCCAAACAAATGGCCGACCTCACCGAACAAATGCAGATTGAAAACACCCCCACCATCATCGTCGGCGGCAAATACAAAATGAAATTCACCGGCGGCGACTGGAACGCCTCCATGAACAAAGTGGACGAAATGATCGCCAAAGTGCGCCAGGAACGCGGCATGAAAGAACCCGCCCCCCAAGCCCCCGCCCGCAGCAAAGGCGTAGCCGCCGCCCGCGCCGCCAACAAATAAACGCAGGCCGCAGCCTGTTGCAAAGGCCGTCTGAAAACCTGTTTTACGGGTTTTCAGACGGCCTTTTTTGCAGTGGGAAACACTTGCCCAGATAATGCAAAGGCGGTTTTTAAAGTAGGGTGTGTCGCCCCAAGGCGACGCACGCGGTTTTCGGGTTTGCGACGGATGTTTGGATGTTTTTGGGGAATAAAAAGGCCGTCTGAAAACCTGTTTTACGGGTTTTCAGACGGCCTTTCCCCTGCCCCGCCCGCGGATTCCCGTTATATAATCGCGTCATGAACAAACGGCAGCCCGCCGGAAAGGAAAAGGCATGACCACGGAAAAAGCCTACTATGCGGCCGTTATCCTCACCGCCGCCGTCTCCGTCCTGCTCTCGCCCTTCTTCCTCGTCCGCCGCAGCCGCAGCGGCCTGAAAGCCGCCCCGCCCTCCAAACGGCAGTGGCGGATCGCTTTTGCCATCAACTTTGCCGTTGCCGCCGTCCTCCTGCTGGCCTGGTATCTCTGGTTTTAACCCCCGAAAAGAAAGGAAACCCATGAAAACGAAATACGCCGCCGCCCTGCTGCTGGCCGCCGCCTTGCCCGCCTGCGCCGCCTCCGTTTACACCTGCACCGACAGCAAAGGGCGCACCACCTACACCTCCACCCCTGCGCCGGGTGCCAACTGCGCGAAAAGCGATTTAGGCCGTCCGGCCATATATTCGTCGCTGCCCCCTTCTCCCGGCAGCTATCAATCAGCGCAAACATATGAAAAACAGCTGTCAGAGCAGCCTTCTGTTGCCACCTTAGGCGCAAGCCAACAATCAACAGCCAGTCAAGAACAAATTGCCGCTGCACGTCGTCGCTTGAGTGATGCAAAAAAAGCATTGGAAGAAGGAAAGAAAATCCGTTATGGCAATGAGAGAAACTATGCCAAATATCAGGCGCGAATTGCCGATTTGGAAAATGCCGTCAAACAAGCAGAAGCGGATTTGGCGAAGCTTTTAGGAAGCGGCAGCGGCATATCTGCCCGTTAACACGAACCGAGTCCAAACAAAGGCCGTCTGAAAGCGCGTTTTGCGTTTTTCAGACGGCCTCTGCCGTTAAGGCAGGGTGTGTGGCGCAGCCGCGCACGCGGTTTAGGCTTGGGAAACACGTGGATTGCTTGCGCGACACAGACCGCGTGCGTCGCGGGGCGACACACCCTACGCCAGCCCCATTCTGCCATTATTCCCGCGCCTGCCCAATCTGGGTTGCCGCCGTTTCCTTAATCTGCCTGTTCATATCCTTAAAACACAATCTTGAAGTTTCCAATAAGGTTTAGCAGCCCAGAGGCCGTCTGAAAACGCGTTTTGGCTTTTCAGACGGCCTCTGCCTTGCCGTTTGCCCTATAATCCGCCCCTTTTTCAGACGGCCTCTTCCCATGATTCCCTTAGACCGCGTTCCCGCGAAAAACGACCCGCGCCTGCCCGTTTTGCTGCTGCAATTCACCTTTGTGTTCTGCGGCATCACCTTTTGGGGCTTCAACCGCAGCCCCGCGCAGGTCGGCCTGATTTTGGCCGTGTGCGTCGCGCTCGACTGCACGCTGCACTATCTGTTGCGCAAGAAAACGCTGCTTGTCCCCGTCAGCGGGCTGATTACCGGGCTGGGGCTGTCGGTGCTCACCAATTTTTCCCACGGACTGTGGCTCGCGCTGGTGCCGCCGTTTTTCGCCACCGCCTCGAAATACGTCTTTACCGTAAACGGCCGCCACATCTACAACCCCGGCCTGTTCGGCGTGATTGCCGCGCTGGTGTTGAGCGACGGCATGATCACCCCCGCGCCGGCCTACCAGTGGGGCGGCGCGGGCGTTACCGCCTTTTTCATCGCCACCGCCGCGCTGATGCTGTTCGCGCTCAACATCCGCCGCAGCGTGTTAATCGTGTCCTTCCTCGCGTTTTACGCCATGCAGCTCGGCCTGCGCGCCTGGCTGCTGCGCCACCACATCCCGCCGCAAACCCTGTTTATGGGCGCGTTTTCCTCGCCCGCCTTCTACCTCTTCACCTTCTTTATGATCACCGACCCGCCCACCTCGGCCGAGTCGCGCAAAGGGCAGGTGTTCATGGCCTTTTTCATCGTGTTCGTTGATTTGCTGCTGCACAAATTCCAGAGCTTCTCCACCCTGTTTTACTCGGCCTTCGCCTACATGACCCTGCGCGGCCTGTGGCTGCTGTGGCAAAACCGCGCCCGCTACCGCCACCCCGCCGCCATCCTGCGACAAGAGGCCAAAGCCCTGCTGCTCACCGGCCTCATCGGCCTCACCGGCTGGGGCGCATACCGCGCCACCCACGCCTTCGCCGCCGACGAAGCGCGTTTCCGTTTCGTCGAAATCTCCGCCGCGCACAGCGGCATAGGCGGCGCGCAGGGCGATATTTGGCAGCGCACCGACCCGCGCATGCACCACATCGCCAAATGGCTGCTCTCCGTCGGCGACGCCGCCGCCGTGGCCGATGCGGACAACGACGGCCTGCCCGACATCTTCCTCACCCAGCCCTTGAAATCCGAGCAGGACCGCGCCCAACTATTTTTAAACAAAGGAAATTTCCGCTTCGATCGTTTCGACATCCCCGCCCTTGCGCCGCACCGCACCCGCCCCGAGCAACACGGCCTCATCGCCTCGGCCACCTGGTTCGACATGGACAACGACGGCGACCAAGACCTGCTTCTGGGCACTGGCTTCGGCAAAGGCCGCCTGCTGCGCAACGAACTCAAAGAAACAGGCCGTCTGAATTTCAGCAAAATCGGACAGCAAAGCGGCCTCGACAACTACCAAATCAGCGTCGCCACCAACGTCCTCGACTTCAATGGCGACGGAAAACTCGACATCTTCGTCGGCAACGTCATGCAAACCCACCTTCCCGGCTACGGCCACAGCGTCCCCTACAACATCTTCAAACTCCCCGAGCCCGAATACCCGGGCGACCGGCGCATGTTCGACGTGATGCACCGAAGCTGGCACAACGCCAACAATGCCGACGAAAACCTGCTCTTCCGCAACCTCGGCGGCGGCCGCTTCGCGCGTGTCCCCCAAGCCCAAACCGGCTTTGAAGGCAAACGCTGGACCATGGCCGCCGCCACCGGCGATCTCAACGCCGACGGCTACCCCGACCTCTACATCGCCAACGACTTCGGCCCGGACGAACTCTATTTCAACCAACAGGGCAAAGGCTTCCTGCCCGTCAAAGGCAGCTTCGCCGGCGCGATCGGCCGCGACACCTACAAAGGCATGAACGCCACCTTCGGCGATCTCGACGACAACGGCCGCCCCGACATCCACGTCTCCAACGTCCACGAAAAACTGCAAGCCGAAGGCAGCCTGCTGTGGATGAATTACAGCCGCCCCGGCCAGACCGACGCCGCCGCCTTCACCGACGAAGCCGCCCGCCGCAACGCCCTCAACGAACGCCGATTCGGCTGGGGCGCAGCCTTCGGCGACCTCGACCGCGACGGCCGCCTCGACATCGTGCAGGCCAACGGCATGGCCGACGATGCCTACGACAAAAAAGAAGCCGTCTGCCCCGACTACTGGTACTGGAACGCCCAAATTGCCCTCACCAACCCCGACGTGCACGGCTACGCCGACCGCTGGGCCGACGTGCGCGGCCGCTGCGTCTTCGGCAGCGAAGCCAACCGCATTTATATGAATAAAGGCAGCTATTTTGTCGACGTGGCCGAACAGGCCGGCTGGACGAAAAAAGGCACCTCGCGCGGCATGATCCTCGCCGACTTCGACAACGACGGCGACCTCGACAGCCTCGTAACCCACATGACCGCCGCCCCCTCCCTCTACCGCAACGACAGCCAGGCCACCAACTGGATCGGGCTGCAACTCGAAGGCAACGGCACCGGCTGCAACCGCGACGCCCAAGGCAGCCGCGCCACCCTCGCCGCCGCCGACAGCCCCACCGCCGCCCCGCAGCACCGCGAGGTATACGCCAACAACGGCCTCGCCGCCCAAAACGACCGCCGCCTCCTCTTCGGTCTCGGCGGCAAACCCGCCCGCAGCGTGCACATCGCCGTCCAATGGTGCGGCCGCGGCCCGGCGCAAAGCTACACCCTGCAAACCGGCCGCTACCACCGCATCCGCCAGCAATAGGCGTTGCGCAAACGGCAAGAGGCCGTCTGAAAGCGCAGCTTCGGCGCAGCCAAAAACCTGTTTTACGGTTTCAGACGGCCTCTTGCTTAAACGGCACAAACCGCGTGCGTCGCCTCGGGGCGACACACCCTACGACGGGTTCGGCATGGCGCGATAACGCTTCCAGTAGGTCGGATACTCGTATCCGACATCCGATATGGAAAAACGTCGGATTCAAGAATCCGAGCTACAACTGCGTAGGGTGTGTGGCGCAGCCACGCACGCGGTTTGCGGTTTGCAACATCCGTCTCCACGGCCAAAGAACGAAAGGCCGTCTGAAAGCCGCGTAACACGACTTTCAGACGGTCTCTCGCTTAAACGGCAAAAGCCGCGTGCGTTGCCTCGGGGCGACGCACACTGCAACGGTTCGGCGCAGCCTCATCAGGTTTTCAGACGGCCTCTTGCTACCCGCCCTGCCTTGGCTTACGCCGCCAGTGCCCGTTTCTGTTCGGCCATGAGTTCGCCGATGCCTTTTTGCGCCAGGCGCAGCAGTGCGGCGAGTTCGGCGGGGGAGAAGGGCGCGCCTTCGGCGGTGCCCTGGATTTCGATGATGCCGCCTGCGCCGTTCATCACGATGTTCACGTCGCTGTCGCAGCCGGAGTCTTCGGGGTAGTCCAAATCCAACAGCGGCACGCCGCCGACGATGCCGGCGGAGACGGCGGCGATTTGCGACACCAGCGGGTTTTCGGCGATGAGGCCGTCTGAAAGAAGTTTGCGCACGGCCAGGGCGAGGGCGACGTATGCGCCGGTGATGGAGGCGGTGCGGGTGCCGCCGTCGGCTTGGATGACGTCGCAGTCGATGAGGATTTGCCGCTCGCCCAGTTTTTGCAGGTCGGCGGCGGCGCGCAGGGAGCGGCCGATGAGGCGTTGGATTTCCTGGGTGCGGCCGCTTTGTTTGCCGGCGGCGGCTTCGCGGCGGCTGCGGGTGGCGGTGGCGGCGGGGAGCATGCCGTATTCGGCAGTGATCCAGCCTTGGCCCTGTCCGCGCAGGAAGGGCGGCACGTTTTCATCTATCGAAGCGGTGCAGATGACGCGGGTGTTGCCGCATTCGATGAGGGCGGAGCCGTCGGCGTGGGGCAGGAAATGCGGGGTGATGCGCACGGGGCGCAGTGCGTCGGCGGCGCGTTCGGTACGGGCGGGGGCGGTCATGGCGGCTCTTTCTGTTAAAAAATGCAAATTATAGCACGGGCAAATGTGCTATATTGCCGCCTGCTTTCACTCGTGAATTTTTAAACAACGGAGTAAAACATGAGCATCCGCAGTATGACCGGTTTTGCCAACGCCGCAGGCGAATGCGGCGGCAAACGCATCAATCTCGACATTCGGGCGGTGAACCACCGCTATTTGGACGTGCAGTTCAAAATGCCCGACGAGCTGCGCCATTTGGAGGCCGCGCTGCGCGAACGGGTGGCCGAAACGGCGCAGCGCGGCAAAATCGAGTGCCGCATCCAAATCCAGAAGGCGGTGGCAA
The DNA here is from genome assembly GCF_014055025.1 of Neisseria bacilliformis. Taxonomy (NCBI): domain Bacteria; kingdom Pseudomonadati; phylum Pseudomonadota; class Betaproteobacteria; order Neisseriales; family Neisseriaceae; genus Neisseria; species Neisseria bacilliformis. The sequence continues at coordinate 1,249,266 of NZ_CP059571.1, read as the reverse complement.
CGGGGGCGGCTTTGTCGCTCAACCGCGAGCTGGCCGCCGCGCTGGCGGATTTGAACGACGAGTTGCGCGGGCAGTGGGGCGGCTTGGGCAAGCTGACGGTGGCCGACATTCTGAATTTCCCCGGCGTGCTCGCGGCGCAGGACGAAGACGGCGAAACGCTGGCTCTGGCGGTGAAATCGCTGCTGGACGACGCGTTGGGCGAGTTTGCCGCCGCACGCGCGCGCGAGGGGGAAAAGCTGCGCGAGCATATTTTGCAGCGGCTGGACGCGATGGAGCAGACTGTGGCCGCTTTGGAGGCGCGTTTCCCGCAGCTTATCCAAGTTCATTTGGACAAAACCCGCGCGCGGCTGGCCGAGGCGGTGGCCAATATCGACGACGACCGGCTGAAACAGGAATTCGTCCTCTTTATGCAGAAGGCGGATGTGGACGAAGAGTTCAGCCGTCTGAAAACCCATATCGGCGAAGTGCGCCGCGTGGTGTCCGGCGCGAAAGGCAGCGTGGGCAAGCGGCTGGATTTTCTGATGCAGGAACTCAACCGCGAAGCCAACACGCTGGGCAGCAAGGCCGTGGCCGCCGAATCCACGCAGGCTTCGGTGGAGCTCAAAGTGCTGATCGAGCAGATGCGCGAGCAGGTTCAGAACATCGAATAAGGTTTTTCAGACAAGGTTTTGGCTGCGCCGAAGCTGCGCTTTCAGACGGTCTCTGAGGCTTTTGAGGCCGTCTGAAAAGCCGTTGCAACAAAGCAAAACCGTTTTCCCCATTTGAAACAACGTGAAAATCATCATCCTCGGCAGCGGCCAGGTCGGCTCCACCGTAGCGCAGAACCTCGCCGCACTGCCCAACAACGACGTAACCGTCATCGACACCGACGAAAACGCCCTGCGCCGCACCGGCACGCAGCTTGACGTGCAGACCATCACCGGCAACGGCGCGTCGCCCGCCGTGCTCGCCGCCGCCGGCGCGGGCGACTGCGACCTGCTGCTCGCCCTCACCCGCCACGACGACACCAACCTCGCCGCCTGCCGCATCGCCGCCGACCTGTTCAACATTCCCGGCCGCATCGCCCGCGTGCGCCAGTCCGACTACCTCGAATCAAACGGCCAGAGCGACAACCGCGTGCTCGACGCCTTCGCCGTAACCGACTCCATCCACCCCGAACAGCTCGTAACCGAACGCATCACCGCCCTGTTGAGCTACTCCTGCGCCTTGCAGGTGCTGCGCTTTGCCGGCGACAAAGCCCGCATGGCCGTGGTACAGGCGCACAGCGGCGGCCTTCTGGTCGGCCGTCCCATCGCCTCGGTGAACGGCCACCTGCCCGAAGGCGTGGACTGCCAAATCTGCGCCATCTACCGCAACAACCGCCTCATCGTCCCCACCGCCGACACTGTAATCATCGAAGGCGACGAAGTGTTTTTCCTCGCCGACAGCCGCCACGTCAAAACCGTGATGCGCGAGTTGCGCCCGCTGGAAAACCGCACCCGCCGCGTCATGATTGCCGGCGGCGGCAACGTCGGCTACCGCCTGGCCAAGCAGGTGGAAAGCCTCTACGACATCAAAATCATCGAACACAACCCCCAGCGCGCCGAATGGCTGGCCGAACACCTCGACACCAGCCTCGTCTTGCAGGGCTCGGCCACCGACGAAAACCTGCTCGCCCACGAATACATCGACGAAATCGACGTGTTCCTCGCCCTCACCAACGACGACGAAAACAACATCATGGCCAGCCTGCTGGCCAAAGACCTCGGCGCGAAACGCATCATCACCATCATCAACCGCACCCGCTACGTCGATTTGCTCGAAGGCAACCAGATCGACATCGTCGTCTCCCCGCACATGATGACCATCGGCAACATCCTCACCCACATCCGCCAGGGTGACGTGGCCGCCGTGCACCCCCTGCGGCGCGGCCACGCCGAAGCCGTGGAAGTCGTCGTGCACGGCACCAAAGACACCTCCGCCCTCGTCGGACGCCGCGTCTCCGACATCAAATGGCCCTCCGGCGCGCACATCGCCGGCCTCGTGCGCGGCGACGAAGTCATCATGGGGCACAACGACGGCGTGAAAATGCAGGACGGCGACCACCTCATCTTCTTCGTCTCCCGCCGCCGCGTCGTGCGCGAGTTGGAAAAACTGATACAGGTGAAGGTCGGCTTCTTCGGCTGAGGCCGTCTGAAAAACCAATGACGGCAGACTGGCAGGGTATCTTGAAGCTGCGCTTTTCAGACGGCCTCTACCCCGCAGGTAGGGTGTGTGGCGCAGCCACGCACGCGGTTTCGGATTGTCGGGAAGGCGCAGATGCGTTGAACGGCAGGGAACGCGTGCGTCGCCTCGGGGCGACACACCCTACCCACGCCCTGCGCACCACACCCGTTTTCAGACGGCCTCCAAGCCGCAAAGAGGCCGTCTGAACGCACAGCCTCAACGAAGCAAAAACACCAAACACCGCCACCGGCGCACACCCAAACCCGAACGGCAACCAAGCCCATGTATTACAAAATCGCCCCCATCCTCCACGCCCTCTCCAAGCTCGCCGCGCTGTATGCCGTGCTGATGCTGGTGCCCACCGCCGTGTCCTATCTGTTTCACGATTCTACCTTCCACGCCTTCGCCGGCACCTCGCTGGTTACCCTCGCCGGCTCGGTGGCCGTGTGGGCGGCCACGCGCCACCGCCGCCGCGAGTTGCGCGCGCGCGACGGCTTCACCCTCGTCTTCCTGCTCTGGCTCGGCTTCGCCGCCATCTCCGCCCTGCCTTTTTACTTCTACTTCCCCAACGCCGGCTACACCGACGCCTTCTTTGAAGCCATGAGCGGCCTCACCACCACCGGCGCAACCGTCATATCCAGCCTCGACACCCTCGCCCCCTCGCTCAATTTCTGGCGACACATGATGAACTGGTTCGGCGGCATGGGCATCATCGTGCTGGCCGTCGCCATCCTGCCCATGCTCGGCGTGGGCGGCATCCAACTGTTCAAAGCCGAAATCCCCGGCATCGACAAAGACAGCAAAATGGCGCCGCGCATCTCGCAAACCGCCAAACGCCTGTGGCTGGTGTACCTCGGCTTCACCCTCTTAACCTGCGCCGCCCTCAAATGGGCGGGCATGGGCTGGTTCGACGCCGTGTGCCACGCCATGTCCACCTTCTCGCTGGGCGGCTTCTCCACCCACGACGCCAGCATCGCCTTCTACAAATCACCCGTCATCGAAGCCGTCATCGCCGCCGCCACCCTGTTTGGCGCGTTCAACTTCGCCAACCACTTCGCCATGGCGCGGGAAAAATCGCTGCGCCCCTACTGGCGCGACGAAGAAGCCCGCGTCATGCTCATCGTGCTTTTCGCCAGCATCGCCGCCGCCGCCCTCTACCTCTGGCAGCAGGGCTACTACCCCCTGCCCGACGCGCTGCGCTACGCCGGTTTCAACTTCATTTCCATCGGCCTGGCCAACGGCTTTGCCAACGCCGACTTCGCCCGCTGGCCGCTTCTGGTAACACTGTGGATGTTTTTCCTCTCCAACGTGCTGGCCAACACCGGCTCGATGGGCGGCGGCATCAAAATGGCGCGCGCCCTCGTGCTGGCCAAATTCAGCCTGCGCGAAGTGTCGCTGCTGCTGCACCCCAACGCCGTGCGCACCGTGAAACTGAACAAACGCTCCGTGTCCGAGCGCACCGCGATGGCGGTGATGGCCTTTATCTTTGTATACTTCATGACCGTCGTCATCTTCACCCTCGGCCTGATGGCCGGCGGCATGGATTTCGTAACCGCCCTCTCCGCCACCGTCGCCTGCATCACCAACGCCGGCCCCGGCCTCGGCAGCGTCGGCCCGGGCGACAACTACGCCGCCCTCACCGACCTGCAAAAATGGATGTGCTGCGCCGTGATGCTGCTGGGACGCTTGGAGATTTTCACCGTCTTCATCCTCTTCACGCCCGACTACTGGAAGAAATAGGCCGTCTGAAAGCGCAGCTTCAACGAAGTTAAAACCCAAACGGGAGTCGGGCAGACAAGTAGGGTGTGTGGCGCAAGCCACGCACGCGTTCTTTGCCGCAAAACCGAAATTCAGACGGCCTCTGCCGCCAAGGTAAGGTGTGTGGCGCAGCCACGCACGCGGTCTGTACCCGCCCGCAAAGCCAAAGGCCGTCTGAAACCCAAAACCGGCCGCAAACGCGCCCCCCGCAACACCAAAGGCCGTCTGAAAAAAGGAAACCCGATGCGCACTCTGAAAAATATCCTCACCCTGATGCTCAAAGAATTCCGCAGCGTGCTCACCGACCCCGTGCTGATGGTGCTCATCGTCTACATTTTCACCGCCACCATCGCCCAAATGGCGCAGGTCAGCTCCGACGTGAAAAACGCCTCCGTCGGCATCATCGACCAAGACCGCTCCGAGCTCTCCATGCGCATCCGCGACGCTGTCCGCCCGCCCTATTTCAAACCCCCGCAGGATGTGAAGCGCGAAGAGGCCGACGAAATGATGGACAAGGGCGAAACCATCTTCATCCTCGAAATCCCGCCCGGCTTCCAGCGCGACGTGGCGGCCGGACGCAAACCCAAAGTCCAGCTCCTCATCGACGCCACCTCCATGACCCAGGCCGGCGTCGGCGCGTCCTACCTATCGCAGATTTTCAGCCGCGAAATCAACAGCTTTGCCAACATCACCCTGCCCGAAGCCGTCAACCCCGTCATCAACACCAAATTCAACCCCAACGGCGAAAGCTCCTGGTTCATGCCCACCTCGCAAATCGGCACCATGGCCTTCATGCTCCTCATGCTCTTGGCCGGCGCGGCCGTCATCCGCGAACGCGAGCGCGGCACCATCGAACACCTGCTGGTCATGCCCGTTACCGCCTTCGAACTGATGATGGGCAAAATCCTCGCCAACGGCACCGTCATCCTCGTTGCCGCCGTCGCCTCGCTCTGGTTCGTCGTCCACCTCGGCATCGGCGTGCCGCTGGCCGGCTCCGTCGGCCTCTACGCCGCCGGCCTCGCCCTCTTCCTCTTCTCCGTCGCCGCCCTGGGCATCATGATCGCCACCTTCGCCCCCACCATGGGGCAGTTCGGCATGCTGATGCTGCCCATCTACATCGTCATGAACCTCTTTGCCGGCGGCTCCTCCCCGCGCGACAACATGCCCCGCGCCGCTCAAATCGTCAGCGAATACTGGCCGCTCACCCAGTTTATGAAATTCTCGCAAAACATCCTCTTTCGCGGAGCGGGGCTGGAAACCGTGTGGCCGCAGATGCTCGTCATGACCCTCATCGGCGCGGCGTTTTTGGGACTCGCCCTGCTGCGCTTCCGCAAAATGCTCGAACAACAAGGCTGAATACTGTTCCCCGCCATGAAAAAACTTCTCTTCACCCTCGTCCTCCTCATCCTCGCCGCCTACGCCCTGCTGTATGCCGTGCCGCAACACCTCATGCAGCGCGAAACCGCCGCCGCCGCCCCCACCCTCGCCCTGCTCACCCCCGCCCCCGAGCCGCAACCCCCGGTGAAAAACGGCATCGACGCCCTCTGGCTGCTCCCCTACCGCACCGAAAACGACGCCGAACGCGCCCGCATCATGCGCGAACACGGCGCGGCCGTCATGCGCGGCGAAACCCCGCGCGAGCTGGCCGACATCCTCCTGCCCCAACCGCAAAACGACGAACTCACCTGCGGCCGCAACGGCATCGAATGCCTCGCCGCCGTCCGCGCCAAGCCCCAAGCCTACCGTGCCGCCACCGAAAAATACGCCGCCCTCGCCGCCAACGTCGCACAACTCGCCGCCTACGACACCTTCGCCCAACGCGGCTGGCCCAACGACACCGACAACCTCGCCGAACTGCGCCTGCCCGCATTCCAACACCTGCTGCACGCCCCCGCCGCAGCTGCCGCAACAGAATGGACAAACGGCCAACACACCGCCGCCTTCGCCCGCCTCTGCCGCAGCATCCGCACCGGCCGCGCCCTCCTCAACGGCCGCCCCGGCCTCATCTACCCCATGATCGGCAACGCCATCATCCGCAAAAACACCGAACTGGCCGCCGCCATGCTCGCCGAACAGCCCGAACAGGCCACCCGCCTGCCGCAGGAATGCGACGGCATGTTCGCCCCCCTCACCCCCGCCGAACAAAGCATCTGCCCCGCCATGCGCGACGAATTCCACTCCGCCGCCAACCTCTACCGCACCCTCGCCCGCTCTCCCTACCAAACCGCGCAAAGCCTTACCGCCAACCTCGCCGCCGACAACGGCCAAGCCGACAGCCAATGGCTCGCCGGCATCGTCCCCATCCCCACCATGAACGCCGGACACACCGCCGCCCGCACCGCCTACGCCTACGTCCCCGCCTGCCTCCCCCAAGCCGCCGCGCAGCTTGCCCAAGACCAAGCCGTCTCCCTGCCCCCGCCCCCGCCCGACGGCCTCACCGAAAAATGGGCCTGCCTCGCCGACGCCCAAGGCTGCATCATCACCCGCACCGCCCTGCCCGACCACACCGCCTACGCCCGCCGCCTGCAAGACACCGCCATGCAGCAGCGCGCCTTCCAAGCCGCCCTCGAACTCTACCGCCTGCCCAAAACCCAACGCCGCGCCGCCCTCGAAAAAACCCTTGCCGTCCACGCCACCCCCGCCCGCCGCCTGACATGGGACGAAGCAACCCGCACCCTCACCTTCCCCCACTACACCCGAACCGGCAACAACAACACCCCCGCCCCCATCCCCCTGCGGCTCGAATAAACACCGCCCGCCGATAAAGGCCGTCTGAAAAACCGGTTACACGGATTTTTCAGACGGCCTCCCGTTTTTGTCGGGCAGCGGGTAGTTGTAGGTCGGATTTTTGAATCCGACGTTTCCCCGAGTTTTCCCGCATTGAGTGTCGGATACGGGTATCCGACCTACGGCACTTCGACGGCAGAGGCCGTCTGAAAACGCAACGCAGTAGGTCGGGCATTTATGCCCGACAAACACCGGCAAATTTGAAAAATGTCGGGCATAAATGCCCGACCTACGGAAAGCGTTATCGTGCCATGCCGAACCGTTGTAGGGTGTGTCGCCCCGAGGCGACGCACGCGGTTTGTGCCGTTCAAGCAAAAGGCCGTCTGAAAAGCGTATCGTGCTTTTCAGACGGCCTTTCGTTTCTTATCCGCCAAACGGCTGCGCCGCCTTACGCGGGATTCGGTGCGGCTGGTTCGGGCGTTTCTTGTGTCCAGCCACCGCCGAGGGCTTTGTAGAGGCCGACGGCGGCTTGGGCGGCGGCCAGTTGGGCGCGGATGAGGTTTTCGCGGGCGTCTTGGGCGGAAACTTCGGCACGCAGGGCCTGGTCGAGGGTGATTTTGCCGTAGCGGAACAGCCCCTGCGCGTCGGCGGCCTGTTTGGCGGCAGCCTGTTCGGCGGTGCGCAGGAGGGCGGTTTGGCGGGTGGCGGCGGTTTGGGCGTGGTAGGCGGTGTCGGCTTCGCCCAAGGCGGTGAGCAGCACTTGGTCGTAGCTGAGGAGGGCGGTTTGCAGGCGGGCGTCGGCGGCGCGGATGTTGGCTTTGATGCGGCCGTTGGTGAAGATGGGGATTTGGATGTCCAGCGAGAGCATGCTGCCCCAGCCTTTGAGCGCGCTGTCGCCGTCGAGTTCGATGCGGCCGTCCTGCCCCATGAAGCGGAGGGTGAAGCGGGGCAGGAGGTCGGCTTTGGCGGAGGCGAGGCGGGCGGCGTAGGCGCGCACTTGGGCGGCGTTGGCGCGGATGTCGGGGCGGCGTTCGATCATGCCCTGCGGGGTTTGGCCGGATGGGGCGGCGGGGGGGGTGTCCAGCGCGGCGGCGGGGCTGTCGGGCAGGGCGTAGCCTTGTGGCACTTGGCCGGTGAGGACGGCGATGCTGCGCACGTGGGCGGCGCGTTCGGCGGCAATGGTGCTGTGTTTGGCCTGCATGGCGGCGAGGGCGGCACGGGCTTGTTCGAGGTCGTAGGCGGTGGCGTGGCCGGCGGTGAAACGGCCTTGGACGTAGCGCAGCATGTTTTGCAGGGCACTGATGCTGCGCTCGGCGGTTTTCAGACGGCCTTCGGCGGCGCGGGCTTGGAAGTAGTGGTCGGCGATGTCGCCGGCGACGAGCAGTTGTGTGCCGTAGAGTTGTTCCTGCCGGCCGAGGGCGGCGTAGCGGGCGGCGTCGGCGTCGCTGCGTTTTTGGCCGAAGATGTCGGGCTCCCATGAGGCGGTGAAGCCGACGGCGGCGGTTTTGCTGCGGCCGCCGAGGGTGTCGTCGGCGAGGGCGGCGGCCTGCGGCAGGCGGGCGAGGGCGTTGCGTTCGGCTGCGTCGAGGGGGTTGTCGATGTGGCTTTTGCCGACGGAGGCGAGGGCGGACGCGCCGAGGGTGGGGCCGAGGTCGGCGCGGGCGAGGCGGGCTTGTTCGGCAGCTTCGGTGAGGCGGCTGCGGGCGGCGAGGATGTCGCGGTTTTCGCGCAGGCCGCGTTCGATGAGGGCGTTTAACACGGGGTCGTGCCAGTTTTGCCACCATTGGGCGAGGTTTTCGCTGCCGTGCGCGGCTTGGTTTTGCTCGAAGGTTTGCGGGACGGGGACGCTGCCGGAGAGGTTGACGTCGGTGCTGCGGCAGGCGGCGAGGAGGCAGGCGGCGGCGAGTGCGGCGGCAAGGGGGAGGCGGGGCATGGGGTTTTCCTTTTTGGGTTTTAACTTCGTTGAAGCTGCGCTTTCAGACGGCCTTTTGTTTGCTTGTCGGGCAAACGGCTGTAGAAGCTGGGAACGCGTGCGTCGCCTCGGGGCGACACACCCTACCTTAGGTTTAGAGGCCGTCTGAAAAGGCTGTTTTCGTTTTTCAGACGGCCTTTCGTTTTCTTAATCGGGCAAACGGCTGTTGCGGGGAAAACCGTGTGCGTGGCTTGCGCCGTACATCCTACCTTAGGACGGAGGCCGTCTGAAAAAGCGGTTGCGCGGGTTTCGTCGGTGTTTTCAGACGGCCTCTTAGTTTGCTTGGCGGGCGACGGTTGCGGCGGAGAGACCGCGTGCGTGGCTGCGCCACACACCCTACCTTAGTGGTAGAGGCCGTCCCCGTCGGTACTCCTGCGGAGCATAAACGCGGGGATGACGTTTCTGAAAAGGCGGTTTTCGTTTTTCAGACGGCCTTTTGCGCCGTTTGCGCCGTTTCGCCGTCTGTGTCCGCGCCACGGCCCTGCGGTGCGCCGTAGTGGTCGGCCACCATGCGCAGGCTGTTTTTGCTTTCGCGGCAGGATTTGTTTTTTTTGCGGGCGGGGAAGTGCACTTCGGGCACGGGCAGGTGGCGGTAGGGGATTTGGGCGAGGATGTGGCGGATGATGTTGAGGCGGGCGGTGCGTTTGTCGTTGCTGTCGGCCACAAACCAGGGCGACCAGGAGGTGTCAGTGGCGGCGAGCATGTCGTCGCGGGCTTGGGAGTAGTCGTCCCAGCGGCGGTAGGATTCGATGTCCATCGGCGAGAGTTTCCACACTTTGCGCGGGTCGGCGATGCGGTTTTTCAGGCGGCGTTCCTGTTCCTCCATGTCGATTTCCAGCCAGTATTTCAACAGGATGATGCCGCTGTCGATCAGGGCTTTTTCAAAAAAGGGCATGATGGTGAGGAATTTGCGGGTGTCCTCTTCGGTGCAGAAGCCCATCACGCGCTCGACGCCGGCACGGTTGTACCAGCTGCGGTCGAAAATCACCACTTCGCCGGCGGCGGGCAGGTGGGGGATGTAGCGTTGCAGGTAGATTTGGCTTTTTTCGCGCTCGGTGGGGGTGGGCAGGGCGATGGTGCGGAACACGCGCGGGCTGACGCGCTCGGTGAGGGCTTTGATGGTGCCGCCTTTGCCCGCGCCGTCGCGTCCCTCGAAGATGATGCACACTTTCAGCCCCTCCTGCTGCACCCAGCGTTGCAGGGCGACGAGTTCGCCGTGCAGGGTTTTGAGTTCTTTCAGGTATTTTTTCAGGCTGATTTTGTGTTGGGTTTTGGATTTTTTCACCATGCTGCCGCTCCTGAGGCCGTCTGAAAAAAGGAAGGCCGACTATACCATATCCGCAGGGTCGGGCGCGGCGGCCGTTTCGCTTATAATGCGCGGCTGTTTTTTGTTTTCGGAACACATCATGAAACACATCCACATTATCGGTATCGGCGGCACATTTATGGGCGGCGTGGCCGCGATTGCCAAAGAAGCGGGTTTTAAAGTCAGCGGCTGCGACGCAAAAATGTATCCGCCGATGAGCACCCAGCTTGAAAACTTGTGCATCGAAGTGCACGAAGGCTTCGATGCCGCCCAACTCGACCAATATCCCGCCGATATGTATGTGATCGGCAACGTCGCCAAGCGCGGCATGGATGTGGTGGAAGCCGTGTTAAACCGCAATCTGCCCTACACATCCGGCCCGCAGTGGCTCGCGGAAAACGTGTTGCAAAAACACTGGGTGCTGGCCGTAGCGGGCACGCACGGCAAAACCACCACCGCCTCCATGCTCGCGTGGGTATTGGAATACGCGAATCTTGCGCCCGGTTTTCTCATCGGCGGCGTGCCGCAGAATTTCAGCGTGTCCGCCCGACTGCCGCAGGCAACGCGGCAAGACCCCGACTCCACATCGCCGTTTTTCGTGATCGAGGCCGACGAATACGACACCGCCTTTTTCGACAAACGCTCCAAATTCGTCCACTACCGCCCGCGCACGGCCGTGTTGAACAATCTCGAATACGACCATGCCGACATTTTCCCCGATTTGGCCGCCATCCAAACCCAGTTTCACCATCTGGTGCGCACCATTCCTTCAGACGGCCTCATCGCCGCCAACGGCCGCGAGCAGAGTTTGAAAGACACGCTGGAAAAAGGCTGCTGGACACCCGTGGAAGCCTTCGGCACAAGCGAGGGCTGGCAGGCGAGCGAAGCGGACGCACAAGGCGCGTTTGACGTATTCTTGCGCGGCGAAAAAGCAGGGCGCGTGGCGTGGGATTTGATGGGCGAACACAACCGCATGAACGCGCTGGCCGTGATTGCCGCCGCCCGCCATGCCGGTGTCGATGTCAAAACCGCCTGCGAAGCCCTGAGCGCGTTTAAAAACGTCAAACGCCGCATGGAAATCAAAGGCCGGGCGCGCGGCATCACCGTTTACGACGATTTCGCCCACCACCCCACCGCCATCGCCACCACCATCGCCGGCCTGCGCCAGCGCGTCGGCGGCGCAAGAATTTTGGCCGTGCTCGAGCCGCGTTCCAACACCATGAAACTGGGCACGATGAAAGCCGCCCTGCCCGAAAGCCTCGCCGAAGCCGACCAAGTGTTCTGCTACGCAGGCGGCGTGGACTGGGATGTCGCCCAAGCCCTCGCCCCGCTGGGCGGCAAACTGCATGTGGGCAAAGACTTTGATGCTTTCGTGGCCGAAATCGTGAAAAACGCCGCAAGCGGCGACCATATTTTGGTGATGAGCAACGGCGGTTTCGGCGGCATACACGGCAAACTGCTGGACGCGTTGGCGAAATAGGACAGAGGCCGTCTGAAAAACGTTTTTTCAGACGGCCTTTTATCATTGACGGCGACACCGCGCGTTTCTACAATGTATCGACAAATTAACGGAGAACCAAGCATGTTGAAACTGCAAAAATGGGGCAACAGCGCGGCCGTGCGCCTGCCTGCCGAAATATTGAAACAATTAGACATGAAAATCGGCGACACATTAGAAACCGAAATCCGCGACAACGAGCTGGTGGTCAGAGCCGTCAAACGCCCGCGCTACCGCCTGGCCGAACTTTTGGCGCAAATGCAGCAGGAGCCGCCGCGCGAGGCAGGATGGGAAGAAATGGCCGACGCCGGCGCGGAGGCGCGCTGATGTATATTCCGGAAAAAGGCGATATTTTCCATCTCTCTTTCGACCCCGCCACCGGCAGTGAAATGAAGGGCGGGCATTACGCGCTGGCTCTGTCGCCAAAAGCGTTTAACCGCGCGGCGGGATTGGTCTTCGCCTGCCCGATTTCACAGGGCGGCGCGGCGCAGGCCAGAAGCAGCGGCATGATTTCCACACTCTCGGGCGCAGGCACGCATACACAAGGCAATGTCCACTGCCACCAACTCAAATCGTTGGATTGGAAAATCCGCCGCGCCACATTCAAAGAAACCGTGCCCGATTACGTGTTGGACGACGTATTGGCACGCATCGGCGCGGTATTGTTTGACTGACTGAAACCTTTGCAAAACCCCGATAGCAGCCTGCAAATCAAAAAATGTCGTCATTCCCGCCTGCGCGGGAATGACGGCGTGTTTCGTGGTTCCTGGTTTGGCAAAGGTTTCTGACTGCCAAACAAAGAGGCCGTCTGAAAAACGTTTTTTCAGACGGCCTCTTTGTTTGCACGGTGCTTACAGCTTCACCGAATGCTCGCGCGTTTCGTGGAACACAATATCCGGCCAGCGTTCCTGCGTGAGGTTCAGATTCACGCGGTTGGGCGCGAGGTAGGCGAGGTTGCCGCCTGCATCAATCGCCAGATTGCCCGCGTTCGCCTTTTCAAACTCCGCCAGCTTTTTCTTGTCGTCGCACGACACCCAACGCGCCGACCAAATCGACGCGCTGTCAAACACCGCTTCCACGCTGTATTCGTTGGCCAGGCGCGACGTTACCACTTCAAACTGCAACACGCCCACCGCGCCCAAAATCAAATCCGCGCCGCTCATCGGCTTGAACACCTGCACCGCGCCTTCTTCGCCAAGCTGCTGCAAGCCTTTTTGCAGTTGCTTGATTTTCAGCGGGTTTTTAATGCGCACGCTGCGGAACAGCTCGGGCGCGAAAAATGGAATGCCGGTAAACGCCAGCGCTTCGCCTTCGGAAAAGCTGTCGCCGATTTGGATATTGCCGTGGTTGGGGATGCCGATGATGTCGCCGGCAAAGGCTTCTTCCACCAGCTCGCGGTCGTGCGACATAAAGGTAACCACGCTGCTGGCGGCGATTTCGCGGTTGATGCGCAGGTGTTTCATCTTCATGCCGCGCTCAAACTTGCCCGAACACACGCGCAAAAAGGCGATGCGGTCGCGGTGTTTCGGGTCCATATTGGCTTGGATTTTGAACACGAAGCCCGAGAATTTTTCTTCATCGGGCGCAACTTGGCGCACGGTGGCATCGCGCGGCTGCGGTGCGGGCGCCCAGTCAATCAGCGAGTTTAAAATTTCCTGAATGCCGAAATTGTTAATCGCCGAGCCGAAAAATACGGGGGTGAGTTCGCCCGCCAAAAATGCTTCTAAATCAAACTCGTTGGAGGCAGCCTGAACCAACTCGATTTCGTCGCGCAGTTGTTGGATTTCCAGCGGGAAACGCTTTTCCAACTCGGGATTGTCTATGCCCTTGATGATGTCGAACTCGTGCGGCAGCCGTTCGCCGCCCGCTTCAAACAGATAAATTTCATCGTTGAGAATGTGGTACACGCCCTTGAAATTTTTGCCCATGCCGATCGGCCACGTTACCGGCGCGCAGCGGATTTGCAGAATGTTTTCCACTTCGTCCAAAAGCTCGAGCGAATCGCGCACCTCGCGGTCGTATTTGTTCATAAAGGTAACGATGGGCGTGTTGCGCAGGCGGCAGACGTTTAAGAGCTTGATGGTTTGCGCTTCCACGCCTTTGGCCGCGTCGATCACCATTAACGCGCTGTCCACGGCGGTGAGCACGCGGTAGGTGTCTTCCGAGAAGTCTTGGTGGCCCGGGGTGTCCAAAAGGTTGACCGTGTGGTCTTTGTAGTCGAACTGCATCACGCTGGATGCCACCGAAATGCCGCGCTGCTTCTCGATTTCCATCCAGTCGGAGGTGGCGAATTTGCCGGTTTTTTTGCCTTTGACGGTGCCCGCGCTTTGGATTGCACCCGAAAACAGCAAGAGTTTTTCTGTGAGCGTGGTTTTACCCGCGTCGGGGTGGGAGATGATGGCGAATGTGCGGCGGCGGCGCACCTGATCGAGAATTTCTTGGGACATGGTTTCTTGAAAATCAAAAATATCAGGCCGTTTTTTCAGACGGCCTGACGGGTGTTGGAAAGGCGCGGATTGTACGGAAAAACGCTGCGCCGTTCAATGTGAAAGGCCGTCTGAAAACTGCTTTTCAGACGGCCTTTTACGGCTTTGACCCTTAGCCCATCTTCGCCATTTCCGCTTCCACCCAAGCCATGGTTTCGCCAAAGGCGGCGCGGGCGGTGTGGCGGGCGATGTAGGCATCAAACACGTCACAGGCGATGCCTTCCACGGGCATCACGCGAGTGAACTGCACCAGCAACATGGTGTAGTAGATATCCAGCGCGGAAAATTGCTTGCCGACGATAAAGTCGTGCCGCGCCAAATGGTCGCGCAACACACCGAAGGCGGTGTCGCAGTCGCCGTAGCCGATGCGTTTGTGCCGTTCGGCATCGCTGGTGGTTTGATCGCGGCGGTCAAATGCGGCGTATTCCAAATTGATGGCGAAGCAGAGCCAGCGGTAGTATTCGCCCCGCGCCAAGCTGCCTGCGGCGGGAATCAAGCCGCGCTCGGGAAACTGCTCGGCAAGAAAGGTAACGATGGCGGCGGCTTCGGTGATGACGGTGTCGTCTGCTTTGAGCGCAGGCACTTTGCCCATCGGGTTCACGGCGAGATAGTCGGCGGATTTTACGGCGAGGTGGTCGGGGGATTGGGTGGTGTCGCCGTAGGACAGCAGCACGGTGTCAAACGTTGCGCCGCATTCTTTGAGCATCCATACCACGCTTATGCCGCGCGATTTGGGGTAGGTGTAGAGGGTGAGGTTTTTCATGGTGTTGCCTTTCGTTGGTTGGGGGAAAACGTGATGATACACGGAGGCTGTGTCAGGTTTTGTCAGCAGGGTTTCAGGCTGCCTGAAAGGTCGTCTGAAACGGTTGCCGCCTCTATCCCCTCCCCCGCAGGCCGCAGGTCGGATTCTCGAATCCGACGATCAGGCTCGGGCGCGGGGGTTTTCCCTTGCGGGAAAAATGTCGGATACGAGTATCCGACCTACGGGTTTCAGACGGCGTTTGCCACCTTTACGCCGTCATTCCCGCGCAGGCGGGAATCTTGTTTGGTGCGCGGCAATATGTAAAAAAAAAAACAAACTGTTGCCCAAATTCCGCCAAGATTCCCGCCTGCGCGGGAATGACGGCAGTGAGTGCAGCAGGTCGGGCATTCATGCCCGACGTTTTTTGTTGTCGGGATTTGTCGGGCATAAATGCCCGACCTACGGCCTTTCAGACGGCCTTCAAATCTCAAACGCCGACAAATCAATCTCTTCGCGCCGCTGCCATTGGCGCAGCAGCACGGTGCGCGGTGTGGAAAACGCTTCGCCGACCGTGATGTTTTCCATGCGCTCGGCGCGGAAGTGGCGGAAGTCTCCGCGCAGCGTGCACCATGCGGCGAGCACGCGGGCATCGTCGAACCAGCCTACCGCCAGTGGGCAGACTTGGCGGCGGCTACGGCGGTTTTGCGCGTCGGTGTAGTCGAAAACGAGCGTGCGGTTGCCGCGCATGGCGGTGCGGATTTGTTGCAGCGCGGGCTGTTCGGCGGCGGGGCAAGCGTGCGCGGCGAGCGGGTAAAACGATTGCGCGTTTGCGCTTTCGCGCAGTTTTTCGGGCAGCACGGCGCGGATTTTCGCCAGCACGGCGCGGGCGTTTTGCGCGGTTTCATCATCGGCACGCGCCGCCGCCCAGCGCATGCCGAACACCAGTGCTTCGATTTCGGCTTCGGTAAACATCAGGGGCGGCAGGCCGAAATCGTGTTTTAAAACAAAGCCCACGCCCGCTTCGCCGCGTATGTCCGCGCCCTGTGCGACCAAATCGGCGATGTCGCGGTACACCGTGCGCGTGCTGACCCCCAGCCGCGCCGCCAGCGTTTCGGCAGCAAGCGGGCGGCGTTGGCGGCGGAGCAGGTCTAACAGGGCGAGCAGGCGGCGGGTTTTGGACATGACGGTTGGGCGGGGCGGAAACGGCGGATTGTATGGCAAACCGGCGGCGCGGGCGAACTGTGCCGCACGAGCCCCTGTGGCAAGAGGCCGTCTGAAAAGCGTGCAAACGGTTTTTCAGACGGCCTTTTCCTTGCCGTCTCCGCCCGCAGCAGGCATATTGGGTCTTGCCCCAACATTGGCGGCTGTTTCGTTGGGTCGCGACCCAACCTACGGGGGCTGATACCATATGCGGAGAGGCCGTCTGAAAAATGGGCAGGCCGGGCATTCATGCCCGACGTTTACTGTTTAAACCCGGCGTTTGGCTATAATCGCGCCTTCTCCAACCTGTTTTCAGACGGCCTCATCATGAGCATTTACGCCCTCAAACCCAAATTCCAAAACCTGCTGCGCCCGCTGGTGCGCCGCCTGTACGAAAACGGCGTTACCGCCAACCAGGTAACGCTGGCCGCCTGCGCCGTCTCGCTGCTACTGGGGCTGTTCCTCACCGTGCTCGCACGGATTGCGCCGCTGTTCTGGCTGCTGCCCGTGTGGCTGTTCGTGCGCATGGCACTGAACGCCGCCGACGGCATGCTGGCGCGCGAGTTCGGCCAGAAATCCGCGCTGGGCGGCTATCTGAACGAAACCACCGACGTGCTGGCCGACGCCGCGCTCTACCTGCCCTTCGCCTTCATCGCCCCCTTCGGCGGCCTGCAAACCGCCCTGTTCGTCTGGCTTGCGGCAATGACCGAATTCTGCGGCGTGCTCGGGCAGGTGCACGGCAACGGGCGGCGTTACGACGGCCCTTTCGGCAAAAGCGACCGCGCCTTCTTCACCGGCGCGCTGGCGGTGTGGTACGCCGCGTTCGGCGGCTTCCATCCGGCGTTTTACTGGCTGATGTGGGCGGCCTGCGCCGCGCTGGCGTTTACCTGTTACAAACGGGTGAAAAACGGCTTGCAACCCGCTTAAACATCCCGCCGCGCTTTTCAGACGGCCTCTGCCGTTGGGTAGGGTGTGTGGCGCAAGATGCGCACGCGGTTTGGGCTTTGAGGGAAAGGCACGGATCCGTTATGCGGCGCAGACCGCGTGCGTCGCCTTGGGGCGACACACCTACAACAGGTTCGGCATGGGCCGAATGGGAAAACAGGCCGTCTGAAAACGGGTTTTGGCTGCGCCGAAACTGCGTTTTCAGACGGCCTGTTTGTGATGCCGCGCGTGGTTTTGGTTCAGTCGTGGGCGCAGCCGCAGGTGCAGGTGTGGGGCGGGGGTTCTGTGCCGTCGTCTGCGTCGTCGAGGTGGTCGAAGTCGCCGTTTTCGGCCATGTGTACGAGTTCGGCCAAATCTTCCGCACCTTCTACCCAGAAGCAGGGTTCGCCGGCGGGAGTGTCGGGGGGGAGGACGGCGGCGGGGGTGTCGGGGTCGTGCCAGGCGATCCAGTGGCCGTTGGCGGTTTGGATGAAGCGGGCGTCGGGGCGGATGGTGTCGTTTGCTTCGCCGCCTGCGAGCATGCGGGCGGCAATTTCGGGCTGGTATGGGAGGGTGTTCATGTTCGGCCTTTGTTCGGGTTGGGTTTGGGTTTTCAGACGGCCTCTGCGGTATCGGAGGCCGTCTGAAAATGTGGGTTTTGGTGTTCCGTGCCTTCGTGCAGGGCGATTTCGATGTCGCCGCCGGGGTGGGTTTGGCGGATGAGGACGAGTCCTTCTTTGGCCAGTTCGAGCAGGGCGATGAAGTTGACGACGAGGTAGGCCGCGCCTCGTTCGGGGCGCAGGAGCCGGGTGAAGCGGCAGGGGGCGGCGGCGAGGCGGCGCAGGATGTCGGCCATTTGGGCGCGTACGGAGAGGGCTTCGCGCGCGACTTGGTGGCTTTTGTTGTGGCTGGCGCGGGAGAGGATGGCGAGCCAGGCTTGGGTGAGGTCGGCGGTGTGCACTTCGGGCAGGCGGGTTTGGACGGCAATTTCGAGGGAGAGGTACACCCAGGCGAAGTCGCGGCCGGCGCGGGGGAGTGCGTCGAGGTTTTGCGCGGCGCGTTTCATTTGTTCGTAGGCCAGGAGGCGGCGGACAAGTTCGGCGCGGGGGTCTTCTTCGGCCTCTTCTTCGGGGTTGGGCTGCCGTGGCAGGAGGAGGCGGGATTTGATTTCGATAAGGACGGCGGCCATGAGGAGGTATTCGGCGGCAAGGTCGAACTGCTGCGCTTGGATGCCGGCGATGTAGTGCAGGTATTGCTGGGTGATGCGCAGCATGGGGATGTCGAGCACGTCGATGTTTTGCTTGCGGATGAGGTAGAGCAGCAGATCGAGCGGGCCTTGGAAGCTGCCGAGGATGACGTGCAGGGCGTCGGGGGGGATAAAGAGGTCTTGGGGGACGTCGGTTACGGGTTGGCCGAATATCCAGGCGACGGCGTTTTCAGACGGCCTCTGTTGCGGCGGCTGCGTTGCGGCGGACGTGTTCATGCGTGCGGCCAGTCTGCCAGCAGGCGGCGGATTTGGGCGATGGTGTCGCGCGAATGGCGTTCGCGCTGTTGTGGGTCGGGGTCGCAGGCGGCGGCAACGATGCCGCACAGGCAGGCGTAGGGCAGGCGGGCTTCGCGGGCGAGGACGGCTTCGGGCATGCCGGTCATGCCGTAGATGTCTGCGCCGTCTTGGCGCAGGCGGCGGGCTTCGGTGCGGGTTGGGCTGCGCGGGCCTTGGATGCAGGCGTAAACGGCGTGCGGCAGGAGGGGGGCGGCGCGTTCGGCGGCGTGGTCGAGCAGGGCTTGGCGCAGGCGGGGGTCGTAGGGTTCGGTGAAGTCGGTGCGCACCACTTCGCGGCCGTCGCGCTCGAAGAAGGTGGCGGCGCGGCCGCAGGTATAGTCGATTAAGTCGTGCGGCAGTACCAGCGCGCCAGCGGGCAGGGTGTCATCCAGCGAGACGGCGGCGGACACGGCGACGATTTCTTCTGCGCCGGCTTCGCGCAACGCCCAAATGTTGGCGTGGTAGTTGATTTCGTGCGGGGCGAGGCTGTGGTTGAGGCCGTGGCGGGCGAGGAAGAGGATTTCGCGGCCGGACACGCGTCCGAAGAGCAGCGGGGCGGAGGGCAGGCCGTAGGGCGTGCGCACGATGCGCCGTCCGGTGATTTCGAGTTCGGGGATGTGGGTAAGGCCGCTGCCTCCGATAACTGCCAGCATGGCGGGGTGTCCGTTGCGAAAAAAGGCGGCATTGTAAACGATGTGAGGCCGTCTGAAAAACAGAAAAACGCTTTATAATTCGCCGCCAATGCAATCTCCAATAAGAAAAACGCAATATGTCTGCAAAACCGCAAAAATACGCCGCGCCGCTTTTGGTGCTCGGCTGCGTGGTGTTCGGGCTGGGCAGCCTGATTGTCAAATTCGTGCCCGTGGGCAGCTATGCCGCCGCGTGGTGGCGGCTTTTGGTGGCGGGGGCGGTGTTCTTGCTGCTGATGCGCCGTTTCGGCCAACGCCTGCCGCAAAGCCGCGCCGCCGTGCGCTACGCCCTGCTCTCGGGCGCGGCTCTGGGCTTCGATCTCGCGCTGTGGCACGAAAGCATACGCGCCGTCGGCCCGGGTATTTCCACCCTGCTCAACAGCCTGCAAATCTTCTTTCTCGCCGCCGCCGGCTTTTTCTTTTTCGGCGAGAAACTCTCGCGCCTGCAAACGGCCAATCTGTTTCTCGCCGCCGCCGGCGTGGCGATGATTGCCGCGCCCGAGTTCGGCCGCAACGCCGGCGCGGCCTGGGGCTTTGCCAGCGGCATCGCCTCGGGCGCGATGCTGGCCTTGTCGATGGCCTGCGTGCGAAAAACCCACCAGGCCGAACCCACCGCCCTGTTTCCGCTGATGTTTCTGGTGAGCGCGGGCGGCGTGCTCGCCCTCTCCGCCCCCGCCCTCCTAGCCGACGCGCAGCGTTTTTTCCCCGCCACGCCCCGCGACATCGCGCTGATACTGGTGTACGGCATCGTGATGCAGTGTTTCGCCTGGGGGCTGATCGCCTACGCCATCCCCCTGCTCTCGCTCTCGCTCACCGGCCTGCTGCTGCTGAGCGAACCCGTGGCCGCGCTGGCCATCGACTGCCTGCTGCTGGGCAAACCGATTACCACCGTGCAGTGGTGCGGCGCAGCACTCACCCTGCTGGCCATCTACCTGGGCTCGTCCAAAAGCGGGGCGCACTGAATTTTTCGTGTAAAATCGCGCCCCCAACGCAACAGGCCGTCTGAAAGCACAGCTTCGGAAAAGCCGAAACAGGCTTTCGAACGCGCCGGATATTCTTTTCAGACGGCCTCAAACCCCCGTCCGCCCCAATGGCAAACAAAAAAGGAAACCTCATGAACACCATCCCCCGAAACCTCGACGGCACCCACCTGCGCATCGGCATCGTCCAAGCCCGTTTCACCAACGAAGTCGGCTCCGCCATGCTCGAAGCCGCCGCCGCCAAGCTGCACGAATTGGGCGTGAAAGACGAAAACATCACCGCCGCCACCGTCCCCGGCGCGCTGGAAATCCCGCTGGTGCTGCAATCCATGGCCGGCACCCAGCAGTTTGACGCCCTCATCGCCATCGGCTGCGTCATCCGGGGCGAAACCTACCACTTCGAACTCGTGTCCAACGAATCGGCCTCCGGCATCACCCGCACCGTCCTCGATTACAGCATCCCGATCGCCAACGCCGTGCTCACCACCGAAAACGACGAACAGGCGCACGCGCGCATCATCGAAAAAGCCCGGGAAGCCGCCATAGCCGCCGTCGAATGCGGCAACCTCGTCAACCTCCTGCTCGGCGAACAGGACGACTGACCGGCACAACCGCCCCGCCCCGCCGCCGTACAGGCCGTCTGAAAAACGCAGCCCGCCGCCGACCCCGAACAAAGGAAACCCATGAAAACCAGCCCCCGCCGCCGCGCCCGCGAATTCGCCGTGCAGGCACTCTACCAATGCGCCCTCAACGGCGCGTCCGCCGTCCAAGTGGCGCAAAACATCCGCGAAGCCTCCGACTACCCCCGCGCCGACGGCGAACTCTTCACCGCTCTCTTCTTCGGCGCGCACGACAACGGCGGCGAATACATGCAGCGCATCCGCCCCCTGCTCGACCGCGACGAAAAAGACATCAACCCCGTCGAACGCGCCATCCTCCTCATGGCCTGCCACGAACTGGCCGCCATGCCCGAAACCCCCTACCCCGTCATCATCAACGAAGCCATCGAAGTAACCAAAACCTACGGCGGCACCGACAGCCACAAATTCGTCAACGGCATCCTCGACCGCCTCGCCGCCGAACTGCGCCCCGACGACCCCAAACGCCACTGAGGCCGTTTGAAAAAGGCCGTCTGAACCAGCAGTTTGAGGCCGTCTGAACGCCGGTTTTACAGCTTTTCAGACGGCCTCAACCGTTCCCACCCGCAGCAGAAAACCATGAACCCGAAAAACAGCTTCCAAGACACCCTCCAAGCCCTCGGCAAACAGGCGAAAAAACAAAGCGAAGCCGCAGAACAACAACGCCGCGCCGCCGCCCGAAAACAGGCCGAAGAACCCGATTTCGCCGCCCTCATGGCCGACGTAACCCCGCTGAAAAACACCAACCGCCGCGAACCCGAGCGCGACACCGCCCCCATCAAACCCCGCCCCAAAGACACAGCCGCCGACAACGGCGAGGGCAACTTCTACGTCGGCGACGGCCAATGGCTCGACATCCCCGCCCAATTCAGCAAAAACGGACGCGGCCAAGCCGACATCAAACGCCTGCAAAGCGGCTACTACACCGTCGCCGCCGACGTCGACCTGCACGGCTACACCCAAGAAGAAGCCCAGCAGGTGCTCAACGAATTCATCGCCTTCGTGCAAAAACGCGGCGTGTGCGGCGAAATCATCCACGGCAGCGGCTTGGGCTCGGCCGGCTACCAACCCAAACTGAAAAACCTCGTCCGCCGCTGGCTGATGCTCCACCCCGAAGTGCTGGCCTACGCCGAACCGCACAAGAACAACGACGGCGCAGTGCGCATCCTGCTCAAACGGCGGCGCGGCGAAGACAACGACAACGGCAAAAACGGCGGCGCATACTGATTGCCCGCCGCCGCGCCCGAGTCGTCCGTCTTTACCCTTTTTAACCTGCCTCAGGCCGTCTGAAAACCGTTCCCGCTACGCCCGCCGCGTTTTCGTTTTTCATCGTTTTGCAGCCTTTCCGAAACCGAATCCCGCCAATCCCGTCCCTTGCGCGTTCACAAACGAAAAACCGCCCGTTTTGCCCGCGCGTGTTTTTTGATTCCGCACAAACAAACCCGCCGCCGGATTTGCAATCCCCGCCGATAACTGATAGCATTTTGCACCAATCAATCCCGCCTGCCCAACCGCCGCAAACGCGCGGCAGGCAGTCGGAGAACCGACACACGGGCGCAGGCCGTTTTCTCTTTTTTCAGACGGCCTGCCCCGCTGCATCACAAGGGCGGCTCCGCCGTGTTCCGTAACTCTCAAATATAGAAGGAATAATCCATGTCCAACAAACCCAACGACATCGACCCGATCGAAACCCAAGAATGGCTGGATGCGCTCAGTTCCGTGCTGGAAAACGAAGGCTCGGAACGGGCGCATTTCCTATTGGAAAACCTGGTGAAATACACCCGCCGGCGCGGGGTACACCTGCCGTTTGATGCGACGACCGCCTATCTGAACACCATTCCCGCCGGCAAAGAGCAGAAATCGCCCGGCAACCACGAGCTCGAACACCGCATCCGCTCCATCATCCGCTGGAACGCGGCGGCGATGGTGCTGCGCGCAGGCAAGAAAAATCTGGAACTGGGCGGCCACATCGCCTCCTTCCAGTCTGCCGCCACCCTGTACGACGTGGGCTTCAACCACTTCTGGCGCGCCAAAAACGAAGCGGCCGGTGAAGAAGGCGATTTGATCTACATTCAAGGCCACTCCGCGCCCGGCTTCTACGCCCGCGCCTACGTTGAAGGCCGCCTCACCGACGAACAGCTCGACAACTTCCGCCAAGAGGCCGCCGGCAAAGGTCTGCCCTCCTACCCGCACCCGCACCTGTTGCCCGACTTCTGGCAGTTCCCCACCGTATCGATGGGTCTGGGCCCTTTGATGGCGATTTATCAGGCGCGTTTCCTAAAATATCTGGAATCGCGCGGCCTGGCCAAAACCAAAGGCCGCAAAGTGTGGTGTTTCTGCGGCGACGGTGAAATGGACGAGCCCGAAAGCCAGGGCGCGATCGCGCTGGCCGCCCGCGAAGGCTTGGATAACCTGATTTTCGTCATCAACTGCAACCTGCAACGCCTCGACGGCCCGGTGCGCGGCAACGGCAAAATCATCCAAGAACTGGAAGGCAACTTCCGTGGCGCGGGCTGGAACGTGCTGAAAGTTATCTGGGGCAGCCGCTGGGACGGCCTGCTCGCCCGCGACACCAACAACGCCCTCAAACAGCGCATGGAAGAATGTCTCGACGGCGACTACCAGACCTTCAAATCCAAAGACGGCGCGTATGTGCGCGAGCACTTCTTCAACACCCCCGAACTCAAAGCCCTCGTTGCCGACATGTCCGACGACGAAATCTGGGCGCTGAACCGTGGTGGCCACGACCCGCACAAAGTCTATGCCGCCTACTATGAAGCCGTGAACCATCCCGACGGCCGCCCCACCGTTATCCTCGCCAAAACCATCAAAGGCTACGGCATGGGCGCGTCCGGCGAAGGCCAGAACATCGCCCACCAGGCGAAAAAAATGGACAAAGCCTCGCTCAAACAGTTCCGCGACCGCTTCGGCATCGACGTAAGCGACGAGCAAATTGAAAGCGGCGATCTGCCCTACTTCCGCTTCCCCGAAGACAGCCCCGAAATGCAGTACCTGCGCGAACGCCGCAGCAGCCTCGGCGGCTACCTGCCCCAGCGCAACCCCAACACCGAAGCCCTGCCCATCCCCGCCCTGGGCGACTTCGACGCCCAGCTCCAATCCAGCGGCGAGCGCGAATTCTCCACCACCATGGCTTTCGTGCGCATCCTCGCCACCCTGCTCAAAGACAAACAAATCGGTCGCCGCATCGTCCCCATCGTCCCCGACGAAAGCCGCACCTTCGGCATGGAGGGCATGTTCCGCCAATACGGCATCTGGAACCCCAAAGGCCAGCAGTACACCCCGCAGGACAAAGACCAGCTCATGTTCTACAAAGAGAGCGTGGACGGCCAGATTTTGCAGGAAGGCATCAACGAACCCGGCGCGATGGCCGACTGGATTGCCGCAGCCAGCAGCTACGCCAACAACCGCTTCGCCATGATCCCGTTCTACATCTACTACTCCATGTTCGGCTTCCAGCGCGTCGGCGACTTGGCCTGGGCGGCGGGCGACATGCACGCGCGCGGCTTCCTCCTGGGCGGCACCGCCGGCCGCACTACCCTCAACGGCGAAGGCTTGCAGCACGAAGACGGCCACAGCCAGGTACAGGCCGACATCATCCCCAACTGCGTGTCCTACGACCCCACCTTCTCCTACGAAGTGGCCGTAATCGTCCACAGCGGCTTGCAGAGAATGTACGTCGATAACGAAGACGTCTTCTTCTACATCACCCTGATGAACGAAAACTACACCCATCCCGCCCTGCCGCAGCGCGAAGGCATCGAAGAACAGATCCTCAAAGGCATGTACCTGCTGCGCGAAGGCGGCAAAGGCGACAAACGCGTACAGCTCATGGGTTCCGGCACCATCTTACGGGAAGTCATCCACGCCGCCGACCTGCTGAAAAACGACTTCGGCATCGAAGCCGACATTTGGTCCTGCCCCTCCTTCAACCTGCTGCACCGCGACGCCATCGAAGCCGAACGCTACAACCGCCTGCACCCGCTGGGCGAGCGCAAAACCCCCTTCGTAACCGCCCAGCTTCAAGGCCACGAAGGCCCCGTAGTCGCCGCCACCGACTACATCCGCAGCTTCGCCGACCGCATCCGTGCCTACATCCCCAACGACTACCACGTCCTCGGCACCGACGGATTCGGCCGCTCCGACAGCCGCGCCAACCTGCGCTCCTTCTTTGAAGTCGACCGCTACCACGTCGCCGTAACCGCCCTCAGTGCACTGGCCGACCAGGGCAAAATCGACAAAAAAACCGTCCAGCAGGCCATCGAAAAATACGGCATCCAAGCCGACGTCGCCCCCAGCTGGAAACGCTGATCCGTGGCAGACAAGGCAGTCTGAAAACCCGCTTTACCGTTTTCAGGCTGCCTCCGAAAGGCTTTCAGACGGCCTCCAAAGCAGCCTGAAACCCTTTCCCTAACGAATAAACTAAGGAAAATCATGAGCATTGTAGAAATCAAAGTCCCCGACATCGGCGGCCACGAAAACGTGGACATCATCGCCGTAGAAGTCAAAGCCGGCGACACCATCGCCGTGGACGACACCCTGATCACCCTCGAAACCGACAAAGCCACCATGGACGTGCCCGCCACCGATGCCGGCGTCGTCAAAGAAGTGCGCGTCAAAGTCGGCGACAAAATCTCCGAAGGCGGCGTCATCCTCACCGTCGAAACCGGCGCAGCCGCCGCAGCCGCCCCCGCGCCTGCCGCAGCCGCTCCGGCCGAACAGCCCGCCGCCCCCGTTCAGGCTGCCCCCGCCCCCGCAGGCGGCGCAACCGTGCAGGTTGTCGTACCCGACATCGGCGGCCATACCGACGTGGATGTCATCGCCGTCGAAATCAAAGTCGGCGACACCGTGGCCGAAGACCAGACCCTGATCACCCTGGAAACCGACAAAGCCACCATGGACGTGCCCTGCACCGCCGCCGGTGTCGTCAAAACCGTTTACCTGAAAGTGGGCGACAAAGTATCCGAAGGCACCGCCATTATCGAAGTCGAAACCACCGGCGCAGCCGCCGCACCCGCACCGGCCGCAGCAGCACCTGCTCCCGCACCGGCCGCACCCGTTCAGGCTGCCCCCGCGCCCGCCGCAGCCCCCGTAGCGGCCGCTGCGCCCGTTGCCGCCTTCGGCAGCACCCCCGTCAACGAAGCCGGTTTCGCCAAAGCCCACGCCGGCCCCTCCGCCCGCAAACTCGCCCGCGAACTGGGCGTGGATCTCAGCCTCGTCAAAGGCAGCGGCAACAAAGGCCGCATCACCAAAGACGACATCAAATCCTTCGTCAAAGCCGCCATGCAGGGCGGCGCGGGCAAACCCGCCGCCGCAGGCGCATCCCTCGGCGGCGGCCTCGACCTGCTGCCCTGGCCGAAAGTCGATTTCGCCAAATTCGGCGAAATCGAAGTCAAAGAGTTGTCGCGCATTAAGAAAATTTCCGGCCAAAACCTCTCGCGCAACTGGGTGGTGATCCCGCACGTTACCGTCCACGAAGACGCCGACATGACCGAGCTGGAAGAATTCCGCAAACAGCTCAACAAAGAATGGGAGCGCGAAGGCGTGAAACTCTCGCCGCTGGCCTTCATCATCAAAGCCAGCGTCTCCGCCCTCAAAGCCTTCCCCGATTTCAACGCATCGCTCGACGGCGACAATCTGGTATTGAAAAAATACTTCCATATCGGCTTCGCCGCCGACACCCCCAACGGCCTGGTTGTGCCCGTGATTAAAGACGTGGACCAAAAAGGCTTGAAACAAATCAGCCAAGAGCTGACCGAGTTGAGCAAAAAAGCCCGCGAAGGCAAGCTCAAACCGCAGGAAATGCAGGGTGCGTGCTTCACCATTTCCAGCCTCGGCGGCATCGGCGGCACCGGCTTCACCCCGATTGTGAACGCCCCCGAAGTGGCCATTTTGGGCGTGTGCAAATCGCAGATGAAGCCGGTATGGAACGGCGCATCATTCGAGCCGCGCCTGATGTGCCCGCTGTCGCTGTCCTTCGACCACCGCGTCATCGACGGCGCGGCCGGTATGCGCTTCACCGTGTTCTTGGCCAATCTGCTGAAAGATTTCCGCCGCATCACGCTGTAAGCATTTCGGACGGTTCTTGATGCAAAAGGCCGTCTGAAAACGCGAATCCGGCGGTT
The DNA here is from genome assembly GCF_014055025.1 of Neisseria bacilliformis. Classification (NCBI taxonomy): domain Bacteria; kingdom Pseudomonadati; phylum Pseudomonadota; class Betaproteobacteria; order Neisseriales; family Neisseriaceae; genus Neisseria; species Neisseria bacilliformis. The sequence goes on along the minus strand of NZ_CP059571.1, from coordinate 1,222,455 downwards.
TCAGACGGCCTTCCTCCTTTTAAAATCGAGATATCAATGAACGAAAAACAGATCCGCATCCTGTCTGTTGTCGCCACCATCACCGCCGTGTGTATGTATGTGGCCTACATCCCGCAGATTCAGGCCAACCTGGCCGGACACAAAGGCTCGCCATGGCAACCTTTGGCTGCGGCGATAAACTGTACGTTGTGGGTAGCTTACGGATTATTCAAAAAACCGCGCGACCTGCCGGTGGCCATCGCCAACGCGCCAGGCATCGTGTTGGGATTATTTGCCTTCATAACCAGTTTTTAATATCGAATTCGGCAGGCCGTCTGAAAACACCGGCCTGCCCGCGAAAGGTTTGAAATGAGTTTAATCGAATTAAAAGTCCCCGACATCGGCGGACATGAAAACGTAGACATCATTGCCGTGGAAATCAAAGCCGGCGACACGATTGCCGTTGACGACACCCTGATTACTTTGGAAACCGACAAAGCCACGATGGACGTGCCTGCCGAAGCCGCAGGCGTGGTGAAAGAAGTGAAAGTCAAAGTCGGCGACAAAATCTCCGAAGGCGGCCTGATTGCCGTGATTGAAGCGGCCGGTGCGGCCGAAGCCCCCAAAGCCGAAGTTGCACCCGCGCCCGCAGCGCAGGCCGAAGCCCCCAAAGCCGCCGCCCCCGCGCCGCAGGCTGCCGCGTTTGCAGGCACAGCCGACGCGGAATACGACGTGGTGGTATTGGGCGGCGGCCCGGGCGGATATTCCGCCGCGTTTGCCGCAGCCGACGAAGGCTTGAAAGTCGCCATCGTCGAGCAGTACAAAACCCTCGGCGGCGTGTGCCTGAACGTGGGCTGTATCCCGTCCAAAGCACTGCTGCACAATGCGGCGGTCATCGACGAAGTGAAACACCTCGCCGCCAACGGCATCAAATACCCCGAGCCTGAAATCAATATCGACGAGTTGCGCGGCTATAAAGAAAAAGTGGTCGCCCGTCTGACCGGCGGTTTGGCAGGCATGGCCAAAGGCCGCAAAGTGGATGTGATTCAGGGCAAAGGCGAATTTGTCGGCGCGAACCACATCGAAGTGAAACTGACCGAAGCGGCCAAATACGACGGCGAAATCACCGAAACCGGCGCGAAAAAAACCATCGCGTTCAAAAACGCCATCATCGCCGTGGGCAGCCGCGTGGTGAACCTGCCGTTTATCCCGCAAGATCCGCGCATTGTCGATTCCACCGGCGCGCTCGAATTGCGCCAAGTACCGCAGAAAATGCTGATGATCGGCGGCGGCATCATCGGCCTTGAAATGGGCACGGTGTACAGCACGCTGGGCGCACGCCTCGATGTGGTCGAAATGATGGACGGCCTGATGCAGGGCGCAGACCGCGATTTGGTCAAAGTGTGGCAGAAGATGAACGAACACCGTTTCGACAACATCATGACCAACACCAAAACCGTCGCGGTTGAAGCCAAAGAAGACGGCATTTATGTGAGCTTCGAGGGCGAAAAAGCCCCGAAAGAGCCTCAGCGTTACGATTTGGTGCTGGTGGCCGCAGGCCGTGCGCCCAACGGCAAACTGTGCGGCGCGGAAAAAGCCGGTGTGGCCGTTACCGAACGTGGTTTCATTGAAGTGGACAAACAGATGCGCACCAACGTGCCGCACATCTACGCCATCGGCGACGTGGTTGGCCAGCCCATGCTGGCGCACAAAGCCGTACACGAAGGCCATGTTGCCGCCGAAAACTGCGCCGGCCACAAAGCCTACTTCGATGCCCGCGTGATTCCGGGCGTGGCCTACACCGACCCTGAAGTGGCTTGGGTGGGCGTTACCGAAGAAATTGCAAAACGCGACGGCATCAAGATTACCAAATCGGTATTCCCGTGGGCGGCTTCCGGCCGCGCGATTGCCAACGGCCGCGACGAAGGCTTTACCAAGCTGATTTTCGACGCCGAAACCGGCCTGATTATCGGCGGCGGCATCGTCGGCACACACGCGGGCGACATGATCGGCGAAATCTGTCTGGCCATCGAAATGGGCTGCGACGCGACCGACATCGGCAAAACCATCCACCCGCACCCGACTTTGGGCGAGAGCATCGGCATGGCCGCCGAAGTAGCGATGGGTACTTGTACCGACCTGCCGCCGCAGAAGAAGAAATAAGCGTTTAAACCCATAAACGCACAACACAGGCCGTCTGAAAACCCATAAAACAGGTTTTCAGACGGCCTCTTACGATTTCCCTGCCCGAAACAAGCGAAGAAAACCGATATGTCGTGCGAACTGTATATTTTCACCGAACCGAAATGCCGGATAAGGGACAACTTTGATCTGCTTGTCGAATTTTTTTACCAAGCCGGACTCGTTTGAAAAACAATCCGACGATGTCTATCTGTTGGCAAACAAAGGCGCAGGCAGACAGACCATGCCGGATGTCGTATTCCGCTTCGACCACGCCTCGTGCGCCGCCATGATGGAAATCAACGCCCACCCGCCGCCCGTGAAAGATGACTTGCTGAAACTGTTTGCCGAAATCAAAAAACACACCCGCCTTACCATCCGGGATGAAGACGGGGAAATATCTAACTGGTGTATGTAGAGCGTTTTAACAATCAAAGTGTTGCCGGATTTTCCCAATCAAAAAGGCCGTCTGAAAACCCGTAAAACAGGTTTTCAGACGGCCTTTTCGGCTTATGCCGGATTCGGAAGCCTTATGCGGCGAAGCGGCGGGCGACTTCGTCCCAGTTGACGATTTCCCAGAAGCCGTTGAGGTAGTTCGGGCGGCTGTTGCGGTAGTCGATGTAGTAGGCGTGTTCCCACACGTCGCAGGTCAGCAGCGGGATGTTGCCGCTGTTGAGCGGGGTGGCGGCGTTGGAGGTGGAGACCAAATCCAACTCGCCCGACGGGGTTTTCACCAGCCATGCCCAGCCCGAGCCGAAGGTGCCGACGGCGCAGGTGTCGAAGGCTTTTTGGAAGGCTTCAAAACTGCCCCATTTGGCGTCGATGGCTTCGGCGAGTGCTCCGGAGGGGCGGCCCTGGCCTTTGGGGGTGAAGCCGAGCCAGTAGAAGGTGTGGTTCCAGGTTTGCGCGGCGTTGTTGAACACGCCGCCTTCGGCTTTTTTCACAATCTCTTCCAAAGACGCGTTTTCAAATTCGGTGCCTTTGATTTGGTTGTTGAGGTTGGTGATGTAGGTTTGGTGGTGCTTGCCGTAGTGGTATTCCAGCGTTTCTTTGGACAGGTGCGGTTCGAGCGCGTCCAAGGCGTAGGGCAGTTCGGGCAGTTTGTGTTCCATTTTGGTGCTCCTGTTATGTGTTTTATGAAAGAGGCCGTCTGAAAACGGCCGGGGCGGATTGTACCCGCAACGCGCCGCCGCGCCGATTGGACTTTTCTCTGCCGCCCATAGGCAGAGGCCGTCTGAAACGCCCGCCGCGCCGTTTTTCCCCGCTTTAAAATCGTTTACAATGCACGCCGTTTTGTTTACCGAATAAGGACGCGCCATGCTCGACATCCAACTCCTCCGCAACGACACCGCCGCCGCAGCCGCCCGCCTGGCCGCGCGCGGCTTCGATTTTGACACCGTGCGCTTTGACGCGCTGGAAAACAAGCGCAAGCTGTTGCAGGTGAAAACCGAAGAATTGCAGGCCGAACGCAACGGCGAATCGAAGAAAATCGGCATGCTCAAAGGGCAGGGCAAACACGAAGAAGCCGAAGCCGCCATGGCCGCCGTCGCCCGCATCAAGGCGGATTTGGAGCAGGCCGCCGCCGATTTGGAAGCCGTGCAGGCCGAGTTGGACGCGTGGCTCGCCGCCATCCCCAACCTGCCGCACGAGAGCGTGCCTGTGGGGCGCGACGAAACGCAAAACGTGGAAGTGCGCCGCGTCGGCACGCCGCGCGTGTTCGATTTTCCCGTGAAAGACCACGTCGATTTGGGCGAAAAACTCGGCCTCGATTTTGAAACCGCCGCCGCCCTCTCCGGCGCGCGGTTCAGCCTGATGAAAGGCAAAATCGCCCGCCTGCACCGCGCCCTCGCCCAATTCATGCTCGACACCCACACGCAGCGGCACGGCTACACCGAGTGCTACACCCCCTACATCGTCAGCGACACCACCCTCTTCGGCACCGGCCAGCTGCCCAAATTCGGCGAAGACCTGTTCCACGTTACCCGTGGCGGCGACGAAGCCAAAACCACGCAATACCTGATTCCCACCGCCGAAGTTACCCTCACCAACACCGTGCGCGAACGCATCCTGCCCGCATCCGAACTGCCGCTCAAACTCACCGCCCACTCGCCCTGTTTCCGCAGCGAAGCCGGCTCGCACGGCAAAGACACGCGCGGCCTCATCCGCCAACACCAGTTCGACAAAGTGGAAATGGTGCAGATCGTGCGCCCCGAAGCGTCCTACGCCGCGCTGGAAGAAATGGTCGGCCACGCCGAAAAAATCCTGCAACTGCTGGAACTTCCCTACCGCGTCATCACCCTCTGCACCGGCGACATGGGCTTCGGCGCGGCGAAAACCTACGACCTCGAAGTGTGGGTGCCCGCGCAAAACACCTACCGCGAAATTTCCAGCTGCTCCAACTGCGAAGACTTCCAAGCCCGCCGCATGAAGGCGCGTTTCAAAGACGAAAACGGCAAAAACCGCCTCGTGCACACCCTCAACGGCTCCGGCCTCGCCGTCGGCCGCACGCTGGTGGCCGTGCTGGAAAACCATCAGAACGCCGACGGCAGCATCACCATCCCCGCCGCCCTGCGCCCGTATCTGGGCGGAATCGAAGTGCTGGCGGCGTAACGCCCGTATCAAGCGTTTTTGCAGCGTTTGAGGCCGTCTGAAAACACAGTTTCGGCGAAGTTAAACCCCGTTTTACAGCTTTCAGACGGCCTCTGCAGGTATAATCCCGCCGTTTGCGCCCCGCCGAGTGTAAGGCCGTCTGAAAACGCGGTTTCGCGGCGGCAGCCGCTTCCCCACACCATCCCAACCCACAAAATTTAGGAGCCAACCCCATGAGTGCCATCATCGACATCCTCGCGCGTGAAATTCTCGACTCGCGCGGCAATCCCACCGTCGAATGCGACGTTTTGCTGGAAAGCGGCGTGATGGGTCGCGCCGCCGTGCCCAGCGGCGCGTCCACCGGCCAGAAAGAAGCCCTCGAACTGCGCGACGGCGACGCCGCCCGCTATCTGGGCAAAGGCGTGCTCAAAGCCGTTGCCCACGTCAACAACGAAATCGCCCAAGCCCTCATCGGCATTGACGCGTCCGAACAAAGCTACATCGACAAAATCATGATCGAACTCGACGGCACGGAAAACAAAGGCCGCCTCGGCGCGAACGCCACGCTGGCCGTATCGATGGCCGTTGCCCGCGCCGCCGCCGAAGACGCCGGCCTGCCGCTCTACCGCTACCTCGGCGGCGCAGGCCCGATGGCCATGCCCGTGCCGATGATGAACGTCATCAACGGCGGCGCGCACGCCAACAACAGCCTGGACATTCAGGAATTCATGATCATGCCCGTCGGCGCGCCCACCTTCCGCGAAGCCCTGCGCTGCGGCGCGGAAGTGTTCCACGCCCTGAAAAAGCTGTGCGACAGAAAAGGCTATCCCACCACCGTGGGCGACGAAGGCGGCTTCGCGCCCAACCTGTCCACCCACGAAGAAGCCCTGCAACTGATGCAGGAAGCCGTGGAAGCGGCAGGCTACAAAACCGGCGAAGACGTGCTGTTCGCCCTCGACTGCGCGTCCAGCGAGTTTTACAAAGACGGCAAATACCACCTCTCCGCCGAAAAACTCGCCCTCACCGGCGCGGAATTCGCTGACTACCTCGCCCGCCTCGCCGACAAATATCCCATTGTTTCCATTGAAGACGGCATGGACGAAAACGACCGCGAAGGCTGGAAGCTGCTCACCGCCAAACTCGGCGGCAGAGTGCAGCTCGTCGGCGACGACCTGTTTGTTACCAACCCGAAAATCCTCGCCGAAGGCATCAAAGACGGCATCGCCAACGCCCTGTTGGTAAAAGTGAACCAAATCGGCACGCTGAGCGAAACCCTCAAAGCCGTGGAGCTGGCCAAACGCAGCCGCTACACCAGCATCATGAGCCACCGCTCGGGCGAAACCGAAGATTCCACCATCGCCGATCTGGCCGTCGCCACCAACTGCATGCAGATCAAAACCGGCTCGCTCTCGCGCTCCGACCGCATGGCCAAATACAACCAACTCTTGCGCATCGAAGAAGAGCTGGGCGAAGCGGCCTGGTATCCGGGCAAAGCCGCGTTCTACCAAATCAGCCGCTAAGGCCGCGTTATGAAGTGGGTAACGCTGGTGCTGCTGGCCGCGCTGGGTCATTTCCAATACAAACTGTGGGCAGGCAAGGGCAGCTATGAAGACCTTGCGCAGATCGATCGGCGCGTGCAGGCGCAGCTTGCTGCCAACCGCGTATTGGAGCTGCGCAACAACGCCCTCGCCGCCGAAGTGGCCGACCTGCAAAACGGCCGCGACGCCATCGAAGAAATCGCCCGCACCGACTTGGGCTACATCGCAGAGGGCGAAATCTACTACCGCTTTGTCAAACGCAGCGAATAAGCAGCATCAGACAGTACGACAGGCCGTCTGAAAACCACAAAATCCGGTTTTCAGACGGCCTTTTTATGTTTTTCCGCCTGCTGCGGGTGCACCGGCGGGAATCTTTCGCCGTGCCGAAGACATGTTTTCAGACGGCCTGCTGCCGCTCCCGCAACCCCACCCCGTCCGAATAAAAAAATTATTATGTAAAGAGAAAACAACGGATTGAAAAAAAACAGCTTGCAACGAGTAATAGTATTAATTAGTATGCCGCCCCTATGAAAAACGACCGCCTACTAATCTTCTCCGTAACCGTATTTGTCGCACTGATGCACGCGGCTCTGTTCGCCCTGCTCATGCTGCTCACCACCGCTCCTCCGCCGCCCGTGGAGGAGATGGAGTTTGTCGATCTGGCCGGCTTCGGCCCGCCCGGCGGCGGGGGCGGCGGCGAGCCCGAAGCCGCGCCCGCCCCCGAGCCCCAGCCGGAAGCGGCCAAGCCCGAACCGGAAAAACCCGAGCCGCCCAAGCCCGTGGAAAAACCCAAGCCCGTGGTGAAAGAGCCGGAAAAACCGAAAATTAAGCCGGTGATCACCCGTGACAAAAAGGCCGACATCCGCGTGCCGAAAGAAGAAAAACCCAAACCCGAGCCCAAGCCGGAATCCGAGCCCAAGCCAGTTCCCAAGCCCGAACCCCGCCCCGCGCCCCCTGCCCCGCAGCCGGCGAAAAAACCCGAATTCACCGCCCCCGGCGGCACCGGCAGCGGCGAAGGCCAGGGCACCGACCCAAAAGCCCACGGCAAACCCGGCAGCACCGGCACGGGCGGCGGCAAAGGCGGCGGCGACGGCACGGGCGAAGGCTCCGGCAGCGGCCCGGGCAAAGGCCCGGGAGACGGCGGCGGATCGGGCGGCGGCGACGGCGCGGGCAGCAGTGTCGGCAACGCCATCGTCAAAGCCGGCGGCCGCCTCGCCACCCCCGAATATCCTTCCATGTCGCTGGAAAACGACGAAGAAGGCACGGTCGTCATGGATCTGCTGGTCGATCCCAGCGGCCGTGTAACCGACGTGAAGATCGTCAAACGCAGCGGCTTCGCCCGCCTCGACAAAGCCGCCGAACGCGGCGCGCGCGGCGGCCACTACCAAACCAACGGCAAATGGGTGCGTTTCAAAGGCGCGAAAATCGTCTTCGAACTTTCAAAATAGCCTTTTGCCGACACCGCATACGGGCCGTCTGAAAAACCGCAGCTCCCTTTTCAGACGGCCTCAACGGAAAAATTTTCAAATCAACAACCAAGGAAGCATGACAACATGAATTTATTACACGTTTTCCAACAAGGCGACTTCGTTCTCATCACCGCCTTCATCATCCTCATCATCATGAGCATGGCCACCTGGGCGGTGATGATCGTCCGCGCCATCAAACTGCGCCAGGCCAAAGCGGGCAACGCCCGCGTCAAAGACCTCATCTGGAACGCAAAATCCCTCGACGAAGCGGTGAAAATCGCCCGCGAGAACGAATCGCCGATGAGCGACATGCTGCTGGACGCGGTCAAAACCGACGAAGCCTTCCACCGCAACAAAGACGCCAACCTCGCCTCCGGCGTGCCCTTCGGCCCCTACCTGATGCGCCAGATCCAATACAACATCAGTCAAATCATGCGCCGCTTCGACGGCGGCCTCACCGCGCTGGCCTCCATCGGCTCGAGCGCGCCCTTCATCGGCCTGTTCGGCACCGTGTGGGGCATCCACAAAGCCCTGCTCAACATCGGCCAGAGCGGCCAGGTCAGCATTGCCGCCGTGGCCGGCCCCATCGGCGAAGCCCTGATCGCCACCGCCGTCGGCCTCTTCGCCGCCATCCCCGCCGTTTTGGCCTACAACTTCCTCGTGCGCGGCAACAAAACCCTGTTGCAGGACTTAAACGCCTTCGGCCACGACCTGCACGCGCAAATCCTCAACAAAAACGGAGAATAAGCCATGTCCTTTTCCATGAACGAAGGCGGCGATGACGCACCGGTAAGCGACATCAACGTAACCCCGCTGGTAGACGTGATGCTCGTGCTGCTCATCGTCTTCATGATCACCATGCCCGTGCTGACCCACTCCATCCAAATTGATTTGCCCACTGCATCAGAAAATGCGCAAGATGTAGATGGGAAGCAACCAACTGATCCCGTGTGGCTTACCGTTGATGATGCAGGAAAATACTATCTAAACCGAGAGACCACACCTATCGCCAAAGAAAATTTAAAATCGGCATTTGAGCAGGTAGTTGCTGAAATAAAAGCAAAAAACCCAAAAAATAATGCTGTTTTGGCGGTTGATGCCTCAAAAGATGCCGATTATGAAACAGTAATCTCTGCGGTAGAAATTGCCAAAGAAGCAAAAATCGACAAAATAGGCTTCAACTTCGAGCTAAAAAATATTCCGGCACGATAGTGTTGCACAGGCCGTCTGAAAACGCAGTTTCCGCCTTTTCAGACGGCCTGTTTCCCGTCCGCACGATACGGGTTTCAAACCGGTTCGCCACACCGCCCGCAACGCACCGGCCTCAGCGGCAGAGGCCGTCTGAAAGCAGGTTTGCCCAACCGAAACCGTTTTGCAGACAGCCTCAACCTTTTGCCCCCCGCCCCGTTGTCCGTCCCCTGCGGCAAATGGTATAAAGCAGCCCGCCTCCCGCCCGCCGCGCAAACATTTTCAGACGGCCTCAAACACCGCAAAGGCCGTCTGAAAACATGTGCGCCACACCCAAACCAAATCCGCCCACGGAACAACACCATGAAAAAACTCGACACCCGCTCCCCCGCCTTCCAAGCCGAACTCCAAGCCCTGCTCGCCTTTGAAACCGCGCAAAACCCCGAAACCGAACGCATCGTCGCCGACATCTGCGCCGACGTACAGCGGCGCGGCGACGATGCCCTCATCGAATACACCAACCGCTTCGACGGCACCGACGCGCAAAGCATGGCCGACCTCACATTGACGCAGCACGAATTGCAGGCCGCCTTCGACCGCCTGCCGCGCGACATCCAAACCGCCCTGCAAACCGCCGCCCACCGCGTAGAAAGCTACCACCGCCGCCAGAAAATGGAATCGTGGAGCTACACCGACGAAGACGGCACCCTGCTCGGCCAGCAAATCACCCCGCTCGATTCCGTCGGCATCTACGTCCCCGGCGGCAAAGCCGCCTACCCCAGCTCCGTCATCATGAACGCCATGCCCGCCCACGTTGTCGGCGTCGGCGAAATCATCATGGTCGTCCCCACCCCCAAAGGCGAGCGCAACGACATCGTACTGGCCGCCGCCCACGTCGCCGGCGTAACCCGCGCCTACACCGTCGGCGGCGCGCAGGCCGTCGCCGCACTGGCCTACGGCACCCAAAGCATCCCCCAAGTGGACAAAATCACCGGCCCGGGCAACGCCTTCGTCGCCGCCGCCAAACGCCGCGTGTTCGGCGTCGTCGGCATCGACATGGTGGCCGGCCCCTCCGAAATCCTCGTCATCGCCGACGGCAGCACCCCCGCCGACTGGGTGGCGATGGACCTGTTCAGCCAGGCCGAACACGACGAAATCGCCCAAGCCATCCTCATCGCCACCTCGCAGCAGTATCTCGACGACGTTGAAGCCGCCATGAACCGCCTGATACAAACCATGCCCCGCCGCGCCATCATCGAAGCCTCCCTCAGCGGCCGTGGCGCAACGATACTCGCGCGCGACCTGGACGAAGCCTGCGAAATCGCCAACCACATCGCCCCCGAACACCTCGAACTCTCCGTGGAAAACCCGCAGCACTGGGCGCAAAAAATCCGCCACGCCGGCGCAATCTTCATGGGACGCTACACCAGCGAAAGCCTCGGCGACTACTGCGCCGGCCCCAACCACGTCCTGCCCACCAGCCGCACCGCCCGCTTCTCCTCCCCGCTGGGCACATACGACTTCCAAAAACGTTCCAGCCTAATACAGGTTTCCGAAGCCGGCGCGCAAAAACTCGGCCGCACCGCCAGCCTGCTCGCGCACGGCGAAAGCCTCACCGCCCACGCCCGCGCCGCCGAATTCCGTTTGAAAGAGTAAACCGGCAAACGCAGCAAAGCAAAAAGGCCGTCTGAAAAACAGTTTTTCAGACGGCCTCTTCTTTAAAAAAAACAACCGGCAACGGACAAACGGATAACGAGGTAGGGCGCATCGCCCCAAAGCGACGCACACGTTCCCCGCCGCATCACAGATTCCCGACCATTAACACCCAAAAAGGCCGTCTGAAAAACAGTTTTCAGACGGCCTCTTCACTTAAAAAAACCGCCGTCCCCAACGCCGCAAACAAAAACGCAAACCCCTTTCCATCCCCTGCCCCGCCGTTTCCGCTATACTGCCCGCATTTCCAACCGCAAGGATCAAACACATGAAAAAAACCGTCCTTCTCACCCTCGCCGCCGCCACCCTCGCCGCCTGTTCCGGCTCGTCCGTCAACCTCGGCATCGGTGGCTTCGGCCGCCATCTCGGCCTCGGCACATCCGTCAGCATCCCCGTCGGCGGCAAAAAAGCTCCCGACGCCTACACCCCCGACTCCAAAGAAGAAACCGTTGTTGTCCGCTTTACCGCCGACGGACAACCCACCGACAACCCCGCAAAAGGCGGCAGCTACCGCCAGCTGCTTAGCAAACGCGGCGACAACGAATACCTGGTGCAGGACTTCTACGAAGAGGGCGGCGCAAAACGCACCGACCCCATGCCGCTCACCCGCGCCACCCTGTTCACCGCCGACGCGCACCCCCAAGACGGCACCCTCACCGTCTACGCCCCCGACGGCAAAATCCTGCGCCACCAGCTCTACCGCAACGGCCGCCCCGCCGCCCGCCCGTAAACGGCACGCGGAAAAACAGCCCGATTGCAAAATCGGGCTGTTTTGTATTGGTGCCGGCGGCAGGATTCGAACTCGCGACCCCCTGATTACAAGTCAGGTGCTCTACCAACTGAGCTACACCGGCTGAAAGAAGGGCGCATTATGCGTATTTTTCCCCGCCGCCGCAAGCGTTTTGAAAGAAAAATCCGATGGAGAATTTTCAGTTTCCTGTTTTTTCTAACCAAATATTTACCGCAAATAATAAAACCGGCGGCAGGTTGCCGGATTTTGCCGCCGACGGGCGCAGGCGGGTATGCCTTGTCCGCTATGTTCCAAGCGGCAGCGGCGTTGTGGCCACGCCGAAGCTGCGCTTTCAGAAACGTCATCCCCGCGTTTATGCTCCGCAGGAGTACTGACGGGGACGGCCTCTGCCACGGTTCGGATGCCGTTCAAACGCAAAGCCGAACGTGCGTTTTGCGGCAAATCCGCGATAAAACAAGGCTTCGCCGAGTTGCCCACAAAAGTTGTGGATAAGTTTGTGGGTTTTTTGTGGGCGGCGGCGGATTTTGCCAATTATCTGTGGTTCTCCCCGTTTTGATTAAAAAATAGGCATTTAAATAAATCTTTTATAATCATATTGTTAAATAACATAATACCTTGTCAAGAGGCAGATTTGAAATTTTCTTATGGCATTCAGATATTTCCGTTTGGTGTGGATAAAAAGATATTTTTCCGCCCGTTTGCGCTTGACAAAACGGCGCAAGGGGGTAAAACCGCCGTCCGATTAGACTTTACGGATGACCCCCGATGAACACGTCCCCTTCCTGCCATATTTTCTGCACGGTGATCGACAATTTCGGCGACATCGGCGTCAGCTGGCGGCTGGCGCGCATTCTGCAAAACGAATGCCGCTGGCGCGTTACCCTGTGGCTGGACGACGAAGCGGCCTTGCGCGCCCTCTGCCCCGGCCTGCCCGCGCTGCCCTGCCGCTACCGCGACACGGATTTGCGGCTGTGGCGCGAAGGCGGCGACATGCCGCAGTGGGACGAAACTGCCGACATCGTTATCGAAACCTTCGGCTGCAATCTGCCCGAGGATGTGAAAAAAAGCATCGCGCGGCAAAAAGCCCTGTGGCTGAACTGGGAATACCTCAGCGCGGAGGAATGGGCGGCGGCCATGCACGGCAAGCCTTCGCCGCAGGCCGACGGTACGGAAAAGTTTTTCTGGCTGATGGGTTTCGACGAACGCGGCGGCGGACTGCTGCGCGAAAAAAACTATACCGAACTCTGCCGCTGCGACCCGCCGCTTTTCAGACGGCAGCTCGGTTTGCCGGAAAGAAACGCGCCCGAATGGCTGCTGTTCGGCTACCGCAGCGGCGTGTGGGCCGACTGGCTGCGCACCTGGCAGGCGGCGGGCGAAGCGATGACGCTGCTGCTCTGCGGCACTCAAGTTGCAGACAGCCTGAAACAGTCCGGCATCATCCCGCAGGAGTGCCTCAACCGCGACGGCGACGTTTTTCAGACGGCCTGTGTGCGCCTCGCGCGCCTGCCCTTTGTGCCGCAACACGATTTCGACCGCCTGCTGCATCTTTCAGACGGCCTCATCGTGCGCGGCGAAGACAGCTTCGTGCGCGCCCAGCTCGCCGGCAAGCCGTTTTTCTGGCACATCTACCCGCAGGACGAAATGGCGCATTTGGACAAACTGTCCGCCTTCTGGCAGAAGGTTTACCCGCTGTTTCCGCCCGAAGCCGCCGCCACCCACCGCGCCCTATCGGAAGAAATCAACGGAAAAGGCCGTCTGAAAAACGAAGAGCGGCTGGCGCACTGGCTGTTTTTAAACGAACACATGAGCGCATGGCGGCAAGCCGCGCAGGCGTGGCGGCAAAAGCTCTTTGCGCAGCCGACGGCGGCGGAAAAACTGGCAAACTTCATCAAACGCCGCTAAAATGCCGCGCTTTTATTTTTGACCAGACAGATTGGACACAACAGCATGAAAACCGCACAAGAACTGCGCGCCGGTAACGTATTTATGGTCGGCAACGACCCGATGGTGGTGCAGAAAACCGAATACATCAAAGGCGGCCGCTCCTCGGCCAAAGTGAGCATGAAGCTGAAAAACCTGCTCACCGGCGCGGCCTCCGAAACCATCTACAAAGCCGACGACAAATTCGACGTGGTCGTTTTGGCGCGCAAAAACTGCACATACAGCTACTTTGCCGACCCGATGTACGTCTTCATGGACGACGAGTTCAACCAATACGAAATCGAAGCCGAAAACATCGGCGACGCACTCAAATTCATCGTTGACGGCATGGAAGACGTGTGCGAAGTTACCTTCTACGAAGGCAACCCGATTTCCGTGGAACTGCCCACCATCATCGTGCGCGAAGTAGAATACACCGAGCCGGCCGTCAAAGGCGACACCTCCGGCAAAGTGATGAAAACCGCGCGTCTGGTCGGCGGCACCGAAATCCAAGTGATGTCCTACATCGAAAACGGCGACAAAGTGGAAATCGACACCCGCACCGGCGAATTCCGCAAACGCGCCTAATCCGTTTAAAAACAGCAGCAAAAGGCCGTCTGAAAACTTTTCAGACGGCCTTTCCCATCCGTTTTGCCCCAAAAACGCGCCCCGCCGCCTTATCCCGCCTGATTATCGGTTTTCAGACGGCCTGTGTTAAAATGCGCGGCTATTGCCTTTGGAAAACCTTACAAGGTTCAGGAATTTTTCTCACATGCTCACACAACTCGCCAAAAAAGTATTCGGCAGCCGCAACGACCGCCTGCTGAAACAGTACCGCAAAACCGTTGCGAAAATCAACGCGCTAGAAGCGCAGATGCAGGAATCGGACGATGCCGCGCTGCAAGCCAAAACGGCCGAATTCAAACAGCGCATCGCCGAGGGCGCGGATTTGGACAGCATCCTGCCCGAAGCGTTCGCCGTCTGCCGCGAGGCTTCGCGCCGCGTGCTGGGCATGCGCCATTTCGACGTGCAGCTGATCGGCGGCATGGTGCTGCACTACGGCAAAATCGCCGAAATGCGCACCGGCGAGGGCAAAACGCTGGTGGCCACCCTGCCGGTGTACCTCAACGCGCTCTCGGGCAAAGGCGTGCACGTCGTAACCGTCAACGACTACCTCGCCCAGCGCGACGCCGCCACCATGGAGCCGCTGTACAACTTCCTCGGCTTGCAAGTGGGCGTCATCATCAGCGATTTGGAACCGCACGAGCGGCAGGACGCCTACGGCGCGGACATCACCTACGGCACCAACAACGAATTCGGCTTCGACTACCTGCGCGACAACATGGTTACCACGCTGGACAGAAAAGTGCAGCGCGGCCTGAACTTCGCCGTGGTGGACGAAGTGGACTCCATCCTGATCGACGAAGCGCGCACCCCGCTGATTATTTCCGGCCAGGCCGACGACAATGTCAGCCTGTACCAAATCATGAACCAAGTCCCCCCCCTGCTGTTCCGCCAGGAAAGTGAAGAAGGCGAAGGCGACTACTGGGTGGACGAAAAAAACCACAGCGTGATTTTGAGCGAGGCCGGACACGAACACGCCGAAGCCGTGCTTGTCCGCATGGGGCTTTTGGAAGAAGGCGACTCGCTCTACTCCGTTTCCAACATCGCCCTGATGCACCACCTGATGGCCTCGCTGCGCGCGCATTCCCTGTTCCACAAAGACCAGCACTACGTCATCCAAGACGGCGAAATCGTGATTGTCGACGAATTCACCGGCCGCCTGATGTCCGGCCGCCGCTGGTCGGACGGCCTGCATCAGGCTGTGGAAGCCAAAGAAGGAGTGGAAATCAAACGCGAAAACCAAACCCTCGCCTCCATCACATTCCAAAACTACTTCCGCCTCTACACCAAACTCGCGGGCATGACCGGCACGGCCGACACCGAAGCCTTTGAATTCCAAAGCATCTACAACCTCGAAACCGTCATCATCCCCACCAACCGCCCCGTCCAGCGCAAAGACTACAACGACCAGATTTTCCGCTCGACGGAAGAAAAATACGAAGCCGTCGTCAAAGACATCATCGAATGCTACAAGCGCGGCCAGCCGGTGCTGGTCGGCACCACCAGCATCGAAAACTCCGAGCTGGTTTCCAACCTGCTCAATCAGGAAGGCATCCCGCACAACGTGTTAAACGCCAAAGAACACCAGCGCGAAGCCCTGATTGTGGCGCAGGCGGGCAAAGTCGGCGCGATCACCGTCGCCACCAACATGGCCGGACGCGGCACCGACATCGTGCTCGGCGGCAACGTCAAGCACCAGTCCGAAGCCGTCCGCGCCGACGAAACCCTCAGCGAGGAAGAAAAAGCCGACCGCATCGCCAAGCTGGAAAACGGCTGGCAGGAAGAACACGACAAAGTCATGGAAGCCGGCGGCCTGCACATCATCGGTACGGAACGCCACGAAAGCCGCCGCATCGACAACCAGCTGCGCGGCCGCGCCGGCCGCCAGGGCGACCCCGGTTCCAGCCGCTTCTACCTCTCGTTTGAAGACCCGCTCCTGCGCCTCTTCGCCCTCGACCGCGCCGCCGCCATCCTCAACCGCCTCGCCCCCGAACGCGGCGTGGCCATCGAAGCGGGCATGCTCACCCGCCAGATCGAAGGCGCGCAGCGCAAAGTGGAAGGCCGCAACTTCGACATGCGCAAACAGGTGTTGGAATACGACGACGTGGCCAACGACCAGCGCAAAGTCATCTATTTCCAGCGCAACGACATCCTGTCCTCGCAGGAAATCTCCGGGCTGGCCAAAGAATTCCGCGAAGAAACCATCGCCTCGGTGGTGGACACCCACATGCCGCCCGAAAGCATGGAAGAACAATGGGACCTGCCCGCGCTCGAAGCCCGCCTCGCCGCCGACTTCCGCATCCATGCCGACATCCAGGGCTGGCTCAAAGCTGACAACACCCTCGACAACCAAGACGTCAAAGAACGCCTGATCGCCCAGGCCGAGCAGGAATACGCCGCCAAAACCGAGCTGGTCGGCCGCGAAGAAATGCAGGAATTCGAGCGCAACGTCATGTTGCAGGTCATCGACGGCCAATGGCGCGACCACCTCGCCGCCATGGACTACCTGCGCCAGGGCATCCACCTGCGCGGCTACGCGCAGAAAAACCCCAAGCAGGAATACAAGCGCGAAGCCTTTGAAATGTTCCAAAACCTGTGGAGCGGCATCAAATACCAAATCGCCTCCTTCCTCAGCTCCGTGCAGATCCAGATGAACGAGCCGCTGGCCGAAGAAAGCGAACCGGCCGAACTCTCCGACCTGCACGCCCACGCCGTCCATGCTGACGCGCCCGACATGGAAGAAGTGCTGTCGCAGTCGCGCACCGAACTAGCCGCCGAAGCCTTCGACCCCAACGGCGGCGACGGCGACTACACCCCCGAAGCACTGGCCGCGCGCGGCATCGTCGTCCACCGCAACGAACCCTGCCCCTGCGGCAGCGGCCTGAAATACAAACAGTGCCACGGCAAACTCGCCTGATGCCCCGCACCCGCCCGACCGCGCCTTCTGACGGAACCCGTTCCCCGCCGAAGGCGCGGTTTTTCAAAATCCGCACGCCGGCCGCACACGGCTCTGCCGCCGCCGCCATCCTGTGTTAAAGTAGCCCCCTTTTTTTCGACCTGTCCGGCCGCCGAACGCCGGACAAACGCTTACAGGCCGTCTGAAAACACAAGGTCTGCCGCCATCTGGCCTGCGCAACGGTTTCCGCCCGAAACACCGCCAAAGCCGGACACCGGCCAACCCTGCCCAGCGGCCGACCGCACGAGGACAAAACATGCCTGCCGCCACACCCCGCCTCACCGCCGCCGCCTGCGCCCTGCTCCTGCTCGCCGCCCCCGCGCTCCAAGCCGCCGGCAAAACCAAACAGCCCGTCGCCAAAGTCGCCCGCGTGCGCCACACCCACATCGACGCGGCCGAAGCCGCCCGCCGCGAAGCCGTCGTGCGCCACACCAACGACACCTTCACCCTCTTCGGCGCGGAACTCGCACTGCAAAAAGGCGACCCCGGCACCGCGCTGGGCACCTACATCGCCATGCTCGAACGCACCCGCGACCCCGAAGTGGCCGAACGCGCCATCGACATGGCCGTCGGCCTGGGCGCATACCAATACGCCGAACAGGTTTACCAAAGCTGGCTCAAAATCGAACCCGCCCCCGGCCCCGCCCTGCAACGCATCACCTGGATGCGCGACATGGTGCGCGGCAACTACGCCAACGCCCGCGACGGCTTCACCGCCGCCCTCGAAGGCGCGGACGAAGCCCAGCGCAGCCGCATCTTCCTGCTCGTCGCCCAAATCGCCGCGCAAAACCCCGAAGTGGCCAAAATCATGGAAGAAACCGTCCACCGGCAGGCCGCCGCCCACCAGGACAAACCCGACGCCGTCATCGCCGACGCCATCCTCAGCGCGCTCAACGACAAACCCTCCGCCGCCGTCGCCGCCCTGCAACGCCTGGCCGCGCTCGACAGCGAAATCCTCCCCCCCACCTACCTCACCCTGCGCCTCATCGGCCAGCGCAAACCCGACACCATCAACCGCTTCTTCGCCGAAACCGACACCGACCAACTCTCCCCCGTGTGGCAGGAGCTGCAAATCGAAGCCCTCGTTTACGCCGGCAAAAAAGACGAAGCCGGCCGCCTGCTGCAAAACCTGATCGACAAACGCCCCAGTGCCGACCTCTACATCCAGGCCGCCCTCCTCGCCGCCAACCGCAAAGCCCCGCTCGAAGAAACCGTCGGCTACCTCACCAAAGCCTACCAGAGCGGCACACAGGAACAACAAAGCCGCGCCGCCGTCATCGCCGTTTTGCGCAACGCCGACAACAAAAACTTCGCCGCCGCCCGCAAATGGGTGGAAAAAATCCACGCCCCCGACTACGCCTTCGACAAAGCCGTCCTCACCGCCTCCCTCGACGCCGAAGAGCGCAAATGGCCGCAGGCCGCCGCCCAAGTGCGCCGCGCCCGCGCCATGACCGCCAAACAGGGACGCTTCTTCGACAGCAGCCACCTCGACCGCATCGAAACCCTCACCGCCGCCCGCCTCAGCACCCCCCAGCAGGCACTCGCCGCCCTCAACCGCCTCTACACCCGCGCCGTCAAAGAAAAAGCCGAACCCGACATCCTCGGCAACATCCTCTACCAACGCGCCCTCGTATACAGCGACCGCCTGCACCAGCCCGAAAAAGCCGTCGCCGACCTGCGCCGCTTCATCCAACTCGCCCCGGGCGACCCCAACGCCCAAAACGCCCTCGGCTACACCCTGCTCACCCTGCCCAAACCGCAAACCGACGAAGCCTTTGCCCTCATCAGCGCGGCCTTCGAGCAAGTGCCCGAAGAACCCGCCGTCAACGACAGCATCGGCTGGGCCTACTTCCTCAAAGGCGACCCCCAAGCCGCCCTGCCCTACCTGCAATACGCCTTCCAAGAACAGCCCGAAGCCGAAGTTGCCGCCCACCTCGGCGAAGTCCTGTGGACACTGGGCAGAAAAGACGAAGCCCGCGCCATCCTCAAACAAGGCCAAAGCCTCGATGCCGGCCACCGCACCCTGCAAGACACCCTGCGCCGCCTCGGCCTGAGTGCCGACAAACCCGCCGCCGACACCGGCAAAAGCAAAGGCAAAGCCGCCCCCGCCAAAAAGAAAAAGGCCGTCTGAAAACACCGCCGAAGGCCGTCTGGAACCGTTTTCCCCTGTGAAACCGCACTTTCAGACGGCCTCCGCCGCCAAGCAGGACGTGTGGCACAGCCACGCACGCGGTTCATGCCGTTCAGAGGCCGTCTGAAACCTTGCCCCCTCTCCCGCTCGCGGGGGAGGGTTAGGGTGGGAAGCTGCCACCGCTGCGGAAACCTTTGCGGCGCGGCGGCCAAGCGGTTCTGCGAACCGCCCCTACCCCGACCTTCCCCCGCGCTCTCGCAGGGGATGGAAACGGATAGTATAGGTTTTCAGACTGTTTTTTGCTTTTTCAGACGGCCTTTGCAGGGTGTGCTGCAAGCCACGCACGCGGTCTCTTCCGTTCAAACAAAAAACCGTTCAGCACGTGCCGCACAACCCAAAGGCCGTCTGAAAACACGGCCTCAACAAAGCAAAAACCGTCCAATCCGTTTTTCAGACGGCCTAAACCCCATCCAAGAAAGCCCTACCCGCCATGTTTTCCTTCTTCCGCAAAAAACCGCCCACACCGCCCAAGCCGAAACCCCGCCCGAAACCCAGCTTTCAGACGGCCATAACACACCCGAAGCCAACCCCCTAGCCGCCATGCTCGGCCGCAACCTCGCCCAGCTCCAACAAGACCCCACCTCCCGCAAAGCCGTGCGCCGCGAATGGCTCAAATATTTCGAGCAGCACCCGATAGCCGACCTGCGCCACTACTACACCTTCCTCTTCCCCATCCTCGAACAGGCCGCCGCGCAGCAATGGCAGCAATGGCAGGGCTTGGACGAATTCGCCGCCCTGTTTGCCCAGCGCAAATTCATCGCCGAACGCTACGACAACACCCGCCAAACCGGCGAAGTCCTCGCCGAATACGGCGCACAACTGGCCAAACACCTCGCCGCCGCCACCGCCGCCCCGCTGCCGAGCGACACCCGCGCCGCAAACTGGCTCGGCAGCCTGCTCGACCTCTACTTCCACCACAGCACCCACGACCAGCCCGAAAACCTCACCCCCGCCGCTGCCCTCGTCCGCCCCTACCTGCAACGCTTCCCCGAACAATACAGCGGCTTCTTTGAAAGCTACCTCGAACAAGCCCCCGACCCCGCCGCCGCCTTCGCCACCCTGCTCGCCCTCGGTGCGCAAAACCGGCAGGACTACTGCCTCAGCCAAATGTTCGGCGACGGCGACACCGACAGCTTCCCCTACCGCCACGCCGCCGCCATCCTCCAAACCGCCCTGCCCCAATGCGGCGCGGCACAAATCGAAACCCTGCAACAACAAGTGCTGGAAGAATTTGAATTGACAGAGAACGGCGCAAGCGACATCGCCGACACCCGCCCCGGCCTCGTCAAATGGCTCAAACGAAGCCGCGTCGTGCGCGACAACATCCGCCTGCTCGCCGAAGCCGCCCCCGACACCCCCGCCGCCGCCGTCCTGCGCGGTCTGATCCCCGCCGCCCAAGCTGCCATCGAAGACCTCGCCCATCTGCCCGAACTCCGACGCATCACCGGCCTCGAAAACCTCAACCCGCCCCCCGCCCTCGTAGCCGAATTGCAAAAACGCGGCATCCGGCTGGCAACGCAGGAAGAATACGACCACGCAGCCGAAGAAGACTGATGGCCGCAAACCGAAAGGCCGTCTGAAAAACGGATTTTTCAGACGGCCTCCGCCGCTAGTAGGTCGGGCATTTATGCCCGACAGGCACCGGCACATTTCAAAAACGTCGGGCATAAATGCCCGACCTACAACAACGGTTCGGGCTTTGGGAAAACGCGCGGATTCGTTGTGTAGCAGGGAACGCGTGCGTCGCCTCGGGGCGGCACACCCTGCGTCAGATTCGGCATGTGCCGTATGAGAACAGGCCGTCTGAAAAGCCGTAGGTCGGATACTTGTATCCGCAACATCCTGTGTGCCAAGATTATTCTGCGGGAAAACAAGGCAGTCTGGGTTAAGACCCAACGCCCGCGCAACCCGCCGATGTCGGGTTTGACAACCCAAGCTACCCGCTGAAAAACAGATTTCCAGTAAGTAGGTCGGGCATTTATGCCCGACAGGCACCGGCACATTTCAAAAACGTCGGGCATAAATGCCCGACCTACGACTACCCGCTGCGTTTTGGCTGCGCCACATGCCCTGCAAAGGCCATCTCCTCTCCCGCTCGTGGGGGAGGGCTAGGGTCTGTTGACATTCAACTTTTGCAGCGGATTTTGCGTCATAAAACGGCAGATGCAAGGCGAAAATGCGAGCCTATGCCGTCCATTGCGGGTATTTTCAACGCGGCAGATGCCGTTTTAGGGCGTAAAAGCCGCCAAAACGTTGATTGTCAACAGACCCTAGGGTGGGAGCGGTTGCGGTTTGGAAACCCTTTGCGGCGCGGCGGCCAAGCGGTTCTGCAAACTGCCCCCGCCCCTCCTCCGCGCTTTCGCAGGGGAGAAAAAAACGGCAGCCATGCAGGGTGGGTCAAGACCACCCCGCATGGCTTTTCAGACGGCCTCTTTATCTTTTCTACGCCCCACACGGTTTGCCCGCCGCCTGCGCCGTGCTATCCTGCCGCCGTCTCCGTTTTCAGAAATGTCATCCCCGCGCAGGCGGGGACGGCCTTTTTCCGCCAGCCGCCATGCCGTTTTACCTGCTCAGTGCCCTTGCCGCCGGCATCGTCCTTTCCTTCGCGCTGCCTTCCGTGCCGCCGCTTCCCGTTTGGGCGGCGGCTTTCTGCTGCGCGGCGGCGGTGTTTTGGCGGCGCAGGCGGGCGGGTTTGTGGGCGGCGGTGTTTGTGGCGGGCGCGCTGTGGGGCGTGTGGCGCACCGAAGCCGCGCTCGATGCCCGCTGGCCGTCTGAAAAACAGGGGCAGAGCGTCGCGCTCACCGTGCATGTGGCCGGTTTGGCGCAGGACGACGGCCGCCGCGTGCGCGTTTTGGCCGACGCACTCGCCGACGACGGCCGCCGCTACCGCGTGCAGCTGGCCGATTTCGGGCGGCGCGAGTGGCCGGCGGGCAGCACCTGGCGGCTGAACGTGCGCCTGCGCGCGCCCGTCGGCGAAGCCAATCTGCGCGGTTTCGACCGCGAAGCCTGGGCTTTGGCCAACGGCATCGACGCGCTGGGCACAGCGGGGGCGGCGCGGCAGGCGGCGCAGTGGCCAGGCGGTTTGTCCGACGCGTTTTCAGACGGCCTGCTGCGCCTGCGCGAACGCATCAGTGCAAGCTGGCAACGTATGCCGCCCGAGGCCGCCGAGGGCGCGGCACTGATGCGCGCGCTGGCGGTGGGCGAGCAGGACGCGCTGGACAACCAATGGTGGCAGGCGTTCCGCCCGCTCGGCCTCAACCATCTGGTGAGCGTGTCCGGCCTGCACGTTACCATGGTGGCGGTGCTGTTCGGCTGGCTGGCGCACGGCCTTTTGCGCCTGCTGCCCGCCCCACCGCACCGCCCCCGCGCGTGGGTGCTGGGCGCGGGCGCGGCGGCGGCTTTGTTTTACACCGCGCTGGCCGGTTTCGCCGTGCCCACCGTGCGCTCGCTGCTGATGATTGCCGCCGTGTCCGCCGCCTGGCTCGCGGGCGGCACCGCGCTGGCCTGGCGCGGCTGGTGGTTCGCGCTGGCCGCCGTGCTGTTTGCCGACCCCGCCGCCGCGCTCTCGGCCGGAAGCTGGCTCTCCTTCGGCCTCGTCGCCGCGCTGTTGTGGACGGACGCCTGGCGCGTCGGCGGCGGCACATGGTACGGCACCGCCCTGCGCGCCCAGTGGGCGGCCACCCTTGCCACCGTCCCCGCCGCCGGCCGCCTGTTTTCCGCCCTGCCCGCCGCCTCGCCGCTGGCCAACGCCCCGGCGATTCCGTGGTTTTCATGGATACTCGTCCCCCTCGCGCTGGCCGGTTCGCTGCTGCCGTTTTACCCGCTGCAATACGCGGCATCATGGCTGGGCGGGCAGACCCTGCACGCGCTGGCTTGGGCGGCGCGTTACGCGCCCGAATGGGGCGTGGCCGCCGCCCCGCTGCCGCTGCTGCTCTTGGCCTGCGCCGCCTGCTCCGTCCTCATGCTGCCGCGCGGCGCGGGGCTGCGGCCGTGGGCGGCGTTGGTGCTGGCGGGTTTTGTGTTTTACCGCCCCGCGCCGCCGGAGAAAGGCCGTCTGAAAACCGTCGTGATTGATGTGGGACAGGGTTTGTCGGTGTCTTTTCAGACGGCCTCCCACAGCCTGATATTCGACACCGGCACCGCAGGCGCGGCGCAGATGCAGACCCTGCCCGCCCTGCGCGGCGCGGGCGTGCGCCGCCCCGACATCCTCGCCCTCTCCCACCACGACGCCGACCACGACGGCGGCGCGCCGCTCATCGCCGCCGCCCTCGCCCCCCGCGCCGTGCTGGCCGGACAGCCGCAGTATTACCCGCAGGCGCAAAGCTGCCGCAGCGAAGCGGCCTGGGAATGGGACGGCGTGCGCTTTGAGTGGCTGGACACCGGCGGCGGCGGCGCGGGCGACAACGGCCTCAGCTGCGTGCTGCGCGTCGTCGCGGGCGGCACGGCCGTGCTGGTAACGGGCGATTTGGACGCGCGCGGCGAAGCCGAACTCATCCGCCGCTACGGCGCGAAACTGCGCGCGCAGGTGCTGGTGCTCGGCCACCACGGCAGCAAAAGCGCGTCCTCCGGCGCGTTCCTCAACACCGTCGCCCCGCAATACGCCGTCGCCTCCGCCGGCTTCGGCAACCCCTACGGCCACCCCGCCCGCGAAGTGCAGACCCGCCTGTCCGCCCACGGCATCACCCTGCTGCGCACCGACCGCCAAGGCGCGTGGCAGTTCGACACCGTCGGCGACACCGTCTCCGCCCGTCCCGCCGCGCCCAAACGGTTTTACTGGCAGCAGAAACCGTTTGACGATTAAGCCGCCCCGATAACGGAGAGGCCGTCTGAAAAACGGCAGACACGGTTTTTCAGACGGCCTTTGGGTTTGCGGCAAAAACCGCGTGCGCGGCTGCGCCACACACCCTACAACGGATTCGGCATGGGCGGAACGGCAACAGGCCGTCTGAAAAGATTTCATTTTTTCAGACGGCCTCCGCCCTTGGGTAGGGTGTGTCGCCTCAAGGCGACGCACGCGTTTTATGCCGCTTCGACAAATCCGCGCTTTCCAATGGCAGAAACACGAAAGGCCGTCTGAAAACTGCACCACGCGGCTTTCAGACGGCCTTTGGGTTGCGGCAAAAACCGCGTGCGCGGCTGCGCCACACACCCTGCCTTGGCGGCACAGACAAGCGGAGCAATCGCGGGTATAGTGCCGCCGTATCCCGTTCCAACCGTTTTGAAAGGAAACCGCCATGCAGCTTGCCGATCCCGCCCTGTTGCAGACCCGCTGCCTGATCGGCGGGCAGTGGCGCGATGCCGACAGCGGCCGCACCCTGCCCGTTGCCAACCCCGCCACGGGTCAAACCGTCGCCGCCGTGCCCGATATGGACGAAGCGGAAACGCGCCGCGCCGTGGATGCCGCATGCGCCGCGCAGAAAGAATGGGCATCGCGCCCCGCCGCCGAACGCGGCCGCCTGCTGCGCCGCTGGTTCGATCTGATGACGCGGCATCAAGACGACCTCGCCGCCATCCTCACCGCCGAGCAGGGCAAGCCGCTCGCCGAAGCGAAGGGCGAGATTGCCTACGGCGCGTCGTATGTCGAATGGTTCGCCGAAGAGGCCAAACGGGTTTACGGCGACACCATTCCCGCGCTCAACGCCGACCAGCGCATCAGCGTCATCCGCCAGCCGGTCGGCGTGTGCGCGGCGGTTACGCCGTGGAACTTCCCCAATGCGATGATTACGCGCAAGGCCGCGCCCGCGCTGGCCGCCGGCTGCGCCTTTATCGTGCGCCCGGCCTCGAAAACGCCGCTCTCCGCCCTCGCGCTGGCCGAGTTGGCGCAAAGGGCGGGCATTCCGGCGGGGGTGTTCAACGTGCTGACCGGCTCCTCGCGCGCCATCGGCGGCGTGCTCACCGGCGACGCGCGGGTGCGCAAATTCAGCTTCACCGGCTCGACCGAAGTCGGCCGCGAACTGATGGCGCAGTGCGCGGCCACGGTGAAAAAAGTGTCGCTGGAACTGGGCGGCAACGCGCCCTTTATCGTGTTTGACGACGCCGACATCGACGCGGCGGTGGCCGGCGCGATCGCCAGCAAGTTCCGCAACGCGGGGCAGACCTGCGTGTGCGCCAACCGCTTTTACGTGCAAAGCGGCGTGTACGACGAGTTTGCCGCCAAGTTCGCCGCCGCCGCAGGCCGTCTGAAAACCGGCAACGGCATGAAGCCGGACACCGACATCGGCCCCCTAATCGACGAAGCCGCCGCCGCCAACGTGCGCCGCCTGCTGGACGACGCGCTGGCCAAAGGCGGCCGGCTCTTGTGCGGCGGCGTTTCAGACGGCCTCTTCATCACCCCCGCCGTGATTGCCGATGCTGCGGCAGAGATGGCCGTATCGCGCGAAGAAATCTTCGGCCCGCTCGCACCGCTGTTCCGTTTCCACACCGAAGAAGAAGCCGTCGCGCTGGCCAACGACACCGAATACGGCCTGGCCGCCTATTTTTACAGCCGCGACATCGGCCGCATCACCCGCGTGTCCGAAGCCCTCGAATACGGCATGGCCGCCGTCAACACCGGCGCGCTCTCCAACGCCGCCGCCCCCTTCGGCGGCGTGAAGCAGTCGGGTATCGGCCGCGAAGGCTCGCGCTACGGCATGGACGAATATCTGGAAATGAAATACATCGTAACTGCGGGCATCGGGGCGTAGGGTCTGTTGACAATCAGCTTTGCGGCGGTGTTTTTGGCAAAAAACACCCGCCTGCCGCGTCAAAAATGCTCGCAAGCCGAATGCCAACAGACCCTAGACCGTCTGAAAAACACGCACACAGGCCGTCTGAAAAACGGGTTTTCCCTTTTTTCAGACGGCCTCTGCCGCATTGCGCCGCCCGCCAATCCTCCATAAAATGCCGCGCATGAACGAAAACCTCCAACGCCTCAACCCCGCCGGCGGCGGCAACCCACTGCGCAACGCCGAACACGTCGCCTCCATGCTCAAACTGATGGCGCACCCCCACCGCCTGATGCTGCTGTGCCTGCTCTCAGAAGGCCAGCGCAGCGTGAGCGAGCTGGCCGACATCCTCGGCATCAGCCAAACCACCCTCTCCAACCACCTCACCAAGCTGCGCGACGCCAAACTCGTCGACTACAACCGCTACCACCGCATCCTCGAATACCGCCTCGCCGCGCCCGAAGCGCAAACCATCCTCGACGTATTGAGCGGCATGTGCCTCAACCGCAGCCCGAAAGCCGATTCCGACCCCGCCGCCCCTGCCGAAGCCCCCGCGCCGCAGTGTCCCTTTTCCGCCGACAAAAAACCGCCCCGCAAACCATGAAAATCGCCACCTGGAACGTCAATTCCCTCAACGTGCGCCTGCCGCAGGTGCAAAACTGGCTCGCCGAACACCAACCCGACATCCTCGCCTTGCAGGAACTCAAACTCGACCAAGACAAATTCCCCGCCGCCGCCCTCGCCATGATGGGCTGGCAATGCGCGTGGAGCGGCCAGAAAACCTACAACGGCGTGGCCATCGTCAGCCTCCACCCGCTGCACGACGTGCGCACCGGCCTGCCCGCCCTGCCCGACGACCCGCAGCGGCGCGTCATCGCCGCCACCATTGGCGGCGTGCGCGTCATCAATGTCTACTGCGTCAACGGCGAAGCCCCCGACAGCCCCAAGTTCCAATATAAAAAACAATGGTTTGCCGCGCTCACCGAATTCGTGCGCGGCGAGCTTGCCCGCCATGACAAACTGGTTCTGCTCGGCGACTTCAACATCGCCCCCGCCGACGCCGACTGCTACGACCCGGAAAAATGGCGCGGCAAAATCCTCTGCACCGACCAAGAACGCGGCTGGTTCCAAACCCTGCTCGGTTTGGGCTTGACCGACAGCCTGCGCCGCATCCACCCCGAAGGCGCGTTTTACACCTGGTTCGACTATCGCGGCGCGATGTTCCAACGCGGCCTCGGCCTGCGCATCGACCATCTGCTCACCACCCCCGCCCTCGCCGCCGCGTTGCAAAACGCGGCCGTGGATTTGGACGCCCGCGCCCAGGAACGCCCCAGCGACCACGCGCCGGTGTGGGCGGAGTTTGCTTTGCAGCCAACGGATCAGGCCGTCTGAAAAGGTTTTCAGACGGCCTCTGCCCTGAGGCAGCTGGTGTAGGATGTGTGGCGCAAACCGCGCACGCGGTTTCGGATTTGCGGGAAGGCTCGGATTTCGTGATGCGTCAAAGACCGCGTGCGTGGCTTGCGCCACACACCCTACAAAAGGTTCGGCATGGGCGGATACGGCAAGGTTTCGTTTTTTCAGACGGCCTGAACGGCAAAAACCGCACCCGCATACCAGTCGGCCACAAAACGCGCAATCTGCGCCGCGTCGTTGATGTCCAGCAGCGGGCAGGCGCAGTTTGGCGTGTAGTCCGCCGCCACCGCCAGCACATGGCCGTCCATTTCGGGCAGCGGTTTGTCTATGCCTTTGCGGTGCAGCATGATTTTCGGCAGCGGCTCGTGTTTGAAACCCTCCACCAGCACCAAATCCGCCAGCGCGGGGTCGAACTGCCGCGCCAGATAATCAAATGGAGCGGGCTCTTGCGGCGTTTCGGTCATCAGTGCCCAGCGGTTGCCGCAGGCCATGATCACCTGCGCCGCGCCCGCTTCGGTCATGCGGCGGCTGTCTTTGCCGGGGCGGTCGGTCTGCGCGTCGTGGTGGCTGTGTTTGACCACCGCCGCACGCAGGCCGAGGACGCGAAGCTGCGGCAGCAGTTTTTCCAGCAGCGTGGTTTTGCCGCTGCCGCTGTATCCGGTGATGCCGAGGATGGGGAGCATGTTGTCCTCCTGTAACTGATTTATCTGTTTCAAACTTTGCATAGGGTGTGGCGCAAGACGCACACCGCCGTTACTGCAAAACGGGTGTGTCTTACGCTGCACACCCTACATTTTGTGTTGTTTCACCATATCATTATAGGCCGTCTGAAACCTTTTCAGACGGCCTCCGAATACGGAATCCCCCGCCATGAAACCGGCTTTCAAACCCACCTTGCTCAAACTGTTTGCCGTCGGCGTGCTGTTTTACAGCAGCTACGGCCTGGCCAATTTCCTTGCCTCGCGCCGCGCTTTTGTGCCCGAAATCGCGTTCGGCTGGGAGCGCGGCATTCCGTTTTGGGCGTGGACGGTCGTGCCCTACTGGTCGCTGAACCTGATGTATGCGGCGGCGTTTTTCCTCTGCCGCAGCGTGCGCGGACAAAACCGCTATGTTTCGCGGCTGGTGGCGGCGCAGTGCGTCGCATTTGTCTGCTTTGTCTTGTTTCCGCTGCATTTTTCTTGGGAAAAACCGCCCTATGGCGGCCTTGCTGGACTGCTGTTCGACGCGCTGCTGGCGTTTGACGCGCCGTATAACCAGGCCCCGTCGCTGCACATCGCGCTCACGGTGATCGTCGGCGCGTTTTATTGGCGGCGGTTTCCCAAAATCCGCCTGCCGCTGCTTGCCTGGCTGGGGCTGATTGCGCTGTCGGTGCTGACCACCTACCAGCACCATTTTATCGACGTTCCCACCGGTGCGCTGCTGGGTTTCGGAGTGTTGTGGGCGTTGCCGCAGCACGGTGAAAGCCCGTTAAAACAGTTTTTCAGACGGCCTTTCAACCGAAACGGCCGTTATGCCGGCCGTTATCTGGCGGGCGCGGTTTTGGCCGCCCTGCCCGCCTTTTGCGGCGGCGCATGGCTGTGGACGCTGTGGCTGAGTGCGGCACTGCTGATGGTTGCCTGCGCCTATTTTTGCGCCAACCCCGCCGTGTTCCAAAAACAGCAAAACGGCAGGCTCTCCCCCGCCGCCGCCGTCCTGCTGCTGCCTTATCTGGCCGCCGCGCGGGCGGTCTGGGCGGTTTGGCTGCGCGGCCGCGAGAAAAATTCCGCCGTGCAAGGCGGCGTGTTTGTCGGCAGCGTCCATCACGCCGCCGGTTTTCCCGCCGTGTTCGACCTCTGCGCCGAATACCCCTGCCGCCACCATGCCGCCGCCTACCGCGCCATGCCGCTGCTCGATCTGCTTGTTCCTACCCCAAACGACCTGGCACGCGCCGCCGCCGAGATCGAACAGATGCGCCGCACGCACGGGCGCGTATTGGTCTGCTGCGCCTTGGGCTACGGACGCAGCGCGGCGGCCGTGCTGGCCTGGCTGGCGGCCTGCGGCGGCTGCAAAAACATCGGCGAAGCCGCCGCCGTTCTGCAACAGGCAAGGCCGCATGCGGTTTTGACACCCGCCGTTACCGCCGCCGAAACGGCCGCCGCCCTCGTCCGCAAGGCTGAGGCCGTCTGAAAAACCCCAAACGCCCGCCCATACCCGCGAAAGCCGACCATGACCGACGACCAAACCCAAGCCCTGCTCACCGCCCGCCTGCTGGCCACCCTGCCCTACACCGCCGCCGCCAACGCCCTGCTGTTCGCCCTCTCGGCACAGGCGGGCGGCCTCGGTTTCGCCCTGCACCTGCCGCTGGCCGCCGCGCTGGCCTGCTGCCACATCCGCCTCGATTTCGACCGCCGCATCTTTGCAGACTTCGCCCTCGGCCTCTGCACGCCCGCAGCCTTCGACCAAGCCCTCGCGCAAAGCGGCCTGCGCCGCAAAATTCCGCCCGCCCGCCCCATGGCGCGGCGCGGCGCGGGCGCACTGTCCCTGTGGCGCAAATACCTGTACCTCACGGCGGCGCAAATGCTGCTGCTGGCGGCACAGGCCGTCTGAAAAACGGTTTTTTTATGTTTTCAGACGGCCTCTTACCGTTTTGTCCGCACCGAACCGCGCAACGGTTGCGGCACGGCGGCGGGTGAGGCTGATGCAGGGTGTGTGGCGCAAACCACGCACGCGGTTGCTGTTTGGGGGAACGGGCAGATTCGTTGCGGCGCATGGAACGCGTGCGTCGCCTCGGGGCGACACACCCTACCTCGGCGGCAAGAGGCCGTCTGAAAAACGGATTTTGTTTTTTCAGACGGCCTTTCGTGTTTCCCGTATTGGAACGCGCGGATGCGTTGTGCAACGGAAACCGCGTGCGTTGCCTTGGGGCGACACACCCTACCTTGACGGCAGAGGCCGTCTGAAAAAAACAAACCTTTTCAGACGGCCTTATGCTCTGGCGCGCACGTCGAATGCCTGGCGCAGTCCTTCGCCTATCATCACCAGCAGCAGCAGCATGACGGTGAGTGTGGCGACGGCGGGCAGGCCGATCCACCAGGCGTCGAGGTTGTCTTTGCCCTGCGCGAGCATTTCGCCAAGGCTGGCCTGCGATGCGGGCACGCCCAGGCCGAGGAAGTCGAGGCTGGTGAGGGCGAGCACCGCGCCACAGATGCGGAAGGGCAGGAAGGCGAGCACGGGGGTGAGGCTGTTGGGCAGGATGTGCCGCCACATAATCGCGCCGCTGCCCGCGCCCATCGCGCGGGCGGCCAGCACGTAGTCGGCCTGGCGGTTTTTGAGAAATTCGGCGCGCACGTAGTCAGAAAGCCCCATCCAGCCGAACAGCGACAGCAGGGCCAGCAGCAGGAGCAGGCCGGGGTTGAAAAACGAGGAGAGGATGATCAGCAGGTAGAGTTCGGGCATGCCGCTCCAAATTTCGATCAGGCGTTGCATGACGAGGTCGGTTTTGCCGCCGAAGTAGCCCTGCACCGCGCCGGCGGCGGTGCCGATGGCGGTGGTGAGGGCGGTGAGGGCGAGGGCGAACAGCAGCGAGTCGCGGAAGCCGTATACCAGCCGCGCCAGTACGTCGCGCCCGCGGTCGTCGGTGCCCAGAAGGTGGGCGGCCGAGGGGGCGGCGGGGTCGGGGGCGGTGTCGGAATCGTTGAGGGTGGCGGCGGCGTAGGGGTTGGGCGGGTAGAGGGCGTGATTGCCGCCGGTGGTGATGTTGCGGCGTGTCAGCGGGTCGAGGTAGTCGGCAGGGGTGTCGAAATCGCCGCCGAAGTCGCGGTCGTGGTAGCCGGCAAACAGCGGGAAATAATGCGCGCCGCGATACTGTATCCACAGGGGTTTGTCGTTGCTCCACAGCGGGGCGGCCAGCGCGGCGGCAAAGAGGGCGGCGAGCAGCAGGAGGCTGCAATAGCCGCGTTTGTGGCGTTTGAACGCCTGCCACGCGCTGCGGTTCGGGGTGTCGGGCATGTTGTCGTTCCGTTTTTGAATTTGAGGCCGTCTGAAAAACCGTTTCGCGCTTTTTCAGACGGCCTTTGCGTGTGAGGACAAAGGCCGCGAAGATAGCAGTTTTCAGACGGCCTTGCCATGCGCGGATAAAAACGCTTGCCAATGCGCGACGGTGCGTTTAGAATGTTACAGCATAACAAAACAAGGAGTGTTACCGATATGAAAGCAGGCATCCATCCGGAAAACTACCGCACCGTGCTGTTTTTCGACAGCGGCGCGGACGAGGGCTGGCTCATCCGCTCGTGCGCCGACACGCACGGCAAAACGATGGTGTGGCGCGACGGCAACGAGTATCCCGTCTTTATGCTCGACACCTCGTCGGCCTCCCATCCCGTGTACACCGGCAAACGCCGCGAGTTTGCCAACGAAGGCCGCGCCAGCCGCTTCCAGCAGCGTTTCGGCGGCCTGTTCGATTCCGTAAGAAAGGACAAATAATGCAGGTTCTATCCTCCCTGAAAACCGCGAAAACCCGCCACCGCGACTGCCAAATCGTGCGCCGCCGGGGCAAGGTTTATGTGATTTGCAAGAGCAATCCCCGTTTCAAAGCACGGCAGCGTTGATTCCGAGACGTTGCGTTCACAGACAAAGGCCGTCTGAAAAGCGTTTTTCAGACGGCCTTTGTCTTTGCGCGGCCTACTACGGCAGATGCGGCGCAAACCGCCATTCGCCCGGCCGCAGCGCGCAGCCGGACAGATTCAGACGGCCTATCCCCACCCGCACCAGCCGCAGGCAGGGATAGCCCGCCTTGGCCGTCATCCGCCGCACCTGCCGGTTTTTTCCCTCCGCAATTTTGATTTCCAGCCAGAAATCCGGCACGGTTTTGCGCAAGCGCACCGGCGGCACGCGCGGCCACAGCGCGTCTGTTTCACCCGCATCGGGCAGGCGGATTTTGGCCGGACGCGCGACAAAGTCCCCCAAATCCATCGGCCTTTGCAGCGCGGCGAGTTTGTCCGCCTGCGGGCTGCCTTCGAGCTGCGCCCAATAGGTTTTTTCCAGCTTGAACTTCGGATGCGCAATCCGTGCCTGCATGCGCCCGTTGCACGTCAAAAGCAGCAGCCCTTCGCTGTCGGTATCCAGCCGCCCCGCCGGATAAAAGCCCGGCGCGTCGATAAAGTCTTTCAAACTGCGGTGTTTTTCGTGCGCGCCAAACTGGCAGACCACGCCGCAGGGCTTGTTGAACACAATCAAATCATCCATTTTTTACGCAAACCGTTTTTCAGACGGCCTATTGTAACCGCCGCTGGCAAAAATTTACCAAATCCCGCATAATCGCGCGGCTGCACGCCGCTTACAAGACGCGTGCGTTTTTAGGGCGTGCCGACATTCAACATTTTGGCGGCCTTTACGCCCTAAAACGGCATCTGCCGCGTTGGAAACACTCGCCTATGGACGGCATAGGCTCGTGTTTCCGCCTTGCATCTGCCATTTTATGCCGCAAAGTTCGCTTCAAAAGTTGAATGTCAACACGCCCTACAAGAAAACGACCAAACAGGAGACACCATGAGTCATATCAGCGTACCCGCCGCAGGCGCGAAAATCATCCCCGGCCAAGCCGTTCCCAACAATCCGATCATCCCCTTTATCGAAGGCGACGGCATCGGCGCGGACATCACGCCGGTGATGAAAGACGTTATCGACGCGGCCGTGGCCAAAGCCTACGGCGGCGCGAAAAAAATCCACTGGATGGAAGTGTATGCCGGCGAAAAAGCCACCAGAATCTACGGCGAAAACGTCTGGCTGCCCGAAGAAACCCTTGCCGCGCTCAAAGAATACGCCGTTTCCATCAAAGGTCCGATGACCACGCCCGTCGGCGGCGGCATCCGCTCGCTCAACGTCGCCCTGCGCCAAGACCTCGACCTCTACCAGTGCGTGCGCCCCGTGCGCTACTTCAACGGCGTGCCCTCGCCGCTCAAAGACCCAAGCAAAACCGATATGGTCATCTTCCGTGAAAACACCGAAGACATCTACGCCGGCATCGAATGGGAAGCCGAAAGCGAAAACTGCAAAAAAGTCATCGATTTCCTGCAAAACGAAATGGGCGTCAGCAAAATCCGCTTCCCCGAAACCTCCGGCATCGGCATCAAACCCGTTTCCAAACAAGGCACGCAGCGCCTGGTACGCGCCGCCATCCGCTACGCCGTCGACAACGACAAACCCAGCGTAACCCTCGTGCACAAGGGCAACATCATGAAGTTTACCGAGGGCGGCTTCCGCGACTGGGGCTACCAGGTTGCCAAAGAAGAATTCGGCGCGCAAGCCATCGACGGCGGCCCGTGGTGTTCGTTCAAAAACCCGAAAACCGGCCGCGAAATCATCGTCAAAGACGCCATTGCCGACGCCTTTTTGCAGCAAATCCTGCTGCGCCCCGCCGAATACAGCGTCATCGCCACCCTCAACCTCAACGGCGACTACATCTCCGACGCGCTGGCCGCGCAGGTCGGCGGCATCGGCATCGCTCCCGGCGCGAACATCTCCGACCAATACGCTATCTTCGAAGCCACCCACGGCACCGCGCCCAAATACGCCGGCCAAGACAAAGTAAACCCCGGCTCGCTGATTCTGTCGGCCGAAATGATGCTGCGCCATCTGGGCTGGACTGAAGCGGCCGACCTGGTGATTAAAGCGATGGAAAAAGCCATCGCCGACAAACAGGTAACCTACGATTTCGCCCGCCTGATGGACGGCGCAAACGAAATCTCCTGCTCCGCTTTCGGCAAAGCGATGATCGATCGGATGTAAACACGCCACGAGCGACAAGAGGCCGTCTGAAAACCATAAAACACGGTTTTCAGACGGCCTCTTTACCATCGCGCCGCAACAGAAATACAGAATATGGAAACTTCGGCCGAATCCTGTATAATCCGCCCTTCCTATCTGGGGGCGATCTTGGTTTCGACGGGGGTTGCGAAGCAGATGCGGGCATACCGGGGTCTCAGATTTCCCGTAAAACACTGAACGAAAATAGTCGCAAACGACGAATCTTACGCACTGGCCGCCTAAGGCCTGCCGTTGCAGCAGCTTGTCAATGGGCTGTGCGGGGCAACCCGCCGCAACGTCATCCCACATTGACTGGTTTTCCGCCGGGTTACTTGGCGGGAAATAAGATCTAAGGTAACTGGTTTCCCGAGAGCCCGTCTGCCGGCGCGAGGGGAACAAGATTCCAAGTTGGCAAGACTAAGTATGTAGAACGCTTTGTAGAGGACTTTCGGACGGGGGTTCAATTCCCCCCGCCTCCACCAAACCCACTATTCCGGCGTATGCAGGAATGACAAAAACCGCTAATCCGACAAAGATTTAGCGGTTTTTTTATTACCTGCCGTGTGCTGGCGTATTCTTGCGTATCCGTGCTTTATGGGGTAACTTTTGGGGTAACTTTTTCGAAACCACCCTAAAACCTGCCTAAAAAGCAGGCAAATTACAGGCCGTTTTTTGCCGAAAGTTACCCCAAAAACCGCGCAATCCATTGTGCCGCAATGCTTGCAGCGGTTTTTCATGTTACCCCAAAAGCTACCCCAAAATGCCGAAAGCCGTTACCCCTTTGACTGACGCCCAATGTAAACGCCTTGCCATCCCCGAAAGCGGCACGGCGCAGCTTGCCGACGGCGGCGGGCTGACTTTGCAGGCTGGCAGGGGCGGGAAGTACTGGCGGCTGCGCTACTACCATCCGCAGACGGGAAAGCGTGAGGAGATGCGCTTAGGCGTTTATCCGGCGGTAAGCCTGCGGGCGGCACGGGCAAAACGTGAGGAGGTGCGCCGCCTGATCGAACAGGGCATAGACCCGAAACAACGCAATAATCAGGCTTTGGGCAGCTTTGAGGCTGTTGCCCGCCGCTGGCACGCCGACCAGTGCGCCAAGCCGGACAAGTGGACGGATGGCCATGCAAAGCGCGTTTTGCGCAGCTTGGAATTGCACGTTTTCCCCGCTTTTGGCGGCCTGCCCGTGGACGGTATCGAGCCGCTGCGGGTATTGGAAACGCTGCAAAGGCTGGAAGCGGCAGGCAAGAACGATACCGCCCGCAAAGTGTTTGACGTGGTAAATCAGGTTTTCGGCTATGCCGTGCGCCTGCACCTGATTCCCTACAACCCTGCATCCGAGCTGCGGGCGGAACTGGCAGAGGTGCAACAGCGGAACTTTGCCCATTTGTCCGACACGGCAGAGTTACGGCAGATGCTGCTGGATTTTGACGGCTACACGGGCAGCCCGCAGGTGCGGACGCTGTTACGGCTTTCCCCGCTGGCGTTTGCAAGGCCGTCTGAATTGCGTTTGATGAGATGGGCGGAACTGGACTTGCCCGCCGCCCTTTGGGAGAAAGACGGGCGGGATATGAAAAACGGGCTGGATTTTGCCGTGCCGTTAAGCAGCCAAGCCGTGAAGCTGATTGAGGATTTGCGCCCTTTTACGGGGCATTATGAATTTGTGTTTGCCCGCAGCGGGCGGGTATTGAGCGAAGGGGCAATCAGGAAAGCCCTTGAACGCATGGGCTATAAGGGCAGGCAGACGGCGCACGGCTTCCGCCATATCGCAAGCACGCGGCTGAACGAGATGGGTTTTAACCGCGACTGGATAGAACGGCAGCTTGCCCATAAAGAGCCGAACCAAACCCGCGCCGCCTACAACAAAGCGCAATACCTGCCGCAACGGGCGCAGATGATGCAGGCATGGGCGGATTATCTGGACGAGCTGAAAAAATAGCGTTTCCCGCCCCGGAAATGCACGGCGTTTCTGCCGCTTTCCCATGCACAAGGGAATCGCGCTAGAAACGCTGTTTTTGCGCGCAAAAGTTTCCCATCAGGAAACAATCATGCCTGATTGTTTCTTCCGAAAACGCTATACGCGCGAGAAAAAACGCGTTTTAGGTTGTTATGTTGTTATGTTTGGTATTAACTTATTTATTTTTAAAAGAAAAAAACATAACAACCTGCATAACAACTGCCGTTTTCAGGTTGTTATGGTTGTTATGTTTTCAGCCTGAAAAGCCAAACCGCCGCCAATACCCCCAGAACGCGCTAGGATTGATTTTGCACCCTGCCCGCTACCTACCATTGCCAGCGCATTTAACCGCGCTAAAAACGCAACATAGGGGCGGGAAACGGCATCGCACTTGAAAAGGCCGTCTGAAAATCCCGTTGCAAGGTTTCAGACGGCCTCAAATGCCGTTTTGAATTTCAAGTTTTTTCAAGTTCTACTCGCCAATTTGCCGTCTCCGCACTGTCCCCCGCCATAATCGCCGCCCGATAGTGTTTGAATAATAACATTTGCTAACAGGGGCGGGATTTTTGCGAATATCCCAGCATACGCAAGAACGCGGTTGACTACACCCCGAAACGGGATTATATTGCCCGCATGAAAATCATATCCGTATCCGCCCTGCGGGCATTTTGGGAAACGCACCCCGACGCGGAACAGCCCCTGAAAGCGTGGCATGAAGAAGCGAAGACCGCCCAATGGTGCACCATGCACGACATCAAGCGGCAGTTCGGCAGCGCAAGCATCCTGAAAAACAACCGCGTTGTTTTCAACATCAAGGGCAACCGCTACCGCCTGATCGTGGCGTTTTGGTTTGCCGCCCAATACGGCTACATCAAATTCATCGGCACACATGCCGAATATGACAAAGTGGACGCGGAAACGGTAGAAAGGCCGCAATCATGAACATCAAACCCATACGAACCGATGCGGACTACCGCGCCGCCCTGCAAGAATTGGGCGTGTTTTTCGACAACGACCCCGACAACGCGACCCAAGACGAGGCCGACCGCTGCGAAGTGCTGGCCGCGCTTGTGGAGCAATACGAGGCCAAACACTGCCCGATTGATCCGCCCGACCCCATCGAGGCCATCAAGTTCCGCATGGAGCAAGGCGGCCTGACCGTGAAAGACATGGGCGGCATCATCGGCAGGCCGAACCGCGTTTACGAAGTGTTCAGCGGCAAACGCCCGTTAAGCCTTGCCATGATCCGCCGCCTGCATTCGGAGCTTGGCATATCCGCCGACATCCTGATACGAACCGTGTAGCGTCTGAAAACACCAGCCCCCGCGCCGGTGTTTTTTGCGCTTATGCGGCCTTATCCGGCAGCCCGTTTTTGCTTGGATTATTGAAAATATCGAGGCCGTCTGAAATTTTCAGACGGCCTTTACCCCTTCCCCCGATAGGACTTGAATATGTTTTTTGCAGACCGTGAAATCCTCACCCCGCAAATTTCAGAAACCAATCACGAAGCCTTCCGCATCCATCCCGCCGCCATGCTGCTGGACATTTTGGAACGCATAACCAAATCACGCGGCATCCGCCTTCCGAAACCTTCCCTGCAATACTGCGCAAAACGGCTGGCCGCCCTGCCGGACAATCCGGGCTACACCCTTCCCGAAATCTGCAAGGCGGCAGAGCGGACAAAAGCCGGTATTGCCGACCTGCTGCGCTTTCACGCCCACACATACAGCGGCCAACTGTTCAGAATCCGTGCCGACGGCCTATTGCAAGCCCTTGAATCATTCCCGCACACCAACCCGCAGAGCAACGCCAAAGGCAACCCGCGCAGGCGGCAGATACTGTTCAACATATGGCAGATTGTCCGAACGGAATTGAGCATAGAGCCTGACAACCGCCAAACCTTCGATTTGTACCGCGCCGCCATGTACCGCGAAATCCGCGAAGACGAAAAGCAGGACATAACGGAAAGATGGATTGCCGACCACCTCACCGAACGGGTAAAGGAAAAAATCAGGCAACAGGCCGAAAACGAAAAGGCCGCGCGGGCGGAGCTGGAACACAGGCGGCATCTTGAAACATTGCGGCAGGCCGCCACCCTGCCCGCAGCCCGCCCCCTGCCCGAGATGCTGGCAGCCGTGCGGCAGATGCTGACGGCCATTGCCGAAACCCGCCCCGAAATGGGCAACGCCATGATATACGCATTAGACGAAATCATCTTGCAATACAAAGAGTAAACGACCAAACCCCCAAAAAAGGCATTTTGTCCGTAACGGCCAAAGCCCGAAAAACCCGTTTTTCACGTTGCAAAAAATCCCCTGAAAAACCGATTTGCCAACATTCACGCCGCCCCGCAAGGGCGGCTATTCTTTCGCCCATCGCAACACCAGCAACGAAAGGACAACCCGTGCAAAACCTAGACAACATCGACAACAACGCGCAGCTTACCATTGCCGAACTGGAAACCAGCGCGGCACGCAAACGGCGCGGGCTTACCCGCCTGTCCGCCTCACAAATCCGCCGCCTTGAATCGCGCGGCCTATTCCCCCAAAGCCGCCAAATCACCGGCACGCGCAGCCGTTTCTATGTGGCGGGCGAAATCAAAGCATGGCTGCAACAGCAAGCGGAGGGGCAGGCATGAATACCCTGATAAACATCCCATTCCACAGCAGGCCCCTATGCCTGATAGATGCCGACGGCAAACCCTATGTAGTTGCGCCAATGGAGGAAACCGCATGAAAAACGCCCGAAACACCGGCAAAGGCATTTCAGGCGCGGCACAGAAAGCGAGCCGCCATTGTAACCCCTTCCGCCCCAACAGCCAATGCGCCGAAATTCTGGCCGTCCTGCAAAGCGGCAAAAGCCTCACCCATTACGAGGCCGCGCAGATGGGCATCATGGCCTTTACTGCCCGCATCAACGAAATCAGGGCGGCAGGCTTCCCCGTTGTCTGCACCATGCGCCCGTTTGAAAACAAACACGGCCACACCGTCAAGCGCGGAGTATTCACGCTGGCAGCCTGAAAGGCAAATGCGAAAACAACCCCATGCAAACCCCGTTTGCAACGTCAATCCCATGCAGTCCCCGATTTGAAAGACAACCCCATGCAAGCCAAACAACCCAAGCGCAACCCGCCCGCCCCCAAACCCTGCCTTGCCGCCTATGCCCTGCCAAGCGGAGAAGGCAGCCTGAATTACACCTTTACCCCATTAGGCTATTTCCCGACCAAACGCGCCGCAAAAGCCGCCCTTGCCGACATCATCGCGCAGCACCCCGCCGCCGTTTGGCTGGTGTTGGAAACCAAGCGCAAAACCCCTAGCGCGGTTTTCGACCTGCTGGCATCGGAGGCGCAAAAACGCGGTATAGGCCCCACAACCGAAAGCACGGAGAAGCAGCATGAAAACCGATAAAGCCGACATCATGGAACGCATCTGCGAGCTGCTGGCCGCAGGGCAGAGCATGGCGCAAATCTGCCGCAGCAAAGCCATGCCGGCGCAGTCCACCGTTTACCGCTGGATAGCCGAAAGCGCGGAATTTTCGGAGAGATACGCGCACGCGCGCGAGATGCAGGCCGATATGCTGGCAGATGAAATCATCGAGATTGCCGATTCATGCGAGCCGGAAGCCGCCGCAGTAGCTAAAGCCAAAGCGCGGATAGATGCCCGCAAATGGCTGGCCGCCCGCCTTGCGCCCAAGAAATACGGCGACCGCGTGGACGTATCCGCAGGCGTGGCCGTCAAAGTGGAAACGCGCAGCCTTGCCGACATTTTCAGCGAGCCGCAAAAGACGGAGGGGCAGCCGTGAACGCCCTGATACTCGACTACAGCGGCCTTGCCATGCTTGACAAACCCCCGCAGAGATTGCAGAATGCAGATTCTCTCTCAACACGTATAGCCGAAATCTGCACGGCTTGCAGATTTTTTTGCGCCACCATTTCCCAAAGGCCGCCTGTTTCAGGCGCAGCCGTCAAGTTATGGCGGGTGTGCGGTATCGGCAACGACCGCGCCGGACTATACGCCGGAGAGAGCACCCGCCCCCATATGGGCATTCTCAAATCTCAAACCGTATAGGAGGCCATCAAATGGCAAAACTTCAAACCAGCGCAGCCGCGCAATCTTCAATCCAAACTTCCCCCGTTTCCCATCAGGAAAAAACCGTAACCATTCCCCGCGCCCTTGCCGAACAGGCCGCTCACGGCCTGAATGATTTGGCGGGATTCGTGCAACACGCTTCCACCATCAAAGACACCGTTTTCCGTCTTTTGGGCGACTGCGACCCGCTTATCGCACGGCAGCTAATCATACTTGACGACCTTATCGCCAAAGCCGACGACATAAACGGCTTTGATTTGGCTACCGCCCTTTGGGAGCTTCCCGAAGCGGCAGCGCAATCCGATAGCGAAGCAGCCTAATCCCACCCCCGCAGAGGCTTTCAGACGGCCTTTGCGGGCATCCCCCCTACCCATCCCCGCCGCACAAAAGCCCGTATTGCGCCCCCACGGCGGGAGAAAGGCCGCACATGGACACCGAAGCCGCCAACCGCGCCATTTTGGCCGACGGCCTGCGCAGGCTGAATCTAGACTTTGCCGAACTGCAACGCATCGCCGATCTGCCGCCCTGCCCGATATGCGGCAAAACATCCTGCCCGCATCCCGAAAACCAAGCAACCGCCGCCCAAATGCGCAGCCTGCTGCATGCCGTGCTGGAAGCGGCAGGCGCAAGCCCCGAAAGCATGGGCATCCTGCCCGAAACGCCCGAAAGGAGAACGCAATGAAACCCTATATCGCCGTTGTAACCATCCCCAACCCCCGCCCCGTGGCCGGAGAAGCCTACACAGAGTGCTACGCCCCCATCGGCGAGTTTCCCACCCGCGAAGAAGCGGAAGCCGCCTGCGACATCTACGCCGCCCGCCATCCCGTTATCAAACGGCACATCAGCCAAACCCTGCCGCCCTTCTTCTTTCGCGGCGCAAGCCCCCGACGCCATCCTGATAGGGGCCGCCGAATGAACCGCCCCGACTTATCCGACCTCAAAGCCGCCGCGCAAGGCCGCTGGCCTGCCATCCATGCCGCGCTAGGCATCCCCGCCGACCTGCTGGACAAACGCAGACACCGTCCCTGCCCCCATTGCGGAGGCAAAGACCGCTACCGCTACACAGACTACCAAGACGGCGGCGGCTACATCTGCAACCAATGCACCCCCGAAGGCGGCAGCGGCTTTGATTTACTCATGCTGGTGTATGGCTGGACATTTGCCGAAGCCGCCCGCTAAGTGGCCGCCTTGCTTGGCATGAGTCCGTCTGAAAACCCGCCCGCCGCAAGGCAGCCTGAAAGCCCCGAGCCGAAACCCGACAAACAGCCCGAACTAATCCGCCTTTTCAACGCCGCCGCCCCGATAGACGGCACGCCCGCCGCCCTGTACCTCAAAGGGCGCGGCCTTTCGCCCGAACTGTTCGACGCCTGCCCCGATTTGCGCTACTGCCCCGCCTTGCCCTACTGGATAACCCGCTGCGCCGACAACCGCCCCGCCTGCATCGGCAGCTGCCCCGCCATGCTGGCCGCCATCCGCACCCCCGACGGCACATTGCAGGGCTTGCACAAAACCTACCTGCAAACAGACGGGCGCAAGTTCGCAGGCATCCACCCCGACACGGGCGACCCCCTGCCCGCCAAGAAAATGGCCGCCCGCTACGGCGGAGCATTGCACGGCGCGGCGGTACACCTTTACCCGCCCGATTTTCAAGGCCGCATCATCGCAGCGGAGGGCATAGAAACCGCCCTTGCCGCATGGCAGCTGTTCCAAACACCGGCCATAGCCGCCCTGTCCGCCCACGGCCTGCAAAACCTGCAATGGCCGCACGGCACGGAAACCCTGCTAATCGCCGCCGACAACGACCATAGTCAAACAGGCCGCAAGGCCGCCGAAGCCCTCACCCGCCGCGCTGCCCGCGCAGGCATAGGCGGCGGCATCTGGCAGCCTGAAACAGCGGGCTTTGACGCACTGGACGAACTGAACAGGCGGCAGGCCGCTACAAACGCCCCAAAACCGCCCGTATAGCCCGCTTCCCCATTCAGACGTCCCACCCCCTTACCCATGCGCCCAAACCGCAGGAAAACGCAACAGAGGCGCAGCAAACACAGAAAGCAGACACCATGAGCGCAGCAAACGACCCGTTAGCCCACTTTGAACCCGTGGCCGACCGCCCCTACTACGACTGCACCCGCAGCGGCGTTTACTACTGCCACATTGAAACCGACAAAGACGGCGGCATCATCGAAAAACCGCCCCTGCGCCTGTCCGACCAAATCGAACTAATCGGGCGGGGCATCGACGCGGGCGGCCACTACTACCGCATCATCCAATGGCGGGACACCCTCACCCGCCAAAGCAAAACCGCCGCGCTATCCTGCGCCGACATCGGCACACCGCCAAGCTGGCAGCGTCTGCAAGGATGGGGCATAACCGTCATGAGCGGACGGCGCAAACGCGAACTGCTGGCCGACTACCTGCAAACAGACGGCCAAACCACCCCATACACCGTAACCGATAAAGCAGGCTGGCACGGCGGCGGCTACATCCTGCCCAACGGCGAAACCATCGTTTCAGACAAAGAACACATCATCTACAACGGCGACCCCGCCCCCGCCTACACCCAAAGCGGCAGCCTTGCCGACTGGCAGCGCGAAATAGCCGCCCGCGCCGCCGGTAATTCCCGCTTGCTGCTGGCAATCGGCACGGCACTGGCCGCCCCGCTGCTGCACCTGTTCGGCGAAGCAAACGGCGGCTTCCACATCTACGGCGACTCATCCGACGGCAAAACCACCGCCGCCCTTGTCGGCCTGTCCGTCTACGGCACGCCCGCCGCCCTCAAACTCGCATGGCGCGGCACGGATTTAGGCTTTTCCAATGCCGCCCTTGCCCGCAACGACGGTTTGCTTGTTCTCGACGAAATCGGCGAAGCCCACCCCAAAACCGTAAGCAAAACCGCCTATTCCGTCATCAACGGCAAATCCAAGATTCAGGGCGCGAAAGAGGGCGGCAACCGCCCCGCCCAAGAATGGCGCATCCTGCTGTTCTCAACCGGCGAATACGCCCTGCAAGCCTACATGGAACGGGCGGGCGAAACATGGGAAGCAGGGCAGGCCGTGCGCCTTCCCAGCATCCGCGCCGCCGCCCGCTACGGCATCTTCGACACCCTGCACGGCCACCCCAACGGCGCAGCCCTTGCCGACCACCTGCAACAGGCCGCCCGGCAATACCACGGCACGGCCATCCGCGCATGGATAGCCAAACTGCAAACCCTGC
The DNA here is from genome assembly GCF_014055025.1 of Neisseria bacilliformis. Classification (NCBI taxonomy): domain Bacteria; kingdom Pseudomonadati; phylum Pseudomonadota; class Betaproteobacteria; order Neisseriales; family Neisseriaceae; genus Neisseria; species Neisseria bacilliformis. The sequence goes on along the minus strand of NZ_CP059571.1, from coordinate 1,179,201 downwards.
CCGCCGACACCATCCGCGCCGCCTTTGAAGCATTCCTTGCCGCCCTGCCCGAGATGGACGGCCAAGCCGCCCGCGTCGCCCGCCGCTTCGCCCTTGCCGCCGCCGCGCTGGAACTGGCCGCCGACATAACCGCCCTGCCTGCCGGTGTCGGCATGGCCGGTATCAAGCAATGCTTTGACGAATGGCACGCCGACAACGGCAGCGGCAAACATGAAGACCACCAAATCATCCGCAACATGGCCGCCTTCATGCAGCAACACGCCCACGGCCTGCGCTTTGCCGACTGGCGCGACGAATACACCAACCGCGACCATGCAGGCTACCGCAAAGACAACGGGCAGGGCGAAAAGGCCGAATACTGGATAATCCCCGTCATTTTCGAGGACGAAATCATGAAGGGCAGAGACAAAAACAAAGCCTGCGCCGTCTTGCACGGCATCGGCTGGATGATGAAAGCGGCGGATGGCCGCTGGAAATGCAAGAAATACGGCAAAGGCCGCTTTTATGTACTGGCAGGCGCAGAAACCGCCCGAGGAATGAAAAAGGCCGTCTGAAAATCCCGTTGCAAGGTTTCAGACGGCCTCAAAGAACACAACTATCGTAAACCGCCCCCGAAAAGGGCGGTTTTTTTTTTGCCAAACCCGCAAAAGACCATTTGTTAAACTAACGTTAAGAAAACAGCCTAATTTAGTAATATCATAATGATAAATACCAAAAGCATAGATGAGACTTTTATCTCAAAAATACCAGCAAAAAAGTCAAAATTATAACAACTATAACAACCAGGCTTTTTCAGGATGTTATAAATTTATACATTAAAAACAAAGCCATAACAACCATAACAACCATAACAACCATAACAACCATAACAACCATTTTTGCGCAATTTATATATTTCACACCCTGCAATCTTAACATTAAATTAACAATAACACCTTTGCCCATCCAACCGCTTCATCATCCTGAAACCGTATTTTCAGACGGCCACACACAGAAGCGGCAAACACCCCCTACCAAGCGATTATAGGGTAACTTTTGGGGTAACATTTGCAGATTTATAAAAATTAAAATTATTTAAATCAATTATTTAATTAAAAAGTACGAAGTACCCCGCCTCCACCAAACCCACTATTCCGGCGTATGCAGGAATGACAAAAACCGCTAATCCGACAAAGATTTAGCGGTTTTTGTTGCCTGCCGTGTGGCGGAGGGTATTTTCAACGCGGCAGATGTCGTTTTAGGACGTAAAAACCGCCAAAACGTTGGATGCCAACAGACCTGTACATGCCGAATGACAAAAACCGCCAATCTGACAAAGGATTAGCGGTTTTTTGTTGTCTGCTGCAACCGAACTGCCTACTCGGCCTCGCCGAATCCGCGCAGATAGCCGGTGCGCTCGCGGGTTTGCTGCGCGTCGCATTGCAGGCGCAGGTATTCGGCGCGGGCGGGGTCGTCCGCTTTGGCGGCGGCGCGGCGGCAGGCGGTGTTTTTGCGGCCTATCCATTCGCGCTGTTCGTCTTGCAGGCTTTGTTGGACGGTGGGGTTGAGGCCGCGCCAGACGGCGTTGATTTCGCGCTCGGAGGCTTGCTGGTCGCTGCGGGCGGAGTCGAGTTCGGCTTCGGACACGGCGGGTTTGGGCGGTTCTGATTCGCGCGGCGGCGGCAGGATGTCGGGTGCGTCGGGTGCGGGCGGGGTGTTCTGCGCCGGAGTCGAGGCGGCGTTTTCGGCCGGCGCGGAGGCGGGTTCTTCGATGATTTCGATTTTGCCGCCATTTTTCGCCTGTTTCAGCGCGTCTTCGATGGAAACGGCTTTGCCGTCGATGAGCAGCAGGCTTTTGACGCCGTAGGGCAGCAGGGTGCCGGACAGGGCGTTGGCGGCGGTGTCGAGGCCGTTTTCGGCGTATTGGATGCCGAAACTGCCGTTTTCCTGTTTTTCAGGGGTGTATTTCAGGGTTTGGGCGAAAGTGCCGTTGTTGTAGGCGAGGCCGCTGCCGAGGATGCGTTCGGCGATGACTTTGTCGAGGGCTTTGTCGCCGTAGATGAGGGGGGCGTTGGTGTGGGCGGTTTGGAGGATGGCCGCCGGTACGGCGACGGCCAGTTCGGCCTGGCAGAAGGAGCGTGTGCCGCTGTTGTCCTGCTGCGGGTTGTTGAGGGAGACGGTGAGTTCGGAGGCGGCGGCGATGACTTTGTCGGCATCGACGAAATGGCGGATGTCGTTGTCGGCAAAGGTTCTGGCCTGCCCTTTTATGGCCTGTTGCAGGTTGTCACGGATGTTTTGCAAAACGGCGGGGTCGGCGCAGGCCAGATCGGCCGGTTTGGGGTCTTCCTTTTTGCCGCAGGCGGCCAGCAGGCAGACGAGGGCGGCGGCGGTGAGGACGGAAAGGCGGTTGGCGGTCATGGGTATCCTTTGCAGGCTGTGTCGGGGTTGGTTTTTCAGACGGCCTCAAACAAGGAAGGCCGTCTGAAAAGTCGCGCCATCATAGCAAAAGCACCCGTGCAGGTTAAGCCGCAGCAGGTGCTTTTGCTCACTGTTTACAGTTTGTTTATTGTTTCAGGAAATCGACGAAGCCGGAGAGAATCAGGGCGTTGATGATGTCCACGAAAAACGCGCCCACCATCGGCACAATCAGGAAGGCTTTGTGCGAGGGACCGAAGTTTTGGGTGATGGACTGCATGTTGGCCACTGCCGTGGGCGTCGCGCCGAGACCGAAGCCGCAGTGTCCGGCCGCCAGCACGGAGGCGTCGTAGTCGCGCCCCATCAATACATAGGTAACGTAGGTGGCATAGAGAATCATGACCACGGTTTGCACGGCGAGGATGACGGCCATCGGGCCGGCAAGGTCGGCCAGCTGCCACAGTTTCAAGTCCAACAGGGCGATGGCGAGGAACAGCGACAGCGAGGCGTTGCCGAACACGTCCACGGCGCGGTCGAACATATTCATTTTGAAGCCCAGCGTCAGCACGTTGCGCAGAATCACGCCGGCAAACAGTGCCCACACAAACTGCGGCATGCCGACAATCGCCAGCGCGACGCGGGTGGCGACGCGGGCAGCCATGCCGTCCGCACCCTCGGCCAGCGGCGTGAGGATGCCGACCATATACGGGCGGAACACGTCGTACATAATGGCCGACACGGCCAGGCAGGCGGCGAACATGGCCAGCGTTTCGATGGCGGAATTGGCGGTAATCAGGCGGGTTTGCTCGGCACGCTCGAACATATCGTCGGTGCTTTTGTCGGGATCGTCGTCGGCAATGTTGAGGCTGATTTTTTCCTGTTCCTCCTCGGTCAGCGGCTTGCGCCCCATTTTATTGATGAGGCGGCGGGCGACCGGGCCGCCGATCAGGCCGCCGAATACCAGCCCGAAGGTGGCCGCCGCCATGCCCAGGCCGGTTGCACCGACAAAGCCGTAGTTTTTCTCAAAAATGCTGCCCCACGCCCCGGCCGTGCCGTGGCCGCCGGTGAGCGTGATCGAACCGGCAATCAGCCCGATCAGCGGGTCTTTGCCCATCATCGTCGCCAAACCGACGCCGACAAAGTTCTGCACCAGGATAAACGCGCCCACAACCATGGTGAACACAATCAGCGGCAGGCCGCCCGCTTTGAGGCGGGAAAAATCGGCACTCAGGCCGATGGAAGTGAAAAAGACCAGCATAAAGGCGGTTTGCAGCGATTTGTCGAACTGGAAGCTCACTTGGAACAAAGCATGCAGAACGGTCAGCACCAGCGCGGCCAGCAGGCCGCTGGACACAGGCTCGGGAATGTTGAAATCGCGCAGGAATTTGATTTTTTTCACCATCAGCCTGCCGATGAGCAGAACGATGGTGGCGGCAATCAGGGTGTAGTAACCATTGAACACCCATTCGGTGTTTTGCATGAAACAGCTCCAATCTTTGTGCAAAGCAAAAAAAATGTTAAGGCGCGATATTAGGGCAAGCGTCAGGCTTTGTCAAAAAAGGATAAGGCGGCACAAACTGCCCCGCCAAAGGAAAAGGCCGTCTGAAAAAACCGTGTTTGGGTTTTCAGACGGTCTTTTATGCCCCTATTGACGGTTTATGGCAGACACACGGGAAACGCATCCGCGCAGACGGCTTTCCACCCAAAGGCAGCACACGCGTTTCCTGCCATTCAAAGGCCGTCTGAAAATCTGGAAACTAGGCTTTTCGGCCTATGCCGCTAAGGTAGGGGGTGTGGCGCAGCCACGCACGCGGTTTGGGCTTTTTGGAAAAGCGCGCATTTGTTGAAGCGGTAGGGAGCGCGTGCGTCGCCTCGGGGCGACACACCCTACCTTGGATTCGGCATGGGTTGGATGGGAAACAGGCCGTCTGAAAAGCGGATTCGGTTTTTGGGCTTCGCTAAAACTGCGTTTTCAGACGGCCTCATCGATATTTCCGCCACACACCAAAAACCGCGTGCGTCGCCTCGGGGCGACACGCCCTACGTAACGGCAGAGGCCGTCTGAAAAACCGTTTGCGGTTTTTCAGACGGCCTTTTGCGTGCTGCCGCTTTATTTATCTGTCTGTTTCGTTTTGCGCCAGAGCCAGAGCCTGCAAACGCTGGTTTTCCGCGCCGGTGGTGTCGCCGGTTTGGTCGAAGACTTTGGCCAGGGCGAGGCGTGCCTGCGGGGTGTCGCGTTCGGCGATGCCGGCTTCGAGGTAGCCCTGCGCTTTGCCCCAAAGCTGTTTGCCGTAGGCCAGCAGGCCGAGGCTGACCAGCAGGTCGGCGTCTTTGGGGCGGGTTTGCAGCCAGCCTTCGGCGGCGTCTACGGCTTTACGCTGTTCTTTGTCGGCAAGGTAGGCCACGCTTTGCACGAAGGGCGGCAGCAGGGCGGGCTGGCCGTTTTGCGGGTAGTATTTTTCCACCCAGGCGGCGGCGGACTGGTAGAGGCCGAGGTTTTCGTATTTTTCGGCCACGGCGGCGCACAGGCTGCCGGATTTCAGGGGGTCGGGGATGCGTTTGAGCACGCGTTTGAGACCGTCGGCGTCGCTTGCGCCGGCCAGCAGGCGACGATAGGCCCAGTCGCGGTATTGCGCGGCTTCGCCGGTGTTGGCGGCGTGCTGTTTTTCCAGTTCGGCGGTTTGGGCGAGCACGGCTTCGGCGTCGCCGTGGTCGAAGGCGTAACGCAGTTGCAGGCGCAGCAGGCGGGTCAGACGGGGGCTGATTTTGGCGGCGGCGGCAAGGTTGCTTTCGGCGGCGGGGTAGTCGCAGCGGTTGAGCGCGTCTTCGGCCAGCATCAGGTAGCGTGAGAGCTGGCGGTCGGCGGGCAGTTCGGCGATTTCTTCGAGATAGCGGCCGCGCAGTTCGGCATCGTTCATGCGGTCGGCGGCGTGGGCGGCGATCATCAGGGCGAGGGCGCGGATTTCGCCCGCTTCTTTGTTTTTCAACACTTTCGCCGCTTCCTGCTCGGCTTTTTGGTAGCGGCCTTCAAAATAGGCCAGACCGGCGGCGTTGAGGCCGATGCCTGCTTTGCGCTCTCTGCGGGATGTGCCGAAGCGTTGCAGGCGGGCGGGGATGCCGGCGAGGCCGCCGAGAAACTGCACCAGTATGTAGAACAGAACGACGGCCAGAATCAGCGCGGGCACGAACAGTTTCAGATCCACGCGCGCCAGTGTCGCGCCGATTTGGAAATAGACGTTGCCGCTGAACATGGTGGAGGCGACGGACAGGCCGACGGCGGCGGCGAACAGGATGAGTATCCAAAGCAGTGCTTTCATGCCGCACCGCCTTTCGCTTTGGCCGGTTCGGAGGCTTTGTGTTCGGCGGGTTTGGCGTTTTCGGCGGGTTTGGCTTTGGCTTCATCCGCTTTGGCTTTTTCCGGCTCGGGTGTTTTGGCGGGGGCGGAGGCGGCCTGCCCAGCGGCGGGCGCGGTTTGCGCGGCGGGGGCGGAGGCTTCGTTTTCAGACGGCCTTACTGCGGGCGCGGAGGCTGGTGCGGGCGCGGAGGCGGAAGCCGCGTTTTCGGCCGGGGCGGCGGGCTTGGCCTCGGGCAACGGCACGGCCTGCGTACCGCGCACGGTGTCCTGATACTGGCGCACGGCGGCGAGGCTGGCTTTGAGCGCGTCGTTGGAAACCAGGCGCATGTCCAGCGATTTGAGTTCGGCCAACTCTTTGAGCCATGCCTGCGTGGCGGGCGAGTTGGTGTCGAAATAGCGGCGCACGGCGGTTTCGGCGGCGTTGAGGTCGCTCAGGTACACTTCGCCGTTGTGCTGCATCAGGGCGGTGCGGGCGTCGATCAGGCGCAGGCGCAGGTTTTCGCGTACGAAATACGCCTGCTCGGGGGCAAGCAGCATGGCGTCGCTGTTATCGAGTTTGCGCACCTCCACCAGCGCGCCCAGCCCGTGCAGGGTTTTGCTCCATGTGCGCTGCCACCACGAGGCGTTCGGGTCGTCCTGCGGGGCGGCTTCTTCCGCGCCCGGCTGCAAGGTGCTTTCCAGCACCAGCGGCATGCCGGAGACGGCGGTTTCCAGCCGGTCCAGCCGCAGGGCGGTGCCGGTAACGTCGAGATAGGGGCGGTTTTTCAGGGCGGCCAAATCGCTGCTCACCGCCTGTTTGATGGGCAGCAGGTCTGCCTGCTCGAAGCGGTTCAGACGGCCTTCGATGTTTTCCAATACGGTAACGGCCACGGGGACGTTGCCCGACAGCAGGAGCTGCTGCGAGGCCATGTTGAGCGTGGCTTCGGTTTCGTCCACCAGCCAGTCGGCGCGGCTGCGCAGCAGTTCGCGGTAGGCGGCGGCGGCGTTGTCGATTTGTTCCTTATTCGCCCGCTGGCCTTCGGAAAGCTGCATCAGGGCGGCGGCCAGCTCGTTTTGGCGGCGGCCGGTTTCTTGCAGGATTTTGGCGTTTTCGCTCTCGCCCACGGCGGCCTGATCGATTTTCTGGTTGAAGGCCATTTCCTGCGTTTTCAACACGTTCTGCCCCTGCACGAACAGGAATCCGCCCGTACCCAAAGCGAGGAGCGCGAGCACCAGCGCGCCGGCGGCCAAGCCTTTGCCGCCGGACTGCTGGATGATGACGGGTGCGGGTGCTTGGGTTTGGGCGGTTTCGCGTTCTTCCTGCGCGGCGGGTTTCGTGTTTTCCTGCTGCGGTGCGGACGCGTTTTCAGATGGCCTGTTTGCGTTTCGGCCGTCTGAAACGGTGGGGGTTGGGTTTTCGCTGGCTTCGTTGCCGTTTTCTACGGCTTTGTCGGTTTCTTGTCCGCTCATCGGCTTTGCTCCGTGTAACGTTTTAAAGTGTCGGCGGCCAGTCTTCCGACCACGGCCGCCCGTTTCGCGCCCGCCGCATATAAGGCATCGGCCACGCGCTGATGGTTGGTGAAGTATAGCAAGGATTGCAGGATTTGCGTAAACGCCGGCCCGGCCTGTGTAAAGAGGCCGCGCACCGCTTCGGCGGAGGCCACCCATGCCGCGTCGGGTTCGGCTTCGGCCACGGCCTGCCAGTTTATGCTTTGCGGCCGTCTGAAATACACTTCGGCAAACCCGACGGCAAAGCCGCGCCGGCGCAGGTTGTCGGCCAGAAAGCCGCGCCCGCCTTTCCCGCGCACGATCAGGACGTTTGCCCCGCGCGGCAGGCTGTCCCACACCGCCATGCGCAGCACGGCTTCGCTGTCGCTGCCGGTGTCGGGCGACAAAACGGGGTGCGGGCAATATGTCTGCAAAGCCTGCCGGCTGCCCTGCCCCACGGTAATCTGCGCTTTGCGGCCGTCTGAAAAATCCAGATGCGGCGCGGCCACGGCCACGGCGGAGGGGCTGACCCAAAACACGGCGTCGGCCGTCTGAAAACGCGGCGGCAGCGCGGCCAGCGCGGCGGGGTCGGCCTCGACGGCAAACGGGGCGGCGGCCACGCCGCGCCAGCCGGCTTCGGCACAGATGCGCAGGTCGGCGGCGGCCTGTTCGGGCGGGCGGACGATGAGGAGGGTGGGCATGGCGGTTTGGAAACGGATTGCGGCAAAACGGGAAAAGACGGGACGGCGCAATGCGTCCCGCCTGTTTTCAGACGGCCTTATTTTTTGAGGTCGGCCAGAATCTCGTCCACCGTTTTCTTCGCGTCGCCGAAGCACATTACGCTGTTTTCATTGAAAAACAGCGGGTTCTGCACGCCTGCGTAGCCGGTGTTCATCGAGCGTTTGAAGATGACGACTTCTTTGGCTTTCCACACTTCCAGCACGGGCATGCCGGCAATCGGACTGTTGGGGTCGGTTTGCGCGGCGGGGTTGACGGTGTCATTTGCGCCGATGACCAGCACCACATCGGTTTCGGGGAAATCGCCGTTGATTTCGTCCATTTCCAGCACGATGTCGTAGGGCACTTTCGCCTCGGCCAAGAGCACGTTCATGTGGCCGGGCAGGCGGCCGGCGACGGGGTGGATGCCGAAGCGCACTTCGGTGCCGTTTTTACGCAGAAGCTCGGTGATTTCGGCCACGGGATACTGCGCCTGCGCCACGGCCATGCCGTAGCCCGGGGTGATGATGACGCTTTTGGCCTCTTTGAGCATTTCGGCCACCTGCGCGGGCGTGGCTTCGCGGTATTCGCCCACTTCCTCACTGCCCGCAGCGGCGGCCGCGCCGTCGGTGCCGAAGCCGCCGGCAATCACGGAAACAAAGGAGCGGTTCATCGCCTTGCACATGATGTAGGACAGAATCGCGCCGCTGCTGCCGACCAGCGCGCCGGTTACGATCAGCAAATCATTGGAAAGCATAAAGCCCGCCGCCGCCGCCGCCCAGCCGGAGTAGGAATTGAGCATGGAGACAACCACCGGCATGTCCGCGCCGCCGATGGAGGCGACCAGATGCCAGCCGAAGGCGAAGGCGATTGCCGTCATCAGCAGCAGGGCGAAGCCGCTGCCGCCTGCGGACACGAACACCAGCAGCAGGACGAACGACACCAAGAGTGCGGCCAGGTTCCATTTGTGTTTGTGCGGCAATTGCAGCGGCGCGCTGCTGATTTTGCCGTTGAGTTTGCCGAAGGCCACCAGCGAGCCGGTGAAGGTAACCGCGCCGATAAAGATGCCGAGGAACACTTCGACCAGGTGGATGGTTTCCATATCGTGCGGCACGCTGCCCGGCTCGATGTAGCTGTTGTAGCCCACCAGCACGGCGGCCAGGCCGACGAAGCTGTGCAAGAGGGCGATCAGCTCGGGCATTTCGGTCATTTCCACCTTTTTGGCCTTGTAAATGCCGATTGCGCCGCCCGCCAGCATGGCGATGATGATCCAGCCGACGGCCTGCGTCTGCTCGGCAAACACGGTTACAAACAGGGCGACAGCCATACCGGCGATGCCGGCATAGCAGCCCTGCTTGGCGGTTTCCTGCTTGGAAAGCCCTGCCAGCGAGAAGATGAAGAGGATGGCGGCAACGATATATGCCGCCGTTACAAAGCCTTGGGACATTGCGTGTTCTCCTTAACGGGTCGGATTGGTAAAGAAACCGGTGGTTTCAGCTTCGTTAAAGCTGCGCGTTCAGGCTGGCTTTGAGGCCGTCTGAAAACAGAAAAACGGGATTGAGCCGCGCCGCAGCCGTGTTTTCAGACGGCCTGCATGCCGTCCTGCCTGCAAAGGCGGGCATCTTATCCGACTTTGGGCATGATTGGGGAAAACGGGCTGTTTTTTTTCGGCGTCGGGCGGTTTGCCCGGCTTTCAGACGGCCTTTGGGGCGGAAACCGCGTGCATCGCCTCGGGGCGGCACACCCTGCGGATAATCCGGCCTGCGCTTGCTTATTTTTTCATCTTCGGGCGGAACGAATGCTTGGCATCAAAGCCTTTGCCGGTGATTTTAATGCTGTCGGGCAACGGCGCGGGCAAATCGGCGCGGGCGCGGCGGTCAAACACCGGAATGGGGTCTGTGCCGTATTTAGCGACTTTGAAGTCGTAGAAATCTTTAAATTTGCTGATTATTTTCATGTGGTTGCTCTGTTTCAGCAAGTGCAGTCCGCATGGTGTAGGGTATGTCGCCCAAGCAACGCCCGCGTTTTTAGCCATTGACAGGCCGTCTGAAATCTTCAATGCCGTTTTTCAGACGGCCTCTGCGGTTCGGCAACCGTGTGCGCGGCTGCGCCACACACCCTGCGGATGAACCGCGCTGCGCTTGCTTGTTCGGCATTGTTTATAAGCCGTCGGTCAGTTCGCGCACGATACCTTCGTTGATGCCCGGTGCGCCGTGCCAGGCTGAGGCGGGGAAGACGGGGTCGGCGCGGGCGGGGAGGCGGCTGTGCAGTTCGTCTTCGTAACGGCGGATTTGGTCGTAGGGGTAAAAGGCATGCAGGATGCTGTAATCGGGGGCGAGGCGGTTGGGGAGCACGCCCGGTTCGGCCAGGATGCGCACCAGCCATGTGCGGTCGGTTTCGTTGCTGCCGGGCAGGATTTTTTCGCTGCCTAGGCGTTTGATGAGGGCATGGGCGGTTTCGTTGGCATCAGCGCTGCGGACGGTGTCCAGCAGGCGGTGGAAAACGGCGGTTTCTTCGGGGTTGCCGTCGTCTTCGTCGTTTTGGTTTTCCCAACGGTAGATTTTGGCGAGGGTTTTGATGAGTTGGGGGGTGAGCATGGTGTTTTTTCCTGATTGTGTTTTTCAGGCTGCCTTTGGCGTTCGGAGGCTGCGTGTGTGGCAAGCCGCACACCCTGCGGATGCCCCGCGCTGCGCTTGCTTCGGAGGCCGTCTGAAATCTCTAATGCGGTTTTTGATTTCGCCGAAACTGCGCTTTCAGACGGCCTGTTCGTTTTCCGCCGCGCCGTTTTCGTTTGCGGTTTGGCTGTGAAACTCACGCGCCTGCCGCTGGGCCTGTTTGCCCAAGTCGTCGAGCATCAGGCCGACGTATTCGGGGAAGATGGCGGCCGCGCCGAGTTTGGCGCGGGCGGCTTCGGTGGCGGGCATCAGGCTGGGGATGGGGGTGGACTGGTCGATTTCGCCGTCCCATTCGATGATGAAGCGGCGGTTTTCGTAGCGGATGGGGGCAATCGGGCATTCGCGTTCGCGCCGCACGAGGCAGAGGGCTTGGCGGGTGAACACGTCGTACAGCCAGCCGTCGCCGTGGTCGGTGGTGAACAGCAGGAAGGCGGAGGGCTCGGCGGTCTCGAAGCCGGTGGCGGTAACGTAGTCTTCGCCGCGCCGGACGTGTTCTTCCAAGGTGAGGCATTCTTCGGTGAGCGGGGTGCGGCCGTAGCGTTCGCCTGCGGCATGGCAGGCTTGGGCGTGCGACCAGTTTTGGTAGCCGGCTTCTTTGGCCGCTGCCCCCAAAAGCGCGTTCATTTGGCCGCCGTGTTTGGCCTGCTGCTTTTTGGCCTGTTTTTTCAGGTGTTCGAGGGTGTCATCGGTGGTATGGATGTATTTCATGGTTGCGCCTTTGCGTTTTGCGGTTTTTTTTTTGTAAAAGAGGCCGTCTGAAAAACCGTTTTTCTGTTTTTCAGACGGCTTCTGTGCGCGGCATCAGCCTTTGCGGAACATATTGAGCATTCTGCGGGTTACGAAGAAGCCGCCGAAGATGTTGATGCTCACCAGCAGGATGGCGGCGAAGGAAAACAGCGACACCCAGCCGTTGCCCTGGCCGATTTGCAGCAGCGCGCCGACCACGATGATGCCGGAGACGGCGTTGGTTACCGACATCAGCGGGGTGTGCAGCGAGTGGCTGACATTCCACACGACGTAGTAGCCGATGACGCAGGCCAGCACGAACACGATGAAGTGGTTGAGGAAGGCGGCGGGGGCAACCGCGCCCATCCACAGCACGAGGACGGCGGCGATGACGGCGGGGGCGAGTTTTTTCCACGCGGGTACGGGTTTGGGCTCGGGTTTGGCCGCCGCAGCTTTTTCAGACGGCCTCTGCGCCTGCTGCGGCGCGGCGGAAACCTGTATCGCGGGGGGCGGGAAGGTGGTTTCGCCGTCGCGGGTTACGGTCATGTTGCGGATGATGACGTCCTCGAAATCCAGCGCGATTTCGCCGTCTTTGTTGGGCGAAAGCAGCTTGGTGAGGTTGACGAGGTTGGTGGCGTAAAGCTGGGACGACTGCCCCGCGAGGCGGTTGGCCATATCGGTGTAGCCGATGATTTTCACGCCGTTGTCGGTAACAAACAGTTCGCCGGGTTTGGTCAGCTCGCAATTGCCGCCGGTGGCCGCCGCCAAGTCCACAATCACCGAACCGGGCTTCATGCTCCGCACCATTTCGGCGGTAATCAGCTTGGGCGCGGGTTTGCCGGGGATGGCGGCGGTGGTGATGATGATGTCCACCTCTTTGGCCTGCTCGGCAAACAGCTTCATTTCGGCGGCGATAAATTCGTCGCTCATCACTTTGGCGTAGCCGTCGCCCGAGCCGCCGCTTTCCTGCGGGAAATCCAGTTTCAGGAATTTGCCGCCCATCGATTCGATCTGTTCTGCCACTTCGAGGCGCGTGTCAAACGCGCGAACTACTGCGCCCAACGAGTTGGCCGTGCCGATGGCCGCCAAGCCCGCCACGCCCGCGCCGATCACCAAAACCTGCGCGGGCGGCACTTTGCCTGCGGCGGTAATCTGGCCGGTGAAGAAACGGCCGAAGGCGTTGGCCGCCTCAATCACGGCGCGGTAGCCGGAAATATTGGCCATCGACGAGAGTGCGTCGAGCGACTGGGCGCGGGAGATGCGCGGCACCATGTCCATCGCCAGCACGTTGACTTTTTTGTCGGCCAGCTTCTGCACCAGCTCGGGGTTTTGCGCCGGCCAGATAAAGCTGACCAGCGTCTGCCCCTCTTTCAGGCGGCGCATTTCGTTGCCGTTGGGCGCGTTTACCTTGTACACCAGCGGGCATTTCCACACCTCGGCGGCAGTGCCGGTTTGCGCGCCCGCCGCTTCGTAGGCCGCGTCGTCCAAACTCGCCGCCGCGCCCGCGCCGTGTTCGACGCAGACTTCAAAGCCGAGCTTTTTAAGCTGGGAAACAGTGGCGGGCGTGCAGGCCACGCGGGTTTCGCCGGAGAGGGTTTCTTTCGGAATGCCGATCATCATCTTGAATGCTCCTTTACGGGGGACGTTTTGAATACGGGAAAACGGTTAGACAACGCCGTTAAAATTTGTCCGCCTTATAACCGAAACGCTTTACACGGGCAACTGTTTTCCCTCTGCGGCGGCCAAACTTTGCCCTGCCGGGTGCGCCGCCTTACAATCGCGCCTCCCGAAAACACAAACCGAAAGGAACACACCATGCGCCTGCTGCACACCATGCTGCGCGTCGGCAACCTGGAAAAATCGCTGGATTTCTATCAAAACGTGCTGGGCATGACCCTGCTGCGCAAGAAAGACTACCCCAAAGGCCGCTTCACCCTCGCCTTCGTCGGCTACGGCGAAGAGTCCGGCCACACCGTGATCGAGCTGACCCACAACTGGGACACCGCCGCCTACGATTTGGGCAACGCCTACGGCCACATCGCCATCGAAGTGGACGACGCCTACGCCGCCTGCGAGCGGGTGAAGGCCAAAGGCGGCAAAGTCGTGCGCGAGGCCGGGCCGATGAAGCACGGCAGCACCGTCATCGCCTTCGCCGAAGACCCCGACGGCTACAAAATCGAGTTTATCCAGAAAAACAGCGGCGGCGACTCGGTGCAATACTGACCGCCCTGCCCTGCACGTGTACAAGCGGCATCAAAGAGGCCTTCTGAAAAACCTGTAAAACGGTTTTGGCTGCGCCGAAGCTGCGCTTTCAGACGGCCTCTTTGATAGTAAAACACCACAAACACAGGTATTCACCGACAACGCACATACGGCGTGTAAGGTAGGGTGTGTCGCCCCGAGGCGACGCACGCGTTTCCCGCCGCATAACAAATCCGCGTTTTACCCGAAAAACCAAACCGCGTGCGTGGCTGCGCCACACACCCTACCGAACGGCAGAGGCCGTCTGAAAACCCGTTTTCAGACGGCCTTTTACATGCCTTTCCCCGCACTGCGCAAACGCTTTGCAATCATTAATTTACACTAAGCATTAACCGTTTAACCGAAATTAACTAAAATAGTTACGGTATAACACAATCAAAATAACGGTCTGCAAACATGAACCAGAAGAAAATCATCGCCCTATCCCTGCTCTCCTGTTCCGCCCTCGCTGCCGCCGCGCAGCATGAGGAAGCCGCCGAAAGCGGCGCATTGGAAACGGTGCGCGTCAGCGGCAAACGCCAAGCCGCCGAGTCCCCTCCCCTTCGGCAGCAGCCGCAAAGCAAGCGATGTCGTCATCGACGGCAGAAAATTCCAATCGCGCTCGGCCACTTTGGGCAACGCGCTTGCGGGCGAAAACGGCGTGCACCAATCCTTTCGGCGGCGGCGCGAGTGCGCCGGTGATACGCGGGCAGGAAGGCGTGCGCGTGAAAATGCTGCAAAACGGCTCGGATGTGGTGGATATGTCGGCGATTTCGCCCGATCACGTCGTGGCCGCCGACACGCTGCTGGCCAAGCAGGTGGAAATCGTGCGCGGCACGCCCACGCTGCTGTATTCCTCCGCCTCGCCCGCCGGCGTGGTCAACATCACCGATTCGCGCATTCCCGAAAAAGTGCCGGAAAAAGGCTATGAGGGCGAAGTATTTGTCCGCGCCGATTCGGCCAGCAAAGAACGCGCCGCCACAGCGGGCCTTACCCTCGGCTTGGGCAGCCGCGTCGCGCTGCGTTTGGAGGGTTTGAGCCGCAAATCCGATTTGTACAAAGTGCCGGGCGTGAAGCTGGAAGAAACGGTTTACCGCCTGCCCGATTCCAACAACAAATCCCACGTCGGCACGCTGGGGCTGTCGTATGCGGGCGAAAAAGGCTATCTGGGCGCGGCATACAGCTGCCGCAACGACGATTACGGCGTGGTCGGCCACAATCATATGTACGACCCGTGCAGCGCGCACATTTTCAACCCCGAAAACCGCACCACCTTTGAAAACCGCGATTATCTGCTGATGTATCCGCACCTGATGGATGGCAGCGACCTCATACGCGAGCTGCATTTCCACTGCGGCACGCCGCACGAAGAAAACAAGCCGCACAGCCACGACAACATCTACGGCCACCACCACGACCACAGCAGCCCCGGCCCGCAAATCGCCCTGTTTTCGCGCCGTTTCGATGTGCGCGGCGAATGGCGGCAGCCCTTTGCCGGCCTCGACAAACTCAAAATCAGCGCGGCACACGCCGACTACCTCCACGACGAGTTGCACGACGGCAAGTTCTACACCGACCCGCTCTACCCCGAAGCCGAGCAGAAACGCCGCGCCGACACCGCCGCCGCGCGCAAAGGCAAACCAGAAACCGTGTTCGCCAACAAAGGCTTCAACGCCCGCATCGAAGCCTACCACAGCCCCATAGGTAGCCTGAAAGGCTTAATCGGCGCGCAATACCAAACCCAAAAAAGCAGCGCGGTGCGCCTGATGGAAGACCGCGACGTCGAAAAAAACCGCTTCGCCCTCGTGCCCAACACCGACAAACGCGCCTCAATCTTTGCCCTCGAACAGCTCAAACTCGGCAGCCTCACCCTCGAAGCCGGCGCACGCTGGGAGCGGCAGCGCATACCCGTGCATTACGACCGTGCCGCGCTCGACGAATTTATCCGCCGCCACACCACCCCCTTCCGCCGCAGCGCGAAGCCCAATCTGGCCGACCGCCGCGAAAGCGCGTTTTCCTATTCCGGCACACTCCTGTGGGATTTCACCCCCGCCAACCGCCTCTCCCTCACCGCCTCGCACAACGAACGCCTGCCCGCCCCGATGGAGCTGTATTACCACGGCAAACACCTTGCCATCCAATCCTTCGAGCACGGCAACAAAGAGCTGAAAAAAGAGCGTTCCGACAACTTTGAAATCGGCCTCGCCCACGACAGCGGCCGCCTGCACTACAAAATCAGCGTATACCACAACCGCTTCGCCAACTACATCCACAACGAAAACCTGCACCGCAGCGGCAACCTCTTCATCCGCCGCTACAACCAGACCCCCGCCCGCTTCACCGGCGCGGAAGGCGAAATCGGCTGGCGCATCACTCCCAAACACGACATCACCCTGTTCGGCGATTTTGTCAAAGGCCGTCTGAAAAACCTGCCCGCGATTACCGGCGAAAAAATCTACAGCCGCGAAGAAGACTGCGAAGACGAAGACGGAGAACCCACCTACTGCGTACTCGGCACGGACACAATCAGCCCGCCCAACCGCAATGCCGCCCGCCCCCCCCCCCCCCCGCCCGACTCGGATTCAGACTCACCAGCGAAATCGGCCGCCACTGGCTCGCCCCCCACGAATACACCCGCGTCTTCGCCCAACGCCGCACCTCGCAGGGTATGTTCACCAAAACCTACGAAAAAGTGGATCAGGACGACGAAGACATCAGCGACGAAGAAAAAGCACGCTCCGGCCGCCTCTACGCCGTACCCGTGCCCGAAGATTCCACACGCGGCTACCACCTCGTCAACGCCGGCATCAGCTACCGAGGCAAATGGGGGCGCGAGGGCGAATACACCGTATCGCTGCACGGCAACAACCTGCTCAACCAAAAAATCTACATCCACAACTCCTACCTGCCCTACGTACCGCAGATGGGACGCAACTTCGTGTTTGGCGTGAATGTGAAGTTTTAGGCGGCGGAAACAAAAGCAGCCCGAAAACAGACGCAGGCTGTGTGCCGCAGGCACGCACGCGGTTGGCGGAATCAGGCAGCCTGCGGAACCAGCAAAGTTGCGAAGCTAAAACGGCAGCGGAGTAGGTCGGGCATTTATGCCCGACAAGACACCGGCATCGGAAAAACGTCGGGCATCAATGCCCGACCTACTTGGGTTTCAGACTACCCCGATGACAAAGGCAGCCTGAAAGCGAAAGGCCGTCTGAAAAACAAATTTTCAGACGGCCTCACAGCGCGGATGGTACAAACCGTTTGCGGTTCGGGTAAAATCCGCGCATTTTTTCTTTCCCGTTCACAGGACGCAGCTATGGCACCGCACCGCACCGCACCGCACCGCACCGCACCGCACCGCACCGCACCGCAA
Organism: Neisseria bacilliformis; assembly: GCF_014055025.1. Taxonomy (NCBI): domain Bacteria; kingdom Pseudomonadati; phylum Pseudomonadota; class Betaproteobacteria; order Neisseriales; family Neisseriaceae; genus Neisseria; species Neisseria bacilliformis. The sequence continues at coordinate 1,162,256 of NZ_CP059571.1, read as the reverse complement.
TTATACTCTATTTTATCTAAATAATTCAACAAATTGCGCTGTTTCCCACCTTGAAAAAGCAAAGGGGGAATCATGCCGCAATTGACTTGGATGGGGAAAGACAAAGTCAAGAACCATCATCACCACGTTCCCTTTCATCTTTTAGACAAGCTCTACGATTTTCAGGCTGCCGAGGGCAAGCCAGCCAACCGTCGCGACAATCTTTTGATTCACGGCGACAATCTGCTTGCGCTCAAAAGCCTGCTGCCCGAGTTTGGCGGGCGCATCAACTGCATTTACATTGACCCGCCGTATAACACGGGCAACGAGGGCTGGGTGTACAACGACAATGTGAACGACCCGCGCATACAGAAATGGCTGGGCGAAGTGGTCGGGCGCGAGGGCGAGGATTTGAGCCGCCACGACAAATGGCTGTGCATGATGTATCCGCGTTTGAAACTGTTGAAGCAGCTTTTGGCGGATGATGGGGTGATTTTTATCTCTATTGATGATAATGAGCAGGCGGCATTGAAGCTAGTTTGCGATGAGATTTTCGGAAGTGCGAATTTCATCGGCAATATTGTTAGAGCAACAGGAACTACTGCACAAGATACCCACGGCTTAGGAAAGGCTTACGACAATATTCTCGTTTTTTCCAAAAGTTCTAATTATTTGATTGGTGGTATCCCTTTATCGGAAAGCGATGAAAAACGCTATAACTTAGAAGATAAAAAAGGCAAATTTTCCATTTTGCAATTAAGGCGGACAGGTGGAGAAGACAGAAGAGAGGATAGACCCTCAATGTATTTTCCAATTCTTGCACCAGATGGAACAGAAGTTTTTCCAATCGGACCGACAGGGTATGAAAGCAGATGGCGAGTTGGAATCGAAACTGTTAAAGAAATGGAAGCAGAAAACAAGCTGTACTTCAAAAAAGATAACGATGGAGAATGGAAAGTCTATTACAAATATTATTTTGAAAACAGGACTAAACGCCCATCTGATTTGTGGACGGATTTAGACGGCAATAAAAAAGCATCCATTGAGTTAAAAGAAATTTTTGCTAGCAAGGTTTTTGAAACTCCAAAGCCCGTAGCTTTATTGGAAAAAATCTTAACCATCGCCGCCTCCCCCAACGCCATCATCCTAGACAGCTTTATCGGCAGCGGCACCACCGCCCATGCTGTTTTAAACCTCAACCGCAAAGATGGCGGCAACCGTCGTTTTATCGGCATTGAAATGATGGACTACGCCGAAAACGTTACCGCCGAACGCATCCGCCGCGTCATCAACGGCTACGGCACAAAAGCCGAAACGCAAGGCGGCACGGGCGGCGGTTTTGCGTTTTACCGCGTGGGCGACGCGCTGTTTGACGCGGAACACAACCTCAACTCTGCCGCGCCTGTGGCATCGGTGCGCCGCTATATCGCCTATACCGAAGGTTTGCCCGTGTCCGCAAGGCAGCCTGAAAACGGAGTAATGCCGTCTGAAAACAGCAATAGGCAGCCTGAAAACCCCGTTTCGCCGTATTTTCTCGGCGCAAAAGACGGCACGGCATACGTTTTCCATTACGAACCCGACCGCGCCACGGATTTGAGTTTGGCGTTTTTGCAGACGATACGCGCCGAAATGCTGCCCGAACCGCCCGAACGCTGGGTTATCTATGCCGACCGCACGCTGCTTTCAGACGAGCAGATGCAGCGGTTGAATATCCGATTCAAGCGCATTCCGCGCGATATTTCCAAGCTGTAAACACACCGCTGCCGTCATTCCCGCGCAGGCGGGAATCTTTGCTGAATACCGCATATTTTGCTGAAAAATCAAATAACTAATCAGACCAAACAAGATTCCCGCCTGCGCGGGAATGACGGCAGGTGGCGGCAACGGAAAATTTCTGCTTTGAAGAAACAATCAATCTATCAGGGTTCAAGTTATGGAATTGAAACAATACCAACAGCGCGTAATGGCGGATTTGCAGGATTATTTGGATTTACTGCTGCGCCCCGATTCAGGCAGCCTGAAAAACGTGTTTGCCGAATATTGGCAAAGCAAGGGCATGGCGGCGGACAAAATCGCGCTCTATTGCGACAAGCTGGGCAGTGTGCCGAATGTGTGCCTGAAAGTGCCGACGGCTGGCGGCAAAACGTTTTTGGCGGTCAATGCCTTAAAGCCCGTGTTTGACGCGCGCGCGCACTACGGGCGACAGCCGCCGCAAATGGTGGTGTGGCTGGTGCCTTCGGAAGCGATTTTGTCGCAAACGCTGAAAAATCTGCACGATGTGCAGCATCCTTACCGCCAGCGGCTGAACACGGATTTTGGCGGGCGCGTGCAGGTGTTTGACAAGGAAGACGTGTTGCACGGCAACGGTTTTGACGCGGATACGGTGCAAAGCGGCGTGTCGGTGTTGGTGATGACGTTTGACAGCCTGAAAGGGCGCAGCAAAGACGCGCTGCGGGCATTTCGTGAAAACGGCAATCTGGCTTCGTTTGCGGGCATGGGGTCGTCTGAAAGGCAGCCTGAAAACCTGTTGCCCGAATACGATGAAACGGCGTTGATTAATGTGTTGCGCGGTTTGAATCCGATGATTGTGGTCGATGAAAGCCACAACGCCGCCACGCCTTTGTCGCTGGATATGATAGGCAGCCTGAATCCGTGTTTTGTGCTGGAACTTACCGCCACGCCGCGCGAGTCCAGCAACATCATCAGCTATGTGGGCGCGAGTGCCTTGAAAAACGAGCAGATGGTGAAGCTGCCTGTAATTGTGAGCCGCCAGCGCACGCAAAACGAAGTGTTGATGGCGGCGGTAACGCTGAGGGCGAATTTGGAACGCGCGGCGACAGAGGCGCAAAAACAGGGTGGCGCGTATATCCGCCCGATTGTGCTGTTTCAGGCCGAGCCGCGCAGCAAAGACGACAAGGCCACGTTTGAAAAAGTGAAAACCGCGCTTACCGACATCGGTATTCCACCCGAACAAATCGCCGTCAAAACCGCCGAGATTAACGAGTTGAAAAACCAAAACCTGCTTTTTCCCGAATGCCCGATACGCTTTGTGATTACGGTAAACGCGCTCAAAGAAGGCTGGGACTGCCCGTTTGCCTACATTCTCGCCAGCTTGGCGAACCGCTCGTCTGAAACCGATGTTACGCAGATTGTCGGGCGGATTCTGCGCCAGCCTTATGCCCGCAACCATGCTTTGGCGGATTTGAATATCAGCTATGTGTTTACCTCGTCCGAACAGTTTGACCACACGCTCGGCAAAGTGGCAGAGGGCTTGAACAAGGCGGGTTTCAGCGAACACGATTACCGCGTGGCGGAAGCGGCACAGCAGGATGAAAGGTCGTCTGAAAACAACAGACAGCCTGAAAACGCAACGGCGCAGCCTGAGTTTGATTTGACTGGTGAGGCCGCGCAGGATGACGACGGTTTCCGCCTGAACATCCCCGCAGATTTCAGGCTGCCTGAAACAAGCGCGGATACGGATAACGGCGTGCAGGAGGCAGCCGAAAGGCAGCCTGAAAACCAAAATCCCGTTGCAGAACACATTGCCCGCCTGCAACAGCAGGCTGCCGCCGCAGGGCAGGCGTTTGCCGAACGGGCGGCGCAAAACGAAGCGCAGCAACAGTCGCCCGAGGAGATTAAAGACAAAATGAACACCCAAGCCATGCGCCCCGAGTTCGCGGAAGAGCTGGCGGATTTCAGGCTGCCGCAGTTTGTATTTACCCAGTATTCGCAAGTGCTGTTCGGCGGTGGCGAAGCCCTGCTGCTGGATAAAGCCAACCTGCTGCAAGGCTTTGCGCTGGGCAAATGCGATTCCAACATCCCTTTCGGCAGCATGGACAGCTCCGTTTGGCTGGGCGATACCGACCAAAACGACCGTATCAGCTTCCAGCCGATGAAAGGCAGCGACAAACAGCATTTTATGAACATGTTTGCCAAGCAGTCTGCGCCCACCCAGCAGGTACAACTGGTGCAAAAGCTGTTTGAACTGGCTGGCAGAAAAGCGTTTTACCCCATAGAAGACGGCGAAATCCGCAAATACCTCAGCCGCATTGTGGAAGACATGGATGCCGAACGGCGCGAGCACTGTTTCAACCATGCGCATACGCCGCAGTATTTCACCGAAATTAAGCGCAAAATAGACAGCCTCGCCGCCGCCCATGCCGAAACCGAGTTTGACAAAGGGCTGCAAACCCGCGACATCGTTATCCGCCCGCATTACCCGCTGCCGCCAAGCATCAACCCCAACAGGCTGTATCCATTGGATATTTCCAACAGCCTGTATAAACGGGAAGGCGAGATGAACAGCTTTGAAGCCGAAATGCTGCGCCGCATACTCGCCGATGAAGAAGTGTCGCTGAAATGGTGGCACAGAAACGACGGCCGCAAAGGCTTCTGCATCAACGGCTTTATCAACCACTATCCCGATTTTGTGCTGATGACCGCACGCGGCACGCTGGTTCTGTTGGAAACCAAAGGCGGCCAGCTCGACGGCAGCGACAGCGCCGCCAAAATCCGCCTCGGCAAAGCATGGGAAAACGCCTGCCGCAGCTTGGGCGACGGGCGCAATTATGTATATATGATGGTGTTTGAGCAGCAGAAATTGGATGGGGCGTTGAGTTTGGCGGAGGCTTTGAAGATGCTGGGGAGGGTGTGAAAGCGGCTATTGAAAAGCCGTCCAAATCAAAAAAGCCAAGTCATCGACTTGGCTTTTTTGATTTGGTGGGTCGTGAGCGATTCGAACGCTCGACCAACGGATTAAAAGTCCGCTGCTCTACCGGCTGAGCTAACGACCCGGGAAAAAAGAAGCGCGGATGATAATGGCGGCGGCGGGCGGCGTCAAGCGGTTTTCGGGTTTTCTGTTTGTCTGGCGGTAAAACGGGGGCAGGAGGCCGTCTGAAAAACGAAAAACAGGCGGGGTTTACGGCGCGTAGTCGGCGCGGAGGGCGGTGATGCCGGTTTGCGGGTGGGCGAGTGTGGTTTTGAGGCTGTCGAGGGCGGCGCAGATGCGGCGGGTAACGGCTTCGGCTTCGGCCTGGTGCTGTGCGGTGAGGCCTGCGGGGGCGGTGCCGTAGAGGGCGGCGTCGAGCAGTTTTTCGGCGTGGATGCCGGGGCGGTGGCGGTGGACGACGGCGGCGTCGTTTTCGCCGAAAAGTGTGCCGACCACCGCGCTGCGGGTGAGGGCGATGCCGAGGGCGGCGTCTTCGCCGCCGAAGCGGCGGAACAGGGCGTCCTGCGGGAAGCCGCCGCAGGCGAGGAGGACGCTGCGGCGGAAGACGGTGTTGCCGCCGACGGTCATTGCCAGCCGCTGCCAGGCTTGGGGGAAGGCGGGGTGGGCGGTGTAGTGTTCGGGGAAGCCGGCGGGGCGCAGTTTGAGGCGGACGAGGGAGAGGTAGGGGAGGTGTTGCAGGGCGAAGGCGGCGGCGGCGAGGGCTTCGGCTTCGTAGGCGTCGTCGGCGTCGAGGAAGGCGGTGTAGTCGGCTGTGCTGTGCAGTGCGCCCCAGTTGCGGGCGGCGGCCGCGCCGCTGTTTTGCGGCAGGCGCAGGCTGCGGATTTTGGGGTGGCGGGCGGCGAGGGCGGCGATGACGCGGGGTGTGTCGTCCTGCGAGGCGTCGTCCACCAGCCAGACGGTTTGGGCGACGCTTTGGGCGAGCGCGCTTTCGGCGGCTTCGGCGAGGGTGGCGGCGGCGTTGTAGCAGGGGATGATGATGTCGAGTGTGGGCATGATGGCGGGGCTTTTTTGTGGGGTGAGGCCGTCTGAAAACATGGAATGTGTATTTTCAGACGGCCTGTTGCTACTGCTGCGTTTGGAGGGCGGCGAGTTCTTCTTTCACTTGGCGCACTTTGTCTGCGGTGAAGAGTTTGCCGAGGTTGCGCCAGATGCTGTGGTAGCCGTAGGGGCCCTGCTGCATTTCGCGGCGGGCTTCTTCTATCGGCCAGTTTTGGTAGACGATGCGGTACATGGCGGCGATGAGGCCGGTGCGGTCCGCGCCGTGGTAGCAGTGGATGAGGACAGGGCCGTGTCGGCGGCGTTGTTCGATGAGGTGGAGGGTTTGGGCGATTTGTTTGGGGGTGATGCGCCAGGTGAGCAGGGGTTGGTTGAAGAGTTCCGCGCCGCTTTGCGCCAGCGCGGTGTGGTTGTCGTTGCGGTCGAAGTAGCGCAGGTTGACGACGCTTTTGATGCCGAGGGCTTTGATGTGGGGCGCGTCGGCGCGGGTGAGCTGCTCGCTGCGGTAGAGTTTGTCGTCGATGCGGTAGAGGTTGGCGTCTTCTTTGACGGGTTCGGCCCAGTGGTAGACGGGTTCGGCAACTTCGTTTTGCGCGTCGGCCAGGGGGGCGAGGGCGATAAGGAGGGCGGCAGTGAGGCGGCGCATGGCGGTTTTCCTTTTGCTGTGGGGGCAGCTAGGGTATCATTTGTGGCTTTTTTCGGCCAATCTGTTTTTCAGACGGCCTGTGCTGCAAATTAAGGAGTTTTCGTTATGGCCCAGTTTTTCGCCATCCATCCCGACAATCCGCAGGAACGCCTTATCCGGCAGGTGGCGCAAATCGTGCGCGGCGGCGGGGTGGCGGCCTATCCCACCGATTCGTGCTACGCGCTGGGCTGCCGCTTGGGCGACAAGGAGGCGATGGAGCGGATTTTGCGCATCCGCAAAATCGATTTGAAGCACCATCTCACGCTGATGTGCGCCGATTTGGCGGAGCTGGGCACGTATGCGAAGGTGGACAACGCGCAGTTCCGCATGCTCAAAGCGGCCACGCCGGGCAGCTATACGTTTATTTTGCAGGCCACCAAGGAAGTGCCCAACCGCACGCTGCATCCGAAGCGCAAAACCATCGGCCTGCGCGTGCCCGACAACGCCGTCGCCCTCGCCCTGCTGCGCGAGCTGGGCGAGCCGCTGCTTTCGTGTACGCTGATGCTGCCGGAAGACAGCGAGCCTTTGTCCGACCCCTACGAAATCCGCGACCGCCTGGAACACGCGGTGGATTTGGTAATCGACGGCGGCTGGTGCGGCACCGAGCCGACCACGGTGGTGGACATGACCGACGGCGTTACCCTGGTGCGCGAGGGGCGCGGCGACAAGGCCGTGTTCGGGCTCTGACCCGTCTGCCGCCTTTTGAGGCCGTCTGAAAAGACATTAAGGCCGTCCCCGCCAGTACTCTTTCAGAGCATAAACGCGGGGATGACGTTTCTGAAAAACACAAAACAGCGTCCGCGCTGCCTGCCTTTACCACGCTTATGCAAAAATTCGTCGAAATCCTGAAATTCTTCTGCGGGCTGGTGCTGCTGAACGCCATTCCGATTCTGGTGTTCATGTTTGTGCGCATCAACCAGGAAGCCGGAACCATCAGCGATACGGCCGCGCTGTATCAGAGCGTAATCTTCGCTCTTGCCGTCTGCATCGTGCTTTCCATGTTCTACCACCTCTACCGCTCGGTGCGCTTTGCCCATGCCTATTTTCTCGAAGCGCGCCAAATGCCTGCGGCGCGCAAGGCCGGCTGGCTGCTGTTCTACACCGCGCTGATGCTGCTGGCGGGCGAGTTCGTCCTGCCCATGATGCACGCGCTGTTCGGCACGCCTTTGGACACGGAAAACCAACGCCTGCTGCTGCACTGGAAAGACAACCTGCCTGCCGCCGTATTCGCCGCCGACGTGGTGCTGGTTGCGCCGCTGATGGAAGAATGGCTGTTTCGCGGCGTGCTGCTGGGCATGTTCGGCCGCGCGCTCGAACACCCCGCCGGCAAGGTGCTGGCCGCCGCCGTGTCCGCCCTGCTGTTTGCCATTATGCACGGCCTCGGCGCCGCGCCGCTTGCCGTTTACGGCCTGATGGGGCTGGTGCTTGCCGCCGCCTACCTGCATTTCCGCGACATCCGCTACCCCATCGCCGTGCACATGGCCAACAACGCCGTCGCCCTCGCCCTTATCTATTATCAGGCCGTCTGAAAACCGTGCCGCCGGGCTCAAACGGTTTTTCAGAAACGTCATCCCCGCGTAGGCGGGGACGGCCTTACCGCCGTTTAACGTAAAAACGAAAGCGAAACATGAAATTCGATCCCGCCCAAATCCTGCTGATGATTCCCCCCGTGCTGCTGGCCATCACCATGTCCGAAGCCGCCCGCGCCTACGCCGCCCGCTACTGGGGCGACAATACCGCCGAAAAGTTCGGCCGCCTCAGCCTCAACCCCTTCGTCCACATCGACCTGTTCGGCACAGTTGCCGTCCCCCTGCTGCTGGCCTTCACCGGCGCGCCCTTCCTCTTCGGCTGGGCCAAACCCGTGCCCGTCAACAGCCGCAACCTGCGCGACGTGCGCCTGGGCATCCGCAGCATCGCCGCCGCCGGCCTCTTGGCCAACCTGCTGATGATGTACGCCTGGGGGCTGCTGCTCGCCCTGCTGCCCATCATCCCCGCCGCCTTCCGCGAACCCTTCTCCGGCATGGCCGGCTACGGCATCACCTTCAACGCCGTGCTGTTCGTCCTCAACGCCCTGCCCGTCCTCCCCTTCGACGGCGGCCGCATCATCGACACCTTCCTGCCCGCCAAATACTCCGTGCAGTTTCAAAAAACCGCCCGCTACGGCACCTGGGTCGTCCTCATCCTGCTGCTCACCGGCATCCTCGGCTACCTCATCCTGCCCCTGGCCGCCGCCCTCTCCTACACCGCCTACCTCCCCGCCACCCTCATCGCCGCCCTGTTTCTGCGTTAGATGGCACACGGTTCACAGAGGCCGTCTGAAAAACAGCTTTTCAGACGGCCTCTGCCTTTGTGGCATAATGCCGCCTTTTCCCGACAAACCCCAACCGTCCGACAATCATGACCCAAAAACGCAAAATCCTCGTAACCTCCGCCCTGCCCTATGCCAACGGCAGCATCCACCTCGGCCACATGGTCGAGCACATCCAAACCGACATCTGGGTGCGCTTTCAAAAACTGCGCGGCCACGACTGCCGCTACTGCTGCGCCGACGACACCCACGGCACGCCCGTGATGCTGGCGGCGCAAAAACAAGACGTGCAGCCCGAAGACATGATCGCCCGCGTGCGCGAAGAGCATCTGGCCGACTTTACCGGCTTTCTCATCGGCTACGACAACTACTACTCCACCCACTCGCCTGAAAACAAAGAGCTTTCCGAAAAAATCTACCTCGCCCTGAAAGCCAACGGCAAAATCGAAAGCCGCACCATCGAGCAGCTTTTCGACCCCGAAAAACACATGTTCCTGCCCGACCGCTTTGTCAAAGGCGAATGCCCCAAATGCCACGCCGCCGACCAATACGGCGACAACTGCGAAGTGTGCGGCACCACCTATTCCCCCACCGAACTCATCAAGCCCTATTCCGCCGTGTCGGGCGCAACGCCCGTGCTCAAAGAATCCGAACACTTTTTCTTCAAACTCGGCAAGTGCGCGGACTATCTGAAACAATGGACGGCGGGCAGCACCACCCTCCCCGACGGCCGCGAACAGCCGCATTTGCAGCCCGAAGCCTTAAACAAAATGAACGAATGGCTCGGCAAAGACGGCGAAACCACCCTTTCCGACTGGGACATCTCGCGCGACGCGCCCTATTTCGGCTTTGAAATCCCCGGCGCACCGGGCAAATATTTTTATGTGTGGCTGGATGCGCCCGTCGGCTATATGGCCTCGTTCAAAAACCTGTGCGCGCGCGCCGGCATTGAGTTTGACGACTACTTCCGCACCGATTCCGACACCGAGATGTACCACTTTATCGGCAAAGACATCTTGTATTTCCACGCGCTGTTCTGGCCGGCGATGCTGCATTTCTCCGGCCACCGCGCCCCCACCGGCGTGTTCGCCCACGGCTTTTTAACCGTGGACGGCCAAAAAATGTCCAAATCGCGCGGCACGTTTATCACCGCCAAATCCTATTTGGAACAAAAACTGAATCCCGAATGGATGCGCTACTACATCGCCGCCAAACTCAACAGCAAAATCGAAGACATCGACTTAAACCTGCAAGACTTCATCTCGCGCGTCAACAGCGATTTGGTCGGCAAATATGTGAACATCGCTGCCCGTGCATCCGGTTTCATCGCCAAACGCTTTGAAGGCAGCCTGAAAGACGTATCCGGCAGCGCCCTGCTGAAAAAACTCGCCGCCGAGAGCGAAACCATCGCCGCCGCCTACGAAGAGCGCGAATACGCCCGCGCCCTGCGCGACATCATGGCGCTGGCTGACGCGGTAAACGAATACACCGACGCCAACAAACCGTGGGAACTCGCCAAGCAGGCAGGCCAAGAAGTGCGCCTGCACGAAGTGTGCAGCGAGCTGATTAACGCCTTTGCCGTATTGAGCGTGTATCTCGCGCCCGTGTTACCACGTGTTGCCGAACAGGCCGCCGCCTTCCTGAACATCCCCGCGCTTTCGTGGGATATAGCCGCGCAAACCCTGCCCGCAGGCCACGCCATCAACAAATACGAACATTTAATGCAACGAGTGGAGCAAACCCAAGTGGACAACTTAATCGAAGCCAACAAACAGAGCATTCAGACGGCCGCCGCGCCCGAGCAAACCGACAGCAAATACGAAAAAGTCGCCGAGCAGGCAAGTTTCGACGACTTTGTCAAAATCGATATGCGCGTGGCCAAAGTCATCAACTGCGAAGCCGTCGAAGGCAGCACCAAGCTGTTGAAATTCAACCTTGATTTCGGTTTTGAGCAGCGCATCATCTTCTCCGGCATCGCCGCCAGCTACCCGAATCCCAGCGAACTCAACGGCCGCATGGTCATCGCCGTCGCCAACTTCGCCCCGCGCAAAATGGCCAAATTCGGCGTATCCGAAGGCATGATTCTGTCGGCCGCCACCGCCGAGGGCAAACTGAAACTCTTGGATGTCGATGCAGGCGCGCAGCCGGGGGATAAAGTCGGTTAAAGCCAAACAGCAAAGCAAGAGACCGTCCCCGCCAGTACTCTTTCAGAGCATAAACGCGGGGATGACGTTTCTGAAAACGCAGTTTCCATGTTTTCAGACGGCCTTCTGCCCTTTACGTAGGGTGTGTGGCGCAAGCCACGCACGCGGTTCATTGCCGCACAACAAAAGACCGTCTGAAAGCACACATTCCATGTTTTCAGACGGCCTCCTGCCCCTTACGTAGGGTGTGTGGCGCAAGCCACGCACGCGGTTCATTGCCGCACAACAAAAGGCCGTCTGAAAGCACACATTCCATGTTTTCAGACGGCCTGTCCGCATCCCCCGCCGCACCCCGCCCCTGCCGCTTCCCCCGCCACAGCTATATAATCCGCCCTTTTTCAGACGGCCTTATCCGGAGGACAACCATGCTGCTGGCACTCACACTGGACGACTTCGTCATCGTCGACCACCTCGAACTCGATTTCCAACCCGGCTTCACCGTGCTCACCGGCGAAACCGGCGCGGGCAAATCCATCACCCTCGACGCCATCGGCCTGCTGTTGGGCGACAAGGCCGACTACGCCCAAGTGCGCGCCGGCGCGAAAGAAGCCCGCCTTTCCGCCCTGTTCGACCTCGCCGCCCTGCCCGAAATGCAAACCGAGCTGGCCGCGCAGGGGCTGATCGAAGAAGGCGCAACCGAGCTCACCATCCGCCGCGTCATCGACGCCAAAGGCAAAAGTCGCAGCTACATCAACGGCCAGGCCGCCACCCTCGCCCACCTCAAAAACATCGGCAGCCGCCTCATCGACATCCACGGCCAAAACGCCCACCAGTCGCTCAACCGCGAAGCCGTCCAACGCGAACTGCTCGACGCCTACGCCGGCTGCGCCGCACTGGCCGCCGAAGTCAAAACCGCCTACCGCAGCCGCCAGGCCGCCCTCGAAGCCCTGCGCGCCGCCCGCGAAGAAGGCGAACAGCTGCAAATCGAACGCGAACGCCTCGAATGGCAGGCCGGCGAACTCGAACGCCTCGCCCCCCTCCCCGGCGAATGGGAAAGCCTCAGCCAAAGCCACGACAGCCTCGCCCACGCCGCCGAACTCATCGCCGCCGCCCAAGAAACCGAAGAAACCATCAACGGCGAACACGGCCTGCAATACCACGTTTACCGCTGCCGCCGCACCCTCGAAAGCCTCAGCCACCTCGAACCGCGCTTTGCCGAAAGCGTCGCCCTGCTCGAAAGCGTCGAAGCCGAACTCGAAGAAGCCGCCGCCGCCGCCCGCAGCGTCGCAAACCGCACCGAACTCGACCCCGCCGAGCTGGCCGCCCAAGAAGAACGCATGGGCGAACTCATGTCCGCCGCCCGCAAATACCGCATCGAACCGCAAGAGCTGCCCGCCAAACTGGCCGAAACCGCCGAAGCCCTCGGCCGCCTCGAAGCCGCCGCCGACACCGAAGCCCTGCAAAAGGCCGTGCAAAAATGCGAACAAGCCTACATGCAGGCCGCGCAAAACCTGTCCGAACAACGAAACGCCGCCGCCGAACGCCTCGGCGCGGAAACCACCGCCTACATGCAGACCCTCGCCATGAAAGGCGCGCAGTTTGCCGTTACCCTGCCCCCCTGCCCCCCCTCCGCCCACGGCCTCGAACAAGTGCAGTACCAAGTGTCCGCCAACAAAGGCAGCCCGCTGCGGCCGCTGGACAAAGTCGCCTCCGGCGGCGAACTCGCCCGCATCAGCCTCTCCCTGCAAGTGGCCGCCAGCCGCCACACCGCCATCCCCACCCTCATCTTCGACGAAGTGGACACCGGCATCGGCGGCGGCGTGGCCGAAACCGTCGGCCGCGCCCTCGCCAAACTCGGACAACACCGCCAAGTGCTCGCCGTAACCCACCTGCCCCAAGTGGCCGCCTGCGGGCAAAACCACTGGCAGGTCAGCAAAAACAGCGACGGCAGCCAAACCCTCAGCCGCATCCGCGTCCTCGACGGCGAGGGCCGCACCGGCGAAATCGCCCGCATGCTCGGCGGCGAAACCATCACCGACACCACCCGCCGCCACGCCGCCGAAATGCTGGAAAACGCGCAAAAGGCATAAACCCCGTTTTTCAGACGGCCTCTTGCGGCCAATGTAGGGTGTGTGGCGCAGACACGCACGCGGTTTTCCGCCATGAAAAAGGCCGTCTGAAAAACCGATAAAACGGCTTTTCAGACGGCCTCTCTGTTGCCAAACCGAAGCGAGCTAACGCGCCATCGGCGCGCCTTTCACTTCGACGCGCCCGGCCTGCGCCGCTTCGAGCATATGTTTTGCCTGCTCGTCTCGCGGATACTGTTTCACATAGGCGCGGATTTCGCGCAGTGCCTGCTCCTTCTGTCCTTTGGTCAGCAGCACGATGGCCAGCGGTTTGCGGGCTGCGCCGTTGCCGCCGTCCACCGCCTGCCGCAGCACGCGCAAAGCCGCGTCGGTTTGTGCGGAGGCGGCGAGGAAGCCGCCATATTCGCCCAGGGTCTGCGCCCGCTGCGCCTTGGGCTGCGCCGAGAGCAGCTTGCGGTAGTAGCCGTCGGCAATCTGTGCCGCGCCTTCCACGTCCAAGTTGTGGGCGATCCAGGCCGTTTGCGCGGTGCGGTGCAGCATGGGGATGTAGGCCTCGTCGCCTGGTTTGATGATGTCCGTTTCGATAAGGGAGCGGGATATGCGCAACAGCTCGGCCGCGTCGCGTGCGGCGCGTTTTTGGTCGGCGGCGTTGTCGAAGCGCACGGGATACTCGCCCGCGTGCGCGGCCAAATCGTTGTAGATTTTGTCGGCCGCCGCGCCGCTGAAACGCTCGGGCGTGATCACGCTCTGCATGTTCTGCTGCGGATAGGGCGCGGCAAAGGCGGCGGCGGAGAAGGCCAGCAGGGCGGCGGCGAGGATTTTTTTCATGTTGTTGCTCCATGTGCTTGTTGGCGGAAAACGCAATTTTATGCAACAAAGCGCGCGCCCGCCAAATTCCTTGTCGGCGCGACGAAAAATGGCAATAATGCCGCCCTTTCGCATTGTTCAAACAGAAAGCACGAAAATGGCACTAATCGTACAGAAATACGGCGGCACTTCGGTGGGTTCGCCCGAACGCATCAAAAACGTCGCCAAACGTGTCGCCCGCGCCCGCGCCGAAGGTCATGACGTGGTGGTGGTGGTGTCCGCGATGAGCGGCGAAACCAACCGGCTGGTGGCTCTGGCGCACGAAATGCAGGAGTTTCCCGACCCGCGCGAGCTGGACGTCGTCCTCGCCACGGGCGAGCAGGTAACCATCGGCCTTTTGGCCATGGCTCTGAAAGACATCGGCGTACCGGCCAAAAGCTACACCGGCTGGCAGGTGGCGGTGCGCACCGACGACGCGCACACCAAAGCCCGCATCGACCACATCGACGCCGACAAAATGCGCGCCGACCTGGGCGAAGGCCGCGTCGTCATTGTGGCCGGTTTCCAGGGCGTTACCGCCGGCGGCGACATCGCCACGCTCGGGCGCGGCGGCTCGGACACCTCCGCCGTTGCCCTGGCCGCCGCGCTTAAAGCCGACGAATGCCAGATTTACACCGACGTAGACGGCGTGTACACCACCGACCCGCGCGTCGTACCCGAAGCGCGGCGCATGAGCACCATCTCGTTTGAAGAAATGCTCGAACTAGCCAGCCTCGGCTCCAAAGTGCTGCAAATCCGCTCGGTGGAATTTGCCGGCAAATACAAAGTTCGCCTGCGCGTATTGAGCAGCCTGACCGACGAAGGCGAAGGCACCCTGATTACCTTTGAAGAGGACGAAAACATGGAAAAAGCGGTTGTAAAAGGCATCGCATTCGACAAAAACCAAGCCCGCATCAACGTGCGCGGCGTATCCGACAAACCCGGCATCGCCTACCAGATTCTCGGCAGCATCGCCGAGGCCAACATCGAAGTGGACATGATCATCCAAAACGTCGGCGCGCAGGGCACCACCGACTTCTCCTTCACCGTGCCGCGCGGCGACTACAAGCCCACCCTCGATTTGATGAACGGCCTCAAAGCCGATCTGGGCGCGGCCGAAGTGAACGGCGACGACACCGTGTGCAAAGTCTCCATCGTGGGCGTGGGCATGCGCTCGCACGCCGGCGTGGCCGCGCAGATGTTCCGCGCCCTGGCCGAAGAAGGCATCAACATCCAGATGATCTCCACCTCGGAAATCAAAGTCTCCGTGCTGATCGACGAAAAATACATGGAACTGGCCACCCGCGTGCTGCACAAAACCTTCGGTTTGGAACACGCCTGACGCAGACGCGCAATAACGCGGCAAACGGATAAAAAGGCCGTCTGAAAACCTGTAAAACGGGTTTTCAGACGGCCTCTGTGCAAACAGGTAGGGTGTGTGGCTCTGCCACGCACGCGGTTTGTGCCGTACAAAAGGCCGTCTGAAAACCGGATTTTCGGGTTTTCAGGCGGCCTTTTCCTGTTCCCAACCTACCGCTTCAAAGCCAGCGTTAGCACGCCGCCGGCAATCAGGGCGATGCCCAGCCATTCCTGCGACGAGGGACGTTCTTTCAGAAAAACAACGGCGAACAGAGCCACCAGCACGATGCTGAATTTGTCCACCGGCGCGACTTTCGACGCTTCGCCCATTTGCAGGGCCTTGAAATAGGCCAGCCACGACGCGCCGGTGGCCAGCCCCGACAAAACCAGAAACGTCCAGTTTTTCGCGGTGAACGAGCCCACGCCCTGCCATTTGCCCGCGTAGCTGAGGAAGGCCGCCAGCGCGGCGATGATGACCAGCGTGCGGATGAAGGTGGCGAAGTCCGAATCGATGCCCTGCAAGCCGGCTTTGGCGAAAATCGCAGTGAGCGCGGCGAAAAAGGCCGAGGCCAGAGCCCAGTAAAACCATGTGTGTTCCATTGCTTTCTCCTGTTTTCAGAGTGCGAAGCCTCCCGCCTCGGGACGGCCTGCACGGCGCAGAGGCCGTCTGAAATCCTGTTTACAAACCGTTCAGTTGCAGCCAGCGTTCCAAATCCGCGCCGCCGATGCCGCCGTTTTCCTCGAAATCCAGCTTGTTCTGCTGCCGCCCGTTTGCGTATTTGGCCAGCACCGGCGTGCCTGAGAGGCCGTAACGCTGTTTGAACGCTGCCCACGCTTCGGGGTTTTGGTGCAGGCGGTGGACGTTGACAAACCAGATTTTGCCGTCCAGCCTGTGCGCGGCGATGTAGCGTTTGAACAGCGGCTCGAAGGCGTTGCAGTCGCCGCAGCTGGGGCGGCCGATGTAGGCGTACACCGTTTCGCCCGAAGCCGCGCGCCGCTCGAATTCGGCCACGGTGAGGCTGCCCAAATCGAAATAGATGTCGCTGTATGTATCCTGATAGCTTTTGGTGTTTTCTGCCGCCAGTTTCGCGGCGGTGCGCGCCTCAGCCAGCTCGGCGCGCAAATCCGCAGCGGATGCCGAAGCCGCCAGCGTAGCGGCCAAAACGGCGGCGGCAAGGTGTTTCGCGTTCACAATCGTCCTCCTTTTCGGTTTGAAAACCCGATTTTACGCTTTCAGACGGCCGCCGAACAAATCCGCGCAGAGGCCGTCTGAAAAGCCCTTTGTTTTATTTCCCGCCCGCCACGGGTATAATGCGCCCCATTTTTATGTCGGCGGGGCGCAAATCCCCGTTTTTCGAGAAACACATGCTGAAAAAACTCTGGCGCAAAATGGCCGGCAAAGCCGACGCCGCAAGCGTCAAACACACCATCCCCTACGCCGAACACGGCCTCACCGCCGACGACATCAGCTTCGCCGCCGAAAAAACCGTCTCCCGCCTGCAACAGGCCGGCTACGAAGCCTACGTTGTCGGCGGCGCGGTGCGCGACCTGCTCATCGGCGCGCAGCCCAAAGACTTCGACGTCGCCACCGACGCCACCCCCGAAGAAGTCCGCGCCCTCTTCCGCCGCAGCCGCATCATCGGCCGCCGTTTCCGCATCGTCCACGTCCAAGTCGGCCCCGAAACCATCGAAGTAACCACCTTCCGTGGCAACGGCGGCGCGGTGCAGAACGAGCAGGGACGCATCATGAAGGACAACACCTACGGCACGCTCGCCGAAGACGCCGGCCGGCGCGACTTCACCTGCAACGCCCTCTACTTCGACCCCGTCAAACGCGAAATCCACGACTTCCACCACGGCGTACAAGACGTCAGACAACGCCGCATCGTCATGATCGGCAACCCCGCCGAACGCTATCAGGAAGACCCCGTCCGCATCCTGCGCGCCATCCGCCTCGCGGGCAAACTCGGCTTCACCATCGAAGAGCGCACCGCCGCGCCCGCCGCCGATTATGCAGGCCGTCTGAAAGAAGAGCCCCCCGCCCGCCTGTTCGACGAAATCACCAAACTCCTCTTCTCCGGCCACGCCGGCCGCTGCCTCGGCCAAATCCGCGCCCTCGGCATCGCCGCGCGCATCCACCCCCTGCTCGACGCCTTGCAGCAGGCCGCCGCCGACGGCAGCGGCGGCATCATCGGCGAATCGCTGCGCAACACCGACGAGCGCGTGCGCGCCGACAAATCCGTCTCCGCAGGTTTTGTCCTCGCCGCCCTGATGTGGGACAAACTCAACGCCCTCTGGCAGCAAAACCAGGCAAACGGCCTCAAACCCGCTCCCGCCCTCAGCCGCGCCATCGCCGACTTGGACGACACCGTGGAAAGGGGCTGGGGCGTGCCGCAGAAATTCTCCGCCACCATGCGCGAAATCTGGATACTCCAACCCCAGTTCGACAACCGGCGCGGCATGCGTCCGCACCGCCTGCTCGCCCAGCTGCGTTTCCGCGCCGCCTACGATTTCCTCGTTTTGCGCGCCAAAACCGGCAGCGCGCCGCAGGAGCTGGCCGACTGGTGGACAACATTCCAGCACGCCGAACCCGAAGAGCGCGAGCAAATGTCCGCCGCCATGACCGCCGCCGCCAACGAACTGCCCTCGGCAAACCGCAAAAAACGCCGCAGATCGCGCAAACGCAAACCCGCAGCGGCTGCCGCCAACGGATAAAGGCCGTCTGAAAACCATCCGGCCGTCTCCCCCTTTTTCAGACGGCCTTTCCCCCATTTCACACAGGAAACCCAAATGGCAGCATTCAACACCGAAAAAGTCCTCAGCGTCCACCACTGGACCGACGCCTACTTCACCTTCACCTGCACCCGCGACGAATCGTTGCGCTTTGAAAACGGCCAGTTCGTCATGGTCGGCCTGATGGTGGACGGCAAACCCCTCATGCGCGCATACAGCGTCGCCAGCGCAAACTACGAAGAACATCTCGAATTTTTCAGCATCAAAGTCCAAGACGGCCCGCTCACCAGCCACCTGCAACACCTCAAAGTCGGCGACGACGTGCTCATCAGCAAAAAGCCCACCGGCACCCTCGTCGCGGGCGACCTCAACCCCGGCAAACACCTCTATCTCTTGTCCACCGGCACCGGCATCGCCCCCTTCCTGGCCGTAACCAAAGACCCCGACATCTACGACATGTTTGAGAAAGTCATCCTCGTGCACGGCGTGCGCTACCAGAAAGACCTCGCCTACTACGACCGCTTCACCCGCGAACTGCCCAACGACGAATACCTCGGCGAGATCGTGCGCGACAAACTGATCTACTACCCCATCGTTTCCCGCGAAGACTACCTCCACCACGGCCGCCTCACCGACCTGATGCGCTCGGGCAAACTGTTTGACGACATCGGCCTGCCGAAAATCAACCCGCAGGACGACCGCGCCATGCTCTGCGGCAGCCCCGCCATGCTCAAAGACACCCGCCAAGTGCTCAACGATTTCGGCCTCGTCGAATCCCCCAAAGTCGGCGTGCGCGGCGACTTCCTGATTGAACGGGCGTTCGTCGACCAATAACGCGCCGCCGTTTGCCCGCAACAGACAAACCCGCCGAAAACCGCCTGCCGCAGGCCGGACACCCGTCCGCTCTGCGGCAGGTGTTCTCTTATCTTGTGAATATCCGAAAGCTGAATATGGGCAAAAAAGACCGTGCCAGAGAGAAAAAAAATCCGCAACAACGAAATCCTGCAAGCCTATTACGGCGCGAGCGAACGGGATTTGTTCGACCATATCCCCAGGGTCTGTTGACAATCAACGGTTGCGGCGGCTTTTACGTCATAAAACGGCATCTGCCGCGTTGAAAACACTCGCCTATGGACGGCATAGGCTCGTGTTTTCGCCTTGCATCTGCCATTTTCTGCCGCAAAATCCGCTTCGCAAGTTGAATGTCAACAGACCTTACCGCGACCTGCCCGACATCTGGCTGGACTTCATCGAAACATGCGTCCTGCCTTTCAGCACGCAGGAAGACCCGGCAAGCGATCTGGCCTACACAAAAAATTTCCCGGCCGGGAAAATCACCCATCACGAACTGCGCACCCGTGCAACATACGCGTGGAAAAATTACGAAAACTCGGAAGGCACAGAGAAAAACATCCGGCGTATCACAGTACATTTCCTGTTCCCAAGAACACTGGAAGGCAATCCCCTGCCGGGCGCGATCTATGAAGACTTCCTAATGCTGCTGGAACAAATGTTTGAAATAAAATAAGGGCTTTGCACGGATTTTCTGGTTTTCCTGCAAGAGAAAATCCCACCCTCGCCGCAAAGCCGCAATACGGAATAAAAAAACGTTTGCGCGGCGTTTTTCAGAGTGCGAAGCCTCCCGCCTCAGGACTGCCTCCAAACCTTTGGAAACGCCAAAGGCCGTCTGAAAACCAAATCGCAGCAAAGCAATCCGGCTTTTCAGACGGCCTTTCAACGGCACAAACCCTAAAACACAAGCGGAAGCCGTTGCATAAGCTCGGACACCTCCGCACAGCGTCATTCCCGCGCACGCGGGAGTTTTGTCGAAATTTTAGCAACGTTCTGTTTCTTCAAAAATTGTTTGCATCCGACCAAGATTCCCGCCTGCGCGGGAATGACGGTATTTTTTGATTTCCAAACTGCCGTTTGGGTTGTGCAAAAATTTCAGGCAACAAAAAATCCGGCTTAAAGCCGGATGTTTACTGTTGTATCAATTAATTGGCGCGGCGGACGGGGCTCGAACCCGCGACCCCCGGCGTGACAGGCCGGTACTCTAACCAACTGAGCTACCACCGCGCATCATTGTCCAACCGACAACGAAAGGAGAAACTGGTGGGTGATGACGGAGTCGAACCGCCGACATTCTGCTTGTAAGGCAGACGCTCTACCAACTGAGCTAATCACCCGTAAAACAAAATACCGACTGCCTCGGTATTTCGGGAAACTTTGGCGCGGCGGACGGGGCTCGAACCCGCGACCCCCGGCGTGACAGGCCGGTACTCTAACCAACTGAGCTACCACCGCGCATCATTGTCCAACCGACAACGAAAGGAGAAACTGGTGGGTGATGACGGAGTCGAACCGCCGACATTCTGCTTGTAAGGCAGACGCTCTACCAACTGAGCTAATCACCCGTAAAACAAAATACTGACTGCCTCGGTATTTCGGGAAACTTTGGCGCGGCGGACGGGGCTCGAACCCGCGACCCCCGGCGTGACAGGCCGGTACTCTAACCAACTGAGCTACCACCGCGCATCATTGTCCAACCGACAACGAAAGGAGAAACTGGTGGGTGATGACGGAGTCGAACCGCCGACATTCTGCTTGTAAGGCAGACGCTCTACCAACTGAGCTAATCACCCGCTGCTTTTCAGCGAAGCGCGGATTAAACCAAATTATCCCCCGCCGCGCAAGCAGTCTCTTTACATAAAGGCGCAATATATTGAATAAACGTATCTTTTATTTTCAGACGGCCTTTTGCCGCGTGATAAGGCCGTCCCGAGGCGGGAGGCTTCGCACTCTGAAAACGCCGCGCCGTCTTTCCACACCGCGCGGATGCGGGTAATCTTGCCGCTTTTTGCAACCGCCGCCATGATGCCGCCCCTTCCCGCCCTTGCCGCCGCCCTTGCCGCTTTTCAGACGGCCTTGGCCGACCCGCAGCGCGCGCAGCGGCGCATACTGGCCGACATCCTCGCCGCCAACTGCGGCACGCTCTACGGGCGGCGGCACGGTTTCGCGCGCATCAGCTGTTATGAAGACTTCGCCCGCGCCGTGCCCGTGGCCGCTTACGAAGACCTGCGCCCGCTGATAGAACGCACGGCGGCGGGCGGGCGCGGGCTGCTTACCGCCGAAGCCGTTGTCTGTTTTGAGGAAACGGGCGGCAGCACCGGCGGCGCGAAGCCCGTGCCCTACACCGAGAGCCTGTATGTCGCCTTCCGCCGCGCCGTGCTGCCGTGGCTGGCGGATTTGCGGCGGCGGCGGCCGCAGGCGTTTGTGGGCAGACTGTTTTTCATCGTCAGCCCCGCCGCACGCGAACGCACGCACACCGAGGGCGGGATTCCTTTGGGCAGCGGCAGCGATTTGGACTATTTCGGCACAGAAACCGCCGCCGCGCTTGCGCCGCGCACGCTGTTTCTGCCGGAGCTTTTGTCGGCGCAAACGGCGCAAGAATGGCAGTTTGCCTGCGCGAAATTGCTGCTGGGGGCACCGGATTTGAGTTTCGTGTCGCTGTGGAGCCCGACCATGCTGCTGCTGTTTCTGCACACCATGCAGACGCGGCAGGACGAGCTTCTGCCACACATCGCCGACCCGCGCCGCCGAGCCGCGCTTGCCCGTGCCCTGTCGCGCGACATTCCCGACACCCGCGCCATCTGGCCGCAGCTGGACACGGTAAGCTGCTGGACGAGCCACACCGCCGCCGCGCCCGCCGCCGCGCTGCAAAAGCGGCTGCCGCATGTGTTTGTCGAAGGCAAAGGGCTGCTGGCGACGGAATTTGCGGGCAGCATTCCGTTTTCTCCGCCCGAGAGGCCGTCTGAAAACGGCGGCGGGCGGTTTTCAGACGGCCTCCTGCCGCTGTTGGCCGTGAACAGCCATTTTTACGAGTTTCACGGCGCGAACGGCATTGTGCCCGTTTGGCAGACCCGCGCGGGTGAAGACTACCGCCTGATTGTTACCACCCAGGGCGGGCTGTACCGCTACGACACGGGCGACCATGTGCGCGTGCACGCCCTGCGCGGCGGCGTGCCGCAAATCGAATTTGTCGGACGCGGCGGCCTGAGCAGCGATTTGTGCGGCGAAAAACTCAATGAGGCGTTTGTCCGTGCCGCGATGGAAAAGGTGTCGCCCGATTTGCCCGAGGCCGCGCTGTTGCAGGGCGTACAGGCCGACCCGCCCTACTACCGCCTGCTGTGCGCCGGCCGCGCTTGGGCGCAAAACCCCGCTTGGGCGGCGCGGCTGGACGACGCGCTCGGCGGCAACCCGCAATACGCCTACGCCCGCCGCACCGGCCAGCTCGCCGCCCTGCGATTGCACTTTTGCGCCGACCCGCAGGCTTACGCGGCGGGCTTTTTCCGCGCGGAACAGCGTTTTGCCGTGCGCAAAATCCCGCTGCTGCTGCCGCCGGTTGCGGAAGACGGTGAGGCCGTCTGAAAAAGCGTTTTGCCCGTTTGCCGCAGCAAAGCCGTGTTTTGTCTGCGCCGAAGCTGCGCTTTCAGACGGCCTCAACGAGTACAGAGGCCGTCTGAAACCATATCGCGCGATAAAAAAGGCTGAAACCCTGCGCAGTTTGCGCCACAGTAGGGTGGGTCTCGACCCACCATTAACGATGCGGCTGAAACGGTGGGCCAAGACCCACCCTACATGCCGCGCGCGCAGAGGCCGTCTGAAAACCAAACAGCCGCGCCCGTGCGCCAAACCGTTTTTCAGACGGCCTCAAACACCCGCAGAGGCCGTCTGAAAGCGCAGCTTCGGCGCAGCCAACACCATAAAACCAAACCAAAACAGCAAACAAGGAACACGCCATGACCACCCCCGAACAGCCCGCCGCCGACGGCCTGCATAACTATTGGTACATCACCGCACGCGAAAAAGACGTGCGCAAAAAGCCGCAGGCCGTGCGGCTTTTCGGGCGGCACTACGCCGTTTTCCATCAGGGCGGCGGCCGCTATGCCGCGCTTGTCGACTGCTGCCCGCACCGCAACGTGCCGCTGTCGATCGGCAAAGTGGAAAACGGCTGCCTCAAATGCGCCTACCACGGCTGGTCGTTCGACGGCGACGGCAGGCTGGCGGAGATTCCCGCCCTGTGCGGCTGCGGCGGCACGCCCGACGTGCGCGTGCCCGCCGTACACTGCACGGCGCAGGACGGCTATGTCTGGCTGTGTATCGGCACGCCCGCCACGCCCGCGCCGCTGCCTTTCGCCTGCCTGGACGAGGCGGGCTACACCACCTTCCGCATGAAAACCCGCTTTGCCGCGCCCGTCGACTGGTGCTTGGAAAACTTCCTCGACTGCCCGCACGCGGTGTATGTGCACAACTCCTGGTTCCGCACCCCCACCGGCAAACCCGTGCGCGCCCTGCTGCGGCGCAATGCCGACGGCGCGCAAATCGAATACGCAAACGAGCCGCGCGAAAAAAGCCTGGTGTGGAAGCTGCTGCAAAACAGCGATACCGAAATGTCGCACACCGACCGCTTCATCGCCCCCGCCACCTCGCGCGTCGACTACCGCTTCTCCGACGGCAAACACTACATCGTTACTTCCTCCTGCACGCCGCTGGATAAGGACACCACCGAAGTGCACACCGTCGTCAGCTACAAATTCGGCCGGCTGAACCCGCTTATCCGCCTGGTGTTCCAGCCGCTCTCGCAGCTTATCATCCGTCAGGACGTCGCCATGATGAAGCAGCAGCGCGACAACATCGACCGTTTCGGCGGCCGCGCCCGCTTCTGCAACAGCGCGGCCGACCTGCTGATGCCGGAAATCACGGCCTGGCGCAAAACCCTCGCCGAAGGCGGCACGCCGGAAGCGGCGGGCGTGGTGCGCGAACAGGAGCTGCATTTGTGAAACGCGCTTTTCAGACGGCCTCTTGGCTGACGCTGGCCGCCGCGCTGCTGTTTTATGTTTGGCAAAACCATTTCGCCGCAGCGGGCGGGCAAATCGCTCTGCCCAAAGCCCTGTGGCTGGGGGCGACCGTGTTGTTCTGGCTGCTGCTGCCGCCCGTGGTGTTTTGCGCCGAACGCGTTTCAGGTCGTCTGAAAACTGCCTATCTCGTTTTCTGGCTGCCCATGCTCGCCCGCGCCCTCGCCGAAGTGTTTTTAATGTACGGCTGCGGCTGCTGGCAGTACGCCTACGGCATCGCCCACGACCTCGCCAGCATCGCCGTCCTGCTGAGTGCCGCATGGCTGTGCCGCCGCGAAACACCGCGCCTTTTGGCCGCCAACCTCGCCGTTATGGCCGCCATGTTCGCCGCCGAAGCGTATTTCGCCGCCTACATCGCCGCCTTCCACCGCCACCACCCGCACGCAAAAGTGTGGTTTGTCGGCTGGGAAAGCCCCCATCTGGCCAACCAGGCCGCCACCGCCGCCATCGTTTCCGCCCTCGCCCTCTGGCTCGTCCACCTCACCCGCAAGCTGCCATGAACAAACTCGCCACCCGCACCGATACCCCGCAAAACCTCTCCGCCGCCCGCACCGCCGAGCTCTACGCCCTCTATGCGCGCTACTACGGCGGCACTTCACCCGAACTGTTCTCCCGCGACCTCGCCGAAAAAGACCACATCCTGCTGCTGGAAGACGAACACGGCCGAACGCGCGGCTTCACCACCCTGAAAATCCTGCCGTTTTCCCACGAAGGCCAAACCGGCCGCGCCCTCTTCTCCGGCGACACCATCATCGACCACCGCTACTGGGGCGAACAAACCCTGCCGCTGGCCTGGTGCGAACTGGCAGGCCGTCTGAAAGCGCAGCAGCCCGACACCCCGCTCTACTGGCTGTTAATCGTCAAAGGCGACCGCACCTACCGCTACCTCAACGCGTTCAGCAAAAACTACTACCCCAACCGCCGCCGCCCCACCCCGCCCGACATACAGCGGCTTATCGACCGCCTCGCCGCCGCCCGCTTCGGCGCACACTACCGCCCCGACAGCGGCCTCATCCGCTACCCCGAATCGCAAGGCCACCTCAAAAGCGAATGGCTCAACGAAAAAACCGCCGCCAACCCCGAAGCCGCCTACTTCCGCAGCCGCAACCCGCGCCACGCCGAGGGCGACGAGCTGGTCTGCCTCACCCTGCTCGCGCCCGAAAACCTGCGCTCCTTCGCCCTGCGCGGCTTTCTCGCCGGACTGCAACGGGGCGCGCTGTGAACACCCGCCCGCAATCTGCGGCGCGGCATACAAACAAAGTTGCGGCACCGCCCCGCGTGCATATAGAATGCGCCCTTTTAGAGCATAGTCTCTAAACTCAAAACCAGTCTAAGGAACCCCATGACCACCTTCACTCCCCAATCGAGCTACACCAAAGAAGAACTCCTCGCCTGCGGGCGCGGCGAACTGTTCGGCGCGGGCAACGCCCAGCTCCCTCTGCCCGACATGCTGATGATCGACCGCATCACCGAAATCAACAGCACCGGCGGCAAATACGGCAAAGGCGAAATTGTCGCCGAACTCGACATCAACCCCGATTTGTGGTTTTTCGGCTGCCACTTTATCGGCGACCCCGTCATGCCCGGCTGCCTCGGCCTGGACGCCATGTGGCAGCTTGTCGGCTTCTATCTCGGCTGGACCGGCGCACC
Source organism: Neisseria bacilliformis (assembly GCF_014055025.1). NCBI lineage: Bacteria > Pseudomonadati > Pseudomonadota > Betaproteobacteria > Neisseriales > Neisseriaceae > Neisseria > Neisseria bacilliformis. The sequence continues at coordinate 1,136,822 of NZ_CP059571.1, read as the reverse complement.
CGGGCGCGGCCGCGCGCTGGGCTGCGCCGAAGTCAAATTCAGCGGACAAGTGCTGCCCAAACACAAAAAAATCACCTACCACATCCACATCAAACGCGTGATGAACAGCAAGCTGGTGCTGGGCATCGCCGACGCCGAAATGAGCGTGGACGGCAAAAAAATCTACGAAGGCAACGGCCTGCGCGTCGGCCTCTTCACCAGCACCGACGATTTCTAAGCCCTTTTTCAGGCTGCCTGAAACGCACCCACCCGCTTTTCAGACGGCCTCATCCATATAAAAAGGCCGTCTGAAAACCCTTTCAGGCTGCCCACCACACCGGAGTTTGAACCATGAAACGAGTCGTCGTAACCGGCATCGGCATCGTATCCAGTCTCGGCAACAACTGCCGCGAAGTCCTCTCTTCCCTGCAAAACCTGAAATCCGGCATTTCGTTTGACGAAAGCTACCGCGAAATGGGCATGCGCTCCCACGTGGCCGGCAACATCAAAATCGACCCCAAAGACCACATCGACCGCAAAATCCTGCGCTTTATGGGCAACGCGGCGGCCTATGCCTACATCGCCATGCAGGAAGCCATCGCCCATGCCGGCCTGACCGAAGAGCAGGTTTCCAACATCCGCACCGGCATCGTAACCGGCAGCGGCGGCGCGTCTTCGTCTTCTCAGGTGGAAGCAGCCGACACCCTGCGCGCCAGCGGCGTGAAGCGCATCGGCCCCTACGGCGTAACCAAATGTATGGCTTCCACCGTATCCGCCTGTTTGGCCACCCCGTTTAAAATCAAAGGCGTGAACTATTCCATCAGCTCCGCCTGCTCCACTTCCGCACACTGTATTGGCCATGCCGCCGAACTCATCCAACTGGGCAAACAAGACATCGTTTTCGCCGGCGGCGGCGAAGAAGTCCACTGGGCGATGAGCAGCCTGTTCGACGCCATGGGCGCACTGTCCAGCAAATACAACGACACCCCCGAAAAAGCCAGCCGCGCCTACGATGCCAACCGCGACGGCTTCGTGATTTCAGGCGGCGGCAGCATCCTCGTCATGGAAGAGTACGAACACGCCAAAGCGCGCGGTGCGAACATCCTGTGCGAACTGACCGGCTACGGCGCGACTTCCGACGGCTACGACATGGTGCAGCCTTCCGGCGAAGGCGCAGTGCGCTGTATGCAGATGGCATTGGCGCAGCACGGCGGCAAAGTCGATTACATCAACGCCCACGGCACATCTACGCCGGTCGGCGATACCAAAGAATTGGGCGCCATCCGCGAAGTGTTCGCCGGACAGGAAATCCCGTTTATCAGTTCCACCAAGTCGCTTTCCGGCCACGCACAAGGCGCGGCAGGTTCGAACGAAGCGATTTACTCGATTCTGATGATGCAGAACGATTTTGCCTGCGCCAGCGCCAACATCGAAACGCTCGACGAACACGCCACCGGTCTGCCCATCGTCCGCGAAAACCGCCCCGCCAAACTCAACGCCGTCATGTCCAACAGCTTCGGCTTCGGCGGAACCAATGCCACGCTGATATTCAGCCGGGTCAAATAGCAAACCGTACCCCGCCGCACAAGAGAGGCCGTCTGAAAACACAGTTTTCAGACGGCCTTTTGCCTTGCCACCGCCAAACACGCAGCCCCCGCTTTTCAGACGGCCTTGTGTCTGCCGCCCTGCCCTTGCGCCGCCCGCAAAGCCGTTCCTCTGCCTTTTTCAGACGGCCTCCCGCCGTTCGCGCAATCCTTTTGCGCCGCCGTGTAAACTCATGTTATCTTATGCGGCAGGCGGGTAAACCGCCGCAAGAAGAATCCAACCCGGGAGAGATTTCCATGACCGACAAACCGAAAAGCGAACAGCAGCCGGAAAACGTCGAGTTATTGAGCGCGCAGGCGCCGATAACCGATTTTCGCGGGCTGGTGATCGCCATCGTTGCCGCGCTTATCAGTGCGGTGCTCTACCAAATCCTGCCCTACGACAGCGATGTCAATAAGGGGCTGACCATTCTGGCCTTCGTGGCGATTATGTGGTTCACCGAAGCGGTACACATTACCGTGACCGCGCTGATCGTACCGCTGTTTGCCATTCTGTTCAAAATCCCCGATATGGACACCAAGGCCGCGCTGGCGGGCTTTGCCGATCCGATTATCTATGTGTTTTTCGGCGGCTTTGCGCTGGCGACGGCGCTGCATATGCAGAAGCTCGACCGCAAAATTGCCGTGTGGCTGATTTCGCTCTCGCGCGGCAATACTTTTGTCGCCGTGCACCTGCTGTTTGCCGTTACCGCATTTTTGTCGATGTGGATCAGCAACACGGCCACGGCGGCGATGATGCTGCCGCTGGCAATGGGGCTGATGAGCCATCTGGACAAGGAAAAAGACCGCAACACCTTTGTCTTCGTGCTCTTGGGCATCGCCTACTGCGCCAGCATCGGCGGGCTGGGTACGGTGGTCGGCTCGCCGCCGAACGCGATTGCCGCCAAGGCGCTGGGCTTGGATTTTGCCGGCTGGATGAAGTTCGGCCTGCCGATGATGCTGGCGCTCTTGCCGCTGATGCTGTTTTCGCTGTTTGTGGTGCTCAAGCCCAATCTGTCGGCCAAAGTACAGGTGGAACACGAAGACATCCCGTGGACGCTGCACCGTGTGATTGCCATGCTGATTTTCCTGGCTGCCGCCGTGGCGTGGATCTTCGGCGACACGCTGAAAAAAGAGCTGGGCATTTCCAGCCCCGACTCTTTCGTCGCCCTCACCGCCGCCGTGGCCGTGGTGATTTTCGGCGTGGTACGCTGGCGCGAAGTGGCGCGCAATACCGACTGGGGCGTGCTGCTGCTCTTTGGCGGCGGCATCACCCTGAGCACGCTGCTGCAAAAATCGGGCGCTTCCGCCGCGCTGGGTCAGGAAATGGCGAGCACCTTCGTGCTGGCGCATCCCTTTATCGTGATCCTCGCCGTGTCCGCCTTCATCATCTTCCTCACCGAGTTCACCAGCAACACCGCCTCCGCCGCCCTGCTCGTGCCGGTGTTTGCCAGCGTGGCCGAACAGATGGGCATGCCCAAGGAAGTGATGGTGCTCATCATCGGCATCGGCGCCTCCTGCGCCTTTATGCTGCCGGTGGCTACACCGCCGAATGCGATTGTGTTCGGTACCGGCATCGTCACCCAGCGCGATATGCTCAAAGTGGGTATGGTGCTCAATATCCTCAGCATCGCGCTGGTAGCGGCGTGGGCGTATTTCTTTTTGATGTAAACGCCGTTGCTTAGTTTGCCAGAGGCCGTCTGAAACCGTTTTAAGGATTCCAGACGGCCTTTTGCTTTCCGCACCACCGTTGGAATAATTCAGAAAAGAGGCCGTCTGAAAGCAAAAAACGGGCTTTCAGACGGCATTGATGATGGTTCGGGCAGACCGTCTGAAAGTGTCCACCCATTGCCGAAAGGCCGTCTGAAAGGTTTTTCAGACGGCCTGCGGATCAGTATGGAGAATGCGGTCTGAAACCGTCCGTTTGTTTGCAAAAGGCAGCCTGAAAAGGCTTTCAGGCTGCCTTGCCGATTGCGGGCGGCTTAAAACTGCCAATTTACTTTGAAGGTCAGGGTGCGCGGGGTGCCGTAGAAGTTGTAGCCGCCGTTGCTGCGGTTGGCGTTGTTTTCAAAGTAACGCTTGTCGAACAGGTTGTTGCCGATGAGGCTGAGGCGGATGTTGGGGGTGGGCTGGTATTGGATGTCGGCGTTCCACAGGGTGTAGCCGCCCTGGCGCAGGTGGGGCTGGTCGTAGTAGTCGGAGGTGCGGCTCTGGCTGCTGAGGCCGCCGCCTATGCTCCATTTGGCCGCCGCGCCGGGCAGGCGGTAGCGGGTGTAGAGGCGGAAGATGTGGCGCGGGGTGTGGCGGCTGTAATTCGCGCCGGCTTCGCCTTCGTCGCCGGTGTTGCGGTGTTTGCTGGCGTTGAGGGTGTAGCCGGCAAACAGCTGCCAGTTGTCGGTGAGGTGGCCGGAGATTTCGGCGTCCATGCCCCGGCTGACGACGCGGCCGCTGTTGTTGTACACGGCGATGCCGTCGTCGTCGTCGTGGGAATACACGGCGCGGTTTTTCTGGTCGATCCAAAACAGGGCGACGGCGGTGTTCAGCCGGTTTTGCCGCAGGGCGGTTTTCCAGCCGATTTCGTAGTTGGTGCCGGTTACGGGCGGCAGGTAGCTGCCGTTTTCGCCGCGCTTGTCGAGCTGGGGCTTGAAGATAGCGGTGTAGCTGGCGTACAGGCTTTGCTGCGGGGTGAAGTCCCAGGTGATGCCCAAATAGGGAACGAAGCGGCTGCGTTTGCTGTTTTGGGCGAGGTCTTCGAGGTAGCGGGGGGTGGGATGGAGGATGTCGTAGGCATCCAGCCGGTATTTCCAGCGGGTGTAGCGGCCGCCGGCGAGGATGTGCAGGTTGTCTGTGGGGTTGAAGCGGATGCCCGCGCTGACGGCGTGCGAGACGGTTTTTTCTTCCTGGCGGCGGTGGATGGGGTTGTATTGGTAATCGAGATCGGCGAGTTTGTCCCACTGTGGGCGGGGGATCAGGCCGCCGTTAAAGGGATTGAGCGGGAAATAGCGGCTGAGCGTGGGATCACACCAGCGCGGCCAGCCCATGCCGGCGCAGAACTGGTTGTTCGGGTCATTGGGATCGACCCACAAATCCCAGTGCTGCATGGTTTCGGATTCGGTGCGGCGGCGGTTGTAGCCGTAGGTGGCGAATACGTCGTGGCTGCGGCCGAGGGCTTGGAAGCGGCCGGTGAGGATGTTTTGGAAGGCGATTTGTTTGGCGTCGTTGTCGGCGCGGCGGCTGCCGCTGGCGAAGATGGAGCCGTTGCTGTTCTGCCAGAACTGGGTGCTGTTGAGCGCGGAATATTCGCGCAAAGCGTGGTCGCGGCGGTAGTCGAGGGTGCTGGTGAGCCGCCAGTTGTCGTCAAACTGGTGGCGCAGCTCGGTGAAAAAGTTGAGTTTGCTGAAACGGCTGTCGTTCCAATACGCGCCGGAGTAGCTGTCGCGCGGCAGATCCAGCGGGTGTTCCACGCTGCCGCGCGGCAGGCCGAAAACGTCGGGCACGGCGTCGCGGTGCTGGTGCATCGCGCCGGCGGTGAGGGTGGTGCTGTCGGCGAGGTCGAAATCCATCACGCCGTAGAGCAGGCGTTGTCGGCTGTTGACGCGCTGGGTGAAGGAGCCGGATTTTTCGCCGGCGGCGACGAAGCGGCCGCGTATGCTGCCGGAGGCGTTCAGACGGCCTGAGGCGTCCAGTTCGGCGCGGTAGGCGTCGTAGCGGCCGAAGCCGAGGCTGCCGCTGAGTTTGCGCTCGGCAGTGGGGCGTTTGCGCACGGCGTTGACGGTGCCGCCGGGTTCGCCGTCGGCCTGGGTGAGGCCGGTTGCGCCTCGCACGACTTCGATGTGGTCGTAGAGTGCGAGGTCGGTGAGGCTTTCGGCGTTGTGGATGGTGTCGCCGACGAAGCTGGAAATGGAGGAGGAGATGCCGTCTTCTTCGATCTGGTCGATGTAAAAGCCGCGCGACTGGAAGCGGGCGCGGTCGGAATCGCGCAATACGGTTACGCCGGTGGTGGTGCGCAGCGCGTCTTCAAGGCTGCTGATGCCGCGTCCTTCGAGCTGGGTTTTGGTGATGACGCTGACCGACTGCGGGGTCTCTTTGGGTGAGAGTGCGAGGCCGGTGGTGGTGCGCATGGCGGAGGTGGTGAAGGAGTCGCGGTGTTCGGTGCGGGTGGAGCGGCTTTTGCCCTGCACATGCACGGCTTCGAGTTGGGCGGCGGGCGCGCCCTCGTCCTGCGGCTCGGCCGCCAATGCGGGTGCAGCGGCCAGCAGCGGGGCGGCGAGGCCGACGAGTATTCCGGTTTTCATTGAGTGTTCCCTGTGTAAATTTAAGCGAAGAATTATAGAAACAAAGTAAAACTGGCTTTATCGGTACAACGGAATAGTTAAAAAGGATTAACTGCCGCGCCGGTAATGGGTGCAGGCCGTCCCATGCCGAACCAAACGTAGGATGCCACCCCAAGGCGACGCATGCGCTCCCTGCCGCACAACGCATCTTCGTCCTCCCCGCAAATCCGAAACCGCGTGCGTGGCTTACGCCACACACCCTACAAAGCGGCAGAGGCCGTCCCCGCCTACGCGGGGATGACGTTTCTGAAAAACCGATAAAACGCGTTTTGGCTGCGCCGAAACTGCGCTTTCAGACGGCCTCCCGCCCCGTCTGCCGTATAATCCGCCGCTTCGCAACAGGCCGTCTGAAAACATGAATCTCCGTCCGCATTCGCACCGCACTCTGATTATTTCCGTCTTCGTCGTCGCCAGCTGCGGGCTGGCCTACGAGCTGGTCATCGCCGCGCTGGCCAGCTATCTTCTGGGCGACAGCATTTTGCAGTTTTCATCGGTGATCGGCCTGTATCTCTTTTCGATGGGTATCGGCGCGCACCTCACCAAATACATCAAAGACGAAGACACGCTGGCGCGGTTTGTCGAAATCGAACTGCTGGTGGGCGTGGTGGGCGGCCTGTCCGCGCTGGCTTTGTTTGTCGCCTTCGGGCTGTCTGCCGCGCCGTTCCGCACCCTGCTTTACGCCTTTGTGCTGATTGTCGGCACAGTGGTGGGCATGGAAATTCCCTTGGTAATGCGCGTGTTAAACCGCCAAGAGGCCGACTTTAAAGAACTGGTCTCGCGCGTGTTAACCTTCGACTATCTCGGCGCATTGGCGGTGTCGCTGCTGTTTCCGCTGGTGCTTGCGCCGCGTTTGGGCATGGCGCGTTCGGCCTTGCTGTTCGGCATCCTCAATGCCGCCGTCGCCTACCTCACCGCCCGCGTGTTCAAAGCCGATCTGCCAAACTACCGCACCGTGCGCCTGCGTGCTTTTCTCGTCTTGGCCGTGCTCGCCGCCGCCTTTGCCTACGCCGACCGCATCACGCTCAAAGCCGAGCAGAGCTATTTCGGCGACCCGATTGTGTACGAAAGCCACTCGCCCTATCAGCGGCTGGTGGTAACGCGCTGGAAAGACGACACCCGCCTTTACATCAACGGCAACCTGCAATTTTCCTCGCGCGACGAAGCCCGCTACCACGAAGCCCTCGTGCTGCCCGCCATGCAGACCGCCGCACACGCCGAACACATCTTAATCCTCGGCGGCGGCGACGGGCTGGCGGCACGGGAAGTGCTGAAATATCCGCAGGTTAAAAAAATCACGCTGGTCGATCTCGACCCCGCCATGACCGCCGTGTTCAAAACCTCCGCCGCCCTGAGCGCGTTAAACCACGGCTCGCTGTCGCACCCGAAAATGCACGTTGTCAACGCCGACGCCGCCAAATGGCTGGAAACCGCGCGGGAAAAATTCGACGTGATCATCATCGACCTGCCCGACCCCTCGAATTTCTCGCTGGGCAAACTCTATTCCGTGCCAATGTACCGCCTTGTCTCGCAACACCTTGCGCCGCAAGGGAAAATCGTCGTGCAGTCCACCTCGCCCTATTTCGCCCCCAACGCCTACTGGTCGGTGGTCGCCACCCTCGAAGCGGCGGACTTGCACACCGCGCCCTATCACGTTTATGTGCCCTCGTTCGGCGAATGGGGCTTTGTGCTGGCCGGTTTCGACACAGATTTTGCCGTGCCGCAAAAATTCGACGTGCCTGCCCGCTACCTCAACGCCCAAACCGCTGCCGAAATGTTCCGCTTCCCGCCCGACATGGCACGGCGCAAGGTTGAGCCGAATCATTTGAACACACAGATTCTGGTGAACTATTTTGAAAACGACTGGCGCAACGTGATCCGTTAGCCATGAGAAGATTCGGAAGCCGTCCCCGCTTACGCAGGGGGATGACGTTTCTGAAAAACCACCCCATGTCGAACCAAACGTAGGGTGTGTCGCCCCGAGGCGACGCACGCGGTCTGTGTCGTGCAGCGAATCTTCGTCTTCCCCGCAAATCCCAAACCGCGTGCGTGGCTTGCGCCACACACCCTACACAGCGGCAGAGGCCGTCTGAAAAGCATACTGCCAAGTTTCAGACGGCCTCTTTACCATATCCGGCGTGCCCAACCAAACGTAGGGTGTGTCGCCCCGAGGTGATGCACGCGGTCTGTGTCGTGCAGCGAATCTTCATCTTCCCCGCAAATTCCAAACCGCGTGCGTGGCTGCGCCACACACCCTACAAAACGGCAGAGGCCGTCTGAAAGCGCGGCTTCGGCGCAGCCAAAAACACTTTTCAGACGGCCTCTTTGCCGTATCGGATGTTTTAAGCAGGCGTGCCAGACCATGGGAAAGGCCGTCTGAAAACATCGCTTCGGCGCAGCCAAAACCTATAAAACGGTTTTTCAGAAACGTCAGCCCGCGTAGGCGGGGACGGCCTTTTGTCCGCCAATCTTATTCGTTGTGCCCGAGCCGGTTGTAGTCCACCAGCATGTATTTGGCGGTCATGCCTTTTTCCGCGCTGCCCTCGTCGCCCATCAAGAGCAGCATCTGCCTGCCGTTGATATTTACTGAATCAACGGCTTCGACATTGGTCATGTGGTGCAGGTTGGGCAGGTTGAGCTTCTGCGGCTCGTCTTTGGGGTTGCCGCTCCATTTCCACAGGGTTGAGGATTTCTCGCCGGTATCGCCTTTGACTTCGTTGGCAATGATGTAGGCTTTGAGCACGGGGTCGTAGTTGAGCGAGCGGATGCCGCCGCCGTCGATATCGAGTATCGCCACCTCGTCAAACACCGGCTTGGCGTTTTTCTCCATCATCTCTTTGGGGTTGGCGATAAAGGCGATCAGCGCCATATTATTGAACTCGGGATCGCGGAAACCCAACGCCAGCCGTTTTTTCACGGGGTCGAAGGCCAGCCCTTCGATGTTGATTTCGTCGAATACCACTTCGGCGCTGGTTTTTTCGCGGATCAGATCATGCAGGGCTGGGTCTTTTTCCAAAACATCGGTCAGGCCGTCGTAGCTGGTCAGCCCGATCACTTCGCCGTTTTGGATTTTAAAGCGCATCAGGTGCTCGCGGTCGGGCGAACGCTGGCCTTTGCGGTTGCGCGAATGCGAAGTCATGGCATACATAAAGCCCTCGTCGTCGCGCGTCATGGCTTCGAGGTCGTTGAGCTTGCGTTTGAAGCCGGTGATGATGCGGGTATCAAGTGCTTCGTCTTCAACGAAATTACCGTTTTTATCGATACTTAAAATACTGAACGCATGGTTCGGCTCGTCTTCGGCCACCATAATGCGCCCGTCGGGAAGCTGCTGCACGGCCGAAGGTTCGTACACGCCTTTGAACACATTGATGCCCATCGTGCGCAACTCAGCCAGATTGCCCTGCTGCGGCGCGGTAAGCGAGGGAATGGTTTTCACGCCGACAAAGGCCGCCAGCGAGGCCAGCAGCCCCCAGCGGAACACGGCATAGGAAAGGTTGATGTATTTGAACTGCTTGTCGGCCAAGAGGCCGAGCCAGTAGAGATGGTCGCTCATCTTTTCATAGACCTGCGTGCGGTCAGCCATCACGTCCTGCATTTTCTGCCAATGCTCCTCGCGCGGGATTTTGACGCAGTCTTCGTAAATCAGCACATTGGGTTCGCCGCCGAAAAAGCGGTTGTCTTTGGCCAGCACGCGGCTTTTGAAATCGGAGAGCTTCGCCCTGCGGAATACCCAGTCTTTGAGCCATTCGCGCAGGGCGCGCATTTTGCCGATGCGCTCGGGCGAGGCGGACAGCAGCGCAAACACGATAGACGCAGCCGCCGTTACCATAAAAGTGCTGGCGGGAATCAGAAATTCGGGCGAAGACGAGAAAACAAACGCCCCCGAAATCATCAGTGCCGACACGATAAAACCGTTCAGCGAAATCATAATATTGGCTTTGGTGGCCGCCAGCGCCAACAGCTCCATTTCGGAGCGCACGGCGTTGCGGAACATGGTTTCCACGCCCTTGCTGGTGCCCAGCGCGTTATCGGCACGGCGGCCTCTCCTGTTTTTTTTGCGGCGTTTGGCTTTTTTCTCCTGCACCGGAGCAGCATCCGCCGCCGTGTTTTCCTTGTTTTCCGTGTTTTCAGACGGCCTCTGCGGCTGCGGTGTACCGTTTGGCCGTGCGGCTTCCTCAGGCGGCAGGTTTTGGTTTTGCTCTTGCATATTGCTCTCCGTTTGTCGGTTGAATCGGCAAAGATGCGGCAAAATCGCGCGTTTTCGCCGCATTTCGCGGGACATTCTAAACGGCCTGCACCGCAGGGAAGAGTATGTTGCGGATAATTTACATATGCGGATGAAGGGTGAGAATAAGTAAAGGCCGTCTGAAAAACGTGTTTGACGTGTTTTTCAGACGGCCTTTACGCTTGCGCCATTCAGCCTTTGGCCCGGTTGTCGAGAATATTGAATACTTTGCGCGGTTTAGCGATTTTGACTTCGCCTTCGTCTTCATCGAGGCCGTCTGAAAAACGCTCCGGCACGCTTTCGCTGTCAAAGGCCAAGTCGCCGCCGTGTTTCAGCGTTTGGCCGCGTTCCAAGCCGGCGAAGTCGAAAAGCTCGGTGTCGGCCAGATGCGAGGGAACGACGTTGCGCAGGGCGGAGAACATCGATTCGATGCGGCCGGGGAAGCGTTTGTCCCAGTCTTTGAGCATGTCGCCGATCACCTGGCGTTGCAGATTCGGCTGCGAGCCGCAGAGGTTGCACGGAATAATGGGGAACTGCTTGATTTCGGCGTAGCGGATCAGGTCTTTTTCTTTCACATAGGCCAGCGGGCGGATCACGATATGCTCGCCGTTGTCGGAAACGAGTTTCGGGGGCATGGCTTTGAGTTTTCCGCCGTAAAACATGTTTAAAAACAAGGTGGCGAGGATGTCGTCGCGGTGGTGGCCGAGGGCGATTTTGGTGCAGCCCAGCTCTTTTGCCGTGCGGTAGAGGATGCCCCGGCGCAGGCGGCTGCACAGCGAACAGGTGGTTTTGCCTTCGTCGAGCACGCGTTTCACGGTGGAATAGGTGTCTTCTTCCACGATTTTATACGGCACGCCGATGCTTTCGAGATAGGTCGGCAGCACTTCTTCGGGGAAGCGGGGCTGTTTTTGGTCGAGGTTGACGGCGACGAGTTCAAAATCAACCGGCGCGCTCGATTGGAGCTGGCGCAGAATGTCCAAAAGGGCGTAGCTGTCTTTGCCGCCGGAGAGGCAGACCATAATTTTGTCGCCCGGCTCGATCATGTTGAAATCGTTGATCGCGTCGCCCACGGCATGGCGCAGGCGTTTGTGCAGCTTGTTGTTTTCGTGTTCGGTTTTCGGTTTGTGGGACATGGCAGCGTTCCGCGCAAAAAAGGCGGCATTGTACCCGAAAGGCCGTCTGAAAACTTTGAAACGGGATTTTCAGACGGCCTTTCGGGTACAATGCCGCCCTTTGTTTGGCAACACAGCGGTAAACCCACAATGCTTTCACTGGAAACATGGATCGGCCTGCGCTATCTGCGGGCGAAAAAACGCAGCGGCTTCATGTCGTTTATCGGCGCGATTTCGATCATCGGCATCGCCATCGGCGTAACCGCCCTGATCGTGGTGCTCTCGGTGGTGAACGGCTTTCAGAAAGACGTGCGCAGCCAGCTTTTCAGCGTCGCGCCGCACGCCGAAATCGGCTACTACGACCCCGCAGGCGGCACATGGCAGGAGTTGCGCAAACTGGTATCGGGCAACAAAAACGTCGTCGGCTCCGCGCCCTACATCGCCGATCAGGCACTTTTGGCCAACAACGGCGAAGTGCGCGGCGTGCAGCTGCGCGGCATCGAGCCGGCCGAGGAAAAACAGGTGGCCGACTACTGGCAGAAAATGCCCTACGGCCGCTTTGAAGACCTCAAAGCGGGCGAGTTCGACATCATTCTCGGCCAGGATTTGGCCGACGCGCTGGGCGTGGAAAAAGGCGGCAAAGTAACCGTCATCACCCCCGAAGGCAACGTAACCCCCGCCGGCATGGTGCCGCGCCTGAAACAGTTCAACCTCGTCGGCACGGTGAAAACCGGCATCTACGAACTGGACAACTCGCTGGCCATGACCCACATCCGCGACGCGCAAACCCTCTACCGCACCGAAACCGGCTTCGGCGGCCTGCGCCTGAAACTGGCCGACCCGCAAAACGCCCCCACAATCGTCGCCCGCCTGCTGCCCGCCGCCGCAAGCGACAAAGTGTGGGCGCGCGACTGGACGTTCAGCAACCAGTCCTACTTCAACGCCGTGGAATTGGAGAAAAAAATGCTGTTCGTCATCATGTTTTTCATCAGCCTCGTCGCCTCCATCAACCTCATCTCCACCCTCATCATGACCGTAACCGAAAAGCAGTCAGCCATCGCCATCCTGCGCACCCAGGGCCTGCCGCCCGCAGGCATCATGAAAATCTTTTTCGTGCAGGGCGCGCTGCTCGGCCTCATCGGCACCCTCGCCGGCACCCTGCTCGGCCTCGTGCTGGCCTACAACATCGGCGCGATACTCAAATGGTTTGAAGGCTTAATGGGGCGCAAACTGATTGAATCGAAAGTGTATTTCCTCGACTACCTCCCCTCCCACGTCGTATGGAGCGACGTGGCCGCCATCGCCGCCATCTCCATCGGCCTCTCGCTCCTGGTAACCCTCTACCCGAGCTGGCGCGCCGCCAAAACCGAACCTGCGGAGGCACTGCGCTATGAATAAACCCAACCCCGCCGCCCCCGGCCAAACCGTGCTGCACTGCGAGGCCGTCTGCAAAAGCTACAACGACGGCGTACTCGATGTGCGCGTGCTCGACCGCCTCGATTTGCGCGTCGCCGCCGGCGAAAGCGTCGGCATCGTCGGCGCGTCCGGCAGCGGCAAATCCACCCTGCTGCACATCCTCGGCGGCCTCGACAAACCCACCTCCGGCCGCGTTTCCCTGCTCGGCAGCGACCTCGCGCAGATGAGCCAGAAAGCCCTCAGCGCGCTGCGCAACCGCCACCTCGGCTTCGTTTACCAGTTCCACCACCTGCTGCCCGAATTTTCCGCGCTGGAAAACGTGATGATGCCGCTCTTAATCGGCAAAACCCCCAAAGCCCAAGCCCGCGAACGCGCACTGGCCATGCTGGAAAAAGCCGGCCTCAAAGAGCGCGTGCGCCACCGCCCGGGCGAACTCTCCGGCGGCGAACGCCAGCGCGCCGCCATCGCCCGCGCCCTCGTAACCGAACCCGCCTGCCTGCTGGCCGACGAGCCCACCGGCAACCTCGACCGCCAAAACGCGCAAAAAGTGTTCGACATGATGCTCGACTTGAAAGCCGAAATGGGCACCGCCCTCGTCGTGGTAACCCACGACGACCAACTCGCCGCCCGCTTCGACCGCGTGCTCACCATGACCGACGGCCAGCTGGAAGGATAAGGCCGTCTGAAAACGCAGACAGGTAGGTCGGGCATTTATGCCCGACGGACAAACACCGGCCGATTGAAAAAATGCCGGGCATAAATGCCCGGCCTGCCTCGAATGGTAAGGCCGTCTGAAAGCCGTTTTTAACCTCATTGAAACCCCGCTTTTCAGACGGCCTCCAACCGCCCCGCCTTGAAACCGCCCGCAAACAGGCGCAGAATGCCGCCTTTACCCGATTTCACAAACGGATTTCCCCATGAGCGACACCCTCCACCCGCAAACCCTCGCCATACGCGGCGCGAAAGAACAAACCCAGTTCAACGAACACAACCAGGCCCTCTTCCTTACCAGCAGCTTCATGTTCGACAGCGCGGCCGACGGCGCAGCCCTCTTCAAAGGCGAAAAACAAGGCTACACATACAGCCGTACCGCCAACCCCACCACCGCCGCATTCGCCCGCCGCATCGCCATCCTCGAAGGCGCGGAAGCCGCCGTTGCCACCGCCACCGGCATGGCCGCCATCAACGCCGCCATCCTCACCTTTTTAAGCGCGGGCGACCACCTCGTATGCAGCCGCAGCCTGTTCGGCACCACCGTCGGCCTGCTCAACAACCACATCGCCCGCTTCGGCATCGACATCAGCTTCGTCTCCCAAACCGACCCCGCCCAATGGCAGGCCGCCGTCCGCCCCAACACCAAAATGTTCTTTTTGGAAACCCCGTCCAACCCCCTCAACGAAGTGGCCGACCTCGAAAAACTCGCCGCCATCGCCCACGCCGCCGGCGCGCTTTTGGTAGTGGACAACAGCTTCCTCACCCCCGCCTTGCAGCAGCCCCTCAAATTCGGCGCGGATCTGTCCGTCCACTCCGCCACCAAAGCCATCGACGGCCACGGCCGCGTGCAGGGCGGCGTCATCGTCGGCCGCAAAGAACTCATGCAGCAGGTGCAGATGTACATGAACGCCTGCGGCCTCTCCATGTCGCCCTTCCATGCCTGGGTGCTGCTCAGCGGCGTGGAAACCCTGCCGCTGCGCATCGAAAAACAATGCGCCAACACCGACAAAATCGCCGCCTGGCTGCGCGACCAGCCGCAAGTCAAACACGTCTGCCACGCCGGTTTTGCCGACCACCCGCAGGCGGATTTGGTGCAAAAACAGCAGGCCGCCGGCGGCATCGTCATCGCCTTTGAAGTGGAAGGCGGGCAGCAAGCCGCGTGGAAACTGCTCGACGCGGTCAAAATCTTCTCCAAAACCGCCAACCTCGGCGACGTGCGCTCCACCATCACCCACCCCTGGACCACCACCCACGGCCGCATGTCCCCCGAAGCCAAACACGAAGCCGGCATCCGCGAAGGACTGCTGCGCATCGCCATCGGCCTCGAACACCCCGACGACCTCATCGCCGACCTCGCACAGGCCATGAAATAAACCGCCCGTCCGTCCGCTTTTTCAGACGGCCTCCTCCCCTAAGGTAGGGTGTGTGGCACGGCCACGCACGCGGTTTACCCCGACGCAAACAAAAGCTGTTTTTCAGACGGCCTCAAACCCGAAGTAAAGAGAAAGAGGCCGTCTGAAAAACCAAAACCACCCCCGCACAACCCCGAAAGGAAACCCGAAATGAGCGAAGCGGAATTCACAGCCTGGACCATGCGCGTCTGCCTCACCGTCCTCGTCATCTTCCTCGGCTTTATCGTTTACGACCTCGGCAAAAAATCCAACGCCGGCAAATTCGGCATGTTCATCCTCTTCTTCGTCCTCGGCCTCGGCGTGTTCGGCTTCCTGTTCAAAGAACTGCTGATCGGCTTCCTCATCAAAAAATAAGCCCGAGCTTTCAGACGGCCTCCCGCCGCACGGAGCAGACATGACCCGATACCTCCTCAAACGCCTGCTGCTGGTCATCCCCACCCTCATCGGCATCCTCGCCCTCACCTTCGCCGTCATCCAATTCGTCCCCGGCGGCCCCGTCGAACAACTCGCCGCCCAACTTTCCGGCAGCGGCGCGGCCGGCGAAGCCGCAAGCGGTGGCGCGAAAACCCTCGGGCAAAACCGCCTTACCGCCGACGACCTCGCCGCCCTCAACGCCCTCTACGGCTTCGACAAACCCCCGCTGCAACGCTTCTGGGAAATGTCCGTCCGCTTCGCCCGCTTCGACCTCGGCCAAAGTTTCTTCCACCAAGAAAGCGTCGCCGAACTCATCGCCCAGAAACTCCCCGTCTCCGCCAGCCTCGGCCTGTGGAACTTCTTCCTCACCTACCTCATCTGCATCCCCCTGGGCATCGCCAAAGCCGTGCGCGACGGCAGCCGCTTCGACCTCGCCACCGGCTTCGCCATCCTCGTCGGCTACACTATCCCCCCCTTCGTCCTCGGCCTGCTGCTACTCGTCTTCTTCGGCGGCGGCAGCTTCCTCGCCTGGTTTCCCCAAGGCGGCCTCACCGGCGACAACTGGGAAACCCTCGGCTTCTGGGGCAAAACCGCCGACTATCTCTGGCACATCGCCCTGCCCGTAACCGCCTCCGCCGCCGGCAGCCTCGCCGTAACCACCATGCTCACCAAAAACATCTTCCTCGAAGAAATCCGCCGCCAATACGTCTATACCGCCCGCGCCAAAGGCCTGGACGAAAAACGCATCCTGTACCGCCACATCTTCCGCAACGCCGCCATCCCCCTCATCACCGGCTTCCCCGCCGCCTTCATCGGCGCGTTTTTCACCGGCAGCCTGCTCATCGAAACCCTCTTCTCCCTCGACGGCCTCGGCCTGCTCTCCTACGAAGCCGTCATCAAACGCGACTACCCCGTAGTCATGGGCACCCTCTACATCTTCACCCTCGCCGGCCTCCTCGCCCGCCTGCTCACCGACCTCTGCTACGCCGCCGCCGACCCCCGCATCCGCTTCGACAAAAACACCTGAACCGCCACGCCAAAGGCCGTCTGAAAACGCAGTTTCGGCGCAGCCAAAAAGCAAATCCGCCTTTTCAGACGGCCTCTTTCCACTCACGCCCATGCCGAACCTGTTGTAGGGTGTGTCGCCCCAAGGCGACGCACGCGTTCCCTGCCGCACAACAAATCCGCGCCTTTCCCCAAACCCAAACCGCCTACACAGCCGTGCCGGACACCGCCACAACGGCAGAGGCCGCCCCGCCTGTATTCCTGCGGAGCATAAACGCGGAGATGACGTTTCCGAAAGCGCAGCTAAAACCCGTTTTCCGTTTTTCAGACGGCCTCAAATGCTATAATCGCCGCCTTTGCCCCACCCCGCCCGCCCACATGAAAACCGTAGAAAAAAACGTCCTCGTCCCCCACAGCGCAGCGCAGATGTACGAACTGGTGGACAAAGTGGAAGACTACCCGACATTCCTGCCCTGGTACGGCAAAACCGAAATCCTCTCCCGCACCCCGAACGAGCTGCAAGCCCGCCTGCACATGGACTACAAAGGCGTGAAGCAGTCTTTCGCCACCCGCAACCGCAACATCCCCGGCCGCGAAATCCGTATGGACCTGCTCGACGGCCCCTTCAAAACCCTGCGCGGCGCGTGGCAGTTTGAAGACCTCGGCGGCGACTGCTGCAAAGTCGCCTTCAAACTCGAATACGACTTTGCCAACCCCGTGCTCGCCGCCCTCATCAGCCCCGTGTTCGGCCACCTGGCCGGCAAACTCGTCGAAGCCTTCGTGGCCGAAGCCGGAAAACGCCATGGCTGAAACCGTCAATATCGAAATCGTCTACGGCACCGCCGAAAAACAGTTTCTGCAAAGCCTGCGCGTCCCCGAAGGCACCACCGCCCGCCGCGCCGTATTGCAGAGCGGCCTCGCCGCCGCCTTCCCCGAAGCCGACCTTGCCGCCCCGCTGGGCATCTTCGGCAAACGCGTCGCCGACGACACCCCCCTGCTCGGCGGCGAACGCGTCGAACTCTACCGCCCCCTCCTCATCGACCCCAAAGAAGCCCGCCGCCGCCGCGCCGCGCAAAACACCCAAAAAGGCACAGCATGACCATCAAACTCATCGCCGGACTCGGCAACCCCGGCACAGAATACGAACACACCCGCCACAACGCCGGATTCTGGTTTGTCGACGAACTCGCCCGCCAATGGAAGGCCGCGTGGAAACACGAAAAAAAATACGCCGGCCACGTCGCCCGCGTCTCCCGCCCAGAAGGCGAGGTATGGCTGCTCAAACCCGACACCTACATGAACCTCTCCGGCAAAGCCGTTGCCGCGCTGGCGCAGTTTTACAAAATCCGCCCCGCCGAAATCCTCACCGTCCACGACGAACTCGATCTCCCCTGCGGCAGCGTCCGCTTCAAACTCGGCGGCGGCAACGGCGGCCACAACGGCCTCAAAGACATACAGGCCAAACTCGGCACGCCCGACTTCTACCGCCTGCGCCTGGGCATCGGCCACCCCGGCGAGCGCACCCTCGTCATCGGCCACGTCCTCAACAAACCCTCCGCCGCCGAGCGCGAACTCATCGACCGCAGCATCGGAAAAGCCCTCGCCGCCATGCCCCTCATCATGGCCGAAGACCGCGAAGCCATCCCCCGCTTCCTGCACAGCAAATAAACAGAGGCCGTCTGAAAACCCGTTTGATGGTTTTCAAACGGCTGCCAAACAAACCCCAAAAAGGAAAACCATGAACAACACATTACGCCTCCTCCCCGCCCTCCTCCTCTTGGCCGCCTGCTCCCGACAAACGGCCGACACCCCGCCCGCCTCCGCCCCCGCGCAGGCCGCGCCCGTCCAAGCCGCAGCCAAACCCGCCCAAACCCCCGCCCCCGCCGCAACACTCCCGCACGGCAGCGGCACAATCGAAAAAACCGACATCCCCGAACTGATGATAGACGGCGCAAGCCGCAACAGCCTCACCCTGGTTTACGACCCCCAAGGCCGCCCCGAAAAACTCGAATACGGCTACGGCAGCAACTACCGCGTCCACCACTACCAATACCTCTACCGCGACGGACGCCCCTCCTCCGCCCGCGCCGAAACCCGCTACTACCGCCCCGACGGCAGCCCCGACCCCGCCAAAACCCGCAGCCAGCACATCCTCTTCGACGACCAAGGCGGCATCGCCGTCAACGACCCCGGCAACCCCCCGCCCGAACGCCCCATCGACCCCGCCAAATGGCAGACCGAAACCCGCCTGATGGGCGACATCGCCGCCAAATACGCCGCCAAACAGTAAACCCGTTTTTCAGACGGCCTGATGCAGGGTGTGCGGCGCAGCCACACACGCGTTTCCTGTTTTTCAGACGGCCGTCTGAAACCCCCGTTTTTCCACCATCCGCAAGGAGACCCAAAATGACCCACCAAATCGCCATCCTACGCGGCGACGGCATCGGCCCCGAAATCACCGCCCAAGCCGTGCGCGTGTTAGACAAACTGATAGAACAAGGGCTGGACGCGCAATACCAATACGCCCCCCTCGGCGGCGAAGCCTACGACCAATACGGCGCGCCCTACCCCGAGTTCACGCAAAACCTCTGCCGCGCCGCCGATGCCGTGCTGCTCGGCGCAGTCGGCTCGCCCCAATACGACAGCCTAGACCGCCCCTTGCGCCCCGAGCGCGGTTTGCTCGCCATCCGCAAAGACCTCAACCTGTTCGCCAATCTGCGCCCCGCCATCCTATACAAAGAACTCGCCAACGCCTCCACCCTCAAACCCGAAGTCGTCGCAGGGCTGGACATCCTCATCGTGCGCGAGCTTACGGGCGACATCTACTTCGGCGAACCGCGCGGCATCCGCACGCTGGAAAACGGCGAGCGCGAAGGCTTCAACACCATGCGGTACAGCGAAAGCGAAATCCGCCGCATCGCCCACGTCGCATTTGCCGCTGCCCAAAAGCGCAGCAAAAAAGTATGCAGCGTCGGCAAAGCCAATGTGTTGGAAACCACCGAGCTGTGGCGCGAAATCTTTGACGAAGTCGCCACGCAATACCCCGATGTGGAACTCAGCCATATGTATGTGGACAACGCCGCCATGCAGCTCGTGCGCGCGCCCAAACAGTTTGACGTGATTGCCACCGGCAACATCTTCGGCGACATTTTGAGCGACCAAGCATCTATGCTCACCGGCTCCATCGGCATGCTGCCCTCCGCCTCGCTCGACGAAAACGGCAAAGGCTTATACGAACCCTCGCACGGCTCCGCGCCCGACATCACAGGCCAAAACAAAGCCAACCCGCTGGCTACAATTTTGTCGCTGGCCATGCTGCTGCGTTACAGCCTGAACGACGAAAAGCGCGCCGCGCAAATCGAAAACGCCGTGCAAACCGTGCTGCAACAGGGCTTGCGCACCGCCGATATTTTTGAAGCAGGCTGCACGCAGGTTTCCTGCTCGCAAATGGGCGACGCGGTACTGGCCGCGCTGTAAAAACAAGAGGCCGTCTGAAAAACCTTTCAGACGGCCTCTTGTTTTACCGTTCGACAACACCCGCCCTCAAACCCCAAACCGCGTGCGTGGCTTGCGCCACACACCTTACCCTAACGGCAGAGGCCGTCTGAAAAACGGTAAACATGTTTTTCAGACGGCCTCTGTCATGAGGAAAACCGCGCGGCGGTTCAGCCCGGTTTGCCGTCGAGGCGGGGGCTCAGCAGCCAGGGGGTGTAACGCCAGGCGTAGATCAGCAGTGAGGCGGCGAAGAGGGCGGCGGAGCAGCGCAGGCTGTGCTGGTAGGCGGTGGGGTGGACGTAGAGCATGGCGGCGGCCAGAAGGCGCATGGCGAGGGCGGCGAGCATGAGGACGAAGGCCAGCGGCATGGGTTTGGGCGCGGGGTAGAGCGGGCGGCCGGTGTGGCCGAGGGCGGTGCGGGTCATCATGCTGACGGTGAGGAGGCCGATGCCGCCGACGGCGACGCTGTGCACGCCCGCGCTCATCAGTTCGGGCCGCCACTGGCCGATGCCCATGATGATGAGGCCGAGGGCGGTGGCGGCGTAGCCTGCGTGCAGTGTCCACAGCAGGGGTTCTTTGTCCGTGCCTTTCGCCCACCAGCGCACGGTTTGCACGAGGCCGAGGACGCCGCAGGCGATGCCGCAGAGGGCGGCCAGCGGCAGGGCGAGATGGAGGGTCATGAGGGCGGCCATAATCATGGGCAGCACGAGCGGGGCGAGCAGCGCCCATTGCGGTGAGGCGGGCTGGGGGGTGTTGAGGCGGCGCGAGGTGAAGAAGGCGATGATGCGCGAGCCGATAAGGCCGATGAAGCCGGCCACCATGACGAGTCCGGCGAAGAGGTTGTCCTGCAAGCCGGCCAGCCGTCCGAGCGAGAGGGCGGCATGGAACGCGCCGAGGGTGATGCCCATGAGGACGAGTGCGGCGACGGCGATGTAGTTGCGCGTGCTTTTGGCGGCGAAGACGGCCTGCCCCATGTAATAGGCGGCCAGCCAGTAGAAGGCGACGCCCGCGAGGCCGCAGAGCAGTGCGGCGTGGGGGACGAAGGCAAACAGGCGGGCGGCCAGCCAGCAGCCGACCAAAAGGCCGAGGCGCGCGCCGCCGACGGGGGGCTGTTTGGTCCAGGTGGCGACGGCGGTGAGCAGGAAGGCGACGACCACGCCGCCGGCGTAGCCCCAAATCATTTCGTGGGCGTGCCAGAAGAAGCCGGGAAGCTGCGCGGTGCCTTGGTAGCCGAAGCCCCAGAGGAAGACGGAGAGTGCGCCGTAAAGGGCGGTGAGCGAATAGAGCGGGCGGAAGGCCATCGCCCAGACGGGGTGTTGGAAGAATTTCATGATGTTGTGTTTTCTGTTTTGGTTGGTGGTTTGGTGGTTTGGAAACGGTTGGAGGCCGTCTGAAAAGCGTTTTTTTGCCGTTTGCCGGTTTTGGCTTCGCCGAAGCTGCGCTTTCAGACGGCCTGTTTTGTTGTTTGTTTATTCCGCCGGCGGCAGCAGGGCTTCGACGGCGGGGAACAGCTCGCGTTCTTCAAAACGGGCGTGGTCGCGCAGCAGGGTGGCGAATTGTACGTTCCATTCGGGATTGGTGTAGTCGGGCGCGAGGTGCATGGCGCGCAGTTGGGCGTGTTCGGCCTCAAAGCGCGCGCGCAGATCGTCGCGGCACAGGGCGTCCCACAGCGGGGCGAACATGGTTTCTTCGCAGACGAAGTGTTTTTCCAGATCGATGTAGTGCTCGGTGATGTCGGCGCGGTGGTCGGCTTCGGGACTGCGCAAAATGCGCGTGCACAGGGCGAGTGTGTGGTGGTGCTCGTGCGAGAGCGGCACGAGCAGCGGGTGGCGTTTCATGGCTGTTCCTTACGGCGCGGGGCGCGGTTGGTGTATAATATTATGTTGCATATATTATGAAACTTTAACATTCCGCTGGCAATATGTACCTCACCCAACAAACCGACTACGCCCTGCGCGTTTTGGCCTACGCCGCCGTCAACAGCGAAGAGTTGGTCAACATCGCCACCATCGCCGAAGTGTACGGCATCTCCAAAAGCCACCTGATGAAAGTGGTAACCGCGCTGGTGAAAGGCGGCTTTCTCGACAGCGTGCGCGGCAAAGGCGGCGGCCTGCGCCTGCGGCGGCAGGCGGAACTCATCCGCTTGGGCGACGTGGTGCGCCACATGGAGCCGATGAAGCTGGTCGAATGCATGGGCGCGGGCAACCAGTGCCTGCTCACCTCCTGCTGCCTGCTCGCCTCCGTGCTCAACGACGCGGGCAAAGCCTTCCTCGAACACCTCGACAAATTCACCCTCGCCGACCTCATCAACAAGCCCACCTTCGACATGCTCTACTCGCCGAAAATCTCCCTCGCCGCCCGCCCCATAAGGCCGCAGGCTTAGAAAACAAATCCGAGGCCGTCTGAAAACACCGTTTTCAGACGGCCTGATTCTGTTAAACTGCGCCGTTTCCCGCCCATCAAGGATCAGCCGTGAACGCACCCGACAAACTCACCATCGCCAGCCGCCAAAGCGCGCTCGCCATGTGGCAGGCCGAACACATCAAAGCCCGCCTGCACGCCCTCTACCCCGCCTGCGACATCCGCATCCTCGGCCTCACCACGCGCGGCGACCAAATCCTCGACCGCACCCTCTCCAAAATCGGCGGCAAAGGACTGTTTATCAAAGAACTCGAACAAGCCCTGCACGACGGCCGCGCCGATCTGGCCGTCCACTCCATCAAAGACGTGCCCATGGAGCTGCCCGAAGGCTTCCTCCTTGCCGCCATCGGCGAACGCGCCAGCCCCTTCGACGCCTTCGTTTCCAACCGCCACAACACCCTCGCCGCCCTGCCCGCAGGCGCGGTGGTCGGCACATCCAGCCTGCGCCGCGAAGCCCAAATCCGCGCCAGACACCCCCATCTCACCGTCAAACCCCTGCGCGGCAACGTGCAAACCCGCCTCGCCAAACTCGACAACGGCGAATACGACGCCATCATCCTCGCCGCCGCCGGCCTGCAACGCCTCGGCCTTAACGGCCGCATCCGCGAAATCCTCTCCCCCGACGAATGCCTGCCCGCCGCCGGACAAGGCGCGCTCGGCATCGAAATCGCCGAACACCGCAGCGACCTGCTGCCCCTGCTCGCCCCGCTCAACCACGCCGAAACCGCCGCCTGCGTTACCGCCGAACGCACCCTCGCCCAAGCACTCGGCGGCAGCTGCCAAATCCCCCTCGCCGCCTACTGCACCAGCGACGAAGGACTGCTCACCCTGCGCGGCCTCGTCGGCCACCCCGACGGCTCCGTCCTCATCGAAGCCGCCGCCCAAGCCCCCGCCGCCTACGCCCGCACCCTCGGCCGCGCCGTCGCCAAACGCCTCGCCGACCAAGACGCCGAAGCCCTGATCGACGCCGTACTCGCCGGACAAAACACCGCGCCGCACGGATAAGGTTTTTTCAGACGGCCTGTTCCCCATCACACCATACCGAACCCAAGGTAGGGGTGTCGCCCCAAGTCGACGCACGCGTTCCCTGCCGTACAACGAATCCGCGCATTTCCCAAAAATTCGAAACCGCGTGCGTGGCTTGCGCCACACACCCTACCTTAGCGGCAGAGGCCGTCTGAAACCCCGAATCCGCCCATGCCGAACCTGACGTAGGGTGTGTCGCTCCAAGGCGGTGCACGCGTTCCCTGCCGCGCAAAGGCCGTCTGAAAATCCCCAACCCGATTTTCAGACAGCCTCTTGTTCTTCCCGCCCGCCCCAAACCGTGTGCGTGGCCGCGCCGCACACCCCCGACGGCAGAGGCCGTCTGAAAAAACAAAAAACAGGATGGAAATCCATGCCCATCCTGTTTTTCGCCTTTTTCAGACGGCCTTTTTTTCAGACGGCCTGTGCGCTTGGAACGCCTATCTGCCCAGCCAGCGGCTGAACCAGCTTTTGCCTTTGTTGCTCAGGTTTTCCGACACCTGCCGCTCGAAGGGGCCGGCGGAGAAGACGGTTTCGCCGTTGAAGTATTCGCGCAGCCACATATTGCTGAAATCCTCGCCGATGCCGCGCACGTAAAAGCGCACGGCGGGAAACTGGCGGGCGATTTCGTCGAAGAGGCCGATGACGGTGGCGGTATCCAGGCCGTTGAAGGCGAAGGAAAACGGCTCGTCCACCACGGTTTCGATGTCCATGACGGCATGGCGGCTGGCGTTTTTGTCGGCCAGCCACACGGCGGCGACGGCCTGCACGGCGTTGATGTCGAGTTTGTTGCGGCTGCGGCTGTCGTCCCAGTTGAGTTCCAGACGGGTCATGCTGACGGGCATATCTCTGTCCCCTTAAAAAATAAATTGTCCAAAGCTGTGAAGGTGTTATTGGAAGCCGTTTGCCGCCGAAAGCGGCCTTTTGTCTTTAATTTTTAAATAAAACAGCATGTTTTTCAACACAAAGCGGCGGATTATTACGCTACTTTACAATGATTGTGCCAGTTCGTCAAACGTGCAGACGGCGGTGCCGACTTTGCCCACCACCACGCCGGCGGCGGCGTTGGCCAGGCGCATGGCTTCGGGCAGGTCGAGGCCGGCGGCGAGGCCGAGGCCGAGGGCGGCGATGACGGTGTCGCCCGCGCCGGACACGTCGAACACTTCGCGCGCGCGCGTGGGCTGGTGGTGCGGTTCGCCGTCGCGGTAGAGGGTCATGCCCTCTTCGCTGCGGGTGAGCAAAAGTGCCTGCAAGCCGAGGCTGCGGCGCAGGGCTTGGGCTTTTCCGGCCAGGTCGGCTTCGTTCTGCCAGTTTCCGGTTACTTCGCGCAGCTCGGAGCGGTTGGGAGTGAGCAGGGTGGCACCGGCGTATTTGGCGTAGTCGCCGCCTTTTGGGTCGATGAGGACGGGTTTGCCGGCCTGCCGCGCCCATTCGATGAAGGAGGAGACGTGGGTGAGGCCGCCTTTGCCGTAGTCGGAGAGGATGACGACGTCGCAGTCGGCCAGTTTGGCGCGGAACTGCTGTTTGACGCTGTCGAGGATTTCGTGGGTGGGGGCGTCTTCAAAGTCGAGGCGGATGAGCTGCTGGTTGCGGGCGACGACGCGGGTTTTGACGGTGGTGGCGATGGTTTTGTCGTGGGAAAACAGGGTTTCTACGCCGCAGTTTTCCATCAGTTTTTGCAGGGTGTCGCCCGCTTCGTCGTCGCCGGCCACGGACACCAGCGCGGCGCGGCCGCCCAGGGCGGTGATGTTGCGGGCGACGTTGGCCGCGCCGCCGGCGCGGTGTTCGGTGCGGTCGATTTTGGCAACAGGCACGGGGGCTTCGGGCGAGATGCGCGCCACGTCGCCGAACCAGTAGCGGTCGAGCATCACGTCGCCGGCCACCAGCACGCGCGCCTGTTGCAGGCGGGGTTTGAGGGTTTCGCTGTAAAAGGTCATTTTGTCGTTCCTGTGGTTTTGGCTGCGCCGAAGCCTTGCGTTCAGACGGCCTGTGCGCTTTGGAGGCCGTCTGAAAACGCGGTTCGGCGGCGTTTTACCTGCGCCGCCTGCGCCGTCTGCCACGCAGTTCGTCGATGCGGTGGCGCATGCCTGCCGCGCCGTATGAAAGGGGCGTATTGTTGCGCGGAAGGGTTGCCGAGTAAAGCAGGAAAAACGGCAGGGTGGCGATAAAGAGGCTTACGCCGTCGAAAAACACCGCGCTGCCGTAGCGCAGCATGGGGCGGGCGAAAGCCTCGGCGGTGCGCGCGCTGTCGGCTTCCAGATGCGCCAGCACGCCGCGCTGCCACGGCCACAGCGCGTCAAACACGGCGGCGTAGTTGGCGGCAAACTCAGGCGAACAGGCGGCCAGCGCGGCCAGACCCCAGGCGGCGGCAAACACGCACCACACGCAGAAGGCCGTGCCGAAACAGGGGCTGCCGCTGCGGATTTCGCCGTGCAGCAGCGGCAGCAGCGGCAGATTGGCTGCGACCAGCACGGCGCAGAGCCAGGCGTTGTTCCACCAGCGCAGCACAGTGATGTCGTGCACGTGGCGGGCGGCGGGCGCGGCGGCGGCGAAGTCGGCCAGCAGCACGGGAAACAGCAGATAGCCCAAGAGCGCGGCATATAGCCACATCAGCGGATGGCGGGCGGGCGGCAGGCGGCGGCACATGGCAAAGGCGGTTCGGGCGGCGGCAGACAGGATGACAAAAGCAGAGTAGCCGGTGGCCGCCGCCACAAGCAGCAGCACGACCACGAATATAATCAGAATATAAACAATAAGATAAGAAAACACGGCTCAATCCCCCTGCGACGCAGCGGTTTGCGCCGTTTCGTTTTTCAGACGGCCTGCCCCCTGCCCTGCCGCGTCCAGCAGAATGGCGGGTTCTGCGCCTTCGGCCACGGTGATGATCGGGTGCACGGCGGGGTTGCGGAATACCGCCGCGAGGGTCGCGTCCTGCCACATGTCTTCGCTGTAATAGCCGCTAAGCTCCGCACCGCCGGGCAGTTCGACGCATTTTTTTCTGATGTTGGGGTAGTCGAACGAATTTTTTATCACCGCTTCGGAGACGGCGGACGTTTCGCCGTCGTAAATTTCCGAGCCGATCAGCGTCAGGCTTTTCGCGCCGTCGGGCAGTTCGAGCTGCCACACGGTGTCCCAATCGGCGGTGTACAGCACCAGATGCGCCTGCGCGAAATGCACCGCGCGCACTTTGACTTTCTCTTTGACATTCTGTTCCACGCCGCGCGCCTTTTTCGGCGGCACAAACACCACATATACGGGGCCGTTTTGCCAGTCGGGTGTGTTGGCGGCGGCCAGGCGGCCGCACCAGTTGGCCTTCGCCAGCGCGTGTTCGCGTTCGGTCAAACCGGCGACGATTGCGCGCTCGCCGCAGTCCGAGTCCGCGCCGCGCACGCTGTCTTTCACCCCCGCCCAGCACCGCCAGCGGCCGCCCTGCGGCGAGAGCCAGATGCTGCGCCGTTCGAGAAACTCGGGATTGTGTTCGTCGAAGGTGTAGTCGAAGGTGTATTTGTAGGCTTTGCGTTCGGCGTAATACAGCATGCCCTCGCGCAGGCGCGGCAGCTTTTGCGGCATGGCGGCGGCATCGGCCTTGTCGGGCGGCGGCAAGCGGCGGCGCAGCTCGGCAACGGTGTCGCGCAGTATCCGCCGCGCCTCTGCGCGGCCGTCGTACAGCCGGTATGCCTGCGACCCGCCGCACAACACCAGCACGAAAAGCACAAAGAGCAGGAAAAAACGGGGAAAACCCGGGTTCATTTTCAATGGTTCCGTTGGCGGCGCACCGCTTTTCAGACGGCCTCCGCCGCCCGATACGCGGTTTCGCTGACTTCGCGCAACACGGCCACGGGGTCGGCAGCCTGCGTTACGGGCCGCCCCATCACGAGGTAGGTCGAACCTGCGGAGAGCGCGTCGGCTGGGGTCATGATGCGGCGTTGGTCGTCATTGTTCGCGGCGGTGTCGAGGCGGATGCCGGGCGTTACCAGCACAAAATCCTGCCCCAATTCACTGCGCAGCGGCGCGGCTTCGAGCGCGGAGCAGACCACGCCGTCCAAGCCCGAGCTTTGCGCGAGTTTGGCCAGACGCAACACCTGTTCTTCAACCGGAGCGGATACGCCTGTTTCGGCCAAGTCTTGCTGCGTCATGCTGGTGAGCACGGTTACGCCGATCAAGAGCGGTTTGTTTTGATAATTGGCGACGGCTTCGGCGGCGGCTTCCATCATGCGGCGGCCGCCCGAGGCGTGCATATCCACCATCCACACACCCATTTCGGCGGCGGCCTTGCAGGCTTGGGCGACGGTGTTGGGAATGTCGTGGTATTTCAAATCGAGAAACAGCTCAAAGCCCTGATGAATCAGTTTTTCGGCCAGACTGCGGCCGGTAGCGGTAAACAGCTCTTTGCCGATTTTGAGGCGGCACAGGTCGGGCGAGAGGCGGCGCACAAATTCGAGCATGCTTTTTTCGTCGGCAAAATCCAGCGCGACGATGACGGGTGTTCGGCGGGCGGCGGGGTATTCGGTGTCGGCGATCAGGGGGTTCACGGGATGTCCTTTTTGCTGCTGTTGCGGGGGCGGTTTGCACAGGCCGTCTGAAAAGCGGTTTCGACGCAGGCAAAACGTTTTTTTCAGACGGCCTGTGGCGCAATGCTTTGCGTGCCGTTGCTATTTTTAGCGTAATCGGCTAGATTGTAAAACAGAGTAAGCGTTTGGCGACGCTTTCAACATGAAATTTTATTTTAAGGAAACGCATAATGTCGAATCAGACAAACAATCCGGCCGCGTCCGATTTGTCGGTGATGATCAAACGGCTGCCGCACAACCAGACCTACAAACTCGATCTGCTGGTGATCGAAAACGGCAAGCCGGGCAAGGTGGAAGTGCATATCTGCCAGACGCTGGAAGAAGCCTTTAAAAAGGCGGCGGTGTTCGAGGCGGAGAATTTGGATAAATTTGAAAACGTTATCGAATACACACCGTCCAACTGGCAGCAGTAGTCCGCCGGGCTTGCGGCTCCGTACGCAAAAACCCATGAGGCCGTTTGAAAAACATTTTTCAGACGGCCTCACGGGTGTGTCGACATTCAGCTTGCGGGCGGTTTTTGAGTAAAAAACACCGCCGTAAGGCTGATTGCCAACACACCCATGTATTTTCAGACGGTCTTTCTGCGCCCGCGCCGGCCGAGGGCGAAGCCCAGCGCGAGGGCGGCGAGGGCGGTTGCCGCACCGCCGCCGAGCAGCAGTTTGCGTTGGGCGGCGAGCACGGGGTTGTCGAGCATGTTGACCGAATAGTGGAACTGGGCGATGCGCCAGCGGCCGTCCTGCCGCACGAGGGTCGCGCTCCACTGCGGCGACACTTCCCACACTTCGCCGCCGGCGAGTTCGTAGCGGTCGCGGCTGTGGCCGAAGGAGACGGCGGTGTCGCCGTAGAGGTGCGAGAGCGCGTCGGCTTCAAAGTGCACGTCGATGCTTTTGACCACTGCGCCACTGCCGCCGAGCATTTTTCCGTAGTAGGCGCGCACGGCTTCTTTGCCCTGCACGCGGTCGCCGTTCATGGTGGTGAACACGACGTCGTCGGTTAAGTTGTCGAGCAGGGTGTCGAGGTCGCGTCGGTTGAGGGCGGCCTGCATGGTGTCGCGCAGGGCGCGCAGTTCCTGATGCAGGGTTTCGGCATCGGAGGGCGCAGTTTGGGCGGCGGTGGCAGGCGGCGAGGCGGTGTCGGGCGCGGGTTCGGCGCAGACGGGCGCGGCGGCGAGGAGCAGGGCGAGGGCGGCGGCGGTGCGGGTCATGGGATTTCCTTTTTTCGGTTCGGCGGACGGTTTCAGCTGCGCCCGGGCTGCGCTTTCAGACGGCCTTTGCGCTTTACAGGCCGTCTGAAAGCGCAGCTTTAACGAAGTTAAAAACGGGTTTCACACTTCGATGCGGTTGGGGGTAAAGGTTTCCCATTTGTTGCAGGCGGGGCAGTGCCAGAAAAATGCCTGCGATTTGAAATGGCAGTTGCGGCAGCGGTAGACGCGGCTTTTCTGCAACTGGCGGCCGATAACGGCGCGCGCCATGTCGGCGTCGGCTTTGAGCATGGGGCTCAGGCCGCTGATCTGCACGCCGAGCAGGCGGTACACGCCGTTGAGGTCGGGCTTGGCGCGGACGAGTTCGGCGACGGTTTCGCCGGCTTTCTGTTCGCCGTAGAGCAGCAGGGATTTTTCGTAGACGACATCGAGCAGGTCGAGCTGGGGAAAGGTTTTCATGTAGCCGATAAGCACGTCCAGCCCTTCGGCGGCGCGGTTTTGCGCGTCGTAGGCGTCGTAGAGCTTTTCGCCGGCCATGCCCAGATAGGCGTAGTTTTGTTTTTCGACGGCGGTGTAGGCTTCGATGGCAGCGGCGTAGTTGCCTTCTTTTTGTTCGATGTCGCCGAGGATGATGCTGGCGCGGCTGCATTTGCCGTTGGCGTCGAGGGCGGAGGCAACGCGCTCGCGGGCGGCGGCGTAGTCGGATTTGAACAGGGCTGCCTGCGCCATTTCGCAGTAAAACTGGGCGGTTTCAAAACGGTAGGTCTGTTCGTCGTGGCTTAACGCCTGCGCGGCGGCAACGGCTTTTTCCCAGTCCCGATCCTGCTGGTAGATGTTGAGCAGCCGCTCGCGCGCGCCTTTGGCCGTGTTGCCGTTTTCGAGGGAGAGGAAGATTTGCTCCGCCCGATCCACCAGCCCCGCGCTTTGGTAGGTCAGCCCCAGCTCGAAAAGCACGGCTTCTTTCCTGCCGCCCACGGTGTCGGGCGAGTCGGCCAGTTTCTGCAACAGGCGGGCGGCTTTGTCGTTTTCGCCGCGCGAGCGGTAGAGTTTGGCCAGCGTGAGGTTCAATTCGTAAGACTGCGGCTGGGTGTCGGCCGCTTCGGCCAGCTCCCGCGCCGCCTTGCCGCTGTTTCTGTCCACCAGTGCTTCGAGGGCACAATAGAAGGCGGCGGGCAGGATTTTGGCCTGTTTGAGCACAGTTTTCATGTCCACCCGCGCGGCAAACCAGCCCAGGGCGAAGCAGATGAAGGGGGTCAGGGCGAGCAGCGGCCACCAGACGGGGATGTCGTTTTCCATCGGCGGCTCAGTCCTGCTTGGCGGGCGCGGGCGCGGCGGGCGCGGGCATGGCGGCGGCGGCCGGTGCGGCAATGTCGGTATTGTTGAGGCGGGCGGCTTTTTTCACTTCGGCGCGCAGGCGGCTGTTTTCCGAACGCAGGCGCAGCAGGCGGCCGAACAGGGCAAACAGGCCGAACAGCGAGCCGGTGAAGAACGCGCCGAACAGCACCACAATCAGCGGCCACTCCACGCCCTGCCCGGGCAGGTAGTTGAAGGCGACGGTTTGGGTGTTAATCACGGCGAGAACAAGGAAAACCAACAGAATCAAAACTTTGAAAATCAGCGAGACGGCTTTCATAAACGGCTCCGTAAAGGTTTGAAAAGACACCGGCAAGGCGGGCGCGGCGGGGAAAAGGCCGCCAGTGTAAACGATTTGCCCGCCGCGTGCATGGTTCGTGCATAGTTTGGGCACGGCCGCGCACCTTGCCAAAAGGCGCGCGAAAGGCGTATCTTTGCGTTTTTTCACATCCGGTTTTGAAAGTATCCGCCATGAGCAGACCCGTCCCCGCCGTATTCGGCAGCGTTTTCCACGCCCAAATGCCCGTTACCGCCTACAAAAACCAAGCCTGGCAGCCCGTAGAATGGCAGCCCTCGCAAACCCTCGCCCTGCCGCCGGGCGCACACGCCCTGCACTACGGCAGCGAATGCTTCGAAGGGCTCAAAGCCTTCCGCCAGGCAGGCGGCAAAACCGTGCTGTTCCGCCCCGAAGCCAACATCGCCCGCATGCGCCAAAGCGCGCAAATCCTGCGCCTGCCCCAGCCCGATGCCGCCATCTTCCGCGACATGCTGCTGCAACTGGTGCGCCGCGCCGCCGACGAAATCCCCGACGCGCCCGCCGCCCTCTACCTGCGCCCCACCCTCATCGGCACCGACCCCGTCATCGGCAAAGCCGGCGCGCCCTCCGATACCGCCCTGCTCTACATCCTCGCCTCACCCGTGGGCGACTACTTCAAAGCCGGCTCGCCCGTCAAAATCCTCGTCGAAACCGAACACATCCGCTGCGCCCCGCACATGGGCCGCGTCAAATGCGGCGGCAACTACGCCTCGGCCATGCCCTGGGTGCTCAAAGCCAAAGCCGAACACGGCGCAAACCAAGTGCTGTTCTGCCCCAATGGCGACGTGCAGGAAACCGGCGCGTCCAACTTCATCCTGATTAAAGACAACGAATTAATCACCAAACCGCTCACCGACGAATTCCTGCACGGCATCACCCGCGACTCCGTGCTCACCGTCGCCCGCGACGCCGGCTACACCATATCCGAGCGCAACTTCACCGTCGCCGAATTGCAGGAGGCAGTCGAAAACGGCGCGGAAGCCATCCTCACCGGCACCGCCGCCGTCATCTCCCCCGTAACCTCCTTCGTCATCGGCGGCCGCGAAATCCCCGTACAGAACACCGAACGCGGCTACGCCCTGCGCAAAGCACTCACCGACATCCAATACGGCCATTCCGAAGACAAACACGGCTGGCTGGTCGAAGTCTGCTGACGCCCTAAGGTGTGTTGACATTCAACTTGCGAAACGGATTTTTCGACAGAAAATGGCAGATGCAAGGCGGAAACACGAGCCTATGCCGTCCATAGGCGAGTGTTTCCAACGCAGCAGATGCCGTTTTATGGCGCAAAAGCCGCCGCAACCGTTGATTGTCAACAGACCCTAGCCCGCTGAGGCCGTCTGAAAACCTGTTTTATGATTTTCAGACGGCCTCAAAATCTGCCCGCCGCCCAACCGCCCGCCATGATCATCCGCCCCGTCCACCGCATCAGCATCCTCTACATCCTGCAAGGCTCGTTTTTCAACCGCCTGTGGAAACCACTGCTGCTGCTCTTTCTCTTCTCCACCGTCGTCTCCTACTACCAAAGCCACCTGCTCAAATACCAAATCCCCCTCAACGCCTCCGTCTTCACCCTGCTGGGCATCGCCCTGGCCATCTTCCACGGCTTCTGCAACACCGCCGCCTACGACCGCTTCTGGGAAGGCCGCAAACAATGGGGGCGGCTCTTGCAGCAAAGCCGCAGCTTCACCCGCATCATCGGCAGTCTGCCCATCCCCGAGTCCGACCGCCGCGACATGCTGCAACTGGAAATCGCCTTCGCCCACCTCCTGCGCCGCCAGCTTCGCCACGAACCCTACCGCGACGACATCCTGCGCACCGCCCCCGAACAATGGCGCGACACCCTGCTCGCCGCCCGCTACCCCGTGCTTGCCGCCTGCCGCATCCTCGGCGCATACAACGCCCGCCTGCTGCGCGAAGGACACACCGACAGCATCCAGTGGCAAACCGTCGAACACAGCCTGAACGAACTCACCGAAGTGCACACCGCCTGCGAACGCCTCAACAACACCCCCCATCCCCTTCGCCTACTTTGTCCTCATGCACCGCACCATCTACGGCTACTGCTTCATGCTCCCCTTCGGACTGGTCAACACCATCGGCTGGGTAACCCCCTTCATGACCACCTTCGTCGGCTACACCTTCATGTGCCTGAACGAAATCGTCGACGAAATCAGCGACCCCTTCGGCAAAAACGAAAACGACCTCGCCCTCACCGCCATGTGCCGCCTGCTGGAAAACCAAATCTGCGACGCCGGCGGCCTCACCTTGCCACCCGATACAGAAAACCCCAGCCCGGCCAAACACATCGTGCAATAAACAACGGACACGGAAACCGCAAAATATGCAAAGAGGCCGTCTGAAAACACAGTTTCGGCACAACCGAAAACGTTTTTTCAGACGGCCTGTTCTCCCACCCATACCGAACCTAACGCAGGGTGTGTCGCCCTAAAGCGACGCACGCGTTCCCCTGCCGCACAAAACATCCGCGCCTTTCCCACGACCCCGAAACCGCGTGCGCGGCTTGCCACACACCCCACCCAACGGCGCACATTTTCTGTTTGCAAACGGCTTTACCGGCAAGCCGCTGCAAACGCAAAGAGGCCGTCTGAAAACCTGTTTTACGGTTTTCAGACGGCCTCTGTTTATTTTTCCGCGCCTACCCGTGAAACAGCCACGGCTGGCTTTGGCGGCGTTTGGCTTCAAATTCTTCGATTTCGCCAGCGTGCTGCAAGGTCAGGCCGATTTCGTCCAAGCCGTTGAGCAGGCAGTGTTTGCGGTGTTCGGTAATGTCGAAGGCGAAAGACTCGCCCGAGGGCGTGGTAACGGTCTGGCGTTCCAAATCGACTGCAAGCGCGTAGCCTTCATTGGCCTCTACTTCCTGAAACAGCCGCTCTACAATTTCTTCGTCCAGCACAATCGGCAGCAGGCCGTTTTTGTAGCAGTTGTTGAAGAAAATATCGGCGAAGCTGGGCGCAATCACCGCGCGGAAGCCGTAGTCGTCCAAAGCCCACGGCGCGTGTTCGCGCGAAGAGCCGCAGCCGAAATTCTTGCGCGTGAGCAGGATTTGCGCGCCGCGATAGCGCGGCAGGTTCAGGGAAAAATCGGGGTTGAGCGGGCGTTTGCTGTTGTCCATGCCCGGCTCGCCGTGGTCGAGGTAACGCCATTCGTCAAAAGCGTTCGGCCCGAAGCCGGAGCGTTTGATGGATTTGAGAAACTGTTTGGGGATAATCGCGTCGGTATCGACATTGGCGCGGTCGAGCGGGGCGACGATGGCGGTCAGTTTGGTAAATGCTTTCACGGTGTGTTCCTATATCTGCGTTGCAGCGTTGGCACTCAGGTGCAAAGAAGCAGCCCGAAGCGGCTTCGGGCTGCCCGAAGTGTGTTGGCAATCAACTGTGCGGCGGTATTTTTGGGGAAAATCCGCTTCGCAAACCGAATGCCAACAGACCCTGCGGATAACGCTTATTCGGTGGCGTTTTCAATTTTCTCGCCGACATGGCTGATACCGCGACCGACCGCGTTACCGCCTCTTTTCACCGCGTCTTTGGTTTTGTCCCAACCACGTTCGATGCCTTCGCCGGTTTTTTCCACGTTTTCGGAAGTATCTTCCTTCATACCGTGCCAGGTGCTGGAACAGGCGGCCAGGGCAAGTGAGGCGAGTGTCAGTGCAAGTACTTTTTTCATACTGGTTTCCTTCAAAAATATTACGGGAACAGATACACGGCGCAGGCCGTGTGCGGGCGATTATATAGCCAAACACCCGCCGCGCAAGCCGCGCTCTGCGCAGGGTGGGCGGCGTTTACACAAAAATCACCGCTGCGAATGCAGGCCGATGCGGTTGCCCTCGCTGTCTTCGACAAAGGCCGCGAAGCCGTTGGCGATGGGGAATTTTTCCTGCAACAGTTTGCCGCCGCAGGCCACCGCCTTTTGCGCCGCCGCCTCGCAGTCGTCGCAGCTGAAAAACAGCGTGCAGCCGCCGCAGGCCGCGGCATCCGCGCCCTCGTCGTGCCAAATCATGCCGCTCACGCCGTAGCGTTGCCAGTCTGCGCCGAACAGATAAAAACGTCCGCCCGCCACTTCCTGCAAAGGCTGTCCGAACACGTTTTCATAAAACGCCCTCGCCCGCGCCATATCCCGCGCGTGAATGCCGAACCAGCCGACCGGATTGCCCGTCATGTTTTTTCCTTTCTTAAACGGATTTAACGGTTTTCAAAATCCGGATTCTACACTTTTCAGACGGCCTTTTGGCTGTTTGACGGCGCAAGAAGCGTCTGCGATGCAGGTTTTCCGCAAGCAAACACGAAAAAAAGGATTTCCGGCTGAAAAACGGAAATCCTTTTGGAGAAACTGGCACGCCCACGGGGAATCGAACCCCGGTTACCGCCGTGAAAGGGCGATGTCCTAACCGCTAGACGATGGGCGCGGCGATGAGTTGTTTGGCGCACCCGGAGCGATTCGAACGCCCGACCCTCTGGTTCGTAGCCAGATACTCTATCCAACTGAGCTACGGGTGCGAGAAAAACGCGGATTATATGGAGCGTTTGCAAAATCGTCAAGCGTTTGTGCTGTGAATTTGCCTTCGGCGCGGTAAAATGCCGCGTTTTGTTTGAAGCGCAAAGGAATTTTATGGACGACATTTCGCAACGCCCGCTGCTGGCGGCGGCTTTGGCGATATTCGGCCGGCCGGCGGCAATCGTCGATTTGGAAACTACCGGCGGCAGTTTCGACACTGACCGGATTACCGAAATCGCCTTTCTGCGTTTCGACGGCGG
Organism: Neisseria bacilliformis; assembly: GCF_014055025.1. Classification (NCBI taxonomy): domain Bacteria; kingdom Pseudomonadati; phylum Pseudomonadota; class Betaproteobacteria; order Neisseriales; family Neisseriaceae; genus Neisseria; species Neisseria bacilliformis. Next base: position 1,101,476 of record NZ_CP059571.1, on the reverse strand, counting down.
CACGGTTACCCCTTATCACAGCCTGGTTCATCCCGAACGGCCGATTCCGCCCTTTATCCGCAGGCTGACCGGCATCGGCGACGAAACCGTGGCCGGCGCGCCGCCGTTTTCCGCCCTGGCGCACGAGCTGCTGCCGCTCTTGCGCGGCTGCATCCTGCTGGCGCACAACAGCAAATTCGACTACACCTTCCTGCGCCGCGCGTTCGCCCGCTGCGGCCTGCCCTTTGCCGCGCCGACGCTGTGCACGGTGCAGCTTTCGCGCCGCCTGTATCCGCAGTTTTACAAACACAGCCTCGAAAGCATCATCGAACGCCACGGCATCGCCGCAGCATCGCGCCACCGCGCGACGGACGACGTGCTGGCAGTGGCCGATTATCTGGAAACCGCCCTGCGCGAGCAGGGTTCTGAAACCTTTGCGGCGCACGCGTGCCATTTGCTGCAACCCAAGCTGCCGAGCGCGCTGCCCGCCGCCTTAGAAGAACAGCTTTACGCGCTTTCGGACGGCTGCGGCGCGCTGCTGTGGCTGGACGAATCGGGCAGGCCGCTGCATTTGGCGGCACACCGGCACGCGTTCTCCGAAGCGGCGCGCCGGCTGGCCGCGTCGGAACAGGCGCGGGCGGCGGCATCGCTGCGCTTCCTGCCCGCCGCCGGCCCGCTGCACGCGCTGACGCTGAAAGCGCAGCTGGCGGCGGAATACGGTTTGAGGCCGTCTGAAAACCCGCAACACGCGGCGGCGCAGCAGGATTTCCTCACCGTGCGCCTGCGCAGCAGCGAAAACGGATGCATGCAGACGAAGTTGGAACGGCTTTCAGACGGCCGCTTTGCCGAACAGCCGTACGGCCTGTTTCCCAACAAAAAAGCGGCGCGGCAGGCTTTGGTGGAATGGGCGAGGGGCAACGGCCTTTGCCCGCAGCGGCTCGACATTCTGCCTGATGGCTATTCCCGCGACACGCCCTGCCCCGCCGCCTTGTCGGGCGGCTGCGCCTGCCTTTCGGACGGCCTCGAAGAACACAACCGCCGCACAGCCGCTGCGGCGCGGCTGCTGCCAGTGGCCGGCTGGGGGAGAGCGCACGCGCTGGAAATCACGGAGACCGACGCCGACACCGGCGTGCGGATAACATCCGTCTGCTCCGGCGGCGCGCTGCGCCTGCCCGACGGCTCTTGGTATTTCGACCATTCCCTGCCCGCCCTGATCAAAGAGAAATTCAAAAAAGAGCGGCACAATATCCGCGTCTGCGATTAGGGTTGTTTTTTAGGGCTGTTTTTATAGTGGAACAAAATACAAGATACCCATCGTAGGCCAGGTTTTAGCCCGGCTGCCTTGCTATTCCCCCGATATTTTGCTGGGCTGAAGCCCGGCCTACACAGGATACTTTTCATCTGTATCCACTATAAAACCGGCGGTGGTGAAACGGCAAAGAGGCCGTCTGAAAATCGTTTTTCAGACGGCCTCTGTGTGTTACGCCGATACTTTATTTACAGTATTTGGAAACGTCCTGGTTAAAGCGTTCGATCAGGGCTTCGCGTTTGTCGGTTTTCGCGGTTTGCGCGTAGGACAGGTTCATCTGGGCGGTTTTGCAGTTGGCTTCCGCCGCCTGCTTGTTCTGCTCTTCGATTTCCTTGTTGCGCTGCTCGGCCGCTTTGTTTTCCTCGGCGATTTTCGCGCTGATCGCGGCCTGCTGCTCGGCCAGCGAAGGCTGGGCGTTGGGCGGTGTGGCGTTCGGGTCGCCGACGGTGGTTACCGGCGAGGGCTGTACCGAAGAAGTGGCCGGCGGGGTTACTTTGTGCGTGCGCACGTTGATGATGGTGGACTCGGTTGGTTTGAGGCCGCGCGGCACGTCGGAGTATTTGTTGTATCCCGCTTTTTCTTTCCAGCGGTAAACTTCTTTGGCGGAAAGGCTGCCCGACACCAGCAGGCTGGCCAACAACAGTGCTTTTGCAAGGGGAGTAATGTGCATCGTTTGTCTCGCTTTTCTCAAAATAACGGAAAATAACGCTTATTGTACTGTATTTGCCGGTATGCCGCCATGTTATCGGGAAAAGCCTTTGGGACGGGCGCGGCAAATATGCTACAATTGCGTGCATTTTAAATTTCCAACCGCTGAAAGGTAAAATGCATCATGCGCATCGTAGAAAAAGCCTACACCTTCGACGACGTTCTGCTCGTTCCCGCCCATTCCCAAGTCCTCCCCCGCGACGTTTCCCTCAAAACCAAGCTCACCCGCAACATCACGCTCAACCTGCCCCTGCTCTCCGCCGCCATGGACACAGTAACCGAAGCCCGTCTGGCCATTTCGATGGCGCAGGAAGGCGGCATCGGCATCATCCACAAAAACATGACTCCCGAGATGCAGGCCAAAGCCGTGGCCAAAGTCAAACGCCACGAAAGTGGCATCGTCAAAGATCCCGTCACCGTTGCGCCCGATGTGCTGATCGGCGAACTTTTACAACTGCGCGCCCAGCGCAAACGCAAAATGTCCGGCCTGCCCGTGGTGCAAAACGGCAAAGTGGTCGGCATCGTAACCAACCGCGACCTGCGTTTTGAAAACCGCCTCGATCTGCCCGTTTCCGCCATCATGACCCCGCGCGAACGCCTCGTTACCGTGGCCGAGGGCACCAGCATCGACGAAGCCCGCGAACTGATGCACGCGCACAAAGTCGAGCGCGTTTTGGTGTTAAACGATCAAGACGAACTCAAAGGCCTGATTACCGTTAAAGACATCCTCAAAACCACCGAATTTCCCAATGCCAACAAAGACTCCGAAGGCCGTTTGCGCGTGGGCGCGGCGGTCGGCACGGGTGCGGACACCGAAGAGCGCGTGTACGCGCTGGTTGAAGCGGGCGCGGACGTGATTGTGGTCGATACCGCGCACGGCCACAGCCAGGGCGTGCTCGACCGTGTGAAATGGGTGAAAGAACACTTCCCGCAAGTGCAGGTCATCGGCGGCAACATCGCCACCGCCAAAGCCGCGCTGGACTTGGTGGCCGCAGGCGCGGACGCGGTGAAAGTGGGCATCGGCCCGGGTTCGATCTGCACCACCCGTATCGTCGCCGGTGTGGGCGTGCCGCAGCTTACCGCGATTCACAATGTGGCCGAAGCCCTGAAAGACACCGGCGTGCCGCTGATTGCCGACGGCGGCATCCGCTTCTCGGGCGACATCGCCAAAGCCCTCGCGGCAGGCGCGTCCAGCGTGATGCTCGGCGGCATGTTTGCGGGCACGGAAGAAGCCCCGGGCGAAATCGAGCTTTATCAAGGCCGTTCCTACAAATCCTATCGCGGCATGGGTTCGCTCGGCGCGATGAGTCAGGGCTCAAGCGACCGCTATTTCCAAGACAAACAGGAAAGCGCGGACAAATACGTTCCCGAGGGCATCGAAGGCCGCGTGCCCTACAAAGGCCCGATTGTAAACATCATCCACCAGCTCACCGGCGGCCTGCGATCCAGCATGGGCTACCTTGGCTGCGCCACGATTCCGCAAATGCACGAAAAAGCCGAGTTTGTCGAAATCACCTCGGCGGGCATGAGCGAATCGCACGTCCATGACGTACAGATTACCAAAGAAGCCCCGAACTACCACCGCTGATTCGGCCACCATCAACAGAGGCCGTCTGAAAATCGGATTTACGGTTTTCAGACGGCCTCTTTGCTTTTCAGACGGCCTCCCGTTTCATCGCAAACCCCCACCACCAAACAAAACCGCGTGCGTGGCTTGCTCCACACACCCTACCCCAACAACGAAACCGCATTTTCAGACGGCCTCTGCCGCTGACGTAGGGTGTGTCGCCCAGGCGACGCACGCGTTCTTTGCCGACCGGGCGAACGCCGCCCGAAACACGACATTCGTTTTTTCAGACGGCCTCTTACACATCACCTGCCGCATTCAGGGTTTTGGAGCGGGTGGACGTATCAAAGAAACCGTCTGAAAACGCCGTTTCGGTTTTTCAGACGGCCTCTGCCGCGTTGCAGGGTGTGCCGCCCCGAGGCGACGCACGCGTTCTTTGCCGACCAAACGAAAACCCGCCCGAAACACGCAATCTGTTTTTTCAGACGGCCTCTTGTCTTGCCTGCCGCATTCGGAGGCCGTCTGAAAGGGCGAGTTCGGTGAGGGCTTGGCGCAGGTCTTCGAGACCCGCGCCGGTTTTGACGGAGATGCTGACGGCGGCGGGGCGGCCGTCGGCTCGGCGCAGGAGGCCGGCGGGGCGGCTGTCTGCGGGCAGGAGGTCGGTTTTGTTGTACACGAGCAGGCGGGGGATGTCGCCCGCGCCGATTTCTTCGAGTACGCGGTTGACGTCGTCGGCCTGGCGTTCGTGATCGGGGCGGGAGGCGTCGATGACGTGCAGGATGAGGTCGGCGAGCGCGGTTTCTTCGAGAGTGGCGGAGAAGGCGGCGACGAGGCTGTGCGGCAGGTCGCGCACGAAGCCGACGGTGTCGGTGAGGATGACTTCGGTTCCGGGAGCGAGGTAGAGGCGGCGGGCGGTGGTGTCGAGGGTGGCGAAAAGCTGGTCTTTGGCGAGGACGTCGGCTTTGGTCAGGCGGTTGAACAGGCTGGATTTTCCGGTATTGGTGTAGCCGGCGAGGGCGAAGGTGGGCAGGCTGCCGCTTTGGCGGGCTTTGCGGCGGGTGGCGCGCTGCCGTTTGACGGCTTCGAGCCGTTTTTTTAGGGCGGTGATTTTTTGTGCGATCAGGCGGCGGTCGGTTTCGAGCTGGGTTTCGCCCGGCCCTTTCAGGCCGATGCCGCCTTTTTGGCTTTGCAGGTGGCCGTAGCCGCGCACGAGGCGGCCGGAAAGGTGGGTCAGCTGCGCCAGTTCGACCTGTAATCGCCCTTCCTGGCTTTGCGCCCTTTGGGCAAAAATGGCCAATATCAGGCCGACGCGGTCGAGCACGCGGCATTGCAGGGCTTTTTCGAGATTGCGCTCCTGGGTGGGGGTGAGTTCGTGATTGAACACGGCCAAGTCGATTTGTTGTTCGCTCACGGCCTGCGCCAATTCTTCGGCCTTGCCGGTGCCGACAAACAGGGCGGGATGGGCGCGGTCGCGTTTGGCGGTTTGGCGGCAGACGAGTTCGCCTCCGGTGGCGCAGACAAGTTCTTCCGCTTCGGCCATTGCAGCGGCAAAGGCGCGTTCGCGGCTTTCGTTCGCGCCGGTGTAGTCGGCATCGAGCATCATGCCGACCAGCATGATGCGTTCGGGTTTGCTTAAGGATTTATCGGGCTGTTTGGACACTGGCTTTCCTCGGATTTCGGGTTTGTCCGCGATGATACGGCAAAGGCTGTCTGAACGGCAGATTTCGTGTAAATTTTAGCAAATGATATTTGATTGATATTTCGATATTAAATAAAAAGGAGTAATATGAATTCGATATTTATCCTTACCAACCAAAGGAGTATGTTATGTCCCAACCCTGCAAAGAACAAGATAAAATCCGTGGCAAATTTATCCGCGCCTACTATTCCAATTCAGCCGGCGGCGGCCTGCACAAGGAGACAACTATACAAAAACAATAATTTCTACAAATAAGGGTTGAAAATGAATAAACTTTATCCCGTCATCACCATAATGTTATTTTTCATGACAGATACTGCATTGGCAAAAGTTGTATTCTATAGCAGAGAGACACCTAACAGTATCTGTGGGGAAACCCGCATCCGCAGTCCTCGAATGACTGACAATTCCGAAGAACATAGAAAAAAATGGGAAGATTATCATAATATGTATGATGAGTTCACCAAAGAAGTGTTGGTATTTATGAGGGACAATAACGGTTTTGCCTACTTGGATAAAACCAATAACCCTAAAGGAGAAATAACAGCTTTACCTGAATACCGGATGGTAGAATTCTCCTCAAAAAACTGTAAAACATTTTTAGAGTCCAATAAGCTCTTAATTTATAGTGCTGTTGCAAAAAATAATTCAGTGAAGAATGCTAGAAAATCAATAGATGTTACAGATTATCTGATAAACTTACTAGTGCAACTTTATGGTTATGGTGAAAGAAATCGGGTAGTTGGCATTATTTCAGAGATATTTTCCAACCAGCCCAAAATAAAGGAAAAACTACATGATGAATTCTAAAAATCAATTATAGTAAAAAAATTGTATAATATTTCAGATAAAGACTTTATGCCTTCACATAATTCGTTACATCAAAAAGAAAGGGGCTGACGATTAGCAGTTATGCTAGGCTACGTCAGCCCCTAAAATCCTGCGGGATTGGTGTGGAATTTAGGGCTAATCTACGTCAACCCCAAATATTAAGAACGCCCCTACTCTATCCCCGCCCATTTGTGCGTCTGCACGCTCAACTGCCAATGCACGGGCGCGTCGGGGCGGCTGTTTAAGATACCGATTTGGCGGATGGTGTCGTAGATGTTCATCGCGCCGTTTTGTTCGCAGGGCGAAAGGTAGTAGCGGCGGGCGCGGATTTTTTGTTCCAGCGCTTCGCAAAACGAGATGACATCGCCGTCGGCCACAATCCGCACTTCGTCGGCGGCGGCAATACAGCTTTTTTCGTATTTGGCGGCGTAGCATGCTTTGGGGCTGGCGGCCACATAGTCGATTTGCGGCGGCGCGGGGTTGAGGCCGTTGGTTTCGATGCAGAGCCGGTAGCCGGCGTTTTTGAGCGCGTCCAGCAGCGTGTTCAAATGCGGCTGGATGGTCGGCTCGCCGCCCGTGATGATGATGTTGCGGGCGGTGTAGTTTTTCAGACGGCCTAAGATTTCGGAAAGCGGCATCATGCTGAATTTCAGATAGTCGGTGTCGCACCACGAGCAGGCCAGATTGCATTTACCCAGCCGCACGAATATGGCAGGCATGCCCGTGTTCCAGCCCTCTCCCTGCAAGCTCTCGAAAATTTCGACGATGCGGTATTGCGGGTCGGCAGGGGCAAGGTCGATGCGCGTCATGCGAACACCACGGCTGCGGCGGCCAGCGCGGCAGGCAGGCCCTGTTTGAGCAGAATGCCTTTGTTGCCGGTGGTAAACGTGCCCCATGCGGCGGCGATTAAAACAAAACCGAGAAACAGCACGGTTGCGCCGTAAACGGCGTTATCGGGCGCGGCAAACTGCGCCCACACCAGCGCGACGGCGAGAAAGCCGTTATACAGCCCCTGATTGGAAAACATGGTCTGCACGCGCTTTTGTTCCAAAAATTCGTAAGGCATACCGAAAGTTTGTGCCACTTTTTCGCTGGGCACTTGCGTCATTTCCAGCCATGCGATGTAAAAATGTTCCGCCGCCACCAAGAGCGTGAGAATCGTGCCTAATAATTTCATTGTTTATGCTCCTTCAAATTCCGCACACGAAGTGGGTGTTTCCCATAATTTGACGCTGCACACGTTCACGCCCGCCGCTTTCAGACGGCCATAGATTTCGGCGGCCATGTTTTCGGCGGTGGTGCGGCAAGGCAGGCGCAGGGTTTTCATCTGCCAGCCTTCCAACAGCGCGGCGATTTGGCACTCGCGCGCGTTGTCGGCATGGTAAAGAAAGGCGTGGTCGAACGGCGCGATGATTTCGCGCTCGGCGATGGTTTTGAGGTCGGCAAAATCCATCACCATGCCGTCTTTCGCCCCGCCGCAAATCAGGTCGTCTGAAACCGTGATTTCAAGGCGGTAGGTGTGGCCGTGCAGGTTTTTGCATTTGCCGTCGTGCCCGTCGAGCAGGTGCGACGAGTCGAATGTGAAGATTTTGGTGATTTTCATGGTTTGGTTTTCTTTTATCAAAATGGTTTCAGCGGCGTCGGGGCGGCTTTCAGACGGCCTGCGTAGCGTAGCGCAGTTGCGAAGCTAAAAGCAGAAAACAGGCTTTCAGGCTGCCTAAAAACAGTCTTCCTTTGTTAAACGTGTTCGGCAATAAACGCCTGCATCAGGTCAGACAAGGCGGTATCGCCCGTATTGACGGCAAATATATCCGACATATGGCTGTGCCCCGTCAGCAGATAATACGGTGCGCCCAGCAGAGCTGCCTGTTGGCGGAACTCGGGCGGGTCAAGTTCGGCGCAGGCAATCAGCAGCGGCATGCCGCACTGTATCAGCCCTGCTTGGGCGGAACGGGCGGCGATTTGGGCGGGGTCGCTGCCAAAGTAGGCGCGGCGGGCGGGGTTGTCGCCAAATGCTACGGTGTCGTAAATGCCTGAAACCAATATTGCGCCGCGCACGCCGTCGTTGCCCAAACGCAGCGTGGGGTGGGCAAGGTATTGGGCGATGTGCGCCGCGCCTGCGGAATGCCCGCATAAGATGATGCGTTGCGGGTCGCCGCCGTGCGCGGCAGCGTGGCTTTGTATCCACAGCAGGGCGGCGGCAATATCCTGTTGGGCTGCGGGCCACGGATATTCGGGGGCAAGCCGATAGTTGATATTGATGCCCAGCAATCCGCTGCCTGCCGCCCAGAGCATGATGTTGTCGTAAAACGGGCTGTCTGCATCGCGCTTGTCGCCACGGATAAAGCCGCCACCGTGCACAAACAGCAATATGGGGCGCGGTGTGTTGCCGGATTGCGCGGGCGCAAAAACATCAAGGCATTGCAGCGGGTGGCTGCCGAAGGCTTGGTTGCGGGTAACGGCTGCGGCGGCGTATGGCTCGCGCGGTTGCAGCGGGGCATAAAGCTGCGCGGTTGCGGGCGGGTTGATGCCTGCGCCGAGTTGGCGTAGCGCGGCGGCAATGGAGGCGGGGATTTGGGTGGGGAGGATAGTGGGCTGCATGATTGGTACTCGGAATAAAAAGGGGAAATGGAGGTGCCTGCGCAGCGCAGTTGCGAAGCTAAAAATAAGAAATGCCGTCATTCCCGCGCAGGCGGGAATCTTATTTGATATTAAAAAGTGATTGCAAAAACAAACTACTGCTTAAAATTAAGCAAGATTCCCGCCCGCGCGGGAATGACGGAGAACTGACTATTTCCGGTTTGATTTCAGGTTTTGCAAAGGTTTCAGGCTGCCTTACCAAACGTCATCGCATAAAACCGCCCGTCCCACAGAATATGCACTTGCCGCTCTATTGCGCCATCGGGCAGCGCGTTTTCAATTTCGGACAAATCAAAATGCCGGTCTTGATACGCATCGCGGGTGAACACGCTTTTTTGGTATTGCTGCTCAATCAAATCCTGTGTTTCATCGGCAATCATCAGCCGTGTGCTAGGCTTGGCAAGGGCGCGGCGTTTGTCGGAAAAGAAATTGATGCCGCCCACATGGAATACGATGTCGAAACTGTTGTCGGCAAAGGGCAAATCTTCGGCGGCGCAGTGCACCAACGACAAATCAAGCCGCCGCCGCCATGTTTTCTGCGCCCGCCGCAGCATACCGAGCAACAAATCCGCACCGACGATTTTCAGACTGCCCGCGTTTACCGTATCGGGAAAATAACGGAAATCGTTGCCCGTGCCGACCGACACATACAGCACGCTTGCGCCGTCTTGCCAGTCAATCAGCCGCATCATTTCGCGGCGCATTTTGGCGATGCCGTTGCCGTATTTCAGCCGCGCCAGCCATTCGCCGATGTTGTACAGCGGGGCGAGGCGGTCGTAGAGCTTTTGGTATTTGCCGTTGTCGCCTGCCAAATCGGCGGGGTTGAGGTAGCGCAAGATGCCGTTCTCTTCGGCAAGGTAGGCGGGATTCAAATCGGGGCGCAGAAACAGAGCGAGGGCTTGGCGGATGCCGCGTGCATTTGTTTCATTCATTTCTGTCTCCTGTTTCAGACGCTCCCGCCGGACGGCGGCACGCCCGCCGCAATGGTGCGGCCGCATGGCTTTCATCACACTGAAAGCCGCCGTCGGCAGTCCAAATGTTTTCGCCGAAGGGTTTGAGGGTGTTGAGCGGATGGTAGAGGCAGGTGGCGGGCATGGTTTGCTCGGGTTGGCGGCAGGCAAAGGCGCAATGATACAGGAAGCTGCGGCGGCGCAAACGCGTGAGGCCGGCCGTCTGAAAACCCGTTTTACCGGTTTTCAGACGGCCTCTTGCCGGATATACCGCTTAGGCGAGGAAGAACCCGTTATCCGGCATTTTGCCACCCAAGAGTTTGGGGTTGAACTGCATCAGGATTTCGTAAAAATGCAGGATTTCGTTTTTGATTTCCGATGCTTTGGTAACGGTGAGCCTTGCGCCGTCCAAGCCCATCACCAGCGCGGGTTCGGGCGCGGGCAGGTAGTTTTTGCCGATTTTGGCCGCGCTCTGGCGGTTGGCGTTGATCCACGCGAGGGCGTTTTTCAGGTCTTGATGGAAGGTGTCGAACTGCGCTTTGTGTGCGCGGAAATAGGCTTCGTCGGCGATGATGCCCGCCATCGGAATCAGCGGCTTGGTATTGAACGCCTGCCCCCAAGCCTTCACCAGATCAAAGCCGCGCACGATGTTTGCGCCCATGACTTTGCCGCGCAGAATGCACGCGCTGGCCATCGGCTCGGGCAATACGGCGGCGTGGTAGTCTTTGCCCAAAAACAGCCCCACGGCTTCGGCGGGCGTGGCGGCATAAGTGAGCGACACTTTGCTTGCGTCGATTTTGAGTTTTTTCAACAGCGACTGCAAAACGATGTCTGGCATGTCGTTTTTAAACGGCAAAATCACTTTTTTGCCCGCCAAATCCTGCGGCGCGGCGATGGTTTGTTTGCACACCAGCTGCGTGATGCCGTTGGTGAGGATGTTCACCATGCCCACTTTGCGGCCTTGGTTGCGCAGGTTCGCGCCGACATTGCTCGGGCTCATCATCACTTTAAACTGCCCGCTCGCCACGCCCGCGCGAAGCTGGTCGGGCGAACGCCAGATTTTCAGCGACACATCGGCCTGTTTGGCCAACTGCCCCTGCTGCGCCGCCACGGCGATGGTTACGCTGGGCATGGCGGGCGCGCCGTAAACAGTGAACGCCTCTTTGCCCGCCGCCCGCAGCACGGGGGCGGCACCGGCGGCGGCCAGCGCGGCGGTGATTTTTAAAAATTCTCGTCGTTTCAAATCCATATCAGGCTCCTTGTTTGCGTTGAGGCCGTCTGAAAAACGGGAAACAGGCTGGAAACGGGTTTTCGCTATGCCGAAGCCGCGCTTTCAGACGGCCTGTTTGTTTGAGATAAAGTTTGCCGTTTCATTCTGCACCCGGGGGCTTATCCGTGTAAAGACAGAAAGGCCGTCTGAAAAAAACGGGGCGGAACATCCCGCCCCGTTTTTCAGACGGCCTCAAACACCGGCCGTGCGGCAGACTGCCGTCAGTGCGCGTGTCCGCAGCCGCAGGCTTTCATGTCAATCACCATGCGACCCTGGATTTTGCCGTCGCGCATTTCTTGGAAAATGGCGTTGGCTTCGTCCAGCTTGCGCAGCTGCACTTTGGGCACAACCAGTCCTTCCGCGCCGAATTGGAAGGCTTCGACCAAGTCTTCGCGCGTGCCCACCAGCGAGCCGACCACTTCGATGCCGTCGAGCACCAGGCGCGGGATGGACAAATCCATCATTTCGGGCGGCAGGCCGACGGCCACGAGGCGGCCGCAGGCGCGCAGGCAGTCCACGGCGGAATTGAACGCGGCGCGGGACACGGCGGTTACCACCGCGGCATGTGCGCCGCCGGTTTTTTCCTGAATGGCTTTGGCCGCGTCTTCTTTGAGCGGATTCACGGTGAAATCCGCGCCCACTTCCTTGGCCAGCGCGAGTTTGTCGTCGTTGATGTCCACCGCGACCACGTGCGCGCCGAACACTTTTTTCGCATACTGCACGGCCAAGTTGCCCAAGCCGCCCGCGCCGTAAATGGCAATCCACTGCCCCGGGCGCACGCCGGAAACCTTGATGGCTTTATAAGTGGTAACGCCCGCGCAGGTGATGCTGCTGGCTTGGGCGGGGTCGAGGCCGTCGGGCACTTTCACCGCATAGTCGGCGTCCACGATGCAGTGCGTCGCCATACCGCCGTCGGCGGTGTAGCCCGCGTTGAGCACGCTGCGGCAGAAGGTTTCGCGGCCGCTCACGCAGTATTCGCACGAACCGCAGCTGGCAAACAGCCAGGCAATGCTCACACGATCGCCCGGTTTCAGGTTTTTCACGTCGGGCGCAACTTCCTTCACAATGCCGATGCCCTCATGGCCGAGCACGCGGCCGGGCTTTTTGCCGTAATCACCGGCGGCCACGTGCAAATCGGTGTGGCACACGCCGCAGTATTCCACTTCCACCAAGGCTTCGCCGCTCTGAATCGGGCGGATGTCACGTTCGACGATTTCAACATTGCCGTCGCTTGCGGCGGTTACCACTGCTGCTTTCATTTTCATGACGATACTCCTGTTGTCGTTGGTTGCTCACGCGGCAGAGTATGTTAACGAAGCGGCGCAGCGTCAAGCCATTGGCAACGGCTAAATGTTTGAAATAATTAAATTTGTTATACTATATCAAACCAAACAAATCCAAACCTTCTATAAAAACGGCAGGAAAAAACCGCTTTATGAAAAATTTAACATATTTTCCGATTTTACATGAATAATTATCATATGTAAAAATGTTTTACATGATAATCGTCAAACAAACCCTTGCTTTTGTGCGGCGAAAAGTCATATTCTGCGGGCAGGCAGTCCGGCGGCAACGGCGGCAACTGCTGTATTTTGTTAAAACGTTAAACGATTTTTGGAGATAGAAAAATGGCAAAAGATTTGAATGTATTTGACAAAGAATACGGCTTGCTGATTAACGGCGAGTGGACAAAACCCGGCGCGCTGCTCGATTCCTACAACCCCGCCGACGGCAGCCTCTTGGCGAAATTCACCGACGCATCCGACGCGGATGTGGATGCCGCCGTGTCCGCCGCGCAGCAGGCGTTCAAAACCTGGCGCAAAACCACCGCCGCCGAACGCGCCGTGATTCTGAACAAAATCGCCGACGTGATTGACGAAAACACCGAACTCTTCGCCTTGCAGGAAACGCTCGACAACGGCAAACCCATCCGCGAAACCCGCGCCGCCGACATCCCGCTGGCCGCCGACCATTTCCGCTACTTTGCCGGCGTGATTCGCGGCGAAGAAGGCACCTGCAACCAAATCGACCAGGAAGATTTGTCCATCGTATTGCGCGAACCCATCGGCGTGGTCGGCCAAATCATCCCGTGGAACTTCCCTTTCCTGATGGCCGCCTGGAAAATCGCCCCCGCACTCGCCGCAGGCTGCACCATCGTCATCCACCCCTCTTCCAGCACCTCGCTGAGCCTGTTGTCGTTCGCCCAAAAAATCAATCACCTGCTGCCCAAAGGCGTGCTGAACGTCATCACCGGACGCGGCAGCAAATCGGGCGAATACATGCTGCACCACAAAGGCTTCAACAAACTGGCCTTTACCGGCTCTACCGAAATCGGCCGCCGCATTGGCATCGCCGCCGCCGAGATGCTGATTCCCGCCACGCTGGAGTTGGGCGGCAAGTCGGCCAATATCTTCTTCGACGACATGCCCTTTGACAAAGCCCTTGAAGGCGCGCAAAAAGGCATTCTGTTCAACCAAGGCCAAGTCTGCTGCGCCGGCTCGCGCATCTTCGTGCAGGAAGGCATTTACGATCGTTTCGTTGCCGCGCTGGCCGAAGAGTTCAAAAAGGTCAAAGTCGGCCTGCCGTGGGAAGACGACACCCAAATGGGCGCCCAAGTGAGCGCCGGCCAGCTCGACACTATTTTGAAATACGTCAAAATCGGCGAGCAGGAAGGCTGCCGCATCATCACCGGCGGCAAAAAGGTTGAAGGCGAATTGGGCAAAGGCGAGTTCCTCGAACCCACCCTGATTGAAGCGCCCGACAACAGAGGCCGCGTGGCGCAGGAAGAAATCTTCGGCCCGGTGGCCACCGTAATCAAATTCAAAACCGAAGAAGAAGTCATCGCCATGGCCAACGACAGCGACTACGGCCTGGGCGGCGCGGTGTGGAGCCGCGACATCAACCGCTGCCTGCGCGTTTCCCGCGCGCTGGAAACCGGCCGCGTGTGGATCAACTGCTACAACCGCCTGCCCGCCGGCGCGCCGTTTGGCGGCTACAAAACCTCCGGCATCGGCCGCGAAACCCACAAAATGATGCTCGCCGCCTACACACAGGTGAAAAACATCTACATCAGCACCCGCGAAGAGCGCGAAGGCCTGTATTGATATGATGTGATGCCCGCTTGAAGCGAAAGGCCGTCTGAAAAACATTTTTCAGACGGCCTCTTTGCCAGTTTGACCCTAACTATCCGACGCTTCGTCCTTCTTCACCGCAGGCTGCGGCCCCAACCCGAAGCGTTTTTCATATTCCGACACCTCCTTATGGTCCCGCTCTTCCATACCGAACGCACTGGCGTTCACCCACACCACCAACACAGCCACCACAATCGAACACGCGGAAATAATTGCCCAAAACATACTTTTTCCTCTTGAATATTTGTATTTGAAACGGCGGCGCATTCTACGCCCATCAGCCCCTGCCGCCAAATCCGCTATAATCCGCATATTTTTCAACCCATTGCCAAGAACACACCATGAACAGCGAAAAAGCCCTCGTCATCTTCTCCGGCGGACAAGACTCCACCACCTGCCTCATCCAAGCCATCCAAACCTACGGCCGCGAAAACGTCCAAACAATCAGCTTCCAATACGGCCAACGCCACGCCGTCGAACTCGAACGCGCCCGCAGCATCGCCCAAGACTGGGGCGTCAAACAAACCATCCTCGACCTCTCCCTCATCAAACACATCACCCAAAACGCCCTCACCGACAACACCGCCGCCATTCAGACCGCCGCAAACGGCCTCCCCAACACCTTTGTCGACGGCCGCAACGCCCTGTTCCTGCTTTACGCCGCCATCTGCGCCAAAGGACAAAACATCCGCCACATCATCACCGGCGTATGCGAAACCGACTTCTCCGGCTACCCCGACTGCCGCGACGTATTCGTCAAATCCATGAACGTAACCCTCAACCTCGCAATGGACTACCCCTTCCAAATCCACACCCCCCTGATGTACCTCACCAAAGCGCAAACCTGGGAGCTGGCCGACAAACTCGGCTGCCTCGACTACATCCGCGACCACACCCACACCTGCTACAACGGCGTCATCGGCGGCTGCCACCAATGCCCCGCCTGCCAACTGCGCGAACGCGGCCTGGCCCAATACCTCCAAAACAAAGCCGCCGCCCCCGCCTTTTATGACTGCGAAAAAAACCTCACCGAACACGACCTCGCCCAAGCCGAACACACCCTTGCCGCCACCCTGCCCGACAGCTTCAAAGCCCACTACCTCAAATACAACGGCGGCACCCCCGCCCGCACCCTCTTTGATGCCGGCGGCAGCGGCTGCGACAACATCGAAATCAGCGACTTCATCCCCATCCGCTACGCCCAAGCCTTCGCCGACGACCCCGACTTCACCCTCGAAGGCCGCGCCGCCGCCGAATGGGCGCGGAACGAAATCCCCCCCGCCCTCATCCCCTTCGCCCTCGACTGGGGCGGCAACTACATCTGCCTCGAAAAAGACAGCGGCAAAATCACCTACTACGTCCGCGACGTATGGAGCGACAAACTCTCCCGCGAAGCCAACTTCAAAAGCAACACCCGCCCCCTCGCCGACACCTTCCCCGCCTTCCTCGCCCGCCTGCGCGACAACCCCGACGACGTGGATTCGGACGACGAATAAAACCGGCAAACGGCAGAGGCCGTCTGAAAATCCGTTTTTCAGACGGCCTGTCTGTATCCCGCCCTGTCTAAATCCGCCGTAAGGTGTGTCGCCCCGAGGCGACGCACGCGGTTTCTACTGCATAAACGGTTTCCGATACGGGGAAACGAAAGGCCGTCCCAGCCTACACGGGGATGACGTTTCTGAAAGTGTGGCTTCGGCGCGACCAAAATCACACAATGTGACTTTCAGACGGCCTTTCGTGTTTGGCGGCAAAGGCCGCGTGCGTGGCTTGTGCCTACGTGCTACGGCGGGTTTGGCGCGGGTGAAAACGGAGGAGGCCGTCTGAAAAAGCAAAATCTGCTTTTTCAGACGGCCTTTTATTAGGGCGTGTTGACAATCAACATTTTGGCAGCTTTTACGCCCTAAAACGGCATCTGCCGCGTTGCAAATACCCGCAATGGGCGGCATAGGCTCGTATTTTCGCCTTGCATCTGCCGTTTTATGACGCAAAATCCGCTTCAAAAGTTGAATGTCAACACACCCTAACAGACTCAAACGGTATCCGTGCGCTGTTTATGCTGTTTGTTCTATGGGCGGTACAAAGCGGTCGAAGGCGGGGTGGCACAGGATCAGGCCGTCTGAAACGGTATCGCGCTCGGGGGCGGAGAGGTTGGCGAGGGCGAGGGGGCGGTTGTTTTCGTCGGCGATGAGCGGCCAGCAGGGGCGGATGAAGGGGGGGATGCGGTGCTCGTGCAGGATTTGTTTGGGCGGTTTGCGGCCGACGGGGGTGGCGAGCAGGTCGCCCTTTGCTGCCGGGCGGATGCGCAGGGGGCGGGCGAGGGTTGCGGGCGGCAGGCCGTGAGGGGCGGGGCGCAGCTGCCAGCCGGCGGCCTGCCAGTCTTTCAGGCTGCCTGTTTGGTCGGCGGGGGTGTATTGCCGCTGCCAGTCGTTTGGTAAACAGTACAGGCGGTTTTGGCTGGCGATGAGGGTGCGCGCGCCCAGCGGCCATTGCGCTTCGCTTGTGCCGATTTGGTCTAATACACGGCAGAAGTCGGTGAGGAAGGCTTGGTTTTTCAGGCTGCCGCCCAGTTCTAGCAGCAGGCGGCGGGCGGTTTGGCGGCGGCGGGCGGGGGTGAGCTGCCGCCAATCAACCGTATTGAAGCCGTGCGCGTCGTGTACGGTTTGCCAGTCTGCATCAACGGTTTCTTGTAATACGGCCAGTTCGTCTTGCAGGAGTGCGACGGCGGCGCGGATGTGGGCGTCGAGCTGCGGCTGTATGCGGCGCAGGCGGGGCAGGCCGTCGTGGCGCAAGCGGTTGCGCAGGTAGGCGGGATCGGCGTTGGCGGGGTCGGTGATGTAGTCGAGACGGTGTTCGGCGGCGTAGGCGGCCAGTTCGGCGCGGGTGTGGGGCAGCAGCGGCCGCCAGATGTGCACGGCGGGGTTTTCGGCCAGCGGGCGCAGCTCGGGCATGGCGGCGAGGGCGCGCAGGCCGCCGCCGCGCAGGGCGGCGAGGAAGAAGGTTTCGGTTTGGTCGTCGGCGTGGTGGGCGGCGGCGAGGATATCGGCACTGCTGCGGGCGAAGGCTTGGTAGCGGGCTTGGCGGGCGGCGGCTTCGATGCCTTGTCCTGCGGGGCGGACGGTAACTTTTTCGACGCGCAGGGGGATGCCGAGGTGCTCGCAGTAGTCGCGGCAGAAGTCGAGCCAGCAGTCGGCTTGGGCGTGCAGGCCGTGGTGGACGTGGACGGCGGACAATTCGGCGTTCAGGCTGTCTTGGAGCTGGGCGAGGGTGTGCAGCAGGACGACGGAATCAAGCCCGCCGCTGAGGGCGGCTTCGATGCGGCGGGCGCGGCGGACGGGATCGGGCAGGGCGCGGAGGACGGCGGCGGGGACGGGGTGCATGGCGGCGGTTTTTGGTGGAAGTGGTTCGGGAGGCCGTCTGAAAAACAGAAACGGGTTTTCAGACGGCCTTTCTGTATGTTGCAGGTCGGATGCCCGAATCCGACGTTTTCTGCAAGGGAAAACCTGTTTTCAGGCTGCCTGCGTTTGTTGTTCGGCAAACGCTTGCCGGATACGGGTATCCGACCTGCGGGCTATGCTGCTCAAAGGCCGTCTGAAAATACAAATTGCGGATTTTCAGGCGGGTGGCTTGGGTTGCAAACCCGATATCGGCGGCGCGGATGTTGGGTCTCGACCCAACCTGCCTTGCTTTGAGGCCGTCTGAAAAGCGGGGATGCGCTATCGGGCATGGATAAAAAATGCCTGCCCGTCCGAGTGCCTGATTTGGATGGCAAAGTTTCCCTTGCCGCCCCTTTGTTTGGGGTCTTGGTTTTTCAGGGTGAAGGAGACGCAGTGGTACAGCGCATTGTCTGCGTCCCGGCACGGGCGGATGGCAATATCGTATTGCGCCAGATCGTAAGACTGCCGCACGGCGGCGTGCATGGCCTGATACAGGGCTTGTGTGTGTTCGTGGCGGACGGCGGTTGCTTCGTCGTATTGCACGATGTTCGGGTAGGGCTGGTTTGCGGCCACGGCTGATCCTGTTATCAGGGAAAATACAATGGAAATAATCTGTTGCTTGGTCAAGCGGTTGTCCTTTCGGGGCGGACTGAACGGTTTTGGCTGCGCCGAAGCTGCGTTTTCAGAAACGTCATCCCCGCGTTTATGCCCCGAAGGGGTATAGGCGGGGACGGCCTTTTTTGTTTGCCGCACGCTGTTACGGTTTGGCGGGCGGGGTGGGTTTTAACTTCGTTGAAGCTGCGCTTTCAGACGGCCTTTCTTGTGTTTTGGCGGTTTTGGGGGCGTTGAGCCACTGCCATTGTTCGCGCAGGGCGCGGGCAAGTGCCTGTTGTTTTTCTTCGGCGGTGTCGAGCCCTTCGGTGAGGCTTTTGTAGTCGATGGTTACGGAGGGGTTGTCGGGTTTGCCGCGTATGTTGAGGGGGACGGGGCTGCCGTCGCCGCCGGCGGGGTAGAGTTTGAGCTGTTCGTTGAGGGTCATGGTGTTGAAGTCGGTGTTGCCGGTGAGTTCGACGCGCAGGTTTTCGGAGCGCAGTTCGGCTTTTTCGTGGCGGCCGATGCCTTTGCGGATGACGCTGCTGATGGTGAATTGTTCAAAGGGGGTTACGGATTGGGCGTCGGTTTTGACGGGGCGGTTGCCGAGGAGGTTTTGCAGGGCCTGGTTGAGGTTGATGCCCAGCCATGTGCCTTTGGCGAGGTTGAGTTCGAGGGTGCCGGCGAGGGTGCGGGTGAGTGCGGCGCGGTCGCCGCCTTGGGCGGTGATGTCGATTTCGGCGTCGCCGCTGCCGCTGATGCTGCCGTAGCGCAAGAGGTCTTGCATGAGGGGGCGGATGCTGATGTTGCGGGCGTATTGTTGCAGGTGGTAGGTGGGGGGGCTGGTGTTGGCCATGCTGATGCCGCCTTCGGTGCTGCCGTTGTAGAGTTCGGCGCGGAAGTCGGGCAGGACGATGCGGTTTTTGTCGGCCAGAAGGCGGGTGGATAGGCGGTTGATTTCAAGCTGGGCGGTTTGCAGGGTGTTGACGGAAATATCGGCTTCGATTTCGGGCGCACCGCTTTTTTGCAGCCAGGCGGGATAGGCAGCCGCGCCTTCGGGCAGGTTTTCGAGGTAGGGGGTGAGGATGAGTTTGTCCAGTTGCAGTTTGGCGGTGAGGCGGGCGGGATGCGCGCCGCCTTCGGCGGGGGTGTAGCCGGCTGTAATAGAGACGGCTTCGCGGTCGAGTTGGCCTTTCATGCTGCCCTGCCACGCGCCTTTGCTGTATGTCCACACGCCTTCGAGTTCGGAGATAAGGCGGGGGCGGGGGTTGCCGGCGGCGTTTTCCATGCGGGTGGTGAGTTTGGCGGCGGGCATTTCCCAGCCGCCTTTGCGCCAGGCCAGCGGGGTGTCGAGGGTGAAGGCGGTGTGGGTGGCATCGGTTTTGCGGCTGCCTTTGAGGCCGATTTGTTCGGCCGAAGCGCGATCCGGCCATACGCCGATGTTTTTCGCGTCCAGCGTGCCGTCCCATGCTGCGCCGCCATATTTGGCGGTGAGCACGGCATTGGCGGCGGCGGCGGTGAGGCTGTCGCCGTCGGCTTCGAGCGCGGGCGATTCGGCGTTCAGATGCATCTCGTAATCGGGGATGTCGAGTTTGAGGGCGGCTTTGGAAAAGCGGGCTTTGCCGCTGTCGCGCCGCCATGCGGCATCGGCGGCGAAGCGGAAGGAAAAGGCCGCGCCGCGCCATTTGCTGCCGCCTTCGATTGCCAGCTCTGGCATGCGCCAGCCTTGGGCGTTGCGGTTGAGCGTGCCTTGCAGTTTCCATTCGGCGTCGTTTTCCCACAGCGGGGTTTTCAGACGGCCTGCGGCTTTGATTTGGGTTTGCGCGTCGTCGGCGTTGTTGACGTTCAGGCTGACGTTTTCCAGTGTGTGCCGCCGCTCGGGCGTGTCCAGCAGCAGGCGGCCGTCTTCGACGATAATCCTGTCCACCGCGAACCGGCTTTCTTTGGCCAGCAGGTCGGCCACGTTCC
Source organism: Neisseria bacilliformis (assembly GCF_014055025.1). Classification (NCBI taxonomy): domain Bacteria; kingdom Pseudomonadati; phylum Pseudomonadota; class Betaproteobacteria; order Neisseriales; family Neisseriaceae; genus Neisseria; species Neisseria bacilliformis. The sequence goes on along the minus strand of NZ_CP059571.1, from coordinate 1,081,399 downwards.
ATTTGCCCGCCGCGTCGCGCGAGAGGGAAAGCTCGGGGCGCAGCAGCACCCATTTTTCAATGCGCGGCTCGCCCCAGAGGCTGCCCCAGCCGATGCCCAGCCGCATTTCCTCCGCGCGGATTTCCGCCGCCTCGCCGTGGGCGCGGGTGATTTCGACCTGTTTGAGCGTTACCGTCGGACGCGGGAAAACGGTGGTGCGGCCTTCGTCGACAAAGCGCACCTTGCGCCCCGTGCCCGCCACCGCCGCATCGGCCGCCTGCCGCAGCTTTTCCGGCGAGAACAGCCACGCGAGCAGGAGGTGTTGCGCGGCAAAGCCCGCCGCGAAAAGCAGCACGGCGGCGGTAAGCGATTTGAGCCAGAATTTACCCGATTGCAGACGTTTCATGTTTCAAAAAAGGCGGTGCGAAAACAGCCGCGCAGTATAGCAGATTGCGGCAGGCACTCAGGCGCGGGAGGCCGCCTACGCCTACGCGGGTAGGCCGTCTGAAAGCGCGGCTTAGGCTCGGCCAACCCCGTTTTCGGCCGCCGACGCTTTTTCAGAAACGTCATCCCCGCGCAGGCAGAGACGGCCTGTACGCCATATTGCTTTTGTTTATCAGCACCCTTTTCACAGGGTAAACCCGCGCCCGCGCGTATTCCTATTTGGCCGGATTTGGTTTATAGTTCGCCGACTACTTCGGACTACATCCGCAGCAGCCAAAAGAAAAACACATAAAGGAACGACACATGTTAGCAGCCTATCGCAAAGCCGCCGCAGAGCGCGAATCTTTGGGCATTCCTGCCCTTCCCCTCACCGCAGTGCAGACCGCCGACTTGGTGGAACTGCTGAAAAATCCCCCCGCAGGCGAAGATACTGAATTTCTGGTGCACCTGCTCGCCCACCGCGTGCCGCCGGGCGTGGACGACGCATCCAAAGTCAAAGCCTCGTTTTTGGCCGCCGTGGCCGAAGGCAGCGTGCAGAGTCCGCTGGTGTCGCGCGAGTATGCCGCCGAGCTGTTGGGCACGATGCTCGGCGGCTACAACATCCATCCGCTGATCGAGCTGTTGGACGACGAAACCCTCGCGCCGATTGCGGCCAACGGCCTGAAACACACGCTGCTGATGTTCGATGCCTTTCACGATGTGCAGGAAAAAGCCGCCAAAGGCAATGTCCACGCGCAGGCGGTATTGCAGTCTTGGGCGGATGCCGAATGGTTTACCGCCCGCGAAAAAGTGCCGGAAAAAATCACCGTAACCGTGTTCAAAGTCGATGGCGAAACCAATACCGACGACCTTTCCCCCGCGCCCGACGCATGGTCGCGCCCCGATATTCCGCTGCACGCGCTGGCGATGCTGAAAAACCCGCGCGAGGGCATCACGCCCGACAAAGCCGGCGAAATCGGGCCGATCAAATTACTGGAAGAACTCAAAGCCAAAGGCCATCCCGTTGCCTACGTCGGCGATGTGGTCGGCACAGGCTCGTCGCGCAAATCGGCCACCAATTCCGTGATTTGGCACACCGGTCTGGATATTCCCTTTGTGCCGAACAAACGCTACGGCGGCGTGTGCCTCGGCGGCAAAATCGCGCCGATTTTCTTCAACACGCAGGAAGACTCGGGCGCGCTGCCAATCGAAGTGGATGTGTCCGCGCTGAACATGGGCGATGTGGTCGATATTCTGCCTTACGAGGGCAAAATCGTGAAAAACGGCGCAACCGTCGCCGAATTTGAATTGAAATCGCCGGTACTGCTCGACGAAGTGCAGGCAGGCGGGCGCATCAATCTGATTATCGGGCGCGGCCTCACCGCCAAAGCCCGCGAAGCCCTCGGCCTGCCCGCTTCCGAAGTTTTCAGGCTGCCTCAAGCCCCCGCGCCGAGTAATGCAGGCTTTACGCTGGCGCAGAAAATGGTCGGCCGCGCCTGCGGCCTGCCCGAAGGACAGGGCGTGCGCCCCGGCACCTACTGCGAACCGCGCATGACCACCGTCGGCTCGCAGGACACCACCGGCCCGATGACCCGCGACGAACTCAAAGACCTCGCCTGCCTCGGCTTTTCCGCCGACATGGTGATGCAGTCGTTCTGCCACACCGCCGCCTATCCCAAGCCGGTTGACGTGAAAACGCACAAAGAACTGCCCGCCTTTATTTCCACGCGCGGCGGCGTATCGCTGCGCCCGGGCGACGGCGTGATCCACTCGTGGCTCAACCGCCTGCTGCTGCCCGACACCGTCGGCACCGGCGGCGACTCGCACACCCGCTTTCCCATCGGCATCTCCTTCCCCGCAGGCTCGGGTTTGGTGGCCTTTGCCGCCGCAACGGGCGTGATGCCGCTGGATATGCCAGAGTCCGTACTCGTGCGTTTTTCAGGCAAGCTCCAACCGGGCGTAACCTTGCGCGACATGGTCAACGCCATTCCGCTGTACGCCATCAAACAAGGCCTGCTCACCGTCGCCAAAGCCGGTAAGAAAAACATCTTCTCCGGCCGCATCCTCGAAATCGAAGGCCTGCCCGATTTGAAAGTCGAACAGGCCTTCGAGCTGACCGACGCGTCCGCCGAACGCTCCGCCGCAGGCTGCACCGTCAAGCTTAACAAAGAACCCATCATCGAATACATGAAGTCCAACATCGTGTTGATGAAAAACATGATTGCCGACGGCTACCAAGACGCGCGCACGCTGGAGCGGCGCATCAGGGCAATGGAAAAATGGCTCGCCGACCCGCAGCTGCTCGAAGCCGACCACGATGCCGAATACGCCGCCATAATCGACATCAATATGGACGACATCAAAGAGCCGATCATCGCCTGCCCCAACGACCCCGACGACGTGTGCTTCATGTCCGAACGCGCCGGCACCAAAATCGACGAAGTGTTCATCGGCTCGTGCATGACCAACATCGGCCACTTCCGCGCCGCCTCCAAGCTCTTGGAAGGCAAGAGCGACATCCCCGTGCGCCTGTGGATGGCACCACCGACCAAAATGGACGCGCACCAGCTCTCCGACGAAGGCCACTACGGCGTACTCGGCCGCGCCGGCGCACGCATGGAAATGCCCGGCTGCTCGCTGTGCATGGGCAATCAGGCGCAGGTGCACGAAGGCGCGACCGTCATGTCCACCTCCACCCGCAACTTCCCCAACCGCCTGGGTAAAAACACCTTCGTCTATCTCGGCTCGGCCGAACTGGCCGCCATCTGCTCCAAACTCGGCCGCATCCCCACCGTTGAGGAGTATCAGGCCAATATCGGCATCATCAACGAAAAAGGCAGCGAGATTTACCGTTATATGAACTTCAACGAGATTGAGGAATACAACGAAAAAGCCGAAGCCGTGAACGTGTAAACGAGGCTTTTCAGAAAGAAACGGAACAGCATCAAAGTTGTTCCGTTTTTTATTGCGGCTTGCGAAAAAGAGGCCGTCTGAAAACCGCGTCAAGGGATTTTCAGACGGCCTCAAACTAATTGGTCAACCGCCGTCCAATTGCATGAATCAAACGCTGTAAATCTTCGGGGCTGGGTGCATCGGGAAGCAGGGCTTGCCAATCTGCCAACGTGAAACGATGCCAATCAGATAGATATTTGCCGCAACGCGCTTCCAGCGTATTTTTAGGGTAATAGCGGTATCTGCCTTTGGGGATGGGCATGAAATAGAGCGTAAAGTTTTCAGACTGCCCCATGCCGATTACGTGCGTAAAATACGAATGGCATCAGATAATTCCTTTTTCAGCACCCATAGCGCGTAGCCGGGCAATACCGCCCAAAACAACATGCCAAGCGTAATGGTGCGCTGTTCACTAAAATTCCATAATGCCCATCCCGACACAACAAGCGAAAAAAATATTATGTAAAACAAATGTTTTCATGCCTGCTGGTGGTCTTTTTTGCTAATGGGCGTAATTTTTTGCCATGAAATTTTCGGCGCGCCTGATTGCACTTCGCTCAATAAACGCGCAAACGTAAGCAGTGCATCATAATGGCTTGGTTTCATCGTATGCTCCCGTTTCAAACCACCTTCAATCATAGACAGAAATGAAATCCGCCGCACAATCACATCCTGCTTGCGAAATATCCAATACTCACCGCTCCACGTTGCCGCAAACACTTCCGGCAGCGGCTTGCCCGCTTCCCGTTCCGCGCTGTTACGCGATAGTCTGCCGACATTTGCCTGTTGGCACATCGCGCGAAAAAACCAGCCGGATGGCAAGGTTTTCGCAAGACGTTTCCCCAGCGATTCAAATGTTTCCCAACTTTGCGTGGGCTAGCGGCTATGTTGCGGTGCGTTCAGGCATCCAGAAAGGCGGTGATTTCGGCGGGTTGGTGTGCGGTGAAGTCGGCGCCCCAGTTTTCGGGGTGGTCGGCGGGGGCGATGTAGCCCCACATGGCCAGTATGGTTTTCATGCCTGCGTTGCGGCCGGCCTGTATGTCGCGTTCGGCGTCACCGACGTACAGGCATTGGTGCGGCGCGAGGTTTAGTTGGGCACAGGCGTGGAGCAGGGGTTGGGGGTTGGGTTTGGCTTGGGGGCAGGTGTCGCCGCTGACGACGGCGGCGGGCGGCGCGGGGAAGCCGAGCTGTGGCACGAGGGCGTCGGTGAAGCGGGCGTGTTTGTTGGTTACGATGCCCCAGCGGATGCCGCGTGCGTGCAGGTTGGCGATGAGAGGGGCGGTTTGCGGGAAGAGGACGGTGTCGCGCCCCGAGCAGCTTTGGTATTCGGCCAGGTATTGCTGCCGCAGGGTTTCGTGTTCGGGGTGTGATGCGGCGATGCCGAAGCCGAAGGAAACCAGCGTGCCCGCGCCTTGTCCGGCCAGGGGGCGGATGTCGGCGGGGCTTTTTTCGGGCAGACCGTGGCGGCGCAGGAGGGTGTTGAGCGCGCCGCCGAGGTCGCGGGCGGTGTCGGCCAGTGTGCCGTCCAGGTCGAATAAAACGGCTTGTATCATGGTGTGTCCGTGTGTTGGAAAAGGGTGGCATTGTAGCCTTTGGCGCGGGTCAAAGGAGAAAAGGCCGTCTGAAAACTTTTCAGACGGCCTCCTATGCCTGCCCCTCCGCAGGGTGTGCCGCCCCGGCGGCGCACGCGCTCCCTGTTCTGCAACAAATGCCCGCATCCCGCAAATACCGAAACCGCGTACGTGGCTTGTGCCACACACCCTGCCTTGGCGGCAAAAGGCCGTCTGAAAACGCGGTTGCGGCGCAGCCGGTATGTTTTTCAGACGGCCTTTCGGTTGCAAACCGGAACGGCGGCGATTTAGAACTCCAATTCGGCTTCCAGCCAGTAGTCGTAGGTCGGATACTTGTATCCGACATCCCACGCGGCGGAATGATCCTGCGAGAAAATGTCAGATTCGAGAATCCGACCTACAACACTTCGTTGATGCTGCGCTTTCAGACGGCCTCCCTATGCCAGCCCTCCGCAGGGTGCTCCGTCCCGGCGGCACGCGTTCCCTGCCCTGCAACAAATGCCCGCATCCCGCAAATCCCGAAACCGGGTGCGTGGCTTGTGCCACACACCCTGCCTTGGCGGCAAAAGGCCGTCTGAAAACGGGCTTTCAGACGGCCTTTCTGTTGCAAACCGGAACGGCGGCGGTTTAGAACTCCAATTCGGCTTTCAGCCAGTAAGTGCGCGGCATGCCGACGACGGCGAAGCTGCGGTCGAAGCGGCCTCGCTGGATTTGCCAGTAGTTTTTGTTGAACAGGTTTTCCACTGCCGTGCCGACGGTAAGCGTGTTGCCGCCGAGTTTGGTTTTGTAGCGTGCGCCGACGTCAACCAGTGTGTAGGAGGGCAGTTGGTATTTCCGTTCTGCATCCTGATACGACTTGCCGTAGTGCTGGACGTTGGCGTTGAGCGTCAGCCCCTTGGCAAACGGCGTATCCCATTCCACGCCTGCTTTGGCGATGAATTTGGGGCTGGTTACCTGATGGCCGCGCGCGACAAGCATGTCGTCCCATTTGGGAAAATCGATCAGGTCGGAGCGGATGAAGCTCATGCCGATGCTGGGGCGCAGGGTTTTGTTCAGCAGATTGGCATAGGCATTCAGTTCCAAGCCGCGATAGCGTTCTTTGCCTTGTTCCTGGCCGGCCATTGCCAAGCTTGCGGCTTTGAGACGGGCATAGTCGGTGTTGCGTGTGGTGTTGCCGCGCCAGTAGCCCGGGCGGGTGATTTGGTAGATGTTCGCAGAGGTTACGATGTCGCCCCAGTTTTTGCGCACGCCCAGTTCGATTTGTTTGCTGACGCGCGGTTTGGAGGCGTTGCCCTCTTCGTCCACTTCGCCAGGTTCAAGGTCTTCCATGTAGTTGCCGTACACCACGAAATCCGGTGAGGGCACCCACGAGGCGGCCAGCATCGGGCCGAAGCGTTTTTTGCTGTTTTTGTCGCCTGTGCGGTAGTCGTCCTGTTTCACCCACTGGTAGCGTCCGCCGAAGGTGAGGCGGATGGTGTTGTTGTTGAAGCCCAAAGTGTCGGAAACGGCGATACTCGGGGTGGTCTGCTTCATATCGACGGTTTGGCGGGTGGCGGATGAGATGCGCGGGGCGAGGCCGGAGAAATCGGGCGCGTAAATCGTGTGGCCGCGCAGCGGGTCGCCGAAGTTGAGCGGGCCGCTTTTGTGGTCGCGCGAGCGGGAAACGTAGTCGAACGAGGCTGCCCAATTGTGTACGACCGGGCCGGTGTCAAATTCACCACGCGCTTTGAGCGTACCGCTGGTGGTGCGCGAACGAATGTCCCACGGAGTGGCGGCTGCTGCGGAATATTGGCCGGTGGCCGGGTTGACCATCCGAAGCTGGGTGAAGCCGCCTTCGTATTTCGATTCCATATAGCCGATACCGCCGGAGAGCTGCATGTTCCAGTCGGTGTCGTACTCGAAGGTGGCCATGTTGGTAACGGTGCGGGTGGTCTGCTCCTGCCAGCTCGGTACGAGGTTGATTTTGCCGTCGGGTGCTTTGGGGAAGGCGAAGGCGTAGTTTTGCATGTCTTGGAAACGGGCGCGGCTGCCTTCGGTGTTGCGGTGGTTGTACATGAAGTCGTAGGACACGCGCAGTTTTTCGCCGCGATAGTCGGCGTTCAGGCCGAATTCCTGGTTGTCTTCCTTATAGCCGTGGCGCGGGGTGTTGCCGTGGCGGTATTTGCCGGCAAAGTGTACGCCCCATTCTTTATTCGCGCCGAAACGCTGTCCGAAATCAAATGAAGCCTGCGGGCGGCTTTTGCCGAACCAGCCCAAGCCGATTTTGCGGTTGCCCTCGTCGGACGCTTTTTTGGTTTCGATGTTGACGGAAGAACCGGTCGCGCCCTCGGGATCCATGCCGGTGGTGGAGCTGGACGCGCCTTTAATCAGTTGCGCGGAGGCCACGTTGGCGGTGGGCGTATGCCAGTAGGAATAGAGGCCGGGCAGGCCGTTGATACTGAACTGCTTGGCGTCCAGTTGCAGCCCGCGCACATACAGTCCTTGCAGCGTGTTGCTCTCGCCGCCGAACTGCATCACCGAAGCGTCGGTTTTGGCGATGGTGTCCACCAGCGTGCGGGATGCATTGTTTTCCAGTACTTTTTCGTCGTAGTTGACAACGGTAATCGGTGCGGTGAAGGCATTGGCGCGGCCGAGCAGACCCAGGTTCACTCGGTCGCGCAAATCGCCGTCGCTGGCGATGGAGTAGGAGCGGGCGGCGTGGACTTTTTTCGTGTCGGCGCGGACGGTTACGGTTTCCAGCCCGCCCTCTTCCTGCGCGTTCTGGTCGTCGGCGCAGGCGAAGGCGGCGGCCACCATCAGCGGCAGCAGGGCAAGTTTTTGTTTGTTTTTCATATTTTGCTTTCTTTCAGCTTTGGAAATTTGGAGATGGCACGGCCGGTTCGGCCGATAAAACGATAGCGGCGCGCATTATCTTTCATAAGGGGTGAAACTTAAAACAAGGCGATGAATTGCTTACAATAATTAACCGGATTTGTTGCAAATTTGGTCTGCGGCGGGAGGTTTGGGAGAAAGGCCGTCTGAAAAACGTTTTTCAGACGGCCTGTTTGCTTTTCCGTAGCGGTTTTCAGTCGATGCCGATGTCGAGGCAGACGGTTTGGCCGCACAGTGCCTTGCCCGCCGCGCTGTGGTGGGCGGGTTTGCAGGCGGCGAAGGTGCAGGTGAGGTCGGCGCGGAAGGTGTCGGGGTCGGCTTCGCCGCTGTCGCAGTTGAGGCCGGTGGGGAGGTCGAGGGCGGTTTTGTAGCCCGAGGCTTGGTTGAGCAGGCGGCAGAGGGCGGCGAGATTGGCGGGCAGCGCGCCGGTGAAGCCTGTGCCGAAGATGCCGTCGATAATGGCGGCGTAGCCGTTTTTCAGACGGCCTTCGATCTCGTCCGTGCCGATAAACGCCACGCCGTCGAGGCCGCGCAGGCGTTGGCGGTTGGTTTCGGCCAACTCGGACAGGGTGTCGCCGGCGGTAAAGAGGATGTCGGCCTGCCAGCCCTGCGCCTGCATGATGCGCGCCATTACCAGCGCGTCGCCGCCGTTGTTGCCTTTGCCGCAGACAAACAGGGCACGGCCGGGGATGTTCAGGCGGCGCATCAGCTCGGCGGCGGCGGCGCGGCCGGCGTTTTCCATCAGTTGCTCGAAACTTGTGCCCGCGTCAACGGCGGCTTGTTCGCGTTGGCGCATTTGCGCGGCGGTGTAGGTTTTCATGTGTTGTCCTTTCGGGTCGGTTGGCGGGTGAGGCCGTCTGAAAATACGGTTTGGGAGGACTGGCAGGCTGTTTTTATCAGGCAGAGAACGCGTGCGCCGCCTTGGGGCGACACACCCTGCCCTAACGGCGGAGGCCGTCTGAATAAGCCGTTTATTTGTCGGCAAAATCGGGCCGGCGGACGAGGTACAGGCCGAGGATGAGGGCGGCGGCGGCGAGCAGGCCGCCGGTATAGCCGATGTTGTGCAGGCCGAAGTGCTGCGCGGCGAGGCCGCCGAGGAGTGCGCCGCCGCCGATGCCGACGTTGTAGAGCGAGGAGTAAATCGAGGCGGCGACGTCGGTGGCGTCGTCGGCAAAGCGCAGCACGCGCGAGAGCATGGCGAGGCTGAGGGCGGTGATGGCGACGCCCCAGGCGAAGCAGAGGGCGGCCAGCGGCCACAGCGAGCCGGAGAGGGGCAGCAGCAGGAACATGGCGGCGGCCAGGGCGGCGGCGCAGGCGGCGAAAAACAGGCGGGGGCGGCGGGCGAAGCGGCGGCCGAACAGATACGAGCCGGCGAAACCGGCCGCGCCGTACACCAGCAGCAGGAAGGTGGCCTGCTGCGGCGGCAGGCGGGCGGTTTGCAGGGCGAAGGGTTCGATGTAGCTGTATGAGCAAAAGTGGGCGGTGATCATCAGCACGGTGAAAACATAGAGCAGCATCAGGCTTTTGCGTTTGGCGAGCACGGGCAGGCTCTCGAGCGAGCCGGTGTTGACGCTGGGCAGTTTGGGCAGGGTTTGGGCCAGCACGGCGGCGACGAATGCGGCGGCGATGCCGATAAGCAGGAAGCTGAGCCGCCAGCCGTAGGTCTGCCCCGCCAGCCGCCCGAGCGGGATGCCGAGCACCATGGCCAGCACGGTGCCGGTGCTGAGCAGGCCGAGTGCCTGGTTGCCTTTGCCTTTGGGGGCGATGCGCACGGCCAGCGCGGCGGTGATCGACCAAAACAGGGCGTGGGTAAGGGCGATGGCGACGCGTCCGGCCAGCAGCATGGCGAAACTTTGCGCGAAATAGGACACGACGTGGCCGGCGGCGAACACGGCAAAGATGCCCAGCAGCAGGCTGCGCCGTTCGGTATTGCGGGTGGCGAGCATCAGCGGCAGGGACATGAGGGCGACCACCCAGGCATAAACGGTGAGCATGATGCCGGTGTCGGCGGGGCTCATGGCGAAGCCTGCGCCGATGTCGCTCAACAGGGCGATGGGGATGAATTCGGTGGTGTTGAAGATGAAGGCGGCGCAGGTGAGGGCGAACACGCTGAGCCAGCGGGCGGATTCTTGGTTTTTCATGGCGGCGGATGCGGTTTGGTTTGATTGCGTTCGGTGTTGTCTGGACAGCCTTTGCCTTTGTATGCAGAGAGGCCGTCTGAAAAGTGCAAAACGCAGGCATAGCGGGGCAGTTGTCCGGTTTGGCAGCGCAGCCGTGCGGCCAAGATGCTTTGGCGGCAGCCAAACGGATTTTCAGACGGCCTTCTTTGTTATGCGGAGGCCGTCTGAAAAGCGGGAAACGGCTTTTCAGACGGCCTCCGGTGCCTTTTTTACGCGGGTTTCACCCGGAAAATCAGGCGAAGGGGTGTTGCAGCAGGATGGTCTGCTCGCGGTCGGGGCCGGTGGAGATGATGGCGACGGGCGCGCCGCACACTTCTTCGATGCGTTTCAAATAACGGCGGGCGTTTTCCGGCAGCGCGTCGTAGCTTTGCGCGCCGAAGGTGGATTCCGCCCAGCCGGGCAGGGTTTCGTAAACGGGCGTGCATTTGGCCACCGCGTCCGCGCCGAATGGCAGGATGTCGGTGTGTCTGCCTTCAAACTCGTAGCCGGTGCAGATTTTGATTTCCTTCATGCCGTCCATCACGTCGAGTTTGGTGATGCACATGCCGGTGATGCCGTTGATTTGGATGGAGCGCTTGAGCGCGGCGGCGTCGAACCAGCCGCAGCGGCGCGGGCGGCCTGTTACCGAGCCGAACTCGTTGCCGCGCTCGGCCAGCCCCGCGCCGACGTCGTCGAACAGCTCAGTGGGGAAGGGGCCCGAGCCGACGCGGGTGGTGTAGGCTTTGACGATGCCCAGCACATAGTCGAGCATGTGCGGCGGCACGCCCGCGCCAGCTGCGGCCGCACCGGCGGAGCAGTTGGACGAGGTTACGAAGGGGTAAGTGCCGTAGTCGATGTCCAGCAGCGTACCCTGCGCGCCTTCAAACAGCAATCGCTCGCCGCGCGCGTTTTTCTCGTAGAGCGTGCGGGCGACGTCGTGCACCATCGGCAGCACGCGGGCTTTGAAGCCTTCGATTTTGGCCATGATTTCGTCGAAGGACACGGGCGGCGCATTGTGCAGGTGTTGCAGTTGGACGTTGTACAGCTCCACGTTGGCGCGGACTTTTCCCGCCAGACTGCCCGCGTCGAACAGATCCACCACGCGCACGGCGCGGCGGGCGACTTTGTCTTCGTAGGCCGGGCCGATGCCGCGTCCGGTGGTGCCGATTTTCTGCGCGCCCCGGCTCGCTTCGCGCGCCTGGTCGAGGGCGATGTGGTAGGGCAGGATGAGGGTGGCGGTGGGGGCGATTTTCAGACGGCCTTCCACGTTTTTCACGCCGGCGGCGGTGAGTTCGTCGATTTCGCCCAACAGGGCTTCGGGGGAAACCACCACGCCCGAGCCGATGTAGCAGTCGAGTTTTTCGTGCAGGATGCCGCTGGGTATCAGGCGCAGGATGGTTTTCCTGCCGCCGACCACCAGCGTGTGCCCCGCGTTGTGGCCGCCCTGGAAGCGCACCACGCCGCTGGTCTGTTCGGCCAGCCAGTCCACAATTTTGCCTTTGCCTTCGTCGCCCCATTGGGAGCCGATCACTACTACGTTTTGTGCCATATTGGTTCTACCTGTTTGCTGAATGGAAAAAACGGCGGCCGCCCGAGTGTGTCGGGCGGGCGTTGCATATATTGTACGGTGCGTTGCGCGGCGGACGCTTTTTCAGGCGGCCTCCGCGCCTTTCATCCTTAAAACCGTGTTTTCAGACGGCCTCTGTATTGTATTGTGATGAGGCCGCCTGAAAAACCTTGTCTGCAAAGGCTTCTTGCGGGGCGCGATGCCCGTTCGCGCAGACAGCCACCCTGCCCTGCTGCTCCGGTTTCATCGAAACCGCGTTTTCAGACGGTCTCTGTATGCAATGAGGCAATGAGGCCGTCTGAAAACGCGAAACGCAGTTCAAGGCTGCTCCGTTACCACCCACGCGCCGTCCTGTTTGCGCAGGCGGCGCGTGCTGCCGACGGTGCTGTTGGAAGGAACGCCGTAATCGACCGCCACCGCCTCGCCCGCCGCACGCAGCGCGGCAACGGCTTCGGCGGCTTCGGCCATATCCGCCGCATCCACGGCGATGGCGGGGCGGCGTTCGTGCTGCGGCAGCCTGCCGAGGAATTTGCGCAAATCGAAGCTGAACCCCGTGGCCGGGCGGGCGCGGCCGAAACAGCCGCCCAGCCCGTCATACCGCCCGCCGCGCGCCAGCGCGTCGTGGCCGTCGGCGGCGTAGGCGGCGTAAAGCAGGCCGGTGTGGTAGTTGTCTACGCGCAATTCGGACAGGTCGATGTGCACGTCCTGCTGCGGGAAGGCGGCGCAGACGGCTTCGATTTCGTCCAAGGCGCGGCCGACGACGGAGAGTTCGGGCAGTTTTTCCCGAGCCGCCGCCAGCACTTCGCGCCCGCCGTAGAGCGCGGGCAGCAGGGCGAAGGCTTTGCGCCACATGCCGTCCAGCCCCCATGCTTCGGTTTGGACGCGCACGGCGGCGGTGTCCTTGTCCTGCATCATGGCCAGCAGCGCGGCCGACTGCGCCGCGTCCAGCTCGGCGGCGGCGGCCAGCGCGCGGAACACGCCGATGTGGCCGAGCGAGAGCAGGATGCCGCCGAAGTCGGCCACCGCGAGGCTGTCGAGCATCAGGCCGACGGTTTCGATGTCGGCCGCCACGCCCGCGTAGCCGTAAAATTCCGCGCCCACCTGCAAGGGTTCGCGCGTGCTCAAAAAGCCTTCGGGGCGGGCGTGCAGCACCGGGCCGGCGTAGCACAGGCGGTTGATGCCGTCGTTGGCCGACAACAGATGCGCGTCGATGCGGGCGACCTGCGGCGTGATGTCGGCACGGATGCCGAGCTGGCGGCCGCTGAGCTGGTCGGCGATGCGGATGGTTTTGAGGGAAAGGCCGGAATCGATGTGGGTGAGCAGGGAATCGCTGTATTCGAGCAGCGGCGGATGCACAAGCTCGTAGCCGTGCGAGCGGAACAGGGCGAGGATTTTTTCTTTCGCGCTTTCAAGCTGCCGCGCCCCGGTGGGCAGGATGTCGGCGACGTATTCGGGAAGTTGCCAAGACTGCATGGTGGTGTTTGCGACGCACAAAAAAAGCGGCACGCCGCCCTGCGTCTGTATTGTTTTTTAAAGCGGCACTTTAACATAAAAAAACGTTTTGTGCAGTGTGCGCTGCGGCGTGCGGCAGAGGCCGCCTGAAAAGCGGATTTTGTCTTTTCAGACGGCCTCTGCCGTTGAGGCAGGGTGTGCCGTCCCCGGGCGACGCACGCGGTTTTTGGAGGGGGCGGGTGTTTGGTTTTGGGGAAACGGAAGGCCGTCTGAAAAACTATGTTGGCCGGTTTTCAGACGGCCTTTGACACTAATAGCGCAAGCCACGTACAACGAATCCTCACGTTTCCCGCAAACCCGGAAACCGCGTGCATTGCCTTGGGGCAACACCCTGCAAAGTCCCGACCCGCCGTCATTCCCGCGCAGGCGGGAATCTTGGCAGGATTTAACACAAATGACTGTTTCTTCAAGCATTGCCGAATGTCAAACAAAATTCCCGCCTGCGCGGGAATGACGGAATAAGGGTTTTCAGACGGCCTCTGTTGTCAAGGTAGCACGCGGTTTGAGCTTTTGGGAAAGGCACGGATTTGCTGGCGGCAGAGAACGCGTGCGCCACCTCGGGGCGACAGACCCTACCTTGGGCTGCGTCTGCTTGACTGTCAGAGGATTTGGACTTCAACCAGCTCTTCAATTTGACGGATCATTTCGCGCCGTTCGGCTCGGGTCAGGCCGCGTATGGTGCGCAGGGCGGTATCGATGGGGACGGCTGCGCCGCCGTGGCGCGGGGCGAACGCGAGGCAGTTGCCGTGGTAGCGCACGGGTTCAAAGCTGTTGCCGGAAAATTCGATTTCCTGCGTCTGCCCGCCGATTTCGGCGTTGTAGGCGTAAAAGGTTTGGCTGCGGGTATGGCGTGAAACGTAAAACGGGATGGCGACCAGCTTCCACGGCTGCGCTTCGGGGCGGTTGAGGGCTTGGAGGATGGCGCGGACATTGCGGCTCAGGCGCAGGGTTTGCGGTATGCGGACGAGGCAGAAATAGGCAGTCAGTCCTATACCGACGGCAGCCAGCAACAACAGGCTGCCGAAACTGTTTGGCGGCTGCGGTGCGGCGGTAAAGGCGGCGGCCTGTGCGATGCAGAGGACGGACACCAGCAATAGAGTAAAATCAACGGCAACCGCCAAATTGATATTGAAGCCGCCTATGCCGCCGACGGCAAGCCGCTTGGCGGGAAGGCGGATGGGAAATTGCTGCATGGACTTGTCCTTAATGAATGAGGTTGGGAATGACGGCAGTCGGATAGGCTCGTAGTTTACCAAGCAGGCATAGCTTGAATCCAGACTCAACAATTCCCGAAAATTCCCAAAACCGTCGGGCTTGGCAAGCCAAGCGGCTCTTGAATGTTTAGGCCGTCTGAAAGCGCAGCTTCAACGAAGTTAAAACACAGCTTCGGTGCGGGTAAAACCGTATTTGCGGCGTTTTCAGACGGCCTTTGCCGTTAGGTAGGGTGTGTGGCGCAAGCCACGCACGCGGTTTGAGTTGCTGGGAAGGCGCGGATTTGTTGAAGCGGCAGAGAACGCGTGCGTCGCCTCGGGGCGACACACCCTACTTTGGATTCGGTATGGGTTGGATGGAACAGGCCGTTTGAAAAACCGTTTTCCGTTTTTCAGACGGCCTCTGCCGTTGAGGTAGGGTCTGTGGCGCAAGCCACGCACGCGGTTTGAGCTTTTGGGAAAGGCACGAATTTGCTGGGCGGCAGAGAACGCGTGCGCCGCTTCGGGGGCGATACACCCTACACTAGCTTACCCAATGTGCCGTGGTTTGACAGACAGGCCGTCTGAAAATCGGTTTTCAGACGGCCTGTTTGCATTTTGTCGCTTTATTTGCAGACAATCAGCGGCGCGGCAGGGGGTATGTGCCTTCGACCAAGATGTTTTTGTCCACTTCGGAGAGGTTGCGGTGGCCGGTGAAGGCCATGGTTACGTCCATTTCGTTGTACATGATTTCTAGGGCACGGCGCACGCCGTCTTCGCCGTATGCGCCCAGGCCGTAGAGGAAGGCGCGGCCGGTGAGGAAGCCGCGCGCGCCCATGGCCCAGGCTTTGAGCATGTCTTGGCCGCTGCGGATGCCGCTGTCGAGCCACACTTCGGTTTGGCTGCCCACGGCCTGTACGACGTCGGGCAGGGCGTCGATGGTGGAAGGCGCGCCGTCGAGCTGGCGGCCGCCGTGGTTGGAGACGACGATCGCGTCCGCGCCGTGTTTGACGGCCAGTTCGGCGTCTTCGGGTTCCATAATGCCTTTGATGATGAGTTTGCCGCCCCACAGGTCTTTGATGCGGGCAACGTCGTCCCACGACAGGCGCGGGTCGAACTGCTCGGATGTCCAAGACGAGAGCGAGGACAAATCGCCGACATTTTTGGCATGGCCGACGATGTTGCGGAAGGTGCGGCGCTCGGTGTGCAGCATGTTCCAGCACCATTCCCATTTGGTTGCCAGGTTGATGCAGTTCATGATGGTGGGCTTGGGCGGCGCGGACAGGCCGTTTTTGATGTCTTTGTGGCGCTGGCCGAGCACCTGCAAATCGGCGGTGAGGATAAGGGCGGAGCATTTGGCATCCTGCGCGCGTTTGATCAGGTTTTCCATAAATTCTCGGTCGCGCATGACGTAAAGCTGGAACCAGAACGGCGCGGAGGTGTTTTCGGCCACGTCTTCAATCGAGCAGATGGACATGGTGGACAGGGAAAACGGCACACCGAATTTTTCCGCCGCCCGCGCGGCGTGGATTTCGCCGTCGGCCCAGGCCATGCCGGTGAAGCCGGTCGGCGCGATGGCCAGCGGCATTTTCACTTTCTGCCCGATCATTTCGCTTTCCAGCGAACGCCCTTCCATGTTTACCAGCACGCGCTGGCGGAATTCGATGGGCGCGAAATCGGTGGTGTTGGCGCGGTAGGTGTGCTGCGTCCACGAGCCGGAGTCGATGTAGTCGTAAAACATCTTCGGCATTTTGAATTTCGCTACGCGGCGCAGGTCTTCGATACAGGTCATTTTGCTTAAATCGCGCATCTGCCCTTTTCCTTTCGTTTGGTTGGTCGGTTCGGATTCGGTTGCCGTCCTGCATTTTTGTTTTTCAGACGGCCTTTTCCATAAGCGGAATCCGCGCACTTTATCCGAATCGGCCAAATTTCGCAAACACTTATCATTTAAAATGCTATTACTATTTGATTTTTGTCAAGAAAGATGCAAATACTTGACTGATTCACTCAACTATCGCACAATCCCGCCCGACAAAAAAATAACAGCACAAACCATGCGACTGACTACCAAAGGACGCTTCGCCGTTACCGCCATGCTCGACTTGGCCATGCACGCGCAAAAAGGCGCGGTCAAGCTCAACGACATCAGCGAACGCCAAAACATCTCCCTGTCTTACCTCGAACAATTATTCGGCAAACTGCGCCGCGCCGGCCTGGTGGACAGCATACGCGGCCCGGGCGGCGGCTACATTCTGGCCGCCGACGCGCGCAACATCAGCATCGCGCAAATCATCACCGCCGCAGAAGACAAACTCGACGCCACCCTGTGCAGCGGCAAAACCAACTGCCACAACGGCGCACCCTGCCTCACGCACGATTTGTGGGAAAACCTGAACCGCACCATCAACCAATACCTCAGCAGCGTAACCTTGGAAACCGTGCTCAGCCAAAAAGACCACCATTCCGGCAAGGCCGTCAGCCTCACCTACATAAACTGACACACAAACACATCAAAAGGAAGACCAAACCATGACCGTCAAAACCCCCGTCTATCTCGACTACGCCGCCACAACCCCCGTTGACAAACGCGTTGCCGAAAAAATGATTCCCTATCTGACCGAAACCTTCGGCAACCCCGCTTCCAACAGCCACGCATTCGGCTGGGAAGCAGAAGAAGCCGTCGAAAAAGCCCGCGCCGACATTGCCGCGCTGATCAACGCCGACCCCAAAGAAATCATCTTTACCAGCGGCGCGACCGAGTCCGACAACCTCGCCATCAAAGGCGCGGCAAACTTCTACAAAACCAAAGGCAAACACCTCATCACCGTCAAAACCGAACACAAAGCCGTGCTCGACACCATGCGCGAACTCGAACGCCAAGGCTTTGAAGTAACCTACCTCGGCGTACAAGAAAACGGTTTAATCGATTTGGAAGAACTCAAAGCCGCCATCCGCGACGACACCATCCTGATTTCCGTAATGTGGGTGAACAACGAAATCGGTGTCGTGCAAGACATTCCCGCCATCGGCGAAATCTGCCGCGAACGCAAAATCATCTTCCACGTCGATGCCGCCCAAGCCTGCGGCAAAGTGCCTGTTGACGTAGAAGCCGCCAAAATCGACCTGTTGTCCATGTCCGGTCATAAAGTATACGGTCCAAAAGGTATCGGCGCACTGTACGTCCGCCGCAAACCCCGCGTCCGCCTCGAAGCCCAAATGCACGGCGGCGGCCACGAGCGCGGTTTCCGTTCCGGCACCCTGCCGACCCACCAAATCGTCGGCATGGGTGAAGCCTTCCGCATCGCCAAAGAAGAACTCGAGCAAGACATGGCGCACTACCGCAAACTGCGCGACATCTTCCTCAAAGGCATCGAAGGCATCGAAGAAGTCTATATCAACGGCGACCTCGAACACCGCGCCCCGAATAACCTGAACGTCAGCTTCAACTTCGTCGAAGGCGAAAGCCTGATTATGGCGGTGAAAGAACTCGCCGTATCCAGCGGCTCCGCCTGCACCTCCGCCTCACTCGAACCCAGCTACGTCCTGCGCGCGCTCGGCCGTAATGACGAACTGGCACACTCATCCCTGCGCATCACCTTCGGCCGCATGACCACCGAAGAAGAAGTGCAATTCGCAGCAGAACTGATCAAATCCAAAATCGGCAAACTGCGCGAACTGTCGCCGCTGTGGGAAATGTTCAAAGACGGTATTGATTTGAACTCGATTGAATGGGCGGCGCATTAAATTGGCTTGTAAATAGAGCAATGAAACGTGAACACAGGTATTCACGTTTCGAAGCCATATAACTTATGAAATATATATGGAAAAAAATTTACGGTTTCAACGCAAAAATGCTTCTTCCAATGCATCCGTAGGTAGAGAATTTGAAGTCTGGGCTGAACAATATTTTGCTCAAGCAGAAAGGTTAGATTTAACGAGAAACTTCAAATTAAGTATTGGTGCAGGAGAAGTAAAAAAAGAACATAATTTTGATTTGGGCTGCGATTACGATACTAAAAAAATACTAGTTGAATGCAAATCACATACATGGACGGATAGTGGTAAGGTACCAAGTGCAAAACTGACTGTTTGGAATGAGGCAATGTTCTATTTTTTACTTGCTCCAAGTGAATATCGAAAAATAATGTTTGTGCAAAAAGATTTTAATTCCAAACTTAAAAAAACTTTAGCCCAGTATTATCTACAGCGGTATTCTCATCTTATCCCTGAAGATGTTGAACTTTGGGAATATGATGTAGTTAGTCATAAACCAACTAGATTGCGCTAAATACCCAATCTATATTTACATCTTAAAAGTAAAAATGCAGCAGATGTGGGGAAACCCAACAAATCCGTTAAACCACTCGAAACGTTAGGTTTGGCAACTTAACCTGCATATTAAAAACAAAAAAGGTCGTCTGAAAACCATATAAAGACCTTTTCAGACGACCGAAAAGCCACAACCTTCAAACCAAGGATGCAATCCATGAACGAACAAGATTTAGATTTGGACAATCTCGACAACCTGCTTGAAGATTTTGACGGCGTTACCGTGGAAGGCGGCGTCGATTCAGAAAACGACGACGGCTGCGAAGGCGGCGCGTGCAAAATCTAAACTTCAGGCCGTCTGAAAATCGGCAAACAAACTACTTAAACTATCAAAAACATTAAGGAAACCACATCATGGCATACAGCGATAAAGTAATCGACCACTATGAAAACCCCCGCAACGTCGGTACTTTCGACAAGGGCGACGATTCCGTCGGCACCGGCATGGTCGGCGCACCGGCCTGCGGCGACGTGATGCGCCTGCAAATCAAGGTAAACGATGCCGGCATCATCGAAGACGCCAAATTCAAAACCTACGGCTGCGGCTCGGCCATCGCCTCGTCCAGCCTGATTACCGAATGGGTCAAAGGCAAAAGCCTCGATGACGCGCTGGCCATCAAAAACAGCGAAATCGCCGAAGAGCTCGAACTGCCGCCGGTGAAAATTCACTGCTCGATTCTGGCCGAAGACGCGGTCAAAGCCGCCGTGGCCGACTACCGCAAGAAAAAAGAAACCGCTTCCGCGTAAACGCCTTAATCTTGCAAACAGGTTTTCAGACGGCCTTTGAGCCAAAATGCAGATATAAGGCCATCTGAAACCAAGTTTCACAGCAAGGAAACGCCATGCCCTTTACCGAAGCGCAAATCAGCAGCCTGCTTGCCGTAAAAGGCGTAGGAAAAACCGTATTGCAACGCTTGCAGCAAATGGGTTTGAACGACGCGGCAAAACTGGCGGCGGCCGATCCCGCCGACATTCTGCAACAAGGCGCAAACCTGACCGGCTCGAGCTGCTGGAAAAACAGCCCGCAGGCCAAAGCCGCCATCACCGCCGCAGTCGCATGGGCAAAGCAAACCGTTTCAGACGGCCTTTAACGGCAAAATCCGAAAAGGCTGTCTGAAAAACCAAGCAAAGGAAAAAGAAAAACATGATCACCATCACAGAAAACGCCGCCAAATACATCAACAGCTATCTGACCAAACGCGGCAAAGGTCTCGGCGTGCGCTTGGGCGTGAAAACCAGCGGCTGCTCGGGCATGGCCTACAATCTCGAATTTGTCGATGAGCCCAATGCCGAAGACCTGGTATTTGAAGAACACGGCGCAAAAGTGTTTATCGACCCGAAAAGCCTCGTCTATCTCGACGGCACTCAGGTCGATTACACCAAAGAAGGCTTGCAGGAAGGTTTCAAATTTGAAAACCCGAATGTCAAAGACTCATGCGGCTGCGGCGAAAGTTTCCACGTTTAAACCGCAAAAAAAGACGGGACAGTTGCCAAAACCGTCCCGCCATTTTTTCGCAGCCTGCCTGTTGTAACTGCCTTTGCCTTTCTTGTTCTGCTGTGTTTTATGCCGGAACAGATTGGATCTCACCAGGGCTTTGAGCGCGTTGTCGCGGATTTTGCCCTTATTGTGCTGAAATTTTGAAGCCATTGTTTTTCCTTTCGTTTAAACGGTGGCAGATTATAAAAAAGGTCGTCTGAAACAGCAAGAAGAAAGAATCATGAGCCAATACTTCGATTTGTTCCAACTGCCCGAAGGCTTCGCACTCGACGAAGCCGAACTGGAAACCCGCTACCGCGCACTCGCCGCCCGTTTCCATCCCGACCGCTGCGCCGCCGCGTCCGCATTCGAGCAGAAACAGGCCGTGATGATGTCGGCCACCGTCAACGAAGCCTACCGCACCCTCAAAAACCCCACCGACCGCGCCGCCTACCTGCTCAAACAGCAGGGCATCGATGCCGACGCGCCCGAACACACCTCCTTCGCCCCCGAGTTTCTCATGCAGCAGATGGAATGGCGCGAAACGCTGGCCGAAGCCCGCGCGGAACAAGACCGGGCCGCGCTGGCTGCGTTAAGCGGAGAAACCGCCGCCGCGCAACAGGAATTGCTGCGCAGCCTACAACAGGCGTTTGCCGCGCGGCAATACGAAGAAGCCGCGCAACTGGTGCGGCAGGGGCGTTTCCTCGACAAGCTGGCCAAAGAAATTTCCGCATCCGCAGAGGCCGTCTGAAAACAAGAAAACAGACCGCCCGTTTTTTTTATCCCACCACACACACAACATCACTATGGCACTCCTCCAAATCGCCGAACCCGGCATGTCTGCCGCGCCACACCAGCACCGCCTCGCCGTCGGCATCGACTTGGGCACGACCAACAGCCTTGTCGCCACCGTCAAAAGCGGCAGCGCAAGCTGTCTGCCCGACGAACAAGGCCGCGTTACCCTACCCTCGGTCGTGCGCTATCTTTCAGACGACCAAATCCGTGTCGGCTACGAAGCCCTTGCCGAACAAAAAACCGACCCGCTCAACACCGTCAGCTCGGCCAAACGCCTGATCGGCCGCACGCTGGCCGATTTGTCGCAGCAGCCGCACTACCTGCCCTACCGTTTCGGCCAAAGCGGCCAAGTGATCGAGCTTCACACCCGCCACGGCCTCAAAACGCCCATCGAAGTGTCGTCTGAAATCCTCAAAACCCTCAAAACCCGCGCCGAAGAAAGTTTGGGCGGCGCACTCGTCGGCGCAGTGATTACCGTGCCCGCCTATTTCGATGACGCGCAACGCCAGGCCACCAAAGACGCGGCGCGACTGGCCGGATTAAACGTATTGCGCCTGCTCAACGAGCCTACCGCCGCCGCCATCGCCTACGGCCTCGACAACGGCTCGGAAGGCACGTTTGTCGTGTACGACCTCGGCGGCGGCACGCTCGACGTATCCGTGCTCGAATTGAGCAAAGGGCTGTTCCAAGTCAAGGCCACCAACGGCGACAGCGCGCTCGGCGGCGACGATTTCGACCAACGCCTGTTCTGCCACCTGCTCGAACAGCACGGCCTCTCGCAGCTTAACGAACAAGACGGCAGCCACCTGCTCGCCCTCTGCCGCCGCGCCAAAGAAACCCTCACCCGCGAACCCGAAGCCCTGATCGAAACCGCGTTTTCAGACGGCCGAGCGTTCCGCGCCACCGTTACCCGTCAAGAATTTCACGACCTCACCCGCCATCTCGTGCAAAAAACCATCGAGCCGGTGAAACAGGCATTGAAAGACGCGGGCGTGTCCAAATCCGACATCAAAGGCGTGATTATGGTTGGCGGCTCGACCCGAATGCTGCACGTCCAGCAGGCCGTCGCCACCTTCTTCGGCCAAACCCCGCTCAACAACCTCAACCCCGACGAAGTCGTCGCGCTCGGCGCAGCCATGCAGGCCGATGTGCTGGCGGGCAACAAAAGCGGCGGCGAATGGCTGCTGCTCGATGTCATCCCCCTCTCGCTCGGCCTCGAAACCTACGGCGGTCTGGCCGAAAAAATCATCCCGCGCAATGCCACCATCCCCACCGCCCGCGCACAGGATTTCACCACATTCAAAGACGGCCAAACCGCCATGACCGTCCACGTCGTGCAGGGCGAGCGCGAGCTGGTGGCCGACTGCCGCAGCCTCGCCAAATTCACCCTGCGCGGCATTCCGCCGATGACCGCCGGCGCGGCGCGTATCCGCGTAACCTTCCAAGTCGATGCCGACGGCCTGTTATCCGTGTCCGCGCAAGAGCAGTCTACCGGCGTTCAGGCGCAGATCGAAGTCAAACCCTCCTACGGCCTCGACGACGAAACCATCACCAAAATGCTGCAAGAGAGCATGAGCAAGGCTTCAGACGACATGGCCGCCCGCGCCCGTGCCGAAGCCGCCGTCGAAGCCGAAAGCCTGCTCGGTGCCGTGTCCGCCGCGCTCAAACTCGATGCCGACCTGCTTGGCGAAACCGAGCTTGCCGCCATCCGAAACGACATCGCCGCCCTCGAAGGCCGTCTGAAAAACGGCACAGCCGAAGACATTCGCGCCGCCACCGCCGCCCTCGGCGCAAGCACCGACAACTTCGCCGCCAAACGCATGAACCGCAACATCCAACGCGCACTGGCGGGGCAGAGTATCGACGATATTTGAATCAACCCCTTTCAGACGACCTTTTGTGTTTTAAAACAAAGGCCGTCTGAAAACACAGCTTCAACGAAGTTAAAACACACGCAACACAATATATATGAGACTCTGGCACGAAACCCTCATCCCCCGCCTGCCCCACTCCCAGCTTCTGGGCCAGCACCGCGAATGCGCCGCCCTGCGCGGCGCGGGCTGGGGCAGGCCGCATGCCACGGTAAACTACGTTTTCCGCCATCCGCCCTACCTGCTCTACCGCTACCACCTGCTCATCATGCAGGAAATGGCCAAACGAGGCTACAAACCCGACCAACAATGGCTCAACCCGCGCCATCGCGGCAAAACCCTGCCGCCCTACGAACACGACAACCCCGCGCCCGCCGGTAGCCCGATTTACCCAGAACACAACGACGACTATCTGCAAGAATGCCTCGACAACCTCAAAAGCAAAGGCATTATTCTGCCTGCCGACTCCGTATAGGGTGTGCGGGTCTGCCACGCACACGGTAAGCAATATTTTAAAAAACAGCCGCCAAGGTCGTCTGAAACCATCAAACACAAACCAAACCACCTTCATTAAAGAGAAAACAACAATGCCCAAAATCACCGTATTGCCACACGCCGTCCTCTGCCCCGAAGGCGCAGTCATCGAAAACGCCCCCGAGGGCCAAACCGTGCTCGACGTTTTGCTCGATCACGATATCGAAGTCGACCACGCCTGCGAAAAATCCTGCGCCTGCACCACCTGCCACGTGATTATCCGTAAAGGCTTCGACAGCATGGAAGAGCCGACCGAACTCGAAGAAGACCTGCTCGACCAGGCCTGGGGCTTGGAAGCCGACTCGCGCCTGAGCTGCCAGGCCGTCGTCGCCGATGAAGACTTGGTGGTCGAAATCCCCAAATACACCATCAACCACGCCCGCGAAGATCATTAAACAGACAAAAGGCCGTCTGAAACACCCCCGGCCGACGTCATTCCCGCGTAGGCGGGAATCTTGGTCAGTATTCAATAATGCTTTAAAAAACAAACCAATATCCAATCCGCAACAAGATTCCTGCCTGCGTGGGAATGACGGCATTGAGACATATTCCGGCGCAAACGGCCAAAACGCCGATACCCAAGGCCGTCTGAAACACAACCACCCTTCCCGCCACGCCACAAGGAGCACCCTCATGAAATGGACCGACACCCAACGCATCGCCGAAGAACTCTACGACCTGCACGGCGACACCATCGACCCGAAAACCCTGCGCTTCACCCAACTGCGCGACATGATTCTCGCCCTACCCGAGTTCGACGACGACCCCGCCCGCTGCGGCGAGCGCATTCTCGAAGCCGTGCAGCAGGCCTGGATCGAAGAGGCGGAATAATGCCCCGCCACCCCTACCGCCGCCTGCGCGCCGCCCAAAACACCCTGCCCGAAGTCGGCATCTCCGAATCCGGCAACATCCGCTCCCTGCACCTGGGCAGCAACACCATCCAAAGCTCAATGAACCTCGACGACCCCGCCGAACTCGTCCTCTCATACAGCCGCGCCATGATGGGCTGGCTGCTGTTTGCCGACCCGCCCGCACACATCACCCAAATCGGCCTCGGCGGCGGCTCGTTCGCCCGCTGGATAGACGCGCACCTGCCCGACACCCGCCAAAGCGTCGTCGAAATCAACCCCCAAGTCATCGCCGTCGCCCGCAGCCTGTTCGAGCTGCCCTTTGAGGGCGAACACTTTGAAATCATCGAAGCCGACGGCGCGCAATACGTCAAAACCCTGCTCGGCGGCACCAACATCCTGCTGGTTGACGGCTTCGACGGCGAACAAATCATCGACAGCCTCGTATGCCCCGAATTCTTCCGCGACTGCCGCCGCGCCCTTTCCGAAAACGGCATCTTCGCCGCCAACTGGTGGAGCGGCGACAAACGCTACCCCCGCTTCCTCGCCGAACTCTCCGCCGCCTTTGAAGGCCGCGTACTGCAAATCCCCGCCGAAACCCACGGCAACATCGCCGTAACCGCCTTCTGCCGCACCCCGCGCGAACTGCGCTTCGACACCCTGAAAAAACGCGCCGCCAAACTTGCCGGCCAATACGGCCTCGACTTCCCCGCCCTGCTTGCCGCCGCCAAAGCCGCCAACCCCCACAACGGCAGCGCGTTCACCCTCTGAACCGCAGGCCGTCTGAAACCGCATTGCGCAACAAACGCGACACCGCCTAAGCCCCAACCCGCTTTTCAGACGGCCTCTTACCCCCAAAGCGGCGCACACAGCCCTTGCCAAACAACACAATCAGGCCGTCTGAAAACCGAAACCGCCAAGCCCCACAACATGCAGCAGCGCAAAATCATCCACATCGACATGGACGCCTTCTACGCCTCCGTAGAACTGCGCGAACGCCCCGAACTGCGCGGCCAACCCCTCGTCGTCGCCTGGGAAGGAGCGCGCTCCGTCGTCTGCGCCGCCTCCTACGAAGCCCGCCGCTTCGGCCTGCACTCGGCCATGTCCGCCGCCGCCGCCCGCCGCCGCTGCCCCCAAGCCGTATTCGTACCGCCGCAGTTCCCCCTCTACCGCCAAGTCTCCCAACAAATACACGGTATCTTCCGGCGGCACACCGACCTCATCGAACCCCTCTCCCTCGACGAAGCCTACCTCGACGTAACCCGCAACAAACAAAACCACCCCTACGCCGGCGACATTGCCCGCCTCATCCGCGCCGACATCCTCGCCGAAACCGGCCTCACCGCCTCCGCCGGCATCGCCCCCAACAAATTCCTCGCCAAAATCGCCTCCGACTGGCACAAACCCGACGGCCAGTTTTCCCTGCCCCCGCAGAAAATCGAAGCCTTCCTCGCCGCCCTGCCCCTGGGCAAAATCCCCGGCGTCGGCAAAGTAACCCTGCAAAAAATGCACCGCCTCGGCCTCAAAACCGCCGGCGACTTGCGCCGCATGGAACGCGGCGAACTGGCCAACCTCTTCGGCAAATGGGGCTACCGCCTCTACGACCTCGCGCGCGGCATCGACAACCGCCCCGTCAAAGCCGAACGCGAGCGCGTCCAGATTTCCACCGAAATCACCCTGCCCGAAGACCTGCCCCTCGCCCTCATCCTGCAACACCTGCCCCACCTGGCCGCAGACCTCTGGGCGCAGGCCGCACGCAAACAATGCCGCGCCCGCAGCGTAACCCTCAAACTCAAAACCGCCCGCTTCCGCACCCTCACCCGCAGCCTCACCTACTCCTCCCCCCTGCCCGACACCACCGCCCTCCTCGCCGCCGCCCGCGAACTCGCCGCCCGCATCCCGCCCGACACCGAAGGCGGCTACCGCCTCATCGGCCTGGGCGTCTCCCACCTCGAACAACCCGGCATCCAGCCCGATTTATGGCCGCAAAACGAAGAGGCCGTCTGAAAAAACCTTCTGCCGTCATTCCCGCGCAGGCGGGAATCTTGGCGGAACGCAGGCAATGTCCTGTTTATTCAAAATATTGCCGAATATCAAACAAGATTCCCACCTGCGCGGGAATGACGACCGTGGAAGTAGGGTGTGTCGCCCCACGGCGACGCACGCGCTCTCTGCCGCCCAACGAATCCGCGCGTTTTCCAAAAATCCAAACCGCGTGCGTGGCTGCGCCACACACCCTACTTAACGGCAAGAGGCCGTCTGAAAAAACAAAATCCGTTTTTTCAGACGGCCTCTGCCGTTCGGGCAATACGTGCGGGTCAGAACAACTCGTCCAGCGTGTCGCCGCCGGAGGGGCGGTTTTTTTCCGGCGGTGCGGTTTTGGCGGTGGCCTTCAAACGCGCGACGGCGGGGGCGTAGTGTTGCGTGGCGGCGGCGAGATACCAGGCGGCGGCCGCGTCGGTGTCCCGGCCCACGCCGCGTCCCTGTTCGTACATTGTGCCGAGCTGGTACTGGGCGGCGGCCAGACCCTGTTTGGCGGCTTTGAAATACCACAGCGCGGCGGTTTTGTCGTCTTTGGGAACCTGTTTTCCTTCCGCGTAGAGGTTGCCCAAGGCGTTTTGCGCTTCGGCGTCGCCCGCTTCGGCCTGTATGCGCAGGCGTTCTTCTTCCGTGAGGCTGCTTTTTGCCGGTTCGCCGTCGCGCCATTCGCCCTTGAAACGAATCCGCCCTTCCGCGTTGGTAAGGGTGCCCTGCCCTGCGAAATTCAGGCTTTTCCCGTCAAACCCGCCACGGTAGCGGCTGCCGTCGTCAAAACGGCAGGCGGCATCGGAGCGGGTGAAACGGCCTGCGCAGCCGCCGTCGGCCGTTATCAGTACGCCTTCACCGGCGGGGATGCCGTCCCGGGAAACGTAGCCGGTATAGCGGTTGTTGCTGGCGGTTATTTCGCCCTGCCCGTCGGGGTCGCCACCGGAGAAGCCGCCGGTGTAAACCACGCCGTCGGGATAGGTGATTTTGCCTTGCCCGCTGCGCAGGCCGTCGGCAAAGCCGCCCTGATAGCTGCCGCCGTCGGCGTAGCGGCAGACGGCTTGGCCGTTGAGTTTGCCGCCGGAAAAGCGGCCTTCGCATGTGCCGCCGTCGGGATAGGTGATTTTGCCGTTTTCGGCTTCGGCCAGGCCGTTGGCGATGCCGCCCCGATAGACGCTGCCGTCGGGGTAGCGCAGGATGTTGCTTTCGGGCGCGGGCGCGGCGGGCGCGGCGGCGGTTTCGCGTTTTTCAGACGGCCTTTTGGCAAGGGCGGACAAAACGTAAAACGCAAACAGAACGCCGACGACAACCGCCGCAATAGCCATGCCTGCGGCCACACCCGAACCGCTGCGGTACGGTGCGGCGCGGTTTTGCAGACGCTGCACGGCCGCCTGCGGCGCGGCAGCGGGATTGGCGAAACAGCGCGGCGCGCGCGGCGGCTGCGCGGCAGGATAATGTTCGGCCAGTTGGCGGCACAGGGCGTGGAGGTGGTCGAGCGCGGCGGCGGCATCGGCTTCGGTGTAGGGGTTTTCCGCGTCTTCGTGGGCGGCGGCGTTGCCTTTGAGGCGGATGAAGTCGAAGCGTTCGGTTTTGTCCTGATAGCTGATGATTTCTTCTTTGAGCAGCACAAACAGGCGGTCGGCCTGTTTGGACAAATCCAATTCGGGTTTGGAGCGCGGGTTGGCGGGGCTGTAAAACGGGTTGGCAATCATGCCTTTGGCGGGCAGGCCGGTTTGAATCAGGAGGAATTCGGTGATTTTTTCCGCAGCGGTGCGGCAGGCGACGAGCGACGCGCCGAAACGCCCGGGACAGTCTGCCTCGGCTTCCCGCGCTTTTTTGGCCAGTGCGGCGGGGAAATGGGGATAACGCTCGAGAAAGGAAAAACGGGATTCGGTCATTTCAGACGGCCTGTTTGCGCAAAGCGGCGATTATACAGGCGCAGGCAGCCGGATGCCGCCCGTCATGTTTTCAGACGGCCTGTTAAAGGCCGTCTGAAAAACGTACAATCCGCCGCTTTGCCGCACAGGGTGTGTTGACATTCAACACACCCTAGGCATCCCGCACCGCAGGATTTTTTTATGACAGACACACAGCACAACATCGTCGTCGGCCTCTCCGGCGGCGTCGATTCCTCCGTAACCGCCGCGCTGCTCAAACAGCAGGGGCACAGCGTGCGCGGCGTGTTCATGCAAAACTGGGAAGACGACGACAACGACGAATATTGCAGCATCAAACAAGATTCCTTCGACGCCATCGCCGTGGCCGACATCATCGGCATCGACATCGACATCGTCAATTTCGCCGCGCAGTATAAAGACAAGGTATTCGCCTATTTTCTCAAAGAATACAGCGCAGGCCGCACGCCCAACCCCGATGTGCTGTGCAATGCCGAAATCAAGTTCAAATGCTTCCTCGACTACGCGCTGGAACAGGGCGCGGACGTGATCGCCACCGGCCACTACGCCCGCAAAGAAATCATCGGCGGCCGCCACTGCCTGCTCAAAGGCTTAGACGGCAACAAAGACCAAAGCTATTTTCTCTACCGCCTCAAACCGCACCAGCTCGAGCGCGCCGTTTTCCCGCTCGGCGGCTTGGAAAAACCCGAAGTGCGCCGCCTTGCCGAAGCGTTCAAACTGCCCACCGCCGCCAAAAAAGACAGCACCGGCATCTGCTTTATCGGCGAACGCCCGTTCCGCGAATTTTTGCAGCAGTATCTGCCCACCAACCCCGGCAAAATGATCACGCCCGAGGGCAAAACCATGGGCGAACATGTGGGGCTGACCTTTTACACCATCGGCCAGCGCAAAGGTTTGGGCATCGGCGGCGCGGGCGAGCCGTGGTTTGTGGCCGGCAAAAACCTGCCGCGTAACGAGCTTTTGGTGGTGCAGGGGCACGACCATCCGCTGCTTTACACAAACAGCCTGGTGATGAACGATTTGAGTTTCACCCTGCCCGAACGCCCCAAACCCGGCCGCTACACCTGCAAAACCCGCTACCGCATGGCCGACGCGCCTTGCGAGTTGCGCTATCTCGATGAGGACACCGCCGAACTCGTTTTCGACATGCCGCAATGGGCGGTAACGCCCGGCCAGTCGGCCGTGCTGTACGACGGTGATGTCTGCCTCGGCGGCGGCATCATTGTTTCCACCGACAAACCGCTGATTGTCGGCGCGTAAACCCGTCCGACGGAACGGCAAAGAGGCCGTCTGAAAAACCGATATAGTGGGGTACAGATCAAAAGTATCCGATGTAGGCTGGGCTTCAGCCCGGCAAAATATCAGGAAAATAGTGATTTAGCCGGGCTGAAGCACAGCCTACGATAGGTAGCTTCTATTTTGTTTCACTATATCAACCTATGCCGAACCCAAGGTAGGGTGTGTCGCCCAGAGGCGACGCATGCGTTCTCTGCTGCTTCAACAAATCCGCGCTGTTCCCAACAGCCCAAACCGCGTGCGTGGCTGCGCCACACACCCTACCTAAACGGAAAAGGCCGTCTGAAAGCCGGATTTACGGATTTTCAGACGGCCTCTTGTTTGCAGAACGGCGTATGTGGGCAGCTTGGTGAGATTTACTGCCCTTCCTCGGGCAGGCGGCTGATGCGGACTTTTTCGATGCGCTGGCCTTCTTTTTCCAGCACTTCAAACCGCCAGCCGCAGTAGTCCGCGCTTTCGCCGACTTCGGGCAGGTTTTCCAGCTCTTCCATGATGAGTCCGGCCACGGTGTGGAAGGGGGCGTCTTCTTCCGGCGGCGGCAGGCCGATTTGGGGGGCGAGTTCGACGTATTCGAGGCTGCCTTCGACTATCAGGCTGTCGGCCTGCGCGCCGCTTTCGGGCTGCGCGCTTTCTTCTTCGCGCTCGAATTCTTCGGGGAATTCGCCGGCGATGGTTTCGAGCAGGTCTTTCATGGTAACCATGCCCAGCACCGCGCCGAATTCGTCCACCACCAGGGCGTAGTCCGCGCTGCTTTGGCGGAAGAGTTCGATGGCGTTGAGGGCGGTGGTGCTGTCGGGCAAAACGAGCGGCTGGCGCAGGGCGGCGAGGATGTTGATTTCGCCGCCGTCGAGCACTTGGTTGAGCAGGTCTTTTTTGCTGACGTAGCCCAGGGGTTCGTCCACGCCGGCTTTGCCGACGACGAGCAGACGGGAATAAGGAGTGGTTTGCAGCTGGCGGCGTTGTTCTTCGCGGCTTTGCGAGATGTCGAGTTTTTCGATGTCGCGGCGCGGCACCATCACGCCGGGGATGGGGCGTTCGGCCAGGGTGAGCACGCTGCGGATCATGGATTTTTCGTTTTCTTCAAAATGCCCGTTGTCGCTGCCGCCTTCGTCGGTTTCGGCGAGGATGCTTTCGCGGATGCCCATCATGCCGAGCACGTTTTCGGCGGTGCGCTGCCGCCACGAGCTGCCGCTGTAATCTTTGCGCTTGGTGTTGCGCTGGGAGATTTGGTTGAAGATTTCGATGAGGATGGAGAAGCCGATGGCGGCGTAGAGGTAGCCTTTGGGGATGTGGAAGTGGAAGGCTTCGGCGATGAGGCTGAATCCGATCATCAGCAGAAAGCCGAGGCAGAGCATGACGACGGTGGGGTGTTTGTCGACGAATTCGGTGAGGGCTTTGCTCGCCCACATCATGACGCTCATGGCGACGACGACGGCGGCCATGGCGACGACGATGTGTTCCACCATGGCCACGGCGGTGATGACCGAGTCGATGGAGAACACGGCGTCGAGGATGAGGATTTGGGCGACAACGCTCCAAAAGGGCGAGTGTTTTTTGCGGCTGTCGGCTACGGCGAAGTGGTTCGCGCCTTCGAGGCGTTCGTGCAGCTCGGTGGTGGCTTTGTAGAGGAGGAAGAGGCCGCCGGCGAGCATGATGAGGTCTTTGCCGGAGACGGCATACGCGCCCAGATGCATAAAGGGGGCGGTGAGGGTCATGATGTGCGCCATGAAGGCGAGCATGACGATGCGCAGGAGGACGGCGAGGGAGAGGCCGGTGAGGCGGGCTCTGTCGCGGGCTTGGGGTTTGACTTTGTTGGCGAGTATGGCGACGAAGACGAGGTTGTCGATGCCGAGTACGACTTCGAGCAGCAGGAGGGTGGCGAAACCTATCCAGGTCTGCGGCTCGGCCAGCCAGCTTAAATCCATGAGTGTGCGTGTCCTTGGGCGGAAAACCGGTTTTCAGACGGCCTCAAAACGCTTTGGGGCTTTCTGAAAAGCGGGGGCGTGGAAAAGGCGCGATTATAGCTTATTTGCCTGATTGGGGCGGGGCTTCGTCGTGGTGCAGACCGAAAAGGTCGGGCGCGCCGGGGCGGCGGTGGGCGAGGTAGTACCAGTCGCCGCTGCCGGTCAGCATACCGAGGATGCCGTGGTTTTTCAGGCCGGTGAGCGCGGCAATCTGTTGTGCGAGCTGTTCGGAGGCTTCGTGGCGCAGCGGCGGGCGGGTGAAGCGGCAGGGTGTTTCAAACACGATTTGCGTCGGCGCGAATTTGTCGCGCGGAATCAGGGCGGTTTGCACGAGATGCCCCGGCCGGTAACCGGTTTGCTGGATTGCGTCGACGCCGACGCCTTCGTAATCGGACAGTGGTATCACTTCGGCTTTGCCGTATCGCCGCTGCCTGCGGACGCAGGTGGGCGTGATGACAATACTGTAATCGTAACGGCGGATACGGTAGAGCAGCAGGGCGGCAGCGGCGCACAGGGCGAGCAGAAAAATCAAGCGGTTCGGCCCGACTCTCCAAATCATGAGTATGACGATGACGCTTTCGAGCAGGTCGGTTGCCACGCTTCCTGCGGTAGGGGGATTGCGGAGGATGATTTCGTTCATGGGAAAGCCTTGTTATCGTATTGTCGTTTGAGGCCGTCTGAAAAGCGCGGGATGCGTTTTCAGACGGCATCTAGGGTCTGTTGACATTCAGCTTGCGAGTGGTTTTTTGAGGAAAAATCCACGTATGCAAGGGAAAAAGCGCAGCAAGGTTGGACACCTGCGGGCATTTTTGACGCGGCAGACGTGGATTTTTACCAAAAACACCGCCGCAAGGCTGATTGTCAACAGACCCTACGGTTTATTGCTGCGGCGCGGTTGCGATGACGCACGCGCCGTAAACCTGCCCGCCCGCGCTGTCGGCGGCGGTTGCGCCGCTGTGGCACGACCACGCGCTGAGGGAGTTTTTCGGCGAGCCTTGGATGACTTTGTCGCTGTACACCATGTAGGCGAAGGCTTTGCGCTTGGCGTCGTAGTAGCGCATCACCTGCATGCTTTTGAACACGAGGCTGGAACTGCGTTTGAACACCTGTTTGGGCTTGGCAACGGCGCGTTCGGAAAAGCGCACAGCGGGAGCGGTCTGCACGCAGGAGACGGAGGCGTCGCTGGCGTCTTCTTCGAGGTTGACGGTTTCTTTGAGGCCGCCTTTTTTGGCGTAGGACAGGTAGCAGGTCAGCCCCTGCACGTCTTCGTCGTCGAAGCCTTCGATTTCGATGCGGTCGTTTTTGCCGAGGAGGTTGAAGACGGTGCTGGCGTTGCCGATTTTGTCGGCCTGCGAGTCGCAGGCGGCCAGCGCGGCGGCGGCCAAAAGGCAGGCGGCGGTTTGTTTGAGTTTCATGGGGTTTCCGTGCGGTGTGTGAAAGAGGCGGCATTCTGCCACAGCGTGGGCGGCTTTCCAAACGGCGGCGGTTGGCAAGACGTTTTCAGACGGCCTCAATAGGCTTTGAGGCCGTCTGAAAAACGGGTTGGAACATTTTGGGGAAAGGCTTTGCGGCGTTCCGTATGCCGCCGCTTATCCGCCAAGTGCGTCGCGGGGCGGCACACCCGACATGATGCAGGCCGCAAAATTTTTCAGACGGCCTCAACAGGCTTTGAGGCCGTCTGAAAAACGGGTTTACAGCCGCACTTCGATGCCTGCTTCGCGCATGGCCTCTTTGGCCCGGCGGATGGAGATTTCGCCGAAATGGAAGATGCTGGCGGCCAGCACGGCGTCGGCCTTGCCTTCTTGGATGCCGTCGATCAGGTGCTGCACGCTGCCGACGCCGCCGGAGGCGATGACGGGGATGCCGACGGCTTCGCTGACGGCGCGGGTGAGCGGCAGGTTGAAGCCCTGGCGCGTGCCGTCCCTGTCCATGCTGGTGAGCAGGATTTCGCCCGCGCCGCGCCGCTGCATTTCCCGCGCCCATTCTACGGCATCGAGGCCGGTGGGCTTGCGGCCGCCGTGGGTGAAGATTTCCCAGCGGCTGTTGTCGGGATTGACGGCTTTGGCGTCAACGGCAGCGACGATGGCCTGCGCGCCGAAAAAGGCGGCGGCTTCGGAGACGAGTTCGGGCTTGGTTACGGCGGCGGTGTTGATGCTGACTTTGTCCGCGCCGGCGTTGAGCAGGCGGCGGATGTCGGCCACGCTGCGCACGCCGCCGCCGACGGTGAGGGGGATGAAGACGTGTTCGGCCACTTCCTCGATGACGTGCAGGATGGTGTCGCGGTTGTCGGAGGAGGCGGTGATGTCGAGGAAGGTGATTTCGTCCGCGCCCTCGTCGTTGTAGCGTTTGGCCACGGCGACGGGGTCGCCCGCGTCGCGCAGGCCGAGGAAGTTCACGCCTTTGACCACGCGGCCGTCTTTCACGTCCAAACAGGGGATGATGCGTTTTGCCAGTGCCATGTTGCGTTTCCGTAAGAAACCGCCGCAAGCGGGCGGCGGGTCAGCCGATAAACGGGGAGAGGACGGCTTTGGTGTTTTCCGGCTGGCCGAGCCAGTAAAAGCCCATCGAGCCGAGGGCGGCGATGGCCAGCGTGGCGGCGAAGCTGCTGGATAAGCGGTTGACGGCGGTGAGCACCAGCGCGGTGTAGAGCCACTGCACGGCGATGCCGGCCATCCAGATGCCGTCCATCGGCGGCAGGCTCATGGTCATGAAGCCGCGTATGATGACGACGATCACCATGAAGCCGAGGCTTTCCGAGAGGGCGTAGATGTCGCGGTTGGCCGACCAGATGATCCAAAAGCCCAAAACGAATGCTTCCAACATTTTTCTATTTCCTTAAATCGTTGTGTTTTACCCGTAAAAATCCGTGTGTTACCGCTGCGTGAGGCTGTCGGCCAGCCGCTGCGCCTCGGCAAAATCAATACTGCCCTCGTAGATGGCGCGGCCGGTGATTGCGCCGCTTACGCCGTGGGGTTCGGCGGCGGCGAGGGCGCGCACGTCGTCGAGGTTGGTGAGGCCGCCCGAGGCGGTAACGGGCAGGCCGGTTTCCTGCGCCAGCCGGACGGTGGCCTCGGTGTTGATGCCCTTCATCATGCCGTCGCGGCCGATGTCGGTGTAGATGATGCCGTTCACGCCGTCGCCGGCGAAACGCCGCCCCAGATCGGCGGCGCGGTGCGGCGTGATTTTCGCCCAGCCGTCCACGGCCACCATGCCGTCTTTGGCGTCGAGGCCGACAATGATGCGGCCGGGAAACTCGCGGCAGGCTTCGCGCACGAAATCGGGGTTGTCCACGGCGGCGGTGCCGATGATGACGTCGTTCAGCCCCAGCGCGAGGTATTTTTCGATGGTGGCGAGGTTGCGGATGCCGCCGCCGAGCTGCACGGGGATGTGTTGCGCGACGGCCGCGAGTATCTCTTTGATGGCGGGAAAGTTTTTCGGCTCGCCGGCAAACGCGCCGTTCAAATCCACCAGATGCAGGCGGCGCGCGCCCTGTTCGAGCCAGTGGCGCGCGGTTTCGGCGGGCCGGTCGGAAAAGACGGTGGCATCGTCCATCACGCCCTGGCGCAGGCGCACGCATTTGCCGTCTTTGAGGTCGATGGCGGGAATCAGCAGCATGGTTTTATCCTTGGCTATCGGGACATTGAGGCCGCCCCGCCTGCGCGGGGATAACGTTTCCGAACAACGGTTTGCACGCTTTGCGACGGCGTTTTCAGACGGCCTTTTCGGGCGGTAAAAGCCGCCGTTATGGCTTTTGAATACATGCACAGCGGCATGTAAAGCGCATTTTACACAAATTAGAGATTACTCACAATTAATTTGCAAGTATTTTTTGACGGGCCGTGTGTAAAGGAAAACGGGCGGTATTCAACTTTTAAGGTTTAGAGAACATCGGAAAATGTCAGGTCAGGAATATGGCGGGACAACATGAAAATATCCGCTCTGATATTTGCACGGCAGGCAGGGTGTATGACGCAGCCACGCACGCGGTTTTTCGGGAGCGCGGGGTGGCGGGATTGGTGATGCGGCGCAGGACACGTGCGCCGCCTTGGGGCAGCACACCCTACCTACATATACAGAGGCCGTCTGAAACCTGTATTGCGTTTTCAGACGGCCTTTTTTATGGTGCGGCGGAGATCGGTCGACCTTCCGTAGGGTGTGTGGCGCAGCCACGTATGCGGTTTTTCGGAGACGCGGGCGGCGGAATTGGTGATGCGGCGGGGAACGCGTGCGCCGCCTTGGAGCGGCACACCCTACCTTAGAGACGGAGGCCGTCCCCGCCTACGCGGGAATGACGTTTCTGAAAAGCGGCAAGCCGGTTGGCGTTTTTTTATTTTAATACAAACAAATTGTTATACCTGCCACGTCAAAAAGTTGCGCAGCAGGATGAGGCCGGCGTCGTGGCTTTTTTCGGTGTGGAACTGGGTGGCAAACACGTTGTCGCGGCCGACGATGCAGGGGAAGGGGGCGGGGTAGTCGCTCTCGGCCAGCACGATGGTTTCGTCCTGCGGCGCGAAACGGTAGCTGTGGACGAAATAGAAGCGGGTGTTTTGCGGGATGTCGCGGAACAGCGGGTGGGGGCGGGTTTGGCGCACGCTGTTCCAGCCCATGTGCGGCACTTTCAGACGGCCTCCGTGCGCGTCGGTGAGGCCGTCTGAAAAGCGTATGACATCGCCGGCAAACCAGCCCAGTCCGGTGGTGCCGCCTTCTTCGCTGTAATCGAACAGGAGCTGCGCGCCGACGCAGATGCCGAAGAAGGGTTTGTTTTTCAGGCCGTCGGCCACGGCTTCGCCCAGCCCGCTGCGGTTCAGCGCGGCCATGCAGTCGGGCATCGCGCCCTGGCCGGGGAAGACGATGCGGTCGGCGGAGGCCACTTCTTCGGGTTTGTCGGTCAGCACGATTTGGGTGCGGCTGCCGGCGAGGCGGGCGGCTTCGCGCACCGAGCCGAGCACGGAGTGCAGGTTGCCCATGCCGTAATCGACGATGGCGGTTTTCATGGTTTTCTCCTTCGGGTGGTATTTAGGGCGTGTTGACAAGCAACACGCCCTACGCAAGTTGAAGCCGCGTTTTCAGACGGCCTCTTGCGGGATTTTGGCAAACAGGCGCAAGAAGTTTGCGGTGGTGGCGGCGGCGATGTTTTCGAGGGTGTCGCCGCGCAGGGTGGCGAGGAATTCGGCGGTGTGGCGCACGTAGGCCGGTTCGTTGGTTTTGCCGCGTTTGGGCACGGGGGCGAGGAAGGGGGCGTCGGTTTCCACCAGCATCCGATCGAGGGGAACATAGCGGGCGGCTTCCTGTATCTGCGCGGCGTTCTTGAAGGTTACGATGCCGGAGAAGGAGATGTAGAAGCCCAAATCGAGGGCGAGGCGGGCGACGCGGGTGTCTTCGGTGAAGCAGTGGATGACGCCGGCGTGGGCGCGGTGTTCGCGCAGCAGGCGCATGGTGTCGTCGGCGGCTTCGCGGGTGTGGACGATGAGCGGCAGGCCGCTTTGGTTGGCGGCTTCGATGTGGGTGATGAAGCGGCGGTGCTGCCAGGCAAGCTCGCCCTTGCACCAGTGGTAGTCGAGGCCGGTTTCGCCAATGGCGGCCACTTTGGGCAGGGCGGCGCGTTCGGTGAGTTCGTTCAGGGTGAATTCTTCGGCTTCGGGGTCGTCGGGGTGGATGCCGACGCTGGCGTAGATGTTGGGGTGCGCCTCGGCGATGGCGTGCACTTGCTCGAAACTGTCGCGGCTGACGCTGACGGCCAGGGCGAGGGCGACTTGGTTTGCGGCCATGTTGGCCAGCACTTCGGGCAGGCGTGCGGCGAGGTCTTCAAAGTTGAGGTGGCAGTGGGAGTCGATGAGCTGCATGGTCTGACATGGGCAAGAGGCCGTCTGAAAAAACGGTCGGGCTTTTTCAGACGGCCTCTTGCCGGATTTACATGGTGAAGGTGGGGCGGTCGCTTTTGAGGGAGGTGCCGAGCTGTTTTTCAATCAGGTTTTTGACGGAAATGCAGATTTCGTCTTTGCCGAAGGCCACGCCGATGCCGCGCGGGCGCACGGGAGTGGAGCGGGCGAAGTTGACCCAGCCGACGTTGGTGCGCAGGAATTTTTTGTCCTGGCTGTTGCCCAGCGAGAGGGCGAGCAGCACTTCGTCGCCGAGGGAGAATTTGTCTTCGGTGGTAACGAACAGGCCGCCGTGCTCGAAGAAGGGGATGTAGCAGTTGTAGAGCGATTGCAGGTCGGGGATGTGCAGGTTGAGCATTTTGCCCGGGATGGGGATGTTGGTCTGGCGGCTGAAATCGAAGTCTGAATTGGATTGTGCCATTTTCGGTTTTCCTGTGTTTGCTATTTGTTCTGCCAAAAGCGCAGATATTCGGTGAGTAGGGATTCGGCCTGCATTCTAACACTCAATGTGTGGCGGCCGTAAGGGACAAGGGCGTTGAGGCGGGTATTGAGGGCGAACAGGGCGGCGGGGGCGGTGCGGTGTGCGACGGCGGCCGACTGGGCGGCGAAGGCGGGGTAATAAAGGGGCGACATCTGCCGCTGCGCGAGGCCGACGTCGAGCAGCCATTTGTGCATCCAGTCGAGGAACACGGCCAGCGGCAGCTTGTGTTTGTCGAAGGCGGCGGCGTAGTCGAGGGCGGCGATGAGGCGCGGGGCGGCGAAAAACTGCAACAACTCGCCGCGCAGGGCGGTTTGGGCGGCCTCTTCTTCAAACAGCGGCGCGCCGCTGTGGAAGGCGAGCAGCTCTTCGGCGTGCTGCGGGTGGTACCGGCGGACGTAGTCCAGCGCGGCGGCGCGGCCGGGGGCGGGCAGCACGGTTTGGCGGCAGCGGCTTTTGACGGTGGGCAGCAGGCGGTCGCGCTCGTGCGACACCAGCAGGAAAACCACATCGGTCGGCGGCTCTTCGAGGATTTTCAACAGGCCGTTGGCCGCCTGCGCGTTCATGGCTTCGGCCGGATGCACCAGCGCGACGCGACGCCCGCCGCGCACGGCGGTGAGGCGGATGTGTTCGATCAGCTCGCGCACGGCGTCGATTTTGATTTGTGGCAGCCTGCGGGCGGCGGTTTCGCCTTCGGGGGTTTCGGGAGCGAGTTCGTAGAAGTCGGGGTGGCTGTTTTGCGCAAACAGGTGGCACGAGGGGCAGACGCCGCAGGGTTCGCCGTCGGCGGCGGCGTTTTCGCACAGCAGCGACTGCGCCAGATGGCGGGCGAAGGCGGTTTTGCCGGTGCCGCGTTTGCCGGCAAACAGCATGGCGTGCGGCAGACGCTGCCGCTGCGCGGCAATCTGCCGCCATTCGTATTCGTGCCAGGGATAAATCATGGAGCGGGCGGGGAAACAGGGAAAAGGGGCGCATTATAACGGCTTTGCGCGGCGGGAAAACAAAGTGAGGCCGTCTGAAAGCCCCGTTTTGCGGTTTTCAGACGGCCTCTGTATTGTCCGACATCAGCCGCTGACGCGGATGCCCTGCGCGGCGGTGTTGCCCTGCTGGCCGCCCGCCGCGCTGAGGAAGGACGAGGCCAGATCGGTGCAGCAGCCGCAGCAGGTGGCCACGCCCAGCTGCGACTGCAAATCCGCCAACGTGGATGCGCCGGCGGCAACGGTTTCTTTGATTTGATGGTCGGTAATCGCATTGCAGATGCAGACAAACATGGCGGTTCCTGTGCTGAAATTCGTTCTGTCAAATAGGATTAAATTATGTTACCGAATATAAATGGAAACGGTTAGTGTTGCAAGGGGGTAGAGTGTAAAGACGGGGCGCGGATGTTTTTCAGACGGCCTTTTTGTTTGGCGAAAGGCCGTCTGAAAAACGGCGGACGGGAAACGCCATGCGCGGCGGGCTTTACCGCGCCGGCAGCCGCGCCAGCCACAGCCCGAACGTAGTCAGGCACAGCGAACCGGCCAGGTGCAGCGCGGCATTGAGCGCGGCGGCGGCATAGCGTTGCTGTTGCAGCATGGCGACGGTTTCCAGCGAAAAGCCGGAAAAAGTGGTGAGGCTGCCGAGCAGGCCGGTTACAAACCACAGCCTCCAATACGGCGGCAGGCCGGGGAACAGCTCGGACACACCCGCCGCCAAGCCGATGAGCAGCGCACCGATCCAGTTGGCCAGCAGCGTGGAAAAAGGAACGGGCCGGATAAAGGAAGCGAGCCACACGCCCAGCAGCCAGCGGGCGGACGCGCCCAACACCGCGCCGCAGGCCACAGACAGAAAAGCAGGCAGCGGCGCGTTCATGATTCGCTTTCAGACGGCCAGATGCTGTTGCGGTGCCGCAGATAGTGCGCGTCGTCGAAGGAGGCGAGCAGCTGCGGCTTGAAGGCGACGAACACGGCGGCGAACAGGCCGCTGAGGAAGGCTTCGCCCCAGCCCAAGAGGAAAAACACGGGGAAGGCACGGTGCCACAAACCGGCGGCGGCGAAGGTTGCCGTGTGCGAGAGCAGGGCGACCGAGGCCGCGCCCGTGGCCAGCATCCCCAGCGCGGCGGCGAAAAAGCCGTTGATGAAGATATAGAGGAACAGATTGGGCGGCAGGAAGCGGCGCACGGCGTATTTCAGCGTTTCGGCCACCGCCGCCGCAGGCAGCACGGCAAACAGCACGTCCAGCGGCCAGGCCGCCAAACCGCCCTGCCCCGCCGCGAGCCAAAGGTGCGGCAGCATAAACAGCGCGGCCAGCCACAGCACCGATGGCGCGCCCAGCATCAGGCAGCCGAGCGACACGCCGAGCAGGTGGTAGCGCAGGCCGCCGGTGAGTCCGCCGTCCGCGCCCGCGTCCAGCGACCAGAACACGGCGAAAAAACACAGCAGCACGCCCGCCGCCTGCGGCCGCGCCCGCAGCGCGGCGAAGGCGGGCTTGGCGCAGGCGGCCAGCAGAAGCAGCAGCACGGCGAGGGATGCGCCGTGCAGCGCGGGGGAAAACCATTCGGCTCGGAAGTCCATAATTATTCGGCGTTTGCGGCAAAGCCTCGCATTATAGACCAAACGCGGCGAAGTTTTCCGGCCGCGTCAAAACGGGTTAAAATGCCGCCCGTTTCTTAACACACGGGAGCGTCGGACACATGTTTTGGTTCACCCTCTGCCTCATCCTGCTGGCCGCCCTGGCCGCCCTCTGCCTGTTCCGGCTGTATCTCGACCGCATCTGGCAGCGCGACCTGCGCTATCTCAACCGCCACGAACACGGCAGGTCGTCTGAAAACGGCCCGTCGCAGGACATCAAAACCGTCTGGGGCGCGAAACCGAACTTCAACAGCAGCCGCGCCGAAACGCGCGAAGCCGACGAAAGCCGTGCCGTGTACGAGCGCACGGTGGAAAAGCTGCGCGAGCTCTCGCCCAAACGCTACCGCCGCCTCAAACCCGAAATCCCGCCCGAACACGACAACCACGACAGCCTGCCGATTTTTTCCGCCCATGCCGACCAAACACTCGAACAAGCGGCTGAAAAAGAACAAGAAACCGTTTCTCAGACGGTCTCGGAAGACGGCGGCGCGGCAGCGGCGCGGCCGGATGGCGAACCCGCCGCCGAACGCATCACCGAAGACGAAACCAGCCGCAGCAAACGCCAAAGCGTGCAGGAAATCATCGCCGAAGAGTTCGCCCGCACCGGAGAAGCGGAACAGGCCGCCGCAGACGAAAACCCGTCCGCCGCCCCCGACCCCGCCGAAGCCGCGCCGCACGCCCCCGACCCCGACGCGCCGGTGATCACGCCCGACGAAATCGGCCGTTTCAAACGCAAAAGCGTGCAGGAAATCATCGAAGAAGAATTCGCCCGCACCCACGAAGGCGAAGCGGCGGAAGACGGCGAAGGCGGCGAACCCGAAACCGAAGCCCCGCCGCACGCGCCCGCGCCCGACGCGCCGGTGATCACCGAAGCCGAACTCGGCCGCTTCAAACGCGAGCCCGCCGAGTCGATTATCGAAAAAACCAGCCCCGAAGCCGAAACCCGCAAACCCGCGCCCGACACGCAAATCATCACCCTGGAAGAGCTGCAACGCGCGCAAAGCATCCGCCAAAACCGCCGCCCCGCGCCCGCGCCGGTGGCGGTTGACGACCCCGTGTTTGCCGGTGTGCGCGAGCGTGCCGAGCTGCGCCGCATCGAGCGCGACAACCGCGTGTTTTCAGACGGCCTCCACACCCCGCCGCCCGCCGCCCCCGCGCCTGTTCCCGCAGAAGAAACCGCCCCTGCGCCTACCCCCGCCGCGCCGCCTGCGCAGGTGATGGACGAGGGCGACATCCGCAGCAACCTGCTGCGCCAGCGTTCCCGCCGCCTGCGCCCCACCGCCGACACGCTGCGGCACACCCCGCCACGCATCATCGCCGAAGAGGAAGTGCGCGCCAATCTGGCCGGACGCGGCGCGCCCGAAACCCGCCGCCTGCGCCGCGTCAGCACCGTGGAACACGCCAGCTTCCTGCCCGCCGCCGCGCCGGTGTCGGCCTACGGCGGCGAAGTGGTGAAAAACCCGCCCGAAGGCCGCGCCCGCGCCGCCGAAAGCCCCCTGCCCCGCACCGTCCGCACCGTGTCGCGGATGCGCCGCGCCGCCGACGTGCCGCCGCCCGACGCCACCGTGGTCGAGCCGCCCGCCGTGCCCGACACGCCGCCGCTGGCCGTGGACGTGCCCCCGCCCGCCGCCCTCGCCTTCTCCGCCGAGATGCTGCCGCCGTGGGAAGACGACAGGCCGTCTGAAAACGGCCGTACGGCGTTTGCGCACAACGAAAACCCCTATTCCGGCCCCGCCGACGTCTTTGCCGCCGTTTCCAACGTGCAAGAAACGCAGCCGCAGGAAGACGGCGCGGCAGCCGACTGGGCGGACGCGCCGTGGAACGAACCCGAATGGCCGTCTGAAAACCCCGAAGCGGGCGAAACGGAAAACGCGCCCGACCCCTATGCCTACGAAGGCGAAAACCTGCCCGCCTTTCCGGTGGAACTCGACGAAGAAGGCCGCTACCCGCTGCCCGACACCGGCCTGCTGCTGCCCGCCAGCCACAACCCCGAAGCCGAGCAGACCGAAGAAGAACTGTTGGAAAACAGCATCACCATCGAAGAAAAACTGGCCGAGTTCCGCGTCAAAGTGAAAGTGCTCGAAGCCTACGCCGGCCCGGTCATCACCCGCTACGAAATCGAGCCCGACGTGGGCGTGCGCGGCAACGCGGTGATGAATCTGGAAAAAGACCTCGCCCGCTCGCTGGGCGTGGCCTCCATCCGCGTGGTCGAAACCATCCCCGGCAAAACCTGCATGGGCTTGGAGCTGCCCAACCCCAAACGCCAGATGATCCGCCTGAGCGAAATCTTCGCCTCGCCCGCCTTCACCGAATCCCAATCCAAGCTCACCCTCGCGCTGGGGCAGGACATCACCGGCAACCCCGTGGTAACCGACCTCGCCCGCGCCCCGCACCTTCTGGTGGCCGGTACCACCGGCTCGGGCAAATCCGTGGGCGTGAACGCCATGATCCTGTCGCTGCTGTTCAAAGCCCGCCCCGAAGACGTGCGCATGATCATGATCGATCCCAAAATGCTCGAACTTTCCATCTACGAAGGCATCCCCCACCTGCTCGCCCCCGTCGTAACCGACATGCGGCTGGCGGCCAACGCGCTGGCCTGGTGCGTCAACGAAATGGAAAAACGCTACCGCCTGATGAGCCATCTGGGCGTGCGCAACCTCGCCGGCTACAACCAGAAAATCCGCGAAGAAGCCGGACGCGGGCGCAGCATCGGCAACCCGTTCAGCCTCACCCCCGACAACCCCGAACCGCTGGAAAAACTGCCATTTATCGTCGTTGTCGTGGACGAATTCGCCGACCTCATGATGACCGCCGGCAAAAAAATCGAAGAACTCATCGCCCGCATCACCCAAAAAGCCCGCGCCGCCGGCATCCACCTGATTCTGGCCACCCAACGCCCCAGCGTGGACGTCATCACCGGCCTGATCAAAGCCAACATCCCCACCCGCATCGCCTTCCAAGTGTCCAGCAAAATCGACAGCCGCACCATCCTCGACCAAATGGGCGCGGAAAACCTGCTCGGCCAGGGCGACATGCTCTTTTTGCCGCCGGGCACCGGCTACCCCCGGCGCGTGCACGGCGCGTTCGCCTCCGATGCCGAAGTGCACGGCGTCGTCGAATACCTCAAACAGTTCGGCGACCCCGCCTACGTCGAAGACATCCTCACCGGCGGCGTCGGCAGCGACGACATGTTCAGCAACGCCAACGAAGGCCGCAGTAACGAAGGCGGCAGCGACCCGCTCTACGACGAAGCCGTCGCCTGCGTCGTCAAAACCGGCAAAGCCACAATCTCCTCCGTGCAACGCCACCTCAAAATCGGCTACAACCGCGCCGCCAACCTCATCGAACAAATGGAGGCCGACGGCATCATCTCCGCCGCCGACACCGCCGGCAAACGCACCGTCCTCGCGCGCGACAACAGCCATCTGGACGCATAGGCCGTCTGAAAAAGGCCGTCTGAAAACGCAATACAGGTTTCAGACGGCCTCTCCCGCTTACGTAGGGTGCATGGCGCAGCCACGCACGCGGTCTTTTAACGGCAGCCGTCCGTTTGAGCGTTGGAGAAACGGGAAAACGTTTTTTCAGACGGCCTCCGCCGTTCGGTAGGGTGTGAGGCGCAGCCACGCACGCGGTCTTT
This sequence comes from Neisseria bacilliformis, assembly GCF_014055025.1. Taxonomy (NCBI): domain Bacteria; kingdom Pseudomonadati; phylum Pseudomonadota; class Betaproteobacteria; order Neisseriales; family Neisseriaceae; genus Neisseria; species Neisseria bacilliformis. The sequence continues at coordinate 1,037,517 of NZ_CP059571.1, read as the reverse complement.
GCGGGAGTCTGCCAATCGGACAACCGGAGCAACAAAAGGCCGTCTGAAAAACGGTTTTGACCGCACCGAAACCCTGTTTTTCAGACGGCCTTTAAACAACAAAAACCGCATGCGCGGCTGCGCAACACCCTGCCCGACCGCGTTTTCAGACGGCCGCCAAGCGCAAATCCCGCCGTGCCGCTACAATGCCGCCTTTACCCGCCCGCCGCCCAGCCCATGACCCGACAAGCCTTCATCCTCAGCGACTACGCATCACCCGCCGGCGGCAAGCCCTTCGCCCTGCTCACCGCCAACCCCACCCGCGAACACCACTACACCGCGCAGACCGAACAGCGGCAGTATGCCCACAACCCGCAGGTCGCCCCGCAAAACCAAAACGTCTACCGCCTCGACAAAACCCTCTTCGCCGCCCCCGCACCCACAAAGGCGCGGGGCGAGAGCGTCAACATCAACGGCAATCTGGCCGCGCAAAACCTCTACACCCTCACCCGCGCCGCGCAGGCATCCGAGCAATACAACCTCGAAAGCTGGTTCAACCGCCACGAAAGCGGCTACGAAGACGCCTGCACCCGCCTGCGCCTGGCCGCCGCGCACACGCAGCCCGTCTCCGAAGCTCTCTGGCGCATCCTGCGGCTCAAATTCCTCGGCATCCTGCGCAACCCGCACAACCACGCCGACCCCTTCGCCCGCCGCCTGCACCGCGCCCTGCACGCGCACCTGCCCGAAGCCGGCTTCGAGTTTGTCCGCCTCATCAGCCGCCGCAACCCCGAACGCATCGCCGCCATCATGGACGGCTTCGGCTTCACCTTCCTCGGCTACGTCGGCTGGCTCGCCGGCCTCTACGGCATGTTGAGCGAAGGCGTGATGCAGCCCTCCCTGTTCGAGCGCATGTTCCGCGCCGCCTTCGCCCGCCCCGACGCCGTGCGCATCGAACTTTACCGCTACCCCCAAGGCGGCCGGTGTCTGTTTTCCGACCGCAGCTTCTGCGTGCAGACCACACCGCAGCTGGTCAACATCGGCGTCGGCATCGCCGCCGACATGTTCGCCACCGTCCGCATCCGCCAAAGCCGCTGGCGCGAACTGAAACACAGCTTCCACCTCGCCGCCGCCCCGCTGCACGGCACAGTACACATCCGCGACGGCAGCCAAACCCGCCGCCTGGCGTTCAACCGCCTGTGCATCGCCCAAGCCCGCCGCGCCGTGTTCGGCCAAAGCCCCGAACCGCAGGATTATTTGTAAGGGAGCAAACGCGGCAACAGGCCGTCTGAAAAACCGTTTTCAGACGGCCTTTCACGTTCCCGCAGACGCGTAGGTCGGGCATTCATGCCCGACGGCAAACGGCAAATGTCAAAACGTCGGGCATAAATGCCCGACCTACCCCGCCCATGCCGAACCCGCCGTAGTCTTTGCCGTATCACGCAACCCGCCGCCCCGCGCATACACCGGCCGCAACCGCGTGCGTGGCTTGCGCCACACACCCTACATAAGCGGCAGAGGCCGTCTGAAAAACGTATCGTGCAGACAGGTAGGTCAAGCATTCATGCCCGACGGCAAACGGCAAATGTCAAAACGTCGGGCATGAATGCCCGACCTACACCGCCTACGCCGAACCTGCCGTAGGGTGTGTGGCTTTGCCACGCACGCGGTCTTTGCCGTATCACTCAACCTGCCGCCCCGCGCATGCACCGGCCGCAACCGCGTGCGTCGCCTCGGGGCGACACCCTACCCAACGGCAAAGGCCGTCTGAAAACGAAGTTTCGGCGCAGCCAAAAACTGTTTTCAGACGGCCTCTGCCGCTCATGTCGTCAAATGCGGCGGTACACTTCGTCAAACGGCAGGCGGAAGCGTTCGCCCCAGATGCCGTGGCCTTGTTTGCGGATGCCGCAGGCGGCGATCATATTGATTTGTGCGCCGCGCGGCAGGTTGAGAATGCGTTTGACGCGGCGGCTGTCCAACCCTTCCATCGGGCAGGTGTCGAGGCCGTTTTCCGCCATGGCCAGCATAAAGGTTTGCGCGGCCAGCGCGCAGCTTTTGTGTACCACGGTTCGCACATCGGCTTCGGTAACTTCGCGCTGCATGGGGCGGAACAGGCCGATGCTGCGGGAAATCAGCCAGCGCAGGCCGCCGATGAGGCCGAAGCAGCGGGCGTAGAGAAACGGCATCAGTTTGCCGTAGTAGCCCTCGCTTGCGGCAATGCGTTTGGCGTGTTTTTCGGGCGGGCTGTTGCGGCGGATGTTGCCGCGCTCGAATTCGAGTACGGCGCGGGCGCGTTCGGCAAACAGGTCTTGGCGGGTAACGAACACCACCATCTGCTGCGCGGTGGCGGCGGCCTGCTGGTTGAAGCAGGCTTCGGCGAGCCGTTTGAGCACGGCGGGGTCGGTGATGTGGTAGAACTCGTAAAGCTGCATGTTCGAGCTGCTGGGCGCAAGCTGTGCCATTTTCAGGCAGCGGCGGACGGTTTCGGGATCGATGGGCGTGTCGGCGTAGTGGCGTACGGAACGGCGGTGTTCGAGCAGGTTTTGCAGGGGCATGTGCTTCCTTTCGTATAATGCCGGGTCGTCTGAAACCGACACGCGCTAATGTTCCGATTCCGCCTGCAGGGCGCGGCAGGCGGCTTCGTCTTCGTGCAGGCAGGCGGTTTGGAGTTTTTGCAGACGCTGTTCGCGGGATAAAGCGGGCTTGCTTTGCGCGCTTTCCTGATTCAGTTTTTCCAAATTGGTACAGGCGTTCGCATAGCCGCCCCGACAGGCTTTTTGGTACAGCGCACGGGCTTTGTCTCCGTCTTCGCCCAAGCCGCCGTAGGGGTCGAGATAAAGATTGCCCAAGACATTGCAGCCTTTCATGTGTCCGCCGTCGCAGGCTTTTTTCAGCGGCGCGTAGGCATCGGCAGGGGCTTCCAGATCATCGCGCGTCCATATGGCGAATTTGACGCAGCTTTCGAGATTGTTTTTGCCGCATTCGGCGGCCAGCCGTTTATAGGTATTCTTGTCGAACGCTTCTTCTGCGTGGGCAAACAGCGGCAGTAAAACGGCGGCTGCGATGAGGAATTTTTTCATTTTTTGTCTCCGGATAAATAAAAAGGCCGTCTGAAATTCTTACGGACGGGATTGCGGTCATAACCTAACTGCCGTGATACCCGCCGAACAAATCGGGCGAGCCGGGGCGGCGGTGCGCCAAGTAATACCAGTCGCCGTCGCTCGTAAGCCTGCCGAGCAACCCGTAATTTTCCAAGTTTGCAAACTCTGCAATCTGCTGCGCGAGCGTTTCTGCTTCGGGGTAGGCAATCGGGCTTTTCATGTCGTCGCGGTAGGCGGTTTCCCATACCAGCGCCGCTTGGGCCAATTTGTTGTGCGGAATCAGTGCCACTTGCGCCACCGAGGTCAAGTGATACATACCCACGCGCGTTACTGCCACGCCCACGCCGCTGTAATCCGACAAAGGCAGCATTTGCGCCCTGCCGTAACGGCGTTGGCGGCGCAGCTGCGTGCGCGTTAACGTTACCGTGCGGCCGTCGTTGCGGATGCGGTAGGCCAGCAATGCAGCCGCCGCGCAGAGTGCAAGCACCGCCGCATAGCGGTTCGGCCAAGCCAGCCAAACCGCCAAAGCGGCGCACACGCTTTCAAAAATATCGCCCACGATCAGATAGGCGGACGACTTCTGTTTTAAAACGATTTTATCCATGCTGTTTGACCAAAAAGGCCGTCTGAAACTCTTTCAGACGACCTTTTTTGGTTTTAACCCAACACCTTACGCGCGGCGGCGAACATCCGATACCAGCCGCCCAATTCGCCCCAGTTTTCAGGCTGCCAGCTCATTTGCGCGGTTTTGTACACGCGCTCGGGGTGGGGCATCATGATGGTGATGCGGCCGTCGGCGTTGGTGATGCCGGCGATGCCCTGCGGCGAGCCGTTGGGGTTGAGCGGGTAGGTTTGGGTAACGGCGCCGGTACCGTCGATGTATTGCAGGGCGATGTTAAGGCCGTCTGACACCGAATTGCCGTCGCGTCCCAAGTGGGCGAAATCGGCGCGGCCTTCGCCGTGGCTGACGACCACGGGCAGGCGGCTGCCCTGCATTTCGGCCAGAATCAGCGAGGGAGATTTGGCAACTTCCACCATGCTCAAACGGGCTTCAAACTGTTCGCTGCGGTTGCGTTTGAACTTCGGCCAGCCTGCGCTGCCGGGGATAATTTCGGCGAGGTTGCTCATCATTTGGCAGCCGTTGCACACGCCCAGCGCGAGGGTGTCTGGGCGCGCGAAGAAGGCGGCAAACTGCTCGCGCAGCGCGGGGTGGAACAGGATGGTTTTCGCCCAGCCTTCGCCTGCGCCGAGTACGTCGCCGTAGCTGAATCCGCCGCAGGCGGCGAACATTTGGAAGTCGGCGAGCTTGGCGCGGCCGGCCATCAAGTCGCTCATGTGCACGTCGTAAGCATCGAAGCCCGCGCGGGTAAAGGCGGCGGCCATTTCCACCTGGCCGTTGACGCCCTGTTCGCGCAATACGGCGATTTTCGGTTTTGCGCCGCTGTGGATAAACGGCGCGGCGATGTCGTCTTGCGGGTTGAAAGTCAAATCGGCAGACAGGGCGGAGCGCGCGTCGTCAGCCAACAGGGCAAACTCGCTGTCGGCGCATTCGGGGTTGTCGCGCAGGCGCTGGATTTGGTGGGAGGTTTCCTGCCAGGCTTTTTGCAAATCCAACAGCGGCTCGTTGAACACGGTGCGGGTGCGTTTTTCAACCATCAGGCAGTCTTCGCCGTTTTCGTCTTTGCCCATTTTCGGCGTAAGCATGGTGTAGCTGATTTTCAGGCTGCCTGTGTCGTTGGGCTTGGCTACCTGAAAACGGCCGACATTGGTAACCACGCGGTTGAGCTCGAAGAGGGAGTGGATTTCGGCCTCGTCTTCTTTGCGTACCTGCAACACCGCGCCCAACTCTTCGTTAAACAGGCAGCGGAGCATGGCTTCTTCGTCCGGCCATTTGGTGATCAGCGAGTTGACCTGCATAAAGCCGGACACGTCCACATCCAGCCCCACCCGCGCCGCAAACGCCATTTCCGCGAGCGTGGCGAACAAACCGCCGTCGCTGCGGTCGTGGTAGGCCAAGAGTTTGTCTTCGGCCACCAGCTTCTGCATCACTTCATAAAACGCTTTCAGACGGCCTATATTATTGATGTCGGGCGCTTCGCCGCCGGTTTCGTTGTACACCTGCGCCAGCGCCGAGCCGCCCATGCGGGCTTTGCCGAAGCCCAAATCGATAAACAGCAACACGCTGTCGGCTACATTTTTCAACTCAGGGGTAACGGTTTTGCGTACGTCGGCCACCGGCGCAAAGCCGGTAATCACCAGCGACAGCGGCGAGGTTACGGATTTTTGCGCGCCATCGTCCTGCCACACGGTTTTCATCGACAGCGAGTCTTTGCCCACGGGAATGCTGATACCCAAATCCTGACAGGTTTCGGACACGGCCTGCACGGTGCGGTAGAGTTTTTCATCTTCGCCCGCGTTGCCGCAGGCGGCCATCCAGTTGGCGGAAAGTTTGATGTTGCCGATGTCGCCGATGTTCACCGCCGCCAGATTGGTGATGGCTTCGCCGATGCACATTCTGCCCGACGCGGGCGCGTCAAACAGGGCGACGGCGGGTTTTTCACCCATCGCCATCGCTTCGCCGCGATAGGTGTCGAAGCCCATCATGGTTACGGCGCAGTCGGCCACCGGCGTTTGGTAGCGGCCGACCATCTGGTCGCGCGCAGTGAGGCCGCCGACGCTGCGGTCGCCAATGGTAATCAGGAAGTTTTTGGCAGCCACGGCAGGCAGGCGCAACACGCGGTAGGCGGCTTCTTTCAAATCGATTTGGCAGCCTGAAAAACCTGTTTTCGTGTTTTCAGACGGCCTTACGGTCTCGTCGCGGCGCGTGGTTTTGGGCGGTTTGCCGAGCAACACGTTGAGCGGCAAATCGACGGGATTGTTGCTGTACAAATCGTCGCGCACCTGCAAATGGCCGTCGTCGGTGGCTGTGCCGACTACGGCAAACGGGCAGCGTTCGCGCTCGCACAGGGCAGAGAAAGTGTCGAGATTTTCCGGCAATACGGACAACACATAACGCTCCTGCGCTTCGTTGCACCAGATTTGCAGCGGCGTTAAACCGTGTTCTTCCAGAGGCACGTCGCGCAGCTTAAACACCGCGCCGCGCCCTGCGTCGTTCACCAATTCGGGGAAGGCGTTGGACAAACCGCCCGCGCCTACGTCGTGAATGGCGATAATCGGATTGGCGTCGCCCAGCTGCCAGCAGCGGTCGATCACTTCCTGCGCGCGGCGTTCGATTTCGGGGTTGCCGCGCTGTACCGAGTTGAAATCCAGGCTGGAATCGTTGCTGCCGGTGTCCATCGAAGAAGCCGCGCCGCCGCCCAAACCAATCAGCATCCCCGGGCCGCCGAGTTGGATTAACAACGCGCCTTCGGGGATTTCGTTTTTATGCGTCTGCTGCGCCTGGATGTTGCCCAAGCCGCCGGCAATCATAATCGGCTTGTGGTAGCCGCGCATTTGGCCGTCAAACTCCTGCTCAAAGGTGCGGAAATAGCCCAAGAGATTGGGGCGGCCGAATTCGTTGTTAAACGCCGCGCCGCCGATGGGGCCGTCGATCATAATATCCAGCGCAGAAGCCAGATGGCCGGGTTTGCCGTAGGGCTGCTCCCACGGCTGCGCAAAGCCCGGGATATTGAGGTTGGACACGGTAAAGCCGGTCAAACCCGCTTTCGGCCGTGCGCCGCGACCGGTTGCGCCCTCATCGCGGATTTCGCCGCCCGCGCCGGTGGCCGCGCCGGCAAAAGGCGCGATGGCGGTGGGGTGGTTGTGGGTTTCCACTTTCATCAGGATGTGCGTGTCTTCCTCGGCGAAACGGTAGCCCTGATTTTCCGCCGCATGCGGATAAAAACGCCGGATTTTCGCGCCCTCGATAATCGACGCATTGTCTTTATAGGCCACCACCGTGCCCTCGGGGTGCGCCTCGTGGGTGTCGCGGATCATGCGGAACAGGGATTTCGCCTGCGCTTCGCCGTTCAAAATAAAATCAGCGTTGAAAATCTTGTGGCGGCAATGCTCCGAGTTGGCCTGCGCGAACATCATCAGTTCAACATCTGACGGATTGCGGTTCAACGCGCGATAGTTTTCCACCAGATAATCAATCTCGTCGGGTGAGAGCGCCAAGCCCAGCTCGGTATTGGCTTTGACCAGCGCGTCGCGGCCGCCGCCCAATACGTCCACCGTGGCGAAAGTTTGTGCTTCGGGGTGGGCAAACAGCTTTTCGGCAGCCTGAAAATCGGGCAATACCGACTCGGTCATGCGGTCGTGCAGCAGCGACGCCCATTGGCGTTTTTGTTCGTCGTTCAGACGGCCTGACACCCATACCGCCATGCCGCGCTCGATACGGGTAATTTGCGAGAGGCCGCAGTTGTGCGCGATGTCCGTCGCCTTCGACGCCCACGGCGACACCGTGCCCAAACGCGGCGTAACCAAAAACAGATTCAGGCCGTCTGAAAGCTGCGGCGCGGCCACGCTCTGCGCGTCGATCAAGGCTTCGAGTTTCGCCGCATCATCCGCCGCCAAAGGCGCGTCGGACGCGGCAAAATACCAAAATTCGCTGGACAACTGAGCCACAGGCAAACCCAGCGCAGCGGCCTTTTGCAGCAGTTTTTCAACACGGAAATCAGAAAGGGCGCGGGTGCCGCGCAGGGGGAGGACGACGGACATGGGGGACTTTCAAAACAGGGTTGGCAAAGCCGCGCATTATACGCCAAGCCGCGCGGTGCTTGGCGCGGGGCGCGTGTAAGAATGCAGACAATCCGAGGAGGTGTTGGCAATCAGCCTTGCGGTGGTGTCTTTGGCAGAAAACACCCGCCTGCCGCGTCAAAAAACCGCTTCGCAGGCTGAATGCCAACACACCCCGGCGCGTTTTTCAGACGGCCTCTGCGCCACGGATACCGATTGAAGCGCACCGGCCTTTGTGTTACTTTCCGCGCCTTTGGCAAACCCGTTTCCGACCCGCAACATCACAGGTATCCCATGAAAAAAATCGAAGCCATCATCAAGCCCTTCAAACTCGACGACGTGCGCGAAGCCCTCACCGACATCGGCATCACCGGCATGACGGTAACCGAAGTCAAAGGCTTCGGCCGCCAGAAAGGCCACACCGAAGTGTATCGCGGCGCGGAATACGCCGTCGATTTCCTGCCCAAAGTCAAAATCGAGATGGTTTTGCGCGACGAGCAGGTCGAGCAGGCGGTGGACGTCATCATCGAAACCGCCCGCTCCGGCAAAATCGGCGACGGCAAAATCTTCATCCTGCCGGTGGAGGAAGCCGTGCGCATCCGCACCGGCGAGCGCGACGACGCCGCCGTGTAAAACGCCCGCAAAGGCCGTCTGAAAAACCGCTTACCGCCGCGCCGCCGCGTTTTTCAGAAACGTCATCCCCGCGCAGGCGGGGACGGCCTTTTTCAGACGGCCTGCCGTTTGAGGCCGCCGCCGCAGGCGTTACAATACGCGCCCTTTCCGCCCACCGACCCCCACAAGGATTCCCCATGCACACCTCGCTTCTGCCCTTTTTCGCCGTTATCCGCGCCACCGGCGACGACCGCGCCTCCTTCCTGCACGGCCAGCTCTCCAACCACATCGAAGCCCTCGCCGAAGGCGAAGCCTGCTACGCCACCTACAACACTCCCAAAGGCCGCGTCATCGCCAATATGATTGTTGCCAACACCGGCGGCGAACTCCTGCTGGTGCTCGCCTCCGACCTCGCCGAAGCCGTGGTCAAACGCCTGCGCATGTTCGTGCTGCGCGCCAAAGTGTCGTTTGAAATCCTCGAAAACCACGGCGCGGCAGGCCGCCTGCCCGACGGCACCGTCCCGCAGCCCGCCGCCGAACCGCAGCTGAGCTTCCCGTTTCATCTTTCAGACGGCCTCATCGAAATCCCCCTGCCGCACGGCGGCATGTTCCTGACCGGCGAAACCGCCGTCCTGCCCGCGCACGACGCCGCCGCCGAAAACGCCTGGAAACTGCACGAAATCCGCAGCGGCTATCCGTGGATTTGCGCCGCCACCAAAGAAAGCTGCGTCGCGCAGATGCTCAACCAGCACACCATCGGCGGCGTGCACTTCAAAAAAGGCTGCTACCCCGGCCAGGAAATCATCGCCCGCGCCCAGTATCGCGGCCAGGTCAAACGCGGCCTCGCCGTACTCTTCGGCGGCAGCGTCGAAGCGGGCGCGGCCGTATTGCAGGACTTGACCGAAGCCGGCACCGTCATCAACTGCGCCGACACCCCCGAAGGCCGCCTCAGCCTCGCCGTCATCAAACACAGCGCGGCCGAAGGCACGCTCACCGACGCATCCGGTAACACACTGACGCAGCGTCAGATTTTCTTCAATACTGCGGAAAAAGAGGCGTAAACCGACTATTGAGGCCGTCTGAAAAAACATTTTCAGACGGCCTCAAAACAGGGCAGCATGATGTATAGCGGGTCTTGCCCCGCCATACCGGTGCCGATGAAAACGGTGGGTCAAGACCCACCCTACGCAAATTTGTTCCGCCATATCTGCCAACCCACAACCCCTGCAAGGAAAACCACAATGTTCACAGGCATCGTACAAGGCATGGGGCGCGTCGTCCTCATCGAACAGCCCGCCCCCGACTTCCGCCGCCACACCGTCGAGCTGCCCGAACACATGGCGCACGGCCTGCAAACCGGCGCGTCGGTCGCCCACAACGGCTGCTGCCTCACCATCGCCGCCGCAAACGGGCGGCAGGCGGCCTTCGACCTGATGGACGAGACGCTGGCCAAAACCAACTTAGGCCGTCTGAAAACCGGCGACATGGTGAATCTGGAACGCGCCGCCCGCATCGGCGACGAAATCGGCGGCCACCTGATGAGCGGCCACATCACCTGCACCGCCGCCATCACCCGCATCAAACGCGGCGCGCACAACACCGCCATGTGGTTCGCCCTGCCCGCAGCCGTGCGCCCCTATATTCTGCCCAAAGGCTTCGTCGGACTGGACGGATGCAGCCTCACCGTCGGCGACGTGTCCGACACCGAATTCTCCGTCCACCTCATCCCCGAAACCCTGCAACGCACCCTGTTCGGCACACGCCAGGCGGGCGACGCCGTCAATCTCGAAGCCGACCCGCAAACCCAGGCCGTCGTCGACACCGTCGCCCGCGTGCTGGCACAGCGGGCGTAAGGGCGCGGCAACGGCAAGAGGCCGTCTGAAAGCGTGGCGTCAACAAAGTCAAAACGCGGCTTCGGCGCAGCCGAAAGCAAAAACGCCGTCATCAAACCAAAAAACGCCGTCATTCCCGCGCAGGCGGGAATCTTGTCGGGCATCAGGCAACTTTTTGTTTATTCATGAATTGTCGGACACCAAACAAAATTCCCGCCCGCGCGGGAATGACGGGATAAAGTTTCATACGGCCTCTCTCTCGTAGGTCGGGCATTTATGCCCGACCGGCAGACAGCGGAAAATTTGAGAAATGTCGGGCATAAATATCCGACCTACCTGTTTTCAGACGGTCTCAACACCTTGCGCGGCAGAAAACGCGTGCGTCGCATTGGGGCGACACCCTACCTCATAACAGAGGCCGTCTGAAAAACCGTTTTACCGGTTTTCAGACGGTCTCTTTTGTTTGCAGCGGGCGGTTTACATCACTTCCAGCACTTCAATCCCCAACAGCTCCAAGCCCTGTTTCAGGATGTTGCCGGTGAGCCTTGCCAGTTGCAGGCGGCTGTTGCGTGCTGTGCCTTCGGCTTTGAGGATGGGGCAGGCTTCGTAGAAGCGCGAAAACAGGGTGGCAAGCTGGTAGAGGTAGGCGGCCAGATAGTGCGGGTAGCCGGTGTCGGCCGCGCTTTGCAATACGTCTTCAAATTTCAGAAGTTCGAGCGCAAGCTGTTTTTCTGCCGGTTCGGTCAAGACCAAATCGGCCGCCGCGTCCCATTCTTCCGCTTTGCGGAACACGCTTTGTACGCGGGTGTAGGCGTATTGCAGGTAGGGTGCGGTGTTGCCTTCAAACGAGAGCATTGCGTCCCAGTCGAATATGTAATCGCTGGTGCGGTTTTTGCTCAAATCGGCGTATTTCACCGCGCCGATGCCGACGGTTTGGGCGATTTTTGCCGCGTCGTCTGCGCCCAAATCGGGATTTTTTTCTTTCACCAGCGCGGCGGCGCGTTCGACTGCTTCGTCAAGCAAATCAACCAGTTTCACGGTGTCGCCCGAACGGGTTTTGAACGGGCGGCCGTCTTTGCCCATCATTGTGCCGAAGCCGACAAATTCGGCTTTCACGCTGTCGGGCAGATAGCCTGCTTTGCGCGAGGTGGCGAAAAGCTGCTCGAAGTGCAGGGCTTGGCGGTGGTCAACCACATACAGCAGGCGGTCGGCGTGGAGCGTGCCGACGCGGTAGCGCAGACAGGCCAGGTCGGTGGAGGCGTAAAGGAAGCCGCCGCCTTGTTTCTGCACGATAAACGCGGCCGGTTCGCCTTCTTTGTTTTTAAATTCGTCGAGAAACACGACTTTCGCGCCGTCGTCTTCAACGGCCAAACCCTGCCGCACTAAATCGTCCACCGTGTTTTGCAATTCGGGGTTGTATTTCGATTCGCCCGCCACATCGGCCGGCGTGAGTTTCAGGCCGAGCGTGTCGTAAACCGCCTGTGCGTGGCCGAGCGAGATTTCGACAAACTGCTGCCACAGTTTCAACACGTTTTCATCGCCGCCTTGCAGCTTGACGACATACTCGCGCGCGGTGTCGGCAAAGGCTGCGTCTTCGTCGAAGCGCACTTTGGCGGCGCGGTAAAACTGTTCCAAATCAGAGAGTTCAAACGCGGCATTGTCTTTTTGCTGTTCCACCATATAGGCCACCAGCATGCCGAACTGCGTGCCCCAGTCGCCGACGTGGTTTTGGCGGATGACGGTGTCGCCCGCAAATTCGAGCACGCGCGAGATGCTGTCGCCGATGATGCTGGAGCGCAAATGGCCGACGTGCATTTCTTTGGCGAGGTTGGGCGAGGAATAATCGATAACCACGGTTTGCGGCGTATCTTTTTTCGCCACGCCGCAGCGCGGGTCGTTTAAGGCCGTCTGAACGTGTTCGGCGAGAAAATCGGGGCGCAGACGCAGGTTGATAAAGCCCGGCCCGGCCACTTGTGCGCTTTCAATCACAGCATTGCCTGCGAGAGCGTCGGCTACCTTTTGCGCCAGCTCGCGCGGATTTTGCTTGGCCTGCTTGGCCGCGCCCATCACGCCGTTGATTTGGTAGTCGCCGAAATCAGCGTTTTTGGCCGGTTGGAGCACGACATTGGCACCGGCGATGCCTGCGGCGGCAAAGGCGGCGGCGGCTTCGCGCTCGACGGTTTGGTGTAGATTCATGGTTTGCTCTTTCGTTCAGGCCGTCTGAAAAGGTTTTCAGACGGCCTCTTCAATGTGAAAACGCGGCATTTTACCCGAAAGGCCGTCTGAAAAGGTTTGGGAAAGGTTTAGCCGCGCCAAAATCCCTGCTTCTGCAAAAACGCCGCCAACCGTTCGGCAAACAGGGCATAACCCTCGGCGTTGGCGTGAATGGCATCGGATTTGAGCGCGCCGTCGCTCAGGATGTGCGACCAGCCGTCGGCAAACAGCGGCACGCGGTATTTTTCGGCCAAACCGGCATACAGCGGATGGTCGGACAGGCTGCCGACCAGCGCGCCGAGGCCGGGTTTCGGTTCGGCAATCAGCACGATCGGCACGCCCGCGCCCTGCACGGCGGCGATGGTGTCGCCGATATGGCGGCGGGTGTCGCTTTCGGGCAGGCGGTGCAGGAAGTCGTTGCCGCCGATGCCGAGCAACACCAGCTTGGGCGCGCGTTTGAGCAGCGCGGGCAGACGCGCCAGAGCCTGCGCGGAAGTGTCGCCCGACACGCCGCCGTTGACGACCTTCCAGCCCGTGATGGCGGCAAGGCGCACGGGATAGGCGGCTTCGGGCGGCGCACCGTAGCCGTAGGTGAGCGAGTCGCCCAAGGCCACAACCGTGCTGCCGCGCGAAATGGCGGCATGGCGGGCGGTTTTGGTGCAGGCGGCTGCGGCCAGCGCGGCGGCGAGGGCGAGGAAGCGGCGGCGGGTGAGGGGCATGGCGTGTTCCGTATCCGTGGAGAAAGCGGCGGATGATACAGGCAAACCGCCCGCCCGTTCCGCTATAATCCGCCGCCAACCGCAACAAAAGGAAAAAACATGGATATTCAGGCCGTCTTAAACGTATTGCGTACCCTGCAAAACCACATCTGCGCCGCGCTGGAAGCCGAGGAGGAAAACGGCGCGGTGTTTCTCGGCGAACACTGGCAAAGCCGCCTCGGCACAGGCGAGAGCCGCGTGCTCAAACAAGGCGCGGTGTTCGAGCAGGCGGGCGTCAACTTCTCCCACGTCAAAGGCGGCGTGATGCCCGCCTCCGCCACCGCAGGCCGCCCCGAGCTGGCGGGCGCGGCCTTTGAAGCGGCGGGCGTGTCGCTGGTTATCCACCCACGCAACCCCTATGTGCCGACCAGCCATGCCAACGTGCGCTTTTTCTGCGCCCGCCCGCAGGGGGAAGAGCCGGTTTGGTGGTTCGGTGGCGGCTTCGACCTCACGCCGTTTTATCCGTTTGACGAAGACATCCTGCACTGGCACCAAACGGCGAAAAAGCTGTGCGACAGGTTTTCAGACGGCCTTTATGCCGAATACAAAAAATGGTGCGACGAATATTTCTACCTGCCGCACCGAGGCGAAACGCGCGGCGTCGGCGGCCTGTTTTTCGACGACCTGAACCGCTGGGACTTCGCCACCTGTCTCGACTTTATCCGCCAAACCGGCGAAGCCTATACCGCAGCCTACCGCCCCATCGTCGCCCGTCGCAAACACACGCCCCACGGCGAGCGCGAACGGCAGTTCCAACTCTACCGCCGCGGCCGCTACGTCGAATTTAACTTAGTGTTCGACCGCGGCACCCACTTCGGCCTGCAAAGCGGCGGGCGCACCGAAAGCATTTTGATGTCGCTGCCGCCCTTGGTGCGTTTCGAATACGGCTACGCGCCCGAAGCGGGCAGCGCGGAAGCGCGTTTGCAGGACTATCTGAAACCGCGCGACTGGCTCGCGAAACTGGGGTAAGCGTTTCGCCCGCCACAGGCCGAACCTGACGTAGGGTGTGTCGCCCCGAGGCGACGCACGCGGTTTCTACCTCCCAACAAATCCGCGCGTTTCCCCGCAAATCCGCAACCGCGTGCGTGGCTTTCGCCACACACCCTACCCCAACAACGAAACCGCGCTTTCAGACGGCCTGTCCCTTATCCGGCAAGACCGCATGCAATGGCGGGGCAAAACCTGTCCTGCGGATTTTCAGACGGCCTTTTCGGTTATAATCCGCCCCCTTTGCGGCCGCCTGTTGCGGCTTGTTTTTTTGTTTGCCAACAGGCCGTCTGAAAGCGCAGTTTTCAGACGGCCTCCGACAAGGCGGTTTCGATTATGGATGTTCCAAACGACGCGCGGCGGCCGCAGTATCTGGCGGCGTTCTGCCTGATTGCGCTGATTGCGCTGTGCCTGGCCTGGGAGCTGTGGCTCGCGCCGCTGCGGGAAGGCGGCTCGTGGCTGGCTTTGAAAGCCCTGCCGCTGTGCCTGCCGCTCTCGGGCGTGCTCAAAGGGCGGGTGTACACCTTCCAATGGTCGTGCATGCTGATTCTGCTGTATTTCGCCGAGGCGGTGATGCGGCTGGCAGACGTGTCGGCGGCCTCGCGCCTGTGCGCGGCGGCGGCGGCTGCCTTGTGCGCGGGCTATTTCGCCGGCTGCCTGTGGTTTGTGCGCAGCGCGCGGAAAGGAGCAGGCGGTGAACACTGAATTTCCGGGCGCAAGCCGCGCGGGTTTCGCCCTGCTGCTGGCCGCCTTTGGCCTGATTTGCACCGTGCCCTTCCTGTCCATCCTGCGCATCGGGCCGCAGCCGGGCTTCTATCTGGAAAGCGGCGCGCTGCTGCTCGCGCTGCTGTTTGTGCTGCTCACCTTCGCCGCAGGCCGTCTGAACGTACTGCCGCCGCGCGGCACGGCTTATTTTTGCGCGCTCGCGCTGTTCTGGCATGTGCAGGCGCGGGTAATGGGGCTGGATTATTTCGGCATGTCCGATATGGCGGTGTGGACGTTTGCCGTGCTCGCGCTGACGTTGTGGGCGTGCCGGGGCTGGGTGCTGTCGCTGGGGCAGGAAAAAGTTGCCGACGCGCTGGCCTGGGCACTGCTTGTCGGCGGCTGTTTGCAGGCGGCGGTGGCGGTGATGCAGTATCTGGGCTGGGCGGCGCACTTCACCGGCTATCTGGCCGCCGGTGCGAAAAACAACATCACCGGCCAGCTCGGCCAGCGCAACCATCTGGGGCATTATCTGATGTGGGCGCTGGTGGCCGCCGCCTACCTGTGGGGCGGCCGCAGGCTGCACACTGCCTTCGCCCTGCCGCTGGTTTTGTATCTGGCAGGCACGCTGGGGCTGGTCAACTCGCGCACCATGTTGCTGTATGTGGCGGCGGTGGCCGCTTTGGCGGTACTGTGGCGGCTGCGGCAGGGCAAAGCGGGCAACCGCCTGTTCGCCGCCTTCGCCTTCTCGCTGGCGGCGGTGGTGGCGGTGCAGCTCTCGCTCAACACCCTGCTCGGCTGGCTCGGCGGCGCGCCGGTGGAAACCGCCTTGCAGCGCGTCGGCGGCAGCTCGTTCGCCATGTCCGCCCGCGACCTGGAATGGCGCGACGCCTGGCACGTGTTCCTCACCGCCCCCCTGTTCGGCCACGGCTGGGACAGCTTCTCGCTGCAAGGCTTCCTCGCCGCCGAATTTCCGCAGGGCTACAGCCCCAACGGCATCAGCGTCCTCTTCACCCACTCGCACAACATCGTCTTGCAGCTTCTGGCCGAAATGGGCATCGTCGGCACGCTGTTGGTGTTCGGCGGCTTCCTCTGGCTGGTCATCCCCTATTTCAGACGGCCTGCCGATGCCGAACGCATGTTCCCCCTCGCCCTGATGGCCGTCAGCCTGTGCCACAGCATGCTCGAATACCCGCTGTGGTACGTCTATTTCCTCGTCCCCTTCGCCGTCATGGTCGGCATTGCCCCCGCCCCTGCCGGCCGCCGCCCCTTTCAGACGGCCTGGGGCATACCCGCCCTGCTGCCCGCCGCCGCCGCCCTCGTCATCGCCATCGGAGCCGTCAAACTCGGCTTCACCTATTACGAGCTCATCCGATTCTCCCGCATCGACAAAAACGACGACTACATGGCCGTCAGCCGCAAAATCGACGGCCTGCGCGCCATCGCCGCCAAAGAGCCGCTCTTGGCCTACTACGCCGAGCTCTCCCTCACCCGCCGCGCCTCGCCCGCCGACAACGTCATCAAACCCTGGGCGGAGCAAGCCGCCCGCCGCGCCCTGCGCCACCGCCCCTACGCCACCGCCTCGCAATACGGCCTCTACCAATACCGCACCGGCGACCCCGAACAGGCCGCCCGCTGGATGCGCCAACTCTACCGCTACTACCCCACCTCGATGCCGTACTACGTCGGCCAAATCCACCGCTCGCCCCACTTCGCCCCCCTCTACCCCGACCTCTACCGCGCCTGCAACGAATACCAGAAACTCAAACCCCGCACCGAAAGCTGCCCGAGGCCGTAGGGTTTTAAGAAACAAGCAAAAGGCCGTCTGAAAACCGTAAAACGGGTTTTCAGACGGCCTTTTGCTTCGGGTTTACGCTGTTGCGGCCTGCGGGGCGGTTTATTCGAGTTCCAGCGCGGCGGCGAGGAGGGAGAGGCGCGCCATCACGCCGTAGACGTAGAGGCGGTTGCAGCCGCAGTCGGGGTCGGCGGCGTTGGTTTGCGGCACGCCCAATTCCTGCCACTGCTCGAAGACGCGGCGGCCGCAGTCGTCGTTGTAGGCTTCGGCGTCGGTTTCGGCCACGGGGATGATGTGGTTGAGCTGGACGAAGGACATGCCGGTGGCGTTGAGGTTTTCGTCGGCGGCGCGGCCTTCGTGGACGCGGAAGAAGCCGCCGACGACGAAGCGGTCGATCATGTACACCACGGGTTCGGACACTGCGCCGTGCAGGGTTTCGTAGGTGTAGATGCCTTCCTGTACGATGACTTCGCTCACTTCCAGCCCTTCTTTGACTTTGGCCATTTTGTTGCGGTTTTTGCGGTTGAGGCCGCGCACTTCGTCGGCGGATTTGACGCTCATCACGCCCATACCGTAGGTGCCGGCGTCGGCTTTGACGATGACGAAGGGGGTGTCGGTGATGCCTTTTTCGTTGTATTTGGCTTGGATTTTTTGCAGCATTCTGTTCACTGCGTCGGCCAGTGCGTCTTCGCCTTCGCGTTCTTGGAAGTTGAGGCCGGAGATTTGCTCGAAGTAGGGGTTGATCTGCCACTCGTCGATGCCGATGAGGGCGGCGAATTCGGCGGCTATGGTGTCGTAGGCGGCGAAGTGGGCGGTTTTGCGGCGGGTGGTCCAGCCGCCGTGCAGGGGCGGGAGGACGGTTTGGGAAAGGTCTTTGAGGATGTCGGGCACGCCGGCGGAGAGGTCGTTGTTGAGCAGGATGAGGCAGGGGGAGAAGCCGTCGGCGAGGTGGACGCGGCCGCGCGTGCGTTGCAGCGGTTCGAGGGTGATGGCGTCGCCCAGGGCGGTGGTGAATTCCGTGGGTGCGGTGATTTCGGGGTTGAGGCTGCCCAGGCGCACTTCAAAGCCTGCGGTGCGCAGGATGGTGCTGAGGGCATGGACGTTTTGCAGGTAGAAGGTGTTGCGGGTGTGATTTTCGGGCACGATGAGCACGGATTTGGCCTGCGGGCAGGCGCGCTCCACCGCGTCTTGGGCAGCGTGGGCGGCGAGTTGGACGAATTGGGGGTTGAGGTTGTTGAAGCCGCCGGGAAAGAGGTTCATGTCGATGGAGGCCATTTTGTAGCCGGCGTTGCGGATGTCCACCGAGCCGTAAAACGGCGGGGCGTGGTCTTTCCATTTGCTGCGGAACCAGGCTTCGATTTTGGTTTGCTGCGACAGGATGGTGCGCTCGAAGGCCTGCAGGTCGGCGAGGCGGTTTTCGGACATGACGGCTAAGGGCATTTGATTCACCTGTGGGGAATGTTAAAAAAGGCGCATGATAGGGGCTTGGCGCGGGCGGTTCAAGTTCGGTTTGCGCCGGGCTTTATCGCGGGCGGTTATATCGGGGCGGGGCGGTTGGCTTTGAGGCCGTCTGAAAACGGCTTCAAGGCAGAGTGTGCCGCTCCGGTAACGCACGCATTTTTTGTTGCGCAGGCATTCTGAAACCGTGTGCGTCGCCTCGGGGCGGCACACCCTACCTTAAACATGGCAAGAGGCCGTCTGAAAACCGGTAAACCGGTTTTCAGACGGCCTCAATATATAAAGCCGCTTATTCCTTCACGGCAAGGCTGACGGTGAAAATCCCGTCGTCGTCAATCCACTGGCGGATTTTGCGGAAACCGGCTTTTTCAACAAGCTGGTCGGTTTCCTGCTGGCTGCGGCGGCGCATCACCCAGTCGGGGCTGCCTGCTTTGTGGCTGGTGAGGGCGCGGGCGATCATTTCGAGCTGTGGGTGCCAGGGCTGGCCGGTGTAAATCAGGTAGTTGCCGCTTTCGATGGCGTCGCCGAAGCCGTAGAGCGACTGCATCACCAAGCCGTTGTCGGAAAACAGTTCGTGCAGGCCGGAGACGATGCCCAGCGTGGGGCGCGGGCTGAGGTTTTGGTAGTTGGCGCGGTTGAATGCGTCGGTTTCGGTGAAGGTGGTGATGTGCGCCAGGCCGCGTTCGGCGATCAGTTTGCGGCCGGCTTCCACGTTGATCGGGCTATAGTCGCGCAGGCGCACGGAATCGGGCAGGTTGTCGGCGGTGAGCGCGTCGAGCACATAGCGGCCGTGGCCGGAGGCGATGTCGAGCACGTGCACGGGGCGGCCTGCTTCGCGCAAGAGGCACGCGGCGGTTTGGACGGCCAGCGCGATGTTGGCTTTGCGCTGGCGGATGCCGCGCCAGCCGACGGCGTTGAGATAGTGTTTGTCGATCATGCGGCCGAAGGCGTTGCTGCCCTGCGGCTCGTTGCGGTAAACGTAATCGAGCGTGCTGCCCGAATCGAAGCCGGTGTCCCGGCCGGTTTTCAGCCCTTCGCTCCAGCGCGCGCCCAAGCCGATGGCGGCGCGGTAGCCGCGCCAGAACAGGCCGCGCGGCGAGAGGGCGGGCAGCGGGGAGGCGAGTTCGTCGGCTTCGCGGCGGCTTTCGCTGTACAGGTGGTCTTGGGTGCGGTCGGGAATTTCAAGCGGCGAATCGAAGCGTTCGCGGATAAAACGGCGCATTTCTTTAAATGCGGTTTCGCGGTTTTTTTCGCCGAGGGTGTCGTGGTAAAAGCCTTTGAGGATGTGCCGCTCTTTGATGCGGCTGCCGAGGCGGTTGTAAAAATCGTGCTGCGGTTTGTGGTGTACCACCCAGTCGTCACCCGAAATCAACAGCTGTAGCGGCACGGTAACGGCCTGCGCGTCGGCCACCACGCGCTCGGCGGCCTCGTATAAACCCAGCAGGATGCGCACGGAGATGGCGCGGGTAATCAAGGGGTCGCTGTCGTAGCTTTGCTGGCGTTCGCGGTTATGGGTGAGGTAGTGCGCCTTAACGTAGCTGTTGACAAAAAAATTGCCGCGATATTTCTGCATCAGTTTCAGGCCGCTGCGGGCGAAGGGAACATACAGTTTCACTTTGAACGCGGGCGAGGCGAGCACGGCGCAGCGGATTTTCGGCGCGTAGTCGTGCAGCCAGGCCGACACCAACACCGCGCCGACGCTTTGGGCAATCACGCAGATGTTTTCCGGCGCGATGCCGTATTCGGCACGGATGTGGCGGATGAAGTCGTCCACGTCGGCGACAGAGGTGCCGATGCTCGGGCTGTCGCCGCGCTCGCCGGGGCTTTGGCCGTGGCCGCGCGCGTCCCACGCGAAACAGGCGAAATCGTCGAAGCCGAGCTCGTCGGCCACAAACATCATGCGACCGGAATGCTCGTGGCCGCGATGAAACAGAACAACGGCTTTGTCGCCTCTGCCGTTTTGGGCGGGGCGGTAGCGGTAGAACAGTTCGGTGCCGTCGGCGGTTTGGAAGGTTTTTTGCTGCTCCTGCATGGCAGGCTCCTTTTGGGTGCGGAAAAATGCCGGAAACATTATCACGGCGGTTTGCGCGGCGCAACAGGCCGTCTGAAAGCGCAGCCAAAACCCATTCATCCGTTTTCAGACGGCCTGTTCCATCCCACCCGTGCCGAACCCAAGGCAGGTGTGTCGCCCCGAGCTGCGCCACACCTACCCAACGGCAGAGGCCGTCTGAAAACGCAGCTTCGGCGCAGCCAAAAACGGCAACGGTTTTTCAGACGGCCTCTGCTATACTGCGCCTCCCGACAACGCAAAACAAAAGGAGAAACCCGTGTCCCGCGTCCTCCCTGCCCTGCCCTACCCGATTATCCAAGCCCCGATGGCCTTCGCCCACGACACCGCCCTGCCGCTGGCCGTGTGCCGCGCCGGCGGCCTCGGCTCGCTCGCCTGCGCCGCCTACGCCCCCGACGCGCTCGAAGCCGCCCTGCGCGACATGAACGCACAGGCGCAGGGGCGGCCTTACAACGCCAACTTCTTCGCCCACCGCACGCCGCAGGCGGACGAAACGCAGCGGCAGGCGTGGCACGATGCGCTGCGGCCGTTTTTCGACGAATTCGGTTTGAACGCAGACAACATCCCCGCCGGCAGCGGACGGCAACCGTTCGACGAAACCGCCCTGCATCTGGTGGAACGCTACCGCCCGAGCGTCGTCAGCTTCCATTTCGGCCTGCCCGACGATGCCGCGCTAGCGCGGGTAAAACAGACCGGCGCGGAAGTTTGGGCCAGCGCGACCACCGTGGCCGAAGCGCGTTATCTCGAAGCGCGCGGCGCGGACGCCGTTATCGCCCAAGGCTGGGAGGCGGGCGGCCACCGAGGCTGGTTTCTCACGCAGGACTGGAACAGCCAGAGCGGCATCTTCGCCCTGCTGGCGGCCATCACCCGCGCCGTGCGCCTGCCCGTGATTGCGGCGGGCGGCATCGCCGACGCGGCCGCCGTCCGCGCGGCCATGGCCTTGGGCGCGGCGGCGGTGCAGGTGGGCACGGCCTTCCTGCTGGCCGACGAAGCCCTCACCCGTCCCGCCCACCGCGCCGCGCTGCAAAGCGCGCAGCCCGAAGACACCGCCCTGACCAACCTGTTCAGCGGCGGCGCGGCACGCGGCATCACCAACCGCTTCATGCGCGAAACCCGCGCCATGCACCCCGCCGCCCTGCCCTTCCCGCTGGCCGGTGCCGCCGCCAACGCCCTGCGCGCCGCCGCCGAAGCGCAGGGCTCGTTCGACTTCACCCCGTTTTGGGCGGGACAAAACGCCGCCCGCTGCCGCCCCGGCAGCGCGGCGCAAATCGTCGCACGCCTGGCGGCGGGCTTGGCTTGAACGGCAAACAGGCCGTCTGAAAACGTATATCAGCCCGGACAACTCGCTATTTATTCGATATTTTGCCGGATTTTGCCGGGCTGAAGCCCAGCCTACATCTTTGTTTTTCAGACGGCCTGTTTCACATCTGACCCATGCCGAATCTGACGCAAGGTGTGTCGCCCAAAGGCGGCGCACACGGTCTTTGCCACACAACGCATCCGCGCGTTTTCCAAAACCCAAACCGCGTACGTGGCTTGCGCCGCACACCCTGCCTTAGCCGTAGGTCGGATACTTGTATCCGATATTCCGCACGACGGGATTTCCCCTGCGGGAAAACGTCGGATACAAGTATCCGACCTACAACCGCCCAACGGCAGAGGCCGTCCGAATGCTTTTTCAGACGGCCTTTCTTTCCGCGTACGCGGCTTATTTCGGCGTGTAACGCCCCGCCATGGCTTTATAGACCATGTTTTCGTATTTCAGGGTTTCGTAACGCTGGTTCAGCACGTTTTGCGCCGTGCCGTATTCGCTGTTCAGCGCGGAGATCCAGTCTTTAAGCTCGTTTTTGCCGTGTTGGTAGCGCACTTGGTAGTAGCGGCTGTTTTTGCGGTCGAGTGTGTAACGCTGCTCTTGGTTGGCAAGCTGGGCTTGGGCGTTTTGGTAGGCCAGATAATTGGTGTTGACTTCGTTGAGCGCGGTGGTGAGGGCTTTTTCAAACGAGAGGCGGGCGTTGTCGAAATTGGCCTGCGCGGTTTTATCGTTCCATTTCAAAGTGTTCCAGTTGAGAAACGGCAGGTTGACCGCCACCGTGCCGCCCAGCATGGGCACGTTGAACGCGCTTTTGGCTTGGTTGGACGAGGTGCTCAAAGTCGCGCCCAGTGTGATGCTCGGATACCAGCTTCGTTTTTGCGCGGTGAGCGATTGCAGGGAAGACTGCACGCGGTATTCGGCGGCGCGCAAATCGGGACGGTTGGCCAATACGGTGATGGGCACGTTCAAATCCACGCCTTTGACACCCGGCAGGCGGTAGGCGGCGGGATCGGCGGCGATGGTTTCGTTTGGTTTCAAATTCAGCAGGTTGCGCAGGGTTTGGATTTGCGCCTCGCGGCTGTTTTTCAGCGAAATCAGGCTGTTTTGCGCGGAAAGCAGCGATTGGCGCGCCTGCGTCGGCTCGCTGGAATCGGCGCGGCCGAGGCGGAATTTTGCGTCGGCAATGCGGGCGATTTCCTGATACTGCCTGACGGATTTTTCAGCCAGCGTCATGGCTTCGTTGAGGTAGGCGATGTTGAAATAAGCGTCGGCTACATTGTTCACCAGCGTGAGCCGCGTGTTGGCCATATCCTGCTGCGTGGCCTGATATTCCCACACCTGCGCGTCGGCGGTGGCACTGAGTTTGCGCCACAAATCCAGCTCGTAGCTCAAACCGAGCTGGCTGCCGTAGGTGCTGCCGCGATCGCCGGTTTTGAGGTTTTTCGAGGTGGAGGCGTTGAGTGCGCCGCTGAATTTGGGCACTAAGTCCGCGCCGAGAATATTGGCCTGATACAGGGCTTTGTTGACGCTGATGGCGGCCTGTTTCAGGTCGATATTATTGGCCAGAGCCTGCTCGGTCAGCGCGTTAAGCTGCGGGCTTTGGTAGATTTCCCACCAGTTCCCGTTTACGTCGTAACGCTCGGCGGCTTCGGCAGCAGACATCACTTTGCCCGTGGATTCAAGCGTGAGTGCCTGCTCGGTGCTGTGCACGGCGCAGCCGCTCAATACAGCGGCAAGGATGAGGACGGAGGTCGTCTGAAAGAGGGGTTTGGTTTGCATGATGTAATTCCGTTTAAGTTTCAGACGGCCTTTTGATATTCAAACCCAAAAGGCCGTCTGAAAAAGTTTAATCCTGCGCCAGTGCGTCGATCGGGTTGAGTTTGGAGGCGCGGTTGGC
This sequence comes from Neisseria bacilliformis, assembly GCF_014055025.1. Lineage (NCBI taxonomy): Bacteria > Pseudomonadati > Pseudomonadota > Betaproteobacteria > Neisseriales > Neisseriaceae > Neisseria > Neisseria bacilliformis. The sequence goes on along the minus strand of NZ_CP059571.1, from coordinate 1,014,128 downwards.
GGGCATAAAGCCGAAGGCCACGCCGATGGCGGTGGAGCAGACCACTGCGCCGACGATGGAAAGCGTGGAGAAGGTCATCGGGAAGTCGGTTACAAACTGGTTGAACAACACACCAATAGCCAGCGAAATGCCCACGCCGATGAGGCCGCCGATGAGGCAGATGAGCACGGCTTCAATCAGAAACTGCTGCAAGATGTTGCTGCGCCTTGCGCCGATGGCCATGCGCACGCCGATTTCTTTGGTGCGCTCGGTTACGGACACGAGCATGATGTTCATCACGCCGATACCGCCGACCACCAGCGAAATCACGGCGATGCTGGAAATCAAAAGCGTCATCGTGCCGGTGGTTTTTTCCACCATCTGCTTGATGCTGTCGCTGTTGTTCATGAAGAAGTCCTCCGTGCCGTGCCGCGCTTTCAAAAGCTCGGTCAGGCTTTTTTCGGCCACTTGGCTGCTCACGTCGTCTTTGATTTTCACGGTAATCGAGCTGGCGTAGGTTTCGCCGGTAATCTGGTGCATCACGGTGGTGTAGGGCGACCACACCATCAGCGAGTCGGAGCTGCCGAAGTTGTTTTCTTCTTTTTGCAGCACGCCGATCACGGTGAGCGGGCGTTTTTTGAACAGGATGGTTTTGCCCAGCGGGTCAACGCCGTCGCCGAAGAGTTTGGTTTTGACGTTGTCGTCCACCACAGCCACTTGCGCGTCCTGTTTGATGTCGTCTTCGTCAAACAGCCGACCCGAGGCGAGTTTGAGGCCGCGCACGTCGAAATACTGGTCGCCCACGCCGTAGAGCATGGCGGTGAGGTCGGTGTTGCGGTAGGTGAGTGTGCCGCTCGATGAAGTTTGCGGGGTTACGGAGGCCACGTAGCCTTGTTTGGCGATGGCCTGTGCGTCGGCAATCGTGAGTGTTTTGATTCGGCCACTGCGCCGGTCGCCGAAGCCGCGACCGGGGAAAATGCTCACGGTGTTCGTGCCCATCGAATTGATGTCTTCCAAAATTTTCTGCTGCGAGCCGTTGCCCAAGGCCACCACAGACACCACCGAGGCGATGCCGATGATGATGCCGAGCATGGTGAGCAGCGAGCGCATTTTGTGCGCGGTAATCGCCTGCACCGACATTTTGAAGGCTTCCATAAACTGGTCGTAATAAAACGACCACGAGGCGTTTTCTTTCACGCGCTCAACGCTGCTGGGCGGGATGTCGGGGTTTTTCACGGTGTCGGAAATGATTTCGCCGTCGCGGATTTCGATCACGCGGTTGGCGTTGGCGGCGATACCGGGGTCGTGCGTTACCATAATGACGGTGTGCCCGTCTTCGTGCAGCTTGTGGATGATTTCCATCACGTTTTTGCCGCTGGCGGTGTCGAGCGCGCCGGTGGGTTCGTCGGCGAAGATGATTTCGCCGCCGTTCATCAGGGCGCGGGCGATGGACACGCGCTGCTGCTGGCCGCCGGAGAGTTCGTTGGGTTTGTTGTTTTCTTTGCTTTGCAAACCCAAATCGTGCAGCAGTTTTTCGGCGCGTTCGGAACGCTCTTTGTGCGCCGCGCCCATATACACGGCGGGCAGGGCGACGTTATCGCGGGCGGTCAGCGAGCCCAAGAGGTTGTAACGCTGGAAGATAAAGCCGAAGCGTTCGCGCCGCAGCCCCGCCAATTCGTCGGGATTCATTTTCGAGGTTTCGATGCCGTCGATCTGATACGAACCCGATGTGGCGGTGTCGAGGCAGCCCAAGATGTTCATCAGCGTGGATTTGCCCGAGCCGGACTGGCCGATGATGGCGACAAAATCGCCTTTTTCGATGGAAAGGCTCACGTTTTTCAAAACATGAACGCGGTTTTCGCCGCTGCCGAAATAGCGGTTGATGTTTTTACATTCGATTAAGCTCATGGTGTTTCCTGATAAAGCATGGTTTGAGAGATTCAAGGCCGTCTGAAAGGCTTTCAGACGACCTTTTCACGCTTTATCGCGGCGGGCCCATCATGGCGCGTTCGCTGTTTTGCGCCTGCTCGGCCGCGCTGATTTCGGAAAGAATCACCTGCTCGCCCTCGCTCACGCCGCTTTTGATTTCGGTGCGCGTGCCGTCTTTGAGGCCGACGCTCACTTCTTTCTGCACGGCGTTGCCGTCTTTGCCCAACACGCGCACATAAGATTTGCCGCCCTGTTTTTTCACGGCCATCGTCGGCACGGTCAATACGTTTTTCACGCCGCTGATTTCGATGGTGTTCTGCGTGGTCATGCCGATGGAGAGTTTGCCGTCTTCGTTGGGCACAAGTGCGCGGGCGTAGTAGTAAATCGCGCTGGAAGTGGTGTCGGTGCTGCTGGTGTAGCTGCCCAGCGACATGGTGGTCAGGCCGGGATCGACGCTTTCGAGTTTGGCTTTAATCGGGTTGTCCGGCTCGGACAAAATGGTAAACGAAATGTCCTGCCCCGCTTTGACTTTGGTGATGTCGCCCTCGGCAATCTGCATTTTGTTGAGCATGGTTTGCAGATTGGCAAGCTGGATGATGGTGGGGGTGGACTGCGCCGCGTTCACGGTTTGGCCTTCTTCCACCGGCACGGCGACGACTGTGCCGTCCATCGGCGCGGTAATGCGCGTGTAGCCCAAATCTGATTCGGCGGTGTTGATGGAGATTTTGGTCTGATTGATCGAGGCTTTGAGTTCGGCCACCGTGGCTTTGGCGGCGGCCAGCGTGTCTTGCGCGCTTTCGAGGTTTTCTTTGGATGTGGCCTCTTCTTTCCACAGCGCGGCTTCGCGTTTGTATTTTTTCTCGGCGGTGTTCAGGGCAATCTGCGCCGAAACCAGCTTGGCCTGATAGGTTTCCAGCTTGGATTTTTCCGTATTCAGCACATTGGTCTGCGTGGTCGAATTGATTTCCGCCACCAAGTCGCCCTTTTTAATTTGCTGCCCCAGCGTTACGTACAGCTTTTTAATCTGCCCCGAAGCCTGCGCGCCTACCGTTACCAGATTCGACGGCGAAATCTCGCCCGTGGCCGACACGGTTTGGCTGATGTCGCCGCGCGTTACCGGCTCGGTCAAATACTTCACTTCGTTTTTGGGTTTGAAAAACAACCATGCCGCCCAAGCGGCGGCAACCAGCACAAGCAGCAGAATGATCCATTTGACGGCTTTTTTCATCGTCCGATTCTTTCTTCCAAAGTCATAAAACGTGCGCGGGATGCGCAAAATGGCGGCGAGTGTACTGTAAAGACAGGGCTGCCGCCAAGTTTGCCGATCATAGATAAAACAGTATAACAATATGATTAAAAATAAATTTTACATTTATTGATTTACACGAAAACAGGCGTTTTTACACAATGGGGCAACAGCTAGCAATCTACATAAGGCAAAAAAGTCCGCTTTGACAAACGCATGACATGAAAAATCAGCTATAATCGTCAACGTACATTTCACAATAACCTGCAATCGCCCCACTCTGACTTACATATTATGATGCGATTCACATTACAACTAAGGGAATATCATGAAAACAGGTAATCAACACGGTTTTACGCTGATTGAATTAATGATGACCATTATGGTCATTGCTATTCTTGCTGCCATAGCCTATCCTTCATACGATGAATTTATCCGTAGATCGCGTTTAGAAAACGTACGTGGTGATTTATTAGAAAATGCCCGGCGTTTGGAATCTTTTTATGCAAGAAACCGTACCTTTAATGGCTTTAATGAATTGAAGAATGATAATAAATATTTTGATATTTTTTTCGTTTATAATCCATTAGATAGCACATTGGGTAATCATCTTGTTGGAACCAGCAATGCAGCTGCAGACCCGGATGTTGGTCATTATTTACTCACCGCCAAAGCCAAGGCATCTACAAACGGCAAAGAAACTCGGTTTATGCAACTTAACGATGATGGCATCACGACAATTTGCACTGGCCAGGCAACCACACAAGCACCCGTCTTAATTCCTGATACAGGCACACCTCCTAAAGAATGTGAAATGTACTAACTGGTACTGAGTTAAAATAGCAATAGATAGAATTAAAAAACGGGGATAAATATGAAGCAGCGTTTTCTTCATAAGGGATTCACCCTGACTGAACTGATGATAACCATCGCGGTGCTGGCCATCTTGGCTGCCATCGCTTTCCCCTCCTATCAGAAACACGTCAGAGACACCCGCCTGAGACAGGCATCCGCCGCTCTCCTTGATAACGCCCATGCTCTCGAACAATTCTATGCGCAGCACCGCAGCTTCAAAACAAATTCGACCACATGGGCGAATTTGTCCGTCCCCAAAACCGACCATTTCTGCATGAGGATGCAGGGCGATGCGCGCGGCGCGTTGGACGACAGCTTTACCGTCAAAGCCGTAGCCTTCGACCAAAAAAACGAGCCGCGCGTGCTGCGCATCAACCAAGACATGATTCTGACTGTCTGCGAAAGCACCGCGTCCTCCTGTGGGGAAACCGCACCGTATTTTTCCAACGCCAACGGCACGGATAAAAACTGCACGGTTTACGAATAAACAGCCCTTATCCGCCTGCGGATCAGGACTGTTTGCTTTGCCCAAGCCGCACCGACCGTTTTTTCAGACGGCCTGGCATCCTTTATATAGATATAGCGGACAACACAAAAAAGCAGGCACGTCCCCGACAACACAAATGCGGCCGGTAAGGAGCGTATGCCGCCCAAGCAGCGCACACATTCCCTGCCGTTCAGACCGTCTGAAAACCGCATGCGCTGCCGTGGAACGACACCCCGGCTGCCGTGCAAACAGCAGAATGGCTGCTTCCCATTCTGTCTCACCATACCCATCACCCGCCACCCAGGCCGTCTGAAAACCGTCGGGCGCAACGCCCCGCCGATTCCGCTATAATCCGCGCCTTTCCTTGCCTGCATGCAGATTATGTCCGTTTCCCCCGCCCCCCTTCTGCAAACCTCGTCCGTTTTTCCCGACAGCATCGGCGATTTTCTGACCGGCTTGTTCGCGCCGTCGGAATTCACCTCGCACCTGCTCGAAAGCAGCATCAAACAGCCTTCCGGCTGGGTGGAGCTGGCCATCGCGCTGGCTCTGGCGGCGGCGGCATGGTGGTTTTCCGAATGGCTGCTCAAACGCTGTGCCGACGGCTCTTCCAACAAAAACAAACTATTGCTGCACATCGGCAGGCGGATTTTGTGGCCGGTAATGATGTGGATTGCCTCCGCCGTGGTGCTGGCCGTATGGAATCTGTCGGGCTACCGCTCGGTATGGCTGCGGCTCTTGCTGTTGGCGGCGAACTGGATGGTGGCCATCCGCATCGTTATGGCGGTGCTGCATGCCGCCCTGCCCGACAAGCCGTGGAGCGACCGCTTGGAGCGCAGCCTGTCGGCGGTGCTGTGGGCGGCGTTTGTGCTGTGGGTGTCCGGCATCGACGACATCATCATCAAATGGATGAAATCACTGGTATTTTCCGTCGGCTCGGCCAAACTCAGCCTGTGGACGGTGAGCACCGGCGTCGTCTGGGTCGGCATCATCCTCATCTTCGCCATGTGGCTGGCGCAGTTCGCGCAAAAGCGCATCATGGCCGGCACGCGGCTGGATTTGAGCCTGCGCATCATGCTCTCCAACATCGTCCGCGTCGTCCTCATCATCCTGTCCGTGCTTATCGCCCTGCCGCTGGTGGGCATCGACCTGACCGTATTGTCGGTGTTCGGCGGCGCACTCGGCGTCGGCATCGGTTTCGGCTTGCAGAAAATCGCCAGCAACTACATCTCCGGCTTTCTGATACTCGGCGACCGCTCCATCCGCCCGGGCGACCGCCTCACGGTAAACGGCTTCACCGGCTACGTAACCAAAATCACCTCCCGCTTCGTCGTGCTGCGCAGCAGCGCGGGCACGGAAGCCCTGATACCGAACGAAACCTTCATCACCAACATGGTGGTCAACGAATCCTACACCGCCAAAGCCCTGCACCAAACCATCGACATCCAGGTTTCCTACGATTCCGACATCCTGCGGGCGATGGAAATCATGACCGAGGCCGCATCCAAGCAAAGCCGCATCGACACCACCGACGCCAACCGCCCCAAATCCTACCTGCTCGACTTTGCCGCCGACGGCATCAACCTGCGGCTGGGCTTTTGGGTGAAAGACCCGGAAAACGGCTTTCTCGGCCTGTTTTCCGCCATCCGCCTCGAAATCTGGCAGCGGTTCAACGAAGAACACATCTCCTTCCCCTACCCGCAGCGCGAAGTGCGCATCCTCAACGAACCCGCCGCCCCGCCGCCCGACACCGCCGCCCTGTCCGAAGCCGTGCGCAAAGCCCGCGCCGACACCCGTTCGGGCGAGCCTGCGGGGGAAAGCTGACATGCCGTCTGAAAACAGCCCGCAGCCCAAACCGCCCAAACGCCCCGTATCCGCACTGGTCGTACTGCACGACGGCGCGGGCAACGCCCTGTTGCTCGAACGCGCCGACAAAGCCGGCTACTGGCAGTCGGTTACCGGCAGCCTCGAAGCGGGCGAAACCCCCGCGCAGGCCGCCCTGCGCGAAACGGCGGAAGAAACCGGCATCGCCCTCCCCCCCGCCGCCCTGCGCGACTGGCATTACAGCACCGTTTACGAAATCTACCCCCACTGGCGGCACCGCTACGCCGCAGGCGTTACCCGCAACACCGAACACCTCTTCTCCGCCGTCATCCCCCGCAACGCCCCCGTCCGCCTGAGCGAACACACCGCCCACATCTGGCTGCCGCTGGCGCAGGCGGCGGAAAAAGTCTTTTCCCCCTCCAACCGCGACGCCCTGCTGAAACTGGCCGCCGAAACCGTTTGAAACCGCCTACACGGGGATGACGTTTCTGAAAACGCGTTTTCCCCGTCGAAACCCGTTTTTCAGACAGCCTTTCGCCTGTGTACCCTGCACAGCAAAAACCGCATGCATGGCTGAGCCGCACGCCCTACGGCAGATTCGGCATAGGTTGATTTTAACTTCGTTGAAGCTGCGTTTTCAGACGGCCTCTGCCCTTAGATAGGATGTGTGGCGCAGCCACGCACGCGGTTTGGTTTTGGCAAAACGCGCGGATGCGTTATGCGGCAGGGAACGCGTGCGTCGCCTCGGGGCAACACACCCTACGTCAGGTTCGGCATGGGTGGGACGGCCTGCACTGCAAAGAACGCGTGCACCGCTTGGGCGGCACACTCTGACAACAGCAGAATAGATATTCCCCGCAATAACCAAGAGGCCGTCTGAAAGTGCGGTTTCAACCAACAAAGTTAAAAAACGTCTCCCCGCCGAAACCCGCTTTTCAGAAACGTCATCCCCGCGTTTATGCTCCGAAGGAGTACTGGCGTGAGCGGCCTCCCCGTTTGCCAGACAAAATCCAATCATTATGAAGTGAAAGATATTTCATCCAGCCCGCCGTGCGCAGCGGTTAGAATAAAGGCCGTCTGAAAGCACGGTTTCAACAAAGTTAAAACACAGCACACGGTTTGTGCCGCGCCCGAACCACGTTTTCAGACGGCCTCTTCCCCAACGCACACGGCAGACCCATGACCTCCTTCCTCGACAAATCCCGCACCGTCGCCCCCGCCGGTTTCAACCGCTGGCTGGTGCCGCCCGCCGCGCTGGCCGTCCACCTCTCCATCGGCCAGATTTACGCCTATTCCGTCTTCAACGCCCCGCTCACCAAAATTCTCGGCATCACCGCCCCCGCCCCCGGCGACTGGTCGCTGGCCACCGTCGGCTGGGTGTTCAGCATCGCGCTGGCCGTGCTGGGCGCGTCGGCCGCCCTGTTCGGCACCTGGATGGAGCGCGTCGGACCGCGCAAAGCCATGTTTGCCGCCGCCGTCTGCTTCGGGCTGGGCTTTCTCGTCGCCGCCCTCGGCGTGTACCGCCACAACCTGTGGCTGCTGTATCTGGGCAACGGCGTGCTCGGCGGCATCGGCCTCGGCCTGGGCTACATCGGCCCCGTTTCCACGCTGATGAAATGGTTTCCCGACAAACCCGGCATGGCCACCGGCCTGGCGATTATGGGCTTCGGCGGCGGCGCAATGCTGGCCTCGCCGCTCTCCGTCGCCCTGATGGACTTCTTCAAAAGCCCCGCATCGGCCGGCGTGGCGGAAACCTTCCTTGTGCTCGGCGTGTTTTATTTCCTCTTTATGATGTTCGGCGTGTTCACCATCCGCGTGCCCGCGCCCGACTGGAAACCCGCCGGCTTCACCCCCAAACCGGCCGGCAAACTGGTGAGCGCGAACCACGTTACCGCCGCGCAGGCGGTGAAAACGCCGCAGTTTTACCTGCTCTTTTGGATACTCTGCCTCAACGTAACCGCCGGCATCGGCGTGCTCGGCCAGGCTTCGGTGATGATACAGGAGCTGTTTTCCGCGCAGTCCGTCGGCGGGGGCACGGCCGTGGGCGCGGCGGCGGCGGCCGGCTTCGTCGGCCTGTTGAGTCTGTTCAACATGGGCGGACGCTTCGTCTGGTCGAGCATCTCCGACCGCCTCGGGCGCAAAACCACCTACAACATCTTCTTCATCCTCGGCGCGCTGCTCTACTTCGCCATCCCCGCGCTGGGCGGGAGCGGCAGCAAAACCCTGTTCATCATCGGCTTCTGCCTCATCATCTCCATGTACGGTGGCGGCTTCGCGGCCATGCCCGTCTACATCAAAGACCTGTTCGGCACACTGGAAGTGGGCGCCATCCACGGCCGCATCCTCTTGGCCTGGTCCACCGCCGCCGTGCTCGGCCCCGTGCTGGTGAACTACATCCGCCAAGGCCAAATCGACAGCGGCGTGCCGCCCGCGCAGGCATACGGCATCACCATGTACATCATGGCCGGTCTGCTGCTTATCGGCCTTGTCTGCAACCTGCTGGTGCGGCCGGTGAGCGAAAAACACCACGCCGGCGAAAGCCGCCGCATCCCGCACCAAGTGCCCGCAGAAAGCGCGTTTGAAGAAGCCGCCCAAGCGGCGGACGAAATCGCCCACAGCGGCGCGGGCGTAAAACTGCGCTGGCTGATTGTCTGCGTCCCCCTCGCCTACGGCATCATCATGACCGCCGTGAAAGTAGCCGGACTGTTCGGGTAAACCCGCCGCAAGGGCAGAAGGCCGCCCCGCCTACGCGGGGATGACGTTTCTGAAAAAACAAAATCCGCCCGTGCCGAATCCGTCGGATAACGGCGGAAGACACACAGCAAGAGGCCGTCTGAAAATCCGTTTTACGGTTTTCAGACGGCCTCTGTTGTTTGCAGGGCAAGCCCTACTCTTTGCGCCGGTACGGCAGGCGGATGTCCACGCGGTAGATGCCGATGTCGTCGAGCGCGGACAGTTCGAGCGTGGCGTCTTTGTCATACATGATTTCCAGCCGCTCTTTGAGGTTTTTCAAGGCCATGGAGTTGCTGCGGTGCACTTTCTGCGTGTTTTCCATGTTTTCGTGCGGGGTGTAGGGGTTTTCGATGCGGATGTAGAGCCAGTGCCCCTGCAAGGCGGTTTTGACGACGATGTTGCCGGGGCGGTGGGTGGTTTCGACGCCGTGGAAAACGGCGTTTTCCAGCAGCGGCTGCAACATGAGCTGCGGGGTTTCGGCGTCGTCGGGGGCTTCGTGCAGCCAGTCCACCTGCACGCGGTTGTGCCCCATGCGGATTTGTTCGATGGCGATGTATTCCTGCGCCCATTCGATTTCCTGCCCCAGCGTGCTGTACTGCGTGCCTTCGCGCAGTTGGGCGCGGAACAGGTTGGCGAGGTTTTCCAGCAGGGTTTCGGCATCGTAGGGGCGCAGGCGGATGAGGCTGATGGCGGCGTTGAGGCTGTTGAACAGGAAATGCGGGCGGATGCGGGCGGTGAGCGCGGTGAGGCGCGCTTCGGACACGGCGGGCGAGAGGGCGCGCAGGCGGTTGGCTTCGACATACATCAGAAACAGCAGCCCCAGCGTGTAGAGCAGCAGGTGGCGCAAAAATCCGTCGCGCGTGCCCAAGACGACGAAATCGGTGATGAACAGCTGGATGAGGCAGGAGGCGGCGTTGATGGCCGCGCCCTGCGGATGGTGCACGAGATGGCGGTCGGTGAAATAGCCGATGATGCCGTTGAGCGCGACCACCGGCACAATCCATTTGGCCTCCGCCAAAAGGCGGGTGAGGTAAGGCGCGCCGCTTTCGGAAACCAGCGGCAGCAGAAAAACGGATGCCGCCGCAAACGACAGGATGCGCACCGCCGTGCCGAGATTGCGCATGTCGGGAACCGCGAAATACGCGTTTATTTGACGTATAATACCCATTTTTTATGATTGCTTAACAAAACCTGCGGATTATATGAATAGCACGAAGACATGGTCGGGAAGATTCAACGAACCCGTATCGGAACTGGTCAAAAAATACACCGGCTCGATTGATTTCGACAAACGGCTGGCGCAATGGGACATCCAAGGCTCGCTGGCGCACGCGCAGATGCTGTGTCAAGCGGGCGTGTTGTCCGGGGAAGACTTGGCCGCAATCGAACGCGGCATGGCGGAAATTTTGGCGGAAATCGAAGCAGGCCGCCTGCAATGGTTGCTCGACTTGGAAGACGTACACATGAACATCGAACGCCGCCTCACCGACAAAATCAGCGACGCGGGCAAGCGTCTGCACACCGGCCGCAGCCGCAACGACCAAGTGGCTACCGACATCCGCCTGTGGCTGCGCGACCAGATCAGCATCATCCAAACCCTGATTCAAAGCCTGCAAACCGCCCTGCTCGATTTGGCCGAGCAACACGCCGAAACCGTGATGCCCGGTTTCACCCATTTGCAGGTGGCTCAGCCCGTGAGCTTCGGCCACCATATGCTTGCCTATGTCGAAATGCTCGGCCGCGACTACGAGCGCATGGCCGACTGCCGCCGCCGCGTCAACCGTATGCCTTTGGGCGCGGCCGCGCTGGCTGGCACCACCTACCCCGTCCGCCGCGAAGTTACCGCCGAACTGTTGGGTTTTGAACAAATCTGCCAAAACTCGCTCGATGCCGTGTCCGACCGCGATTTTGCCGTCGAATTTACCGCCGCCGCCTCGCTGGTGATGATTCACTTGAGCCGCCTCTCCGAAGAGCTGATTTTGTGGATGAGCCCGCGCTTCGGTTTTATCGACATTGCCGACCGCTTCTGCACCGGCTCGTCCATCATGCCGCAGAAAAAAAATCCCGACGTGCCCGAGCTGGTGCGCGGCAAATCCGGCCGCGTGATCGGCCATCTGATCGGCCTGATTACCCTGATGAAATCGCAGCCGCTGGCCTACAACAAAGACAATCAGGAAGACAAAGAACCGCTGTTCGACACCGCCGACACGCTGATCGACACGCTGCGGATCTACGCCGACATGATGCGCGGCGTGAGCGTGAAACCCGAAAACATGCGCGCCGCCGTCATGCAGGGTTTCGCCACCGCTACCGACCTGGCCGACTATCTGGTCAAAAAAGGCATGCCCTTCCGCGACAGCCACGAAGTCGTCGCCCGCGCCGTGCGCCATGCCGACGAAGCGGGCGTGGATTTGAGCCAACTGCCGCTGGCAGTGTTACAGGGATTCAGCGGCCTGATTTCAGACGACGTTTACCAAGTGCTCACCCCCGAAGGCAGCCTCAACGCCCGCAACCACCTGGGCGGCACCGCCCCCGAGCAGGTGCGTTTCCAAATCGCCCGCTGGCGCAGGCTGCTGGCAGACGCACAGGCCGTCTGAAAACATTGCGAAAATAGCGGTTGCCTGCCGCAGGCGTTGCCCGTATAATGCGCGGCTTCACGGAAAGGTGGATGAGTGGTTGAAGTCGCACGCCTGGAAAGCGTGTATACGTGAATAGCGTATCGAGGGTTCGAATCCCTTCCTTTCCGCCACGATTTTTTGGCAAAGACAAGCCGTTGCGGCTTGTCTTTTCTTCATAAAAGATTTGCCCTCGCGGCAAAAAACTTTCTTTTTTTCTTACAAAACACGGCAAATCCCCCCGCACCCTTTTTTTTCAGACGGCCTCCAAAGAGCCGCCATTCCTTCAAAACAAACCGTCCTGTCCTATGCACGTCTCCGAACTACAAACCCAGCACATCTCCAAACTGCTCGCCCAAGCCGAAGAACTCGGCATCGAAAACGCCAACCGCCTGCGCAAACAAGACCTTGTCTTCGCCATCGTCCGCCAGCTGATGATGCAGGGCGAAGACTTCAACTGCTCCGGCACGCTCGAGATCCTGCCCGACGGCTTCGGCTTTCTGCGCAGCGCGGACACCTCCTACCTCGCCGGCCCCGACGACATCTACGTCTCCCCCAACCAAATCCGCCGCTTCAACCTGCACACCGGCGACACCATCGAAGGCACGGTGCGCGTGCCGAAAAACGACGAACGCTATTTCGCGCTGGTCTACCTCAACAGCATCAACGGCGACGACCCCGAAGTGTGCCGCCACAAAATCCTGTTTGAAAACCTCACCCCGCTGTTTCCCACCAAACAGTTCAAGCTCGAACGCGACATCAAGGCCGAAGAAAACCTCACCTCCCGCGCCATCGATCTGGTTTCCCCCATCGGGCGCGGCCAGCGCGCGCTTCTGGTTGCCCCGCCGAAAACCGGCAAAACCGTGATGCTGCAAAACATCGCCCACGCGATTACCGCCAACTATCCCGATGTCGAACTGATTGTCTTGTTAATCGACGAACGCCCCGAAGAAGTAACCGAAATGAGCCGCTCCGTGCGCGGCGAAGTGGTGTCGTCCACCTTCGACGAACCCGCCACGCGCCATGTGCAGGTGGCCGAAATGGTGATCGAAAAAGCCAAGCGCATGGTGGAACACAAAAAAGACGTGGTCATCCTGCTTGACTCGATTACCCGCCTCGCCCGCGCCTACAACACCGTCGTCCCCACCTCGGGCAAAATCCTCACCGGCGGCGTGGACGCCCACGCCCTGCACCGCCCCAAACGCTTCTTCGGTGCGGCGCGCAACGTGGAAGAAGGCGGCTCGCTCACCATCATCGCCACCGCCCTCGTGGAAACCGGCAGCCGCATGGACGACGTGATTTACGAAGAATTCAAAGGCACGGGCAATATGGAACTGCACCTCGACCGCCGCATGGCCGAAAAACGCCTGTTCCCAGCCATCAACATCAACAAATCCGGCACCCGCCGCGAAGAGCTGCTCGTGCCCAACGACCAGCTCCAACGCATGTGGCTCCTGCGCAAATTCCTGCACCCGATGGACGAAATCGAAGCCACCGAATTTCTGGTCGGCAAGCTCAAAGACTCCAAAAACAACGACGATTTCTTCGAGCTGATGCGCGGCAAATAACCTCAGGGCGTGTTCGCCGGACAAATTCCAGGGTCTGTTGACAATCAACAGACCCTAAGGCCGTCTGAAAAGCTGAAAAACGCTTTTTCAGACGGCCTCCCCTTTATTTGCAAACGCACACGACATGCCATTCATCAGCACCCACGACACCACCTTCGCCCTGCAAGAAAGCGAAACCCTGCTCGAAGGCTTGGAGCGCACCGGCCACGAAATCGAATACCAGTGCCGCAGCGGCTACTGCGGCTCGTGCCGCGTCAAAATCCTCTCCGGCCGCGTGTCATACGACGACTTCCCGCTCGCCTTCGTCGCCCCCGGCGAAATCCTCGCCTGCTGCTGCCGCGTCAGCGAAAACATCCGCATCGACTGCCGCAAACGCACCGAAGAACCCGACCTCTTCGCCCCCAGCCTGTTCGACGAAGACAGCTGATTTGCCTTTGCCGCCGAAGACCGCTATAATGCCGCGTTTTTCAACCTTGTCTGCCGCACCGCATGGCGGCAGACTGCCTTTAAACCGTAAGGAGATAACATGCGTCATTACGAGATCGTGTTTATCGTTCATCCCGATCAGAGCGAGCAGGTGCCCGCCATGGTTGAACGCTACAAAGCACTGGTAACCGAGAACAACGGCGTCATCCACCGCCTCGAAGACTGGGGTCGCCGCCAGCTCGCCTACCCCATCAACAAAATCCACAAAGCGCACTACGTTTTGATGAACATCGAAACTACCCCCGCCGTTATCGAAGAGCTGGAAACCGGCTTCCGCTTCAACGACGCCGTACTGCGCCATCTGACCATCCAGACCAAACACGCGGTAACCGAGGCTTCCCCGATGATGAAGGAAGAAAAATCGAAAAACCTGCTGAACCCGCAGCAGCAGGAAGCCGCCGAAGCGTAATTGGACAACTCCTTCGTCCTCACTGCCCGCATCGCCAAATGCAGCCCAGTGCGCTACACCCCTGCCGGCATTCCCGTCCTCGACCTCGTGCTGCAACACGAATCGCAGCAGCGTGAAAACGGCAGAGACTGTACGGCCAAACTGGAAATAACGGCGAAAATCGTCGGCGCAGACGCCTTGGCATGGCAGCATCGGGAAAACACCCTCGTACAGGCGGGCGGATTCCTTTCCGCCAGAAGCAGACGCAGCGGCATCCCGATACTCCGCATCCAGAACATTCAAGAATATAAAGGTTAAAACGACATGGCTCGTCAAACATTCAAACGCAGAAAATTCTGCCGTTTCACCGCTGAAAAAATCCAGGAAGTGGATTACAAACAAGTTGATTTGCTGAAAGACTTCATCACCGAAAACGGCAAAATCATCCCCGCCCGCATCACCGGTACCAAAGCGCACTACCAACGCCAGCTTGCCGTTGCCGTAAAACGCGCGCGCTTTCTGGCACTCTTGCCCTACACCGACCAACACAAATAATTTTGGAGCGTAAATCATGCAAATTATTCTGTTAGAAAAAATCGGCGGCTTGGGCAGCCTGGGCGACATCGTAACCGTGAAAAACGGCTACGCCCGCAACTACCTCATCCCCCAAGGCAAAGCCAAACGCGCCACCGAAGCCAACAAAGCCGAATTTGAAGCCCGCCGCGCCGAGCTGGAAGCCCGTCAGGCCGAAATCCTTGCCGATGCCCAGGCGCGCAAAGAAAAACTCGACGGCCAAACCGTCACCGTCGCACAGAAAGCCGGCGTGGACGGCCGCCTGTTCGGTTCGGTAACCAACGCCGACATCGCCGCCGCCATCGTGGCCGCCGGCATCGAAGCAGCCAAAGCTAACGTCCGCCTGCCCGAAGGCCCGTTCAAAGCCGTCGGCGAATACGAAGTGGAAGTTGCCCTGCACACCGACGCGGTCGCCAAAATCACCGTTGCCGTAGTTGCGGCAACCGAATAACTGCCCGCCTGTAAAAAAAAACCGCCTTTTAAAGGCGGTTTTTTACATTCTGCCTGTATCCAACCGGCAGACACAAAGTCAGGTCCCTATATCTTGGCTTTCAGACGGCCTAGGGTCTGTTAACATTCAGCTTGCGAGTGGTTTTTTGAGTAAAAAATACCCAAATATAAGGAAAAAAGCGCAGCAAGGTGGACACCTGCGGGCATTTTTGACGCGGCAGGCGGTGTTTTTGCCAAAAACACCGCCGCAAGGCTGGTTGTCAACAGACCCTGCGCCGCCCAAAGGCGACACGCGCATTCCCTGCCATTCAACAGGCCGTCTGAAAATCAGTATACGGTTTTTTGGCTGCTCCGAAGCCGCGTTTTCAGACGGCCTGCCGTTTTCCCAACACCCAAACAACCGCCCGCCTGCCAAAACCACGTGCGTCGCCTTTGGGCGACACACCCTACCTGACGAGGCCGTCTGAAAATCCGCAATACGGTTTTTTGGCTGCTCCGAAACCGCGTTTTCAGACGGCCTGTTTCCCATCCTACCCAAGCCGAAACCGATGTAGGATTCGCGGTCTCTGCCGCATCACGGATTCCGTCCCGCTCACGCGCAGCCCGCCGAAACCGCATGCATGGCTTGCTCCTTACTTTATCTGAACGGCAGAGGCCGTCTGAAAATGGTTTTTCAGACGGCCTCAAACCTTCCCGCCCCACTCTTTATGCGTTTTTCTTCCAAGATTAGGCGCAATGGTTCTTTGTTTCCCGCCGCGCCGCCTTTCTATAATCGCGCCATTGTTTACAGGATACATGCCATGAACCATTTTCCCCTTTTTGCCGATTTGCGCGGCCGGCCTGTTTTGTTGGTGGGCGGCGGCGCGGTGGCGACGCGTAAGGCCGAGAACCTGCTCAAAGCCGGTGCGCGTGTGCGCGTGGCGGCGGGAGAATTGGGCGGCGCGATGGCGGCGTTTTACGAGGCGGGCAGGCTGGAATGGGCGGCGCGGGAGTTTGACGACGCGCTGCTCGATGGCGTGTTTTTCGTGGTCGCCGCCACCGACGATGCCGCGCTCAACCGGCGTGTGTTTGCCGCCGCCGAGGCGCGGCAGAAGCTGGCGAACACGGTGGATAACGCGGCTTTGTGCAGTTTTGTGTTCCCCTCGATGATCGATCGGGGCGACATTCAGATTGCGGTGTCCAGCGGCGGCAAAGCCCCCGTGCTGGCGCGGCTGGTGCGCGAGAAGCTCGAAGCCGCGCTGCCGCAGGGTTTGGGCGTGATGGCGAAGCTGGCCGGACGCTGGCGCGGCCGTGTGAAAGGCCGTCTGAACAGCATCACGCAACGCCGCCGCTTTTGGGAAAAACTGTTTGCCGACGCGCAGTTTCAAAGCCTGTGCGAAAACGGCCGCAGCGACGAAGCCGAAACGCTGCTGGCGCGCACGCTCGACGCGGGCATTACGCGGCGCGGCAGCGTGGCTCTGGTGGGCGCGGGGCCGGGCGACGCGGGGCTGCTCACGCTCAAAGGTTTGCAGAAAATCCAAGCCGCCGATGTGGTTTTGTATGACGCGCTGGTTTCAGACGACGTGTTGGAACTGGTGCGCCGCGATGCCGAAAAAATCTTTGTCGGCAAACGCGCGGGTGGCAAAAGGGTGGAGCAGGAAGACACCAACACGCTTTTGCTTCGGCTCGCGCAGGAGGGCAGGCGGGTGGTGCGGCTCAAAGGCGGCGACCCGTTTGTGTTCGGGCGCGGCGGCGAGGAATTGGAAACGCTTGCGGCGGCGGGCATACCGTTTGAAGTCGTCCCCGGCATTACCGCCGCTTTGGGCGCAACCGCCTACGCGGGCATTCCGCTCACGCACCGCGATTACGCGCAGTCGGCGATGTTTGTAACCGGCCATGTGAAGCCCGACGGCAAAGCCTTGAATTGGCAGACGCTCGCGCAGGGGCGGCAGACGCTGGTGGTGTATATGGGCGCGATCCGCGCCGCCGAGCTGACGGCCGAGCTGCTCAAACACGGCCGCAGCGGCGACACGCCCGCCGCCGTGATCAGCCTCGGCACGCAGCAGAGCCAGCAGGTGCGCGTGGGCACGCTGCAAACCCTGCCCGCGCTGGCCGAAGCGGCCGAATCGCCCGCGCTGATTGTGATAGGAGAAACCGTTGCCTTACGCCGAAAACTCGACTGGTTCGGCAAAAACGCCGAACGCAAACCGCTCATCTTCCGACAGGAACGTTTTTATGCTGCGCCCGCAACTGTGGACGATACCCGCGCCGCCGCCGTCGGTGTATGACGCGCTCTCCGCAAAAACCGACCGCCTGCGCCGCCGCCTGCACGAGGCCGCCGCCGCGCACCAACGCGTGAAACTCGCCAGCAGTCTGGCGGTGGAGGATATGGTGATCACCCACCTCATCGCCGCCGAAAAACTGCCGATTGCCGTGTTTACGCTGCAAACAGGCCGTCTGAACGCCGAAACGCTCGCGCTGATCGACGAAGTGGCACAGCGTTACCCCGATTTGGATTTTTGCTGCTACACGCCGCTTTCAGACGACGTGGCCGCCTATGTGGCGCAACACGGCGAAAACGCCTTTTACGAAAGCGTGGCCTTGCGCCGCGAGTGCTGCCGCATCCGTAAAATCGAACCGCTCAACCGCGCCCTTGCCGACGCGGACGCATGGCTTACCGGCCAGCGGCGCGAACAGTCGGTAACGCGCTCGACGCTGCCGTTTGCCGAAACCGACACCGCACGCGGCATCGCCAAATACAACCCGATTTTCGACTGGACGGAACACGACGTGTGGGCGTTTGTGTTGCAAAACGGCATTCCCTACAACGGCTTATACCGCCAAGGCTACCCCAGCATAGGCTGCGAACCCTGCACCATGCCCGTGAAAGCGGGGCAGGACATCCGCGCGGGGCGGTGGTGGTGGGAAAGCCGCGACAGCAAAGAATGCGGTTTGCACAAGTGAGGCGAAACGTCGTCTGAAACAGATTTGCAGGTCGGATACTTGTATCCGACACGCCAACCGCAACCACACAATTCCCCCTGCGGGGAAACGTCGGATTCGAGAATCCGACCTACGAAATTGAAAACAACCGCGCGTAGGGTGTGGCTCTGCCACGCACGCGGTTTCCGAATCCATGCAACCGCGTGCGTGCCTGCGGGCACACACCCTACAACGGCAAAATGTCGTTTGAAACCCCAAACCACTCCAAAGAAAGCCCAAGCATGAGCCTGCAAAACAACCATCTCGACTGGCTGGAAGCCGAGTCGGTGTACATCATCCGCGAAGTGATCGCCAACGCCCAAAACCCCGCGCTGCTGTTTTCCGGCGGCAAAGATTCCGTGGTGCTGCTCGCGCTGGCGGTGAAAGCCTTCCAAATCCAAGGCCGCGCCCTGAAACTGCCGTTCAAACTGCTGCACGTCGATACCGGCCACAACTACCCCGAAGTGATCCGTTTCCGCGACGAAACCGTATCGCGCACCGGCGTGGAGCTGGTGGTGGGCAGCGTGGAAGAATCGATTAAAAAAGGCACGGTCGTCTTGCGCCGCGACACCGATTCGCGCAACGCCGCGCAGGCGGTAACGCTGGTGGAAGCCATCGAAGAAAACGGCTTCGACGCGCTGATGGGCGGCGCGCGGCGCGACGAAGAAAAAGCCCGCGCCAAAGAGCGGATTTTTTCCTTCCGCGACGAATTCGGCCAGTGGGATCCGAAAAACCAACGCCCCGAGCTTTGGGACATCTACAACACACGGCTGTTTGCCGGCGAAAACATGCGCGTGTTCCCGATTTCCAACTGGACGGAACTGGACATCTGGCAATACATCGAACGCGAAAACCTCGCCCTGCCGCCGATTTACTACGCCCACGAGCGCGAAGTGGTGGAACGAAACGGCCTGCTCGTGCCGGTAACGCCGCTCACGCCCAAGCGCGAAGGCGAAGTGTCGCAATTGCGCAGCGTGCGTTTTCGCACCGTGGGCGACATTTCCTGCACCTGCCCCGTGGCCAGCACCGCCGCCACCGCCGCCGACATCGTGGCCGAAACCGCCGCCGCCACCGTGTCCGAGCGCAGTGCCACCCGCATGGACGACCGCGTTTCCGAAGCGGCGATGGAAGAGCGCAAAAAGCAGGGGTATTTTTAAAAGGCCGTTTGAAACATTCATGTAGGGTGGGTTTCGACCCACCGTTTCGACCCGTCAGCCGACATGGTGGGTCAAGACCCACCCTACAACGAACGAACGCCCCAAACACCAAACACAAAGGAAACCACCATGACCGCACCCGTACTCCGCTTTATCACCGCCGGCAGCGTTGACGACGGCAAATCCACCCTCATCGGACGTCTGCTTTATGACAGCAAAGCCCTGCTCTCCGACCACGCCGCCAAACTCGAAGCCGCCGCGCAAAACGGCCAAACCCCCGACTTCGCCGCGCTCACCGACGGCCTTGCCGCCGAGCGCGAGCAGGGCATCACCATCGACGTGGCCTACCGCTACTTCGCCACCGCCCGCCGCAAATTCATCATCGCCGACACCCCGGGGCACGAACAATACACCCGCAACATGGTTACAGGCGCGTCCACCGCCGATGCCGCCGTCGTCCTGATTGACGCGACCCGCGTAACGCTTTCAGACGGCCTTGCCAATCTGCTGCCCCAAACCAAACGCCACAGTGCCATCCTCAAACTCTTGGGCACACCGCACATCATCGCCGCCGTCAACAAACTCGACCTGCTCGGTTTCGACGAAAACGTTTACCAAAAAATCGCCGCCGCCTACCGCACCCTTGCCGCCCAGCTCGGCATCACCGCGCAAATCCACTTCATCCCCATCAGCGCATTGGGCGGCGACAACATCGTCAGCCGCAGCGCAAACACCCCGTGGTATCAGGGCGAAGCACTGTTGCCGCTGTTGGAAAACCTGCCCGCACGCGAAAGCAGCAGCGCAAACTTCCCCGCACACTTCCCCGTGCAGCGTGTATTGCGCCAAGACGGCAGCAGCAGCGACGACTTTCGCGGCTATCAAGGCCGGCTCGAAGCAGGCCGTCTGAACACCGGCGGCGAAGTGAAAATCCTGCCCTCGGGCAAAACCGCCCGCATCGCCCAAATCCACAGCCTGAACGGCCAAACCGACACCGCCCGCGCAGGCGACGTGCTCACCATCACGCTCGACACCGACATCGACATCTCGCGCGGCGACACCATCGTCTCCGCAAGCAGCCCAACCGCGCCGCAGCAAAAAATCGAAGCCGCCCTGTGCTGGTTTGACGACGCGCCGCTCAACCCCGCCCGCCGCTACCTGCTCAAACACACCACCCGCACCGTACCCGCCAAAATCAAAGCCGTGCGCCATGTGTGGGACGTGAACACCCTGCGTGCAGGACAGGCCGACACGCTGAACATCAACGACATCGGCCTCGTCGAAATCGCCCTGCAACAGCCCATCGCCGCCACCGCCTACGCCGAAAACCCCGCCACAGGCGCGTTCATCCTTATCGACGAAGCCACCAACCACACCGCCGCCGCCGGCATGATCCGCGCCGCAAACGCAGAGGCCGACGGGTTTGTGATTTGAAAACATCGGCTTGAAAGGCAAAAAGGCCGTCTGAAAAGCCGCAATACGGTTTTCAGACGGCCTCTGCCGTTCAGGTAGGGTGTGTCGCCCGAGGCGGCGCACGCGGTTTTTTGGGGAGTGCAGCCCGTAGGTCGGGCATTCATGCCCGACATTTTGTCAGCCCCCCCGATCAGTCGGGCATAAATGCCCGACCTACGGTTTCAGCCATAGCAAGTAGCTTGAGTCCCAACCCGACATATTTGCCGTTTGCCCGAAAATGTCGGATAAAGACCCACCCTACACCTGCTTCGATACCGAGAGGCCGTCTGAAAAACGTTTTTCAGACGGCCTGTTTATAACCGTTTTTTCTTTGCATACAAGCAGGCATTCTTTTTCTTTCAGACGGCCTGTGGCTAAGATGGCGCACCAAAACAACGCGCCTGCCGCCAAATATCAAATATAAGGAACACCCATGAACCCACCCAACCCGCTGCCGGACGAAATTTTTTCCGCCCTCTCCCCGCTGACCCCGCTGCAACTGGCCTGGCTTTCGGGCTACTGCTGGGCGCAGGCGGGCGGTGCGGCAGACGCGCCGCAGAGGCCGTCTGAAAACACCGATCCCGCCGTACAGGCAGCCGCCGCCCCCGCCAATATCACCGTGTTGTCCGCCTCGCAAACGGGCAACGCCCGCGCCGTGGCCGCCCGTCTGCATGAAGCCCTGCTTTCGCGCAACCTGCCCGCCACGCTGGTGTCGTGCGCCGACTACAAGCCGAAAAACCTTGCTGCCGAGCGGATTCTGCTGCTGGTAACGTCCACGCAGGGCGAGGGCGAGCCGCCGGAAGAGGCGTTGAGCCTGTTCAAACTCGTCAACGGCAAAAAAGCCCCCGATTTGGGCGGGCTGAAATTCGCCGTTTTGGGGCTGGGCGACAGCAGCTATCCGAAATTCTGCGGCGCAGCGGTGGACTTCGATTCGCGCTTGGCCGCGCTCGGCGGCGTGCGCCTGCTGCCGCGCACGGACTGCGATTTGGAATTTCAGGCCGAGGCCGAGGCGTGGATGGCGAAAATCGTCCCCGCCGTTGCCGCCGAATGCAAAGCCGCCCCCGCCGCGCAGGCCGCGCCGCAGTTTTCAGACGGCCTCAGTGCCGAACCAAGCGCGTACGGCAAAGAAAACCCGTTCCCCGCCACCTTGTCCGTGCGCCAGAAAATCACCGGCCGCAATTCCGACAAAGACGTGCGCCATATCGAACTCGACCTTGCCGGCTCGGGTTTGCAATACACGGCGGGCGACGCGCTGGGCGTGTGGTTCGACAACGACGGCGAACTGGTCTCGCGCCTGTTGGCCGCCGTTTCGCTCACAGGCGACGAGGCCGTTGATGTAAACGGCGAGAACAAAACCCTGCGCGCAGCCCTCACGCACGATTACGAAATCAGCCAAAACACGCCGCACTTCGTCAAAGGCTATGCCGAACTGGCGGGCAACGCCGAACTGGCAGAGCGTGCACAGGCAGACGCTGCCGCGCTGGTGGCCGAATATCCGCCCGTTGCGCTGGCGGAGCACTACCCCGCCCAACTCACCGCCGAACAGCTTGTTTCCCTGCTGCGCCTGCTCACGCCGCGCCTGTATTCCATCGCCTCCGCGCAGGACGAAGTGGGCGACGAAGTGCATCTGACCGTGGGCGTGCTGAACTATGAAAGCGACGGCAAACCCTTTACCGGCGCGGCTTCCGGCTATCTGGCCGAACGGCTGCCCGAAGAGGGGCAGGTGCGCGTGTTTGTCGAACGCAACCCCAATTTCCGCCTGCCCGAAAATCCCGACACGCCGATTAT
This sequence comes from Neisseria bacilliformis, assembly GCF_014055025.1. Taxonomy (NCBI): domain Bacteria; kingdom Pseudomonadati; phylum Pseudomonadota; class Betaproteobacteria; order Neisseriales; family Neisseriaceae; genus Neisseria; species Neisseria bacilliformis. Next base: position 991,643 of record NZ_CP059571.1, on the reverse strand, counting down.
TATGATCGGCTGCGGCACCGGCATCGCCCCCTTCCGCGCTTTTATGCAGCAGCGAGCCGCCGACGGTGCGGGCGGCAAAAACTGGCTGGTGTTCGGCAACCCGCATTTCACCGACGATTTTCTGTATCAGACCGAATGGCAGCAGTTTGCCAAAGACGGCCTGTTGACCAAATACAGCTTCGCCTGGTCGCGCGACCAGAAAGAAAAAATCTATGTGCAGCACCGTTTGCAGGAAAACGGCGCGCAGATTTGGGATTGGATGAAAGAGGGCGCGCATGTGTATGTGTGCGGCGACGCGGCCAAAATGGCCAAAGACGTGGAAGCCGCGCTGCTGGCCGTCATCGCGGCACACGGCGGCATGGACGGCGACGCGGCCGACGAATATCTGGACGAAATGCGGCAGGAAAAACGCTACCAGCGCGATGTTTATTGATCGATACGCCCTGAGGCCGTCTGAAAACGTTTTTGGCTGTGCCGGAACTGTGTTTTCAGACGGCCTCCGCCGTTCAGGTAGGGTGTGTGGCGCAAGCCACGCACCCTACCCGACGCACCGCCAAACAGCATTTCCCCGTTTTAACTTCGCCGAAACCCCGTTTTCAGACGGCCTCACGCGCCCGAACGCCGTATAATCCGCCCTTTTCCGCCCCCGCCCGACACCATGCCCGAGCAAGCCGCCAAATCCCTGCGCCGCTGGCGGCGGCGCGGCTTCCTGCGCCGCGTCGCCATGCCCGCCCACGTCATCGACTGCCCCGAATGCGGGCTGCGCACCGCCGTGCCCGAACTCAAACAGGGGCATCAGGCCGACTGTCCGCGCTGCGGCCACGAGCTGCTGCGCGTGGAAAACGCGCCCTTCCTGATGCCCATCGCGCTGGCCGCCGCCACCCTGATGCTGCTGCTGTGCGTGTACGGCAGCATGTTTCTCACCGTGTCCACCGTGGGCGTGTACGAGCGGCTCACCCTGCCTTTTATGTTGAACATACTGATTTTGCAGGATTTCGGCTTTCTGGCGGAGGTGATGTTCGTCTTCACCTTCGGCCTGCCGCTTTTGTTTTTGCTGCTGTGCCTGTATGTGTACGGCGCGTTGCAGATCGCCCGCCCGCTGCCCGGCCTGATTGCCGCCACGCGCACCATGGTGCGCCTGCGCGAGTGGGTGATGGCCGATGTGTTCCTCATCTCCACGCTGGTGGCCTACATCAAGCTGGGCGACGTGGTGCGCGTCGAATTCGGCGCGGCCTTCTGGCTGATGTTTCCGATGGTGCTGCTGCTGCTGCGCACCACCCTGGCCGTGCCCGAACACTGGGTTTACTACCAAATCCACCTGCTGCACGGCCACACCACCATCTGGCCGGACAACGCGGGCAAAATCTGTTGCAGCCGCTGCCGCTGCTTCCGCCCCGCCGGCGAGGCCGAATGCGCCGTGTGCGGCACCGCCCTGTTTGCCCGCCGCCCACACAGCCTGCGCCTCTCGCTCGCCTTCCTCATCGCGGCGGCGGTGTTCTACATCCCCGCCAACACGCTGCCCATCATGATTTCGTCCAACCCTACCGTTACCGAAATCAGCACCATCATGGGCGGCATCATGTTTATGTGGGACAGCGGCGACCATGCCATCGCCGCGATTATCTTCTGCGCCAGCATCATGATTCCCGTGCTGAAAATCGGCATCATGGCCGTGCTGCTGCTGTGCGCCCGCTTCGGCGTGCCTTGGCCGGTGGAAAAAGTGTCGCTGCTCTACCGCATCACCGAAAAAATCGGCCGCTGGTCGATGATCGACATCTTCGTCGTCATCATCCTGATGAGCGCGTTCCACACCCCCATCGCCCGCGTAACCCCCGGCCCGGCCTCGCTCTACTTCTGCCTCGTCGTGCTGCTCACCATGCTCTCCGCCCACTACTTCGACCCCCGCCTGCTGTGGGACAAATGCGGAGCGAACGGCGAGCCGAATATCAACAGACCCTAACACGCAAAAAGGCCGTCTGAAAACCTGTAAAACCGGTTTTCAGACGGCCTTTTATTCCGCAAACGCCCTACCCCGCCACAATCTTCCACGCCATGCGCAGCGCAATCAGCAGCAGCAGGATGCCGAAGCCCTGTTTCAAACGCGCGGCGGGTAAGCGGTGGGAAAGACGCACCCCCAGCGGCGCGGACAGCAGCGTGGCCACCGCCAACACCGCCACCGCCGGCAGATAGACAAAGCCCGCCGAGCCTGCGGGCAGACCCGCCGCACCGATGCCCGCATACCAATAGCCCAAAGCCCCCGCCAGCGCGATCGGCCAGCCCAAGGCCGCCGACGTGCCGATGGCGCGGTGCACCGGCACATTGCAGAAGGTGAGAAACGGCACAGTGAGCGAGCCGCCGCCGATACCGATCCAACTCGACAAAAGGCCGAACAGGCTGCCCGCCGAAAACAGGCCGCCGCGCCCGGGAAGCTGGCGCGAGGGCACAGGCTTGATTCCCGCCAGAGAGCGCACGGCGATCACGGCGGCAAACAGCGCGAAAAACACCTGCAAGCCCTTGTTCGGCAAATGGCGCGACACCAGCGCACCCGCCGCCACCCCCAGCAGCACGCCCGGAATCATGCTTTTCAGAATCCGCCAGTCCACCGCGCCTTTGCGGTGCTGCGACAGTGCGCTGGAAAACGAGGTGAACACCATCACCGCAAACGACGTTCCCACCGCCGTGTGCTGCGCGTAGGCGAACCCCTCCACACCCTGAATCTGCAACACCCACAACACCAGCGGCACCAGAATCGTGCCGCCGCCCACGCCGAACATCCCGGCCACCACCCCCGCCAGCGACCCCGCCGCCAGCATCACCGCCACTGTTTCAAACGTCCACATGCTTTTTCCTCCTGTTTGTCCATACCCGCGCCGCTTTGCCCGCCTGCACCGGCAAAGGCCGTCTGAAAGCGCAGTGTTAACTTTATCGCCGCCGCGTTTTCAGAAACGTCATCCTCGCGTAGGCGGGGACGGCCTCCGATGGCGTTCGACGTCTGTTGGCAATCAACAAACATCCAAGGCCGCGCAAAACCCCGCCGCGTGTTCGGGCAGATATTTTTCCACCACCGCCCGCACCTCTTGCGACCATGCTTCGGCAAACCCGCAACCATCTTCATCGCAGAAAATTGCCCGCCCGCTGTTTTCGTATGCCGTTTCCAACTCGCGCAACGCTGCCAGCGTTTCCATAAAAGCCGCCAAGCCCGGGGCGACGGGCACGCGCTTGTCCAATGTGCCGTAGCCCGTGGGCAGCCAAAATACAGGGCATTCGGATTCTGCGGTGTCGGTGAACAGCACGGAATCGTCAATCAGCCGCGCGAAAATCACCCAGCCAGGCAGCCAGCCCTACGTGGGTGCAAGCTCGTGCGTTTTGCTGTCCACGCCGACAGACCAGCCTTCGGGGGCATCTGCCAATTCCTCGTATTCCAGCCATACCAACACGCCATCCAGCAGCGGCAGGAAACCGTAGCTTTCGTTCAATTCGCCGATGCGGATATGGCGGTAGAACCCGCCCAGCGCACCCATGTTGTCAGGCAATCCGCCCATCGGCGGCAGTTCGCTGTGCGGCACGCGGTGTGCGCCGTAGCCGATGCCGTTGGGAAAATACGGCTGCGGCGGCAGTGTGCGCGGTTGGGGCTGGTATTGCAGGCGGAACAGGCGGGCGAAGTGTTTGAAGTGTTTTAGGTTCATGGGTTGTTCTTTGGCAAAGGGGTGGACTACCTGAAAGCGCTAGCTTCAATGAAGTTAAAACGAGCGCAGCGAGTTTCTGCGAAGCTAAAACGGTTGGGCAGCCTGGAAACGAAGTTTGGCGTGGCGAAAACGGAGGAAACGGCTGGGTGCGTTGGCACAATACGAAACAGTTTAGGCAGTTTGAAACGGCTTTTGGGCTTTCGGTTTCGTTAAAACGCGTTTTACTCGTTTTAGCTACGCTGAACTGCGTTTCAGGCTACCTCATTACCTTGCCGTGCCTGTGCCCAAGCCACGGCGGCGGTAATGGCTGCTTTGGCTTGCGGGCTGTTTTTCCAGCAGCTTGCGCCTGTGATTGCCCCGCCCTGCTGCAAAATATCGGCGGGGTCTGCCGCTGCCAGCTTGGCTACGTCGTCCAAACCCATTTGCTGCAAGCGTTGCAACACGGTTTTGCCCACGCCTTTTACGGCGAGCAGGCTAGTGGTTTGGGTGTCGGTGAAAGGCATGGTTTTTTCCTTTGTGATGATGGGTAAATGAGGAGGCAGCCTGAAACGCGGATAACGGGTATTTGAGGCTACCTGAAAACGAGCGCAGTTTGGTAGGTCGGGCTGATGCCTGATGTTTTTTAATTTGCTGGCATTCGTTTGTCGGGCATCAATGCCCGACAAACGCCACCTGTTTTTCAGGCTGCCTTCTATCCTCACTCTGCCGCCAGTTCTTTAATTTGGCGTAGCAACTCGCGGCTTTCGTTCGGGTTCAGACCGCGGATATTGCGCAATTCGGCATCAATGGGAACAGGCGCGCCGCCGCCTCGCGGGGCGAAGGCGAGATATTGTCCGTGGCGGCGCACGGGTTGGAAGTTGTGGTCGCTAAATGTGATTTTGCGGATTTTGCCTGCGACGGGCGCGGGGTAGAAATAATAAGTCCGCCTGAGTTTGTGATTGGTGCCGGCGATGTAAATCGGGATGGCGACGAGTTTCCACGGCTGCGCTTCGGGGCGGTTGATGGCGGCAAGCACGGCGCGACGGCGGCGGTAGCGGGACAGCTGCCACCCACACGCGGCGGCGGCGACGGCAGCGATGGCGGCAAAGAGCAGCAGCGGCAGCAATTCGCGTATGTCGGCAGGATCGGCGGCGTTGCGCACGATTGCGGCGGCAAAAACAAGGCTGCCGATAAGCATCAGGGCACACAAAATGTTTGCCAGCGGATAGCCGCCGCCAATGCTGCGGATGCTGACTTGGGCGGGCAGGCAGACGGGGAACTCGCGCGGTTCGGGCGGCGTGACGGGGCGCGAACCAAGGGCTTTGGGGAAAAAGGTTTGGCAAAAACCATTCAGCACGGCTTGGCGGCGGCTTTTGTCGGGTTCTGCCGCCAGCGTGCGGATTAAATCGGGCAGGTGTTTGCCGTGCCGCAGGGGCATCACGGGCAGGGTGATGGCGAAATGGCGCAGGCGGTTTATGCTGTCCGACAGATGAAGTAGCTTGGCAAGGCGTGCTTCAAGCTGGTCAAGCGTGGCGTTGTCGGGCAGTGTTCCATCGGCTTCCAGTTCGGCTTCCAGTTTGTGTACAGGCTCGCTGCTCAGGTGCAGAGTGGCGGGAAACGGATAAACGAAAACAACGCTATTGACCCGTTCCCACGGATAAAAAACGTTTTCGCGCTTGATTTTGCTCTCGCTTTTCGCATCGCTCCCGCCGAGTTCTTCTTCGGCAAATGCTTGGACGATGCGGATACCGTCGGCGTTTAACACCAGTTTGGTGCGGCTGTCGGCGGTGCGGTAGAGCAACAGGGCGGCAAACACCAAGCAGAACAAAACGATAAGGGCACCGCTTAGAACGGCTTTCAGGCTGCCGACAAACAGCAGCGGCGATGCGGCAGCAGCGATGGCGAGCAGGACGAGCGACATCACAAACATTTTCAGGCGGGAATAGGTGATGCGGATTTCGGCGGGCATGGGGTTCTTTCTGATGCGGTTTGGGGTGGACGGGGCAAACGGCATTATAGGCAGCCTGAAACGCGGATAGGGCGTTGGGGCTACCTGAAAATAAAACAATGGCTTGTTCACTTGGCGCGGGATATGCAAACCTGTTCATGTGCCGTTCAACATGGGTTAAACGGTGCGTGGCAGAGCCGCACACCCTACGGGCTACCTGAAAACGAACGGAGTGAATTTCAGCGAAGCTAAAACGAGCAGCAAGTTTCTGCGAAGCTAAAACGGTTGAGGCAGCCTGAAACGTCGTTTCCCCTTTTAGCTTCGCAACTCCGCTGCGCTTCGCAGGCTGCCTTTATCCCCCCAATCAGCGCGTTACTGGTTTGTATCTGATGCGTTTCGGTTTCGCGCCTTCTTCGCCGAGTCGGCGTTTTTTATCGGCTTCATATTCCTGATAGTTGCCGTCGAAGAACACCCATTTCGAATCGCCTTCGCACGCCAGAATATGCGTGGCGATGCGGTCGAGGAACCAGCGGTCGTGCGAAATCACCATTACGCTGCCGGCAAATTCCAGCAACGCATCTTCCAGCGCGCGCAGGGTTTCCACGTCGAGGTCGTTGGACGGTTCGTCCAGCAGCAAGACATTGCCGCCGCTCAACAAGGTTTTTGCCAAGTGCAAACGTCCGCGTTCGCCGCCGGAAAGCTGCCCCGCGATTTTGCTTTGGTCGCTGCCTTTGAAATTGAAGCGTCCCAAATATTGGCGGGCGGGGATTTCAAACTGTCCGACCTGCAAAATGTCGCGGCCTTCGGCAATGTTGTCGAACACGGTTTTGTCGTTTTGCAAACCCTCGCGGCTTTGGTCGATCAGGCTCATTTTCACGGTTTGCCCGATTTTCACTTCGCCCGAATCGGGCTGCTCCTTGCCCGAAATCATTTTAAACAGCGTCGATTTACCCGCGCCGTTCGGGCCGATGATGCCGACAATCGCGCCCGCAGGCACTTTGAAGCTCAAATCGTCAATCAGCACTTTGTCGCCGAACGATTTGGAAACGTTCACAAATTCAACCACTTCGTTACCCAAACGCTCGGCGACGGGAATGAAGATTTCCTGCGTTTCATTGCGTTTTTGGTATTCGTAGTTGCTCATTTCCTCAAAACGCGCCAAACGCGCTTTAGACTTGGCTTGGCGGCCTTTGGCATTTTGGCGCACCCATTCCAATTCCTGCTTCATCGCCTTCACGCGCGCGGCTTCGGATTTCGCCTCGTTTTCTAAGCGTTTTTCTTTCTGCTCCAGCCAAGACGAGTAATTGCCTTTCCAAGGAATACCGTGGCCGCGGTCGAGTTCCAAAATCCATTCGGCGGCGTTGTCGAGGAAGTAGCGGTCGTGTGTTACCGCAACGACTGTACCGGGGAAGCGCACCAAAAATTGCTCCAGCCATTCCACCGATTCCGCATCCAAGTGGTTGGTCGGCTCGTCCAGCAGCAGCATGTCGGGCTTGCTCAACAAGAGTTTGCACAAAGCAACACGGCGTTTTTCACCGCCGGACAAATTGCCGATTTTGGCATCCCATTCCGGCAGACGCAGCGCATCGGCGGCGATTTCCAATTCATGTTCCGCACCGCCGCCTGTGGACGAACCCGCCGCGATAATCGCTTCCAAGCGGCCCTGCTCTTCCGCCAGCGCGTCAAAATCCGCATCGGGATTGGCATACTCGGCATACACTTCTTCCAAACGTTTCTGCGCGGCGGCCACTTCTCCCAAACCGCTTTCCACTTCCTCACGCACGGTTTTTTCAGGATCAAGCTCCGGCTCTTGCGGCAGATAGCCGATTTTGATGCCGCCCATCGGCACGGCTTCGCCTTCAAATTCTTTGTCCACACCCGCCATAATCCGCAAAACGGTGGATTTGCCCGCGCCGTTCAGGCCGAGCAGGCCGATTTTCGCGCCGGGGAAAAACGAGAGGGAAATGTCTTTGATGATGGTTTTCTGCGGCGGCACGACTTTGCTCACGCGCAGCATGGAATAGACGTATTGTTGGGACATAGATGCTCCTTGAATGAGATGGGGAAAGGGGATGGAGGCCGTCTGAAAACGGAGTTTTGCGCTCGGCGGCAGCCTGAAATCAGCCGCGCGCCATCAGCAGCACAAAGCCCAGCCCGAACAGTATCGCCAGCAGCACGCCGACGGTGGCGGCAATCATGGCGCGGCTGGCGGCGCGGGCTTTTTCCAACTGGGTTTGCGCCTGAACCAGACGGGTTTGCGCTTCGGCGTAGGCGGTTTGCGCCCGCAGCCGTTCGGTTTCGGCGGCGGTCTGTTCGGGCGTGCGGAAATCGGGGGTTTGGGACATGGGCAATCCTTTTTTGCGCAGGGGGCTGCAGTTGAGGCCGTCTGAAAAACGGGTTTCCAACGAAGTTAAAACGCGGTTTCAGACGGCCAAAAAGCGTTTTCCCGTTTTTCAGACGGCCTTTTCAGAAATGTCATCCCCGCGTTTATGCTCCGAAGGAGTACTGGCGGGGACGGCCTCAGCTTTGCAGGGCGGGTTTTGACCCACCGTTTCAGACGGCCTCAATGCGCCGTATTTATGTTTCATGTTCAAACGGTGGGTCGAGACCCGCCCTACCCTTTTTTCAGACGGCCTCAACGCGCCGCCAGCCATTGCACATAGCGCGACACGCCCTCTTCCACGGTGAGGAATTCGTCGGCGTAGCCCGCTTCGCGCAGGCGGGAGATGTCGGCTTGGGTGAAACTCTGGTAGCGTCCTTTGAGCGCGTCGGGGAACTCGGTGTAGCGGATCAACCCCTGCGCGACTAAGTCTTCCAGGCCGAGTGCTTCCTTGCCTTCGAGGGCGCGGCAGGCGTTTACCGTGGCGGCGGCCAGCTCGTTGAAACTCTGGCTGCGGCCGGTGCCGAGATTGAAAATGCCCGAGCGTTCGGGGTGGTCGAGGAAAAACAGGTTGACTTTGGCCACGTCTTCCACGCTGACGAAATCGCGGCTCTGGCCGCCGGCGGGGTAGCCGTCGTAGCTGCCGAACAGTTCGACGAAGCCCCGTTCGCGGTATTGGTGGAAATGGTGGAAGGCCACGGAGGCCATGCGGCCTTTGTGCTGCTCGCGCGCGCCGTACACGTTGAAATAGCGGAAGCCCGCCGCCTGCGCGGTCAGGCCTTCCTCCATGCGGCGGCGCAATACCTGGTCGAACAGGAATTTGGAATAGCCGTACACGTTCAGCGGCTCTTCGAGGGCGCGTTCTTCGCAGAACACTTCGCCCCGGCCGTACACCGCCGCGCTGGACGCGTAGAGAAACGGAGTGCGCTCGTCCTGACACCAGTCGAACAAATCCAGCGTGTACTGGTAGTTGTTGTCCATCATGTAGCGGCCGTCGTGGTTCATGGTGTCGGAACACGCGCCCTCGTGGAACACGGCTTCGGCCTCGAAGGGGAAAACGTGCTCGCGCACCTGGCGGATAAATTCGTGTTTGTCGAGATAGTGGGCGATGTCGCAGTCGGCGAGGTTTTTGAATTTTTGGCCGTTGGTGAGGTTGTCCACGGCGACGATGTCGGTGATGCCGCGCGCGTTGAGTGCTTTGACGATGTTGCTGCCGATAAAGCCGACCGCGCCGGTTACGATGATGCTCATGAGGGAATCCTTATAAATAAGGCCGTCTGAAATAAGGCCGTCTGAAAAGCGGCGATTGTAAACCAAAGCGCGGCGGCCTCAAATTTTTCAGACGGCCGCTGCGTGTTCTAAACAGATAACGCAAAAATCTAAGGCACGGCCGCGCTTTGTCGTACCATGAGTTTTTCACACGCACACACGAAAGGATGCACCATGCCGCCGTTTCCCGCCAACATCGCCGCCTTTTTCGCCGCCAACCATGTGGTCAGCATCGCCGCCGCCCATGCGGGCGAAGTGTGGAGCGCGTGCTGTTTTTACGTGTTTGACGCGGATGCCGCCCGCCTGATCGTGCTCACCTCGCAAAACACCCGCCACGGCGCGATGATGGCCGCCAGCCCGCGCATCGCCGCCACCATCGCCGGCCAGCCGGAGGGTTTCACACAAATCAGCGGCATCCAGCTCGCCGCCCGCGCCCGCATCCTCGCGGGCGAAGAACGCAAAGCCGCCCTCGCGCAATACACCGCCGCCCACCCGATGGCCAAGGCAATGGCCTTGAAAACCGACGTGTGGGCATTGGATTTGGACAGCGTGAAATACACCGACAACAAGCTGGTGTTCGCACAGAAAACACGCTGGCAGCGGGAAGGTTAGCGTGCGGCGCACAAAAGGCCGTCTGAAAAATGCCGCGATACGGTTTTTCAGACGGCCTTCCCATGCCCGCCCATCCGTAGGGTGTCGCCCCGAGGCGACGCACGCGTTCCCTGCACGGCAGCAAATGTCCGCGCCCCGCAAGTATGAAACCGCGTGCGTGGCTTGCGCCACACACCCTACCTAAGGGTAGAGGCCGTCTGAAAAAACCAAAATCGGTTTTTCAGACGGCCTCTTCACCGTTTTGCCTGCATCGAACCCGCGCGGGGTTTGTCGGCAGACGCTGTTTCAGACCTTATTGCCCGCCGTGCAGGCAGAGGTTTTTGATGATGCCGCTGCGGGGGAGGGACAGGGTGTGGCGGCCTTTTTCGAGTTCGGCAAAGCAGGAGGATTTGCCGGTTTCGGGTTCGGTGCCCTGCTCCAAGGGCAGTTTTTTGCCGGCGGCGTCGCGCACTGTGCCGAAGCAGGCGTCGGCGGACAGAAGGGCGGATTCGTGCGGGTTGTTTATGGTGTAGCGTGCGCCGGCGCGGACTTTGAGCGCGGGGATGCAGCCGTCTTCGCCGAATTCGAGCGGTTGGGCATGCGCTTTCGGGGCGGCTTGGGCGGTGGCGGCCAGTGCGGCGGCGAGGATGAGGAGGGCGGTTTTTTTCATGGGGTTTCCTGTCGGAAGTTGGTTAAAAAAACGGGACGGAGGCCGTCTGAAAACGGGTAAAACGTTTTCAGACGGTCTCACACGAGCACAACATCAAACTGTTCCTGCGTGTAGCTGTTTTCCACGGCCAGGGAGATGGGTTTGCCGATGAAGTCGATGAGCATGGCAAGCGACTGGGATTCTTCGTCGAGAAACAGGTCGATGACTTCGGGCGAGGCGAGGATGCGGAATTCTTTGGCGTCGAAGCGGCGGTTTTCGCGCACGATTTCGCGCTGGATTTCGTAGCAGACGGTTTGCGCGGTTTTCAGACGGCCTCTGCCCTGGCAGGCGGGGCAGGGTTCGCACAGGACGTGGCTGAGGTTTTCGCGGGTGCGTTTGCGGGTGAGCTCCACCAGGCCGAGGCTGGTGAAGCCGTTGAGGGTTACGCGGGTGCGGTCGAAGCTGAGGGCTTTGGCCAGCTCCTGCAATACGGCTTCGCGGTGGATGTCGGAGGCCATGTCGATGAAGTCGATGATGATGATGCCGCCGAGGTTGCGCAGGCGCAGTTCGCGGGCGATGGCGTGGCAGGCTTCGAGGTTGGTTTTGAAGATGGTTTCGTCGAAGTTGCGCGCGCCGACGAAGCCGCCGGTGTTCACGTCGATGGTGGTCATGGCTTCGGTGGCTTCGATGATGAGGTAGCTGCCGAAGTTGAGGCTGACGCGCGGTTGCAGGGCGCGGTTGATTTCGGCTTCGACGTTGTGGGTTTCAAACAGGGGGCGTTCGCCGTTGAAGAGTTTGATTTTTTCCGGCGCGTCCTGCACGTATTGGGCGGCGAAGTCCTGCATTTTGGCGAAGTTTTCTTTGGAATCGACGAGGATTTCGCGGGTGTTGCCGCTAAACATGTCGCGCAGCACGCGCAGGCTCAGGGGCAGGTCTTGATACAGCAGCGAGCCGGCGGGGCGGGTTTTGGCTTTGCTGCGGATGTCCTGCCACACTTTTGTGAGGTAGCCGATGTCGGCCTGCAATTCGGCGTCGGTGGCGGTTTCCGCGCTGGTGCGGATGATGTAGCCGTGGGCGGAGTCGGGCGGCAGCAGGCTGTTGAGGCGGCCGCGCAGGTTGTGGCGTTCTTCGTGGTCTTCGATGCGCTGGGAGACGCCGATGTGCTCTTCCTGCGGCAGGTGCACGAGGAAGCGGCCGGCCAGGGAGATTTGGGTGGAGAGGCGCGCGCCTTTGCTGTTGATGGGGTCTTTGATGACCTGCACCAGCAGGGTCTGCCCTTCAAAGAGGACGTGTTCGATGCGCTGGGCGGCTTCGGGGTTTTTTCGCTGTTCGAGGATGTCGACGATGTGGAGGAAGGCGGCGCGTTCGAGGCCGATGTCGACAAACGCGCTCTGCATGCCGGGCAGCACGCGGCGCACCACGCCCAGATAGATGTTGCCCACCAGGCCGTGGCCGGAATTGCGCTCGATGTGCAGCTCGCAGATGTTGTTTTCTTCGAGGATGGCAACGCGGGTTTCCTGCGGGGTGATGTTGACGAGGATGGTTTCGGGCGGGCGGACGATGTCTTTGGGCAGGGGCAGGCTGGGCAGCATGTTTCGGCTTTCGTTTTTTAAGGGCGGCATGATACCGAAACGGCAGGCCGTCTGAAAGCAAGAGGCCGTCTGAAAAAGCGTAATTCGGGTTTTGGCTTCGCCGAAGCTGTGCTTTCAGACGGCCTTTCGTTTATGCGGCACAGAACGCGTGCGTCGCCTCGGGGCGACACACCCTACGTCAAGCACCGGCATTTTACAGCGTGGTGTCCAGTGCGGCGGAGATGTCGGCCCAGATGTCGTCCGCGTCTTCGATGCCGATGGAGAAACGCAAAAGGCCGGGGCGGATACCGAGTTCGGCCTTCACTTCGGGCGGCACGCCGCTGTGCGACTGGGTGTAGCAGTGGTTGACCAGGCTTTCCACGCCGCCGAGGCTGGATGCCATTGTTACCAGCTTCATGTTGCGGATGACGCTGTCGGCGGCTTCGCGGCTGTCGTTTTTCAGGTAAACCGTTACCACGCCGCCGCAGCCTTCGGGCATCTGCCGCTGCGCCAAGTCGTGATGCTCGTGCGAGGGCAGGCCGGGGTAGAACACTTTTTCAATGGCGGGATGCGCTTCGAGGCGGCGGGCAATGGAGAGCGCGTTGGCGCAGTGCCGCTCCATGCGCAGGGCGAGGGTTTTGATGCCGCGCAGCACGAGGGCGCAGTCGGCCGGGCCGGCCACGCCGCCGGTGTTCACCAGCATGGTGTGCAGGGCGCGGGCGAGTTTGGCGTCTTTCACCGCCACCACACCCATCAGCACGTCGGAGTGGCCGCACAGGTATTTGGTGGCCGAGTGGAACACGATGTCGCAGCCCATATCCAGCGGCTGTTGCAGATAGGGCGTGGCGAAGGTGTTGTCGATGCCCACCAGCGCGCCGGCGGCTTTGGCTTTGGCCGCCAGAACGGCGATGTCCACCAGCCGCAGCAGCGGGTTGGACGGCGTTTCCAGCCAAACGAGTTTCACGTTTTTGTTTTCCGCCAATGCCTTATCCAGATTGGCCGGATCGGAGAGGTCGGCAAACACCACGTTCACGCCCCAGGCCGCGTACACTTCGGTGAGCAAATCGTAGCTGCCGCCGTAGATGTCGCTCACCGCGACAATCGTGTCGCCCGGGCGCAGGAAGGTGCGGAACACGCAGTCGATGCCCGCCATGCCGCTGCCGAAGGCGAAGCCCGCCGTGCCGTTTTCCAGCGCGGCCACCGTGTCTTCCAGCACCTTGCGCGTCGGGTTGGACAAGCGGGCATAGCGGAAGGGAATCTGCTCGCCGATGCCCTTCATGGCAAACATCGAATTTTGGTAAACCGGCGGCATGATGGCGCGGTTGTGCTCGTCGGGGTTGTAGGCCGTGTGGATGGCCTCGGTGGCGAAACGGTACTTCATCGGGCAGCTCCTGTGTAAAAACGTTTAAAGACGGGGAAAACGGCGATTGTAGGCCGTCTGAAAAAGCCCATCAAGGCGGCCGCGGATGCGCTTTGCGGTTGCCAGCGGCGGCCTAACCCGCTACGATTGCGGCCTTTGTTTGATTCTGTAAACCAACGGTAGAGAGCCATGCCCAGTGCCATCATTGTAGAAGACGAAATCCTCGCCGCCGAACGCCTGCGCGTCCTTCTGGACGAATGCGGCGTCGTCCTGCTCAAAACCTTCGCCCATGCCCGGCCCGCGCTGGAATGGCTCAGCGTGCACGAAACCGACATCGTGTTCACCGACATCAACATGCCGGAAATCAACGGCCTGGACTTTGTCGAACGCATCAAACGCATCGCCAAAAAGCAGCCGCACGTCATCTTCACCACCGCCTACGAAGAACACGCCCTGCGCGCCTTCGAGCTGGCGGCGGAAGACTACCTGCTCAAACCGATCAAAATCGCCCGCTTGCAGGCCGCCCTCGCCCGCGTGCAGAGCAACATCGAAGAATCCGAAGACGAATTCAAAAATTTCCAAGTGTTCAACCGCGAACGCATGGTGGAAATCCCCTGGCAGCAGGCGCGCTACTTGCAGGCCGACCAGAAAACCGTCTTCCTCATCACCGGCGACGGCTCGCGCTACGAACTGCCCAAAACGCTGGTGCACTGGGAAGAGCTCTTGGGCGACAAAGTCATCCGCGTGCACCGCAACGCCCTGGTGATGCGCCACACCCTCGACAGCCTCATCCGCCTGGACGACGACGAAGACGAAGGCAGCGCGAGCTGGGGCGCGAAAGTGTTGGACGTGGAAGAAATCCTCCCCGTCAGCCGCCGCCAGCTCTCCGCCATCCGCCGCCTGCTGCGCGACGGCGGCGTGTAAGCCGCAAGCGTCCCCGAACGAAGGAAAAGCCCGCACACGCTGCGGGCTTTTCCGTATCCGCCCCGTTTTCAGACGGCCTCTGCTGCTTAGGCATGGTGTGTCAGCCCCGAGGCGAGGCACACGGTTTTGGATGGGCGTTTGCGTTTGGGCAGGCGCAAGGTTGAGAGGCCGTCTGAAAACCGCCAAACAGGTTTTCAGACGGCCTCTGCCGCTTAGCCAAGGTAGGTTGGGTCGAGACCCAACATCTGTGCAACCGGCCGATGTCGGGTTTGCCACCCAACCTACCCGCTGCCTGCGCGGGAATAACGGACAGAGGGTTTCAGACGGCCTCTACCCTATCCGAACGGCGGCACGGCGCAGCCCGCCTGGCGCAGCAGTTCGCAGGTTTCGTACACCGGCAGCCCCATCACGCCGCTGAAACTGCCGCGCAGTTCGCGCACGAACACGCCGCCCGCGCCCTGGATGCCGTATGCGCCGGCCTTGTCGAGCGGTTCGCCGCTTTGCACATAGGCGGCGATTTGCGCGTCCGAGAGTGGAGCGAAACGCACGCGGCTGGTCTGCACGGCGGTGTGCGCGAGGCCGTGCGCGAACAGGCAGAGGGCGGTGTGCACTTCGTGTTCCCTGCCCGAGAGGCGGCGCAGCATGGCGCGGGCGTGTTCGGGCGATTCGGGTTTGCCGAGGATGTCGCCGTCCAGCGCGACGGCGGTGTCGGCGGACAGCACGGGCGACTCGGACGGCGGCGCGCCTGTTTCGCGCAGCAGGCGCAGGGCGGCGGCGTTTTTCTCGCGCGCCATGCGCAAAACATAGGCGGCGGGCGGCTCGCCCGGGCGCGGCGTTTCGTCGATGTCGGCGTTCAGCCTTTCGATGCGGTAGCCGAGGTTTTCGAGGATTTCGCGGCGGCGCGGGCTGCCGGAGGCGAGGCGGATCAGCGGGGCTGGCATATTGTTTCCTGTTTGGCGTTCGGGGCGGCGATTATAGCGGAGGCCGTCTGAAAAACCTGTCCGCCAAACCCGCCGCACGCTTTCAGACGGCCTCTTTTTCCGCCTGTCGGCCGCCGTGTGTGTGAAAATCAAATGGTGTTACAATCCGCGCCTTTTGCGCAACCGCCCCTTCCGCCCGCCTTTTTTTGCCATGAACAAACCCGCCGCCCTTGTTTTGCTGATGTCGCTCGCCCTGCCCGCCGCCCCCGTGTTTTCAGACGGCCTCACGCCGGCAGAGGGGGCGCAGAGGCCGTCTGAAAACAAGGAAAACGCACAAAACACAGGCGCGGACGAAGCGAAGCCTTCGTTTTTCAGCCGTGTGAAAAACCGGCTGATCCGGAAAAAGCCCTCGGAAGGCGGGGGCGCGTTGCAGCCGAAGTTTCCCGTTACCGTGGAAGCCTCGCCCGACGATGTGAAGCAGATGCTGCAAGAGCATCTGCCGCTGATCACGCAGCAGCAGGAAGAGGAGCTGGACGACGAACAGATGGCCTTTCTGGCCGAAGAAGCCCCCGCGCAGGTGTTGTCCATGCTCAAAACCAAGGGCTATTTCAACGCCAAGGCAACGGTGTCGCGCAGCGGCGCGGGCTATCTGGTGAAGGTGGACAGCGGGCCGCAGACCAAAATCGCCAACGTGTCCATCGCCATCCTCGGCGACGTGCTGCAAGACGACAACCTCGGCAGCTACTACCGCGACGCGTCGGAAAACTGGGCTCTGCCGGTGGGCAGCGTGTTCAACCAGGACGATTGGAGCGGCAGCAAAACCTCGGTGCTCTCGGCGGTGCGGCGCAAAAAATACCCGCTGGCGGCGTTTTCGGCCACGCAGGCGCAGGTCGATCCGGCCAGGCACAGCGCGGATTTGTCGGTGGCGGTGGACAGCGGCAAGCCGGTTTATTTCGGCGAGTTTGAAATCAGCGGCACCAAACGCTATCCCGAAAGCGTGGTGCGCGGACTGGCGCAGTTCGAGCCGGGCGCGCCCTACGATTTGGACAAGCTCCTGGACTACCAGCAGGCTTTGGAGCAGAACAACCACTACTCCGGCGCGTCGGTGCAGGCCGATTTCGATCGGATGCAGGGCGACAGGGTGCCGGTGAAAGTGGCTGTGTCGGAAACGAAAAAACACAAGCTGGAACTGGGTCTGAGCTACGATTCGGAATACGGCGCGGGCGGCAAGTTCGGCTACGACTACTACAACCTGTTCGGGCGCGGCTACACCGGCTCGTTTGTCGCCAACGCCGACAAATACGAACAAACCGTCGCTGCCGGCATCAGCCAGCCGCGCAACAACCACGGCCACTACTTCACCAGCTCCCTCTCCTACAACCGCAAAACCACGCAGAAGCTCGAAACCGAAACCTGGTCGGCCGGCATCTGGCGCGTGCGCGACCGCAACGGCATCGAATCGCGCATCGGCATCGAATACGTCGAAGACCTCTCCAAAATCCCCGACGCCAAAGTCTATCTCGGCCGCTCCTTCGCCACCATGCTCACCGCCTCGTGGAAAAAACAAAATATCTCCACCCAGCTTCGCCCCGAAAACGGCTACTACCTCGACATCAAAGGCGGCACCACCCTCGGCAGCCTGTTTTCCTCCTCCTCCATGCAGCGCGTCGCCGGCAGCGCGGGCTACTACTACACCCCCGAAAACAAGAAAATCGGCACCTTTGTTACGCGCGGCCAAATCGGCTTCGTCAACGCCAAAGACGACAGCGACACCCCCGCCATCCTGCGTTTCCGCACCGGCGGCGCAACCTCCGTGCGCGGCTACGAACTCGACAGCATCGGCCGCGTCGGCCCCTCCGGTGCGATCCTGCCCGAGCGCGTCCTCGCCGTCGCCAGCGCGGAATACCAGTATCCGATCAACAAAACCTTCTCTGCCGCCATTTTTCACGACATGGGCGGCACGGCGCACAGCTTCCGCGACATGACCCTCAAACACGGCACCGGCATCGGCGTGCGCTGGTTCAGCCCCGTCGCCCCCTTCTCCTTCGACATCGCCTACGGCCATCAGGACAAAAAAATCCGCTGGCACATCAGCCTGGGAACCCGTTTCTAAATGACACACACCGCACACGACTCGCAAAGGCCGTCTGAAAACCGCGCAAGCCCCGCCGCAAACGGCCAAACGCCGAACAGGCCGTCTGAAAAACCGAAAAGCCGCCTGCGCCGCCTCCTCAAAGCCCTGCTGTGGCTCGTCCTCATCCTTGCCTGCGCCCTGGCCGCCGCGCTGTACTGGCTCGCCGCCAGCGAATCCGGCCTGCGCTTCGCCCTCGCCCGCCTGCCGCAGCTCGGCGGCGTCGCCATAGACGCGCAAAACCTCAAAGGCACGCTCTGGCACGGCTTCTCCGCCGGCAAACTCACCGTGCAAACCCCGTCCGCCGACATCGAAATCGACCGCCCCGCCCTGCAATGGCGGCCGCAGCGCATCTTTTCAGACGGCCTGTTGCACATCCGCAACCTCGAAGCGGGCAGCATCCACATCCAGTCCAAACCCACCCCGCCCAAAGACAACCCCCCCGCCAAACTGCCCGACTCCGTCAGCCTGCCCCTGCCCGTCATCCTCGACCGCCTCGCCGTCGGCCAAATCAGCAGCGGCAAAAAACGCAGCGTCATCCTCAACCGCGCCGAAGCCGCCTATTTCTACGACCATACAGCCCACACCCTCTTCGTCAAAAACCTCGAAACCCCGTGGAGCGCGAACAGCGGCATGCTGCGCGTTCAGACGGCCTCCCCCTACGCCGTCCGGGGCAGCATCGGCGGCGTGGCCGAACTCGACGACATCGCCGCCGGCGTGCGCCTCACCCTCGCGGGCGACCTCAACCGCACCGCCGTAACCGCCAAACTCACCAGCGGCACGGTGAAGCTCGACGCCGACGCGCTCGTCAGCCCGTTTGAAAACCGCCTCGACAAACAAATCGGCCAAGTCCTCATCAAAGGCCACGGCATCGACCCCGGCATGTTCGCCCCCTCCTCGCCCGCCGCCGAACTCGATTTCGACGCCACCATCGTCCCCTCGCCGCACAACGGCCTCGCCCTCGAAGGCTCGATCGATTTGGTCAACACCGCCGCCCGCGCCGCCGACCAAAACGGCATCCCCGTGCGCAGCCTGCTGGGCGAATTCACCGTAGACAGCAAAGGCGTGCTCGCCGTGCAAAACATCGAAGCCGGTCTGTTGAACAAAGGCCGCGTCCTGCTCGGCGGCAGAATGGACACCGACCGCAACACCCTCAACCTCGCCGCCGAACTGCACAACATCACCCCCGCCGACCTCCTCAACGCCGCCTACGACGACGAATTCAACGGCAAAATCAGCCTCACCGGCAGCTACCTCAACCCCGAAGCCGCCTGGGACATCACCGACAAGCACGCCCAAAGCACAGGCCGTCTGAAAACCGCCACCGACACCAAAAACGGCCAGCGCACCCTGCTCGTCCCCCGCGCCCGCATCGCCACCGAAGGCGGCGGCACGCTCGATTTGTCCGGCTCGCTCGAACTGTTCGGCCGCCGCCTGCTCCAAGCGCAAATCGACAGCAAACGCTTCAACCCCGCCGCCCTGCACCCCGACCTGCCCGAGGGCAGCATCAACGGCGGCCTCGCCCTCGACGGCGTATTGGCCGAAGAAAGCTACGGCGGCCAAATGCGCTTTGCCGACAGCACCCTCTCCGGCGTAACCCTCTCCGGCAGTGCCCAGGCACAATACCGAAACAAACACCTCGAACGCGCCGCCGCCGACATCCTGCTCGGACGCAACCGCCTCAAAGCCGACGGCAGCTTCGGCAAAGCGGGCGACCGCCTCAACATCGACCTCTCCGCCCCCGAACTCGACAAATTCGGCTTCGGCCTCGCCGGCGCGCTCAACGCCAAAGGCTACATCGCGGGCGATCCGAAAAAACTCACCGCCGACCTCACCGGCAGCGCGCGCGGCCTGCGCCTGAAAGACGCGTTTTCCCTCAACGAACTCGACTTCAAAGCCGCCGCCTCCCCCGATTACAGCCAGCCGCTCAACCTGCAAGTGCACGGCAAAGGGCTGGTGGCGGGCGGCAAAGACGGCACCCGCATCGACAGCGTCAACGCCGCCGTCATCGGCACCGGCCTGCGCCACAGCATCCGCGCCGACGGCAGCATGGCCATGGGCGGCAAAAACTACACCCTCGACCTGCTGGCCGACGGCGGCCTCAACAAGGACAACCGCTGGACGGGCACCGTCGCTCGCCTCGACCTCTCCGGCAGCTTCAACCTCAAACTGCAAAACCGCCTCGCCCTCGAAGCGGGCGCGGAACGCGTCGCCCTCGGCACGACGCAGTGGGCGGCGATGGGCGGCCGCCTCAACATGAACAGCTTCGTGTGGGACAAGCGCAACGGCCTCACCAGCAAAGGCAGCGCGTCCGGCCTCAACGTCGCCGAGCTGCACAACTTCTTCAAGCCCCCCGTCGAACACAACCTCGTGCTCGCCGCCGACTGGGATTTGGCATACAGCCGCGACGCGCACGGCTACCTCAACGTCCGCCAGCAGTCCGGCGACATCGTCCTCCCCTACCGCAAACAGCCCCTCGGCCTCACCGGCCTCTCCCTGCAAACCCGCTTCCAAAACGGCCGCATCGACAACCAAATCGCCGGCCAAACCCGCTACGGCACACTCTCCGGCAGCGTCGGCATCAGCCAGCAGTTCGGCAATTCCATATTGGCCGCCCCCGTGTCAGGCCGTCTGAAACTCGACATCCCCGAGCTGGCCGCCCTGAAAAACCTGCTCCCCATCGGCCAGAGTGCCAAAGGCTCGCTCGCCGCCGAAGCCGAAATCGGCGGCCGCGTCGGCGAACCCCAGCTCGGCGGCAGCCTCAACGGCGACAAACTCTACTACGTCAACCGCGAATACGGCGTCATCCTCGACAACGGCAGCCTGCGCTCGCGCTTTGCCGGACAGCAATGGCAGATACAGAGCCTCACCTTCCGGCGCGGCAGCGGCAGCGTCGCCCTCTCCGGCACCGCCGGCTGGGGCGGCGGCATCCCCGTCGTGGACATCAACGCCCTCTTCGACAAATACGAAATCCTCGACAAACCTCGCCGCCGCCTCACCGTCAGCGGCAGCACCCGCCTCGTTTACTCCGAAAAAAGCGGCATCGGCCTCGAAGGCCGTCTGAAAGTGGACGAAGGCCGCTTCGGCATGCAGAAATCCGGCATGCCCGCGCTGGATGACGACGTCGTCGTCCTCGGCGAGCCGCCCAAACAGCCCGCCGCCGCCGTGCCCATCAGCATGAACCTGCTGCTGGACTTGAACGACAGCGTCTATTTCAAAGGCGAAGGCGTGGACGTAACCCTCGGCGGCCAGCTCACCCTCACCGCCCAGCCCAAGCAGGACATCCAGGGCGTCGGCACCATCAAAGTCGTCAAAGGCAAATACAAAGCCTACGGCCAGGATCTCAACATCACCAAAGGCACGGTTTCCTTCGTCGGCCCGCTCTCCGACCCCAACCTCAACATCCGAGCCGTGCGCAACCTCTCGCCGGTGGACGCGGGCGTGGAAGTCGTCGGCAGCCTCAGCAACCCGCGCATCACCCTGGTGGCCAACGAACCGATGAGCGAAAAAGACAAACTCTCCTGGCTGGTGCTCAACCGCGCCAGCAGCGGCAGCGACGGCGACAACGCCGCCCTCTCCACCGCCGCCAGCGCGTTCCTTGCCGGCAAGCTCAACGACAAAATCGGCCTCGTGGACGACTTCGGCCTCACCAGCCGCACCAGCCGCAACGCGCAAACGGGCGAACTCAACCCCGCCGAACAAGTCCTCACCGTCGGCCGCCAGCTCACCAACGAGCTTTATTTCGGCTACGAATTCGGCCTCAACAGCGCAAGCCAGACCGTCAAACTCGTCTACCAGCTCACCCGCACCATCCAGGCCGTCGTCCGCGTCGGCTCGCAATCGTCCGGCGGCGAAATCAAATACGTCATCCGCTTCGACTGAACAAAGGCCGTCTGAAAAAACAATTTTCAGACGGCCTCTGCCCTTAGGTAGGGTGTGTGGCGCAAGCCACGCACGCGGTTTCGGTTTCTTGGGAAACGCGCGGATGTGTTACACGGCGGGAAACACGTGCGTCGCCCCAAGGCGGCACACCCTGCATCAGCTTCGGCACGGATCGGATGAAAAACAGGCCGTCTGAAAGCCGTATTTGCGCTTTCAGACGGCCTCTGCCATAAAACACCGCCCCAAACGGCAAAACCGCCCTGACATAAAACACGTTTCCCGCAAAACGCAGCCGGTAAAAGACACAATCCGCCTGAAAACAAAATCTGCCTTCGCAAAAAATACACAAAAAACCAAGATGCGGCACAAAACACTCTTTACACAATTTCAACCCCGCCCCGTTTTCCGCTACACTGCCGCCCTTTTACGCCAAAGGCCGTCTGAAAAGGCGGAAACGATATGACCCGACAACACGCACATTTACCCCCCGACCGCAAAAACCGCCTGCACGCCCTCGGCCCGGGCATTCTGATGGCTTCGGCCGCCGTGGGCGGCTCGCACCTGATCGCCTCGACGCAGGCCGGTGCGCTCTACGGCTGGCAGCTCGCCCTGATTATCGTGCTGACCAACCTGCTCAAATATCCGTTTTTCCGTTTCAGCGCGCATTACACGCTCGACAGCGGCAAAAGCCTGATCGAAGGCTACGCCGAAAAAAGCCGCGCCTACCTTTGGGTGTTTCTGGTGATGTGTTTTCTCTCGTCCACCATCAGCACCGGCGCGGTCGCCCTGCTCACCGCCGCGATTGTCAAAATGTCCGTCCCCGGCCTGACGCTGTCCGTCGGCACACTGTCGGTTGCCGTCGTGGGCGCGTGCGTGCTGATTCTGCTGATGGGGCAGTATAAGGCTTTGGATACGCTGTCGAAATTCATCGTCGTCAGCCTTAGCATCACCACCGTGGCCGCCGCCGCGATTGCCGCCGCCAAAGGCATGCAGATGAAGCCCGACTTTATCGAACCCTCGCCGTGGAACATGGCCGCGCTGGGCTTCATCATCGCCCTGATGGGCTGGATGCCCGCCCCCATCGAAATTTCCGCCATCAATTCGCTGTGGGTAACGGCCAAGCAGAAAACCGACCCCGTCAGCTACCGCGACGGCATGTTCGACTTCAACGTCGGCTTCATCACCAGCGCGGTGCTGGCCGTGGTGTTTCTCGCACTGGGCGCGTTTGTGCAATACGGCAACGGCGAAGCGGTGCAGATGAAAGGCGGCCAATACGTCGGCCAGCTCATCAATATGTACACCGCCACCATCGGCACTTGGGCGCGCCCGCTGGTCGGCTTTATCGCCTTCGCCTGCATGTTCGGCACCACCATCACCGTGATCGACGGCTACGCCCGCGCCCTAGCCGAATCGGTGCGCCTTGTGCGCGGGCGCGAACGTTTCCGCACGCTCGAGCTGTTCGGCTGGATTGCCTGGATTTCCACCACCGGCCTCGCCCTGATTCTCTGGTTTGACAGCGCGTTGGGCGAACTTTTGAACTTCGCCATGATTTCCGCCTTCCTCGCCGCCCCCGTGTTCGCCTGGCTCAACTATTGGCTGGTGCGCCACGACGACAAACACAAACTCACCCCCGCCATGAACGCCCTCTCCCTGGCCGGCCTGGCCTACCTCATCGGCTTTGCCGTGCTGTTTGTGCTGAACTACGCCGGCATTTTGGCTTGATAAAACAGTGAAAAAGGCCGTCTGAAAACCCGTTTCAAGGTTTTCAGTCGCAGGCTGGGATTTAGCACGGCCGACTTACTATTTTACCGATGTTTTGCCGGGCTGAAGCCCGGCCTACACCGAATACTTTTTATCCGTATCCGACTAAAAAAGGCCGTCTGAAAACCTGCAAACAAGGTTTTCAGACGGCCTCAACCGTTGATATGCGCTTGGATGCGCGATGCCCGCCGTTTACGACGGACGCTGGGTCAGCATCCAGCTTTGGATGCTGCGCGCGTCGTTGACGCGGGTGGTGGTGGTGGGCGAGTTGAGCAAAACGATGGTAACGGGTTCGCTGCCGATGCGGGCTTTGACCACCATCGAACGGCCGGATTCGCGGATGTAGCCGGTTTTCTGCAATTCGATGTCCCATGTGCCTTCGCGCACGAGGGCGTTGGAGTTTTTATAGTTCTGCTGCCGCCCCGCGCTGGTGTAAACCGAGCCGTAGGTGGAGGTGCTGTTGCTGCGGATTTGCGGGTATTTGGCGGCGGCGGCCACCATTTTGCTCAAATCGCTGGCGGTGGAGACGTTGCGATAGTCGAGGCCGGTCGGCTCGTAAAAGCGACTGTCGGCCATGCCGAGGCTTTGGGCTTTGGCGTTCATGGCGGCGACGAACGCGGCCATGCCGCCGGGGTAGGTGCGCCCGAGCGCGTGCGTGGCTCGGTTTTCGCTGGACATCAGGCTCAGGTGCAGCAGCTGGGCGCGGGTCAGCTGCGTGCCGATGGAGAGGCGGCTGCCGGTGCCTTTGATGCGGTCGATTTCGTCTTCGGTGATGGTGATGACTTCGTTCATGTTCAGACGCGCGTCCAGCGTAACCATCGCCGACATCAGCTTGGAAATCGAGGCGATGGGCATGACACGGTTCATATTTTTCTGATACAGCACCTCGCCGGTGCGGTTGTTCAAAATCAGCGCGGACTGGGAAGCGAGCAGCGGCCCGGCAATCGCGGCCTGCGCTTCGAGCATGTCGGCGGGGTTGTTGGCAATGAAGGTGCCCAGCGGGTCTTGGTCGGCGGGCAGATTCTGTTGCAGAAACTGGCCGAGCACGTCCATATCGTCGGCAGCGGCGGGCAGGGAGAATAAAAACAGGCCGCAGAACAGGGCGGCGGCTTTTGTGCAGGATGAGATTTGAAACATGGCAGAATCCGTAAAACGTCGGGTGGACGGCAGGCCGTTTGAAAGCGCGGCTTCGACGAAGCGGAAACCGTATGTGAAACAGTGTGCGGCGCAAACTGGGTTTTCGTATCGGTTGGAATTTTTTTATTCCGCTTCACATCCTTAGCAGCGAAGAACGCTTTGTATTGTCTGTGAAAACAAGATGTTTTGTAAAGCGGGCAAACAGGGCTTTGCATGAGTTTTCATTTGGATACGCTGTTTTTTCAGACGGCCTGCGGATTTTCCGCAGGAGCGGGTGGGAAACCAAACGGGCAAGAGGCCGTCCCCGCCTACGCGGGGATGACGTTTCTGAAAAGCTGCGGCATGCCCCGGCCGTAGCCCCAAACAGGCTTTTCACTATATAATCACGGCTTTTTTCAGACGGCCGAACCGTTGCTATCCGAGGGTAGAATCCATGACCACAGAAAACCGCCACTGCTCCTTTTGCGGCAAATCCGAACAGGAAGTGAAACACCTGATTGAGGGTGAATCCGACGCCTGCATCTGCAACGAATGCGTGGAAACCTGCGGTGTGATGCTGAACACGGAAGACCCCTCCGCCGCAAGCGCGGTGGCTTCGTCCGACGGCAAACTACCCTCCCCCGCCGAAATCGTCGCCAACCTCAACGACCATGTCATCGGCCAAGAGCAGGCGAAAAAAGCCCTTGCGGTTGCGGTGTACAACCACTACAAACGCCTGCGCCACCCGAAAGCCTCGGACAATGTCGAGCTGTCCAAATCGAATATCCTGCTCATCGGCCCGACCGGCTCGGGCAAAACCCTGCTGGCACAGTCTCTGGCGCGCAAATTGGATGTGCCGTTTGTGATGGCCGACGCCACCACGCTGACCGAAGCGGGCTATGTCGGCGAGGATGTGGAACAAATCATCACCAAGCTGTTGGGCAAATGCGATTTCGATGTGGAAAAAGCCCAGCGAGGCATTGTTTACATTGATGAAATCGACAAAATCTCACGCAAAAGCGACAACCCTTCGATTACGCGCGACGTATCCGGCGAAGGCGTGCAGCAGGCACTGTTGAAGCTGATCGAAGGCACAGTTGCCAGCGTTCCCCCGCAGGGCGGCCGCAAACACCCCAACCAGGATTTCATCCAAGTCGATACCACCAATATTCTGTTTGTTTGCGGCGGCGCGTTTGCCGGCTTGGAAAAAGTCATCCGCCAGCGTACCGAAAAAGGCGGCATCGGTTTCGGCGCATCCGTCCACAGCAAAGACGAAAATGCCGACATCAGCGAATTGTTTGAAATCGTCGAACCCGAAGACTTGATCAAATTCGGCCTGATTCCCGAACTGATCGGCCGCCTGCCCGTTATCGCCACCCTGGCCGAACTGGATGAAGACGCGCTGGTCAATATTCTGACCGAACCCAAAAATGCTCTGGTCAAACAATACCAGGCACTCATCCGCATGGAAGGCGCGGAACTCGAATTTGAGGATGCGGCTCTGCGCGGCATCGCCAAACTGGCCATGACCCGAAAAACCGGCGCGCGCGGCCTGCGCTCCATCGTAGAACGCGCCCTGCTCGAAACCATGTACCTGCTGCCCGGACTGCCGCAAGTCAAAAAAGTGATCGTTACCGCCGAAGTCATCGACGGCAAACGCCCCCCTGTGCTGTTGACCGAAGACGGCAAGGAATATGACATTGCATCCGGTTCGGTTGGCTAATCTGTGAAGAAGTTGTAGCGGAAAAAAGCAAACCGAAGACAGGATGTACAGTATAGAAAGGCACAGCACTGCTGTATGTCTTTTGTTTCAAATTACTTAAAGGCCGTCTGCAAAACAGACGGCCTTTTACCTACCGGTCTTTCCACGGTTTCAGACGGCCTGTATTGTACCGCAAGCCTGGGAAGGACACGACCCGCCCGCAGGCGGACAAGCCCGCACCGGGCAAAAGCGAAGCCGGCATACCGCCGGCCTTTGTCTTGCAGCCCCACCCGTCTGCGGACGGGGCATCCTCCGTTTTGCGCCCTACTTTTTCACTGCTGCTGCGGGCGCGGCTGTAGTTGGCACGGCCGGTTTGACCGGTTTGGCATTGGCGGCACCGCCGACCGTCGCCTGGTCTTTCAGCTTGCCCAGGATACCGTCGCCGATACCCTTGACCTTCTTCAAATCGTCCACCGACTTGAACGCGCCGTTCTCCTTACGGTAGTCCACAATCGCCTGCGCCTTCGCCTGGCCGATACCCGGCAGCGCTTTGAGCTCTTCGGCCGTCGCCGTATTGATATTCACCGCAGCCGCCACCCAGGCCGCCACACCGTAAGCCAAAAGGCCGAACAAAGATTTCTTCAAATCCATAGTGTCCCTTCCGTTAAAAATAAAGGATTAAATATAAAGAGCAGGTATCATAATCAAGAATGACATAACAGGCAAGCCGGTTACGCCGCAACATACCGTACAACGGCATCCGAGATACAGATCCGTTTTCCGGCCAAACAAAAACCCCGCCACTTTGGCGGGGTTTGCAATAGGTGTCTGGCAGTGACCTACTTTCGCATGGGAATCCACACTATCATCGGCGCTGGTTCGTTTCACTGTCCTGTTCGGGATGGGAAGGAGTGGGACCAAACCGCTGTGGCCGCCAGACTGAAACTGTCAAATCGGCAAAGCCGGCCGCAGCAAGACATCCGTCTTTTGCGGCGTATCAACTGTGATGAACATATCGGAACAAGTCCTATGCAAGCATTATCTTCAAAGAAGCAAAGTCCTTCAAATGATAGAGTCAAGCCTCACGAGCAATTAGTACAGGTCAGCTTCACGCGTTACCGCGCTTCCACACCCTGCCTATCAACGTCCTGGTCTCGAACGGCTCTTTAGGAGGATTAAATCCCCAGGGAAGTCTCATCTTCAGGCGAGTTTCGCGCTTAGATGCTTTCAGCGCTTATCTCTTCCGAACTTAGCTACCCGGCGATGCGACTGGCGTCACAACCGGTACACCAGAGGTTCGTCCACTCCGGTCCTCTCGTACTAGGAGCAGCCCCCGTCAAACTTCCAACGCCCACTGCAGATAGGGACCAAACTGTCTCACGACGTTTTAAACCCAGCTCACGTACCACTTTAAATGGCGAACAGCCATACCCTTGGGACCGACTACAGCCCCAGGATGTGATGAGCCGACATCGAGGTGCCAAACTCCGCCGTCGATATGGACTCTTGGGCGGAATCAGCCTGTTATCCCCGGAGTACCTTTTATCCGTTGAGCGATGGCCCTTCCATACAGAACCACCGGATCACTATGTCCTGCTTTCGCACCTGCTCGACTTGTCGGTCTCGCAGTTAAGCTACCTTTTGCCATTGCACTATCAGTCCGATTTCCGACCGGACCTAGGTAACCTTCGAACTCCTCCGTTACTCTTTGGGAGGAGACCGCCCCAGTCAAACTGCCTACCATGCACGGTCCCCGACCCGGATCACGGGTCTGGGTTAGAACCTCAAAGCCACCAGGGTGGTATTTCAAGGACGGCTCCGCAGAAACTGGCGTTTCTGCTTCCAAGCCTCCCACCTATCCTACACAAGTGACTTCAAAGTCCAATGCAAAGCTACAGTAAAGGTTCACGGGGTCTTTCCGTCTAGCAGCGGGTAGATTGCATCTTCACAACCACTTCAACTTCGCTGAGTCTCGGGAGGAGACAGTGTGGCCATCGTTACGCCATTCGTGCGGGTCGGAACTTACCCGACAAGGAATTTCGCTACCTTAGGACCGTTATAGTTACGGCCGCCGTTTACTGGGGCTTCGATCCGATGCTCTCACATCTTCAATTAACCTTCCAGCACCGGGCAGGCGTCACACCCTATACGTCCACTTTCGTGTTAGCAGAGTGCTGTGTTTTTAATAAACAGTCGCAGCCACCGATTCTCTGCGACCCTCCTATGCTTACAGAGCAAGTCTTTCACATTAGAGGGCATACCTTCTCCCGAAGTTACGGTATCAATTTGCCGAGTTCCTTCTCCCGAGTTCTCTCAAGCGCCTTAGAATTCTCATCCTGCCCACCTGTGTCGGTTTGCGGTACGGTTCTGATCCAACTGAAGCTTAGTGGCTTTTCCTGGAAGCGTGGTATCGGTCACTTCGCATCCGTAGATGCTCGTTATCACTTCTCGGTGTTATGAAGACCCGGATTTGCCTGAGTCTTCCACCTACCGGCTTGAACAAACTATTCCAACAGTTTGCTGACCTAACCTTCTCCGTCCCCACATCGCATTGAATCAAAGTACGGGAATATTAACCCGTTTCCCATCGACTACGCATTTCTGCCTCGCCTTAGGGGCCGACTCACCCTACGCCGATGAACGTTGCGTAGGAAACCTTGGGCTTTCGGCGAGCGGGCTTTTCACCCGCTTTATCGCTACTCATGTCAACATTCGCACTTCTGATACCTCCAGCATACCTTACGATACACCTTCTCAGGCCTACAGAACGCTCCCCTACCATGCCTTGCGGCATCCGCGGCTTCGGTTACAGATTTGAGCCCCGTTACATCTTCCGCGCAGGACGACTCGACCAGTGAGCTATTACGCTTTCTTTAAATGATGGCTGCTTCTAAGCCAACATCCTGGCTGTCTGGGCCTTCCCACTTCGTTTACCACTTAATCTGTCATTTGGGACCTTAGCCGGCGGTCTGGGTTGTTTCCCTCTTGACAACGGACGTTAGCACCCGCTGTCTGTCTCCCGAGGAACCACTTGATGGTATTCTTAGTTTGCCATGGGTTGGTAAGTCGCAATGACCCCCTAGCCATAACAGTGCTTTACCCCCATCAGTGTCTAGCTCGAGGCACTACCTAAATAGTTTTCGGGGAGAACCAGCTATCTCCGAGTTTGTTTAGCCTTTCACCCCTATCCACAGCTCATCCCCGCATTTTGCAACATGCGTGGGTTCGGACCTCCAGTACCTGTTACGGCACCTTCATCCTGGCCATGGATAGATCACTCGGTTTCGGGTCTACACCCAGCAACTGATCGCCCTATTAAGACTCGGTTTCCCTGCGCCTCCCCTATCCGGTTAAGCTCGCTACTGAATGTAAGTCGTTGACCCATTATACAAAAGGTACGCAGTCACGGAATTATTCCGCTCCCACTGTTTGTATGCATCAGGTTTCAGGTTCTATTTCACTCCCCTCCCGGGGTTCTTTTCGCCTTTCCCTCACGGTACTGGTTCACTATCGGTCGATGATGAGTATTTAGCCTTGGAGGATGGTCCCCCCATCTTCAGACAGGATTTCACGTGTCCCGCCCTACTTGTCGTATACCTAGTACCACCAATCTGTTTTCGAATACGGGGCTATCACCCGCTATGGCAGAAGTTTCCAATTCTTTCTTCTAACAGTTCGGCTATCGTATACAGGCTCCTCCGCGTTCGCTCGCCACTACTTGCGGAATCTCGGTTGATTTCTTTTCCTCCGGGTACTTAGATGGTTCAGTTCTCCGGGTTCGCTTCTCTTGCCCTATGTATTCGGACAAGGATACCTCCTAAGAGGTGGGTTTCCCCATTCGGACATCACCGGATCATAGCTTTATTGCCAGCTCCCCGATGCTTTTCGCAGGCTTACACGTCCTTCGTCGCCTATCATCGCCAAGGCATCCACCTGATGCACTTATTCACTTGACTCTATCATTTGAAGTACCTTTCTGACTTCGGTACTTTGCCGTTGACTAGCTTGGCACCTTAAGGCCTCTACTTTGATAAAGCTTACTGCTTGTTGTGTCTTAATCCCGCCTTTTGTGTCTCGGGATTAAGTCGATACAATCATCACCCAAATTACTGGGCTTTATTTCGAACTGTTTGGTAGTTCTGATAAAACCTCAGTGTCTTTGTTTGTTGATTTCGGCTTTCCAATTTGTTAAAGATCGATGCGTTTTGATTCGCAAATTAAAATAAACTATTTAGAATGTTTCTCTTGCAAATTGCCGGTATGTTTTACTTTCCAACAATTTGCTTTCTGTTTAATTCGCTTTAATTTGAAAATCTTGGTGGAGGCAAACGGGATCGAACCGATGACCCCCTGCTTGCAAAGCAGGTGCTCTACCAACTGAGCTATGCCCCCGGATGTTCGCTGGTGGGTCTGGTAGGACTTGAACCTACGACCCCACGCTTATCAAGCGTGTGCTCTAACCACCTGAGCTACAAACCCTTTGTAACGCTCTGTCCGATTACCGATAAGTGTGGGTGCCAAGCCCTTTTCTCTAGAAAGGAGGTGATCCAGCCGCAGGTTCCCCTACGGCTACCTTGTTACGACTTCACCCCAGTCATGAAGCATACCGTGGCAAGCGGCCCCCTTGCGGTTAGCCTACCTGCTTCTGGTATCCCCCACTCCCATGGTGTGACGGGCGGTGTGTACAAGACCCGGGAACGTATTCACCGCAGTATGCTGACCTGCGATTACTAGCGATTCCGACTTCATGCACTCGAGTTGCAGAGTGCAATCCGGACTACGATCGGTTTTCTGGGATTGGCTCCGCCTCGCGGCTTGGCTACCCTCTGTACCGACCATTGTATGACGTGTGAAGCCCTGGTCATAAGGGCCATGAGGACTTGACGTCATCCCCACCTTCCTCCGGTTTGTCACCGGCAGTCTCATTAGAGTGCCCAACCAAATGATGGCAACTAATGACAAGGGTTGCGCTCGTTGCGGGACTTAACCCAACATCTCACGACACGAGCTGACGACAGCCATGCAGCACCTGTGTTACGGCTCCCGAAGGCACCCTTCCGTCTCTGGAAGGTTCCGTACATGTCAAGACCAGGTAAGGTTCTTCGCGTTGCATCGAATTAATCCACATCATCCACCGCTTGTGCGGGTCCCCGTCAATTCCTTTGAGTTTTAATCTTGCGACCGTACTCCCCAGGCGGTCGATTTCACGCGTTAGCTACGCTACTAAGGCATCAAGTGCCCCAACAGCTAATCGACATCGTTTAGGGCGTGGACTACCAGGGTATCTAATCCTGTTTGCTACCCACGCTTTCGGGCATGAACGTCAGTGTTATCCCAGGGGGCTGCCTTCGCCATCGGTATTCCTCCACATCTCTACGCATTTCACTGCTACACGTGGAATTCTACCCCCCTCTGACACACTCTAGCCACCCAGTTCGGAACGCAGTTCCCGGGTTGAGCCCGGGGATTTCACATCCCGCTTAAGTAACCGTCTGCGCCCGCTTTACGCCCAGTAATTCCGATTAACGCTCGCACCCTACGTATTACCGCGGCTGCTGGCACGTAGTTAGCCGGTGCTTATTCTTCAGGTACCGTCATCAGAGCACGGTATTAACATGCCCCTTTTCTTCCCTGACAAAAGTCCTTTACAACCCGAAGGCCTTCTTCAGACACGCGGCATGGCTGGATCAGGCTTGCGCCCATTGTCCAAAATTCCCCACTGCTGCCTCCCGTAGGAGTCTGGGCCGTGTCTCAGTCCCAGTGTGGCGGATCATCCTCTCAGACCCGCTACTGATCGTCGCCTTGGTGGGCCTTTACCCCGCCAACCAGCTAATCAGACATCGGCCGCTCGAATAACGCGAGGTCCTAAGATCCCCCGCTTTCCCCCTCAGGGCGTATGCGGTATTAGCTGTCCTTTCGGACAGTTATCCCCCATTACTCGGTACGTTCCGATGCGTTACTCACCCGTTCGCCACTCGCCACCCAAGAAGCAAGCTTCTCTGTGCTGCCGTCCGACTTGCATGTGTAAAGCATGCCGCCAGCGTTCAATCTGAGCCAGGATCAAACTCTTATGTTCAATCTCTAACTTATTCAACTTCTGGTCCGCTTCAAAGAAACCGACAGGAAACAAATGTTTGTCTCTGTCTGTTTTTGTCGCAGTGCGGGGCTCGCGCACCCACACTTATCGGTAATCGTTTTGTTAAAGAACTGTGCCGCCGAAGCAGCGAAGACGCGAACTATACGGGAACGGGAATTTCAGGTCAAGCCTTGCAGCGGGGATATTTCGGGGGAAAACGGCATCGCTTTGGCAGAAAAGGAAATTTTGTTGAAAGAAAAACAGGCGTACAATCCGCCAATCGGTTTGCCCGTATTTTTAATTTTCACGAGAAAGGAAAGTACCTCATGAATTTTCCCCCGCGCCATGTTCCCGCCGCCCGTCTGCGCCGTATGCGCCGCGACGGTTTTTCCCGCCGTCTGATGCGCGAGCACACGCTCACGGCCGACGACCTGATTTACCCCGTGTTTGTTTTGGAAGGGCAGAACCAAGAAGAAGCCGTGCCCTCCATGCCCGGCGTGAAACGCCAAAGCCTCGACAAACTGCTGTTTACCGCCGAAGAAGCGGTGAAACTGGGCATTCCCATGCTCGCGCTGTTTCCCGTGGTAACGCAAAACAAAACCGAACATGCCGAAGAAGCCTACAACCCCGAGGGTCTCGTGCCGACGGTGGTGCGCAAGCTGCGCGAAACCTTCCCCGAATTGGGCATCATGACCGACGTTGCCCTAGACCCCTATACCGTTCACGGGCAGGACGGCCTCACTGACCAAAACGGCTATGTGTTAAACGACGAAACCATCGAAGTTTTGGTGAAACAGGCTTTGTGCCACGCCGACGCGGGCGCACAGGTGGTTGCGCCGTCGGACATGATGGACGGGCGCATTGCCGCCATCCGCGAAGCCCTCGAAGACGCAGGCCATATCCACACCCGCATCATGGCGTATTCGGCAAAATACGCCTCGGCGTTTTACGGCCCGTTCCGCGACGCGGTGGGCAGCTCGGGCAACTTGGGCAAGGCCGACAAAAAAACCTACCAAATGGATCCCGCCAACACCAACGAAGCCCTGCACGAAGTCGCGCTCGACATTCAGGAGGGCGCGGACATGGTGATGGTGAAACCCGGCCTGCCGTATCTGGATGTGGTGCGCCGCGTGAAAGACGAATTCGGCGTGCCCACTTACGCTTATCAGGTGTCGGGCGAATACGCGATGTTGCAGGCCGCGATTCAAAACGGCTGGCTCGACGGCGAAAAAGTGATTTTGGAAAGCCTGCTGGCGTTCAAACGCGCGGGAGCGGACGGCATTCTCACTTACTACGCCGTCGAAGCGGCCAAGCTGCTGCGCAAATAGTCCGACCATCATGTTTAGAGGCCGTCTGAAAACTGTAAACCAAGTTTTCAGACGGCCTCTTTTGCTTTTAAATCAAAGCCACGCCTCAGAGGATGCCGCTGCCGATGCGGCCGGGTTCGCCGAGGTTCAGCCAGATGAAGAAGGCTTTGCCGACGATTAATTTGTCTTCGACAAAACCCCAGTAGCGCGAATCCGCGCTGTGGTCGCGGTTGTCGCCCATCATGAAATAGCTGCCGGCGGGCACTTTGCAGGTGAAACCGCTGCCGTCGGCTTCGTAGGTGCAGTTTTGGCGCAGGGCGTCGGTTTGGGCAGACATGCCTTTTTCGGCTGCGAGTTTGGCATAGTAGCCCAGAGAACCGGTTTGCACGGCGGGATCGTCTTGCGCCTTCAATACATCGAAGCTGCGTCCGGCAAAGGCGGCATGGAAGCGTTGCGTGTCCACTTGGGTTTGCGGCTCTTCGTCGTGGGGATAGGCATAGCCGCCGGCCTCGGTGTCGGTTTCGACAACATTGCCGTTTACTTTCAAAATCTTGTCTTTATACTCCACTGTATCGCCCGGCAGGCCGACGGCGCGTTTGATGTAGTTTGCGTCTTCAAGCGGGTAGTTGAACACCACCACATCGCCGCGCTCCACCTTGCCCGTGTCCAGCAGTACATTATTGATCACCGGCGTGCGGATGCCGTAGGCAAACTTGTTCACCAGAATAAAATCGCCTTTCACCAGCCCCGGCCGCATCGAGCTGGACGGGATTTGGAAGGGCTCGGCCACGAAGGTTCGCAGCACAAACACCACCAAAATGATGGGGAAAAAGCCGCCCATGTAGTCGCGGAAATGGTTGTCGTCGTCCAGCGATCCGGTGAGGACTTTCTGGCCTTTGTCGTCGATGGCCACATTGCGCGTGGGCTTGAACGAGAACTTGCGCCACAGCCACACCGCGCCGGTGAACACGGTGAAAATCAGCAGCACGGCGGTGAAGCTCAGCTTGACGGCCAGCAGCCCGAACACGCCGACCATCGTGAGCAGATAGCCCCATTGCAGGCTGTCGCTCCACTCGCCTTTTTCGTTGCGCTCCTTGCTGCTGACGGCAAACAGGCCGATGCCCGCCACCAGCGCGGCAACGGCGAGATAGACAAATTGGTTCATATGTTTTTTTCCTTTTGCTGTTTTGGTTTTTTTCAGACGGCCTTAAAGGCTTTGAGGCCGTCTGAAAACATAAAATACACACCCTGCCCGTTTATTCTTCCCTGCGCCAGCACAATTCTTCTTTGGCCGAGCGCACGCAGATAAAGCCGCCGCGTTGGAATTTTCGGTAGGGCAGGCCGTTGAACTCGTCGCTCACTTTCTCCCACTGCCCGCCTTCCTCGCCCGATTTGGAAGGCATCACATAATCGCTGCCGACATTGAGCCGCCTGCCGTCTGCCAAGGTGAAGACCGTTCCGCCGTGCGAAACCAGACGGCCTTTTTCCGGCTCGAACACATGCGTGCTTTCAACCTCAAACATGGTGCAGGCGGATGGTTCG
Source organism: Neisseria bacilliformis (assembly GCF_014055025.1). Taxonomy (NCBI): domain Bacteria; kingdom Pseudomonadati; phylum Pseudomonadota; class Betaproteobacteria; order Neisseriales; family Neisseriaceae; genus Neisseria; species Neisseria bacilliformis. The sequence goes on along the minus strand of NZ_CP059571.1, from coordinate 956,849 downwards.
GGCACGGATTGGGTTGCCGCCGGATTCCGATAAGTGCACACCGCGCTGATTTCGGGTTCGACACGGCTGGCATGGGCGGCGGCAGGCAGCAGCAAAAGGGCAAACAGTTTGCGGTTCATTCGGTTAGTTCCTCTAATAGCTTGAAAACGGGTTTTACACTTTTTCAGACGGCCTCTGAGGACTTTGAGGCCGTCTGAAAACAAATATATGCATGGCAAAGCACGCTCTGCATCGGTTAAACAAACTGCCGCTTATAGGCAATATGGTTGCGGATATTTTCCGCCGCGTCTTTTTCGTCCCAGATTTGCAATTCCCACGGGTAGTAGAAATTGCCGGCATTTTGAAAACAGGCGTGGATGCCGATATAGCCGTCCACATCGCGCAGATACCGGTTTTTCAGGCTGTATTGCGTTTTCCAGTCGTCCAGACGCTGCATGATTGCGGATTTTGTCGGCGATGCTCTCGGCGGTTTTGACACGGTAAAAAAAGTCTATGCCACGCGTGTCGGCAAATGCCAAATAGTCGTTAATCGCTTCGTGCAGGTTGAGGCGGTAGGACAAGATATGCTCGGCGGGCACATGGGCGAGCGTGCGGCTGAGATTAAGCTTGGCGACTTTGCCGGTTTCAAAATAATCCTGCGAATATTGGGCGTGGATGCGGTTGATTTCGCGGATTAGGCGTTCGGTTTTTTGGGTTGGAGATTCTTGCATGATTTTGAAAACAATATGTTATTTTTCAATGAATTATGAATCACCATACCTAGTAAATGATTTCCCAATATTTTTTTTAGCTCATTGCTTCGCTTCTTCAAATGAATGAAAAATTCGTTTTCCGTTTCTGATATTATTTAAATTAGGGGTAATAAATATTGTTTGTCCTAGTGATTTTTTTGTATGATCTGTTTGTGAAGGAATTTCCTTGTCCTCATCCATATCTACTATATGTGAAGTGAAATCATTTTCATCACATAAATCATCGTCGTCACTACCCCAATCATCATAATAATCTGAACTAGCAATTCCTTCTGAAATTATAACATTTAAACTATCCCATCCACTCATAATTCTTTCACTTTCATAAAATTATCCATTTTTAATTTCCATACTATCTAAAAAATAATTTACCTACCATTAAGTTTAATTAAAAAGCGCATTAATACAGTTGTTAGCTCAAAAATTAAATCAATTTCCACTTCCTTAAAACCATCACCATGTTTAATATGATTATTCTGATAATTATCTACTAATTCGGATATTTTAACGTATGAATTTCTAATCTCCTTAGAAATTTTTTTGTTATTCAAATAAACTCCCAGCTTGCTTTTTTGATTTTCAATAGACTTTTCATTTTGCAAAAGCTCTTTCAAAAAAATCTCAAAAGATAATCTCAAATCATCCAGTGAGTTTCTATAATGCCCTACACTATCTTTTTTAAGTAATGCACTCTGATAATACTTTTGCACTTTTGGATATTTGTCTAACCAATCTCTCGTTTCTTCAATAAACTCGGGAATATATTCTGTATTTTTTGCAAATTGCGGATAGTGAGAAATTAATTTATTTGATAAATCAATAACACGTTCATTATCAGCGAATTCAGGAATGTTGCATAATTCCTGAATAAGAGCATATTGCTGTTCAGGCTTAAATGTCTGTAAATTTTTACTTAATACCGTACGTTTATTTGGAGTACCGTTAGGAAATGGATATGCCCCATAGGGAATACTCACGGAATATTTAACCGCATATTTATTACAATACTTAACTAATTTACTTCCACTTAATCCTGTATCTGTATCTGCCAAAATATCAGCAGCATAAGAAATAAAAGATTGGTCTATCATTAAAATAATCCTTTCTTTCCAATTCAAGTTTTCAGGCAGCCTGAAAACTCACTTCTCCCCAATCTCCAAAATCGCCAAAAACGCACTCTGCGGAATCTCCACATTCCCCACCTGTTTCATGCGTTTTTTGCCTGCCTTTTGTTTTTCCAACAGTTTTTTCTTACGGGTAATGTCGCCGCCGTAGCATTTGGCGAGTACGTTTTTGCGCAGAGCTTTGACGTTTTCGCGGGCGATAATCTGCCCGCCGATGGCAGCCTGAACGGCGATGTCAAACATTTGTCGCGGTATCAGTTCGCGCATTTTGCTGGCGAGTTCGCGCCCGCGCTGCACGGCGGTTTGGCGGTGCACAATCAGGCTGAGCGCGTCCACTTTGTCGCCGTTTACCATAATGTCCAGCTTCACCAAATCGGAGGGCTGAAACTCTTTGAAGTCGTAGTCCAGCGAGGCATAGCCGCGCGAGGTGGATTTGAGTTTGTCAAAAAAGTCCATAACGACTTCGTTCATCGGCAAATCGTAGGTGAGCATCACCTGCCGCCCCATGTATTGCATATTGCGCTGCACGCCGCGTTTTTGGTTGCACAGGGTCATCACGTTGCCCACATAATCCTGCGGCACGAGAATGGTGGCGGTGATAATCGGCTCCATAATGGTTTCTATCGTGCCGATGTCGGGCAGTTTGGACGGGTTTTCCACGTCTATTTTTTCGCCGTTTTTCAGGATCACTTCATACACCACGGTGGGCGCGGTGGTAATCAAATCCATATCAAACTCGCGTTCCAGCCGCTCTTGCACGATTTCCAAGTGCAGCAAGCCGAGAAAGCCGCAGCGGAAGCCGAAGCCCAGCGCCTGCGACACTTCGGGTTCAAATTTCAGCGAGGCATCATTGAGTTGCAGTTTTTCCAGCGCGTCGCGCAGGGCTTCGTAGTCGTGGCTTTCCACGGGATACAGGCCGGCGAACACTTGACTTTGCACTTCTTTGAAGCCCGGCAGCGGCTCGGCGGCGGGGTTGGCGGCAAGGGTTACGGTGTCGCCGACTTTCGCCTGCCCCAGCTCTTTCACGCCGGTAATCAGAAAGCCCACTTCGCCCGCTTTGAGTTCTTGTTTTTGCACGGATTTGGGCGTGAACACGCCAAGCTGCTCCACCTGCGATTCGGCTTTGGTGGACATAAAGCGCACTTTGTCTTTGAGTTTCAGGCTGCCGTTTTTGATGCGGATAAGCATCACCACGCCCACATAGTTATCAAACCACGAGTCGATAATCACGGCTTGCAGCGGCGCGGCGGCATCGCCCTGCGGCGCGGGGATTTTGGCGACGATTTCTTCCAGCACGTCTTCCACGCCCAGCCCGCTTTTGGCGGAGCAGGTTACCGCGCCCACGGCATCGATGCCGATGATGTCTTCGATTTCCTGCGCCACGCGGTCGGGGTCGGCGGCGGGCAGGTCGATTTTGTTCAGCACAGGCACGACTTCCACGCCCAAATCAATCGCCGTGTAGCAGTTGGCAACGGTTTGCGCTTCCACGCCCTGCGAAGCGTCCACCACCAGCAGCGCGCCTTCGCAGGCGGACAGGCTGCGCGAGACTTCGTAGGAAAAGTCTACGTGTCCGGGGGTGTCGATCAGGTTGAGCAGATAGGTTTCGCCGTCTTTGGCTTTGTAGTTAAGCGCGGCGGTTTGCGCTTTGATGGTGATGCCGCGCTCTTTTTCAATGTCCATGCTGTCGAGCACTTGGGTGCTCATTTCGCGCTGTTCCAAGCCGCCGCAGTATTGGATAAAGCGGTCGGCAAGGGTGGATTTGCCGTGGTCGATGTGGGCGATGATGGAGAAGTTGCGGATGTTTTTCATATTTCAGCGTTTTACAGTGTTGGAGGCCGTCTGAAAAATATTTTTCAGACGGCCTGAAATGTCGGGAAACGGGCAGCCGCGCATTCTAACGGAAAAAGCGGCATTTTGCGCGGGAAAAGCGGGCGCGGCGGCCGCAAAAACACTTAACCCGCACACGCCTTTGGGCTACAATGCCGCCCGTTTTGTCCGCCACTTCCATCTGATTTTGAGGAACATAAAAACATGACACAGGAAACCGCCCTGGGCGCGGCACTCGCCTCCGCCGTGAAAACCATGAGCAAAAAGAAACAAACCGATATGATCACCGACCATATCTACGGCAAATACGCCGTGTTCAAACAGTTCAAACCACTCGCGCTGGGCATCGATCAAGACCTGGCCGCCGCCCTGCCGCAGTTTGATACCGCGCTGGTCATGCGCGCCCTGTCCAACCACTGCCGCCGCCCGCGCTACCTCAAATCGCTGGTGCGCGGCGGCAAGCGTTTCGATCTGAACAACCGTCCGAAAGGCGAAGTGAGCGCGGAAGAACAGGCGGTTGCCGCGCAAAACCCGCTGATGAAGGAAATGCTGGAACAGCAGGCCGCCCGCGCCGCGCAGAAAACCGCCCAAGCGGACACAAACGCGCCGGAACAGGCCGCAGGCCAAACGCCCGAAGCCGCGCAGGAAACCGCTTCTTCCGCCGAGTAAAAACAAACACAGAGGCCGTCTGAAAACCCGTTTTCAGACGGCCTCTAACATTTGTATAAGTAGGGTGTGTGGCACAGCCACGCATGCGGTTTGCGCCGCTCAAAGGCCGCCTGAAAACGCAGCTTCGGCAACGCCAAAAAATATAGTGGATACAGATAAAAAGTATTCGGTGTAGGCCGGGCTTTAGCCCGGCAAAATATCGGATAAATAGCAAGTTAGCTGGGCTGAAGCCCAGCTACGATGGGTATCTCTTATTTTGTTCCACTATAAAATCCACTTTTCAGACGGCCTGTTCTCCCGCCCATACCGAATCTGATGCAGGCTGTATCGTCCCGAGGCGACGCACGCGTTCCCTGCTGCACAACGCATCTGCACCTCCCACGAACCCGAAACCGCGTGCGTAACTTGCGCCACATACCCTACCTCCATGGCAGAGGCCGTCTGAAAAAACCGTTTTAAAGGTTTTCAGACGGCCTTTTTGTCGCTGCCATTCAGCTGAACGGCAGTGCCGCCCTGTTTTATTGCAGAATCTGCCGCTCTTGTTTTACCGCGCGGACGATGTCTGCGCCGAACAGGGCATTCACATCGGTTTCATCGAACACGTATTTTTCGTTGCAGAAATCGCAGTCGATTTCGATGCTGCCCTGCTCGGCCACCACCGAGCCGACTTCTGCGCCGCCGAGCATCAGCAGCATGTCGCTGACTTTCCCGCGCGAACAGGTGCAGGCGAATTCAAGCGTCTCCGGCTCGAAAACGCGGGGCGGGGTTTCGTGGAACAGGCGGTAAAGCAGCTGCGGCGCGTCCAAGCCGAGCAGTTCCCCTGCTTTCACTGTGTCCGCCAGCGCGGTAAGGTGCGCCCATGCGTCTTCGTCAAGCCGCTCTTCGGGCAGACGCTGCAACAGCAGTCCGGCAGCGGTATGATCGTCGGCAGCCAGCGTGATGTGGGTTTCGAGCTGTTCGGAGTTGAGCATATAGTGGGTCAGCATTTGGGCGATACCGCCGCCTTCCAGCGGAACTATGCCCTGCCACGGCTCGCCGTCTTTGGGCTGGACGGTGATGGCGAAAATGCCGTTTTCGCCCAACAGGCTGCGCAGGCTTTCATCGTCGCCGATGCGGGCGGTTTCGTCCCACCGTGCGGTGGCGCGGCAGGTGTGTTCGGAAGTGGCCTCGACCACCAGCATTTTCAGACGGCCTTTGCCCTGCACCTGCACGGTAAGCGTGCCTTCGAGTTTCAAATTGCTCGACAGCAGCGCGCCGGCAGCCAGCAACTCGCCGAGTGCGCGGCGGATGGCGGCGGGATAGTGTTTGCGGCCGACAATGTGCCGCCACACGCCGTCCAGGCGCACGTGCAGGCCGCGCACGGGCATGCCGTCAAAAATAAAGCGGGTTCTCAAATCTCGGTCTTGCATTTCGGTAGTACCTTTCAAATTGGTTGCGGCGGCAGACTGGGGCTGTTTTCAGACGGCCTGAAAAGCCTGCCGCGCGGATTCGCGCCATATGGCATTGCGGCGGAGAAAAATCAAGGGGGCTTTCGGGATGCCTGTTTTGCCGCATCCGGCCTTATGTTGCCGTATTTTCAGACGGCCTGTATAAAAAATAAAAATCCCGCTTATGGCAAGCGGGATTCGGATTGCGGGTCAAACGGCGGTATCAGCCTTTTTTACCGGTAACGGTGGCAACGGCCAGATTGGAGCCGCGTTTGAGGGCGACGCTGCTGACGCCTTCGGGATATTTGATGTCGGAGAGGTGCAGAATGTCGCCGGCAACCACTTCGGCACAGTCCAGTTCGAGCGCGGAAGGGATGTTTTTCGGATCGACCAGCACTTCCACAGTAGTGGCCAGCAGGGAAACGCGGCCGCTTTGCAGTTTGACGGCTTTGGATTTTTCGGCATTGACCACGGCAACCGGCAGGCGCAGGCGCAGCGGTTTGTTCAGATCGACGGCTTGGAAATCAAGGTGCACAACCTGTTGGCGGAACGGGTGGATTTGGAAATCGCGCACGATAACGTCTTGGGTTTTACCATCCAGCGTCAGTTTGATCAGGCTGGTATGAAACGCGCTTTTTTCCAGCGCGTAGAACACGGTTTTGTGGTCTACGGCGATGGCAACGGCTTCCTGGTTGTCGCCGTACAGAACAGCGGGTACTTGACCGGCGCGACGCAGGCGGCGGCTCGCACCTGTGCCCTGTGCTTCGCGGAGGGTAGCTTGCAATTCGTATGACATGATAAAAGTCCTTTGTTTAAACAGATAAAACCGTCTTCCACCGCGACCAGTTTCAGACGGCATAGGATTTCGGATGCGCGCCGCAGCGCACACCCGCTTATGGCAGCAGCATGCCGCCGTTGGTCAGCACATCTTCATTAAAAAGATATGAGACGGATTCTTCGTTGCTGATGCGGCGCACGGTTTCGGCCAGCAGTCCGGCAATGGAAACCTGGCGGATGCGGCCGCACGCTTGCGCGTCTGCCGACAGCGGGATAGTGTCGGTAACGACAACCTGGTCGATGTCGGAGGAAGCAATGCGGGAAACGGCCTCGCCGGAAAACACCGGATGGGTGGCGTAGGCCAGCACGCGGGTGGCACCGCGCTCTTTCAGCGCAGACGCGGCTTTGCACAGCGTGTTTGCCGTATCGATCATGTCGTCGACAATCAGGCAGGTACGGTCTTGGATTTCGCCGATGACGTTCATCACTTCGGCGACATTGGCTTTCGGGCGGCGTTTGTCGATAATCGCCAAATCGGCGTTCAGTGCCTTGGCCATTGCGCGGGCGCGGACGACGCCGCCGATGTCGGGGCTGACGACGGTCAGATTGTCTATCTGCTGGCGTTGCACGTCGTTGAGCAGAATCGGCGTGGCATAGATGTTGTCCACAGGAATATCGAAAAAGCCCTGAATCTGGTCGGCATGCAGATCGACGGTAAGGATGCGGTCGATGCCGGCGGTGTGCAGCATATTGGCAACCAGTTTGGCGGAAATCGGCACGCGGGCGGAACGCGGGCGGCGGTCTTGGCGGGCATAGCCGAAATACGGGATGGCGGCGGTGATGCGTGCGGCGGAGGCGCGTTTCAGGGCATCGGCCATGGTGAGCACTTCCATCAGATTGTCGTTGGTGGGCGCACAAGTGGGCTGCAAAACAAATACGTCGCGGCCGCGCACGTTTTCCAAAAGCTCGACGGCCACTTCGCCGTCGGAAAACTTGCCGACAGTGGCATTACCGATTGAAATATCAAGATGTTTTACCACATCGGCGGCCAATTTCGGATTGGCGTTGCCGGTGAAGACCATCAAACTGTCTGCCATATCTTTCTCGCTTGGAACGGGGTTTGTGTGTTGCTCAGGAAACATCGCGGGCTTCCTTGTCGTTGGGTTGCGGGCGCGGGCGGCATTATACGCACCAAAAACGGGGCAGCCAAACAAAAAAATAACACAAAATAATCTTTTCAGACGGCCTGCAAGATGCCGTCCTTTATCCCGGGCGCATCCGTCATCAAACCGGCTTTCCGCATTAAAAACAAAAGCGTGCGACATCATCACACGCTTTTGTACTGGCTGGGGATGTAGGACTCGAACCTACGCATGCCGGATTCAGAATCCGGTGCCTTAACCAACTTGGCCAATCCCCAAAAACTTTCCCATCCGCTTTGGCTGGGGATGTAGGATTCGAACCTACGCATGCCGGAATCAAAATCCGGTGCCTTAACCAGCTTGGCGAATCCCCAAGGATGTTTCGGTATCTGAAATCTAAGAATCTGGCTGGGGATGTAGGATTCGAACCTACGCATGCCGGAATCAAAATCCGGTGCCTTAACCAGCTTGGCGAATCCCCAAATATCGTTTAATCCGCGTAATCAAAGAGCGGATGCCGCTCCAATCCTGCCGCCAATTTGGCCGACGGATACGTAACGGAAATTTTTTCATACGCGGCTTGCGCGGCCTCTTCGTTTGCAAAAGTCAAAAATATACAGGAACCCGATCCTGTCATTTTTGCTTCTCCGAAAGCATTGAGCGTTTCATACGCTTCGGCAACCGCTTCATATTCCGCCAAAACCACAGCCTGCATGTCGTTTCTGAACGGCTGCAAATTTTGGAAAGTCGGCATTATGGCGGGGGCGGAATTTCTTGTCAAGTTCGGATGGGAAAAAATTGCGGCGGTAGAAACGCAGACGGGCGGTTTGACGACGACGTACCATTGTTGCGGAACATCGATGGCGGCGAGCTTTTCGCCGATGCCGCGCGCGAAAGCGTTGCGGCCGAACAGGAAAAACGGCACGTCCGCGCCGAGCTTCGCGCCGATGCTGATGAGCCGCGCCCGTGTCAGGCCGCATTGCCACAGGCGGTTGAGGGCGAGCATGACGGTGGCTGCGTCGGAGCTGCCGCCGCCGAGGCCGCCGCCGCTGGGGATACGTTTGTCGAGGCGGATGGTAACGCCCTGCCCTGCTTTGCCGTATGGCTGCATAGCAACGGCGGCGCGGTAGGCCAGGTCTTGTTCGGGCAGCAGGCCGTCGGTGGGGTTTTCCAGCACAATCAGGCCGTCTGAACGCGGGGTCAGGAATACGGTGTCCTGCCAGTCAATCAGGCAGAAGATGCTTTCCAACTCGTGATAACCGTCGGCGCGGCGGCCTGTGATGCGCAGATCGAGGTTGAGCTTGGCGGGAGCGGGAAACGCCTGTTCCGCTGCGGACGCGGCGTTCACGGCTGCTTCCTTGCGGCGCAGCGGTTCGGGGCGTCCGCGCTGTTTTCAGACGGCCTCATGCTGTCGAACACCAGCCGCAGCGACAGTTTGCCGTTGCTTATCGCAAGCGTGCGCACGCTGCCGTCTTCGCGCGCGCTGCGCTCGATGTCCCAGCCGGCCTGGCGCAGGCTGCCGGCGGCGGTGATTTGGTGCGCCTCGCCCGCCGCCCAGCGGCCGTCTGCCCATTGGTCGAGATATTGCAGCGGCAGCTCGAAGCCGAGCAGGCTGCGGCTGAGCTCCTGCGCGTTGGCGGCCTCGAAGCGTTCGCCTTTGGCGTTCACCGCCAGCACGCCCTCTGCGTCGCGGCACAGTTGGCCGAGGGTGTTGCCCAGCGGGGTGTTGATGTCGATGGTTTGCACGCCGCCGCTCTGTGTCCAGTCGAAATTGGCATACGAGCCTTTGCCCTCTGACTGCACGGCGAGGCGGCCGTCGGCGGCGAAGTCGGGGGTGTCGCGCGGCGGCTGCCATTGGGTTGGCACGGTGTTTATGCCGGCGCAACCAGCCAGCAGCAGGGCGGCGGTGCAGAAGGCGGGAAGTGTTTTGTTCATGGGGTTTCCTGTTTGGTTGAGGCCGTCCCCGCCTACGCGGGGATGACGTTTCTGAAAAGCACAGCGGCAGGGTTTTCAGACGGCCTGTGCAGTATCCGGCACGGCTGCTGCCAAGGCAGCCGCGCAGCCGGACTGCATCAGCGGGCGACTCGTGCGGAGAGACTTTATAAATATCCGTCCTGCCATGGCACAGCCGAAATCGGATTTGTGCGTTTTCAGACGGCCTCTGCCGCCAAGGCAGGGAGCGCAGCGATGCACGCAGTCGGGGTTTTCAGGGGAATGCGCGGATTCGGATACCTGCACGGTCAATACCGCGTGCGTCGCCTTGGGGCGACACACCCTACCTCGTCATCCGCATTTGCTTACGGGGGTAGGCACCTGTTTTTTTGCACTGTTTCACTAATAACAGGTTTTCAGACGGCCTTTTTTCTCGATGTGGGCAGTTGCGGCAAACCCAAACCCGCTTTGAGGCCGTCTGAAAATATGGGATGCGGCTTTCAGACGGCCTCCTGCCTTGTCTGCGCCGCATGGCGTGTAGGGCGGAAACGGGGCTGCGTCTGTGCGCAAAAAGGCCGTCTGAAAACCCGTTTTCCCGAAGGGGCGCGGTTTTCAGACGGCCTTTGCGTTTTATTTGCCGTTCAGTTTTTTGGTGGCGGATTTGTCCACTTTGCAGTTTTGGAACAGGATGGTCTGGTCGCCTTTGGGCAGGCCGCCGTCCACTGCGTCGGCCTGCATCAGGATTTTGCCGTTGGCCGAGGTGAGGGTGTCGGGGGAGGCTTTGTCGGTGATCCAGGTCAGGCCGTCGCTGTAATAGCTGTTTTGTTTTTTGCCGTTGGTGTCGTTCATCACGCGGCGCAGGTTGGGGGTGAGCTGGCCGTTGGCAGCTTTGAGCTGGACGACGGCGGTTTCGCCGTTTTTGATGCCGTACATGGCGTTGAGGGACTGTTTGCCCTGCTGGCTGTCGCAGGTGTAGGCCACTTCCACTTTTTTGTCGAGGCTGCTGACATCGGCCAGCATCAGCACGGGGGTGTTGTCGGACAAGTCGGCCAGCGGCTTGGTGGCTTTTTTGCCGGCTGCCTGGGAAGCGGCGGCGGCGGCAATCATAAGGGCGGCGGCAATCAGTTTTTTGGTTTGCATGTTTGCAATGTCTCCTGTTGGTGGAAAAACAAAGCGCGTATTGTAAAGAATATTGCGTCAGCAAAATACCGCTTTGTGTAAACCTGTTCAGCGTTTTTTAAAGACCAGATCCCAAACGCCGTGCCCCAGCCGTTTGCCGCGCGCCTCAAATTTGGTTTCGGGGCGGTAGGCGGGGGTGGGGGCGTAGCCTTCGGCGGTGTTTTCCAACCCGGGGAAAGCGCGCAGCACGTCGAGCATTTGCGCGGCGTATTCTTCCCAGTCGGTCGCCAGATGGATGTAGCCGCCGCTTTTGAGTTTGGGCAGCAGTTTGGCGACGAAGGGGGCTTGGATGAGGCGGCGTTTGTGGTGGCGTTTTTTGTGCCAGGGGTCGGGGAAGAAGATGTGGATGCCGTCGAGGCTGTTGTCGGCGAGCATGTTTTCCACGATTTCCACGGCATCGTGGCGCATGACGCGGATGTTGGCAATGCCTTGTTCTTCAATCAGTTTCAGCAGATTGCCGACGCCCGGGCCGTGCACGTCTGCGGCGAGGAAGTCGGTGTCGGGCAGGCGGCGGGCGATTTCGGCGGTGGCGGTGCCCATGCCGAAGCCGATTTCGAGGACTTTCGGCGCGGCGCGGCCGAAGGTTTGCGCCAAATCAAGGTTTTCGGCGCGATAGTCGAGGCCGTATCGCGGCCACAGGGTGTCGATGGCGCGCTGCTGGGCAGCGGTCATGTGGCCTTGGCGCAGCACGAAGCTGCGGATGGCGCGGGGGTGTTCGGGCGTTTGGCTGGTGGTTTGCGGTTCGGTCATGGTGTGCGTGATGGTTTGAGGCCGCCCCCGCCTATGCGGAGATGAGGTTTCTGAAAACGGGCTTGGCTGCGCCGCAGAGGAGTTTTCAGACGGCCTGCGGGTCTGTTTACAAAACGGTGTGCGGCGGCTCGTAGCTGAGGATGTCGCGGATTTTGTTGGCTTCGTCAACGAGGACGACTTTCGGGCGGTGGGCGGCGGCGGCGGCTTCCGAGAGCATCACGTAGGACATGATGATGACGATGTCGCCTTTCTGCACCAGCCGCGCCGCCGCACCGTTGAGACAGATGACGCCGCTGCCGCGTTCGCCGGAGATGGTGTAGGTTTCGAAGCGTGCGCCGTTGTTGTTGTTGACGATTTGCACTTTTTCGTTAGCGAGTATGCCCGCCGCGTCGAGCAGGTCTTGGTCGACGGTGATGCTGCCGACGTAGTTGAGGTCGGCTTCGGTAACGGCGGCGCGGTGGATTTTGCCGCCGAGCATGGTTCGGAACATGGGTTTCCTTCGGGTTGTTCGTATGGTGTGTGCGGATTTCAGACGGCCTGCAAACGCTTGCCCAAAGGCCGTCTGAAAAAAAGGCGGCATTATAACGCCAACTGCTTTTGCAGCCAGCGCAGATAGTCTTTACTGCCGCCGCACACCGGTAGCATCAGGATTTGCGGGCAGTCGTAGCTGCTGAGGGCGCGCACGGTTTTGGCGGTTTTTTTGAACAGGCTTGCCGCGCTTTTGGCAGTAAGGCGGATTTCGGTGTCGCGGCAGAGTCCGCCGTTCCAAATGTAGTCGCTGTCGATGCTTTCGTACTGCACGCAGGCGGCAAGGCGTTGTTCCAGCAGGGCGCGGCCGATGGTTTCGGCTTCGGCGCGGTTGGGGGCGGTAATCAGGATGACGGCGGCTTGGAAACGGGGCATTTCAGACGGCCTTTTGTGCTTTGTTTTGCTGTTTTCCGGTTTTAACTTCGTTGAGGCTGCGCTTTCAGACGGCCTCTACGCTTTGAAATTGAGCACCGGCCAGCCTTTTTCCCGCGCTTCGCGCAGCAGCTCCGCGTCGGGGTTGACGGCCACGGGTTCGCTCACCAGACGCAAAAGCGGCAGGTCGTTTTTCGAGTCGCTGTAAAAATAGGTTTTGCCGTAGTCGGCCAGGCTTTCGCCGCGTGCCGCGAGCCATTGGTGCAGGCGGGTGATTTTGCCTTCTTTCAGGCTGGGCGTGCCGGTATAGCGGCCGGTGTAGCGGCCTTCGCCGTCGGTTTCGAGCTGCGTGCCGATGACGTTTTCAATGCCGAACAGGCGGCAGATGGGCGTAATGATGAATTCGTTGGTGGACGAGATAACGAGCAGTTCGTCGCCCGCGTCGCGGTGGCTCTGCACCAGCATTTGCGCCATCGGCGTGATGTGCGGCTCGATATATTGCGCGCTGAACTCGCGGTGCATTTCGTCCAATTCCGCGCGGGAAAAGTTTTTCAGCGGCGCAAGGTGGAAGGCGAGGAAGGCGTCGATGTCGAGGCAGCCGTTTTGGTAGTCGCGGTAGAATTTTTCGTTCTGTTTTTCGGTTTCGGCAACGTCCGCCAAGCCTTTGGCCATCAGATACTGCGGCCAGGCATGGTCGGAATCGGTGTTGATGAGCGTGTTGTCCAAATCGAAAATGGCGAGGTTTTTCATGCGGTTTCCTGTTGTTTCAAAAGGCGGCGCAACAGCGGCAGGGTCATGCGCCGGCGCGTGGTGGCGGCGTAAAGGCAGAGGGTGTCGAGCATTTTCACCAGGCTGTCCATGTCGCGCTGCCAGTAGTTGAGCAGATAGCGGAAGATGCCCTCGTCCAAATCGAGCTGCCGCGCCCGCGCCATGCCCGTGAGGGCGGCGATTTTTTCTTCGTCGGACAAGGGCTTGATGTCGTACACCAGGCAATAGCCCATGCGGGTGCGCAAATCTTCGCGCACGGCCAGCTGCGCGGGCGGCAGGTCGGCGGAAAGCAGCAGGCGGCCTCGCCCGCTGTTGCGGAAGCGGTTGAAAATTTCAAACAGCAGAGCCTGTTCGGCGGGTTTGAGCCGGTCGGCCTGATCGACGGCGAGGTATTCGGCTTCCAGCGCAGACGCGTCCAGCGGCATGGTTTTGGCATCGATGTAACGCGCATCCGCCCCCTGCCGCGCCGCCTGCCCCGCCCACGCGCGCAGCAGGTGGCTTTTGCCCGTGCCCGCCGCGCCCCAAACGTACACAAACCGCTCCCGCGCCTGTTGCAGCACAAACACCAGCTCGCGGTTGGCCGCACCGAGGAATTTGTCAAACCCCGGATAGTCGCGGCGGGCAAAGTCGAAAATCAGTTGGTCCACAGGCCACCTGCTCGGATGGAAAAACCGCGCGATTGTAGCCGCTTTCGCCGACGGTTTACAGAGAGGCCGTCTGAAAGCGGGGTTTCAAGGAAGTTAAAACGGCGTTCCGGCTGCCGAACCGCGTTTTCAGACGGCCTTTCGTTTCGGTTACAATCCGCGCTTTTGTCCGTTTGGGGAAACCGTATGATTCAGACCCTGATTGATTTTGTCCTGCACGTCGACGTGCATTTGGCGGAGCTGGCCGCGCAGTATGGCGCGTGGATTTATGGGCTGCTGTTTCTGATTGTGTTTTGCGAAACGGGGCTGGTGGTAACGCCTTTTCTGCCGGGCGATTCGCTACTGTTTGCCGCCGGCGGCATTGCGGCGGTGGGCGGGATGGACATTCATTTGATGATGCTGCTGCTGTTTGCCGCCGCCGTGCTGGGCGACGCGGTGAATTTCGCGGTGGGCAAATACTTCGGCGCGAAGCTGTTTGCCAATCCCGATTCCAAAATCTTCCGCCAGAGCCATTTGGCAAAAACCCATGCTTTTTATGAGAAATACGGCGGTAAAACCATCATCATCGCGCGTTTTGTGCCGATTGTGCGCACCTTTGCCCCTTTTGTAGCAGGGATGGCGGACATGCACTACGGCCGCTTTATCCGCTACAACATTATCGGCGCGGCTTTGTGGGTGATGCTGTTTTCCTACGCGGGCTATTTTTTCGCCAACACGGAAATCGTGAGGAAAAACATGAGTCTGGTGCTGGCGGGGATTATTGCGGTGTCGCTTTTGCCGATGGCGGTGGAGATTATTCGGGCGAAACGGGCGGGCGAGCGTTGACAGGAGGCCGTCTGAAACAGGGTTTGGCTGACGTGTAAAGTTTGCAGACGGCCTGAACGGCAACGGCCGCGTGCCTTGCTTTGGGTTGGAAACGGTGGGTCAAGACCCACCCTGCGCAAGCTGAAACCTGTTTTTCTGATGTTTTGCCGGTCTGAAGCCCGGCCTACGTCTTTTGTGTTACCTCACAATAAAAGAAGCCGTCTGAAAAACGTTTTTCAGACGGCTTCTCTGTATTTCGGGCGCGGGAATCAGACGATTTCAGCTTTTTCGATGATGACGGGTTCTACGGGCACGTCGTCGTGGTAGCCGTGGGTTTTGGTGGCGACGCGTTCGATGGCGTCCACGACGTCTTTGCCGTCAACCACTTTGCCGAACACGGCATAGCCCCAGTCCTGCACGACGGTGCGGCCGTGCATTTCTTTGGCGCGGCGGTTGAGGAAGGCGTTGTCGGCGGTGTTGATGAAGAATTGGGCGGAGGCGGAGTGGGGGTCGGAGGTGCGCGCCATGGCGATGGTGTATTTGTCGTTGGCGAGGCCGTTGTGTGCTTCGTTTTCGATGGGGGCGCGGGTGGCTTTTTCGCCCATGTCGGGGGTCATGCCGCCGCCTTGGATCATGAAGCCGGGGATGACGCGGTGGAAAATCACGCCGTTGTAGAAGCCGTCTTTGACGTATTGCTCGAAGTTGGCGGCGGTTACGGGGGCGTTTTGGTGGTCGAGTTCGAGGGTGATGACGCCTTTGTTGGTGGTGAGTTTGATCATGGGGGTTTCCTTCTTTGATACAGGTGGATAGGAGACCGTCTGAAAAAAGGCTTTTGCGCTTTCAGACGGCCTGTACGGATTGGATTAGCTTTGGCTGTCGAGCCAGCGTTCGGCATCGAGTGCGGCCTGGCAGCCGGAGGCCGCGCTGGTGATGGCCTGGCGGTAGGTGTGGTCTTTCACGTCACCGGCCGCCCACACGCCTTCGATGTTGGTTGCGCCGACGTTGCCGCCGCTGCCGCCTTGGGTTTTGAGGTAGCCGGCTTCGTCCATGTCGAGCTGGCCTTTGAAGATGTCGGTGTTGGGTTTGTGGCCGATGGCGATGAAGATGCCGCTGACGGCGATGTCTTGGCTTGTGCCGTCGTTGAATTTGAGGCGCGCGCCGCTGACGCCGTTGTCGCCGCCGAGGATTTCTTCGAGTACGGCGTTGGTTTTGAGGATGATTTTGCCCTCGGCGACGCGGCGCATGAGTTTGTCGACCATGATTTTTTCGGCGCGGAAGCTGTCGCGGCGGTGGATGAGGGTTACGGTGTCGGCGATGTTGGCCAGATACAGGACTTCTTCAACCGCCGTGTTACCGCCGCCGACCACGGCGACGTGTTGTTTTTTATAGAAAAAGCCGTCGCAGGTGGCACAGGCGGACACGCCGCGTCCGGCATAGGTTTCTTCGCCGGGCAGGCCGAGGTATTTGGCGGACGCGCCGGTGGCGACGATGAGGGCGTCGCAGGTGTATTCGCCGGCGTCGCCGCTGAGTTTGAACGGGCGGGCGTGCAGATCGGCGGTATGGATGTGGTCGAAGACGATTTGTGTGCCGAAGCGTTCGGCGTGGGCGAGGAAGCGCGCCATCAGCTCGGGGCCCTGCACGCCTTGGGCGTCGGCCGGCCAGTTGTCCACTTCGGTGGTGGTCATGAGCTGGCCGCCCTGTTCGACGCCGGTGATGATGACGGGGTGGAGGTTGGCGCGGGCGGCGTAAACGGCGGCGGTGTAGCCGGCGGGGCCGGAGCCGAGGATGATGAGTTTGTGGTGTTGTTTGCTCACGGGCTGTCCTTTCGGGGGTTTGAGGCCGTCTGAAAATGTTTTCAGACGGCCTCATGATGAATCAGGAGGAGAAGACGGTGTGGGTAACGATGACTTTACCGCCGCGTTTTTCGTAGCGGGTTTGGAAGCCGTCGCCGGCGATGCAGTCGTCCATGCCGCCGCTTTTGACGCTGACGGTGTTGCCGCCCTTGTATGCGAAGCGGTATTCGTGGCGGTAGCTGCCGCAATCGCCCGGGCTGCTGTCGGAGGCTTTGCGGTTTGTTTTCGGCAGGGTGCGCGGCAGGCCGGTATCGCGCGGGATTTCGTCGGAGATGAAGGTTTCGGTTTCGACGGGGGTGTAGCGGTAGCGGCCGCCTTGGAAGTGGGCGTAGGCTTGGGCGAGCGTGCCGGAAAATTCGCAGCGGTAGGTGGTTTCGACGCCTTTGTTTTCGACGAAGGCGCAGCTGTCGGCGGTTTCGACTGCGGCGGTAGCAGAGAGGGAGACGGCGGCGGCGAGAACGGCGGCGGCGTGGCGCGGATTCATGAGATGCTCCTTAATGGTTAATGGATGAAAAAACGGAAACGGATGTTTTCAGACGGCCTCAAAGCGTTTGCCGCAGCTTTGAGGCCGTCTGAAAAGTTTATCTGCGCTTGCGGCCGAAGCCGCCGAAGCCGCTGCGGCGGGGCTGGCGGTAGTTGGGCTGGGCGCGGTCGGTGGGGCGGTAGGTGTTGGCCTGCTGGGCAGGGGCGGGGTTGCGCGGGCGCAGGGTGGTGGGGGCGGCGGCGCGTTTGCCTTTATATTCCTGCTCGTAGCGGCTCTGCACCTGTTGGGTGGCGGGGGAGACGGCGGCGCGGCTGAACCGGTTGGCCAGGGCGTTGCCGATGAACGCGCCGGCCGCCGAGCCGATCAGGCTTTGCAGCAGCCAGCTTCCTGTGGAGCGGTCGTAAACGTATTGCTGGCCGTCGCTGCCGGTTACGGTTTCGCCGTTTTTGCCTTTTTCCTGCGCTTCGGGCGAGAGGGTTTCGTTGACGGCTTCGGGGTTGAGCTGGTAGACGGTTTGGTCGGCGGCGGCGGATGCCTGCGCCTGCAACTGGTTGATTTGCTGTTGCTGCTGTTGGATTTGTTTTTCCAACTCGGCCTGTCTGCCGTTGTCGCAGGCGGCCAGCGCGAGGGTGCAGAGGATGAGGGCGGCGGTGCGTTTCATGGGTTTCCTTATGCTGTTGTTGCGGAACGCGGCGGCATATCGGGCGCGGCGGCGGAAAATCAAGGCCGTCTGAAAACGCTGCGGGTGGGCGAAACCGATTTTTTATAGTGGATACAGATTAAAAGTATCCGATGCAGGCCGGGCTTCGCTCGGCAAAATATCCGATAAATTAAACAGCGAATCAGCTGGGCTGAAGCCCAGCCTACGACGGACATTTTTTATTTTGTTCAACTATAACTTCGTTGAAGTCCCGTTTTCAGACGGCCTAGGGTCTGCCGTTTAATGTCCCGCGCCGTCGAGTTTCTGTTTGCCCTGTTCGGCGGGGATTTTGCCTTTGAGGTAGGCGGTGAGGCCATTGTACATGCCGATGGCGGTGTGTTCGGCCAGGCGGGTGCGGATGAGTTTGCCGTCTTCGGCGGAGGTTTGCGGCACTTTGATCGAGCGCACTTCGACCAGCACGGGCGCGGGCAGCCCTTCGAGCAACACGTAGGCGGGTTTGCCCTGCGCGGGGCGGGCTTTGGCCAGTGCGGAGAGTGCCTGCGGCGGCAGGCGCAGGCGGGCGTCGGCGGCGGTGAGGGTTTCCACGCTCGACCATTCGAGCTGCGGCGTGCCGCCTTTTTGCAGCTCGGCGAGGAGTTTTTTGCCCTGCGCTTCGGCGGCTTTGGCCGCTTCGCTGTTGAGGTAGGCGGCGCGCACCTGTTCTTTGGCCTTCTCGAAGGCGGGCACGCTTTCGGCGCGGGTATCGGTGGCGCGCAGCACCCAGCTGGTGTCGCCGGCGGTGATCAGGTCGGAATTGTGTTTTTTCTTGAACACGTCGTCGCCGAACAGGGCTTCCACGGCTTCGGCGGGCAGACCGGACTGCTGCGCGTTTTCGCGGGAGAGCCAGTCTGCGCTGTCGCGCACCGTCAGTCCGGTGGCTTCGGCGGCCGGTTGCAGGCTTTCGGGTTTTTCAAACGCAATCTGGCGCAGGGTGTCGCGGGTTTTGGCCACGGCTTCGCGGGCTTTTTTCTCTTTCAGCGCGGCTTCGAGCGCGGGTTTGGCTTCCTCGAAACTCAGGCCGCTGCGCACGTTGCCGACGCGCACGATGTGGAACGCGCCCTCGCCTTCCACCAGCGCGATGTCGCCCTGACCCAGCGCGGACACGGCGGTTTTGAAGGCTTCGGGCAGCGGGCTGTCTTTGCCCACCGCGCCGAGGCTGCCGCCGGTTTGCGCCGTGCCCGCGTCCTGCGAGTATTTCGCCGCCAGCTCGGCGAATTTTTCGGGTGCGGCTTTGGCTTCGGCGAGGATTTTTTCGGCTTCTGCCTTGGTTTTGGCCGCGTCGCCTTCGGTTTTCAGCATGATGTGCGCCACTTCGCGGGTGGGCGCGGCGTTTTTCTGTTGTTCTTCAAACGCTTTTTTCAACTCGTCTTCGCCGACTTTCTGGCTTTCGGCCAGCGTGCGCGGCGAGAGTTCGATGTATTGGTATTTCACCGCCTGCGGCAGGCGGTATTTGCTTTTGTCTTTGTCGTAATACGCTTTGAGCGCGGCATCGTCGGCTTTGATCTGCGCGGCGAAGGTTTTCGGGTCCAGGGCGATGCTGCGGATTTCGCGGTCGGCCAGCATCAGGGCGGCATACTGCTCTGCCTGCGCGCTGCTGACGATGTTGCCGCCGCCGGCGAG
Source organism: Neisseria bacilliformis (assembly GCF_014055025.1). Lineage (NCBI taxonomy): Bacteria > Pseudomonadati > Pseudomonadota > Betaproteobacteria > Neisseriales > Neisseriaceae > Neisseria > Neisseria bacilliformis. The sequence goes on along the minus strand of NZ_CP059571.1, from coordinate 937,497 downwards.
GTTGACGAGGTTTTGCAGGGCGAAGCTGTTGCGCAGGTTTTCCAGGAAACGCTCTTCGGTGAGGCCGCCCTGCTGCAAAAAGAGGCGGAATTTGGCTTCGCTGAACCGGCCGTTTTCGTCGTGGAAGCCCGGGTCGTCCACAATCACCTGTTTCAACTGCGCTTCGGACACGCCGATGCCCATCATTTTCGCGCCTTCGGCCAGGTAGGCGCGTTCGGTGAGGTAGGCGAGCGCGTCCTGCCCGCTGCCCAGATTCTGCTCGCGCTGGGCTTCCTGCACGTTTTGGGTGGAGATTTTTTCGCCGCCGACTTTGACGATGTAGTCGGAGCCGGTGGCGATGATGCCGCCCGCGCCGAAGCCGACGAAGGTGAGCGCGATCAGGCCGAGCATAATTTTCGCCGGGCCGCTGTATTTTTCTACGGTTGCAAACATGGTGTGTACGGGTTGGAACGTGTGGATAAAAGGCCGCCATTGTAACCGATTTTGCCCGCAGAGGCCGTCCCCGCCTACGCAGGGATGACGTTTCTGAAAACGGGGCGGCGCGGTTTTTCAGACGGCCTCAAAAGCAGGCGCAGAAGCCGTCTGAAAAAGGGGCGGCAGAACCGCAAACGGCAGGCGGCGGGCAAACAAAAACCGCCGCTTGCGGCGGCGGGCGGGAGCGGGATTATTTGATCAGCTCGTCGATTTTCGGGTAAACGGCCTTCCAGTCGAGCACGATGTCCAGCGCGTAGAGCAAACCGGGAACGAAAAACACGCAGCTGCCGACAAAGGCAATCAGGGTGCGCACCATCTGCTTGGGATTGCCTTCGCTGGCGAAATACACGGCAAGGAAAGGCAGGAAAATGGCGAGGATGACCAATACGGGCTTGTTGTCTTTCATACAAATGACCTTTCGGTTGTCAGAACGGTAAAGAAAATGCACGTCAGTGCGGCTTGCGCAATTATGTTATGAACCGTTCATATCTGTCAAGAAACGATAATCACAATTTGCGTTTGTGCCGGTGCGGGCGCGTTTTCATTTTGTTGAAACGCCGTTTTCAGACAGCCTGAATGCGATTGCGCCGCTTTTGATAGCAGGAATCAGGCGTGGTAATATCCGTTTTCCTTTAAATGCCTTAACCGAAAGGAAAACCAATGAAACACATCAAAACGCTTGCAGCCCTTCTGCCGCTTGCCTTTGCCGCCGCCCTCCACGCCGCGCCCGCCGCCGAAACCGCCTCGGGCGAGGGCAAGATTTTCGACGCGCCCAACTATGTCGTCGTGCGCAAAAACCTGAACGCGGGCGGCGAAATGAAGCGGCACAACCACCCCGGCCACAGCGTGCTGCTGACCATGACCAAAGGCCGCGCGGACTTTGTGCTGAACGACGGCGAGAAACACGAGTTGAAACAGGGCGATGTGATGCGCTTCTCCGGCAGCGACTTCATCTCCGGCAAGGCGCGGGAAGACAGCGGCTTTGTCGTTACGCTGGTGCGCGAAGACGACGCACCCAACGGGCATGACCACGGCCATGAACACGAACACGCGCACAGCCATTGAATGCGGCGCAGATGAAAAGCGCGGATGGGTAGTCATCCGCGCTTTTTGTTTCTCATCGGGTTTCGCGCATCCGCAACGGTGTTTTAAGGCCGTCTGAAAACGTAGTTTCGGCGCAGCCAAAAACCGTGTTGCAGGGTTTTAACTTCGTTGAAACTGCGTTTTCAGACGGCCTGATTGCCGACAGCCCCTAGAGTGTGTTGACAATCAGCTTGCGAGCGGTTTTTTGAGTAAAAAATGCCCGAATGCAAGGAAAAAAGCGCAGCAAGGTTGGACACCTTGCGCGCATTTTTGACGCGGCAGGCGGGTGTTTTTTACCAAAAACACCGCCGCAAGGCTGAATGTCAACACACCCTACACCCCGCCCAAAAGCTGTTCGCGCGTAAGCAGGAAAACAAAGCCGTCGCCGCCGCTGGTGTCGAGCCAGACAAAGGGCAGTTCGGGGAAGGTGGCTTCGAGTGCGTCGCGGTTGTGGCCGATTTCGGCCAGCAGCACGCCGTGCGGGTTGAGGAAGCGGGCGGCCTGCGGCAGGATGCGGCGCACGGCGTCGAGGCCGTCTTCGCCGCTGCCCAGCGCGGGTTCGGGCTCGTGCCGGTATTCGGGCGGCAGTGCGGCCACGGATTCGGCGTCCACATAGGGCGGGTTGGTGATGATGAGGTCGTAGCGGCCTTCCAAGCCTTCAAACAGGTCGGTGTAGATAAGGTTGACGCGCTCCTGCAAGCCGTAGTCTTCCACGTTGACGGCGGCCACTTCCAGCGCATCGAGGCTGATGTCCACCGCATCGACAACGGCGTCGGGGTAGTGGCAGGCGGCCTGAATGGCGAGGCAGCCGCTGCCGGTACACAAATCGAGCACGTTGTGGACGAGTTCGTCGTATTCGATCCACGGGCGCAGCGGTTCGCCCAGCAGCTCGGCGATGAAGGAGCGCGGCACGATGACGCGTTCGTCCACATAAAAGTCGAAATCGCCCTGCCGCGCGTGGCGGGTGAGGTAGGCCACGGGCACGCGTTCTTTGACGCGCCGCTCGATAAGTTCGAGCAGGCGGTGTTTTTCCGACGGCAGCAGGCGGGCATCGAGATAGGGTTCGAGGATGTCCAGCGGCAGGTTGAGCGTGTGCAGAATCAGGTAGGCGGCTTCGTCGTGGGCGTTGTCGCTGCCGTGGCCGAAAAACAGCCCGGCTTCGTTGAAACGGCTGACGGCAAAGCGCAGAAAGTCGCGCACGGTATCGAGGCAGGCGGAGGCTTCTTTAAACATCGTTGCATTCCTTAACAAAACGCGCGGATTATACCGCAGCTTGCGCCGACGCTTGGAGGCCGTCTGAAAACGCGGTTGCAACGGAGTGGAAACGGGTTTTCACGTTTTTCAGACAGCCTCCAACGGCAAAACCGCGTGCGTCGCCTCGGGACAACACACCCTACCTGTGGTTCGGCACGGGTGGAATAGGAAACAGGCCGTCTGAAAAACCGGTTTTCAGACGGCCTCTGCGCGTCGGCAGCTTGTCAGGCCAACCCCTGCCACAGGGCGGCGGGGATTTTGTCCAGGGACGCGTAGGCAATTGCTTCCGCGATGCTTTCGTCGCCGCGCAGTTCGGCGGTTTGCCCGGGCGATTCGACGAAGCCGCCGCTGCGGGCTTTTTCTTCGATGGCAACGATCAGTTGCGCAATATCGTAACCGATGCTGCCGGCGGGGGTGTTTTGCGGCGCGCCGTAGTCTTGGTAAAAGGCGGCGGGGTAGCACAGCCAGTACACCTGCTGCGCGGTGGCCAGCGTGCAGGCGGGATGGGCGACGACCCATGCGGGCAGACCCGCGCCGTCGTCGTAGTTATGTTGTAGTGCGCCATCAGCTCGTGCAGCTCTTCGCCCGTGGGCGCGGCGTTGTCGAATGCCTGTCTGACCTCGGCGGCGAAAGCGTCGAAGCCGATTTCGCGCTGGCGCAGGATGGCCCGATACCATGCGGTGTAGACTTCGTCTTCGCCGTCGTCGTCTGCAAACTCTGCAAACTCGTCGGCAAAATCGGCCTCGTCCATTTCGCAATAGTAGCGGTCGTGCGCGGCATTGACGGCGGCGGCGAGTTTTTCCAACTCCAATCGGCGTTGTTCGCTGATCATTTGCAATTCCTTGCCGCGCCGCCGCAGTTATGCACCCAAATACCGGCCGCACCAACAAAATAAGTATGCGTATCTTCCACTTCGATGTTGTAAACATAGGCGTAGTAGTCGTCACCGAAACCTTCAATAGTGTCATCATAACCATCAGGTCCTTCGCCTGGCATATAGCGGCAGACTTTTTCGTTGGGCAATAACATACTTGGTTCCGGTACAACCTGCCTCACTCCATCAATAATATCTATCCCATAACCCTGCTCCCAAATGGTGTAATCGTCTTCGGTTACGGTAATAAACCGATCCTCATACTCACCATACCTGTTATCCCATAAACAAATATAATTTTGACCAAAAACACGTGTCGCCTTTGAAACGGTTTCAAAACTCTCAACAGTGGCAAAGCCGTTATCAACCGTACGCAGCGCATGATCATCATACGAAGAAAGATAGAGTGCCGGTACCCACTCATTATAGGTACGTTCGGGAATCAGTTTGCCGTTTTCATCTTCAACAACATCCATGAAATAATCTACCCAAATCGGATGGTCTTCGGTACAGAACAAATAGCCATATCCTTCCTGCGTAAGATATTTCTGATGAATAATCCGTTTCTTCTCCGCCGATTTAAAAGTAGAAACCACGCGCTTGTACACATTTTCAGCATCGGGATTATTTTCATCTCGTGATAACACCCTATCGCCAACCTTAATTTTATTGATGGGAACCAGACCTTTGTCGGTATGCACCAATGTTCCGGCGATAAAGCAGGCATGTTGCGCCATCTCTTTTTCAGACGGCCTGGTATCGGATATTTTTTGATGCAGGTCATAGAGCAATTTGTCTTTTGGGGAAAGTATTAGATAACGTTCACTTTCAAACATTTCCTTAATTGCCTGTAATTGTTCATCTTTACTGACTATTCTTCCGGTATAGGTTTCTATTGTGTCCATTACATGACGGATTTCATCCCATTCCCCTTTAACAATCGGTTTAACAAAAATCTCTTCAAATGCTTCCCGATGTTTGTCATATTGAAACTTCCTGCCGATTTTCAGCAACATACCATCGGGCGAGGTTTTAAGGATGGAAGATTCTTTGTATAAATCGTTCAGCCATTGTTTAATAGTCTCGTGTTTATAACCTTTTGTCTTAAATCCAAACCCAAACACAATATTATAATTTCCTTTTGAATCCATCAGTTCCATTACGGTACGCCCCTGTTTATCGCGGTAGATATTGGCAGTATCGAAATATCGGATATAAAAACAGGCCGTCTGAAAACCGCTTTACGGCTTTTCAGACGGCCTCTGACTAGGGCGTAAAAACCGCCAAAATGCTGATTGTCAACACGCCCTAGCGTTACTCGGCAAACACTTCCACCCTGCGGGCTTCTTCGCCGCTGCCGGCTTCGGTGTTTTCCGGTTTGCGCAGCTCGATTTGCTTGTCCGGCACGCCGAAGCCCTGCAACACGGCGCGTACGGCCAGGGCGCGCTGTTTGGAGAGTTCTTCGTTGAAGGCGGCGTTGCCGGTGCTGTCGTGATAGCCGGAAACGACCACTTTTTTGCCGCCCAGCGCGGCCACCAGCACATCTTTCAGGGCTTCCTGCGCGCCGGAAGGCACGTCGGATTTGCCGGTGGCGAAATAGAATTTCACCACGCCGCCCTGCGCCACGATTTTGGCTTCGTCTTGCGCTGCGGCAGGCTGCTGCGGCGCGGGGGCGTTTTCCGGCGCGGCGGCGGGGGCGTCATCCGGCTCGGCCACGAATTCCACCTGCTCGGGGACTTGCGCCGGGGCTTCGCCTTTGTCCAACAGAATCACCACGCCGGTGTCTTCGCCGCCCTGCGGTGTCGGGGCAGGCTGCCCCGCTTCTTCCTGCGACGCCGCGCGGCCGTAGTCGGGCGAGCCTTCGATGCGGCCGGTTTCCCAGCCCCAAACCGACAAAAACAGGATCACCAGCACCGCCAGCCCGGCCGCGCTGCCGGCCACCCACAGGCCGATTTTCTGTTCTTTTTCTTTCTGATTGCTGCTCATAACGTTCCTTTAACAAAGACGGACAAAAATTTTCGGCATTATAAATGCATTGCGGGCGCGAAGCTATCCAACCCACGGCCAAAACAGTAAAATGCCCGCTTTTCAGCCAGCAACACATCTTTACCATGCTCACCTTCCAGCAAATCATCTTCAAACTGCAAACCTACTGGGCCGCCCAAGGCTGCGCCCTCCTGCAACCCTTCGACATGGAAGTCGGCGCGGGCACATCCCACCCCGCCACCTGCCTGCGCGCGCTCGGCCCCGAGCCGTGGTTTGCCGCCTATGTGCAGCCCAGCCGCCGCCCCAAAGACGGCCGCTACGGCGACAACCCCAACCGCCTGCAACACTATTACCAGTTCCAGGTAGCCCTCAAACCCGCGCCCGCCAATATTCAAGACCTCTATCTCGACTCCCTGCGCGAATTGGGCATCGACCCGAAAGTCCACGACATCCGCTTCGTCGAAGACGACTGGGAAAACCCCACGCTCGGCGCATGGGGCTTGGGCTGGGAAGTGTGGCTCAACGGCATGGAAGTTACCCAGTTTACCTATTTCCAGCAGGTCGGCGGCATCGACTGCGCCCCCGTACTCGGCGAAATCACCTACGGCATCGAACGCCTGGCCATGTATCTGCAAGGCGTGGAAAACGTGTACGACCTCGTGTGGACAAAAACCCTCGACGGCCAAGTGCTCACCTACGGCGACGTGTACCACCAAAACGAAGTCGAACAATCCACCTACAACTTTGAATACAGCGATGCCGACTGGCTGCTTGCCCAATTCAACGACTACGAAGCCCAAGCCAAACGCCTGCTCGCGCTCGAAGACGCCAACCTCGCCCTGCCCGCCTACGAGCTGGTGCTCAAAGCCGGCCACACCTTCAACCTGCTCGACGCACGCGGCGCGATTTCCGTTACCGAACGCGCCACCTACATCGGCCGCATCCGCGCCCTCAGCCGCAGCGTGGCGCAGAAATATGTGGAAGGGCGCGAAAAACTCGGCTTCCCGCTGCTGAAAAACCAGGCGCAGGCGGCGTAACCTATTTGTAACCTATTTTCAGACGGCCTCTGGTAAACAAAAGGCCGTCTGAAAAAAAGGCCGTCTGAAAAAGCGGCTTGGCAAAACACCCCACCGGAACACCGCCCCATGAGTGAAAAAGAAAAATCTTTCAGCATTTTCAACAAACAGGACACGCAGAATTTCAGGCGGCTGATGGGCTACATCCTGCCCTACAAGATGCGCATTTTCTGGGCGTTTCTCGCCATCGCCACCGTGGCGGCCACCGAAAGCTATCTGGCCGCCTTCATCGCCCCGCTGGTCAACCAGGGCTTCGCCGCGCCCGAAGCCGCGCCGCAGCTGGGCGAAGCGGGGCACTGGTATGCCAGCGTCGTCGCCCTGAAAGAAAAAATGAACCACCTCATCTGGGGCACGGAACACAAGCTGTGGGCGGTGCCGCTGTTTCTCGTCTTTTTGATGACCCTGCGCGGGCTGGGGCGGTTTGTCAGCGACTACCTGCTCTCGTGGGTGGGCGTGGAAGCGATGCGCGGGCTGCGCCGCGACATGTTCGCCAAAATGCTGCGCCTCTCCTCGCAGACGCAGCAGGACGAATCCTCCGGCAACCTCTCCGGCCGCTTCCTTGTGCAGGCCGGCATCGCCATCTCCAACGCATCAAGCGTGTTCATCACCGTCTGCCGCGACAGCCTGATCGTGGCCGGGCTGGTGGCCGTGCTGCTCTATCTCAACTGGCAGCTCAGCCTGGTGGTGGTGATGATGTTCCCGCCGCTGCTGTGGCTCTCGTCCTACTACCGCAAACGCCTCAAAGAGCCGCAAATCGGCGCGCAGACCACCTTATCGGAGCTCACCACCGTCATCAACGAGCTGCACCAGGGGCACCGCATCGTCAAAATGTTCGGCGGCTACCAAAACGCCCTCGACCGCTTCGCCGCCGTGAACGACAAAATCTCCCGCATCAACAAAAAAATCGCCCAGGCCTCCTCCGCCCGCTCGCCCGTGAGCGAGCTGATCGCCTCCGTCGCCCTGGCCGTCGTCATCTTCATCGCCCTGTGGCAGAGCCGCAGCGGCACCACCACCATCGGCGAATTCATGGCCTTCATCATCGCCATGCTGCAAATGGTCGCCCCCATCAAAAACCTCGCCAACGTCGGCATCCCCATGCAGGCCATGTTCATCGCTGCCGACAACGTCTGCGCCTTCCTCGACACCCCCGACGAAACCGACACCGGCTCGCAAACCATAGACCGCGCCCAAGGCCGTCTGAAATTCGACCGCGTCAGCGTGCGCTACGGCAGGCAGGAGCGCAAAGCCCTCGACGATTTCAGCCTCGAAATCGCCCCCGGCGAAAAAACCGCCCTCGTCGGCAGCTCCGGCAGCGGCAAAACCACCGCCGTCAACCTGCTTCCCCGCTTTGTCGAGCCCGAATCCGGCAGCATCTTTCTGGACGGCACCGATATTGAAAACCTCACCCTCGAAAGCCTGCGCCGCCAGTTTGCCCTCGTTTCGCAAGACGTCTTCCTGTTTGACGACACCCTGTATAATAACGTGCTCTACGGCCGCCCCGACGCTTCGGAAGCCGACGTGGAAGCCGCCCTCAAAGCCGCCAACCTGTGGGACTTCGTGCAGCAAAACCCGCAAGGCTGGCACATGCCCATCGGCGCGAACGGCAACCAGCTCTCCGGCGGCCAGCGGCAGCGTGTCTCCATCGCCCGCGCCATATTGAAAGACGCCCCCGTGCTGCTGCTGGACGAAGCTACCAGCGCGCTTGACAACGAATCCGAACGCCTCGTGCAGCAGGCACTCGAACGACTGATGAGCAACCGCACCAGCATCATCGTCGCCCACCGCCTCACCACCATCGAACAGGCCGACCGCATCATCGTCATGGACGCCGGCCGCATCATCGAACAGGGCAGCCACGCCGAACTGCTGGCCAAACAAGGCTACTACGCCGCACTAAGCCGCAAAATGCCCGTCGGCGGATAGGTTTTCAGACGGCCTGAATGTGGGGTGTGTCGCCACAGCCACGCACGCGTTCCCGCCTTTTTTCAGACGGCCTCAACATCAACACAGGCCGTCTGAAAAACAAAAAAGCAAAGCCCGAAACCCCGTTTTCAGACGGCCTGAACGCAGGGTGTGTGGCGCAGCCACGCACGCGGTTTCTGCCTTTTTTCAGACGGCCTCTACCGTTGAAGTAGGGTGTGTCGCCCAAGCGACGCACGCGTTCCCGCCTTTTCAGACGGCCTCAACATCAACAGAGGCCGTCTGAACCCCAAACCCCGCAAACAAACACGCCGCCCGCGCGGCCAAACCGAAAGCCCCCCCAAAATGACCCAACCCCTCCTCATCGAACTCCTCACCGAAGAACTCCCCCCCAAAGCCCTCAACAATCTGGGCAACGCTTTTGCCGCCGCTGTGGCCGAAGGCTTGGAAAAAGCGCAGCTGATTCAGGGTGATGCACAATACACCGCCTACGCTTCGCCGCGCCGTTTGGCCGTGCAGGTGCAAAACGTCAAAGCCGTGCAGGACGACCAGCACGTTGTCAAAAAAGGCCCGGCCGTCGCCAACGCGATGAAAGACGGTGCGCCCACCAAAGCGCTCGAAGGCTTCGCCCGCTCCTGCGGCGCCGACATCGGCAGCCTGAAAATCATCCACGACGGCAAGCAGGACGTATACGCCCACGAGTTCACCCAAGCAGGCAAGCCGCTGGCGGAACTTTTGGAAGATATCATCAATCAGGCGGTGAAAAAGCTGCCGATTCCCAAAGTGATGCGCTGGGGCAGCAGCACGCACACCTTCGTGCGCCCCGTTCACGGCCTGGTGATTTTGCACGGTGCAAACGTCGTGCCCGCCAATGTATTGGGTTTGCAAAGCGGCAATACCACTTTGGGACACCGCTTCCTTTCAGACGGCCTGATTACCATTGAAAACGCCGATTCCTACGCCGAACAAATGCGCGAGCAGGGCAAGGTCATCGCCTCATTCGCCACCCGCAAAGCCGCGATTCAGACGGCCTTAAACCAACACGCAGGCCGTCTAAATGCCACAGTGGCCGCCGACGAAGCCCTGCTCGACGAAGTAAGCGCGCTGGTGGAATGGCCGGTGGTGCTGGAAGCCGGTTTTGAAGCGCATTTTTTGGAAGTGCCGCAAGAATGCCTGATTCTCACCATGCAGCAAAACCAAAAATATTTCCCGCTTTTGGACGCAAACGGCCGCCTGATGAACCGCTTTTTGCTGGTATCCAACCTCGAAGCCGCCGACCCCTCGCACATCATCCACGGCAACGAGCGCGTTTTGCGCGCGCGCCTGTCTGACGCCGAATTTTTCTACAAACAAGACCAGAAAAACACGCTTGAAAGCCGTTTGCCCAAGCTGGCAAACGTGGTGTACCACAACAAAATCGGCTCGCAGGCCGAACGCATCGAGCGGCTGCAAAGCATCGCCGCCCACACCGCCGCCGCGCTGGGGGCAGACCGCGCCCAAGCCGAACGCGCCGCGCGGCTGGCCAAAGCCGACCTCGTTACCGAAATGGTGGGCGAGTTCCCCGAGCTGCAAGGCACCATGGGCAAATACTACGCCCGCCTCGACGGTGAAAACGCCGCCATCGCCGATGCTCTCGAGCAGCACTACCGCCCGCGTTTTGCCGGCGACGCGCTGCCCGAAAGCCCCGTCGCCACCGCCGTGGCGCTGGCCGACAAACTCGAAACCCTGGTCGGCATCTGGGGCATCGGCCTGGTTCCCACCGGCGACAAAGACCCCTACGCCCTGCGCCGCGCCGCGCTGGGCATTTTGCGGATGCTGATGCAGCACGGCTTGGACGTAAACGATCTGATTCAGACGGCCTTTGCCAGCTTCCCGCAAGGCTTGTTAAACGACAAAACCCCCGCCGAAGTGGCCGACTTTATGCAGGCGCGGCTGGCCGTATTGCTGCAAAACGATTATCCGCAGGATATTGTGGCCGCCGTACTCGCCAAACGCCTGGGCCGTCTGAACGATTTGGCCGCCAAACTCGACGCCGTCGCCTCCTTCAAAGCCCTGCCCGAAGCCGCCGCGCTGGCCGCCGCCAACAAACGCGTGCAAAACCTGCTCAAAAAAGCCGATGCCGAACTGGGCGCGGTAAACGAAGCCCTGTTGCAGCAAGACGAAGAGCACGCCCTTTACGCCGCCGCACAGGCCATGCAGCCCAAAATCGAAGCCGCGCTGGCGCGTCAGGACTTTCAGGCTGCCTTATCGGAACTGGCCGCCGTCAAACCGCAGGTCGATGCCTTCTTCGACGGCGTGATGGTGATGGCCGACGATACCGCCGTGAAGCAAAACCGCCTGAACCTGCTCAACCAGTTGTCGCAACAGATGAACGCCGTGGCGGATATCGCGCTGCTGGGGGAGTGAGTTGAGGCAGCCTGAAAACGGTTTTGCGGTTTTCAGGCTGCCTCGTAGGGTGTGTGGCTCCGCCACGCACGCGGTTTCCCAAATATAAAGGCAGCCTGAAACACAAAAGGCTACCTGAACAAGCAAAAGGCCGTCTGAAAAGCAAAAAACGCCGTCTGAAAACCCCAAAAAAGCAGCCTGAAAACCCTAAGCCCATGACCCCGAAAACCCTCTTCAAAGCCCTCAAAAAACCCCTGCAAAAGCTGCGCATCCGCATCGGCAAAGCCCTGTTCGACCGCCCTCCGAGGCCGTCTGAAACACCCCTTGCGCCCCAACATATCAAAGCCATCCTCTTCCTGCGCCAAGACGGCAAAATCGGCGACTACATCGTCAGCTCCTTCGTCTTCCGCGAAATCAAAAAAGCCACCCCCCACATCCGCATCGGCGTTATCTGCACCCAAGCCAACCGCAGCCTGTTCGACCAAAACCCCCACATCGACGCCGTCCACATCGTCAAAGCCAAAAGCACCCGCTCCTACTGCGCCGTCGGCCGCAGCATCGCCGGACAATACGACGTCCTCATCGACCCCACCGCCTTCATCCGCACCCGCGATTTGCGCCTTATCCGCAGCATCGCGGCCCCCTACAACATCGGCTTCGCCAAACAACACTACCGCATCTTCAACTGCAACATCCCCGACACCAACCAGCATTTCAGCGAAATCTACCGCCAAGCCCTGCAAATCTGCGGCTTTACCGACATCGACACCGCCTACGACCTCCCCGAACACCTCCCCACCGCCGCCGCCGTCGCCGCCTTTTTGCAGCAACACGGCATCGCAGACTACACCGCCGTCAACTTCTTCGGCGCCGCCAACGCCCGCCGCTTTACCCCTGAAAACATCGCCATCTGGCTGCAATACTTCGCCCAAAAACACCCCCAACGGCAGTTCGTCCTCCTCAGCCACCCCGACGTAACCCCCCTGCTGCAACAACTCGCCCAAACCGCCCCGAACTGCCACGTTTACCCAAAAACCCAAACCATACAAGACAATATCGAACTCATCCGCCAGGCCGGCCGCGTCATCTCCCCCGACACCGCCACCGTCCACATCGCCGCCGGCCTCGGCAAACCCCTCATCGGCCTCTACCGCAACGAAGGACTGAACTACTGGCTGCCCTACACCCAAACCCCCGCCACCATCCTTTATTACCGCGACAACATCAACGAACTCACCCCCGAAAACCTCCCGCCCGACTGGCCTGCCTAAGCCCGCCCAAGCCCCCGTCATATCGGGTATGATTACGCACGGCGGCACAGGCAGCCTGAAAACCAAAAGGCCGTCTGAAAAGCAGCCTGAAACCCGCAACACCCCACCGCCGTCATTCCCGCGCAGGCGGGAATCTTGGTTGCACCGCAGCCAAAGGTAGAAAAAACACCGCCGCCACAACCCCGACAAGATTCCCGCCTGCGCGGGAATGACGGCACACAGAGGCCGTCTGAAAACCCGCAGCACAGCAGCAACCGTCCAACAACCCCAAACACATAAAGGAAAACCATGTCCATGTCTCCCCTGCACGTCCGCATTGTCAGCGGTCTGATACCCGACCCGACGCTCCGCCGCCAAATCAGAGATATTCTGTTTGGCGGCAACAAATGGGAAATCAAAGAAATAAAAAAAGAAACCGATTATGCCGAACTGGCAGAACACTTTAAATTAAGAAGCCTGCACGACTATGTGCATGCTTACGCCAAAATCGGCGAGCTGTTGGAAATTGTGAAACCCTATAAATGCATCGGCGCACAAAAGCAGCGCATCGGCAGCGGCCACGACGGCGGCTATGTGATGCTGCCGCCCGACAGCGGCGACATCGCATACAGCTTCGGCGTGTCCGATTACAGCCCGTGGGATTTGACAATGGCAGAAAACGGCCACCAAGTGTTCCAATACGACGGCACAATCGAAGCCGCGCCCAACAGCCACCCGAATATGCACTTTCACCGCAACAATATCGCCGCGCCCTCGCAAAACACGCCGGATACCAAAACCATCGGCCAAATTTTTGACGACTTGGGGCATCAGGGCAAAGACAACATCATCCTGCAAATCGATATTGAGGGCGCGGAATGGACCGTGTTTGAAGAAATCAGCGAAGAGCAAATCAAACAGTTCAAGCAGATTATTATCGAATGGCATCATCTTTCGCCATTTTTAGACGGCTTCGACCGCCGCTTGGAAATTTTGCGCAAAGTAGCCAAAACCCATACACCGATTCACGTCCACGCCAACAACTACGGCTATCCGCAAACGGCAAAACAAGGTCTGCCTTTCTACGGCGATGCATATGAAATCACTTATGTGCGCACGGCAGATTTTGAATTTGAACCGGACAAAGCCGTTTATCCCACCGCATTGGATGCACCGTGCAATCCCAACTGGCCTGAAATTTCCATCGGTGCATGGTAAAACAAAGCATCTGGCCGTCTGAACCCCCCGCCCGCATTTTTTCAGACGGCCTCAGCACCACGCCAACCCGTTATCCACCACAGGCAGCACCATGAAACTCCATAAGAAAATCATCGTTTCCCTATTCGGACACAAAAAACCCTGCCCCGATTTCGATTTCCGCAACGTCCGCTCCGTACTCATCCAGCCGCTGGGCACAGCCGTCGGCGACGCCGTTATCAACACCGCCTACGCCGCGCAGATTAAAAAAATGTACCCGCAGGCGCACATCGGCATCTTCGTTACCCCGCGCAACCGCGAAATCCTCTCCCACTGCCCCGCCGTGGACGAGCTGGTCGAACTCAAATGGCCGTCGTTTTTCAAACACCGCAAAAAATGGGATCTGTTTTTAGACTTCCACGAAGTGTTTACCAGCCGCGAGCTGATTAAAAACAAAATCCTCTCCCCGCGCGCCACCATGATTTTCAAAAAAAAGGAAAAGCCGCACTACCACTTGGGCAACATCAAAAACTACGATTTCTACTGCCCCTTTTCCCCGCGCGAACACGTTTCCCGCCACCTGAACACCTCCGAGTTCGCCAAACACCACCCGGTTCCCGCGCCGGAAATCTGTTTCGGGTTTGCCGAAGAAGAAAAACGGCAGGCCGCGCCCTTTTGGCAAGCGGGCGGCAAAATCAAAGTGTTTGTCGCCCCGCAAGGCAGCGTCCCTTTTAAAGCCGTCGAACCGCGCGATTTGGCCGCGTTGCTGAACAAACTCGCGCCCGAGTTGCGCCCGCGCGTGCAGTTCCTGCTCTGCCGCACCAAAACCGCCGAAGCGTTTTTTGCCGCGCTTACCGGCCTGCTTGATGCCGACATCGACATCCGCCTCTCCGCCCCCACCACGCTGCAACAATACATCGCCGTAACCGCCTCCGCCGACCTCGTCATCAGCGTGGACAGCGGCACCGCCCACCTTGCCTGCGCCGCCAAACGCCCGCTGCTGAGCTTTTACGTCGAACACAACATCAACACCTGGTCGCCCCTGCACCGCGCCGACGTGCCGCACTTTATGATGATCGCCAAAACCGGCTACGACCAGGCGGACGACGAATACAAAAGCTGGCTGTTCCGAGAAGACTTCCCCGTCCAAGACGGCGCAGACTGGCTCAACACCCAACTGCGCGGCCTGCTCCCCGATTCCGCAACCAACCCCACCCCCGCCCCATGACCCTCCTCATCACCGGCGGCGCCGGCTTTATCGGCTCCGCCCTTATCCGCCACCTGATCCAAAACACCAGCGAGCGCGTCGTCAACCTCGACAAACTCACCTACGCCGGCAACCTCCAATCCCTCGCCGCCGTGGCCGGCTCCCCGCGTTACACCTTCGAGCACGCCGACATCTGCGACCGTGCCGCGCTCGAGCGCATCTTCGCGCAGCACCAACCCCGCGCCGTCATGCACCTGGCCGCCGAAAGCCACGTTGACCGCAGCATAGACAGCGCAGGCGAATTTATCCAAACCAATATCGTCGGCACCTTCACCCTGCTCGAAGCCGCCCGCGCCTATTTCGAAAAGCAGCCTGAAAACCAGCGCGCCGCCTTCCGCTTCCACCACATCTCCACCGACGAAGTCTACGGCGACCTGCACGATTCAGACGGCCTCTTCACCGAAACCACCCCCTACGCCCCGTCCAGCCCCTACTCCGCCAGCAAAGCATCCGGCGACCACCTCGTGCGCGCCTGGCAGCGCACCTACCGCCTGCCCACCCTCATCACCAACTGCTCCAACAACTACGGCCCCTGCCACTTCCCCGAAAAACTCATCCCCCACATCATCCTCAACGCCCTCGCCGGCCGCCCCCTGCCCATATACGGCGACGGCAGCCAAATCCGCGACTGGCTCTACGTAGAAGACCACGCCCGCGCCCTGCACACCGTCGTAACCCATGGAAAAACCGGAGAAACCTACAACATCGGCGGCCACAACGAAAAAACCAACCTCGAAGTCGTCCGCACCGTCTGCGCCCTGCTCGAAGAACTCGCCCCCCGAAAACCCGCTGGAATTGCCCGCTACACCGACCTCATCACCCACGTCCCCGACCGCCCCGGCCACGACACCCGCTACGCCATCGACGCCGCCAAAATCCAACGCGAGCTCGGCTGGGCACCCCAAGAAACCTTCGACAGCGGCATCCGCAAAACCGTACAGTGGTATCTCGACAACCCAGACTGGTGGCAAAACGTCCTCAACGGCAGCTACCGCCTGCAACGCCTCGGCGGGCGGTAAAGCCGTTTTCAGACGGCCTCAAAGGCTACCTGAAACCCCACTTCCTCCCTCCCCTGCAAGCGCGCGGGGAAGACTAGATGTAGAGTGTGCGGCTCCACCACGCACGCGGTCAGGCTACCTGAAAACACACGCAGACAAACCCAAACAGGCCGTCTGAAAGCACAGCTTCAACGAAGTTATAGTAGAACAAAACAAAAGATACCCATCGTAGGCTGGGCTTCAGCCCGGCTAACTCACTATTTATCCGATATTTTGCCGGGTTAAAGCCCAGCCTACACCGAATACTTTTTATCTGTATCCACTATAAAACCCCGTTCCACAACCAAACCCCGCTTTCAGACGGCCACCCGCAAACCAACACCCTTACCCCCGTTTCCCCACAAAAGGGAAACACCCCCCCCAACCCCCAAACAAGGAGTCTCCCAATGAAAAACAAACCCCTCAACACCCTCGCCGCCGCCCTGCTCGCCCTCACCCTCGCCGCCTGCGCCGCCCCGCAAACCGACCCCGCGCCCGCAGCCCCCGCCGGCCAAACCCGCACGCCAACCCAAACCAACGACGGCAGCAGCATCCAACGCGCCGTCGTCATCAACGAAAACGACACCACACGCGGCATCGCCGCCGAAAACGCCTGGATCGCCCAAAACGTGCCCGGCTACCGCAAAGTCGGCCAAGCCCTCCTCAACGAAGGCGGCGGCATCTACGACCGCATCGATATCCAAGCCCCCGACGGCAGCCGCCGCAGCGTCTATTTCGACATCCGCAGCTTCTTCGGCCTCTACAACGGCAAATCCCTGATGTAAAACCAAACAGGCCGTCTGAAACCCCATTTTCAGACGGCCTCAAAGGCTACCTGAAAGCGCAGCTTCAATGCAGTTAAAACAACCGCAGCAGTAGGGTGTATGGCGCAGCCACGCACGCGGTTCAAGGCTACCTGAAAACACTCACAACCAAAAACCAAAACAGGCCGTCTGAAAACACAGCTTCAACAAAGTTGAAACCCTCACCCAACCCACAGGAGCACCCCCATGACCACCAAAGGCATCATCCTCGCCGGCGGCTCCGGCACCCGCCTCCACCCCATCACGCGCGGCGTATCCAAGCAACTCCTGCCCGTGTACGACAAACCCATGATCTACTACCCCCTGTCCGTGCTCATGCTCGCCGGCATCCGCGACACCCTCGTCATCACTACTCCCGAAGACGCCCCCGCCTTTACCCGCCTGCTCGGCGACGGCAGCCGCTTCGGCATCCGCATCAGCTACGCCGTCCAGCCCAGCCCCGACGGCCTCGCCCAAGCCTTCATCATCGGCGAAGAATTTATCGGCGGCGATAACGTCTGCCTCGTGCTCGGCGACAACATCTTCCACGGCCAATCCTTCACCCAAACCCTGCAACAGGCCGCCGCCCGCCGACACGGCGCCACCGTCTTCGCCTACCAAGTGCGCGACCCCGAACGCTTCGGCGTCGTCGAATTCGACGCCGACCGCAAAGCCCGCTCCATCGAAGAAAAACCGCAAAACCCCAAATCCAACTGGGCCGTAACCGGCCTCTACTTCTACGACAACCGCGTCATCGGCTTCGCCAAACAAGTCAAACCCTCCGCGCGCGGCGAACTCGAAATCACCGCCGTCAACCAATGCTACCTCCAAGACGGCAGCCTCAACGTCCAACTCCTCGGGCGCGGCTTCGCCTGGCTCGACACCGGCACGCACGAAAGCCTGCACCAGGCCGCCGCCTACGTCCAAACCGTGCAAAGCCTGCAAAATCTCCAAGTCGCCTGCCTCGAAGAAATCGCCTGGCGGCAAGGCTGGCTCACCGCCGAACAACTCGCCACACTCGCCCGCCCCATGGCCAAAAACGAATACGGCCAATACCTGCTGCGGCTGCTGGGCAACCCGCAATAAACCACCGCCGAGGCCGTCTGAAAGCCCACCGCCAAGCAGCGGACAAACCTTTCAGACGGCCTCAAAGACCACCTGAAAACACAGCCCGTAGGTCGGGCATAAATGCCCGACCTACTCCACACAGTAAGCGCAGCCCGCACGTAGGGTGTGCGGCTCCGCCACGCACGCGGTTTAAAACCCAAAAACAAACGAGGCCGAGCCGAGTCCAACTTTCAGACGGCCTCAAACACAACCCGCCCCACCGCCGTCATTCCCGCGCAGGCGGGAATCTTGTTAGCCGCCAAATAAACGGCGGTGAAACCAAATCGCAGCAGCCCCGCCAAGATTCCCGCCTGCTCGGGAATGACGGCAACGATATTTTTCAGACGGCCTCAAAGGCTACCTGAAAAAACCCAAATACCACCAAACCCCCTGCCCACCCACAACAAAAAAGCCCTCCGCATGAAATACGAATGCTACATCCAATGCGGCAAACACCCGAAAACCATGTTGAAAAACATGCTCTCCAACATCGCCGCGCACAAAGAAAACTTCCAAATCCTCATCCAAGATTACCGCCCACCGTTCCCCCACCAAGAGCACCGCTACGACGACGCCCCCTACCACGTCTTCAACGGCCGCGACGCCTCGAACACTTTGAACCGCTTTACCAATCCGTCAGCAGCCGCCTCGTTTACTCCCAATCCGACCAACTCTCCCTCGCCCTATTCGACAGCTTCCAAACCTACGCCCACATGTACGACAGCGACTTCAAATTTCTAAAAAACCGCTTTTTCTTCCACATCGCCTTCTATTTCCCCGCCACCCCCGACCTCCCCGAACTGGGGCAAATCCGCACCGGCCAACCCGTCAACAGCTTTTATTACCTGCCCCGCCCATACACCATCGACATCTGCACCGTGCTCAAACGCCACAAAAAACGTAAAATCAAAAACAAACACAACATGCTGTTCGGTACCAGCCCCAAACACATCGGATAGCCCGCAGGTCGGATACTTGTATCCGACACCCGCCAACCCCCGCAATTTCCAGCCAGCTCCCGCCCCCAAAAAAAGGACCCCATGAACATCCTCATCACCGGCGCAAACGGCCAAGTCGGCCGCGAACTCGTCGCCCGACTGCAAGACCGCGCCACCATCCTCGCCGCCGGCCGCGACACCCTCGACATCACCGACCCCGCCGCCGTCGAGCGCACCGCCGCCGCCTTCCGCCCCCACGTCATCATCAACGCCGCCGCCTATACCGCCGTGGACAAAGCCGAAAGCGACGCCGCAACCGCCTACGCCGTCAACCGCGACGCCGTGCGCCACCTCGCCCGAGCCGCCGCCGAGCACAACGCCGCCCTGCTGCACCTCTCCACCGACTACGTGTTCGACGGCACACTCAACCGCCCCTACCGCGAAACCGACCCCGCCACCCCCCAAAGCATCTACGGCCAAAGCAAACTCGCAGGCGAACAAGCCGCCGCAGCCTGCCCCCGCCACATCATCCTGCGCACCGCCTGGGTGTTCGGCGCACACGGCCGCAACTTCGTCAAAACCATGCTCCGCCTCGCCCGCGAGCGCGACAGCCTCGGAATTGTGGCCGACCAATACGGCGCACCCACCGCCGCCGCCGACATCGCCGCCGCCCTCATCACCATCGCCGAACGCACCCAATTCCACCGCTTCACCGATTGGGGCATCTACCACTTTTCCGGCAACCCCTACCTGAGCTGGTACGGCTTCGCCAAAACAATCTTCCAAGCCGCCGCCGCGCAAAACCTCCTGCCCGCCGCCCCGCAACTCAAAGCCCTCGCCACCGAAGACTACCCCACCCCCGCCCGCCGCCCCGCCAACTCCCGCCTCGACTGCACCAAAATCCGCGACACCTTCGGCATCGCCCCGAGCGACTGGCAGGCCGCCCTCGCCGACCTGCGCCCGTATCTGTAAAACGGCGTTTGCCAACCCGGCGGCACACGGTTTGGGTAGGCGGCGGATGTCGGGCAGAACAATGAGAGGCCGTCTGAAAAACACTTTTCAGACGGCCTTAAACCCTTGTCGGCATGATTGTTTTCGGAAAACGGTTTGCCGACGGCCTTTATTGTGTTCGCAGCCATTCCCGCGCCGCTGCTTCGAGGCGCGGGAGGGCGGCGGAGAGGTCGTCGTCGGTGAGGAGCAGGCTGGGGGCGAGGCGGATGACGTTTGCGCCGGCCACGAGCACCATGACGCCGTGTTTGAGAGCGGCGGCGGTGAAGGAGGCGGCTTTGCCCGCGTAGGGTTCGGCGAGGACGCAGCCGATGAGCAGCCCTTGTCCGCGCACGCTTTGGAAGATGCCGGTGTCGCGGCCGAGTTTTTCGAGGGCGGCGGTGAGTGCCGCGCCCTGGCGGCGGGTGTTGGCGCGGGTGTCTTCGCGGTTGATGAGGTCGAAGGCGGCGCAGCCGACGGCGCAGGCCAGGGGGTTGCCGCCGAAGGTGGTGCCGTGGCTGCCGGGGGCGAAGGCGGGGGCGAGGCGGTCGGTGGTGAGCATGGCGGCGAGGGGGAAGCCGCTGCCGAGGGCTTTCGCGCTGGTGAGGATGTCGGGAGCGATGCCGGTGTGCTGGTAGGCGAAGAGTTCGCCGGTGCGCCCCATGCCGGTTTGCACTTCGTCGAAGATTAAGGCCGCGTCAAAACGGTCGCACAATTCGCGGGCGGCGCGCAGGAATTCGGGTGTGGCGGGCAAAACGCCGCTTTCGCCCTGCACGGGTTCGATGATAACGGCGCAGGTGTGCCCGGACACGGCTTCGGCGAGGGCGGCGGGGTCGTTGAAGGGGACGTGGGCGATGCCTGCGGGCAGGGGGGCGAAGTCGCGGCTGTATTTGGGCTGGCCGCCGACGGATACGGTGAACAGGGTGCGGCCGTGGAAGGCGTTGGTGCAGGCGACGATTTGGTGTTTGCCTTCGCCGAAGCGGTCGCGGGCGTGCTTGCGGGCGAGTTTGAGGGCGGCCTCGTTGGCTTCGGCGCCGGAGTTGCAGAAGAAGACTTTGTCGGCGAAGGTGTGTTCGACGAGGCGGCGGGCGAGGTTTTGCGCGGGTTCGGTGGTGTAGATGTTGGAGATGTGCCAGAGTTTGTGCGCCTGTTCGTTGAGGGCGGCGATGAGGGCGGGGTGGCAGTGGCCGAGGGCGTTGACAGCGATGCCGCCGGCAAGGTCGATGTATTCGCGCCCTTCGGTGTCCCACACGCGGCTGCCGAGGGCGCGGTCGGGGACGACGGGGGCGAAGGAGAAGTTGGGCGTGAGGTAGTTTTGCATGGTTTGTTCCTTTGTCTGACTTTTGGTTTGGGCGGGTTTGGCCGTCTGAAAAGCGTTTTCAGACGGCCTTTTTGTATGCTTTGGCAGAGGGCGCGTGCCACGCTGTTTCATGGTTTTGGCCGTCTGCAAAAACGGTTTTGTCCGCCGTAGGTCGGATACTTGTATCCGACGACAAATGCACGGGCGGTCTGCGGTGTGGTTCTCTCGGCGGGGAAACGTCGGATACAAGTATCCGACCTACGGCTTACAGGTAGGGTGTGTGGCGCAGCCACGCACGCGTTCCATGCCGCACAACGAATCCTTGTCCTCCCGCGTGCGTGGCTTGCGCCACACACCCTACGCGCCGTTGGATGTTTTCAGACGGCCTCTTTGCGGCAAAACGGCATTATGCGCCGCCCTGCCCTGTTTCTCAAACCAGGCCGGCGGCGTGGAAAAAGGCGCGGTAGGCGGCGGCTTTGTTGGCGAGGCTCAGCGGATAGGCGCGGGAGGTGGAGGGCAGGCGGGTGAGCGCGAGTTCGCGGTCGGCGTAGGGAAAGGGCACGGTGTCGCCGGTTTTGGGCAGTTTCATGCCGCCGCCCTGCACGCCCAGCAGGATTTCCGTTGCCTTGCCGCCGGTGGTGCCGATATGGCGGCATTGGGGAATTTGCTGCAAAACAGATTTCAAATCAACGGGTTCGACCACCTCTAAAAACGCGTCCGAAGCGTTGCCGTGGCCGCGTATGGCTTTGTACACGGTGGGGCAGGAGGCGATGCCGCGTTCGTTTAAAAACGCTTTGATTTTGTCGGCGTCAAACGCTTTTTCAGACGGCCTCTGAAAGTGCGCCGCATCGTTGAAAAACACGAGGCCGAACACGCGCCACATGTCGTTTTGGAAATTGGGATAGTGAAATTCCATCGCCCGCTTTTCCTTGGCGGGCGGGAAAGTGCCCATCAGCATCACCGTGGCCTGCGGCGGCAGAAAGGGCGGGAAGGGGCGGGTTTCGACTAGGGGCTGTTCGCTGGCGGTCATGGGGTTTCCTTTCGGCGGCGTGATTGGGAAAACGGCTTTTCAGACGGCCTCCAAGCGGGAGGCGCGGGCAGCGCGATTGAACCACCCGCCGCACCGTTTGGCAACCGCCCGCTTTTTCAGACGGCCGGACACGCTTGGCAGGCGCGGCGGCGCGGCGTATAGTGAAAAAATGCAAACCGTTCCCGTTTGCCCGATTATGGAGACCGAAAACATGAGCGAGAAAATTTCCCCGAAAGACGTAACCGTATTGTCCAGCACCATGCTTATTCCCCTGTGGGCGAAAGCCGTGGAATACAGCCGCCCCGACGCGCTTTTGCGCGACAAGGAAGCCGCGCGGATGCTGGAAATGATCGACTACGACTTCGCCCCGTTTGCCAAAGCCAAAGCCTCGCAGGCCGGCTGCTGCGGGCGGGCGAAGCTGCTCGACGATATGGCGCAGCGTTTTATTGCGGAGCATCCCGACGCGGTGGTGGTGCAGCTTGGCGCGGGTTTGGACGCGCGTTACGAGCGCATGGGCAGGCCGCAGGTAACGGCTTGGTACGACTTGGATCTGCCCGAAGTGATCGAAGTGCGGCGGATGCTGCTGCCCGAGTCGGGCAATGTGTATCTGGGCGCGTCGATGTTTGACGAGGGCTGGACGGACACCGTCGCCGCCCACGGCAAACCCGTGCTGCTGGTGATCGAAGGCGTGCTGATGTATTTTGAAGAAGCGCAGGTGCAGGCGTTTTTCCAGATGGTGCAGCGCAAACTGCCCGGCACGCAGGTGGTAATGGACGCGCTGTTCAAAAGAATGGTCGGCAAAGCGCAATACCATGACGCGCTCAAACAGATGGGCGAAAAACCGCCCGAGTTCCGCTGGGGCATCGCCAACGCAAACGACGTGCTCAAACTCGCCCCCGGCAGCCGCCTGATCGAAGAAATCCACCTCAGCAGCATCTGCGGCCCGCGCTACCCGCTTTTCCTGCGCCTGCTTTATAAAACCAAATGGGGGCGCGAAAACATGGACATGCGTATGCTGCGGATACAGCTTTGAACCGGCAGGCTTTCCATATATTAGAGGCCGTCTGAAAAACCGGTTTTACAGTTTTCAGACGGCCTCTGACGTTTTGTAGGGTGTGTGGCGCAGCCACGCACGCGGTTTCGGATTTCGGGAAGATAAAGATTCGTTGGGCGGCAGAGACCGCATGCGTTGCCTTGGGGCGACACACTCTACCTGTCGGCATGATTGTTTGCGGGAACAGTTTGTTTATTGGGTTTGAGGCCGTCTGAAAAAGCGTTTTTGGCTGCGCCGAAACCGCATTTTCAGACGGCCTTTCTCCTGCCCGCCCGTCTTCCGCCTGTGTAAAAAATATGCCGCTTGTCTTGCAAATTAGGTAAAGAAACGCCGCCCGTTTATTATCCGAAGCCTTCCCGCCCCACATTTTGTTTTTGTTTTTTGAGAGGACACAACTATGAAAATCGGCACACTCCTGATCGCAGCAGCCGTGTTCGGCGGCATGTACTATGTCAAACACCATGTCGATACTTCCGCAATGAACGAAAGCCTGCTGCAACCGCAATCCGTGCAGTCGGCACAGCGTTAAACCGCGCCGGAAGCCATAGCAAAACCGCCTTGTCGCCAAGGCGGTTTTCTTTTTTGGCCGCAGGATAAGCGGATAGCTGCTGCACAGGTTCATGTTTTTTCCTTGCGGCGCAGCTCTTGCGCCGCGTTTTGCATCATATCGGGCGTGAGTTTGTTCAGGCAGTCGGTGTGGCCGAGCGGGCAGACGCGTTTGAAGCAGGGCGAGCATTCGAGATGGAGGCTGACAACGGCGGCTTTGTCGCTCAGAGGCGGGGTGTGGTCGGGGCTGGACGAGCCGTAGGCGGCGGCGAGTTTGCAGTCGAGCGCGGCGGCGAGGTGCATCAGGCCGCTGTCGTTGCAGAACACGGTGTCGGCGCAGGAGAGCAGGTCGATGGCTTCGGAGAGGCTGGTTTTGCCGCAGAGGTTGGTGCAGAGGCCGTCTGAAAGGCGGTTGATTTCGTCGGCAATCTCAAAATCTTTTTGCGAACCGAAAAGCCACACCTGCCAACCGTCGGCGAGGTAGCGGCGGCCGAGTTCGGCGAAATGGCGTGCCGGCCAGCGTTTGGCGGGGCCGTATTCCGCGCCGGGGCAGAAGGCGACAATCGGGCGGGCGGTGTCGAGGCCGTGGGCGGCGAGGGCGGCTTGGCGGGATGCAGGGTCGATGGTGAAGCGCGGGTGGTCGGAATGGCCGTCAAAATCGGCCTGCGCGGGGTGGGCGAGGGCGGTGTAGCGGTCCACCATCAGCGGCAAGGCGGTTTTGTCGAGTTTGCGGATGTCGTTGAGCAGAAAATAGCGCGATTCGCCCACATAGCCGGTGCGCTGGCGGATGCCTGTTGCCAGCGCGATGACGGCGGATTTGAGCGAGCCGGGCAGCACGATCACTTGGTCGTAGCCGCGTCTGCCCAGTTCGTGCCCGACGCGCCAGCGTTTTTTCAATTCGAGTGCACCGTGGCCGAAGGGGTTTTCGATGATTTCGCTAATTTCGGGCATACGGGCGAACACGGCCATCGACCATTTGGGCGCGAACACGTCGATGGTGCAGCCGGGGTTGAGTTCGTGCAGGCGGCGGTAGAGCGGCTGGGTCATGACGCAGTCGCCGATCCAGCTTGGGGAAATGATGAGGATTTTTTTGGACATTCTGATTGACGGGTTTGTGTTTGCGGCTTATTTTAATATGGATGGCAGAGGCCGTCTGAAAAAACGGCTCGGGCGCGTTTTCAGACGGCCTCGAACGTATCCCTGTGTTAATATCCAAATTCTGTTTATGTGCTTCATCCGTCAAACAAAAGGAGGATTTATGCAGGATTTTTCCGATAACAGCGTCCGGCCGCCGCAAGAGCCGGAAACCGAAGAGCGTCTGCTCGACCAACCCGCCGCGCGGGACGTGCTGCGCGGCGCGGCCTGGGTATATGAGGCGTTCTTGCTGCTGCGCGAATATCCGGCGGCATGGGCGGTCATCGCGCTGGTGCTGTATGCGGGCGAGCTGTTCGGCAAATGGCTGGTGGTGTACACGGCGGGCATCGGCGGGGCGGTATATGTCATGTTTATGCTGTTCAAAGCCGGCGGCATCGCCATGGCCGCGTCGGCGCAGGAATACGAGGAAAAGCCGCCCGGCATTGCCGACCTTTTCATGATTTTCGACAACAAAATCTTTGATTTTGTGCTGCTGCTGGTGTTTATGGCCCTGTTTGCGGCGGCTTGGGCGTTTTTGTTGTTCGGCATCGCCGGTACTTTGCTCGACGGCGGTCTGACGGCTTCACCCCTCGCCGTCGTTGTGCTGTCGGTTTTCTGGCTGGTGTCGGTGCAGATGCTGCTCGGCTTCGCGCCGGTTTTGGTGTTTCTGCAAGACGAAAGTCCGTTTGCCGCCGTGCTGTTGAGCGCGAAAGCCGCCCTTCTCAACATCCTGCCCCTGCTGCTGAACGGCCTGATCTTCGTCCTCATCTGGACACCCGCGCTGCTGCTGACTGCGCGCGCCAACGGCATCGCGTCCTATATCATGCTGGCGGCGGTGCTGGCGGTGAACATGCTCAGCTATCTGAGCACCTACGCCGCCTACCGCGACATTTGGTTTGAAGAGGGCGAACGCGACCAGGTAACCGTTGGCTACCGCTGAACCGCAACGGCCAAACCTCAGCGGCGCGGAAACGCTCTTTTGCGTTGCTAATGG
The DNA here is from genome assembly GCF_014055025.1 of Neisseria bacilliformis. Lineage (NCBI taxonomy): Bacteria > Pseudomonadati > Pseudomonadota > Betaproteobacteria > Neisseriales > Neisseriaceae > Neisseria > Neisseria bacilliformis. The sequence continues at coordinate 911,801 of NZ_CP059571.1, read as the reverse complement.
AAACGGATTCTGCGGAATTTGTGTTTGGATTTTTTCTTTTTCGTCTTTTTTTGCTAAAAAACGGATGGTTTTCGCAAAAACCGAACATATGCGCTTGACGTCTTCCCCTCCGCCGCCGATAATGCGCGGCGTTGGACGGTTGGCAACAGCCGTTTGACAGTTTCTCCTCTATTTCTCCTTTGTAGACTTGGCACACATTCGCAAGAATGTGTGCATTTTTTTTGCTTTTTTTGCCCGCCCCGTTTGATGCGGGGCGGTTTGCGGCAGAGAGGCCGTCTGAAAACGAAGCTTCAACGAAGTTAAAACCGGTTTTCAGACGGCCTCTCTGCCTTATCCCTTACTGCCTGTTAAAACGTATACCCCGTTTCCAATTCGTCATCGCCAACCAGCTCCACCAGCAGCGCGTAGAGCGGCGCGAGCGCGGTGTAGCGGCGGGTGGCGCGGCGCAGGTAGTTGAGGAAGCGCGGGATTTCGGGGCGGTATTTGTCTTTGCCGTCGCGGTAGTAGAGCCGGGCGAAGATGCCGGCCACTTTCAGATGCCGCTGCACGCCCGTCCACTCGAACCAGCGGTAGAACCCGTCAAACTGCGCGGGCACCGGCAAACCGGCGGCGCGGGCTTTTTCCCAGTAGCGCACGGCCAAATCCAGCACAAACTCTTCTTCCCATTCAATAAACGCGTCGCGCAGCAGCGACACCAAATCATAAGCGATCGGGCCGTAGAGCGCGTCTTGGAAATCGAGCACGCCGGGGCGGCCGCGCGTGAGCATCAGGTTGCGGACGATGTAGTCGCGGTGGACATACACCTGCGGCTGCGCCAGAAGCGGCGGCAGCAGCGCGTCCATGCCCTGCTGCCACAATTGTTTTTGTTTGAAGTTCAGCGGTTTGCCCAGCTCTTTGGCGGCAAACCAGTCGGGAAACAGATTGGCTTCGCGCAGCAGGGTGTCGCGGTCGTATTCGGGCAGCACGCCGGGGCGGGAAGCCTGTTGCAGGACGACAAGCTCGTCTATCGCTTCAAGCAGCAGCACTTTGTGCACTTCCTCGCGCTTATCGTGCGCCATCGCCGCCAGATAGGTGGTGCTGCCCAAATCGCTGAGGAAGACGAAGCCGCGCGCCTCGTCGGCATACAGCACCTGCGGCACGTTGAGCATGTCAAACAGCTTCTGCACTTTCAGATAGGGCGCGACGCTCATTTTGTCGGGCGGCGCGTCCATGCAGATGACGGTTTGGCCGTCTGAAAACGTGGCGCGGAAGTAGCGGCGGAAGTCGGCGTCGGCGGCGGCGAAGGCCAACTCGAAGGGGCGGCCGGGGTAAACGGTTTGGAGCAGGTTTTCCAGTTCGGATTGTCGTTGCATGGCGGTTTTGCGGCGGAACAGTTAAAATGGCCGCCATTTTAACCGTCAAAAAGCGTTTATGGCACACCCGTTTTTCGTCAGACTGCCGGCCATCGCCGCCGCCGCCGCACTCGCCTCAGCCGCCTCGGCAAAAGAAACACGCCTGGGCAGCACCTGCCCCAAATGCGGCGCGGACGGCGTTGTTCAGACGGCCTCCGAGCCCGAAGCCGCCGTGCGCCGCAGCGGCGAAGAAGCACTGCCGCCCGACTACACCCGCGTAACCGCCGACGATTTGCGCGGCCAGACCGCCGTCGGCGTCGAAGCACAGGGCGATGTCATCGTCGAACGCAACCAACAGGTGCTCAACGCCGAAAAAGTCTCCTACGACCAGAAAACCGACACCGTCCGCGCCGGCGGCGGCTTCATTTTGGACGACAGCGGCTCCACCGTGCGCGGCGACAAGCTGCAATACAACCTCACCGCAGGCAGCGGCAAAGCCGAAGACGTCGCAATGGAAGCCGAACGCGACGGCCGCCGTTTGCAGGCCGTGGGCAAACAGGCCGAGCTGGAAAACAAAAACCGCTACACCCTCACCGACGTCGAATTCAACACCTGCCAAAAAGGCGACGCCTCCTGGTACATCAGCGCGCAAAGCATCGAAGCCGACTACGAAAAAGGCGTGGGCGTGGCCAAACACGCCAAACTCGTCTTCAAAGGCGTTCCCGTCCTCTACACCCCCTGGGCCGACTTCCCCCTCAACGGCAACCGCAAAAGCGGCCTGCTCGTGCCCACCCTCAAAGTCGGCTCCAACGGCACCGAAATCGAAGCCCCCTACTACTTCAACCTCGCCCCCAACTACGACGCCACCCTCACCCCCGGCATCATCAGCGCGCGCGGCGTGCAGCTTGGCGGCCAGTTCCGCTACCTCCAACCCAAATACGAAGGCGAAGTTTCCGGCAAATGGATGCCCGACGACCGCCGCAGCCGCCACAACAACCGCTACACCGCCTTCTGGCGGCACAGCCACAACTTCGGTGGCGGCCTGAGCGGCAAAATCGACTTCAACCAGGTTTCCGACAACGACTACTACCGCGACTTCTACGACCGCGCCGACATCGCCCGCAACGTCAATCTCAACCGCGAAGCCCGCCTCGACTACCAAACTGACGTACTCGGCGAATGGCTCGAAGCCCACCTCAAAGTCCAAAAATACCAAACCCTCGCCAACGCCGACGGCTACAAAGACGAACCCTACGCCATCCTGCCCCGCCTGAGCGCGAACTGGCAGAAAAACTTCGCCGGCAACCTCTTCACCGTCGACGGCCAACACACCCGCTTCACCCACAGCAGCAAACAGTCCGGCCAACGCTTCGTCCTCTACCCCGCCCTCAGCCGCGACTTCCACAACAACTGGGGCTACATCCGCCCCAAAATCGGCCTGCACTACACCCGCTACCTCCTCGACAGCTTCGAAGGACGCCCCGGGCGCACCGCCTCGCGCAGCCTCCCCATCGCCAACATCGACGCCGGCATGACCTTCGAGCGCGAAACAAGCCTGTTCGGCCGCAACCGCATCCAAACCCTCGAACCCCGCCTGTTTTACAACTACATCCCCACCAAATCGCAAAACGACCTGCCCAACTTCGACACCGCCGAAAACAGCTTCAGCTACGGCCAGCTCTTCCGCGAAAACCTCTACTCCGGCCAAGACCGCATCAACTCTGCCAACAGCCTCACCGCCGCCCTGCAAACCCGCTACCTCGACCGCGACAGCGGCGCGGAACGCCTGCGCGCCGGCATCGGCCAAAAATTCTACTTCAAAAACGACAACGTCCTACTCGACGGCAGCGTCCGCCAAAACAAACGCACCCGCTCCGACTGGATCGCCTTTGCCGACGGCGAAATCAGCCGCAGCGTCAACGCCTACACCGTCGTCCACTTCAACGAAAACCAATCCCGCTTCGAAAACATCGCCGCCGGCATCCGCTACCGCCCCGAAGACGGCAAAACCCTCAGCCTGCGCTACCGCTACGGCCGCGACAAAGCCATCTACCTGCAAGACAACGGCCTCTACCTGCGCGACAAAATCAACCAAATCGACCTGGGCGCGCAATGGCCGATCACCGCCAACCTCTACGGCCTCGCCCGCTACAACCACGCCCTCGACATCGGCCGCCCCCTCGACATCCTCGCCGGCCTCGAATACAAAGACGCCTGCGGCTGTTGGAGCGTCAGCGCGGCCGCCCAACGCTACGTAACCGGCTGGAACACCGAGCGCGACAAACCCAACTACAAAAACGCCTTCTTCTTCACCCTGCAACTCAAAAGCCTGAGCAACATCGGCAACAAAGCCGACGAAACCCTGCGCCCGGCCATCCCGGGCTACATCAAAACCAACGAGGTAGTCAAATGAAAACCCACACCCAAACCCTCGCGGCCGCCCTCCTTGCCGCCGCCATTCAGACGGCCTCCGCCGCCGACATCCGCAACGTAGACGGCATCGCCGCCGTCGCCGGCGACGCCGTCATCACCGTACGCCAGCTCGACAACGCCGCCGCAGCCGCCCGCCAAAGCATTCCCGCCGCCCAAAGGCCGTCTGAAAACGAACTGCGCCGCCACATCCTCGCCCAACTCGTCAACCGCGCCCTCGTCGTCCAAGCCGGCAAACGGCGCGGCATCACCGCCAGCGAAGCCGAAACCGACGAAGCCCTCGCCCACGCCGCTGCGCAAAAACACACCACCGTCGAAAACCTCTACGCCCAAAACGCCAAAAACGGCATCAGCCGCGCCACCCTGCGCAAAGACACCGCCGAAGGCATCATCGCCGAAAAAGTCCGCCAGCAGGCCATCCTCCAACAAGCCCGCGTCAGCGACGCCGAAGTCGACGCCGCCATCGAACGCGCCAAACAACAAGGCATCACCCTGCCCGCCGGAAAACCCGTGCGCCAATACCGCGCCCGCCACATCCTCATCAAAGCCGAAAAAGACAACGCCCTTGCCTCCGCCGAATCCGTCATCCGCAAAATCCAAAACCAGGCCAAAGCCGGCCGCGACTTCGGCGACCTGGCCAAACAATACTCGCAGGACACCAGCGCGGCGCAGGGCGGCGACCTCGGCTGGTTCGGCGACGGCGTGATGGTGCCCGAATTTGAAGACGCAGTGAAAAAACTGAAAAAAGGCCAAATCAGCCGCCCCGTCAAAACCCAGTTCGGCTGGCACCTCATCCAGCTCACCGACACCCGCGAAAGCGGCACCCCCGAAGAACGACAACGCAACGCCGTGCGCCAATACATCATGCAGCAAAAAGCCGAAGCCGCCTCCGCCCAGCTTCTGCAACAGCTGCACGAAAGCGCGTATGTCGACGTAAGGCTGTAATCCCGTTTCCATCAGCGAAAACGACTTTGAGGCCGTCTGAAAATGTTTTTTCAGACGGCCTCAAACCCTATCGGCCAACCGTTTCCCGAAAAACGATCTCGGCAGACAAGGTAGGGTGTGCCGCCCTGGCAACGCACGCGTTCCCTGCCGCACAACGAATCCTTACCTTACCCCATACCGAAACCGCGTGCGTGGCTTGCGCCACACCCTACCTAAACGGCAGAGGCCGTCTGAAAAAACGCTTTTCAGACGGCCTCTGTCTTTGGCGCGGGCTATCCGCGCTGCGCCGCCGCGATCAGTTCTGCCGCAAGCTGCGGCACGCCTTCGGCGGCGGTTTTGGCCAGCACTTCGACGCGGGCGGAGGTGATGTTGGGTTTGGGATCGACAAGGTAGAGCGGCGCGTCGGCGCGGGCGTAGTGCAGCAGCGAGGCGGCGGGATAGACTTGCAGGGAGGTGCCGACGACCATCACGATGTCGGCGGCGGACACCAGCCGCACGGCTTCGTCCATCAGCGGCACGGCTTCGCCGAAGAAGACGATGTGCGGGCGCAGGGGGTTGCCGTGGCGGTCGCGGTCGGCGGCGGTTTGGTCGCCCTGCCAGGGGATGATGTCGGTTTCGTCGGCGGTGCTGCGCAGTTTGCCCAATTCGCCGTGCAGGTGCAGCACGCTGCTGCTGCCGGCGCGTTCGTGCAGGTCGTCGACGTTTTGGGTGATGATGCGGACGCGGTAGTGTTTTTCCAAATCCGCCAGTGCCTTATGCGCGGCGTTGGGCACGGCGGCGGCGGCGGCGCGGCGGCGTTGGTTGTAAAAACCGATGACGGCCTGCGGGTTGCGTGCGAAGGCTTCGGGGGTGCAGACGTCTTCGACGCGGTATCCTTCCCACAGGCCGTCGCTGTCGCGGAAGGTTTGCAGGCCGCTTTGCGCGCTGATGCCCGCGCCGGTGAGTACGGCGAGTGTTTTCATGTGTTTTCCTTTTGGTGGTTTGAGGCCGTCCCCGCCTGCGCGGGGATGACGTTTCTGAAAGCGCAGCTTCGGCGTAGCCAAAAGCGCATTGGGGATTTTTCAGACGGCCTCTGCCGCTTGGGTAGGGTGTGTGGCGCAAGCCACGCACGCGGTTTGGGGTTGGCGGCAAGACAAGAATGCGTTGTGCGGCATGGAACGCGTGCGTCGCTGGGGCGACACACCCTACCTTGTCTGCCGCCTGCGTTTTTTTTGAGGCCGTCTGAAAACGGGGTTTCTCACCGCGCGGCCTGCCGCAGTACGGCGGCGATGTGGTCGCGGCAGAATGCGATTTCGCTGTCGGTGAGCGTGGGGTGGACGAGGAACATTAGCGCGGTTTCGCCCAGTTCCACCGCGTTTTTCAGACGGCCTTCCGGCCGCCACGGCGTGCCGTCGAAGGCTTTTTCCAAATAAACCTCGGCGCAGCTTCCCTGATAGCAGGGCACGCCGCGTGCGTTGAGTTCGGCGATGATGCCGTCGCGCGTCCAGCCGTCTTTGAGTTTTTCGGGGCGCACGAAGGCGTAGAACTTGTATTGCGCGTGTCCGATATGCTCGGGGATTTGCGGCAGACGAATACAGGAAAAACTGCCCAGCGTTACGGCCAGTTTGGCGGCGTGTTCGCGGCGGCGCGCCGTCCATTCGGGCATCCGTTTGAGCTGGATGCGGCCGATCACGGCCTGCATTTCCATCATGCGCCAGTTGGTGCCGAAACTTTCGTGCAGCCAGCGGAAACCGGGCGCGTGTTGGCGGTGGTAAACCGCGTCGTAGCTTTTGCCGTGGTCTTTGTACGACCACATTTTTTCCCACAATTCTTTGCTGTTGGTGGTAACCATGCCGCCTTCGCCGCCGGTGGTCATGATTTTGTCCTGGCAGAACGACCACGCGCCGACGTGGCCGATGGAGCCGACGCTGCGGCCTTTGTAGGTCGCGCCGTGGGCTTGGGCGCAGTCTTCGATCACCCGCAATCCGTGTTTTCCGGCCAGCTCCATGATGCCGTCCATTTCGGCGGGCATGCCGGCGAGGTGCACGACGATCACGGCTTTGGTGCGCGGCGTCAGCACGGCGGCGATGGTTTCGGCGGTGATGTTCTGGCTGTTCAAATCGACATCGGCAAACACGGGGTTTGCGCCCGCGTTGACGATGCACGAGGCCGAGGCAAGGAAGGTGCGCGGGGTAACAACCACGTCGTCGCCCGCGCCGATGCCCGTTGCTTTGAGCGCGACATCGAGCGCGAGCGTGCCGTTGCCGAGGGCGACGGCGTATTGCGTGCCGGCAAACGCGGCAAACTCTTGTTCAAATTCGCGGCATTCGCTGCCCGTCCAATAATTGACTTTGTTCGACAGCAAAACGCGCGAGACGGCATCGGCTTCTTCTTGGGTGAAGCTCGGCCATGGGGAAAGGGAGGTGTTCAGCATGGGGTTCTTTCTTTTTTTGGAAACATCATTCCCGCCAGTACGCCTCCGGAGCACAAACGCGGGAATGACGGCATTTGTTTTGGGGCTGCCGTTGGGGGTTTGCAAGGTTTTCAGGCCGTCTGAAAACGCCGTTTCGATGCAGCCTGATTGGCTTTTCAGACGGCCTCAGAGTTTGTTTGTTCCGAGCGTTCCAGCACCCGCGCGGGCACGCCGGCAACGGTGAGGCCGTCTGCAACGTCGCCCACCACCGCCGCGCCCGCGCCGACGGTTACGCCGCTGCCGATGCGCACCTGCTGGCGGGTGCACGCGCCGATGCCGATCCAGCTTTCATCGCCAATGTGCGTGCCGCCCGCCAGATGCGCGCCCGGGCTGATGTGGACGAACGCGCCCAGCGTGCAGTCGTGGTCTACCGTGGCGGCGGTGTTGACGATGCAGCCCTCGCCCAAACGGCTGCCTGGCTGGACGACGGCCTGGGCGAACACGGCGCAGCCGCCGCCCAGTTCGGCAAACGGGGCGACAACGGCACTCGGGTGGACGATGTCGGGCAAGGCGAAACCCAGCGTTTTCAGACGGCCGCACAGCCGCCGCCGCGCGGCATTGTCGCCGATGGCGACGGCGGCCTGGTAGGCGTCGGGGGAAACGCGGCCGCCGAGCAGATCCGTGCCGCCCAAAACGGGCAGGCCGACGACGCTGCCGCCTGCGGCGCGGTCGTCGAGAAACACAATCCGTGCCCATTGCGCGGCGGCCAGCGCGGTGGCGGCCAGCACTTTGCCGTGGCCGCCCGCGCCGATGATGACGAGGTTTTCGGTGGTCATAAAACGGTTTCTGTTGGTCTGTTGCGCTTGGGAGGCCGTCCCCGCCTGTGCGGGAATGACGGCGGTTTTTAATTTTCAGACGGCCTGCTGTTTTTCAGGCTGAATTTGCGTAAAAGGCCGTCTGAAAACACAGCTTCGGCGTAGCCAAAAACAGGTTTCCGCGCCCGTGTAGGTCGGACATTTATGCCCGACAGTTTCAATTTTGCGGATGTTTTGTCGGGCATGAATGCCCGACGGTTTCCAATCAGCCCTCCTCGCCGTTGCCCTCGAACTTAGCCGCCGTGGCCTCGCCCTCGGAATTGATGCCGTCGCGGGCAAAGACTTTTTTCACGGTCAGCAGCAGGATTTTGATGTCGAGCCAAAACGAGCGGTGGTCCACATACCACACGTCGAGGCGGAATTTTCCCGGCCAGGAAATCGCGTTGCGCCCGTTGACCTGCGCCCAGCCGGTGATGCCGGGGCGCACTTCGTGGCGGCGGCTTTGTTCGGCATTATAGAGCGGCAGGTATTCGGGCAAGAGCGGGCGCGGGCCGACCAGGCTCATGTCGCCTTTGAGCACGTTCCACAACTCGGGCAGCTCGTCGAGGCTGGCGGCGCGCAGTTTGCAGCCGAAGGGGGTGAGGCGTTCGGCATCGGGCAGCGGCTTGCCGTTTTCGTCGGCGGTGTCGCGCATGGTGCGGAATTTGTACATGGCAAACAGTTTGCCGTGTCTGCCCGGGCGCATTTGGCAAAACAGCACGGGCGTGCCGAGTTTGCGCCGTATCAGCCAGGCCAGCAGCAGCAAAAGCGGCGCAAGGCACAGCAGCAGGGCGGCGGAAACGGCGATGTCGAAGGCGCGTTTGCAAATGTCGTTCACGGCAGCAGGCTTTCTATCAGATCGGTGAGGCGGCGGTAGGACGCGCGGCGGTCGAACAGGCGGGCGATTTCTGCCGACCGCACCGGCGCGGCATGGTTTTTCAGACGGCCGAAGGCGGCGGCGAAGTCTTCCGCGTCGCCCGATTGGTAATGTTCGTGCGGCAAAAGGCCGAGCAGGCGGCGCACTTCGGGATGGGTTTGGCTGTTTAACACCGGCTTTTGCAGAGCCATGTAGTCGGACAGCTTGTTGGTTACCGACTGCGGCGCGTGGCTGTGGATGGCGTTCACCGCCATGTCGCAGCCCTTGGCCAGCGAGAGCATGTCGGCATAGGGCAGATAGCCGTGGAACACCGTGCCCTGCCCTGCGTAGGCCGCGCGCAGCCGCGCTTCGTCGCCGCCCCCGCCGCAGATGTGCAGCTCGGCATCTTCGCCGCGCTGCCGCAGCAGGCGCACGCCACGACAGACGGTTTCCACATCGTAGCTGTGGCTGAGCGTGCCGAGGTAGAACAGCCGCGTTTTGCGCTCGGCAAACACCCGCGCGGGCGCGGCGGCCACTGCGGCGAAATCCGCGCCGATATACACCGCCTCATGCAGCACGGCGGGATTGGCGGCGCGGGCGCGTGCCAGATAGCTTTGCGACACCGCCGCCAGCGCGTCGGCGCAGGCGTAGGCGCGGTCTGCCTTGCGGGCGAAGGGCACGAGGCGCGGCGGCAGCTTCGCCAGCACGGGCAAAACGGCAGAAAACGATTCCGGCCACACGTCCTGCACGTCAATCAGCAGCCTGTAACCCAGCCGCGCCTTGTACCGCCCCAGCACAAGATTGGACGCAATCAGCGGATAGGCCGAATACACCGCGCCGAACGCCCCCGCTTTTTGCGCCGCCAGCCATGCATCCAAGTTGCGCACAAAATCGCGGTGGCTTTTCAGACGGCCTATTGACACGTTTTTCCGATAACCCGCCTCGTCCAGCAGCACCACTTTCAGACGGCCTGCCGACGCGGCGGCGGCATCCTCAGGCCGTCTGAAAGACTTGTCGTGGTGGCGGAAACGGCTGGTAAGCAGTACCACATCGTGCCGCGCGGCCAGAGTCTCGGCCAAATAGCGGAAACGGTTGAAATAAGGCTCGCCGGGCAGCGAGCAGAACGGGGCGGCAATCAGAATGGTCATGGCGGGCAGGAAGGCTGGCAGGGGCGAAACCGCGTTTCTCCATCGGGGACGGCCTTTGTCAAAGTCCGTATGCGGCGCGGGCATTCGGAAAACGGTGCAAACGTTTCCTTCGCGGGTTGGCAAAGGGCGGATTATAGCCTTTTCGCAGCCTGAGGCCGTCTGAAAAAACGGTAGGCGGTCTTTCAGACGGCCTTTTAAGTTATGTAAACATTGTGTCCATACGCTACAATGCCTGCCGTTTTCACTCACGCAAACGGAGATGCCGTGTTTGCTTTCAAATCCCTGATCGAGATGCCGCGCAAAGAGGCCGCGCTGGTGGCCGCCGTGCTGGTAGCGGCGATGGGTTACACCATTATCGCGCTGGAATGGCTGCCGCACATGACCATTATCGCCGCCATCACCGCGCTGTTGGCCTACGGGCTCTCGCGCGGGCTGAAATACGAAGATATGCAGCAGGGCATGATTGCCGCCCTCAGCCGCAGCATGGGCGCGGTGTACCTGTTTTTCTTTATCGGGCTGATGGTGAGCGCGCTGATGATGTCCGGCTCGATTCCCACGCTGATGTATTACGGTTTCAACCTGATTTCGCCCGAATATTTCTATCTTTCCGCCTTTGTACTCTCGTCTTTGATCGGCGTGAGCATCGGCAGCAGCCTGACCACCTGCGCCACGGTGGGGGTGGCCTTTATCGGCATGGGCGAGGCGTTTCACGCCAATCTCGCCATGACCGCCGGCGCGGTGGTTTCGGGCGCGTTTTTCGGCGACAAAATGTCGCCGCTCTCCGACACCACCGGCATTGCCGCCTCCATTGTGGGCATCGACCTGTTCGAGCACATCCGCAATATGGCCTACACCACCGTTCCGGCCTGGCTGCTGACCGCGCTGGCAACCGGCTGGCTGCTGCCCGCCGCCGCCGCGCACGATTTGAACAGCACCGCCGTGTTCCGCGAGCAGCTGCAAGCCTCGGGGCTGGTGCACGCTTATTCGCTGATACCGTTTGCCGTGCTGGTGGTGCTGGCGGTGCGCCGCGTCAATGCGGTTGTCGCCATGCTGGCCACCATCCTGTCTGCCGTGGCCGTTACCTATCTGCACAGCAGCCCGAACCTGGCCACGCTGGGAAGCTGGTTTTACGGCGGCTTCAAACTCGAAGGCGGTTTCGAGCATATCGGCCGGCTGGTGTCGCGCGGCGGCTTGGAAAGCATGTTTTTCACACAGGCCATCGTGATACTCGGTTTGAGCCTGGGCGGCCTTTTGTTCACACTCGGCATCATCCCCAGCCTGCTGGACGGCGTGCGCCACCTCCTCACCAGCGCGGGGCGTGCCACCGCCTGCGTGGCGGCCACTGCCATCGGCGTGAACGTGTTGATCGGCGAACAGTATTTGAGCATCCTCTTGGCGGGCGAAACCTTCAAGCCGGTTTACGACAAACTCGGCCTGCACCCGCGCAACCTTTCGCGCACGCTGGAAGACGCGGGCACGGTGATCAACCCGCTGGTGCCGTGGAGCGTGTGCGGTGTGTTCATCGCCAAAACACTGGGCGTGGCGGTGCTGGACTACCTGCCCTACGCCTTTTTCTGCTACCTGAGCCTGCTGCTGACCCTGGTTTTCGGCTGGACGGGGGTAACGCTGAGCAGGAAATGAAATCAGGCTCAGGGTCTGTTGACATTCAGCTTGTGAGCGGTTTTTTGAGTAAAAAATGCCCGAATGCAAGGGAAAAAGCGTAGCAAGGTTGTGGACACCTTGCGAGCATTTTTGACGCGGCAGGCGGGTATTTTTTGACAAAAACACCGCCGCAAGGCTGATTGTCAACAGACCCTAGACCTTTGCAAAACCTAAAATAACACAAGGAATAGTTAAACCATCGTCATTCCCGCGTAGGCGGGAATCTTGGTTAATCTTAAACAATAGATTGTTTTTACAATAATTTCTTAACATCAAACAAGATTCCCGCCTGCGCGGGAATGACGGCATTTCTTATTTTCAGGCCGTCTGAAAAAGCGGGAAACACATTTTTCAGACGGCCTTTCGTTTGCACGGCAAAGAACGCGTGCGTCGCCTTGGGGCGACACACCCTACACAGAGGCGGCATGGTCGGACACCGACACGATAGAGGCCGTCTGAAAAACCGCGAATCCGCTTTTCAGACGGCCTTTTTTGTTAAGACCCTACCCGCCTAAGCCGCCTCGCGCTGCTTTTGCGCCTCGCGGTGGTAATGCCGTAGCGCGTGTTCTTTGCGACGACCGCTGCTGAATGCGGATACACGCTTCAAATAGCCGATGACGCGGGTGCCGTAGTCGATGTCGTGCGAACCGCAGGCGGAACAGGCGTGCAGGGTGCGTTTGTCGATGTGGCCGCATTCGTTGCAGATGGTGATGCGCACGTTCACACAGAAGTAGTTGCAGCCGGTTTGTGCGGCGATGTCCAGCAGCGAACGGTAGCCGGATGCGGGCAGGGCTTCGTCGAGGTTCAGGTGCAGCGCGGAGCCGCCGTCGAGCCAGTCCACCAGTTCTTTACCGTGCAGCAGGAATTTGTCAAGCGCGTTGATTTCCTCGTCTTCAACGACGTAGAAATAGGAGTTGTAGCATTCGCGGCTGACTTTGTAGCCGTCGGCTTTGTCCCATTTGGCGTTTTTCACGCCGAGGTTTTCGGCAGGGACAAACTCAGTGTTGAACTTCACGCCGTAGTGCTTGCTGGCGGCTTGGTTGGCTTCGAATATGGTTTTCAGACGGCCTTGGACAAAGTTGATGTAATCGTCGTTGTAGCCGACTTTGATGCCTTGCGATTCGGCGGCTTCCGCCATACCGTTGATACCGATGGTGAGGAATTGTTTGTCCAGCGTGATGAAGCCTGCGTCGTACACGGGCAGCATACCGGCGGCTTGGTATTCTTCCATCAGTTTGCGGTAGGCGTATTGGTAACGATGGATTTTGGCGACTTCGGCGGCCAAATCGCGGCCGTCTTGTTCCAAGCGGTTCATATTGATGGTAATCACATTAATCGAGCCGGTGGCCACGCCGCCCGCGCCGAGGGTGTAACTGAACGTGCGGTCTTCGATGGCGTTGCGCAGGCGGCAGCAGGAGGCGAGCGAGTCGGGGTTGTCGGACAGGTACACGAAAAACGAGTTGCCCTCGGACAATTCTTTGGCCATTTGGTCGGCAAACGCGCCGTCTTTGCATTTGCCGCCGTCGGTGAGCATGGCGGCGGTTACCACGGGGAAGGTCAAAACGGCTTTGGTGCGCTCCTGATTGAACCATTTGAGGAAGAAGTTTTGCAGCTTCGCCACGCTCGCCCACACCGGTTTGCTGAAATCGGGAAAGACGAAATCGCCGAACATCGCGTCGAAATAGTATTGATCGTAAACGGAAATATTCCAAAACACGCTCTGATAGCCGCGTGCGGCAGCGGGCTGGTTGATGCTGTACACGACCTGTTGCAGGTGGTTGGCGACTTCGGCGGCATGGGTTTCGAGATAGTCTTCGCCGTAATCCTTGCGGGCGAAGTAATCGAAATAAGTGAGAAATTCCACGGTGGCGACCGCGCCGGCAAACTGGGCGCTGATGGCGAACACCAGATTGATAAACGAGCCGCAGAACGACGCCAGATGCTTGGGCGCTTTCGATTCGCCGCCGAGCTTGCTTAAGCCGTCGAGCAAAAACGGATACAGCGTTACCGACACGCAGTAGGGTTTCAGGCTGGTTTCGTCGTGCACATAGATTTCGTGCGCTTCAATCTGGCGGATGTATTCGCGGGCGGTGGCTTCATCGAAAATCTCGGCGATTTTGCGCGACACTTGGGCGCGGTTCATCTGCACGAAAAAGTCTTTCATGATTTCCGCTTCCATCGTGGCGATGTTTTTCTGCGTTACGTTGGCGTTGGCGTCCATCTTCGAGCCGTCGGCCGCGTTGTGGGCGGAAATGTAGTCGTGCATAAATTGCAGTTTGCCGTTTAACTGTTCGGGATACAGCCGAATCATGTTAAGTCCTCCTGTGGTGGTTAAAAACGGCTTTCAGACGGCCTTTTTAAAGATAAAGGCTACCTGAAAGCGCAAAACAGACGGTTCAGGCCGTCTGAACAAACGCCCCGTCCGCAGGCGCAGACGCGGCAATCGGAATCACTTTTGGCGCGGGATTGTCTTTCACAAACAATCGGTTCAACACCTCGCCCGTGCGCACATCGATGAATTTCTGGTTGGTGGCCGGGCTGTCCAAACCGCCCAGCTCCATCACCCAACGCCCTGTTTTCAAATAAGTGAGATACGGAATGATGCTTTCGGATACCGCTTCCAATTCTTCGCGTTCCAAGCCCGTGTACAGGCACGCTTTCAAACCCGCCCGCACCACGATGCCGAGCATCTGCTGTAAGATTTCAGGCTGCCATTCGCCGCCCATAAACAGCACGCAGGTGATTAAGCCGCGATAGCGTTTCAGACGGCCTTTCAGATAATCCGCCGTCAATTCCTGCCCCAAAGAAGCCTTCCAAGCGTCCGCGCTGTGGCAGCCCTTGCAGCGCAGTTGGCAGCCTGAAAACAAAAACGCCAGCGACACCTCGCCCGGCACTTCCTGCCAGACGATTTGTTCGGTGGTGAATTTCAGGCTCGGCATAGCGTCTTCCTTAAAATACTATATATAGTATGAACTGCGTTTGAAAAATACCATATTTGGTATTCTAGACACATTGCCGCACGGCCGCAACAATAGCTCGTGCAAATTTTATAATTTGCTTATTTTTATTGAAAAAGACTTTTCTGGCGGTTTGAAACGCACGGGGAAACCGCGCTATGATGCGCGGACTATGTTTCGGAGACGGAAAAAATGACGGACAAAAACAGTAATGCGCAGCAGGCCGCCCGCGCGGTAGGCCGTCTGAAAAACAAAAGCGGCAAAGAAGAGCGGTTGCAAGGCTGGCGCGATGCCTGCGCCGAACAGGGTTTGAGCGGCGAGTTTGTCTTGTCGGCCAAGCTCAACGGAGCGGCCTATACCGAGGAAGAGGCGGCGATGGTGGCGGAGTTGTTCGGGCGTTGAGGGGGCGTTTCAGGGCTTCACCATCTGTTTTTATAGGCGCACGCGCGTTTTCTTGCGCAGGCATCCGAAACCGCGTGCGTCGCCCTACCTAAAACTTCGGATACCTCTAAACGCCGTCATTCCCGCGCAGGCGGGAATCTTGCCTGGTTTTCAATAATTCTTGAATAAACAAGCTATTGTTTGGGTTTCGACAAGATTCTCGCCTGCGCGGGAATGACGGCGTTTTTTTGATTTCAGCTCCGCAACCAATCCGCGCTATACAGGCCGTTGTCGGGATTTTATAAAGGTTTCCGGTTTCCACCTGCCTTTGAGGCCGTCTGAAAGCGTAGCTTCAACAAAGTTAAAACGAAGTTTCGGCGCAGCGAAAACCGTGTGCGTGGCTGCGCCACACACCCTACTCTGCTGGGCTTCAGCCCAGCAAAAACCGGAGAAATAGCGAGTTAGCCGGGCTGAAGCCCGGCCTACAATGGGTATTTTGTTCCACCATACAGTGAGGCCGTCTGAAAACGCAGTTTTCAGACGGCCTCAAAGGTTTCCCGATACGGAGCAGGCAAAAACCCGCCGACGCAGTTTGCAGGGCGGGTTTTCCGTGGCGGCGGCCTGCGCCTATTGGATGTTGTGGGTCATGGACAGGCCGACGGCGCGCCAGGTTTTTTTGTCGCGGTTTTCTTTCACCAGACCCGCGCCGAGGTTGATGAAGGTGCTTTTCGAGAAGTCGTAGCGGGTTTGCAGGGCGAGCTGTTTGTAGTTTTTGCCGCTGTTGGAGCGGCCGTAGGCCACGCCGATCTGCGGGGTGAAGTTGCCCAGTTTGTAGCTGGTGGTGATTTGGAAGTCTTTGGTGTTGGCTGTTTTGGTTTCGGGGTCGGCGTAGTAGAAGCGGTCGCGGGTGTTGTGCGCGTATTGGAAACCCGCGCCGATGCTAAATTTGTCTTTGTCGTAGCCGATTTTCAGCGAGTGCACCTGACGGTCTTTTTCCGCGTCGGGCGAGGCTTTGACGGCGTATTCCATGCCATAGTGGGCGTTGAAGCCTTTGGCGTGGGTGTAGTCGAAGCCTGCGCCGTAAATCCATTTGCCGTTGCGCTCTTAGGCGGTTTTGGTCGGGTAGCCGGGGTCGTTGTAGTTGGGGTTGTTGTAGCCGGGGGCGGCCATCAGGCGGTAGCTGAAGCCTTTTTTGGGCACGGAGTCGTACACGACGGAGATGGCGCGGTTGCCGAAGCGGGTCATGCGCCCCATGGTTTGGGTGTAGTTGTTGCCTTCAAATTCGTCCTGATGGCCGGTCATGTAGTGGACGGGGGTGCTCATGCGGCCGACGCGGACGGTGCCGAGGCTGCCTCTGAGACCGATGTAGGAATCGTCGGTGGCCCAGCCGTTGTAATCGTGGGCGACGAAGGAGTTGAGGCCGTAGATGAGAGTGAGGCCGTTGTCGCTGACTTTTTCGCTGCCCATGATCCACAGGCGGCTGTTGAGGTCGGAAAAGGTGGTGGTGGCGTTGCCGTCGCCGTCGCTTTCGTATTCGATGGCCGAGAAGATGCGCCCGCCGATGCGGTTGGTGGTTTCGGCATGGGCGGCGGCGGCGCACAGCAGGGCGGCGGCGAAGGTGATATGTAACTTCTTCATTTTGTTCTCCTAATACGGTTTTTGACTTGTGTTGCGCGGCAATAGTATTTAAGGAATGGTAAAAAATCAATATTTTTTGTAATGTAATGTTTCGTTTTGCGGTATCCAAGTTTGTTCTGTGGCAGGGAAAAGGCCGTCTGAACAGCGGTTTTCAGACGGCCTTTGCGGATGGAACGGCGTTTCAGCGGGCGGCGGCGGGCAGGCGTTCGCGCAGGGTTTGCTTGCCTTTGGCCAGTTGCAGGCTGGCGGTTTCGCCCAGGCGCAGGGCGAGGCCGATGGCGAGGATGTCGATGACGGTCAGTTGCAGCAGGCGGGAAATCATGGGGGTGTAGCGTTCGCTGTCTTCCTGGGTGAACACGTTGAGCACGCAGTCGGCGGCGGCGGCCAGCGGCGAGCCGGCGCGGGTAACGGCGATGACGGACGCGCCGTTTTCTTTGGCGGCGGCGGCCACTTCGAGCAGTCCGGCGGGGGTGCCGGATTTGGAGATGACGACGATGGTGTCCTGCGGGCTCAACACGGCGGCGGCCATCAGCTGGATGTGCAGGTCGGAATAGGCCACGGCGGAGATGCCGAAGCGGAAGAATTTGTGCTGCGCGTCTTGGGCGACGATGCCGGAGTTGCCCATGCCGTAAAACTCGATACGGCGCGCGCCGTGGAGCAGGGAAACGGCTTTTTCGAGTTCGGCTTCGTCGAGGAAGCGGCGCGCGCCGAGGATGGCGGCGGCAGTGTTGCCGAGCACTTTTTCCATCACGGCGGCCATGTCGTCGCCTTCGTTGAGCTGTTCGTGCACGAAGGGCATGCCGGCGCGGCTGATGTCGGCGGAGAGGTCGAGCTTGAATTCGGGCAGCCCTTTGCAGCCGAGGCTGCGGCAGAAGCGGATGACGGTGGGCTGGCTGACGGTGGCGCGCGCGGCGATGTCGGCCACGGCGGCGTGGACGAACCATTTGGGATCGGCCAGGGCGCATTCGCCCACTTTGCGTTCGGCGGCGGACAGTTTGTCCAGGGATTCGCTGATGCGGTTTAACACAGTTGTCTCCTTATTTCGATTTTGCTTGTTTTTCTGTTTTTCAGACGGCCTCACAGGGTTTTTCACCAAAGAGGCCGTCTGAAAACGCTTGGAAGGGGCTGCTTAATTGATAAAAATCACGGCGAATAATACACCATAACATGCCGCGCCGCCGCCAGCACCGCGCCGACGGGGTATTTTGCCGAGGGCGCGGCCAGGGCGGCATCGAGCACGCGGCGTTTGTCTTCGCCGGCGATGGCGAGGTAAACCTGCGGCACGCGGGCGATTTGCGCCAGCGTCAGCGAAACGCGCTCATGCGGCGCGTCGGGCGGGGAAACGTGCAGCAGCGGCTGCGGACAATCGGGCGAGAGGCCGTCTGAAAGCTGCGGCGCGGCGGGAAACAGCGAGGCGGTGTGGCCATCGCTGCCCATGCCGAGCACCAAAACGTCGGCGCGGCGGTAATGCGCAAGGGCAAGGCGCACGGCTTCGTCGGGCGGCGGCACGCTTGCGCCGTCTTCAATCAGGGGCAGCCACTGCGCCGCTGCGGCGCGGTGTTGCAGCAGGTGTTCGCGCACCAGCCGCGTGTTGCTGTCGGGATGGGATGTCGGCACGACGCGCTCGTCGGCAAGGGTTGCGGCCACGTTTGCCCAGTCCAAATCTTCGTGCGACAAGGCTTGGAAAAACGGCACCGGCGAGCGTCCGCCCGACACGGCCAGCACGGCGTTTCCCTTGTGCGCCAAGGCTTCGCGCAGGTCTTGCGCCACGGCATCGGCAAGGGCGCGGGCGGCGGCTTCGGGGCTTGGGAAGGTACGGATGGCGGTCATCAGCCGTTGCCGCGCAGGGCGGCGCATTCGCGGTGTTGGCCGAGCAGTTGGGCGCGGGGGAGTTGGGGGATAAGGGCTTGGTGCCACAGGCGCATCAATCAGACCTCCGTAAAAAGTGCAGGCTGCTTTTTGGCAATGGAAAAGCAGCCTGCACATTATTTTCAATCGATGGCGCGGTATTCGCCCGTCCATTCGCCATTGGGCGCGGCGGCATCGGTTTTCATTTTGCCGCTGCGCCGGTCGATTTCATAACTGAACAGACGCGGAGCGGTTGCCGGGTCGCCGCCACATTGGGCATCGTGTTTTTCGCGTACGTCCACCATGTAGCCGTTTCTAGTTTTCTCGGCCATAAACATCAGGCATTCGGGCTTCTGACTGGTCAGATGATTGCGGGCTACGGATTCGGACACACGCTGAATCGCCTGCTCTTCGCTGCGCACGCTTTGGGCATGTGCGGGCAGCACGGTAACAGCCGACAGGACAGCCAAGCAATAGATAGATTTCAATTTCATCATGTTTCCTTTATGCGCAATAAAAAACACCGGCAACCGACATCTGCGCATGGGGATGTAGGCTGCCTGCTTTTTTAACCGTTAAACAGCGGTTTGCCTTTGGTTTTTTTCTGACAATATGGCCGGTAACGGCACAGGCCGTCTGAAAAGCCGTAAAACCTGTTTTTTTTGTTTTTCAGACGGCCTCAATACGAATACGCCACGGCCGCCAGACTGCCCACAATCAGCGCAATCAACGCCAGCTGCACCGCGCCTTTGAGCAGTGCCGTGCGGCTGACGAAGTAGATGAACAGCGTGCCCGTGAGCGCGAACATCAGAATGATCTGCCAGCCCGGCCAACGGTTTAAGTGCTGCGCTTCGCTGAAACAGGTGTGTATGTGCAGCACGATAACGGCGCAGGCGATCAGGGTAAGCAGCATTGCCATGGTTTGGTCGTTCCTGTCGGTAATCTTGGTTGCGGCTTTTCAGACGGCCTCAACCGCATTTCAAAACAAATGCCCCAGCTTTTCGGCCTTGGTGTGCAGATAGCGCGTGTTTTCCGCATTTTCGCCCACATGCAGCGGCACACGTTCGGCGATTTCGATGCCCGCCCTTTGCAGCGCGGCCACCTTGTCGGGATTATTGGTCAACAGGCGCACCGACGCGATGCCCAAGTGGGCGAAAATCTGCTGCGCCAGCGTGAAATCCCGCGCGTCCACCGGCAGGCCGAGCGCGAGGTTGGCCTCCACCGTGTCCATGCCCTGATCCTGCAAACGGTAGGCGCGGATTTTGTTGATCAGGCCGATGCCGCGCCCCTCCTGGCGCAGATAGGCAATGCAGCCGCGCCCCGCCTGCTGCACCGCCCGCATCGCCGCTTCCAGCTGCGGGCCGCAGTCGCACTTGCGCGAAAACAGCGCGTCGCCCGTGAGACACTCCGAATGCACCCGCGCCAAAACCGGCAGGCCGTCTGAAAAATCGCCCATTGTCAGCGCGGCGTGCTCCTGCCCGTTTTCCTCTTCAAAACCGTGCAGCGCAAACACGCCCCATTCGGTCGGCAGGCGGCAGGAGGCAACGAATTTCAGCCTACTCATCCTCCGCCTCCCCCGCCCCGCCCGCCAGTGCGCCCAAGGGCGCGGCCAGAGCCAAAGCCAAAGCCACCCACTGCGTGAGCGCGTCTTCGTCAAACGCGTTTTTCTGCGCCGACTCGACATACACCACGCCCAGCACCCGGCCGCTTGCCGCGCACACCGGCAAAGCCGCCTGGCTGCCCGAGTCCGCATGTTCCGCCCCCAGCAAATCGCCGCATTCCAGCCAGCGCGGCACATCGCCGGCCAGATTCAGCCAGCCGCTCTGCGCCGAACGCGCCGCCAAATGCCGCCGCGCCGCGTCGTCGTCCGCCGCCAGCAGCTCCGCCACAGCCCGCCCCTGCGCGGCCAAACGCAGCAGCACGGCGTCCGGCAGCAGCGCATACACCGCCGCCGAACGCGCCGCCGTGCGCGAGCACACCGAGTCCAAAGCCATAAACACCTGCCGCAGCAGCGCGTCCGTTTCCGCATTCTGCGGCAGGCGCGCATCGGCCTCCGCCCCGCGCAGCACGCTGCGGTCAATCTCCGCCTGCCCGAAATTCACCACCGCCTCCGCCGCCAAATGCGCCACGCGCACCCCGTCGGCTGCGAGTTTCAAACCCTGCGTTTGCAGATAATCCCGAATCAGCGAATCCGACATCGCACCTTCCATTTCATTCCATAACCAATCAGGCCGTCTGAAAACCGTTTTGCACAGCCCGAGGGGTTACCAAAACCTGTTCACCATCTCCGACACGGCTGCCACCGGCAAACGCCCAAACAAATGCAATCCGCACCGGGCGGATTGCAAACGACCTCCATTGTACCGCCCACCGGCTGCCCTTGCAAAAAACAGCCGCATCCGTATAATCCGCCCTCCCGCGCGGATGTGGCGAAATTGGTAGACGCACCAGATTTAGGTTCTGGCGTTGCAAAACGTGGGAGTTCGAGTCTCCCCATCCGTACCAACATCCGAAAACAGCCCCACCGCGCGGGCTGTTTTTTTACATCCAACGCCGTCTAATGCCGTAAACCAAATCCCCGCCCCATAAGGCTTTACGCCAAATCCCCGCCCGCCGTTTCCCCGCCCTGACCGTCTAACGCCGTCTAATCCCGTCTGATTGAACCAACCTAAAAGATACGGTATTTTCTACGGTATCGGCAAAATGCCGTGAAAAAATACCGTAAATACCGCAATGGAAATACCGCAAAATGCCCTTAAACGACCGTCAAATCAGGAACGCCAAGCCCGCCGCCAAGCCCTACAAGCTGGCAGACGGCAGCGGCCTGTATTTGGCCGTTACCCCCGCAGGCGGGAAGTTATGGCGGCTTGATTATGCGATTGACGGGAAGCGCAAAACCCTTTCAATCGGCAAATATCCCGCTGTTTCCCTGTTGGAAGCCCGCCAAGCCGCCGAGATGGCGCGGGCGGACTTGGCAAAGGGCATCGACCCTGCCGCCGCCAAGCAACAGGCCAAAGCGGCGCGGCAGGCGGCCTTGCGCAATACCTTTGAGGCCGTCGCCCGCCGCTGGTATGCCGACAACCTGCACCGCTGGAAGCCGAACCACGCCCCCGCCTGCTGGCCTACATGGAAAAGGACGTTTTCCCCGCCATCGGCGGCGAGCCGATAGACGCAATCAGGGTAAACGACATCAAAGGGATTCTAGGGTCTGTTGACATTCAAACCACCCGCAAAACCGTCGCAGCTAGATAAATATTCGCAGCGAAAGATTCGTCCGTCTTTTCACAACGCATCGCAATCTTTTTAAATTCCTTTATCCGGCAGAAGAAGTTTTCAATCAGATACCGCCATTTGTATTTCTCACGGTCATAATGCCGTTCTGTACTGCGGCCTTTGCGCGGCGGTAGCCGCCGTAATAGCCTGCTTTCTCTGCCATCACCTTCATTTGCGGCTTCCCCACATGTTCGCGCTTTCGGGCGCCGGATTGTTCATCTGGATGCCGCTGGCAATCACCACATCAACCTTGCCCGCCGTGGCCGTGCCCTGCACGGTGAAATAGCCGCGCAGATAGCGTTTGTGCGCCACGGGCAGCGGCAGCACATACTGCGCCCCCGCCGTCAGATCCGCCGCTTTCAGGTTCAAACCCGAGGGCACGTCGGCAAAATCCGCGTTCTCCTTATCGGAGTCTTGCAGGGAAAAGCGCAGCGAAGTCAGGCCGGCGAAAGCCACAGGCACGGTCAGCACCGCATAAAGCGGGATGTGTCCCATGCCGAGGTTCGGCGTTTTCCGGCCGAAGTCGATGGTATTTTCCGTCGCCGCCGAAGCGGTAACCGCCTGGCCGGCGGCCAGTTGCAAAGTAGAATCCAAAATCATCTCGCGCCTCCTTATTTCACGCGTTCTTCGGTAGACAGAAGCTGGTCGCAGATGCGCACCGGAATGCCGTCAAACGCAACCACTTTCTTGCCCGCAACCTCTTCCATCGTCAGCGTCGAGCCGACCACCCTGTTGGCGATTTGGCGGCGCAGAATCGAACGGATTTCGCGGTTGCAGTAGAACACCGCCTTGCCCGCGTTCAGGTTGGGAATCAGCTCCGCCGCCTGCGTCATCAGGTCGATCAAGTCCGCGCCCGCCTTGGCGTCTTTGGTGAGTTTCTTCACGTCCACATTGGCGATGCGCACCACATAACGCCAGTCGCGCACGCTCAAACCCAAGTCCCATTTGTAGTGCGAACGGTAGCCCTGATACCTGCCGTTGTTCTCGTCATTCAGGGTTACTTCGCCCAAGTCCTTGTGCTGCAAGCCCGCCTTCGTGCCTTTCGGGTAGATGCCGTGGCAGGTGTTCGCACCCCATACCACCAACCAAATAGAAGTGTTGTCCGCGCCCGTGCCGCCGCCGTCCACGATGTTGCGGGCGTTTTCGGCGTGCAAATCGGAGAAGCGCGGCGCAAGGCCGTTGAACGCCGCGCCGTTCTGCGCCTGCGAACCGTAAAACAGCGCCCGCGCCATCTCCTGCGCCATCGACTCCAAAAACGGGCGCTCCTCGTTCATGCGCCAAGCGGCGGAATTGCCGTTCAAATCGCACAGCGATTTGTCGGTTTCGGCATACGCTTCCAACGTGCCGATGGCGTCGCTGGAAAGCACGGTCGGTTTGGACGGCTGCACGCCCTGATAGAACATGCGCCAGGTCGCCTCCGGCAAGCCCGAGCGGATGGTGGTTTTGTGCGCGGTCGTGCCGTTGGCCTCGATCATCACCAAATCATCGAGCACCTCGTTGGTCTCGTTGAGCACCTCCACCACCGTCAGCAGCCTGCCGTCTGCGCCGGTACGCGCCATCACGTCGGCCAGCGTCGGATTAATTTGTTTTAAAACTGACATTTAAAGTCCTTTCTTCGTTAGGGATTCATATTGCTTTTGGAAAATATGCTTTGCGCGTCCGCCTGTGCCGCCTTGCCGCCGACAAAAGCGTCCTGCGACAAAGACCTGCCCGCGCGGTAGAACAGACGGATGATTTCCGGATGGTTGCCCAGCCCCGACTGTTCCAAAAGCGTTTTCAACTCCTGCGAAGCCAAAGCATCCACCGCCTTTTTCGCCACCGCCAGATTCTCATCCAGCTTCCCGCCGCCGAACTCCGCGTCCGCGCGGGACTGCCGCGCCCAATCGTTGCGCGCCTCGGCCAGCCTGGCCGCCTGCTGCTGCGCCAGATGCGGCGCGATTTTGTTCAGCACAATGTCCGCCGCCTCCTGCGACAAACCCGCCTCCCGCGCCGCCTCGGCGTACACGCCGATGGTTGCCTCGTCAAATTCCACCCCCTCGGGCGGCTTGAACTCATACTGCTCCGGCACAGCCGGTTTCTCCGGCGGCGGGTTTGCACCGTTTTCAGACGGCCTGTCCTGCTCCGGCACACCGCCCTCTGGCGGGTTTTCAGGCGGCCTGTTCTCCGCCTCCTGCGGCGCACCGCCCAACAGCGTGTCCTGATTGTTTTCAGCACCCGCCGCCTGATTCTCCTGATCCGTTTCGCTCATCATCTGCCTCCATCAACAACAAAAACTCATCGCAGTGTTTCACCGCGTCCAATAAAAACAAACCCTGCGCCCTGCGCCCCTCGTTAAAGGCCGTCTGAAAAGCGTCCGGCGAGAAACTCCCCCGCCACACACCCGCCTCGGCCAGCAGCAGGCGCACAATCCGCCGCCCCCACTCTTCGGCCATCAGCCGCGAAAAATCCGCTTCCCGCTGCCGCAGCTCGCGGCGCATTTCCTCATGGCGTTCTATGTACACCGTCCCCTCCGATAAGTAACCGCATAGCGGCAACGTTTTGGGCAATCCTAACGCCGTCTGAAATTCATAACGGGCAACCCCTGCGCACAAAAAATAGGAAAATTTAACAAAATACTGATTTAAAAAGAAATAAAGTTTTTATCAAGGGTTGCCCGTCATGATTTCCCGCCGCCCTTACCATCGCCGTTTTTCAAACAAGGAAACAGCCATGGCCATCAGCAGCGAAAACCGCAAAACCGACATCTTCACCGGCGACGGCAAGACTACCCGTTACCCTTTCGACTTCCGCGTACGAGAAGGGTTAAATACAGAAAGCCCGCAGAGCTTGCACCCTCTGCGGGCTTTCGCTATGCGGGCAATGCTAAACCAAGCTGCCGTTTATGACGGGTATGTGGTCAAATAGGGACATACCCATCAAAATAAATTCAACAATATGATTTTTATAAAGTTTTATCAATACCCAAAAAAGCCATACGCAACAGATTAAAAATTATATCCATATAAATCAAGTACATTTGATGGGTATGTCCCTATTTGACCACATACCCGTCATAAACCGCCGCCGCCCTTACCATCGCCGTTTTTCAAACAAGGAAACAGCCATGGCCATCAGCAGCGAAAACCGCAAAACCGGCATCTTCACCGGCGACGGCAAGACTACCCGTTACCCTTTCGACTTCCGCATTCTCAAAACCGAACACATCGCGGTCATCACCGACGACGCCATCGGCAACGAACACATTTTGTCCGAAGGCCGCGACTACACCGCTGCCCTCGAAACCGACGGCGGCCATATCGATTTGGCCGCGCCGCTGGCGCAAGGGCGCAGGCTCGTCATTGTCAGCAACCAGCCCTATCTGCAACCGGCCGTCTTCACCAACCACGGCGGCTTCTACCCCGCCAATCTCAACGACGCGCTGGACAAGCTGGTCATCCAAGACCAGCAAATCCGCGAACAGGTCGGCCGCGCCCTCAAAGTTTCCGTCATCAGCAGCGTGAACCTCACGCTGCCCGCGCCCAGTCCGGGCAAGGGTATAGGCTGGAACGCCGACGGCAGCGGCTTGGAAAACAACAACTACCCCGAACAGGCCGCCGCCTCGGCGCAGGCCGCGCAGGCCGCCGTCCGCCGTGCCGAAAACCTTATCGGCAACGCCGCCTTCGAGTTGTCCGGCCAACTGCCGCACACCGTTCCTTCCATCGCCGGGCTGCGCCGCCACGCCAACGGCGGCCGTCCCGTCCTTGTCGCCGCCTATTATGAGCACGGCACGGCGGGCGGCGGTGTTTTCACCGCCGACCCGAACGACCGGACGACGCCCGACGACGGCGGCCTCACCATCGCCGCCGCCGACGGCACGCGCTGGAAACGGCAGTTGTCCGGCGACACCGCCACCCTTGCCGACTTCGGCATTCTGCCCGACACCGGCGAACCCGTCGGCGCGGCGGTCAACGCCGCCATCGCCGCCTGTGCAGGCCGCTGCACCCTCGCCGCCGCAGCGGGCGAGTACCTCACCGAAGAAGAACTCAAACTGCCCTCGCACGCCACCTTCAAGGGCGCGGGCATGGACAAAACCATCATCAAAGCCCACCCGTCGCTACCGGCCATCGCCAACGTTTTCACCAACGCATCCAACAATTACGAGGTGCGCAGCGGCTACGACCGCCACATCACCCTCTGCGATTTGCGCATCGACTGCGCATGGGAAGGCCGCTACCAAATCGGCGATGCCGTCAACAACCAGGCCTGCGGGGTCAAACTCTCCGCCGTGGAACACTGCCGCGTGGAAAACGTCCGCGCCGAAAACGCGCCGCTGCACTGCTTCGATGTTTCCGCCGACCAATACAGTGCCAGCTACACCCCGCTCACCCGCAGCAAAAACGTCGTCATCGAAAACTGCGTCGCCAAAAACCCCTACCGCGACGACTGCTTCACCTGCCACGACAGCGACGGCGTCGTCTTCAACAACTGCACCGCCATCTACGACAGCACCACCCATCCGCTGCCCGCCAAAGGCACGCAGCAGGGTTTTGAAATCGACGAAGGATGCAGCGGCTGCACCGTCAGCAACAGCTATGCGCGGGGCATGACCTGCGGCATCCAAATCAAAGGCCACACCGACACCGTCTCCGCCCGCGCCTCCGTCGCCCGCGACTGTGTTGTCGAAGACGTCGGCGTCGGCATCATGTTTTCCGTCGGCAGGGAAGGGAAGGCCGACGACCGCATTGTCGGCAACAGCGCGGACACCATCCACATCGTCTCCGTCGACCCGGCCAAATACGGCGGCGAGGGCTTGGCCGTGCTTGTGTACGGCGCGGACGGCGTCCACATCGCCAACCTCACCAACGATTCCGACCGCGGCATCAAAATCGAACAAAACGCCGGTATCGTTACCCTGCGCAACATCGGCTTCACCGCCGTCTGCGCCGACACCCTTGTCCTGATCCGCAACAATTCCCCCCGCGCCCAAGTCAGCATCGACAATCTCTACGGCGTGGCGCAGACCAAGCGCATCATTTGGAAGGGCGCGGGCTTGCTCAAAGCGCAAAACATCTTCATCCAAACAAGCAACGAGGGCATCCGCTTCGATGCTTTCGGCAAAGATTCCGTCCTCAATATGGCAGGCGGCCAGAGCGGCAAATACAAATCGGTGGACAAGGCCAACGCCTTCTCCGTATCCGGCAAGGACACCGAAATCGAAGACGGCCGCGTCATCGTCCGCTCCGGCGGCGGCGCGCCCGGCACATTCGCCCTGCCGCAGGGCAGCCTGTGGCACACCTCTAGCCTGAACGTCTATCTCAACAAAGGCACGGCCGCCGCGCCCAACTGGGTGTTGTGGATATAGCAAAAGCCCGCAGCGATGCGGGCTTTTTCTTTGCGGATTTTTCAGACGGCCTATTTCTTGCCGTCATACCCGAACAGCAAGGCCGCCGGATTGTCGGTTTTGCCCTCGTCCAGAGCCTGCGCCCCTTTGAGGGTGCGGCTGATTTGCGCCGAGGGCAGGCCGAAGCCGCTGCCGAGGATGTTGATTGTCGCCGTGGCCAGCCCCTTGTCAAACCCGCCCTGTTGCGCCTGTTGGGCGAATTTGTAGGTGTCGGCAATCGGGCGCAAACCTGCGGGGCCGTTGTAGCCGTAGAACTTCCCGCCCGTAGCAATGTCGCCAAGCTGCACCAGTTCGCGCCCGCCGACGAACATCCCCAGCGTGAAGCTGATTTGTTCCTTGGCCAGCTTTTTCGCCAAATCGTCGTCATCGTCGCCCGGGGTAAGCAGGCTTTTCATCACGGCGTTCAGCGCGGTGGGAATCACCCAAATCAGCATCAGTTCCGCCGCCAGTCTGCCCTTGCCGCGCTGCGTGGCGATGCTCGCCGCGCCCATGTTCAGCGCGGTGTTCATGTAGGCGTAGAACACGGTAAACAGCTTTTGCAGATTGCCGCCGCGTTCCACCGCCGACAAGTCCTTCGTCTGCCCGCCGCCCTGGGTGTCCAGTACGGTTTGGTCGGCAAGCTGCACGGCTTCGGCCTCGCTGCGTCCGGCATCCATCGCCTTCATCATCGCGCCGTGCCAAACGATGGTGTCGGTTACCTGCTGCATGCGCATCATCAGCCAGTAGGCGTAGCGGCGGACAAACGCCTTCACCCCGTTTTGGCCGTTGACCGAGTTGGCCACATCGTTCAACTCCCTGAACCGCGTGCGGCTGCGGTTGGCCATCATCACCGACATTTCGTTCGCGGCGCGGGTGGCGGCTATCGGGTGGGCGGCATAGGTCGTCAGGGCTTTGGCCGTGTTGGCAAAGCCGACGCGGGTGACGGCGGGTATCCAGCCGGTAAGCTGCAGGGCCGCCGAGACGATATTGAAGCCCAAACCGGCCACGCTCACGTTCTGCCGCAGCCTGCCCGCCCAGCCGTCCAGTGCCTGCGCCGCGCCGCTGTTGCCCTGCGCGATGTCGGCAATGGCGCGGGAAAGCTGGCGTTTGGCGTCTGCGCCGTAGTATTGGCGGATTTTGGTGTCCAGCGTGTGCGAGTTCAACAGGCGGTTGGCGTCGGCGATTGCCTCTCGGTGGGTGAGGTCGTGGATGATTTCGTTGAACGCGTCGTAGGCCACGTTGAGGCTCAAACGCAGGGGGCGGCCTTTCACTTCGTTCGCGCGCTGCTTGGTAAACGTGCGCCGTGTGGCCGCCGCCAGCCCTGCCGCTGCGGTTTGCGCTTTGGCGTCGGTGGTCGCTTCGTTTTTCTCCGCCGCGCCGCTGCCTTCGCGGTCGTATTTGGCCGGGTAGTAGCCGCCGCGCAGCTCCACTTCCACGCCGTCGGCGGACATGATTTTGAACGGCCGCGCCGCCACCCACTCGGGTTCCACCCCCGTCATGCGCCGTTCCAGTGCGGCAATCTGCGGGCGGTAGCTTTCCAGCAAATCCCACACGCCCTGCACCACCTGCCATTCCTGTGCCGTGAGGGCGGACGACAGGGCGCGCTGCACGTCTTCCATGCGCCAGCCTTCGCCGTCCAGCAGGCGTTGAATATTGCCCGCGTTGCCCATGTTCAGCGCCACGGCGAAAAGCTGCTCGCGGGTGAGTTCGCCCAAGCCCTGATAATGGGTTTTGCCGCCGATGCGGTTTTTCAGACGGCCTGTGTGTTTCGCCAGCGGTTTCAGCACTTCGTACAGCTTCTCCGACACTTCGGCCTGCATGGCGGCCTCCTTGTCCGCCGCCTGTTTCAGCGGCAGCAGGAAGTGGGTGAAGAACGCGCCGCCGTCTTGGCCGTTGTCGAACATGCGCACGATGGTGGCGGTTTTCAGATGCGCCCAGTAGCCGCCGCGCAACAGTGCCCCGGCCTTCTGCAAACCGGTGGCCGCCTCGCGCCGCTCCTGCGCCTTGCGATGCTGCGCCTTGGCCGAAGCGTCCAGCGTAGCATCCAGCAGGTCGCGCACCGCCTCATAGCTGCGTTTTTCCTGCCCCGAAAGCAGCCGGTTTTTCAGACGGCCTAAATGTTCGAGTTGGCGCACCGTGTCGGCCAAGCCGCGCATTTCCTCCACCGTCATATCACGCCAGCTTTTACGGCTGATGGTGTCCACATATTCCGGGTCGATGCTGTGCTGTATGCCCGCCTCTTCCATCTCGCGCACGAACTGATACGCCGATTTGCGCCGGTCGGTTTCTTTCAGGCTGATTTGGCGCAGTTCCACGTCTTCCAGCAGTGCTTCGATTTGTTCGCGGTATTCGATGTCCACGCCTTTTGCCACGCGGTCGAACTTCGCCAAGTAGCGGCGCGTCTTCTCCATCTCCTCCCGCGCTTTGAGGGTTTCCCTTGCCAGCGCGTTTTGGATCAACTGATTGCGCTTGTGTGCTGCCGCCGCTTCGGTGTCGCCCGCCTTGAAGGCTTTTTCCGACGACTTCGCCGCCGCCGCTTCGGCACGGGTAAACACGCTTGGGCGCAGGTCGCGGGTTTTCATCTGTTCCACGCGTTCTTTCGCCGCCACACGCGCGGCCTGTTTCAGCAGCGATACCGACCCCAGCGACGCTTTCAGGCGGTTGAGTTCGCCCGCAATCAGGCGCGCCCTCATCTCGTTGTGCACTGCCAAATCGGCCGCTTCTTCAAAATCGGCCTGCGTCGGCACTTCGCCTTTTTCCGCCAAGAGGTTCAGGCGGGCGGTGTCTTCGATGGCTTCCTGCGGCGGCAGTGCCTCAACCAGTGCCTGCACCAAATCGAGGCCGTCTGAAAACACCGGCTCGCCGTTCTCGTCCAAAATCAGCCCCGCCGCGATGTCGGGGTGCATGCCGCCCTTTTTCGCGGTCATGCCGCGTTCTTGCAGCACCTGCGCCCAGTCGGCACTCAGGCCGTCAAGGCTCGCTTCGTCCAGGCGCACGGCGTTCAGGGCGTAGGGATTGGCGACCGCTTCGCCTGCCTTCTTCTCTTCGCGCGGCACATAATGGCGGCTGTACCAATCCTGCCCTTTGAGGCCGTCTGAAAAACGCTCTTCCAAATCGCGCACATCGGCCTTGCCGTGGCTGTCCACCGGCAGATAGCCCGCTTCGGCCAGCACTTCCACCATCGCATCGATGCTGCGGCCTTTGGTGCGCCGCAGCACGGGCATGCCGAATACCGGCGTGGGGATTTTGTCTTTCGGGTCGAGACCCCACTCGCGCACTACTTCGTCTTTGTTCAGCCCGCCCAGTTTGGCGATGGCGGTCATCAGGGTGTCGGACGAGGGGTCAAGCGCGGTGCGGTCGGTTTTCGGCTTGTAAGCCAGCAGTTTGGAGAGTACACTGGCTACATCTTCCGACTGCAACTTGCCTGTCGGCAGAACTTCCGCATTGGGTTTCCCGCGCGGCTCGGATACTCCGGTATCGGCGGCGGAATCACCGTCCAATCCGGTAAGAGCCTGATTCGGAAGCCCTCCTGAATACAGCCCTCCACGCGGCTCGGATACCGGAGTATCAGCGGTGGATTCGATTAAAGGGGCTGTTTTCAGGAGGTTTTCTTTTGCAATCACACTGTGCAGATACATTTTCTGCGTATTCATGTCCTTGTGTACCAAAACGGTAACAATGTCCTCCTCGCCCATAATCCGCACAGGTGCGCTGACGAAGAAACTTGTCAGTCGGTCATGATCGGCTTTCGCTACCACTACCCCGTTTTCAATTACAAACGGCACGGCCTCAAATGCGGCGGCCTTAAACGGATTCATGCCGTGCGCCATAGAATCTTTAACCGACTTGCGCGTCAAAGCCACTTCCCCGATTTCGGGGTTTACCGCCTTGCCGCCCGCTTTCTCAAACAAATCAGCCGCCCAATCGCGCAGTTCCTTGTTATCGGTCGGCGCGGTGCGCTTCTCAATCGTGTAAACAGGTTTCCCCTGCAACACTTTGGCCTTGCGTCCGAACTCGCGTTCCGCCTTGCTGTTGCCGTCGATTCTGTCCTCATCCGTCATCTTGGCCGTGAACAACTGCCATGCGCGGTAGACGGGCTGCTTCATGATGCTGCCGCGTGCCGCCATCTCCGCCCGCGCAAAGTCGGCCTTGTATTCCTTTTTCAGACGGCGGATTTCACGGTTGCGGGCGTTGCGGGCAAAGGCCATATCGCGCAGGGCGCGTCTGCCCAGCTCGTCCTCCGCTTCGCGCCGCGCGGCTTCGTCCATTGCCCGCAGTTCCGCGTCCCCGTCCAGCAGCAGCTTCATCCCGTTCACATACCCGGCCTCGGCGATTTGCTCGTCCGAAGCCAACAGGCGGCCGAACACTTCGCGGATGTCGTCGGAAAGTTCCACGTTCAGCCCGGCCAGTGTCCGGTAAATGCGTTTCAGCAGACGCGCCACACGGCTGAACACGCCGCGCAGGGCTTCGCTCGGGGCTTTGCCTTCAAACAGATAGGCTTCCATGCCGCGTGCGAATTTCTCATGATGTTCGCGCTGCCCGTCCAAAGTCATCGCCGCCCATGCGTCGCCGTCTTTCACGCCGAACCAGTCAAGGGTCGTCTGAAAGTCGGCCAGAATCTGCCGCTCGCCCTCGGAAAGTTCCGACGCCGGCATACCGCGCAAATCCCGCTCGATACGGCTCATGGTTTCCAGCTCGAAATGACCGAACTCATGGATAAAGGTGGAAGCGTCGGCGTTTTTCAGCAGCGCAATCGTGTCGGCCATGCGGTCGAACATGCCGCGTGCGTCTTGGTGGAGTAGGGACTGTTCCAACTCGGCCAGTTCCGACAACCGTACTTCACGCAATGCGTCAATCTGTTCCTGCTTGGTCGGCTTTTGCTTTCCTGTTGGAAGCCTTAAATTCAACGGGCTGACCTGCTTGCCTTTTTTGTCGCGGAATATGGCCTGTTTGCCGTTTGGCGAACGCTCGTAAGTAATGCTGTCGTCTTTCTCTATCTTATCCAGTTCTGCCAGCTTTTCTTTTGTATAGGCAACGCGGTTCTTGGTTTGCGTATCAATCGAACGGCTGTTTGCGCGTTTTGTAAACGCCGCTTTCACAGACGGCGGCACATCGAAGCCGTAAGTGTCGGCAAACCATTTCACCGCTTCCGCCCAATCGTCGCCGCTCGAATGATCGGATTTATTACCCGCTTTAATGTCGTAATTGACCTCTGCCGACCCGTCTTTGTAATAGGCGGGCAGTTCATGGTCGGATGCGCGGAATTTCACATAGCGCGGCTCATCCGAATCCATATCGTCAACATAGGCATAGAGATATTGCGACTGCGATTTGTGCGAACCGTCGCGGGTCGTCTGAATGCCCATCTTCTGAAACGCACGTTCCATTTTGTCCAAAGCGTCTTCGTAAACGCTTTGATACAGAATACTGTCCTTGCCAGCCGAGAAAGCCCCGCTGTTGGCCGTGGCGGATTTGATTTGGTTGGGCATTAGCGCAATCAGGGCATCCGTCTCCCGCCCAAAACTGCCCTTGTCGCGTTCTACGAACATACCGTCATAGCCGTTTTGCCGCACATAGTCGTCAAACAGCCGCCTCATCTGTTGTGCCAGATTATCGGAATAGCCGTCCCATTCGTTTAGCAGCTTTGATGCTTCCGAACGGCTGTCAAAGTCATCCAATATCTCCCCGCGCAGGCCGGTATCCTCCACGCCCGCCAACAACGCGTCCAAAAGCGCGTCATCCCTGCTCTCGGCCTCCGCCAACTTGTCGGCAAACGACACATCAACATCGGCAAACTCATCATGCAGTTGCGAAAACCCCGGAACATTCCGCTGCAAAAACGCAAGGATTTCCACCCTGTCACCAAATGCCAGAGGGTTTCTGATATTGGCAAACAGCGGCATCTGAATATTGCCCAGACCGATTTTCTCCCCGCTCGATTTGGTGAAAATCCCCGTCGGCGTTTCAAAATCGTTTTTCTGATGCCCGCCCCTTCCGGTATCGAACACAGTAAACTGATTGTCCGTCTCGTGATACACCACCAGCGGCTCGCCCGTTTTCGGATTGACGACTTTTGAAGCGTTGGCCGCGTCGTTTTCCCAATCGCCGAACCATTCTTTGAATGCAGGCGTGCGCACCTGTACCCACTGGCGGTAGTCCAGCTCGGTTCTGCCTTCGGCCTTGGCCGCCTCATAGGCTTCGCGCCCGCCGTATGCCGCTTCCGTTTCCTCAAACTGCGCCTGCTCGGCGGTCATGTCTTGAAAGAGGGGGGCGACGGTAGTATCATTGCCGTCATGTGGAATACGCCCCCTTCCGTTTTGGGCGTTAGGGTACAGGGACATGGCGTGATTCAATACGTCTTGGGCATTGGCCGATTGGGGATACTTCCACATACTCACAGCTTTCAAATCTTTCTTTCTCACGCTGCTTTCTGCGACATAAACCACCAACCCGTCATCAAACCGCTTGGCAAAAATCACACGCTTATTGTGCGTGCCGTCAATATCTGCCACACGAATATCGTCATAATTGCCGACAACTTCAGGAATACGCGCAATATCGCCGTCTGAAATGGCAATCTGCCCGCGCGACTGTTCCGATTTCGCATCGCCATGATTCTTGCGGATATGGTTAACGGCGTTTTTATCCACAGACACCGAAGAATACCCGGCCAGCGCAGGCACATCATGCGCCAGCTTTCCTTGCGGCATATCCCAAAATACCGCCTGCGCGTCGCTTGTGCCGTTCCATAACGCAGCCGCTTCCGCTCCGTCCGCAACATGCACCCAGCCTTTGGGCGGCGCGGAAGCCAACGCCTGCGAAAACACCCCGTCCTGCGTCAAACTCTCGCCCACCACATTCAGCCGCCCATACCGCCCCATAAACTCGTCGGGGGTCATATTCAGACGGCCTGCGTAGCTTTGGATGTGCGATGCCCACACGGAAGCCGCGTCATCGGCGTTCTGCGCGTTCATCCTGCCCGTGGCAGCCAGTTCCTGTTTGAACCGCGCTTTGAGGCCGTCGAACTCCTGCTGCCGCGCCAGACGCGCTTCCGCGTCCGCGTGGGCGCGTTTGGCCGTTTCCTCAAACTCTGCCGCCGCTTCCGTCTCTTCCCACGCCGCCGCCTCCGCCGCCGAGAAGGCATCCGGCGACATGCGCGCGATGTTGGCCAGATGGTGCTGCGCCTCCTGCGGCAGGAAGGCGTGGAAGTCGCCGCGCGTCATCTCCACCATCCCGCCCGCGGCCGCCGCCTCCTCGATTTGCGGCGCAAGGTGCGGCATCGCCCGGGCGACCGTTTCGGCCAGCCCCGACTGCATCAGGGTTTGAGCGTCAAAAAACAGTTTGTTGTTTTCTTCGCCGTAGCTTTCGTTGACAAAATCGGCCTGCAAATCGGGGGCGCGCTGTTTGACAAAAGGCCGTCTGAAAACCCGTTTTACAGGTTTTCAGACGGCCTTGCTGTATGACGGCGTTACGGTTTTTCCGCACCCTGCCCTGCCTAGGGTGTGTTGACATTCGGCTTGCGAGCGGTTTTTTGAGTAAAAAATGCCCGAATGCAAGGAAAAAAGCGCAGCAAGGTTGGACACCTGCGGGCATTTTTGACGCGGCAGGCGGGGGTTTTTTGCCAAAAACACCGCCGCAAGGCTGATTGTCAACACGCCCTAGTGTTCCGCCGTGTGTTCCCTTGCGCCTTCTGCCTGCTCCGCCGCTGCGCCGCAGTGGAAGCAGTAGCGGTAGAACACGCTTTTTCTGTTGTTGCAGCCGGTGCAGCGGTCGAACAGGCGGATGCTGCAATGGGGGCAGTAGTCCATTTCGGGATGGGTGAAGTCCAGCGGGCGTTCGCAGCCGGGGCAGATGCTTTTGCCGATGCGCTGCCAGGCGAGGTCGTAGTCGAGGGTGCGGCCGCGTTCGGCGGCGGGCTGCGCTTCTTCGGCGCGTTTGCGTTCGAGGTAGCGGTTCATGGCGGTGATGGCGTAGCGGCCGATGAGGACGGTGGCGAGGATGCCGACGGCGTAGCGGACGTAGCCGCCGTAGCTGGGCAGGTAGGGGACGAGTTCGACGAAGAAGGCGAAGAGGGCGAAGTAGATGAAGCCCCAGACAAACGGCCACCAGCGCGAGCGGCGTTTTTTGGCGAACAGCCAGCCGGCGGCCAGAAGCAGCGGCAGGGTGAGGGCGAGGCGGTAGGCGAATATTTGCAGCTCGGTGCGGCGATCGTCGGCGTCTTTGGCTTTTTGCGCGGCCTGTTCCAATTCGTTCAGACGGCCTTCGGCACGGGCGGTTTGCTGTCCGTTGTCGAGCAGAGCTTGCCGCAGGGCGTCGTGCCGCCGCTGCAATGCCTGCTCCTGCGCTTTGAGGCGGTCGAGTTTGCGCGTGCGTTCGATCACTTCGGGGTTTTGTTCGGACTGTTCGGTAACGGAACGGGTGGCCAGCCAGTTGTTCAGGCTTTGCTGTTCGGCGGCGGTCTGCGCCTGCTGTTTGTCCAATTCGAGAGCGGCCTGATCGCGTGCGTCGGCGAGTTTGGCCGCTTCGGTTTGCAGGCGTTCTTTTTCGGCGCGCAGGGGCTGTGCGCCGAGGCGGTCGGCGTAGTCTTCCAGCGTGCGGGTTTCCACCGCCAGCGGCAGATCGCCGATGATTTTGCCGCCCAAGCCGATAAGGAAGGAGGCGAACACCAGCGCGATCAGCCACAGGCCGCGCCGGAACCATTTTTCGGGCAGGCGGCTGCCTGCGGGTTTTTGTGCTGCCATTTTTTCATTCCTGACTGATGAAACGGGGGCAGTATAACCGCGCTTTCAGACGGCCTCAAACCGCCGCGCGCGGCAGAGGCCGTTTGAAAAACGGGAAAGACAGGGGCGGCGAAAGCTGCCATAATCGCGGCGCAGTTTTTTTCAACTCCCACCTAAGGAAAAATATGAAACTTGTCAAATCGCTTTCCCTCGCCGTTTTAACCGCCGCCATTCTGGCCGCCTGCGGCGGCGGCGACAAATCCGCGCCCGCCGCTTCGCAGCCGCAGGCACAACAGGCGCAGGGCAGTGAGAGCGACGGCATGCCCGCCGATTTGGCTGCCGTTATCGACGGCTATCCCACACCCGATCCGGTATTGACCCAGCCGATTGAAATTTCGGATAAAAAGTCGCCCACCGGCATGAAGGAGCTGCAAAAATTTGCCGAGCTGGCCAACGGCCCGGCGCAGCGTCAGGCCGCCGAGCTGCAACAGAAAATCCAGTCGCAGCTGCGCAACCAGAAATCCAACCAGGGCCCTTCGCCCGAGCTCTTGGCCTCGATTAAGGAAATGGGCGGTGTGCTGGACAAAATGAAGCAGGAAGTGGCCGCGCAAAACCTGCAAGACCCGGAAGTGAAAAACCTGGCCGACCGCGCCATGCTGGGCAGCGAGTTTGCCTACAAGGTCATCGAATACATGGCAAGCCAGGCCGGCAAAATGGATGGAGAGGCCGCACAGAAATCCGCCGCCTTTATGAACGCGTTCAACGGCAAAACCACCGCCATGCAGAAAGCTCTGGTGGAAAACCAACGCCTGGTGGGCGAAGCCGCGCAGAAGCTGTCGGAAAAATATTCCAAATAAAGCACAAAACGGAATGAGGCCGTCTGAAAAAGCGTTTTTCAGACAGCCTCCTGCCGCTTTTGTGCCTGAAAACGCGCTTTTTGTGCGGTTGCCCACCGCCGCGCCGGCGGATAATCCGCCCCCGCGCAAACTTTGCACCCGCCGCATTTGACAGCGCGGCGCGAAATGTCTATAAACCCGCGCCAGGGGCTGATTGCATTTGGTATTACGGCCGCTTTTGCGCCCTAAAACGGCATCTGCCGCGTTACAAATCCTCGCAAGGTGTCCAACCTTGCTGCGGTTTGCGCCTTGCATCTGCCGTTTTATGACGCAAAATCCGCTTCGCAAACCAATTGCAATCAGCCCTTGGTTTCCCTTTGCCCACCGAGTATCCGCCATGAAAAAACTGCTTTTCTTCTTCGCCGCCCTGTTCAGCCTCAGCCGCGCCTTCGCCGTCGATCCCGCGCAGCTGCTGCCGCCGGAAGAAGCCTTCGTGCCCAAAGTGTATGCCGAAGAAGGCGGCGTGAGCGTGGAATTCAAAATCGCCGACGGCTACTACCTCTACCGCGACAAAATCGCCATCGCCGCCGAGCCGCAGACCGCGTTCGACCCGGCCATGTTTCCCGAACCGGGCAAGGTGAAGGAAGACGAATTTTTCGGCCGCCAAACCGTGTACTACCACAAGGCCGAAGCCAGCTACCCCTTCCGCAACGGCGCGCCTGCGGGCGGCTACAAGCTCACCGTGATGTACCAGGGCTGCGCCGACGCGGGCGTGTGCTACCCGCCCAGCGAAACCGTGTTCGACATCACCGCGCCGGGCGAATACCAAGTGAAAGCCCCCGCCGAAAAACCCTCCGCCCGCTTCACCGCCCCCAAAAGCGGCATCAGCGAAGCCGAAGGCGGCGGTGCGCCCGCCCCGGCCAAAGCCCCCGACAGCAGCCGCTTCAAACTCTCCTGGGACACTCTGAACGCCAATCTGTTGGCGTTTTTTCTCGCCGGCCTCGGCCTGAGTTTCACCGCCTGCATGTACCCGCTCATCCCCATCGTGTCCAGCATCGTCGTAGGCGACAAAAACGCCTCCAAAGGCCGCGCCTTCATGCTCACCCTCGTCTACACCCAGGGGCTCGCCCTCACCTACACCCTCGTCGGCGTGATTGCCGGCACCACCGGCGCGCTGCTCACCGTCTGGCTGCAACAGCCCGCCGTCGTCCTCGCCGCCGCCGCCCTGATGGTCGTCCTCGCCCTTTCCATGTTCGGCCTGTTCAACATCCAGCTCCCCAACGCCGTGCAAAGCTACTTCCAAACCCAGAGCAACAAACTCTCCGGCGGCAAAATCGCCGGCGTGTTCGGCATGGGCATGCTCTCCGCCCTCATCGTCGGCCCCTGCGTCGCCCCCCCGCTCGCCTTCGCGCTGGGCTACATCGGCCAAACCGGCGACGCCCTGCTCGGCGGCCTCGCCCTCTACACCCTCGCGCTGGGCACCGGCGTGCCGCTCATCCTCATCGGCACCTTCGGCGGCCACATCCTGCCCCGGGCAGGCGACTGGATGAACGGCGTGAAATACGCCTTCGGCTTCATCCTGCTGGCCGTCGCCGTCTACCTCGCCAGCCCCTACCTGCCCTACCCCGCCGCCGCCGGCCTCTACACCCTGCTGCTCATCGCCCCCGCCGCCCTGCTGCTCTACCGCCTGCGCGGCATGAAAGGCCGTCTGAAAACCTTTTCCGCCCTCCTCTCCGCCGTATTGCTGGCAGGCGGCGCATGGTTCGGCATCCAAAGCGCGCGCGGCCAAACCACCGCCCTGCACAGCTTCCTCACCCTGCACCCCGCCGCCGAAGGCGCGGCGCACCAAAAATACACCGACACGGCCGAACTCAAAGCCGCGATGGCCGCCGCCCTCGCCGCCGACCCCTCCCGCCCCGTGGTGCTTGATTTTTACGCTGACTGGTGCGTGTCGTGCAAAGAAATGGAAGCGCACACCCTGCACAGCCCCGAAGTGGCCGCCGCCATCCCCGCCGACCGCTTCTTCCAAGCCGACGTAACCGCCAACCGCCCCGAACACCAGGCACTGCTGAAAGAATACGGCCTGTTCGGCCCGCCGGGCGTGTTCGTCGTCAAAGCCGACGGCAGCCACGGCGAAGCCCTGCTCGGCTTTACCCCTCCCGCCGACTTCGTCGCCTGGTACGAAAAAAACGCCCGCTGACACGCAGCAGGCAAAACGAAAGGCCGTCTGAAAAACATTTTTCAGACGGCCTTTCGTTGTTGTAGACGATGTAGGGTGTGTGGCACAGCCACGCACGCGGTTCGGGGGCTTGGGAAAGGCACGGATTCGTTGGGCGGTAGGGAACACGTGCGCCGCCTGCGGGCGACACCCTGCCGAACGGCAGAGGCCGTCTGAAAAAGCGGATTTCGTTTTTTCAGACGGCCTCTGCTGTTCGGCGGGTTTATCCGCGCTTGTCTTTGAGCCGTTTGCCGACGGTGTTGAAGAAGCCGCGCATGAGGTCGATGTCTTCGGTTTCGGGTTTGGCGCGGGCGAAGAGGTTGTGCAGGCGGCGGATGATGCGGGGGCTGTTGCGGCGGTTGAAGAAGCCGATTTCGTCCATCAGTTCGGCCATGTGGGCGGTCATGCCGGCGACTTGGTCGTGGGTGGCGGGGTGTTTTTGCGGGACGAGGTGGGAGAGGTCGGCTTCGGTTTGGCTGTACAGTTCGTAGGCGACGACCTGTACGGCCTGGGCAAGGTTGAGGGAGAAGTAGGCGGGGTTGCCGGCGATGGTCATCAGGCGGTTGCAGCTTTGCACTTCTTCGATGCTCAGGCCGAAGGTTTCGTTGCCGAAGACGAGGGCGGCGCGGCAGCCGGCGCGGGCGGTGTGGAGGATTTCGGGGGCGAGTTCGCGCGGGGTTTGCAGGGGGGCGGTGAGTTCGCGCTTGCGGCCGGTGAGGGCGCAGCTGACGACGGTGTCGGCCAGGGCGGCGTCGAGGGTGGGGACGGTAATGGCGGCGTCGAGTACGTCGGCCGCGCCGGAGGCGAGGATGTAGCTTTCTTCGGGCAGGCGGAAGGCTTGGGGCTTTTGCGGGTCGAAGGGGGGCGGCGCGGGGGTCATGGGGGTGGCCATGAGTTTGGGGGCGACGAGGATGAGGCGGGTGAGCCCCATGGTTTTCATGGCGCGGGCGGCGGAGCCGATGTTGGCGGGGTGGCTGGTGCGGGTGAGGACGACGGCGATGTTGTCGAGGTAGGCGGGGGCGGCTGGGGTCATGTCGGTTGTTTTCGGGCGGTGTTTTGTTTTTCAGACGGCCTGTTGCGCTTGGAGGCCGTCTGAAAAGGGGGTTTGATATTTGGTCGTTACGGTTGCAGGCGCAGTTTTTCCGCCCAGCGGGCTTCGGTGATGAGGGAGACTGCGCCTTCGGGGCTGCGGCGGAGGATAGCGCGTCCGTTGGAGTAGATGACGCCGCCGTCGGGCGCGGGGGTGTAGGCCATGACGCCGCGCAGGAGGACGGTTTGGCTGCCGTCGGCGGTGGTGCGGACGAGTTCCCAGTCGTCGGGGATGGCGGCGGGGTGGCGGTCGGCAGGATCGGCTTTTTTGTTTTGCCGCACTTTGACCAGGTTGCCTTCGATGAAGCGTTCTTCTTCGCTCTGCTGTTTGGCTTTGGCGGGGTTTGCGCCGGAGGTTTTGAGCGGTTCGCCGCCGTAGCGTTGGGTGAAGAAGTCGAGCCAGCCGAAGAGGGCTTTGGAGATTTTGAACGGGGCGAGCGCGAGGTCGCGCAGGCCGCTGCCGCCCTGATGGCCGGCGCGGTAGGGGCGGCGGATGCAGTAGAGGCCGCCCGCTCCGTCGGGGCGGGGCTGGAAGTAGTCGTGTTTGTCGTCGGACAGGACGGTGTCGAGCGTGCCCTCGGCGAGGTTGAGGCGGTTGACGGCGCGCGGGCCGAACACGAGGCCGCGCTCGGTGTGGGCGAGGCCGCAGGAGTCGTAATAGAGGATGTCGCTATTGTCGGGGTCGAAGGCGGGGTTGGAATCGCGGCATTCGCCTTCGGTGATGAAACGGAAGCGGTTGGCATCGAGCGGCATGAGGGCGATGTTGCGCTCGCCCCAGCCGCTGCCGGAGAGCGACAGGGCGAGGCGTTTGCCCTCTGCGTCGCAGGCCATGTCGTGTATCGTGCAGTCGGCATGGCGCAGCAGCAGCCCTTCGGCTTCGTCGGGCGCGTCGGGGTTTTTGCGCTGCACCGCGCCGCCCTGCTGCAACACCGCGCCGTAAACCAGGCGGC
This sequence comes from Neisseria bacilliformis, assembly GCF_014055025.1. Lineage (NCBI taxonomy): Bacteria > Pseudomonadati > Pseudomonadota > Betaproteobacteria > Neisseriales > Neisseriaceae > Neisseria > Neisseria bacilliformis. The sequence continues at coordinate 870,914 of NZ_CP059571.1, read as the reverse complement.
CGTCGGGCGTGCACACCGCGTCGGCGGGACGGATGTCGGACAGGTCGATTTCCTCCTGCCAAACGCCCATAAAGCCCGCGCCCGTGCCCTGCGTTTTCCATTCTTTTTTGCGGTGGATTTGTTTGAGGTTTTCCATATACTGTTCCACCGCGCCGCAGGACACGGGCGCGCTTGCGCCGTCGGCAAAGCGGAACAGGCGGCCGTCCCGCATATAGAAGAGTGCGTTCATCTGATGGGTTTCCTGTTTGTTGGGGCTGCGCAAAACGGCGTATAATCCGCGCCTTTTGCCGCCTGCGCAAAAGCGCGCATTTTCACACAAAACCGCCGCGCCCCGCAAAGCCCGAAACCGCAAGGATGCCCATGAACCCCTTTCTCAACACCGCCTTCAAAGCCGCGCGCAAAGCCGGCGACATGATGATCCGCGCCGCCAAAGACCTCGGCAGCGTCCGCTTCGACAGCAAAGCCTTCAACGATTTCGTCTCCGATGTGGACAGAATGTCCGAAACCATCCTCACCGACGCGCTCATCGAAGCCTACCCGCAGCACAAAATCACCGCCGAAGAAGGCGGCAGCCGGGGCAACCCCCGCGCCGACTACGAATGGATCATCGACCCGCTCGACGGCACCACCAACTACCTGCACGGCCATCCGCAATACGCCGTTTCGATGGCACTGTTATACAAAGGCAAAATCCAGGAAGCCCTCGTTTACGCCCCCGAGCGCAACGACCTCTACATGGCCTCGCGCGGCAAAGGCGCGCTGCTGAACGACCGCCGCATCCGCGTCTCCTCCCGCATCGAGCTGAACCAGTGCCTGATCGGCACGGGCTTTCCCGTGGTTGACCAAAGCCGCACCGACACCTACCTCGCCATCCTCAAAGACATCCTCGCCAAAACCGCCGGCGCGCGGCGCGAAGGTGCGGCCTCGCTGGACTTGTGCTCGCTGGCCGCCGGCCGTTTCGACGCCTTTTTCGAGTTCAACCTCAAACCGTGGGACATCGCCGCCGGCGCGCTTATCGCCCAAGAGGCCGGCGCGATCGTTACCGACACCGAAGGCGAACAGGGCTGGCTGCAAAGCGGCAACATCGCCGCCGCCAACCCGAAAGTGCTGGCGCAGCTGCTGCCCATCATCGCCGCGCACACGAAGGCCGTCTGAAAAAAGCGGCGGAAACTGCCGACAGGCAAAAGGACAAAGAGGCCGTCTGAAAAACCAATTTTCAGACGGCCTCAAACCGTATCGGCAAACCGCTTCCCGCAAACAATCGTGGCCGACAAGGTAGGGTGTGTCGCCCCGAGGCGACGCACGCGGTTTGGCCGCATGCCCCGAACGCCGCCTTGCCGCGCTTTCAGACGGCCTCCGTTTCCCCGTTCGAGCGATACCCGCCGCGCAACCCGAAACCGCGTGCGTGGCTTGCGCCACACACCCTACCCAAATGGCAAGAGGCCGTCTGAAAATCCGTTTTCAGGCGGCCTCTGAGCGTTTGTTACCGGCCTTTGAGCGCGGCAAGGCATTGTTTGTCGCGGGTTTCAAACGCCTGTGCGCCGCCGAGGAGGTCGAGCTGCTGCTGCGGGGTGAGGCGGGAGAATTTGCCCAGCTGCTTCTGGCTGAGTTTGTCCAGCGGCTGTTCCCACATGCACACGCAGTAGGCGGTAACGAGTTTGCCGTCTTGGTCGGCCAGCCCCATGCTTTGCAGGTCGGCCTGCCATTTGGGGGCGAAGGGGACGTTTTGGATGCAGGACTCGACGATGGCGGCTTTGGCTTTGGGCTTGCTCATCGCGCATTGCGACAGGAAGAAGGTGGCGGCGAAGAGGGAGGCAATAACCCACAGCCAGATGCGGATGGTGCGGATTTTGCCTTTGGCTTTGCGCTCGGCGGCACGGCGCGCTTCGGGGGTGTCCGCGCCGCCGTGCTGCCCGTTTTCGGGCGCGGGGGTGTTTTCAGACGGCCTTCCCTGCGGTTCAGTCATGCAGGCTCTCCATGCGGATCATGACGACTTTTTCGCGCACAGTGCCGAGGGTTTCGATGGCGGCAATGGCGGCTTTGACGTGTTTTTCCACGGTGCTGTGGGTGAGGATGACGATTTCGGCGGTGCGCCCGTCGAGCACGCCTTTTTGGATGAGGGCTTCGATGGAGACGTTTTGCGCGGCGAGCAGGCCGGCGATTTGGCCGAGCACGCCGGGTTTGTCTTCGGCTTGGACGCGCAGGTAGTAGCTGCTGGTGATTTCGTCCATGGGCAGCATGGTTTGCGCCTGCACCTGGGCGGGCTGGAAGGCGAGGGAGGGGACGCGCTGGCCGCTGTCGGCGGCGATGAGGCGGCTGGTGTCGATGATGTCGGCGACGACCGCGCTGGCGGTGGGCAGCGCGCCCGCACCCGCGCCGTAAAACAGGGTTTCGCCCACCATGTCGGCATTGACGCGCACGGCGTTCATCACACCGTTGACGTTGGCCAGCAGGCGGCTTTCGGGCAGCAGGGTGGGATGGACGCGCAACTCGATGCCTTTTTCGCTGCGGCGGGTGATGCCCAAGAGTTTGATGCGGTAGCCGAGTTCTTCGGCGTATTTGATGTCGCGGCTGTCGAGTTTGGAGATGCCTTCGAGGTAGCAGGCGGAGAAGTTGACGGGCGTGCCGAAGGCGAGGGCGGACATGATGGTGATTTTGTGGCCCGCGTCGTGGCCTTCGATGTCGAATGTGGGGTCGGCTTCGGCGTAGCCCAGGCGTTGGGCTTCTTTGAGCACGTCGGCAAACGCGCTGCCTTTTTCGCGCATTTCGGAGAGGATGAAGTTGCTGGTGCCGTTGATGATGCCGGCGATGCTGCGGATGCGGTTGGCGGCCAGCCCTTCGCGCAGGGCTTTGATGATGGGGATGCCGCCGGCGACGGCGGCTTCAAACTGCACCATCACGTTGTGTTTTTCCGCCAGCGCGAAGAGCTCGCCCCCGTGTTCGGCCAGCAGTTTTTTGTTGGCGGTTACGATGTGTTTGCCGTGGCGCACGGCCTCGAACACCAGCTCTTTGGCGATGCCGGTGCCGCCGAAGAGTTCCACGACAATATCGACTTCGGGATGGCGCACGACTTCAAACGGGTCGGCCGTTATCCGCGTTCCGTCCGGGCAGAGGGCGCGGGCTTTGGCTTCGTCGCGCGTGGACACCATAAAGATATTGACCCCGCGCCCGAGGCGGCGGGCGATTTCCGCCGCGTTGCCGCGCAATACTTCGACCGTGCCTCTGCCGACGGTGCCCAAACCCAAAATGCCGATATTCACCGGTTTCATCGCTGCTCCTTGTTAAGCGTTTTCCGAATGGTTAAACTTGCTGCAAAAAAGGCGCAATCCTACCCGAAAACCCTTTATTCAGAAAGCACAATATGCAGTTTCAGGAAAACAGCCCCGCAGGAGGCGCAGCGTGGTCGGCAGATGGAAAAGGCCGTCTGAAAAACGGCGGAACCGTATATGAAACGCCCGTCTGCCTGATCGGCGGACGGGTTTTTCCGGTGTCGGAAAGCAGGCCGGAAGACTTGTCGGCCGAAACGTTTGAAAAACTGTTTGCCGAACATGGCGCGCCGGAAGTGGTGCTGGTGGGCACGGGCGCGAAGCAGCGGTTTCTGCATCCGCGCCTCAACGCCGCGCTGGCCGCGCACGGGGCGGGCATCGAATACATGTCCACAGCCGCCGCCTGCCGCACGCTGCTGATGCTGCAAAGCGAAGGGCGCGAAGTGTGGGCGTGGCTGTGGCCGCAGGAGGCCGTCTGAAAAACGGGGGCGGCGGATGAAAAACAGATGGGCGGCGTTTGCGGCAGGCATGGCGTGCCTGCTTTCCTGCGGCGCGTGCGAACAGGAAGTGGCGCGGGAGGACATTTGGGATTTGCGCGTTACGGTCGGCGGCGGCGAAGTCAGAATTAACGGCCTGCTCGGCAACAGCGCGATGGGCGTATCCGGCGTGCGCACGCGGTTTGACGAACAAAGCGGCGAGCTGAACTTCCTGCTGTTGCAGCAAATTGCCGGCCGCAGTTATTCGGGCAGAATCTCGGAAAAAATCACCGTGCCCTATCCGCCCGTGAAAATCACTTACGGCAAAGCGGCACAAACCGTGTGGCAGAGGCCGCCCGAAAAGGCCGCCCCGCCCGCAAATACGCTTTCAGACGGCCGCTAACCGTGCCATAATCCGCCGCCTTTGTCCCGCCGCCCTCCCCGCCCGCCATGATCACCGAATTCAAACGCATCGGCATCGTTACCCGCCCCGAAACGCCGCAGATAGAAGAAACCCTACACACCCTCGCCGCCTTCCTGCTCGCGCAGGGGCTGGAAGTCTTTATCGACCGCGAAAGCGTGGCAGGCGGCGTGGTGCGCGAAGACGACCTCGCCCGCTGTCGCGTAACCGACAAAGACAACATCGGCCGCGAATGCAGCCTGGTCATTGTGCTCGGCGGCGACGGCACGTTTCTCTCCGCCGCCCGCAAAGTCGCCCCCTTCCGCATCCCCCTCATCGGCGTCAACCAGGGGCATTTGGGCTTCCTCACCCAAGTGCCGCGCGAAAACATGGTCGCCGAAATCGCCGGCATGCTCACCGGCAAACACCACGCCGAAGAACGCATCCTGCTGGAAACCGACCTGATACGCGGCGCAGGCAGCGTGAAAAAATCCCTAGCCCTGAACGACGTTGTGATCTCGCGCGGCGGCGCGGGGCAGATGATAGAGTTTGAAACCTTTATCAATCAGGAGTTTGTCTATACCCAGCGTTCGGACGGCCTCATCGTTTCCACCCCCACCGGCTCCACCGCCTACGCCCTCGCCGCCGGCGGCCCCATCTTGCAGGCCAGCCTGCGCGCCTTCACCCTCGTCCCCATCTGCCCGCAATCGATGACCAACCGCCCGATCGCCGTGGCCGACACCTGCGAAATCGACATCCTCATCACCAAAGCCGGCGACGCCCGCGCCCATTTCGACGGACAGTCCTACATCGACATCCAAAGCGGCGACATCCTGCGCATCCGCCGCTACCGCCACAACCTGCGCGTGCTGCACCCCGTGGATTACAGCTACTACACCACCCTGCGCCAGAAACTGCACTGGGGCGAACAGCTCGTCCCCATCGCCCAGCACGGCTGAACCGCCCCGATGCCTTGAAATTCCCGTGCCCCGTCCCACCTTGCCAGCACATAACGTTTGCGCGAAAATGCGCGCCGCACCAACAAGTTTGAGGAAAAAAACCATGTCCGACGAATCACCCATCATCTTCACCGAAAGCTGCTGCACCAAAGTGGCCGACCTCATCGCCGAAGAAAACAACCCCGATCTGAAACTGCGCGTCTTCGTCAACGGCGGCGGCTGCTCCGGCTTCCAATACGGCTTCACCTTCGACGAAATCAAAAACGACGACGACTTTGAAATCGTCAAAAACGGCCTAACCTTCCTCGTCGACCCGATGAGCTACCAATACCTCGTCGGCGCGGAAATCGACTATACCGAAAGCCTGCACGGCTCGCAGTTCGTCATCCGCAACCCCAACGCCGAAACCACCTGCGGCTGCGGCTCGTCCTTCTCCGTATAGCAGGCAGCAACCGTCGCGCAGCAAAAAAAAGCCCGAACCCTCGGGCTTTGTCTTATTCCAAACCATTTCGGGCGGCACCGTTTTCAGACGGCCTCCCGCACACGGCAGGTGCCGCCGACCGCAAAAGCCCGATTTCCCGCCTTTGGTTGCGCCGCATCATGCCGTTTTTGCCCGTTTGGGGTATAATTCGCAAAAAATTTTACACAAATTTAAAATCATTTTAAGCGGCGGCAGTTCCACGCGGATTCGGACGCATTAATGAGCACCCCAGAAAGACTATTCGACGTTTACATTTCCTACCCGCCCGGCATCGACCATCGGCAGGTAGACAGCACCATCCGCCAGCATCTCACCGAAGAAGAGGCGGACGAAGTCATCCGCGCGCTCGAAGAACACCCGCAGGCCATCATCGCCGAACGCTGCACCAACGAAGAACGCCTCAACGCGCAAAACTACTTCGGCTATCTGGGCTTGGACGTCATCATCCGCCTCTCGCTCGAACTGATGGAAGACCCCGACGAAGAAAAGCCGGACAAACCCGCCGAACTCGTGCCGCAGTGCCCCGTCTGCTTCACCATCTTTGAAGACCCCGACACCACCGAGTGCCCCACCTGCCACATCCACCTCAAAACCGCCACCGAAGCCTTCATCTACCGCAAACGCATCGAATGGCAGGAGCGGTTGGCCTTCGAGCACCGCAAACAGCACGAAATCGCCTACCGCATGCTGCGGGAAAAACAGGCCGAAGAGCGCAAAATCCGCAACCAAATCCGCAACGAGCTGGAAACCGAGCTGTTGCAGGAACTCGGCATCTTGAACGGCTGGCAGTCGGTGCTGTACAACAGGCGCGTACTCGTCATCACCCTGGCCGTATCCGCACTGGTGCTGGTGTTTTTCGCAGCCGGATACCTGCTGGCCAGGCTGCTGGCCTAACCGCGCCGCCGCAATAAAGCAAGAGGCCGTCTGAAAAATATTTTTCAGACGGCCTTCCGTTCTTTATCCGCCCGACGCGGCACATGCGCGAACCCCAAAGACCGCGTGCGTGGCTGCGCCACACACCCTACCTATACGGCAGCGGGCAGGCTGGGTTGCAAACCCGACATTGGCGGGTTGCGCGGGTTGTCGGGTCTCGACCCAACCTACCTTTGCTGAAAATTGTGTAATGCGTTTTCAGACGGCCTCTTTGCCACACCAGCCCGTGCCAAACCTGCCGTAGGGTGTGTCGCCCCTAGGCGACGCACGCGTTCTCTGACGCATCACCATCCGTGCCCTACCCCGCCAAACCCCAAATCGCGCACGCAGTTTTTAACGCCAAAGGCCGTCTGAAAAACAGTTTTCAGACGGCCTCAAACCTTTGTACGCACACACCGGCACAGGCTCAGAATTTCACGCCTTTGTGCAGGGCGACGATGCCTGCACTCAGGTTGTGGTAGTCCACGCTGTCGAAGCCCGCGTCGAGCATCATCTGTTTCAGGGTTTCCTGGTCGGGGTGCATGCGGATGGACTCGGCCAGATACTGATAGCTGTCGGCGTCTTTGGCGATCAGTTTGCCCATCAGCGGCAGCAGTTTGAAGGAATAGAGGTCGTACGCGCCTTCGAGCGGTTTGTAGACTTTGGAAAATTCCAATACCAGCAGCGTGCCGCCTGGTTTCAGCACGCGGTACATTTCTTTGAGCGCGGCATCTTTGTGGGTCATGTTGCGCAGGCCGAAGGCGACGGACACGAGGTTGAAGTAATTGTCGGGAAACGGCAGCTTTTCCGCGTCGGCCAGCGAAACGGGCAGGATCAGCCCTTCGTTGAGCAGGCGGTCGCGGCCGACGGTGAGCATGGAGGAGTTGATGTCGGTGAGCCACACTTCGCCTTCTTTGCCCACGCGTTTTGCCCAGCCGCGCGAGAGGTCGCCCGTGCCGCCGGCGATGTCGAGCACTTTGTCGCCCTTTTTCAAGCGCGCGGTTTGGATGGTGAAGTGTTTCCACACGCGGTGCAGGCCGCCGGACATCACGTCGTTCATGATGTCGTAGTTTTTGGCGACGGAGTGGAACACTTCGGCCACTTTGCCGGCTTTTTCGCTTTCGTTGACGGTGGAGAAACCGAAGTGGGTTTTTTGCTCGCTCATGGGTGTTTTTCTTTCTGTAACAGGGGTTTCAGACGGCCTTCAATGCCCGCCGCAGCCGCCGCAGCCGCTTTTCTTTTTTGGTGCGGCCGCAGTTTCCGACGGTGTGCGCGAGGCGCCGGCGGCTTTGAGGCGGGCGAGGTAGTCGCGCCACATTGTAGCGTATTCGTGTGCCAGTTTATACAGATAGTCCCAGTCGTAGAGGCCGCTGTCGTGGCCGTCTGAAAAGACGATTTTCAGCGCGTAGTTGCCGACGGGGTCGAGGTCGGTGATGGTGGTGCCCAGCTTGCCCGCCTGCAACACTTCCTGCCCCGGGGCGTGGCCGCGCACTTCTGCGCTGGGGGAATAGACGCGCAGGTATTCGGCACTCAATTCTTTGGTTTGCCCGCCGTAAACCAGGGCGAGGGCGGCGCGGTCGGGGCGCAGGCGGATTTCTTCGGGAAGCGGGTGTTTCATGTTTTTCCTTGTGTTTCCATTATTTGACGGCTAACGGCCGAACAGCAGTACCAGCGAGATGCCGGCAAACGACAAAACGGTGGTCAACAGCATCACCGCCGCGCCGCGCTGCTCGTGGCCGTATTGCGTGTGGATGATGGCCACCATGCTCGCCATCGGCACGCAGGAGAGCAGCGCGCCGGCAAACAGCATGTCGCGCCCCGCGCCCAAAAGCGCGAGAAACAGCAGCGTCAGCAGCGGGAACAGGACGAGTTTCATCGCCGTGAGCAGCAGGATTTCGCCCAGCCGGCCGCCGAGTTTGAGGCCGACCAGGCTGCCGCCGATGACAAACAGGGCAACCGGAGCCGAGCCAGAAGCGAGCACCGAGGCGGTTTTCAGCAGCGCGGCGGGCAGCGGCAGCCAGCCCAGCGCGAAGGGCAGCGCGGCAAACTGCGCCAGCATAATCGGGTTTTTCAACAGATTGGCGACAACCGGCAGCGCGGTTTTCAGACGGCCTTTTTCCCCGCCCCCGCCGGCCGAGTCGGCCAGAAGGAAAAACAGCGGAATCAGAAACATATTTTCCACCAGCACGTTCATGGCGAAATATTTGCCCGCCGCCTCGCCCACCGCCATGGTGAGAATCGGGTAGCCGATAAAGCCCGTGTTGGAGAAGGACACGGCAAAGCCGCCCAAGGCCGCCTGCACCCCGTCGCCCGTGCGCAGGCGCATCAGGAGCCAGCCGGCGGAGAAGGCGCAGAAGGTCGCCAGGCCGTAGCCCGCCAGATACACCGCGTCGAACACCTCGCGAAAGGGTTTGCCCGCAATGGCGAAAAACACCAGCGCGGGCAGGCCGGTTTTCAGCACGAATTTCGCCGCGCCGCGCAATTCCTCGAAGCAGAACGCGCCCGAACGCACCGCGCCGTAGCCCAGCGCGATAATCAGAAAAACCGGTGCGGTAATGTTGAACACGTCCTGCATGATGCGCCCCGTGTGCGGCGGAAAACGAAAGCGCGGATTCTAGCAGAAGCGGCAGGCCGTCTGAAAACGCCCGATTGTAAACGGCAGCCTCGGGCGTTATAGTGCGGCGGTTTTTTGTCAGGAAAGGATTGTTTTTATGGACACACAAGCCGTAAGCGCGCACATCGTGCAATGGCTGCGCGACTATGCCGCCGCCGCCCGCGCCCGAGGATTTGCCGTCGGCGTCTCCGGCGGCGTCGATTCCGCCGTCGTCTCCGCGCTGGCCGCACGCAGCGGGCTGGACGTGCTGCTGCTGGAAATGCCCATCCGCCAGCAGGCCGACCAGGTCAGCCGCGCGCAGCAGCACATCGCCCGCCTGACGGGCGCGTTCGCCAACGTCAGAAGCCTGCGCGCCGACCTCACCCCCGTTTTCAACCTGTTCGCCGACACGGTAAACGTCAGCGAGGCCGACTACCCCGCCAAACAGCTCGCCCTGGCCAACAGCCGCTCGCGCCTGCGCATGCTCACCCTGTATTACTACGCCCAGATAAACGGCCTGCTCGTGGCCGGCACCGGCAACAAAATCGAAGACTTCGGCGTGGGCTTTTTCACCAAATACGGCGACGGCGGCGTCGATCTCAGCCCGATTGCCGACCTCACCAAAACCCAGGTGTACGCGCTGGCCGAGCACCTCGACATCCTCCCCGCCATCCGCGAGGCCGTGCCCACCGACGGCCTGTGGGACACCGAGCGCACCGACGAAGCACAGATGGGCGCGTCCTACCCCGAACTCGAACGCGCCATGGCCGCCGCCGCAGCGGGCAAAACCCGCAGCGACTTCACCGGCCGCGAGCAGGAAGTGTTCGACATCTACACCCGCCTCAACCGCGCCGCCCAACACAAAATCCAACCCGTGCCCGTGTGCAGAATCCCGCCGCAGATGCTGGCGTGAACCGAATAAGAGGCCGTCTGAAAACCGTGTAATGCGTTTTCAGACGGCCTCTCTGCCACACCGTCTGTGCCAAACCTGCCGCAGGGTGTGCCGCCCCGAGGCGGCGCACGCGGTTCTGCGCCGCAGCGGGTAGCTTGGATTGCAAACCCAACATTGGCAGATTGAAACCTCTGCAAAACCCGGAATCACGGAACATGCCGTCATTCCCGCGCAGGCGGGAATCTTGCCGGAATTCAAGCAATATTTTGTTTTTCAATAGAATTGTTGAGTCCCAACCAAGATTCCCGCCTGCGCGGGAATGACGGCATTTTGATTTGCGGGCTGCTGTCAGGGTTTTGCAAAGGTTTCAGCTTGCGCGGGTGTTGGGTCTCGATCCAACCTGCCTTGGTTTTTCAGACGGCCTCTTTGCCCTGCTGCAAACGCACGGCGAACACGCCGCGCAGGGCGTTGCTCAAACGGATTTCTTCGGCCTCGCCCAACATTTCGCGGCTGATGTGCGCTTCCGTTACCGCGTCCGCGCCGAGATACGGCAGCGGGTTTGCCAGAATTTCCTGCCGCATCACGCCGTTTAAGATGTCCGAATCCAAAGCGGGCGTAAGCCAGCGGCCGCGATGTTTGACGAACACATTGCTGCGGCCGCCTTCGAGCAAAAGGCCGTCTGAATTGAAAAACAGGCTGTCGAACGCACCCTGCCGTTCCGCCGCCCGCCAACCCTCGTCAAACACGGCGCGGCGGCTGGTTTTGAAACGGCGCAGCCAATCGCGGCGCGGCAGAACAACGGGCGAGACCATCGCGCTTTGCGGCGCGGCCAGTTCGGCGAGCGGGGCGTGTGCGAAGGTGAGGCCGTCTGCATCCAGCATGATTTTCACGCGCAGCGGCGTGTCGGGCAGCGCGGCGAGGCATTCGCGGATTTGCGTTTCGCCATCCTGCGGCAGCGGCAGGTTGAGCGATTCGGCGGCGGTTTTCAGACGGCCTAAGTGTCTTTCCAATAAAGCGCATTGCCGGTTTTCCACGCGCAGGGTTTCAAACACGGCAAAATCGGGGCGCAACTCGTTGAGAAAACGGGCTTTCCAGCCGCATTCGAGCCATTCGGCCTGCGGGTCGCTGTCGGTAACGATGCCCGAGCCGACACCGTAAACGCCGTGCCAAAGGTCGTCTGAAAGCGCGGGGGTCAGCGTCAAAGTGCGGATAACAACGTTGAACACGCCTTCAAAGCCGAGTCCGCCCGCGCAGGGATTGAGAAAGCCGATGCTGCCGGTGTACAGGCCGCGCGGCTCGGTTTCGAGGCTGTCGATGATTTCCATGCTTTTGCGCTTGGGTGCGCCGGTAATGCTGCCGCAGGGGAAGGCGGCGCGGAAAATGTCGGCGGCAGTCGTGCCGCGTTTGGCCTGCGCTTCAATGCGGCTGGTCATCTGCCACACGCTGCCGAAGCGCGACACTTTAAACGGCTCGGGCACGCGCACGCTACCGGTTTCGGCGGTTTTACCCAAGTCGTTGCGCAGCAGATCGACAATCATCACGTTTTCGGCGCGGTTTTTCGGGTCGGCCTGCAGGGCGCGGGCGCGGTTTTCGTCGCCGCCGTCGCCCAAAATCGGGGCTGTGCCTTTCATCGGCTCGGTGCTGATGAGGCCGTCTGAACGAATGTTTAAAAAGAGTTCGGGCGAAAAACACAATGTCCACGTTTCTTCGCCGCGCATATCGGGCAGGCGGCAGAGCGCGGCATAGGGCACGGGTTGGCGCAGGCGGCAGTAGAGCGCGGCGGGGCTGCCGTAGGCTTGAAGATGCAGGCGCAGGGTGTAATTGATTTGGTAGCAGTCGCCGCGTGCGATGGCTTCTTGAATGGCGCGGATGCGGGCGAGATATTCGGCTTCGGATACGGAGGGGCGCGGCGCGGAAATGCCGGCGGGGGCTGCGCCGCCGTTTGCCGCCAGCCAGCTTTCGGCATCGGCGGGGCGTTTTTCGGCGAACCAGTGCAGGGCGAGGCGGCCGCCGTTTTCGGAGGGCAGTTTTTGCAGCGGCAGGCCGAAGACGTAGTCGGCGGCGAGGAAAACATGCAGGCCGCGCGCCCAGCCTTTTTGCAGCAGGCCGTCCAAGGCGTCGAGGCCGTCTGAAAACAGGAAATCGCTGTATTGCAGCTTGTCGAAAAGCACGGCGCGGCCTTGCAGCGCGTCATCGAGCAGGGCGAAATGGGGCATGGGCGTCAAACGGGAAAAAGCGCGGATTATAAGCTGGTTGAAGGGTGGCGGGCGTTTGTTTGTTTGTGTCAAAGCGCGTAAAATCCACCGTGAACAACCATAAACAAACCACGAAAGGATCAAGTATGGCCGACCGTCAGTTAAAACCCTTCGAGCAGGTGGAAGTGGGCGAAAACAAAGACCGCTTGCAGGTGTTTGAAGAGGAAGTGCTGCAACACCAGGGCAAAGTTTCCGGCGAAGATTCCAGCACTGCGCCGCTGCCGCAGGACTACCCCTACCGCCTGCGCATGAGCCGGCGCGTGTACGAAAAGGAAAAAGCCGCGCTGCAAATCGAGCTTTTGAAAGTGCAAAGCTGGGTGAAGGAATCCGGCCAGCGCATCGTGAGCCTGTTTGAAGGCCGCGACGCGGCGGGCAAGGGCGGCACCATCAAACGCTTTATGGAACACCTGAACCCGCGCGGCGCGCGCGTGGTCGCGCTGGAAAAACCCAGCGAAACCGAACGCGGCCAATGGTATTTCCAACGCTACATCCAAAACCTGCCCACCGCCGGCGAAATGGTGTTTTTCGACCGCTCCTGGTACAACCGCGCAGGCGTGGAGCGCGTGATGGGCTTCTGCACCCCGCAGCAGTATCTGCTGTTTATGCGCCAGGCGCCCGAATTGGAAAGAATGCTGGTCAACAGCGGCCTGCACCTGTTCAAATTCTGGTTTTCCGTTTCCCGCGAAGAACAGCTGCGCCGCTTCATCTCCCGCCGCGACGATCCCTTGAAACACTGGAAACTCTCACCGGTGGACATCCAGTCGCTCGACCGCTGGGACGACTACACCGAGGCGAAAAACGCCATGTTCTTCCACACCCACACCGGCGACGCGCCCTGGACCATCATCCGCTCCGACGACAAAAAACGCGCCCGCCTCAACTGCATCCGCCACTTCCTGCACCAGCTCGACTACCCGGGCAAGGACGTGAAAGCCATCGGCAAAGTCGATCCGAAAATCGTCAAAGTGCCGGACACGCAGTTTAAAGAGAAAAGCATGGACGTTATCGGCGACTGAGTGCCAAGTGCCCGCCGGATAAGGCAGAGAGGCCGAGACCTTTGCAAAATCCCCCCCAAATCCCCTAAATTCCCACCAAGACATTTAGGGGATTTCTCATGGGCACCTTCTTTCAGCAAACCGCACAAGCCATGATTGCCAAACACATCGATCGCTTCCCACTATTAAAGCTGGATCAAGTGATTGATTGGCAACCGATCGAACAGTACCTGAATCGTCAAAGAACCCGTTACCTCCGAGACCACCGCGGCCGTCCCGCCTATCCCCTGCTGTCCATGTTCAAAGCCGTCCTGCTCGGACAATGGCACAGCCTCTCCGATCCCGAACTCGAACACAGCCTCATCACCCGCATCGACTTCAACCTGTTTTGCCGTTTTGACGAACTGAGCATCCCCGATTACAGCACCTTATGCCGCTACCGCAACTGGCTGGCGCAAGACGACACCCTGTCCGAACTGCTGGAACTGATCAACCGCCAACTGGCCGAGAAAAACCTAAAAGTAGAGAAGGCATCCGCCGCCGTCATTGACGCCACCATTATTCAGACCGCCGGCAGCAAACAGCGTCAGGCCATAGAAGTCGATGAAGAAGGACAAGTCAGCGGCCAAACCACACCGAGTAAAGATAAAGATGCCCGTTGGACAAAGAAAAACGGCCTCTACAAACTCGGTTACAAACAACATACCCGCACCGATGAGGAAGGCTATATCGAGAAACTGCACATTACCCCCGCCAATACCCATGAGTGCAACCATCTGTCGCCTTTGCTGGAAGGGATAGCCGAAGGCACGACCGTCTATGCCGATAAAGGCTACGACAGTGCGGAAAACCGGCAACATCTGGAAGAGCATCGGTTGCTGGACGGCATTATGCGCAAAGCCCACCGCAACCGTCCGCTGACGGAAGCGCAAACCAAACGTAACCGGTATTTGTCGAAAACCCGTTATGTGGTCGAACAGAGCTTCGGTACGCTGCACCGTAAATTCCGCTACGCCCGGGCAGCCTATTTCGGGCTGCTCAAAGTGAGTGCGCAAAGCCATCTGAAGGCAATGTGTTTGAACCTGTTGAAAGCGGCTAACAGGCTAAGTGTGCCTGTTTGCGCCTAAAAGGCGGCCCGGATGCCTGATTATCAGGTATCCGGGGAGGATTAAGGGGGTATTTGGGTAAAATCAGGAGTGATTTGGGGCGAAAACAGCCGAAAACCTGTGTTTGGGTTTCGGCTGTTGGGGGAAAGGCTTTTTTGCAAAGGTCTCAGGCCGTCTGAAAACCTGTAAAACGGGTTTTCAGACGGCCTTTGGCGTTCAGGCAGGGTATGCGGCGCAAGATATGCACGCGGCTTTTGGTTTGGCGGAAACGGGAGGCCGTCTGAAAGCGCAGTGTTGCAGGTCGGATTCTCAAATCCGACATTTTCCCGCAGGATCATTCTGCCGCGTGGGATGTCGGATACAAGTATCCGACCTACAACTACTCCGCTGTTTTGCAGTTTTCAGACGGCCTCTGCCATTGAGGCAGGGAGTGTGGCGCAAGCCACGCACGCGGTTTCGGGTTGGGAGGCAAGACAGGGATGCATTGAGCGGCAGAGAACGCGTGCGTCGCCTTGGGGCGACACACCCTACGTTTGGTTCGGCATGGGCGAAATAGGAACAGGCCGTCTGAAAATGTATTTTTTCAGACGGCCTTTTGCCGTTTTTACCATTTGCCGGTAATGCCAATCCTGAAAGTTCGCCCGGGGCGGGCATGTAGGAGCGGCTGAACGGATCCATGTAGTAGCGGTCGGTGAGGTTGGTGCCGACGATTTCGGCGGTGAGGTTTTTGCTGATGCGGTAGCGCAGGTAGGCATCAATGGTGGCGACGGCCGCCCAGGTGAGATCTGCGTTTCGGGACGCGTCCAGTTCGATTGCAAGGGCATTTTGTCTGTCCGGCGTTTGGAAGTGGCCTTTGGCCGAGTCGATAAAGCCGTTCCATGCCGGAGCGCGGGTTTTATGCGGCGCGTTGTGCCAATGGAAGCGTGTGCCGAATTCGATTTTGCCGCCTTTGAGCCGTGCGCCGAGTTCGGCGTCTACCGACCAGCGCGGCTGTTGCATGGTAACGAGGAAGCCTTCTCGGTTGACGCCGCCGGGGAAGCATTGGGGCACGCGTGCGAAGCTGCCCTGCCCTTTGTTGTCGGCGATGCGGTCGAGCAGGACGAGCTCTTGCAGGTAGTTGTGGAAACTTGCGCCGTCGTCGCAGACTTCGTTGCGGATGTTACGCAATACGCCGAGGCTGCCGTAGTATCTGCCGCTGTCGAAGAGGGCGGAGAGTTCCGCGCCGGTGCGGGTTTGTTTGTCGTACTGCTCGAATTCGAGGTTTTCGTTGCGGTCGATGATGTTTTTGGTGGTGTTGTGGAAATAGTTGACACGGAAATCGGCTTTACGCATTTTGGGGAACAGGGCGGTGAGGTCGTGGATGTAGCCGATTTCGATGTTTTTGCCGCGCTCGGGTTTCCACAGGTAGCCGTAGCGGGTTTGGGAGGCGGCAAAGTCGCTGCCGCGCGGGCTGATGTTGAGGCCGTAGGTGCCCTCGAAAATGCTGGGATAGCGCAGGGTTTCGGTATAGCGAAGGTAGGCGCGGGCGTTGTCGGTGAGGTTGAGGGTTACGGAAGCGGCGGGTGCCCAGCCGCCCGCGCTTTGTTTGAGGGCGCGGCGTTGTTCTTCGGCGGTAAGCGGGGTTTCCAGGGCTTGTGTGCCGTTTATCGAACTCAAATCATAACGTTGCACATAACGGGGGCTGTCGGTGTTGTTTGCGTCGTAGGCGGGGTTGGGGATGCTTGCGCCAAGCTCGGCGGATCGGGCAAGCAGGGGATGTTCGGCGGAATGGAGTTTGCCGTACCGGTCTTTCTCCCAATTTAAAACCACTGTATCCGCTAAATAAGGCACGCCGCGCTCGTCTGGGGAAATTTTGTCGTAGTCGGCCTGGGTTTGGTCTGAAATTTTGCTGAAATCCTGTTGCGCGCTGCTTCGTCTATCCGTTTTTTGGCTTCCAGATAGCGTCGATAGTCTTCTTGCGAGGCCACTTGTTTGATGTCTGTATAGGTAACGCCACGGTTGGCTTGCAGGATGCCGCCGTTGTCGATGAATTTTCTGACGTTGTCGTCCCAAATATTGAAGCGGGTATAGCGTGCGCCTGCGGTCAGGGTGAGCCACGAGCGCGGTTCAAAGCGGAAATTGAAGGCAAGGTTGAACTCGCGCCGCCTGCCGTTGCGCGGATAGGCGATTTGGTCAAGAAACAGGTTGGGCTGGATGTTTTCGGGATTGTTGGTGTCGTAACCGAAAAAGAAGTCGGCAAATTCGTTGCGGCTGCGCAGTTTTTCGGTTTGGTAGTCGCCCGATAGGGTCAGTTGCAGCTTGTCATTGAGTTTCATTTTGTTGGAAACGGTAAGACCGTTGCGGTTGTTGGCGGCATACAGGGCTTGGCCTTGGCGGGTATTGAAGCGGCCGTTGGTATTGGGCAGGCCGTCTTGCGCGCGGGGGCGTGTTCCTGTGCCGCCATAGAGCCAGCCGATGCAGTCGCCGTCCCAGTTGTTGTCAAACCAGGCAACATCGCCGGGCACGCCGCCTGCGGAGTTGGTTTTGGATTTGGTGCGCGTCGCCCACAGCGAGGCTTGCAGGTCTAGCCAGCGGCTGTTTTGCGGTTTCCATGTGTAATCGATATTGTAGGCGTGTTGTTTGACCCATGCCTGCGGCCATTCGGCAATCTTGCACATAATGGCGTAATTGTCGCCCTGAAAGCCGCTGCCGCTGAGAATGCGCGAAGGCATGACTTCGCCAAAGCGGGTGTTGGTCAGCCTTATGCCGAATTTCAGGCTTTGCCGCCCGCGCCGGCAGGCGGTAGGTGAATTTGCCCAGCCATGATTTTGTTTCCAAAGAAGTATTGGCCACTTCTCCGCCCGGTACGTAAAACAGGCCGACGGCGGTGGTTTTGGGCGAGACGTTGTTGATGTCGCCGCCCAGGCGTTCGAGGTTTTTCTCAACGTTTTTCTGCGGGTCTGGATCAAGGTAGCCGTAGGCTTCCGCGCCTTTTTTGCCGGAAAAATAGTTGCCTTTTTTGCGGTAGGCATAGGCAATCATGGCATCGAAATCCTGCTGCTTCGTGCCGGCGGCGATGCAGTGGGCTCTGTCGTTGCCGAATGTGTTTTTGCCGCTGAAACGCGGATCCAGGCGGTCCGGTCGGAAGGGTCGAGGAAAAAACGCCACATGCCGAGTGTGGAGTATTCGGGATGTTCGAGCGTGCGGTAATCGACATTTTCGGCATATACCGCGCGGCGCGGGGTAACGGAATTGGTGCTGGTTTCGGCCTTGACTTCCAAGCTGTATTTTTGCCCTTCGGGGACAATGTCGTCCGCGTCTATGGTTTTCATCGCCACCGAGCCGCCGATGCCGCTTTTCACATCGCGGTTGAACGACGGGCCTTTTTCCACATACACGCTGCTGACAATGTTCGGATCAACATAGTTGCGGTTGCTCGCGCCGGCCATGCCGCGCCAGACGGTAATCGCCTGTTCGGTGCCGTCGATGGTTACGGGGATGCGCCCCTGCCCCTGCACGCCGCGCACGTTGGGATCGAGTGCGCCGCCGTACACGCCGGTCATGCCGCCGAATAAGTCGGATACGGTGTTGCCCTTGAAGGTTTCCACTTCCTCTTTGCCTTTATACAGATTGACGATTTCGCGGGTGTAAACGCGGTCGTGGCCGCACTCGTGTTTGTTTGCGCCGCCGCGCACGACAACGGTGTCCAGCGCGGAAGATTCGGCGGGCTGATCGGGCGAGGAAAGCGGTGCGGCTTGTGATGTGCCGATAAGGTCCAGGCAGACGGAGATCAGGGAAAGGCGGTTGTTTTTCATGGAGATTGTCCTTGCAGAGCGTTGGCTTGCCGATTCAATGTCGGACTGATTCTTGTTTGATTGGGTGTATTATAGCGGAGTTTTAACAATATATAAACACAAAGATACAAATTTTCACGCATAACATGGCGGATATGGCCGTTCCCTAGGGGCTGTTGACATTCAGCTTGCGAGCGGTTTTTTGAGTAAAAAATACCCGAATGCAAGGAAAAAAGCGCAGCAAGGTTGGACACCTTGCGAGCATTTTTGACGCGGCAGGCGGGTGTTTTTTGCCAAAAACACCGCCGCAGGGCTGATTGTCAACAGCCCCTAGGCGTTTTAATTACACGAAAACGCCCCATGCGGCAGAAAAGGCTGTCTGAAAACAGGGTTCGGCTGCATCGAAACCCGTTTTTCAGACGGCCTCTGTCGTTTGTCTGTGTCGTTCTGCCCGATGCCGGAACAGCCCCCGCGCTTTCGCTGCAAGGGGGTGTTCTTGATTTGGATAATGGTTGATATTAGTTATTAAAGGTAATACTATACGCAATTTTTGACGGACACCCGCCATGACCGCCCTGCCCCACCTGTTCACTGCCTTCGCCATCGCCGCCGCCGCCGGACTTTTCACCGTGCTCGGCAGCGCGATGGTGATTTTTTCCAAAACGCCCAACCCGCGCGTGCTCTCCTTCGGGCTGGCCTTTGCCGGCGGCGCGATGGTGTATGTCTCGCTCACCGAGATTTTTTCCAAATCAAGCGAAGCCTTCGCGCAGGCATACGGCCAGCAGCACGGCTTCTCCGCCGCCACCCTCGCCTTTCTCGCCGGACTGGCCGCCATCGCCTTGATCGACCGCGTTATCCCCAACCCGCACGAAACGCTCGACCCGCACGCCCCCGCCTTTCAGGAAAACAAACGCCGCCACATCGCCCGCGTCGGCATGATGGCCGCCCTCGCCATTACCGCGCACAACTTCCCCGAAGGGCTGGCCACCTTTTTCGCCACGCTGGAAAACCCCGCCGTCGGCCTGCCGCTCGCGCTGGCGATTGCCATCCACAACATCCCCGAAGGCATTTCCATCGCCGCGCCGGTGTATTTCGCCACCCGCAGCCGCAGCAAAACCGTGCTCGCCTGCCTCGCCTCGGGGCTGGCCGAACCGCTGGGCGCGGTGCTTGGATATGCGTTTCTGAAACCCTTTCTGTCGCCGCCCGTGTTCGGCGCAGTGTTCGGCGTCATCGCCGGCGTGATGGTCTTTCTCGCGCTGGACGAGCTGCTGCCCGCCGCCAAACGCTATTCAGACGGCCACGAAACCGTGTACGGCCTGACTTCGGGCATGGCGGTCATCGCGCTGAGTTTGGTGCTGTTTCATTTTTAACGGTTAAAGGCGAAGAGGCCGTCTGAAAACTGTAAAACACGGTTTTCAGACGGCCTCTTAATAGTAAAACAACACAAAATCAGGGATTTCACCGACAACGCAAGTGCGGCATGCGAAGCAGGCTGTGTCGTGCAAACAGCAGGATGGATATTTTTGTGTTGTTCCGCGATGCAGAAAAAACGGCATACCGTTTTGCGGTATGCCGTGAGCGGGTGCTGGGTGCTGCTTTTGCGGTAGTGGCTTGCAGCGGCGGTGTGTCCCGCCTTAGTCCTCTTGCGCCCCGGATTGGAGGTAGTTTTCCAAGCCCATTTTGACAATCAGTTCCTGCTGGGTTTCCAGCCAGTCGATGTGCTCTTCGTTGATGTCTTTCTGTTTTTCCAGCAACGCGCGGCTGACATAATCCTGCTGCGCTTCGCACAGGGCGATGGCGGCGGCCAGCTCGGCGTGTTTTTCCTCTTCTTTGGCCAGGTCGCACTTGATGATTTCGGCGGTGTTTTCGCCAATCAGCAGCTTGCCCAGCTCTTGCAGGTTGGGCAGCCCTTCAAGCAGCAGGATGCGCTCGATCAGCGCGTCGGCCGATTTCATCTCGCGGATGGACTGTTTGTAGAAGTGTTCCGACAATTCTTCCAGCCCCCAGTTTTTCAGGATGCGGGCGTGGAGGAAATATTGGTTGATGGTTACCAAAAGCAGGCCGAGGTTTTTGTTCAGCCCGCGGATGACGGTGCGGTCGCCTTGCATGTTTTGTCCTTTCTGCGCGGCTGCTTAGAGCTGGCTCTGGGTGTAGTTTTCCAAACCCATCAGCTCGATCAGGCGCAGCTGCTGTTCGAGCCAGTGCGCGTGGTCTTCTTCGGTGTCGGCCAGCTGTTTGACCATGATGTCGCGGGTAACGTAGTCTTGTTTTTCCTCGCACAGTTTGATGCCTTTTTTCAGGGCGGCGCGCACTTCCAGCTCGGTGTTGAGGTCGGCTTTGAGCATGGAGGGCAGGTCGGTGCCGATGTTCAGCGCGGTGGGCACCATATTGGGCGTGCCTTCCAGCATCAGGATGCGGCGGATGAACTGCTCGGCGTGCTCGGTTTCTTCGGTCATTTCATGACCCAGACGCTCGAAAAGTTTGTTGTAGCCCCATTCGGCATACATGCGCGAGTGGATGAAATACTGGTCGCGCGCGGCCAGCTCGCCAGCCAGAAGTTCATTCATATAATCGATGACAGCTTTATCGCCTTTCATTTTGCTTTCCTTTTTATTGGTTGATTAATCAGACTAAATGTGGTGGTTTGGATTCAGTATTTTGCGCCTCTGCCGCTTGCGCTGCGTTTTTTTGAAACTGGGCGCATTCTAGCAGCGGCAAAGTGAAATGCAACTTTCCTTTTAAAATACAAACAATTATCGAGCGTAGCCCTGCCGTGTTTTTGAGACCGTCTGAAAATATCGGATTGTTTGCAATGGTTTTTTAAGCAGGTCAATACTAATAAATGCTCTCAATAGGTTTTGTAATTTACATAGTTTAACTTAATAACCCCGCCATTCCCGCAACACGGCAAAAGTCCGCCCGCTCTGCGCCACGGTGCTATAATGCGCAGTTTTCCGAATCCAGATAGCAAATAAAATCATGAAACAAATCCGCAACATCGCCATCATCGCCCACGTCGACCACGGCAAAACCACGCTGGTCGACCAGCTTCTGCGCCAGTCCGGCACCTTCCGCGCCAACCAGCAGGTAGACGAGCGCGTGATGGACAGCAACGATCTCGAAAAAGAACGCGGCATTACCATTCTCGCCAAAAACACCGCCATCGATTACGAGGGCTACCACATCAACATCGTCGATACGCCGGGACACGCCGACTTCGGCGGCGAAGTGGAGCGCGTATTGGGCATGGTCGACTGCGTGGTGCTGCTGGTGGACGCGCAGGAAGGCCCGATGCCGCAAACCCGCTTCGTTACCAAAAAAGCCCTCGCGCTAGGCTTGAAACCCATTGTGGTGATTAACAAAATCGACAAACCCACCGCCCGCGCCAGCTGGGTAATCGACCAGACATTTGATTTGTTCGACAACCTCGGCGCCACCGAAGAGCAGCTCGATTTCCCCATTGTGTACGCCTCCGGCCTCTCCGGCTTTGCCAAACTCAACGAAGAAGACGAAAGCAACGACATGCGTCCGCTGTTCGACACCATCTTAAAACACACGCCTGCACCGAGCGGCAGCGCGGACGAAACGCTGCAACTGCAAATTTCCCAACTCGACTACGACAACTACACCGGCCGCCTCGGTATCGGCCGCATTTTGAACGGCCGTATCAAACCCGGCCAAGTTGTTGCCGTGATGAACCACGAGCAGCAGGTCGCGCAAGGCCGAATCAACCAGCTTTTGGGCTTCAAAGGCTTGGAGCGCGTGCCGCTGGAAGAAGCCGAGGCGGGCGACATCGTGATTATTTCCGGTATTGAAGACATCGGTATCGGCGTAACCATTTCCGACAAAGAAAACCCCAAAGGCTTGCCGATGTTGAGCGTGGACGAGCCGACGCTGACGATGGACTTTATGGTCAACACCAGCCCGCTGGCAGGCACAGAAGGCAAGTTTGTAACCAGCCGCCAAATCCGCGACCGCCTGCAAAAAGAATTGCTCACCAACGTCGCCCTGCGCGTGGAAGACACCGCCGATGCCGACGTGTTCCGCGTGTCCGGCCGCGGCGAGCTGCACCTCACCATTTTGCTGGAAAACATGCGTCGCGAAGGCTACGAGCTGGCTGTGGGCAAACCGCGCGTGGTGTTCCGCGAGATTGACGGCCAAAAATGCGAGCCGTATGAAAACCTCACCGTTGACGTACCCGACGATAACCAAGGCGCGGTAATGGAAGAACTCGGCCGCCGCCGCGGCGAACTGACTAATATGGAAAGCGACGGCAACGGCCGTACCCGCCTCGAATACCATATTCCTGCGCGCGGCTTAATCGGTTTCCAAGGCGAATTCATGACCCTGACGCGCGGCGTCGGCCTGATGAGCCATGTATTCGACGACTACGCGCCTGTGAAACCCGATATGCCCGGCCGCCACAACGGCGTACTGATTTCCCAAGAGCAAGGCGAAGCCGTCGCCTATGCCTTATGGAATCTGGAAGACCGCGGCCGTATGTTCGTATCGCCCAACGACAAAATCTACGAAGGCATGATTATCGGCATCCACAGCCGCGACAACGATTTGGTGGTCAACCCGCTCAAAGGTAAAAAACTCACCAACATCCGCGCCAGCGGCACCGATGAAGCCGTGCGCCTGACTACGCCGATTAAGCTGACGCTGGAAGGCGCGGTTGAGTTTATCGACGATGACGAACTCGTTGAAATCACGCCCCAATCGATCCGCCTGCGCAAACGCTACCTGAGTGAACTGGAACGCCGCCGCCATTTTAAAAAACTGGATTAAAGCTGTGCTGCGTCCGCATACGGGAATAAAAGCGGCATCCGAACAGTATTTTTTGGAAACAGCTTACCTGAAAGGCCGTCTGCAAAACAGACGGCCTTTTACCTACCGGTCTTTCCACGGTTTCAGACGGCCTGTATTGTACCGCAAGCCTGGGAAGGACACGACCCGCCCGCAGGCGGACAAGCCCGCACCGGGCAAAAGCGAAGCCGGCATACCGCCGGCCTTTGTCTTGCAGCCCCACCCGTCTGCGGACGGGGCATCCTCCGTTTTGCGCCCTACTTTTTCACTGCTGCTGCGGGCGCGGCTGTAGTTGGCACGGCCGGTTTGACCGGTTTGGCATTGGCGGCACCGCCGACCGTCGCCTGGTCTTTCAGCTTGCCCAGGATACCGTCGCCGATACCCTTGACCTTCTTCAAATCGTCCACCGACTTGAACGCGCCGTTCTCCTTACGGTAGTCCACAATCGCCTGCGCCTTCGCCTGGCCGATACCCGGCAGCGCTTTGAGCTCTTCGGCCGTCGCCGTATTGATATTCACCGCAGCCGCCACCCAGGCCGCCACACCGTAAGCCAAAAGGCCGAACAAAGATTTCTTCAAATCCATAGTGTCCCTTCCGTTAAAAATAAAGGATTAAATATAAAGAGCAGGTATCATAATCAAGAATGACATAACAGGCAAGCCGGTTACGCCGCAACATACCGTACAACGGCATCCGAGATACAGATCCGTTTTCCGGCCAAACAAAAACCCCGCCACTTTGGCGGGGTTTGCAATAGGTGTCTGGCAGTGACCTACTTTCGCATGGGAATCCACACTATCATCGGCGCTGGTTCGTTTCACTGTCCTGTTCGGGATGGGAAGGAGTGGGACCAAACCGCTGTGGCCGCCAGACTGAAACTGTCAAATCGGCAAAGCCGGCCGCAGCAAGACATCCGTCTTTTGCGGCGTATCAACTGTGATGAACATATCGGAACAAGTCCTATGCAAGCATTATCTTCAAAGAAGCAAAGTCCTTCAAATGATAGAGTCAAGCCTCACGAGCAATTAGTACAGGTCAGCTTCACGCGTTACCGCGCTTCCACACCCTGCCTATCAACGTCCTGGTCTCGAACGGCTCTTTAGGAGGATTAAATCCCCAGGGAAGTCTCATCTTCAGGCGAGTTTCGCGCTTAGATGCTTTCAGCGCTTATCTCTTCCGAACTTAGCTACCCGGCGATGCGACTGGCGTCACAACCGGTACACCAGAGGTTCGTCCACTCCGGTCCTCTCGTACTAGGAGCAGCCCCCGTCAAACTTCCAACGCCCACTGCAGATAGGGACCAAACTGTCTCACGACGTTTTAAACCCAGCTCACGTACCACTTTAAATGGCGAACAGCCATACCCTTGGGACCGACTACAGCCCCAGGATGTGATGAGCCGACATCGAGGTGCCAAACTCCGCCGTCGATATGGACTCTTGGGCGGAATCAGCCTGTTATCCCCGGAGTACCTTTTATCCGTTGAGCGATGGCCCTTCCATACAGAACCACCGGATCACTATGTCCTGCTTTCGCACCTGCTCGACTTGTCGGTCTCGCAGTTAAGCTACCTTTTGCCATTGCACTATCAGTCCGATTTCCGACCGGACCTAGGTAACCTTCGAACTCCTCCGTTACTCTTTGGGAGGAGACCGCCCCAGTCAAACTGCCTACCATGCACGGTCCCCGACCCGGATCACGGGTCTGGGTTAGAACCTCAAAGCCACCAGGGTGGTATTTCAAGGACGGCTCCGCAGAAACTGGCGTTTCTGCTTCCAAGCCTCCCACCTATCCTACACAAGTGACTTCAAAGTCCAATGCAAAGCTACAGTAAAGGTTCACGGGGTCTTTCCGTCTAGCAGCGGGTAGATTGCATCTTCACAACCACTTCAACTTCGCTGAGTCTCGGGAGGAGACAGTGTGGCCATCGTTACGCCATTCGTGCGGGTCGGAACTTACCCGACAAGGAATTTCGCTACCTTAGGACCGTTATAGTTACGGCCGCCGTTTACTGGGGCTTCGATCCGATGCTCTCACATCTTCAATTAACCTTCCAGCACCGGGCAGGCGTCACACCCTATACGTCCACTTTCGTGTTAGCAGAGTGCTGTGTTTTTAATAAACAGTCGCAGCCACCGATTCTCTGCGACCCTCCTATGCTTACAGAGCAAGTCTTTCACATTAGAGGGCATACCTTCTCCCGAAGTTACGGTATCAATTTGCCGAGTTCCTTCTCCCGAGTTCTCTCAAGCGCCTTAGAATTCTCATCCTGCCCACCTGTGTCGGTTTGCGGTACGGTTCTGATCCAACTGAAGCTTAGTGGCTTTTCCTGGAAGCGTGGTATCGGTCACTTCGCATCCGTAGATGCTCGTTATCACTTCTCGGTGTTATGAAGACCCGGATTTGCCTGAGTCTTCCACCTACCGGCTTGAACAAACTATTCCAACAGTTTGCTGACCTAACCTTCTCCGTCCCCACATCGCATTGAATCAAAGTACGGGAATATTAACCCGTTTCCCATCGACTACGCATTTCTGCCTCGCCTTAGGGGCCGACTCACCCTACGCCGATGAACGTTGCGTAGGAAACCTTGGGCTTTCGGCGAGCGGGCTTTTCACCCGCTTTATCGCTACTCATGTCAACATTCGCACTTCTGATACCTCCAGCATACCTTACGATACACCTTCTCAGGCCTACAGAACGCTCCCCTACCATGCCTTGCGGCATCCGCGGCTTCGGTTACAGATTTGAGCCCCGTTACATCTTCCGCGCAGGACGACTCGACCAGTGAGCTATTACGCTTTCTTTAAATGATGGCTGCTTCTAAGCCAACATCCTGGCTGTCTGGGCCTTCCCACTTCGTTTACCACTTAATCTGTCATTTGGGACCTTAGCCGGCGGTCTGGGTTGTTTCCCTCTTGACAACGGACGTTAGCACCCGCTGTCTGTCTCCCGAGGAACCACTTGATGGTATTCTTAGTTTGCCATGGGTTGGTAAGTCGCAATGACCCCCTAGCCATAACAGTGCTTTACCCCCATCAGTGTCTAGCTCGAGGCACTACCTAAATAGTTTTCGGGGAGAACCAGCTATCTCCGAGTTTGTTTAGCCTTTCACCCCTATCCACAGCTCATCCCCGCATTTTGCAACATGCGTGGGTTCGGACCTCCAGTACCTGTTACGGCACCTTCATCCTGGCCATGGATAGATCACTCGGTTTCGGGTCTACACCCAGCAACTGATCGCCCTATTAAGACTCGGTTTCCCTGCGCCTCCCCTATCCGGTTAAGCTCGCTACTGAATGTAAGTCGTTGACCCATTATACAAAAGGTACGCAGTCACGGAATTATTCCGCTCCCACTGTTTGTATGCATCAGGTTTCAGGTTCTATTTCACTCCCCTCCCGGGGTTCTTTTCGCCTTTCCCTCACGGTACTGGTTCACTATCGGTCGATGATGAGTATTTAGCCTTGGAGGATGGTCCCCCCATCTTCAGACAGGATTTCACGTGTCCCGCCCTACTTGTCGTATACCTAGTACCACCAATCTGTTTTCGAATACGGGGCTATCACCCGCTATGGCAGAAGTTTCCAATTCTTTCTTCTAACAGTTCGGCTATCGTATACAGGCTCCTCCGCGTTCGCTCGCCACTACTTGCGGAATCTCGGTTGATTTCTTTTCCTCCGGGTACTTAGATGGTTCAGTTCTCCGGGTTCGCTTCTCTTGCCCTATGTATTCGGACAAGGATACCTCCTAAGAGGTGGGTTTCCCCATTCGGACATCACCGGATCATAGCTTTATTGCCAGCTCCCCGATGCTTTTCGCAGGCTTACACGTCCTTCGTCGCCTATCATCGCCAAGGCATCCACCTGATGCACTTATTCACTTGACTCTATCATTTGAAGTACCTTTCTGACTTCGGTACTTTGCCGTTGACTAGCTTGGCACCTTAAGGCCTCTACTTTGATAAAGCTTACTGCTTGTTGTGTCTTAATCCCGCCTTTTGTGTCTCGGGATTAAGTCGATACAATCATCACCCAAATTACTGGGCTTTATTTCGAACTGTTTGGTAGTTCTGATAAAACCTCAGTGTCTTTGTTTGTTGATTTCGGCTTTCCAATTTGTTAAAGATCGATGCGTTTTGATTCGCAAATTAAAATAAACTATTTAGAATGTTTCTCTTGCAAATTGCCGGTATGTTTTACTTTCCAACAATTTGCTTTCTGTTTAATTCGCTTTAATTTGAAAATCTTGGTGGAGGCAAACGGGATCGAACCGATGACCCCCTGCTTGCAAAGCAGGTGCTCTACCAACTGAGCTATGCCCCCGGATGTTCGCTGGTGGGTCTGGTAGGACTTGAACCTACGACCCCACGCTTATCAAGCGTGTGCTCTAACCACCTGAGCTACAAACCCTTTGTAACGCTCTGTCCGATTACCGATAAGTGTGGGTGCCAAGCCCTTTTCTCTAGAAAGGAGGTGATCCAGCCGCAGGTTCCCCTACGGCTACCTTGTTACGACTTCACCCCAGTCATGAAGCATACCGTGGCAAGCGGCCCCCTTGCGGTTAGCCTACCTGCTTCTGGTATCCCCCACTCCCATGGTGTGACGGGCGGTGTGTACAAGACCCGGGAACGTATTCACCGCAGTATGCTGACCTGCGATTACTAGCGATTCCGACTTCATGCACTCGAGTTGCAGAGTGCAATCCGGACTACGATCGGTTTTCTGGGATTGGCTCCGCCTCGCGGCTTGGCTACCCTCTGTACCGACCATTGTATGACGTGTGAAGCCCTGGTCATAAGGGCCATGAGGACTTGACGTCATCCCCACCTTCCTCCGGTTTGTCACCGGCAGTCTCATTAGAGTGCCCAACCAAATGATGGCAACTAATGACAAGGGTTGCGCTCGTTGCGGGACTTAACCCAACATCTCACGACACGAGCTGACGACAGCCATGCAGCACCTGTGTTACGGCTCCCGAAGGCACCCTTCCGTCTCTGGAAGGTTCCGTACATGTCAAGACCAGGTAAGGTTCTTCGCGTTGCATCGAATTAATCCACATCATCCACCGCTTGTGCGGGTCCCCGTCAATTCCTTTGAGTTTTAATCTTGCGACCGTACTCCCCAGGCGGTCGATTTCACGCGTTAGCTACGCTACTAAGGCATCAAGTGCCCCAACAGCTAATCGACATCGTTTAGGGCGTGGACTACCAGGGTATCTAATCCTGTTTGCTACCCACGCTTTCGGGCATGAACGTCAGTGTTATCCCAGGGGGCTGCCTTCGCCATCGGTATTCCTCCACATCTCTACGCATTTCACTGCTACACGTGGAATTCTACCCCCCTCTGACACACTCTAGCCACCCAGTTCGGAACGCAGTTCCCGGGTTGAGCCCGGGGATTTCACATCCCGCTTAAGTAACCGTCTGCGCCCGCTTTACGCCCAGTAATTCCGATTAACGCTCGCACCCTACGTATTACCGCGGCTGCTGGCACGTAGTTAGCCGGTGCTTATTCTTCAGGTACCGTCATCAGAGCACGGTATTAACATGCCCCTTTTCTTCCCTGACAAAAGTCCTTTACAACCCGAAGGCCTTCTTCAGACACGCGGCATGGCTGGATCAGGCTTGCGCCCATTGTCCAAAATTCCCCACTGCTGCCTCCCGTAGGAGTCTGGGCCGTGTCTCAGTCCCAGTGTGGCGGATCATCCTCTCAGACCCGCTACTGATCGTCGCCTTGGTGGGCCTTTACCCCGCCAACCAGCTAATCAGACATCGGCCGCTCGAATAACGCGAGGTCCTAAGATCCCCCGCTTTCCCCCTCAGGGCGTATGCGGTATTAGCTGTCCTTTCGGACAGTTATCCCCCATTACTCGGTACGTTCCGATGCGTTACTCACCCGTTCGCCACTCGCCACCCAAGAAGCAAGCTTCTCTGTGCTGCCGTCCGACTTGCATGTGTAAAGCATGCCGCCAGCGTTCAATCTGAGCCAGGATCAAACTCTTATGTTCAATCTCTAACTTATTCAACTTCTGGTCCGCTTCAAAGAAACCGACAGGAAACAAATGTTTGTCTCTGTCTGTTTTTGTCGCAGTGCGGGGCTCGCGCACCCACACTTATCGGTAATCGTTTTGTTAAAGAACTGTGCCGCCGAAGCAGCGAAGACGCGAACTATACGGGAACGGGAATTTCAGGTCAAGCCTTGCAGCGGGGATATTTCGGGGGAAAACGGCATTGCCTTGGCAGAAAAGGAAATTTTGTTTTGGAAAAAACGGGCAAAGGCAGGTGAAAGGCTTTAAGAGGCCGTCTGAAAAGCCTTTGCGCCGCATATCCAGCCTATTGTTATTTTGATATGATGCGCCGTTTTGCGGCACACCCTTAGATTAAATCTCCAAAATAGAATAGGCGCGAACTATGTCTGTTTACACCAGCGTTTCCGACGACGAAATGCGCATCTTCCTTGCCGACTATGATTTGGGCTCGTTTGTTTCGCTGACGGGCATTGCGCAGGGCGTTACCAACAGCAATTATTTTCTCGACACCACCTCCGGCCGTTATGTGCTGACGCTTTTTGAAGTGCTGCGGCAGGAGGAGCTGCCGTTTTTCCTGTTGCTGAAACAGCACCTCAGCAGCAACGGAGTAGCCTGCCCCGCTCCGGTTGCGCGGCGCGACGGGCGTTTCGATTCGGTATTGGCGGGCAAACCCGCCTGTCTGGTTACCTGCCTGAGCGGCGCGGACACCGGCTGCCCGACGACGGAACAGTGTTTCAACACCGGCGCGATGCTGGCGAAAATGCACCTTGACGGACAAAGTTTCCCCATGCACATGGAAAATCCGCGCCATGTCCGCTGGTGGCACGAATCGGCGCAAAAGCTGTTTCCCGTTTTGGACGGAGACGACGCGAAGCTGCTGGCCGACGAAATCGCCTATTTGGACACCCACCCCGACACCGGCCTGCCGCGCGGCATCATCCATGCCGACCTTTTTAAAGACAACGTATTGCTCGACGGCAGCGCGGTGGCCGGCTTTATCGACTTCTATTACGCCTGCGACGGCTGTTTTATGTACGACCTCGCCATCGCCGTGAACGACTGGGCGCGTACCGCCGACAATCTGTTGGATGCAGAACGCGCCGCTGCTTTTATGCGCGGTTATGAAAGCGTCCGAGTGCCGTCCGCCGTCGAACGCGCTTATTTTCCCACCGCGCAGCGTGCCGCCTGCGTCCGCTTCTGGGTTTCCCGCCTGCTGGATTTCCACTTCCCGCAGGAGGGCGAAATGACCTTTATCAAAGACCCCAACGCCTTCCGCAATTTGCTGCTTTCTTTCAGGCAAACTCGACCTTAACGCTCTTCTTTTCAGACGGCCTCTGCCGCCGAATGCCCAAATATACAAATGTTAAAAGTACCACCCTGCGGCGTGCGCGTTTCCCGTCCGGCGAACGCCGTTTTCCCGATAAAAACGGCAGGCCGTCTGAAAACCTCCGCCCACCCGCGCATTCCGCCCTGTGCCGTTTTCCGTTACAATCAAAACGGTTTTCCATTATCCGCACCCGTTTGCACGGCTTAAAGGCCGTCTGAAAACACGAAAGGCCGTCCCCTCCTGCACTCCTTCGGAGCATAAACGCAGGGATGGCGTTTCTGAAAGACGGATACGGATAAGGCAGGCCGCCAACCCCATCAGAATAAAAAAGGAACATCAAATGCACGTCAAAATGCGCCAACTGCTCTTTCCCGCCCTCCTCTGCGCCCCCGCCGCCGCCCTTGCCGCCACGCCCGACGGCGCGCAGCTCAGCCTGTTTTGGGGCATACCCTTCGTCCTCATCCTACTCTCCATCGCCACCGGCCCGCTCTTTTTCGCCCACATCTGGCACCACCACTTCGGCAAAATCACCGCCATGTGGACACTGCTGTTCCTCATCCCCTTCACCCTCGTTTACGGCTTCGGCGCGGGCGTCGGCACCGTCGTCCACGCCCTGGTGGAAGAATACATCCCCTTCATCCTGCTGCTGCTGGCCTTATATACCGTCTCCGGCGGCATCCTCGTGTGGGGCAACCTGCACGGCTCGCCGAAAACCAACACCGCCATCCTCGCCATCGGCACGCTCTTGGCCTCGGTCATGGGCACCACCGGCGCGGCCATGCTCATGATCCGCCCGCTGCTCAAAGCCAACGACAACCGCAAACACCGCGTCCACAGCGTCGTCTTCTTCATCTTCCTCGTCGCCAACATCGGCGGCGGCCTCACCCCGCTGGGCGACCCTCCCCTCTTCCTCGGCTTCCTGAAAGGCGTGGACTTCGGCTGGACGGTGGAGCACATGCTGCCGCCCGTCCTCATCAGCGCGACCGTGCTGCTCACCCTGTTCTACTTCATCGACCGCCACTACTACGCCCTCGAAGACGAAATCCTGCCGCGCGACCCCAGCCCCGACAGCGCATTGAAAATCCACGGCAAACGCAACTTCTTCCTCCTGGCCGCCATCGTCGGTGCCGTGCTGCTCTCCGGCATCTGGAAACCCGGCGTCTCCTTCGACATCCTCGGCAGCCACTACGAACTGCAAAACCTCGTGCGCGACGGCCTCCTGCTCGCCATCACCCTGATTTCCCTGAAAATTACCCCCAAACAAGTCCGCACCGGCAACGAGTTCAACTGGGATCCCATCACCGAAGTCGGCAAACTCTTCCTCGGCATCTTCATCACCATCGCCCCCGTCCTCGCCATCCTCAAAGCCGGTGAACACGGCGCGATGGCCGGCCTCGTCGCCCTCGTCCACGACAGCGCGGGCAACCCCGTCAACACCATGTATTTCTGGATGTCCGGCATGTTGTCCGCCTTCCTCGACAACGCCCCCACCTACCTCGTCTTCTTCAACCTCGCCGGCGGCGACCCCCACGTCCTCATGAACGGCCACCTCTTCCACACCCTCCTGGCCGTCTCCATGGGCTCCGTCTTCATGGGCGCGCTCAGCTACATCGGTAACGCCCCCAACTTCATGGTCAAAGCCATCGCCGAACAGCGCAAAGTCCCCATGCCCGCCTTCTTCGGCTACATGGCCTGGTCGTTCGGCATCCTCATCCCCCTCTTCATCCTGCATACCCTCGTCTTCTTCGTGTGGCAGATTTTCTAAACGCAGCATACAGATAAAGCAGAGGCCGTCTGAAAACCGTGTTTTGCACTTTTCAGACGGCCTCTGCCATTTAAGGCAGAGTGTGCGGTGCAAGCCGCGCACGCGGTTTGCACCGCAACAACAGTTTCGCGTACACAAACCCGTACACGGCAAAAACGCCGTCTGAAAACACAGCCTCAACAAAGCCGAAACCTGTTTTCAGAAACACCATCCCAGCACAGGCGGCGACAGCCTCTGCCAATGTAAAACCCGCCCCGCCCGTTTGGGCGGCAGACGCAAAACTGTTATCATCCCCCCGTTTTTCAGACGGCCTGAAACACCGGACAGGCCGTCTGAAAACACAGCTGCAACGAAGTTAAAACACCATTCCGGCGCAGCCGCCGCCACACACAAACAACCCCTTTCCAAACAGCCGCAAACAAAAACAAACAGGCCGTCTGAAAGCGCAGTCCCCAAACCAAACAAACCCGCAGAAAGCCCCGCCGTGAAAGCCCTCCGCCCCGCCCTCGCAGCCGCCCTCCTCCTTGCCGCCTGCACCGCCGAACAAACCGTCGAACCAGTCAACAGCGGCGCAAACCGCCCCGCCGACACCTCCCAATTCCGCCTCCCCAGCGTGCGCGGCAGCGAAAGCATGATGCAGACCCTCGACGACTACGCCCGCTACGACAGCGTTCTGCAAGCCGCCAAAAACGGCGACGACATCCAGCCCGCCCAATTCCTCAACAGCCAAAACGACAGCGCAATGGGCGAAGCCGTGCGCAACGAATGGCTCAAAAGCCTCGCCAAACGCGGCAACTGGCAAACCTTCCAAAACGAATACGCCCGTCTCGCCCCCGAAGGCCGCAGCAAAGAAGTCCGCTGCTACGCCGAAACCCTCGGCGACACCGGCCTCTCCGCCGAACTCGTCCGCGACACCGCCCGCCTGCCCCAAGGCTGCAACACCCTCCTCGAAACCCAGGCCGCCCAAGGCCGCCTCAACCCCGCCGACGCCTGGCGGCGCGTGCGCGGCCTCATCGCCGCCAACCAAACCACCGACGCCGCCCGCCTCGCCGCCGCCCTCGGCAGCCCGCTTGACGGCGGCAGCGGCCAAGGCGCGCAGGAAAACCAACTGCGCAGCGTCATCGGCGCGGCCGCCCTCAAAAACCCCGACGCCGCAGCCGCCCGCCTCGCCGCCCTCGAACCCGCCCTCACCGCCGACCAGACCGCCTTCGCCTGGGGCGTGCTCGGCCGCCAGCAGGCCAAAAACCAAAACTACGCCGCCGCCCTCGACGCCTACGCCCGCGCCAACCCCCAACAACTCACCGACGAACAGGCTGAATGGTACGCCCGCGCCGCCCTGCGCCAGCAAAACTGGCCGCTGCTGGCCACCGTCATCCGAAACATGCCGCAAAACCTGCAACAAAGCCCCGCATGGCTCTACTGGCTCGGCCGCAGCCTCGAAGCCCAAGGCAATAAAACCCAAGCCGCAGGGCTCTACCGCCAGGCTGCCGCCAGCAGCCGCAACTTCTACGCCGTCCTCGCCGCCGAAGAACTCGGCGGCCGTCCCGACACCCGCAACACAGCCGCCGAACCCGCCGCCGCCGACCTGCGCGCCCTCGAACGCGACGGCGCCATCAACCGCGCCCTCATCCTCTTCCACGCCTCCGGCGGCAACAAAGCCATGCGCCGCGCCGCCCAGGCCGAATGGCGTTACGCCACACGCGGCTTCAACGACGACACCCTCCTCGCCGCCGCCCGCCTCGCCTACGACAAACGCTTCTACGAAATGGCCGTCCACTCCGCCGACAACACCACGCAGAAACACAACTTCAACCTGCGCTACATCACCCCCTACCGCGAATCCGTTGCCGCCCACGCCCAAGCCAACGGCATCGACCCCGCCTGGGTATACGGCCTCATCCGACAAGAAAGCCGCTTCGTAACCGGCGCGCAGTCCGGCGTCGGCGCGCAGGGTCTCATGCAGGTCATGCCCGCCACCGCCCGCGAAATCGCCCGCAAAACCGGCATGGACAGCGGCGAACTCCACACCGACGACGGCAACATCCGCATGGGCACCTGGTATCTGGCCGACGCCCGACGCCGCCTGCAAAACAGCGAAGTCCTCGCCGCCGCCGGCTACAACGCCGGCCCCGGCCGCGCCCGCCAATGGCAGGCCGCCACCCCCCTCGAAGCCGCGATTTACGCCGAAACCATCCCCTTCGACGAAACCCGCGACTACGTCAAAAAAGTTATGGCCAACACCGCCTACTACACCGCCCTCTCCGGCCGCCACACCCCCCTCAAACGCCGCATGGGCACCATCCCCGCCAAATAGGCCGCCGGCACGCAACAGAGGCCGTCTGAAAACATGGAAACATGATTTTCAGACGGCCTCTTTACCGCCGCGTAGGGTCTGTGGTTCTGCCACACACGCGGTTTCGGGGATGCAGTGGTTGTTTTCAGATGTTCTTCAAACGGCAGAAACCGCGTGCGTCGCCCCACGGCGGCACCCACGGACAATTCGGCACGGGTGCGGCGGACAACGGATTTCCACCGCCAAGGCAGGCTGTGTGGCGCAAGCCGCGCACGCGGTTTGCACCGCGACAACGGTTTTGCGCAAACACAAACCCGCACGCGGCAAAAAGGCCGTCTGAAAAACCCGTTTCCAAGTTTTTCAGACGGCCTCAAAACGGCATAACGGCGTGTGTCCCGCCCTACTCCGCCGTGCGGCGCAGCAGGAATGCCTCGCGCGTTTCCAGGTTTTTCAAGAAGCGCGACAGCTCGGAAAGCGCGCCCTGGTATACACCGCGTTTGAATTCGATCACTTCGTCTATCGGTGCCCAATAGTCGTGCCAACGCCAGCCGTCGAATTCCGGGTGGCTGGTGGCGCGCAGGTGCACGTCGCTTTCACGGCCGACGAGGCGCAGCAGATACCAAATCTGTTTCTGCCCCTTGTACGACCCGCGCCATTCGCGCCGCACCCAGCCGTCGGGCACGTCGTAGCGCAGCCAGTCGCGCGTGCGGCCGATGATTTTCACGTGGTGCGGCAGCAGGCCGACTTCTTCCAGAAGCTCGCGATACATCGCGGTTTCCGGGCTTTCGCCGGGCTTGATGCCGCCCTGCGGAAACTGCCAGGAATGCTCGCGCACGCGCTTGCCCCAAAACACCTGGTTGTGCCGGTTGGTCAGGATGATGCCGACATTGGGGCGGTAGCCTTCTCTGTCCAACATGGTTTCGCCCTCGCTGATTTTTACAATCGGGCGATTTTCCCATATTACAGGCCGTCTGAAAAGAAAGCCCGCCCCGCGCAAAACGGCAGCATTCGGGCATCCGTGCCGCGCCCCGGGCTGTGTCGCATTTGTTAAAAAACGTTTGTAAAACCGCCGCCGAATCTTGCGCGGCGCGGGCGTTTTGCCGTTTAATGCGCGGCACAAACCCGATAACCGTTTTTTCTAAAACACAAGGAACACACACATGAAAAAAAACCTGCTGACAAGCGCGCTGCTGTGCCTTCTGGCCGCCTGCGGCGCGCAGGATTCCGCCGATAGTGCGGGCGCGGCGGGCGCGCGGCAACAGCGTCTGCCCGCCACCGCCGAACTCAATATCTTCAACTGGTCGGACTACGTCGATCCCGAAACCGTCGCCGCCTTTGCCCGCGCGGAAAAAATCAAAGTGCGCTACGACTACTACGACAGCAACGAAGCCCTCGAAGCCCGCCTGCTCACCGGCCATTCGGGCTACGACCTCGTCGCGCCCTCGCTCTCCAACGCCGGCCGCCAAATCCGCGCCGGCGCATACCAAAAAATCGACAAAAGCCTGATTCCGAACTATAAAAACATCGACCCCGCCCTGCTAAAACAAATGGCCGCAGTCGATCCCGGCAACCAATACGCCGTGCCCTATTTCTGGGGCATCAACACCCTCGCTATCAACACCGCCCAAGTGCAGGCCGCGCTTGGCACGGACAAACTGCCCGACAACGAATGGGATTTGGTCTTCAATCCCGAATACACCGCCAAACTCAAACACTGCGGCATCAGCTATTTCGACAGCCCCACCGAACAATACCCGCTCGCCCTGAACTACCTCGGCCTCAACCCCAACAGCGAAAACCCCGCCGACATCGAAGCGGCCAACGCGCTGATGGCCAAAGTGCGCCCCGACATCAAACGCTTCACCTCCTCCGGCTACATCGACGATCTGGCCGCAGGCAACCTCTGCGCCGCCATCGGCTACGGCGGCGACCTGAACATCGCCAAAACCCGCGCCGCCGAGGCGGGCAACGGCGTGAAACTGCGCGTGCTCGCCCCCAAAAGCGGCGTGGGGCTGTGGGTCGATTCCTTTATGATACCCATCGGTGCGGCCAACGCCGCCAACGCCCACAAATACATCAACTACGCCCTGCGCCCCGACATCGCGGCGAAAAACGGCGGCTTCGTGCGCTACGCCCCCTCCGTGCCCGCCGCCCGCCCCCTGATGGACAAAACCCTCGCCGCCGAACCCTCCGTGTTCCCCGGCCAAGACGTGCTGGAAAAAAGTTTCGTCGTCCTGCCCAAATCGCGCGACACGGTGAAACTGCAAACCCGCCTCTGGCAGCGGCTTAAAGCGGGCAGCGGCGCGTAAGGCAAAACGCAAAACACAGCATCAGGCCGTCTGAAAAACGCCGAACGCAGCTTTCAGACGGCCTCCGACCGGGGCTTTTGACATTCGGATTTTGCAGCCGATTGCCAGCAGCCCCACAACCCGACAGCAAGGAGCAAAACATGACCGGCAGACTCAACGGCAAAACCATCCTCATCACCGGCGCATCACAAGGCATCGGCGCGGCCGCCGCCCGCCACTGCGCCGCCGAAGGCGCAACCGTCATCCTCGTCGCCCGCCGCCAAAAGCGCATGGAAAAAGTGTACGACGAAATCACCGCCGCCGGCTCGCCCGAACCCTACGCCGTCTGCTTCGACCTGCTCACCGCCGAAGAAAACGAATTCGGCCAGCTCGCCGCCACCATCGCCGAAGCCACCGGCGGCCGCCTCGACGGCATCGTCCACAGCGCAAACTGCTTCACCGCCCTCACCCCGCTCGACTGCCAAACCGTTGCCGCCTGGGTGAAACAGTACCGCATCAACACCGTCGGCGCGATGGGGCTGACCCGCGCCTTCCTGCCCATGCTGATGCAGTCGGAAGATGCCTCCATCATCTTCGTCGGCGAAAGCCACGCCGCCAAACCGCAGGCTTATTGGGGGGGCTTCGGCGCATCCAAAGCCGCCCTCGCCTACTTCGCCGGCAGCATCGCCGACGAATGGAGCCGCTTCGAGCACCTGCGCGCCAACCTCCTCATCCCCGGCGCGGTCAACTCCCCCCAGCGCGAACAAACCCACCCGGGCGAGTCCAAAAGTGAACGCCGCGACATCGACGAAATCATGCCCGACTTCATCTACTGGCTCAGCCGTGAAAGCCGGGGGCGCAACGGCGAAACCGTTTACCTGTAACGTAAATAAACGCCAAGAGGCCGTCTGAAAAAACCTGTTTTGCGGTTTTTTCAGACGGCCTCTGCTATTGAAGTAGGGTGTGTGGCACAAGCCACGCACGCGGTTTCGGTTTTTTGGGGAAAGCGCGGATGTCTTGCGCGGCATAGAACGCGTGCGTCGCCTCGGGGCGACACACCCTACCTTTGCTTCGGCACGGGTGAAACAGGAAACAGGCCGTCTGAAACCGTGTTTCCACGTTTTCAGACGGCCTTTTGCGTTGTTGCAGCAGATTTGAAAACCGCTTAGGCAAACTGGCGCACGAAACGTTCCAAATCAAATTTGGCTCTCGACTCTTCCAAGCCGATCGGCAGGGGGAGTTTGGTCAGGCCGTTTTCCCCCGCAGGCAGGGCGTAGCGGTGAAAACCCACGGATGTGGTGGGCAGGGCTTCCAGTTCGAGGTTGACAATCTGCTGCGGGTGTTCGTTGGCGAAGCGGTACAGTTTGTCGTGGACGGTGCTGGCGGTTTTACGCATTTTCTGTTTGGTTTCGGCCAGTTTTTCGGCGTTTTTTTCGTTTCTTTTAAACAGCTTGTCGAAAAAGGACGGATGTTCTTTGATTTTGGCGGCGGTTTCTTCCGCCTGCCGCCCCAGCCGGCGGTATTCGGGCAGGCTTTCCGCGCCCAATTCTTTAAACTCGGCGGCCACTTGTTCCGCCCGCAGGCAGGCGGATTGCCATTCGTCGTCGTCCATGCGCATGAACACATCTTCGCGTCGTTTTTCCAAAAAGGCGGCATAGGCCACCAGCCCGCCGAGGAATATTTCGGCGGCCTCGCTGCCGCGCACGGCGGGAAGGGTTTGGAAGTCTTTGAATACGCTGATGATGCTGCCGAAGAGCTGGCGCATGCCGACTTGCAGATAGTTGAGTTCGTCCTGATTGGCGGCGCGGCGGACGATGGCTTTGAACGGCTGGAAAATGTTTTCCTCCATCAGGCTTTCGTATTCCTGCAAGCGGGCGGCGATGGCTTTTTCCAATGCCATATTGGCATCAAGCGGCTGGAACAGCAGCGGAAACAATTGGTCTTCGTGGTATTTTTCCAAATTTTCCATCAAATCGATGATGACGCGGCTGACCGTGCCTTCGATGGTGATGATGGCGGCAACCTGTTGTTTGAAGCGGGTTTGAATGCCCTCGTCGCCGTTAGCCAGCAGCGCGGTATTGACGGCGGTGCCGTTAAGCAGAAACTGGTCTTCGGAATAGAGTGCGTCTTCCTGTAAAAAGCGGCGCAGATTGAACGGG
The DNA here is from genome assembly GCF_014055025.1 of Neisseria bacilliformis. Lineage (NCBI taxonomy): Bacteria > Pseudomonadati > Pseudomonadota > Betaproteobacteria > Neisseriales > Neisseriaceae > Neisseria > Neisseria bacilliformis. The sequence continues at coordinate 832,135 of NZ_CP059571.1, read as the reverse complement.
TTGAGCCCGCTTTCCACAGTGGGCGCGATGGCAAACAGGTATTTGGAGGCGCGGACGATTTCCAGCTGGCGCACCCGTTGCTCTTCACGCAGGAAGGTGTTGAGCAGCGGATGCGGCATTTCGGCCAACTGGCGGTTGCGCAGGGTGCGGAACAGGTGGCCGAGCAGGCGTTGTTTCAGGAAAACTTCGTTAATAAAGGTTTTGATGACGGGAAAGTTGAGATTGCGGCGGTTTTCGGGAATGACCCAGTCGGTTTTGTCGCGGATGACGGCGGCGGCGGCGCAGATGAAATTGCTGTACAGCCGCTGCTTCGCCCGCTGCCAGTCGGGCTTGTTATCGGTTTGCACGGCCTGGATTTTATCGAGCGCGTTTTCCAGCAGCTCGGCAATTTTTCCCGCGTCTTCCAACTCTTTGAGCGTAAACAGGATGTCTTGCAAAAAACGCAGCAGTGCGGCCAAATGCTGCGGCATGCTCTGTATTCCATCGGTAAGGCCGCCCGATGCTTCGGCGGGACGGTAAACAAATTTTCCAGAAGTTTCATCCCAAAAGATTTCTTTCGGCGCAAGAAGCTGCGCGGTAACTTGGGCGCGCTCCTCGGACGTGAGCGCGGCGAAAACCGCCGCCAGCTGATCCTGCCAGAAAATATCAAGGCGCGGCTCGATTTGGTTGATTTCACTGCGTACGGGATAGGAGATCAGATTGGTTTGCTTAGCGGCGGTTTGCTTGTCCACTTTAGTTTTCCTTGTTGGTTTTTTGCTGACGCGATAATAACAGCTCGGAATATTAAAATAAACAATTAGCCTTCCGTTAAACATATAATAATTAATATATTATGAAATAGGCGTACCATAGCGAACGCCTGTCAAAAGGCCGTCTGAAAAATGATTTTGGCTGCGCCGAAGCTGCGCTTTCAGACGGCCTCCATCGTTTTCAGACGGCCCGGGGTTTGTTGGCATTCAACTTTTGCAGCGGATTTTGCGTCATCAAACGGCAGATGCAAGGCGGGAATACTCGCCTATGCCGTCCATAGGCGAGGATTTGCAACGCGGCAGATACCGTTTTAGGGCGTACAAGCCGCCAACACGTTGATTGCCAACAGACCCTACCCCTCCGCCAAATCCCTCGCCAACTGCACCGCCTCCTGCAACCGCTCCACCCCGAAAATCTCCAAATTCGGAAACTCTTTTTTATTGCGCGGCAGGTTGGCTTTCGGCACGATGGCGCGTTTGAAGCCCAGTTTTTCCGCTTCTTTCAGCCGTTCCTGCCCACGTGCCACGGGGCGCACTTCGCCGCTGAGACCAATCTCGCCGAAAGCGACCATTTTTTCAGGCAGCGGTTTGTTGCGGAAACTGGACAGCATCGCCAGTATCACCGCCAAGTCCGCCGCAGGCTCGCCGATTTTCACGCCGCCCACCGCGTTGAGGAACACGTCTTGGTCAAAGCAGGCGATGCCCGCGTGGCGGTTGAGCACCGCCAGCAGCATGGCGAGGCGGTTTTGCTCCAAGCCCACGGTGAGGCGTTTGGGCGTGAAGCCGTGCGCGTCGTCCACAAGGGATTGAATTTCCACCAAAAGTGGGCGGCTACCCTCCTGCGTTACCAGCACGCACGAGCCTGCCACGTCGTCGCGGTAGCTCGCTAGAAAAATGGCGGACGGGTTGGACACGCCTTTCAAGCCCGTTTCGGTCATGGCGAACACGCCCAGCTCGTTTGCCGCGCCGAAGCGGTTTTTGATGGCACGTATCATGCGGTAGTTGGAATGCTGGTCGCCCTCAAAATACAGTACGGTGTCCACCATGTGTTCCAGCACGCGCGGGCCGGCGATGGCGCCGTCTTTGGTAACGTGTCCGACGAAAATCATAGCGATGCCCATCTGTTTGGCGATGCGGGTGAACTGCGCGGCGCACTCGCGCACCTGCGACACGCTGCCGGGCGCGGAGGTGATTTGGTCGGAATACATGGTTTGAATGGAGTCGATGACCACCACGCTCGGCACGTGCTGCTTTAAGGCAGCCTGAACCGCCTCCAAACGGATTTCCGCCAGCAGGTTCACGCCCTCGGCGTTCAGCCCCAGCCGCTGCGCGCGCAGGGCGACCTGCTGCGCCGATTCCTCGCCCGACACATACAGCACTTTGCGTTTTTTCGCCATCAAAGCAATGGTTTGCAACAGCAGCGTGGACTTGCCGATGCCGGGGTCGCCGCCCAGCAGAATGACCGCGCCGTCCACCAGCCCGCCGCCGAGCACTCGGTCCAGCTCGCCCATGCCCGTTGCCTCGCGCGGCACTTCCACGGCGGTTACCTGCGACAATTCCTGCACCTGCGTGCGCTCCGCCGCCCACGATTGGAAACGGGCGTTTTTCGGCTCGGGCGCGGCGATGTCTTCTTGCAGGGTATTCCATTCGCCGCAATGCGGGCATTTGCCCTGCCATTTGGGTACGGTGCCGCCGCATTCGGTGCAGCGGTAAAGGGTTTTGGGGGCTTTTGCCATGTTGATTGTTCCTTGTGTGGTGGGGTTTTCAGACTGCTTTTTGGGGGTGGGAGCAGCCTGAAACAGGCGGGACGGATTTTAAAGCAATGCAGGACGGGTCTCGACCCGTCGTGTTGTGATTGGCATCGGTTATGGTGGGTCAAGACCCACCCTACGCTTTCAGGCTGCTTTGAGGCCGTCTGAAAGTGCGTTTACGGGCTTCTGCGAAGCTAAAAGCAGCCTGAAAGCTATTTCTGTACAAACGTCTGCCCGATAATGTATTCAAACCCGATAATGTGTTGAAACATATTGTCCTGCTGCGCCGCATGGTCGGCAAAAACCAAGCGGCTGCCTTGCTGTTCGGCGGTGATTTTGCAATCCAGGCTGCTGATATGCCATTGCCTGCCCGTCCGTTCCCAATGCCACAGGCGGCTGCCGCGCCGGTCAGATTCTTGGTAAAGCAGCACCGCATCGCCGTTGCGGTAGAAAGACAGGCAGTAATGTGTACCGCCATCATCGCGCACAAACTGCGCCACGCATCGGAAAGACGAATGCTGCCATGCGTCGTCCAAGTGCGCCCAAACCATTGCGGGCAGCAGCCAGATGCCGATGTCCAGCAAGGCTGCGGCATACCAATAATCGGAAATATCGTGCTGCTTCTGGATGCCGCTTATGCCGGCGCACCATAAAAGCGCGCCGAAGAATGGGGCGAACGAAGTGCCTTTGCCGCGCCGCAAAGCCAGCAGGATATAAAAATTGGCCAGAATAAACAGTGCACCCGTCAGGCACATCAGGGCGGAGAGAAGTTGGGGCGACATGGGGGGTTTCCTTGCCGGGTTGGTTTTCAGCTTAGCAGAAGTGCGCAAACTCGCTTTCAGGCTGCCTGTTTTGGACGGATTTTAAGGCAATGTGCGGCGTGTCTCGACCCGCCGCGTTGTGATTGGCATCTTTCAGGCTGCTTTGAGGCCGTCTGAAAAGCAGCCTGAAAGGACAGAAAACCGTTTCAGGCTGCCCAATCACCACCCATGTTCAGGCCGTCTGAAATCCGCCTTATCGCACCGCCCGCTGTACCCCGACAATCGAAGCCAGAGCCAGCGCGAAGCCTGCCAGCGATTTCGCGTCCATGCCCTGATTGAGAAACAGCCAGCCCAGCACGAATGCGCACACGGGGCTTAACAAGCCCAGCGAGGAAACCACGGCGGGCGGCAGTTTGGCGATGCCTCGGAAAAACAGCGCGTAAGACAACACCGCGCCAAACAGGCAGAGATAGAGATAACCGCCGATATTCGCCGCCGTGAGCGTGTCAGGCGGGGTTTCCAGCATGAGGGCGGCGGGCAGCAGGATCAAGCCGCCGAACAGCAGTTGCCAGCCTGTAAACGCCAATGGTGGAAGAGAAAACCGCCAGTGTTTCGACAGATACACGCCAAACGCCATCGAAGCCGCGCCCAGCAGTGCGGCGGCGATACCCCAGCCGTCAAACCGCGCCTGCGGAGACAGCACCAACAGCGCGATGCCCGCTACGCCCGCCGCCGCCCATGCCCATGCGGCTTTGGGCGGCATGGTTTTGCCGATGAGCGCGGTCAGTACCAAAATCATCAGCGTCTGCGTGGAACTCAGCACCGCCGCCAATCCGCCGGGCAGGCGGTAGGCGGCCACAAACAGCATGGCCTGAAACAGCCCGATATTGAGCACACCGAGCAGAAACAGCCGCGCCCATTCGCCCCGCGCGGGCAGGCGGCGGGTGTAAGCCAGCAGCAGCACACCTGCGGGCAAAACGCGCAGCAGCGCGGCGGTAAACGGGCGGTTCGGCGGCAGAAATTCGGTGGTAACGAGATAAGTGCTGCCCCAAATCAGCGGGGCGGGCGCGGTGAAGAGCAGGTCGCGGGTGCGGAGGTTTGGCATGATCGGATTCCTTGATGCGGTTTCGGCGTTATTTTGATAATTTCAGACGGCCTTTTCGGTTTCAGGCTGTCTGTAAAAGGCCGTCTGAAAGCGGGTTTACTCAACCCATTCAATCATTTCTTCCGCAGACAGGCGGGTTTTGCCGCGCGGTTCGTCGGCGCGGTAGCCGAATGCAGCCATGACCGCAACTTGAAATTCGTCGGGATTCATCAGCCCTTTTTCCGCCAGCAGGCGGTTGGCCGCCGCCATATCAAAGCCTTCCATCGGCGTGGAATCGATGCCGATGAGCGTGGCGGCGGTCATCATATTCGCCAGCGCGATGTAGGTTTGTTTTGCCGCCCAATCGTCAAACGCACGCGGGCTTTCGTTGAGCCTGAAATCGTGTTCGGCAAAATTTTGGAAAAACGCCTCGCACATTTCAACGGCTTCGGCAGGCATTCCCTGCACCGCGCCCCACATTCTGCTGCGGTAGTCCGCCTGCAAAGCCGCCTGTTTGCGCGAGAGCAGAATCACAAAATGGCTGCATGCGTCGAGTTTTTCCGCCGCGCCCGACGCGATGCCGCGCAGTTCTTTGCGCAGCGCGGGGTTTTGAATCACAAGGAAACGCCAGGGTTCCAGCCCGAACGAGCTGGGTGAAAGCCGCGCGGTTTCCAGAATGAAATCAAAATCAGCGCGGCTGATTTTTTTGGACGGGTCGTATTTTTTGCAGGCATGGCGCAAATGAAAAGCGTCGAGAACGGTTTGTTTGTCAGCAAGCATGGGAAACTCCAATGATTTATCTTGAATGCGAGACAAATCATAATTGCAGGTTATCTCGTCGTCAAGATAAAATAACGCGGCAAATGTTTGGAGAACATAAATATGGACACACCGCACACCGACACAATCGACACCATCGTCGCCCAATGGCAGGCAGAACTGCCTGATTTGGAATCGGAAAACATGGCTTTAATCGGTCGGCTGAAACGCTGCGCTGCGCTGGTTTCGCGCGAGTTGGACAGCGTATTCGCCGCGCACGGGCTGGGCGGCGGCGGCTTTGACGTACTCACCACCCTGCGCCGCAGCGGCGCACCCTACACGCTCACGCCCACCGAACTGTACTGTGCGCTGATGGTCAGCTCGGGCACCATGACCACGCGCCTGAAAAACTTGGAAACACAAGGATTTATCGAACGCCTGCCCAACCCGCAGGACGCACGCAGTATGCTGGTGCGCCTCACCGAAAACGGCAAAACCCTGATTGAAACCGCCGTCGTCCCGCACGTTGAAAACGAAAAACGCCTGCTGGCAAAACTCGACCCCGACACGCGGCAACAGCTTGAAAACGGGCTGAAAGCGTGGCTGGGGGCGTTGGAAGAATCAAACGCAAAAGCAGCCTGAAAACCGCCGCAACGGCTTTTCAGGCTGCTTTGAGGCCGTCTGAAAAACAGGTTTCCGCACCCACCGCGAGCGTGCCTGCGAACCGTTGCCGCAGGCCGGGCATTTATGCCCGACGTTTTTCTGTGGCCGGTGGTTTGTCGGGCATAAATGCCCGACCTACATGCTTGTGTTTCCCTGCCACCGTCATTCCCGCGCAGGCGGGAATCTGGTTTGATGCTCGGTAAGGTTTGGAAAAACAACAGATTGCCGCAGCCAGCCAAGATTCCCGCCTGCGCGGAAATGACGGATTTTAAAGCCTTTGTAGGGTGGGTCTCGACCCACCATTCCGATGACAACGCGGTGGGTCGAGACCCCTACAATCTGCCCCGCCTATTTTGGATGCGCGGGCGCATGGCTGCCGCCTGTTCCGGTCATAATCGTGCCTTTGAAGTCCAGCGGCACGACGACCACATTGCCTTTTTCGCCCATTTTAATCAGGGCTTCCAGCGTTTTTTCGGCGAGGATTTTGTCGTCCAGCGACTGCGAGCGCACGCGGTTTTCTTCGGCTTCGGTTTTGGCGATTTCCAGCTTGTTGATGGCAACCTGTTTGCGGTTTTCCGAGTCGGCAATCATGCGGATGGATTCTTGGATTTTTTCGTCGGGCAGCAGGTTGGAGATGGTTACGCGGCTGACGGTGAAGGTGTCGGGGTCGTTGGCGTCCAGGTCCTTTTGCAGGTTGGTGCGGATGATGTTTTCCAGCTCGTTGCGCTTGGCGTTGATGGCGAGGGCTTCAAAGCGGGAGACGGCGTCGGCGGACACGGATTTTGCCTGTTTTTCCACCAACATGTAGGCGGGGATGTAGATGCCGCTGTTTTGCTCGTAGCCGTTCATATTGGAATATTTGGCGGCAATCATCGGCGTTTTCATGGGGTTGACGGAGTATTGGATTTCAAAATCCAAGTCGCGCAGGGAGATGTTTTCTTTGGTGGTGGGGCGCAAATCTTGCAGCTGCACGGGGATTTCTTTGACGGTGTATTTGTCGATGCGGCTGGTGAAGGTGGTGTGCCAGCCGACGGCGGCGGGCTGGTCGGCGATTTTGCCGTTGAAGGTGCGCACCACGCCGATTTGACCGGTGTCGATGCGGGTGAAGGGGTGGAACAGGGCGAGCAGCAGCAGGGCGGCAAGGGCTGCTGCACCGAGCCAGAAGGCTTTGCGGGATTTGACGGCGGGCGCGTTCGGCGTAGGGTTGGGGGCGGGGGTTTTCATGGTGTTTTCCTGCGGACGGTTTTCAGACGGCCTAATTGTAAGGGTAAGGCCGTCTGAAAGCGAGTTTGCGGGCTTCTGCGACGCGAAAAGCATACCGGACGCAAGGATGGGGCAAGCTGAAACCTTTGCAAACCTTCGTGTTCCCCAAGCACCGTCATTCCCGCGCAGGCGGGAATCTGGTTTGACGCTAGGCAATGTTTGGAAAAACAACAGATTGCCGACCTCCGCCAAGATTCCCGCCTGCGCGGGAATGACGGGTTTTAAAGCAATGTAGGGTGGATCTCGACCCACCATATTTCGATCGGCACCGGTTATGGTGGGTCGAGACCCACCCTACGGGTTTTCAGACGGCCTCCGCCTTCAACCACTCAATCAACGCCTCCGCCGCCTGTGTTTTGTGGCGGTTGGGCAGGTAGTACAAGGCCATCGGCGGATAGACGGCGCGGGCGTTGGAGAATATTTCCACCAGTGCGCCCGAAGCCAGTTCGTCGGCGACGGCATAATGCGGCAGCCAGGTCAGCCCCAAGCCGTCGAGGGCGGCGGTTTTGATGAGGGCGGTGCTGTTGAAGGTGAGGCTGGCGGGCACACGCACGCGGTGGATTTGCCCGTTTTGGAAAAACTCCCAGTCGTCCAAGCGGTTAAAGGCGTTGAACGCGGGCACGATGCAGCGGTGTTGCACCAGTTCGGACGGCGTTTCAGGCTGCCCGTGGCGGGTGAGATAGTCGGGCGCGGCAACGACGCACATCGCCCGTTCGCCCGAAATCGGCACGGCGACCATGTCCTGCGCCACGTCGCCCAGCGACCGCACGCCGAAATCAAAGCCCTGCGCCACAATGTCCGACCAACTGTTGCTGATCAAAATCTCTACGTCCACCTCGGGAAACTGCGCCAAAAACGACCGCACTTTCGGGTAAATCAGGCAATAGGCGGGGTTTTCGGCGGCGTTAATCCGCAGCCTGCCCGACACTTTGCCGCGCAAATCGCCCAACGCCGCCAGCTCCTCCTGAATGCCGCCGAACATCGGCGCAATCCGCTCATACAGCCGCTGCCCCGCCTCCGTAGGCGACATGGAACGGGTGGTGCGGTTTAACAGCTTGGTGTTTAAGCGGTTTTCCAAGTCGTTCATGCGGTGGCTGAGTGCCGATGGCTGCACCCCGAGCGACTGCGCCGCACGGCTGAAATTGCCGAGTTTGACGACTTGGGTGAAGGCGTAGAGGTCGTTGAAATTGCGGTTTTGGGGCATGTTGTTCTCTATCAGTCAAATATCGGCCAAACAGTTTTTCAGGCTGCCTTTTATGCCAGCAAGCCATTGTTTTCCTGCCAAATCTGATTAAGCCGGCTTTGGATTAGGGTGATGGTGCTGCTTTTTACGCCGAGTTCTTTAGCGATGCCGGCAAAGCCGGCGAGGCTGTCGGCGGTTTGTTGCAGGACGGTTTTGACTTCCGCCCAGTTGTCGAAGCCTGCCCGTTTGGCGAGTTTTTCGATGGCGGCTTTGGGCGGACGTTTGCCGTGGCCGCCGAATGCGGTGGTGTGTTCGCCGAAGCGGCTCGGGTTGAATGTGATGTCGTATAGCGGACTGGGCGACCAGTCGCCGTTGTCGGCTTGGATAAAGGCGAAGTTTTTGGCGTGGTCGTCTTGGTTGAGGGCGAACAGGTTGAACGCCGCTCGGGCAAATTGCAGGCGTGCGGCGGCGGCGGAGCGGCAGAGCAGTTTGGCGGCTTTGATCAGGTCGTCGTAATCCAAGCTCGGCAGGCGGAAATCTGCGCCGAGCAGGCCGCTTGCGCTGTGGACGTGCTGCCGTCCGTCTGTGCCGCTGCGCCAGTCAAACCGTTTTACCCCCAGCCATTTGCGCCCTTGCGGTGCGTCAAACAACGCCCATTCCACGGGTTGCAAGCCCGCCCGTTGCGCCATGGTCAGATAGGCGGCCTCGCACAGGCTTTCTTCCAAACCGAGCGGCAGGTTGGCAGACGTGAATTTGACAATCCAAGCCTCATCGCCTGCTTGCGCCGTGGTGCGGCAAGTTTGGCGGTCGGCTGACATAAAAATCTGCGCTTTCGGCCGTGCGCCGCCCGAACTGCCTGCCGCCAACAGGGCTTGCAACACCTCTTCGGTCTGGCCGTCAAACACCGCCTGCGCCTGCTCACCCAGCTCGTGCAAACTGATGTTTTCGCCGCTTGAAACCTCGTCAAACGCAGGCTGGTACGAGAGCGCACCAATGCCTCGATTGCCCACAAAAGCGAGCCTGTCCATGGCGCTGATTTGCTGCGGCAACCAGCCCAGTTGGCGGAAATAGCGGTCTTGCAGCAGCAAGCCCCAGCCGTCGGGCAGGCTGTCGGCAAACACGCCGTGCAGGCCGTAGTGCGGCTGCGGCGGGGCGGCTTGCAAACGGGTGTCGGCTTTGAGCGCAAAGGGCGAAAGATTGCCGAACTGCGCCAAATAATCGGCTTCATAGGCGAAATACACGCCTGATTTGTCCTGCGCCAGCGTGCCGACGGCCACTTGTAGGCCGTCTGAAAGCGTACGGAACACATCCAGCCGTCGGGTGGGATTAAAGCGCATTGTTCAATACCTCGCTGATGGTGGCGGGGCGGGCGGTGTCGGCGGTTTGGGCGAGGGCGGCGAGGCGGTTTAGGTCGTCCAACGCCAGCCACAGCCGCAAAAACTGCCGCAGCGACATCTGCCCTGTGGTTTCAAAATGTTTGATGGTCGCCGCCGGTACGCCGCTGCGCTCGGCTAATGCCTGACGGGAGAGCTTCGCCAGCTTGCGGCGGCGTTTCAAATACTCGCACAGCATTTGCTGCACGTCTTGTTCGTCGAGTAATTGCATGGATTCAAATAGATAAAATAATGGCTATTTTAGCAAAAATATGGATATTTTGGATATGGTTTTATCTTTTTTGTTGTTTTGAAAATTGGGAAGAGTGCAGTCGGTTTTGAACCGGTTTTCAGGCTGCCTGAACCGCCCATCTGTGAATTTACCTCACAACGGCATTTGCAAATCCGCCACTTATCAACGGTAATCCGCTGCTTATAATGGTGTTTATGATTTTATTTGCCTGAAACAGAAGAAGCCGATGAAAAAAATCTTCCGAGTACCAACCGCACTTTGCACCGCCTTTGCCGCCGCGCAAACCCTTGCCGCGCCGACCGCCGTTACACAGCAAGAGGCGCAAACCTTCCAGTCCGCCGACCCAGCCCATTTCAGCGCAGGCGCCGAGTTCGCCCGCTTGCCACAAATGCCGAGCCACGGCGATGTGAACGCCGCCATCGTGCGCTTCACGCCCAACGCCGTAACCGACTGGCACAGCCACGCGCAGGGGCAATATCTGATTGTTACCGAGGGCACGGGGCGTTTCCAAGAATGGGGCAAACCCGTGCAGACAATCAAGAAAGGCGACGTGGTGTAGATTGCGCCGAACGTCAAACACTGGCACGGCGCAGGCGAGTTCACGGCAATGGCGCACATCGCCTTAAGCCCAGCTCAAGACAACGCCGTTACTTGGCTGGAAAAAGTGGATTTACCGCAAACCGCCAAGCCCGTCGCCCGAATCAAAGGCAGCCTGAAACCTGCCCACTCGCCCTCATTCCGCTTGCCTACGCCGTGGCAACGGGCGACACCACCCAGCTTGACACCGCCGTCGATCAAGGCTTGGCTGCAGGTTTGACCATCTCCGAGCTGACCGAAGCCATCTCGCACCAGTTCGCCTACATCGGCGCACCCAAAACCCTCAACGGCGTCGCCGCCCTGCAAAAACGCTTGGAAGTCAGAAAAGCCCAAGGCATCAGCGACCCGCAAGGCAAGAGTGCCACCGACTTGGGCAACGCCGACTACTACGCCCTCGGCACGCAAACCCTCGCCGAGTTGTCGCAAGCCCCGACCAGCCGCCCGATTTTCGACTTCGCCCCTGCGCTCGATTACGCCATCAAAGCCCAATTGTTCGGCTACCAGTTTTCACGCGACAACTTGGGCGCACCCGAACGCGAACTCGTTACCCTCGCCAGCCTCGCTGCGCAAGGCAAAGCCGTCAACAGCCAACTGCGCTCGCACCTGCGTGTGCTGAAAAACCTCGGCGCAGGCGATGAACAACTGGCGCAGATTTTGGCGGCGTTGGAGAAAGCGGCAGGAAAAGCGGTTGCCGAAAACGTGCGGACGGTTTAGAGGGAAGTGCAGCGGTAAAGTGCGGTGCGTTTTTGGAAAATTTTGAGGCAGCCTGAAAGTAAAAATGCCGCCTGAAAGCAGCTTTGCTTTTCAGACGGTATTTTATGATAATTTAAGATTAAATCTTAAACTAACCTTGATTTTTTCGTACTTTAATGCAATGATTGACGATAATTTAAGATTAAATCGTGACCTAAAAATGACTGTCCATTATCCCCGCCATCTCAATCAGACCCTGCAAAGAATTGCCGCGCAATTTCCTGCGGTGTTGGTAACCGGCCCGCGCCAAGTGGGCAAATCCACACTGTTGCAGGATTTCGGCAAAGCGGATTACCGCTATGTCAGCTTTGACGACCCGCTTCAACTCAATTTGGCCAAACAGGACGGTACGCTGTTTTTCCTCAACCACAGCGGCAGGCTGGTTTTGGACGAAGTGCAATATGCGCCGGAGCTGTTTCCCTTGCTCAAACTGCATATCGACCGTGAAAAGCAAAACGGGCAGTATTTATTGTCTGGCTCGCAAGCCTTTGAACTGATGAGGAATGTAAACGAAAGTCTGGCGGGGCGGATTGCCGTGTTGAAATTGCAGGGTTTGTCGCTGCGTGAAATCACGCAAAATGCGTTTTACCGCCCGTTTGTGCCGGATGCCGGTTACCTTGCCGAGCGGCAGCGCAATCTGCCCGATTGGCAGGGCTTGGATTTGTGGACGCTGATTCATCGTGGCTATATGCCCCGTTTGTACGAGCAACCCACCGACTGGCAGGTTTATTATGCGTCCTACGTGGCCACTTATATCGAGCGTGATGTGCGCCAACTGATTGCGCTGAACAATCCCAACGATTTCACCACCTTTATGGTGGCGGTGGCCAGCCGCAGCGGCGAGCTGCTCAATTACAGCAATATCGCCAACGAAGTCGGCGTGTCGGTGGATACGGTCAAACGCTGGCTGGCGGTATTGCAGACCTCGGGGATTGTTTACCTGTTGCAGCCTTACAGCAGCAACCGTCTGAAACGGGCGGTGAAAACGCCGAAACTGTATTTTTCCGATACGGGGCTAATGGCGTATTTAACCCGCTGGCTCACACCCGAAACCTTGCAGGCAGGCGCAAAAAGCGGGCAGTTTTTTGAAACCTTTGCGGTGGGCGAAATCGTCAAATCCTTTTATAACGCAGGGATGGAGCCGCCGCTTTATTACTATCGGGACAGCAATCAGAAAGAAATCGACCTGATCATCGAATACGACCGCACACTGTATCCGGTTGAAATCAAACAAACCGCCAGCCCGAACAAAAAAATGGCCGCCGCCTTCAAACTGCTGCGGGAAGCCGTGCCGGACGGGGAAATGACGGTCGCCGCAGGCGTCATCGTCAACCAATATCCCGACCAACTCTGGCTGGATCAAAACCTGCTGGCATTGCCGGTAAACTGGCTGTAATGGCCGGTTGTGCCTGATAAGGCCGAGACCTTTGCAAAATTTCTTTTCCCCCAACAGCCGAAACCCAAACACAGGTTTTCGGCTGTTTTCGCCCCAAATCACTCCTGATTTTACCCAAATACCCCCTTAATCCTCCCCGGATACCTGATAATCAGGCATCCGGGCCGCTTTTTAGGCGCAAACAGGCACACTTAGCCTGTTAGCCGCTTTCAACAGGTTTAAACACATCGCCTTCAGATGGCTTTGCGCACTCACTTTAATCAGCCCGAAATAGGCTGCCCGGGCGTAGCGGAATTTACGGTGCAGCGTACCGAAGCTCTGTTCGACCACATAACGGGTTTTCGACAAATATCGGTTACGTTTGGTTTGCGCTTCCGTCAGCGGACGGTTGCGGTGGGCTTTGCGCATAATGCCGTCCAGCAACCGATGCTCTTCCAGATGTTGCCGGTTTTCCGCACTGTCGTAGCCTTTATCGGCATAGACGGTCGTGCCTTCGGCTATCCCTTCCAGCAAAGGCGACAGATGGTTGCACTCATGGGTATTGGCGGGGGTAATGTGCAGTTTCTCGATATAGCCTTCCTCATCGGTGCGGGTATGTTGTTTGTAACCGAGTTTGTAGAGGCCGTTTTTCTTTGTCCAGCGAGCATCTTTATCTTTGCTCGGTGTGGTTTGGCTGCTGACTTGTCCTTCGTCATCGACTTCTATGGCTTGACGCTGTTTGCTGCCGGCGGTTTGAATAATGGTGGCGTCAATGACGGCGGCGGATGCTTTCTCTACTTTTAGGTTTTTTTCGGTCAGTTGGCAGTTAATCAGTTCCAGCAATTCGGACAGGGTGTCGTCTTGCGCCGCCGGTTGCGGTAGCGGCATAAGGTGCTGTCATCGGGGATGCTCAGTTCGTCAAAACGGCAAAACAGGTTGAAATCGATGCGGGTAACGAGGCTGTGTTCGAGTTCGGGATCGGAGAGGCTGTGCCATTGTTCGAGCAGGATGGCTTTGAACATGGACAGCAGGGGATAGGCGGGACGGCCGCGGTGGTCTCGAAGGTAACGGGTTCTTTGACGATTCAGGTACTGTTCGATCGGCTGCCAATCAATCACTTGATCCAACTTCAATAGTGGGAAGCGGTCGATGTGTTTGGCAATCATGGCTTGTGCGGTTTGTTGGAAGAAGGTGCTCATGAGAAATCCCCTAAATGTCTTGATGGGAATTTAGGGGATTTGGGGGGATTTTGCAAAGGTCTCATAAGTCAAAGTGAACGGGTTGTTGCGGTAGTCTGCTGCCATAGCGTTGCCTCCGAGGGTTGCGGTTAAGATTACGGTTAATAAAGTGGTTTTGAGACGTTTCATTGTAAATCCTGCCGGTTGATTGATGAAACGTATTATAGGGAGTTGGATTGGTTTGATAAGCAGGGGAAATCTGAATGCCGTTGTGAGGTAAATTCAGCAATTGGGATCAAAAAGGCCGTCTGAAAAATGATTCAGACGGCCTGAGACCTTTGCAAAATCCCCCCAAAATCCCCTAAATTCCCATCAAGACATTTAGGGGATTTCTCATGAGCACCTTCTTCCAACAAACCGCACAAGCCATGATTGCCAAACACATCGACCGCTTCCCACTATTGAAGTTGGATCAAGTGATTGATTGGCAGCCGATCGAACAGTACCTGAATCGTCAAAGAACCCGTTACCTTCGAGACCACCGCGGCCGTCCCGCCTATCCCCTGCTGTCCATGTTCAAAGCCATCCTGCTCGAACAATGGCACAGCCTCTCCGATCCCGAACTCGAACACAGCCTCGTTACCCGCATCGATTTCAACCTGTTTTGCCGTTTTGACGAACTGAGCATCCCCGATGACAGCACCTTATGCCGCTACCGCAACCGGCGGCGCAAGACGACACCCTGTCCGAATTGCTGGAACTGATTAACTGCCAACTGACCGAAAAAAACCTAAAAGTAGAGAAAGCATCCGCCGCCGTCATTGACGCCACCATTATTCAAACCGCCGGCAGCAAACAGCGTCAAGCCATAGAAGTCGATGACGAAGGACAAGTCAGCGGCCAAACCACACCGAGCAAAGATAAAGATGCTCGCTGGACAAAGAAAAACGGCCTCTACAAACTCGGTTACAAACAACATACCCGCACCGATGAGGAAGGCTATATCGAGAAACTGCACATTACCCCCGCCAATACCCATGAGTGCAACCATCTGTCGCCTTTGCTGGAAGGGATAGCCGAAGGCACGACCGTCTATGCCGATAAAGGCTACGACAGTGCGGAAAACCGGCAACATCTGGAAGAGCATCGGCTACAGGACGGCATTATGCGCAAAGCCCACCGCAACCGTCCGCTGACGGAAGCGCAAACCAAACGTAACCGGTATTTGTCGAAAACCCGTTATGTGGTCGAACAGAGCTTCGGTACGCTGCACCGTAAATTCCGCTACGCCCGGGCAGCCTATTTCGGGCTGATTAAAGTGAGTGCGCAAAGCCATCTGAAGGCGATGTGTTTAAACCTGTTGAAAGCGGCTAACAGGCTAAGTGTGCCTGTTTGCGCCTAAAAGGCGGCCCGGATGCCTGATTATGGGGTATCCGGGGAGGATTAAGGGGGTATTTGGGTAAAATCAGGAGTGATTTGGGGCGAAAACAGCCGAAAACCTGTGTTTGGGTTTCGGCTGTTGGGGGAAAGGCTTTTTTGCAAAGGTCTCGGCCTTTTGTGTTTGGGCTTGGCAACTGCGCCGCGCAGGCTGCCTTTATGTATTCTTCATGCCCTGCCCACCTGCCGCGCTGTCTGATAAAGCAGCTCCGGCGGCACGTTGTAGAGCCTGTTTTGCAAATCCCGTATGGCGTTTTCGTATTTGGCTCTGCCGCCGAACAGCGAAACAATCTTCACGGGTGTGCCGATGTGGTTGAACGGGGCGTTTTGCAGGATAGCGGTTTGTTCGAGGCTGATGCCTTCGTTCATGTATTTGTCGAGCAGTGCGGCGATGACTTCGCGGCACTCGCCTTCAAACTGCTGCAAAAAGCCGTCTTTTTGCAGGCGTTTTGCGCGTTCGGCGCGGGTCATTGGCGGGCGGTTGTAGGCAAGGTGCAAAATCAAATCAAAGGGGTCTAGGTTTTCGGCGTTGCCATGGGCTTCTTTTAACACGTCCAGCGGCAGGCCTTGCTCTTCCAGCGCGTCAAGCACGGCTTGTTTTTTGTCTGCCGCATTCCACGCCTGCAAGAAGGTATCGAGCGTGGCGTATTGGTTGAGGATATTGCGGCGGCTGTAATCGGTGAGGCTTTCGGTAACAAGGTTGCCGTCTTCGTCCAGAATTTCCACGCGCTCGTTCAAAATCACCACGTCCACGCCGCGCACGCGGATTTTTTTCTTCACTTCGCTATCAACGGGTGGCACAAAACCGCCGTCGCCGTCTTGTCCGCCGCTTTCAGGCTGCCCTGCCGCGTCGGGCACATCGTGAATCAGCGCATCACCGCTGCCCTCGCCTCCATCATCATCCACCACTGACACCGGCTCGCCGTCAAAATCGGGGTCGGCAAACAGGTTAGTTACATTGCGAAAATCCATAATGGTGAAAAACTGCTTGCCGTAGGCGTCGTTGATGCGTGTGCCGCGGCCGATGATTTGCTTGAACTCGGTCATCGATTTGATTTCGTTATCGAGCACAATCAGCTTGCAGGTTTTGCAGTCCACGCCCGTGGTCATCAGCTTGGATGTGGTAACGATGGCGGGGTATTTTTCGTTGGGGTCGATAAAATTATCCAGCTGGGCTTTGCCTTCGGCGTTGTCGCCCGTAATCCGCATAATGTATCTGTGGTTTGCCGCCACCCGTTCGCTGTTTTCCTTGATTAGGGCTTGGCGCATGCGCTCGGCGTGGTCAATGTCCACGCAGAACACGATGGTTTTGGCAAAGGGGTCGTTGTCGTTCAGCCATTGGGTAACGCGGCGGGCGACGGCTTGGATGCGCTCGTCGATAATCAGATGTTTTTCAAACTCTTCGCGTTCAAAAACCTTGTCTTCAATCAAATCGCCGTCGGTATCCGTTTTGCCTTTGGGCGGCCGCCAGCCCAGCAAATCCTTGTCCAGCCCCACGCGAATAACCTTATACGGCGCAAGAAAACCGTCTTCGATGCCCTGTTTTAAAGAATAGGTGTAAACCGGCTCGCCGAAATAGCCGATATTGCTCACTTCCGTGCTTTCTTTGGGCGTGGCGGTCAGCCCCAGATGGGTGGCAGAGCTGAAATAATCCAACACCCGCCGCCACAGCGATTCCTCGCGCGCGCTGCCGCGATGGCATTCGTCCACCACAATCAGGTCAAAAAACTCGGGCTTAAACTGGCGGAACGGCTCTTTGCCCTCTTCGCCCGCCAGTTGCTGATACAGGCTCATATAGATTTCATACGAGCTGTCGAGCGTTTTGTTTTCCACTTTGGTGATGACTTTTTCAAAGGGGCGAAAATCGTTTTGTATGGTTTGGTCTATCAGGATATTGCGGTCGGCAAGATACAAAACGCGCTTTTTCAGGCCGTTTTTCATCAGCCGCCAGATAATCTGAAACGCGGTATAGGTTTTGCCCGTGCCCGTTGCCATTACCAAAAGCACGCGGTTTTGCCCGCCGCTGACGGCTTTAACCGTGCGGTCGATGGCGATGCGTTGGTAATAGCGCGGGGCGATGGGCTTGTTGCCGTCAAAATGGTAGTCGGACAACAGCGCGTTTTGCTGGCCGTCTGAAAGCCGGGATTCGCCCGAAAAACGCGCCCACAGCTCTGCATAGCGCGGAAATTCGTTTAAAGCCAGCTCGCGGATTTTGCCCGTCAGGCGGTCGTGTTCCAAAAAGCCCCTGCCGTTGGACGTATAGACAAAGGGAATGTCCAAAATTTCGGCGTATTCCAAAGCCTGCTCCATGCCGTCGCCCAAGAGTTTGTCGCCGCGTTTGGCCTCCACAATCGCCAGCGGCGTGCGGCCGTTGGGGGCAGTCAAAATATAATCCGCCTTTTTCTGCCTGCCGCGACGGGCGGTTTTGCCGTGCACCGACACTTTGCCGGCGGTGAACAGATATTCCATAAAAATCTGATGTTTCGCCCAGCCCGCCGCTTCAATCGCGGGGGTGATGCGGCGCAGTTTGACATCTTCTTCGGTGGGCTGCGGGGCTTGGCTCATGGGCTTCTCCTGTTTTGGGGCGTTGGGTTTAGGCGTTTTCCAGCGCGTCGATTTCGGCGAGCAGTGCGGACAATTTTTCCACGATTGCTTGTTGTTCGGCAAGGGGGGGGAGGGGGAAAGGCGTGTTATGCAGTTCTTCAACCGTAATACCTTTAACCGTTGCCCCTTTGCCTTCCATTTTTAATGTGCGGTAGAAATGGTAAAAATAGTGCTTGTTGAGACATTCGGGAAGAAATATCGCCCGCAAATCTTGGTTAATCGCAACGTCAATTTCTGCCAAAGCAATTTTCCCCAATCCCATTCTTGTGCAAATAATCAAAGTACCTTTGGGAATTAAATTTGAACTGGAATTTTCCAAGCCTTCGGCGGTAATGCTATCAATCGTTTTTGTCAGAACGTCGCAATTCAAATCTTTTACGCTCGCCCACGGAATATCACCGTTCCAATAACTTGGTTCTTGTTTGCTTGGCGTACCGCCGCCGATATTTTGCAAGATTACGTCCCCCAACCTCACCCAAACCCAATTCTCGGGAATATCAAACGACACTTCGTCCGCCGTAACGGGGGCGGGGGCTTTGGTTTTTTTCAGGCTGCCTTTTGCCTGCAAAGCCTGTTTTTCGTTTTGGATGCGCAAAAGCAGGTCGCGGGCGTTTTCAGACGACCTTTCTGTTAATTCGCCTTTGATAGCGGCGGCAAGCACGGACGCGCGCAGCGTTTGCGGATAGGCTTTTTGCAGCGATGCGAGCGACTGTTCTTCGGCTTTCAGGCGGTCGATTTCGGCAAGCAGGCGGGTGAGTTTTTCCGCAATGGCTTGTTGTTCGGCAAGGGGGGGAAGGGGGATTAAAAAGTTGCGAACATTTTCAGCCGATAAATTTGGCTGTGCTGTTCCGTTTGATACTTTTTTAATGTCTTCTTGGGCTAAATCCGTTTGCAAATAATAAAAGAAAAACGGGATAAGCGAACTTTGGTGCGTTCTGATAATACAAAGCGATGAACCGATAACGCCTTCATCAAAATCTTTATTTAAGCTAAATTTTCCCAACGAACCGCGAAGGCAATACAAAAAATCATTTTTCTGGATAAAGCCCGAACGTAGCAAAGAATAGCGGTCGTCTGAAATGTAGTTAAATCCACTTTTGTCCAAAATACCGTTGTTTAAAGAACCAGCGTTAATAAAAGGCTTTCCTTCGGAAACCCAAAATTCTTTGCCCGGGTAATTTTTGCCCCTATCGCCATTTAAAACTTGTGCCAAATCCCCCAACCTCACCCAAACCCAATTCTCGGGAATGTCAAACGGCGCTTCGTCCGCCGTAACGGGGGCGGGGGCTTTGGTTTTTTTCAGGCTGCCTTTTGCCTGCAAAGTCTGTTTTTCGTTTTGGATGCGCAAAAGCAGGTCGCGGGCGTTTTCAGACGACCTTGCGGTGAGTTCGCCTTTGATGGCGGCTTGGAGTACGGCGGCGCGCAGGGCGTCGGCAAGCTGGGGCGTTTTCATTTATTCGCCCTCCGTGTCGGCGGGCAGACCGATCAGGGCGCGGATTTTTTCCAGTTGCGCGTCGATTTGCGCATTCAGGTTATCGCGCGTGGTTTGATACGCCAATATGGTTTCCATCGGGCTTAATACTTCGGCTTCTTGGTTGGGATAGCCGCACAAATCCAGATTGACGCCGTTTGCCAAAATCTCGGCTTTGTCAAAGGCGCGGGCTTGGTGGCTGTCAGTCTGTTCGTCTTTGATTTCTTTGCGGTTGTGCCACCAGCTTAGGCAGTCTGAAAAGTGTTCGAGCTGCATGGGCTTGGTTTTGGAAAAGGCTTTGCGGTCGCTTGGAATATCGACGCGGTAAAACCAGAGTTTTTCAGACGGCCTCTGCCCTTGCGCGGGTTTGTTGAAAAACAGGATGTTGGTGGTAATGCTGGTGTAGGGGGCAAACACGCTTTTGGGCAGGCGCACGATGGTGTGCAGGTCAAAATCGGTAAGCAGGCGGGTTTTAAGGGCGGTTTTGGCGGTGTCGTTGCCGAAAAGGAAGCCGTCGGGAATGATGATGGCGGCGCGCCCGCCTGCTTTGAGGCGGTAGAGGGCGAGGGCGATAAAGAGGTCGGCGGTTTCGCTGCTGCGCAGTTCGGCGGGGAAGTTTTGTTTGATGAGTTCCAGCTCTTTGCCGCCGTAGGGCGGATTCATCAGGATGATGTCGTGCAAGTCGCGCGGCTGCACGTCACGCACGTTTTGTTCCAAGGCGTTGCCGTGGCGGATGCGCGGGCTGTCGATGTCGTGCAGAATCAGGTTGGTGATGCCCAAAAGGTGCGGCAGGGGTTTTTTTTCGATGCCGTACAGGCTTTGGTTGAGCGTTTCGCGGTCTTTGGGGGTTTTGACTTGGGGTTCTAGGGCGTTTAAGGCGGAGACGAGAAAGCCGCCGGTGCCTGCGGCAAAATCGGCGACGGTTTCGCCGAGTTTGGGGGCAATCACTTGAACCATAAAATCGGTTACGGCGCGCGGGGTGTAAAACTCGCCGGCGTTGCCCGCGCTTTGCAGGCTTTTTAGGATGGTTTCGTAAATCTCGCCGAAGGCATGGCGTTCTTTGGTGTCGTCAAAATCGATTTGGTCGACGGCGTTGATGAGCTGGCGCAGGAGGGTGCCGTTTTTCATAAAGTTTTTGGCATCCTGAAATATATCGCGCACGATGCGTTGCTTTAAGGGGGTGTGTTCGTTGACGCGCAGGTTTTTCAGCGCGGGAAACAGCTCGCGGTCGATAAAATCCAAGAGCGCGTCGCCGGTGGGGGCGTTGCCGTCTTTGTTGTCCTTCGCCCAGTTCTGCCACTGGAAACGCGGCTCGATGATGGATTGGTAGTCTGCATCGACAATCGCCCAGTTTTCTTCTTTGCTGCCGTAGATTTTCAGGAATAACAGCCAGGTGAGCTGCTCGATGCGCTGGGCGTCGCCGTTGATGCCGGCATCGGCGCGCATGATGTCTTGGATGGATTTGGTGAAGGTGGAGAGGTTCATGGGCTGTCTGCTTCCGCTGCGGTGTTAAGGTTTGTAACGGGATTGTAGCGGCGGGGCGGAGGCGGGGCAATTGCTGCGGCCGTCTGAAAGGCAGCCTGAAAACGGGAAAACGCTTTTTCAGACGGCCTTTTGCCAACAGCCAACGATTTTGCAATGCGCCGCGCAAAATACGCTACAATCGCGGTTTTTTTGACCTGTGCGGTTGCAAAACAATCCGAAAAACCAAAGGAAAAACCAATTATGAGTATCCTGCTTTCGCTCCTGCCCATCGTGCTGCTGATGGTGCTGATGATGTGGCTGAAAATGAGCGGCGACAAGAGCGCGCTGCTGGCTCTGGCCGCCGCCGCGCTGGTGGCGGTGTTCGCCGTGCCGAATATGGACGGCTTCGGCACGCTGCCTGCGGGCTATTCCGCCGCCTATGTGGGCTGGGCGTTTGTCGAGGGGGTGCTCAAAGCGGTGTTCCCGATTTTAATCATCATCCTGATGGCCTTGTTCAGCTACAACGTTTTGCTGGAAAGCAAGCAGATTGAAGTGATCAAACAACAATTTATCAGCATTTCCGGCGACAAGCGGATTCAGGTGCTGCTGATTGTGTGGGGGTTCGGCGGCCTCTTGGAAGGCATGGCAGGCTTCGGCACGGCGGTGGCGATTCCGGCGGCCATCTTAATCGGGCTGGGCTTCAAACCGGCTTTTTCCGCGCTGGTTTCGCTGATCGGCAACAGCGTGGCGACGGGCTTCGGCGCGGTGGGCGTGCCGGTGCTGACGCTGGCCAAAGAGGTGTTCGGCACGGAAGTTACCGCCGCGCAGACACAGGCGGTGGCGGGCAACACGGTGATCCAGCTTTCGGTTTTGATGTTCCTCGTGCCCTTTGTGATTCTGTTTTTAACCGACCGCAACCGCAAATACCTGATTCCGAACATTATCCTTGCCGCCGTAGTGGGCGGGATTTCGTTGGCGGTGCAGTTTTGCGCGGCCTACTTTATCGGCGCGGAAACGCCGGCGATTTTGGGCAGCATCGCCTGCATCGTGTTTATCGTGGCCTACGCCAAAATCACCGAAGGCGGCAAGGGCGGCGGCTTCACCTGGGCGCAAATCGGCCGGGCGTGGGCGGTGTACGGCCTGATCCTGCTGTTTATCATCCTCGCCAGCCCGCTGTCCGGACCGGTGAGCGCGTTTCTGAAAACCACGCTGGTGAGCAAAATCCACCTGCCGATTTACGCCGAAGGCAAAACCTTCAACTTCGGCTGGCTTTCCAACGCGGGGCTGATGCTGTTTCTGGGCGCGTTCCTCGGCGGGCTGGTTCAGGGCGTGAAGGCCGGAAAACTGCTGTCGATTCTGGGCGCGACCACCGTGAAAATGAAAGCCTCGGCCACCACCATCATCAGCCTCGTGGCCATGAGCGCGATTATGAGCCACAGCGGGATGATTAACGTCATCGCCAACGCGCTGGTGGCGGCCACCGGCGGCCTGTATCCGCTATTCGCCCCGCTGGTGGGCGCGATCGGTACCTTCGCCACCGGCAGCGACACCTCGTCCAACATCCTCTTCGGCAAGCTGCAAGCCACCGTGGCCGACCAGATCCATGTGGACAAAAGCTGGCTGGCCGCCGCCAACACCGCAGGCGCGACCGGCGGCAAAATCATCTCTCCGCAAAGCATCGCCATCGCTGCCGCCGCCTGCGACCAGCAGGGTCAGGAAGGCGCGTTCCTGCGCTCGGCCATCCCCTACGCGCTGGGCTACGTCGTCATCGCGGGGATTACGGTGTACTGCTTCGGCTGGCTGGCCTTGTAAGATCGCGCCGCCGCAACGCAGTTTGAAAAAAGCAGCCTGAAAACGGGAGATACCGTTTTCAGGCTGCTTTTTGGGTTTTCAGGCCGTCTGAAAACCTTGTTCCCTCTCCCGCCTGCGGGGGAGGGTTAGGGTGGGGGCGGCTGCGGCTTGGGAAACGGCTGCGGCGCGGCAGCCAGGCGGTTCTGCGAACCGCCACCCGCTCCCCGACCCTCCCCGCACCGGAGCGCAGGGGAGGGAGACAGGGGCTGCCGTTTTCATGCTTTGAGGCCGTCTGAAAAACCGTTTTCACGTTTTTCAGACGGCCTCTGCGATTTCAGGCTGCCTTACGCGCTCTTTCTCACCATCCAGTACAGCCCGGCTAGTACCATCACGGCGGACAAGGCGAAGTATTTGACCGGGCTGAACGGCCCGCCCGGGCGGCGGATCAGCTCCGGCTTGGCTTTGGCGTATTCGCGCGGGATGCGCTTGCCCTGTTTGAGCAGCTCCAACTCCTCGCTGCTGACCGACTACATGCCGACATCGACCGAATGGCCGTCGGTATAGGCCGGCCCGGTGCGGTAGCCGCCGATGGGAATCACGCGGAACAGCGTGTTTTCGGTGTACTCGTTGGTGGACGCGTAAGCCTCCACCGCCACCGCGCCGCCCTCGTCAAAGAGGCGGTTGTTTTCAACCTACTGCCAGCCCATCCAGCCGAACAGCGCGGCCACCGCTAAAACCAGCAGCCCGTGCAGTTTGTTTTTGATGCTTTCGTTCATTGGATAACACTCCGTGTGGGAAAAAAAGGGGGCGGATGATACAGGATTTTTCAGACGGCCTTTACATGTTTTATCAAAAAATACCGCCATGTTTGTCGAACCGCCCGTGGCGCAGAAAGGCCGCCGCCTGCATGGCGGTGGTTTCGTCGTACAGCATGCCGGTGTGTGAAACGGGCAGGACGATGTGGCCGGACATGCCCGCAAAACGGGTTTCGTCCACCTGCACTGTGCCGTCGTTGCCGCCCCGCAGGCCGAACACGCGCCCCACGCCCATCGGTTTGCAGCCGGCGATGCTGCCCAGCTCCACGCCCTCGGGCAGCGGCGGCAGATTGCCGTCGAGCATCTGCCGGTACGCGCCGCCCAACAGCGGCACGCCCATGCCGTAGCGGCGCACGGCCTCGGCGGCCGCGCTGCCCGCGTGCGGCGTGCCGAGGGTAACGATGCGGCCGCGCACAAGCTCCAGATGGGCGGCGGCGAAGCGGCGCAGGACAAGGCCGCCGAGGCTGTGTCCGGCGAAGTGCAGCGGGGTGTCGGGATGCCGTCTGAAAAAGGCGCGCGCGGCTTCGGCCAGCGCGGCGGTGTGGTGCGCGTGCGTCTGCCAGACGCTGTAATAGCCGAAGGTTTCCACGGCCAGATTCTGCCGTTTGAGCAGGCGGGCGAAGGGCAGCATCGTCCAGGCGTGCATGTGGATGCCGTGCAGGAGGAGAACGTGTCCGCTCATGGAGTTTGCCTTTCGGGGTGCGGTTGCGGGGAGCGTGTGCGTTGTTCGGGCGACAGGCAGGGTGGGTCTTGATCCACCGTTTCCGCCCGCATCGTTAATGGCGGGTCAAGACCCGCTCTGCCTTGGTTTTCAGACGGCCTTGTTCGCAGCAGACACCATGTCCGCGTGCGTGGCTGCGCCACACACCCTACGCAAGGGCGGAGGCCGTCTGAAAGCAGTAGGTCGGGCATTGATGCCCGACATTTTTCTGTTGCCGGTGTTTGTCGGGCATAAATGCCCGACCTACTCCGCGTTTGGCGCGCCCGTTTCCGCCTGCATCGTTAATGGCGGGTCAAGACCCGCCCTGCCTTGGTTTTCAGACGGCCTCTGCGCCCTACTCTGCCAGCAGGTCGGCCAGCATGGTTTGGTAAATACGGGCGAGGCGGGGGATGTCGGCGGCGGCTATGTGTTCGTCGATTTGGTGGATGGTGGCGTTCACCGGACCCAGCTCGATCAGTTCGCGGGCGATGTCTTTGATGAAGCGGCCGTCGGAGGTGCCGCCGGTGGTGGAAAGCGCGGCTTTGATGCCGCAGACTTTTTCGGTGGCCGCTTGGGCGCATTCGGTGAGGCGGCCGGCTTCGGTGAGGAAGGGCAGACCGGAGAGCGTCCAGTCGATGCGGTATGGCAGGCGGTGGCGGTCGAGTATGGCGTGCACGCGGCGTTTGAGGCCGTCGGCATCGGATTCGGTGGAGTAGCGGAAGTTGAATTTGACCGAAAGTTCGCCCGGAATGACGTTGGTCGCGCCTGTGCCGGCGGCGATGTTGGAGATTTGGAAGCCGGTGGGCGGGAAGTATTCGTTGCCCGCGTCCCATTGTTCGGCGGCCAGTTCGGCGAGGGCGGCGGCGGCGCGGTGGACGGGGTTGTCGGCCAGGTGCGGGTAGGCGATGTGGCCTTGTTTGCCGTACACGGTGAGGTGGCCGGAGAGCGAGCCGCGCCGGCCGTTTTTGACGGTGTCGCCGAGCTCGGACACGGCGGTGGGTTCGCCGACGATGCAGTAATCTATGGTTTCGCCGCGCGCTTTGAGGGTTTCAACCACGCGCACGGTGCCGTCGCGGGCGTCGCCTTCTTCGTCGGAGGTAATCAGGAGGGCGATGCTGCCTTTGTGGTGCGGGTGTTCGGCGACAAAGGCTTCGCAGGCGGCAACGAAGGCGGCGATGCTGCTTTTCATGTCGGCCGCGCCGCGTCCGTAGAGTCTGCCGTCGCGCTCGGCGGGCTCGAAGGGGGGCGATGTCCATTGTTCGGCCGGGCCCGGGGGGACGACGTCGGTGTGCCCGGCGAAGCACAGCAGCGGCCCGGACGTGCCGCGCCGCAGCCAGAGGTTTTTGGTGTCGCCGAAGTTCATTTCTTCGGCGGTGAAACCGAGGGGGGCGAGGCGTTCGGCGATGAGCCGCTGGCAGCCCTGGTCGTCGGGGGTTACGGAGGGGCGGGCGATAAGTTCTTTGGCAAGGGCGAGGGCGGGATGGGTCATGGCGGTTGTTCCGGATGGGAGGCCGTCTGAAAACCTTGCAACGGGTTTTCAGGCGGCCTCTGTTATTGGATATAGACGAATTTCGCCCGCTTCACGTTGCACAGCAGCTCGTAGGCAATCGTGCCGGCGGCGGCGGCCACTTCGTTGATGTCCACGGTGTCGCCCCACAGTTCCACTTCGCTGCCGATGCCTTCGTGGTCGGCCAATTCGAGGGTGAGCATGTCCATGGAGACGCGGCCGAGGATGCGGCTGCGGCGGCCTGCCACGGCCACGGGCGTGCCGGTGGCGGCTCGGCGGGGGTAGCCGTCAGCATAGCCGCCTGCGGCGAGGCCGACGCGGGTGGAGCGTTTGGTGTAGAAGCTCGCGCCGTAGCCGATTGGCTCGTGCGGCTGCAACACTTTTTCGCCGAAGATTTCGGTTACAAGGCGCATCACGGGCTTGAAGCGCGGGTCGTGTCCGAGAAATGGGTCGATGCCGTAGAGTGCCAGCCCCGCCCTGCCCCAGTCGCGCCGCGCCTGCGGGTAGGCGAGGGCGGCGGCGGAGTTGGCCAGGCTTTCTTCGCCTGCGAGGTGCGCGCAGGCGAGGTCGAAGGCTTCGGTCTGCATTTCGGTCATGCCGCGCTCTTCTTCGTCGGCGCAGGCGTAGTGGCTGGTTTTGACGATGGCCGCCACTTTGCCGCTTTGCGCGAGCGCGGTATAGGCGGGGGCGTATTCGTGCGGGAAAAAGCCGGTGCGGTGCATGCCCGAATCCATTTTCAGCCACACTTGCACCGGCTTCTGCCATTCGTGCGCAAGCAGGCTTTCGAGCTGCCACTGGTTGCCCACCACCGGCCACAGGTTCAGCCGTTCCACTTCGGCGTATTCGGCGGCTTCAAACACGCCTTCGAGCAGCACGATGGGATTGGCGATGCCGCCGCGCCGCAGTTCGGCGGCCTCTTCGAGAAAGGCCACGGCAAAGCCGTCGGCGATGTCGGCAAGCGCGTGGGCGCAGCGCAGCGCGCCGTGGCCGTAGGCGTCGGCTTTGAGCACCGCCAGCATTTTGCCGCCGTGGATTTGTTTGAGGGTTTGGTAGTTTTCGCGCAGGCGGTCGAGGCGGATTTCGGCGCAAAGCGGTCTCATGGCGTGCTGTCCTTTGCAGATGCGGGATACGGGAAACGGAGGCCGTCTGAAAACGGCGCGGGGCTGTTTTCAGACGGCCTGCGGATTATAGGCGCATCAAATGCCTTTTTGAAGACGCAAAAAAACGCAAAGAGGCCGTCTGAAAACGCCGCGCACCCGTGTCAAAAGCAGGCGTTTGCGGCATAATCGCACGAACCTTTCCGCGAAAGAGCCCAATGACCATTTCCCTGTCCCAATACGCCCTCTACCTGCAATACATGGCCGCCGCCCTGCTGCTTTTGTCCGTGTTCTGCACCGTTTATCTCAAAATCACCCCCGTCAACGAGCTGCACCTCATCAAAAACGGCAACCTTGCCTGCGCCCTCTCCTTCGGCGGCGCAACCGCCGGTTTCTGCCTGCCGCTGGCGTCCAGCATCGCCCACAGCGTCGGTTTCACCGACTTCATCCTCTGGGGCATACTCGCGGGCGCGCTGCAAATCGCCGCCTATTTCGCCGCCTGCCGCCTGATTGCCCGCGCTGCCGACGAGCTGGCCGCCAACAACACCGCCGTCGGCGCGCTTTTCGGCACGCTTTCCGTTTCCGTCGGCCTCATCAACGCCGCCTGCCTCTCATAAAAAATCCCAACCCGACCGCAAAGGAAAAACGCCATGTTCAACTTCATCAAAAAGCAATTCATCGACATCATCCAATGGGAAAACCCCGATCCGGAAACCCTGGTCTGGCGTTTCCCCATCGCCGACCAGGAAATCCAAAACGGCGCGAGCCTCACCGTGCGCGAAGCGCAAATGGCCCTGTTTGTGGACGAAGGCAAAACCGCCGACGTGTTCTCCGCCGGCACCTACAAGCTCAACACCTCCACCCTGCCCATCCTGACCTACCTGAAAAACTGGGACAAACTCTTCCAATCCCCGTTCAAATCCGACGTTTACTTCTTCAACACCAAACAGCAGCTCGGCCGCAAATGGGGCACGGCGCAACCCGTTACCGTGCGCGATGCCGAATTCGGCGCGGTACAGCTGCGCTCCTTCGGCATGTACAGCTACCGCATCGCCGACCCGGAAAAATTCTTTAAAGAAGTCAGCGGCGTTGTGGAAAGCTACACCGGCGCACAGCTCGAACAGCAGCTGCGCAACCTCGCCGTTACCCAGCTTGCCACCGCCTTCGGTACTTCCGGCATCCCCTTCCTCGACATGGCCGCCAACCAAGTCCTGCTGTCGCAACAACTGACCGGCCTGCTCGCGCCCGAGTTTGCCAAACTCGGCCTCACGCTGGAAAACTTCACCGTCGAAAGCATCAGCCTGCCGGAGAACATCCAAAAAGCACTCGACAAAAAAATCTCCATGGGCATCGTCGGCGACATGGGCAAATTCGCCCAATACCAAACCGCCGAGTCCATCACCATGGCGGCGCAAAACGAAGGCGGGCTGGCCGGCATCGGCGCAGGCTTGGGTGTGGGTGCAGGCATCGGGCAAACCGTGGCGGGCGCAATGGCCGGCATGATGCAGCCCGCGGCAGCAGGTACCGCCGCAGCCGCAACGGCAACCGCCGCCCCGGCCGCCGCAGAAGACCCTCAGGCCAAACTGCAAAAACTGAAAGGCCTGCTCGACGGCGGCCTGATTTCCGCCGACGACTACGAAAAAGCCAAAGCCGAGGTATTAAAACAACTCATCAATTAAACGGCGGCAAAAGGCCGTCTGAAAAACCGTTTCCTTTTTTCAGACGGCCTCACATCACAACGAACAAACCGCAATGCGCAAACAGGGCCGGCCTTCCCCATCACTTCGGCGCATGAGGAAAAGCAGCATAAAGGCAGCCCGTTTGCCAACCGCCCTCCAGCGGTCAATACCGCCAAAATCCGTTTTTCAGACGGCCTCACATTCCCAAAGGCCGTCTGAAAAAAGCCGAAAGCCGACCGACAAAACAAGGAAGCCCCGTGCCGAAACATCCGCCCACCCTGCCGCCCGAAGTCCTGACGGAAAGCAGCCGCCAAATGCTGCAACGTCTGACACGCGAACTGGAAGCAGGCGCGGACGCATTATGGTTCGCCAGCCCGTCGCCGTACTTGGATGCCGCAAGCGGCAGGAAAGTTTCCCGCATCATACTGGCCGCCGATGTATTGCTGCTGGCGGCATGGATGCTGCCGAAAACGCCCCTGCTGTTCGGGCTGCTGATTTTATTGTCCGTCGTAGCCGCCGTATTCAGCCTATTTTGGTTCGGCGGCAAAATGGCGGACGGCATCCCTTACTTGATTCCCGACTCCGGAAACCTCAGGACAGAAAACATGTATTCCTTCCGGCCTCAGGATTTCGTCCGCCTCGATTTGGCCAACGCCCGCCTGCAACGCTACCACCACAACAAAATCGGCGAAACACTGCAACTCGACGGCCATTTCGGCCTATGGCTGCCCAAAGGCGGCTGCATCGTAACGCTGACCCACGCCAAGGAAGCCCCGTGCCGAAACATCCGCCCACCCTGCCGCCCGAAGTCCTGACGGAAAGCAGCCGCCAAATGCTGCAACGTCTGACACGCGAACTGGAAGCAGGCGCGGACGCATTATGGTTCGCCAGCCCGTCGCCGTACTTGGATGCCGCAAGCGGCAGGAAAGTTTCCCGCATCATACTGGCCGCCGATGTATTGCTGCTGGCGGCATGGATGCTGCCGAAAACGCCCCTGCTGTTCGGGCTGCTGATTTTATTGTCCGTCGTAGCCGCCGTATTCAGCCTATTTTGGTTCGGCGGCAAAATGGCGGACGGCATCCCTTACTTGATTCCCGACTCCGGAAACCTCAGGACAGAAAACATGTATTCCTTCCGGCCTCAGGATTTCGTCCGCCTCGATTTGGCCAACGCCCGCCTGCAACGCTACCACCACAACAAAATCGGCGAAACACTGCAACTCGACGGCCATTTCGGCCTATGGCTGCCCAAAGGCGGCTGCATCGTAACGCTGACCCACGCCTCGGCCGGCGAAAAAGGCTACCTCATGATGTCCTACGGCGCGGATTACACAGAAATCGCGACCTTCTGCCGCCTGCTCTGCCAGCGGCTGGGCCTGCGCGACAACCTCGACGTCGGCAACACCCCGCCCGACGGCGGAAACGTCCGCCGCGACAAAAGCGCGAAAATCGCCGTTATCTGCATCATGGCACTGCTTACCGCCGTCGGGCTGGCCGTCATCGCCGCCGGCATTTCCCACCGCCGGCAGAAAATAACCGCGCCCGACCGCGAAATCCTCATGACGCAGGCGCAACTGAACGCCCAGTACACCTGCTTCAAAGACCGCCGCACCGGCAGCACCGTCTGCCGCCACCGCCTGATTGCCGAAGGACGCGACGGCGAACTGCGGCAAATCGACTGCCTCGGTTTGGAAGACAGCCTGTGCGGCCGTGAACAACCGGCCCGCTTCGGCCCCGCCGACCTGCGCCTGCTGAGCCGTGCGGGCACGACTTATTTGATAGAGGCCGACTACCGCCTCCCCGAAACCGGCCGCACCGAACACTTAGACAACCGTACCGCCCTGCCCCGAACGCCGCCCGCAACGGCGGAATAACTTTTCAGACGGACTCCTGCCGCATACAAAGAGGCCGTCTGAAAACCAAAACCGTATAATTGGCCACCCGCCCGCCTGGGAAATACCGACCATGAGCGAACCCTTCTTCCACACCGACTGCCCCAGCTGCGGCGCGCGCGTAGAAGCCCACTCCGCCACCGCCGTAACCCTCGTCTGCGCCTACTGCAACAGCATGCTCGTACGTGAAGCGGCCGGCGTCATCGACAAAGGCCGCGACTCCGCCCTGCTCGAAGATTACAGCCCCCTGCAAATCGGCACGCAGGGACGCTGGGGCACACAGCCCTTCTCCATCGTCGGCCGCCTGCAAATGCACTACGACGCGGGCATGTGGAACGAATGGTACGTCCTCTTCGACGACGGCGGCACCGGCTGGCTCGCCGAAGCGGGCGACCTCTACGTCTTCACCCGCCCCCAGCCCGCCCCTGCCCGCCTGCCCGAATTCGCCGACATCCGCGCCGGTTTCACCACCTTCGACTACCAAAACAAACGCTTTACCGCCTCCGACGTGCGCGAAGTAACCCTCAAACACGCCGCCGCCCAGGGCGAACTCCCCTTCGAGCTCACCGCCGACCGCGTCAGCCGCGTCGCCGACTGGCGTTGCGAAAACGTCTTCTTCACCACCGACTACTCCGACGCCCCACCCGCCTTCTTCCTCGGCAGCACGGTCAACCTCGCCGACCTGCAACTGCAATACCTGCGCACCGACGACCAAATCGGCGAAAGCACAGGCCGTCTGAAAGGCACCCGCCAATCCGAAAACTGCCCCAACTGCGGCTCGCCCGTCCACTGGATCAGCGGCCTGGCCGACAACATCCTCTGCCCCGCCTGCGGCAGCGACCTCGAAGCCGTCGGCGGCAAAATCGAACTCGTCGAAGCCAACGCCATGCGCGAAGCCCA
Organism: Neisseria bacilliformis; assembly: GCF_014055025.1. Classification (NCBI taxonomy): domain Bacteria; kingdom Pseudomonadati; phylum Pseudomonadota; class Betaproteobacteria; order Neisseriales; family Neisseriaceae; genus Neisseria; species Neisseria bacilliformis. The sequence continues at coordinate 801,037 of NZ_CP059571.1, read as the reverse complement.
ACAGCAGGCACTCACCCTCCCCGTCGGCAGCAGCGGCACGCTCGGCGGCAAAACCTACACCGTCATCGGCGCGCTGCACAAAGACGAATACGAAGCGCAAACCGCCTTCGATTTGATGTACGCCTTCAAAAAACCCTACGCCCCCGTCCCCGTCGGCCGCTGGCGCGAATACCTGCTCTACCACCCCCAAAACGGCTTCCTCTGGCTCATCGAAAGCGACAACGGCTGGGAACGCGCCCGCACCCTGCGCGACTGGCCGCGCCTCAACCGCCACGGCCAGCCCCAAGGCTGCCCCAAACTCTACGACTACGGCAGCCGCGTCGGCTACGCCGCCGGCGCGTTCTACTGGCACGTGCGCGCGGGCGACCTCAACTATTACAGCGACTACCGCAGCGGTGGCGGCAAACTCTGCTGCGAACTTTCCCCCGCCGAAATGGCATGGAGCCTCGCCGAACCCATAGACAGCCGCGAAATCGCCCGCGCCTTCGGCCTTGCCGAGAGCCAAACCGAAACCGACGGCGAACGCGACACCACCCCCACCCTCGTCTGGACCATGATCGCCGTCCTCGCCGTCCTCAACCTCCCCGCCCTGTTCGTCGGCAACGACGGCAGCATCATCCTCACCGCCATGGCCGCCTACGGCCTGCACCACCTCGGCAGCCCCGGCGAAGAAGGAAGCGGCAGCACCATCGGCAGCCGCACCGCCTACATCGTCATCGGCTCCGTCCTCATCCTCTTCGCCACCGCCTTCAACTACCTCGCCGCCGCCGGCAGCGGCGGCGAATCCGGCTACGGAGGCGGCGGCTACGTCGGCGGCGGCTTCTCCGGAGGCCACAAATGACCTCCCCCGGCCGCCACGGCCTGCTCGACCTCTACGGCTGCGACGAAAACATCCTGCGCGACGCCGCCCGCCTGCAAACCATACTCGAACAAGCCGCCGCCGCCGCCCGCGCCACCGTGCTGTACCGCCGCTTCCACACCTTCGGCGGCGCGGGCGGCGTAACCGGCGTCCTGCTTCTGGCCGAATCGCACATCAGCATCCACACCTGGCCCGAACACCGCTACGCCGCCGCCGACATCTTCCTCTGCGGCCACATGCCCGCCCAGGCCGCCCGCCGCACCATCGAACACGGCCTCTGCGCCCGCAACACCCGCTGGCAGAGCCTCATGCGCGGAGAGGCCGTCTGAAAAACAAAGTAGGGCGGGTCTTGACCCGCCATATAGTGAAACAAAATAGAAACTACCTATCGCAGGCTGGGCTTCATCCCGGCTAAATCACTATTTTCCTGATATTTTGCCGGGCTGAAGCCCAGCCTACATTGGATACTTTTGTTCTGTACCCACTATAACGATGCGGGCGGAAACGGTGGGCAAAACCCACCCTGCGCGCTTCGGCCAACCGACCGTACCCCCGTTTTTCAGACGGCCTCTGCCCCAAAAGCAGGGTGTGTGGCGCAAGCCACGCACGCATTCCCCGCCATAAACACCCACCCCCGAAAGGAGCAAAAAATGAACCACTTCGAGCGCATCTACCGCGACTGGCACGAACACGCCAAAAACCGCGACACCGCCCGCCTCATCGCCCTCTACGCCGACGACGCCACCCTCGAAAGCCCCCTCGTCCCCGTCATCCTCAACCGCGCAAGCGGCGTGCTGCGCGGCAAAGCCGAAATTCTCGCCTTCCTCGAAGAAGGCACCCGCCGCCGCCCCAACGAACTCGTGCGCTGGCACCGCGAAGACGGCCGCTTCCTCGCCTCGGGCGACACCCTCGTGTGGGAATACCCGCGCACCACCCCCGCAGGCGAACAAATCGACATCCTCGAACTCATGCAGCTTTCAGACGGCCTCATCGCACAGCACCGCATCTACTGGGGCTGGTTCGGCACACAAATGCTGATTGCCAACGCCGCCAAACAGGCCGTCTGAAAGCACAGCCAAAACACCACCCAAAGGACATACCATGAACAAAACCCTCCCGCTCCTGCTCCTCATCGCCGCCGCGCCCGCCGCCGCCATCAGCCCGCCGGCGCAAACCCAAATCACCTGCCCCGTCGGCGGCGAAGAATTTTGGGCAACCATGCACGACAGCGCGCCCGAATACCAAATCTGCCCCGGCAACAAACTGGTGTTCAAAACCGCCAAATACGGCAAATTCACCCCCGATGAGCTGGCGCGCTACCAAAAAATCATCAGCAGCAAAGCCTACCGCAGCCTGCCCGCAAACGCCGATCTGGAAGTTTACCTGCCCGTGTTCGCCGAACAATCCGGCCAATACAGCCCCGCCGCCGTCGGCTGGCTCTACTTCCTCGCCGCCAACGGCAACCGCGACCTGAGCCCCGCCGTCCGCAAACGCCTGAGTACCCAAGCGTTTTCCTTCCTGAACAAAGCCATGCGCGAAACAAACAGCCCGTCCGACAAACAGTCCGCCCAATACGCCCTGGCCGGCATGTACCGCATCAGCGGCGACTTCGCCCGCGCCGAAACCCTGCTGCGCCAACTCTTGCAGCAAAACCTCGCCCCCGCCGACCGCGCCGCCGCCCAATACGTTCTGGAATCCGTGCGCCTCAAGGACAGCGGCCACATCCCGCCCGCGTTCCACCGCCCGCAAATGCCCTGAACCCAAAGGAAAAACCATGACAAACACCCCCAAAATCACCCACCTCCCCGACCGCCGCCGCTTCCAAATCGACATCGGCGGCCTCGAAGCCGGCCACATCGCCTACGAAGAACAAAACGGCACATGGAACGTCGTCCACACCGAAGTCTCCCCCAGCTTCCGCAGCCAGGGCATCGCCAAAATGCTGGTGGACGCGCTGATGGCGCACGCCGCCGCCCACAACATCCCGCTCACCGCCGAATGCGACTACGCCGCCCGCTTCATCGAAAAATAACCCCGCCCCATTTATCGCCCGTTTGCCGCATTTCGCGCGACAAACGGGCGCAAAACTTGGAAAACGGCAGAATTTCTGCTTAAATGCCGCCTGCTTGCGACCACAAACCTCCCACCCCGCCCGCCGCGCATCCCCTATGAAACCCATCCCCTCCAACCTGGAAAAACTCGCCCGCCGCCGGCGCGTTTTACTATTGCAAGGCCCCGTCGGCCCCTTCTTCCGCCACCTTGCCGCCTGGCTGGAACAAAGACAGAGCCAAGTCTTCAAAATCAACTTCAACGGCGGCGACCGCGCCTACTACCCGCCCGACGCCACCGGCCGCGTACACGACTACGGCGGCACGCCCGAAGCCTTCCCCGAATACCTCGACACCTTCGTCCAAACACACAAAATCGACGCCGTCGCCTGCTTCGGCGACCACCGCCCCTACCACCGCGCCGCCAAACAAGTCTGCGCCCGCCGCAAAATCCGCTTCTGGGCCTTCGAAGAAGGCTATTTCCGCCCCCATTTCATCACCCTCGAAGAAAGCGGCGTCAACGCCTGCTCCCCCCTGCCGCGCGAAGGCGGCTTCTTCCTGAAAAACTACCCCAAACTCGCCCTGCAAAAATACACCGCCCCCGCCCCCGTGCCCGACGGCTTCTGGCCGCGCGCCAAACGCGCCATGTGGTACTACGCCGCCGCCAACCTCACCTGCCGCCGCTACCCCGGCTACCGCCACCACCGCCACATCAACATCGGCCACTACATCGCCCTGTGGGTCAAAAGCGGCATCAAACGCGCCGGCTACGCCCTTGCCGACCGCCGCTTCGCCCAGCAAGTGCGCAGCGGACGCTTCGGACGCTTCTTCATCGTCCCCCTGCAAGTATTCAACGACAGCCAAGTGCGCGTGCACAGCGACTACGACGTGCGCGACTTCCTGCTGCACGTCCTCGCCTCCTTCGCCGAGCACGCCCCCGAAAACACCACCCTCATCGTCAAACACCACCCGATGGACCGGGGCTTCACCGACTACCGCCGCGACATCCGCGCCTTCCTCGCCACCCGCCCCGAGCTGGCCGGCCGCGTCTTTTACGTCCACGACGTCCCCCTGCCCGTCTTCCTGCGCCACGGCGCGGGCATGGTAACCCTCAACAGCACCAGCGGCCTCTCCGCCCTCATCCACAACATGCCCGTCAAACTCCTCGGCCGCGCCCACTACGACATCCCCGGCCTCACCTCCCAGCAGGAACTGGCCGACTTCTGGCACGCCCCCGCCAAACCCGACGCCAAACTCTTCAACGCCTACCGCATGTACCACATCAACATCACCCAGATAAACGGCAGCTTTTACAGCTGCGTCAACCTCCCCCCGCACCCCCAAAAAACCCGCCGCGCAGGCCGCAAACACAAATAAGGCCGTCTGAAAAACACTTTTCAGACGGCCTCAAACATAGAAAAAGCGTGCCGCCGGATTTGCGCCGCTGATGTAGGGTGTGTCGCCCCGAGGCGACGCACGCGGTTTTCTGCTGTACAGCCAATCCGATCGTTTACCCACAATCCCGAAACCGCGTGCGTGGCTGCACCACCCTGCCTGAACGGCAGAGGCCGTCTGAAAAACTATTTTCAGACGGCCTCTGCCGTTTAAACCATCAAACCCACGCCTTGCGCGGCAAACGGGTGCGGCCTGCCCTGTTGTCAGGCAAAGCGTTTGCCGAAGGCGAGGAATTCTGCCAGTTTGGCACGCGCCCTGCCCGAATCAACGGCTGCGCGCGCCGCCGCAACTCCTTCGGCCATGTCCGGCACGACGTTACCCGCATACAGCGTGGCGGCGGCGTTCAGAAGCACGATGTCGCGTGCCGCACCGTGTCGTCCGTCGAGCACTTCCTTGATTTTTTGCAGGGATTCCGCGCTGCCGGACACTTTGATGTCGTCGAGGCTGCGGCGTGTTTCGATGCCGAAATCGGCGGGGTTGAGCTCGTATTCGCGGATCGCGCCGTCTTTGAGTTCGGCCACGCGCGTGCTGCCGGTGAGGGTGATTTCGTCCAAGCCGTCCGCGCCGCAAACCACGAGCACATGGCGCGAGCCCAGCTGCTGCAACACGCGCGAGAGGATGCCGCAGAGGTCGGGATGGAACACGCCCAACACCTGATTCGGCGCACCGGCGGGGTTGGTGAGCGGGCCGAGGATGTTGAATATGCTGCGGAATCCGAGCGCGCGGCGCACGGGGGCGACGTGGCGCATCGCGCTGTGGTGGTTTTGCGCGAACATGAAGCCGGTGCCGGTTTCTTCGATGCTTTGCGCGATTTGTCCGGGGGTGAGGGCGAGGTTCGCGCCCATTTGTTCGAGCACGTCGGCCGCGCCGCTGGACGAGGACACGGAGCGGCCGCCGTGTTTGGCCACTTTCGCGCCCGCCGCTGCGGCGACAAACATGGCGGCGGTGGAAATATTGAAGGTTTTCGCGCCGTCGCCGCCCGTGCCGACCACATCTACCAGCCCTTCGGCGTTTTTCACCGGCACTTTGGCGGCAAACTCGCGCATCACGGCGGCGGCGGCGGTGATTTCCGAGACGGTTTCCACTTTGATGCGCAGGCCGGTCATGATGGCGGCGATTTGCTCGGGGGCGACTTGGCCGCTCATGATTTGGCGCATCAGGTCGGTCATTTCGTCGTAAAAAAGTTCGTTGTTGCTGATGAGGCGTTCGATGGCCTGCTGGGGGGTGATCATGGCGGTTTCCTTTGGTCGTTTGGCGGATGCGCCCGTCTGCGCGGGGGCGGCTGTAAAACGGGCGGGATTATAGCGCAGGGGCGGCGGAAATCTGTTTTTCAGACGGCCTCTATATATAAGGAGTTTGATGTAGCAAAACCGCGTGCGCGGCTGCGCCACACGCTCTACCCAGCGGCAGAGGCCGTCTGAAAACCGAAGTCCGGTTTTTCAGACGGCCTTTTTCCTGCCGTGCCGGCTCAAACCGCCGGCGCCGCGCCCTGTTTCAACCTGCTGCCGAAGCGTTCGAGAAAATGCAGCATGAGCTGGCGGTCGGTTTTGGCCAAATCGGAGATCAGCAAGTGGATTTTGTGGGTTTTGTCAAAAAGGCGAGGGCTGGATTCGGCCAGCAGGTCGGCGGCGGTGCATTGGAAGATTTCGGCCAGTTCGACCAGACGCACCACGTTGGGCATGATCAGGCCGCGCTCCATGCGGGAGACGGCTTCGTTACCGATTTGCAGGATTTCGGCCACCTGCTCTTGGGTGAGGCCGCGCTCCTGGCGGTATTTGGCGATGGCTTTGCCGATGCGTTTGTTGATTTCGCTGTGGTTCAGGTTCATTTTTCCGTATCCGGTTGGTATTAAAAGGTTGGATATTCGCCTTTTCATACCGAACGGTTAAGGACTTTTAAATAGGGTAAACCAACCTTTCAATACGGATAAACTGTGTAGAATGCGCCGCACGGCTATTAGGGTCTGTTGACAATCAACATTTTGGCGGCTTTTACGCCCTAAAACGGCATCTGCCGCGTTGAAAATACCCGCAATAGACGGCATAGGCTCGCATTTGCGCCTTGCATCTGCCGTTTTATGACGCAAAATCCGCTGCAAAAGTCGAATGCCAACAGACCCCGGTAATCATTCCCGAAAGCGAAAAGGCCGTCTGCAACAGCAGCAGCCGCTGGTTTGGTTTTCAGGCTGCCTTCGTTCCCATCCCGTTCAGGAGACACGCTATGAGCAACACCCCCGCAATCATGCAGAACCCCTTAACCAACAAGGGTACCGCCTTTACACTGGAAGAGCGCGAACGCTACGGCCTCACCGGTCGCCTGCCCGCCGCCGTGGAAACCCTCGACCAGCAGGCTGCGCGCGCCTACTGCCAGTTTTCGTCTTACGAAAAAGACATGGAAAAATATATCTTTCTCGACCAGCTCCACAACCGCAACGAAACGCTCTACTACCGCCTGCTTACCGACCATCTGGCCGAAATGCTGCCGATTGTGTACGACCCCACCGTTGGCGAAGCCATCAAGAAATGGAGCCGCGACTACCGTCGTTCGCGCGCCGTGTATCTTGACGTGAACCGCCCCGAAGCCGTCCGCGCTTCGTTTGAAACGCTGGGCTTGGGCGCGGACGACGTTGACCTGATTGTGGTTTCCGACGCGGAAGAAATCCTCGGCATCGGCGACTGGGGCGTGAACGGCACCGATATTTCCATCGGCAAACTCGCCGTTTACACCGCCGCCGCAGGCATCGATCCCGCCCGCGCCATTGCCGTCAACCTCGATGTCGGCACCGACAACGAAGCCCTCCTGAACGACCCCGCCTACCTCGGCAACCGCCACGCCCGCGTGCGCGGCGAATGCTACGACGCGCTCATCAAAACCTACCTGCAAACCGCATCCGAACTCTTCCCCAACGCGCTGTTGCACTTTGAAGACTTCGGCCCGTCCAACGCCCGCCGCATCCTCGTGGAAAACCGCGACCGATACCGCATTTTCAACGACGACATGCAGGGTACCGGCGCGATTGTCATGGCCGCCGTATTCTCCGGCCTGAAAGTTACCAAGCAAACCTTTGCCGAACAACGACTTGCCGTGTACGGCGCAGGCACGGCAGGCACCGGTATGGCCGACCAGATCAGCGCGGCGATGGAGCGCGACGGCCTCTCGCGCGAAGAAGCCAAAAAACGCGTCTGGCTTATCGACATCAACGGCCTGGTTACCGACGACATGCCCGATCTGCCCGACTACCAGCGGGAATACGCCCGCCCCGCCGCCGAAGTGGCGGACTGGGCACGCAAAGACGGCAAAATCGGCCTGCTCGAAGTGGTGAAACAAGTCAAACCCACCATCCTTATCGGCACCTCCACCGACCACGGCGCGTTTACCGAAGAAGTGGTCAAAGCCCTCGCCGCAGGCGTGGAACGCCCGATTCTGCTGCCGCTGTCCAACCCCACCGAAAAAATCGAAGTCATGCCCGCCGACGCGGTTGAATGGACGGACGGCAAGGCTTTGATTTCCATCGGCATCCCCGTGCCGCCCGTATCCTATAAAGGCGTGGACTACCACATCGGCCAGGCCAACAACGCCATGCTCTACCCCGGCCTCGGGCTGGGCGTGATCGTTTCCGGCGCGAAACAGGTAACCGACGGCATGCTGCTGGCCGCCGCCGAAGCCGTCGCCTCGCAGGTCAACCCGCAGGATTTGGGCGCGTCGCTGCTGCCGCCCGTGGACAACCTGCGCGCCTCCTCCGCCACCGTTGCCGTCGCCGTCGCCAAGCAGGCTGCCAAAGACGGCGTGGCGGCGAAGCAGCCTGAAAACCGGGTGCAGGCCGTGCAGGACGCGATGTGGCAGCCGGTTTACAGATAAGGCCGTCTGAAAGCCGGCCGAAAATGCCGGACAGATACATACCATAAGCGTCAGGCCGTCTGAAAACGGTTTTCCGGTTTTCAGACGGCCTCTTTGCCATATTCAGACGGCCGCCCTGCCCTGCCGCCACATGCCGCCCAGAAACACCGCCACGCCGAGCCACACCAGCGCATAGCCCGCCAGACGGCTGCCGTCCAGCGTTTCGCCGAACAGCACCAGCCCCAGCAGCAGCTGGATGGTGGGCGAGAAATATTGCAGGATGCCCAGCAGCGACAGCGGGATGCGTTTCGCCCCCGCCGCGAACATCAAAAGCGGCAGCGTGGTGGCCGCGCCCGAGCCGAGCAGCACCGCGTTTTGCAGCGCGTTCAGGCTGCCGAAGCCGGCCAGCGTGCCGCTGTGCGCGCACCAGGCCAGATAGGCGGCGGCCAAAGGCAGCAGCAGGAAGGTTTCCAAAGCCAGCCCGGGCAGCGCGTCCAGCGGCGCGAGTTTGCGGATCAGGCCATAGCAGCCGAAACTGCCCGCCAGCAGCAGCGCGATCCACGGCACCTGCCCCGCCGGCACCGCCAGCCACAAAATGCCCGAGAGCGCGAGCGCAATCGCCGCCCACTGCGCCGCGCCCAGCCGCTCTTTGAGCACCACGAAGCCGAGAAACACGTTGAACAGCGGGTTGATAAAGTAACCCAGGCTGGCATCGAGCACATGGCCGTTGGCAATCGCCCACAGGTACACCAGCCAGTTCACGCCGATGAGAAACGATGAAGCGGCAAAGGCCGCCAGCAGGCGCGGGCGGCGCAGCACCGCCAGCACCGCGCCGCCCTGCCGGTAGCACAGCAGCAGCACCAGTGCGAACACCGCCGACCAGACCACGCGCTGCGCGAGCATCTGTTCGGCGGGCATCGCGCCTTTGAGCGGAAACCAGTAAAGCGGAAACAGCCCCCACACCGCATAGCAGCCCAGCGCGTAACGCAGGCCGCGACGGCATTCGGCGCCAGAATCGGGCGTGTGGTTCATAGTGGCTCCAAAAAAGCACGGATGGTACGCCTGCCAAAGGGGCGCGGCAAGGCGGAGAGGCCGTCCCCACCTACGCGGGGATGACGTTTCTGAAAAGCAGGTTCGCGCTTTTTTCAGACGGCCTCTGCCGTTGCAGGGTGTGTGGCGCAAGCCACTCACGCGGTTTTTGGGGTTTTGCATCATGGCAGGCATCCGTAATGCGGCAGAAACCGCGTGCGTCGCCTCGGGGCGACACACCCTACGTTGGGCATGGGCGGATTTGGTTTTCAGACGGCCTCTTCGTCCCACGCGCTGCCGAAGGTTTGCCGCCACAGGGTGCGTACGGCGGCGTAGTGCGGGGCGGTGCCGCTGTGGTTTTGCGCGGTGTCTTGGTCGTGCAGGGTGGCGGCGTGTTGTCGGGCGCGGAAGTGGCGGTAGGCGGCGCGGGCGGCTTCGGCGGCGGCGGGGTCGGCGAGGCCGTGGGCGGCGGCGGTGGCCAGGAGGGCGATGTTGCCGTAGTTGTCCAAAAGGTCGGGCAGGCGGCGGGCGTGGGCGAGGATGAGGTATTGGACGGTGAATTCGACATCGACGATGCCGCCGCAGGCGTATTTGACGTCTTCTTCGCGCGGGGGGTGGGCGGCGGCGATTTTCCGGCGCATGGCGGCGATTTCGTATTTGAGGGTTTCGGGGTCGCGTTCGCGGGTGAGGATTTCGGCGCGGATGCGGTCGAAGGCCGTCTGAATTTGGCCGCTGCCGCAGACGAAGCGGGCGCGGGTGAGGGCTTGGTGCTCCCACGTCCAGGCGTTTTCGCGCTGGTATTTTTCAAACGCCTGCACGGAATGGGCGGGGAAGCCGCTGTCGCCGTTGGGGCGCAGGCGCAGATCCACTTGGTAGAGTGTGCCCGCGCCGGTGGCGGCAGTGAGCCAGTTGGTGAGGCGGTTGGCGAGGCGGCCGTAGATTTGGGAGGCTTCGGGGTGGGGGTCGTCGTAGAGGTAGACGAGGTCGAGGTCGGAGGTGTAGGCGAGTTCTTTGCCGCCGAGTTTGCCGTAGCCGATAACGGCGAATGCGGGGGTGTCGCGGTGTTTTTTCGGCATTTCGCGCCAGGCGTGTTCGAGGGCGGCGGCGAGGATGATGTCGGCCAGCGCGGAGAGTTGGTCGGAGAGGGTTTCCACGCTCCACAGGCCGGCCAGATCCTGCACGGCGAGGCGGAAGACATGGGCGTGGCGGAAGCGGCGCAGGGTGTCGGTTTTGGCTTCGGTGCCGTCGCAGGCTTCGAGTTCGGCGGCGAGGGCGGCGGCCTGCTGCGGCCAGTCGGGGCGGGTGTGGGCAAGCTGCGCGCTGAGCAGTTCGTCGAGCAGGGCGGGATGGCGGCGCAGGTAGTCGGCCATCCACGCGCTCTGCCCCATCAGGCGGGCGACGCGGGAGAGTTCGTTGGGGTATTCGAGCAGGAAGGCGAGGTAGGAGGGGCGGCGGCTGACGGCTTCGATGAAGTCGGTGAGGCGGAACAGGGTGTCGGTGGGGCGCGGGCATTCGGCGGCGGCTTCGGCCAGGCGGGGGACGAGGGCGTCGAAGCGCGGCTGGCTCTGCGGCGAGAGGCTGCGGTAGCGGCTGCTTTGGGCGAGTGTTTTCAGACGGCCTGACACGGCCTGCGCGTCGAATCCGGCTTGGGCAAGCTGCCGTCCGGTTTCTTCGGAAAAGCCCTGCTGCGGCTGCGGCCAGAGGGCGGCGAAGCGGGCGGCGGGGGCTTCTTCTGGCGCGGCGAGGATGTTTTCAAACTCGGCGGACACGGCGGCGCGGTGGGCGTTGAGGCCGTCTGAAAAGGCGGCATAATCCGCAAAAACCATGCTCTCGGCCAAAAGCTGCCGCTGTTCGGGGTTGTGCGGCAGGGTTTGCGTTTGTTGGTCGTCCCAGTATTGCAGGCGGTGTTCGACATCGCGCAAAAAGCGGTAGGCCGCCAGCAGCGTTTTTACGCTTTCAGACGGCATCACGCCCAGTTCGGCGAGTTTGTGCAGCGTTTCCTGCGTGCCTTTCAGTTGCAGCGCGCGCATCTGGCCGCCGCGTATCATTTGGAAAATCTGCGCGACAAATTCTATTTCGCGGATGCCGCCCGCGCCGAGTTTGATGTTGTCTTCCATGCCCTTGCGGCCGACTTCGGCGCGGATTTGGCGGTGCAGCGCGCGCATTGCGTCGTATGCGCCGTAGTCGAGGTATTTGCGGAACACAAACGGGCGCACCAGCGGCGCAATGCCGTTTTCGTGCGGCGTTATCACGCGGCCTTTGCACCACGCATAGCGTTCCCACTCGCGCCCGTGGGCAGTAAGATATTGTTCCAGCGCGGTTTCGCTGCACACCAGTGCGCCCGAGTCGCCGTCGGGACGCAGCCGCATATCGACGCGGAACACCTGCCCGTCGGCGGTGGTGTCGTTCAACAGCGCAATCAGCTTGCGGCCGACTTTGGTAAAAAACTCCTGATTGTCGCACGGCCGCCGCCCGTCGGTTTCGCCCGCTTCGGGATAGACGAAAATCAAATCGATGTCGGAGGATACGTTTAATTCATAACCGCCCGCCTTGCCCATCGCCACCACGCTCAAATACTGCGCCTGCCCCGTGTAGCGGCCGCGCGGCGTGCCGTAGAGGCTGCGGTAATAAGCGTCGGCAAAAGAGAGCGCGGTATTGACGGCAAAATCGGCAAACAGCGTAATCGTGCGGGTAACTTCGTTCAAACCGCTGATACGGTTCAAATCGCGCACCATAATCTGCGCCACCACATAACGGCGCAACACGCGCAACTGCCGCGAAAGCTCCACCTCGTCCTGCGCCGCCAAAATGCCCGCCCAGTCGGCGAAGTTTTGAAAATCCGCTTCGGTGAGAACCTTGTCGGCCAAGGGCTGCAAAACGGTCAAATCAATCCTGCCGCCGTCAATCAGGCGGGCGAGAAACGGGGAAAAACGGCGGGCATGGTCGATGGCGTTCATGGCGGGAGGCTTTCGGGAAAACGGCGGGATAGGGATTATAAGGAAAAGGCCGTCTGAAACCCATGCCGAACCTGACGTAGGCTGTGTCGCCCAAGCGACGCACTCGGTTTCCGCCGAGTAGAGGCCGTCTGAAAAACAACGCGGCGCGTTTTATTCTTTGCGCACGCGCATAAAGGTGGCGAAGCGCGGCAGCCCTTTTTGCGTGAAACCGCGATAACGGTAGGTAACGGTTGCGCCCACGGGCGGCGGGTTGGCGCGGTCGGCGTCTTTGAAGCCGCTGCCGATTTTGAATTCGCCCGCCGCGTTGCGGCAGCCGAGCGAGCCGAGTTTGCCCGCATATTTCCCTTTTCCTTCATAATGTTGCGTTACCGTGCATTCGGCGTCCTGCTGCGGTTTCAGTTTCAGGTACGCGCTGCTGCGGCCGGCGGCATAGGCCGCCTGCGGGTTGCGCAGCACCACGCCTTCGCCGCCCGCTGCGACGATTTTGTCCATCATCGCGCGCGCCTCGGCAATGTTTTGCACCGGCGTCTGCCGGACAACGGCAATATTGGCCGGATGGGTTTTCAGACGGCCTTCAATCACCGCCAGCCGTTCATACAGGTTTCCCTTTGCCTGCGGCACGTCGAAAACATGCAGTTTTATCCCCCGCCAGTCGCCCGAGGCCGAACGCACGGCGGCAGAAATCTGCTCGAACTGCCCGCGCGCGGAATACAGTTCGCCGTCCAGCGGATAGGGCGGGAAGTTTTTGGTAAAACCCGGCGGCGGGTTGAAGGCGTAGCCCTGGCGGCTGACGAGTTTTTTGCCGTCCCAATAGGCGCGCACACCGTCCAGCTTCTCGCTGGCCGCCCAGCCGGCAACGTTTTGGCCTTTGTATTCCTCGGCCAGCATCAGCGCGGGCGCGGCATAGGCGGCGGACATAATGGGGAAAAGCCCACAAAAAATAAGGTTTTTCATCGCAAAGGCTTCCAAGTCATTGGTTTTCCCATGATTATCACATATAATTCAGCATATTGCATAACAAGCCGCTGCGGGCTGAAAACAAAAATCCAAGGAAAACAATGTCGCTACATGTCGAAATCATCCCGGTTACCCTGTTCCGCCAAAACTGCACGCTGATGTGGGACGACGAAACCAACGAAGCCGTTTTCACCGATGTCGGCGGCAAAGTGCCGCAGCTGATGGAGGAAGCGGAAAAACGCGGCCTCACCGTCAAAGCCGTCTGGCTCACCCACGGGCATCTCGACCACGTCAGCGGCGTATCCGAACTCACCGCCCTGCGCCCCGACCTCGAAGTGCTCGGCCCGCACGAAGCCGACCGCTTCCTGCTGGCCAACCTCGCCGAAATCACCAAACAATACGACTTCCCGCCCGCCAAACCGTTCATACCTACCCGCTGGTTGGAAGAAGGCGACACGCTCAGCGTGGGCAAATACCGCTTCCAAGTGCTGCACGTCCCCGGCCACACCCCCGGCCACATCGTGTTTTACTGCGCCGAAGCCGGTCTGCTGATCGCCGGCGACGTGATTTTCTACGAAAGCATCGGCCGCACCGATTTCGAGCGCAGCAACCACGACGATCTGATCAAAAACATCCGCGAAAAAATCTTCACCCTGCCCGACGACACCGAAATCATCACCGGCCACGGCCGCACCACCACCGTGGGCTACGAAAAGCAGCACAACCCGTATCTTTGAAACGGCAAGGCTGCATACGGAAAAGGCCGTCTGAAAACCCGTAAAACAGGTTTTCAGACGGCCTTCGGTTTGATGACAGAGTTTGAAAAACAAACAGTTGCGCCGGTAACACAAATGCGGTTTCCAAGGTAGGGTGTGTAGCGCAGCCACGCACGCGGTTTCAGGGTTTGCCGGAATCGCGGTGCAAAGATTTCAGACGGCCTAAACGCCAAAGAACGCATGCGCGGCTTGCGCCACATACCCGACACAATGAGGCCGTCTGAAAAACAGCTTTTCAGACGGCCTCATCACATTTTCATCCTGCTCAAACCATCGAGCGCACATCGACAAAATGTCCGCTCACCGCCGCCGCCGCCGCCATGGCGGGGCTGACAAGGTGGGTGCGGCCGCCGTTGCCCTGACGGCCTTCAAAATTGCGGTTGGAAGTGGAGGCGCAACGCTGGCCGGGGGTGAGCCGGTCGGCGTTCATCGCCAGACACATCGAGCAGCCCGGTTCGCGCCACTCGAAGCCCGCGTCGGTGAAGATTTTGTCCAAGCCCTCTGCTTCAGCCTGACGTTTCACCAAGCCCGAGCCGGGCACAATCAACACGCGCGAAACGTTGTCGGCTTTTTTGCGGCCTTTGGCCACGGCGGCGGCTTCGCGCAAATCTTCGATGCGGCTGTTGGTGCACGAGCCGATAAACACAATATCGACGGAGATTTCGGAGAGCGGCGTGCCCGCTTGCAAGCCCATGTATTCGAGGGCGCGTTCCATGCCGCTGCGTTTGACAGGGTCGGCCTCGTCGGCGGGATTGGGCACTTTGCCGCTGATGTCCAACACCATTTCGGGCGACGTGCCCCAAGTTACCTGCGGTTCGATGTCTTCGGCGCGGAATGTGTACACTTTGTCGAATTTCGCGCCTTCGTCGGACACCAGTGTGCGCCAGTATTCGACCGCTTTGTCCCACGCTTCGCCTTTGGGCGCAAAGGGTTTGCCTTTTACATAATCGATAGTGGTCTGATCCACCGCCACCATGCCCGAGCGCGCGCCCGCTTCAATCGCCATATTGCACAAGGTCATACGGCCTTCCATAGTCAGGCTGCGGATGGCTTCGCCGCCGAACTCGATGGCGTAGCCCGTGCCGCCGGCCGTGCCGATTTGGCCGATGATGTAGAGCGCCACGTCTTTGGCGGTTACATTGGCTTTCAGGCTGCCTTGCACTTCAATCAGCATGGACTTGGACTTTTTGGCGGTAATGCACTGCGTGGCCATCGTGTGTTCGACTTCGCTGGTGCCGATGCCGTGCGCCAATGCGCCGAACGCGCCGTGCGTGCTGGTGTGCGAATCGCCGCAGACGACGGTCATGCCGGGCAGCGTCGCGCCCTGTTCCGGCCCCATCACATGCACGATGCCCTGGCCTTGATCCATAAACGGGAAATAGGCGAGCGCACCGAATTCTTTGATGTTTTTGTCCAAAGTGTCCACTTGCAGCTTGGCAATCGGGTCTTGGATGCCTTTGTCCCAATCGCCGGTGGGGGTGTTGTGGTCGGCGGTGGAGACCACGCTGTCGATGCGCCAGAGTTTGCGCCCCGCCATTTTCAAGCCCTCAAAGGCTTGCGGGCTGGTAACTTCGTGCACCAGATGGCGGTCGATGTAGAGCAGCACCGTGCCGTCTTCTTCTTCGCGGACGACGTGGCTGTTCCAGAGTTTGTCGTAGAGGGTTTGCGCTGTGGTGTTCATGATTTTGTACTTGGTATTCAAGGGAAAACGGCGGCCATATTAGCGGCGAACGTGCCGCTGCGCAAGCAAAATGTCTAAAAATTTTTCATTTTGCAAAGCGATTCCCGTTTTTATGAAATTTTTTAGACCATTTGTCTAAAAAGGCCGTCTGAAAACATTTTCAGACGGCCTCGGTCATATATGGCAACGCAGCGGCGGATTAATTGTTCAACGGCGGATCGGTCCAAATGCTGCGGTAGGCGGTGTAGTAGCTGATCTGCGTAATGACGGTGGCGACCAGCCACAGAGGAATCATCAGCAACACCAGCAGCCCCACCACCGCCCCGCCGGTATCGCTGCCCAAGCCGGATACGCCGCCGGCAAACAGTACGGCCAGCAGCACGAACACCAGCCCCACCACGATGCCCGCGCCCAGCCACACCAGCGCGTTGACCACAAACGCGCCCATATTGCGCAGGCAGCCTTTGAAGCTCATCTTCATCGCCTCAAACGGCGGCACGTCGTGCAGCGTAATCAGCGCGGGCGCGAACCACACCATCATAACCAGCGGGATGACGAACAGCAGCATAATCAGCCCGAACAGCACCATCAGCAGCACAAAAGACATATCGGGTGCGCCGCTGTTTCTGATGGCGGCGGAAAACTCGTTCCAATCCATGCCTGCGGCGAAGACAGCCAACAGAATGCCTGCCACAATCACCGCCACAAACACAAACAGGATATACAGCAGCGTCAGAACCGCCAGCTCGTTGAATTTATATTTGAAACCGGAAAACAGATAGCCGAACTCCAGCTCGCCGCCCTCTTGCAGCGCGTCGCAGGAAAGCATAAAGCCGCCGACGAAAAACAGCGGCAGCAGATTGGCCACGATGCTGACAAACGGAATAAGCGACAAGGCCATCTGAATCAAAAACATCACAAACACCATCCCGATCCACAGCCACGGCCGCAGCATAAACATCCGCCACGCCCGCCCGATCCACGACGCGCCCTCGCCCCACGCCACCTTGCGCGGCTCGGCCAACAGGCGCGGCGGCTGCCGCACCGGCGGTGCGGACGGCGGCGGCGCGGATTGGAAAGAAGAAGGATCGTATTGGTTCATATGAAAAACTCCCTGTTTGCGGTTCGGATAAACAGCCGCGCCCGAAGCAGCGGCCGCAAGCGTAAAAATGATTGACGCATTTTAACCAAAACCCGCTGTTTGCGGGGTAAAATCTGCGGTGCAAGCGCGGCCAAGCGGTTCCGGCCGCCGAAGCCGCGCTTTCAGACTTTCAGACGGCCTAGGGCGACACACGCTACCTTAGGTTCGGCATGAATCGGATGGGAACAGGCCGTCTGAAAAGCGGATTTTGTTTTTTCAGACGGCTTCCTGTTCTGCCACAGCCCAAGGCCGTCTGAAATTGCGGTTTTCAGACGGCCTGTTTACAATGCCGCCTTTCGTTTTCCCAGCCCGCCGCCATGCACACACCCAACGCCCCGCAAATGCTCGCCTCCGTCGATCTGGGCTCCAACAGCTTCCGCCTGCAAATCTGCCAAAACCACGGCGGCCAGCTCCAAGCGGTCGATTCCATCAAAGAAATGGTGCGCTTCGCCGCCGGTTTGGACGACCAGAAAAACCTCGACCAGGCCTCCCAGCAGCGCGCCCTCGCCTGCCTGGCCAAATTCGGCGAACGATTGCGCGGCTTCACCCCCGAACAAGTCCGCGCCGTCGCCACCAACACCTTCCGCGTCGCCAAAAACATCGAATCGTTCATCCCCAAAGCCGAAGCCGCCCTCGGCTTTCCCATCGAAATCATCGCCGGCCGCGAAGAAGCCCGCCTCATCTACACCGGCGTCATCCACACCCTGCCGCCCAACGGCGACAAAATGCTGGTGGTTGACATCGGCGGCGGTTCCACCGAATTCGTCATCGGCTCGCAGGCGCAGCCCCAATGCACCGAAAGCCTGCCCCTGGGCTGCGTTACCTACACCATGCGCTTTTTCAAAAACAAAAACGGCGAAAAAGAATTCCAAGCGGCCATCACCGCCGCCCGTGCCGAAATCCAGCGCATCGCCCAGCACTACAAACGCACCGGCTGGGATTTCGCCGTCGGCACATCCGGCTCGGCCAAATCCATCCGCGACGTGCTCGCCGCCGAAACCGGCAACACCGCCGAAACCATCACCCGCGCCGGCATGGACAAACTCATCCGCCGCATCGCCGCCGCCGGCAGCGTCAAAAAAGCCCGCCTCGAAGGACTCAAACCCGAGCGCGTCGAAGTCTTCGCCGGCGGCCTCGCCGTCATGGCCGCCGTATTTGAAGAACTCGGCGTGCAAACCATGACCGTAACCGACGCAGCCCTGCGCGACGGCGTGTTCTACGACTTCATCGGCCGCAGCCTCAACGAAGACATGCGCGAACAAACCGTCGCCCTCTTCCAGCAGCGTTACCACGTCTCCCAAAGCCAGGCCGCCCGCGTCGCCCACACCGCCGCCCTCCTCCTCGAAAGCCTGTCGCAAAACGCCTCCGTGCACGAACTCAACCACTGGCGGCAATACCTGCGCTGGGCGGCGCAACTGCACGAAATCGGCATCGACATCGCCTACACCGCCTACCACAAACACACCGCCTACATCCTCGACCAGGCCGACATGCCCGGCTTCTCCCGCAAAGAACAGCAAATCCTCGCCGCCCTCACCCTCGGCCAGAGGGGCGATTTGCGCAAAGTCGCCGACACCATCGCCGCCGGCCCCATGATGTCGCACGCCCTCTTCGCCCTGCGCCTGGCCGTCCTCTTCAACCGTGCCCGCCTCCCCCTCACCCTCCCCCAATTCACCCAACTGCGCAGCCCCGACCCCAAAACCTACATCCTGCGCATCAGCGGCAAATGGCTGCAAGAAAACCCCCTCACCGCCGGCACGCTCGCCGATGAACGCGAACAATGGGCGAAAACCGGCATCCGCTTCGACATACAGGCCGTCTGAAAGCACAACTTCGGCGCAGCCAAAAACCAAATCAAACCGCCCCCGCAAAGGCCGCACCATGACCGACCAAACCCCCGACACCGACAACACCGAAAACACCGACTACACCCTCAACCAAATCCTCCACGCCGCCTTCACCGCCCACGGCCACCCCGTACGCGAAGAAAACGGCAAACTCATCCCCCGCCTCCAAACCCCCGCCGCCTTCGACACCCTCGCCTACGTCAGCCAACGCCACCCCAACGCCGTCATCACCCGCCTCGACGTCGAAACCACCCTCCCCGACGGCCGCCAACTCTACGAATCCTACGGCGACATCGGCCAAACCGTCGAAGAAGCCCTCAGCGGCAACTGGGAAAACTTCCAGGAAAGCGCGTTCCACACCCTCCTCAACGCCCTCGACGGCCGGCACGACACCGCCGAACACCGGACACTCGGCGGCACCCCCTTCCACATCCACACCGGCCCCGCCGTCATCAAATACGCCGGCGAAAAACCCGCCCTCCCCACCGACGCCCTCACCGCCGCCATCCGCGAAGCCCTGCACCGTATCCGCCCCGCCCCCGCCATCCACTTCGCCCGCTTCTATTACAGCCAGAGCGCAAACAACACCGACTGCGTCGAATTCATGCTCGACAACCAAAACCACTCCTTCGCCGAACAAGCCCTCGCCCGCCTGCCCTGGCCGCAGCGCGAACACTTTTACAGCCTGCGCCAATTCCTCGTCCTCATCCCGCAACAGGCCGTCTGAAAACGCAGCTTCGACGCAGCCAAAACCAGCTCCCAACAAAGCCGAAACACAACACACGTTCCTGCCATGCGGCGCACACGGTTTGCCCGATCAAAACGAAAGGCCGTCTGAAAATCCGTAAACAGATTTTTGGCTGCGCCGAAGCCGCGCTTTCAGACGGCCTATGCCGCTGGGGTAGCGTGTGTCGCCCCAGCGACGCACGCATTCCCTGCCGTATAACGAATCCGCGCATTTCACCCAAAACCCAAACTGCGTGGGCGCAAAAGGCCGTCTGAAAAACATTACCTACCCATACCGAACCTATCGTAGGGTGTGTCGCCCCGAGGCGACGCACGCGGTCTCTGCTGCATCCCCAATCCGCGCTCTTCACCCAAAACCCAAACCGCGTGCGTGGTTGTGCCACACACCCTGCCTTGACAGCCGAATCCACCACCCCATGCCGATCCATCCGCAGGGTGTGTCGCCCCGAGGCAACGCACACGGTTTCTGCCATTGAAAGGCCGTCCCCGCCTACGCGGAAATGACGTTACTGAAAGCACAGCTTCAACGAAGTTAAAAGTCCGCTATCCAAACAGAAGGCCGTCTGAAAACCGCATCGTGGTTTTCAGACGGCCTGTTTTATGTCCGGTGTCGGACGGTTTATTTCTCTTTTACCAGCCGCTCTTTGCGCGCTTCCAGCCAGTGTTCGAGGTAGTGGATGCTCATGCCGCCTTCGCAGAAGCCGGGGTCGGCGAACAGGTCGCGGTGCAGCGGGGTGTTGGTTTTGATGCCGGTTATGGCCAGTTCGGCGAGGGCGACGCGCATTTTGGCGATGGCTTGTTCGCGGGTTTTGCCGTGGACGCAGATTTTGCCGATCAGGCTGTCGTAGTTCGGCGGGATGCGGTAGCCCTGGTAGATGTGGCTGTCGACGCGGATGCCGAAGCCGCCGGGCAGGTGGCAGCTTTCGATCAGGCCGGGGCTGGGGATGAAGTTGTAGGGGTCTTCGGCGTTGATGCGGCACTCGAAGGCGTGGCCTTCGAGGACGATGTCTTTTTGTTTGTATTGCAGTTTTTCGCCGGCGGCCACGCGCAGCTGCTCCTGCACGATGTCCACGCCGGAGATGAGTTCGGTTACGGGGTGTTCGACTTGGACGCGGGTGTTCATTTCGATGAAGAAAAACTCGCCGTCTTCGTAGAGGAATTCGAATGTGCCCGCGCCGCGATAGCCGATGCGTTTGCAGGCTTCGACGCAGGCTTTGCCGATTTTTTCGCGCTCTTTGGCGGTGATGCCGGGGGCGGGGGCTTCTTCGATGACTTTCTGGTGTCTGCGCTGCATGGAGCAGTCGCGCTCGCCCAGATAGATGGCGTTGCCGTGTTCGTCGGCGAGAACTTGGATTTCGACGTGGCGCGGTCGTTGCAGGTAACGTTCCATATAGACCATGGGGTTGCCGAAGGCCGCGCCGGCTTCGGCTTTGGTCATTTCGACGGATTTGATGAGGTCTTCTTTTTTCTCGACCACGCGCATACCGCGTCCGCCGCCGCCGCCGGAGGCTTTGATGATCACGGGGTAGCCCACTTTTTCGGCGGTTTTCAGGATGGCTTCGGGGTCGTCGGGCAGTGCGCCGTCGGAACCGGGCACGCAGGGCACGCCCGCTTCGAGCATGGCGTGTTTGGCGGACACTTTGTCGCCCATCAGGCGGATGGTGTCGGCGTGCGGGCCGATGAAGACGAAGCCGGACTGTTCGACCTGTTCGGCGAAGCTGGCGTTTTCGGCAAGAAAGCCGTAGCCGGGGTGGACGGCGTCCGCGCCGGTTACTTCGGCGGCGGCGATGATGGCGGGGATGTTCAGGTAGCTTTGCGGCGAGGGGGCGGGGCCGATGCAGACGGATTCGTCGGCCAGCTTGACATGGAGGCTGTCGCGATCGGCTTCGGAGTGGACGGCGACGGTGGCGATGCCCATTTCGCGGCAGGCGCGCAGGACGCGCAGGGCGATTTCGCCCCGGTTGGCGATTAAAACTTTTTTCAGCATGATGGTTTTCCTGTGTTGCGCGGCGGTTTTTCAGACGGCCTCAGCCGTTTTGCGGCCTCAACGGCCCAGCGCGTCGCGGATTTTCCGGTCGGTTTTGTACTGGCTCAGGGCATACACCGACCACAGGGCGGCGGGTATCCAGCCGATCAGGGTGAGTTGCAGAATCAGGCAGACGATGCCGGCGATGGGGCGGCCGATGGTGAAAAATTGCAGCCAGGGCAGGAAGATGGCGAGCAGCAGGCGCATGGCGGTTTCCTTGCGGTTCGGGAAAGGTTTCAGACGGCCTCTTTTGCAGCAGAGGCCGTCTGAAAAGATTTATTCGATGATGAAGAGCGGCTCTCCGTATTCGACGGGCGTGCCGTTTTCCACCAGGATTTCTTTGACCACGCCGGATTTTTCGGCTTCGATTTCGTTCATCAGCTTCATGGCTTCGATGATGCAGAGGGTGTCGCCGGCTTTGACGGTTTGGCCGACTTCGACGAAGGCCGGGCTGGTGGGGCTGGCGGCGCGGTAGAAGGTGCCGACCATCGGCGATTTCTGCGCGGCCGACAAATCGCGGGCAGCGGGGGCGGCAGGCACGGCGGGTGTCGCTGCGGCAGGCGCGGACGCGGCCGCAGCGGGTGCGGCGGCTTGGACGGGCGCGGGCGCGTACACGGGCTGAACGGCGGTGGCGCGGGTGATGCGCACTTTTTCTTCGCCTTCGGTTACTTCGATTTCGGCGATGCCGGATTCTTCAACCAGATCGATCAGTTTTTTGAGTTTGCGTAAATCCATTTCGGGTTTCCTTGCGAAAATAAGCGGACGTTCGGGGAAACGGCCGGTAAAAAATCCTGCGGCGCGCGCGGCGCGCCTGAAACAAACGCGCATTGTTACCAAAGTGCCGTTAAAAGTCCAGCATAATATTGGAAAACGGCGCGTTTTGCCGCGAAATATCCGTTTTCATGCAAAACGCGCCCTGCCGCACAAACTATCGGGCGGCAGGTTAAGCGGTTGTAAACTCGGATAAACGCGGCGTATTTCCTGCGCTTGCCGACGGTTTTACAGCGAGGCGGCGTATTCCTGCGCGCTCATCAGCGCGTCGCAGTCGGCGGGGTTGTCGGGCTTGATTTTAAACAACCAGCCTGCGCCGTAGGGGTCGCTGTTGGCGGTTTCGGGCGCGGAGGCCAGCGTTTCGTTGGCCTCCGTGATTTCTCCCGCGATCGGGGCGTACACGTCGGAGGCGGATTTGACCGATTCCACCAGCCCGGCCTGCGCGCCGGCGGCCAGTTTCGTACCGGATTCGGGCAGCTCGACGTACACAATGTCGCCCAAAAGCTCCTGCGCGTGGAAGGTGATGCCGACGGTGAAGCTTCCGTCGCTTTCGCGGCGCAGCCATTGGTGGTTGGCCGCATATTTGAGTTCGGCGGGGATTTGGTTCATGGCGTTTCCTTTTTCGGGTTGCGGTTTGGGGCGCGAAGGATAGCAGGGCGGCGCGGTTTTGCCAAAAGGGCGGCGGTTTGCGCGCTTTGGCGGATTGTCCGACAAACGCTTACATAAAATGGGGGCATAATGCGCTTGGCGGATCGTGCCGCCAAGGCTGTTTGCATTTGGTTTGCGAAGCGGTTTTTTGAGGAAAAATCCGCGTATGCAAGGAAAAAAAACACAGCATGGTTGGACACCTTGCGCGCATTTTTGACGCGGCAGGCGTGGATTTTTACCAAAAACACCGCCGCAATACCCAATGCAAACAGCCCCCAGATTAAGGAGTGAACGATATGAATATGAACCGGTATTTTCTGGCCGCCCTGATGCTGGTGGCGGTTTCCGGAGCGGGCGCGGCGGACTACCTCACCACCAGCGAAGAGCGTCCCATAATTATCATCAACGACTCGCGCGGCGGCCGCGACGACTACTACGGCCGCCGCTACGACCGCTACCCGCCCCCTCCCCCGCCGCGCCGCTATTTCCGCTACGACAACGGCGGCATGGCCGGCTCGGTGGAATCGGGGCGCAACAGCATCCGTTTCAACAGCGGCGGCATCACGTTTATCGACAACGGAACGTATGACAGCCGAGGCTTCCGCGTCGACCCGCCGCCGCGCGGGTATGACAACGGATATTACGGCGGGTATTACCGCAGATAACGGCCAACCGCCGCGCATAAGCGGGCGCGTATGAAGCAAGAGGCCGTCTGAAAACCTGTTTTACGGTTTTCAGACGGCCTCTGCCGTTCAGGCAGGGTGTGTGGCGCAAGCCACGCACGCGGTTTCGGGTTGGAAGGGAAGGATGCGTTGATCGGCAGGGAACGCGTGCGTCGCCTTGGGGCGACACACCCTACGTTTGGTTCGGCATGGGTCAGTAGGTCGGGCATTTATGCCCGACGTTTTTCAAATCTGCCGGTTTGTCGGGCATGAATGCCCGACCTACTCCGTTGTTTTGCGGTTTTGGCTTCGCCGAAGCTGCGCTTTCAGACGGCCTCTTGCTTGGTTGGCGGCCTTATTGCGGCGGGTGTTTGGCGGTTTTGTAGGGAATCAGGCTGCTGCGCGAGAGCAGGAGCAGGCAGCCGAGGACGACCATGCCGAAGGCGGTGAGCGGGGAGAGGTCGATCCAGTATTCGCTGCGCAAATACACCGCCGCGCCGCAGTACACCAGGAGCGGGCCGGCCACGACCGATTGTTTGTTGACGCCGTCGGTAACCAGCACCAGCACGCCGAAGGCGGCCAGGCCGATGGCGATCATGGTGGAGGTAGCGGGCAGGATGTCGGTGGTTTTGAGAAACCAGGCCGCACCGACGGTGATCAGCAGCAGCGGGAAGAAAAGCGAGGATTGGCGCATGGCGGCTCCTTTTTCAGACGGCCTGTTACTTGGCCAGCGCGGCTTTGACGGCTTTGTTCACTTCGCCCATGTCGGCCTTGCCCGCGAGGCGGGTTTTGAGCACGCCCATCAGTTTGCCCATGTCGGCGGGGGAGGATGCGCCGGTTTCGGCCACGGCGGCGGCCACTTCGGCGGCGATGGCTTCGGGGGAAAGCATTTCGGGCAGGTAGCGGTTCAGCACTTCGATTTCGGCGTTTTCCTTGTCGGCCAAGTCCTGCCGTCCCGCTTCGGCGTAGATTTTCACGCTGTCTTTGCGCTGTTTGATCATTTTGGCGAGGATGGCGGCGATTTTCGCGTCGTCGGCCTCTTTGCGCTCGTCCACTTCAAACTGTTTGACGGCGGCGTTGATCAGGCGGATGGTGCCCAGCGACACTTGGTCTTTGGCACGCATGGCTGTTTTCATGTCTTCGTTGATTTGCTGTTTCAGGGACATTTGCGGCTTCCTTGTTCGGTTACGGGTTGGAAAGGGCGGATTATAAGCGCAAAAACCGCGCCGGTTGCGCGGCGCGGTTGGGGACAGGAAACTGTTAGTACAGTTTCGGCGGCAGCTGCTGGCTGCGCAGGCGTTTTTGCAGGCGTTTGGCGGCGGCGGCTTTTTTGCGTTTGCGCTCGGTGGTGGGTTTTTCGTAGGCTTCGCGGGCGCGCAGCTCGGTGAGCAGGCCGGTTTTTTCGATGGCGCGTTTGAAGCGGCGCATGGCGACTTCAAAGGGTTCGTTTTCTTTTACTTTGATTGTAGGCATTTTGTTTCCTTTAAATTTGTTGAGGCCGTCTGAAAAAGGGCGACGGCGGAAAAATGGGTCGTGCAACGCTTTGGCCGTGCGGCGGGGCGGGTTGCGCGCCGTGGGGAGACATCACCTCCTAACAAGGCCGCCTTCGTTCGGCGGCGGCGGATTCGGTTTGGCCGCACGCGGGCGGCGAAAGGCGCGGATTATCCGTGTTTTGCGGCAGGCGGTCAATGTTTGCGGAGGGGGTTTAAGGCCGTCTGAAAACTGTATTGCGGGTTTTCAGACGGCCTTTGTTGGGGAACAGGGAACGCGTGCGTCGTCTTGGGCGACACACGCTGCGTATGAACCGGCCTGCGTTGCGCGGGTTACCATTTGGCGGTGAGGCCGAGGCGGAGGGTGCGGCCGGGGGCGGGCATGTAGGAGGGGCTGAGGGGGTCTAGGTAGTAGCGGTCGGTCAGGTTGGTGCCGACCAGTTCGGCGGTGATGTTTTTGCGGATTTTGTAGCGCAGGTACATGTCCCATGTGGCGACGGGCTGCCATTCCTGCCCGATGATTTGATAATTGTGATACAGTGCTTTTGGGTCTTTACGATAGTTTTCCCATGCCTCATCACGGTTTTTCTTAATGCGGCTGTGGTAGTGGAAGCGCAGTCCTGTTTCCAGTTTTTCGCCGAAGAAACGTGCGCCGAGGTCGGCATCAATCGACCAGCGCGGTTGCAGCGCAGAAGCCAGATAACCCGAATCGCTGACTCCTCCGTGGTTGCAAGAAGGTGCTTTACCGCCCGAGCCGGGTTTTAAATAGTCGTAATTTGATGATTCATCCCGAGTATGGCATACAGCTCATCGCACATTTCATTTTTAAGATTTCTCAATACGCCCAAGCTTCCGAATACTCTACCGCTGTCGGAGCGGGCAGAAAGCTCCACGCCTGTCTTCACTTGTTTTTCAAATTGTTCAAACTCCAAATATTGATCACGGTCGATGATGTTTTTGGTTTTGTTGTGAAAGTAGTTGACGCGGAAGTCGGCGCGGCGCATTTTGGGGAATGCGCCCGTTAAATCATGGATGTAGCCGACTTCCCAGTTTTTGGCGTGTTCGGGTTTCCAGCCTCAGCCGGCACGGTTGAAGCCGCCGTCAAAGTTGGAGAATCCGTATGTGCCTTCAAAAATACTGGGATAGCGCAGGGTTTCGGTATAGCGCAGGTAGACGCGGGTGTGGTCGGTAAGGTTTATTGTGGCGGAAAAAGCGGGTGCCCAGCCGCCGCCTTTTTGATGCCGGATGCGGTTTAATTCGGCTTGGCTGGCGTTGTTTATATTTTCAAACTTATCCGTAACAATATATTTTTTAGCCGTTTTCGGACTATTAGGGTCATTGGGGTCGTAGGCGGGATTTTCCGCAGTAGCATCCAGAATATCTTTGTGCTGATTATTCAGCATGGGGTGGTTTTCAAGTTTCAGACGGCCTGATGAATCCTTATCCCAATACAAAACAGGCGGCAGAGGTTTGTCATAGGGCTCGGTATAGTGATAGGCAAATTTGGAAAAATCGGGATTGTCTTTTGTTTGCGGATTGATAAATCTCGAATCATATACAAGATAAGGCACGCCCTGATCGTTCAATTTGAGGAATTTCTGCTGCTCTTTAATTGTCTCCGCCCGAACAAACTCCTGCCTTTTCCACATCTCATCAAGCGTTTCATCGGATACGGCTTTTGCTGCTTTATAAACCGCATATTCTTCAGGTGTGACAATGCGGGTAAAGACTATTCCCTGGCCTCTGTTTATCGGTATCGGATACCCGAAAACGGTCAAACCTTCTTTGGCAACCCTGCCGTCATCGTTAATGCTGAAATGCGTATATCTCACCCCCGCAGTCAAGTCTAGCCAGTTTGTAGGCTTAAAATGAAAATTGAAGCCCAAATTGGCTTCGTGCCGCCGCCCGTTGCGCGGGTAGCCGAAACGGCTTAATTCATAGTTAGCACGGATAGTATTGTTGGTAATTTCGTCTTTGTATTTGTCCATGCCCATCCAGCGCGGTTCGTCGGAGTATTCGTCGCGCGAACGCAGTTTTTCGTATTGGTAGTCGCCCATCACGGTCAAATCCAGCTTGGGATGCAGTTTCATGCGGTTGGAGAAAGTGAAGCCGTTGCGGTCGTTTTTGGCGTAATAGGCTTGGCCTTGAACGGTATTGAACCTGCCGTCGGTGTTGGGTGTGGTGGGATCGACTTTGGGCTTTTTGTCGGGGCTGTATCCGGCATCAATCAAGTCCTGCCGTTCGCTGGGGCTCAAATACGGCCATTGCTGCATCAGGGATTGCCACAAACCGATTTCGCTGTCGTAGCGGCGTTGGAATTCATTGTCTTCATATAAGGTGTCGCCGGGTGCGCCGCCGGCGGTGTTGGTTTTGGATTTGGTGCGGGTTGTCCACAGGGTTGCGGTGAAATCGATCCAGCGGCTGTTTTCGGGTTTGAAGGTGTAATCGATGTTGGCGGAATTCTGTTTCACCCACGAGCGCAGCCATTCGGCGATTTTGTTGAGGTCTTCGGCTTTGCTGCTGATGGGGCCGATGATGCGTGAGGGCATGACGTCGCCGAAGGTGGTGTTGGTGCGCCGCAGGCCGAGTTTGAGGGTTTGGCGGTGCGGCAGGCGGAAGGTGGTTTTGCCTATCCATGATTCGGTTTCGAGCGAGGTGTTGGAAACTTCGCCGCCGGGGTGGAAAAACAGGCCGACTCGGGCGATATTGGGTGAGCCGAGCATGTTTTCGCTTCCCCAAAACTTTTCTCCTCTTGCAGCGGCTTCTTCTTGGAGGCGTTTGAGCTTGTCTAGGGTTTCCTGCGTCCACGGCCCGATGTAGCCGTAGCGTTCCGCGCCTTTTTTGCCGGAAAAATAATTGCCTTTGCTGCGGTAGGCGTAGGCCAGCATGGCATCGAAGTTGTCCTGTTTAGTGGCGGCGGCGATGCGGTAGGCTTTGTCTTTGAAGAATTTGTTGCGGCCGGAAAAACGCTGATCTACGCGGTCGGAGCCGTCGAGCATGGCACGCCAGATGCCGCCGGTGGCGTAGGCGGGCTCGGGCAGGGTGCGGTAGTCGACGGAATCTTCGTAGACGTTTTTGCGCTGTTTGATGGAGTTGTTGGAGGTTTCGACTTTGACTTCGAGGCCGTATTTTTGGCCTTCGGGGACAATGTCGTCGGCGTCGATGGTTTTCATGGCCACCGAGCCGCCGATGCCGCTTTTGATGCCCCGGTTAAACGACGGGCCTTTTTCGACATAGACGCTGCTGATGATGTTGGGGTCGACATAGTTGCGGTTGTTCGCACCTGCATAGCCGCGCCATACGGTGATGGCCTGCTCGGTGCCGTCCACGGTTACGGGAATCCGTCCCTACCCCTGTACGCCGCGTATATTGGGATCCAGCGCGCCGCTGTTGCGCGCGTCGCCGCTGTACACGCCGACCATGCCGCTGAGGAGGTCGGATACAGTGTTGCCTTTGAAGGTTTCGACTTCTTCGCGCCCTTTGTAAAGATTGACGATTTCGCGGGTGTAAACTCGGTCGCGGCCGATCCGGTCTTTGTTTTTGCTGCCTTTGACGATAACGGCATCAAGGGCGGCGGATTCGGCGGGGGTGGCGGCGGTGTTGTCGGCGGCAATGGCGGGGGAGATGCCGAGCATGGCGATGCAGGCGGCGAGGGTGGTGAGGCGGGGGGTGTTTGTTTGCACGGGTTTACTCCTTTATGTCTGGTTTGGGCAAGGTATGATTCTTGCTGATTCTTGTTTGACTAGTGGAGCGGATTATAACGCGGGTTTTACATTGGGCAAATGAAAGTTTACAAAACACGCGAAAATGCGGGGCGGGAATGCGTGCTGTTTCAAAGGGGAATCTGCTGCTACAATGGCCGTCCGTTGCGGCTTTGAGGCCGTCTGAAAAACTTATCCGAAGGAGATTTTATGTTCTCGAAAAGCCTTACCATTGCCAAATTCGACCCCGAGCTGGCCGCCGCCATCGCCGCCGAAAACCAACGCCAGCAGGATCATATCGAGTTGATTGCCTCGGAAAACTATGTGAGCTGCGCGGTGATGGAGGCGCAGGGCAGCCAGCTGACCAACAAATACGCGGAGGGCTATCCGGCCAAACGCTATTACGGCGGCTGCGAGCATGTGGACGTGGCCGAGCAGCTGGCCATCGACCGCGTGAAACAGATTTTCGGCGCGGCCTATGCCAATGTGCAGCCGCATTCGGGTTCGCAGGCCAATCAGGCGGTTTACACTTCGGTGCTCAAACCCGGCGACACGATTTTGGGCATGAGCCTGGCGCACGGCGGGCATCTGACCCACGGCGCGAGTGTGAATATTTCGGGCAAGCTGTATCAGGCGGTGGCCTACGGTTTGGACGAAAACGAGGTGTTGGACTATGCCGAGGTGGAACGCCTCGCGCTGGAACACAAGCCGAAAATGATTGTGGCGGGCGCGTCGGCCTACGCGCTGGAAATCGACTGGGCGCGTTTCCGCGAAATCGCCGACAAAGTGGGCGCGTATCTGTTTGTGGACATGGCGCATTATGCCGGCCTGATTGCGGCGGGCGAGTATCCCAATCCCGTGCCCTTTGCCGACTTTGTTACCACCACCACGCACAAAACCCTGCGCGGCCCGCGCGGCGGCGTGATCCTCTGCCGCGACACCACCCACGAAAAAGCCCTCAATTCGGCGATTTTCCCCAGCCTGCAAGGCGGCCCGCTGATGCACGTCATCGCCGCCAAGGCGGTGTGCTTCAAAGAAGCTTTGCAGCCGGAATTCAAAACCTACGCCAAACAGGTGAAGGCCAACGCCAAAGCGATGGCGGAAGAATTGGTGAAACGCGGCCTGCGGATTGTGTCCGGCCGCACCGAAAGCCATGTGTTCCTCGTTGACCTGCGCCCGAAAAACATCACCGGTAAGGCCGCCGAAGAAGCCCTGGGCAAGGCGCACATCACCATCAACAAAAACGCCATCCCCAACGACCCGGAAAAACCGTTTGTAACCAGCGGCATCCGCGTGGGCGCGGCCGCCATCACCACGCGCGGATTCAGCGAAGCCGACGCGCGCGAACTGGCCAATCTGGTGGCCGACGTGCTCGACAACCCCAACGACGAAGCCAACCTCGCCCGCGTCGCCCAAGCCGCGCAGACACTGTGCGCGAAAAACCCGGTTTACGGCGCGTAAACGGCTTTAATGCAGCAAAAGGCCGTCTGAAAACCTGTTTTTCAGACGGCCTCAAACCGTGTCCCCCGTTAAAAAACAAAAAATCCCATGCCCAAACCGCAAGACGCCTATTCCCGCCTCACCGACGCGCTCAAAACACTGCCCAACGTCGGCCCCAAATCCGCCCAGCGCATCGCCTTCCACCTGTTGCAGCACAACCGCGACGGCGCGACCGAACTGGCCGAAGCCCTGCAACACGCACTCAAACAAGTGCGCCACTGCACCCGCTGCAACACCTTCTGCGAAGACGAAATCTGCCCCGTCTGCGCCGACCCCGAGCGCGACGGGCGGCGGCTGATGATTGTGCACATGCCCGCCGACGTGGCCGGCATGGAAGCCGCGCACTGCCACGACGGCCTGTATTTCGTGCTGATGGGGCAGATCAACCCCGCGCAGGGCATGGATTTGGAACACATCGCCCTCGAAAAACTCATCGCCCGCCTCGGCGGCGGCGAAGTGGAAGAAATCATCATCGCCACCGGCTTCACCGCCGAAGGCGACGCCACCGCCTACGTCCTGGCCGAACTGCTCAAAACCCTACCCTGCAAAATCAGCCGCCTCGCACGCGGCATGCCCCTGGGCGCGGAACTCGAATACATCGACGCCGGCACACTGGCGCAGGCCGTGTACGAGCGCAGGCAGTTGAAGGAATAGCGGGGCTGGTTATATAGGATGTGTGGCGCAAACCGCGCACGCGGTTTTTGTTGGGCGGAGGCCGTCTGAAAAAACCGCCCATGCCGAACCAAACGCAGGGTGTGTGGCGCAAGCCACGCACGCAGTTTCTGTCATCCCGCCCAAAGGCCGTCTGAAAAATCCCCAAATACGTTTTTTCAGACGGCCTTATATGTTTCCGCCGCACCACAAAGACCGCGTGCGTCGCCTCGGGGCGACACACCCTACCTTAACGGCGGAGGCCGTCTGAAAAAACCGCCCATGCCGAACCAAACATAGGGTGTGTGGCGCAGCCACACACGCGGTTTCCGTTGGGCATAGGCCGTCTGAAAAACCTCGAAACACGGTCTTGCCTGCGCCGAAGCTGCGCTTTCAGACGGCCTTCTATATTTATTTCCGCCGCGCCCCCAAAAGGCCGTCTGAAAACGCAGCGCGCAGGGTGGGTCTCGACCCACCGTTTCCACCCGCATCGTTATGGTGGGTCAAGACCCACCCTACATGGTTTCAGCAAAGTAGGTCGGACATTTATGCCCGACAAACCGGCAGGGACTGCGCCCGCTTGGCTTTCGGTTTGCGGAAACGGTGAAAATGTCAGCTTATTTTAATTTCTGTATTGACAGAAATTTTAAAAGGCATAAAATGCCGCCGAAGCAAACCGCTGAGGCCGTTTAAAAACGCCGTTTCAAAGAAGCGGAAAACAGTGGCGGTGTTCCGAAAACCTGCAATGTGAGAGCGCACGATGAATCTTCCCGCCCCTTCCGCCGAGCCGTCCGAACAAACCGCCGCGCCTTATCCGCGTGCGGCCGTGCTGTGGACAACGCTGTTGTGCGGCGCGCCGCTGGGCGGGATTTGGCTGGCGGTGGTGATTGCTTTGGGTGCGTTTGCCGCCGGCGGGATGCGCTCGCCGGAAGCCTTCGGTATTTTATTGCTGCTGCCGTTTTTCCTGATTTTCGGCACGTTTCTGGGCTTTGTGCCCGCCGCTGTGATGTCGTGCATTCTGGCGGTATGGCAGCCCTACTGCAGCGCGGCGAACACGGTTTTGGCGGCAGCGGCCGGGGCGGCGGTGTCTGCGCTGTTTGGTGTTTTGATGCAGCATTTCGACGGCGGCGCGGCCGGAAACAACGGCACAATCTATATGTTTGCCCTTGCGGGCGGTTTGAGTGCGGCGACGCTTGCGCTGTCGGTGTTTCCGCGCCGCGCGGCGGGGGTTTGACGCGCAAACGCTGTTCGGAACAGGCAAACCGCCCCGCCCGCGCCAAAATTTTTTAACCCTGCATTTCTGTTTCAACAGAAATTTAGAAAGAAAAATAATGAATACCCGACCCGACGTTCCCGTTTACCTGCCCTACTCGCTGGGCGCGTTGTGGCTGTGGAGCGGTTTGCAGCCGCTGCTGGCCGCGCGGCAGGAATCTTTGGATTTGCTCGCGGCGGTGGGTTTTCAGACGGCCTTTCGGTATCCCGTGCTGCTGGCGGCTTCGCTGCTGGACGTGCTGTTCGGCCTGCTGTGTTTCAGCCGCGCCCGCCGCCGCCCCGTGCTGTGGCTGGCGCAGGCGGCGACGGTGGCGGGATACAGCGCAATCATCGCCCTCGCGCTGCCGCAGATGTGGCTGCACCCGTTCGCGCCGCTGGTGAAAAACCTGCCGATTTTCGCGCTGATGGTTTTTTTGTGGCGGGCGGCGCGGCAAGAGGCCGTCTGAAAGCGTGCGTGGGCATGTTGGCAATAAACAGACCTTAATGACCCTAATAAAAGGAGCAAACCGTGAACACTTATCTTGTCGTCAAAACCCTGCATATTCTCTCGGCCACGCTGATGGTGGGCACGGGCTTCGGCACGGCGTTTTATCTGTTTTGGGCGAACCGCAGCGGCTCGGTGCCGGCGCAGGCGGTGGTGTCCAAATGGGTGATCAAGGCCGACTGGTGGTTTACCACGCCCGCCGTGATTTTCCAGCCGCTCTCGGGCTGGTGGATGATGTCGCAGGCGCATTTGTCCTTCGATACGCGCTGGATTGCGTGGACGCTCGGCCTTTACCTGCTCTGTGGCGCGTGCTGGCTGCCGGTGGTGTGGCTGCAAATCTGCCTGGCCAAAATCGCGCAGGCGGCCAATGAGGCGGGCGAAACCACGCTGCCCGGGCAGTATTGGCGTTACGCGCGGCTGTGGGAGCTTTTGGGCTACCCCGCCTTCTGCGCCACGCTGGCGATTTACTTTTTAATGGTGTTGAAACCAGCTTAGAGCAGGTTCTGAGGCCGTCTGAAACCCTGACTAATGAAAGGAAAAACCATGAAACACACGATTTTTTACGATGCCCGATGCCCGCTATGCGTGCGTGAGATGGATTTAGTTTTGTCCGACCGCCGCGCCGCCGAGTTCGACACCGTACCCGTGCAGAGCAGCGAAGCAATCCTACGCCGCCACGGCATCAGCCCCGCCCAAGCCATGACCTACCTGCACATCCTGCGTGGCGACGGCACAATGGTGCGCGGCATGGCCGCCGTGCGCCTGATGCACGAGCACGCCGAACGCTTTACGCTGGTGAAACTCGCCAATCTGCCGCTGATCGCGCCGCTCTGCGACCGCCTCTATCCCTGGTTCGCCCGCAACCGCTACCGTTTTCCGCGCTGGCTGCTGCCGCGCCCGCCGTGCGAGAATGGCACCTGTTATCTGCCACCCGAAAAAAGGACGAAAAAATGAAAACACCGTTGCTCCCCCTGCTTACTCTGGCCGCCCTGCTGCCCGCCGCCGCCTCTGCCGCCGCAAACGAACTGGCGCGTTGCGAACAAATCTTCCGCGACAATATGGACATCATGGTCTTCACCATGCCCTGCCCCGCCGACGAGGCCGCGCGCGCCGTGCCGCAGGACAAACTCGCCGCCCACCTGCGCGAAGTTTCCCGCTGCGAAGCCCTTGTTGCCGGCAAATACGCCGCGCAGAAAGAAGCCGTGCAGGAGCGGCTCAACGCCTACGTCGCCCCGCACGCCGAAGCAGCCCGCCGCGCCGGAAACAGTCCGCAGCAGACGGCGGCCTACTGCGCCAAGCAAAACGCCGCCGCCCGCCAAAAGCTGCGGCAATACTAGGGTCTGTTGACAATCAGCCTTGCGGCGGTGTTTTTGGCAAAAAACCACTCGCAGGCCGAATGTCAACAGACCCCAATCCCCATCCGCCAACGAAAGGAAACCATCATGCAAAACCTCGCCATCATCCTGATGACCGCCGCCGTCTCCCTCGCCGTCAGCCTCTCCTGCTGGTTCATCGTCGGCAGCGGCCTGCGCCGCGTCATCGCCTTTTTGTGCGACGACGAACGCGAAGGCGTGAAAGAAACCAGCGGCCTCTTCTGGCAACGCCTCTACGGCGGCCTCATCATCTTCCTCCCCCTGCTCTACACCCTGCTGTTCGCCCCCGATTTTGAGCGCAGCCTCGCCGACAACCTGCTCTACGCCCTGCGCTGGGCAGTGTTCGGCGGCGTGTCGCTGCTGCTCGTCCTCGCCTACATGGTACAGCGGCAAATCCAGCTCAACCGCGCCGCCAAACAGCCGCCCGCACCCGCCGACACCCCCGCCCAAACCGCCTGCCGCCTGCAACAGCTCGCCGAACGGCAGCAAAACGCACCCGGCCAGCCGTAAACGTTTTTCAGAAACGTCATCCCTGCGTTTATGCTCCGCAGGAGTACTGGCGGGGACGGCCTCCGCCGCTGACGTAGGGTGTGTCGCCCCAAGGCGACGCACGCGGCCCGTGCCATGCAGCGAATCCGCGCGTTTCCCTGCAAATCCCAAACCGCGTGCGTGGCAGAGCCACACACCCTACGCGAGATTCGGAAACAACAGGCGGCAGCGGAGTAGGTCGGATACTTGTATCCGACATCCCGCGCGGCGGAATCATCCTGCGGGAAACGTCGCATTCGAGAATCCGGCCTACAACTTTTCAGACGGCCTCCGCCGCTGACGTAGGGTGTGTCGCCCCAAGGCGACGCACGTGTTCCTGCCACCCAACAGAGGCCGTCTGAAACCGCAACCCACCCCGTCCAACCCCAAAGAAAAACCCCCCGCCATGAACATCCTCCTCCTCGGCGGCAGCGGCTTTATCGGCCGCCGCGCCGCCCGCCGCCTGAGCGAAGCCGGACACAGCGTCCGCACCCCCGCGCACGCCGAACTCGACTTCCTGCGCCCGAGCCGCGATGCCGCCATGCCCCTGCTCGAAGGCTGCGACGCCGTGATGAACTGCGTCGGCGTCATGAGCCGCCACGCCGACATTCTCGAAACCGTCCACCACCATACCCCCGCCCTGCTCGCCCGTTGCGCCAAAGAAGCGGGCGTGCGCCGCTGGGTGCAGCTCTCCGCGCTGGGCGCAGACCCCGCCGCCGCCGTCGCCTTCGTATCCAGCAAAGGGCGCGGCGATGAAGCCGTGGCCGCCGAACTGCCCGCCGCCGTCGCCCGCCCCTCCGTCGTGTTCGGGCGCGGCGGCGCAAGCTGCGAACTCTTTATCAAACTCGCCCGCCTGCCCGTTCTGCCCCTGCCCGAGGGCGGCGCGTTCGACTTGCAGCCGGTGCACGCCGCCGATGTGGCCGACGGCCTCTGCCGCCTGCTGGCAAACCCGCCCGAAAACGGCGCGCCGGTCAACATGACAGGCCGTCTGAAAACCACCCTCGCCGGCTATCTCGCCATCCTGCGGCAAACCCTGCATGGCAAAGCCCCCGCCAAAATCCTGCCCGTCCCACTCGCCCTGCTGCGCCCCGCCCTGCCCCTTGCCAACATCCTGAGCAACGGCTTCCTCAGCCCCGCCAGCATCACCCTGCTGCAACAAGGCTCCTGCGCCGACCCCGCCCCCTTCGCCGCCCTGCTCGGCCGCAAACCGCTCGGCGCGGACGAATTCGCCCGCATGGCGGAATCCGATTAGAATCCGAGGCCGTCTGAAAGCCGAACTTTCAGACGGCCTCAGACCAACCGCCAAACACAGGAGAAACGCCATGATCCACGGCATCGGCACCGACATCGTGCTGGAAAAACGCATCGCCGCCCTCTACAAAAAACACGGCCGCGCCTTCGCCGAACGCGTGCTGCACCCGGCCGAACTGCCCGAATTCGAAGCCGCCGCCCGCCCCGCCGCCCTGCTGGCCAAACGCTTCGCCGCCAAAGAAGCCGCCGCCAAAGCCATCGGCACCGGCATACGCGGCGCGGTTTCCTTCCGCAACATCGGCATCAGCCACAACGCCAAGGGCAAACCCGAAACCCTCTTCGCCCCGCCCCTGCAAGCCTTCCTCGACGAGTTGGGCATCGCCCGCGTCCACATCAGCATCAGCGACGACAGCGGCACCATAACCGCCTTCGCCGTGGCCGAAAAATAAGTTTTCAGACGGCCTCTACCCTTATGTAGGGTGTGTCGCCCCAAGGCGACGCACGCGGTCTTTGGGGTGCGGCGGAAACATAAACAGGCCGTCCCCGCCGGTACTCTTTCAGAGCATAAACGCGGGGATGACGTTTCTGAAAACACCGTTTCAGCGCAGCAAAAAAGCGTAAAATCCCGTCTCCCAACTGCAAACCAAAGAGCGAAACCATGAACAAACACCTCCCCGCCCTCCTCCTCGCCGCCCTCGCCCTGCCCGCCCTGGCCGCCCCCCCGCAGGTCAGAATCCAGTCCTTCACCGCCAAATACTGCCCCAAACCCTCGCCCGACCCCGAGTGCAGCGAATTCGTCGTCTCCCGCCCCGTTTTCCCCGATGCCGCGCAAAACGCCTTTATCGAAAAACTGCTGCGCCCGATGTCCGCCGCCGACGGCCTCAAAACCCTCACCAAAGCCGCCGCCCTGCGCGAACTGAAAAAACGCGTCAACGAAAACCGCGACGACGAAGGCTACCCGCGCCACCAATACATCGTCGAAGCAGACCTCGAAGGCTACACCCCCCACTACTACGTCCTCTCCACCACCGACTACGAATTCTCCGGCGGCGCGCACGGCGCGGGCGACGGCAGCGACTACGTCATCCCCCGCAGCGGCAAACCCGTGCCCCTCAAACTCGCCGACATCCTGCTGCCCGGCAAAAAAGCCGCCTTCGCCGCCCTGCACCGCGAGGGCATGACCAACTACTACCTCGAAGAAGGCGTCGGCAAAACCCGCCAGGAAATCGAAGCGGACTACGACGACAAAAACAGCAGCCACTACCTCACCGACGAACATCTGGAAAACTGGACCTTCTACAAAAACGCCCTTTCCTACACCTACAACCACTACACCTTCGGCAGCTACGTGGACACCCCCTCCTTCCTCCTGCCCGCCGACAAACTCAAAGGCATCGTCAAACCCGAAATCCTGCGCGAACTCGAAGCCTACCGCGAGTGGAAACGCTGATTTGCAGAAACGTCATCCCCGCGTAGGCGGGGACGGCCTCTGCCACTGACGTAGGGTGTGTCGCCCCAAGGCGACGCACGCGTTCCCCGCCGCATCACGGAAAACCGTTTTTTTCAGACGGCCTCCGTCGCCAAGGTAGGGTGTGTCGCCCAAGCGATGCACGCGGCCTGTGCTATGCCACGAATCCGCACGTTCCCCGCAACCCCAAACCGCGTGCGAGGCTGCGCCACACACCCTACCCCAACAACGAAACCGCGCTTTTCAGACGGCCTCTGCCGCATAGAGTGGGTCTTGACCCACCGTTTCCGCCCGCACCGTTATGGCGGGTCAAAACCCGCCCTACATGGTTTTCCGCCCGCAGGCCGCAGGTCGGATACTTGTATCCGACATCCCGCGTAACGGGGAAACGCCGGATACAAGCATCCGACCTGCAACTCGTCCTTCCCCGCATCGGAAACCGCGTTTTCAGACGGCCTCTGCCGCGCACGCGGTTTTTAAACCCATCCCCTCCCGCAACCCCGCAAACACCACCGAAAGCCCCCATGCCCGACACCCGCCCCGCCACCGCCGCCATCGCCCTCGGCAGCAACCTCGGCGCGTCCGCCGACACCATCGCCGCCGCCGCCGAAAGCCTGCGCGCCCACCCGCAAATCTGCTCCCTGCGCCTCTCCCCCCTCTACCGCACCGCCCCCATCGGCTACGCAGACCAGCCCGACTTCACCAACGCCGCCGCTATCGTCGAAACCACCCTCACCGCCCGCGAACTCCTCGACCTGATGCAGCAGACCGAGCAAAAATTCGGCCGCGAACGCCCCTTCCCCAACGCCCCGCGCACCCTCGACCTCGACCTCATCGACTACGCCCAGACCGAATCCGCCGACCCCGCCCTCACCCTGCCCCACCCCCGCGCCCACCTGCGCGCCTTCGTCGTGCGCCCCCTCGCCGACCTCGACCCCGCCTACCCCATAGGCCGCCACGGCACCGCCGCCGTCCTCGCCGCCGCCCTCGGCACAGAGGGCATCACGCCTATGTAGGGTGTGTCGCCCCAAGGCGACGCACGCGGTTTGTGTTGCGGCAACAGAGGCCGTCTGAAATCCATCATCCGCGTGCGTGGCTGCGCCACACACCCTTGTATGTCCCAATCGGCGTACCATAGCAACCAAACAGGCCGGCCGCCTCGGAACACACCCTAGGGATTTCACGCCTGAGTCGTAGCAAAACGGGCGGCAGGCCACCCATCAACACAACCGAACAGTTGCCAACAACAACCGAATACAAGGGTGGTACATTAGGTAGTGAAGAATTACGAATGTCACTAAATGGATTAATATGACGTTATCAGGTGAGCGCAGCTCGTCTTGCCCACTCCAACAAAAAGCAGCAAGCGTAGCCTGCATGGGGTAGCGGTCTAGCTTACATGCCGTAGTATCGGCGAAATCCTTTAACGACTTCAAGGCGGATGCCTTGAAAAACAATCTCTCGGGAGATGCAATGCACAAATTTATCTACAAACAGGCCAAAGAAAACGCCCTGTCCTCCGGCATGGGCTGCTTTATGAAGGGCACCTTGGTGGAAACGGAAGAAGGCTGGACGCCGATAGACGAACTGAAGGTGGGCGATTGGGTGATGTCGCGGCCGGAAAACGGCATCGGTGAGGCCGTGCCCAAACGGGTGGTGAACACCTTCCGTTATGAGGACAAGAAAGTGGTGATGTTAAGATTTTCCCAATTCCCTGAACGGAACAGGGGGGAGGGGGATTGGTTGCCACCCCCAACCACCCGTTCTGCGTGTACGGCGTGGTGACCAACCTGATTGTCGAACATCCGGAATTTGGCAAGCTCGATGCTTATTGGAAGGGCTGCGATTACGACAGCAGCGATATGTTCAATGGGCCGGACGGCTGGGAGAAATACGACGCCCTGTCGGCCTTTGAAAAAACCCCCTGAGACCTTTGCAAAATTCCTTTTTCCCCGACAGCCGAAACCTAAATAAAGATTTTTGGCTGTTTTTGTTTCAAATATCCACTGATTCTACCCCAATACCCCCTTAATCCTCCCCGGATACCTGATAATCAGGCATCCGAGCCGCCTTTTAGGCAGCAACAGGCACACTTAGCCTATTAGCCGCTTTCAACAGGTTTAAACACATCGCCTTCAGATGGCTTTGCGCACTCACTTTAATCAGCCCAAAATAGGCTGCCCGGGCGTAGCGGAATTTACGGTGCAGCGTACCAAAGCTTTGTTCGACCACATAACGGGTCTTCGACAAATATCGGTTACGTTTGGTTTGCGCTTCCGTCAGCGGACGGTTGCGGTGGGCTTTGCGCATAATGCCGTCCAGCAACCGATGCTCTTCCAGATGTTGCCGGTTTTCCGCACTGTCGTAGCCTTTATCGGCATAGACGGTCGTGCCTTCGGCTATCCCTTCCAGCAAAGGCGACAGATGGTTGCACTCATGGGTATTGGCGGGGGTAATGTGCAGTTTCTCGATATAGCCTTCCTCATCGGTGCGGGTATGTTGTTTGTAACCGAGTTTGTAGAGGCCGTTTTTCTTTGTCCAACGGGCATCTTTATCTTTACTCGGTGTGGTTTGGCCGCTGACTTGTCCTTCTTCATCGACTTCTATGGCCTGACGCTGTTTGCTGCCGGCGGTCTGAATAATGGTGGCGTCAATGACGGCGGCGGATGCCTTCTCTACTTTTAGGTTTTTCTCGGCCAGTTGGCGGTTGATCAGTTCCAGCAGTTCGGACAGGGTGTCGTCTTGCGCCAGCCAGTTGCGGTAGCGGCATAAGGTGCTGTAATCGGGGATGCTCAGTTCGTCAAAACGGCAAAACAGGTTGAAGTCGATGCGGGTGATGAGGCTGTGTTCGAGTTCGGGATCGGAGAGGCTGTGCCATTGTCCGAGCAGGACGGCTTTGAACATGGACAGCAGGGGATAGGCGGGACGGCCGCGGTGGTCTCGGAGGTAACGGGTTCTTTGACGATTCAGGTACTGTTCGATCGGTTGCCAATCAATCACTTGATCCAGCTTTAATAGTGGGAAGCGATCGATGTGTTTGGCAATCATGGCTTGTGCGGTTTGCTGAAAGAAGGTGCCCATGAGAAATCCCCTAAATGTCTTGGTGGGAATTTAGGGGATTTGGGGGGGATTTTGCAAAGGTCTCCCCCTATGAAATGCGGCTGTACGAACAGCCGGTGTGGAAGCGCGCCGACCAGCTTGAGCGCGGCGACGTGGTGTTGGGTTGTCGCAAGTATTATGTGGTGGAGGATTACCGCCCGCTGTATGCCTACCGCGATACCGACCAGGCATGGGCACAGCCGATCAATCTGGCTTACGGCTGGAAAGAGTCGGATTTAGGCAACACCTATGAGATGGTGCTGGATGAAGAATCGCGTCATCGCCCGACATTGGATTGGGCAGATGTGCCGAACGACGAGAACCTGCTGTATGTGGATGAGGACGGACAACGGCATTACCGCCGCTACCGCACCACGGTTTATAATATCGAGGTTGAGGATTACCATACTTATTGTGTCACTCATCGAGGCATCTTGGTGCACAACCAGAATTTATAAGGTTCATTGATGAGTACCCAAAACTACGCCGGCATCGACATCGCCAAACGCAATTTCGTCATCGGCATCCACGGCAAGGATAAAACCAAAACCGAAACCAACAACCCCAAAGGCTTTGCCCATACCGTCGAATACCTGCACAAACACAACGTCAGCCTCATCGTCATGGAAAGCACTGGCGGTTTGGAAATCCCGTTAGCCAAAACCCTGCATCGTGCCGGTTTTCGCGTCGTGATTGCCAACCCCAGTCGCACCAAAAGCTATGCCAACGGCTTTTTCCCAGCCAAAACCGACCACCTAGATGCCAAAATGCTCGCCGATTACGCGCAGGCATTGGAAATCAAAGGGCTGGTTGCCAACATGCTCTACACCCCGCCCAACGAAGCCGAAGAGAAACTCGAAGCCCTCGTCAAACGCCGCAGCCGACCGGTGGACATCCGTGCTGCCGAGAAAAACCGTCTCAACCAAATCCACGAAAGCCAAAGGCAGAGTGTCGCAGACCTGATTGCCCACCTTGACGATTTAATCGCCGCATTGGACAAAGACATCGACAAGCACACCGACACATTCCAAAGGCAGCCTGAAACGCCATCCCGCCCCACCCCATATCGCCCCCAAACAAAAAACCGTGCCATCCAACCCGCACGGTTTTTCTTGCGCCCGCCCTTTTCAGGCTGAAACCTTTGCAAAACCCTAACAGCAGCCTGAAATTAAGAAATGCCGTCATTCCCGCGTAGGTGGGAATCTTGTTTGATATTAAGAAACTCATGTAAAAACAACCAATTGAAAAAATTTCACCAAGATTCCCGCGTAGGCGGGAATAACAGAGAATTGACCATTTCTTGTTTCGTTTTAGGTTTTTCAAAGATTTCAGGCTGCCTATGCTTTTGCTTTTTCAGGCTGCCCCTGCGCTACTTATCGTGGTACTCATGCACCTCATAATCATAATCCACCGCCTTGCCCGCGCGCACTTTCGCCAAATAATCGTCGTACACCGCCTTAATCTCGCCGCGCAGCAAAAACAGCGCAATCAAGTTGGGAATCACCATAAAGCCGTTAAACATATCCGACAACGCCCACACCAAATCCACCTTGCCCAGCGTGCCCAGCACAATCGCCAGCAGCACCAGCGCGCGATAACCGTTTAAAAACTTGCCCTTAAACAAAAAGCGCACATTGGATTCGCCAAAATAATACCAGCCGATAATCGTGGTGAAGGCAAAAAAGGTGAGGCACACCGCCAACAGCCCAGCCCCCCAGCCGCCAAACGCCATGCTAAACGCCTGTTGCGTAACCGCCGCGCCGTTTAAGCCCAGCGTGTTGGCATCGGTGAGTAAAATGATTAACGCCGTTGCCGTACACACCAAAATGGTGTCAATAAACACGCCCACAAACGCCGCCATACCTTGCAGCGCGGGATGCGCCACATTGGCGGTGGCGTGCGCGTGCGGCGTGGAGCCCATGCCCGCTTCGTTGGAAAACAAGCCCCGCGCCACGCCATAGCGCACGGCTTCTTTCATGCCGATGCCTGCCGCGCCGCCCAGCACCGCTTGCGGGTTGAAGGCAGCCTGAAAAATATGGCTCACCATCGCCACCGCGTGGTCAGCATATTGGAACAAAATCCAAACCGCGCACAAAATGTAAATCACTGCCATAAACGGCACAACAAACTGGGCAAAATTGGCAATGCGGTTGATGCCGCCGATAAAAATCGCGCCCGTCGCCGCCGCCAGCACCAAGCCTACGGCGATTTCAGGCAGCCCGAACGCGATATGAACCGCCCCCGCGATG
Organism: Neisseria bacilliformis; assembly: GCF_014055025.1. Lineage (NCBI taxonomy): Bacteria > Pseudomonadati > Pseudomonadota > Betaproteobacteria > Neisseriales > Neisseriaceae > Neisseria > Neisseria bacilliformis. The sequence continues at coordinate 758,530 of NZ_CP059571.1, read as the reverse complement.
GAGTTCGCCTGCGTGGCGTTGCCGATAAAGCCCAGCGCGATAATCAGCGCGATGGAAAAAAAGCCTGACAAAAACCGCGCCTTGCCGCGCCCGATTTTTTTGGTCAAACCGTGCGTGATGTAAAACGCGGGGCCGCCGATGTATTTGCCGTGGCTAATCACGCGGTATTTTTGCGCCAACAGCGCTTCGGCAAAAATCGTGCCCATGCCCAAAAAGGCGGACACCCACATCCAAAAAATCGCGCCCGGCCCGCCCGACACAATCGCCGTTGCCACGCCCGCCACGTTGCCCGTGCCGATTTGCGCCGAAATCGCCACCGCCAATGCTTGGAACTGCGACAGCGACTGCGCGTCTTTTTCTTTCTTGGCAAACAAGCCGCCGAACACCGATTTGAACGCCGCGCTAAATTTGGTGATTTGCGGCGCGCCCAAGTAAACGGTGAAAAACAGCCCGATGCCGATGAGCGCGTAAATCAGCAGATAACTCCACAACGCGGTGTTAATCGCGTCGACGATGTTTGATAGTGATGCTTGCATAGTTGAGAAAGGTTAAGTTGTTTTAAGAAGGGCGGATAATACCCGAAACGGCGAGCGGTTTGAAATGGCGTTACAGAAAAGCGCGGATATTTTATTGAAACGCAAAAAGGTTTCTGCCGCTTCAACCAATCTGCGGTTTCCTAACAATCCGAACCGCATGCGTGGCTGCGCCACACCCTACGTATGGTTCGCCACGGCGTAAGATCGGAAAGGCCGTCTGAAAAGTGCAAAAACACCTTTTCAGACGGCCTGTAAAGCAAACGGCGGGCGGCGCGGCGCACACTCTGATATAGTGCCGCCACGCTTTCAGACGGCCTGCCGTTTGAAACCGCCCCAACCCGTTTTGAAAGGAAAAAAACATGGCCATCCTCAAACTGGCAGAAAACCTCTACATCTCCCCGCAGCTCACCGAAGCCGACGCCGCCGAAGCCGCGCGGCTGGGCATCCGAAGCGTTATCTGCAACCGCCACGACGGCGAAGAAGCAGGCCAGCCCGACTACGCCCTGGTGCAGGACTGGCTCGCCGCCGTCGGCATCACCGAAGCCGCCCACCAGCCGCTCACCGCCGCCGAAATCAACGCGCGCGACGCGGAAATGTTCCACCTGCTGTTCACCGCCTCCGACAAGCCCGTGCTCGCCTTTTGCCGCACCGGCACCCGCAGCGCGCTCTTGTGGGCGATGCATGCCGTGCGCAGCGGCACCACCGTGGCCGACGCCCTCGCCGCCGCGCAAAACGCAGGCGTGGACTTGTCGAAATTCGCCGCCAGGCTGGAACAGGCGGCAGAGGCGTAAAACGCCGCGCCAAACAAAACAGAGGCCGTCTGAAACCCTGTGTTACGGGTTTTCAGACGGCCTTATTCCGTTATACGGCATAGAACGCGTGCGTGGCTGCGCCTCACATCCTACCCGAGCGGCCGCATTGCCTGCCGTGCAAAATGCCGTTTCATAAGGTAGGGTGTGTCGCCCCAAGGCGACGCACGCGTTCCCTGCCGTTTCAACAAATCCGTGCTTTCCCCAAAGCCGAAACCGCGTGCGTGGCTGCGCCACACACCCTACCTTGGCGACAGAGGCCGTCTGAACATTGTAGGGTGGGTCTCGACCCACCGTTTGCAGGCTTCCCTGCAAATACCGCCGCAAATCAAAAAATGCCGTCATTCCCGCGCAGGCGGGAATCCTGGTTGGGATTAAACAATTCTTTAAAAACAAAATATTGCTTAAATTCCGGCAAGATTCCCGCCTGCGCGGGAATGACGGCGTGTTTCGTGGTTCCGGATTTTGCAAAGGTTTCAAACCGCGTGCGCTGCCTCGGGGTGGCACACCCGCATCAATATCAGAGGCCGTCTGAAAACCCGTTTTTCAGACGGCCTTTTCCTGCCCGTGCAGCCATTGGTCGCGGGCGTGTTTGGCTTGGGCGAAGCAGCGGTGGAGGGCGGCGGGGTCGTTGTCGTGCAGCATTTGTTCGATGGCTTCGAGTTGTTCGCACTGGCCGCGCACGAGGGCGATCAGGCTTTCGCGGTTGTCGAGGCAGACGTCGCGCCAGAGTTCGGGGGAGCTGGATGCGAGGCGGGTGAAGTCGCGGAAGCCGCTGGCGGCGTTTTCGAGGCAGGCGGCGGCGTCGGCGCGGGCGAGGATTTGGGCGACATAGGCGAAGGCGAGCAGGTGCGGCAGGTGGGAGACGGCGGCGAACACGGTGTCGTGGGCGGCGGCGTCCATGCGGCAGACTTTCGCGCCGGCGGCCTGCCAGAGTTCGGCGGCGCGTGTTTCGGCCTGCGGGTTTTGCGTTTGGTGCGGGCAGATGATGAGCTTTTTGCCGGCAAACAGGCCGTGCCGTGCCGCCGCCGCGCCGTGGCGTTCGGAACCGGCGACGGGGTGGGCGGCGACGCAGTGCGGCAGGTGCTGCGGCAGGTGTGCGGCGAAGGCGGCGAGGGCGGACTGTTTGGTGCTGCCGGTGTCGCAGACGACGGTTTCGGGCGCGAGCTGCGGGGCGAGGGCGCGGCAGACGGACGGCAGGGCGGCGACGGGGGTGGCGATGAGGACGAAATCCGCGCCGGAGAGGCTTTGCGCGTCAATCTGCGTGTGCGCGCTGTCGATGAGGCCGTCTGAAAGGGCGCGTTGGAGGTTGGCGGGGTCGGTGTCGATACCGGCGACGTGCCGGACGAGGCCGAGGCGTTTGAGGTCGAGGGCGAAGGAGCCGCCGATGAGGCCGACGCCGATGAGGGCGAGGCGGCGCACGGGCGGAATGGCGGGCATGTGGTCTTTCCTTTTTGTTCTGTGGCATTCAGGCCGTCTGAAAACGCGGTTTTGGCTGCGCCGAAACGCGGTTTTCAGACGGCCTAGTGCGTGTTGGCAATCAGTCTTGCGGAACGTGTGCCTATTTCAGGGCGCGGATGCCGACGGCGTCGCGCACTTTGTCCAGCAGCATGCGGGCTTCGCGGCGGGCTTTGGCCGCGCCGGCCTGCAAGATGTCTTCGATTTGCGCGGGGGCGGCGGTAAGTTCGTGGTAGCGTTCGCGTTTGTCGGCCAGCTCGGCGTTGATTTTGGCGGCCAAGAGTTTTTTGGCTTCTCCCCAGGCGAGGCCGTCGGCCAGCATTCGGGTGAACTCGTCGGTTTCGTCCGGTGTGGCGAAGGCTTTGTAGATTTCAAACAGCGGGCTTTCGTCGGGCTGTTTGGGCTCGCCGGGTTCTTTGAGGTTGGTGATGATTTTGTTGACCGATTTTTGCAGCTTTTTCTCGGTATCGAACAATGGAATGGTGTTGCCGTAGCTTTTGCTCATTTTGCGCCCGTCAAGGCCGACGAGAAGCTCGACTTGTTCGTCGATTTTCACTTCGGGCAGGGTGAAGAGTTCGCCGAAGCGGTGGTTGAAACGGCCGGCGATGTCGCGCGCCATTTCGACGTGTTGGATTTGGTCGCGGCCGACGGGCACTTCCTGCGCGTTAAACATCAGAATGTCGGCGGTCATCAGAATCGGGTAGCTGTACAAACCCATTTCCACGCCGTGGTCGGGGTCTTCCTGATTGTTTTCGGCATTGGCCTGCACGGCGGCTTTGTAGGCGTGGGCGCGGTTCATCAGGCCTTTGGCGGTGATGCAGGTCAGAATCCAGTTGAGTTCCATCACTTCGGGGATGTCGCTCTGGCGGTAGAAGGTGGTGCGCTCGGGGTCGAGACCGCAGGCAAGCCAGGTGGCGGCCACGGCCTGCGTGGATTCGTGGATGCGCTCGGGCTCGTGGCATTTGATGATGCCGTGGTAGTCGGCGAGGAACAGGAAAGACTCGGTGTCGGGGTTTTGCGCGGCGCGGATGGCGGGGCGGATGGCGCCGACGTAGTTGCCCAGATGGGGGATGCCGGTGGTGGTTACGCCGGTGAGGACGCGTTTTTTGCTCATGCTCGGATGCCTTGTTTGCGGTTTTCAGACGGCCTCTCCGCGACGGCAGGCCGTCTGAAAAGGCAAAGCACGGATTTTAGCAGACTTTGCCCGCCGCCCGTTCGACGGCGGGATTCATGCTGTATAATCCGCCGCCTTACCGTTTGGCACACACGCGAAAATACCCGAAGGCAGCAGCATGGCAAGAGCAGAACAAACCCAGATGTCCCCCGAAGAATGGCGCGCCAGCACCTCGCTCTCGGGCGTGTACGCCCTGCGGATGCTGGGGATGTTCCTCGTGCTGCCCGTGCTGTCGATTTACGCCGCCTCGCTGCCGGGCGCGCAAAACAACGCCGCGCTGGCGGGCTTCGCGGCGGGAATGTACGGGCTGACGCAGGCGCTGATGCAGCTTCCGCTGGGCATGGCCTCCGACCGCTTCGGCCGCAAGAAAACCATTTATTTCGGCCTGATTCTGTTTGCCGCCGGCAGCTTCACCGCCGCCGCCGCCGATTCCTGGGCGATGCTCACGCTGGGGCGCGCCTTGCAGGGCGCGGGCGCGGTGAGCGCGGCGGTAACCGCCCTGCTGGCCGACCTCACCCGCGAAGAAGTGCGCACGCGGGCGATGGCGATGATCGGCCTGAGCATCGGCCTCACCTTCTCCGCCAGTCTCGTGCTCTCGCCCATGCTCACCGGCTTTATCGGCGTGAAAGGGCTGTTTGTGCTCACCGGCACTCTGACGCTGGCCAGCATCCTCGTCGTCGCCCTGTTCACGCCCGAGCCGCAGGTTTCCAAGCTGCACGAAGACATGCAGGCGCAACCCGGGCGGCTGGCCGAAGTGTTCAAAAACCGCCGCCTGATGAGCCTCAACTTCGGCATCTTCGCCCTGCACTGCGGCATGATGGCCATCTTCGCCAGCCTGCCCTTCGTGATGGAAAACCTCGGGCTGGACAAAACCGGCCACTGGAAAGTCTATTTCCCCGCCACCCTGCTCGGCCTCATCCTGATGATCCCCGCCATCATCGTCGGCGAAACCAGAGGCCGTCTGAAACAAGTGTTCGTCATCGGCATCGCCCTCACCGCCGCCGCCGCCCTGCTGCTGATGTTCTCGCTCGACTCGCTCTGGCTCATCACCGCCTGCCTGATTGTCTACTTCATCGGCTTCAATATCCTCGAAGCCAGCCAGCCCTCGATGGTGTCGAAAATCGCCCCCGCCGATTTGAAAGGCACCGCGATGGGCGTGTACAACACCCTGCAATCGGTCGGCCTGATGAGCGGCTTCTGGCTCGGCGGCTGGCTTTACCAGCACCACGGCATGCACGCCGTGCTCGCCTTCGTCGCCGCCCTCACCCTCGTGTGGCTGGCCTTTGCCGCCGCCAGCCCCGCGCCCCGCCCCGTGAAAAACGTCGCCCTGCGCACCGGCAAAACCTGGCTCGGCCGGCCCGAAGCCCTGCGCTACGCCCTCGGCGGCGTGGCCGGCATCGAACAAATCAGTTTCAGCGGCGACGGCCAAACCGTCTATATCAAAGCGTTGCAGAAAGGCTTCGACGAAGCCGCAGCAAAAACCATTGTTTCAGGAGAGTAAAACCATGACCGTCAACAAAGTCATCCTCGTCGGCAACCTCGGTGCCGACCCCGAAGTGCGCTACATGCCCAACGGCGAACCCGTCTGCAACCTCTCGCTGGCCACCAGCGAAAGCTGGACCGACCGCCAGAGCGGCCAGCGGCAGGAGCGCACCGAATGGCACCGCGTAACCCTGTACCGCCGCCAGGCCGAAGTGGCCGGGCAATACCTGCGCAAAGGCAGCAAAATCTACATCGAAGGCCGCATCCAAAGCCGCAAATACCAAGACCGCGACGGCATCGAGCGCACCGCCTACGAAATCGTCGCCAACGAAATGAAAATGCTCGACAGCCGCCAAAGCGGCGGCGGCGCGCCCTATCAGGAAGGCGGCTACCAGCAGGGCGCACCCGCGCAGCCCTACCCGCAATCCGCCCCGCAGCAGCCGTACCAGCAGGCCGCGCCGCAGCCGCAGTATGCGCCCGAACCGCCCGCCGCCCCCGCCGCCCACCGCCAAAGCCCCGCCCCCGCCGCGCCGGTAGAAGACATCGACGACGACATTCCGTTCTAAAATATCGCTTGGGAACGCATTGAGGCCGTCTGAAAACCCGTTTTGCAGGTTTTCAGACGGCCTCATAACCAATCCGCACAGCTTCCCCAAAACCCAAACCGCGTGCGTGGCTTGCGCCACACACCCTACTTTGGCGGCAGAGGCCGTCTGAAAAACCAAAATCCGCTCTTTCAGCGGTTAGGTTGAGTTGCAAACCCAACATTGGCAGCTTGCGCGGGTGTTGGGTCTCGACCAAACTACCCCGCTTTTCAGACGGCCTCCGCCGTTAGTTAGCGGAGTAGGTCGGGCATTTATGCCCGACGTTTTTCAAATCCGCCGGTTTGTCGGGCATAAATGCCCGACCTACTGCCCCATGCCAAACCAAACGTAGGGTGTGTCGCCCAAGACGACGCATGTGTTCCCTGCCGTTCAACCAATCTGCACCCTTCCCAAAACCCAAACCGCGTGCGCTGCTTGCGCCACACGCCCTACGCAAGAGGCCGTCTGAAAAGCAAAACCCGCTTTTCAGACGGCCTCTTTCTATCTATTCCGCCGCGTTCAGATGTGGTGGACGATGAGTTTTTTGCCTTGGTAGTCGAGCACGTCGGTGTCCATGTCGAACAGGGCCTGGATGTTGTCGGGGGTGAAGACTTGTTCGGGTGTGCCGGTGAGGAAGACGCGGCCGTTTTTCATGGCGACAATGTGGTCGGCGTAGGCGGCGGCCTGGTTGATGTCGTGCAGGACGACGACGGTGGTGCGGCGGTGCTGGTCGGTGAGGCGGCGCAGCAGGCGCATGAGGGCGCGGGCGTGGTACATGTCGAGGTTGTTGAGCGGTTCGTCGAGGAGGACGTAGCCGGTCTGCTGGCAGAACACCATGGCGATCATGCCCCGCTGGCGTTGGCCGCCGGAGAGTTCGGTGAGGTAGCGTTCGGCGTAGGGGCGCAGCTCGAAGGTGTCGAGCGCGTTTTCGACGATGGCGCGGTCGTTTTCAGACGGCCTGCCCTGGTGGTAGGGGTAGCGGCCGAACATGAGCAAATCGCGCACGCTGATGCGGCTGACGATGTTGTTGTCTTGGGTGAGGATGGAGAGGATTTTGGCCAGCTCGGCGGTGGGGGTGGCGGTTACGTCGTATCCGCCGACGCTGATGCTGCCGTGTTTGAGCGGTTGCAGGCGGGCGGCGAAGGACAGGAGGGTGGATTTGCCCGCGCCGTTGGGGCCGATGAGGGCGGTGATGCCGCCTTCGGGCAGATCGAGGCTGATGTCGTCGAGGATGGTTTGCGTGCCGATGCGGTGGCTGACGTTGCGGATTTGTATCATGGGTGGGGTTCGCTTGGAGGGTAATCGGGTGGAGGCCGTCTGAAAAGCGGTTTAAAACGGTTTTGGCTGCGCCGAAGCTGCGCTTTCAGACGGCCTGTTGCGTTGTTGGGGCCGTCTGAAAAGCTATTTTTTCTTTTTCAGCACCAGCCAGAGGAAGACGAGGCCGCCGGCGAATTCGATGACGACGCTCAATACGGCCTTCATGCCGAGGATGTGCTCGAACAGGGTCTGGCCGCCGACGAGCAAAACGGCGGCGGTGAGAAAGACCATGGGCAGGCGTTGGCTGTGGCGCACGGTGGGGCTGAATCGGTCGGCCAGGGCGGCGACGAGCAGGCCGAAGAAGCTCACGGGGCCGACCACGGCGGTGGCGGTGGCGGTGAGGGCGGCAATCCACAGCAGGAGCCACAGGGTGTTGCGGGTGTAGCGGATGCCGAGGTTGACGGCCTGATCGCGGCCGAGCAGGTACACGTCGAGGCGGTGGCGTTCGCGCCAGATAAATATGACGCTGACGGCCATGACGACTGCGCCGGCGGCGAGCAGGTCGGTGTGGATGGTGTTGAAGTTGGCGAAGCTGTTGCTTTGGGCGGCGGCGAATTCTTCGGGATCGATCAGGCGTTTGAGCAGGGCGGAGAGGCTGCGGAAGAACACGCCGAAAATCACGCCGATGAGGATCATGCGCGCCAGATCGCGCCCGCCTTGGCGCAGCAGGGTGTTGAACAGCAGCAGCGAGCCGCCCATCATCGCCGTCAGTTCGAGGGCGAATTTGCCGGTGGGCGGCATCATGCCGTAGCCCGCGCCGCCGAGCAGGACGACGAGCAGGGTCTGCAAAAAGACGTAGAGCGAGTCGAAGCCGAGGATGGCGGGGGTGAGGATGGGGTTGTTGGTGAGGGTTTGGAACAGCAGGGTGGACACGCCCACGGCGTAGGCGGCCAAGAGCAGGCCGGCCAGGGTGATAGCGCGCCGGCGCAACACGAAATCCCAGCCGCCCTGCACGTTGAGGGTGAGGAACAGGGCGCAGCAGGCCAGCAGAAGGGCAAGGGCGATCCACAGCGGCTTGTTGCGCGCGAAGATGTTTTCAGACGGCATGGGAGGGCTTCCTCATCAACAGATAGAGAAACAGCACCGTGCCGAGCACGCCAAACACGGTGGACACGGGGATTTCAAACGGGTAGCGCACGGTGCGGCTGACGATGTCGCAAAACAGCACCATGCCCGCGCCCAAGAGGGCGACGGCGGGCAGCCCCGCGCGCAGGCGGTCGCCCATCAGGCGGCTGACGATGTTGGGCACCACCAGCCCGATAAAAGGGATGCCGCCCACGGTTACGACAACCAGCGAGGTAATCAGCGACACAATCAAAAGCCCCGCCCACAAAATCGCGCGGCGGTTGATGCCGAGGTTGACGCTCACCGTTTCGCCCATGCCCGCGATGGTGAGCTGGTCGGCAATCAGGTAGGCGCAGGCGGCCACGATGCCGCCCAGCCACAACAATTCGTACCGCCCCTGCAAAATCCCGGAAAAATCGCCCGCCTGCCACACGTCCAGCATCTGCATCATCTCGTGCTGATAGGCGACAAACACCGTGAGCGATTCGATCACGCCGCCGAAAATAATGCCCACCAGCGGCACCATCAGCTGCGCCGTGGGCGGCAGGCGCGAAATCAAGGCCATAAACAGCAGCATGCCCGCCATCGCGGCCACGGCGGCGGACGACATTTTCAGCATCACGCCCGCCGCCGGATAGGCCAGCGTCAGCAGCACCAAGGCCAGAGCCGCGCTCTGCATCGCGCCCACCATCGAAGGCTCGACAAAACGGTTGCGCATCAGAATCTGCATAATCATCCCCGCCACCGCCAGCGACGCGCCGCTCAACACCACGGCGAAGGTGCGCGGCAGGCGGCTCACCACCATCAGGCGCAGGCTGTCGGAAGGCGCAAACACCTGCGCCCAACTGAATTCGGCCACCCCGATCGACAGGCTGAGGCCGAACAGCAGCAGCAGGCCGAGCAGGCTGGCCGCGTAAAGGAAAAAGGTTTTTTTGTCCATAATCGAGTTTGAAAAACAGGTTCGCAACGGAATCGGATAGGGATGTGTTTTTTTCAGACGGCCTCTGCCGTTTTACGGCGCAAAAGCCGCCGCAAGCGTTGATTGTCAACAGACCCTACCGCCCGTACCTCTGCCGGTAGGTTTCCATGTCCAACACGCAGACGGGTAAAGACACGCCGACGTCGGGATGGTTTCTGCCGCCGCCCAAATCCATGCACCGGTCTTCATAAATCCATGCCTGCGCCAGCATGCCCAGCCAAAATGCGAGCAACGGCAGGATCAGGAATAAAAACAGTTTTTTGAGGGTGTTCGTCATGTAATTCAAGTCAGTAGGTCGGGCATTTATGCCCGATGTTTTTTAATTTGCCGGTATTTGTCCGTCGGGCATCAATGCCCGGCCTGCCCGCACCGCAGTCATTCCCGCGCAGGCCGTAGGTCGGATTCTCGAATCCGACAATCAGGCTCGGGCGCGGGTGTTTTTCCTTGCGGGAAAATGTCGGATACAAGTATCCGACCTACTGGTTTCAGACGGCGTTTTCTGTTTTTCAGGCTGCCTTTCGGTTTCGGACGGCCTTACGCCAGTGCCGCGTCCACCGCCGCGAGCGCGTGGATGGCGGTGCTGTCGAACACGGGCAGCGGGCTGTTTTTTTCGTTCACAATCAGGCAGATTTCGGTGCAGCCGAGGATGACGCCTTGTGCGCCTGCGTCTTTCAGACGGACTATCACGTGTTGAAAATATGCCGCCGATTCGGGTTTGATTTGGTTCAGGCACAATTCTTCAAAAATAATGCGGTGGATTTCGTCCTGTTCCTCATCGTCGGGGACGATGGTCTGCACGCCCTGCGCGGCCATGCGTTCGGTGTAGAAGCCGTCGCTCATGGTAAAGCGCGTGCCGAGCAGGCCGACGGCGGACAGTCCTTGTTTTTTGATGGCGGCGGCGGTGGCATCGACGATGTGCAGCAGCGGGATTTTGACGGCGGCTTCGATGGCGGGGGCGACTTTGTGCATGGTGTTGGTGGCCAAGAGCAGCAGATCCGCGCCTGCGGTTTCGAGTTTGGCCGCGCTTGAGGCCAGCACGCATCCTGCCGCCGCCCAGTCGCCGCTTTTCTGCAAACGGACGATTTCTTCAAAATCCACGCTGTGCATCACGATGTCGGCACTGCGGTTGCCGCCGAGCCTGCGGTTGGTTTCGCGGTTGATCGCCTGATAGTACAAAACGGTGCTTTCGGGGCTCATGCCGCCGATGATGCCGATAGTTTTCATGTTTGTTCCTGATGTTTTGTTTGAGGACGGGCACGGTGGGCGGGCATAAATGTCCGGCCTGCCTGCCGGTTTCCCGGCTGAAGCCCGCAGACGAATCCGGCGTGAAAACGCTTTTCAGACGGCCTCAACAGGGTTTGAGGCCGTCTGAAAACAGGCAAAAGCTACTTGGCCGCGTCAAACGCGTCTTTAAGCTGCTTGGTCGAGTTCAACAGCTCCTGCGCGCCGCCGGTGGCGAGATAGGTTTCCGGCAGCAGGTACACCACCTGGCCTTTTTTCCAGGCCGTTGTTTCGGCGATCAGCGGGTTGTCCAAAACGTCTTTGGCCGCCTGCCCTTCCTCGCCGATGGCGGCGGTGCGGTCGAGCACAAACAGCCAGTCGGGGTTTTTCTCCTTCACATATTCAAACGACACCGGCTGGCCGTGCGAACCCTCTTTGATGGACGCGTCCACCGGTTTGATGCCGATGTCGCCGTGTATCCAGCCGCCCAGCCGCGACTGCGCACCGAAGGCCGAGAGTTTGCCGCCGTTCACCAGCAGCACCAGCCCGCTGCCCTTGCCCTCGGCCGAGGCTTTGGCCGCCGCGAAGGCTTGGTTGATTTCGGCTTTGAGCGCGTCGGCCTCGGCCTGTTTGTTGAAAATCCTGCCGTAGGCGTCGATGCGCTCGTCCGCGCTTTGGCGCATCCTGTTCGAGTCGATGGTCATCTCGATGGTGGGCGCGATTTTCGCCAGCTCGTCGTGCGCCTTGGCCATGCGCCCGCCGATAATGATGAGCTGCGGCTTGTAGGCGTTGAGGGCTTCATAGTTCGGGTCGAACAGCGTGCCCGCCTTCACCGCGTCTTTCAGCGGCGCGTCCAGATAGGCCAGCCCCTGCGAATCCACCGACGCACCGATTTTCACGCCCAGCTTGGTCAGCGTGTCGATCGCGCCCAAATCGTACACGGCGACGCGCTCGGGGTTTTGCGGCACCACCGCCTCGCCGCGCAGGGTCTGCACCGCCACCGAACCGGCCGGCACGCTCTGCACCGCCGCAGCGGACGACGCGCTCTGCGCGTTTTCCTGCCCGCCGCAGGCCGCCAGCGCGGCGGCGCAGCACAAAGTCAAAACGGTATGGCTCAATTTCATCACAAACACTCCTGAAAATTAGGGAAAAAACACGGTAGGCCGTCTGAAAACCGCGTTTCAACACAATGGAAACGCTGCGGCGACGCAGCCGGAACAGCACAAAAAACCCCGCCCCCGCAGCGGTGGGGACGGCGCAAGGTTCAAAATAAGAGCCATTTTCACATAAAAGCGCAGGGTTTGACAATGCGGGGCGGGTTTTATCGTGCCGCGATGCAAACGCAGGCATCGCGCCGACCACGCAGATGCGGCGCGTGAAGCAGGATGTGCGGCGCGGCGGCGTGCGCGTTCTTTGCCGTTCAGACGGCCTATTCCATCAACCCATGCCGAACCTAAGGTAGGGTGTGTCGCCCCAAGGCGACGCACGCATTCCCCGCCGCCCAACAAATCCGCGCGTTTCCCCCAAAGTCCAAACCGCGTGCGTGGCTGCGCCACACACCCTACATCAACAACAGAGGCCGTCTGAAAACCCAACACGGGCAAAACCCTACACCAGCCCGCGTTCGGCGAACGACACCGCCCGCTGCGCGGTGATGACGAAATGGTCGAGCAGGCGCACGTCCACCAGTTCCAAAGCCTGTTTCAGACGGCCTGTGAAGGCGATGTCGGCCTCGGAGGGTTCGGGCGAGCCACCGGGGTGGTTATGGGCGAGGATGAGGGCGGCGGCGTGCCGGTCGAGGGCGAGTTTGACCACTTCGCGCACGTACACCGCGTTTTCCGCCACCGTGCCGCGCGCGAGTTCCACGCAGTCGATGAGGCGGTTGCGGCTGTTGAGCAGCAGGGCGAGCGACACTTCCACGCGCTCGTGTCCCAGTTGCAGGCGCAGGAAGGCGGCGGCGGCCTGCGGATCGGACAGCAGCTCGCCTTCGCGCAATTCTTCGGCCAGCACGCGGCGGCCGATTTCGCGCACCACGGCAAACTGGGTGAAGCTGGCCTGCCCCATGCCTTTGTGCCGCACCAGCTCGCGCTCGGGCGCGCTCATCAGGCGGCCGAGGCTGCCGAACTCGTTTAACAGATAGCGCGCCAGGTCCACCGCGCTCATGCCCTTGATGCCGGTGCGCAGCAGCACGGCCAGCAATTCCGCGTCGCTCAACGCGCCCGCGCCGAGGGCGGAGAGCTTCTCGCGCGGGCGTTCGCCTTCCGGCCAGTCTTTGATGCTCATCGCGGGTATTCCTTATATAGTGAAAACAATAAAAAACAGTTGCTTGCGCCGGTAACGTGCATTCGGTTTTTGCAGCAGGGCGTGTGGTGCAAACCGCGCACGCGTTCCCTGCCGCTGCAACAAATCCGTGCTTTTCACCCGACAATCCAAACCGCGTGCGTGGCTGCGCCACACACCTTACATGCGCGGCAGAGGCCGTCTGAAAAAACAAAATCCGATTTTGGCTGCGCCGAAGCTGCGCTTTCAGACGGCCTCAAAGCCGCCCTGCCCTACCCGCAGAAAAACCGCCCGCAGCATTGTTTGAACTTTCTGCCCGAGCCGCACAGGCACGGGCTTTGCGCGGCGGGCAGCGGCACGGTGGGGTCGATGAAATACCAGCGGCCGCCCTTGCGCACGAAAGCGGAAAGCTCACGGTGCGCCTGCCGCGTGCCGTCTGCACCCGCGTAGAAGGCGGAAAATTCCACTTGCGCGTGGCGCGTGCCGACGTTTTGAAAACCGTGGATTTCCAGCCCCAGCCACTGCGTCTGCCTGCCCCACGCGGCGATGGCGGCGGCATCGAGCAGCGGCTGCTGGGCGGGCACGGTGGTGTGCACAATGTAGTCAAACCGGTGCAAAACATAGGCGGCATAGCGCGAACGCATCAGCGCGGGGGCGTCGGCTGCGGGCGCACCCTGATGCAGCGGGCGGCAGCAGGCGGCGTAAGGCAGATCGGATTGGCAGGGGCAGGCTGTGTTTTCCATGTGTTTTCCTGTTTTCGGAAACGTCATCCCCGCACAGGCGGGACGGCCTTTTTCAGACGGCCGCAGTATAGCAGCCGCGCTGACGGCGGCAGGCGTTTCTTGCTATCATGCCGCCGTTTTTTCACACAGGAGCAAGGCCGATGGACATCCTCTTTATCGCCGACCCGATGGCCGGTTTCAAAACCTATAAAGACACCACCTATTCGATGATGCGCGAGGCGGTGCGGCGCGGCCACGCGCTGTTCCACACGCTCGCGGGCGAATTGTTGGTGAAGGGCAATCAGGTGTACGCGCAGGCCGCGCCCTTCGATTTTCTCGGCGCAAAAGACGACAACGACCACGCCTGGTTCCGCGCCGCAAGCCCCGTTCGGACGGCCTTGACCGCGTTTGACGCCGTCATCATGCGCACCGATCCGCCGTTTGACATGCAGTATCTCTACGCCACCCAGCTCCTCACCCTAGCCGCAAGCCACGGCGCAAACGTGTTCAACAGCGGGCAGTCCATGCGCGATTTCAACGAAAAACTGGCCGTGCTCAACTTCCCGCAGTTCGCCCCGCCCACCATCGTTACCACCCGCGCCGCCGACGTGCGCGCCTTTCTGGCCGAACACGGCGACATCATCGTCAAACCGCTCGACGGCATGGGCGGCATGGGCATCTTCCGCCTCACCGCGCACGACCCCAACATCGGCAGCATTCTGGAAACCCTGATGCGGCTGGAAACCCGCACCATCATGGCGCAGCGTTACCTGCCCGACATCGTGAAGGGCGACAAACGCGTGCTGGTCATCGGCGGCGAAGTTGTCCCCTACGCTCTGGCGCGGATTCCGCAGCAGGGCGAAACGCGCGGCAACTTGGCGGCGGGCGGGCGCGGCGTGGCGCAGGAACTGTCCGAACGAGACCGCGAAATCGCCCAAACCCTCGCCCCCGAACTGAAACGGCGCGGCATCCTGCTGGCCGGTTTGGACATCATCGGCGAGCACCTCACCGAAGTGAACGTAACCAGCCCCACCGGCTTTCAGGAAATCACGCAGCAGAAGGGTTACGACGTGCCCGCCCGCTTTATCGACGCGCTGGAAGCGGCGGTTTGAACAGGCTTTGAGGCCGTCCCCGCCTGCGCGGGGATGACGTTTCTGAAAACACAAAAACGGCTTTTCAGACGGCCTCAAAGCCGCTTCCCGATTTCTTACTTATATAGGGAACACGTATGCAAGACCCCAAACCCGACAGCTACGCCGCGCAAATCAAAGGCAAAACCGGCCTGCGCCGCATCGCCAACGCCTGCGGCTACTCGCGCGACGGCTTCAAAGCCGCCTGCGAGGAACAGGGCTTCCGCCAGCTTCTGTGGCTCAATATCCCGCTTGTCGCCCTCACCTTCTTTTTGCGCTTCGGCACGGCCGCGCAGATGGTGCTGATCACCGCCTCCTTCCTGTGCCTCATCGTCGAACTGTTCAACACCGGCGTGGAAGCGGCCGTCGACCACACCTCGCTGGAAAAACACCCGCTGGCCAAACGCGCCAAAGACGTCTGCTCGGCCGCGCAAACCGTCTCCCTCGCCCTGCTCGCCCTCTTGTGGCTCACCGCCCTCTGGCGCGAATACGGCTTCGACCTTTTTTGAGTTCGGTCAAACTTTCCCCTTGCGCTGATACCGTATAACAGATTATAGTTTCCGCGTCAGCACAGCCTCCCGCAAACGCAAGGCCGTTGTCGGCGTTTTTTAAACCGTGTTTTGAAAAGGAAAGCAGTATGAAAAAATTGTTCGCAGCAGCAGCGATGGTCGCAATGTGTCAGGCCGCTTTTGCCGAAGGCGTGGTCGCCCAAAACTCTTGGGCGCGCGAAACCGTCGGCGGCATGAAAAACGGCGGCGTGTTCCTTGATTTGGAAAACGACACCCCCAAAGACATCGTCCTCGTCGGCGGCACCAGCCCCGTGGCCAAAAGCGTGGAAATCCACGAACACGTCCACGCCGAAATCACCGACCCGAAAACCGGCCAGAAAGCCATGGGCATGAAAATGCAGCCCGTCCCCGGCGGCCTGAAAGTCGCCAAAGGCGAAATCGTCTCCCTCAAACCGGGCAGCTACCACGTGATGCTGATGGGCTTGAAAAAACCGCTCAAACCGGGTGACAAATTCCCCGTTACCCTGAAATTCAAAGGCGCGAAAGACCAAACCGTACAGGTTGAAGTGCGCGCCAACGACGCAGGCGCGAAAGGCGGCATGCAGATGGATCACGGCCACGGACATGCCCACTAATCCCGTCCCGACGGTATAAAAGGCCGTCTGAAAACCCACAACCGGCGTTTCGGGGTTTTCAGACGGCCTTTCCTTTACCCGCGCCGCATGGCAGCTTGCCCACCACCCGAAAGCAAGGTAGTATCCCGCCTTTCGTTTTTTTAAGAATCATGCAGAGACACCAATGATCAACGACATTCAGAAAACCGCCGAAAGCAAAATGCAGCGTTCCCTGGAAGTATTGAAAGAAAACCTCGCCAAAGTGCGCACCGGCCGCGCCCACACCGGCCTGCTCGACCAGGTGGAAGTGGAATACTGGGGCAGCATGGTGCCCGTCAGCCAGGTCGGCAGCGTAACCCTGCTGGATGCCCGCACCATCGGCGTCAAACCCTTTGAAAGCGGCATGGCCGCCAAAATCGAAAAAGCCATCCGCGATTCCAATCTGGGGCTGAACCCCGCCTCCGTCGGCGACCTCATCCGCGTCCCCATGCCCATGCTCACCGAAGAACGCCGCAAAGACCTCATCAAAGTGGTGCGCGCCGAAGCCGAAGAAGGCCGCGTTTCCATCCGCAACGTGCGCCGAGACGCCAACGACCACATCAAAAAACTATTGAAAGACAAAGAAGTTTCCGAAGACGAAGCCCGTCGCGGCGAAGAAGCCGTGCAAAAGCTCACCGACAAATACACCGCCGAAGCCGACAAAATCCTCGCCGCCAAAGAAGAAGACCTGATGGCGGTGTAAAGGCCGTCTGAAAGCGCGTTACCCGAAAGACTTTCCGTGAAAAGCAGCACCCAGGCCATTCCCGAACACCACAGCATCCCCCGCCACATCGCCGTCATCATGGACGGTAACGGACGCTGGGCGAAAAAACGCTTCCTGCCCCGCGTGATGGGACACAAAAAAGGCTTGGACGCACTGGAAAACCTGTGCGCCGAATGCTCGGCCGCAGGCGTGCAGTACCTCACCGTCTTCGCCTTCTCCACCGAAAACTGGCGCAGGCCGCCCGACGAAGTGGGCTTTCTGATGGGGCTGTTTTTGCAGGCGTTGCACAAACAGGTGCAGCGGATGCACGAGCACAACATGCGGCTGAAAGTCATCGGCGACCGCAGCCGCTTCAACGCCGAAATCAATGCCGGCATCGAAGCCGCCGAACGCCTCACCGCCGCCAACAGCGGCCTCACGCTCACCATCGCCGCCGACTACGGCGGCCGCTGGGACATCTTGCAGGCCGCCAACAAACTGCTGGCCGCAGGCAAAACCCACATCGGCGAGAGCGATTTGAACGCCGAACTGATGCTCGGCGACGCCCCCGAACCCGACCTCTTCATCCGCACCGGCGGCGAAATGCGCATCAGCAATTTCCTGCTGTGGCAGATGGCCTACGCGGAACTCTATTTCACCGACACCCTGTGGCCGGACTTCGACAAAAAAGCCTTCCAAGCCGCAATCGCCTCCTTCCAAAAACGCGAACGCCGCTTCGGCCGCACCTCCGAACAGCTGCCGCAGGAACAGCAGAGAAACTGAACCCATGTTGAAACAACGCATCATCACCGCCCTCGTCCTGCTGCCCGTCATGCTGGGCATGCTGTTTTGGGCATCCGACGCCCTGTGGGCGGCCTTCTGCGCCCTGGCCGCCCTGCTCGCCCTGTGGGAATACACCCGCATGACCGGCATCGCCGAAACCGCACGCACGCCGTATCTTGCCGGTACGGCGGTTTTCATGCTGCTGGCCGCCGCCGGATACTGGACGCTGCCCGCCGTCGGCTGGATTGCCGTATTGGCGTTCTGGATCATCGCCATGCCCCTGTGGCTGAAAAACAAATGGAAGCTGCGCGGCGGCTGGCCGGCCTTCGCTACCGGCTGGATGCTGGTGCTGCCCTTCTGGTTCGCCCTCACCGCCCTGCGCGCCGACATCGGCGCACTGCCGCTTTTGGGCATCATGGGCGTGGTGTGGATTGCCGACACCGCCGCCTATTTCAGCGGCAAAGCCTTCGGCAAACGCAGGCTTGCTCCCGCCATCAGCCCGGGCAAAAGCTGGGAAGGCGTGGCCGGCGGCCTCTTGGCGGTGCTGGTTTACCTGGCCTGCTGGTTCGGCTTCAACCTCACCACGCTCGCCGTCGGCGTCGTGCTCACCGCCGCCAGCGTCTGCGGCGACCTGCTCGAAAGCTGGTTCAAACGCGCCGCAGGCGTCAAAGACAGCGGCAGCCTGCTGCCCGGCCACGGCGGCGTGTTCGACCGCATCGACGGCCTGATTGCCGCCCTCAGCGTGTTCGCCGCCGTCTATTTCCTGTTTTAAACTGCAAAGGAGCGGATGATGCCGTCTGAAAACCCCAAATCCGCACTGCCCGTATTGGGCGTGCTGCTTGCCGCCGGACTGATGGCGGCGGCCTTTATCCTCGGCGTACAGTTCAAAAACTTCCGCCAGCCCGGCACGATTACCGTCAAAGGCTTGGCGGAAAAGAACTTCCAGTCTGACAGCGCAACTTGGCGCAGCGGCGTCGCCCTGCACGGCGACAGCTACCAGACCGTGTTGGACGCGCTTTCCGGCGAAAGCAAGAAACTGACCGCCTTCCTGAAAAAACAGGGCTTTGACGACACCGAAATACAAACCGGCCTGCCGCAGGTGGAGCGCGTCTACAAAGACATCCGCAACGAACAGGGCGAAATCGTCGGCCGCAGCCCCAACGGCTACGACGGCACGCTGCACATCACCGTCAACACCAAAAAGCTGGACAAAATCCAGGCCGCGCAAACCGCCATCCGCAGCCTGCGGGCGAAAAACGACTTTATCGAATTCGATGCCCCGCAATACCTGCTCGGCAACCTCGAAACCATCAAACGCGACCTGATCACCCACGCCGCCGAAGACGCGCAAAAACGCGCCGCCGAGTTCGCCAAAACCGGCGGCGGCAAAGTCGGCGCGATGCGCTCCGCCTCGCAGGGCTCGTTCAACATCTATTCCGACAAAGGCAGCAGCGAAGAAGAAGACTACGGCGGTACCTACGACAAATCCACCGTCGGCAAACAGGTGCGGCTGGTGGTAACCATCGAATACGCCATCGACTAACCCGTTTTCAGACGGCCTCCAAGCAGACAGAGGCCGTCTGAAAACGCAGCAAGCAAAGCAACAAACGCCCGCCGTTTTTCAGACGGCCTCAAAAGAATAAAAACATGCCCCAAACCCTCACCATCCTCGGCAGCACCGGCAGCATCGGCGAAAACACACTCGATGTGGTTGCGCGCCATCCCGACCGCTTTTCCGTTTTCGCGCTGGCCGGGCATACGCAGGTGGCAAAGCTGGCCGCGCAATGCCGCCGTTTCCGTCCCGAATACGCCGTTGTCGCCGATGCGGAACACGCCGCGCGTTTGGAAAACCTGTTGCGCGAAGCCGGTGTCGGAACCCAAGTGCTGCACGGCGCGCAAGCCCTAACCGACATCGCATCCGCCGACGGCGTGGACGGCGTGATGTGCGCCATCGTCGGCGCGGCGGGGCTGCCTTCCGCGCTGGCGGCGGCGCAAAAAGGCAAAACCGTTTATCTGGCCAACAAAGAAACCCTGGTCGTATCCGGCGCGCTGTTTATGCAGACCGCCCGCGCCCACGGCGCAACCGTGCTGCCGGTCGACAGCGAACACAACGCCGTGTTCCAAGTATTGCCGCGCGACTACACAGGCCGTCTGAACGAGCACGGCATCCTCTCCATCATCCTCACCGCCTCGGGCGGCCCCTTTCTCGACACCGACCCGGCTGCGTTCGAGCACATCACCCCCGAGCAGGCGATAAAACACCCCAACTGGCGCATGGGCAGGAAAATTTCCGTCGATTCGGCCACCATGATGAACAAAGGCTTGGAGCTGATCGAGGCGCACTGGCTGTTCGACTGCCCGCCCGAGAAACTGGAAGTGGTCATCCATCCGCAGTCGGTGGTGCACAGCATGGTGCGCTACCTCGACGGCTCGGTGCTGGCGCAGCTGGGCAACCCCGACATGCGCACGCCGATTGCCTACTGCCTCGGCCTGCCGCAGCGCATCGAATCGGGCGCGGCAGCATTGGATTTCGCCGCCCTGTCCGCGCTCACGTTCAGACAACCCGACTTCGCCCGCTTCCCCTGCCTGAAACTGGCCTACGAAGCGATGAGTGCCGGCGGCGGCGCGCCCTGCGTGCTCAACGCGGCCAACGAAGTCGCCGTCGCCGCCTTTCTCGAGGGCAGAATCCGCTTCACCGACATCGCCCGCACCGTGGCGCACTGCTTGGACGGCGGCTTCTCAAACGACACCGGCAGCCTCGACAGCCTGCTCGAAACCGACGCGCAAACGCGCCGGCGGGCGCAGGCGTTTGCAAACGGCCTAAACCGTCGAACCGTGTTTTCAGACGGCCTCCTCACCGGTACAGAGGCCGTCTGAAAACATAAAAAACAAACTACTCCTAGGGAAAAACCTTGCTGTCTTTTTTATCTGACGCATTATTCACCGTCGCCTCCTTTATCGTCGCCATCTTGCTGCTGGTCAGCCTGCACGAACTCGGTCACCTGCTTGTCGCCCGCTGGTGCGGCGTCAAAGTGCTGCGCTTTTCCGTCGGCTTCGGAAAACCGTTCCTCACCAGGCGTTGGCGCAACATCGAATGGTGCCTCGCGCCGATACCGCTGGGCGGATACGTGAAAATGGTGGACACCCGCGAAGGGAAAGTGGCCGAAGCCGACCTGCCCTTCGCCTTCGACAAACAGCACCCCGCGAAAAAAATCGCCGTGGTTGCCGCCGGCCCGCTCACCAATCTAGTACTGGCCTTCCTGCTGTACAGTTTCAGCTTTTCCTTCGGCATAGACGAAACCAAACCCTATGTCGGCACGGTCGAACCGCACAGCATCGCCGCGCAGGCCGGTTTCCGTCCGGGCGACCGCATCGGCGCGGTCAACGGCGAACCCGTCGCCAGCTGGGGCGACGCGCAAACCGCCATCGTGCTGGATTTGGAAGCGGGCAAAGTCGCCGTGGCCGTTACCGACGAAGCGGGCAAGGCCGCCGTGCGCACCATCGACATCGCCGGAACGCAGGCCGCGTCCGACGTGGCGAAAAACAACGGCTACATCGGCCTCGCCCCCTACCGCATGACCAAAACCATCGCCAAGGTCGTGCCCGACAGCCCCGCCGCGCGCGCCGGACTCAAAGAAGGCGACACCCTCGTCTCCGCCGACGGCCAAGCCATCGCCGACTGGCTCTCGTGGACGGAACTGGTGCGCCAAAGCGCGGGGCGCAAAATCGACATCGCCTACCTGCGCGGCGGCCAAACCCTGTACGCCGCCGTGCGCCCCGAAGCCGAACGCGTCGGCGGCGGGCTGGTCGGCCGCATCGGCCTGATGGCGCAGACCGATAAAGTGTGGGACAAAGAAGTCCGCTTCCGCTATCATCCGACCCTTGCCGAATCGGTGAAGCTCGGCTGGCAGAAAACCACCGGCTACATCGGCCTCACCGTCCGCTTTTTCGGCCGCCTGCTCGGCGGGCAGGCTTCGCTGCAACACGTTTCCGGCCCGCTGACCATCGCCGACGTGGCCGGCAAAACCGCCGCCATGGGCTGGCAGCCCTATATCGAATTCCTTGCCCTGATCAGCATCAGCCTCGGCGTGATGAACCTCTTGCCCGTGCCCGTGCTCGACGGCGGCCATCTGGTGTTTTACAGCTTTGAATGGCTGCGCGGCAAACCGCTTTCCGAAGGCATACAGTCCGCCGGCCTGCGCATCGGGCTGGCACTGATGCTGATGCTGATGGTTTTGGCCTTTTTTAACGACATTACCCGTTTGTTTGGATAAATTATGAAAATGAAAAAACTCACCCTCGCTTTGATGATGCTGGGCCTGTCCCTGCCCGCCGCAGCCGATTTCACCGTCCGCGACATCCGCGTCGAAGGCTTGCAGCACACCGAACCGGCCACCGTGTTCACCTACCTGCCCGTCAAAGTGGGCGACACCTTCCGTGACGGACAAAGCGAGGAAATCATCAGCAACCTCTACGCCACCGGCCTGTTCGACGACGTGCGCGTCGAAAGCATGGGCGACCAGCTCCTGCTCACCGTGGTCGAACGCCCCGTCATCGCCAGCTTCGAGGTCAGCGGCGGCAAGCTGATCCAGAACGACGCCATCAAGAAAAACCTCGACGCCTTCGGCTTGGGACAGTCCCGCCCCTTCAACCAGGGCCGTCTGAACGAAGCCGTGGCCGGATTGAAAGAAGAGTATAAAAAACAGGGCAAATACGGCGTGGAAATCACCCCCGAAGTTACCCGTCTGGCACGCAACCGCGTGGCGGTGCAGCTCAAAATCGACGAGGGCAAAACCACCACCATCAACGACATCGAGTTTGAAGGCAACCAACGCTATTCCGACCGCCGCCTGCGCCGCCAGATGTCGCTGAGCGAAGGCGGCATGTTCACCTGGCTGACCAAGTCCAACCGCTTCAATTCCGACAAATTCTCGCAGGATTTGGAACGCATCACCGACTTCTACCAAAACAACGGCTACTTCGATTTCCGCATCGTCGACACCGACGTGCAGATGAGCGCGGATCAGAAACACCAAACCATGAAAATCACCGTTTCCGAAGGCCAACCCTACCGCTGGGGCAAAGTGAGCATCGAAGGCGACACCCGCGAAGTGCCCAAAGAAGAACTCTACCAATACCTGAAAATGAAGGAAGGCCGCAAATACGAGCGCGCGCAGATGCTTGAAAGCCTGGAAAAAATCCAGCAGGCCATGGGCACGGCGGGCTACGCGTTCAGCGAAGTGAACGTCATCCCCCAGCCCAACCGCGACACCGGCGTGGTGGACTTCGTGTTGCAGGTCGAGCCCAACCGCAAAGTCTATGTGAACAAAATCAATATCTCCGGCAACAACAAAACCCGCGACGAAGTGGTGCGCCGCGAGCTGCGCCAGATGGAGGCCGCGCCCTACGACGTGTCCAAGCTGCAACGCTCCAAAGAACGCGTCGAACTTTTGGGCTATTTTGACGACGTGAAATTTGAAGTCAAACCCGTGGAAGGCACGCCCGACCAGGTGGACGTGGACATGAGCGTCAACGAACGCGCCACCGGCTCGCTCGATTTGAGCGCGGGCTGGGTGCAGGACACCGGCCTGGTTATGGCCTTCGGCGTGGCGCAGGACAACCTGTTCGGCACAGGCAAATCCATCTCCGCCCGCGTCTCCCGCAGCAAAACCACCAATAACGCCTCTTTGTCGTTCACCGACCCCTACTTCACCCCCGACGGCGTGAGCCTGGGCTACGACCTCTACGGCAAAACCTACGACCCGCGCAAATCCTCTTCCTCCACCACCAGCAACAACCGCTACAAAACCTCCACAATCGGCGCGGGCATCCGCATGGGCGTGCCGGTAACCGAATACGACCGCGTCAACTTCGGCCTCGGCGCGGAGCACATGCAAGTGGAAACCTTTGCCGGCGCACCGAAACGCTACCGCGAATTCATTGAAAAATACGCCAAAAACCAAACCGGCGGCATCGGCAAATACAAAGGCTGGACGATTAAAGGCAGCGTCGGCTGGGGGCGCAACAAAACCGACAGCGCGCTGTGGCCGACACGCGGCTACGTCATCGACGCCAACCTCGAAGGCGGCCTGCCCGGCGGCGATCTGCTGTATTACAGCCTGACCCACAACCAAAAATGGTTCTTCCCGCTGAGCAAAAACTTCACCCTGATGCTCGGCGGCTCGGTGGGCACCGCCGACGGCTACGGCAAAACCAAAGACCTCCCCTTCTTCCAAAACTTCTACGGCGGCGGCCTCGGCTCGGTACGCGGCTACGAAAGCGGCACGCTCGGCCCGAAAGTGTACGACGTAGACGGCGACAAAATCAGCTACGGCGGCAACAAAATGCTCTCCGGCACAGCCGAGCTGCTGTTCCCCTTCCCCGGCATCAAAGACAGCCGCAGCGTCCGCCTGAGCCTGTTCGCCGACGCGGGCAGCGTGTGGGACGGCAAAACCTACAACGATTCCAGCAGCGACCCGCTGGGCGGCAGAACCGTGCAGAACGTGTACGGCGTGGGCAACAGCCACCGTTCCACCTTCAAGGAAGAGCTGCGCTACTCCGCCGGCGCGGCGGTAACCTGGCTCTCGCCCCTGGGGCCGATGAAGTTCAGCTACGCCTACCCGATTAAGAAAAAATCCACCGACGAAATCCAACGCTTCCAATTCCAGTTGGGTACCACGTTCTAAACTGTTTGAAACGGAAACCGCATGATCAAACGGAAATCACAGATGAAGCAGTGGGCGGCCGCGCTGGCCGCCGCCGCCTGCCTCGCCGCCCCCGCTGTGGCAGAGAGCGTGCGCAAACTCGGTTTTATCGACGTGGATCGGGTGTACCGCGAATCCAAGCAGGCGCAAAGCATTCAGGCCAAGCTGGACGAAGAGTTCGCGCCGAGGCAGAAGCGGCTGGAACAGATGCAGCAGGAAGCCGCCGGATTGGAGCGCAAGGCCGCCGCCGCCAAAGGCAAAGCCCGCGACGGCATGCTGGCCGACTTGCAGCGGCGCAACCAGACGCTGCGCAGCGAACAGGCCAAGCTGGCCGAAGACTACGACCTGCGCCGCAACGAAGAGTTCGCCGCCCTGCAACGCAACGCCGACCGCGTGATGATCGATTTGGCAAAAAAAGAAGGCTACGACCTGATTGTCCACGACGTCATCTTCATCAACGCCAAATTCGACATCACCAACAAAGTCATCCGCGAAATGAACCGCTGATTTCTGCCTGTCTGCCTGTTTTCAGACGGCCTTATCCGCTTTGAGGCCGTCTGAAAACATAACGCAGGCGGTTTCCCGTCCGTATGAAGCGCATATGAGCAAAACCTACACCCTCTCCCAAATCACCGCCCGACTCGGCGGCCAGGTGCGCGGCGCAGACACCGCCGTCTCGGCCGTACAGCCGCTGGACAAGGCCGAAGCCGCCGACATCAGCTTTCTTGCCAACCCCAAATACAAACACGAAGTCCACGCCAGCGGCGCGGGCGCAGTGATTGTTTCCGAAAAGGCCGCCGCCGAATTTGAAGGCCGCAGCCTGATTGTCGCCGCCGACCCCTATCTCTATTTCGCCAAAGTGGCGCGGCTGTTTTCGCCCGTGGTTAAAGCCGCAGGCGGCGTACACCCCACCGCCGTGATC
This sequence comes from Neisseria bacilliformis, assembly GCF_014055025.1. Taxonomy (NCBI): domain Bacteria; kingdom Pseudomonadati; phylum Pseudomonadota; class Betaproteobacteria; order Neisseriales; family Neisseriaceae; genus Neisseria; species Neisseria bacilliformis. The sequence goes on along the minus strand of NZ_CP059571.1, from coordinate 733,499 downwards.
GAACCGAGTGCCGCCGTGCCCGCCAGCTGCGAAATCGGCGCGAATGTTTACATCGGCGCAAACACCGTGCTCGGCGAAGGCTGCCGCATTCTCGCCGGCGCAGTTATCGAACACGACTGCACATTGGGCGACGAAACCGTCGTGCGCGCCAACGCCGTGATTTACTACGGCTGCACCCTCGGAAAACGCGTCGAAATCCACAGTGGCGCAGTCATCGGCGCAGACGGCTTCGGGCTGGCCTTTGCGGGCGACTCGTGGTTTAAAATCCCGCAAACCGGCGCGGTTACCCTCGGCGACGACGTAGAAATCGGCTCAAACACCAATATCGACCGGGGCGCAATGAGCGACACCACCGTCGGCTGCGGCACCAAAATCGACAACCAGGTGCAAATCGGCCACAACTGCAAAATCGGCGAGCACACCGTCATCGCCGCCAAAACCGGCATTTCCGGCAGCGTAACCATCGGTAATTACTGCATCATCGGCGGCGGTGTCGGCACAGTCGGCCACATCGCAATCGCCGACAAAACCACCATCGGCGGCGGCACATCCGTTACCCACAGCATTACCGAAAGCGGCACGCACGTTGCCGGCATCTTCCCCATGTCGTCCTACCGCGACTGGGCGCGCAACGCCGTCCACATCCACCGCCTGAACGACACCGCCAAAAGAATCAGGCAACTCGAACAGCAACTGGCCGAACTCAAAAACGGCAAATAAAACAGGCCGTCTGAAAACGCGGTTTCGGCGCGGCCAAAACGCGCCAACGCCTTTTCAGACGGCCTCCCGACAACACCACAGGACAACACCGCAATGGACATCACCTTTCCTATCGAAGCCCGCGAAATCCAAGAAATCCTGCCGCACCGCTTCCCCTTCCTCCTCCTCGACCGCGTAACCGCCGCCGAACCCGGCAAATCGCTGCACGCCTTCAAAAACGTCAGCTTCAACGAACAGTTTTTCCAAGGCCACTTTCCCGAATCCCCCGTCATGCCCGGCGTGCTGATTGTCGAAGCCATGGCGCAGGCCTGCGGCGTGCTGGCCGTATTGAGCCAGGGCAGCGCGAAACGCCGCGAAGGCGAAATCACCCTGTTTGCCGGACTGGACAACGTGCGCTTCAAACGCCAGGTCATCCCCGGCGACCGCCTTGATTTTGAAGTGGAACTACTCGCCCACCGGCGCGGCATCGGCAAATTCAACGCCACCGCCAAAGTAAACGGCGAACTCGCCTGCGAAGCCACCATCATGTGTGCCCAACGCATCGTCGAAAAAGCCTGAAACACATTTTCAGACGGCCTCAAAGGCCGTCTGAAAACCATCGGACAGGCCGCCAGCGAAACAAACGGGTACGAAAGGAAAGCCATGCCCCCCATCCACCCCACCGCCGTCATCGACCCCCAAGCCGAATTGGACAGCAGTGTCAAAGTCGGCGCGTACACCATCATCGGCCCCAACGTACAAATCGGCGCGAACACCGAAATCGGCCCCCACACCGTCATCAACGGCCACACCACCATCGGCGAAAACAACCGCATCTTCCAATTTGCCAGCCTCGGCGAAATCCCGCAGGACAAAAAATACGCCGGCGAACCCACCCGCCTCGTCATCGGCAACGGCAACACCATCCGCGAATTCACCACCTTCAACCTCGGCACCGTAACCGGCATCGGCGAAACCCGCATCGGCGACGACAACTGGATCATGGCCTACTGCCACCTCGCCCACGACTGCGTCATCGGCAGCCACACCGTCTTCGCCAACAACGCCAGCCTCGCCGGACACGTTACCATCGGCGACTACGTCGTCCTCGGCGGCTACACCCTCGTCTTCCAGTTCTGCCACATCGGCGACTACGCCATGACCGCCTTTGCCGCCGGCGTGCACAAAGACGTTCCCCCCTACTTCATGGCCGCCGGCTACCGCGCCGAACCGGCCGGCATCAACAGCGAAGGCATGCGCCGCAACGGCTTCACCGCCGAACAAATCGCCAACGTCAAAGAAGCCTACAAAACCATCTACCTGCGCGACATCCCCTACGAAGAAGCCAAAGCCGACATCCTCGCCCGCGCCGAAACCCGCCCCGAACTGGCCGTCTTCCGCGACTTCTTCGCCGCCTCCACACGCGGCATCGTGCGCTGAACCCCATAACCAACGGCAGAGGCCGTCTGAAAACCGCAAAACGGCATTTTCAGACGGCCTTTTCACACAACACACCCGCCCGCCGAGACCCCATTTTTCAGACGGCCTCAAAGACCGTCTGAAAGCGCAGAGGACAGCTTGGGTTGCAAACCCAATATTGGCGGGTTGCACGGTTGTTGGGTCTCAACCCAAGTTACTTTGGCCTTTCAGACGACATCAAAGCAGCCTGAAAACAAAACCAGCCCCGTAGGTCGGGCATTCATGCCCGACGCATTCCCGTTTGTGTTCCATTTTGTCGGGCATCAATGCCCAACCTACTGCAAAACCTGCTTTCCAACCGCCTTTGCTTCCTAAGCCCCTTGTGTGGTAAATAAGCATTGAAGGGGCGGGCTTTCGCCCGCTTTCCGCATCCCCCGCCCGACCCCCGCTTTTAAAACCACCGAAAGAAAGGCAAACCCATGTCCCTCAACCCCGTCTACCTCTGGAATCCGCAAAACTTCCCCGACCCGCAGGCCATGCTGCCCGACGGCTTCGACGCGGCACACCGCATCGTCTCCGAATGGGCAGACCAACCCCTGCCGCAAGGCGCGGACACAAGCGCGTTTGACAAACCGGCCGGATACATCGCCGAAGCCGCCCGCAGCGGCAAAGCCTCGGCCGACTTCAAAGCCGCTTACGCCGATATAGCCGCGTAGGTCGGGCATTCATGCCCGACGCGCTCCCGTTTGTGTTCCATTTGTCGAGCATAAATGCCCGACCTACCGCACCCCGCTTTCAGGCTGCCCTGATGCCGTCTGAAAAAGCCCAAAAGCCAGCCTGAAACCCCACCCCACCTTTCCCAAATGCAATCTCCCATGAAAAAAACCCTCCTCCCCCTGCTCCTCGCCCTATCCCTCCCCGCCCTTGCCGACCCCATAGACGACTTCGCCCAAGCCGAGCTTGCCCGCCAAAAAATCCCCGGCATCGCGCTGGGCATCTACCGCAACGGCGAAACCGTCAAACAGCAAGGCTACGGGCTGGCGAATGTCGAACACCAAATCCCCGTGTCCGCCGACACCGTGTTTCAGACGGCCTCCATCGGCAAAATGTTTGCCGCCGCCGCCGTGATGCTGCTGGTAGAAGACGGCAAAATCCGCCTTGACCAATCCGTGCGCGCCTACCTGCCCGAAGCCCCCAAAAGCTGGCAACCCGTCACCATCCGCCACCTGCTCAACCACACCGGCGGCATCGGCAACACCGAAACCGACTGGCAGCAAAACAGCAGCGAAAAACAAATGCTGCGCCGCATCTACGCCGCCCCGCTGCAATTCAAAGCCGGCAGCCGCTGGGCATACAGCAACAACGGCTACGCCGTCCTCGGCGCCGTCATCACCCGCGTCTCCGGCAAACACTACGGCGAAATCCTGCAAACGCGCGTGTTTCAACCGCTGGGCATGACTTCCGCCCGCGTCATCAGCGAGCGCGACATCGTTCCCCACCGCGCCGCAGGCTATGAGCTGGACGACGCCGACGGCAGCCTGAAAAACCAAGAATGGGTCGCCCCCTACCACAACCAAACCGCCGACGGCTCGCTCTACCTCTCGCTCAACGACTACCGCCGCTGGCTCGCCGCCGTAGAAGCCCGCCAAATCCTCAAGCCCGAAAGCTGGCGCGAAATCTTCACCCCCGCCCGCCTGAACAACGGCGATACCTACCCCTACGGCTTCGGCTGGTCGCTCGTGCCCGCCCCCGACGGCAGCCCCATGAGCGGCCACCCCGGCGCATGGCAGGGCTTCAGCACCGAGCTGCGCCGCTACGAAGGCGACCACACCGATATTGTCGTGTTAACCAATTTGGCAGGCGTAGATACCGAAGCCATCATCGAAGGCATCGCCGCACGCACCAACCCGCGCTACCAAAAAAGCCACGCCCCCATCGCCGACCAACACCCCGCCCTAACCCGCGACTTCGAGCGCGTCGTACTGCTTATCAAACAAGGCAAACCGCACCCCGCCGTGCCCAAAGGCCGTCTGAAAGACCTGCACGCCAAATTCGCCAACGCAGGTAAATGCCAAGCCCACCCCACCCGCCACCAAAACAACGGCAACATCCAAGAGCGCGACTACCGCATGGTCTGCGAAAAACGCACGTTTGAAGGCAACGCCGATTTTGTCAAAGGCAAAACGGTAAGACTGTGGCTGGAAGCGGCGGAGGACACGACGAAATACCGATAAGCGTTTGTTTCATCACATATATCCGATAAAAAACACATCACCCGAAGCAACACACGCATACCCTGCCGCCAAACAAAAGGCCGTCTGAAAACCTGTTTTACAGATTTTCAGACGGCCTCAATGCCTTTTTTACACCGGTAATTTAATGACGGTGCGCCTGCATACCGGCGGGAGCTTCGGCGTTGGCGGGCAGGCCGAAGGTTTCGCGCAGCACGACTTTATAAAAGGCAAACGCCTCTTTCGCGCCCTGGATGGCCTCCGCCTGCGCGGCTTCGTCCAGCGGCAGCGCGTTCAAAAGCTCGACGAAAGCGCGCCAGTGTTTGCCACGGCCGTCGGGGTGCGGGGCGAGGTGGCGCGCGCCGTTTTCGCCGTCAAAATCCAGTTTTTTCGCGTGTTTGAACAGAAACGCCGCGCCCAGATTCGAGCCTTCGGCGCAGTAGAGCCAGCCGATGGCCTTGTTGCCGGTCTCGTGCGGCAGCTCTTTATCATAGGCGTAGGGCTGCTCGCCCAAATCAGCCAAATCCTTCACCACCGCATCATAACGCGCCATGTATTCCAGCTCGGGAATGGCCTTGTTCAAGGCGGCGTCTTTGTAGATATGATCCACGGCTTTATGGAAAACCGATTGCAGTTTCAAGAACTTGATGTAGTTTTCGTTATTCGCGAACGGCTCGACCGACATCACCAGATTGTCCACGCTGTCGTGCACGGTGGTGGTCTGCTCTTTCAGTTTTTTGGCAAAGCTCAGTTCGTTTTGGGTGTCGCTGCTCATAATGTTTCCTTGTTTAAACGGGTGTTGGAACAGGCTTTCCGGCGGCGGGAGGCCGTCTGAAAAGCACAAAAAAGACGTATTGCAGCCAAAACGGCAGTAATGCAAACGTTTATCTGCAAAGTGCGGCGATTATGCCCGACAAAATCCGCAAAAGCAAATATTTTCTAATTTCAAGACATTGAAACTTCACGTTTTTTCAGTATCACAAAAGCGTGAAGCGAGGAGCGGACGGGCGGTTTTCAGACGACCTGACGGATTGCCCGTTGTCCGTTCGGATGTATAAAATCCGATACACGAACAGCGAACTGTTCGGGCATAGTTATACAGATTGAAACCTTTGCAAAACCTAAAATCAAACAAAAAATAGTAAATCCTCCGTCATTCCCGCGTAGGCGGGAATCTTACCTAAACTTAAACAATAGATTTTTTTTCAATCATTTATGAATATCAAACAAGATTCCCGCCTGCGCGGGAATGACGGCATTTCTTATTTTTCAGGCAGCCTTTTAGGGTTTTACAAAGGTTTCAGATTGATACAGGAGCTTGAAAATGAACAGTAAAACCACCCATATCACCCCAGCCGACGGCAATGTGTTCGCCGATTTGGGTTTCGCCCCCGCAGAAGCCGCCGAGCTCAAAGCCCACAGCAGCGCGCTGATTGCCGCCAAAGAAGCCGCCGCTGCCGCGATTGGCGGCTGGATTGCCGAAAACGGGCTGAAACAGGCACAAGCCGCCGAAATTTTGGGCGTGAGCCGCCCGCGCGTTTCCGACGCGGTCAACGGCAAAACCGAAAAGTTCACGCTGGACGCGCTGTTTGCCATGATTGTGAAAACCGGCAAAACGCCCGAGCTGCATATCCGCTGAACGGCGGCATCATTTTGATTCCGCGCCAATGCCTACGCACCGCGACGCACGCGTTCTCCGCCGTTTAAACCAACAAAAGGCCGTCTGAAAATGCGGCGGCGGTGAAGCAACACTCCAAACCTGTTTTTCAGGCGACCTCCCGTTTCCCAAACAAGCCAAGCATCCGCCGCCTGCCGTAAACCGCATACGCCGCCTTGGGGCGGCACACCCTACATAAGCAGTAAAAGGCCGTCTGAAAAACTGTTTTACGGTTTCAGACGGCCTTCCGTTTTCAAACAAACCAAACATCCGCCGCCACACCCAAACCGCGTGCGTCGCCGTGGGGCGACACACCCTACCTTAGGTTCGGCATGGTTTTTCAGCAACGTCATTCTCGCGTAGGCGGGAACGGCCTCTGCATACAGGCGGAGGCCGTCTGAAAACGCCGTTTATCCGGCCGCCTGATGCTTGGCGGTCAGAATTTCCATTCCAGCGACACGGCGTAGTTGCGGCCGGGCGCGTAGAAGCGTTCGAGGCCGGGATAGCCGCCATAAGTACGATTTGGGTCTCTACCGACGGAGTTGACCAAACCACCAGTGATATTCAGACCGCGCAGACTGTCCCATGTGTGGTATTTGCGGTCGAACAGGTTGTACACACCGGCACGGAAAGTCAGGGTTTTGGTCGGTTTGTAATAGCCGAACATATCGAATATCCAAGCCGATTTGTTCAGATGCGGCCATGTGTCATAAGTGCATACGCCTTCGTCGCGCCTTTCGCCGTTGCAGTTTTTGTATTTCGCATCGCCTGCGTGTTTCGCGCCCTGATGGGTCAGGCGGGTAAACACACCCCATTTGCCTGCGGGCTGCTCGTAATCGATGCCGACAACGGTTTTAAACGGCTGGATGGACAGCAAATCCGCGTCCCCCGACAAATTTCCCCTGCTGTAACCAAGCGTGCCGAACAGTTTCCAACCCTCGGGAATCGGCGTGAAGCTGTTTAAATTCAGACGGCCTGTCATCTCGATGCCGTAGATTTTGGCCTTGTCCATATTCTGCATTTGCTGGACGGGTTTGTAGCGGTAAGGATTAGGACTCCATGGATAGAGCGGATTGTCTTCCTGCACCAATGTTTCCTGCTCATACAGAAAATCTTTATAGCGGGTATGGTGCAGATTCACGTCCAAATTGCCTGCTTTACCACTGCCTGTCAGTTTGAGGTTTTGCGTCAAACTGCGTTCGGCTTTCAGGTTGGGATTAGACAACCATGCGCCCGCCGCATTGTCGCGATAGTCAAAATACATTTCCGAAGCATTTGGTACGCGGAAGCCCGTTCCGATGCTGTAACCCAGTTGCCATGCGTCATTCAACTTCGCATCCGCACCCGCTACCCAGCTCCATCCTTTGAAAGTACTGTCGGCTGGTTTGGGATAGTAACAATTTCGGCACAGTAATCCGTTCAGATAAGGTACAAGACGAGAGTATGGATTGGATTTGTTTAAATGATCCAATACAGGGTTACCTTGGGGGCTGACCTTGGTATGGTCATATCTAATTCCTGCATATCCCGAAAAAACATTATTAAAAACAATCCGATCATGCAAAGAAAAATTATACTGCACTGTTCTTGTTGGATACATCATAGTTTCTTCGGTATACGGACCCCATTCTTTTGGGGTGTTCCAATAATAAAAAATCCTATCCCTATGCAAAATATCAAAGTCCTTGCGAGAAACGGCAGCTTTTAAAGAAAACGTATGCTGTGTTTTCAATAAACTCAACGGCTGAGTATCTGCCCGCAGAGACAGGCGTTTCAACCTAGTAGTAAAAATACGGATATTGTCATCGCTAGGCTCTCCTGGCTCGAATCGACCCAGCCAATCATAATGATCACGCGTACCTTCGTAGTTATATGCAGACGAAACCGCTTTCTGATAATCCAAGTCTGCTTTAATCAAAGCCAGCCATTCGGAATCGGGAGTAAATTCGTAGAAAGCGTTCCACGTACGGCGTTTGAAACGGTCATCCGATTCCCTCCATCTGCTATTAGAAGAAACCGCTGAATCTTCGATGATGTAATTGCTGCCCTGCTGTCCGCTCAACGACACGCCCGCGCGGTGGCTGTCGTTGAAACGCCATGCCCATTTGGCAAGGAAACTGTGGTTTTTATGCTTGGCCGCGTCGGGAATCTGTCTGCCGTAGCCGTATTCGCGGGTTTGCCATCTATCTTCGGGAAGAGTAAACCCACCCGCGCTTTTCATCTCATGCCCGCGCCTTTGCGAATACAGAAGCACGGCTTCGGCTTTCTCTCCCTGATAACCCGTTCCCAAGGTATTGACCCATTCCCGATTTTTGCTGGCAAAGCCGCTGCGAAGCAGAAAACCCAACTTGTTATCGGGCTGCACGATGTCGGCGGCGGCAAGTGTGCGGTAATTAACCCCCCCCCCTAAATTTCCGCTGCCTTGATTGAACGAATCTGCACCTTTGACAATTTCAATGGTACGGGCAAGTTCGGGATCAATGCTTTGTCGTGAAGTATTCAAGTTGCCATAGCGTTTGTAGAGCGAGTTTTCTTCCGAATCGGGCAGAGCCACACCGTCAATGCTGATGCCGACACGGTTGTCTTCCACGCCGCGTATGGCAAAGCCTTTTTGGTGGCGGCCTTGGTCGGCCACACCCACATCGGGCGAATAGCGCACCAAATCTTTGTTGTCGCGGATCATCTGATCCTGAATGGTTTCGGCATTAACCTTTTCGACGGCAGCGGGCGTGTTGCGGCGGCCTTTTACTTTGACCTGTTCGAGCGTGCCGCTTTGTTCGGCGGGGTTGGCCGCACCCTCTGCCGCGTCGGCGGCGTAGAGCGTGCCGCTGAACAGCAGGCCGACGGTGAGGGCAATCGGTGTGAGTTTGTTGTGCTTCATGGGGCTTCCTTGTTAACTGAATGATTGTCGGCCTCAACACTTGCGCGCACGGCGGGAAGCGTGCGCGGGCTGTTTGGCGCAGTTTGAAAAATCCGGCCTGCGCAAACGGCAGGCTTCTCCTTTTGTAATTGTGTTCGTTATTATTTAAGAAAGCGGATTATCTGCGAAAGTATTACGTCCTGCAAATATTTTTTTACAAGGAATAACGGAATGTTGCATCCGCGCCGCGCACAGGGGCGGACAAGGTGGCAGGCCGTCTGAAAAGGTAAAGGGGGAAACGGAAAAGGCCGTCTGAAAAATAAGAAATGCCGTCATTCCCGCGTAGGCGGGAATCTTGTTTGATATTCAGAAATTATTGTAAAAACAATCTATTGTTTAAGTTCAGACAAGATTCCCGCCTACGCAGAAATGACGGAAGATTTACTGTTTCTTGTTTGATTTTAGGTTTTGCAAAGGTTTCAATCTATTTTTTCAGACGGCCTTTTGTTTTCCAAACAGGCCAAGCATCCGCCGCGCCCCGCAAACCGCGTGCGTTACCTCGGGGCGGCATACCCTGCCTGCAACGGCAGAGGCCGTCTGAAAAAACGGATTTTGTTTTTTCAGACGGCCTTTTCTGCTGCGGCGGAAGGATTTGGCGGCACAGCAAAAAGCCCCCGATTGCTCGGGGGCTTTGTGTTTGGCGGAGTAAGAGGAAGCAGAATTTAATTTTACTATTATGATTTATATTAATTTATTTTGTATGTATGTGTAAATACCAAAATAGATACCAAATTAGGGAAAGGCCGTCTGAAAACGAAAAAAGCCCCGAACCGGCGCAATTCCGGTTCGAGGCTTTCAGTTGTACGCAATCATCGTACAGTTGACGCTACGGCTTCGCCGTATGCCCGCCATTCGGCAAGGTCGTTGCGCTGCTCGTCGGCGGTTTCTGCCACTGCCGCATATCGTTCCGCGCATTGTCCGAGTAAAACCCAGCCTTCGGCAGTGTCCGCGCCGTCAGACGGACGGGCGGAAACGGCGGCTGCGGGCAGTGCTGCGCGCTCTGCGGCGTGGCGGCGCAGGCGGTCAAGCTCGCGGCGCATATCAGTGATAACAGTTTGGGCATCTTGTCGTTCCTTTTCGATTTCGGCCTGCGCGGCGTGGAGTTTGCGCTGCGCCTGCCGTTCTTGGTTTAACGTGTCTTCGGCCTGTTTTTTTGCCGCCTTCGCCAGCGCAAGGCTGATTTCGGCGGCTTTGTCGGCCTGCCCGCGCGTGTACTGGCGGGCGCGGTCATACTGCCATGCGCCAAACAGGGCGAGCAGCGCGAGGGCGGCGAGGGTGGGTTTCCAGTGTTTGATTAGCCACATGGCGTTTTCTCCTTTTTCAGACGGCCTCTGCCGGTATTACGGATTTACACCATCCGTTAATTTTACAAAAAACATTTGTCGGAACATATGTTTAACCGTCCCTGAAAAACTCTTTCTGCTCGGCCGCGCGGCGGTTGGCCAGCCCCTGCACCACGCGCCCGCCCGCCTTGTTCCACAGGGCGAAGGCGGCGCAGGCGGCCTTGTAGCGTTTCTCGTTCAACAGGCGCACCACCGAGGATTTGGCGAAGGCGGCCACGCCGATGTTGTAGCACAGCGAAACGCAGGCGTTGAACTGCGACTGCGTGAGCGGGGCGCGCACGTATTGGCGCACGGCGGCTTCGTAGCCCTGCACTTGGTTGAGAAATTCGGCGCGGATGTCGTCTGCGCCGATGGTGTCGCCCATTTTCACGCGCTGCCCGGCGCGCGCGCCGAGGGTGTAGCGGATAAAGCCGATGCCGATGGTGGGAATGCCCGCGCTGTCCGAATAGGCGCGGGTTTTCGTGCCTTCGAGGCGGGCGATGAGTTCGTAGCCGGTTTGGTCGAGTTTCAGATGTTCGTTCATGGGGTTTCCTTTCTTTGGTTTTTTCGGAAACCCCGCGCGGGGAGACCGAAAGTTTAAATTTGCGCGCCGCCCAGCTTGTCGGCATAACAGGCCAGCGCGTTTTTCAGCACTTGCACCTGCGGCAGATTGGTTTGCGCCGAAAGCTGTTCAAACAGCGCGACGGTGTCCGCGTCCAGCGTAAACGTTTTGGCTTTCAAGCCCAGCTTTTCGCGGCTTTTGCGGTTGTAGGCGGCCTGGTCGTATTTTTTGGCTTGCATGCTTGATTTTCCTGTTCTGGTTTTATAAGATTAGGGCATCGGGTTTGGCAGTGCCACCTGCCGCCCCCGAAGTCTTACGGTTTAGTAGGCGTTACTGCTTACCAACAAAACCAGTAAGAAAAAGAGAATTTGAAGGGTTAGCTTCATTTTCTTTCTCCCTAGTGAGTGCCCATCGGAAACGGTGGGCATTTCCGTTTGTTGAACCACTCAACAGGGATAATTCTAACGCAGGTTATATAAAAATGCAAGCTTTTTTTTGCTGTTTTTTCTGATTTAATCCTTTGATTTTTCTTCACTCTGCACATTTGCACAGTGCTTTTTCCCAAAAAAACCTTGCATCATTTTTCAGACGGCTTTATCATCTGCTTTCCTACTTATCAAGCAGCCCGCGCCTGTTGCGCGATTTTTCATATCTCAAATTCCCCGCAGGGCGTTTTCAGACGGCCTTTCAAGTTTCAATGGGGATGCGGGCAGCGGCAACGCCCCGGCGCTCTTGATAGCGTAGGACATCCCCGCCTGATTCTGCTTACTCCTCAAAATTGAGGAGTAAGCGAAAATCAAAGAGTTAGGCAGTTTCTAATCCTAAATATCAAGGAGTTCGTTATGAACGCAGTAGTAAACCTTCAAGACTTTGTCCAAGTCAAAAATTCCCAAACCATCACCACTACCGAATTTGTCGCACAGGCATTCAAAAAACGCCACGACAATATAATCCGCGACATCGAAAACTTGATTGCCAACATTGACCCCGCCTTCGCCGCGCAAAACTTCAAAGCGGTGGAGCGCGTGCAAAAAACAGGTTTCGGCGAACGCGCAACCCGCGCCTACGAGCTGACCAAAGACGGCTTTATGCTGCTGGTGATGGGCTTTACCGGCAAAGCCGCGCTGGCAATCAAAATTGCCTATATCCAAGCCTTCAATGCAATGGCCGCCGCCCTTACAGGCCGTCTGAAAAGCGAATCCCCCACTTCCGCCGACGAGCGTAAGGGTTTGCGGCAGGCGGTGGCGGCTTTGGTGGTGCGGCGCGGCATTGATTTTTCGTCGGCCTACCATATGCTGCACCAGCGTTTCGGGGTGGCGGCCATTGAGGATTTGCCGCGCGAAACCCTGCCGGAGGCGGTGCGCTATGTGCATGCGCTGACGCTGGGCGCGTTGTCCGGCGAGGTGTTGGACGCTGTGAGGCCGTCTGAAAACATCACGTTCAGCCAAAGCGAGCTGCGGGAGCTGGCGGTTGTCGCCTACTATTGCGCGTGGGCAAACGATTTGCTGCGGGGCGTGGCCGCGCCGCTGGCGGCTTTGGGCTATGAGAAAGCGGTTACGATGCGCACGCTGCCGGTGGAAAGCGCGGGTTTTGTGCGGCGCGTGCACAAAGCACTGCTGCGCGAAATGCCCAAAATCAACAGCGCGTTCGAGCGCGAGGATATGCAGAACAGTTTGAGCCGCTGCGGGTTTTTGATGTAGGACATAAGGCCGTTTTCAGACGGCCTCTACCGCAGCAAAATTTCCGGCAGGCCGAAGCCTTTGTACACGGCGATAATCAGGCAGATGCCGCCGACCGGATGCCAAAAGGTGCGGCGGATTTCGCGCGCTTGGTAATTCAGTGTGTCCGTTAAAAATATTCCTAGAAATTTCAAGGTAAACCGTTTATCATTCATCTACTGTTTAGTCTTTCCGCTTAAAGATTAAATACAGAAACGCCGTCAGGATTGCGCCCCTGCGGCGTTTCGCTTTTCAGACGGCCTATTTGTTTGCCTCCATACACTTGCGATACCGCCATTGCTGCCGCGTCCACACGCCAAAGCAGCCGTTTTGCCGCACGCGGCAGTCGCGGCCGGCGGCGAAGCGGTATTTGAGCAGGGCGCGGCAGGCTTCGGTGTGGCTTCCTGCGAGGAGGTGGCGGCGGATGGAGGACTTGGCGAAGGTGTCCGCGCCGAACTGGTACACGAAGTCGGTGTACACGTCATACTCGGCCTGCGAGAGTTGCACGCCGGGCAGGAGGGCTTTCAGACGGCCTTCGTCTTTTGCCACATGGGCGCGGGCGAGTTCCACGGCCTGTGCCTGCGTAACGGGCGGGTCGGTCATCTTCACGCGCCGCCCGTCGGGGTATTGCGTGCTGCCGATACCGATGGTGGGCACGCCGCCGGAGTCGCGGTAGGGTGCGGCGCGGTAGCCTTCGTGGGCGGCGAGGGCGGCGAAGAAGGCGGCGGAGGCGGCCAGCGTGGCGGCGGCGTATTTGCGTTTGTCATTCATGGCATTCCCCTTGTTGTTTTTTCAGTTCCAGTTCGCGCTTTTGCATTTCGAGGCGGTGGACTTCTTCTTTGCGCTCGTCCTCCCTGCGCTCGCGTTCGTTGCGCTGGCGGCTGTAATGCCAGTTCATCAGGAAGCCGCCGACGGCGACGAGTGCGCCGACCACGGTCAGCAAATCGATGGATTTGATTGCGCCGACAAAGCTGCCGACCGCGCCCGTCCAGGTGATGCCCTGGCCGATTTCGGGCAGGTTGCTTGTTTTCATGTGTTTTTCCTTTTTTCAGACGGCCTTTGCCTGCCGTCCGCTTGGGTTTGGCAGGCCCCGCGGAGTTGCCGCCCTGCGGGGCTTTGCCTTTCAAACAGCCTTACTCGGCATAAACCAGTTGCGCACCGGCGAAGGGATTGTCCGCGTTTTCCGATAGTGCGGCGATGGCACGCAGCACCCAGTCGATAATATCCGCGCCGCGCGGCGGTTTGCCTTGCAGGGAAACCAACACGCCCTTGCCGAGCGGGTGTTTGCCCGTTTCGTACATCTTACGGTTGAAGTAGCTGTGGACGGTGGCCGTGTGGTAGCCGTTGACAAGGTCGAGGTACAGCGTGCCGAGGGTGGAAGGCGGCGGGAACGCCGGTGTCTTCGTCCACCAAAGAGAGGGAAATACCGATTGAGGTTTTCTGCACTGCGGTTTCGGTTTTGTTTTCTGCCATGGTTCAATCCTTTCGTTATGGCGTTAAAAAAGCCCCTTGCGGGGCGGTTGGTCGGGAGGCCATCTGAAAAACAGTTTTTCAGACGGCCTCCCGTTTTGCGCATACGGATTGCACAAAACGGGGTTAATAAGGTATAGTTTCTATACCATACAGGATTTAAATTATGTTTGAGTTCGACCCGAACAAAAGCGCGTCCAACTTGGAAAAGCACGGCATCGATTTCATTACCGCACAACAGTTGTGGCAGGACGACTACCGTCTGGCCGTTCCCGCCAAAACCCAAGGGGAGGAACGCTTTGCCCTCATTGCCAAACTGAATCAAAAGGTTTGGACTGCCGTTTACACCGAACGCGGCGGCAACATCCGCATCATTTCCGTGCGCCGCGCCCGCGAAAAGGAGGAACAACTCTATGAACACTACGGAATTTGACCGCCGCTTCGATGACGGCGAAGACATCGCCGACTTGCTCGACCTCAGCCGCGCCGCCCGAGAGGGCTTGCAGTCCAAACGGGTCAATGTGGACTTCCCTGCATGGATGGTTGAAAGTCTGGACAGGCAGGCCGCGCATTTAGGCGTGTCGCGCCAGTCGCTGATTAAAATGTGGCTGTCCGAGCGGCTGGCGCAGGCCGTATAGGCAGAGGCCGTCTGAAAAGGTTTTTCAGACGGCCTAGCGCATTTCGGGCGGGAGGTGGCTGCGGGTTCGTTCCCGCTCGTACGCGCTTTGGCAGTGGTCGCGCTGGGCGAAGAACAGGGCGTTGGCGAGGCGGCGGGCGATGCGCCAGCGGCGGCGGGGTTGCGCGGCCAGTACGGCGCGGCGGTGGATGCGGCTGGACAGGGTTTCGTCCGGCCAGCCGCCCGCGAGGGTGTTGAGCAGTTGGTCGGCGGCGATCAGGATAAGGCGCAGGCGTTCGCGCCCGTTGCTTGTTTTCATGTGTTTTTCCTTTTTTCAGACGGCCTCTAATGCAAAGCCCGCACCAAGGGCGTAACCATCAACGCAAACAGGCCGAACGACACGGCCAATACGGCAATGCCGATGCAGGCGCGGATAAAGGGGCCGGTGTATGCTTCCAATTTCGTCCCCTCCTTTCATTGCCCGCGCCTTGCGCGTATCAAATCCGCCAGCGAACCGATCAGCGCAGGCAGTCTGAATACCATAACAAGCAGCAGACAGCAGGCGGTCAAAGTCAGCGTTACCGTAAAAAACCCGTAAGTCATCATCAGTTCCTTAATCGAATTAAAATCTATGGTAAAATTCACAATACCCTTTCCAGTGCAAAGGTTGTAACAGAAAGCCCGACAGGATTCGCCCCCTGCGGGCTTTCGCCTTTTCAGACGGCCTTTGGTTTGCGGGCAGAGACCGCGCATCTTGCGCCACACGCCCTGCCTAAACGGCAGAGGCCGTCTGAAAATCAAATTTTGATGCAGGCTAAAAGAGCGATGTTGCGCGGGCGGGTTTCCGCGCCGCCGCGCATGCCGGTGGTGGCGCGGACGGTGCGGTCGTCGGCGCGGGAGACGTCTTCCGTTCCGACGCTGTCGCCGGTCTCGCTGCCGTAGGTCGGGATGTCGGCGTTGATGTTGGTGACGTGGTTGTGGGCGCGGAACTCGTCCGCCTGCGCCGAGCCGAACACACGGCCGGTGTCGATGCCGCGCGCGTCGTCCCAGCTGCGCAGGAACTCGCCGCGCAGGTCGGGCAGGTTGAAGGTGGTTTTGCCGTCGCCCGCGCCGTAGGTGGTGCCGACGGCGGCAAAGAGGCGGGCGTAGGCGGTGCGGGAGACGGCGACGCCGTTGGCTTTGAGCCAGCCGGCGGGGGCGGTTTGGCCGGCGAAGTAGGCAATCATGCCGGAGGGGGCGGCTTCGGCCAGCTTGCCTGCGGTGGTGGCGGCGAAGTTGGCGTCGTCGCCCAAGGCCGTCTGAAATTCTTTGAGGGTGTCGAAGGCCGCGCCCGCGCCGCCGAGGATTTCGTTTTTCAGGGCGGTGCGCACGGCCTGCGCCTGCTGGCTTACCCAGCTTTTGTCGGCTTTTTCGTCGGCCAGTTTTTTGCCCATGGCGGCGGAGAGGGGGACGGCGGCGGCGTTGGATGTCAGGCTGTTTTCCACGCTGCCGGTAACCAGTAGGGTGCCGGAGGCTTTGGGGAAGAAGTAGGTGTAGTTGCCCGCGACGCTGCCGTCGTTGCCGCTGCCCCATTTTTTGTCGATGTTGGCCGCGTCGGTTACGAGGCCGATGTAGGGGTCGTTGCCGCGTATGAGGTGGACGGCGTAGGGGCGCGGCGAGGATGTGTTGCGCAACGAGAGGGCGTTGTAGCCTTTGAGTTCGAGGGTGTCGCTAAGCGCGCCGCCGGTGAGCGGCAGGCAGGCGGCTTTGCTGTCGATATAGACGGCCCATTGTCTGCCGCCGCTATTGGGGTTGTCGCGGTTGCCGTCCACGAGGCTGATGTATTCTTTGTCGAGGGTGTCGGCCATCAGCACTGCGCCTTTGGGGTAGCCGCCGATGGTGTCGCAAAAGGCTTGGTCGAAGCGGTAGCGGCCGCCTTGGCTTTGGTAGACGGCGTGCGCGCTGAGGTCGTGCAGCACGCCGTTCATGTCTTTGCCGCTCGGGGGTTTGCCGCCGACGGAAATCGGGGTCATGGTGATGCCGGGGAAACCCTCGGCATAGGTGGCGGCTTCTTGGGCGAGGCCGCCGCTGCGGGCGGCGGGTATGTCGTTTTTCAGTCCGTCGGATGCCCAGGCTTTGGGCAGGAGTTTGGGTTGCGGCATGGTTTAGGCTCCCATAAAAAAAGCACCCTCGCCGAAGGGTGCCAGGTTGGCTTCAAGGTAGCCGAAGGTTTTGTCGGCCTCCGGCTCGTAAAAATCCAGCAGTACGCCTGCGGGGCGCGGCAGCAGGTCGGTTTGGCGGATGACCGCGCGCTCGACCGGCAACAGGTAGAACTCGAACACGTAGCGGGCGGCCATGGTGCTGTTTTTCACGAAGTAGGCGCGGCCGCGTTTGCCGAACATTTCGCGCAAGAGGCGGTTGATGTGCGGGGCGGTGGCGTAGATGATGTTGCTCATGGCTTTGAGCAGGATGATGCGCCGGTAGGTGTCGTCGTCGAGGCGGTAGCGGCGGTCTGTGTCTTCGCCGCTGCTCCATATGCCTTCGCCGAAGGGGGTGTAGCCTTGGGCGAAGCCGATGTATTCGTCTTGCGCGCTGATGGCCACTTCGCGCCCAATGCCGACAATCGCGCCCCAGGTGTCCAGCCCGAAGCCCTGCGCGGTGTCGATGTTCCACACGGTGTCGTAAAACCGGCGCAGGTCGGCGCGCGGGTCGAAGCAGTCGTTGAAGCGGCGGATGATGCCGCAGAGGACGGGGCTGTTGGCGTATTGGCTGATAAGGGTGTCTTGCACGCGCTTCATACGTTCACCACTTCGATGTGTCCGGCGCGGACAACGGGCGTTTGGTCGATGCCGACGTCCACGGTGTTGCCCATCGCGTTTGCAGACAAGCCGATTTCCACGTCGAGGATGCGGATGTCGGGCACGGCCTGCACCAGCGGCTGAACGTAGCCGATGGCGTAGAGCGTCGCGCCGATACGGGCTCGGCCGTTGTTGAAGGCGTCAATCACCGCCTGCTTTAAGGCCGTCTGAAAACCGAGTGTCGCGCCGCGCTCCACTTTGATGCGGAAATACACCGGCAATTCGGCCGGGCGCATAAAGGACACCTGATAGGCGGGCTTGGGCGCGCTGTAATTTTCGTCGTACACGGTGATTTCGGTGTTGCCGTTGAAATCGCAGCCGCTGCCGGCGTAACGCAGGATGGTTTCGGCAATCTCCTTATCGCTGCCTCCCACCGCCGCCACATAGATGCTGTGCGGTTTGAGCGTGTGGCGGCTGGCGCCGAGCTGCACGCTTTGGCCTTTGGGGTTGTCGGCCACATACACGTCGCGCACGCCGTCCAGCGCGAACACGTTGGCATACACCGCCTGCACCGTGCCCTGCGCGTTCACCGCCACGCTGCGCCGGCGGCGTTCGGCAAACTCGGCACGGCTTTCAGACGGCCTGCCGGGAACGGCGGCGCGGGGGTTGTCGGCCCTGTCCAGCCCGACGAGCGAGCGGTAGATGCGGTTGACGCTGTGGGCGGGGGCGGTAAGGCTGCCTGAACATGCCAGCCGCCCCGTTACCATGCCGCCGGCGGGGATGCCGAGGGGCTGTTGCAGCGTCCAGTTGTTGCCGTCGGCGTCCTGTACGATAAAGCCCTGCGGAATCTGCGTGCCGGGCAGGCCGGTAAATTCGCAGTCCACGGTGGAATCGGCGGCGGGTTTGCGCTCCAAAAAATAAATCTTGGCGACGGCGTCCTGCATGATGCCGTCGGCGTAGTCGGGGTGGACTTGGTTCACCAGCTCGGCGATAAGGTCGTTTTTGTCGGCAATAATGGCGGCCAGCGAGGAGGCAAGCTGCCCCTGCGGCGTTTCCAGATTGAGGTTGAGGCCGCCGCCGAAGGCCGCGTCGATGTCGGCCAGCACACCTTGCAGGATTTCGGTTTCGGAGGGAATCTGTAAGCCCTGCGGGGTGAAGCGGATGGGGGGAACGTGGCTGCTCATAATGTTATCTCGTGGGTTTGCTGCTTGTCGGTAAAGGTGAGGCGGCCGGAGAGGATGCGGCCGTTCTGCTGCTCGATGGCAACGTCGGCGGCAAGCACGCCCGGCACGCTGAGGGCGGCTTGGACGAGGCGGTGGCGGTAGAGGGCAAACGACTGCTTTCTGCCCAGCGTTTCGTCGAAATAGGGGATGCCTTTGGCGGTGTTGTAATACAGCTCGCCGGCAAACAGGCGGGCGGCGGAGGCGACGTCCTGCGCTTTGGCGTAGGGGTCTTTGGCCAGCGCGATGTTTCCGGCGGCATCGAGGGTCAAATCCCAGGTGTCGGGGTTGAGGTAGAGGGTGTTCATGCGGTTTCTCCAGCACGAATACCCCGCGCTGTGTGAGACAGGCGGGGCAGGCGGCTACTTTTCAGGTAACAGCCTTAGTTGAGATAAGGCAGGTTGTTCATGCGCTCGAAGTTGTCGGCCAGATGGCGGCGGTACCAACTGTCCTGCATTTGCGGGGCGACGCGCTCCAACGATTCGCGGCTGGCTTGCAGCCAGTTCTGCGCTTCGTGCCACAACGTCCATGCCGCCACGCCTTGCTTGTGGGCGCCAAGCTGTTTCAGCGGCTCGCTTAGGGCATGAAGCTGGCGGGTTGCCCAGTCAAGGTAATAGACGACCGTGCCGAAGTTGGTAATTTCGCGTTCGCTGAACTGCAAGGCCTGCACGGGGGCGGGGGTGTCTGGGATGCTGCCGAGAAATTGGATGGCACGCTCGAAGTCGCGGGTGTCGATTTCGTGGTAGCTGTTGACGTGCAGGAAGCTGTGTAGTTTGCGGTAGATTTCCTGCCAGTGTTCTCCCGTCCGATGATGCCGCGCCATAACGGCGGCTTGGATTTGCTGTTTTTGCGCGGGGCTGATTTTCAGGCTGCCTTGCTCTTGGGCGGCGATAAAGGCGCGGATGACTTGCAGGGCGAAGGCGGCGTTGATCCACATGCCGTAGGCGATTACCAGCTCTTTACAGACATATGTTCCGCGCCGTGTGCCGCCGTTGACGGTTTGCACGGCCTGCCCGCCTTGGGCTTCGATTTCGGCGATTAGGTCTTGGGTTTGGACGTTTCTGAACCATTGGTGCGGCTCATGCTTTTTCTGGCCGCCGCTCGCCTTGTGCAAATCATTCAGGCTGTACAGGCTTTTAGTTTGGTTAATAACAACGTTTGAAATTTGGATAGAGTTCATTTTTTAGCTTTCTTTAGGATTGAGAAAACCCGAAATCGGGCGGGGGTTGTCCTACACAAAGCTAGATGTGCCGAGCCGTTACCGGTACTCGCAACCCCCATTGGAACTTGAATAGGCCGTCTGAAACGCCCTACGGGGAAATTGAGATATGAAAAATCGCGCAACTGGCGCGGTGCAGTAGCTTTTGTTAGGAAGCTTCATCATATTTCAATTGTTCCAAATTGTCAAATAAATCCACTCCGCTAATTCGCGGAGTGAAAGAAACTCAATGAGTTAGGCAACAAAAAACCGCCATTCAGGCGGATGGGTGGTGGGTAGTTTAGCCGAACAGTTCGGCGTGCGAGGCAAGTCTGGCCAGATGCAGGGCATTGCCCCGCTTGGCGTAAACCAGCAGCAGGTCGGGTTTGACGTGGCATTCGCGGTAGTCTTTGAAATCGCCCGTCAGCGGATGATCGCGGTATTTTTCGGGCAGCGGCGCATCTTGTACCAAACAGTTCAACACTTCCGCCCATTCTGCGCTGGCAAGCTGCGCGAACTGCTTTTTCAAGTCGCGTTTGAAACCGCTGCCGAAAGCTATTTCACGTTTACTCACCGGCAATCTCCCGCATGGCGGCAACGGCTTCTTCCACGCCCGGATAGCGTGCAGCCGTTTCAAACTCTTTCCTTGCCTCAATCAGGCTTTGGCGGGCGGCGGCATTGAAAACGTGCCCGGCATTGTAGTCGAACGACAGCGGCACGGTGCGGGTGTCGGCCACTTGGTTGAGAAACAGTTTGATGGCCTGCGCGGGGGCGAGGCCGTAGCTTTCAAATACGGCGAAGGCGCGGTCGCGCAGGTCGCGGTCGATGCGGATGTTGTAGTTGGTGGCAGTCATGGCTTTGCTCCTGTGTATATTACGTACAGGAAATATAAGGTTTTCAGACGGCCTGTGTCAAGGTTTCAGACGGCCTGCGGCTTGCCTGTGTTGCCGCCGCCGGGCTGCACGCCGTTGTGCTCGTGGTTTTGCAGGCTGATGTTGCCGGCCACCACGTCGCCGTCGGCCCGGATGCCTCCGCCGCCGCTGAATCGGGCGGTGGTTTGGGTGTCGGCCCGGAAGCTGGCGGAGGTGCTGCTGACCGCGCCTTGGGCGTTGAGGCGGATGTTGGCGGCTTCCAGTTCGATGTCGCCGGGGGAAAACACTTTGATGCCGCCGTCTTTGAAGCGGATATACTGCTTGGGCGTGCCGTTGAGGAAGCCGCCGAAGTAGAGGCCGTCTGAAAAATCGAAGCGGCGGCGGCTCTGCGGGGCGGACGGGGCTTTGTTCTGCTTGACGCTGGATATATCGCGGCTGCAAAAGCCGCACATACCGATGTCGCCCGGCTCGGGGTCGATAATCACGGCATTGCCACCGCCTTGCAAACGGAAATACGGCACGTTGTAGATGATGCCGTGCGGCGTAACCGTGCCGTCGCCGCTGATTTGGGCAACCAATGGCTGCACGTCCACCAGGCCGACAGGGGCAAGTCCGCCCGATTTGGTTTTGACCACGCGCACCAGCGTTACGGTTTGGATGCGCGAGACGATGCCCGACACGATTGCGCCGATTTCCCCCGCGCCGCCTTGTGTCTGTTCGGGGCGGTATTGCGCCCAATTATTTTGTTGCGACTTTGGCATTTGTATCCTCCACATTGGCGGCTTTGATGTCGGCCAGCCATTTGCCGCCCGGCACTTGGCTTTCCAAATCCAAACTCAGGCCGAACACCCGCCAGCGGCCGTTGCACACGGCAATCAGGCTGTCTGAAATTTCCATCAGCCCGCCGAAGCGCAGGGCTTTGCTGTACAGGCAGCGCAGTTTCACGCCCTGCAAATCGGGCACCGGATAGCCGATCAGCCCCGTGGCCGGGCTGACGACGGGGATTTCACCGGGGCGCGGCTGCCCTTTGGGGGTGATGGCGACGGTTTCGTTGTCGATATACAGGTCGATGTCGGCGTGATGGGCGATTTGCTGCAATTTCACCAGTTCGGTATTGTCCAAATACTGATTACTGATTTTGGCTTTTACGCCGTTGTTCTCAAAGCGTCTGCCCATGCGTTTGCAGATGGCTTCGATGGCTTGGGCAACATCGGTTTCGCCCTCGTGGCTGACGGCTTCGGCAGGTTTGAGCTGCCACAGCACGGCGGTGTGGCTTTCGATTACCAGGCACACGTCGGGCGCACCGCCCATTTCGGGGTAGGCAAAGGTGATGTTGCCGGTATAGACCACGCTCAGGCTGCCGGCCTCGCCCGCTTCCACCTGCACCAGATTCATCATGGCCTGCTCGGTGTTCCATTTCACCCGCAAGAGTTTCAACATGCTGTCCAGTTTCAGGCCGTACACTTTGATGCGGGCATTGGGCATCAGCGCGCCGTTGCCGTAATTGATTTGGCAGGAGGTGCGCAGCCCTTCGGCCACCAGCGTGTCGCTGCCTTTTGCGTCCCACACGTCTTGCTCCTGCCCCAGTTTGATGCTGACGCGCAGGATTTTTTCCCGAATGCTCATAAGCGGTACACCAAAATAAAACGGCTGCCCAATTCCTGCCAAACAGGGTCGGAACTACCTGCCGTGTCGATGAAAAACAGCTCGCCGTTAAGCGGGCGGTAGGCTTCGTTGGCCAGCGGCACGGCATGGCGGCAGATGCGCTCGCGCACCACGGGGAGGCCGTCGGCAAACACGGTGGCATACAGCCTGCCCAGGCGCGGCAGCAGGGAAACGGTGATTTCCTGACCGCCAAGCGTGAAGGCGGCCTTTTGCACCGGCACGGCTTGCAGGGGGATTTGGTAAATCATTTTAAAAGCACCGCCAGAATTTCAGGTAGCCTGAATGCCAAAATCAACAGCACTAAGCCTCCTACAACATGCCAAAAGGTTCTGCGAACCTCTTTCGGATTGATGTTCATCGATTCCATAAGGAAAACTCCTAGCATTTTGAAAGTAAACCGTTTATCATTCATACATTGTTTAATCCTTGTCCGTTAAGGGTTAAATACAGAAACCCCGCAGAGTTGCCGCCCTGCGGGGTTTCGTTTTTTTTATTTCAGCCCAAAGCCCTGTACAGTTCTGAAGCTATGGATTCGTTGTTTTGTATCGGCTTGGGCTGTACCTTGCCGCCATCCGCTTGCGCCTGTGCGCCGTCCGGCTTGGTTTGGGTGTATTTCACCGCCACCTGCCGCACTTCGGCCAGATGGATGTTCACTTTCAACAGCCGCGCTCCGTCGCCTGCTTCGCGGGCGTAGTCGTAGCCGGTGATGGCGCAGTTGGGATACACCGCTTCGGGGGTGATGACCATAAACAGGTCGTTGCTTTTGGCCAGGGCTTCCAGCAGGGCGAGAAACGCGCCTCGCGCAAATACACCGCCGCTGCCTTTGCTCATCTGCACGGTTACGGTGTAGGGGTCGCCCACCTTGTTGTAGCTGGCAAACGAGCCTTGCTCCACCGGCGCGTCGGACACTTTGGACGTGTTCTGATGCTTGATAGCGGTTACGTTGTCGGAGAGCAGCAGCGGGATGCCGTTCTGCCCGAAGATGCCCCAATAGTTGCCGAACGCGGCATGAATCAAGGCGGCACCGCCGAATTGGATCAGCGCGCCGCCTGCGTTTTTGGGCAGATTGGGAATGCTCGGGATGCCGAGGGAGTTCCAGGTCATCATGTGTCCTAATATGTCTTTACACCATCCCCGGCACAAGCTGCATCATCCGGTCGCGGGTGGCGGCGGATGCGTCGTCCATCGTGCCGGCGATGGTGCTTGCCGACGATTGGACGTGTATGCCGCCGTTAATGGAAACCTGCGTGGTGCGTTGGTTGTTGTTGGTTACGTTTTGGGCGCGTACTGCCTCGCCCTGCTGCATGGATTGCATCCCGCGCTGGGCTCCTGCGGCGACGGCCTGATTCCCCCCTAGTATTACCCTGAATGCAGGGGCTGCGGTGCTGCCAGTAGGGGTGCCGTGCACATGGACGGCCTTTCCTGCGCCGAAGCGTTGGCCGGTGGTATTCGCCTGTCTTTCCACTTCGCGCACCCATTTTTTAGTTTTGGCACCGGCCTCTCCTAAAAAATAAGGGTTGGCATAATGGGTATTCCCGCCAACAACTGAGGCCATGCCTGCGGCACGTTTTGCTAAATGCTCGTCCACACCTTTGCTGACGCGCGCGCTGACCCTGCCCATGGGTACATTCTGCACGCTTCCATATGCACTTTTCCGTGGTGCGTTAATGTCGCTGAACGCCCAACGTTCGTTTAAAACAGCACGGACATTTCCGCCTTTTTTATACACCCTGTTCAGGATGGTATCGACCACTCCGGCAAGTTGTTTGTCAAATGCTTCACCCTTCAGGCCGCCGACAACTTCCGTAGCTGCAACTTTTTTAATATCGATAATATCTTGTGCAGTGAGTTTGACTGCGCCTTTGATAGGTCGGGTTTCGATTGTTTGAGACGCCCCACCGCCTATCATCTGCTTTACGGCATTGGTTGCATTTTTGGCCTGTGATTGCAGGCTGCCTTCCGCGTTCGGGTCGTGGCCGGTGGCGGTATCTATCACGCCGGCCGCATGTTCCACCCCCCAGCCGACAACGTCGGTAACGACGTTTCCGGCTTCCTTGACCATCCGCCCCATCCCTTTTTTCATTCCCTCCCAATCGCCGTTCATCATGGCGGTAAAGGTATCGCTCAAAGCTTCGAAATACGGCATCAGGTAGTTTTTGATTTCCAGATAGAGGTTGTGGAATCCTTCTTTCAGGCTTTTAATTGACAAACCGTTCTCGTCGATAAAGCCTTTCAGTTTGAGCCAGTCCAGCAGGCCGTTGGCGGCGTCCGCCCATGATGTGTAGCCTGTGAGCAGGTAGACGAACGCGCTGCCCAGGCTGTCTGTCGAGATTTTCGACGTCTTGATGTAGTTGTCAAAAAGTTTCCAATCCAGCAGGCTTTTCCCGCCTTCCGCCCATGTTTTGTAGTCGTCGTACAGCAGCAGGAAGGCTGCGCCCAGTGCGCCGACGGTAAGGATGAATGGGGCGAAGGGGGCGATAAAGGCCAGCAGGGAAGCTGCGGCGGCGATAAAGACGGGGACCAATACCGCGCCCAGCACAAATGCCAAGCCTTCGAAAACGTGCTTCATGCTGTTTTCGTGCTTCATCAGGTAATCGACGAAACCGCTGACCATTTTGACGATTTTCAGCAGTACGGGGGCGAGCGCGTCGGCCAGCATGGCTTTCAGACTGTCCCATTGTGCGTTCAAATAGCCCCGCGCCTGCGTCAGTTCGCGGCTGACCTGTATTTCCTTTTCTCCGGAACGGTAAAGGTTGCGCTGCATCTCCAGCATCTTTTCCATTTCGGCACGGCCGAGCATCAAGGTGTTGATGGTGCCGTCGTCCAAGCCCATGCTTTTGGCCAGATTGTAGGCCTGCACCCTGTCCATTTTGGAAAAGCGGTCGGCCAAATCCAGCATGATGCTGTCAAGGTCGCGTGCTTTGCCGTCTGCGTTGAGCAAGGCCACGCCGAAAGCGTTGAAAAACGGCACCATGGACGTATCGCCCATAGTCGTCAGGCGCGTAATGCCCATGCTCAGGCCGGACAGGCTGCCTTTCATGCCTTCCGCGCTTCCTCCGGCCATTTCCGCCATGCCGCCCCATGCTTGGAGTTTGCTGCGGCTGATGCCGATGTTGCGGGACAGGTTGTCCAGTTCGACGTTGGCCTGCGCGCCTTCGCGAATCAGTTTGCCCAGTGCGTTTGAACCCATCACCAAGGCGGTAAAGGCGGCAAATCCCTTCGCCAGGGAGCCGGTCGCCTGCGTCAGGCTTTTGGCCTGCTTGGTGCTTTTGGCGGACTGCGCGGCCTGCTTTTCCAGTCCTTTTGAGGATTTGGCCGCGCTTTTTTCCGCCCTGCCGAATGAGGCGGACATGCGGTCAAGCCTGCTTTCGGCCTCTTTGGCCTGCATGCCGAATTTGCCCGAATCTATGCCCAGTTCCAAAAACAGGGTGTCAATAACGGTTGCCATGGTATTTCCTTTTTTTCAAACGGCCTTACTGCGGTTGAAGGCATCGGTATTGACGACCTCCAAAAGGTTGAAGGCGTCTTCCAGCCCGTACACCGTCTGCAACTCGTGCAGTGTGCAGATGCGGGAAGACACCAGCGCGCCTATGGTTTGGGTCAGATTCAGATAGTCCAGGCTGCCGCCCCTTCCTCTTCCGACGCCGTAGTCTTGCCAAAGGCGTGTTGCAAAAAATCGGTATGCAATGCGAACACCTCCTTCCGCAACCGCCACAGGGTGGTAAAGTCTTCTACGTCGTTGAAATCCATATTCAACGGGCGCGGCCGGCCGCCTTCGGGGATGATTTGCACGCAGTCCAGCAGTTCGTTCAAGAGCGGGATGGCATCATCTGCTTTCAGACGGCCTAATGCGTCCAAAGCCACGCCGGCCATACCCATCATGCCTTGCTGCGGACTGAGGCCGCCCAAGTCCACGCCGCCGTTGGCCAACGCGATCAGGGCGCGCATTGCCCAGTGGTCGGCATGGGCGGCGCTCATTTCGGTAATCAGAAATACCCGGCCTTTATCCCGCCCGTGCTCAATCGTGATTTGCTTGGTTTTCAACGCCATTTCAGATTTCCTCCGGTTTCACTACGATGCGGAACGAGTAGGTTACAGATTCCAGCGTTTTCTTGGCGGTTGTGCCGCCCGGAACTTCCACCAAGAAGCCGGTGGCGGTGTAGCGTTTTTCCACGGCGGGAATCTCAACCGAAAATTCCGCCATGCGCGTTTCCTGACGTTGCAGGATGTCGTTGGTGAGTTGGTCGAAGTAGTCGCGCGATTTGCTGGTGGGGGCAAGCTGGATGTTGAAGTCCACTTCGTAGGGTGTGAAGCCGCCGGACTGTTGGCCGTCCACGCCCATCATGGTTTCGCCGATTTTGCCTTGCCCGAAGTCGAAGGCATTGTCGGCGGCGTAGCCTTCAATCTGTACGAAGTTGTCGTTAAAGCCTTTCACGCGCATCAGCAGGATGCTGTTGGCACTGGTGAGGGTGCGGTCTGAGATGGTCTGCATGGGGTTTCCTTTCCGGAATGAAAAAAGCAGCCTGAAAGGCTGCGGTTTGAGTTAGCGGCTGTGCCTTTTCAATAGGGCACGGGCGCGGCTGAGGATTTGTTGTGCCTGTCGGGCGGACAAACGGCCGACGGTTTGTACCGGCATGGTTTCGTTGTAGCTGTCGCTCACGTCTCGGCCTTTCGGGTCGGTGATTTTGAGGATGCGGAACAGTTGTACAGAATCGGCGGCAGGGGTATGATGTGCAGCACAAGGCAAGCCAAATCCCATTGTCCGGGCATCGTTCGCGGTGCTGTCTTTGGTCTGGGGGCTTGCCTTTTTTATGTTGTAAGCAGCAAACTCGAAAACACCTTCTTGGCGTTCTGCCGCATGAACTTCCAAATGCATTTTGTATCCGTTAGCTAATTCAATCTGTTTCCGGTAAACATGAAAAGCAATAATACTTTTGTCTTTACGATCGTGATTCGGCTCGCTGCGCCCAATGGCTTCGCCATGACTGAATACGTCGGCAATATACGGAATGCACTGGGCAATCAGATTCTGACGCCGCGCATTAAAGGCCAAGTGCTCTACGCTGTCTTCACGGTTGAACTGAATCAGTTTGCCATCCGATGACCGCACCGATTTTCCTTGCAAGTGTGTGGCAATCCATTTAGCAACAGCTTTTTTCCTTGCCCCCTGTCCCATATCGGGCGTAACCGCCAGCGGCACTTTTGCCAGTCCGGCAATCTCGCTGCCCGACAATTCGGGGAAATTCACTTTCCCGTCTTTCAGGCTGCCTTTCTGTCCGAACTGCCCGTTTTCGGCGCGGGGGTGTTTGGATTCGTCCCATTCGGCATCCATTGCCGGCAGGCGTTTTGCGCGGTGCAGGACGGCTTGGCGTTCGCCGTGGCTTAATTTGTGCTTCATATCCGGTATCACCGTTGGCAAAGGCCGTCTGAAAGGTTTTCAGACGGCCTTTTTGGCTTACTGCACGTTGATCGAGCCGAGGTTGATGTTGTGGACGCTGCCGCCGTCGGTGTACCACAGCTTCATCGGCATGGATTGGCGGTTGCCGCGCGTCTGCGCCGAAGCGTTCTGAATCAGCAGGAAATAGCCGGTGCTTTCAATCTTCGCGGCGGCATCGACGCGCGCCTCGTTGTTAATCAGGGCGCGTTGCTGTTCGCTCAACGGCACGCCCGGCTGGATGCTGCCAAAGTTCAAGGCCTCGTTAATCGGGTCTTGGCAGGCTGCGCGTTGCAGGGCGATACCGACGGCGTTGTACGGCACGGCCTTGGCCGAGGTGAGCAAGGTCATCAGGGCAAGCTGCAACTGGCTGTTGAGGCGGATTTGGTTCACATAGGCATCAATCCATTTCCATTTGCCGGGCATTTGGCCGGGATAAAGAAAAGTGAAGCGGTCGTTGGCGGTTGCCCATGCGCCGTAATAGTTGTAGCCGTTCTCTTTCAGATTGTCGGCATCGGTGGCATTGTCCACGTCCACGCTCAAGCCGGATTGGTTTTTGAACGCCAGCGTGATGCGCCCTTGCGTTTCAGTAAAATCAATAGAGGCAATCGCGCCGCACAGGAAAGCGGCCTTGTCCAGTCTGCCGTAAATCGGGGCGGTGCCGTCGTAGGCGGCGGCTTTCAGTTGTGCGCCCAAGCAGGTAGTGTTTCCGGTTTGCAGCGCGGCGGCTTCTTTACCCCATGCGGCATAGAGGAAGCGGTTGTTTTGCGCGTTGCTCCATTTGGCCAAGGCCAGCTTGTCGGCCAGTTCTGGCTCAAACACGGTGGTGAAGGTGGCAAAATTCAAAGTGGACTGAATCACGCCTTCCATCACGGTTTCCGCACTGTCGCCATCGTTGCCCTTGGAAATCACCGCGCCTTTGGCTTCGGTCAGATTCAAGGCTTCGGCCAGTGTGCCGGTGGCAAAGCCGATTTCGGAAGCCTTGCCTTGGGTGGCGGAAACGATTTCAAACGCCTGCAACTGCTCGTCAAACTGCACGGTGGCACTGATGGCCGTGCCGATTTTGTCGGCGGCATCTGAAAAGCTGGTAGCGGCGGAAAGGTTGATGTTGTCGCCGCTCTTGTCGTTGCCGTCGATATTCACTTTCAGATTGCCCGAAAGTTTTTTCAGGGCGGCAAGGCTCATGCTTTTCACGCTTGCGCCGCGCAGATAGGCGGCTTCTTTGCCGACATTGTAGGGGTAGAAATACAGCGTGCCGGGCTTGATGTGCGAGTTATCGAAGCCTTTAAAGTACACTTGCGCGGCTTTAAATTCTTCGCTGGCCAAGCCGAAAAACTCGCCGACTGCCGAAGCATCGGGGAACGCGGTATGCCGGCCGGTGGGCAGGTTTTCGTTTTTGCTCAAAAAGACGGCGTTCATCGACAGGGGAGAACCGCCGGAACTGAGTACGGCGGGGTTTACGCTGACAATTTTACTTGCCGGAATAGATTGGAACATGGATATATCCTTTACGGTTGGATCAGGGTTAAATCAAAAGCGTTTACAAACTGCTGCGGGTGTTCTGCCTGTGGCGCATAGGCCAGATGAACGGTGGTCATCCATCGTTCTTCATATTCGCTCTCTTCGTTGGTGAGCGGCATGAAGCGTGCGGGGTCGGCATATAGCGGCTGGCAGGATTTCAGCCGTTCGCAGGCGTAAAAATCGCGCCAAAGCAAAACGGTTTTCTGCGCCATCTGCCCGGCTTCTGCGCCGTAGAAATCAAGCTGCATCTGTATTTCTGATTGGCGCGAAACGGCAGCGGTTTCATCCGCCACGGCGTAAGCGTGTTCGTTGGTGGCAGCGGCGGCTTCGTTCAGGATGTTCATCACCACAAACGGCGGCTTGGGCAACGGTACGTTGTTGCTATATCCGCGCACCACTTCGCACGAAAAAAGCCCGAGCAGCATTGCCCGGACTTCGGTGTAAATATCGTCTAATGTTGCCGCCATAACAGCACCTTGCACCAATCCGGCCAGCTTTCCATCACCTGTTTCACCAGCCATTCTGTCGTTTCGGTTTCGCCGTAGGCCGCGAATACCAGCTTATCCGCGCCTTTACCATCCTGTCGCCGCAGTCCGTGGAATTGGCCGGTGACATAGGCATACAGCAACGTCCCTTGCTGCGCCAATCCTTCAAACAAGGATAAATCCTGTGTGCTGAGGGTTTGGGTCTGCACGGTTACGGGATGCTCGCTGTAGCCTGATTTCCGTTTTCCCGTGGCATCGGTGGTGTAGCCGTTATTGAGTTTCAGCACGGCGGGCAGGTTGGGATTGACGGATGTAATCGCTCCGTTGGCGATGGCTCTCAGGTTCATTCGTCCGTTACCTCGTAATCAATACTGCGCCACAACGTTCCCGTGTCAATCAACGGCTTATCAAAGCCTTTTTGCTTCACGGTCGCGGCGGCGTTGGGCGGTTCGCGGAAGTCTTGGATAGTTTTCACAATCTGCCCCTTTACGCCTTTGCCCATCAATTCCAAGGTCTGCCGCACATCGCCGCCGTTGGCTTCCATTAGTGCGGCAGCCTGCTTCGGCCATTCGTCCTTATGCTCGGCAATCGTATTGCGGAAAAATGGGCGCGGGGGAATGGTTGCCGTGCCGTATTCATTCCAAAAGGCCACTTGCGCCACGCTTTCGCCGTCCGAGCCATCGTAGTTTGTCTGCTCGATGATGCCGACGCGCACCTTGGCCGTTGTTGCCTGCGCGGCCAATTCGGC
The DNA here is from genome assembly GCF_014055025.1 of Neisseria bacilliformis. Classification (NCBI taxonomy): domain Bacteria; kingdom Pseudomonadati; phylum Pseudomonadota; class Betaproteobacteria; order Neisseriales; family Neisseriaceae; genus Neisseria; species Neisseria bacilliformis. The sequence goes on along the minus strand of NZ_CP059571.1, from coordinate 702,965 downwards.
CAACCGCTGCCTGAATTTATCGCCGCCGCGCATAGCAGACTCCCTGCACATAGCGGAAGCGGCGGTATTTGGCGGTAAGCTGCCAGTAGGTCGCGCCGTAAGGCGTTTGCAGATACCAAGCGGCATTGCTGCCCACCGCGCCCATATCCGCGCTCACGGAAACGCTGCCTTCGGTAGCCGAAGCAATGCGCCCCACCAATCCGCCCTGTGCGGCACGTTCAGCCAGCGCGGCGAAATGGCGCACCAGCAGGAACAGCAGCATTTCGCGCTCTTCCAGCTTTTTCACGATGCTGTGGTCGGTGTTGTCCAGCAGGCTTTCGGCCTGTGTGAACCACATGGCGAACTGGGCATCACTTGCCTGCACTTCGGGATAGGCTGCCTGAAACCGTGCTTTATCAAAGACGACGGCGGGCATGGTTAGTCTTCCTTGGCGGTGCTTACACCATTGGCCTTGTCATCCGGCTTAATGGCTTCCAACTTGGTTTCATTGTCGGTCTTTTCCCGAGCTTCCGCCTTGGTGTTCTTTGCATCTTCATGGGCGAAAACGAAGCCGTTTTTCACCATGTCGCGGTCTTGGTGCGCTTCCATCCAGGCATTGAACAGGTCGGCGTCCACATCGTAAGTGATGCCGTGGCCGCCGATGATGTTTGAGGCATTGGTGCCGTTCAGTTCCACCGACTGGCCGCCCACTTCGATAATCAGTCCGTTGGGCAGTTTGCAGCCAACGGTTAAGGTTTTTTGTTTTGCCATTTAGATTCTCCAATAAAAAAGCCCGCAGGTGCGGGCAGGACTAAGACCGCCGAACCTTGCGGCGCGGCGGGATGGCTGCGGTGCGGGCATATCGGGCGTTGCAGCCGAAACGGGATTAGAACGCTTGGGCGGTGCTTAATATGCGGCTTTGCACCCACGCCCAATCACGGGCGAAGAAGCCTGAATGCACCGATTGGGCGGCCATGAAACGGCGCACCGCCGCAAAAGTCGGTTCGGTGTCATGAACGAAGCTCCACAGCGAACCCCTGCCGTCAATACCCAAGTTTTGGAATGCAGGCAGATAACGGTTCACAAACAGGCGCATATCCTGCGCGTGGACCAACAGCCTGCCGAATGCCAAAACCGTTTCATCGTCCAATACAGGCAAAACAGGTGCAGGCTGCTTGTCCAACAATTCGCCGTACAGCACGCCTTTTTCCACCGCCACCCGCGCCATCAGGCTCAACACTTCGGGGAACTGTTCGGGCGGCACGTCTTTGTAGCCGACTTTGAATTTGGACTTAACCGCGCTCCACAGGGTAATCGCCAAAGCCTTCTGTTTCTCGAACGGCACGGACTGGATCAGGATATTGTGCAGGGCTTTGACTTCCGCCTGTTGCTCGTGGGTTAAACCTGACAGCAGGGCTTTGCGAGGTGTCAGGCTACCTGAAATTACGGCATCGAAGGTTCGGATAACCTGTAAAAAGAATTTGGCACTAATCCAAGTGGCGTAGGCATACACCAATTCTTTGCAGGCGTAAGTGCCGCGTTTGTTGCCGCCTTTAACAACTTGGATAACTTGTTGATTTTCTTCCAAACCTGGAATTCCAGGTTTGGACAATTCATCAATTAATTCAGTAGTTTGTTGCAATTTCAGCCAATTTGTCAGTTCATGGCGTTTTTCGCCGCCGCTGGCTTTGTGCAAGTCATTCAAATTGTAAAGGTTGTTTTCGGTTTGGCGGATAGCCACATTAGAGATTGCGATTGCGTTCATGATGATTTCCTTTTCTATCTACGATTAAGCCCGAATGGGCGGCCAAGAGGTTCGTAGCCCTGAAAAGTAAGGGTGGACTTATTCCCCTTGCGGGTATTGTATTAGTCACCCTCTCGGCCATAGAAAGAGATTACAAGGAAACAGAAATCTATGGACGCAAAAAAATCACGATTACCGCCGTGATGCGGCTTTTCAAGGAGGCTACGACACCTCATGGCATCGCACTATACTAAAAGGCTACCTGAAAATCAAGCAGTTTCAGGCAGCCTGCACTTAGCTCACCGTCATGGAAGCAATGCAAAATGGGCGATAGATAATCGCGCCCCATGTGCCCTGTGATTTCTTCTGCTTGATGCTGGAGGCTTCCAAAACCATGTTGTGCGCACGCAGTTTTTCGGTGAAACCGCATTCCAACGTACGCTGGCCGTCCAACTCTTCCACAATCAGCTGCACCATCTCGCCCGATGCGGCGGAGTATTCCGGCACGGTTTCGATGCGCAGGTTGGGGAAGTTCTTTTTCAACTGGTCGGTAACATTGACGTTGTACTGGTTGGTTTTGGTCAGTTCAACGCTGGCAGTCGGGCTGCACACCAGCAGGAGCGGTGTGTTCATATCAATCAGGCCGCCGGTTTGCTGCAACAGTTTTTGGAACAGCTTGCGGATGGATTCGTACACTTGCTCGCCGGTGGCGGTTGCCCATGTTTGGGCGGCAGCGGTGGCGGCCGGCAGGCTCGGGTCGTTGAGGATGCCGTAGTTCTGCAAACCTTTGATACCGAACAGATAGGATTTGTTCTGGAAGCGGTTCAAGGCATTCACGCTGGCCTGATTGACGCGGTTTACATAGTCAATCTTCGCTTCGCCTGCGCGTGCCACTTCGCGCTCGCCCCAGCGGGTGAACACTTGGTAATGGTAGCTTTGGCGTTGTGGGAAATTGACGTTGGCACCGCTCACACCGTTGTTGTTGTAGTCGCCGTAGCTGGAGACTTCGCCGGTAGGTTCTACCAGCATGAACATGGCGGTTTCGGTCGTCCAATCGCCTTTTTTCACTTCGCCGAAGATTTCGGCGGCCTTCATCGGCTGAAGGGCGACTTCAATCAGTTTCGGATCGACATAGGTCAGCATCCATGCAGGAATGCCGCTGTTGCCGGCGGTGGTCAGCGCGGGCTGCGCGTCCATCGCCAAAGCAGCCTGCACCTGTTCGTTCATCAGCTTTTTGCCGCCGCCCATAAAGACGATGCCGGCATCGCGTTCGAGTTGTTGCAAGGTATTCATTTAATCGTTACTCCCATGTGGTGATTTTGGCCAGTTCACCCGCTGCGGCTTTGGAAGCCACTTTGAATCGGGTCAGGGTGTGGCCGGTTTCGGTGGCGGCGGCAGAGGCTTTCAATGTGCCGTCGTCGTCTTTGGCGAACACGTTTTGGCCGATTTCGGCACCGGCGGGGAAATGCGCCCAGAAGTCGCCTGCCACGGCCAACGTAATAATTTGGCCGGGCAGGATTTGGTTGCCGTGTTCCGCCAGATAGGCGGTGATGCTGGCCTGCTGTTCGCGGTGGACAAAGCCGATGCGTGCGCCGGCGGTTTTCTTGTTGGACACTTTGCCCTCGGCATCCGCCCAGGCAAACACGCCGACGGTTACGCCGTCCGTGCCGCTGACGAGCGCGCCTTCGCCCGCCAGCATGGAAGCGTTCGGGTTGTGGGCGGCAAAATCCCCCGCAACGGCGGGGGCTTGGTAAGGTTGGACTGCTTTTTGGAATGACATGGTTTAAGCCTTTCTGATTCGTGATAAACCGGGGAACTGTTCGGCGGTTTTAGCCGCATCTTGCGCCATCGGCTGTTTGGGTTTGCCCAACATACCGACCATGGCGCGGTAGGCGGAAGGATGTACGCCGGTTACGTCAATGCCGCTCTGTTCGAGCGCGAACTTGTACACGTCCGCCGCATTGTCCATCGCCACATCGCCGACAATATGCGCCACTTCGCGTTGTGCCGTTGCCAAAGCCTGCGAACGTTTCCGTTCGGCTTCTACGGCGCGTTTGATGGCCGCATCCATCGCCATTTTGGAAATGGCGGCATCTTGTGCGGGCTTGGGTGCGCCGCCTTCGGGGGCTTCCGGCTCTTCGTCTTCGGCGGGTTCTTCCGGCTCGGCGGGGGTGGGGTTGTTTTCGCCGTCCTCCGGTTCGTCTTCGTCCGTGCCGACATTCTCGACGTTTTCGGGCGGCAAATCTTCGCCGTCGTCCTCCGCCGTCTGCACTTCGTTGGTGAGCGAGCCGATAACCTGCAACAGTTCATCGGGGCTCAATTCGGCATCCTGCGCCAATAAAGGCTGCACGGCTGCCTGAATACGCGCTTTCGCGCCTGCTTTCAGTTTCATGGTTTTCCTTTCGTAAAATGGGTCAGAATCGCTTACTACAACATCACGCCCCGCCCGACCCACATCGACAAGGGCTACATGGTTTCCGACAATATCGCGCATCACGCCGTCGTAATACCTGCCTTCAAATTCGCCTGCGGTCATGTCGGCGGTGTAGTGGTACGCGCTGGATAGCTCCACCTGCTCACCGCTCTCAATACCGGCGATGGCTTCGGCGTCCCATACGGCCAGCGAACATTTCAGGTAGCCGTCTTTGAACACGGTATCGCTGCCGGTCGTGCCTGCAATCACTTCTTTCTGCGGTTCGTCGGCAGAAACGGGAATGTGCTTGCTCAATAAAGGCAGGTTGTTGAAGGTCGGCGCGGCCTTTTCCAACTCTTCAGGGTCCCGCAGCAGGTAGTAAACCTTTTTCGGGTCAAGCCCCAGTTGTTGGTAATTGGGGATTTCGCTTCCATAGTAGGGGTTTACCGTGGCCTTGCTGATGTTGGAGCTTTCAACGTGCAGCCTGCCGTCTTGGTCGTAGGAGCGCAGGGAGCGGTCTTGGGCGATGGATAGGCGGCCTTCGTCATAGGTTCCTGTTACATCACGCCCTTTTTGGTCAGTTATCTTCATAATGCGTATATAGCCTACTGTTTCGGGTGCTTGTCCGTCTTCGGCAAAGGGAGTATGATTATCAGCGTAGGAAACAAAACCCGCCGCTTGGTCGCTGTCTTTTGCGGTTTCAATGCTTGCAGGCGCGTTTCCTACTTTTTCTTTGCCTGCCAAACGCTGGTTATAGGCAATCATCTCATCTACCGCTTCCAATTCTCCGTTGGGCAACTCTCCCGCTGCGGCTTCCAATAACACCCGATAACTGTCAATCTCCACTTGTTTTTGATATTTGTGGAAAGCAACGAAATTATCTTTTCTTTCATGTGCAAGCTCTTCCCTGCCGATAAACTTACCCGTCTGAAACACATCGGCAACAAATGTAACTGCCTGTGCGTGCAGCTTTGAACGGCTGGCATTAAAGCTAAGATGGTCTGTGCTGTCGTTACGGTTGAAAGTTACTTTTTTGCCGTCTGATGTGGGGATTGTTTTACCTTGTAGGTTTTCGGATAGCCATTGCTTGGCTGCGCGGCGCAAATCGCCCCGTGTCGGATTTTCAGGCAGGTTTAATCTGCCGTTTTCAGACGGCCTGCCGCTGCCGAATTGCCCATTCTCCGCCCTTGGATGTTTGGATTCGTCCCATTCGGCATCCATCGCCAACAATCGGCGGGCTTTACTCAAAATGGCTCTCTGTTGCGTATTCATGTGTTGAATCCTTTAATCACGGCGCGGCTCGTACAACGGCAGTTGATTTCCTCTCCGGGCTGTACCCATTTGCCGTCCAGATACATGCCTTTGCTCACATCGAACCGTTTGCCGTTGGCGGCAACATGGCTTGGGCGAGGCTCTTTGCCTGCGTGGGAGTGCATCCATATAGCTTCCGTGATGCCCAGTTCCTGCCGCCGTGCCTTTTCAATGGCTGCCTTGGCTTTGTTGGTTTGGTCTCGCGCGATAAAGGCGGCGCGGCGTTCGCTGATGCCGTAGTCTTTGCGCAGTTCGCGGGTCAGTTGCGCCATGTCGTAGCCTGCATTCACGCTGCGCCATACGCTCTCTTCCACGCGGCTTAGGTATTGCTGGCCGATGGAGCGGATAAGCGAGACGTTGCCGCCCAATACGGCCTGCAAGGCGGTTTGCTGCTGCGCTGTGGCACGGAACCGGACGGTAAAGCCCGCCTCCCGCAAGGCCGTCTGAAAGGCTCTCTCTGTGTGGCTTGCACTTTGATTGGCAAATACCTCGGCGATTTGCGGGGCGAGTTTGTCCAGCCGTGCCAGCCAATAACGCAACAGGGCGAATAAAGCAGCCTGCAAGCCGTCCGTCAGGCCGTCTTGGGCGATGCCTTTCGGGTAGTGCCGTTCAAGCAAGCCCAGCACGTCAGCGCGCATTTCGCGCAACAGCTTTTTCAGGCTTTTGCGGTAGGCGGCCTCTACGCCCAGGTTGGGCTGTATCGGCTTGAGGATGATGTCTTTATCGGACGGGGCGGACAGTTTCATGACTTGCTTTCGGCGGGTAAAGAAATTAGAATACTAGTAAGCCCTTAATTTGAAGGCTGGGTTAAATGCTTGGTGTCCAAGCTATCCCAGATGTACCGGATTAAGGGTTTTTTCATTCGTCCTTGATAATGAAATGGTCATAATGTTCATGGCCTGAATGCTTCTTCAAGGTAACAATCCCAATATTCAAACTCTCTCCATCCAAATCTACTACTGCCTTATATTTCTGTGCCGAAATAATGTGTGCACGTCCTTTGTAATCAGGCACGGCTTCACCATCTTTCTTGGCATGAATGAGCAGTTCGTCCAGCTTCGCCATGATGGTTAATTCGGCGGCATTCGCGCCAGCTGCGGCATGTTTAATGCCCTGCCAAGTAACCTGTATCTCATGACCGCTGTCTTTGTTGGTGTAGCTTTTGCCGACAAAGTTATCGCGGGCGTACTGCATAGCGGCTTTGCGTAGGTCTTTGGTCTCGGTAAAGCTGCCCAATTCACTGCCCGATACAGAAACAGCAGCCTGTTGTGCTGCTGTGTTTCCGCTTTCAGGCTGACTGTCATTGGTATCCCTGCCTTCCCCGAACTGCCCATTCTCCGCACGTGGATGCTTGCTCTCGTCCCATTCGGCGGCATCTTGGGCAGGTTCAGGCTTTGGGTCGGCAGGGTCTCCGCCCTCTCCCCCTTCGCCGTCATTCAGGCCGTCTGAAAAGCCGTCATCGGGCATTTCAGGCACATCTTCTACATCAATGCCGTTGTAACCGCTGTCCGGCTCGCTTGCCAGCCGACCGCGTACTTCCTCCGCCGATACTACGCCGGCCTGAATGTAGGCCACATCGCGGTCGGTGTCGGATTTGCGGATGGTGGAAAGCTCGGTTTCGCTCATCTGCTGCAAAGGCACAAAGTCGAACGTGATGTTGTCGTTTACTTTGCCGAACAGGTGCAGTTGCACCAGCTTGAGCAACTTATCCAGCGGATCGCGCAGCAGGTTTTCCTGCATGGCGCGGATGTGGTCGTAGTAAACGGCAATCTCGCCCTCCGTGCTGGCATTCAGGCCGCTTGGCGTGATGCCGAGCAGCTTCACCAGCGGCGTATGGCTGGGGGCGGCCATTTGCTCCTGCGATTGGGCAAGCAGCGCATCCAAGCCGGACAGCGGGGTATTGAACTGGAAGAACTCTTCTTCGTCTTTGCTCAACAGCATCAGGCCGCGATTGTCGCGCAAACGGTTGTACAGTTCGGCACGGAGCATAATGTTGGTGTCGCCGTCGTCGCTGCCGCTCAGTATCGCGCTCATGTCGGTTTTGATGCCGGACAAGGAAAAGCTGTGCAGCAGGTCGCTGACGGAATCCACAGTACGCAGCCAGCGTTCCACATAGGGCATCATGAGCTGGGTCATGCTCACGCCGCCGAAGTTGTAGGCGGGTTTGAGCATATCCGGCACGGGGCGGGAAATCAGGGTAAACAGTCGGCTGGCATGGATTTCCTGCGCCATCACATACCATGCCTTCGGCTTGTAGAAGTCGGGCAGGGTAGGGTCGATGGCGTTGTACGGCGCAGGGGTCGTCCACATCGGTTCGATGTTCACCAAAGCTTTCAGGCTGCCTTTGGCAATGGTTTTTTCGGTCAAGAGCAGCGGATTGGCCAATTTGCCGTCGTGGTCTTTGATTTGCACCAGTATCTGGCCGCGTCCGAACAGGCCGTCTGTTTCAATGGCCTTGCGGAACACATCTCGCACGTTCAGCCGCTCGTAGCATTCCTCAATCTGCTTGATGGCCTCGCTGTTGTCTTCTTCGCCCACGGATTTGATTTCTATCCATTGGCGGGTCATTTCATTGGCGGTGGTTTCGCTCACGCTGCGGTATTCGGAAATCTGCGCCAACTCGGCCAAGCGCGGATAACCGATAAAGCCGGTGCCGAAAAAACAATCAGCCCCGAAGTTTCCTAAGGGGCTGCTGTCCATCGCTATACCGTTTGGCTTCACGCCGTCCGGCAGGCTGGGAAAATCCAAGCTGTATGATGCAGGCTGCTTTTCAGGCAGCCTTTGCAGGGCGCGGCGCATGGCCTTGTCGGTGTGTTTTTTCTTTTTGCTCATAGTCCGCTCAATATCTTGGGGTTGATGTTCAGTCCGCCCTGCACGGGGGCGAAGACCATGACCAGCGCATCCGCACGGTTCGGGCTGGGGATGCCGCGCTTTTTCATGTCTTTCTTGCTCTCTGCCTTCACGCGCCCGTTTTGGTCGTAATCCACTTGTGGGCGGCTCAGTTCGGCAGTCAGGTATTCCAATTCGTGCAGGCTGCTTGAAAGGCTGATAAGTTGGTCTTCGGGGTAACTGTCCCCGTGATGGACGGCACGCCACGTCTTGTAGAAGCGGTCGCGCACCATCCACCATGCCTGCGCCTTGATGTTGGCGAACATATCGCGGTTCTTCTTGTCGTCGGTGTACTTGGCATCGGGTTTATACACTGCGCCGCCGGCATTGAAACCGAGCGTCTGCACCTTGCCGTTCTTACGCCGGAACTGCGCCTTCACACCGGCGCCCACGCCGATGTTGTCATACACAATGCGGTCAACATTCTGCTCTTGGGCGTACAGGTAAACCTTGTCGGCGGAGTAAATCACATCCTGCCCGCGCCATTGCTGCATGTCGGTTACGACCGAGCCGTGCCGCAATACAGTGGCGTTGGCATCATCGCCTTCATCGGCCACATCAAAACCGAGGATGCGCCGGCCTGCGGCTGAGAAGCCCAGTTTTTCATGCGCATCAATAGCGGCTTCAATCCAACTCGGCTTGATAATCGCCAGTTCGCTGTCGGCCACCGGCTCGCCCAGCCAAATATGACGGTAAAGGTCTTCATCCCGCTCTTTGCATTCGAGCATGTCGGCCAGTAGCGGCGTGTCGGCAAAATGCGGGTTGATGTCGTAATTAGCCTTTAAGACAATGCTGTCTTTTGGCGGATGGACGATAAACCGCTGATAGGTATCGTCCAGAATATTCTTCGGGTTGAAGCTCACCCAGATTTCGGCGTTTTTGTCGCCACGGATGGAGGGAATCAGTACGTCCCACGAGTTTTTGGTAACCGCCTCGGCCTCTTCCACCCAGCAGATGCCCACGCCCTGAATCGATTTGATTTTGGTGATGTTGTTCTTCACGCCGTAAAACACGAACTTCGCGCCCGTGCCCTTGTGGCGGATGCTGGATTTGAGAATCTCAAACTCCTGTGTGTAGCCCAGCCGGGCTATGGTTTCGGTCAGCAGCTGGTACACCGAATCGTCTAGCGAGCCTTGAAACTCGCGTGCGCACAGAATCACCGTGCCGATGCGCCGCGCCACCTCCACCGCCAGCTCGGCGAGAAAATAAGACTTGCCGCTGCCCCGCCCGCCCCACAGTACCTTGTAGCGGGCTTTCTTGATCAGCGGTTTGAAATAGGGGTTAGCCATATGTGAAAAGGCCGTCTGAAAACTTTTCAGACGGCCTCATTTCAAAACCACTGCCAGAATATCGGGCAGACGCCAAATTACCAGCGCGGCAAGCCCGACCACATAAGTCAGCCACATAAACCGTTTTGCCGTTGCCGACCTTGCTATCAGTTCCAACATTTCACACCACGCTTTCAGTATGTTAAAATCAAACAATGATTTGTCCTTTCTTGTACAAAGGATTAAATACAGAAACCCCGCAGAGTTGCCGCCCTGCGGGGTTTCGCCTTTCAGTCTGCCCGAAACTATTTGAAGATGTCTTCCAGCGAACGGGTTTCTACTTGCACGCGCATATCGCCGGAGAGGTCGATCTTGTCGCCGTACTTCTTCGGCGCGAGCTTGGCCGCCGTCCACTTGCGGGCGTCGATTTGCAGCTTAGCTTTGGCCACCGCCGCGCTTTCGGGCTCCACTTCGTCGGCAATGCGGATGATGTCTTGGGCGAAATGGTCCGCCTGCTCCTCGCGCGCGTGCGCGTACTGCTCCGAAAACTCCTGATTCTCCGCCAGCCATTTGTGCACCGTGCTGGCGGAGGGCATATCGCCGTCCGAACAAACCGCCCGCAGGCTTTCGCCTCGGGCGATGCGTTCGCAGATACGGTCTGCCAACCCTTTGCTGTATGTGTTCGGCCGCCCGATTGGGCGTTTGGCTTTGTCCATATCAGGCTCCTTGGTTGGGTTGCCTGACAGTTTCAGGCCGTCTGAAAACAAAACGCCCGCACAGGGCGGGCTTGCTATTCATTCTTCAACGTGCCAAAATGGCACGCATATATTTGACACGGAGGTTCAATATGACTGCCGCCACCCATACCCGCGTTACCGCCCGCATCGATCCCGCCACCCAATCTCTGCTCAACCGCGCGGCCGAAGCCGCAGGCATTCCCACCATCAACGCCTTTGTTTTGGGCGCAGCCGTGGAGAAAGCCAAAGCCATTTTGCAGCAGGAAGAAATCATCCGGCTCAATGCCGATTCGTCCCTGCGACTGTTGGATGCGCTGGAAAACCCGCCCGCACCCAACCGGCACTTGTCCGAGCTGTTCCGCAAACACCGAAGCGAGTGCCCGTGAAAACCGTTCCGCTCGATACCGCCAAGCATAACCGGCAGGGCTTTGATTGCGGCGTCGAAGCCTTAAACCTGTTCCTGCAACGCACCGCCAACCAACAGGCGGCAAAAAACCACGCCCGCACCTATGTGCTGGAAGACGAAGCCGACGGCACACGGATAGCGGGTTTCTACACCCTGACCATGATCCAATTCGAGCTTTCGCAAATTCCGCCTCAGTTGCAGAAAAAGCACCGTCCCGTGCAGGCTGCCGCCCTGATTGCCAGGCTTGCCGTCGATACCGCGTATCAGGGCAAAGGCTTCGGCGGCTTTCTGCTGCATGACGCGCTGTGCCGCCTGTATCAGGCCGCCTACCTCGTGGGCTTCCCCGTCGTGTTTGTCGATGCCAAAGACGGTATGGCGGATTTCTACCGCCGCTACGGCTTTGCCGATGCCGCCGCAAACCGACTATACATCACGGTTGAAACCATACGGCAGGCAATAGCAAAGACGGCCTGAAACCGCCAAAACAAAACGGAGAAAACCGCCTATCCGCAGCTTTCTCCGAAATTTAGCAAATTTTAGATAAAACAGTCTCACATGTCAACAGCTTGGGCGCAGAATTTCACAATACCCGCCTCGATAAATTCATCTTCAATTTTCAGCATCGCCGTATTGTACAAAACCGCAACAATCCGCTTTGTCCTATGCAGTTTCCGGAATACCGTCGCACGGCTCAAATCATACTTATCCTGTATCGCGCTGATTCTCGGCCTGCCGGTGAAGATGTTGCCCAGCAGATCGTCGCACAAAAGCAGGTTCGCGCCTTTGTTTTGCGCTTCGATATGGGCGGTAATATCAATCATGCCGTCCTGCTTCTGCCCGCCGGTGTAGTGCAGTTCGATAACGGCCAGTTCGGCGGGGGCAAGCAGGCGTTCTACCCGCGCCTGTATCATAGCGGCGTTAGCGTGCCATTCGTGCTGTGTCAGGCCGCTGCGGGCGGGTGGCACGCCTTTGGATTCTATCCAGCGGCAAATCTGCGCGGTGTTGTTCTGCGGCTCGATGCGCAGGCTGCCGAAGCGGTAGGCATCATGCAGGGCTTCGTCGGTGTTGCGGTACATTTCACTCCTTTATCTCTATCAACCCTTTTTCGGCGAGCTTCGCCAGCGTCCGCATCACCCCCTCGGCAAAGGCCGTCCGAATTTCGTCCGCGTCCAAATCGGTTTTCACCCGCCCGTCGCAGATGTCGTGGCAGTTGCTGCACGCATACACGCCCATAAAGTCGGGCGGCTTGATGCCTGTGCCGCAATAGCCCGCAAGGCGGTAATGGGCAAACACGGTGGTTTCCGGGTTGCGGTTGCAGATGCCCGGCAAACGGACAAGGCATTGCTCGCCGCGTGCGGATTCGGTAATTTTGCTCATGCGCCGAACGCCATCATCTCTTCCGCCGCCCTTAATGCGGCTTCTTGGTTTTCAAACTTGGCCGACAGCATCATGTTCCACGCCACATCGAAGCAGGCGCGGTAGAAGTCGTTGAACGCTTCCTGATCCATCTGGGCAAAACTGATGCTTTTCGCCTCCTTGCGGATGCCTGCGGGCGTTTCGTACACATCGAAATAGCCCGCCTCAATCGTCAGCCATTTGCGGAAGGCCTCCATGCTTTTCGGCACCGCGCCGACCTTTTCGCCGCGCTTTTTCGCCACGCCCAGCACGAACTCTTGGGCAAATTTGAGAAACAGGCCGCCGCTTTCGTGCAACGCTTCCAGCCGCTGCGCGAAACGCTCCACCATCGCCCGCTCGCCCTGCGTTACCAGCCCGCCCGTTGGCTGCCAGTATTCGTAGGCCAGCGGCAGCAGCCCGCCGAAAAACAGCTTGTGGTGCCGGTAGCTGCGGTCGGACAACTGCGTTACTTTGACGCGGTAGGCTCTGCCCGCCTGCAAAGAGCGCAGAATCTCCGCATCGGCGGCGGTGGCGGCGGCCAGCGTTCCGGCGGGCGTGCGGATAACGGCGGCTTCAATTGCCATCCCAACCCTCCCGCAGGCCGTCTGAAAAGCCCGTACCTTTGCGCCCCCACACCAACATGGCCGCGTCGCGCCCGTGTTCGCTGGTGCGCTCCTTCCAGCCTGTGAGCCGCGCAAACGCCTCTTTGGACAACTTGGTGCGGTTGGCCGCAGGCGGCAGCATCTCGAAGCTGACAATCTGCGGATACTGCCCGCGCAGGTCGTTCAGGCAGTCTTCCCAAATCTTCGCGTCGCGCTTCACACTGCCCGCCCCCTGCAAAGCCTCGCGCCCCTTCTCGCCGAACCAGCGGCGCAGACGCGCATCCTCCACCACGACATGCAGCCTGCTTTGTTCGCGGATGCAGAATGAAAGCGCGTGGTTCAGCTCGCTGATGGCGCGGTGGATCGGCAGTGTCAGCACATTGGTCAGCTTCCCATCCAGGCAGTAGGCAAAACCGGTTTTCACCCCGGTGTCGATGCCGATGTACCATGTCTTCATTTCAAAAATCCTCCGTTTCGTTTGCACGTTCCGTGTATCATAAAATTCCGTTTTTTCAATGAGTTTGCTTCTTTGCCCTTGTGGGGTCGGCCCCGTTTTTCAGACGGCCTCAAACCGTCTTTTCCTGCGCCTTTGCAGCCACTCAACCCGCTTTTGCACCCTCTCCGCCGAGGCCGCCTGAAACCGCCCGTTTCCGCATTCCGTTTCCGAGTTAAGGCAGCTCCAAGCCCTATCCCGCGACACCGTGCACACCAGAAACCCCTTCAAGCCCCGTTCCGCCGCCGCGAGAAAGTCGGCGTGGGCGCAGTTGAGGCAGTTCATTGGCGGTAGCTCGGCCAGTTGAAGGGGATGCGCTTGCCGCCGTTGTCGCGCAGGCGGTCGCGGATGCGGGCTTCGATGCGCCGCTGCCAGTCTTCTTCCGTCAGGTTGGTGAGTACCAGCGTCGGGCGCACGGCCTCGTAGCGGGCGTTGATCACCATGCCCAGCAGGCGGCTTTCGGTTTCCGTGGGGTTGCCTGCGCCAAATTCGTCCAGCACCAGCAAATCGGCCTGTACATACGGGGCGCAGGCGGCCGTTTCGCTGCCGCCGCCGAAGCTGTCTTTGATGCGCTGCATCATCCCGGCGGCTGTAATCACTACCGCGCTGTAGCCCTGTTCCAGCACTTCGTGGGCGATGCCGCAGGCCAGATGGTTTTTGCCTGTCCCCATGCCGCCGGCGAAAATGGCGCAGCGGCCGTTGGCGGACACGTCGGCGAAGTGGTCGGCGTAGTCCCGCGCAAAGGCTTTGGCGCGTTCCATCCGCATCCGTGTGGCCTCGTCGCCGCCGGTTTGGAAGTTGTCGATGCGGCATCCGGCAAAGCGCGGGGCAATGCCTGCGCGGCCGATACGGGCTTCCGTTTCCCGCCGCTTGGCTTCGCGGCGCAGGGTTTCGGCATAGTCAGCCGCTTCGTCGGCCTCGCGCCGTCTGACGCAGGCGGGGCAGCCTGTCCAGCAGCCGCGCACCGCGCTGTAGGACGTGTACGCGCCATGTTCGGCGCAGTGTTGCTGTTTGGCCTGACGTGCGCCGTAGTTTGTCGTCAGCATTTCGCCTATCGTCCGCATTACCGTATCTCCCCGATTTCGTCGCCGTAGTCGGCGTTTTCAAAATACTCGTTCCCGAAAAAGTGGCTGGTATGCCCGTTACCCGCCGCCCGCTCGCGGGTGTGTTTGTCTTGCAGCCAGTCGGCACGGAAACCCACCCACCCGCGCTCGCAGCACAGGGTGATGGCCTGCGTCAGCGACAAGCCCGCGCGGTTCGCCTCACGCTCCAAGCCCGCCAACGCGGTTTTCGTCAGCGTCGCCGCCCGCTTGTCTTTGCGCACTGCCAGATAGTCCTGCGCCAAATCCCCCTCCACGCCACGGTCGGCCAGCAGGTTCAGCGCGTCCAGCTCCCTGCGTGCGGCGGAAGGTTTGCGCTTGGCAGGTCTGGCAGATTGGGCAGGCGGGTTTTCAGACGGCCTGTCTGCAAGATTTGCCGAATCGGGCTGCTTAGCAGACGAATGAAGCGCATCGCGCGTAATATCCTTTTGTTCTCTCTGACGGTTATAGGTTTCTGACGGTTCTTCCTTATAGCAATGTTCAGAATCTGAACATTCCGAATGTTCAAAATCTGAACATTCACTGCCAAAATCTGAACATTCAAAATCTGAACATTCAAAATCTGAACATTCAAAATCTGAACATTCCGATGTATTGGGATTCAGATTGATGAGATACAGATCCGACTTGCGCATATTGCCTTTTTGACGGCGGTTCTTGCGCAGATAGCCGCGCTCTTCCAACCATTTGAGATGGTTGCCGACTGTCGTTCTGCCCATACTGCACTTGTCCATCAGAGTATCCTGTCCCGGATAACACAAGCCGTCGTCATTGGCGAAATTGCACAACACGGTCAGCACAAACTTTTGCCCGCTCGGAATCTTCAAATCCAGTGCGCCGGCCATCAGCTTCACACTCATGCCGCACCTCCCATCGAATAGCGCACATAACGCGCCCCGTCGTTTTCTTCACACACGCGGGCAATCGCAATCCCGCGCGCTTCCAGTTCCATAATCCGCGCCGAAAGCTGTGTGATTTTGAACAAATCGTAGGCTTCAAAACTCGTAACCGAGCCGCCCGCTTTAAAGTGCGCCAGCAATCGGGCGCACTGGCTGTTGTCTTTCAAAGGTTTCAATGGCATAATCCGCTCCGTAAGTTTTTGATACGAACTTTCATAATTTCCTCCCGCCCCCATTCGGGGGCATCTTTTTGCCCGTCTGTCCGGGCTGCCAAGCGTCTGTCCGCTTTGCCTCTCATCCGTGTAGAATGGAAGTTCCTACACAACCCTCTTCACGGAGAATCGAAAATGAATGAATCCGCTTACGCAACCGCCTTGGAAATCGCCAAACTCACTCTACAAACCAAATCGGACAAATTTTTGGCAGATCCAAGGTATCCTCGGGACAGTGCTCAAAACGTTGCCGCCTTTATTGAAGAATTGGCTAAAAGGCTGACGGAAATTGAAAAACAGCTGTCTAGCACATCTTCCTGACCAGTCTTAACGCATCAACCAGAGACGAAACCACCTCAAACGGCGCGGCCTTGCTTTGGCGCGCCTTCTTCCACGCCAGCTTTTCCAAACGCTTGCGCTCTTTCTTTTTCAGCTTCAAATATCTTTCTTTCATCTCAATCCTCCTTCACACCGCCGCGCCCGGCGGCCAGCTCCGCCAGCACCAGAAACGGCAAAAAATTCCGCAGCGGATGGCCTTGCGCATCGCGAAAATCCCACCCGTCAAACTGCGCTACAATTTCCTCCTTCGACATCATCGAAAAAGAGGCACGGAATGATTCACACACCTGTTCTTTCATCCAATCTTTCCTCCGTCGCCTGGCAGGCAGGCACACTCGAAATCCAATTCAAAAACGGCCGGCGATACCGCTACTTCGACGTACCCGAAGCCGTCTTCGTCCAACTGCTCCAAGCACCCTCCAAAGGCCGCTACTTCCACCGGCACATCAAAAACAACTACCCCTGCGCACCTGCCTGACCCTCCTTCAATTCAGGCCAAATTTCGTGCCAGTCGTCTGGGCGCAGGTCGCGGCGCGTTACCTGCCCGCCTGTGGCCTGTTCGATTTTCGGACAGTATTTCGGCGGCATTTTTCGGCGGCCGTTCTTGACCTGCCATAAAAACGCGGGGGCAATTCCGGTCTTCTTTGCCAGATCGGAAGCGGAAACCCCGCTGTTTAAATACTCAATTAATTTCATATAGCATTGATTTTGATTGGATGCTGAATAGTATAGCAAAGATACCGCAAGAATAGTAGCCTTGTTATTTTTAGCAATGCTTTAAAATTGCCAAACCAAACAAGGAGACTAAAAATGAACAGAATAGAACGGGTGAAAACCCTTATTGAAGAACGCTACAACGGCAATCAGACAGAATTTGCCCGCGCCGTCGGCAAAGCGGCGGCACAGGTGAACCAATGGATGAACGGCCACCGCAACATCGGCAACGGCGTAGCCTCCGACATCGAAAAAGCCCTAGACCTGCCGCGCGGCTGGCTGGATGACGAAGCCGCCCCCGTGCTCTACCGCAGCGACGCCCCCGTCATCCGCGAAGGCTGGCTGTCCGTGCCGCGCCTGGCCGCCACGGGCAGGATGGGGGACGGCATCGAAGCCGACGACCCCGACGAAATTGTGGATTTCGTGATTGTTTTAGAAACATGGGCGCGGCGGCAGTTCGGCGGCAACCTCGGCAAACTGCGCATCATCAACGCTAAAGGCGATTCCATGCAGGACACCATCAACCCCGGCGACGTGGTGTTTGCCGACACCTCCGCCGACCGCTACGACGGCGACGGCATCTACGTCATCCTCACCCCTTCTGGCCTGCGCATTAAACGCCTGCACGCCCTGGTCAGCGGCGGCCTCAACATCATCTCCGACAACAAAGCCTACCCCGTGGAAACCCTCGAGGGCGCAGCCCTTGAAAACCTGCGCATCTGCGGCCGCGTCAAAGGCCGCTGGACGCTGGAAACCTTCTGAACCGACCAAACCCGCGAGGCCGTCCGAAAACGCAAGTTCACATATAAGTAAACACATGAAGCCCAAAATACTCTACAATGGTGCAAGACCGCTCATCGTGCTGGCGGATGAGGGCGAATCTTCCGACTTGGAAAAAGAGCTGGCCGCCTTCCGTAACGACCGTCAAACCGTCCGTAAGGCTGCCGCCCTCGAAATCATCATGGAGCGTTTTGCCGCAGGTGAAAAATTGCCGTCCGCCATGTTCCACGAAGCCGGAGAAGCCGACGGCCTCAAAGTCATGGAATTCATCAAACAGCCCATCCGCATCTACGCCGTCCCCATACCCGGCACAAAAGGAATGCTGCTGCTGACCCACTCCGTTTGGAAAAAATGGCAGAAAACCAAAGCCGCCGACCTCAAAAAAGCCGCCAACGCCTTCAACAAACTGCAAATATCAGGAGCAATCAAATGTCTGATTACCGACTAATCAAGCAACAGGAAGCCGCAAAAATCGACTTTGCCATCATGCTCGACGGCCTGCTCGAAAGCAAACAACTCACCCAGACCGAACTGGCCGCACGCACAGGCAAAAGCAAATCCCTTATCAGCCGCCTAATGGGCGGCGACAGCAACCCCACCATCGAAACCATGGTATCCGTCCTCCACGCCGTCGGCGAAAACCTCGTCATCACCACCGAATCCCGCCTGCGCCGCGAATACACCGCCATCCTTTCCATGCAGGCCGCCAACAACCTGCCCGACACCACAGAACGCCGACCCGCCAAATGGACCACCGTCAACCTGACCATGCCCGCATGGCGCACAGAAAGCACAACCCAATCATGACCACAGTCAAACTACTGGCCTTCGACGTCCTGTCCGCACACATCGATCACACCCCCGAAATCATGCACGGCCTTATCCGCGAACAGGCAGGCATTACCGCCGAACGTCTGCAAATCAACGAAGAAGCCTTCCAAATCTGCTACGACATCCGCGCCGACTACACGGCGGAAACCGAAGACGGGCAAAACGCCGCCGCCATCACCGCCCGCTACCGCACCGTCTTCCAAATCGAACCGGCGGAAAACATCGACGGCTACACCGCCGACAAAGCGGCCGGCTTTCTCAAATCCAACCCCGGCATCATACAAACCGCAGCCGGAATGTTTAACGCGCTTGTCCACAAAGACCTCGCCGACCTGCGCCGCCGCCACAACATCCGGTCGGCACTGCCGATAGCGGAAATGACCGTCGAATAGCCGCACAAAAGGCCGTCTAAAAAATCAGACGGCCTTTTTACCAATCGCAACAGGCTGAAAACAACGGCAGTCTTATTTGATTTGACCGAAATTATTGATAAAAGTAGTAATATCGTCCTTATTGTTCAGTAAATATTTCTTTCCCTTATCCAAAACAGACAGGGTAACAGACAGATTGTCAGTCCCTTTTATCAAGCCCCTGTTGCGCAAGGTGGTGATATGACTGCTGGGGATAACGGCAAACACGGAACGCGCGGATTCCCTCATAAGAAAAATATAATACGTGTTGCCGCTGTGGTTGTTTTCAAACGATTTCAAATTAATACTGAAGCCGAAAGTGCCGTTGCTTTTCGGCTGCGCGGTTTTGACTTGAATGTGGTAATACAGGTTTTCTTTGGAAGCGACAATATCAATCCCTTTGTCCACCACCATTAAAGAAGCATTAAACCCCCAAAACAGCAATTCGCTCATAACGCCCAACTCCCCGGCCTTTCCCAAAAAGGCACTGTCTACCTGCGGGGCGATATTGACTTCGGTAGGCTTGGATATCCGCACCTGTTTAAGTCGGTACATTCCCTTCTTATATGAAACAACTTTCCCCTTTGCGTCTTTCTTCCCTGCCACCCGTGCAAAAACGGCATCTTTCTTTTTCACATGCGCAGACAGGGCACCCGACAATTTGCTGCCGAAAGCGGCGGCATCCAAGCCCATAGTCTGATTCGTCCGCAGCGCCGCCTCGGCAATTTCGTTGATATGCCCCTGACGGCCTTTGAAATTATTCAGCACGGCATAGGCAACCTGCAATATCGGGGTCAAATCTTCCATTTTTATTCCTTTAATTTTGTGTCATTGGGTAAATGGCGCACTATATATCCGCGCCTCCGAGTCTGACAACCGCCCGAAAAGGGCGGTTTTTTTGTGCCTGCACAAACTTTGTTATAAATAAAATCAACAATATACAATCTTTGCTAAATAAAATCGTATCTTTGCTATTGTATTGTTTATTAGCTTTGCTATAATCCACCCCATCGAAACAACGCAACCAACAAGGAGCCCCCATGAAACCCATCCACAACCTCATGCGCCACCACTACGGCAAAGACGAAACCACCCTCGGCCGCCTATACAAAAGCCGCAGCCGCTACGAACTGCGCTACATCGACGGCACAGTGATCGAAGCAGGCAGCCTGCCCGAAGCCTCCGCCGCCCACCACAACGCCCACCCCTTCAACTACCTCGCCTAAACCGCACGCCCCCGCAAGGGGGCAGGGAGCAAAGCATGAAACCCCTCAACCCCCACGCAGAGGGCGCATGGCTGGCCGCCGAAGCCGCCTACTACCGCGCCATCGACGCAGCCGAAGCGGCGGAAGCAGAGGCCGAAGCAAACGCCGCCGCCCTCAAAGCCGACTGCGCCGCCATCGCCTGCCGCATCTACCCCGAATACCGCCGCGAGTGCATCGAAGCAACGGGCGTTGTTCCCAACGATGCAGCCGACAAAACCGATTGGCGCGAATGGCTCGCCGACGAAGCCGCCCGCTGCCGCGACCCCCGCATGGCCGACGCTATGAACTGCCACATAGACGCAGAAGAAGACTTCACCTTCCCCGCCCAAATGGAACACAGCTACACCGCCGCACAGGCCGCCTGAAAGGAACAGCCATGACCGACGACCAACTCGCCGACCTGATTGCCAAACCCTACAAACAACCCGCCGCCGCCATGACGCTGGCCGCAGAAATTGCCGCCACCGAACCCATCGACACCCTGTACCGCAAAGTCGGCACAGACACATGGAACAAAATCATGGCCGCCCTCGAAACCATCGCCCACACCCGCCTCGCCGAAGAAATCGACGAGTACAACTGGGAAAAACGCCCGACCGAATAATCCCAAGATTGCCGCGCCGTCAGTCGGACGAGTGGGCGCGGCACGGCCTAATCCCTGCCGAAACAAACCCCGACAACACGCGGCCTGAATTTCTCCCCATTCCTTGGCAGGCGCGGCGCGGGCGGGACGAAGAAACCGCCACCCCCAAAACAAAGGACAAACAAATGACCCCCGAAAAACTCACCGCCTGGGCAGTCTTCGCCGCCGCCCTGATTGCCATCTCCGCCATAGGCGGCTGCGACACCCCAGAGCCGCAAACCCTGCGGCAGCAAATACAGCCCGCCGTCTTCGCCGAACCGCCCGAAGCCGCGCATTACAGAGAAATGGCCGAAGCCTTCGAAGCCGCCGCCAAAAGCGCGCGCGAAAGCGAGAAACGCGCCCTCGAAGCCGACAAAAGCACCATCATCCCCCCCTACGAACCCGTCATGTAGGGCGCGTCCCGACCCGCCGCAAAAAAGGCCGCCTGAAATTCAGACGGCCATAAAGGAGAAAACAATGTCAAATCAAAGATTCGCAGCGGCGCAAACAGCTATCCGTATCCGCCCGCTCGAACGCACTGTTGATTTTGGGCATTTCGCGCAGCAGGGCTTTGTGGACGCGGGACAGAAAGGCCGCGCTTTCCACCGGCAGCGTGCGCATCGTAACCGCCTTATCGCAGCCCAAAGCCGCCAGCGGCGCGGCCACGCCCCGCAGCAAATCGTTTGCCCACGCGCAATAGTAGGCGACAACCGCCAGCTCCCGCAGCTCGCTTTGGCTGAACGTGATGGCAGACGGCTTTTCAGACGGCCTCACAGCGTCCAACACCTCGCCGGACAACGCGCCCAGCGTCAGCGTATGCACATAGCGCACCGCCTCCGGCAGGGTTTCGCGCGGCAAATCCTCAATGGCCGCCACCCCGAAACGCTGGTGCAGCATATGGTAGGCCGACGAAAAATCAATGCCGCGCCGCACCACCAAAGCCGCCACCGCCTGCCGCAAACCCTTACGCTCGTCGGCGGAAGTTTGGGAAGAGGTTTTCAGACGGCCTGAAAGAGCTGCATCAAAGGTGCGGATAACCAGAAGAAAGAATTTCGCGCTTATCCAAGTGGCGTAGGCATAAGCCAGTTCTTTGCAGACGAAAGTACCATGTTTTTGTTTTGACTGAATAATTTCCTCTTCCGACTGCAATTCCTCATTTTTGAGGAAATTAATTAAATCAACGGTTTGCGCATTCCGAAGCCAGTTTGCAGGCTGAAAGCGTTTCTCGCCGCCGCTGGCGCGGTGCAAATCGTTCAGATTGTAGAGATTATTGGAAGTTTGGCGGATTGCCACGTTTGAAATTTGAATTGAGTTCATTTTGAACACCTTGACTAAATAGAGATTAGAGAAAGCCCAAAAGGGCGGGGTGCTCTCTTCCAAGTCAAGTTGGACGCGGGCGTTACCGCTACCGCACACCCCAAAGATTTCAGGCCGTCTGAAAAATCAGACAACCCTTTAATGGGGCATGATGCAGAAAAATTTGCACAAAAACCGCGTTTGGCGACGCGGGTGCAACTTGACTTGGAGAGAGAACCCGCATCATACCCCACCCCCCAACCCAAAGCAACCGGAGACCAAACCATGCCCGACTACTACCTGCGCCGCCACGGCAAAGAATGGGAAATCGGCCAAATGCGCTACGACCCCAAACACGGCGACAAAACCGTCAACCGCCGCGAACCCCTCGAAACCCACCCCGCCTACGAACAGGCGCGACAACGCTACGACCAACTCACAGGAGCAGCCAAATGACCATCGCCAACAACCAAGCCATCGCCCTTGCCAAACAGTTCAACATCCAAGGCGACCCCGCCGAACTGGTGCAAACCCTCAAACAAACCGTATTCAAAGGCGATGTAACCGACGCCCAGTTCAACGCCCTGTTGATTGTTGCCACCCAATACGGCCTCAACCCCTTTACCAAAGAAATCTACGCCTTCCCCGACAAACAAAACGGCATCGTCCCCGTCGTCGGCGTAGACGGCTGGGCGCGCATCATCAACAACCATCCCCAGTTTGACGGCATAGAGTTCAACTATTCGGAAGAGCTCGCCACCCCCGAAGGCGGCAAAAACAAAGCCCACGAATGGGTGGAGTGCGTCATCTACCGCAAAGACCGCAGCCACCCGATTGCCGCCCGCGAATACCTCGACGAAGTGTACCGCCCGCCGTTTAAAACCAAATACGGAGAAGTGGCCGGCCCGTGGCAGAGCCACACCAAACGCATGCACCGCCACAAAGCCATGATCCAAGCCGCCCGCCTCGCCTTCGGCTTCACCGGCATCTACGACGAAGACGAAGCCGAACGCATCAAAGACGCCAAAGACGGCATCAAACCCGAACAGGCCAACCCCTTTGCCGGAGAACGCGACCACCCCCGCCGCGCCGAAATCGCCGCCCAAGGCCAAGCCGCCGCGAATAACGGCATCGAAGCCTACCGCGCATGGTTTGCCGCCATCGGCAAAGAAGAGCGGCACATCCTCGGCGCAGACGAACACAACCGCCTCAAAGCCCTCGCCGAAAACACCATACAGGCCGACCCCCGCCCCGGCCTCACCGAAGCCGAATTTGACGCCCTCGCCGGCCGCATCACCACCGGCGACGCCGACATAAACGACGCCCAAGCCTACGCCCTCACCCCCGAGCAACAGGCACGCCTCGACAAACTGTAAACCTTTCAGACGGCGCACAAAAGGCCGTCTGAAAAAAGGAAACCCCCTATGCAGCAGCACACCGAAGAATGGCATCAGGCACGCTGCGGCAAACTCACCGCCAGCCGCATTCACGACGCCACCGCCAAAACCGCCCGCACAGGCTACACCGCCGCCCGCGAAAACTACAAAGCAGAACTCATCTGCGAACGCCTCACCGGCCAACCCTACGGCAGCTTCGAAACTCCCGCCATGCGCCACGGCACAGACACCGAACCGCAGGCACGCGCCGCCTACATCATCGAAACCGGCAACGACGTAACCGAAACCGGCTACCACCCCCACCCCGCGATTGCAGACAGCGGAGCCAGTCCAGACGGACTGATAGGAGAAGACGGCCTAATCGAAATCAAATGCCCCAACACCGCCACCCACCTCGCCTTCATCCGCAGCGGCCGCCCCAAACCGCAATACCACGCCCAAATGCAATGGCAGATGGCCTGCACCGGACGGCAATGGTGCGACTTCGTCAGCTACGACCCCCGCCTGCCCGAACACCTCGCCATCCGCATCAAACGCATAGAGCGCGATAGCGACACCATCGCCCGGCTCGAAACCGAAGCGCAAAAATTCCTCGCCGAAGTCGCCGCCGAAACCCAATACCTGCAAAGCCTCTGAACTTTCAGACGGCCTCAACCCCTTTACCAACAGCCTAAAAAGGAGACCCCAAATGACCCAATTCAAATTCGGCGACCGCGTACAAGACACAGAAGGCAGACAGTTCGTATTCCTGCGCGACTACCTATCAAGCTGTACCGTCGCATCGTCAGACGGGAAAACGCACGATTACCTGCTGAATAAAATCTGCCCGTGCGCAACCGAACCACACCCCGACACCGAGCGGCTGGACTGGCTGGCAGACCGCGACAACCACATCGGCAACGTGCAACTGCCCGCCGAATGCGTCGCGTGCAACCTGCACAGCCTGCGCGATGCTATCGACATGGCAATGCGGATGCAGCCTGAAAACGCCGAAACACAGGAAGAGGCCGTCTGAAAACCCACCCGACCCGAAAGGACAAACCCATGATTTCCACCTTCGGCGCAAGCCGCGAACAGGCCGACCGCTTTATCGCCCTGTACCGCGGCAAAGCCCCCATCCGCGCCGCCGCCCACGAAGCAGGCATCAGCATCATCCAAGCCACCATGATCGCCCAGGCATCCGGCATCCTGCGCCTCACCGAAGGCTTCATCGTCAACAGCAGGGGCGCGGAAATCGGCCGCGTCGGCGAAAGCCTGTTTGCCCGCCACCTGCCCGAAGCCGTCAACACCAACCTGTCCGTACAGTTCAACAACCCCGCCTACGACTTCATCCTCAACGGCGCGAAAATCGACGTCAAAAGCTCGGCGGGATTTGAAAACAAAGGCAATAAAGGAAACCTCAAATACCGCTTCCGCTGCCGCAACAAATTCAAAACCGACCTGTTCGTCATGTTTGCCAAAACCAACCCCGAAGCCGACGACGGCGACGCAGACAGCTACACCCACTGCCTCATCATCCCCAGCCTGTTCCTGCTCAACCAAAAGCAGGTAGAAGTAACACAAAAAACCATCATGGAAAAACAAGGCGCGTGGTCGGAATTTCTCTTTCCCGTAGCCGAGCTGAGGCAAAACATCCTTCTGCTCACCGCAAACCCGCAACACCTCGCCATCCCGCCCGAACTCAAAACAGCGGCACAGGCCAACCAAACCTTAAAGGACGAATGTCATGCAAAATCAAAGCGTAACCGCACAGCTTCGTGAAGAACTCTTCACCACCCTGCGCGGCCTCAAAGACGGCAGCATCAACATCGAAACCGCCCATGCCGTCAGCAAAATCAGCAGCAACATCATCAGCACCGTCGTTGTCGAAATACAGGCCGCCCAAACCCTCGGCACAGACAAAATCACCGCCATCAACGGACTGGATACCCGGCAAATAAGCGGCGGCGTTGTTCACAGAATAAAAGGATAAAACATGACACCCGAACAAATCGAGCAAGAAAGAACCGCGTTTGAAGCGTGGTATAAAGAAATATTCGGATACCTGCCGAAAAAGTACAAAGACGGAACTTTTATGTCCTCATCAAGAGCAGATGAGGTTAATCCGCAAGATATGTTTGAGGGCTGGCTCGCCCGCGCCGAACAGAGCAGCTGGATAAGCGTGGGGGACAGACTGCCGAAAAAATGTGATTTTTATCTGGTTTGGGACGACGTAGAGAAAAGCAGATTTGAAGCCTGCTTCATCCCTGAAAAACAGATATTCCGCTATCAAGGAGGAAACATCACCGATTACGTAACCCACTGGCAACCACTCCCCCAACCGCCCGAAGGAGCAACCGCATGAACCCCATCCGCCAACGCGAAGAAGCCCGGCAATTCCTCGAAGAAGCCGAACGCAGCGCAGCCATTGCCGTGCGCATCCTCGAAAACGCGCAGAAGCAGAAAGCCGCCGCAGCCGCCCACGAACAAAAAGCCCTGCACTGTCTAACCGTCAACACCGCCCTCACAGCCCTCGTCTTCGGCCTGTGGCTGGGCATCGCCATAGGAGGCTAGGCCGTGAACGACATCATCACCCTGGACGGCGTCAAAGAACTGTGGACACTCCCCGGCAAACGCCCGCCCAGCACCACAACCATCTGGCACTACCGCAGGCAGGGGCGCGTCCCCCAGCCCATCAAGGCAGGGCGCGACAACCTCTACCGCCGCAGCGAAGTCGTCCGCCTGCGCAACCGCCATCTCGGACTGCCGCCCGAAACCGATATGCAGTAACAACCATGCCGCCCGATTTGGGCGGCATCTTTATTTGCGCCGGTATTTTTCGCGCAAAGCCATCACATCATCGCCCCAGCGCGTCAGCACCTCCCGCCGCTCGTCCAACAACTCCGCACGGTTGTACGCCCGCTGCGTCTTGTCCTGAATCGAGTGGGACAACAAAAGCTCCCCCACATCGTGCCGCACCTTAAACACCTCCCGCAGATACGTCCGCGCCAACGACCGCAGCCCGTGCGCCGTCGAATCCAGCCCCATCTTCTGCCGCAGCTTGATACGCACCGATTCTACCGACATCGGCTTGTTATAGCCCAAACCCTCAAACAGCCACACCCCGCGCACATTAATTGCCACCGCCTCACGGTAGATTTGCAGCAGCGCAGGCGTCAGCGGCACCACATGCGGCCGCGTCTTCATCCGCTCCAACGGAATCTCCCACAAACCCGCGTCCAAATCGATTTCCGACAGCCGTGTCTCCGCCGCCTCCGCAGGCCGCACCATACTCAACAACTGCCAATAAACCAGCAGCCGCGCCCGCAGCCCCACCCCGTCCGCCGTTTCCAGCCGCTCGATTAGCAAAGGCAGCTCCCGCCAGTCCAACGCCGCGAAATGCCGCTCCCTCGGCTTGCGGAACACCTGCCGCCCGATGACCGCGACCGGATTGGCCGCCAGCGTCCCGTCCGCCACAAAATAGTCAAACAGCAGATTCAGGCTGCTTTTCGTGCGCTTCAAATACGACAGCACCCCCCGCGCCTCCATCCCGCGCAGCACATCGACCACCTCCGCCGTCGTGATAGAACGGATGTCCCGCCCGCGAAACGACGGCAGCACATTGTCTCCCAGCGCAGACAACACCTGCGCCGCATACTTCGGATTCTTGCCGCTGCCCGTCTTCCCGTCCTGTGTGCGCCACAACTCGAACCAGCGCGACAGGCAGTTTTCAAACCGCCACTTCGCCGCCACATCGTCAGACACCGCCTTCGGATCGCCGCCCCGCGCCAGCCGCACCAGCATCTCATCCCGCCACGCCCGCGCATCCGCCAAACCAAAGCGCGGATACAGCCCGAGCGTTGCCGTATCCTGCCGCCCGTCCGGCCGCCGGTAGCTCAAACGCCAAGACTTCCCGCCCGTCGGCAGCACCCACAGCGCAAGCCCGCCCCCGTCCGACAGCTTATAGAGCTTGTCCTTCGCCCGCGCAGCCTTCACCTGCGCCAACGTCAGCGGCTTCACAATTTTCGGCATAATCCGGCATCCCGTTTTGTTCAGATACCAAATAAAATACCATAAAAAAATTAAAAAGATTAAAAAACGATTGGAAACGTCCTAAAACGTCCGAAAGAAAAAACAGGGTAAGCCGTTGAAAACTTACCCTGTTTTGATTGATTTTGAAAGTTTGTAAAAACTTCCAGAAAGTTAAGTGGCGGAGTAAGAGGGATTCGAACCCTCGATGCAGGTTGACCCCACATGCTTCCTTAGCAGGGAAGTGCCTTCAGCCTCTCAGCCATTACTCCGTAAAGAAAGCGCGGACTATACGCAAGGGCGTGTACGCTGTCAACGGCGGGGTGGGGGTTTCGGCGGCGGATTCGGGTAAGATGATGACGGGAAAGATGAAATATCCGGTGTTCCGAACAGCCGCCCTGCCCGCGCCGAAGTTGTGTTTTCAGACGGCCTTAGAACGTGTCGGCATTCAATACGCCTGTGGTTTCAAAACCCGCTTTAAAAGGCATATCCGTAGCCTTCGTAGCTTTGGCGGATGTCGCCGCTGCCGCCTTCGATGCGGTACACGCTGCGCGGCGGCGGGTTGCGTGCTTCGCAGCGGCGGCGGCGGTTGTGGCGGTCGTAGTAGCAGTCGTAGCCGGAATAGGCGGAGGCGGGAGTGGTGTCGCCGTAGATGACGGTGGTGCCGGGCGGGGCGTTGACGGTAACGGTTTTGTGGATGACGGTGCGGTTTTCGACGGGCAGGTCGATGCGGGCGTAGCGGCCGTAGGGGGTGTCGCTGTATTCGCAGGCGGCGAGGGCAATCGGCAACAGTAGGGCGAGGCGGGCGGGGTTCATGTTGTGTGCTCCAAAGTTGGTTTTCAGACGGTCTTTATGTGAAATCGAAGCCTTGCTGCGCGGGGTTTTCTGCCGGATGACGGGTTTTTTCGGCCGCAGTCTGGCTGCGTTTTTTGCGGCGGGCGGCAATCAGGCGCATGACTTGGTGTTTCTGGCCGTCGGTCATTTTCAGCCAGTAGAGCCGCTCTTCGCGGCTGCGCAGGCAGCCGACGCAGCAGCCTTTGTCGTCGGCGCGGCATACGCCGATGCAGGGGCTGGGGATGTCGAAGAAGTCGGGTTGTTCCATGTTGCGGTGTCCGGCGTTGGATGCGGGCGGTATTCTGACATTGCAGGGCGGGCGGGACAACAGGCCGTCTGAAAAAGCGGGGCGCAAAAAAGGGAACGGCGGTTTCCGTTCCCTGTTGTCCGTCTGCCTCAGGTGAGGCATTTCTGCACCCACACGCGCTGCTGCTGCGGGTTGAGCAGTTGGTAGAATTTATATTGGATGCCCAGTTCTTCTTCGGCAAACTGCAAGCCGGTTTCGTAGCGTTCGCCGATGTAGCGGTGCGCCAGCCGTTCGTCAAACTGGGAGGAGGAGAGGATGCGCAGCAGGTGGTCGCGGCGGGCGCGTTCGCTGTGGCGGTTTTGCGCGTTGAGGCGTTCGACGGCCTGTTTGTATTCGCCGCGCAGGCTGCGCAGCTCTTCGTATTGTTCGCGCGAGAGGCGCAGCTGGCGGATGTCGCAGTTGGGTTGGAAATCTTGGATGTTGAGGGCGGCGGCGGGGAGGAAGGGTTGGCCGCACAGCAGGCCGGACACGGCGGCGGCACGCAAAAAGCGGCGTTGTTTGGCGTTAAACACTTTGTTCTTTCTCGGCTTTGTCGTCGGGCGGTTGGAGCGGTGGGAAATATACGGGAGCGGCCTGTAAACACGGTATAATAGCCGTAAACTTGGGTAAAACAAACTTTGACTGCCATGATATTGCGCAACCCTGCCCCTCATCCGCCGCCGCGCGGAATTTTATGTTGTAAAAACGCTATAACTTTTATTTTTATGCCGTTTGGAATAAAACGGGCATCCGAAGAGCCGCCGAAAGCATCCCATGCAGAAATTCCGTATCGCCCCCAGCATTTTGTCCGCCGATTTCGCCCGCTTGGGCGAGGAAGTTACCCGCGTTGTCGAGGCGGGCGCGGATTTGATCCATTTTGACGTGATGGACAACCATTACGTGCCCAACCTCACCTTCGGCCCGATGGTGTGCACCGCCATCAAGCCCTACGCCGCCGTGCCGGTGGACGTGCACCTGATGGTCGAACCGGTGGACAGCCTCATCGCCGCCTTCGCCGACGCGGGCGCGGACATCATCACCTTCCACCCCGAAGCCAGCCGCCACGCCGACCGCAGCCTCGCCCTCATCCGCGAGCGCGGCTGCCAGGCCGGGCTGGTGCTCAACCCCGCCACCTCCGTGTCCGTTTTGGAAAACGTACTCGACCGCCTCGACATGGTGCTGCTGATGTCGGTCAACCCCGGCTTCGGCGGCCAGAGCTTTATCCCGCACACTTTCGCCAAGCTGCGCCAAACCCGCGCCCTGCTCGACGCATACGAAGCGCAAAGCGGACGGCGTATCGCACTGGAAGTGGACGGCGGCATCAAAACCGCCAACATCGCCCAAGCCGCCGCCGCCGGCGCGGACACCTTCGTCGCCGGCTCCGCCATCTTCGGCCAGCCCGACTACCGCGCCGTTATCAGCCAAATGCGCGCGGAGCTTGCAAAGGCCGTCTGAAAAAAGGCCGTCTGAAAACGCCAAACTGCTTTTCAGACGGCCTCAACCATAGATATACACGGAAGCCCCCATGAAAACCCTCAGCCAATGGCTCGCCCACCTCGAAACCGCCCACAGCAACGGCCTCATCGACATGGGCTTGGAACGCGTCGGCGAAGTAAAACGGCGCATGAAGCTCAACCCCGCCTGCCCCGTCGTCATCGTCGGCGGCACCAACGGCAAAGGCTCGGTCTGCGCCTTTCTCACCGCCATCTATAAAGAAGCCGGCTTCAAAACCGGCACCCTCACCAGCCCCCACCTGCTGCGCTACAACGAACGCATCGCCCTCAACGGCCAACCCGTTTCAGACCGCCTCATCACCGATGCCTTCGAGCGCATCGAAGCCGCGCGCGGCGACATCTCGCTCACCTATTTCGAGTTCAACACCCTCGCCGCCGCCGACATCTTCATCCGCGAACAGGCCGACATCATCATCCTCGAAGTCGGCCTCGGCGGCCGGCTCGATGCCGTCAACATCTTCGACGGCGACGTCTCCGTCATCACCAGCATCGACCTCGACCACCAAGCCTTCCTCGGCGACACCGTCGAACAAGTCGCCTACGAAAAAGCCGGCATCCTGCGCGGCGGCCGCCCCGCCGTCTGCGGCCAAAACCCGCCGCCGCAAAGCCTGCTCGACCACGCCCGCAGCGTCGGCGCAGACCTTTTGCTGTACAAACGCGATTACAGCCTCGCCAAACTCGAAAACCAGCAATGGTCGTTCCGCTTCCACCCCGAACACAGCAGCACCTTTTCAGACGGCCTCAAACGCAACCGCAACGCCCTGCCCATGCCCGCCCTGCGCGGCAGCTACCAGCTCGCCAACGCCGCCGCCGCCCTCGCCGCCATCGAATGCCTCAACGCCAAACTCCCCATCGACGCCGGCGCCATCAAACGCGGCCTCCTCGGCGCAGAAAACCCCGGCCGCTTTCAAGTCCTCCCCGGCCGCCCCCTCACCGTCTGGGACGTCGGCCACAACCCCCACGCCGCCCGCGCCATGCGGCAAAACCTCATCGGCCTGCCCTTCGCGCAAAAACGCACCGCCGTATTCAGCATCCTCGCCGACAAAGACATCGGCGGCGTCGCCGCCATCCTTAAAGACCAGTTCGACATCTGGTACGTCGCCCCCCTGCACCTGCCGCGCGGCATGAGCGGCGAAGCCATCGAAACCGCGCTCCGCGCCTGCGGCATCACCGAAATCCGCCGCTTTCCCAACGTCGCGGCGGCCTACCGCGCCGCTTTGGCGGACAGCGGCGAAAATGATAGAATCGCCGCCTTCGGCTCCTTCCACACCGTCGCCGAAGTCATGACAATCACCGACAAACCCACCGGCCACCACGCGGCGGGATAAAACGCAGAACGGGAAACAAAATGGCAGACAAACGACTCGATTCGCTCAACGAATACGAACAAATCAAACGCAAAAACCGCCGCCGCCTCGTCGGCGCGTCGGCCATGGTCGCCGCCGCCGGCATCGTCTTCGGCCTCACCGTCAACGGCGGCGCGGACGACACCCCGCCCCCCGCCGTCAAAACCGAAATCCCCGCCCAAAGGCCGTCTGAAAACCCCGCCTCCGCCGCGTCCGAATACGCCGCCAACCAGGACGAAGACGCCGCCGACACCTACGACATCTCCGCCGAAACCGCCTCCGACACCCCCGCTCCCGCCGCCCGCAAAAAAGAAGCCAAACCCGTTTACGAACTCAAAGAAGGCCAGGAAAGCGTCGAACAAACCGACGACGACGGCTCCGTGCGCACCATCGTCAAAAAAGCCGACCCCGCCGCCCCCCTGCCCGCCGTAACCATCAACAACACCGACCAACAGGCCGCCGAACGCGCCCGCCGCAAAGCCGCCGAAAAACTGGCGCGGGAAAAACGCCTCGCCGCCGAAAAAGCCCGCATCGAAGCCGAACGCAAGGCCGACGAAGCCCGCCGCATCGAAGTCGAACGCCTCACCGCCGAAGAAGACCGCGCCGAAGAAGCCGAACGCCGCGCCGCCGCCCGCGAAAAACGCCTGCGCGAAATCCGCGCCGAAGGCGAGCGGCTGGAAAAACAGCGCGCCGAAGCCGAAGCCAGAAAAACCGCCCGCGAGCAACGCCTGGCCGAACGCAGACAGGCCGAAGCGCAAAGGCAGGCACTGGCCGAAAAACAAGCCGCCGAACGCAGACAGCTTGCCGAACAGCAGCGGCGTGAAACCGAAGAAAAACGCCTGGCCGAACAGAAAAAACGGCAGGAAGCCAAACAACGCCTGGCCGAAGAGCGCAGAGCCGCCGAAGAAAAACGCCTTGCCGAGCAGAAAAAACAGCAGGAAGCCAAACAACGTCTGGCCGAAGAGCGCAGAGCCGCCGAAGAAAAACGCCTCGCCGAGTTGAAAAAACAGCAGGAAGCCAAAAAACAGGCCGAAGCCAAACGCGCCGAACAGAAAAAACAGGAAGCCGCCCGCGTGCAGACACTGGCCGAAAAACACGCGGCCGAGCGCAAACAGCTTGAAGAGCGGCAAAAAGCCGAGCTGCGCCAAGCCGCCGAAGAAAAACGTGCCGCCGACCTGAAAAAACAGGAAATCAAAAAACAGGCAGAAGAGCGCAAAGCCGCCGAAGAAAAACGCCTGGCCGACGAGAAAAAAGCCGCCGCGCTGAAAAAACAGCAGGACGCGGCCAAACAAAAAGAAGCCGACAAAGCCAACCGCGCGCGGCAGGCTCTGGAAAACAAAAGCAGACCCGCCAAACCCGACCCGCAGGCCATCCTCGAAAACCAGAAAGGCCGCCGCGCCATGATCCAAACAGGCGCGTACCGCTCGCAGGAGCAGGCGAAAAAAGCCCAGCAGCGACTGGCCGACGCCGGATACAGCGCGGTCGTGCGCGAAGTGGACACCGCCAACGGCAAAGTGTACCGCGTGCGCACCGGCACCTTCCCCAGCCGCGACGAAGCACAAAAAGCCCTCGACCGCATCAAAGCGCAGGGCATGGACGGCGCAGTCGTCCTCGGCAAATAGCATGCAGGCCGTCTGAAAACGCAGCTTCGACGCAGCCCAAACCTGTTTTTACGTTTTTCAGACGGCCTCCGACCAACCGCAAAGCACAGGCAAGGCCATGACCCTATTCGATATTTCCGTCCTCGCCATCGTCGGCCTCTCCGCCGCCGCCGGCGCGGTGCGCGGCATGATCGGCGAAGTGCTGTCGCTGGTTTCTTGGCTGTTTGCCCTGTCGGTGGCCAAACTCGCCGCCGCCCCGCTGGGCGCGACCGTTTTATCGTCGGTGCAGCCCCCCGTCCTCGCCACCGCCGCCGGCTTCGTCGCCGCCTTCGCCGCCGTGCTGCTGGCCATGTCGCTGCTGCGCCCGCTGCTCACCGGCGGCGCGAAAGCCGTCGGCCTCGGCGGCCTCAACCGCCTGCTCGGCGCGCTGTACGGCATCGTGCGCGGCGGCGCAGCGGTTACGCTGGCGGTGCTGGTCTGCGCCTTCACCGACCTGCCGCAGAGCGAAGACTGGCAGCAGTCGTACAGCGCACCCTTTTTCGAGGGCGCGGCCGATGCCGCCGTGCCCTACCTGCCCGCCTATCTGTCGGAAAAAATCACCCGCTACGGCGGCTGAACAACATGCTGCCGCCACGTTTTGTTTTGCAAAGGCCGTCTGAAAACGCGCTTTCAGACGGCCTCCACAGCAAACCGGCAAACCGCCGCCCGCCCTGCGGGCATTTCAACCATTCGGAGATCATTTCATGTGCGGAGTTTTCGGCCTTGTCGCCAACGAACCGGTCAACCAGCTTCTGTATGACGGCCTGCAAATGCTGCAACACAGAGGGCAGGACGCGGCCGGCATCGCCACCCTGAACGGTTCGACCTTCCACATGCACAAAGGCAAAGGCATGGTGCGCGAAGTGTTCCGCACCCGCAACATGCGAGAGCTCTCGGGCAACACCGGCATCGGCCACGTGCGCTACCCCACCGCCGGCAACGCGGGCAGCACCGCCGAAGCCCAGCCCTTCTACGTCAGCTCCCCCTTCGGCATCATGCTGGCGCACAACGGCAACCTCACCAACACCGACGAGCTCTACCGCAGCGTGTGCGACAAACACCTGCGCCACGTCAACACCGGCTCCGATTCCGAAGTGCTGCTCAACGTCCTCGCCCACGAGCTGCACCGCGAAACCGCCCTTTCAGACGGCCACACCCTCACCCCCGACCACATCTTCAACGCCGTCTCCCGCCTGCACACACTCGTGCGCGGCGCATACGGCGTCGTCGCCCTGATCGCCGGCTACGGCCTGCTCGCCTTCCGCGACCCCTACGGCATCCGCCCGCTGGTTTTGGGCAGAAACCGCCGCGCCGACGGCAAAACCGACTGGGCCGTGGCCTCCGAATCCGTCGTCTTCAACAGCCTCACCTACGAAACCGTGCGCGACATCGCCCCCGGCGAAGCCGTCTTCATCACCACCGACGGCAAACTGCACAGCCGCCAGTGCGCCGCACACCCCAAGCTCGCCCCCTGCCTGTTCGAATACGTCTATTTCGCCCGCCCCGATTCCGTCATCGACGGCGTGTCCGTCTATCAGGCGCGCGTCAACATGGGCATCACCCTGGCCGAAAAAGTCAAAAGCGAAATCGATTTGGCCGACATCGACGTCGTCATGCCCATCCCCGACACCAGCCGCCCCAGCGCAATGGAACTCGCCGCCCACCTGGGCAAACCCTACCGCGAAGGCTTCATCAAAAACCGCTACATCGGCCGCACCTTCATCATGCCCGGCCAGGCCACCCGCAAAAAATCCGTGCGCCAGAAACTCAACCCGATGGACAGCGAATTCAAAGGCAAAAACATCCTGCTGGTTGACGACTCCATCGTACGCGGCACCACCAGCCGCGAAATCGTCGAAATGGCCAAAGCCGCCGGCGCGAAAAAAGTCTTCTTCGCCTCCGCCGCCCCCGAAGTACGCTATCCCAACGTCTACGGCATCGACATGCCCACCCGCGAAGAACTCATCGCCAACGGCCGCACCGCCGCCCAAATCGCCGCCGAAGTCGGCGCAGACGGCTGCGTCTTCCAAGACCTCGCCGCCCTCGAAAACGTCATCCGCGCCATGAACCCCGCCATCGAAGCCTTCGACGACTCCTGTTTCAGCGGCCGCTACCTCACCGGCGACATCGACGAACCCTACCTGCAACGCCTCTCCGAAGGCAAATCCTCCGGCGCGGCCGCCTTCGTCCTCCCCGGCCTCATCGACCACAGCGTCCGCATCGAAGAAAGCGACGAATAAAGCACACAAAAGGCCGTCTGAAAACGCCCCGCCTCCTTCCCACCTTCCCATAACAAAACAGAAAGAAACCATGAAACACACCCCCTGCCTCACCGCCCTCCTCTGCGCCCTCGCCCTCACCGCCTGCCAGCCGGAAAAAGCAACGCCCGCCGCAGCATCCGCCCCCGCCCAAACCCCCGCCTCACCGGCAGCGGCATCCGGCCCCGCCGCGCAACACGAAGCCGCAGGCCACACCGACGCCGTCTCCAAAGAAGACCCCGCCTTCAAAGCCGACGCGCTGGCACTCTTGAAACAAATCGAAGAAATCGGCGCGCAAAGCTCCGCCTACCTCGATTCCGAAGAAATGCGCAAAAAGGTCGAAGAACTCAAAACCAGCAAAGACCCCGCCCGCCGCAACAGCCTCAGCATCGAAATCTACCGCAGCAACATCCAAGCCTACCAAGATGCCGTGGCCAAGCTGCAAGCCTTCAAAGCAAACGACAAAGAAGTAACCGCCCTGCGCGACTTGTGGATCAAAAAATTCCAAACCGACATCAAACTCTTTGAAATCCAAATCAAAGAAACCGGCGGCAAACTGACCGACGAGCAGATACAGGAAAAATACAAAGACCTCTACCGCCAAAACCGCGAACTGGCGCAGGACGCGGCCGAGCAGAACATGGCCTTTTACAAACGCACGCGCTGAAACACCCGCCAAAACAAGGCAGAGGCCGTCTGAAAAACACTTTTCAGACGGCCTCTGTTGTTCAGGTAGGGTGGGTCGAGACCCGCCGCAATCGCCGCAACGTGCCACTTCCCGCAAACGGTGGATCGAGACCCACCCTACCCATCGCGCAAAACGCAGAGGCCGTCTGAAAAGCGGGTTTGGGGATTTTAACTTCGTTGAAGCTGCGCTTTCAGACGGCCTTTAAACGGCAGGGAACGCGTGCGTCGCCTTGGGGCGACACACCCTACGTATGACCCACTCTGCCGTCATTCCGCGTAGGCGGGAATCTTCTCCGATATTCAATAATTCTTAGAAAAAACAGCCTCCTGCCCAACCCCACCAAGATTTCCGCCTGCGCGGGAATGACGGGACAAGGGATTTCAACCGTAGGTCGGATACTTGTATCCGACATCCGCGCGGCAGGAGGATGCTGCGGGAAAATGTCGGATTCGAGGATCCGACCTACACGCTCGATAGTTAAAACATAAAAACGCGGCGGCCTGCCTGCGGCTGTGTTAAATGCGCCGCATCTTATGTCGCTTTGTGTTAATCTTACGGCGGGTCGGCACACTACCATCAAACCCCGCTTCGCCAAGAAAGCCCCGGCGGCCGCAGCCCGCCGCGCGATATTCCGACTCTTCCGATTGTTTTTCAAATTTAAGGATTTAAACCATGAAATCGTTAAAAACCTTCCTCATTTGGGGCATTGTGGTTTTGGCCGGCCTGGCCTCCTTTACCACGCTTGCCGTCAATAGGGGCGAGCAGGTCAGCGCGGTGTGGATGGTAACCGCCGCCGTATCGGTGTACTGCATCGCCTACCGCTTTTACAGCCTCTACATCGCAAAAAACGTGATGCGGCTCGATCCGAACCGCCTCACACCCGCCGAGCGGCACAACGACGGCCTCGACTATGTGCCGACGCACAAAGGCGTGCTGTTCGGCCACCACTTCGCCGCGATTGCGGGTGCAGGCCCGCTGGTCGGCCCCGTGCTGGCGGCGCAGATGGGCTATCTGCCCGGCACGCTGTGGATTATCTTCGGCGTGGTGTTTGCAGGCGCGGTGCAGGACATGATGGTCTTGTTCGTTTCCATGCGCCGCGACGGCAAGTCTTTGGGCGACATCGTGAAACAGGAATTGGGCACCATCCCCGGCGTGATCGCTTCCATCGGTATCCTGATGATTATGGTCATCATCATGGCGGTGCTGGCGCTGATTGTGGTCAAAGCCCTCGTGCACAGCCCGTGGGGTACGTTCACTATTGCCGCCACCATGCCGATCGCGCTGTTTATGGGCATTTACACCCGCTACATCCGTCCGGGCAAAATCGGCGAGATTTCCATCGTCGGCTTTATCCTGCTGATGCTGGCGGTAGTCTATGGTGAAGACGTAGCGCACAGCTCTTTCGGCCATATTTTCGACCTCGACGGCATCCAGCTCACTTGGGCGATTATGATTTACGGCTTTGTCGCCTCCGTATTGCCGGTATGGCTGCTGCTCACCCCGCGCGATTATCTGTCCACTTTCCTGAAAATCGGCACGATTGCCGCGCTGGCGATCGGCATTGTGATTGTGAACCCCGCACTGCAAATGCCTGCGGTAACGCACTTTATCGACGGCTCCGGCCCCGTGTTCTCCGGCCATCTGTTCCCGTTCCTGTTCATCACCATCGCCTGCGGCGCGGTATCCGGTTTCCACGCGCTGATTTCTTCGGGCACCACCCCGAAAATGCTGGAAAACGAAACCCATGTGCGCATGATCGGCTACGGCGGCATGCTGATGGAAAGTTTCGTGGCGATTATGGCACTGGCCGCTGCCGCTTCGCTTGACCCGGGCGTGTATTTCGCCATGAACAGCCCCGCCGCGCTGATCGGCACCGATGCCGCCAACGCCGCGCAGGTGATTAGCAGCCAGCTCCACTTCCCCGTTGACGAAGCCACGCTGCTGCACACCGCCAAAGAAGTCGGCGAAAACACCATCCTCTCCCGCGCGGGCGGTGCGCCTACACTGGCCGTTGGCATGGCGCACATTATGAGCCGCCTGATTCCGGGCGAAGCCATGATGGCGTTCTGGTATCACTTCGCCCTCTTGTTTGAAGCCCTGTTCATCCTTACCGCCGTCGATGCCGGCACCCGCGTCGCCCGCTTTATGATTCAGGACTTGGGCAGCATCTTCTTCAAACCCTTCGGCAACACCGACTCCATCCCCGCCAACCTTGTCGCCACCTTTATCGCCGTCGCGCTGTGGGGCTACTTCCTCTACACCGGCGTAACCGACCCGCTGGGCGGCATCAACTCGCTGTGGCCGCTGTTCGGCATCGCCAACCAGATGCTCGCGGGCGTCGCGCTGATTATGTGTACTGTCGTACTTATCAAAATGAAGCGCGACCGCTATGTGTGGGTAACGCTTGTGCCCGCCTTCGGCGTATTGTTCGTAACCTGCTGGGCAGGCTTGCAGAAACTGTTTGACGCAAGCCCCCGCGTGAGCTTCCTCGCCCATGCCGACAAATACCAGGCCGCATTGGACAAAGGCGAAGTGCTCGCTCCCGCCAAAAACCTCGGCGAAATGTCGCAGGTGATTCTGAACGACTATGTGAACTCCGGCCTCACCGCCCTGTTCCTCGGCGTGGTCGTCGTCGTCGCCCTCTACGGCCTGCGCACCGCCCTCAAAGCCCGCAAAGTCGGCTGGCCGACCGCCAAAGAAATCCCGGCGGTATACCGCGACGGCACCCAACCTGCGGAGGCGCAAGGTGAAGCATCATAAAGCCGCGATAAAACGCAAACTCGCCGCGTTTTGGAAAACCGCCAAGCTCACGGCCAACCTGATGGCGGGCGTGCCGGATTATGAAAACTACGTTGCCCAGCAGCGCAGGCACAATCCCAATGCCCCCGTGATGAGCGAACAGCAGTTCCAAGACTACTGCCGCAAACGCCGCTGCGGCGCAAACGGCGGTCGGTGCTGCTAGGCTGTTAAAGCAAAGAGGCCGTCTGAAAACCGGTAAAACGGTTTTTCAGACGGCCTGTTCTATTCAAACCGTGCCGAACCGAAGGCAGGGTGTGTCGCCCCGAGGCGACGCACCCGTTCTTTGCCGCCCAACCAATCCGCGCGTTTTCCCCCAAAATCCAAACCGCGTGCGTGGCTTTGCGCCACACACCCTACAAAGCGACAGAGGCCGTCTGAAAGCGCAGCTTCGGTGCAGCCAAAACCTCCTATCCGTCATTCCCGCGTTTATGCTCCGAAGGAGTACTGGCGGGAATCTTGTTTGATGTGAATAACCGATTGTTTCTTCAAAAATTGCAGAATATTAGAGAAGATTCCCGCCCGTGCGGGAATGACGGCTTGTGGAATCATACGTAGGGTGTGTCGCCCCGAGGCGACACACGCGTTCCCTGCCGCCCAACCAATCCGAGCATTTCCCCGCAAACCCAAAACCGCGTGCGCGGCTTTGCGCCACACCCTGCCTAAACAGCAGAGGCCGTCTGAAAAACCAGCCCATACCCAACCAATCTGCACGTTTCCCCAAAATCCCAAACCGCGTGCGCGGCTGCCGTACACCCTGCCCTAAACGGCAAGAGGCCGTCTGAAAAACAGATTTTCAGACGGCCTCTGCCCTCTGCCGTTTGCACCGCGCCGCCGTTTGCAGAATAATCCGCCCTTCCCTTTGCGGCCTTCCGAAAGATTGTCCATGAACTGTATTTCCGTTTCCCGCCTTTCCCACCGTTTCGGCAAAACCCTTGCGCTGGACGATGTGTCGCTGGACATTCCGCGCGGCATCACGGTCGGCCTGATCGGGCCGGACGGCGTGGGCAAATCGACGCTGCTCTCGCTGATTGCGGGCGTGCGCGTGATTCAGGGCGGGCGGGTGGAAGTGCTCGGCGGCGATATGGCCGACAAAAACGTGCGGCGGGAAATGTCGCACCGCGTCGCCTTTATGCCGCAGGGTTTGGGGCGCAACCTCTATCCCACGCTCACCGTGGCCGAAAACATCGATTTTCACGCGCGGATGTTCGGCCTGAACGCGAAACAGCGGCAGGCGCGCATCCGCCAGCTTACCGA
This sequence comes from Neisseria bacilliformis, assembly GCF_014055025.1. Taxonomy (NCBI): domain Bacteria; kingdom Pseudomonadati; phylum Pseudomonadota; class Betaproteobacteria; order Neisseriales; family Neisseriaceae; genus Neisseria; species Neisseria bacilliformis. Next base: position 663,236 of record NZ_CP059571.1, on the reverse strand, counting down.
GGCCACGGGGCTGCTGCCGTTTGTGGACCGTGCGGCGGGCAAGCTCTCGGGCGGGATGAAGCAGAAGGCCAGCCTGTGCTGCGCACTGGTGCACAGCCCCGATCTGCTGATTCTCGACGAGCCGACCACGGGCGTCGATCCGCTCTCGCGCCGCCAGTTTTGGGCTTTGGTCAACGACTTGCGGCAGGAGCACGCGGGCATGACGGTGATTGTCGCCACCGCCTATATCGAAGAGGCGCAGCAGTTTGAGCGGCTCTTGGCGATGGACGCGGGGCGGCTGCTGGAAAACAGGCCCACCGCCGAGGTGTTGCGCGAATACGGGGCAAACAACCTCGAAGAAGCCTATATCAAAATGCTGCCGCCGGAAAAACAGCAGGGCTCGGGCGGTTTGGAGCTTACGCCGTTCGTGCCCGTGCCCGATGCGCCGCCCGCGATGGAGGCGCACGGCCTGACCAAGCGTTTCGGCAGTTTCACCGCCGTGGATCATGTGAGTTTCACCATTCAAAAGGGCGAGATTTTCGGCTTTTTGGGCAGCAACGGCTGCGGCAAGTCCACCACCATGAAAATGCTCACCGGCCTTTTGGAAGCCACCGAGGGCACGGCTCAGATTCTGGGGCAGCCGATCAATGCGGGCGGCATCGAAACCAAAATGCGCGTGGGTTATATGTCGCAGGCGTTTTCGCTGTATGAAGAATTGAGCGTGCGGCAAAACCTGAAACTGCACGCCGAGCTTTACGATATGGGCGGCAGGGGCGCGGCGGCGGTAGCCGAAGCACTCGAACAGTTCGATCTGGCCGACGTGGCCGACACCGCGCCCGCCTCGCTGCCCTTGGGCATCCGCCAACGCCTGCAACTGGCCGCCGCCTGCCTGCACCACCCCGAAATCCTGATTCTCGACGAGCCGACCTCGGGCGTCGATCCCGCCGCCCGCGACATGTTCTGGCGGCACCTGCTGAAACTGTCGCGGCAGGACAAAATCACCATTTTCGTGTCCACCCACTTTATGAACGAGGCCGCCCGCTGCGACCGCATTTCCCTGATGCACAAAGGCCGCGTGCTGGCCGTCGGCACGCCGCAGGAGCTGGTGCAGCGCCGCCATGCCCCCGATTTGGAAGAGGCGTTTGTGCGGTATCTGATTGACGCGGAAGCGGAAGACAGTGGCAGGGAAACGGTTTCAGACGGCCTCGAAGGCGAAAGGCCGTCTGAAAACACCGGACAGGCCGCCAACCCGCCCGCCGACTCCGCGCGGCAAAGCGTTTCTGCCGAAACGCCACCCCAACCCGCCCCCGCGCGGGCGCAGGCGCGGGAGAACGAGGCGGCGGATGTTTCAGACGGTCTCCAAGCCGAAAGGCCGTCTGAAAACACGGTTTCGGAACAGGCAGACAGGCCGTCTGAAAACGGAACCGGCCGCCATGCCCGCACAGACGGGAATCTGCCCGCCGCCGCACAAACGCCCGCCGCAGCCGAGCCGCGTCCAAACCCCGAACAGGATTCCCGCCTGCGCGGGAATGACGGCGGGGGGAAACAGGCGCGGGAAAACGGAGGCAATACAGACACGCTTTCAGACGGCCTTCAAACCCAAAGGCCGTCTGAAAACGTGGTTTCAGAACAGGCAGACAGGCCGTCTGAAACGCCGAAATTCGACACCACGTCTTTCAAATACTGGTTTGCCATGGTGCGCACCTTTGCCGTGCGCGAGGCCAAAGAGCTGCTGCGCGACCGCATCCGGCTGTTTTTTGCCGTGTTCGGCCCGCTGATTATGATGGCGGCGGTGTCGTGGGGCGTGTCCTTCGACGTGCAGAACCTCAAATTCGCGGTGTACGACCGCGATCAGACGGCGCAGAGCCGTCAGCTCACCGAGTATTTTTCCGGCTCGCGCTACTTTATCCAGCAGCCGCCGATACAGTCGGAAGAGCAAATCGACACCGTGCTCAAAAGCTCGAAGGCGGTGCTGGTGATTGATATTCCCAGTGGTTTCGGCCGCGATTTGGAGCGCGGCCGCAAACCCGAAGTGGGCTTTTACATCGACGGCGCGATGCCGTTTAACGCCACCAATATACGCGGCTACGTCGGCAGCCTGATCACGGCCTACACCAAAGACCGCATCGCCGCCACGGGCACGCCCGTGTCGCTCGATCCGCCCGCGTCCGTCGAGCCGCGCTTTATGTACAACCAGGATTTCGACAGCATCGACGCCATTTCGCCCGGCGTGATGATGATGGTGCTGATGATGATCCCGGCCATGATGGCGGCGGTGGGCGTGGTGCGCGAGCGCGAAATCGGCTCGATTGCCAACTTCTACGCCTCGCCCGCTTCGGCGGCGCAGTATCTCGTCGGCAAACAGCTTCCCTATATCGCCGTGGGCATGGTGAATTTTGCCGCCGCGTTTCTGATGATGGTTTTATGGTTCGGCGTGCCGCTCAAAGGCTCGTTCCTTGCGCTGACGCTCGGCACGCTCCTGATGGTGGCCGCCTCCACCGCGCTGGGGCTGTTGGTGTCGTGTTTTGTGAAATCGCAGCTTGCCGCCATTTTCGCCACCGCCATCATCGCCATGATTCCGTCGATGAACTACTCGGGCTTTCTGTATCCGATGTCCACGCTTTCGGGTGGCGGCTATGTGATGGGCAGAATTTTCCCCGCCTCGTGGTATCTCACCGTGAGCTTGGGCACCTTCGCCAAAAGCCTCACCATGCGCGACCTGCTGCCGCAATACGCCGCCATCGCCGCCTTCGCCCTCGGCTGCATCCTGATCTCGTGCCTGCTGTTGAAAAAACAGGAAAAATAAACGCGTGAGGCCGTCTGAAACAATATTTTCAGACGGCCTCACACCGCAAAAAGGCCGTCTGAAAACGCAGCTTCGGCGCAAGCGCAACAACCGTCGGTTACCAACAGACCCTATAATCCGCCCTCCCCTTTTCCAGACGGCCCAACCATGCAACTGAACCCCAGCCAAACCGAAGCCGTGCGCTACCTCGGCGGCCCGCTTTTCGTCCTTGCCGGCGCAGGCAGCGGCAAAACCCGCGTCATCACCGAAAAAATCGCCTACATGATCACGCAGGCCGGCTACAAACCGCACACCATCGCCGCCATCACCTTCACCAACAAAGCCGCCCGCGAAATGCAGGAGCGCGTCGCCAAAATGCTCCCGCGCAGCCAAACGCGCGGCCTCACCGTCTGCACCTTCCACTCGCTGGGCATGCGCATACTGCGCGAAGAAGCCCATGCGGCCGGTTTGAAAAAAAACTTCTCCATCCTCGACGCCACCGACAGCGGCAAAATCATCGGCGAAATCACCGGCGGCAGCGGCCGCGAACAAATCTTCGCCGCCCAACACCAAATCTCCCTGTGGAAAAACGAATTGCGCACCCCCGAAAACGTTTTTCAGACGGCCGCCGACGAATGGGAAAAACACACCGCCCGCGCCTACGCCGCCTACCAGGAAACCCTGCACCACTACCAGGCCGTCGACTTCGACGACCTCATCCGCCTGCCCGCCCTGCTCCTGCAAAACAACAGCCAAGTGCGCGAACGCTGGCAACACCGCCTGCGCTACCTCCTGATCGACGAATGCCAGGACACCAACGCCTGCCAATACACCCTCATGCGCCTGATTGCCGGCGCGGAAGGCATGTTCACCGCCGTGGGCGACGACGACCAGTCCATCTACGCCTGGCGCGGCGCCGACATGGAAAACCTGCGCCGCCTGCAAACCGACTACCCCCAAATCAAAATCGTCAAACTCGAACAAAACTACCGCTCCACCGCCCGCATTCTCAAAGCCGCCAACCAAGTCATCAAAAACAACCCCAAACTCTTCCCCAAAACCCTCTGGTCGCACTACGGCGAAGGCGACATCATCACCGTCGCCGCCTGCCAGAACGAACAGCACGAAGCCGAATGGGTGGCCGGCGAAATTGCCCGCCGCAAAACCATCTCCGAAGGCCGCCTCAACTACGCCGACTTCGCCATCCTCTATCGCGGCAACCACCAGTCGCGTCCCTTTGAAGAAGCCCTGCGCGCCGCCCGCATCCCCTACCGCCTCTCCGGCGGCCAAAGTTTTTTTGAAAAAGCCGAAATCAAAGACATCCTCGCCTACCTGCGCCTCATCGCCAACCCCGACGACGACCCCGCCTTCCTGCGCGCCGCCACCACCCCCAAACGCGGCATCGGCGACACCACCCTCGGCCGCCTCAACGACTACGCCAAAACCCACCACGCCTCCCTCACCGCCGCCGCCCACGCCCCCGAATCCCTCGCCGCCCTGCCCGAACGCAGCCGCCACAGCCTCACCGCCTTCACCGCCCTGATTGAAGACTGCCGCACCCGCGCCCCTGCCGAGGATGCCGGCGCACTCATCCGCAGCCTGCTCGACACCATCGGCTACGAAGCCCACCTGATCGAGAGCGAAGAAGGCCGCGCCGGCGAAATCAAATGGCGCAACGTCCAAGACCTCTGCAACTGGATCGGACGCAAAAGCCGGGAAGACGGCAAAAACCTCATCGAAACCGCCCAAACCCTCGCCCTCATGACCATGCTCGAAAACCGCGAAGACGAAGAAACCGACGCCGTCAAAATGTCCACCCTCCACGCCGCCAAAGGGCTCGAATACCCCGTCGTCTACCTCGTCGGCTGCGAAGAAGGCATTTTCCCCCACGCCGACAGCCTCGAAGAAGGCAAAATCGAAGAAGAACGCCGCCTCATGTACGTCGGCATCACCCGCGCCAAACGCACCCTCACCCTCACCCACTGCACCAAACGCAAACGCCAAGGCGCATGGCAGTTTCCCGAACCCAGCCGCTTCATCGCCGAAATGCCCCAGGAAGACCTGCGCATCCTCGGCCGCAAAGGCGGCGAACCCCTAATCAACAAAGCCGAAGGCCGCGCCCGCCTCGCCGGCCTCAGCGCGATGCTCGCCGAAAAACGCGCAGGCGGCAAAAAAGACATATAGGCCGTCTGAAAACACAACCCCGGCAAAACCATGCTTTCAGACGGCCTCTTTGCCCGACGCGCCACACACCCTGCCTGAGCAACCGAATCCGCCCATGCCGAACCATCCGTAGGGTGTGTGGCGCAGGCCACGCACGCGGTTTCTGCCGCATTGGCGCAAAGATCCCGCCCCTACCGGCACGCCTTCGTCGCATCAACGCGGGAGGGCGTGTCTGAAAACCAGAATCCGTGTTTTGACTGCGCCGAAACCGTATTTTTGGTTTTTCAGACGGCCTTTGGGCTACAATCCCGCCCCGTTTTCCCCTTCCGAGCATCCCGCCATGAAAAACATCGTCATCCTGATTTCCGGACGCGGCAGCAATATGCAGGCCGTTGTCGAAGCCGCCATCCCGAACGTCAGTATCCGCGCCGTCATCAGCAACAACGAACACGCCGCCGGCCTCGCCTGGGCGGCATCGCGCGGCATCGCCACCGCCGCCCTCAACCACAAAAACTACCCCGACCGCGCCGCCTTCGACGCCGCCCTCGCCGCCGAAACCGACCGCCACGCCCCCGACCTCGTCGTCCTCGCCGGCTTCATGCGCATCCTCACCCCCGAATTCTGCCGCCGCTACACCGGCCGCCTCATCAACATCCACCCCTCGCTGCTGCCCGCCTTCCCCGGCCTCGACACCCACCAACGCGCCATCGACACTGGCTGCCGCACCGCCGGCTGCACCGTCCACTTCGTTACCCCCGAACTCGACAGCGGCCCCATCATCTCGCAGGGCGTCGTCCCCGTTCTCGACGACGACACCGCCGATACCCTCGCCGCGCGCGTCCTCGCCGCCGAACACATCCTGCTGCCGCAGGCCGTCGCCGATTTTGCCGCAGGCCGTCTGCAAACCAGCGGCAACCGCGTGCGCAACGGTCGAGCCGCCGACCCGCAAGCACGGCTGCTGCTGTAAAACACCGATACGGAAAGGCCGTCTGAAAAAGCGAAAACCCGCTTTTGGCTGCGCCGAAGCTGCGCTTTCAGACAGCCTGTTTCCCATCCAGCCCATGCCGAATCTTCTAAGGTAGGTAGGGTGTGTCGCCCTGAGGCGACGCACGCGTTTGGTGTTGCACAACGCATCTGCGCCTTCCACGCACATCCGAAACCGCGTGCGTGGCTGCGCCACACCCTACCTTAATAGTAGAGGCCGTCTGAAAACCTGTAAAACGGGTTTTCAGACGGCCTCTTTGCCTTGTGCAGACGCTTATTGCCAAACCAACAGCGCGTGGTTGCGTTTGCCGCGCCGCAGGAGGGTGTATTTGCCGAAGCGTTTGTGTTCGTCTTTCAGCAGATAGGCGTCGTCGGGGCGTTCGGCACTTGGGTTGGGGTTGTTCGCCTCGGCGGCTTGGCCGTTGAGCAGCACGGCTTTGCTGTTCACGAAGCCGCGCGCTTCTTTGTTGGACTGCGCCAGGCCGGTTTTGACCAGGGCTTCCACCACGTTGAGGCCGTCTGAAACTTCAAACGCGGGCAGGCCGTCGAGGGCGAGCTGCTCGAAGTCGCTTTCGGTGAGGCTGCTTTGGTCTTCGGCAAACAGGCTTTCGGAAATGCGCTGCGCGGCTTGCAGGGCTTCTTCGCCATGGATGAGGCGGGTCATTTCTTCGGCGAGGACGCGCTGGGCTTCGGGTTTCGCACCGCTGGCTTGGTCTTTTGCTTCAATTGCATCGATTTCTGCCACGCTCAGGAAGGTGAAGTATTTGAGGAACTTATACACATCCGCGTCGGCCACTTTGAGCCAGAACTGGTAAAACTGGTAGGGCGAGGTTTTTTTGGCGTTGAGCCACACCGCGCCGCCTTCGGTTTTGCCGAATTTGGTGCCGTCGGATTTGGTTACCAGCGGCAGGGTGAGGCCGAACACCTGTTTTTGGTTCAGGCGGCGTGTCAAATCAATGCCGTTGGTGATGTTGCCCCATTGGTCGGAGCCGCCGATTTGCAGCGTTGCGCCGTGGCGTTTGTTCAACTCGGCAAAGTCGTAGCTTTGCAGCAGGGTGTAGGCGAACTCGGTAAACGAAATGCCCACGTCGTCGCGGTCGATGCGCTGTTTGACCGATTCTTTGTTGAGCATGGCGTTCACGGAAAAGTGTTTGCCGATGTCGCGCAGGAAATCGAGGCAGTTCATGCCGCCAAACCAGTCGGCATTGTTGGCCATAATCGCGGCATTCTCGCCCTCGAAACTCAAAAACGGCTCGAGCTGGGCGCGGATGCTGGCCACCCAGCCCGCCACTGTTTCTGGCGTGTTCAGGCTGCGCTCCACCGCTTTGAAGCTGGGGTCGCCGATCATGCCGGTTGCGCCGCCCACCAAAGCGATGGGCGTGTGCCCCGCCTGCTGGAAACGGCGCAGCGCGAGCACGGGCAGCAGATGGCCGATGTGCAGGCTGTCGGCGGTGGGGTCGAAACCGCAGTAAAGCGAGATTTTGTTTTCGGTGAGAAACGCGTCGAGCGCGGCGATGTCGGTGGTTTGCGCGATCAGACCGCGCGATTGGAGGTCTTGGATGATGGAGGTCATGGGGTTTCCTTGAATGGGTTTTCAGGTAGCCTTTTGGCTGACGGCAAAAGGCCGTCTGAAAACCAAATTTATCTGATGCCGGCTCAGCCTAAATTTGGTTTTAATTTCAAGCCGAAATAGGGTTCAAGTATCAGATACTCAAATAATTCAAGTTCGTTCTCTGGTACTTCTGTGAATGTGGAATTATGGTTTGGAGTCCACCATTTTTGCTCGCCTTGATAGCTGCCAGATTTTTTTGAAGCCCTAATTAAAGTATAAGGCCGCTCTATCCATCCTTCCGAGTCGCCAAAAAAATTGGCCGGGCCTGTAAACTGGCCTAAAAGATAGATACCTTTGTTGCCATGAGTAAGATAGAAATAATCGCCAATGGGGGCTTTAACAAATTTTTCAGCTTGAGTAACAGCAGAACCACCTTTTGATTTGGTGTTTTTGCTAATCATCACGATATTTTTAGAAATATAGTAAATCAAATCTTCAAAAGAAAAATCTTCTGATCCATGCGACATTTTCCAAAAACTCGGTATAAATTTATTTTCCATAAAATTCAGTCCTTATACATTAAATGAAATACCCAGCTTTCAAACTTTCAGACGGCCTTTTTTCAGGTAGCCTTTGCTTTTCAGACGGCCTGTTGCGCGCCCGAGGGGTGCATCAGTTCTTCCACGTCGGCCAGCGAGAGTTCGGGGGTTGCGCCGTGGTGGGAGGCGGCGAGCGCGCCCCAGGCGCAGGCGAAGGCGAGGGTGTCGGCGGGGCTGGCACCGGAGAGGAGTTTGTAGACGAAGCCGGCGAGAAAGTTGTCGCCCGCGCCCACGGTGTCGGCCACTTGCACGCGGTAGCCGTGGTGGGCGTGGGTTTGGCCGTTGCAGTAGTAGATTGCGCCGTGCGCGCCGAGGGTTACGCAGATGTGCGGCGCGCCGACGGCTTGGGCGAGGTAGTGCAGGTTTTGTTCGAGGCCGTGGTAGGGCGAGCCGAGTTCGGCGGCCAGCTCGTAGAGTTCGTCGTCGTTGAGTTTGACCAGGTCGGAGCGGCGCATCAGTTCGCACACGCGCTCGGGCCGGTAGTGCGGTTTGCGCAGGTTCACGTCGAACACTTTGAAGCGGGCGGCATCCAGCAGGGCGTCGAGGGCGGCGCGGGAGGCGGCGTCGCGCGAGGAGAGGCTGCCGAACACCAGCGCGTCGGAGTCGGCGACGTGTTCGAGGGCGGCGGCGGGCACGGCGATTTTGTCCCAGGCGCAGGGGTAAACGATGTCGTATGAGCCGCTGCCGTCGTGGTTGATGGACACTTTCACGAGGCCGGTGGCGTGTTCGGGGTCGGTTTGGATGAGGTGGGTGGCGACGTTTTTGGCGGCGATGCGGCGCAGCAGTTCTTCGCCGTCTTCGTCGCTGCCACGGCGGCTGACGATGGCGCAGTCCGCGCCCAGCGCGCTCAGGCGCACCAACACGTTGAGCGGCGCGCCGCCCAGCACTTTGCCCTCGGGGAAATCGTCCCACAATACTTCGCCGAAACTGCTGATTTTCATGGCGTATATCCTTTTTGAAACTCGTTTTGAGGCCGTCTGAAAAGGTTTTCAGACGGCCTCTGCCTTGCTGTTTACACGTTGAACAGGAAATGCATCACATCGCCGTCCTGCACCACATATTCCTTGCCTTCCACGCGCATTTTGCCCGCTTCTTTGGCTTTGGCTTCGCCGCCGAGGGCAACGAAATCTTCGTAGGCGATCACTTGGGCGCGGATGAAGCCGCGCTCGAAATCGGTGTGGATGACGCCAGCGGCCTGCGGGGCGGTGTCGCCTTTATGGATGGTCCACGCGCGTACTTCTTTCACGCCCGCCGTGAAGTAGGTTTGCAGCCCCAACAGGTCGTAGCCTGCGCGGACCAGGCGGTTCAGCCCCGGCTCTTCCAAGCCCATTTCGGCGAGGAATTCGGCTTTTTCTTCGTCTTCGAGTTCGGCGATTTCGCTTTCCATCGCGGCGCAGAGGGCGACGACGGGGGCGTTTTCTTTGGCGGCCAATTCTTGCAGGCGTGCCAAGTGCGGGTTGTTGTCAAAGCCGTCTTCGGCCACGTTGGCGACATACATCGCGGGTTTCACGGTTAACAAAAACAGCGGGCGCAGCAGCGCGGTTTGTTCGGCATCGAGGCCGAAGGAGCGCACGGGTTTGCCTTCGTTCAAGTGCGGCAGCAGGCTTTCGAGCAGGGCGACCAGCTTTTGCGCGTCTTTGTCGCCCGATTTGGCGCGTTTGCCCTCGCGCACGATGGCTTTTTCCACGCTCGCCAAGTCGGCCAGAGCCAGCTCGGTGCCGATGGTTTCGATGTCGGCGATGGGATCGACTTTGCCCGCGACGTGCACGATGTTTTCATCGTCGAAACAGCGCACGACATTCACAATCGCATCGGTTTCACGGATGTTGGCGAGAAACTGGTTGCCCAAGCCCTCGCCCTTGCTCGCGCCGGCCACCAAGCCTGCGATGTCCACAAATTCCACAATCGCGGGCTGCATTTTCTGCGGGTTGACGATTTTCGCCAGCGCGGCCATGCGCGGGTCGGGCACTTCCACGATGCCGACGTTCGGCTCGATGGTGCAGAAGGGATAGTTGGCCGCTTCGATGCCCGACTGGGTGAGCGCGTTAAATAGGGTGGATTTGCCGACGTTGGGCAGGCCGACGATGCCGCATTTCAAGCTCATGGGTGGGATTCCGTAAAGAAAATTTAACGCACGATTGTAGCATAAAAGCGCGGCTTTTCAGGGCGTTTGCACAAGCTGCGCCGAATCGGGCAAACGCATCCGAATGGCATTCGGGCAAAGTTTGAGGCCGTCTGAAAAACGCGGTTTTCAGACGGCCTTTTCGGGTTTATCTGTACCACACGGGGCGTTTGACCGTGGTGTCGATTTCAAACCGCCGCGCCTGCGCGTTCCATTTGAGCGGGCGGCTGCATTTTTCGTAGCCGTAGCGTTCTTCGTCTTCGCGCCGCTGGCCGCACAGCGCGCCGGCCACGCCCAGATAGGCGGTGGCGTGTCTGCCGGTGTAGTCGATGCGCGAGCCGAACGCGCCGTGGAAAAAGGATTTTTCCGCGCCGCCGCCTGCTCGGCCGACAAACACGCTCACGCCGCCGCCCTGCCTGCTGCCGAAGATGCCGCTGCCGCCGTAGCATTGCAGCTCGCCGTCGTCCACCACATAGTCGTCGATGCCGTCGCCGTTGAGGTCGGCCTGCTCTACGGCGTGGCGGAAGCCGTAGGGGCGGCCGCCGGAGAGGCGGCAGACGTAGGCGAGGGTTTCCAACTCGTGCGCCACGGCTTCGGGCAGCGGGGCGGCGGCGGCAAAGGCGGGGGTGAGCAGCAGGGCGGCGAGGACGGTTTTTTTCATGGCGGCGGTTGGCGTGGCAGACGGAAAAAGCGCGGCGATTATAGTCGGGAATGGAGGAGGCGTGTTTGTTCCGTGTCGGCATAGAGGCCGTCTGAACGCGCAGCCGAAAACGCTTTCAGACGGCCTTTCTGTATGCCGGATATGGCGGCGGCGCGGGTAAAACGGCGGATTGAGGCCGTCTGAAAAACGTTTTCAGACGGCCTCAATCCATGCGGTCAACACTTCGGCAAACCGTTCCGCCGCGCTCTCTGCCGTGTGCAGGTAGAGCGCGGGTTCGATGAGTTCGAGCTCGTTCAGCAGCAGCTTGTCGCCGACAATCGTGCCGTCCGCGCGGGCGTAGGCGGGGATGCCGGGCAGCAAATCCAACACGCTGCGGGCGGCGGCGATGATGGTTTCAGACGGCCTCTCGGGCAGGATTGCTACGCCGTAGGCGGAATTGGCACGCCATTCGCCCTGCGGCGGCTGTCGGCGCACGGCGTGGCTGAATGTGCCGCCGAAAAACACCAGCGAGGTTTCGCCCGCCGTTTCGATGTCGCGGATATAGGGCTGCACGATTACGCCCTGCGGCGCGTGTCCAATTTCAAACATTTCGCCTTCGCGCACGCGCACCACGCCGCCGCCGCTCTGGCCGATTGCGGGTTTGACGACGGCTTCATGCCAGCCGTTTTCCCGCATGGTGCGGCGGATGTTTTCGCTTTCAGACGACGTATGCACGCTCGGAATCACATCCGCACCGCGTTTGGCCAAGTCGCAAAGATAGGTTTTGTTCATGTTCCACAACATGATTTCGGGCGGGTTGGCAAACTGCTGCCCGCTCTCGGCGGATTCGCGTATCCATTGCGCGAACGCCGTCGGATAGGCGGCGTAGTCCCACGCGCACAGCGGCAGGACAAACGGCTCGCTCGGACGGTTTTGCCAAGCATCGAAGCGGGCGGGGAGGCCGTTGCGGGTAAGGATTTGCGCCAGCGGCAGCAGGTTTGGCGGCGGGTCGGGATAGGTTTGGCAGGTGGTGATGGCGAGCATGGCGGTTTTTTTGGGATTGCGTCGGCGGGGATAGGTCGTCTGAAAGGGTTTGCCGACAAATTTTGCCGTCATTCCCGCGCAGGCGGGAATCTTGTTTGGGCTTCGACAATTTTTGCAGAATCAAACCTTTGCCTGTCTTTCGCCCAGATTTCCGCCTGCGCGGGAATGACGACGGCTGGGCGGGAATAACGGCGGGGCGGGCGGTTTTGGGGTTTCAGACGACCTTTCGGGTTTGCACGGCGTATTCCCTCCCCCAGCTTGCGGGGGAGGGGTAGGGTGGGGGGCTTATTTCACCTGTTCCATGTATTTTTTCAGACGGCCTTTGTTCTGCATGGCGCGTTTTTCGAGTTCGTCGGCCACGGCCTGCGCTTTGGCTTTGTTGACGGGCTTGCCGACCTGAATCACGCCGCTCATGTTCATCATGCGGTGCGGCGGGCACACGTAAACATACACGCCTTCTTTGTCGAGTTTGAGGGTGAAGTCTTTGCCGTCTTCGGACAGAAAGTCGGCCGCACCGTCGGGCAGGGCTTTGCTCTGCACCCAGTGGCCGCTGTTGACGGCTTTGAAGGTTACGGTGTCGCCGGGCTGGGCTTTGACGTAGCCTGGCTCGAAGACCATGCCGCCGTCTTTGCCGGTATCGAGCATTTTGACTTCGTGGTTGGCGGCAAATGCGCCTGCGGAGGCGGCGAGCATGAGGGCGAGGAGGGTTTTTTTCATGGGGTTTCCTTTCGGGGTTTAAGCGTTGTAAACGGGGTTTAGATTTCAATTTTCGCCGAGGTCGTCTGAAACGGCGGGGCGGTTTGGTAGGGTGGGTCTTGGCCCGCCAAAAAAGTTGCCGATTGGGAAAGTGGTGGGTCGAGACCCACCCTACGGGTTCTGTCTTCAAACCAAACCGCGTGCGTGGCAGAGCCGCACACTCTACGGTTTTCAGACGGCCTCTGTTTCGCGTTTGCGCCGCATGGGGCGGATTACGGGCAGGCCGTGGCTGTCGTAGAGCAGTTCGATGTCCACTTTGTAGAGATTGCCGATGAGTTCGGCGTTCAATACTTCCTGCGGGCGGCCTTCGGCCTGCACTTTGCCGCCGCCCAGCAGAATCACGCTGTCGCAGAATTGGGCGGCGAGGCTCAGGTCGTGCAGCACCATCAGGGTAACGAGATTGTGTTCGCGGGTGTAGGCGGCCACGCGCTCCAAGAGGTTGAGCTGGTGGTGCATATCGAGCGCGCTCACGGGTTCGTCGAGCATGAGGATTTCGGGGCGGCGCAGCATCACTTGGGCAAACATCACAAGCTGGCGTTGGCCGCCGCTCAGGCGCATCACGTCGCGGTGCGCCAGATGGCCGATACCGAGTTCGGCCATGATGCCTGCGGCTTCGTGCAGAAGTTCGTCGCCCACGTGCATATGCAGCGCGTCCATGCGCCCGAGCAGCACGACTTCGAGCGCGGTGAGCGAGGCTTCGGCGGCGGTGTCCTGCGGCATGTAGCCTATGCGTTTGCGCCAGTGTTGAAGGTGGATTTTGCTCAACACTTCGTCGCCGTAGCTGATGCGGCCGGTGTGCGCCACTTCGCCGAACACGGTTTTCATCAGCGAGGATTTGCCCGTGCCGTTGGGGCCGAGTATGGAATAGACTTTGCCGTTTTCAAGCGTGAGGCTGATGTTGTCGGCCACGGTGTAGTCGCCGCGTTTGATGTGTACGTTTTCAAGTTTCAACATTTTTCAGACGGCCTTATCGTTTGGTCAACACAATCCAGAAGAAGAACGGCACGCCCACGAAAGACGTAACGATGCCCACGGGAAACAGTGCGCCGGGGATGATCACTTTCGAGAGCACGCTGGCCACCGACAGAAATGCCGCGCCCGCCAGCATCGCGCCGGGCAGGAAAAAGCGTTGGTCTTCGCCCAAGAGAATACGGGCGACGTGCGGCGCAACGAGGCCGATAAAGCCGATCACGCCGACAAAGCTGATGGCGGTGGCGGTCATCACGGCCACGAGAATCAGCGTTTTCAGGCGCAGCATCTGCAAATTGATGCCCAAGCCGTTGGCGCGCTCTTCGCCCAAGCGCAGCGCGGTGAGTTTCCACATATCGAACGAGAGCAGAAACACGCACACGGCGGTTACGGCGGCGGTAACGATCACGCTTGTCCAGTTGGCTTTGGTGAGGCTGCCGAACAGCCAGAACAAAATCTGCTGCGAGATTTCGGGCGCGGCGATAAATTGGATCAGCGACAGAATCGATTGGAAGAGAAACAGCAGCGCAATCCCTACCAGCACCAGCATGGCCGAGTTAAACCGCTTGGCCGAGGCAAACAGAAACAGAATGCCCGAAGCAATCATGGTCATCACAAACGCGCCCACGGGCACGGCAAAGGCTTCGGGCAGGCCGAAACCGCCAAACGCAATCACGACCGACGCGCCCAAGCCCGCCGCCGCCGCCAGCCCGAGCGTGTAGGGGCTGGCCATCGGGTTGTTGAGCAGGGTTTGGATTTCCGCGCCGCCCACGCCCAAAGCCGCGCCCGTTACCAGAGCCATCACGGCCATCGGCAGGCGCAGATCGTAAACAATCACGCGGTTCATCTCGTCCGCGCCGGCCATGTCCAGCAGCGATTTCACCACGTCGGACACGGGCAGCATCGCGGGGCCGGTGGCGATGTCGAACACAAAGCTGAATACGCAGATAATCAGAAACGACAAAACAACGAACCAGCGTTTGCGCTCGAGCGCACGCTGGTTTTTCACTATCTCGGCAACAACCGGATCATTCATGTTGTGGCTTTCATTAAGTGGGTAAATGAGAAACGTAGGTCGGGCATTTATGCCCGACATTTTTGACGTTGCCGGCCGGTCAGTCGGGCATGAATGCCCGACCTGCCCATGCACGGCTTTCAGACGGCCTTACTTGCCTTTCGGATACAGATAGAACGTGCCGTTGGGAACAACCGGCAGATTCTGGCGGTAGAAATCCATATAGGTTTTTTCAGGATTCAGGTCTTTAAACAGCTCGGGGTAAACCGCTTTGGCGACAAACTGCACCGACGCGCCGTCGGAGAGCGTGCGCGAATTGGCGTGGTATGCGCCGTAGAGACGGTTGTTTTTGACGGCAGGCAGGTTTGCCCAGCCGGGGCGTTTGGCAAAGCCCGCCAGACGCTGTTCGGCTTCGGCTTTGGAAATGCCCCAGCCCATGACCATCGCGCTCGGGTTTTTCTTCAGCTCGGTTTCGCGGCCGGTGATGATGATCACATCGGGCTTGGCGGCCAGCACTTTTTCAGGGTTCACAGGGCTGTAAAACTCGACAAACGGCGCGGAAATATTGTTGCCGCCCACCTGGTTGATCATCGCGCCCCACATGCTCTTGCCGAAGGTTACGCTGTGTTCGGCCGGCCCTTTGTTGCCAAACTCGATATACACTTTGGGCTTGGGCAGATTGGCTTTTTTCACGCGGGCTTGGATATTGTCGACAATGCGTTTGTAGTCGGCGGCGAGCTTGTCGGCTTTCTGCTGCCGGCCGGTGATCGCGCCGAGCAGTTTGGTGGACTGGACGTGTTTGGCGACGGTTTGCGCGTTGTAGTCCAGCACGATAATCGGAATGCCCGCTTTGGTGATGCGGTCGAGATCAGAGCCGAGTGCCTGATACTGCCAGTCGGCCAATACCAGCAGATCGGGTTTCAGCGACAGCACTTTTTCCACCGAGAACGTGCCCACTTCCACCTCGCCCACGTCGGCAAGCTGGTTCAGTTTCGGCACGGCCTTGCTGAACGCCGCCCAGCTTGCCGGTGCCCAATCCGACCACACCGCTTTGGAGAAGCCCACGACATTATCCAGTGCGTTTTTGCCGCCCACGGCCATGTAGTCCTGATAATAAAAGCCCAGCACCACGCGCTTGGCGGGCAGGTCAGCGGTTACTTTGCGGCCGGCCACGTCGGTAATCTGCACGGGCTTGGCATAAACAGAAGCCGCGCCCAGAGACAGGGCGGCGGCCAGCGCGAGGGAGGAGAAGCGGCGTTTCATTAAATTTCCTTTTTTAGGGGCTGTTTGAAAAATTATCGTTCTTTAATGTATATTAAAATCAACAAAAATTCAAGGAAAATATAAAACAAAAGTTAACAGGTGGATTTACGCCCGAGCCGCCCGCTATGCACAAAACGAAATTTTCCTACAAAAATCAGCATGAAAAGGCCGTCTGAAAACACGTTTTCAGACGGCCTGTGCCGTGTTTCAAAACAGCATCAGAACGAGGCGTCGTAGCCGCCGTCTTCCACTGCTTCGGCCAGGGCGGCGGGCGAGGTGGCGGCGGGGTCGTAGGAGACGACGGCTTTTTTCTCGTCCAGGCTCACCTGCACGGATTTGACGCCGTCCGCGCCTTCCAAAATGCGGGTTACGCTTTTGACGCAGCCGCCGCAGGTCATGCCGCCGATGTTGAGGGTTACGGTTTCCATGGTTTTTTCCTTTTGCGTTGTTGCTCGGAGGCGTAACTATACGCCTGCGCAAAGGAGACGGGTCAAGGTTTTGCATTTGGTGTTGCCGCGCGAAGAATGCGAAAATCGCGCTTTTTCGGCGCAGAGGGCGAGAGGCCGTCTGAAAACAACGGGAGGCGCAATGGACGAGGCAGTGTTGCAGGGCGTGAAGTTTGACGCAAACGGATTGGTGTGCGCGGTGGCGCAGGACTGGCAGAGCGGCCGGGTGCTGATGGTGGCGTGGATGAACGCCGAAGCCCTGGCGCAAACCGCCGCGACGGGCTACGCGCACTATTACAGCCGCTCGCGGCGCAAACAGTGGATGAAGGGCGAAGAATCCGGCCACACGCAGAAAGTGCGCGAGCTGCGGCTGGACTGCGACGGCGACGCGGTGGTGATGCGCATCGAACAAAACGGCGGCATCGCCTGCCACACGGGGCGGCAGAGCTGCTTTTATAAGGTGTGGCGCGACGGCCGCTGGCAGATTGCCGACGCGGTGTTGAAAGACGAAGCGGAGATTTACGGCAAAACGCACGGGCAGGCGCGGTAAATAATTGGAAACAGGCCGTCTGAAAACCGGAAAACAGGCTTTCAGACGGCCTCAAATACGGTTTCACCACAGGAGCAAAACACAATGAACACGGATATTCTAAAAGCAGTACAAGACGTTATCGACTCGCGCAAGAGTGCAGACCCGGAGGCTTCGTATGTGGCGCAGCTTTTTGCCAAGGGCAGCGACAAAATCCTGAAAAAGGTAATCGAAGAGGCGGGCGAGGTGCTGATGGCGGCGAAGGACGGCGACAAGGCGCACCTGACCTATGAAGTGGCCGATTTGTGGTTTCACTGCATGGTGCTGCTGGCCGCGCACGGCCTGCGGGCGGAAGATGTGGTGAACGAGCTGGCGCGGCGGCAGGGCTTGTCGGGGCTGGCGGAAAAGGCGGCGCGCAAAGAATAGCCGCGCAAAGGCAAGAGGCCGTCTGAAAAGCATATTTTCAGACGGCCTTTGATATTCGGGCAGAGTGCGGCGCACGCGTTCTATGTCTTGCAACGAATCCCGCGTTCCCCGCGCAAACCGCGTGCGTGGCAAAGCCACACACCCTACCTTAGCGAGAAAGGCCGTCTGAAACCCGTTTTATCGGTTTTCAGACGGCCTTTTCCGCATTCAGCCGCGCTTGTTTGCCCTGATCTTCGTTGCCACAAACACCATCGCCGCCGCCAGCACCAGCGCGCAGCCCATCGCCAGATGGATGCCGTCGAGCATTTTGGCCTGCGCGGTGGCGGCGGAAGACATTTTTTCGCCGATATTGGTCGCACCGACAAAAAACGCCGCGCCGATCGCGCCCGCGATGGGGTTGAGGGTAGTGAGGATGGCCGCGCCGTGCGGATTCAGGTTTTTCGGCAGCGCGTTCAGGCCGTGGGTTTCGCCGGTAATGCGGGCGGAAACGGACACCGCCAGCAGCGTGAACATGGCCGACAGCACCACCACCTGCGTGTCAATCCGCAAAAACAGCCACAGCACCGCCAGCGACACCAGCAGCATCACGGTGGCGGGCAGCACGGTAAAACGCCCGCCCTTTTTGTCGAGCAGCCTGCCAAAAAGCGGCGCGGCGACGGCCTGGGCGATGCTGGCGGGCATCAGGATCAGCCCCGTGGCCGTACCGGTGAGCAGCGGCACCTGCTGGGTGTACATCGGCATCATCAGTTCCAGCCCCAAAAACAGAAACACGCCGCCCGCCAGTATCAGCACGCAGTAGCGGAACTGCGCGTAACCGAACGCCCGCAGATTGAGCAGCGGCGTGGCCAGGCGGAACTGGCGGTGCGCAAACCAGCCGATCAGAAACACCGACCCCGCCGAAAGCAGCGCGAACTGCACCAGCGGCAGCGAGGCAAAATTACTGCTGGCGTACACCAGCCCGCCGAAGCCCGCGATGGACAGCACCGCCGAGAGCGCGTCGATTTTCGGGCGGGTGATGCTGCTCAGGTTGACGGTGAGGAATTTGCCCACCAGCACCATCGCCGCCAGCATAAACGGCGCGGTAAAGCCGAACAGCACGCGCCAGTGGGTGTGGTCGATGATGATGCCCGAGAGCGTCGGCCCCATCGCGGGCGCGGCGGTGAACATCATGGTGATCACGCCCATCGCCGTGCCGCGTTTCTGTGGCGGATAAATCGACAAAATGCCGTTAAACAAGAGCGGCACGAAAAACGCCGCCGACACCGCCTGCACCATCCGCCCCGCCACCAGCGCGCCAAACGTGGGCGCAAAGGCGCACACCAGCGAACCGGCCAGAAAAGTGGCCTGGGTAAACAGCACCATTTTGCGCGTTTCAAACCATTGGATCACGCCCGCCGTAATCGGCGTAAACGCGCCCATCACCAGCAGAAAGCCCGTCGTCAGCCACTGCACGGTGGTTTTGTCGACGGCAAAATCCTTCATAATCGGCGTAAGCGCGACATTGAGCAGCGTGTCGTTGAGATAGCCGAAAAACGCGCCGACAAACAGCGTGGCGACGATGGTTTTGGCGGGGAAGTCGGGATTATTGGCGAGGTATTCGTGGCCGTCTGAAAGATTTTCGGTTTCGGGTTCGGGTTCGGAAGCGTGCATGGCGGTTTGGATAATAGTTTGAAAAGGGTGAGGATTTTAGCACGGCAATATGGAGAGGCCGTCTGAAAACGCAGCTTCGGCGCAGCCAAAACCGGATTTTGCGGTTTTTCAGACGGCCTGTTTGGCGAACAGGCGTTTCAACCCAATTCGCGCTGTTTCGCGGTCAGCATGTCGTGAATCAGGCGGGCGGTTTCCTGACGTTCGGCGGCGGGGGAAACGGGCGGGAGGAAGTGCAGTTCGACGCAGCTCTGCTTTTGGCGGATGACCATGCAGATGGACTGCCACAGGCTGATGTCGCCGTAGTAGGCGGTGTGGGGGTTGGGGCTGCTGCCGTCGGGGTTGGGGTAGCGGCAGAGCACGGGGACGAGCGGCACTTGCGCATCGGCGGCGGCCTGGAAGAAGCTGGTTTTGAAGGGGAGGATGGTGCGGCCTTCGCTGCTGGTGCCTTCGGGGAACAGGGTTACGGTGTCGCCGTCTTTGAGAGCCTGGGTTACGTTGCGGATTTTTTCGCTGTTGCCGCCGCTGCCTTTTTTGCGGGCGACGTAAACGGTGCGCGCCTGGGTGGCGAGGTAGCCGACCAGCGGCCATTTGGCCACGTCGTCTTTGGCGACGAAGCGGCCGGGGAAGGCGGCGTTGATGGCCATGATGTCGAGCCAGGAGATGTGGTTGCAGATGAGCATTTGGCCGTGCGCTTCGGAGGGCAGGCCGCCGAAGACGGACAGTTTCATGCCGCAGGAGGCGAGCACGCGGTGCGACCAGATTTGGATGGCGCGCAGTTTGCGGCGCGGGGTGTAGAGGGGGAAGAGGAGGAGCATTTCGAGTGCGCCGTAAATCAGGCACAGGCCGATGCAAAAGAGGCGGAACGGGAAGCGGAAGGGGTTCATGTCGGGCGTTTTTTTATATTATGAGGCCGTCTGAAAAGGCGTTTTTCGTTTTTCAGACGGCCTTATGGTTTGGTTGCGGTCAGGGTTTGGGGGCGAATTTTTGCAGATAGCGGTCGCTGAGCTGCGTGATGTCCATCATGATGAGCACGTCGGCGCAGTTGAAGGCTTCGTCGACGCAGGGTTCGCCGCAAAACCATGCGCCGGCTTTGAGGTAGCCTTTGATCAGGGCGGGGGTTTCGGGCTGTTCGGACGGGGTGATTTCTTCCCATTTCAAGGGGTTGAGCGGGCGCACGCGCCATTGTTCGGGGGCGAGGTGTTTGGTTTTGAGGATGTGGTACAGACCCGCCGCGTCGCGGCCGCCGTCGCGCATTTCGATGCTGCCGCAGCCGATCATGAAGCGCAGGTTTTCGTCTTTCATGAATTTGACCAAACCCGTCCACAGCAGCATGACGAGGCCGCCGTGGCGGTAGTCGGGGTGGGTGCAGGCGCGGCCGAGTTCCACGGTTTGCGGCAGGATGTCTTTGAGCGGGGCGAGGTCGAATTCGTGTTCGCTGTACCAGCCGCCGACCTTTTTGGCGGTGTCTTCGGTGATCAGGCGGTAGCAGCCGATGACTTCGCCGGTGGCGTCGTCGAAGGCGAGCAGGTGGTGGCAGTGTTCGTCGTAGGGGTCGGTATCGCGGCCGTCCACGCCTTGGATGTCCGCGCCCAGCTCTTGCGCGAACACGCGGTAGCGCAGGCGTTGCGCGGCTTCGATTTCTTCCTGCGTTTCGGCCAGACGCACGCTGAGGCCGATTTTGGGGCCGGTTTGGTTGAAACGGCTGTTCTGCATAAAGTTTCCGGGCAAGCTAAAAGGGCGGCATTATAAGGCAAAACACGGGGCAGACGCGCCGTTTTCTGTTTTTCGGAAACGTCATCCCCGCGTTTATGCTCCTAAGGAGGGAAGGCGGACACGGTCTCTGCGGCAGACAGAGGCCGTCTGAAAGCGCGGCTTCGGCGCGGCCAAACCCTGCCAGCAGCCGGAACACGGCCTGCGGTTGCCGCGCCCCGCGCCGCCGTGATACAAACCGCACTTTTTACGCGAACAACCAAAGATGTTGAAAACCCTGAATGAAGCCGTCGGCCTGAATCTTTCAGACGGCCTGTTCCTCCATGCCGACTGGCCCGCGCCCCCCAATGTCAAAACCCTGATTTCCACCCGCAACGGCGGCGTCAGCCAAGCCCCGTATGCCTCGCTCAACCTCGGCGCGCACGTCGGCGACGCGCCCGAACACGTCGCACACAACCGCGCCCTCGTCCAAGCCGCCGTGCCCGTGCCGCTGGCCTGGCTCGACCAAGTCCACAGCGCAACCGTCGTCCCCGCCGCCTCCGCCCTAAGCAAGCCGCCCCAGGCCGACGCATCCTTCGATTGCGGCGGCACGGCGGCCTGCGCGGTGATGACCGCCGACTGCCTGCCCGTGCTCTTTTGCACCGCCGACGGCCGCTGCGTTGCCGCCGCCCATGCCGGCTGGCGCGGCCTGGCCGCCGGCGTGCTGCAAAACACCGTCGCCGCCATGAAAGCCGATCCCGCAGACATCCTCGCCTACCTCGCCCCCGCCATCGGCCCGGATGCGTTTGAAATCGGCCAAGACGTGTGCGATGCCTTCTGCCGCCCCGACCCCGCCGCCGAAGCCGCCTTCACCGCCATCGGCGGCGGCAAATACCTTGCCGACATCTACGCCCTCGCCACCCGCGTCCTGCGCCGCGAAGGCGTAACGCGCATTTACGGCGGCGGCCGCTGCACCGTCATCGAACGCGACACCTTCTTCTCCTACCGCCGCGACGGCCAAACCGGCCGCATGGTCAGCGCGGTGTGGCTGGAACAGGCCGTCTGAAACACCGCTTCCGCGCCGCTGCGCAAACCCGAAAGGCCGTCTGAAAAACACCGCCGCAACGGTTTCAAGCCCGTCAAAACCCGTTTTCAGACGGCCTCAAACCCGCCGCCCCATCCGCTATAATCCCGCCTTTTTTTGCCCACCGCCATGAACAAACGCCGCGCCTACCTGCTGCTCACCCTCTCCTTTACCCTCTTCTTCATCGCCCTCGTCGGCGCGGGCGGCTGGCTGCTCGCCGCAGGCAGCCGCCAGTTCGCCCTCGCCTGCTTCCTCTTCGCCTTCGCCGCCGCCCTCGCCCAAATCACCGGCCTCGCCCTCTACGTCCGCGAACACGCCCGCGCCCAAGCCGCGCAGAGGCCGTCTGAAAACACCGCTGCGGCGCAGCCGAACCCCGAATCCGAAAGCAACCGCCATGTTTGAAAAAATCGTCCTCGCCAGCGGCAACGCCGGCAAACTCAAAGAATTCGCCCGCCTGTTTGCCGAGCGCGGCAGCGAAATCCTGCCGCAATCGCAGTTCGACACCCCCGAATGCCCCGAGCCGCACCCCACCTTTTTGGAAAACGCCCTCGCCAAAGCCCGCCACGCCGCCCGCCACAGCGGCCTGCCCGCACTGGCCGACGACAGCGGCATCTGCGCCGACGCCCTCGGCGGCGCACCCGGCATCCACTCCGCCCGCTACGCCGGCGAACACCCAAAATCCGATGCCGCCAACAACGCCAAACTCGCCGCCGATCTGGCCGGTAAAGCCGACAAAAGCTGCTACTACGTCTGCGTGCTCGTGCTCGTGCGCCACCCCGACGACCCGCAGCCCGTCGTCGCCGAAGGCATCTGGCGCGGCCAATGGAAAAACACGCCCGCAGGCGAACACGGCTTCGGCTACGACCCGCATTTTTACCTGCGCGAACACGGCTGCACCGCCGCCGAACTCGACCCCGACATCAAAAACCGCGAAAGCCACCGCGCCCAAGCCCTGCGTGAACTGATGAAAAAAATCGAGGCTTTGTAAACAAAAATCGCCGGGCGGTACATCTGCCGGGTGGCAAACATGAAAAAGGCCGTCTGAAAACCTTTAAACGGGTTTTCAGACGGCCTTTCGCTTTATTCGGGCTGTATCAGCCGGCGGCAGACTGTACGGCCTGTACGCACCAGTCCATCGCGCTTTGCGGCAGGATGCCCCATGCCAAGAGCAGCAGGGCGTTGGCCGAGAGCAGCACTTTGGCGGGGATGTTGGCGGCGGGGGCGCGCTCGCCCTGCGGGTCTTCAAAATAGATGCTGCGCACGACACGCAGGTAGTAGAACGCGCCGATCAGCGACATCACCACGGCAAATACGGCCAGCCACACATAGCCTTTGCCCACCAGCATTTGGATGACTTGCAGCTTGGCGTAGAAGCCGACCAGCGGCGGGATGCCGGCCATGGAAAACATGGTGAGCAGCATCAGGAAGGCATACCAGGCGTTGCGCTGGTTGAGGCCGGCCAGATCGCTGATGTTTTCGCATTCGGCGTTTTCGTCGGAAAGCTGCATCAGCACGCCGAAGCCGACGAGGGCGGTGGCGACGTAGGTCAGGGCGTAGTAGAGGCCGGAGGAGAAGCTGACGCTGCCGCCGAGGAAGCCCATCAGCACGAAGCCCATGTGCGACACGGTGGAGTAGGCCAGCATGCGTTTGATGTTGGTCTGCATGATGGCGGCGAGGTTGCCGATCAGCAGGGAGGCGACGGCGAGGATGACCAGCATCTGCGTCCAGTCGCCGTGTTCGTTGCTCATCGCGCCGTAGAGGATGCGGGCGGCGAACACGGCGGCGGCCATTTTCGGCGCGCTGCCGACGATGGCAGCTACGGAGGTGGGCGCGCCTTCGTATACGTCGGGCACCCACATGTGGAAGGGCACGGCGCCGAGTTTGAAGGCCACGGCCACGACGACGAACACCAGGCCGAGTTTCATCAGCCACGAGCTTTCGAGGCCGTTGTAGCTGTTGGCGAGGACGGTGGCGAAATCGAGCGAGCCGGTTGCGCCGTAAATCATGGAAATGCCGTAGAGCAGCAGGCCGGAGGCGAGCGCGCCGAGCACGAAGTATTTGAGCGCGGCTTCGGCGGAGCGGCCGGAATCGCGGCGCAGGGCGATGAGGGCGTAGAGCGACAGCGACAGGAGTTCCAGGCCGATGTAGGCGACGAGGAAATGCCCCGCGCTGGCCATCACGCTCATGCCCAAGAGGCCGAACAGCGAGAGGGTGTAGAACTCGCCGCTGAATATTTTGCGCGCTTTATTATACGGCTTGGCATACACGAAGGCGGCGGCCAGCGCGGCATACATGGTGAGCTTGGCCAGACGCGAGAGGCCGTCTGAAACATACATATCGCTGAAAATACTGGCGGAAGCGGCAGGCACATAACATTGCGCGGCCGCCGTCAGTGCCAACACCAGCAGGCTCAAATAATGGGTAACGCCGCGCCGTTTTTCCGGCAGCCACAAATCAATCAGCAATACCGCCGAGAGGCCGCACAGCAGCACGATTTCGGGCAGTGCGGGGAGCAGGTTCAAACTAGTCGTATTCATTCACACACCTCAAATCTTGCTTTGCGCCACATGTGCCATCAAGTCGTTGGCGGCCTGATGCACCACCGCGATAAACGGCTCCGGCCATAAACCCATGCCCAGCACGGTAACGGCCAGCACGGCCAGAATCAGAAACTCGCGGGCGTTGATGTCTTTCATTTCGGCCACGTGCGGGTTGGTAATGGCGCCGAAAATCACGCGCTTGTACATCCACAGCGTGTAAGACGCGCCCAAAATCAGCGTAATGGCAGCCAACAGGCCGACCCAGAAGTTCACTGCCACCGAGCCCATAATCACCATAAACTCGCCGACAAAGCCGGAAGTGGCGGGCAGGCCGGCGTTGGCCATGCCGAACAGCATCATAAAGGCGGCAAACTTGGGCATCACGTTCACCACGCCGCCGTAATCGGCGATATTGCGCGTGTGCAGGCGGTCGTACATCACGCCGATGCACATAAACATCGCGGCGGAAACAAAGCCGTGCGAAATCATCTGCATGATCGCGCCCTTCACCGCCCAGTCGTTCAGACGGCCGTCAAGAAACAGGAACATGCCCAGCGTAACGAAACCCATATGGCTGATAGACGAATACGCCACCAGTTTTTTCATATCGGTCTGCACCAGCGCGACCATGCCGATGTAAATCACCGCAATCAGACTCAACACCACAATCACCGGCGCGAAATAACGCGACGCGTCGGGCAGAATCGGCAGGATAAAGCGCAGGAAACCGTATGCGCCCACTTTCAGCGTGATCGCCGCCAGCACCATCGAGCCGCCCGTGGGGGCTTCGACGTGCGCGTCCGGCAGCCAGGTGTGCACCGGCCACATCGGCACTTTCACGGCAAACGACAGGAAAAACGCCACAAACAAAAGCTGTTGGATACCGAGCGGAATCTGTTTCAGGTTTTGGAAATCGGCAATCATAAAGCTGCCGCCCGCCTGATACGACAGGTAAACCAAAGCCACCAGCATCAAAAGCGAACCCATCAGCGTATAGAGAAACAGCTTCACCGACGCATACACGCGGCGCGGGCCGCCCCACACGCCGATAATCAGATACAGCGGAATCAGCATGCCCTCGAAGAACACGTAAAACAGCAGGGCATCCTGCGCCGCAAACGCGCCGTTAATCAGGCCGCTCATAATCAGGAAGGCTGCCATATACTGCGCGGGGCGTTTCTGAATCACTTCCCAGCCCGCCAGCACCACCATCAGCGTGATAAAGGCGTTGAGGATGACAAACAGCACCGAAATACCGTCCACGCCCAGCGAGTAGTTGATGCGCAAAAGCGGAATCCACTCGTGGAACTCGGTAAACTGATAGCCGCCGCTCAAACGGTCGAAACCCGTAAACAAGGGCAGCGTTACCAAGAAACCGGCAAGCGCACCGATTAAAGCGAGCATACGGGCAAGCGGCGCACGGCTGTCCGGCCCCGTCGCCAAAACCAGCACGCCCGCAGCGATGGGTATCCATATTGCCAAGCTGAGTAGGTAGTTGGAAAACATAGTGGTTAACCTGTGGGTAAAATAAAAATATAGTTGTGAGGGTTGGTTTTTCAGACGACGTTTTAAGAGGTCGTCTGAAAAAGATTATGTGTATTTTGCGTATGGCGGAATCAAGAAAAACGTATATCTGCCGTCATTCTTTCATTCCATTGCCGCCTGAAACCTTCTTTTCAGACGACCTCAAACACTGCCTTCTTTCTCGATCACCAAAATCCGCGCTTCGCCGCACGGATGGGCGACGTGTTCCGTGCCGATTCCTGCGTAGAAGATGTCGCCGCTTTTCAACCGAACGATATGTTCTTCACCGTTTTCTCGGTAGTGCATATCGACTTCGCCGTCCATCACGGCAAACACTTCCTCGCCGTCGTTGATGTGCCATTTGTAGGGCTGGTCCGTCCAGTGCAGGCGCACGGTGATGCCGTTCATATCGGCGATGTCGAGTGCGCCCCATGCACGGGAAGCGGTAAATTCGGCGGAGCGGATGGTTTGTGTATCGGGCATTTTCGCGCCTCTTTGATTCTGTATCTAGATAAACCTGTCGATACAACTGTTTATTAAATCCCGTCATTCCCGCGCAGGCGGGAATCCAGAACGTAGATTTTAGGAAGCCTTTTTCCTTGACAGTTTTACGCGCCGGTAGGTCTGGATTCCCGCCTGCGCGGGAATGACGGCGGTCGGCAAACTCAGTATCTATCCAAGTAAATCAATTATGACCGAAATGTTGGCTACGCCCCGTCGGTACGGTTGGTTTCCATCTCAAGTTTAATGAACGCATCAATCATGCTGCGCCAAACTGCTTCGGCTACTTCGGGCGACAAACCGACCTTTTCGGCATAGGCACGGCGCGAGGCAATCACTTGAGCTACCCGTTCGGGCGCGGAAACCGCCTGCACATCGTTTTTAGGTTTCAGACGGCCTGCCTGCCGTACCAGCTTCTGCCGGCGGGCAAGTAATTCTATTAATTCCTTGTCCAAACCGTCGATGGCTTCGCGGACTTCGTCTAGGGTTTGCGGTAATTTGTCTTCAACCATTGTTTCTCGTGTTTCCTTTTTCAGACGACCTAAACGTCGTCTGAAAATCTCATCCTTACCTGAAATCCCGATATGCCGTAGGTCGGATTCTCGAATCCGACACGCTGCACTATTTTCTTTTTCATGTCGGATACAAGTATCCGACCTACAACTTGAATGGTTCTTTTCAGACGACCTCTAAACCGACTACGGACAAGTCGTCTGAAACTCTGCCTTTATCTGAACAAGCCCCAGAAGGTCATGCCGAGCAGGACCAATACGCCGAACACCATAGCGGCGGCGTAGGTGTAGATAAAGCCGGTTTGTACTTTACGTACCTGCGCGGCAATCGCGCCGACCAGTTTGGTGGAGCCGTTGACAATGCCGTTGTCGATAATGGCGGTATCGCCGACTTTCCAGAAGAAGTTGCCCAATGCGCGCGTGCCTTTGGCGAAGACGTTGAAATAAAGGGCGTCGAGGTAGTATTTGTTTTCAAACAAAACGTAAACCGGACGGAACGCCTGCGCGATTTTGGCGGGCAGGTGCGGCAGTTTGACGTACAAAAGCCATGCGCTCAATACGCCTGCGATAGCGAGATAGAGGACGGGCGAATGCAGGCTGTGCGACACCATTGCCAATGCGCCGTGGAACTCTTCTTTCATAATGTGCATGGTCGGATGCGCGTCGGCGTTGACGAAAATCACGTCTTTGAAGAAATCGCCGTAGAGCATGGGTTCGATGGCGATGTAGCCGATGATGACGGACGGAATCGCAAGCAGAATCAGCGGCAGGGTAACGACCAGCGGGCTTTCGTGCGGATTGTCGTTTTTGCCCAGGCCGTGATGGTGGCCGTCTGAATGGTGGTCGTCGTGGTGCTCGGGCAGCTCGCGCCATTTTTCCTTGCCGTGGAAGACCATAAAGTATTGGCGGAACGCGTAAAACGCGGTTACAAACACGCTGGCGAGTACGGCGAAGTAGGCAAAGCCGCTGCCGGGTAGGTTACTGAGTTTGGCCGCTTCGATGATGGAATCTTTGGAGTAGAAACCGGAGAAGAAGGGCGTGCCGATAAGTGCCAGATTGCCCAGCAGCATAGTGAGCCAAGTGATGGGCATGTATTTTTTCAGGTTGCCCATATGGCGCATGTCTTGGTCGTGGTGCATGCCGATGATGGTGCTGCCGGCGGCGAGAAACAGCAGGGCTTTAAAGAAGGCGTGGGTCATCACATGGAACATGGCCACGGAGTAGGCCGACGCGCCCAGCGCCACGGTCATATAGCCGAGCTGCGACAGGGTGGAATAGGCCACCACGCGTTTGATGTCGTTTTGAATCGTGCCGAGAAAGCCCATAAACAGCGCGGTAATCGCGCCGATGACCATAATCACGCTCAAGGCGGTGCTGCTCAATTCGTAAATCGGCGACATACGCGACACCATAAACAGACCGGCGGTAACCATGGTGGCCGCGTGAATCAGCGCGGAAATCGGCGTCGGGCCTTCCATCGAGTCGGGCAGCCACACATGCAGCGGGAATTGGGCGGATTTACCCATCGCGCCGACAAACAGCAGCAGGCAGGTTACGGTAACCAGCGACCACTGCACGCCCGGAATCAGCTCGATGGTGGCATTTTGCACCTGCGGCAGATAGGCGAACACGTCGGCGTAGCGCAGGCTGCCGCCGAAATAGGCCAGCACCAGCGCGATGCCCAGCACAAAGCCGAAGTCGCCGACGCGGTTGACCAAAAACGCTTTCAGGTTGGCAAAGGTGGCCGACGGTTTTTTGAAATAGAAACCGATCAACAGATACGACACCAAGCCCACCGCTTCCCAGCCGAAGAAAAGCTGGATGAAGTTGTTGGACATAATCAGCATCAGCATGCTGAATGTAAACAAGGAGATATAGCTGAAAAAGCGTTGGTAGCCGACTTCTTCGTCGTGCATATAGCCAATGGTGTAGATATGCACCATCAGCGACACGCCGGTGACCACCGCCATCATCATCGCCGTCATCG
The DNA here is from genome assembly GCF_014055025.1 of Neisseria bacilliformis. NCBI lineage: Bacteria > Pseudomonadati > Pseudomonadota > Betaproteobacteria > Neisseriales > Neisseriaceae > Neisseria > Neisseria bacilliformis. The sequence goes on along the minus strand of NZ_CP059571.1, from coordinate 634,477 downwards.
AATCGACCAGAAAGCCGACCGAGAAATCAATGCCGCCCATTGTCAGCCAGGTATAGACGTTTTCGTCAAACTTGGCGCGCGAGCCGTCGATAAAGCCCCACAACACCCAGCCGGACAACACGGCCGACACCGCCACGCCGAGTATCGTTACCGAATGCGCCCCTGCGCGGCCGATTTTATTGCCGAACAGCCCCGCCAGCAGCGAGCCCGCCAGCGGCAGAAGGGCGATGGTGAGGTATAAAGTCATATCAGTCATGTTGTGAACCTTAGGGGTTGAACTTTTAATCTCGGGTTGCGGGCGGTCTTTTCAGACGGCCTTTTGCGTAGGTCGGATTCTTGAATCCGACGTTTTCCCACGCGGGGAAATGAGGTTTCAGGCTGCCTTGCTGCCGCTTGGGGCGGCTGTCAGATACAAGTATCCGACCTACGGTTGCTTGTGTTTTCAGGCTGCCTTTGAGGCCGTCTGAAAATGGTGTTATTTCTACCGCCGTCATTCCCGCGCAGGCGGGAATATCGCGCAGGCGGGAATCTTGTTTGGGCTTCAACAATCGGCGGTTTAAACCTGCATTCGTTCAATTCCACCGAGATTCCCGCCTGCGCGGGAATGACGTCTGTGGTGGGGCGGCTGTTTGCGGGTTTTAGTTTTGTAGGTCGGGCATTTATGCCCGACATTTTTCACATTTGCCGGCGTTTGTCGGGCATAAATGCCCGACCTACTCGCTACGGTTTTTCAGACGGCCTTTGCGTAGGTCGGATTCTTGTATCCGACGTTTTCCCGCACGGGGAAATGGGTTTTAGCTTCGCTGAAACTCGCGTTGCTTGTTTTCAGTCTGCCTTTGAGGCCGCCGTGGGGCGTCTGTCGGATATAAGTATCCGACCTACGTCCGCCCTACCCTTTCAGGCTGTCCAAATCGGTGATGTTGATGCTCTTACGGTTGCGGTACACCAGCACCATAATCGCCAAACCGATCGCGCTTTCGGCGGCGGCGACGGTGAGGACGAAAAACACGAAAATCTGCCCCGCCGTGTCGCCGAGGTATTGCGAAAAGGCGATAAAGTTGAAATTCACCGCCAAGAGCATCAGCTCGATCGACATCAGCAATACCAGCACGTTTTTGCGGTTCATAAAAATGCCCATCGCACTGATGCCGAACAGGAGCGCGGCCAGTACCAGATAGTGTGTGAGCGTAATCATGCTTTGCCCTCCTCGGCGGCGGTTTCGGGGGTTTCGGGAACGGACGGGGTTTGCACCATCGGCTGCATTTTCACCAGTTTCATGCGGCCTTTGGAGGCGTCCACTTTCACCTGCTCGGCCGGATCCATGCGTTTGGGGTTGTTCGACTTGCGGTGCACGAGGGCGATGGCGGCGACCATGCCGAGCAGCAGCAGCACGGCGGCCAGCTCGAAGGGCAGCATATAGGTGGTGTAAATCTGGCGGCCGAGTTCGCGCACATTGCTGTGGTCGGCGGGCACGTCGACCATTGCGCCGAAGGCGGCGAGGTTGGTTTTGGGCGACACCAGTATCAGGATGAGGGCGACGGCCATCAGCACGCCGACGGTGGCGGCCACCGGCGCGTTGCGCCAGAAGCCTTTGCGCATTTCCTCCACGTCGATGTTGAGCATCATCACCACGAACAGGAACAGCACCATCACCGCGCCCACATACACCACCACCAGCGTGATGCCGAGGAATTCGGCCTGCATCAGCATCCACATCATCGCGCTCATACAGAAAGTGAGCACCAGATACAGCGCGGCATGCACCGGGTTTTTCACGGTTACGGTTTTCAGCGCGCCGAACAGGATGATGGCGGCGAGGGTGTAGAACATAATCAGTTGGAAGCTCATACAGGTCTTTCCGGTGGAGGTTTTTCAATGCTTTTCAGACGGCCTTTTTTTGGGGTCTGGGCTGCCTTTGACTTCAAATCACGCGCTCTTCTTCGCCAAACCACATGACGGAATGCTGCAAATCCACGAACTCGGCTTCATTCTCGCGCAGTGCGGCCAGTGCCGCCTGCCCTGCTTCGGTTTCGCGGGCGCGTTGGAAATCGTTGCGGCTGTCGTACCACAGCTCGCCCATCGCATCAAACGCAAACGGCAGCGTGCCGCGCTGGGTGGCAGGTTGCGCACCGGCCTGAAACGGCAGCGTTTTGGCGTAATGGCGGATATTCAGTACGTCCTTCAAACCCAGCACTTTTTCAGAATGCTGCTGCCAGCGGGCGATAAATGCCTCGGTGTCGAGTTCGGGTTTCTTCTTTACCAGCATAATGATTTTAAACATTTTATTTTTCCTTTCAGGCTTTCCCCGGCTGCATGGCTATGGGTTTCAGACGGCCTGTTTGGTTTTTCAGGTAGCCTTTTACGGTTTTAAGCTGCCTGCGCCGGCGCATCCAGCCACGCCACATAATCCGTCGCGCTTTGCTCTATCGCCTGCAAAGCGGCTTCGGTGTAGCCCGCGTTGCTGTCGATGGTGTGGAAGGCAAACATCGGGCGGTAGTCGGCGTTGCAGTAGCGCAGGGACAATTCAAACGGGCGTTGAACCAATACACGGGAAACTGCAATACCAAAGCCTGATGCGCGTCTGCCAGCCGCTGTTCGGCGGCGATGTCGATTTTGCCGTCGGGGTAGGCGGCGTAAAGCTCGTGCACGGTAAAGCGTTCGGGGTATCGGCGCAATTGGGCAAGCCAGCGTTTGTTGACGGCGGACTGCGCGATGTTCGGGTGCGCGGCGATAACGAGGGTTTTGCTCATGGTGCTGCTCCTGTTTGGATTTCAGGCTGCCTTTTGCGTTTCAGGCTGCTTTTGCTTTGCCGCGTGCGTGGCGGAGCCACACACCCTACGTTACTTGTGTTTTCAGTTTGTAGGTCGGGCATTGATGCCCGACATGTTTCAAATTGGCCGGCGTTTGTCGGGCATAAATGCCCGACCTACTTTACTTCAATCCCGTCATTCCCGCGCAGGCGGGAATCTTGGTTGGGGTTCGGGCGGCGGTTGGTTGCTTCTGTCTCCCTCCCCTGCCCTGCGGGGGAGGGTCGGGGTGGGGGTGGGCGTTTCGGCAGAAACGCTTTTTTTCGTTGGCGGGTGTGGCGGGTGTTTCTGTTGCGCCGCCGCCCCTACCCTAGCCCTCCCCCGCAAGCGTGAGAGGGGATGATGTTGCTGTGGTTTTTACGATTTCAGCTTTGTAGCTTGGGTCTTGACCCAACATGGTTTTCGGTTCGGCATGGCTGTTGGGTTTGCAACCCAACCTACCTTGCTGCGTTTGGTTTTTCTGCCCCGTCATTCCCGCGCAGGCGGGAATCTTGGTTGAGGCGGGCGGCGGTTGGGGTTGGCCGCCTTTGCTGTTGTGCCGCCAAGATTCCCGCCTGCGCGGGAATGACGGCAGATATTTTTCTATTGCCGGTGTTTGTCGGGCATAAGTGCCCGACCTACTCACTAATGACGGCAGTTTAAGGTTTTCAGGTAACCTTTTGCCTTTCAAGCTGCCTCAACGGTACGGCGCGTCGGCGGCTTTGCGTTTGGCGATTTCTTCTTCGTATTGGTCGCCGATGGCCAGCAGCATGGGTTTGGTGAAGTGCAGGTCGCCCTTTTTCTCGCCGTGGTACTCGAAGATGTGGGTTTCCACAATCGCGTCGGTGGGGCAGGCTTCTTCGCAGAAGCCGCAGAAGATGCACTTGGTCAGGTCGATGTCGTAGCGGGTGGTGCGGCGGGTGCCGTCTTCGCGCTCTTCGGATTCGATGTTGATGGCCATGGCGGGGCAGACGGCTTCGCACAGTTTACAGGCAATGCAGCGCTCTTCGCCGTTCGGATAGCGGCGTTGGGCGTGCAGGCCGCGAAAGCGCACGGATTGCGGGGTTTTTTCTTCGGGGAAGTAAATCGTGTCTTTGCGGGCAAAGAAGTTTTTGAGCGTTACGCCCATACCTTTAACAAGTTCGCCGAGCAGGAAGGTTTTGACTAGGTTTGCCATTTGGGTTTGTCTCCTCCGGTTTGGGGGGATTTTGGTGTTGGGTTTGGTGTTTGCTTTTCAGACGGCCTGTTGCGTTTCAGGCTGCTTTTGCTTTCCGCGTGCGTGGCGGAGCCGCACACCCTACTTGGTTTCTTCTCCCGTCATTCCCGCGCAGGCGGGAATCCGGTTTGGGGTTTGGGCGGCGGTTGGGGCTGGCCGCCCTTGCTGTTGCGCCGCCAAGATTCCCGCCTGCGCGGGAATGACGGCAGTTTCGGGTTTTCAGACGGCCTCAATCACTTCCACAAACTCAGCGGGGTGGCCATCCATACGGCGTACACGACGATGGCGATAAAGCCCACGGGAATCAGCACTTTCCAGCCGAGGCGCATGATTTGGTCGTAGCGGTAGCGCGGGAAGGTGGCACGTATCCACAGGTAGCCGTACAGCACCATCGCCATTTTGGCGAACATCCAGATTGCGCTGGGGGTACCGATGATGCCCCAGCTTTGCGGGAAGGGGGAGAGCCAGCCGCCGAGGAACATGATGGAGGTGAGCGCGCCGATTAAAATCATAAAAATGTATTCGGCTAGGAAAAATAGGGCGAAAGCGAAGCCGGAGTATTCGACGTGGAAACCGGCGACGATTTCGCTCTCGCCCTCTGCCACGTCAAACGGGGCGCGGTTGGTTTCGGCCACGGCGGAAATCAGGTACACGAGGAATACGGGAAACAGGGTAAACCAGTTCCACGAGAAGATGGAGCCTCCGGCGATGCCTTTGGCCTGCGCGGCGACGATTTCGTTAAAGTTCAGGCTGCCGGACACCATAATCACGCACACGAGGGCGGCGGACATGGCGATTTCGTAGGAAATGGTCTGCGCGGAGGAGCGCATCGCGCCGAGAAAGGCGTATTTGGAGTTGCTTGCCCAGCCCGCGATGATGACGCCGTACACCGACAGCGAAGTAATCATCAGGATGTACAGCAGGCTCACGTCCACATTGGTCAAGAGCCATTTGTCGGAAAACGGCACCACCGCCCAGGCGGCGAAGGAGGGCGCGAGCGAGAGCATGGGGCCGATGTAGAACAGCCATTTGTTCGAGCTGCTGGGGCGGGTTACTTCTTTGAACAGCAGTTTGAACACGTCGGCAAACGGCTGGATCAGCCCCCAGGGGCCGGTTACGTTGGGGCCGACGCGCAGCTGCATAAAGCCGATGACTTTGCGCTCGAAATAGGTCAGATACGCCACAGTCAGAATCAGCGGAATCAAGATGATGACGATTTTGACGATTACCGACACGATCAGGCCGATGTCGCTGCCCATCGGGCCGAACCAGCCGGAAAACAGGGTTTGGAACCATTCCTGCATTTGTTATGCCCTTTCCAATACGATGGCGTTCATCAGGCCGCCGAGCGCGGCGTTGGCCGGGTGCAGCGGCAGGTGCACCACGTTTTGCGGCAGCGTGCCGTCCGCTTCCAGCGGCACGCGCACGGCCGCGCCGTTTTGTTTGGCGACGGCTTCGGATGCGCCTGCCAGCCCCAGATCGGCCAGCGTCTGCGGGTGGACGCGGGCAGCGGGAATCTGCGCGTGCGAAGTTTCCTGTAAGGGGGCGGAGCGGCGCACGATGGCGTCGGTGTGGTACACGCCCACGCCGCCGATGCGGGTGAGTTTTGAGGCCGTCTGAATAGTGTCGAAGCTGCCGTTCGCGCGGTTATTCAGTTTTTCAGGCAGCCTTTCGGCATCCAGCGCGTCTTTCAAAATCTCTTCGGTGCTGTCGTAGTCGAAGCCGTCGATATTGAGCAGGTTGCCCAGCACGCGCAGGATTTTCCACAGCGGGCGGCTTTCGCCGTAGCCCTGAACGACACCGTAGAAGGATTGCAGACGGCCTTCCATATTGATGAGGCTGCCGGAAGTTTCGGTAAACGGGGCGATGGGCAGCAGGATGTCGCACACATCGAGCAGGGTGTCGCTCTCATACGGGGTAAACGCCATCACGCTTTTGGCCTGTTTGAGCGCGGCCACGGCCGCCGCGCCGCCTGCCACGTCGATTTCGGGTTCGACGTTCAACAGCAGCACGCCCTGTTTGGGCTGGGCGAGCATCTCGGTGATGCTGCCGCCGTCAAAGCCCAACACGTCGGCGCCGACGCTGTTGGCCGCCTGCGGCAGGATGCCGAGGCTTGCGCCGGTGGCGTCCGCCAATTCCTGCGCGGCGGCATACACGGCGGCATAGTCGGGGTGGTTCTGCGCGTCCGCGCCGAGCAGCACAAAGGCTTTTTCGGCATTTTTCAGGCTGCCTGCGATGCCGTTTTCCAAATCGGCGGCGAGGTTTTTCAGGCAGTCTGCCCACTGCGCGGGGTGTACGGTTTCTTGTGCCAGCAGCGGTATAAACAGCTGTTCTTTATTGGCGGCGACAATGCTCACCTGCGAGCCGTTGCCTGCCGCGCGGCGCAGGCGGGCAGTTAAGAGCGGCTGTTCTTTGCGCAGGTTCGCGCCGATAACCAGCACCGCGCCCGCGTCGTTTAAGTCAGCAATCGCGCCGCCGAGCCACTGCGCGCCTTTCAGGCTGCCTTTGAGGCGTCCGTCCTGCTCGCGCAGGCGGCTGGCGGTGTGGGTGATGCCCAGGCCGTTTGCCAGTTTTTTGGCAAGGAACAGCTCTTCGACGGTGTTCATCGGGTTCGCCCAAATGCCGATTTGTTCTTGGTTGCCGTCTTTGGCGATGCACTCGATGCCGTTGCGCACGTATTCGAGCGCGGTTTTCCAATCGACATCGATCCATTCGCCGCCCTGCTTGATTTTCGGGTTTTTCAGACGGCTTTCGTGGTACAGGCCTTCGTAGGCGAAACGGTCGCGGTCGGACAGCCAGCATTCGTTGATGTCTTCGTTGTCCAGCGGCAGCACGCGGCGCACGGTGTGCTCTTTGGTTTGCACAATCAGGTTGCTGCCCAAGGAATCGTGGGCGGAAACGGATTTGCGGCGGTTCAATTCCCAGGAGCGGGCGTTGAAGCGGAAGGGTTTGCTGGTGAGTGCGCCGACGGGGCACAAATCGATCACATTGCCGGAAAGCTCGGTTTCCACCGCTTTGCCGATAAAGGGCATGATTTCGGAATGCTCGCCACGGTTGGCAATGCCGATTTCCTGCATACCGGCGATTTCTTCGGTGAAGCGCACGCAGCGCGAGCAGTGGATGCAGCGGCTCATTTCGGCGGCGGAAATCAAGGGTCCCATGTCTTTGCCGACGACGGCGCGCTTGGCTTCGGTGTAGCGGCTGGTGGTTTTGCCGTAGCCCATTGCCAAGTCTTGCAGCTGGCACTCGCCGCCCTTGTCGCACACCGGACAATCGAGCGGGTGGTTGATCAGCAGGAACTCCATCACCCCTTCCTGCGCCTGACGCGCTTTTTCGGAATGGGTGCGCACCACCATGCCGTCGGTTACCGGCGTGGCGCAGGCCGGCAGCGGCTTGGGCGCTTTTTCCACTTCCACCAGGCACATGCGGCAGTTGGCGGCAATGGAGAGTTTCTTGTGGTAGCAGAAGTGGGGGATGTAGGTGCCGAGCTTCTGCGCGGCTTCGATCACTGTCGCGCCCTGCTCTACCGAGACTTCTTTACCGTCGATCTGGATTTGTAACATGGTGGTTTCCTAGTTACGGGTTTTTTAATTGGGTAATGGTTTGGCTTTCAGGCTGCCTTGCGGCTATGCGTTTTTCAGACGGCCTGAAGGGGGTGTTTTTTGGGGTTTCAGGCTGCTTTTGAGGCCGTCTGAAAACAAGGTTTCTACTACTGCCGTCATTCCCGCGCAGGCGGGAATCTGGTTGGGGTTCGGGCGGCGGTTGTTTCTTCCGCCTCCCTCCCCTGCCCTGCGGGGGGGGGGGGGCGGGGTGGGGGTGTGCGTTTCTGCGGAAACGCTTTTTTTGTTGGCGGGGGTGGTGGGGGTTTCTGTTGCGCCACCACCCCCACCCTAGCCCTCCCCGCGAGCGGGAGAGGGAACGCCGTTGCTGCAGTTTGGGCGTTTGTAGGTCGAGCATTTATGCCCGACATTTTTCAATTTTTCCGGCGGGTGTCGGGCATGAATGCCCGACCTACGGGTTTTCAGGCTGCCTTTAACACCATTTGTGCGCTTTCATCGGTTTGCCGTGTTCGATGTAGTGGATGAACTCGTCGCGGTAGTGTTTCATAAAGCCGCGCACGGGGAAGACGGCGGCGTCGGCTAGGGCGCAGATGGTGCGACCGGCCATGTTGTTGCCGACGGATTCGAGCAGGTCGAGGTCTTCCATTTTTCCCTGGCCGTTGACGATGCGGTGGACGATACGGTAGAGCCAGCCGGTGCCTTCGCGGCAGGGGGTGCATTGGCCGCAGGATTCTTCAAAGTAGAAGTAGCTGAGGCGTTCGAGGGCTTTGACCATGCAGACGTCTTCGTCCATGACGATGACTGCGCCGGAGCCGAGCATGGAGCCGGCTTTGGCGATGGAGTCGTAGTCCATGTTCAGCGTCATCATGACGTCGCCGGGGATGACGGGCGAGGAGGAGCCGCCGGGGATGACGGCTTTGAGTTTTTTGCCGTTTTTCATGCCGCCGGCCATTTCGAGCAGCTCGGCAAAGGGGGTGCCGAGGGGGACTTCGTAGTTGCCGGGGCGTTCGACGTGGCCGGAGATGGAAAACAGTTTGGTGCCGCCTGCGTTTTCTATTCCTTTGTCAGCAAAGGTTTTTCCGCCGTCGCGGATGATGAAGGGGACGGAGGAGAAAGTTTCGGTATTGTTGATGGTGGTGGGCTTGCCGAACAGGCCGAAGGAGGCGGGGAAGGGGGGCTTGAAGCGGGGCTGGCCTTTTTTGCCTTCGAGGCTTTCGAGCAGGGCGGTTTCTTCGCCGCAGATGTATGCGCCGTAGCCGTGGTGGGCGTAGAGCTCGAAGTTGAAGCCGCTGCCGAGGATGTTTTGGCCGAGATAGCCGGCGGCGCGGGCTTGGGCGAGGGCTTGTTCAAAGCGTTGGTAGCCCTCAAAAATTTCGCCGTGGATGTAGTTGTAGCCTGCGGCCGCGCCCATGGCGTAGCCGCCGATAATCATGCCTTCGATGAGGGCATGGGGGTTGTACAGGATGATGTCGCGGTCTTTGAAGGTGCCGGGTTCGCCTTCGTCGGTGTTGCAGACAACGTATTTCTCGCCGGGGAAGGAGCGGGGCATAAAGCTCCATTTGAGGCCGGAAGGGAAGCCCGCGCCGCCGCGCCCGCGCAGGCCGGAGGTTTTGACTTCGGCGATGACGTCGTCTTGGCTGGTGTTTTCGGACAGGATTTTGCGCAGGGCTTGGTAGCCGCCGCGTTGGAGGTAGGCATCGAGTGTCCAGCAGTCGGGGGCGGTGGTGTCGACGTTTTCAAAGATGACGCCGTTTTGGTAAATGGCCATGGTGCTTGCTCGGGTTGGGTTGTTTGGTTTCGGCTTGGCAGCTCTGCTACGCTACGCAGGTAGCTTTTGGGGCTGCTTGGTTTGTGTATTCAGACGGCCTTTGGGGTTTCAGGCTGCTTTGAGGCCGTCTGAAAAGGTGTTTTTCGTTCTCCCTCCCCTGCCCTGCGGGGGAGGGTCGGGGTGGGGGTGGGCGTTTCTGCGGAAACGCTTTTTGCGGCGGCGGGTGTGGCGGGCGTTTCTCAAACTCCGCCGCCCCACCCTAGCCCTCCCCCGCAAGTGGGAGAGGGGACGCTGTGGCTGTGGGTTTTATATTTTCAGGTAGCCTTTTGACGTTTCAGGCTACCTTGCGTTTTTGTTGGGTCTAGACCCAACCTACATTGTTTTTCCGCGTGCGTGGCGGAGCCACACACCCTACGTTTGCTGTCCCGCCGCCGTGATTCCCGCACAGGCGGGAATCTTGTTTGGGGGGGCGGCGGCGGGCGGGTTTGGTTGCTGTTGTTATCGTTTCACCCAGATTCACGCCTGAGCGGGAATGACGTCCGTGGGGTGGTTTGGCTTTTCAGGCTGCTTTGGGTTTGCCCGCGTGCGTGGCTTGCACCTCACACCCTACGGCGGGTTTCAGACTGCCTATTGCAGTTCGGCGAGTTTCTGTTCGATGGCTTCTTCGGTCATAAAGCTGCACATTTTGTGGTTGTTGAGCAGCATGACGGGGGCGTCGCCGCAGGCGCCCATGCATTCGCCTTCGATAAGGGTGAATTTGCCGTCGGGGGTGGTTTCGCCGTAGCCGATGCCGAGTTTTTTCTTCAAATACTCGCCGGCATCGACGCCGCCGCGCAGGGCGCAGGGGAGGTTGGTGCAGACGGTGAGTTTGTATTTGCCGACGGGTTGCAGGTTGTACATGTTGTAAAACGTAGCGACTTCGTAGGCGGCAACGGGAGCGATGCCGATGTAGTCGGCGACAAATTCGATGGTTTCGGGGGCGAGCCAGCCTTTTTCTGTTTGGGCGATGCGCAGGGCGGCCATCACGGCGGATCGGCGGCGGTCGGCGGGGTATTTGGCCAGTTCGATGTCGATTTGTTTGAGGGATTCTGGGGTTAGCATTATCTGTCTACCTCTCCGAATACGATGTCTTGGGTGCCGATGATGGCGACGACGTCGGCAAGCATGTGGCCTTTGGCCATTTCGTCCATGCCTTGCAGGTGGGCGAAGCCGGGGGCGCGGATTTTCAGGCGGTAGGGTTTGTTGGCGCCGTCGGAGATGATGTACACGCCGAATTCGCCTTTGGGGTGTTCGACGGCGGTGTAGGTTTCGCCTTCGGGGACGTGCATGCCTTCGGTGAAGAGTTTGAAGTGGTGGATCAAATCTTCCATGCCCATTTTCATTTCGGTGCGCTTGGGCGGGGCGACTTTGTGGTCGCCGGTGATGACGGGGCCGGGGTTGTGTTTGAGCCAGTCGGAGCACTGCTGGATGATGCGGACGGACTGGCGCATTTCGTTGATGCGGCAGAGGTAGCGGTCGTAGCAGTCGCCGTTGAGGCCGACGGGGATGTCGAAGTCCATTTGGTCGTAGACTTCGTAGGGCTGGGTTTTGCGTACGTCCCATTCGATGCCAGAGCCGCGCAGCATGACGCCGGTGAAGCCTTTCTGCATGGCGCGCTCGGGGGAGACGACGCCGATGCCGACGGTGCGCTGTTTCCAGATGCGGTTGTCGGTGAGCAGGGTTTCGAGGGTGTCGATGCGGCTGGGGAAGCGTTGGCAGAAGGCGTCGATAAAGTCAAGCATGGTGCCTTCGCGGGCTTCGTTGAGTTCTTTCAATACCTTGGCGTTGCGGAATTTGCTGGCTTCGTATTTGGGCATGAAGTCGGGCAGGTCGCGGTAGACGCCGCCGGGGCGGAAGTAGGCGGCGTGCATGCGCGCGCCGGAGACGGCTTCGTAGAGATCCATCAGTTCTTCGCGATCGCGGAAGGCATAGAGGATGGCGGTCATGGCGCCGATGTCGAGGGCGTGCGAGCCGATGCCCATCAAATGATTGAGGATGCGCGTTACTTCGGCAAACATGGTGCGGATGTATTTGGCGCGGATGGGGATGTCGATGCCGAGCAGTTTTTCTACGGCGAGACAATACGCCTGCTCGTTGACCATCATGGATACGTAGTCGAGCCTGTCCATATAGGGCAGGTTTTGCAGGTAGGTGCGGGTTTCGGCGAGTTTTTCGGTGCCTCGGTGCAAGAGGCCGATATGGGGGTCGGCGCGGACGATGGTTTCGCCTTCGAGTTCCAAAATCATGCGCAGCACGCCGTGGGCGGCGGGGTGCTGGGGGCCGAAGTTGATTGTGTAGTTTCTAAGTTTAGTGGCCACCGTAGTTCTCCTCGCGGACGACGCGCGGAGTGATTTCGCGCGGTTCGATGGTTACGGGCTGGTAGATGACGCGCTTCTCGGCTTCGTCGTAGCGCATTTCTACGTAGCCGGAAACGGGGAAGTCTTTGCGGAAGGGGTGGCCGACAAAGCCGTAGTCGGTGAGGATGCGGCGCAGGTCGGGATGGTTGTTGAAGATGATGCCGTACATGTCGAAGGCTTCGCGCTCGTACCAGTCGGCGCTGTTGTAAACAGGCACGACGGATTCGACCACGGGGAAGCCGTCGTCGTCCGCCCACACGCGCACGCGGATGCGCTGGTTGTTTTTAACGGACAGGAGCTGGCTGACGGCGGCAAAGCGTTTGCCCTGCCATGCTTGGTTTTTGTAGGTACTGTAATCGACGCCGCACAAGTCCACCAGAAGCTCGAAGTGCAGCTCTTCGTGGTCGCGCAGGGTGGTCATTACGTCCAGATAGTGCTCAGCGCGGCATTCGACGGTTACTTCGCCGAAGGCCAGGATGATATTGCTCGCTTTGTCGCCCAAGATGCGCGATGCGGCGGCGTGTAAGTCATTGGCGTGCATGGCGGCTCCTAGTTGCGGGCGATGGTGTAGGTGCGTTTGATTTTGCCCTGCAACTGGATCAGGCCGTACAGCAGGGCTTCGGCGGTGGGCGGGCAGCCGGGGACGTACACATCCACCGGCACGACGCGGTCGCAGCCGCGCACGACGGAGTAGGAGTAGTGGTAGTAGCCACCACCGTTGGCGCAGGAACCCATCGACAGCACCCAGCGCGGTTCGGCCATCTGGTCGTACACGCGGCGCAGGGCGGGCGCCATTTTATTGGTGAGCGTGCCGGCCACAATCATCAGGTCGGACTGGCGCGGCGAGGGGCGGAAGATGATGCCGAAGCGGTCGAGGTCGTAACGCGCCATGCCGGCGTGCATCATTTCCACGGCGCAGCAGGCCAAACCGAACGTTACCGGCCACAGCGAGCCGGTACGCATATAGTTGAGCACGGTGTCCGCGCTGGTGGTGATGAACCCTTTGTTCAATACGCCTTCTATTCCCATTCCAGCGCTCCTTTTTTCCATTCGTAAACAAAACCGATGCCTAAAACAACGATAAACACCAGCATCGGCCACAGCGCGGGCGCGCCCAGCTCTTTGAACACCACCGCCCACGGGATGACGAAGGCGATTTCCAAGTCGAACAGGATAAACAGTATCGCCACCAGATAGTAGCGCACGTCGAATTTCATGCGCGCGTTTTCAAACGCCTCGAAGCCGCACTCGAAAGGCGTGTCTTTTTCAGCATAGTGGCGGTTCGGCCCGAGCAGCAGCCCGAGCGCGATAAACAGCACGCCGGCTGCGAGGCCGACGAGCATAAAGATGAATACGGGGAAGTAATTGGAGAGCATGATATTCGTACCCGAACCGGTGGTGTACAACCAAATCAAACAGGCCGCCATTTTAGCCAAATCAGGGCGTGTTTTAAAGATGGCAAAATCAAAATTCCGAAAAAAAGTTCAATAATTTCAACAACTAAATGATAATTGTTATTACTGGTTTACGATTTGCTTATATTTCCGAACCATTCCCCGCCGCCTTCAAAAGACACAGGAAAGCCGGTTTTTGTACCGGAAAACACAAGTCGGCACGGCATCTTGAAACGCCCGATTTCCTCTGCGTCCGACGCTGCCGTACAGGCCGCCTGAAAAATAAAGAAAGGCCGTCTGAAAACTTTTCAGACGGCCTTTGTCAGCAGCAGCCGGGCATGTGTTTAGTATGCGCGGATGTTGCTCTTGATATTGGTGGTGTTGTTTTCGTCGTCGTGCGGGTCTTGCGGCACATTGGTTACATGCGGCATATCGTCGGACATATTGTCCAAATCGTGTCCCGGCTCGGACGCGGTGTCGCCCACGCTGATGCTGGTAGTACTTTCCAAAATGATGGCGGACGACAGGTTTTGACTGGTGCGGTAAACCATTGCCAAACCGACTTCTTCGGCCGGAATCGACAGGTATTTCACCACGCTGCGGCTGCCGTCTTTGCCTTTTTGCAGATCGGTTTTGATCTGGCGGCTGCGTTTGTACAGGCTTAGCACCGTGCCTTTGTCCAAGCCGTCGGCCTCGCCTTTGTTCAGCGTGATGGTTTGGAACTGGCCGGCTTCGCTGATGCCGTCGAAAATCGAAACCACGCGGGCATCGATATGCTGGCTGGGCGCATGGGGCATCATGTTGAAGCTGTCGCCGCTCTCGTCCATTTTCAGCAGGAAATCGCCTTTGCGGATTTCGGATACGGCCTCTTCCACCACCATCGGCTGCGCGGTTTCGGTGGGCACTTTCAGCAGAGGGTGCAGGCGGGTGTAGTACTCGTCGGCAGGCAGCGATTCCGCGTCGCTGCTGCTGCGTCCGTCCAGCGCGCTGTTGGTTGCCGGAAGCGTGGCCACTACGCCGCTGAACACCACTTCCTGACCGAGGTATTTCTTGGTTTGCGGGTCGATGATGTCTTTGCGGGCGCGGTAAACCAGATAGCGGCCGGGTTCGGTGATTTCATAGGCGTACACGCGGTCGCCTTTGGAATACATCATGCGGTCGTCCGGGCCGGCCACCAGCTTGGGCGCGTGCTGCGTCTGCTTTTGGTCGATGATTTGCGGATGCTGCATGAACATGCGGTAGAAATCGACGTTGACCGCCTGGATGCCGTAGCCGGAGCTGACTTCGCGCACGCGCGGATAAAGTTTGATGGTCGGGATGCCGCTGTCGCCCGCGCGGCGTTCCACCGAAAGGCGCGGTTTGCCGTTTACGTAGCGCAAAACCAACACCTGCCCCGGATAGATGCGGTCGGGATTGCGGATTTGGCTGCGGTTTGCGCCCCACAGGCGGCTCCACTGCCACGGGCGGTGCAGGTATTTGCCGGAAATCCCCCACAGGGTATCGCCCTGTTTCACCACATAACGATTCGGCGCGTCGGCGCGCACTTTCAGCGCGGCGGCGAACGCCGGGGCGGAAACAGCCAAGCCGGCTGCACAAAGCAGGGTTATAATACGTTTTTGCATGACACTCCCCATTGAAATTTATTCACACAGTCATCATTGAAAAGATACCGGCGGACACAGATAAAAACCGTCTTGCCGATTTATCGCACGATTTTACCACTCTTTACCGCAAACCACATAGCGTTAAAAACTATTCTGCATAAACACCCGACAACATCGAGACAAAAATGGCACTGCTGAACATCCTCCAATATCCCGACGAACGGCTGCACACCGTTGCCAAGCCCGTCGAAAAAATCGATGCGCGCATCAAAACCCTGATTGCCGACATGTTTGAAACCATGTACGAAGCGCGCGGCATCGGCCTGGCCGCCACACAGGTGGACGTGCACGAGCGCGTGGTAGTGATGGATTTGAGCGAAGAGCGCAACGAACCGCGCGTCTTCATCAACCCCGTCATCACGCACAAAAACGGCGAAACCACCTACGAAGAGGGCTGCCTGTCCGTACCCGGCATTTACGACACCGTAACCCGCGCCGAAACCGTAACCGTCGAAGCCCTAAACGAAAACGGCGAAAAATTCACCCTCGAAGCCGACGGCCTCTTGGCCATCTGCGTGCAGCACGAACTCGATCACCTGATGGGCATCGTGTTTGTCGAACGCCTCTCCCAGCTCAAACAAGGCCGCATCCGCACCAAACTGAAAAAACGCCAGCGGCAGAACATGTAAACGCCAACAGGCCGTCTGAAAACTCAGCCGAACCCTGTCGCGGCTTTTTCAGACGGCCTGTACACACCCGCCAACCCCGTTTTCAGACGGCCTGCAACAAATCAAACAGGCCGTCTGAAAGCATGATGGAGCAAGGAAAACCATGAAAGTGATTTTTGCCGGAACGCCCGATTTCGCCGCAGCCGCGCTCAAAGCCGTTGCCGCCGCAGGCTTCGAGATTCCGCTGGTACTCACCCAGCCCGACCGCCCCAAAGGACGCGGTATGCAGCTTCAAGCCTCACCCGTGAAACAGGCTGCGTTAGAGCTCGGCCTGCGTGTGGCGCAACCCGAAAAACTGCGCGGCAACGCCGACGCGCTCGCCCTGATTGAAAGCGCAGGCGCGGATGTGATGGTGGTGGCCGCCTACGGCCTGATTCTGCCGCAGCAGGTGCTGGACACCCCCCGCCACGGCTGCCTGAACATCCACGCCTCGCTGCTGCCCCGCTGGCGCGGCGCAGCCCCCATCCAGCGCGCCATCGAAGCGGGCGACCAAGAAACCGGCGTGTGCATCATGCAGATGGACGCGGGCTTGGACACCGGCGGCGTGGTCAGCGAACACCGTTACACCATTAAAAACAGCGACACCGCCAACGAAGTGCACGACGCATTGATGGAAATCGGCGCGGCCGCCATTGTTGCCGATTTGCAACAACTCCAACGAGAAGGCCGTCTGAAAACCGTAAAACAGCCCGAAAACGGCGTTACCTACGCGCAAAAACTCAGCAAAGAAGAAGCCCGCATCGACTGGAACGAACCCGCGCAAACCGTCGAGCGCAAAATCCGCGCCTTCAACCCCGTGCCCGCCGCATGGACGCAATACCAAGGCAAACCGCTGAAAATCTGGCGCGCCGGAGTTTCGCCGCAAAACGGCCGCCCCGGCCAAGTGCTTGCCTGCAATTCAGACGGCCTCACCGTCGCCTGCGGCGAAGGCGCGTTGACCATCACCGAGCTGCAAAGCGCGGGCGGCAAACGCATGGCCGCCGCCGCCTTCGCCGCAGGGCACAGCATCGCGGCGGGTGAAGTGCTGGGTTGAACAAAAGGCCGTCTGAAAACGGAAAATCCGATTTTCAGACGGCCTCCTGCAGGAAAAACCGCCATGAACCTTACCGACAGCTTTACCGCCGATGCCAAATCCGTCCGCGTGTACGCGCCCGAAAACGCTGCGTTCGACGCGCCTTTGGTGTTGACTTTTTTGCAGCCGCACGAAGCCGACGCAACCGCCGCGCTGCTTTCAGACGGCCTTGTTTTGGTTTCTGTCGACGAACCCGATTGGGAGTACGCCTTCACACCGTGGCCTGCGCCGCACGTGTTTAAAAAGGCGGCGGATTTCGGCGGCGGCGCGGCGGATTATCTGGCCTGGCTGGTAAAAATCCTGCCCGAAATCGAAGGCCGTCTGAACCTGCGCCCGCGCTGGCGCGGCATGGCGGGCTACTCGCTGGCCGGGCTGTTTGCCGCGTGGAGCGCGTACCAAACCAGCCCGTTTTCGCGCACCGCCTGCGTCTCCGGCTCGCTGTGGTTCGACGGCTGGCCGGAATTTGCGGCGGCAAACGAAATGCCCACGCCGCCGCAGCGCGCGTATTTTTCCATCGGCAGCGGCGAAAAAAACAGCCGCAACCCGCGCATGGCGGCGGTGGAAGACAATATGCGCCTCACCGAAAAACTGTGGCGCGGACGCGGCATTCAGACGGCCTTTGCCTTAAACGAAGGCGGCCATTTCGACCGGGTGGCGCAGCGCATGGCGGCGGCCGTCGGATGGCTGGCAGAGGCCGTCTGAAACCCGTTTTCGCACATCATTTATTTAGGAATCCCAAACCCATGAGCATGGCTCTCGCCCAAAAACTCGCCGCCCAATCCGTTGCCGCCGTGGCCGCAGGGCAAAACCTGCAAGATGTACTCGAGCGCATCCGCGCCGCGCATCCCGAACTTTCCGCGCAGGAAAACGGCACGTTGCAAGACATCGCCTACGGCTGCCAGCGTTATCTCGGCAGTTTGAAACACATGCTCTCGCACATGCTGAAAAAGCCGGTGGACAACCGCGAGCTCGAAAGCCTGCTGCTGGCCGCGCTCTACCAGCTCCATTACACGCGCAACGCGCCGCATGCGGTGGTAAACGAGGCCGTGGAAGCCATTGCCAAAATCGGGCGCGGGCAATACTGCTCGTTTGCCAACGCCATCCTGCGCCGTTTTCTGCGCGAGCGCGACAGGCTGGCGGCTTCGTACAAAAAAGACGACGTGGCCAAATACAACCTGCCGCGCTGGTGGCTCGACTATCTGCGCAACCACTATCCGAAACACTGGAACAACATCGTAACGGCATTCCAGCTCCACCCGCCCATGACCCTGCGCGTCAACCGCCGCCACGGCAACGCCGAAAGCTATCTGGCCGAACTCGCCGCAGCGGGCATCGCCGCCAAGGCTTTGGACGACTGCGCGGTAACGCTGGAAGCCGCCGTGCCGGTGCACAGCCTGCCCGGTTTTTCAGACGGCCTCGTGTCGGTGCAGGATTTCGGCGCACAGCAGGCGGCGTACATTCTGCAACCGCGAAACGGCGAGCGCATTCTCGACGCCTGCGCCGCGCCGGGCGGAAAAACGGGGCATATTTTGGAAACCGCCGACTGCGACATCACTGCGCTGGACATCGACAGAGGCCGTCTGAAAAGAGTGGAAGACAACCTGGCGCGCCTCGGTTTTCAGACGGCCTCCACGGTCTGCGCCGATGCGCGGGATTTGGCGGCATGGTATGATGGCAGGCCGTTTGACGCGGTGCTGGCCGACGTGCCCTGCACGGCCTCGGGCGTGGTGCGCCGCAATCCCGACATCAAATGGCTGCGCCGCCCGGGCGATGCGCTCAAAACCGCCCGTCAGCAGGAAAGCCTGCTCGACGCGCTGTGGACGGTGGTAAAGCCCGGCGGCAGAATGCTGTTTGCCACCTGCTCGCTGTTCACCGAAGAAAACGACCTCCAACTGCAAAACTTCCTGCGCCGCCACGCCGACGCCGCCTGCGCCGCGCCGCAAACCCTGCTGCCCACCCCGAAACAAGATGGCTTTTATTACGCGCTTATCCGAAAACAGCCTTAAACCGCTCCGCGTCCTGTTCGCGGCGGCCGCAATCGTTTTGCTGCTGTTGAAGCCGTCTCCCGCCGCCGCCGAAGGCATCGCCCCCACCCGCAGCACGGCGGTGCTCACCGCCACGGGGCAGCTCGATGTCAGCAGCCGCTTCCACACCGAGCTGCCCGACCCGCTCAAACAGGCTCTGAAACAGGGCGTGCCGCTGCATTTCACCCTCAGCTACCAGCTCTCCGCGCCCACCGTGGCCGCCTACAAATTCAAACTCGGCCAGCTTGTCGGCAGCGACAACAACGTCTCCTACAAACTCTCCTTCCACCCGCTCACCAACCGCTACCGCGTAACCGTCGGCACCTTTTCCACCGAATACGCCTCGCTCGACACCGCCCTGCGCGCCATCGGCGCGATTGCCGGCTGGCGCGTACTGCCCTCGGGCACGCTGGCCGACACCGAGCTGGCCGAAATCCGCGCCGAAATCCGCCTCTCCCTCAGCACCGTGCAGCTGCCCAAACCCTTCCAAATCAACGCCATCACAGCGAAAAACTGGCAGCTCGATTCCGGCTGGAAACCGCTTTCCGTCAGCAGGGGCTGAACCATGCACCGCCGCTACCTGTTCCTGCTCGCCCTGATTTGCGCCGCCATCGTGTACGCCCTCACCGTCGCCACCGGCAGCGACAGCTCGCTCTCGCAGTATTTCTGGGGCATCATCGCCGCCGCCGGCCTGATGGTGTCGGTGCTGCTGATACTGGTGCTGCGCTACGGCTGGCTGCTGCTGCGCCACAGCCAGCAAAACATGCTCGGCTCGCGCCTCGCCCGCCGCCTCGCCCTGATGTTCGCCCTCGTGGCCGTGCTGCCCGGCCTCTTCCTCGCCGGCGTGTCCGCCCAATTCATCTCGTACAGCATCAAATCCTGGTTCGGCAACGACACCGCCCAGGCACTCGAAAGCAGCCTCACCCTCAGCAAGTCCGCCCTCGACGCCGCCCTCGAC
Source organism: Neisseria bacilliformis (assembly GCF_014055025.1). Taxonomy (NCBI): domain Bacteria; kingdom Pseudomonadati; phylum Pseudomonadota; class Betaproteobacteria; order Neisseriales; family Neisseriaceae; genus Neisseria; species Neisseria bacilliformis. Next base: position 614,971 of record NZ_CP059571.1, on the reverse strand, counting down.
CAAAGCGTGCGCCAGGCCGCCGTGGTGCAGATCCAAATCATCAGCGGCACGGCGATGGGCGGCAGCGCGGCCGACATCCTGCGTCGCAGCGGCGAAGCCGCCTCCTTCCCGCAAATCGGCATCTACCACCCGCAAAGCGGCCGCACCGAACTGGTGCGCAACGAAAACAAACTGCCCCTGCCGCAGCCGGAAAACGGCGTTGCCGCCGCCCTCGCCCAAACCGGCTCCGCCCGCGCCATCGTCAGCCTCAACGGCCGCCTCTACGCCCAAGGCTGGCTCGCCCTGCCCCCGCAGGCCGACGGCGGCGAACAGGCACTGTTTTTCAGACGGCCTGTGCCCGCCAACGTCGCCCGCGACGCCGAACTCATCGAAGCGGCCCGCAGCAAATACGCCGAACTCACCTACGCCAAACAGGGCCTGCAAACCTTCTTCCTCATCACCCTGCTGGCCGCCGCCCTGCTTTCCGTCATGCTCGCGCTGGTCATCGCCCTCTATTTTTCCCGCCGCTTCATCGAACCCATCCTCTCGCTCTCCGAAGGCGCGCAGGCCGTGGCCGAAGGCGACTTCACCCAACGCCGCCCCGTTTACCGCAACGACGAGCTCGGCCGCCTCACCCGCCTGTTCAACCACATGACCGAACAGCTCGCCATCGCCAGCGACGCGGAAAAACTCAACCGCCTCAAACAGGAAGCCGCCCGCCACTACCTCGAAACCGTGCTCGAAAGCCTCACCGCCGGCGTCATCACCTTCGACGAAAAAGGCCGTCTGAAAACCCTCAACCGCAGCGCGGAACACATCCTCGGCCTGCCCCTCTCCGAAATGGCCGGCAGCAGCTGGCACGACTGGCCGCAGGACGTGCCGCAATACGCCGAACTGGCCGCCCTCTTCCAAACCGTCTCCGCCCAAACCGGCCGCAGCATTCAGACGGCCTACACCCCCGAAGGCGGCAGCCCCCGCATCCTGCTGGCCAAAGCCGCCCCCCTGCCCGCCGACAACGGCGGCGGCCTCGTCCTCGTATTCGACGACATCACCCTCTCCGTGCGCGCCCAAAAAGAAGCCGCCTGGGGCGAAGTGGCCAAACGCCTCGCCCACGAAATCCGCAACCCCCTCACCCCCATCCGCCTCTCCGCCGAACGCCTGGCCTGGAAACTGCACGACAAACTCGACGGCGCAGACGCCCAAATCCTCACCCGCAGCACCGACACCATCGTCAAACAAGTCGAAGCCATGCAGGAAATGGTTGAAGCCTTCCGCAACTACGCCCGCGCCCCCGACCTCAAACCGCAAAAACAAGACCTCAACCGCCTGATAGAAGAAGTGCGCCTGCTCTACGAAGGCGGCGCGTGTACATTTGAAGCGCAGTTGAGTAAGATACCCGCCATGGCCGACGCCGACACCACCGCCATGCGCCAAGTTCTGCACAACCTCTTCAAAAACGCCGCCGAAGCGGCCGAAACCGCAGAACACCCGCGCGTGCTGGTGCGCACCGAACACCACGGCGGCGAAATCATCCTCACCGTCGCCAACAACGGCAAAAGTTTCAGCCCCGAAATGCTGCACAACGCATTCGAGCCCTACGTAACCGACAAACCGACCGGCACCGGCCTCGGCCTGCCCGTGGTCAAAAAAATCATCGAAGAGCATGGCGGCCGCATCGAAGCGGCCAACCCGCCCGAAGGCGGCGCGTGCATCACCATCACCCTACCCGCACTGGCAGAAAGCGAACATGAGAAGTAACGACATCCTGATTGTGGACGACGAAATCGGCATCCGCGACCTCCTCTCCGACATCCTGCAAGACGAAGGCTACACCGTCGCCCTTGCCGAAAACGCCGAAGAAGCCCGCCGCCTGCGCAACCGCACCCGCCCCGCCATGGTGCTGCTCGACATCTGGATGCCCGACTGCGACGGCATCACCCTCCTCAAAGAATGGGCCAAAAACGGCCAGCTCACCATGCCCGTCGTCATGATGAGCGGCCACGCCAGCATCGACACCGCCGTAGAAGCCACCAAAATCGGCGCGATGGACTTCCTTGAAAAACCCATCGCCCTCAAAAAACTCCTCGCTACCGTCGAACGCGCCCTCAAATACGGCGAAATGCAGACCGCCGCCGGCCCCTCCCTCGACCGCCTCGGCAACAGCCCCGCCGTCCAGGAAATGAACCGCCGCATCGAAACCGCCGTCCGCCAAAGCGGCTCCGTCCTCCTCTGCGGCGAAGCCGGCTCCCCCTTTGAAACTGTCGCCCGCTACTTCCACAAAGCCGGCACCCCTTGGGTTGTGCCCGAAAAAACCGAACACATCGTCGACACCCCCGCCGAACTGCTGCAAAAAGCCGCAGGCGGCGTCCTCTTCCTCCACGACATCGCCCAATACAGCAAAAACATCCAGCAAGGCATCCTCCTGCTCTTGGGCAAAGCCGACAAACAAAACGTCCGCATCATCTGCCCCAGCACCCTCCTCCCCGAAGAAATGCTCGAACACCCCGCCCACGACGGCCGCCTCGCCGCCCTCCTCTCCGGCCTGTGCATCCGCATCCCCCCCCTGCGCGCCCAAGCCGACGACATCCCCTTCCTCATCGCCCGCATCGCCGCCGAACTGTCTGAAACCCAGAAAATCCCCGTCGCCGCCTTCACCCCCGGCGCGCTCGCCCAACTGCGCCAGCACACCTGGCCGGGCAACTACGCCCAACTGCACGACACCGTGCGCGACCTCATCCTCGCCGCCGGACAAAACGAAATCGACGAAACCGCCGCCGCCGCCCTCCTCGGCCGCACCCGTGCGCAAACCCCCGACGACAACACCGCCGGCCTCGACTTCAACCTCCCCCTGCGCGAACTGCGCGAAGAACTCGAACGCCGCTACTTCGAGTACCACATCTCGCAGGAAGGCCAAAACATGAGCCGCGTCGCCCAAAAAGTCGGCTTGGAGCGCACCCACCTCTACCGCAAACTCAAACAACTCGGCATCCAGTTCTCCCGCCGCCAGGGCAAAAGCGACGCAGCCGACACCGAAAGCGAAGAAAACTGACACCCGCGCAGACAGAGAGGCCGTCTGAAAAACGTCAAAACGCTTTTTCAGAGATCGTAGGTCGGATACTTGTATCCGACATCCTGCGCGACCGGATGATTCTGTGGAAAACGTCGGATTCAAGAATCCGACCTACGACGCTGACCCGCCGCGCATACAAAAAGGCCGTCTGAAAACGAATTTTCAGACGGTCTCCATCGTTAGGTAGGGTGTGTGGCGCAGCCACGCACGCAGTTTTCGGAGTGCGGCGGAAACGCAAGAGCCTTTGGAAAACAGCGGCGGCGCGGACATTTGAGAAACAAGAGGCCGTCTGAAAAGCATATTCCGTTTTTTAGACAGCCTCCGCCGCTAAGGTAGGGTGTGTGGCGCAAGCCACGCACGCGGTCTATCCTATGCAACCAATCCTCACGCTTCCCGCAAACTCCGAAAACGCGTGCGTCGCCTTGGGGCGACACACCCTACCTTAACAGCAGAGGCCGTCTGGAAACCTTGCAACACGGTTTTCAGACGGCCTCTTTCTATTCAAAGCAGCGGTTTAGTTTTTATCCAAATCCACCAGTTTGTTTTTGGCAATCCACGGCATCATGCCGCGCAGTTTCGCTCCGACCTGCTCGATTTGGTGGTCGGCAGTCAGACGGCGGCGGGCGGTCATGCTCGGGTAGTTGCTTGCGCCTTCCTGGATGAACATTTTGGCGTATTCGCCGGTTTGGATGCGTTTGAGGGCGTTGCGCATGGCTTCGCGCGACTGGCTGTTGATCACTTCCACGCCGGTAACGTATTCGCCGTATTCGGCGTTGTTGGAGATGGAGTAGTTCATGTTGGCGATGCCGCCTTCGTAGATCAGGTCGACGATGAGCTTCATCTCGTGCAGGCACTCGAAATAGGCCATTTCGGGGGCGTAACCGGCTTCGACCAGCGTTTCAAAACCGGTTTTGATCAGCTCGACCACGCCGCCGCACAATACGGCCTGTTCGCCGAACAGGTCGGTTTCGGTTTCTTCGCGGAAGTTGGTTTCAATCACGCCGCCTTTGGTGCCGCCGTTGGCTGCGGCATAAGAGAGGGCGATGTCGCGGGCTTTGCCGGATTTGTCTTGGTAAACGGCAATCAGCGAGGGCACGCCGCCGCCTTTGAGGAACTCGCTGCGCACGGTGTGGCCGGGGCCTTTGGGGGCGATCATCACAACATCCAAGTCGGCGCGGGGTACGATTTGGTTGTAATGCACGTTGAAGCCGTGGGCAAATGCCAATACCGCGCCCTGTTTCAGGTTGGGCTCGATTTCGTTTTTGTACACGACGGGCTGGTTTTCGTCGGGCAGCAGAATCATCACCACGTCGGCTTTTTTGGTGGCGTCGGCAACCGGCAGCACTTCAAAACCGGCCGCTTCGGCTTTTTTCCAAGAACCGCCTTGGCGCAGGCCGACGACGACGTTTACGCCGGAGTCTTTCAGGTTGGCGGCGTGGGCGTGGCCTTGCGAGCCGTAGCCGATGATGGCGACGGTTTTGCCTTTGATCAGGGAGAGGTCGGCGTCTTTGTCGTAATAAACTTGCATTTTGTTTCCTTTATTGGGGATGGGGTTGGATAAACGGGTTCAGTTGCCGTTGTCGGACACGTCTTTCAGCAGCACGATGTCTACGGCTTGGGTTTTGCCGTCGATGGCTTTGAGGAAGTTTTGGAAATGCGCGCTGGCGTTGTGGCTGTCCACGGCGGCCCGGTCGCGCCAGTTTTCAAAGAAGACGAAGCGGTTTTCGTCGTTCAGGTCTTGGTGCAGGTCGTAGCGCAGGTTGCCCTCTTCGCTGCGGCTGGCGGACACCAGTGCGGTGAAGACGGCAAGCAGCTCGGCGCGGTGTTCGGGACGGACGGCGATGGTTGCCGCGATTTTGATGTTGCTCATGGATACGCTCCTTGTATCGGATGGTTGGAAAGCGGCGGGGCGGATGTTTTCAGACGGCCTCAACGCCTTTGAGGCCGTCTGAAAAATCAGATTTTCAAAATCCTCTCGCCGCGCCCGATGCCGGCCGCGCCGGTGCGCACGGTCTCGAGTATCAGGTGGCCTCCGGCGGCTTCGAGGAAGGAATCGAGTTTTTCCGTGGTGCCGGTTACTTCGACGGTGTAGCTTTTTTCGCTGACATCGACGATGTGGCCGCGATAGATTTCGGCAAGGCGCAGGATTTCGTCGCGGTCTTTGCCCAGCGCGCGCACTTTTACCAGCATCAGCTCGCGCTCGACAAAACGGCTTTCGTTCAAATCGACCACTTTCACCACTTCGATCAGTTTGTTGAGCTGCTTGGTGATTTGCTCGATGACCACGCCGCTGCCCTGGGTAACGATGGTCATGCGCGAGAGGGTGGGGTCTTCGGTGGCGGACACGGAGAGCGAGTCGATGTTGTAGCCGCGCGCGGAAAACAGGCCGACCACGCGGCTCATCGCGCCCGATTCGTTTTCCATCAGCACGGATAAGATGTGTCTCATGGCACGCTCCTTGTGTCGTAGTGTCTGTCGTGGACGTCGTTCACGTCGCTGTCGGCCTTGCGCTCGCGCATGTGCGGCGGCAGCACCATTTCGTCCAGACCCTTGCCGTTGCCCACCATGGGGAAGACGTTTTGTTTTTTGTCGGTGATGAAGTCCATGAACACAAAACGGTCTTTCAGGGCTAGGGCTTCGCGCAGCGCGCCTTCGACGTCGGCGGGCTTTTCTATCCTCATGCCGACATGGCCGTAGGCTTCGGCCAGCTTCACGAAATCGGGCAGCGAGGAGAAATAGGTTTCCGACTCGCGCTCGCCGTAATAAAGCTCCTGCCACTGGCGCACCATGCCCAGATAGCCGTTGTTCAGGCAGACGGTTTTGATCGGCAGGCGGTATTGGAAACAGGTAGACAATTCCTGGATGTTCATCTGGATCGAGCCTTCGCCGGTGATGCAGCACACGTCTTTTGACCGGTCGGCCAGATACGCGCCCATCGCATAGGGCAGGCCGACGCCCATCGTGCCCTGCCCGCCGGAATTGAGCCACTGGCGCGGGCGTTTGAACGGGTAAAACTGGGCGGCGAACATTTGGTGCTGGCCGACGTCGGAGGTGATGACGGCGTCGCCGCCGGTTACTTCGGCCAGCGTTTTCACCACCATCTGCGGCAGAATCACGTCGCTCTCGGGCAGCAGCAGGCAGTTGCGCGCGCGCCAGGATTCGATGTCCTGCCACCATTTTGCCAGCGCAGCTTCATTGGCCTGCAATTCCTGCTTGCGCCACAGGGCGGCCATCTCGCGCAGCACGTTTTTCACGTCGCCCACAATCGGCACGTCGGCGTGGACGCGCTTGGAAATGCTGGAAGGATCGATGTCGATATGGATGATTTTTTTCGGTTTCTCGAGAAACTTCGCCGGCACGGACACCACACGGTCGTCGAAACGCGCGCCCACGGCCAGCACCACGTCGGCATTCTGCATCGCCAGATTGGCTTCGTATGTGCCGTGCATGCCCAGCATGCCCAGATACTGCCTGTCGCCGGACGGATAGCCGCCCAAGCCCATCAGCGTCGCCGTGCAGGGCGCGCCGGTGAGGCGGACGAAATCGGCCAGCTCCTGCGCGGCGTTGCCCAGCACCACGCCGCCGCCGAAATACACCACGGGGCGTTTGGCCGCCGCCAGCATCTGCACCGCCTTTTTAATCTGCCCCGTGTGCCCGTTGAGCACCGGCTGGTAGGAGCGGATGAAAATGTCTTCCTGCGGATAGCTGAATTTGGCCATCGCCTGCGTAACGTCCTTGGCGATGTCGATCACCACCGGCCCCGGCCGCCCCGTGCGGGCGATTTGGAAGGCTTTTTTCACCGTAACGGTCAGATCGTTGATGTCGGTAACCAGGAAATTGTGCTTTACGCACGGGCGCGACACGCCCACCATGTCGATTTCCTGGAACGCGTCCGAGCCGATGGCGGGCGAGCCGACCTGGCCGGAAATCACCACCAGCGGAATCGAATCGGAATACGCCGTGGCGATGCCGGTGATGGCGTTGGTCGCGCCCGGGCCGGACGTAACCAGAGCCACGCCCACCTTGCCGCTGACGCGGGCATAGGCGTCGGCGGCGTGCACCGCAGCCTGCTCGTGGCGTACCAGAATGTGTTTGAACTTGTTTAATTGGAACAGCGCGTCGTAGATTTCCAACACCGCGCCGCCGGGATAGCCGAAAACGTATTCCACGTTTTCCGCTTTCAGACTCTGCACAAGGATTTGTGCACCTGATAATTGCATGACGGCCTCTTTTATTCTGCCTGCAAACCGATAACAAACCCGGGCTTCGCAATACAAGGGTAATGGCGGATTTCCGAACGGCGGTTTAGGGTACGCGAACGGATGACCGGCGACAGCTGGCGGGCTTCCAAATCGGATTGGAGCGCAAAGTGTTTAAAAAAGTAAAGGGCGCATAAGATAACGCAAACCCGCGCCGCAGGCAAGCACAGAATGCTCGCACGGCCGCGCGGACAGGAAAAAGGCCGTCTGAAAACAGGTTTTCAGACGGCCTTTTGAACGGATATGGCGCACCCGACTGGGATCGAACCAGCGACCTTCGGCTTCGGAAACCGACACTCTTCCAACTGAGCTACGGGTACGGAAGCCGCGCATTATCCCACAATTCCCGCGTTTGGCAAAATCCGCGCCCGCCTTTGCAACACACGGCCGTTTCCACAGTTTTTTTGAGGTAAGCCAAACTTTAAAGATTGGAAAGACATGGCCGATTCAGTATAATCCGCAAATTAATGTTAATTGATATTAACGCATAACAAATCCCCACCACAAACCACCACAACCAAAAACGGCGAGGCTTAAAACATGTACCAACCCTCCACCAGAAACGCCCGCGGTTCCGCCCTGTTCAACCTCATCGGCGGCATCGTCATCCTTTTGGCCACCCTCTTCTTTCTCGTCCGCCTGGCCACCAGCGGCTACCAGCCCGGCACAGTAGAACAATCCACCGCCGCCGCCGTCCAAACCCGCATCCAGCCCCAGGGCGCGATCACCGAAGGCGACGGCGTGCCCGTCGGCGAACGCAAAGGCGACAAAATCTTCGCCAAAGTCTGCATCCAGTGCCACGGTGCCGACAGCGCAACCCCCAACGCCCCGAAAATCACCCACAACGCCGACTGGGCGCCGCGCATCGCCCAGGGTCTGCAAACCCTGTTCGACCACGCCTGGAACGGCTTTAACGCCATGCCTGCCAAAGGCGGCCAGTCCGACCTGACCGAGCTCGAACTCAAACGCGCCATCGTCTACATGGCCAACCAGTCCGGCGGCAACTTCCCCGATCCCGACGCAGCCCCGGCCGCCGCACCCGCCTCCGGTGCATCCGAAGCCGCCGCTTCCGGCGCAGCCTCCGCCCCGGCCGAAGGCGCGAAAGACACCAAAGCCGACGCACCCGCCGCCGCCGGCGCGGACGTGATGGCCGAAGGCAAAAAAGTGTTCGACGGCCTGTGCTTCGGCTGCCACGCCGCCACCTCCGCCATCCCCGACACCCCGCGCATCACCCACAACGACGAATGGGCGCCGCGCATCAAAAAAGGCAAAGACACCCTGTTCAAACACGCCATCGAAGGCTTCACCGACAAAGGCATGATGCCCGCCAAAGGCGGCAACGAAGCCCTCTCCGACGACGAAGTCAAAGCGGCCGTTACCTACATGGTGAACTCCTCCGGCGGCAAATTCTAAACACCGCAACTAAGGTCGAAACAAAAAGGTATGCGTATGGCGCATACCTTTTTTCTGCTTAAAGGCCGTCTGAAAAAACAAAATCCGTTTTTGGCTGCGTCGAAACTTCGTTTTCAGACGGCCTCAAACCTTATCGGCAAGCCGCCTCCCCAAAACGCCCGTGGCCGACAAGGTAGGGTGTGTTGCCCCAAGGCGACGCACGCGTTCCCCGCCGCCCGACCAATCTGCGCCCTTCCCCAAAAAGCCAAACCGCGTGCGTGTCTTGCGCCACACACCCTACCCGAACGGCAAAAGCCGCCCCTCCCCAAGCCGCCAACCGCGCTACAATACGCGCCCGATTGTCCCGCCCCGCCGTGTTCAGACGGCCTCTCCTTTATGACCACCCAGCTCTACATCGGCATCATGTCCGGCACCAGCATGGACGGCGCGGATGCCGTACTCGTCCGCATGGACGGCAGCCGCTTCCTGTCCGCCGACGCGCACAGCTTCCTTCCCTACACAGGCCGCCTGAAAAACGACCTGCTCGCCTTGCAAAACAGCGGCACAGACGAAATCCACCGCAGCCGCCTGCTCGCACAGGAACTCTCCCGCCTCTACGCCCGCGTCGTGCAAAACCTGCTGTCCGAACAAAACCTCACCCCCGCCGCCATCACCGCCCTCGGCTGCCACGGCCAAACCGTGCGCCACGCCCCCGAACACGGATACAGCGTCCAACTCGCCGACCTGCCGCTTTTGGCCGAACTCACCGGCATCACCGCCGTCGGCGACTTCCGCAGCCGCGACATCGCCGCAGGCGGCCAGGGCGCGCCCCTCGTGCCCGCCTTCCACCAGGCCGTGTTTGCCGCGCCAGACGAAACCCGCGCCGTGCTCAACATCGGCGGCATTGCCAACATCAGCGTCCTGCCGCCCGACGCCCCCGCCTTCGGCTTCGACACCGGCCCGGGCAACATGCTTGCCGACGCATGGACACAGCGCATCTGGCAGCAGCCCTACGACCACAACGGCGAAAAGGCCGCGCAAGGCCGCATCCTGCCCGAACTGCTCAACCGCCTGCTCGACCACCCCTATTTCGCACAAACACCGCCCAAAAGCACCGGCCGCGAACTCTTCGCCCCCGCCTACCTGCTCGAACGCCTGAACGGCGGCGAAAACCCGCACGACGTACTGCGCACTCTGGCCGCCTTCACCGCGGAAACCGCCGCCGCCGACATCCGCCGCACCGCACCCGAAAGCCGCCGCCTCTACGTCTGCGGCGGCGGCGTGCGCAACCCCGTCATCATGGCCGAACTGGCCTGCCGCCTGCCGCACGCCGAAATCCAGTCCACCGCCGCCCTCGGCCTCGCTCCCCAGCAGGTCGAAGCCGCCGCCTTCGCCTGGCTGGCCGCCTGCTGGGTGCGCAAAATCCCGAGCAACCCCCCGCAGGCCACCGGCGCGCGCCAAGCCTGCATCCTCGGCTGCGGCTGCTATCCGTAAACCTTTGAGGCCGTCTGAAAAACCGTTTCGGCTGCGCCGAAGCCGCGCTTTCAGACGGCCTCCAACCACGCCTGCGGCGAAAATGCTCTATAATTCCGCGTTTTCCACGCCGCCTGTGCTTTTCAGACGGCCTCAATATCCTTCCCGTCCTTTATGAGCAGCAAACCCGAAACCCCGAAAAAACCGCGCAAAGCCGCCGAAAGCCGCACCGGCTCCGGCACGCGCCGGCGCAGCGCGTCCGTTAAAAAAATCGAAAGCAAAACCACGCCCAAACCCGGCAGCGTGGCCGGCAACGAGGCGGCGCGGCGGCGGGCGGAGCATTTGTCCAACCTCGTGCGCGACACGCTGTGGCTGTTCGCCCTCACGCTCACCGTTTACGCCGCCGTCGCGCTGGGCAGCTTCCAGATGGGCGATCCGGCCTGGTCGCGCAGCGTGCTCTCCGACGGCGAAACGCGCAATCTGGGCGGGCTGTTCGGCGCGTATTTCGCCGACGTGTCCTACTATCTTTTCGGCATTTCCTCGTGGTGGCTGGTGGCGGCGGCGGTGGTGTGGCTGTGGAAAAACTTCCGCCCGACGCGCTCGCCCGACGCGCGGCCGTACAGCCTGAAACTGGCCTCGGCGGGGCTGGCGGGACTGCTGCTGTGCAGTCCGGTGTTGGAATACGCGCTGTGGCAGCAGCAGCTGGGCGACGCGCTGCCGGTAGGCGCGGGCGGGCTGGCGGGCTTTCTGCTCGGCGGGCTTTCGGCCAAATTATTCGGCAGCAGCGGCAGTTTTGTGATTACGCTGGTGCTGGTTTTGCTGGCCTTTTCTTTCGTTGCGCAAGTGTCGTGGCTGGACATGCTGGAAAACCTGGGCGCGCGCATCGAGTGGCTGTGGGAAAAGGCCACGCGCCGCCGTTCAGCCTACATCAAGGGGCAGGACATGCCCGACGCGAAAACCACGCGCCGCATGGTGAAGGAGGCGGAAACCATTACCGCCGAGCCGGTGGCGCGCCCCGCCGCCGCCAGCAGCAACCGCAAGGCCGCGCGTCTTGAAGTAACCCCGCCGGTGCCGGTGCAGACGGCCTTGTTCGACCGCGAAGGCGAAGCCGTGCCGCCGCCGTCCGGCGAATACGTCAAACCCGCCCTCGGCCTTCTGGCCGCGCCCAAAAGCGAAGCCCTGCCCATCGACCCCGACAAGCTGGAACAGACTGCCGAGCGCATCGAAGGCAAGCTGGCGGAATTCGGCATCGACGTGCAGGTGGTGTCGGCCACCTCCGGCCCGGTCATCACCCGCTACGAGATCGAACCGGCGCAGGGAGTGAAGGGCAGCCAGATTGTCAGCCTTTCCAAAGACTTGGCGCGTTCGATGTCCTTGCAGTCGGTGCGCATCGTCGAAACCATCGCCGGACGCAACACCATGGGCATCGAGCTGCCCAACGACCGCCGTCAGGAAGTTACCCTGCGCGAAATCCTCGCCTCGCCGGTGTTCGCCGAAGCCAAATCGCTGCTTACCGTCGCGCTGGGCAAGGACATCGCCGGCGTGCCGGTGGTGGGCGACTTGGCCAAAATGCCGCACCTTCTGGTGGCGGGCATGACCGGCTCGGGCAAATCAGTGGGCGTGAACGGCATGATTATGTCCATGCTGTTCAAGGCCAAGCCCGACGAAGTGCGCTTCATCATGATCGACCCGAAAATGCTCGAGCTTTCCGTGTACGACGGCATCCCGCACCTGCTGTGCCCCGTGGTTACCGACATGCGCGAAGCGGGGCAGGCGCTGAACTGGTGCGTGGCCGAAATGGAAAAACGCTACCGCCTGCTCTCGCATCTGGGCGTGCGCAACCTCGCGGGTTACAACGAAAAAATCGCCGAAGCGGCAAGCGCGGAGAAAAAAATCCCCAACCCGTTCAGCCTCAACCCCGACGAACCCGAGCCGTTGGAAAAACTGCCGCTCATCGTTGTCGTCATCGACGAGCTGGCCGACCTGATGATGACCGAGCGCAAAGCCGTGGAGCAGCAAATCGCCCGCCTCGCGCAAAAGGCCCGCGCCGCCGGCATCCACCTCATCATCGCCACCCAACGCCCCAGCGTGGACGTGATCACCGGCCTGATCAAAGCCAACATCCCCACCCGCATGGCCTTCACCGTGCAGAGCAAAATCGACAGCCGCACCATCCTCGACCAAATGGGCGCGGAAGACCTGCTCAAATACGGCGACCTCTTGTTTTTGCAGCCGGGCAACGCCGAGCCCACCCGCTTGCAGGGCGCGTTTGTTTCCGACCACGAAGTGCACGAAGTCGTCTCCCACATCAAACGCCAGGCACCCGCCGACTACGTGGACGGCCTACTTTCGGGCGAAGCCGCGATGGAAACCGCCAACGCCGTCAACCCCAACATGGGCGCGGACGACCTGTTCGACCGCGCCGTGGCCTTCGTCATCGAAACGCGCAAAACCTCCATCTCCTCGCTGCAACGCCACCTCAAAATCGGCTACAACCGCGCCGCCAACATGATGGACGCGCTGGAAGAAGCCGGCGTCGTCTCCCCCGCCGACGTCGGCGGCGCGCGCAAAGTGCTGGCGAGGAAAGATGATTTGTAAACCCGCGTGCAGGCTTTTCAGACGGCCTCTGGCCTAAGGTAGGGTGTGTGGCGCAAGCCACGCACGCGTTCCAACCTTTTCAGACGGCCTCACCCCGCACAGAGGCCGTCTGAAAAAACCGCATTACGGAAAACAACACAATATGAACCCCCCCAAAGCCTGCGCCCCGCACCTCGCCACACTGGTTTGCGCCGCCCTTGCCGTCCTCTTCTTCAACCAGAAAATGTTCGGCTTCATGCTCTTCCTCTTCCTGCCGCTGCTCGCCGTCGTCCGCGCCGCCGCATGGTGGAAAGCGCGCAAACACCCGCAGACACGGCGGCTGGAAAACTTCCGCATCCTCATTTGGTCGGCCGCCGCCGCGTTTATGATCGGCACCAACATTTATTACGTCCGCGCCGCCCGCAGCGACATGGCCGCCATCGCCGCCGCCGTCGAACACTACCGAACCGCCAACGGCCGCCTGCCCGACACCCTCGAAGCCGCCGGCCTGCATATTGCCGACAGCTTTGAAGTCCGCTACAACTACTGGAAAGACCTCAAAAAACACAGCCTCCTTTACAAAGACCCCCTGCTGCCCTTCGAGTATTACAGCTACGATTTCGACCGCCGCCGCTGGCTGTGCGACAACGGCGAACCCGTAACCGACTAAGCGCAAACAAAGGAAACCGCCCATGAAAAAAGCCCTCCCCGCCCTCCTGCTGACCGCCGCCCTCACCGCCCAAGCCGCACCCGACCCCGCCGCCGCGCGCGCCCGTTTCGTCGACCTTACCGACCTCGCTCAACTCGCCGGCAGCCTGCACAAAGAAGCCCAAGCCTGCGGTATCTCGAAAAAAGACGACCCCTTCTACGCCCCCGGCGGCAAACTGCACACCGCCCTTTTGCGCGGCCTCAAACAGTCCGCCGCCGCCGCCGGCCTCAAACTCAGCGACCAAAAAATCGCCGAAACCGCAGCCGCCGCCTACGCCAAAGGCCGCGCCCAACAAGAAAAACTGTTTACCGCCGAAGGCTGCACCCCCGAAGCCAAACAAAAAATCAAACAAACCCAACAATGGCTGCTGCAAACCGCCGCGCAGAAATAGCCCCCTTTTTCAGACGGCCTCACAGGTCGTCTGAAAAAACCGCAAACCCGTTCACCAAACCCGACACCATGCCCAAACGCCCCGCCGTCCTCCTCGCCCTCCTCCTTGCCGCCTGCGGCGCAGCCCCCGCCGACAACGAACCGGGCGCGTCCGAAATCCGCGACCAGGAAGCCGCCACCCCCCTCAAAGACCCCGACAAAGACTACACCGCCCCCGCCGACGCCCCCGACGAAACCGCCTCCGCCGCCTCCGACGCAGAAGATACCGCCTCCGAGCAAACCGCCTCCCAATAAACAGGCCGTCTGAAACAGACCCGCCGCAGCAACACAGCGAAAAGGAAAACCCGTGAAAAAACGCTATCAGGCCGAACCCGCCCTCCCCGCCGCCGCCCCCCGCAAAACCGGCATCCTCCTCCTCAACCTCGGCACCCCCGCCGCCCCCACCGCCCAAGCCGTCCGCCCCTACCTGCGCCAATTCCTCTCCGACCCCCGCGTCATCGAATTGCCCGAAATCCTCTGGCAGCCCCTTCTGCGCGGCCTCATCCTCCCCCTGCGCGCCAAAAAAAGCGCGGCGCACTACAAAAAAATCTGGTTCAAAGAAGGCTCCCCCCTGCTCATATACAGCCAACGCCAGGCCAAAGCCCTCGCCGAACGCCTGCCCGACACCGCCCTCGTGCGCTGCGCCATGACCTACGGCCTGCCCGACATCGCCTACACCCTCGCCGAACTCAAAGCCCAAGGCGCGGACAAAATCCTCGCCATCCCCCTCTTCCCCCAATACGCCGCATCCAGCAGCGGCGCGGCACTCGACACCCTCTGGCGCGCCCTGCTCCACACCCGCAGCCAGCCCGCAATACGCACCGTCCGCAGCTTCCACAACCACCCCGGCTACATCGAAGCCCTGCGCGCCCAAGTGTCCGCCTACTGGCAGCAGCACGGCAAAGGCAAACACCTGCTCATGAGCTTCCACGGCATCCCCCAATTCCACGCCGACGCCGGCGACCCCTACCCCCAAGAATGCCGCGAAACCGCCCGCCTGCTCGCCGCCGCCCTCAGCCTGCGCGAAGACCAATACACCGCCGCCTTCCAAAGCCGCTTCGGCGGCGGCAAATGGCTCGAACCCGCCACCGAAGACCTCCTCAAAAGCCTGCCCAAAAACGGCACCGACGAACTCGACGTCATCTGCCCCGCCTTCGTCTCCGACTGCCTCGAAACCCTCGAAGAAATCGCCCTCGACGGCCGCGAAACCTTCCACCAGGCCGGCGGCAAAACCTACCGCTACATCCCCTGCCTCAACGACAACCCCCTCTGGATCGACACCCTCGCCGACATCGTCTGCCACGAAACCGCCGGCTGGCTGTAAACCCGAAAGGCCGTCTGAAAGCGCAGCTTCTGCGCAGCCAAAACCCGTTTTCAGAAACGTCATCCCCGCGCAGGCGGGGACGGCCTCAAAAGCACAAACACCCCATGAAACGCCTCCTCCCCGCCCTCCTCTACACCGCCGCCCTGCTCCTCACCGCCTACGCCGCCTGGTGCAGCAGCCGCGCCCTCGCCCTGGCCGACTTCAAAACCATGACCGGCAACCACGCCGCCGCCGAAATCTGGCTCTACCGCCGCATGTACGCCATCCTCGCCGCCTGGGCATCCGGCATCGCCGCCTCCGCCCTCCTCCCCCGCCGCCCCTTTGAAAAAGCCGCCGCCGCCATCGTCTTCTTCTGCATCTACGGCGTCATCGCCGCCTTCGTCTGAACACCAAAAAGGCCGTCTGAAAGTTTGCAGGTCGGGCATTCATGCCCGACCGAACAATACCGGCCAATTCAAAAACGTCGGGCATAAATGCCCGACCTACTGGGAATTCGGGCTTTTCAGACGGCCTCATCTTCCCTTCCCGCCCAAACGGCCGAAACCCGTTTTCAGACGGCCTCAACCATCCCCGCGCACCCCGTATCCGCCACCATCCTTCCGATTTCCCGCCAGAGCGGCTCTTCGTTCAAATCCCGCAAGGCCGTCTGAAAATCCGCGAAGCCCACCGTGTGCGAACCGAAGCGGCGCAAATGTTCCGTGTCCTGCTGGCAGTCGATCAGCGCGACGCCGCAGCCCGCCAGATACGGCACGGCGCAGGCAAACGCAATTTTCGACGCGTCCGGCGCGTCGGCAAACATCGACTCCCCGTAAAACACCCGCCCGATCTGCACCCCGTAAAAGCCGCCCGCCAGCCGCAAACGCCCGCCCGCATCGGGCAGCCAGCACTCAAACGAATGCGCATGCCCCAGCGCGTGCAGCCGAGCATAGGCCGTCTGAAATTCCGGCGCAATCCACGTCCCCTCCTGCCCCGGCCGCGCCTTGCCCGCGCAGGCGGCGATAACCCGCGCAAAACAGCGGTTCGCCGTAACCCGGTACGCCCGATTGCGCAGCGTCTTGGCCAGCGACCGCCCCACATGCAGATTCTGCGGCAGCAGCACCGCCCTGGGCGACACCGCAAACCAGTAAAACAACCCGCCCTCGGCAAACCACGGAAATACCCCCGCGCGGTAGGCCGCCAGCAGCCGCCCCGCATCCAAATCCCCGCTCACCCCCACCAGCACGTCCGTTTCGCGCGGCGCGAAAACAGGGTCGGGAAAACGGTAGTCGTGCGGCGGCAGAAAAGGAACAGACATGGCGGCATCCCCGGCAAAAAGCGCGATTGTAAAACAAAACCCCGTCCGCCGTTCGTCTGCTAAAATCGCCGCCAATCCCAACCCTATGCCTTTATTTTCTTATTTAACTATTTGAAATAAAAAGGATTTGTAGTATAATGCCAACAGCCAACAGCCAACAGCCAACAGCCAACAGCCAACAGCCAACAGCCAACAGCCAACAGCCAACAGCCAACAGCCAACAGCCAACAGCCCGATTTAGCCGCTGAAACGCAAACCTTCCTCCACAGCCTCGAAGACACCCTCTGGAAAGCCGCCGACAAGCTCCGCTCCGAGCTGGACGCCGCCAACTACAAACACATCGTCCTCGGCCTGATTTTCCTCAAATACATCTCCGACACCTTCGCCGCCCAGCAGCGCAAAATCCTTGCCGACCTGCAAAACCCCGAAAACCCCCTCTATCTCGATCCCGCGCTTTACGAAAGCCCCGAAGACTACCAAGCCGCCCTCGAAGCCGAACTCGAAGAGCGCGACTACTACACCCAAGACAACGTCTTCTGGGTGCCCCGTCCCGCCCGCTGGCACGAAATCGCCGCTGCCGCCCTGCTTGAAAACGGCGCGGAACTGCCCTGGGGCGGCCGCTTCAACAGCGTGCCCGCACTCATCGACAACGCCTTCGACGCCGTAGAAAAAGACAACCCCCGCCTCAAAGGCGTGCTCGAACGCATCAGCGGCTACGGCGTGCGCGGCGACACCCTCATCGGCCTCATCCAGCTTTTCAGCCAAAACACCTTCCAAAGCCACGGCACACTCACCGCCAAAGACATCCTCGGCCACGTCTACGAATACTTCCTCGGCCGCTTCGCCCTGGCCGAAGGCAAACGCGGCGGCCAATACTTCACCCCCAAAGCCATCGTCTCCCTCATCGTCGCCCTGCTCGAACCCTACCAAGGCCGCGTGTACGACCCCGCCATGGGCAGCGGCGGCTTCTTCATCCAAACCGAACGCTTCATCCGCGCCCACCAAGGCAATACCGGCAACATCTCCATCTACGGCCAGGAAAAAAACCGCACCACCTGGAAACTCGCCGCCATGAACATGGCCATCCACGGCCTCGAATACAACTTCGGCAAAGGCAACGCCGACACCTTCACCGCTCCCCAGCACCTCGACCAAAAAATGGACTTCGTCATGGCCAACCCCCCGTTCAACGCCTCCGACTGGTGGAGCGAAGAACTCGCCGGCGACCCCCGCTGGCAATACGGCACCCCGCCCGAAGGCAACGCCAACTACGCCTGGCTGCAACACATGCTCCACCACCTCGCCCCCGCCGGCCGCATGGCCTTATTGCTCGCCAACGGCTCCATGAGCAGCCAAAGCAGCGGCGAAGGCGACATCCGCCGCGCCCTCATCCAAGCCGATTTAGTGGAAGCCATGATTGCCCTGCCCGGCCAGCTCTTCACCAACACCCAAATCCCCGCCTGCATCTGGATACTGCACAAAGCCAAACCGCAAAAAGGCCAAACCCTCTTTATCGACGCCCGCAACATGGGCTACCTGAAAGACCGCGCCCAACGCGACCTCGCCCCCGCCGACATCGAACGCATCGCCGACACCTACCACCGCTGGCAAAAAGCCGACCGCTACCAAAACCAGCCCGCCTACTGCCACGCCGCCACAACAGAAGAAATCGCCCGCAACGACTATGTTTTAACGCCCGGCCGCTACGTCGGCACAGTGGAAGCCGAAGCAGACAGCGAACCCTTCGTCGAAAAAATGGCACGGCTGACCAAACAGCTCAACGAACAATTCGCGCAGGGCGCGGAACTGGAAGCACAGATTAAAAAGAACTTGGAGGAGTTGGGTTATGGCTTTTGATATTAGGAATACAGGATTTAAATTACCCAGCGGATGGCAATTTATAAGGTTAGGCGATATTGCCAAAATTAATGGTAAAACGCTTACAAAAAAATCTGCCCTGACTGACATCAGGTACATAGATATTTCTTCAACTTCCACGGGTAAATTTGAAGAACCTACACTGATAAAAATAGAGGATGCACCATCAAGAGCCAAACGCACCCTGACTAATAATGACATAATTATTTCAACGGTTCGTCCAAACCTCAAACAGTTTGCTTTCATTGAAGAAGCAGGTTCTAACCTGATTGCATCAACAGGATTTTGTGTCATTAGTGCAGATAGTGAAAAACTGGCTTGGTATTTATATGCTCTAATAACCTCAGATATATTCACGGCGCATTTAGTAGCTGTTGCGGATGGTGCTGCATATCCTGCTTTTAATCCTATTGAAATTGAGGATGCGGTTATTGCATTACCGCCAGAGAACTATTTAGATGTAATCGTAGATGTTACGCGAGCTATCCACAAGAAAATCCACCTCAACACCCAAACCAACCAAACTCTCGAACAAACAGCCCAAGCCCTCTACAAAAGCTGGTTTGTCGATTTCGAGCCGACACGCGCCAAAGCCGCCGTGCTGGCGGCGGGCGGCAGCCAAGAAGAAGCCGAAACCGCCGCCATGTCCGCCCTCAGCGGCCACCCCCCCGCCGCCCTTGCCGCCCTTGCCCGACAAAACCCCGCCCGCCACCAACAACTCGCCACCCTGGCCGCCGCCTTCCCCTCCGCCCTCGTTTCCATAGACAGCTACGGCGAAGTGCCGGCGGGGTGGGAGGTGAAAAAAGTGGGCGATATTGCCAAAGTCATCAAAGGAAAATCCTATAAAAGCAGTGAATTAGAATCCTCAAAAACAGCTTTGGTAACGCTTAAATCCTTTAATCGTGGCGGCGGTTACCGTTTGGATGGATTGAAAGAATACACAGGAACTTATAAACCAGAGCAGGAAGTTTTTGCGGGTGATTTAATTATTGCTTATACCGACGTAACACAGGCAGCAGATGTTATTGGAAAACCTGCAATGGTTATGTCGGATAACCGCTATGAACATTTGATTATTTCTTTGGATGTTGGTGTAGTCAGGCCAAATAACAGCGTTTACAAATATTTCCTTTACTGCATGGCAATGACTGTTGCTTTTCAGGCTCATACCCAGTCTTTTTGCACTGGAACAACTGTTCTTCATCTTGGTAAAGATGCCGTCCCTAGTTTTGAAATTGCTGTTCCCAACGAATTTTTGTTGAAAAAGTTTGCTGAAATTTCTGAATCGATATTTGCCAAAATAAACGAAAATATTAAACAAAGCGTAAGGTTACAAAATGTCCGAGACACCCTCCTGCCCAAACTCCTAAACGGCGAACTGCCCGCCGACACATCTTTTCAGACGGCCTCAGAGGCCGTCTGAAAACCGCCAAACCGAGCCGTAGGTCGGATTCTCGAATCCGACGTTTCCCCGCAGGGGAAAAACACCCCTTGATGCCGCCCGTGCATTTGTCGGATACAAGTATCCGACCTACGGTAGAGGCCGTCTGAAAGCAGTAGGTCGGGCATTTATGCCCGACAAACACCGGCATATTTGTCTGATAGGCCATATGCCGGAAATTTAAAAGCGTCGGGCATAAATGCCCGACCTACTTGGCTACTTGGAATTTATGCAGGAACAGGCCGTCTGAAAGGCAGCCTGAAAAAACCAAACCGCCATTCTGCCCCTCCCCTGCGCCCGCGCGGGGGAGGGTTGGGGAGGGGGTGGCAGTTCGCAGAACTGCTTTCGCCGCCGTCCGCCGAAGCGGCAACAGCCCCACCCCGACCCTCCCCCGCAAGCGGGAGAGGGAGTAAGCCGCCGCAAGCAACAGAGGCCGTCTGAAAAACCGACGCACACCCCGCCGCCGCAACCCGCAAACCGCGTGCGTGGCAGAGCCACACACTCTACCGCAGCAACAGAGGCCGTCTGAAAAACCGCCACACACCCTACCCCGTCGGCAAAGGCCGTCTGAAAAGGCTACCTGAAAAAAGGCTACCTGAAACCCGTTTTTCAGACGGCCTCACTACCCCAAACGCAAAGGAATCCCCATGCTCCCGAAAATCAATGAAGAACTGGTTGAAAACACTTTCCTGCAACAGCTCCAAGCACTCGGCTGGCGTTGCGTGTACGGCAAAACCTTGCCTACCGCTGAGGGCGAATTTGCACGCGGCGGCATGGCGGGGGTGGTGTTGCTGCCGCTGCTGGCCGCTGCCGTGGCGCGGCTCAATCCCGAGCTGCCGCCGGAGGCGGTGGACGAGGTGGTGCGCACGGTTACGAAGGCGGATGTGGGGGATTTGATGGCGCGCAACCGCGCTTTTTACGCGCTGCTGCGCCATGGCGTGCCGGTGAGTTACCGCGCGGAGGGGAAAACGAAAAACGCGATGGCGCGGCTGGCGGATTTTGAAAATCCGCAGGCAAACGATTTTACGGCGGCAAACCAGCTCGAAATCCGCACGGCCAAAGGCGGCAAGCGCATCCCCGATGTGGTTTTGTTTGTGAACGGCCTGCCGCTGGCGGTGGTGGAGTTGAAAAACCCGCTGGATGCGGCGGCGGATTTGCAAAAGGCGTTCAACCAGCTGCAAACCTATAAGGAGGAAATCGCCGATTTGTTTGTGTACAACCAGCTCTTGATTGTGAGCGACGGCACGGAGGCACGGGTGGGCTCGCTCTCGGCCGACTGGCAGCGGTTTGTGCCGTGGCGGGTGGTGGACGAAAAGGAAAACAGCGCGCGGCAAGCGTTCGGCGACGAATTGGAAGCGGTGGCGCATTCGCTGCTGCGGCCGCAGACGCTGCTGGATTATGTACGCTTTTTCGTGCTGTTCGAGCGCGACGCGCGGGGACGGACGGTGAAGAAATGCGCGGCCTACCATCAGTTTTACGGCGTAAACGAGGCGGTGGAAGCCACGCTGGCGGCTTCGGGCGAGGGCGGCGACGGACGCATCGGCGTGATGTGGCACACGCAGGGTTCGGGCAAGTCGATTTCCATGCTGTTTTACGCGGGCAAGCTGCTGGCGCAGCCCGAGTTGCAGAATCCCACGCTGGTGGTGGTTACCGACCGCAGCGATTTGGACGGCCAGCTTTTCCAAACCTTCACGGCGGGGCAGGATTTGCTCAAACAGCCGCCGGTGCAGGCCGACAGCCGCGAGGATTTGCGCCGCGCGCTGGCGGAGCGCGAAGCAGGCGGGGTGTTTTTCACCACCATCCAGAAATTCGCCCCGCGCGAAGACGAAGACCGTTTTCCCGCATTGAACGCGCGGCGCAACATTATTGTGATCAGCGACGAGGCGCACCGCAGCCAGTACGGCTTCGGCATGAAGGTGGGCGGCGGCGGCCAGATGCGCGCCGGCTATGCCCGCCATTTGCGCGACGCGCTGCCCAACGCCTCGTTTATCGGCTTCACCGGCACGCCGCTGAGCCTGGAAGACAAGGACACGCAGGAAGTGTTCGGCCGCTATGTGTCGGTGTACGACCTGCAAGACGCGGTGGAAGACGGCGCAACCGTGCCGATTGTGTATGAGGCGCGGCAAATCCGCCTGCATTTCAAGGAAGAAGAAAGCCGCGCCCTCTTGGATGAAATCGACGGCGACGAAGACGAAACCGGCGCGAAGCTGCGCCTGCACGAGCAGATTCTCGGCGCGGATGCCCGCCTGCGCGATTTGGCCGCCGATTTGGTCGCCCATTTCGAGCAGCGCAACAGCGTTGCCCCGGGCAAGGCGATGGTGGTGGCGGTGAGCCGCCGCGTGTGCGTGGATTTGTATAACCAAATCATCGCTCTGCGCCCCGAATGGCACAGCGACGATGTGAACGGCGGCGCGGTCAAAATCATCATGACCGGCAGCGCGACCGACCCCGCAGACTTCCGCCGCCATGTGTACAGCCGCGAGGAAAAAAAGCTGCTGGAACAACGTTTCAAAGACCCAGACGACCCGCTGCAAATGGTGATTGTGCGCGATATGTGGCTCACCGGCTTCGACGCGCCCTGCTGCCACACCATGTATCTCGACAAACCCATGCAGGGGCACAACCTGATGCAGGCCGTGGCGCGGGTAAACCGCGTGTTCAAAAACAAAAGCCGCGACAACGGCGGGCTGATCGTGGACTACATCGGCCTCACCGACGAACTCAAAAAAGCCGCGCAACGCTACACCCGCGACGGTGGCAAAGGCGAAATGACGCGCGACATCGGCGCGGTGTTCGCCAAAATGCAGGAGCATTTGGACATCGTGCGCGGCCAGTTTGCCACGCCGGTAAACGGGCAAACCTTCGATATTCAGACGGCCTTAACCGAGAAACAGCCCGCCGCCCTGCTCGCCTGCATCCGACGCGCCGCCGAACACATCACCGCGCTCGACTTCCTGCCCGACGCAGGGCAAACCGACGGCAGCCGCCCGCGCCAAAAAGCCTTCCTGCAAGCCGTGCGCTTGGCCAAAAAAGGCTACGCCCTCTGCGGCGCGTTGAACGAAACCGCGCCCTACCGCGAAGAAATCGCCTTTTACGACGCCGTGCGCGCCGTGCTGGCCAAACGCGGCGGCGGCACGGGCGGCGACCGCCTGCTGCAATTAACCGCCCTCATCAACCAAAACATCGTTTCCGAAGGCGTAACCGACCTTTTCGCCCTCTTGGGCAAACCGCAGGCGCGGCTCGATCTGCTCTCCGACGACTTCCTGCAAACAGTCAAAGCGAGCGACACGCCGCACCTGTGGGTGGCCGCCGCCGAACGCTACCTGCACGGTAAAATCCGCGAAACGGCAGGCAGCAACCTCGCCGCGCAAAAAGACTTCGCCGACCGCCTGCACGACGCGCTCAACCGCTACAACAACCACAATTTGAGCGTGATCGAAGTGCTCGAAGAGCTGGTCAGCCTCGCCCGCGACTTGCAGGAGCGGCTGGCGCGCGGCGAAAAACTCGGGCTTTCCGAAGCCGAGCTGGCGTTTTACGACGCGCTCGCCCGCAACGAAAGCGCGCGCCGCCTGATGAAAGAAACCGTGCTCGCCGCGCTGGCCAAAGACATCGCCGCCCAACTGCGCAAATCGGTCAGCATCGACTGGAAATACAAAGACGCGGTGAAAGCGCGGATGCGCCTGCTCGTCAAACGCGCCCTCAAACAATACAAATACCCGCCCGACGAAGAAGCGGCGGCAGTGGAATTTGTGATACAGCAGGCGGAAGAGATTGCCGACGAGTGGGCGTAAACATCCGTTTGAGGCCGTCTGAAAACGTTTTCAGACGGCCTCTTGCCGTATAATCCGCCCCTTTGTTTTCCCGAGCGCACACCATGCTCCGATTCACCCTCCGCGCCACCGACGGCCACGCCCGACGCGGCACGCTTGAACTCAACCACGGCATCATCGAAACCCCCGTGTTCATGCCCGTGGGCACCTACGGCTCGGTCAAAGCCATGTCGCCCGCCAATCTTGCCGACATCAAGGCGCAGATTATCTTGGGCAACACCTACCATCTGTGGCTGCGCCCCGGCTTGGAAGTCATCGAACAGTTCGGCGGCCTGCACCGCTTTATCGGCTGGGACAAACCCATCCTCACCGACTCCGGCGGCTTCCAAGTGTTCTCCCTCGCCGACATGCGCAAGCTCACCGAAGAAGGCTGCACCTTCAAAAGCCCGATCAACGGCGACAAGCTGTTTCTCTCGCCCGAAATCTCGATGAAAATCCAAACCGTGCTGAACTCCGACATCGCCATGCAGCTCGACGAATGCACCCCCGGCGAAGCCACGCGCGAACAGGCCAAAGCCTCGCTGCAAATGAGTCTGCGCTGGGCGGAACGCAGCAAAAAAGCGTTTGAAGACCTGCGCAACCCCAACGCCCTGTTCGGCATCGTGCAGGGCGCGATGTACGAAGACCTGCGCGAACAGTCGCTGCGCGGGCTGGAACAGTTCGACTTCCCCGGCCTCGCCATCGGCGGCCTGTCTGTGGGCGAGCCCAAACCCGAGATGTACCGCATGCTGCGCGCCGTCGGCCCCATGCTGCCCGCGCACAAGCCGCACTATCTGATGGGCGTGGGCACGCCCGAAGACCTCGTGTACGGCGTGGCGCACGGCGTGGACATGTTCGACTGCGTGATGCCCACCCGCAACGCCCGCAACGGCTGGCTGTTCACCCGCTTGGGCGACGTCAAAATCAAAAACGCCAAACACAAACACGACACCGCCCCGCTGGACGAAACCTGCACCTGCTACACCTGCCAAAATTTCAGCCGCGCCTACCTGCACCACCTGCACCGCGCCGGCGAAATCCTCGGCGCGCAGCTCAACACCATCCACAACCTGCATTTCTACCAAACCATCATGGCCGAAATGCGCGAAGCCATCGAACAAGGCCGCTTCGCCGACTGGCGCGCCCGCTTCCACGAACTGCGCGGCAGCCAACCCGAAGCGGAATAAGCGTTTTGATTCCGGCGCAACCGCCTTTTCAGACGGCCTCTGCCGCTAACGTAGGGTGTGTCGCCCCGAGGCGACGCACGCGTTCCCCGCCGCATAACGGGAAGGCCGTCTGAAAACCCATCCCGATACCGCGTGCGCGGCTACGCCACACACCCTACCCTAACGGCAGCCGTCCGCGCCGTAACCGCCTTTTCAGACGGCCTCTGCGGCTTTTGAGGCCGTCTGAAACATTGCAGGGCAGGTCAAGACCCACCATTGCATACACGGCGGGCGGCATTTGGAGAAAGTCTGCCAACAGCGGGGCAAGAGCCGCCCTGCGCAATCCGCCGCCGCGCCCGAACCGCCTTTTTCAGACAGTCTCGGGCGTACAATCCGCACCTTTACAGGAGAAAACCATGAAACTCTACACCAGCACCACCTCGCCCTATTCCCGCGCCATCATGCTCGCCGCGCTGGCGCGGGGCATGGACGGCTTGCAGCTTGCTTTTGCCGACCCGTGGGCAACCCCGCCCGAGCTGACCGCCGCCAACCCGCTCTCGCAAGTGCCCGCGCTGCTCACCGACGGCGGCGAAACCATCTGCGGCACGGCCTACGTCGCCGACTTCCTGCTCGACCACCCGCTGCAAAGCGCGCATCAGGCCGCCGTGGCCGGATACGCGCAAGCCCTGCTCGACCAAGTGGTCAAAGCCTTTTCGCTGGCCAAATTCCTGCCCGAAGGCATGGCCGAACACCCGCACATCCCCCGCGCCCGCGCCGCCGTCGTTCGCGGCCTCGAACACGCGCCGCAGCTCGACGCGCACACAGACGACTTCGCCATGCACCTTCTGGGCATGGCCTTTTCCTACGCCGAACTGCGCCACCCCGCGCTGTTCGGCCATCTGGACGCGGCCAACCGCGCCGCCTTCGCCGCCTACCAACAGCGTCCCGACGTGCGCGCCGTCGGTATATCCGAGCTGGAAAAACACCCCGCCGACCTGGCCGCCGTCCGCGCCGCCATACGCGCCTGAACCGCCTTTTCAGACGGCCTCTGCGGCTTTTGAGGCCGTCTGAAAGCGCGGCTTCAACGAAGTTAAAACCCGCCTGCCGAAAAACCCGTCCGACCCCGACCCGAAACCCGACCCATGAACGCCAAAACACTCGCGGCCTATGCCCTCGGCCCCGCCGGAAGCGCGGCGGCGGGGGTGCTTGCCCTGCCGCTGCTCTCGCACAGTTTTTCCGGCGCGGACATCGGCCGCGTGCTGCTGGTGCAGACCGCCGCCGGCCTCGCGCTGATTGTGCTGGGGCTGGGGCTGGATCAGTTTTACATCCGCGAGTTCCACCAAAGCCGCAGCCGCGCCGCGCTGTTCAAAACCGCCGCGCTGCCGCCCCTCGCGCTGTGCGCCGCCTGCTGCGCCGCGCTGTTGCTGTTCGCGCCGCAGTGGCCGTCTGAAAAAATCCTGTCGCTGCCGGATGCGCGGCTCGGCGCGTTGTGCCTGCTGTTTGCCGCCGCGCTGCTCGTTACGCGCTATCTGTCGCTGGTTCTGCGCATGAACGGGCGGGCGTTGGCCTTTTCCTTTGCCCAGCTCGCGCCCAAGCTGCTGGTGCTGGCGGCGGCGGCGGCGTGGGCGGTGTTCGGTTTGCGTGCCGACACTTTCGCGCTGCTGGCGGTGTATGCCGCCTCGCAACTGGCCGCCGCGCTGCTGCTGCTGTGGCAGACGCGGCGCGAATGGGTGGCGGCGGCGCGCGCGCGGGGGGCGGCGGCGGATTTGCCGGCGGCTTTGCGCTACGGCCTGCCGCTGGCGGCGGGCGGACTGGTTTACTGGGCGTTTTCCTCGGCCGACCGCTGGCTGCTGCGCAATCTGGCAGGAGCGCAGGAGTTGGGCGTGTACGCGCTGGCGGTGAACTTCGGCGCGGCGGCCTCGGTGTTCCAAAGCGTATTCGCCACGGTGTGGTCGCCTTTGGTGTTCCAAAACCTGGCCGAAGACAAAACGGCGGACATCGGCGGCATCGCGCGGCGGATGGCTTTCGCGCTGTGCGCCGCCGTGTGCCTGTGCGGCCTGGCCGCGCCCGCCGCCGCATGGGTGCTGCCGCCGCAGTATGCCGCCGTAGCCTTTATCCTGCCCGCCGTGATGCTGGTGCCGCTGCTGTACACGCTCACCGAGGCCACGGGCATCGGCATCAATGTGCGGCGCAAAAACGGCCTGATTCCGCCGGTTTCCCTCGCCGCCCTCGGCTGCGCCCTCGCGCTGCTGCACGCGCTGGTGCCGCGCTACGGCGCGCGCGGCGCGGCGGCGGCCTCGGCCTCGGCGTTCTGGCTGTTTTTCCTGTTAAAAAGCGAAGCCTCCGCGCGATTGTGGCAGAGCCTGCCGCGCGGCGCGGTATACGGCGCAACCGCCGCCTGCCTCGCCGCCTGCTGCGCCTTCGCCCTGTTCGGCAGTGCGGAAAACTTCCCGCTGTTTGCCGCCTTGTGGGCGGCGGGGCTGGCCGCCTCAGCGTGGGCAGGGCGCAGGGATTTAGGCCGTCTGAAAAAGCGTTTGCTGCGCCGCTGAA
This sequence comes from Neisseria bacilliformis, assembly GCF_014055025.1. Classification (NCBI taxonomy): domain Bacteria; kingdom Pseudomonadati; phylum Pseudomonadota; class Betaproteobacteria; order Neisseriales; family Neisseriaceae; genus Neisseria; species Neisseria bacilliformis. Next base: position 587,621 of record NZ_CP059571.1, on the reverse strand, counting down.
CCGGTTTTATAGTGAAACAAAATAGAAACTACCTATCGCAGGCCGGGCTTCAGCCCGGCTAAATCACTATTTTCCTGATATTTTGCCGGGCTGAAGCCCGGCCTGCATTGGATACTTTTGTTCTGTACCTACTATAACTTCGTTGAAGCTGCGCTTTCAGAAACGTCATCCCCGCGTAGGCGGGGACGGCCTCAACGCCGCGCCGTGCGGCAAATGTTTTGAACGCGGCAGATACCGTTTTAGGGCGGGAAAGCCGCCAAAACGTTGATTGTCAACAGACCCCAACAGTCGGGACACCGTTCCCGTCAGACAGGAATACCCATGATCAAACCCTCCCACATCCTTGTTTGCGCCCTCACCGCCGCGCTGTATGCCGCGCCCGCCGCCGCAGACTGCTATTGCCCTCAGGGCGGCATACTGCATTCAGGTGCAGGAGTTTGCATGATTCCCGACGGCAAGGGCGGCATGGTTCCCATCGGACACGCCACCTGCACTTCAAACAACGTACAGCCTTACAGCGGGCAGCCTTATCGTTATCCGTATTTATCCAGGGGATTAGGCAACATCAAGGTCGATCCCCCCAAGCCCGGCCATGTGGTCGGCATCCTCGAACCCGACGGCCTGCACGGCTCGCTCGGCGGCGGCAGCGGCTCGTCCGGCAAACCGCCCGCCACATTCGCCGATGCCCGCAGCCAGGCCCTGCGCCTGTGCAACGAAACCGCCCGCAACGGCGGCCGCGCCCAATGCAGCCCCAAAGCCGTTTTCCTGCGCGAAACCAGCCCTGTGTGCATTGCCGCCGCACGCAGCGGCGGCGCGGGCAAAGCGCGGTTTTCCGTTGTCCGCTATCTGGATTCCACTTCCGACAACAGCGAACGCGGCGCGGGCGAGCGTCTGCCCAAAATGACCGATGCCGCCGCCCAAGCGCAAGCCTTACAGCAATGCAACGCCCAATACGGCAACTGCCGCCTGGTCGAAACATGGCCGGAATGCAAACTCTAGGGTCTGTTGACAATCAGCCTTGCGGCGGTGTTTTTGGTAAAAAACACCTGCCTGCCGCGTCAAAAATGCTCGCAAGGTGTCCAACCTTGCTGCGCTTTTTTCCTTGCATTCGGGCATTTTTTACTCAAAAAACCGCTCGCAAGCTGATTGTCAACAGACCCTAAAACCCGCGCATGCCGTTTGCGCAAGCCGCAGGCTGCGTTTGAAGCCGTCTGATAACCGCACAAACCGAACCCATGCACATCCTCCTCCTCCCCTCGTGGTATCCCGAAACGCCCGACTCGACCGACGGCATCTTCTTCCGCGAACAGGCGCACGCGCTGGCGCGCGCCGGTTTGCGCGTCGGCGTGGCCGCGCCCCTGTTCCGCTCGCCGCGCCGCCGGCGCGAAATCTTCGCCGGACGCTACGGCACGCGCGTTTTTTCAGACGGCCCCATCCCCACTTACACCGCGCACAGCACCTACCTCTGCCCGCCGCTGCCCCATTTCGACCGCGAACGCTGGCTCGCGGCAGGCATGAAGCTGTTTGCCCGCTACCTGGCCGAACAGGGCCGCCCCGACATCCTGCACGCCCACGCGGTGAACCACGGCGGCATCCTCGCGCAGCGCATCGCCGCCAGACACGGCATCCCCTACGTCATCACCGAACACAGCAGCACCTACGCGCGCGGCCTCATCCGCCGCTGGCAGCGTCCCGCCATGATGGCGGCGGCACAAGGCGCGGCGGCGCGGCTGGCCGTCAGCCCCGCCTTTTGCCGCCTGCTTGAAAGCGAATACCCCGGCCTGAGCTGGCAATACCTGCCCAACATCCTCGGCCGCGCCTTCGCAGAAGACATCCCCCCGCCCGAGAGGCCGTCTGAAAACGCGGCAAACGGCGCATTCACCTTCTGCGCCGTCGCCCGCCTCGACCGCAACAAAGGTTTCGACACCCTGCTCGCCGCCTTCGCCCTCGCCCTGCAACGCCAACCCGCCCTGCGGCTGGAAATCGGCGGCGGCGGCGCGGAATTGGAAAACCTGCGCCGCCTCGCCGCAAACCTCGCCATCGCGCAGGCCGTAACCTTCCACGGCGCGCTGGACAACGCCGCCGTCCTCGCCCTGATGCGCCGCAGCGACGCCTTCGCCCTCGCCAGCCGCAGCGAAACCTTCGGCGTGGTGTTCATCGAAGCCCTCTCGCAGGGACTGCCCGTTGCCGCCACCCGCTGCGGCGGCCCCGAAGGCATCGTCAACGAAAACAACGGCCTGCTCGCCCCGTCCGACGACCCCGCCGCCCTCGCCGCCGCCCTGCTGCAACTGTACGCAAACGGCCGCCGCTACAACGCCGCCGCCCTGCGTGCAGACTGTCTGGCGCAATACGGCGAAGCGGCGGTAACAGGCCGTCTGAAAAACATCTACCGCGCCGTTTTGCAAAACAAACAGGCCGTCTGAAAAACGCTTTTTCGGCGTGAAACGACACAAACAGGCTTTTCGCCGGCAACGGGAAAATATTGTTTGGGTAGGGTGTGTGGCGCAACCACGCACGCGGTTTTCAGACGGCCTCAATGGCAGAGAACGCGTGCGTCGCCTTGGGGCGACACACCCTGCTTCATCATCTGCATTGCCGGCGAAACGCCCGCTTCTTATCCGCCATACCGCCCGCACCCGAGTGCTTCTCTGGCAGGCACGGCAAACGGCATCCGCTTTTCGCATGCCGTCTGTTTAAAAAAACGGCCGTCTGTGCTTTTATCCAACAAAAAATATTTCTTATCTATTACCTGTACTTATATTTGAACAAATTATCAAATTTCCGATAATTTGATTTATGTCAATAAAAGACACCGATACGCCATGTAAATTTTACTTTACAGAAGCAGGGGGAAATTTTGCCCGCCAGAACCTGCATGCAGCCAAAGGAGATAAAAACGTTATGGAAACACGAAAATCCGTTCCCAAATCCTGCTTTGCACAATAATTTGATAAGGGAACCGCCAAGCCCGCATTTCGGGCGGTATAAAAACACCAATCTGCAAAAGAACTGAACCATGAATGAAACCGTCTCTGCGGCTGCCTGCTCGGACAGGGGGCTGAAACGTTACCGGGGAATGCCGCCTTCCCGCTTCGTTTGCGTGCCGCGCCATGTTTGCGTGCCGAGCCATCCGCACAACCAGCCCGCCCGCAATGCGTCGGACTGGCCGCGCAATTTTTACCGACAGACACTACACCTTGGTTTCGACCAATCTTTTCAACAGCCTGAAAACACGTTTCTTATTTGAGTGAAAGGAAAGCCATGAGCGACAATACTGCGCCCCAAACCGACTACACTGGCTTACGTCGGTATCGAGGGTTGATTATCTCCATCGGTATCTTCGTCGTATTGCTGGCAGGGCTATTGTTCTATGCCAACGATATTTCCAACGAGATTGAGGAAGACTCCGTCCAAAGTTACGTTACCGCCGAAATGGCAAACGCGTATGGCGAATTGCTGGAAAACGTCCAGCTTCTGAAACTCAACACCCACCAAGACCCGCAAAGCCCCTTGGTGCAAGGTGCGTTGAAACGCGCCAAAGAGGCGCAAGACGTTTTTTCGCGCTCGCTGCAAGCCACAGCCAAAGGCGGCGACTATCTTTCCATTGACGGCAGACAATATCTGGTGGACGCAGCCGACAAAGGTGTCAAAAAACACTTGATAGCGGAGATGGTGAAAAAATGGAAAGAATCCAAATCCATCGTAGATGCATACCTTAAAAGCGCCAACGACCCCACCGCCGATGCCGCGCTAGTCAATTCCGCGCTGTTGAGCCTGCAAAACAACAATGCCCGTTTCACCGAAATTACCAACTTCCTGCTGGCAAACAAACGTGCCAAATTGGAAGAGCGTACCATCCTGTTAAGAAACGTGGAGATTGTCGGTATTGTAGGCGCGGTGTTATACCTTGCCCTGTTCCTGACCTACTTCATCCGCAAACTGCTTACCGCCGACAAATTGGCAGATGAAGCGAAAAAAGAAACCACCGAGATTATGGACACGGTAACCACCGGCCTGTTCCTGCTGGACAAAGACCTGAACATCGGTTCGCAATACTCCAAACAGCTCGAAAGCCTGATCGGCCAGAAAAACGTGGGCGGCAAAAACCTGCTCGACGTATTGGCCGGCTTCATCGATGCAAAAGACCTGCACACCACCAACGATTTCGTCGCCCAGCTCTACAACCCGCGCACCAAAGAGCGCCTGATCGCCTCGCTCAACCCGCTGATCCGCCAGAAAGTGCATGTGGACGGCAACGAACGCTTCCTCGATTTCAACTTTCGCCGCGTGTACCACGGCAAAGCCATCACCCGCGTGCTGGCCAACGTGGAAGACGTAACCGATGCCGTGCTTTTGGAACAGAAAATGGAGCAGGAGCGCGAGCAGAACGACGTCCAGCTCGAAATGCTCAGTACCATTTTGCAGGCCGACCGCGATTCGCTGAACGACTTTATCAACAACACCAAGCAGCGCATCCAAAGCATCAACTCGGTATTGAAGGTGCAAGACGAAAGCGGCATGTCGCTGTATGAAAAAGTAAACGCCATCTACCGCGAAGTGCACAGCATGAAAGGCGAAGCGTCCGCCCTGAAACTGAGCGGCTTCACCAATATGGCGGAAAACTTCGAGGCCAACCTGAACCGCCTCAAACAAATGCCCAGACTCTCGGGCGAAAACTTCCTGGGTTTGGCCGTGCAGCTTGAAGAACTGATCCGATTGAGCCACACCATCGAAGATTTGCTGGCAAAAATCGGCGGCGCAGCCCCCGCCGTGCAGCCGGACACCCGCGTCATCGCGCCGCAGACCACCCGCAACCGCTATGCCGACTTCGTTGCCGACATCGCCAAGCGCAACAAAAAAGAAGCCGCGTTCACATACAGCGGGCTGGAAAGCACCGGCAACAAACAAATGGACCGGGTCATCACCGAAATCGCCATCCAGCTGCTGCGCAATGCGGTGGTGCACGGCATCGAAAAACCCGAAATACGAAACCAGCGCGGCAAACTGGCCATGGGGCACGTGCATATGGGCTTGAAATACCACGGCGACAAATTCGTGCTGACCTTTGAAGACGACGGCAACGGCATCGACTACAACGCCATCGCGCAAAAAGCGGTGAGCCTCGGCCGCTACACCGCCGAAGAAGCCGCCAAACTGGACAGGCAGGCACTCGTCTCCCTGCTGTTCACCCCCGGCTTCTCCACCGCCGACGACAGCACCGAAGACGCCGGCCGGGGCGTGGGTCTGGACATCATCAAAGACCGCATCGTCTCTTTAAACGGCACGGTAAACGTCGCCAGCCGCCCGCACGGCTACACCCGCTTCGTTTTCACCCTGCCCAAATTAGGATAAGGACCGCATCATGACAAAACGCATTATGGTTGTTGACGATTCCAACGTTATCCGTAACCGCATCTCGCGCGGATCGAGCAAGATGGATTTCGAGGTCGTGGCCTCCGCCTCCAACGGCGAAGAAGCCATCGCCCTCTACCGCCAGTACCGCCCCGACGTGGTAACGATGGATCTGACCATGCCGAAAATGGACGGTCTGGAATGCATTGCCCAAATCACCAATATGGACGAAAACGCCAACATCCTGGTGGTATCCGCCCTGGCCGACAAAGCCACCGGCATCAAAGCCCTGCAACTGGGCGCGCGCGGTTTCTTATACAAACCCTTTTCCGACGAAGAGCTGTTTGGCGCGTTAAACGAAATGCTGGAAGAGTAAACATCGAGGCTGTCTGAAAACGAAGTTTCAACAAAGTTGAAACCGACAGGCAGGCCGTTTGGCAACCCCATTGAAAAAATACAGGATCAGACATGAAAGAAGAGAAATTACAGATATTTATCGACGGCGTACAAAAATATTTCGCCCAAATGATCGCGGGCGAAGAGCTGGTGGTGGGCACGCCCTATCTGATTGAAAACAAAATCCCCTCGGCCAAAGACTTCACCGGCGTCATCGCCATTTCGGGCAAAAACCAGGGTGTCGTATATTTCACCGCACCCAAAGAGCTGCTCGAACGCCTGCTGGTGCTCATCGGCGAAAAAGACACCGGCGAAGAGCTGATGGTGGACTTGGTGGGCGAAGTGGCCAACACAATCGCCGGCAACGCCCGCAGCGAGTTCGGCGAAGAATTTGAAATTTCCGTGCCCATCGTTTTGCGCGGCGCGCCCGACGAAATCCTGCTGCCGCGCAAAGACCGCTCGTTCGTCATCCCGCTCACCTGGCGCAACCGCAGCGCGGCCATCGTCATCAGCCTGCGCAAATAATTTCAGGCCGCCCGCCCCAACTGTATCCATCCAAAACCGAACAAGGGAGACCCCATCATGATTACATTACGCCGTTTCATGCCCCTACTGCTTGCGCTCACCCTGGCCGCCTGCGGCGGCAGCGGCGGCAGTGGCGGGAACTCGGGCACCGGCTCCGCGCAAATCGCATCCGATCCGAGTGCCTTATTAAACGACAACCGCCCCGTGCACAACGTCTATTTCGATGCCGAAGGCTTCGCACCGTTTGTCATGTCCGATGCCGACAACCGCCCGTCCGGCTTCGGTATCGAACTGGTACAAGCCATCGGCGACAAACAAGGCTTCCGCCCCAATTTTATCCCCCATTCCTTCTCCAACATGTTGCAAGACGTGGGCAAGGGCAAGGGCGCAGACCTCGCCATCGCCGCGATTACCGTTACCGAAGAGCGTAAAGCCATCGTCGATTTTGCCAACCCGCACTTTGAAACCTCGATGGGTCTGCTTGTGCCCGCAAACAGCCCGATTACCTCCCTCAGCGGCGTGAAAGGCAAAAACATCGCCACCGTTGCCGGCACGGTGGGCGAAACCGAACTTGCCAAACTGCAAGCGGGCGACGGCACCATTATCCACAGCCCCTCGGCCTGGGAGGCTACCCGCCAAGTGATGCGCAAAGAAGCAGACGGCGTCTTTGCCGACTTCGGCCCCCTGAACTATTACGCCAACACTTATAAAGACCAAAAACTGCGGGTCATCACCGATGCCGATTCGCCCAAAGACTACTACGCCATAGCCGTCAAAAAAGGCGATCCCGAACTGGTCAAAAAAATCAATCGCGGCTTGGATCAGATTAAAGCCGACGGCACCTACGACAAAATCTACCAAAAATGGTTTGCCGCCGCGCCGGACAAACCCGCCCCCGCGCAAGCCGAATAAACCACCGCTAAACTTTCGCGCATTGCAGGGGCTTATCCCCGCCCAAGCATGCGCACACAAACAGAGGCCGTCTGAAAACCGCAAAAAGCGTTTTTCAGACGGCCTTTATCACGTCCGCCGATACCCCCCATACCGTTTTGCGATTTCCCGCCCTGCCCTGCGGCGGGTAGGATGCGTGCCGTTGTTGGCGCGGTGGGCGGGGGATGTGGCGCGGCCGCGCATTCGGTTTATAGTGGATACAAATCAAAAGTATCCGATGTAGGCTGGGCTTCAGCCCAGCCTACGATGGGTATCTTTTATTTTGTCCCACTATAACTTCGTTAAAGCTTCTTTCAGACGGCCTTTATTTGCCGATGTTGTGGAAATGGTCCAGAAAACGGATCACCGCCCGTTTCTGCTCTTCGGTGAACGTGCTCCAATGGAAGTCGTAGCGTTGTTTCAGCTCGTCGCCGTTTTGCGTGTCGGGGCGGCAGCGGATACGCATTGGGGTGTCGGCAATCAGCCTTGCGGCGGCACTTCGCCCATTTTGTAAAGTTTGATTTTTTCATACGCCGATTGTGCAAAGTCGCTTTCCCCGTTCGGCACGGCGCGCTTACAATCGCCTGACTCAAACAGGAATCTTTTTTATCTTTCTTAACAGGAGTTCAGACAATGTATCCCGATTTACAAGGCAAAGCCGTTGTCGTAACCGGCTCGTCCAAAGGCATCGGCGCGGCGATTGCGCTGCGGTTTGCGCGGGAGGGCGCGAATGTGGTGGTGAACTACAACGGTGATGCGCAAGGCGCGGAGGCGGTTGTGGCGCAGATTGAAGCGGCGGGCGCGAAAGGCGTGGCCGTTCAAGGCGATATGTCGAAAGAAGCGAGCGCGACCGGGCTGGTGCAGGCCGCGCTTGATGCGTTCGGGCGGCTGGATGTGTGGGTGAACAACGCCGGTTTGGAAATCCCCGCGCACACGCATGAGATGACGCTGGAAAACTGGCAGAAAATCATTGACGTAAACCTTACCGGCTACTTTTTGGGCGCGCGCGCTGCGTTGCAGCATTTTGTCGCCAAGGGCATCAAGGGCAGCATTATCAATATGTCGTCGGTGCACGAGCAGATTCCCTGGCCGCGTTTTGCCCACTACGCGGCCAGCAAAGGCGGCGTGAAGCTGCTGAACGAAACGATGGCGATGGAATACGCGCCGCAGGGCATCCGTGTGAACGCCATCGGCCCGGGCGCAATCAACACGCCGATTAACAAGGAAAAAATGAACGACCCCGCGCAAAAAGCCGCGCTGGAAGCCATTATCCCGATGGGCTTTGCGGGCGAGCCGGAAACCATCGCCGCCGCCGCTGCGTGGCTGGCGAGCGATCAGGCGTCCTACGTTACCGGCATCACGCTGTTTGTGGATGGCGGCATGACGCTGTATCCGGCGTTTATGAACAACGGCTGAGGCCGTCTGAAAAATCCGAAGGCAGCCTGAAAGCCGAAAAGGCCGTCTGAAAGCGCAGCTTCGGCGTAGCCAAAACCGTTTTTCAGGCTGCCCAACCCTTTTCCCAACCCGCTTTCAGCCCGCCCCGCAGGCAGCCTGAAACCCAACCCCAAGGAGTCTCACCATGCAGAACATAGCCAACAAAGTCGTCATCATCACCGGCGCGTCCAGCGGCATCGGCGAAGCCACCGCGCTGAAACTTGCCAAAGAGGGCGCGAAAATCGTGCTCGGCGCGCGCCGCGAAGACAAGCTCAAAGCCATTGCCGACCAAATCAAAGCCGACGGCGGGCAGGCCGTGTACCACGTAACCGACGTGGTCAAACCCGAAGACAACGCCGCGCTCGTCGCCCTGGCCAAAGAAGCGTTCGGCAAAGTGGATGTGATTTTCCTCAACGCAGGTTTGATGCCCTCCTCGCCCCTTGCCGCGCTGGAAACCAAAAACTGGAACGCGATGATTGATGTGAACATCAAAGGCGTGCTCAACGGCATCGCCGCCGTGCTGCCCGAATTTAACGCGCAAAAAAGCGGCCATGTGATTACCACCTCGTCCGTGGCGGGGCTGAAAGTCTACCCTGGCGCGGCGGTGTATTGCGGCACCAAATGGGCGGTGCGCGCCATTATGGAATCGCTGCGCATGGAATCGGCGCAGGCGGGCACGCATATCCGCACGGCTACGATTTACCCCGCCGCCGTGCAGTCCGAGCTGGTGAGCCATATCACCGACGAGGGCACGTCCAAAGGCTACCGCGAGCTGTACGACAACTACGAAATTCCCGCCGAGCGCATCGCCGCGGTGGTGGCGTTCGCCATCAGCCAGCCCGATGACACCAATGTGTGCGAGTTTACGGTTGGACCGACTACGCAGCCTTGGTAAGCGCGTAACACCGTTTTCAGGCTGCCTTGCCAACATCAAAGGCAGCCTGAAAACCAAAGGCCGTCTGAAAAAGTGTTTTTCAGACGGCCTGTAAGCCCATACCGATAAGGAGTAAAAAATGTCCAAGAAACAAACCGCAGGGCGAGACCATCTCGGCACGTTCGCCCCAAAATTCGCCGAGCTGAACGATGACGTGCTGTTCGGGCAGGTTTGGTCGCGCGAAGCCGAGCTTGCGCCGCATACGCGCAGCTTAATTACCATTGCCGCTTTAATCTCAGGCGGTAACTTTGAGCAGCTTCCCGCCCATTTGAATATCGGCAAACAAAACGGCATCACGCAGCAGGAAATCGCCGAAGCGATTACCCATCTGGCGTTTTATGTCGGCTGGCCGAAAGCGTGGTCGGCGTTCAATTTGGCAAAAGAAGTGTACGGCAAACAAGGAGCATAAAAATGAACACCCAAAACAGCGAACAACAAGTCAAACACGGCATTTTTCCGTTTGGCGGGAAAAACGAAAAATACGCCGATGTTTTTGTCGGACAAAGCTATCTGGCGGGCTTGGCTGCCGCGCCCGACGCATTGGCAACCGTTGCCCACGTCTGCTTTGAACCCGCCTGCCGCAACAACTGGCACATTCACACCGACGGCTACCAAATCCTGCTCGTTACAGGCGGCGAAGGCTGGTATCAGGAACACGGTAGCCCCGCCCGCAGCCTGAAAGCGGGCGACGTGGTGGTAACCAACAAAGGCGTGAAGCATTGGCACGGCGCGAAAAAAGACTGCTGGTTCAGCCACATCGCCATTACCGCAGGCAGCACCGAGTTTCTCGAACCCGTGGACGAGGCGCACTACAACGCGCTGCCCGACTGAAACGAGAAAGGCCGTCTGAAAACCGTTTTCAGGCTGCCCGTTCCCCTATTTTCCCACACTCGATTAAGGAGTTAACCATGCAGACCATCCAACTGGCCAACGGCATCCCAATCCCCGTACTCGGCTTCGGCGTGTACCAGATTCCGCCCGCAGAAACCGAGCAAGCCGTTATCAACGCCATCCGAGCGGGCTACCGCCACATTGACACCGCGCAGGCGTATGTGAACGAAAGCGAAGTCGGGCGCGGCATTGCCCGCTGCGGCGTGGCACGGGAAGAATTGTTCATTACCACCAAAGTGTGGGTGGAAAACGCGGGCGAAGAAGCCGCAGCCGCCTCGCTGGAACGCTCGCTGCAACGCCTGAACCTAAGCTATATAGACATGGTGCTGATTCACCAGCCCTACGGCGATGTGTACGGTACATGGCGTGCGCTGGAACGCTATCAGGCGGCAGGCAAAATCCGCGCCATCGGCGTAAGCAATTTCACGCCCGACCGTGCGGTGGATTTGGGCATATTCAACCAAGTCATGCCGCAGGCAAACCAGATTGAAATCAACCCTTTCCACCAGCGCAACGAGCAAATCGCCGCGCTGCAAAGCGAAGGCATTGCCGTGGAAGCGTGGGCACCGTTTGCCGAAGGCAAAAACGGCATCTTCCAAAACCCCGTGCTTGCCGCCATCGGCAAAAAATACGGCAAAACCGTGGCGCAGGTGATTATCCGCTGGCTGGTGGAGCGCGGGATTGTGGTGCTGGCCAAGTCGTCCAAACCCGAGCGCATGGCACAGAACCTGAATGTGTTTGATTTTACGCTGGACGACGAAGACAAAGCCGCCATCGCCTCGCTGGAAACCGGCCAAAGCCTGTTCACCCGCAGCCCCGTCGAGCGCGTGAAATGGATACACGGCGTGAAATTCGGCGTGTGAGGCCGTCGGCGCACACCCTGAACAGCCGGTTTTGGCTACGCCGAAGCTGCGCTTTCAGACGGCCTCAACACGCAAAGGCAGCCTGAAAAACCCACCATAGGATGTTTGGCTCTGCCGCGCACGCGGTTTGCAAATGTCCAGACAAAATCGGCGGCAGACAACCCGCCAACCGCGTGCGTGCCTGCTGCACACACCCTACACAGGCCGTCTGAAACGGCAGCCCCGACGCCGACTTTCCCCCTCCCCTGCGCCCCAGCGCGGGGGAGGGTCGGGGTGGGGGTGGCGGTTCGCAGAACCGCTTGGCCGACCAAGCGCAAACCTTACCCAAGACGCAACCGCCCCCACCCTAGCCCTCCCCCGCAAGCGGGAGAGGGGACAGGTTTTCAGACGGCCTCAAAGGCAGCCTGAAACCCGCAGGCCGTCTGAAAACCCGAAAGCAGCCTGAAACCCCAAAAGGCCGTCTGAAAGCGCAGCTTCGACGCAGCAAAAACCGATTTTCAGGCTGCATCCCGCTTTGCAAACAACCCGCCAACAACCCGAAGGAATCCGCCATGAACATCCTGATCGGTCTTCTCCCCGCCCTGTTTTGGGGCATTCTGCCGCTGTGCGTCGCCCGCATCGGCGGCCGCCCCACGCAGCAGATTATGGGCACCACGCTGGGCACGCTGGCCGTGGCGGTACTGTTTTGGCTCGTGATGCAGCCTGAAACCGACGGGCGGACGCTCCTGATGGGCTTTTTATCGGGCGCGTTTTGGGCGTTCGGGCAAATGAACCAATACCGCGCCTACACGCAAATCGGCGTGTCGCAAGCACTGCCGATCTCCACAGGGATGCAGCTCGTCGGCACCTCGCTGATGGGCGTGGCGGTGTTCGGCGAATGGGGCAGCGCGACGCAGAAAATCGTCGGCGCGCTGGCGCTGGTGCTGATTATCGCGGGCATCGCGCTCACCGCCAAAAAGGAAAACCCGCCCGCCGATGGCAAAGGCAGCCTGAAAACGGGGATTATCACCCTGCTGGTTTCCACCGTCGGCTATGTGGGCTACTCCTTTTTCCCCAACTTCGCCGAGTCTTCGGGGCAAGCGAAATTCCTGCCGCAGGCGGTGGGCATGGCGACGGCGGCGGTGGTGCTGTCGCTGCTCTCGCGCGACGGCAGCCGTCCGTGGGACAAAAAATCGCTGCAAAACCTCGTCGGCGGCGTGGTGTTTTCTTTTGCCGCGCTCACTTATCTGATGTCTATTGAGCCGACACGCAACGGCGTGGCTACGGGCTTTACCCTGTCGCAGATGAATGTGGTCATCGCCACGCTGGGCAGTATTTTCCTGCTGGGCGAAAAGAAAACGCGCAAAGAAATGCGCTTTGTGCTGGCGGGGCTGGCGATGGTGGTGATAGGCGGGATTATGATCGGGTTGAGCCATTAGGCCGTTTGAAAAGGCCGTAGGTCGGGCATTTATGCCCGACAAATACCAGCAACAAAAAAACGTCGGGCATAAATGCCCGACCTACGCCCCCCCCCCAAACGTCGTCTGAAACCCCAAAAAAGCGGCCTGAAAACTGCCATTAAAGGCGTTTCAGGCCGCTTTTGCTGTGCGTTCAAATCAGGCTTTCAGGCTGCCTCACCAGCCTGCCAGCACCACTTTGCCCACCATGTCGCCGCGTTCCACCATCTGGTGCGCGCGGCGCAGGTTGGCGGCGTTGATGCCGTCGATGGTTTGCGTGGCGGTCGTTTTCAGACGGCCTTCGTCTACCAGTTGCGCCACTTTGGCAAGGATTTCGCCCTGTCGCGCGATGTCGGCGGTTTCGCGCAGGGGGCGGGTGAACATAAATTCCCAATGCAGAGAAATACTCTTGCCTTTCAGAGGATTGGCATCGAGTGCGGCGGGGTCGTCAATCAGCGCGATGCGCCCTTGCGGGGCGAGCAGTTCCGCCAGTTGCGGCAGGTAATGTTCGGTATGGCTGGTGGAAAACGCCCACGAGGGTGCGCCGATGCCGAGTTTTTCCACCTGTTCGGGCAGGCTGTGGTGATGGTTAATCACAAAATCCGCGCCGAGGCTGCGCAGCCATGCTTCGCTCTCGGGACGGGAGGCGGTGGCGATGATTTGAATGTCGGTAAGCGTTTTGAGCAGTTGCACGGTAATCGAGCCAACCCCGCCCGCGCCGCCCACCAGCAGCAGGGCGCGGCTGCCGCCGGCAACGGGTTTGTTTACATCAAGGCGGTCAAACAGGGTTTCCCACGCGGTAAGCGCGGTAAGCGGCAGCGCGGCGGCTTGGGCAAAATCCAGCGTGCGCGGTTTTTTGGCGGCGATGCGGCTGTCCACCGCCTGCAATTGGGCATACGAGCCCTGACGGTTGATCACGCCCGCGTAATACACCTCGTCGCCCGCCGCAAAGCCGCGCACTGCGCTGCCGACGGCTTTGACCACACCTGCCGCGTCCCAGCCCAACACGCGGTACTGCCCTTCGGCAGGCGTGTGCGCGGCGCGGACTTTCACGTCGGCGGGATTGACCGACACGGCATGCACTTCCACCAACAAATCGTGCGGCTTGGGTTCGGGCGCGGGCAGTTCGATGTCGAGCAGGCTGTTTTCGTCGCTGACGGGCAGCGGGCGGTTGAATCCGACGGCTTTCATGGTGTTTCTCCGGTTGTGAAAAAGGAGCGGCCATCATAAGATATACGCCCACGCTTGTTAAGAACGCACTTATTTTTCAGTAGGTTACTTATAAGATACTGCAAAAGGCAGCCTGAAAAAGCGAAACGTCGTCTGAAACCGTTTTCAAAGGAACAAATCATGGGCAAAACCGCACACACCGCATTTGACTGCGCCGAAGGCTGCTCGGTGGAAGCCGCGCTGGCCGTTATCGGCGGCAAGTGGAAAGGCACGATACTCTACCGCCTGCACACCGACGGCGTGCTGCGCTTCAATGAAATCCGCCGCATCCTGCCCACGGTGTCGCAGCGCACGCTGACCGCGCAACTGCGCGCACTGGAAGCCGACGGCATCATCGAACGCACCGTCTATGCCCAAGTGCCGCCGCGCGTGGAATACCGCCTCAGCGCATACGGCCAAACCCTCGCCCCCGTGCTGGCGGCTTTGAAAGCGTGGGGCGACGCGCATCGGCAGCGGGCGGCGCGGGAATGACAGAACAGTAGGCCGGGCATGAATGCCCGACCTACGCCCCCCAAAGGTCGTCTGAAACCAAAAAGCAGCCTGAAAACGGCGGCCTCCGTCTCCCTCCCCTGCGCCCGCGCGGGGGAGGGGACAAATTTTCAGACGGCCTCAAAGGCCGTCTGAAAAACAGGCCGCAGCAACCCTTTTCGGAAACGCCATCCCCGCCCCCGCCCCGCAAAAACCGATATTCCGTATTTTTCGGTTAAAATAAGTTGCCATGAACACCGCAAACAGCAACCTCTTCCTCATCGGCCTGATGGGCGCGGGCAAAACCACCCTCGGCCGCCGCCTCGCCGCCCAGCTTAACCGCGCGTTTTACGACAGCGACCAAGTCATCTGCGAGCGCACCGGCGTGTCCGTGCCCACCATCTTCGAGATGGAAGGCGAAGCAGGCTTTCGCGCGCGCGAAGCCGCCGTCATCAACGAGCTCTCCGCCCTTTCCGGCATCGTGCTGGCCACCGGCGGCGGCGCGGTTTTGCGCGAAGAAAACCGCCGCTGCCTCGCCGCGCGCGGCACCGTAATCTACCTGCACGCCGCCCCCGAAATCCTGCTCGAACGCACCCGCAGCGACAAAAACCGCCCGCTGCTGCAAGTGGCCGACCCGCTGGCCAAACTGCGCGCCCTCTACCACGCCCGCGACCCGCTCTACCGCGCCGCCGCCGACCTCGTCGTCGAAGCCGGCCAGAACGACTGCCGCAAAACCACCGCCCGCATTCTGCAACGCATACAGGACTGAACCATGCGCACCCTCACCGTCGCCGCCCCCTCCCACAGCTACCCCATCTTCATCGGCGAAAACCTCCTCGCCAAGCTCGCAGAACACCTCGCCCCCCATGTCGGCAAAAAAGCCGCCGTCATCACCAACACCACCGTCGCCCCCCTCTACCTGCAACACATTCAGACGGCCTTAACCGCGCTCGATACCGAACACTTCGCCGTCATCCTCCCCGACGGCGAAGCGCACAAAAACATCGAATCGCTCAACCGCATCTACGACGAACTCCTGCGCCGCCACGCCGAACGCGGCACCACCCTCATCGCCCTCGGCGGCGGCGTCATCGGCGACACCGCAGGCTTCGCCGCCGCCACCTACCAACGCGGCGCGCCCTTCGTGCAAATCCCCACCACCCTCCTGAGCCAGGTCGATTCCTCCGTCGGCGGCAAAACCGCCGTCAACCACCCCCTGGGCAAAAACATGATCGGCGCGTTCTACCAGCCCCAAGCCGTCATCGCCGACCTCACCGCCCTCGCCACCCTCCCGGCGCGCGAATTTTCCGCTGGCATGGCCGAAGTCATCAAATACGCCCTCCTCGGCGACGCCGCCTTCCTCGCCTGGCTCGAAGACAACATCGACGCCGTCATGGCGCAGCAACCCGATGCCCTCGCCCACACCGTTTACCACTGCTGCGCCATGAAAGCCGCCATCGTCGCCGCCGACGAAACCGAACGCGGCATCCGCGCCCACCTCAACCTCGGCCACACCTTCGGCCACGCCATCGAAGCCCAAATGGGCTACGGCAACTGGCTGCACGGCGAAGCCGTCGCCGCCGGCATGGTGCTCGCCTGCCGCCTCTCCGAACAGACAGGCCGCCTGAAAGCCGCCGACACCGAACGCGCCGCCGCCCTCATCCGCCGCGCCGGCCTGCCCGACGCCCCGCCCCGCTTCCCGTTTGAAAAATGGCTGTCCCACATGCGCCACGACAAAAAAGTCAGCGGCGGCACCATGCGCTTCGTCGGCCTCGACCGCCTCGGCGCGGCCAACATCACCCCCGTGGAAGACCCCGAAATCCTGCGCCGCACCCTCGCCCCCTACCTGTAAACCGAACCCGTCCGCCGCCGTCCCGCCCATGCACAGCCACGAACTCGAAGACCTCACCCTCCTGCTCGTCCGCGACGCCGACGAAGCCGAAATGTGGATAGACCGCTGGACGCTCAGCTACCCCACCGTGTGCACCGCCGCCGCCGCCCGCAGCCAGAGCATCCCCGAGTGGCAGAACACCATAGAGCGGGCGTGGCGCACCGTCCACAGCCGCAACGCCGCCATCGTCGCCCACGGCGCGGGCGTGTCTGCCGTCGTTGCCTGGCTCTACCGCGCCGACGCCGCCACCCTGCGCCGCGTGCGCAACATCATCCTCGCCGCCCCCCTCGCCGCCGCCTTCCCCGACGACGCCGAACATACCCTGCAACGCGCCCGCTGCCCCTGCCCCGCCGCCCTCGTCATCGGCCGCAACGACCCCGCCTGCCCGCAGGATTGGGCGCAAAGGCAGGCCGCCCTCTGGCGCGCCACCCTCCTCCGCGCCCCGCAAAGCGGCCGCCTCAACGGCCCGATGCAGGGCTGGCAGTGGGGCATGAAACTCATGCAGGAAATGCTGCTTTCGTAAGGTGCGCGCCGAAACGCAGAGGCCGTCTGAAAAACCTATTTCAGACGGCCTCTGCCGCTGCGGCAGGGGGTGCCGCCCCGAGGCGACGCACGCGTTCCATGCCGCGCAACGAATCCGCGCCTCCCCCAAATCCCAAACCGCGTGCGTGGCTGCGCCACACACCCTACCCGAACAGCCGACATCCGCGCCCGTGCCGAATCTTCCGTAGGGTGTGTCACCCCGAGACGGCGCACGCGGTTGGGCGGTTGGAGCT
The DNA here is from genome assembly GCF_014055025.1 of Neisseria bacilliformis. NCBI lineage: Bacteria > Pseudomonadati > Pseudomonadota > Betaproteobacteria > Neisseriales > Neisseriaceae > Neisseria > Neisseria bacilliformis. Next base: position 570,495 of record NZ_CP059571.1, on the reverse strand, counting down.
GGCGGGAATGTTGAGGCCGTCTGAAAAACGTAATTGCAGTAGGTCGGGCATTTATGCCCGACGTTTTCAAATTTACCGGCGTTTGTCAGTCGGGCATAAATGCCCGACCTACTCGAAATCTCGGACAACCCCGCCCCAATCTTTCGGCCAAGTATTTGTCCGGCAAACACAATGCGAATCTTCCATAGGGTGTGCCGCCCCGAGGCGGCGCACGCGGTTGGGTGCTTTCAGACAGCCTCAACCTTTGCCGCCGTGCGCCGAAACGGCTACACTGCGCCCGCGCCTGTTGTCAGGCCGTCTTTTTTATTTGAACCGAAGCCGCCGCCGTCATTGCGACTGCGGCAGGCGGGTCAGCGTCATTGCGCCGCTGCCGATTTTGAAAGAACACAATATGACCGTTTCCCCGATTGCCTTGCGCCGCAAAACCGTGCCCAAGCCGCATCCGACTGCGCGTTATTGGAAAAAATGCGATGTCGAAGCCCTGTTTTCCCTGCCGTTTCTCGATTTGGTGTTCCAAGCCGCCGAGCTGCACCGCCGCCATTTCAACCCGCGCGAAATCCAGCTTTCCACTTTAATGTCGATCAAAACGGGCGGCTGCCCCGAAGACTGCGCCTACTGCCCGCAGTCGGCGCACCACAACACCAATTTGGGCAAAGAGCAGATGATGGATGTCGATGAAATCGTCGCCAAAGCCCGCATTGCCAAATCGCGCGGCGCAAGCCGTTTCTGCATGGGCGCGGCCTGGCGCGGCCCCAAACCCAAGGATGTGGCGGTAGTGTCCGAAATCATCCGCGCCGTGAAGGCCTTGGGCATGGAAACCTGCGGCACATTTGGTATGCTTGAAGAGGGCATGGCCGAAGACTTTAAAAACGCGGGTTTGGACTATTACAACCACAATCTCGACACCGACCCCGACCGTTACAACGACATCATCCACACCCGCCGCCACGAAGACCGCATGGACACGCTGGGCAAGGTACGCAATGCGGGTTTGAAAGTCTGCTGCGGCGGCATTGTCGGCATGAACGAAACCCGCGCCGAACGCGCCGGCTTGATTGCCAGCCTCGCCAACCTCGACCCGCAGCCCGAAAGCGTGCCGATTAATCAGTTGGTGAAAGTGGAAGGCACGCCGCTGGCCGACGCGGAAGATTTGGACTGGACGGAGTTTGTCCGCACCATCGCCGTTGCCCGTATCACCATGCCCGAGAGCTATGTGCGCCTGTCGGCAGGACGCAGCGGGATGCCCGAATCGATGCAGGCGATGTGTTTTCTGGCAGGGGCGAACTCGATTTTCTACGGCGACAAGCTCCTCACCACGGAAAACCCGGGCGAAGACGGCGACCGCCTGCTGATGGAAAAACTCGATCTGTATCCCTTGCAGTTTGAGTTGGAAACGGAATACGAAGCCGCGCGGCAAAAGCCGAAAATCCGCGTGGATTATTGAGCGGCAAACTAAACAGGCCGTCTGAAAACGCCGTTTTGCCAAACGGTGTTTTCAGACGGCCTTTTTGCGGCAAACAGCCAAAACCGCGTGCGCGGCTGCGCCGCACACCCTGCAACGCGGCCGAATCCGCCGCGCCCGTGCGGCGGCGGGTTTTACCGTTTGTCGGCTTTGGCGGCGAGGTAGTTGCCGGTGCTTTGGATGATGATGACGATCAGGCTGAGCAGGGCGACGACTTCGGCCATCACGTCGGGCATGTAGCGTTGGTGGCCGTAGCGGATGCCCAAGTCGCCGATGCCGCCGCCGCCGATGAGGCCGGCCGCCGCGCTTTCGCCGAGGATGGCGATCAGGAGGATGGTGATGCTTAAAATCAGGCCGGAGCGGGCTTCGTTTACCAGTACTTTGAACACGATGGCGAGCGGTTTCGCGCCCATGGCCTGCGCGGCTTCGATCACGCCTTTGGGTACTTCGTTGAGGTTTTGTTCCACCAGGCGGGCGAAGTAGAAGGAGGCGGCGATGGACAAGGACACGCAGGCGGCCAAGGGGCCGAAGGAGGTGCCGACGATGGCGCGGGTGAGCGGCATCAGCACGATCATAAGGATGACGAAGGGAAAGGCGCGCATAAAGCTGACCAGCGCGCTGACGAGGCCGTTGAGGCGGGGGCGGGCGAACACCTGGCCGGGGGCGGAGGCGAACAGCCAGACGCCGAGCGCGCCGCCGATGACGATGGCGAAGGCGGCGGACACGCCGACCATGACGAAGGTTTGTCCGATGGCTTTGTAAAACTCGGGCAGTAGGCGTTGCAGGTTGTCGAGGACGTTGGCGTTCATAGTTCTTCCGATACGAGTTCGCGGCCGATTTCGGTCTGCGCATGAATTTGGCGGTTTTCCACGCAGGCGACTTCCAACAGTCGGCCGTGGTTGAGCAGGGCGGCGCGGCGGCACAGGCGGCGGATGACGCTCATCTCGTGGGTTACGATGACGATGGTTACGTTGAAGCGGCGGTTGATGTCTTCGAGGCAGCCGAGCACGCTGCGGGTGGTGGCGGGGTCGAGCGCGGAGGTGGGCTCGTCGGCGAGGATGACTTTGGGGTTCGGGGCGAGGGCGCGGGCGATGCCGACGCGCTGTTTCTGCCCGCCGGAGAGTTGGGCGGGATAGTGGGCGGCGCGGTCGGCCAGACCGACGATTTCGAGGCACTCCATCACGCGTCCGGCGATTTTTTCAGACGGCCAGCCTGCGGTTTCCAACGGGAAGGCGACGTTGCCGGCCACGGTGCGGTTGGCGAGCAGGTTGAACTGCTGGAACACCATGCCGATGTTTTGGCGGGCTTTTCTCAATTGGGCGGGATTCATGGCGGTGAGGTCCTGCCCGCCGACGAGGACGCGGCCGCTGTCGGGGCGTTCCAATAAATTAATCAGGCGCAGCAGGGTGGATTTGCCCGCGCCGGAGTAGCCCATCAGGCCGAAGATTTCGCCTTCGCGGATTTCGAGGCTGGTGGGCTCGACGGCGGCAAACCAGGATTGGTCGCGGTTTTGGTAGCGTTTGGAGACTTGGTCGAGGATGATCATGTGTGTCTCGTTCATTCGTCGGTTCAAATGAAACAAAGCCCGTGTGCGGCACAGCGGGCATGGTGTGTAAAAACATGTTTAAAGTGCGGGCGCGATTAAACGGCAAGCGGTGGCAAATGTCAAACGGCGGCGGGGAGGCCGTCTGAAAACGTTTTTTCAGACGGCCTGTTTGCAGTAACAGCCCAAACCGCGTGCGCGGCTTGCGCCACACCCTGCGTCAGCACTGCCAAAAAGCCGGAAGGCCGTCTGAAAAGCTGAAAACAGGTTTTTCAGACGGCCTCTTTCACGCGCGGCAGGACGCGGGCTTATTTCATGGCGTTGGCCAGGGCGTCGATGTTGTGGCGCATCATGCCGGTGTAGGTGTCGGCGGGCGGGGTTTTGCTCAGGGCGTCGGAGTAGAGTTTGCCGCCGATTTTGCTGCCGGACTCTTTGGCGATGCGTTCGAGCATGCGCGAGTCTTTGATGTTTTCGGCAAACACGGCTTTGATGCCTTCCTGTTTCACCTGGCGGATGAGGGCGGCGACGTGTTTGGCGGAGGGTTCGGCTTCGGTGTTGATGCCCTGCGGGGCGTAGAATTTGATGTTGTAGCGGCGTCCCATGTAGCCGAAGGCTTCGTGGCCGGTGAGCACTTTGCGGCGGGCGGCGGGCACGGCGTCGAATTTGCCTTTGGCGTAGGCGTCGAGCTGTTGCAGCTCTTTGCCGTAGTTTTGCAGGCGTTGGCTGTAATAGGCTTTGTTTTGCGGGTCGGCTTTGATGAAGGCTTCGGCCACGTTGGCGGCGTATTTCTGCATCAGCGAGGGGTCGCTCCACACGTGGGGGTCGAATTGGCCGTGGTGGTGGTGTTCGTGGCCGCCGTGGTCGTGGTCGTGGTCATGGCCGTGTTCGTGCTCGTCGTGGTCGTGGTCGGCTTCCATTGCTTTGATGCCGGCGGCGGCTTCGGCGTAGGGGATTTTGCTTTGTTTCACGGCGCGCGCCATTTCGGCGGACTCGAAACCGAGGCCGTTGAGCAGCACGAGTTTGGCGGCGCGGATTTTTTTGATGTCGCCGCTGGTGAGGCGGTAAACATGCGAGTCCTGATCCGCGCCGACGAGGTTGGTTACGGCCACTTTGTCGCCGCCGACCTGTTTGGCGACGTCGCCGAGGATGCTGAAACTGCTGACAACGTTCAGGGGTTCGGCGTGGGCGAGGCCGGCCGCCAGGAGGGCGGCGAAGGCGGGTTTCCAATGTTTCATGGGGTTTATCCTTTCGGGTTTGCTGGGAAGGTGGCGGCGCGGGAAGCGTGCCGCCGGTTGGTCAAAAAAAGGTTTATTTTCAATAAGTTTTGTGGCGGCCGCCGCGCAGCCATTTGGCCAGCAGGCCGCCTTCGCTGCCGAAGAGCACGGAGAAGGCGTACCAGCCGCCGCAAAACAGAATAATCGAGGGGCCGGAGGGGATTTCCACGTGGTAGGAAAACAGCAGCCCGGCCAGGCCGCACAGGAGGGCGAACAGCACGGCAAGGAAGATTTGGCCGCCCATGCCGCGCACCCACAGGCGGGCGGTGATGGCGGGGATCATCATCAGGCCGACGGCCATCAGCGTGCCCAGTGCCTGAAAGCCGGAGACGAGGTTCATCACCACCAGCACGAGGAAAATCAGGTGCCACAGGCCGCCTTTGCCGTTTACCGCCTTTAAAAACAGCGGGTCGATGCTTTCCAGCAGCAGCGGGCGGTAGATCACCGCCAGCGTGAGGATGGTGAGGCTGGCGACGGCGGCCACCAGTGTGAGGGCGGGCAGATCCACGGCCAGTATCGAGCCGAACAGCAGGTGCAGCAGGTCGATGTTGCTGCCGCCCATGCTCACCAGCAGCACGCCGACGGCGAGGCTGGTGAGGTAGAAGGCGGCGAAGTTGGCGTCTTCTTTGAGGTCGGTGAAGCGGCTCACCAGCCCGGCCAGCAGAGCCATAACCATGCCGGCGGCAAAACCGCCCGCGCTCATGGCGGGCAGGCTGAGGCCGCCGAGCATGTAGCCCACCGCCGCGCCGGGCAATACGGCGTGGCCGAGCGCGTCGCCCACCAGGCTCATGCGCCGCATCACGAGGAACACGCCCACCGGCGCGGCACTGAGGGCGAGGAACACCACCGAGGCCAGCGCGTAGCGCATGAAGTCGAATTCGGCAAAGGGCTCGATCAGCCATTCGTAAAAGGGGATGGTCATATTCGGTTTTTTGTTTTTCAGACGGCCTCAGGCCGGAAAAAACGTTTTCAGACGGCCTCCGTGCAGCGTTGAGGCCGTCTGAAAAACGGGGGTTTCACTAGGGTCTGTTGACAATCAACGGTTGCGGCGGCTTTTACGCCATAAAACGGCATCTGCCGCGTTAAAGACACTCGCCTATGGACGGCATAGGCTCGCATTTTTGCCTTGCATCTGCCATTTTCTGCCGCAAAATCCGCGTCGCAAGTCGAATATCAACAGCCCCTACCAGAACGCCTTATTGCCTTCAAAGATTTGCAGGGCGGCGGCGCAGGTTTTTTTGGTGCATTTTTTCATGGTGAGCACGGCGGTATAGTCTTCGTCTTTCTCGGCCGTCCAGCTGAAACCCGGGCTTTTGAGCACGCGCAGGTCGTTTTTCACGCGCAGGCCGTGGCGGGTTTCTTCGTCGTACAGGTCGAGATAGACGTTCCGGTACAGGTCGAGATACATATTGTCGCAATCGGGGTCGCAGCGGCCGGTGATGTTGTAGGTTTTGCCGGCGGTGAAGCGCGTGCGCACGACGATTTCCTGTTCGGGGGCGAGTTTTTCCTCTGCGGCGGCGATTTCGCGCGATTCGGGGTCGTTGCGCTGCTGGTATTGGCGGATAACGTCTTTTTCGCGTTCCAGGGTGTGGGTTTTCGCGTACCAGTCGAGCACGGCTTTTTCGTCGGCTTTCCTTCGGGCTTGTTCGCGGCTTTGCGCTTTGCCGCCGGCGGCATGGGCGGCGCAGAAGGGCAGCAGGACGGCCAGAAGCAGGGCGGTTTTTTTCATGGGTTTTCCTTTTTTCATAGTTAAGGGACAAACGTCATGAAAATTTTACAACGGCATAGGCCGTCTGAAAACTTTGCAGGGTTCGGCGCAAATGCCGCCGAGAGGGCAGAGCGGGCTGATTGCGCTCACGCGGCGCACCACTGCGGGTAGTCGTGCCGCTGCATGGCTTCGGCGGCCTGTTGCAGACAGCTTTCGGTGAGCACGTCCTCGGTTTTGCCCGCCATGATTTTTTCCCGCGCAATCAGCAGCGTGTTGGGAAAATAGGCGCGCACTTGTTCGTAGTCGTGCAGCACGGCAATCACGGCCTGTTTGTCGCCGTTGCAGCGGCGCAGCACGTCCAACAGCGCGTAGGTGGTTTTCGCGTCCACCGCGTTGAAGGGCTCGTCCAGCAGCAGGAATTTGGCGTCCTGCGCCAGCATCCGCGCAAACAGCACGCGCTGGAACTGGCCGTTGGAGAGGTGGGCGATCTGGCGGCCGGCGAAGGCGTCCATCTCCACGCGGCGCAGCGCGTGCATCACACGCTCTTTCTGCGCCGCCGACACGCGGCCGAAAAAGCCGATTTCGTACCACAGCCCCATCGCCGCCAGCTCGAACACCGTCATCGGCTGGCTGCGGTCGATGTCGGCCTGCTGCGGCAGATAGGCGATGTCGCGCCGCTGCAAACCCTGCCACGACACGCTGCCGGTGGTGCATTCGAGCAGGCGCATCACCGCTTTGAGCAGGGTGGACTTGCCCGCGCCGTTGGGGCCGAACACCGCCCACATCGAGCCTTCTTCAAAATGTATGTCCACATGGTGCACCGCCGGCTTCTGCCGGTAGCTCACGGTGAGGTTTTCCACTGCAATCATGACGAAGCCGCCCAAAAATAAACGCCCCACACCACGGCCAGAGCTGCAGCCGCCAGCAGCAGCCGTTGGGGCAGTCCGCACAATAATATGTTCATAAACTTACGAGCCATTCTATAAAAGCCGCTTTTTCAGACGGCCTGTACGCCCCCTCGGGCGCAGGGTGCGCATGATACAGTGTAACATTATTCTTGTAAACCGAAGCGGCGTATATAATCGCGCGTTTTCCAGCCGAAGACACAGCAGAGGCCGTCTGAAAGCAGATTTTCAGACGGCCTCATCCTGCCGAACCCAAGCCATGCCCCTGCTCAAACCCCTCCCGCCCGAAACCGCCATCCGCACCCGCCTGTTCTACTACATCGGTGGCGGCTTGGTGCTGGTCTGGCTGATGGCCAACGCCGTCTCCCTCACCCTCGCCCTGCGCGAACTCAACGAATCGGCCGACAGCCAGATGAGCGAACTCGCCCGCGCCCTGCCCTATATCGAATCCGACGAACTCGTGCGCCTGCCGGGCGTGGAAGAAAGCCTCGGCGACGATGGCGAAGGTTTCGCCGAAGACAAACACAACGGCATCGCCATCTGGAACGAAAAAGGCGAGCTGCTTCTGGCCGACCAAAAAGGCGGACAAATTCCATACAGCGAAACCAACGGCTTCACCGACACCGCGCCCGTGTGGGACGACGACAGCTTCCGCGTCGTTTATTACCACAATCCCGACAACGGCCTCACCGCCGCCGTGTCGCAACGCTGGCACGAACGCCTCGAAATGCTGTGGCACATCGTATGGGTGCAGCTTGCCGCCTCGCTGCTCGTGTTGCCCGTGCTCGCGCTCTTGCTGCACATCGCCGTCAAACGCAGCATCCGCCCGCTGAACCTGCTCGCCGACGACCTCGCCGCCCGCCGCGCCGACAACCTTGCCCCCGTCAGCCGCGCCGTGCCCCGCGAAACCCAGCCCGTGTTCGACGCACTCAACCGCCTGTTTGAACGCGTGCAAACCGCAAATGAGCGCGAAAAACGCTTCACCGCCGACGCAGCGCACGAATTGCGCAGCCCGCTGGCCGCGCTCAAAGTGCAAACCGAAGTGCTGGAAATGAGCGAAGCCGACGAGCAACCCTACCACCTGCACCAAATCCGCGAAAGCATCAGCCGCGCCGAACACCTCGTCAACCAACTGCTCACGCTTGCCCGCCTCGACCCCGGGCAGGGCTTGAAACAGCGCGAACCCGTCAACTGGGACACCCTCAGCAGCCGGGTTTTGCAACAATGCAACCTCGCCGCCCGCGAAAAACGCATCCGCCTCAAACGCGAGCTGGCCGCCAACCCGCTGCCGCTCACCGGCGATGCCGCACTGCTGCAAATCATGCTGCGCAACCTCATCGACAACGCCGTGCGCTATTCGCCCGACAACAGCGAAGTGCGGCTTATCCTTTCAGACGGCCTCATCGAAGTACGCGACCACGGCGCAGGCATCGCCCCCGAACACCTCGCCCGTATCAAAGAACGCTTCTACCGCCCCGCCGGCCAAAACGCCCAGGGCAGCGGGCTGGGTTTGTCCATCGTCGAGCAGATTGCCGCGCTGCACGGCCTGTCGGTAACACTGGAAAACCGCCCAGAAGGCGGATTGAATGTACAAATCCGAAAAACCTGAGGCCGTCTGAAAACGCAGTAGGTCGGGCATTCATGCCCGACGTTTTTTTGTTGCCGCGTTTGTCGGGCATAAATGCCCGACCTACCTCGGCGGCCAATCCCGCCCATGCCGAACCATCCGTAGGGTGTGTCGCCCCAAGGCGACGCACGCGGTCGGACGGTTGGGATTAAGAGAAATGTTGAGGCCGTCTGAAAAACAAACCTGCTTTTCAGACGGCCTTTACAGCAGGCAACCGAAACCGCGTGCGTGGCTTGCGCCACACACCCTACCTGAGCAACCAAATCCCGCCCGTGCCGAACCATCCGTAGGGTGTGTCGCCCCAAGGCGACGCACGCGTTCCCTGCCGCAAAAACAAAAAGGCCGTCTGAAAAACCCGTTTTCAGACGGCCTCAACACACACCGCAGCGGGCAGCTTCAGCCGCGCACCAGAAACCGCCCCTGCCACATCAGCCGCAGCGTACCCGCCATCAGCAGTAGCACAAACCCCGAGCCCGCCGCCGCCATCGCCAGCCCCAGAGCGGGCAGCCGCCCCGCCGCCAAAAGGTGCAGGCCGCAGCCGGCCATCGCCGCCAAGCCGAAGGAAAAGCCCCACAGGCTCATGGTAAAGCCGCCCTCGCCCAACCACGGCAGCAGGCGCAGCAGAAACAGAAACTGCAAACAGCCGTAGCCCAAAAGCATCATGGCGAACACGTCAAACCGCCCGCCGTTCACCGCCAGATACGCGCCGCAGCCGACAAAGGCCGGCGCAAGCTGGATGCCGACAATCCCGCGCACCTGCGCCGCCACCGCCGCCTCCGTGCGCAGCCGTCCCAGCACCGCCGCTTCCAAACTCAGCCACGAAAACACCCCCGCGCCGAAAAACAGCAGCGCGAAATCGTGCAGCCCCAGCGCGGCGAAAGCCGAAGTGCTGACGAAATTCGTCGCCACCGTCGGCAGATAAACCACCGGCGTCGTGGCCGCCACCGTGTGCAGCCCGCGCCACAGCCCCGCCGCGCGGTACATCGAAAACGCCACCTGCCCCGCCGCCCCCGCGCAAATCAAAACCCTTGCCGTAACAGGCGCGTACGGCAGCGCGGAGAGTCCCGCCAGCATCGCGGTAATCGGAATCGCGCTGATAAAGCAGCACTGCACCAAATCGCGCACGTCCGCCAGAAAATCCGCGCGAAAGGCCGCGATTTTGTACACATAGGCCGCCGTCAGAAACAGCCAGGCCGCAAACGCCACGGCCAGCAGCCCCTCCCCCGCCCACGCGGGCAGCAGCCCCGCCGCCGCGCCGTAACGCCACGCCAAACCCAGCGCAAACATCCCCAGCGGCGCGCTGAAATAGCTCAAAGGAATCGGAAATTTTCGGTTCTGCACACTCATAAAACACACTTTCAGACGGCCTCTGCGGCCCAAAAAGGGCGGCATGGTAACAGAAGCGGCGGCGCAGGTTCGGCGCACCGCCCGCATCGTGCGGCATTTTCGTCTCACGCGGATTCGCCGCGCGGCAGCAACCGCGTGCGCCGCCTCGGGGCAGCACACCCTACGGAAGGTTCGGCACGGACGGAGTGGGGAACAGGCCGTCTGAAAAAACGCAAATCCGTTTTTCAGACGGCCTTTGTATGGCGCAAACCGCGTGTGCAGCTTCGGGCGGGATGAGTAGGTCGGGCATTGATGCCCGACCTGCGAACTACCGCGTGGAAGGCACAGCGAGGATGTCGTATAACTTTTGAAGCGGCCTGAAAGTTCGGCAGGCCACCCAAACCGCCGCAACGCTTATTTGCCTATTGCCCTTTTTGCCAGCCGCTTCAAGGCTCCGGCTTGCACAGTGATTCCGGTGGGGAACTTTTCCACTTTGCCATTTTCGGTTTTTTCAATCTGGAAAACCATAAAATCCGGCGCGTTGGCTTCATCCGAAAGGGTGATTTCCATGTTTTTCCGACTGTTTTTTAATTTTATTAAAAATCTGGTCTCGCGCAATTCATGGTAGTAGTTTTTAAACGCCATATTGTTCAAAATGCGGAAAACCTCCCCGACCAGCGCTTTGTCCGAAATGTGCGCATAGCTGACTTTCTCCCCTTTTGCGTACAAATTTTCAGCGAAAACCGGAACAAAGGTATCGATTTCGTAAGGGAAGGAATAGACATCCATTTCCCATCCTTCCGGATTGTTTAAGATTTCCCGTAAAGACTGCGGGATTGCCTGCACCCCGTTTTTTCCAGCCGCCTGCTGCGCTTGGGGCGGCAGGGTGTCTGCGGCCGCAGGCAGCCATGCGGCACTTGCCGCCAGCAGCAAAATAATAAATTTATCCATATTTTCAGTATCCTGTGTTGGGTTGGTGATTTTTATTGTAACACGGGCGTGCAAGCCCGATCCGGTTGGCTTGGGCGCATTCGCAAACAAAGGCAGCCTGAAAACGTTTTTTCCGTTTTCAGGCTGCCTTTTGTCCGGCGGCGGCTACCCCTCCTGCCGGATACGGTCGGCAAACGCTTGGTAAAACCGCTCGGCGCCCTCGATCAGCTGCCGTCCCAAATCCTCACCCAGTGCGGCGAAGGCGCCGGTTTCGGCGCGGCGCATTTCTTCGGCCGGCGGGTGGATGCAGGCGCATCCCTGTTCGGTCAGGCTGAGGATTTTCTGGCGGCGGTTTTCGCTATTTTGCACGATGTTGATCTGCCCCTGATCCAAGAGTTCGTTGCACTGGGTGGAGACGGTTTGTTTGGCGAGGTTCCACACGTCGCAGATGTCTTTCTGGGTGCAGCTTTCGCGGTAGTAGAGTGTGTAGAGGATGATAAAGGTGGTGTGGCCGATACCTTTGCTTTTGGCCCACTGCACATACAAATCGTTGATTCCGGACAACAACTGCCCGAGTTTGTCGAGGTTTTGGTGCGGGTTGTACGCGGGGATTTCCTGGTTTTCCATGATGTTTCCGAACCCCGCCAAACCCGCCGCCTGCCTGCTGTTGCTGCTCTCGCTGGCCGCCCGCGCCGACAACGGCGAAACCCCGCTTCCCCCCGCGCCCGACGACGCGGGCTATCCCGGCAAGGCCACTGAAATCTCGGTCGGCCTTGCCGGCGGCTATGCCAACGGCGGCTACAAAAACTATTCCGGCACGTCTTCCGTGTCGCCCGTGCTATAAATCGAAAGCCGCCGCTTCTATGTGCGCGGCCTGTCCGCCGGCGTGAAACTCTATTCCGCGCCCAACCAGTCGCAGGAGCTGCTGCTGGGCGCAACCTATCTGCGCCAGTACCGCTTCAAGCCGGACAAATCGAAAGACGCGCAAATCAAGCGTTTAAACGAGCGCAAAGACAGCGTGATGCTGGATGCCGCCTACAATTTCTACACGCCCTACGGCAATCTGGAAACCCAGGTTTCGCACGATGTTTCCGGCCTCAGCAAGGGCACGCGGGCGTAGGTGCAGTACAGCTATTTCTGGCAGCCGAACGACAAACTCACCCTTACCCCCGCCGTGGGCATCGCCTATGCCGACCGCCGTTTCAACCGCTACTACTACGGCATCCGCCCCGCCGAATCCGAGCGCAGCGGCCTGGCTGCCTACCGGCCGAAAGCCTCGGTGCAGCCCTATGCCGAAATCGCCGCCGAATACCGCTTCGCACGGCATTGGAGCGCGTTTGCCGGCGGGCGCGTCGAGCAGCTGGCCAAAACGGTGAAAGACAGCCCGATGGTGGAAAAAAGCTACCACAGCGGGGGTGTCGTATAACTTTTGAGGCAGCCTGAAAACACAAAAGGCCGTCTGAAAACAGCCGCCCATATTTTTCAGGCTGCTTTGACTGTTTTCAGACGGCTTCAACGTGCTATTGAAACGATGGTCGAGACCCGCCCCACATAAAAGGAACCGGATATGAAAAAAGCCATGCTTCTGCTGCCACTCGCTGCCCTGCTGGCGGCCTGCGGGCGGCAAAACGAAACGGCGGCGCAGGCACCGATGAGGGTAAGCGTGGTGCAGGCGCGTTCGGTGGAGTTTGCGCCGACGCTGCCGCTGGGCGGCACTTGGGTGGCGCGGGATGAGATTGCGGTTGCGCCTGCTTTGCAGGGGCAGAAGATTGTGTCGGTGCATACCGAGGCGGGCAGCGCGGTGAAGCGCGGGCAGGTGCTGGCGGTGTTGGAGCCGGAAACGGTGCAGTCGCAGCTGCGGCAGAGTGCGGTGCAGCTCAATCGGGCGCGGGCGAATCTGAATGCGCAGCAGGCGGCGTTGCGCGAGGCGGAGACGCTGTTTGCGCGTTACCGTGCTTTGGCGGATTCGGGCGCGGTCAGCAGACAGGAGTTTGACGAGCAGCAGAGGAAGGTGCGGACGGCGCGGGCGAACATTCAGGCTGCCCGCGCGGAAATCGCGCAGATGCAGGCTTTGACCGACGACAGCCGCCACCAGAGGAGCAAGGCGCAGATTGTCGCGCCCGCCGACGGCATCATTACCAAGCGCAACGCGGAAGCGGGCGCGTTGAGCGGCGCGGACGCGCTGTTTGTGATGGCGAAAGACGGGCAGATCGAGTTGGAAGCGGAGGCCAATGCGGAGGATTTGGCGCAGCTGCAAACGGGTATGGAAGCGCGGCTGGAAACGGCGGGGCAGCCTGAAACGGCATACAGGCCGTCTGAAAGCCGAAGTGCAAACGTTTCCGCTGCCGCAGGCACCCCCACCCTAACCCTCCCCCGCGAGCGGCGGGAGGGAACAGGTTTTCAGGCTGCCCCAAAGCAGCCTGAAAACCAGAGGCCGTCTGAAAGCCAGAGGCCGTCTGAAAACCCGGTCGGCACGGTGCGCCTGATTTATCCGGCGGTGGACAGCAAAAGCCGCGTGGGCAAAGTGTGGATTGCCTTTGAAGGCACGCCTTTCCCCATCGGCGCGTATTCGGAGGCGCGGGTGGTGCTGGGCAAACGGCAGGTTGCGCAGGCGGTGCCGTTTTCCGCCGTGTCTTTCGGTTCGGACGGCTCTACCCGTGTGAAAGTGGTGGGCGCGGGCGGCAAGGTGCAGGAGCGCAAGATTGAAACGGGGGCGCGTTATCAGGGCTGGGTGGAGGTGCGCTCGGGCCTGAAAAACGGCGAGCAGGTGGTGAAACAGGCGGCGGCGTTTGTGGCCGAGGGCGACACGGTTGCGCCGCAGCCGGTAAAGGAATAGGCCATGTCGTTCAAAATTTCCTCCTGGGCGATACGCCGCCCGATTCCGACCATTGTTTTGTTTGCCGTCTTGACCCTGCTGGGGATTTCCGCTTTCCGCCAGCTGCCGGTGAACGCCAATCCGAACGTGAGCTTTCCGATTGTGAGCGTGTCGGTGGGGCAGCCGGGGGCGTCGCCCGAAGAGCTGGAAAACGCTGTAACGCGGCGCGTGGAAAGCGCGGTGTCGGGCATGGCGGGCGTGCGGCACATCACTTCCACGATTACCGACGGCAGCTCGTCCACGATGGTGGAGTTCCAGCTGGGCGTCGATACCGACCGCGCGGTGAACGACGTACGCAACGCGTTGGCGTAGCTGCAAAAAGAGTATCCGGACATCCGCATCCAAGAGGTCTATAACAGCGTCGATACCACGCAGGAAAACTACACGGTGGCGATGGACTCGCTGCTGGAAGGCGCGGCCTTGACCGTGCTGGTGGTATTTTTGTTTCTACGCAACTGGCGGGCGACGGTGGTGGCGGGTGTTGCGCTGGTGCTGTCCATCCTGCCCGCCTTTGCCGTGATGCACTGGCTGGGCTACACGCTCAACAGCATCTCCCTGCTCGCCATCACGCTGGTGATCGGCATTCTGGTGGACGACGCGATTGTGGAAATCGAAAGCATCGAACAGCACCTGCGCATAGGCAAACGCCCGTTTCAGGCTGCCTTAGACGCGTCCGACGCCATCGGTTTCGCCATGGTCGCCATCACCGCCACGATTGTTGCCGTGTTCCTGCCGGTGAGCTTTGTCGGCGGCACGGTCGGGCAGTATTTCACCCGGTTCGGCACCACCGTCTCCGCCGCCGTGCTGGTCTCGCTGCTGGTCGCCTGCCTCGCCACGCCGCTCTTGGCCGCCTACCTGCTGCGCCCGATGCAGCCTGAAAAAGCCAAAAAGCACGGCAGAGGCCGTCTGAAAACCCTGTATCTGCACGCGCTGGAAAAAGCCCTGCGCTTTCGCAAAACCACCTGCCTCATCGGCGCGGTACTGCTGGCCGGATCGCTGGCACTCGTGCCGCTGCTGCCCACCGGCTTCCTGCCCAAAGGCGACACCGGCATGAGCCAGATCAACATCCAACTGCCGCCGTCCGGCACCCTGCAACAAACCGACGACGCCCTGCGCCGCATCGCGCAAACCCTGCGCCGCTACGACGAAGTCGCGCTGGTATTTGCCACCGCCGGCAGCGACAGCGAGATTGCCAAAGGCGAAATCCTCGTCCGCCTCAAACCGCACAAACAGCGCATGGTGAGCCAGAAAGCATTTGAAGACAAAGCCCGCGACGCGCTGGAAAACGTGGCAACGCTGCATTTCGGCGAAGGCGCGGCCAGCCTCGAACGGTTCGATCGCGAACGGCGCATCGCCGTAGAGGCCGACCTCGCCACCGGCGCAACCATCGGCGACGCGCTCATCCAGTCCGGCGCAGAGCGCGCCCACCCCATCATCATGACCACCATCGCCATGGTGGCCGGCATGCTGCCCGCCGTCTTCGCCGGCGGCTCCGGTACCGCCTTCCGCGCCCCGATGGCCGTCGCCGTCATCTGCGGCCTCACCGCCTCCACCCTGCTCAGCCTGATATTCGTGCCCGTGGTGTACTCCCTGATGGACGATTTGCGTAACCGGATTGCCCCGAAACTGGCGAAGCTCACTTCGGTAACGGCACAGGACAGAGCGGCGGGGGAGCGGGGCGGATAAACGGCGGGAACCAAAAGGCCGTCTGAAACCGTGTTTCACGCTTTTCAGACGGCCTTTCGCTGCTTTGGTTACAAAACTCAAACCTTTTTCACTACATCATTTGATTAGTAGATATAAATCTTCCTGTGCTCATCCACTGTCAAACTGGTATTAAACCCACCCACTCGATCGTCCTCCCTGCTGCGTATCCCCGTATATTCAAAGCTGCTGTCTTCATAACGCTTAAACTTAAACACCGCATCATTCATCAACGCGCCGTTAAACACATTCAGCCGCTCCAGCAAATGAAAATCCTGCACATACAGCCCTGTTACCTTGCGGAACAGTTCGGGTTCAAGCTGGGTGATTACATCCTGCAAGGTGTGCTCGCGCTTGTCGCTCAGATACATGAACACGGGCACGCGCGTGGCAAAAGCAATCAGTTTTTTCTGAATTTCTTTGCGTTTGCTTTTATATTCTTTTTCCGCGTCGCTCAGCTCTTTTTTCTCTTTTGCGGTCAACTCGCGCCCTTCTTCGGCGGCCTGCTTTTTCGCATCTTTTACCGCTTCCGATTTATTGATGATGGTTTCCAAGTCATGATTGAGTGTGCGGAATTTTTCAATGCGGCTTAATGCGTCCATCGCTTCCTTGCTGTTGAGCAGCCGTTGCAGGGTAACGTTGTCCACATTCACCAGCAAGGCGCTTTCCCAGCGTTTGGCAAGCAGCGTTGCTGTTGTACCACTCAGCGCATAATCCAGCACGCCTTCTGCGTCGATTTCGCGCATCGCGCTGCCATCGTAGGAGAAAATCGGCAACACGCTGATAAAGTCTTTCACTTTCTGTTCGGGGCTGGTATTCGGGTCGTTATCCAGTTTGCAGGCGTATTCCTGCACCTGCTTCAAGGCGCGGTTGGGGGCGAAATCAAAAATATAGCATTCGTGTTTGACGATTTCTTCGCGCCGCACGGCATCGGCGGCGGGATTTTTCAATACCCACGGCGTTTGCACGCGAAAGGCCGTCTGAAAATAAGTTTCGGGGCTGGAAAGATTACGCAGCATCAACACGCCAGACCACGGCGCAACCGACACGCCCGTGGTCAGCTTGCCGCACGATAGCGTGATGGTTTTGGTATCCAGCCCGCCTTTCATGGCAGCCTGAACGGGCTTTAAGGCTTCCGCGCCGCTGCCCGCGCCGCTGCCCGCGCAAACAATGATTTCGTAATCGTGGTAGAAGCGGTTTTGCTTTTGCGCGATTAAATTCCGCATCGCAAAGCAGGCGGCGACGTTGGGCAGAAACCAAAACGTATGCTGCAACACGCCCAACAGGCGCACATCCGAAAACGGCATCGGCGGCTTTTCCTTGCCCAGCTTCAAATCCTCAACAATGGTGTCGCGGTAGCTGCCGCGTATCAAATCCAGCCATTTCTGCACATATTCTTCGTTTTTAAACCGCGCGTCTTTGCCGCTGCCCTCGGCGGCGAAAAAGGCGTTCAAATCAAATTCGTCAAACTCGCCCTGCTCGGCCACCGTGCGGATGCTCTCGGGCAGCGTGTAGGTAAACATCTTCATGCCCGGCAGCGCGGCATAGGGGTTTGCACCGTTTTCAGGCTGCCATGTCTTTTTCGCTTTTTGCTCGTCGGGGTAGGTCCAGTTGAAAATCTGCTCTTCGATAAACTCGCCCGACGAAATCGCGCGAAACGGCGTGCCGGAAAGATAGAGATAGTGCGACGTGGTAATCGGCAGCAGCTTTTCGTCGAAATAATCGGGATTGTCCGCTTCCATATCCGCCAGCTCAGCTTCGATAGTTTTAATCGCCGCCTGCTCTTCCTTGTCAAACAAATCTTTGGATTTTTCGCGCCACGCGCCGTAGTGGTATTCGTCGAAAATCACGCAGTCCCAGTTGATGGCGTGTATCTGCTCGTTTTTCGCCTTGATGCCGCCGCTTTTGTCCTTGCCGAGCAAATCCTGAAACGAACCGAAAAACACCAGCGGGCGGGTTTTGTCCGCCGCATCAAACGACAAATCTTCTTCGTAATTCGACACAAACTGCCAATCCGCAAAATCGGTATGCGAGCGCAAATCCTCGCGCCAGGCCGACAACACGGCGGGCTTGAAGGTCAGCACCAGCACCCGCTTCCAGCCCATCTCTTTTGCCAACTGATACGCGGCAAAGGTCTTGCCGAAGCGCATTTTCGCGTTCCATAAAAAATGCGGCGTGATGCCCTCTTCGCGCTGAAACTCGCGGAAATACGCCGCCGTTTTCTCCACCGCCGCCTGCTGTTCGGGACGCATCGGGAAATCGTGCGTACGCGAAAGGCCGTCTGAAAGCGGTTTGCTCTGCTTTTCCGCGATGAAAGCCGCCTGCACATCTTTCAGGCTGCATCGGAACCATTCGCCCTTTTCCCGTTGAAAACCCTGCGCCGAAAGCCGTTTGTGAATGGCGCGGTCGTCAAAAAACGTGCCGTTTTCGCGCAATGCCGTTTCGTTGAACACAATCTGGTAAGACTGCTGCGGCAGCTTCACCGGATACTGCTCCGCCACCCGCTGCGCCGCATCGCGCTCGGTGTAACCGATTTTCAGGCAGCCTGCAAAGCGCGTGTCGGTGTAGGCGTAGATGGTGGGGATGTTTTTCGGGGCGATGGTGAAATCGGACATTGGGTTTCTCCGTCATGTGATATCGGGGCAAACGGCAGTAGGTCGGGCATTTATGCCCGACAAACACGGACATATTTTCCTTATGTGCCACATGCCGCAAATTTGAAAACGTCGGGCATAAATGCCCGACCTACGGCAGATTATGGTTTCAGACGGCCTTTCAGGCTATTTGAAAAGGCCGTCTGAAATTTAATCCATCGGGCGTACCATTTTTTCGATAAAGGCGATTTCGTCTTCGTTTAGGCCGTATTTGGCGTAAAGGTCTGCGTCTGTCCACGGGCGGGAGAAGTCTTGGATGGGAACGAATTCATATGCTTCGCGCGTGGTGTGCTGGGTGTTTTTCTTCATCGTCAGGCAGAAATGGAAAAACTTGGTGTTCACATAACTCATCAGGTTTTCGCATTCCCTTTTTGACGGCAGCACGCCCAACACGATATAGGTTTCCGAACAGCAGCTTCCGGGCTCGGCATACAGCGGCTTGACCCAGTCGGTTTTGCTGTCGCCGCTGCCGACGGCATACGGTGCGATTACTTTGTGTTTGTCTATCAAATCAGAAGACTGCGTGATTTCGGCTTGCGATATGTAGCCGATACCTTTGTTCCGATACAGTTTTACCGATTTTGGAAAATACTCTGTTTTGCCAGAAACGTTAGTGGGAATACCAAACGGTTTTCTTGAACTGATTAGTTTGCTCATCGATTCAAACGGCAAAGATTTAATTTTCCGCAGAATCGGAACAGCCTCATTCATACGAATAAAAACTTTGGCATCTTTTTCTTTTAACGGGCGCACTGCCGATGAAACTAACTCACCTTTTTCATAAGTATTGACGAGACAGTTATCCGTCTCATTTTCTTCGTTTACCCATAAAAAATAGTTCACGCCGCCTTTGATTTCCACACCCTGAAAACAATCCGCCGCATTCGGAAAATCATGAATCTGCCGCAAGCGCGTATCGCCCAGCATCTCATCGCGGAAATCGTCCAAGCCCTTGCCGCCGGCAAACCAGCGGCTGGGGGTAATCATCACCAGATAATGCGGCTGCAATTTCTTGGCTTGGCGGATAAATTCGTGGTAAATCGGGCGCGCGCTGGCTTGTGCGCCGCCATCTTCCATCTGATACGGCGGGTTGCCGATAATCACGTCAAATTTCATATTGTTCCAAATCTTTTCGGGGTGTTCGGTGTGGATAAATTCGTAGGCGTGGTTTTCCGCTTCGCCGCCTCGGTCGTATTTTTCTTTGTTTGCGCCGCAATATTTGCACTTATGATCTTTTGTCCATTCGTGCTGCGCTTCGCGGTTGAAGCGGATATGGCCGTCTGAATCGTCAAACACGGTGGCGATGGAAAGTTCGCTGTCGGCGGTTTTGCAGCAGTAGAGCGTGCGGCGGGAAATCAGGGCGGTCAGCTCGGTGATGGCGATGCCGTAAAGCTGCTTGCCTAAGATATGGTCGATGCGCTTTTGCAAATCGGGCTGCCAGTCGGCCAAGCCGTCTATCAGGCGGGTGGCGATTTCGCGCAGGAATACACCGGATTTGGTGCAGGGGTCTAAAAATCTAGCTTCGGGGTTGCGCCACAGGCTTGCGGGCAACAAATCAAGCATCTGGCGGGCGATTTGCGGCGGGGTGAAGACTTCGTCGTTGCTCAAATTGGCAAGGCAAGACAGTACGTCGGGATTGTGGTCAAACGGTTTCATTGCCTATCTCCAAGTAGTGTGTTCGAGGGAATGTTTTTAATGGTTTTACGATGCGGGGAATCTGCCCGTTGTCGGCGGTTTGCCGTTCTGCAAACAAGTTGGCATCCGAGTGTTCGCCCCCTTTGGTCTGCACGGTGTCTTGAAATTCATAGGCCTTGGGCATCACAAAAATCGGAATCGTGCCGCCCGGCTTAGGGCTGAACTGCCATTGGATAAAGACAATCGGCAGGCCGTCTGAATCGCGATAATTGAGCGCATCGCCGCAAACGATGTTTTTCGCCAAAACGCGGCGCACAGCATCAAGCAGGCGCGGATAGTCTTCGGCAGCCTGAAACGGGGAGAGATAGTGTTGTGCGAAGGTTGCCAACAGCCGCTCGCGGCATTCGGCGGCGTTGTCGCTCAAAAGCTCGATGCCGTACAGCCCGCACACGGCTTGCACCGTGGCGGGCTGGTATTGGATTAGGCTGGTTTTGTATTTTTGGTTGAGATACGCCATGCGGCGGCGCAGGATTTCCACGAGGAAATTGCCCGAACCGCAGGCGGGTTCGAGAAACGTGGCATCCATGCGCGTGATCTGGTCTTGCACCAAATCCAGCATGGCATTGACTTCGCGGGGGTTGGTAAAGACTTCGCCGTGTTTGGCGACGCGTTCTTTGGATTTGACCTGTTTAGCCTGCATGGGAACACTCCATGCGGCAAGCGGCTAGGGCGCGGGAAAGAGGGGATTTTGAAAAGAGAAAGAGTGTGCGGAAACCGCAGACGAAACTCAGCCTAGGCTGGCTGGCTGGCTGGCTGGCTGGCTGGCTGGCTGGCTGGCTGGCTGGCTGGCTGGCTGGCTGGCTGGCTGGCTGGCTGGCTGGCTGGCTGGCTGGCTGGCTGGCTGGCTGGCTGGCTGGCTGGCTGGCTGGCTGGCTGGCTGGCTGGCTGGCTGGCTGATTATACTGGAATATAGTAAACATTCTACTTGGGAATCAAAAAACGTCGTTATTCTGCCTTATTTTATAAAGGCAGACAAAAAGAGATTACAACTAATCTTTTGTATTAAAGGCCGTCTGAAAACCCTGCAATCCGGTTTTCAGACGGCCTCTGTGCTGCCTGCGCCTTAGAGCGGGACGTATGAGGCGGGGTTGACGGTTTTGCCGTCTTTGCGCACTTCAAAGTGCAGCTTCATGCGGTCGGCGTCGGTGTTGCCCATGCGGGCGATGGTTTGGCCGCGTTTGACGATGTCGCCTTCTTTGACCAGCAGCGACTGGTTGTGGCCGTAGGCGGTGAGGTAGGTGGAGTTGTGCTGGACGATGACGAGGTTGCCGTAGCCGCGCAGGCCGTTGCCGGCATAGACGACTTTGCCGTCGGCGGCGGCCACGACGACTTGTCCGGCGGTACCGGCGATGTCCACGCCTTTGTTGTTCGCGCCGTAGGCGGAGATGACGCTGCCGGCGGTGGGGCGTTGCCAGGTGATGCCGGCGACGCTGCGGCTGCCGCCGGACGAGAAGGAGGCGGCGGGAGACGGGGCGGAGGCGGCGGGGGTTTGCACCGGCTCGCTGCGCGGGGCGGTTTGTGCGGGCGGCGGGGTGTAGGCGGGTTCGCTGCGCACGGGTGCAGTTGCGGCGGCGGGCGCGGAGGCGGTGTATCCGGCGGGTTTGACGCGCAGGGTTTGGCCAACGCTGATGGTGTTGTCAGCGGAAAGGTTGTTCCACTGGCGCAGGTTGTCTTGGGTGATGTGGTAGCGTTTGGCGATGTTGTAAACGGTGTCGCCGCGCACGACGGTGTGGGTGGCGGCGTTGATGTCTACGGGTGCGTAAGAAGGGATGTAGGGCGTTGAGGGGGCGGCGGTGTGCTGGGCGGGCGGGGTGTAGGGGGTGCTGGTGCTTTCGGCGGCGGGCGGGGTGTAGGGTGCCGCGCCGTAGGGGTTGTCGCTGCCGGATGTGTAGGCCGTGCTGCCCGCCGATGCGCCGGTGTTGCCGCCTTCGATGACCGGTGCGGCGGGCTGCTGCATCCACGAACATGCACCGAGCATGAAAACAGCCGCCAGCGTGGCGGTTTGGAGTGCCGTTTGTTTCAACATGTGTTTCTTACCTTCTCAGATTGGTCGTTTAAGCGGACGCTATCATAATAAAACGCCGCGCCCTTCTCAACCCTTGGCGGGACGCGGCGGCGGTTTCGGCGGCGGGCGGGGTGTAAAATCGCGTTATGGCGGCGGTTTTGCTTTGCCGCCGCAACGGAGGCCGTCTGAAAACGGTTTTTTCAGACGGCATCAGGGTCTGTTGACAATCAGCTTGCGAGCGGTTTTTTGAATAAAAAATGCCCGAATGCAAGGAAAAAAGCGCGGCAAGCTTGGACACCTGCGGGCATTTTGGGCGCGGCAGGCGGGTATTTTTGCCAAAAATACCGCCGCAAGGCTGATTGTCAACACGCCCTAAGGCCGCGCCAGTATTGCGCGGTTTCGTGCTGCTGCGGGTAGGCGGTGAGGTCGATTTGCAGCGGGGTAACGGTGATAAAGCCGGCAGCGCATTCGGCAAAATCGGTGCCTTCTTCGCAATCGGCGGCTTCGCCCGCCGCGCCTATCCAATAAACTTGTTCGCCGCGCGGGTTGCGGGCGGGGACGATGCTTTGCTGGTGGTGGCGGCGGCCGAGGCGGGTGATTTTGCAGCCGCGCAGGTCTTCGGGGGCGGCGGCGGGGATGTTGATGTTCCACAAAACGGGGCGAACGGGCGGGGCGGCGGTGAGGCGTTCGAGCAGCTGCCATGCGGCTTTTTCGGCGGTCGGCCAGTGGCGGTCGTCGTGGCTGTTGAGGGAAAAGGCAACGGCGGGAAAGCCGAGCAGGTAGGCTTCGGTGGCGGCGGCGACGGTGCCGGAATAGAGGGTGTCGTCGCCCATGTTCGCGCCGTGGTTGATGCCGGACAAGACCAAATCAGGTTGGAAATCGGGCAGGGCGTGCAGGGCGAGGTGGATGCAGTCGGTGGGGGTGCCGCTGACGTAGTAGAAGCCGTTTTCGGCCTGTTTGAGTTGCAGGGGGCGGTCGAGGGTGAGCGAGTTGCTGACGCCGCTGCGGTTGCGCTCGGGGGCGACAACGCGCACGTTGGCGAATTCGGCGGCGACGCGGGCGAGGACGGCGATGCCTTGTGCGAGATAGCCGTCGTCGTTGCAGATGAGGATGTTCACGATGGTGTGCTCCAATGGGATGGAGGCCGTCTGAAAAACGGGGGGCTGTTTGCCGCTGTGTTTTCAGACGGCCTAGGGCGTGTTGACATTCAACTTTTGCAGCGGATTTTGCGTCATAAAACGGCAGATGCAAGGCGCAAATGCGAGCCTATGCCCGTCCATAGGCGAGTATTTGCAACGCGGCAGATGCCGTTTTAGGGCGCAAAAGCCACCAAAATGTTGAATGTCAACAGACCCTAGGGTGTGTTTACAATCGGTTTAACAGCATTTCCGCCGCCATATTGCCGCTTTGCACGGCGGCTTCGAGGGTGGCGGGGTAGCGCGGGTGGAGGTAGTCGCCGGCCGGATAGATGTTGTGCCGTTGCAGCCAGCGGCAGTCGGGCGGACGCCTGCCCGCTTCGGCGGCGGCGGTGGCGCGTTTTTCGGTGAGGGCTTTGGCGACCAGCAACGCCCCGGGGTCGGGGCAGATGCGGCGCAGGTCGGCATCGGCGCGGCGTATCCATTCTTCCGCCGCCAAGCGGCCGATTTGGTCGGACGCGCTGATAACCGCCGACACTTCTCGTCCGCTGCCGCCCAAAAGGCCGCGTTGGAAAAACCATTGCACGGTGCCGTCGGCAAGGCCGCATACCGGCGCGGGCAGGGCGACGGTTTCAGCATAACGCAGGTAAACGGTGGTGATGGAATGGCAGTTTGTCTGCGAAAAGGTCGTCTGAATTTCGTCCGGCGTTTCAGACGGCATCAGGGCGGCGGCATGATAGGGCGCGACGGCCGGTATGGCGGCATCGAAAACCTGCCCGTTTGCCCGCACGCGCCCGTCGGGCAGGATTTCCAGCCGCCCTACCCTTTCGCCGAAGCGGATTTCCGCGCCGTGCCTGCGCAGGAAATCCACGGCGGGATCGGCCAGCAGGCTGTTCAAATCGGTTTTCGGCAGCAGGTAGTCGGCGGCGTTTTTCTCCGCCCAAACGCCGTCGCGCAAGACGTTTTGCAGGATATGCAGGCCGGCGGTTTCCGGCGGTGTGTTCAGCGCGCCCAGCACCAAAGGCCGCCAGAAATCGCGCAGCAGCTTGGGCGGACACGACTGCTCGCGCAGCCACTGCCCGATCGGCATATCCGCGCCCTCGTATCTTTGCAGTTTCCGCATCTGGCGCAACAGGGCGAGTTTTTCCCGCCGCGCAATGTTCCGCGCCCGCAGAATGCCCCAAACCATGTGCAGCGGGGCGGGCAGGGAGGCCGTCTGAAAACGCAGCCCGTCTGCCAGATACCATTGCAGCGGCAGCCGTTTGCAATTCTTGCGGTAATCGACGCCGATTTTGTCCATCAGATGCCGCACGCTGCGGTAGGCATACAGCATGATGTGCTGGCCGTTGTCCAAAAACGAAAAACCGGCATTGTCCGCCGCCAACGCCCGCGCCCTGCCGCCCGCGCTTTTCCCCGCCTCGAACAGAACCACATCGGCATGGCCGGACAGACGTACGGCGGCAGACAGGCCGCTCCAACCTGCGCCGATTATGGCGATTTTACGTTTCGTATTTGTCATGGTTTGAATCCGAAAAACCGGGTTTTCAGCGCGATACGCATTTTGCGCGGCGCGGGGATAACCGTTTTGTATTTCAGCACGTTGGCCGCTCCGTCGCGGCGGATTTCCTGTAACAGCACATAATAAATCGCTGCCATCACCAGCCCGGCATTTTGTTTTTTGCAGTCTTCCGGCGGCAGTAATGCCCGGGCATCGCGGTAAACCTGCTCCGCCCTGGCTGTTTGGAAATCCATCAGCGCGGCGAATTCTTCGGTTGGGCGGCATTGGAGAATTGGGTTTTCCGTTACACCGAAACGGCGGCATTCGTCCTGTGGCAGATAAATCCGTCCCATGCGCGCATCTTCGCCGACATCGCGGATAATGTTGGTCAGCTGCAAAGCCAAGCCCTGTTTTTCCGCGTATGCCAAAGTTTGCGGATTTTCAAACCCCAAAATACGCGCAACCAGCCGTCCGACCACTCCGGCAACCCGGTAGCAATACAGCAGAAGAGACGCAAAATCCGCATAGCGGTTCTGTCGCAAATCCATAAGCATACCCTCGATGATTTCCGCCAATTCTTCATGCGGCATAGCAAATGTATTAACCACCTGCCGCAACGCCTTGTTGACCGGATGCTCGGGAAGGCCGTCTGAAAACACTTTCGCCAAATCCGCCTGCCACCACCGCAGGCTCATCTCCGCCACGTTCTTATCCGAACAACCGTCCGCCACATCATCCAACTCACGGCAAAAAGCATACAGAACAACCAACGCATCACGCTTGTTTTTTGAAAGAAAAAGGAAACCGGACAAAAAGCTGGAACGGCTGGATAACGCTTTTTCACGGCAATACTCTAAAGGCTGCATCGAATCGCGGCTCTGTCGGCAAAAAGAAACTCTGATTGTAATGTGATTCGCACATCCGAACAATTAACCCGCAAACCGGATTGGTTTGCGGGTTGAGAGGGAAATGCAACGGCAGATGCTGCGTTATTTCGTTGAACACGGCGTCGTGGTCTGAAATTTTTTAGCAGCTTCTATATTTGCGGATCTTGTACCTTCGGTACAGGCAAAATCTGCTCCTTTAGTATCCGCCCACGCTGCGTATTGATAACCTGATAATTTAGGCTCAGCGTAAATTCGAAAACCAACTTTGTAATTTGTACTGGCAAGTTGGATAAACTCTACTTTAAAATCATACTTATTATTCAACTCGGAATTTATTAAACCCCTAATTTTCCCTTCTAAATTAGCCTGATTCTGAATAACTTTTTCGAGATAATCAGGCTTTCTAACAACCTCTCCTTTGATAAACCCAATAGCCCTTACCATATCTGCTCTAGCATGAGCTAAATCAGTTTTCTCAATATACTTTTGATATGAAGGAAATGCGATTACTGTAAGAATCCCTATTATAAATATGGTAATCATTAATTCAATTAATGTTATACCTCTATATATTTTCTTATTTTTCATAACTTCATTATCCAACTTAGTTAAATTAAACTATAAATCTGCTATTACATAAGATTGAACTGTTACAACTGTATTATTCTTCTCTCCCCATGCGCGTGCAGTAACACGAAAAGTAATTTTCTTGTCATCATCAGCTACCCATTCAATCACGAAACGGGGATTTTGAGAAACAGGAACATCACCTTTTATAGGATACACAGCACCATCTTTATCCAAGCAAGGTTTCCCTTTATTACACTCTACTTCCCAGATAGCTGAATCATTCAATGACTTATCTAAAGAACATAATCCACCACCACATTTATCTGTAAACTCACCCTTTTTATCAAGCGAATTTAAACCTCTATTAGAAATTTGGCTTTCTGCATGTCGAAGAGTATCTTCTGCTATTTGCATAGCCATTTTTTTATCTGCATCATTACTGCTAATACGACTTTCAGTATTAAATGACTGTGTTGCCGCTAATACCATTACAGCCAAAACCAACATCATTACCATTACAATAGGCAATGAAAATCCCTTTTCTTTTTTCATATAATCTTTCATTAAGCTGGCTGATCGAAACTGCGTTCTGCACATGAGTTACCTCCACGTATAGTTGCATCAATATAATAGGTTTGAATATCAGATTCAAAACTGCTACCTACACCCCCTGCTTTAATATCTCCTCCGCCGACACCTGTTAACTTTATCTTTAACAAGGTAGGAGCAATCGCATCAACTCCTGTTCGAATAGCAGGTTCAAATTTGATTTTTGCATCATTTTTCAAAGGAGAACAGCCACTTGAATAACCAAACTGAATATTCCAGTTATCAACCCCAGTTAATAACAATTGAGGGTCTCCAAATTTTCCATCAGCATTTAACTGAAACAAATAAAGCCCTTTTTCACCACCAATAGGAGTTCCAATAGTATAAATATTAACAGCTTGTCTGAAAACTGATGTTTCACCTTTATAATCAGGTGAACTACTATCATGATCACTTAACAAAGGATTAGGTAAAGCCATTACCTTCAATTGGCCATTATCATTTTGTTTTTGAGCACCTACGAATCGTTCCAGCAAAGAACAGCTACTTACAACAATAGGAGCTTGATCATATCCATCTAACTCCTTCAATTCATCATCATTCCCTGCATTAACAACAAATCCTCGGACACCTCTTGATTGATAACCATTAGAAGATCCTAATCCGTAAGTAAAAATTAATACTTTATTATTTGATATGGAAAAATTATTTAAAAAAGAAGAAACATTTGTCTTATCTACTAACTTAACGCCTTGTCTTTGATCATTAAAGTTCAAAGAACTTAAACTATTAACTCCATAATCATTAATATCCGCGCCAGAGACTTGCTTAGCTAAATTAAAACAACCAAAAGAGCCTGCCATCCTAGCATCTCGAACTATCATGTTTGCAGTATTACGCAAATCTTGTTGAACTTGTAAACGTCCATTGGCAACTTTACTCAAACGTTGCGTAGTGTAAAAACCAGATCCAGCTGCAATCAATACAATCATGCTTAATGAAGCCGCAACTAATAACTCTATAAGAGTAAATCCTTTAATTCTACAACCATATAGTCTAGTATACGTTTTTTTGATTCCCATCATTTATTCCTTACATAAGTTTGGAAACTGACTGATTGGGGATTATCCGAGTTACCCTGAACTAACCAGGCAATCTTAATAGCCATATCTCCAATATTGTCACAGTTATCTTTAAAGTTTCCATTATTATCAATAACGGGTTTATGAGCTTCTAAGTTGCTATCTTTACAGACAGTTGCCTGAACATGCATATCACCTAAACGCTCATTTAACTCTTTCTGAAAATCATAAATCTGCTTTTTCGCGAGCATATCTGTATCAAAACCATCAGTTCCCGCTTTCGGCTCAGAAGTAATATTTCCCAATCGCCTCATTTCATAATGATCATATCTTCTTTCCGTAATTTTTTTTGCATTAAATTGCAATTGTGGATTTGCTAACATTCCTTCAATCAAATTTTGTGCTGCCTGTGCAGCAATAGTTTGCGTTTCTGCATCACGCACACTACTCACTGAACGTAGTTGAGTAGCTAAAAGTGCTAATATACCAAGAACAAGAACAACTACTGACACCAACACTTCGATTAATGCAAATCCTTTTGGGTAATATTTTCTATTAAATTTCACTTTTGACATCCCCCATATTTATTACATTTTGCTATATTAAAATCTGTATATTTACACGATTCACTTGTATTTGATGAATCACAAAAACTAACTTGATTACCTGATACAAGCATAATTACAGATCTACGTTCTAAAGTTGATTTATCTTTTGCTTGCCCATCAGTAAACTGATACTTTACATATCCACTTATTGGATACCCAACCCCTGCTATGCCATTATTATCTACATCATACCGGCGAATCGTACCATCAGGTAAAAATGCTAATACCTTAGTATTTGCACCATTTCTTGAATCTACAGGTTTTCCAGAATAGTTTATATTCAATATCTGACTACGAACCCGTATATCCCCTACTTTATTCAAAATAACAGTACGTAAAGATTGATCTATACCTCTTTGATATTTTTTATCATAAGGATCAGAATCTGCCCACAGTGCCAATCCAGAACCTTCATTATCACTTTTACAATATCCATTAGGATTTCCATCTGTCCTAATCTGAACAGGACAAAGATACACAGGGCTGTTGAGCCTTGCCGCTTCCGAGCGTCCAAAGCGGATCATATTGGCGACTTTTTCCGCTGCAGCCGCCACGCGTCTTTTGGCAACCCATTCGGAAAGGTTGGGTATTGCAATGGCCAGCATGATGGCCATGATGGCAATTGTAACCATCAGCTCGATGAGCGTAAAACCCTTTTGTATGTTTTTCATAAAATTATTCCTGTCTGAATCCGTTTGTGCAAAGGGCGTATCTCTTGAAAAGAATTATTTTGTCATTTTAAGCGATAAAGCCCCATATATTCCAGTAGAATTTAACCAACCGCTGTTTTTTCTTCACCTTATTCTTCAACCATTGCCATGTCGGGCACATACGCCGCATTGTCGAATTTGGTAAACTGCCCCATCCATGTCAGGTGGATTTTACCGACGGGGCCGTTGCGGTGTTTGCCGATGATGCACTCCGCCAAGCCTTTCATCTGTGATTCGGGATTGTAGTATTCGTCGCGGTACATGAACATAATCAGGTCGGCATCCTGTTCGATCGCGCCGGACTCGCGCAGGTCGGACATCATCGGGCGTTTGTCGGTGCGCTGCTCTACCGAACGGCTGAGTTGCGACAGGGCGATGATGGGCACTTGCAGCTCTTTGGCCAATGATTTGAGCGAGCGGGAGATTTCGCCCAATGCGGCGGCGCGGTTGTCGGTGCGGCCGGAGCTTTCCATCAGTTGCAGATAGTCGATGACGATCAAACCCAGCCTGCCGTTGAACTGTCTGGCCAGCCTGCGGGCGCGGGCGCGCAGCTCGAGGGCGGTGAGGCCGGCGGTTTCGTCGATGAACATCGGTGCGTCGGAGAGCTTGATAACGGCTTCGTTCAGCCGCCCCCAATGTTCGTCCTGCAATTTCCCCGTTTTCAAAACGTGCTGGTCGAGCCTGCCGACGGAGCCGAGCATGCGCATAACCAGTTGAGCGCCGCCCATTTCCATGGAAAAAATGGCGACGGGCAGTTTGCCTTCCACGGCGACATGTTCGGCGATATTGAGGGAGAAGGCGGTTTTGCCCATCGACGGGCGGCCTGCGACGATAATCAGGTCGCCCGGCTGCAAGCCGGAAGTTTTTTTATCGAGATCAACGAAGCCTGTGGCGATGCCGGTTACTTCGTCGGGATTGTCGCGGGCGTACAGCATGTCGATGCGTTCGACCACTTCTTGCAGCAAATCCGGCAGTTGGAGGAAGCCTTGTTTGGATTTTGCCGTGCTTTCGGCGATTTGGAACACTTTGTTTTCGGCTTCGTCCAGCAGCTGCGCGGCGTCGCGGCCTTCGGGATTATAGGCATTCCTAGCAATTTCCGTGCCTACTTCTGCCAAACGGCGCATGATGGCGCGTTCCCTGACGATTTCGGCATAGCGGCGGATGTTGGCGGCGGAGGGGGTATTTTGTGCCAGACTAATCAGATAGTTGAAACCGCCGGCTGCTTCGGTCTCGTCGCTGCGCTCCAAAAATTCCTGCACGGTTATGACATCGGCAGGTCGGTTTTCGTTAATTAGTGCCGTAATTGTGCGGAAAATTATGCGGTGTTCATGACGATAAAAGTCTTCTCCCACCACCACGTCGGCGATTCGGTCCCACGCGCTGTTTTCCAGCAGCAGGCCGCCCAATACCGATTGTTCG
The DNA here is from genome assembly GCF_014055025.1 of Neisseria bacilliformis. NCBI lineage: Bacteria > Pseudomonadati > Pseudomonadota > Betaproteobacteria > Neisseriales > Neisseriaceae > Neisseria > Neisseria bacilliformis. The sequence goes on along the minus strand of NZ_CP059571.1, from coordinate 540,328 downwards.
GCCTCAACGGAATGCGGCGGCAGCGGCAGGTTGGCGGCGGGGCTGCTTTCTTCGTATTCGGGGTAGTCGTCGCTGGTGTAGTCGTTCATGCTGTCGTTCATGTTTTTCAGACGGCCTTTTCGGTGCGAAAACGGGCGGTTCAGGAGGGAAATTCCAGCAGTTGGAATTCGTCTTTGCCGGCGAAGCATTCGGGGCATTCCCAATCGTCGGGCAGGTCTTCAAACCTGGTGCCGGGGGCGATGCCGCGTTTGGGGTCGCCGGTTTCTTCGTCGTAAATCCATTCGCACAATACGCAGACATACTGGGCCATTTTGTGTGTTCCTTATTATTTGCCGGATACAAACCGAACAGGCCGTCTGAAAAAACGGCCTGTTCTTTCTGTCGTTATTTTACCGACAGTTTGCGCGGGGATGTAGGGTTAAATCGAAAACTCGCCCTCGCCCATGAATTCCAGCTCGCTGATTTCCTTGCGCAGGTGTTTGATGGCAGGGGTTACGATGGCGACGAACATGGCTTCGCGCACGCGGCGTTGCACGGGGCTGCCCATCAGGTAGCCCGCCGCGCCGGTGTGCAGGGCGGCGGATTGGGCGGCGTCGAGGCACAGCCAGGCGGCGGCTTCGCGCAGGCGCAGGGTTTCGAGCAGTTCGGGTTCGTTGCGCCAGGCGGCGTCAGCCAGTTCGGCGGTGTGGGTTAAGGCCGTCTGAAAACGTTTTTCCAGCTCTTCATAACCGTTGTCGAGGAACGGGTTGGTTTCGCTGCCTGCGTCGGCGGCGGAGATTTCGGCGAGACAGCCGTCGATGATGCCTGCGCCGATGCCAATTTGCAGCAGGATGAAGCCGGATTTGATGGCGGGGATGTAGTCTGCGAACTGTTCAGGTTCGGCGATGACGTCTTCGTGCGGCACGAAGACGTTTTCAAATTTGATGGCAAAGGTGCGCGTGCCTTCGAGGGCGCAGAATTCGGGGCAGGGAATCAGCGACACGCCTTCGCTCTGCCCGCCGGTGATGAACATCACGTAGCCGCCGCCGATTTGCGCGGTGTTTGCCCAGATGTGGTTTTCGCCGAGGTTGGACACCCACGGCAGGATGCCGCTGACGGTGTAGCCGCCGTCGGTTTTTTGCGCCTGCAACTGGTGTTTTTCGATGCCGGCGAGGTGTTTGACGGTGTTGGACATGCCGGTGCCGGCCAGCACTTTGCCGTTCAACACGTCGGAGAGGTAGCGGCGTTTGACTTCGGCGTTGGGCGTTTGGTGCAGATACCACGCGCAGGCGGCCTGGCACCAGGCGGAGAAGGCGGTTGCGCCGCAGGCTTTGCCCACTTCGCGCAGCACTTCGATTTGCGCAAACAAGCCCAGCCCGCTGCCACCCTCTTCTGCCGTACCGACGGCGGCAAAACCGCCGATGCCGCCGAGTTTGCGCAGGAAGTCTTCGGGATACAGCCCCTTGCGGTCGATGTCTTGCACCAGGGGTTTCAAATCGGTTTGCACCAGTTCGGCCACGCGGGACAGAAGGGTTTCGCGGTTCATCGGGTTCTCCAAGAAATAGCGGTTGCGGGAGGGGTTGTTTGAAAGGCCGTCTGAAAAACGGTTTTCAGACGGCCTTTTTTTTCAGACGGCCTTTAATGCTGTTTTAGGCGTATGCCTGCAATTCGGGGTTGATTTCGGTGCGCGCCAGATTGTTAGTGTAGTTGCACAGGGTGGCCAGCGCGACGCCGAGCACCACTTCCACGGCCTGCTGCTGGTTGTAGCCGGCGGCGAAGAATGCCTGCAATTGTTCGTCGGACACGTTGCCTTTTTGCGCCATGACCTGCTGGGTAAAGTCGGATAGGGCGTTGAGTTTGGCATCATCGATTTTGGCCACGGCGCGCACGGCGGCGATTTCGTCTTCTTTGAGCAGTTTTTTCAGGGTGGCCAGTTTGGTGTGGCCGGCCACGCAGAAGCCGCATTGGTTGATTTTGGCGGCGAGGATTTGGATCACTTCGCGCTCACCTGCGGTGAGCGAAGTTTCGCCGTTGAGTTTGCCCACTTCCTGATAGAAGGCGAGGGCTTCGGGCGAGTTGGCCAGCACGCCGATGAGGTTGGGCAGGAAGCCGTTGGCTTTGAGGGCGGCTTCGACGCGTGGTTTGGCTTTTTCGGGGGCGGTTTCGACGGTGTGGATGGTGAGGCGTGCCATGATGGTTTCCTTGTTCGGTGTATTTGTGAAAGGGGCGGATGATAGCGGAGGCGGCAGGCTCGGGAAAGAACGTTTTTTTATGACGCGGCAAACGGAAAGTTATAAGGCCGTCTGAAAACGCGGCTTCGGCGCAGCCGAAACGTGTTTTCAGACGGCCTCTCCGATAATGGCCGCTGCGCTGTGTTCAGCGGTTGAAACTCAGATAGCGCAGCAGCAGCCCCGCGCCGATGAGGCCGCAGGCGAGGTAGATGAGGCTGGATGTGCCGTGCCAGATGCCGAAGGAGCCGCCGGCCAGCGACAGCAGCCAGTTGCCGGTGCCGGCTTTGTGGGCGGCGATGACGGGGGCGATCAGGAACTGGTTGGCGGCCAGGAGGGCGAGCAGCAGGAGGTTGAATTTGGGGGCGATGCTGCGTTCGGCGCGGCCGAAGCCGTGGGCGCGGCGGTTTTTGGTGGCGAACCAGGCCAGCAGCCAAACGGCGAGGCCGCAGTAGTTGACGGTGGCAAACAGCACGCCGGCAATGTCGCCTGCATCCTGCCTGCCGATGCGCTCGAACAGGATGCCGGCGGCGTAGGCGGCCATAATCTGCATGCCCAGCCATGCGCCGGTGAGGAGTGCGGTCAGACGGTTCATCGGTTGCTCCTGTTTGGAATGTTTGAACGGACGGGCGGCATACTAACATATTTTTTCAGACGACCTTTTTCAGACGGCCTTTTCCCCGCCCTGCCCCACCAGGTTGCCGCCGTCTTTGGGATGCAGGAAGGTGAAAATCCAGCCGGCGCAGAAGGTAACCGCGCCGATGGAAATAAAGGTGAGGCGGAAGGCGTGGTGCACGTCGGCGATGCGCGCGCCGCCGCCGCCGAAAAAGTTGAGCAGCATCGCGCCCAGCCCGATGCCCAGGCTGATGGCGAGCTGCTGGTTCACCGCCATCAGGCTGTTGCCGCTACCTTCCATCTGCGGGCGCAGGTCGGCCAGCGTGAGGGTGTTCATCGACGAGTATTGCAGCGAGTTGCACATGCCCATGCAAAAGAGCGCGGGCACGAGCAGCCACAGCGGCGTGGCGGCGGTAACCAGTGCCATCGACATAATCAGCAGGCCGATGATGCGGGTGTTCCAAATCAGCACCCTGCGGTAGCCGAAGCGGCCGATAACGGGCTTGACCAGCGGCTTGGTTGCCAGCGCGGCCAGGGCGACGGGGGCTAGCGTCCAGCCCGCCTCGCTTGCGCTGCGGGCAAAGGCCACCTGCAACAAGAGCGGCATCAGAAACGGCATCGCGCCCATGCCCAGACGGCTGATTAAGTTGCCCAAAATGCCCAGGCGGAAGGTGCGCACCAGCCGCAGGCGCGGCGGGTAGAGCGCGTGGTCGCCGTCGTGGCGCGCGTGCCGCCAGTAGAGCCACAGGGCGGAGAGCCCGCCCGCGCCGCAGAGGGCGGAAAACAGCCGCGCCCCGGGATGGGTGAGCATTTCCACCGACAGGCTCAGCCCCACCGCCGCGCCGCCGAACAGCAGAAAGCCGGTCAGGTCGAAATGCGGTTTTGCGCCGTCGGCCGCGTAAAAATCGGGCATGATTTTCAAGGCCAGCGCGATGCCCGTGAGGCCGAAGGGCACGTTGATCAGAAACACCCAGTGCCAGCTGGCGTACTGCACCAGATAGCCACCCACCAGCGGCCCGACCACCGGCCCCAAAAGCGCGGGCATCACGATAAAGTTCAGCCGTTCGAGCAGCTCGTCCTTCTCATACGCCCGCAAAACAATCAGGCGCGGCACGGGCACCATCATCGCCCCGCCCAGCCCCTGCACCACCCGCGCCACCACCAGCATCGGCAGGTTCGGCGCGGCGGCGCACATCAGCGAGCCGAACACAAACAAGCCCATCGACACGGCAAACACTTTTTTCGTGCCGTAGCGGTCGGTGATATAACCGCTCAACGGCATAAACAGAGCCAGCGTCAGCGCGTAGGAAACCACCGCCGACTGCATGTTCAGCGCGCTCTGGTGCAAATCCGCCGCCATCTGCGGCAGCGCGGTGTTCAGCACCGTGGCATCGAGCATCTGCATGAAGATGCACACCGCCAACAGCATCGGCAGCCAGCGTGATTGCGGTTTGGCCATACCCTTCTCCTATTCACCTATTCAGTCGAGGCCGTCTGAAAATACAGCGAACCCGTTTTTCAGACGGCCTTCAAATCCGTCAGCCGCGTACCCGCCAGCACGTCATATAAAAACTGCCGATCGGCATGAAACAGCGCGAAGCCCCACGGCAGCATCCACCAAAACAGCGACGCGCAAAAGGCCGCCTTCGGCGGCACCCCCAGCCCGCGATGCAGCGCGGCATAGGCCAGCATCGGCACAAACACCAGAAACACGCACGCCCAGATAAAGCGCAGCCGCAGCAGCCGCAGCGGCGGCCGCCTGCCCGCAGCGTCGGCCAAACCAATGCGCCACACCTGCATCGCCAGCGTCTGCCCCTTCTTGTGCCACGCCGTTTTGAAATACAGCCACCACGCATACAGCAGCACCAGCGACACCGCCAAACTCGCCAGCGGCGGCGACACCGGATTGAGCAGCATGGCGATGATGCCGGCGGGAATAAAGGCCGCGCAGCTCACCGCGCCGGCCAGCAGCATTTCGTAAACCAGCGCGGCAAAACGGCGTTTGAGCGGCGCGGGAGCGGCGTGGGCTTGTTTTTCGGACATGGGTTTTCCTTTTGGAGGGAGACGGACGCGGGTAAAGCGCAGAGGCCGTCTGAAAACCGGTACACGGCTTGGACTGTGCCGCGTTTTCAGACGGCCTGCAAAGCAGGTGCGGCAAGGCGGCTTATTATATGTGGTTTACTCAAACGGTTCAGCCGACTGATTTTGTTTTTGCAGCAGCGCGGCGTAATGGCGGATTTTGTCATCCAAATGCGCTTGGTGTTCCGCCAACTCGCGCTGTTTTTCGGCCAACGCCTGCCGGTGCGCTTCTAGCATGGCGCAGCGTTCGGCGATTGTGGCATCACCTGCTGCGCACAGTTCGGCGTAGCGTTTGATTTGCGCCATCGGCATGCCCGTGTCTTTCAGCCGTTTGACAAAACCGAACCATGCTTCATCGCGCCCGCTGTACACGCGGTAGCCCGAGGCATTGCGCTGCGGGGCGAGCAGCCCTTCTTTTTCGTAGTAGCGCAGGGTGTCTGCGCTGATGCCGAGCCGTTCGGCGAACTGGGAAATGGTGAACATCAAAAATCCTTGCGTTGGAGTGTGCTCCAAAGTTTAAGCTGCTTGTTCCTTTTAACCAAGTATTAGGGCGTGTTGACAATCAACATTTTGGAGGCTTTCACGCCATAAAACGGCATCTGCCGCAAAATCCGCTTCAAAAGTTGAATGTCAACACGCCCTAGGAGCAAATCATGCTGAACAATATGGAATTATTTGAACGCGGGCTGGCGAAGCTGGGCGAGATTGACGGGGCGCAGGGCGATGCGGTGATGGACGCGCTGGCGGACATCGCGCCCGATTTGGGGCGTTACATCGTGTCGTTTGGTTTTGGCGAGATTTACCGCCGCCCCGCGCTGGACAAGCGCGAGCGCGAGCTGCTGACGCTGGGGCTGCTGGCGGCGCAGGGCGGCTGCGAAAAGCAGTTGAAAGTGCATATCCATGCGGCTTTGAATGTGGGCATTTCGCGGGAGGAAATTGTAGAGGCGTTTATCCACTGCGTGCCGTATTTGGGCTTTCCGAAGGCGTTGAACGCGGTGTTTGCGGCAAAAGAAGTGTTTGCGGAGGCATGATACCGAAACGCAGCCTTTGGCGGCGCGGCGGCGATATGGAATAATGCCCGCCCCCAAGCCGTCCCCGCCTACGCGGGGATGACATTTCTGACAACACGGCTTCGGCGCAACCGAAACCGTTTTCCGTTTAATTAAAGAAAGGACACAACCATGCCCCAAATCGGCATCATCATGGGCAGCAGCAGCGACTGGCCGGTTATGCGCCACGCCGCCGAGGTGCTCGAACAGTTCGGCATCGGCTACGAAGCCCGCGTCGTCTCCGCCCACCGTACCCCCGATTTAATGTTTGAATACGCCAAAACCGCCCGCGAGCGCGGCCTTAAAGCCATCATTGCCGGTGCGGGCGGTGCGGCGCACCTGCCCGGCATGGTGGCCGCCAAAACCACCCTGCCCGTGCTCGGCGTGCCCGTGCCGAGCAAATACCTGCGCGGCGAAGACTCGCTGCTCTCCATCGTGCAGATGCCCAAAGGCGTGCCCGTGGCCACCTTCGCCATCGGCGAAGCGGGCGCGGCCAACGCCGCCCTGTTCGCCGCGTCGCTGCTGGCCAACGGCAATCCCGAGCTGGCGGACAAACTCGCCGCCTTCCGGGAAACGCAGAAACAAACCGTGCTGGCGATGGAGCTGCCTCCCGCAGAATAAAACGCGCCGCAGACTTTGAGGCCGTCTGAAAACGCAGTTCCGGCGCAGCCGAAACGGTTTTCAGACGGCCTCAAAGCACGCGCAAGCACAAACAGGCAGACAAAATAAACCGATACCTCATCCTTACCGCCGCCGTTTTCACCCTCAACGCCGCCACCCTCCTCCTTTCCCTGCGCGGCCTCGCCGCCCCGTCGGCAAGCTGTTTCGGCTGCACCTTCGCCCACGACGCCGCATGGCTGGCCGCCTTCGCCGCCGCCTCATGGTATGCCGCCCTCCCGCTGCTGCGCCTGCCGCGCGGCAACACGGCGCAATCGGCACTCGCGGCGGTATGGCTGGCTGCGGTGCAGCTTTACTGGCTGTGCGCCCTGTTTACCGACCGCGCACCTTCCGCCGCCTATTCCCCGCTGCAAATCATCACCGCCGTTCTGCCGCACTCGTGGCCTTTTCAGACGGCCTCCTGCCTGCTGCTGTTCCTTCTTTTGCGCCGTTTTCCACGCCTGCTGCGTAAGGGTGCGTAAGAATGTAGACAATGTTAAGAAATTGTGAAATTTTTCGACTACACGCTATTACATTTTTACCCGATTTTGTATATAGTAACGGTTTGCCGTACTTCAATCCGGACAACCAAACAAAGGAAAAATATGTCTTCCGCTACCGCAAAAGAAACCCTCAACCCCTTTGAAATCGCTCGCAAACAGGTGAAAACCGCCTGCGACCGCCTCAACGCCGACCCCGCCGTGTACGAAATCCTGAAAAACCCCATGCGCGCGCTGGAAGTAACCTTCCCCGTCAAACTCGACGACGGCACAGTGAAAACCTTCACTGGCTACCGCGCCCAGCACAACAACGCCGTCGGGCCCTACAAAGGCGGCGTGCGCTTCCACCCCAATGTCAATTTTGACGAAGTCAAAGCCCTTTCCATCTGGATGACCATCAAATGCTGCGTTGCCGGCGTGCCCTACGGCGGCGGCAAAGGCGGCGTGATCATCGACACCAAACAATACTCCGAAGCCGAGCTGGAACGCATCGCACGCGGCTACGCCAACGCCATCGAGCCGCTGATTGGCGAAAAAATAGACATCCCCGCGCCCGATGTGAACACCAACGGCAAAATCATGTCGTGGATGGTTGACGAATACGAAAGCATCGTCAAAAAATCCGCCCCCGGCGTGTTCACCGGCAAACCCGTAGAATTTGGCGGCTCGCTCGCCCGCAACGAAGCCACAGGCTACGGCGTAAACCTTGCCGCCGTGCAAGCCCTCGCCAAACTCGGCAAAGACGTCAAAGGCGCAACCTACGCCATCCAAGGCTTCGGCAACGTCGGCTTTCACACAGGGCTGTACGCCCACCAATCGGGCGCGAAAGTCGTCGCCGTCTCCACCGTGGATGTCGCCATCTACAACGAAAACGGGCTGGACATGGACGCGCTGTTCAAAGAATACCGCGCCAACGGCTTCATCACCAACCAAGCGGGCTACGGCAAAGAAATCAGTAACGCCGAATTGCTCGCGCTGGACGTGGACGTACTCGCCCCCTGCGCGCTGGAAAACCAGCTCACCTCCGAAAACGCGGGCAAGGTGCGCGCCAAAATCGTGGTGGAAGGCGCAAACGGCCCCACCACCCCCGAAGCCGACGCCATCATGCGCCAAAACGGCGTGCTGGTGGTACCCGATATTCTCGCCAACTGCGGCGGCGTGGTCGTATCCTATTTTGAATGGGTGCAAAACCTGCAAGGCTATTACTGGGAATTCGACGAAGTGCAGGAAAAACAAACCGTCGTCCTGCGCCGCGCGTTTAACGACATCTGGAACTTGGCACAAGAGTTTGACATCGACCTGCGCACCGCGTCCTACATGATGAGCATCCGCCGCTTGGAAAAAGCCATGAAGTTCCGCGGCTGGTATTGAATATTTGAGGCCGTCTGAAAGCAAAGCTTCAACGAAGTTAAAACCCAAAGGCAGCCTGAAACGGAAGGCCGTCTGAAAACCTGTTTTACGGATTTTCAGACGGCCTTTTACCTGTTTTCGGCTTTTCGGCGCTACAAAACCAATTAACGTGGCGCAACCATATCGGCAGACGTGTAGGGTGTGTGCCGTAGGCATGCACGCGGGCTCAGGCTGGGGTGCAAACCGCGTGCGTGGTAGGGTCGCACATCTACGCCGTCTGAAAACAAGAAAAGGCCGTCTGAAAACCCGTAATCGGGCTTTCAGACGGCCTTTGGTTTGTTTCGGCTTTTCAGCGTTACAAAAACAGTTTAACGCGGCGCAACCATATCCGCAGGCACAACCAGTTCGTCAAACTCTTCGCCGGTCAGCAAACCCAGCTCGATGGCGGTTTCGCGCAGGGATTTGTCGTTTTTGTAGGCGGTTTTGGCGACTTTGGCGGCGTTTTCGTAGCCGATTTTGCGGTTGAGCGCGGTTACCAGCATCAGCGAGTGGTGCAGGAAGTAGTCAATCTTTTCGAGTACGGGCTCGATGCCGACGGCGCAGTTTTCGTTGAAGCTGTTGCAGGCGTCGCCAAGCAGACGCACGGATTGCAGCAAGTTATACGCAATCATCGGCATGTAAACATTGAGCTCGAAGTTGCCCGAGGCGCCGGCCATGCCGATGGCAACGTCGTTGCCGAACACTTGGCAGCACACCATGGTCATGGCTTCGCATTGGGTGGGGTTGACTTTGCCGGGCATGATGGACGAGCCGGGTTCGTTTTCAGGGATTTTGATTTCGCCCAAGCCGCAGCGCGGACCGGAGGCGAGCCAGCGGATGTCGTTGGCGATTTTGTTCAGGCTGGCGGCGAGGGTTTTGAGTGCGCCCGAGGCGTACACGGCGGCGTCGCGCCCGGCGAGGGCTTCAAATTTGTTGGGCGCGGTTACAAACGGCAAACCCGAAAGTTCGGCGAGTTTGGCGGCGGCTTTTTCGGCGTATTCGGGGTGGCTGTTCAAGCCTGTGCCGACGGCGGTGCCGCCCAAAGGCAGTTCGTACAGACCTTTGAGCGCGTCTTGCAGGCGGGCGAGTCCGTGGTCAAGCTGGGAGACGTAGCCGGAAAACTCCTGCCCCAATGTAAGCGGGGTCGCGTCTTGCAGGTGGGTGCGGCCGATTTTGACGATGGGGGCGAAGGCTTGAGCTTTTTTGTCCAGCGTGTCGCGCAGGGCTTTGACGGCGGGAATCAGCAGGCGGTTGATTTCAATTGCGGCGGCAACGTGGATGGCGGTGGGGAAGCTGTCGTTGGTCGATTGCGCGTGGTTCACATGGTCGTTGGGGTGCACGGGCTGGTAGGCGGCCAAGCCTGTACCGGCGATTTCGTTGGCACGGTTGGCAAGCACTTCGTTCATGTTCATATTGGACTGCGTGCCCGAACCGGTTTGCCATACTACGAGCGGGAACTGGTTATCCAGCTTGCCCGCCAGCACATCATCGGCAGCCTGAACAATCAAATCCGCCTGCTCCTGCTTGATGCGCCCCAGCCCTGCGTTCACTTGCGCGGCGGCTTTTTTCACCAGCGCCATCGCGTGAATCATCGGCTGCGGCAGGGTTTCGCCGCCGATTTTGAAATTCTGGCGGCTGCGCTGGGTCTGCGCGCCCCAATAGGCTTCGGAAGGGACTTCTACATTGCCCATGGTGTCGTGTTCGGTGCGGGTGGTCATATCGGCTTCTCCTGAAAAGATGGGGAAAAATACGGATGAAAGAAAAGCAGCACGGGGCTGCGTTCGGCCGAACGATTATAGCGATTGCTTGCATAAATTTGCAAACCCACCGTTCAGACGGCCTGTTTGCCGCCTGTTTGTAAACGTGTTCTAATGCGTTTTCCTTCCCAACCGCCAAACGAGAAAGGCAGGCCGCCATGTCCCACGCCCCCGTCATCCGCTCGCTGCTCGACACCGACCTTTACAAATTCACCATGCTGCAAGTCGTGCTGCACCAGTTTCCGCAAGCGCACGGCGTGTACGAATTCCGCTGCCGCAACAATGAAGACACGGTTTACCCGCTGGCCGAAATCCGCGCGGAGCTTGAAGCCGAGCTTGACGCGCTGTGCACCCTCAAACTCACGCAGGACGAACTGGACTACCTGCGCGGCCTGCGCTTCATCAAAAGCGATTTCGTCGATTACCTCGAACTGTTCCAGCTCAAACGCCGCTTCGTAAGCGTGTCCGCCGACGACCAAGGCCGCCTGCACATCCGCGTCGAAGGTCCCCTGTTGCAGGCCATGTTCTTTGAAATCTACATCCTCGCCATCGTCAACGAGCTTTATTTCCGCCGCCTCGAAACCCCCGCCGTGCTGGCCGAAGGCGAAAGCCGCCTGCACGAAAAAGCCTCCAAACTCAAAGCCTTCGCCGCCGCGCAAAACCCCGCCGACCCGCCATTTCTGGTGTCCGACTTCGGCACGCGCCGCCGCTACACGCTGGCCTGGCAGGAACACGTCGTGCGCACCCTGCACCGCGCCGCCCCCGAATCCTTTCGCGGCACCAGCAACGTTTATCTCGCCAAAAAACTCGGCCTGATTCCCATCGGCACCATGGCGCACGAATTTTTGCAGGCCTTCCAAGCCCTGCACGTGCGCCTGCGTGATTTTCAGACGGCCGCCCTCGAAGCCTGGGTGCACGAATACCGGGGCGACTTGGGCATCGCCCTCACCGACGTGGTCGGCATGGACGCCTTTTTGCGCGACTTCGACCTCTATTTCGCCAAACTCTTCGACGGCCTGCGCCACGACAGCGGCGACCCCTACGAATGGGGCGACAAAGCCTACGAACACTACAAAAAGCTCAAAATCGACAGCCGCAGCAAAATGCTCACCTTTTCAGACGGCCTCAACCTCGACAAAGCCTTCGCCCTGCACGGCTACTTCAAAGACCGCTTCAAAACCAGCTTCGGCATCGGCACCAACCTCACCAACGACCTCGGCCACACCCCGCTGAACATCGTCTTGAAACTGGTGGAATGCAACGGCCAGTCCGTCGCCAAACTCTCCGACAGCCCCGGCAAAACCATGACCGACAACAACACCTTCCTCGCCTACCTGCGCCAGATTTTTGAAATCCCCGAAGAAGGCGGCGCAGACAAGACGCAGTAGCCCGAACGCAGCAGAGGCCGTCTGAAAAACGTGTTTTCCGTTTTTCAGACGGCCTCTTATTATGTTATGGGTAAAACAACATAGAAGTGCCGGTAACGAAAATGCGGATTTTGAGGCAGGGCGTGCTGCCCCGCGAAACACGCGTTCTTTGTTGGGCAGGCCGTCTGAAACCTTTGCCCCCGACTGCAGTCCGGAAATCAAAAAACTCCGTCATTCCCGCGCAGGCGGAAATCTTGCCGGGATTCAAGCGGTAGTTTTTTAAAAATTATCGAATATCAACCAAAATTCCCGCCTGCGCGGGAATGACGTTGTTTTATGAAGCATCCGAGGTTTTATAAAAGAACTATCCACCGTAGGTCGGGTTTCAGCCCGGCTAAGTCGCTATTTCCCCCGATATGTTGCCGGGCTGAAGCCCTGCCTGCACCGGATACTTTTTCTGTATCCGCCATATTTTCAGACGGCCTCTTGCCCGTTGCCGCATACCGGCCTGCGTTTCCCGCCCGCACGCTGCGGCGGGAAAATCCGCTCCGCTCCCCGCCCTGCCGCGCAGCCGCAAAAAAGCCGCCCGAAAAGGGCGGCCGGGGATTTAACGGTGATGGCGGCGGGGTTTCTGCGGCAGTTTGCGCGGGGCGCGTTTTTTCTGCGCATGCGGCCGGTGGTCTTTGGCAGCGTGCGGCCTGTCTTCGTCGGGACGGTCGCCGTGCGGGGCGGCGAGGGCAGCGGGCGCGGCAAGGGCGAATGCGGCGGCGGCAATCAGGGCGGCGAGGCTTTTTTGTTTCATGGTTCCGACTCCTTCGGTCGTTGGTGGGAAAGGCCGCATGATACGGGCGGGCGGCGTTTTGTTCCGCAAGGCGGGGTAAAAACAGAAACGGGGACGGTTAAAACCGCCCCCGTTTGCGTCAGCCGTGTTTTCAGACGGCCTCTCGGGGTTTGCTGCCAATCCGCTGCAAAAGCCGATTGGCAGCAAACCCCGATGCTTTACACAATGCGCGCCTGCAACAGGTCGTGCATGTTCAGCGCGCCGAGCAGCAGGCCGTTTTCATCGACGGCGAAGAGGCCGCCGATGTTGTACCGCTGCATTTCTTTCAGGGCTTCGGTGGCGAGTTTGTCGGGTGCGATGGTTTTGGGCGTGTCGTGCATCACGTCGTTTACCGTCAGGCCGGCGAAGGTTTCGCTTTTCTGGAACAGGCGGCGCAGATCGCCGTCGGTCAGCACGCCTTTCAGACGGCCTGATGCGTCGGTTACGGCCAGCATGCCCAGCCCTTTTTCGCTCATGATGACAATCGCGTCTTTCAGCGGCGTGTGCTCGGCCACGGCGGGGGAGTCCGCGCCGCCGTGCATCAGGTCGGCCACGCGCAGCAGCAGGCGTTTGCCCAGCCGGCCGGCGGGATGGCTGAGGGCGAAGTCTTCGCGGGTGAAGGAGCGGGCGCGCAGCAGGGACACGGCCAGCGCGTCGCCCAAGGCCATCACGGCGGTGGTGCTGGACGTGGGGGCGAGGCCGAGCGGGCAGGCTTCTTGGGACACGGCGGCGGTGAGGTGGATGTCGGCATGGCGCGCCATGGTGGATTCGGGGTGGGCGGTGATGCAGATGAGGGTGATGTTTTTGCGTTTGAGCGCGGGCAGAATGGCATTGATTTCGTCGCTCTCGCCGGAATTGGAAATCGCCAGCACCGCGTCGCCGTCCACAATCATGCCCAGGTCGCCGTGCGCGGCTTCGGCGGGATGGACGAAAAAGGCGGGCGTGCCGGTGGAGGCGAGGGTGGCGGCGATTTTGTGGCCGACGTGGCCGGATTTGCCGATGCCGGTAACGACGAGGCGGCCGGTGCAGTGGAGCACGGCATCGACGGCGGCGGCGAAATCGCCGTTGAGGCCGTCTGAAATTTCGCGCAGGCCGTCGGCTTCGATGCGCAACACTTCCTGCGCCCAGGCGGTGTATTGGGCGGCGTTGTTTGTCTGCATAATCGTTTTCCTGTTCAAAAACGGGCTTTCGCGCTAGCATGCGCCCCGTGTGTTCAAATCATTAAGGAATGAAACAGTGGGTATTTTATCGGACGTAAAAAACTTAGGCCAACAAATCTGGCTCGACAATCTTTCGCGCTCGCTGGTGCAAAGCGGCACGCTGGCGCAGATGCTGCAACAGGGCGTGTGCGGGGTAACATCCAACCCCGCCATTTTCCAAAAGGCATTTGCCGGCGACCCGCTGTATGCGGAACAGATTGCCGCGCTGAAACGGCGGCAGCTGACGGCGCAACAGCGTTACGAAACGCTGGCCGCCGACGATGTGCGCGCCGCCTGCGATGTGTGCATGGAAGAATACCGTGCCGGCGGCGGCGCGGGCGGCTTCGTCAGCTGGGAAGTTTCGCCCGAGCTGGCACGCGATGCGGCAGGCACGGCGGCGGAGGCGAAACGGCTGCGCGATATGGTCGACCGCGAAAACCTAATGGTCAAAGTGCCGGCCACCGACGAAGGGCTTGCCGCGCTGGAAACGCTGGTTTCAGACGGCCTCAGCGTCAACCTCACCCTGCTGTTTTCCCGCCGCCAAACCGTCAAAGCCTATGAAGCCTATGTGCGCGGCATCTGCGCGCGGCTGGCCGCCGGCCTGCCCGTTGTCGGCATCCGCGTCGTAGCCAGCTTTTTCATCTCCCGTATTGACAGCGCGTTGGACAACACCCTGCCCGAGCCGCTGCGCGGCAAAACCGCCGTCGCGCTGGCCAAAGCCGCCTATGCCGACTGGCAGGCATTCTTCGACGGCGCGGACTTCACCGCATTGGCGCGGCAGGGCGCAAACCGCGTGCGGCTGCTCTGGGCCTCCACCGGCGTGAAAAACCCGGCCTATCCCGATACCTTGTATGTGGACAGCCTGATCGGCAAAGACACGGTCAACACCGTGCCCGACGCCACCCTCGCCGCCTTCTGCGACCACGGCACCGCCCGCATCACGCTACCGGAAAATACCGACGCCGCCTTCGCGCATTTGAGTGAAGTGTCCCGCCTGGACATCGATTTGGAAGCCCTCGCCGCCCGCCTGCAACACGACGGTTTGCAGCAGTTTGAGGAAGCATTCGCCAAACTGCTGGCACCGCTGACGTAGGCGGGCGTTATGGCTTGCATACCCGCAATGGCAGCCATTGATTAAAAAGCCGTCGGAAAACCATTTTTCCGGTTTTCAAACGGCCTCAATCTTTGAAAATGCCGACTCAACTATAGTGAAACAAAATAGAAACTACCTATCGTAGGCTAGGCTTCAGCCCAGCTAAATCACTATTTTCCTGATATTTTGCTGGGCTGAAGCCCAGCCTACATTGGATACTTTTGATCTGTACCCACTATATATTTTTCGTGTTCCTCTATATCCGCATCTGCCATGACACAGCCGCTACGCCCGTGTATCTAAAAAAAAAGCCGAACGGCAAACCGTTCGGCTTTTTTTTTAGATACAGCAGATTACTGAACTTTGATTTCCACGTCCACGCCTGCCGGCAGATCCAGCTTCATCAGGGCATCGGTGGTTTTGTCGGTCCAGTCCACGATGTCCATCAGACGCAGATGGGTGCGGATTTCCAGCTGCTCGCGCGAGGTTTTGTTCACGTGGGGCGAACGCAGAATATTGAAACGCTCGATTTTGGTCGGCAGCGGAATCGGGCCTTTGACAACGGCACCGGTGCGCTTGGCGGTTTCAACGATTTCCTGCGCGGAGCGATCGATCAGGCTGTAATCGTAGGCTTTCAGACGGATACGGATTTTTTGGTTTGCCATTGATTCGTTATCCTTCGATTAAGCGATTACAGTAGAAACCACGCCGGCACCCACGGTGCGGCCGCCTTCGCGGATGGCGAAGCGCAGACCTTCTTCCATGGCGATCGGGGCGATCAGCTCTACGGTGATGGTTACGTTTTCACCGGGCATCACCATTTCCACGCCTTCTTCCAGAGTTACCGCTCCGGTTACGTCGGTGGTGCGGAAGTAGAACTGGGGACGGTAGTTGGCGAAGAACGGGGTGTGGCGGCCGCCCTCTTCTTTGCTCAGCACGTACACTTCGGCTTTGAATTTGGTGTGCGGGGTGATGGTGCCGGGTTTGGCCAGCACTTGGCCGCGTTCCACTTCTTCGCGTTTGGTACCGCGCAGCAGTACGCCGACATTGTCGCCTGCCTGGCCTTCGTCGAGCAGTTTGCGGAACATTTCGACGCCGGTGCAGGTGGTTTTTTGGGTTTCTTTCAGGCCGACGATTTCGATTTCGTCGCCGACGTGGATGATGCCGCGCTCTACGCGGCCGGTTACCACGGTACCGCGGCCGGAGATGGAGAATACGTCTTCAATCGGCAGCAGGAAGGGTTTGTCTACGGCGCGCTCGGGGGTGGGGATGTAGCTGTCCAGAGCGTCGGCCAGGGCGAAGATCGCGGTTTCGCCGATTTCGGAGGTGTCGCCTTCCAGTGCTTTGAGGGCGGAGCCTTTGATGATCGGCACGTCGTCGCCCGGGAATTCGTAGCTGTTGAGCAGGTCGCGGATTTCCATTTCGACTAGTTCGAGCAGTTCTTCGTCGTCCACCATATCGCATTTGTTCATGAAGACGATGATGTAGGGTACGCCTACCTGGCGGGCGAGCAGGATGTGTTCGCGGGTCTGGGGCATGGGGCCGTCGGCAGCGGAACATACCAGAATCGCGCCGTCCATCTGGGCGGCACCGGTAATCATGTTTTTCACGTAGTCGGCGTGTCCCGGGCAGTCTACGTGGGCGTAGTGGCGGCCTTCGGTTTCGTATTCGACGTGCGAGGTGTTGATGGTGATGCCGCGTGCTTTTTCTTCGGGGGCGTTGTCGATTTGGTCGTAGGCTTTGGCCGCGCCGCCGAATTTTTTAGCCAAAATGGTGGTGAGTGCAGCGGTGAGGGTGGTTTTGCCATGGTCGACGTGACCGATGGTACCAACGTTTACGTGCGGTTTGCTGCGTTCGAATTTTTCCTTAGCCATGAGCTAATTCCTTTACAAGTTAAAGATCATTAAAAGAACAAAAAAGGCCGTCTGAAAATGATGTTTCAGCGTTTTCAGACGGCCTGTCGGACACCGAATTTAGCCTTTGCGGGCTTCGGTTACGGCAGCAGCCACATGCGCAGGTGCTTCCGCATATTTTTTAAACTCCATCGAGTAGGTGGCGCGGCCTTGTGTGGCAGAACGCAGGTCGGTGGAATAACCGAACATTTCGGCCAGCGGCACTTCGGCGCGGACTTTCTTGCCGCCAATGCCGTCATCATCCATACCCAACACGATGCCGCGACGACGGTTCAGGTCGCCCATTACGTCGCCCATGTAGTCCTCGGGCGTTTCCACTTCGACGGCCATAATCGGTTCGAGCAATACGGGGCTGGCTTTTTTCATACCTTCTTTGAAGGCCATGGAAGCGGCCAGTTCAAACGCGATTTGGGAGGAGTCCACATCGTGGTAAGAACCGAAAATCAAGCGGATGCGCACGTCCACAACGGGATAGCCGGCAACGATACCGTTAGGCAGCGTATCGCGGATACCTTTGTCGCAAGACGGGATGAATTCGCGCGGAATGACGCCGCCTTTGATTTCGTCGATAAATTCGTAGCCTGCGCCACCCGGTTCCATCGGTTCCATTTTGATCACGACATGACCATACTGACCCTTGCCACCGGACTGTTTGACATGCTTGGCCTCGGATTCGACTTCTTTGCGGATGGTTTCGCGGTATGCCACTTGCGGCGCACCGATATTCGCTTCCACACCGAATTCGCGTTTCATACGGTCGACGATGATTTCCAAATGCAGCTCGCCCATACCGGAAATAATGGTTTGTCCGGATTCCTCGTCGGTACGCACGCGGAAGGACGGATCTTCCTTAGCCAAACGGTTCAAGGCAATGCCCATTTTTTCCTGGTCGGCTTTGGTTTTCGGCTCGACGGCAATGTGGATTACAGGCTCGGGGAATTCCATGCGTTCCAAGATAATCGGAGAGTCTTCGGCGCACAGGGTTTCGCCGGTAGTAACGTCTTTCAAACCGATGGCGGCTGCAATATCACCGGCACGGACTTCCTCGATTTCGGTACGGTCGGCGGCAGTCATCTGTACCAGACGGCCGATGCGCTCGCGCGTGCCTTTAACCGAGTTCAAAACGCTGTCGCCGGATTTGACCACGCCCGAATAAACACGGATGAAAGTGAGTTGGCCGACATATTTGTCGTTCAGCATCTTGAATGCCAGAGCCGAGAATTTCTCTTCGTCGGCAGCCTGGCGGCTGTCCGGCTCGTCGGTATTCGGATTGACACCCTGAACCGGCGGAATATCGGTCGGCGCAGGCAGCAACTCGACAACGGCATCCAGCATACGCTGCACACCTTTGTTTTTGAATGCGGAACCGCACAGCATCGGCTGGATTTCGCCGGACAGCGTGCGTTGGCGCAACGCGCCGACGATTTCTTCCTCGGTCAGCTCTTCGCCGCCCAAGTATTTGTCCATCAGCTCTTCGCTGGCTTCGGCGGCGGCTTCAATCATATTCTGCCGCCACTCTTCGGCAGTCGCCACCAGATCGGCGGGAATATCGCCATACTCGAAAGTAACGCCTTTATCGGCCTCATTCCAAATGATGGCTTTCATTTTCAGCAGATCGACCACGCCTTCAAACGCATCTTCCGCACCGACAGGAATAACGATGGGCACGGGATTGGCGCGCAGACGGGTTTTCATCTGTTCTACCACACGGAAGAAGTTCGCACCCTGACGGTCCATTTTGTTTACAAAGGCAATGCGCGGCACTTTGTATTTGTTTGCCTGACGCCATACGGTTTCGGACTGGGGCTGCACGCCGCCGACCGCACAGTAAACCATTACCGCACCGTCCAATACGCGCATGGAACGTTCCACTTCCACGGTGAAGTCAACGTGTCCCGGAGTATCGATGATGTTGAAACGGTGTTCGGGGAACTGCTTGGCCATACCCGACCAGTAGGAAGTTACGGCGGCAGAGGTAATGGTGATGCCGCGCTCCTGCTCTTGTTCCATATAGTCGGTAGTGGCCGCGCCGTCGTGCACTTCGCCAAGCTTGTGTGTCAGACCGGTATAGAACAGGATACGTTCGGTAGTGGTGGTTTTACCCGCGTCGATATGCGCGGAAATACCGATATTGCGGTACAGGTTGATAGGTGTTTTACGAGCCATTTTTTCAGCCTTTCAAAATTAGAAACGGAAATGGGAGAAGGCTTTGTTGGCTTCGGCCATGCGGTGTACTTCTTCGCGTTTTTTCATTGCGCCGCCACGGCCTTCGGCCGCATCGATCAATTCGCCGGCCAGGCGCAAATCCATGGATTTTTCACCGCGCTTGCGTGCCGCATCGCGAACCCAGCGCATTGCCAGTGCCAAACGGCGGGAGGGGCGCACTTCAACAGGAACTTGGTAGTTCGCACCGCCGACGCGGCGGCTTTTCACTTCCACAACGGGTTTGGCGTTGGCAATGGCTTCGTTGAACACTTCGATGGCTTCTTTGCCCTGCACTTTTTTGGCGATTTGCTCCAATGCGCCGTAAACAATGCGTTCAGCAACGGATTTTTTACCGTCCACCATCAGTACGTTCATGAATTTGGTCAACTCGACGCTGCCGAATTTCGGATCGGGCAATACATCGCGCTTGGGGACTTCTCTACGTCTTGGCATTTTGATTCCTTTAACTATTCAGCTGGGGCATACCCCATGAATGCCTATCAAGGCATTCACTTACTCGGCCGTTTTATGTCAGGCGGCCGACGTGCCTTTTAAAAAACAGGGGATTACTTCGGGCGTTTGGCACCGTATTTGGAACGAGCCTGTTTGCGGTCTTTCACGCCGGCGGTATCCAGAGAACCGCGGACTGTGTGGTAGCGCACACCCGGCAAGTCTTTTACACGGCCGCCGCGAATCAGCACCACACTGTGCTCTTGCAGATTGTGGCCTTCGCCGCCGATATAGGAGATGACTTCAAAACCGTTGGTCAGACGCACTTTGCAGACTTTGCGCAGCGCGGAGTTCGGTTTTTTCGGAGTGGTGGTGTACACACGGGTGCATACGCCGCGTTTTTGCGGGCAGGCTTCCAGTGCGGGCACTTTGTTTACGTACACCGGCTTTTGACGGCCTTTGCGTACCAATTGGTTGATAGTAGGCATACTTTATTTGTCCTGTTGAAATAAAAATATTTGCCGGCACTCTGCCGACAACTGGCGGATTATAGTGAACGTGCCGACATATAGTCAAGAAAAGGCTTTTCCCGCAGCGCGCAATCTGCCACCGGCACAACAACACAATCGCAATGAAGACAAAAAAAACATACAGGCCGTCTGAAAACCATTTTTCAGACGGCCTGCAACTTGTGGAAAACAGGATTTACGATTTATCGAACACACCACCCTGCCGACGCAGCACGGCGGGGATTTCCAAATCTTCAAGCACGCGCTGGTCGGAAAAGTCGGGGCCGGCCAGATTGACGTTGCGCGCCTCCCTGCCCGACATCAGCACGCCTGCGATATTGGAGAAGCCGTTGTCTTCGTCGTGCTGCGGCGCGGATTCGGCATTGTCGCGGGCGGACTGATACCGTCCGCCTGCCTGACGGGGGGTTCTGCCATACTGCGCGGGCTGGCGGGCGGCCGCAGTATTGTGGTTGTTTTCTTTCAGACCGGTGGCGATGATGGTTACGCGGATGGCGTCTTCCGCCATGTTTTCATCCTCGGCCGTGCCGTATTTGCGCTCGGAATCGGGGTGGGCGTAATCGTCAATCACACGCATGATTTCGCGGTATTCGGTCATTTTCAGGCAACCGGGCGCGGTGGTAATGTTGACCAAAACGCCGCGCGCACCGTCGAGGCTGACATCGTCGAGCAGCGGGCTGGAAATGGCCTGTTCGGTGGCCAGCTTCGCCCTGTCCACGCCCTGCGCCGCGCCCGATCCCATCATGGCCATGCCGGTAATGCTCATAACATTTTTCACGTCGGCAAAATCAAGGTTGATGAAACCCGGGCGGGTAACGACTTCGGAAATGCCGGCCACGGCCGCGTGCAGCACGTTGTCGGCCGCCTGAAACGCCTCGCGCACGGTTACGTCGTCGCCCAGCGCGGTCATCAGTTTGTCGTTCGGGATCACAATCAGCGAATCAACCTGGCTTTTCAGATGTTCGATGCCCTGTTGGGCGATGTGGATGCGTTTGCCTTCGTGCTCGAACGGGCGGGTAACGACCGCCACGGTGAGGATGCCCATTTCTTTGGCGATTTCGGCCACGACGGGCGAAGCCCCCGTGCCAGTACCGCCGCCCATGCCGGTAGTGATGAACAGCATATTCGCGCCACGGACGGCCTCGGTGATGGCTTCGCGCTCTTCAAGCGCGGCTTCGCGGCCGATTTCGGGATTCGCTCCTGCACCCAAGCCTTTGGTCAGATTGCTGCCCAACTGGATGCGTTTGGGTGCGTTGCTTTTGCCCAAAGCCTGCGCATCGGTATTGGCACTGATGAATTCGACACCCTGAATGGTGTTTTTAATCATGTTGTTAATGGCGTTACAACCGCCGCCGCCGATACCGATGACCTTGATGACCGCAGGGCTCGCGGCAGAATCTACTACATCGTAAACCAAATCCATTAAAACTACTCCTTCGCGCCCTGCACAGGACGGTATGACTTTGACAAATATTGCGGATTATATAATGAAGCCGCCCAATCTTACAAAAAACGCGCCGACACGGCTTATGCCGGCTGCCTAGAAATTATCGCGCAACCATTCTTTAATCTTGCCGAACCAGCTCTCACCGTGTTCGCGGCTTGCGGCGGGCGTACCGCCCTCGCCGCTGTTTTCAGCATCGCCGCGCGCGGCGTACAGCAGGCCGATAACGGTAGCGTTGCGCGGGTTGCGGATGCGTTCGGACACGCCGGGCATTTCGGGCGGCACGCCGACGCGGGCGGGCAGGCCGAAAATGTCTTCCGCCAAATCGACGATGCCCGCCAGCATGGACGCACCGCCGGTGAGCACGATGCCGGAGGTAAGCATGTCCTCATAGAAGCCGCTGCGGTGCAGTTCGTGCTGCACCAGTTCGAGTATTTCTTCGACGCGCGGGCCGATGACGGTGGACAGGCTGCGGCGGGCGATTTGCCGGGGTTGGCGGTCGCCGACGCTGGGCACTTCCACCATTTCGTCCATGTCTTCGCCCGCGATGTCGGCATGTGCCGCGCCGTGGTGGACTTTGATGTATTCGGCGGCACTGTACGGGGTGCGCAGAGCCTGTGCCAAATCGCTGGTGATGAGGTCGCCGGCCACAGGGATGACGGCGGTATGGCGGATGGCACCGTTGGTGTAAACGGCGATGTCGGTGGTGCCGCCGCCGATATCGATGACGCACACGCCGAGTTCTTTTTCGTCTTCGGTGAGCACGGCCTGGCCGCTGGCCAGCGGTTGCAGCATGATCTGATCCATGTGCAGGTTGCAGCGGGTGATGCATTTTTGGATGTTTTGCAGGGCGGTTACCGCGCCGGTGATGATGTGGACGCGGGTGTCGAGGCGCACGCCGCTCATGCCGATGGGTTCGCGCACGCCGGGCTGGTTGTCGATGATGTACTCCTGCACCACGGTGTGCAGGATGCTGTGGTCGGGCGGGATGTTGACGGCTTTGGCGGTTTCGATAGCGCGGTCGATGTCGGCCTGGGTAACTTCGCCGTCTTTGATTTTTACCACGCCCTGCGAGTTGAGGCTGCGGATGTGGTTGCCGGCGATGCCGGTGGTAACGCTGCCGACTTTGCAGTCGGCCATCAGCTCGGCTTCGCCGACCGCCTGCTTGATGGCCTGCGCGGTGGCGTCGATGTTGGTTACCATGCCCGCTTTCAGGCCGCGCGATGGGGCTTGGCCGATACCGATGATGTGGATGCCGTTGTCTTCCTGCACTTCGCCGATCAGGGCGATGACTTTGGAGGTGCCGATGTCGAGGGCACTGATATAGTGTTTTCTAACCATGATGTTCCAGTCTTAAATTTCTAATCCCAGGGTCTGTTGACATTCGACTTTTGACACGGATTTTGCGTCATAAAATGGCAGATGCAAGGTAAAAACGCGAGCCTATGCCGTCCATTGCGGGTATTTTCAACACGGCAGATGCCGTTTTAGGGCGTAAAAGCCGCCAAAACGTTGATTGTCAACAGACCCTAATCGCTTTCAGACGGCATTTCCATGCCGTTGTCAATTTGCTGCGTTCCGTTTTCTTTCAGTCTGACGGCGAAACCGTCTTTGTAGCGCATGTCCGCGTATTCGAGCCGCTCGGCCTGCGGGCTCAGCAGCTGCGGCCACGCTTGAACGAAGCGGGCAAGCCGTTCGGCTTCGTGTTCGCGCCCCAGCCGGATGCGGATGCCGTTGTCCAGCACGATTTCCCAGGCGGAGCGGGGGGTGTAAGCCAGCACGGCGATGCCGAGTTTCTGTTTGGCCAGTTCGCGGCGGAAAACGTCCAAATGTTCGGCCATGATTTTGCCCGAGCCTTCCTGCCCTTTGAATTCGGGCAGTTCTTCGTCACCCTCCCATTCGGCAGCAAACGGGTTGCCTTCGCTGTCGAGCAGGCGGCCTTCGTCCCAGTGCGCCACGGGGATACGCTCGGTGAGGCGGATGTCCACCGTGTCGGGCAGGCGGCGGCGCACTTCGGCTTTGGCAATCCACGGCAGTTTGACGAACGCGGCCTGCGCGCCGTTCAAATCGGCTCTGAATATGTTGCCGCGTATATATTGCTGCGCCACCTGTTGCAGCTCTCCCGCGTCGGTGTGGCGCAGCCGCCCGTCAATGTTGATCTGTTTCACCGGAAAATAGGACGAGCGGTAGAGCCACACGGCGGCCGACGCAATCAGCAGCAGGGCGACGGCGGCATACAGCCAGCTTGACACGCGGCGCAGTATCCTTGCGTTATTCCACATAGGCCGTCTGTAAAATCCTCAGACACAGGTCGGCAAAGCCGATACCGGCCTGCGCCGCCGCTTTGGGAACGAGGCTGTGCGAAGTCATGCCGGGCAGGGTGTTGGCTTCCAAAAGATAGAGGCGGCCGTTTTTGTCTTTCAGAAAATCGATCCTGCCCCAGCCGCGTCCGCCGATGGCGTCGAAGGCGCGCACGGTCAGTTCGCGCATTTGTTTTTCGTCGGCCTCCGAGAGGTCGGACGGGCAGAGGTAAACCGTGTCGTCGCGGTCGTATTTCGCTTCTTGGTCGTAAAACTCGGTGGCGGGGATGATGCGCACAGAGGGCAGGGCTTCGCCGCCGAGGATAGCGCAGGTGTATTCGCCGCCGCCGATGAATTTTTCGGCGATGATTTCGCCTTTGTACTGCCGCAGTTCGCGGTATACGTTTTTCAGACGGCCTTTTTCCTTGATTTTCACCACGCCGACGCTGCTGCCTTCGTTGGCGGGTTTGACAAACAGCGGCAGGCCGAGTTTGCGCTCCACCGCGTCGAAGTCGCTGTCTTCGCGCAGCACTTCGTAATCGGGCACGGGCAGGCCGAGCCCCTTCCATAAGAGTTTGCAGCGGTATTTGTCCATGCCCACCGCCGAGGCGAGCACGCCGCAGCCGGTGTAGCGGATGCCGAGGGCTTCGAGCGCGCCCTGCACGGTGCCGTCTTCGCCGAATATGCCGTGCAGGATATTAAACGCGCAGTCGAAGCCCTGCGTTTTCAATCCGCCCAGCGGCGTTTCTTTCGGGTCGAACGCATGGGCGTCCACGCCTTTTTCGCGCAGGGCGGCGAGCACCGCGCGGCCGCTGTCGAGCGACACTTGGCGTTCGCTGGAAAACCCGCCCATCAATACGGCGACTTTGCCGAAGTTCTGCATATGTCTGTCTTTCCTGGTTGCTGCTTTGGTTGCTGTTTGAGGCCGTCCCCGCCTGCGCGGGGATGACGTTTCTGAAAATAGGGGTTTTCGGTTTTCAGACGGCCTGTTTGTCTGTGGCCGTCGGGTTGTTTCAGGCCACGTGCGTGGCTGCGCCACACACCCTACTTATCTTTTGAGGCCGTCTGAAAATAGGGGTTTTCAAAAAGGGTTTTCAGACGGCCTCTGCCGCCAGCCGCACCAGTGCGGCGGGCACTTTGTTGATGCTGCCCGCGCCCATGTTGAGCAGCACGTCGCCGTCGTGCAGCACGGTGTCCAGCAGCATGGCGGGCATTTCGTTCACGTCGGCGCAGTAGAGCGGCTCGACTTTGCCGTAGGCGCGGACGTTGCGGGCGAGGGCGCGGCTGTCTTCGGGCAGGGGGTCTTCGCCGGCGGCGTACACGTCGGTGAGCACCAGTGTGTCCACGGTGTTGAGCACTTTGGCGAAGTCGTCGAACAAATCGCGGGTGCGGGTGTAGCGGTGCGGCTGGAAGGCCAGCACCAGCCGGCGGTGGGGGTATGCGCCGCGTGCGGCGGCGAGGGTGGCGGCCATTTCGGTGGGGTGGTGGCCGTAGTCGTCGATAACCAGCGCGCTGCCGCCCGTTTTCAGCGGGATTTCGCCGTAGCTTTGGAAGCGTCGGCCGACGCCGCCGAAGTTTTGCAGCCCCTGTTGTATGGCGGCGGTGTCCGCGCCGCATTCGAGGGCGACGCCGATGGCGGCCAGGGCGTTGAGGACGTTGTGGCGGCCGGGCAGGTTGAGGGTTACGGGGAAGTCGAGCGGCTCGTGGCCTTTCATGCGCACGCGCACGGCGAACTTCATTTGCGCGCCGTCGCTTTCGATGTTTTCGGCGCGGATGTCGGCGTCTTCGCCGAAGCCGTAGGTGGTGTAGGGTTTGCTCACTTTGGGCAGGATGGCGCGGACGTGTTCGCTGTCGGCGCACAAAAAGGCTTTGCCGTAGAAGGGCATGCGGTGGATGAAATCGACGAATGCCTGATGCAGTTTTTCGACGCTGTGGCCGTAGGTGTCCATGTGGTCTTCGTCGATGTTGGTTACGACGGACATAATCGGCGTGAGGTGCAGGAAGGAGGCGTCGGACTCGTCGGCCTCGGCGACGATGTATTCGCCTTTGCCCAGGCGGGCGTTGGTACCGGAGGCGGTGAGTTTGCCGCCGATAACGAAGGTGGGGTCGAGGCCGGCGGCGGCGAGGACGGAGGCGGTGAGGCTGGTGGTGGTGGTTTTGCCGTGCGTACCGGCGATGGCGATGCCGTCTTTGAAGCGCATGAGTTCGGCCAGCATCAGGGCGCGGGGGATGACGGGTATCTGCTGCGCGAGGGCGGCGGCCACTTCGGGGTTGTCTTTTTTGACGGCGGTGGAGGTTACGACGACATCCGCGCCGCTGACGTGTTCGGCGGTGTGGCCGGGGTAGACGCGCACACCCAGAGCGGCCAGGTGCTGCGTTACCGCGCTTTGCGCCTGGTCGGAGCCGGAGACGGTGTAGCCCTGGTTGTGCAGCACTTCGGCGATGCCGCACATGCCCGAGCCGCCGATGCCGACGAAATGGATGTGTCTGACTCTGTTTTTCATGGTGGTGTCCTGATACTTCGCTTTCAGACGGCCTCTGCGGTGCATCAGGCCGTCTGAAACGATGCTGCGAAAAGGGGCGGATTGTAAAGCCTATGCCGCGCTTGTGCCATGCCGCGCGGGGTAAAAAAGGGTTTGGGCGGACGCGTGCGGCGGCCTTTGCGGTTTTCAGACGGCCTTATGCCTGCGGGTCTGCGGGCGGGTTTGAGGCCGCCTGAAAACGGGTTTACGCGCCCGCCGCCGCGACGGCCGCTGCGGCCACTTGCTCCGCGCTGTCGGGTTTGGCGAGGCGGCGGGCGTTTTGCGCCCGTTGCAGGCACTGTTCGCGGGTGAGGCCGCCGAGGATTTGCGCGAGGCGGCCGGCGGTGAGTTCGGGCTGGGGCAGCAGTTCGGCGGCGCCGGCTTCGGTCATGAAGCGGGCGTTGGCGGTTTGGTGGTCGTCCACGGCAAAGGGATAGGGCACGAGCAGCGCGCCGAGGCCGGCGGCGGTGAGTTCGGCCACGGTGAGTGCGCCGGCGCGGCAAATGACGAGGTCGGCTTCGCGGTAGGCGGACACCATGTCGTCGATGAATTCGCAGCAATCGGCCTCTACGCCCGCGTTGCGGTAGGCGGTTTGCAGGGCTTCGAGTTTGCCGCGTCCCGACTGGTGGCGCACCTGCGGACGGGTTTCGCTCGGCAGGGCGGCGAGGGCGGCGGGCACGGTTTCGTTCAACACCTGCGCGCCGAGGCTGCCGCCGACGACGAGGATTTTCAGACGGCCTTTCCTGCCCGCAAACCGTTCTTCGGGCGCGGGTAGCGCGGCGATGTCGGCGCGCACGGGGTTGCCGACGAGGCCGTCGGGCGCGTCGAAGGCGGCGGGAAAGGCGTAGAGCACACGCGTTGCGATTTTGGCCAGCAGACGGTTGGAGAGGCCGGCGACGGCGTTTTGCTCGTGGATGACGACGGGCACGCCGCAGAGTTTGGCCGCCGCGCCGCCGGGGAAGGTTACGAAGCCGCCGAAGCCGATGACGCAGGAGACGTTGTGCTTTCTGATGGCGGCGCGGGCGGCGCGTATGGTTTGGAACAGGGTGAAGGGCAGGAGGAGCTTGCGTTTGAGGCCGTTGCCGCGCACGCCTTTGATGGCGAGGGTTTCCAGCGGGATGCCGTGCTGCGGCACGATGCGCTCTTCCATCGAATCCGCGCTGCCGAGCCACACGACGCTGTGGCCGCGCGCTTGGAGCGACTGCGCCACGGCCAGCGCGGGGAAGATGTGGCCGCCGGTGCCGCCGGCCATCAGCATGAATGTTTTGCCCATGTTGTCAAACCTCCACTTTATAGCCGCGCATTTTGCGGCGGTTTTCGTAATCGGCGCGCAGCAGCAGCCCCATGCTCACAATCATCACCACCACCGCCGATCCGCCGTAGGACACCAGCGGCAGGGGCAGCCCTTTGGTGGGCAAGAGGCCGATGTTCACGCCGATGTGGAAAAAGCTCTGCACGCCCAGCCAGATGGCGATGCCGTAGGCGGCGAAGGAGCTGAAAAACAGTTCCAAATCACGCGCCTGCTTGCCGATGGAAAACGCCCGCCACACCAGCCAGCCGTAGCAGAACACCAACAGGCACAGGCCGAAAAAGCCCCATTCTTCACTGATCACGGCGAAGATGAAGTCGGTGTGCGCTTCGGATTTGGTGAGGAAAAAGCGTTTGTCGAGGCTCGCGCCCAGCCCCGTACCGAACCACTGGCCGCGCGCGTTGGCAATCAGCGAGTTGGTGAGCTGGTAGCCCGCGCCCAGCGGGTCGTCGAAGGGGGCGAGGAAGGCGGAGACGCGCGCCATGCGGTAGGGCGCGGCCAGCACGGCCAGCACCAGCCCGCACAGGCCGGCGGCCACGGCGAAGGAAAACCATTTTTTCGGCAGGTCGGCGAGAAACAGCATTCCCAGCGCGATCAGCGTGGTAACCACCATCGCGCCCAAATCGGGTTCGAGCAGGATCAGGCCGAGGCCGATACCCACCGCCGCGCCGGGGAAAATCAGGCTTTTGAGCTGTTTGAGCACTTCGGCGCGACGGTTGAAGAAGGCCGCCAGATAAAGGATCACCGCCAGCTTGTAGGTTTCGCTGGGTTGGTAGTTGAAAAAGCCCAGGTTGATCCAGCGTTTCGCGCCGTTGGTGTCTTCGCCGACAATCAGGGCGGCCAGCAGCACCAGCGTGTTACCCGCCAACAGCCACACCGAGGCCCTGCGCCAGAACGACATTTTCACCCAGAACAGCGCGAAGGCCAGCGTGCAGCCGAGGGCGACGAACTGCGCCTGTTTTTCCACGATTTTCCACGGGTTGCCGTCGTCGCCCGCCCAGGCGATCGAGGCGGAATACACCATCAGCAGGCCGAAGGAGAGCAGCAGCACCAGCATCCACAGCAGCGACTGGTCGGATTTGTCGCCGTTTTTGAGGATTTGGCGGTCGAGTAATTTGGATTCGCTAATCATGTTTTCGTGTTTCAGACTTCGTTTTCGGATTTTGACTGCGCCGCCGCGTTTTCAGACGGCCTTTTGCTGTTTTCAGACGGCCTGTACGGCCGCGCCAACCAAGCGATCAGGCGCAGGAACAGGGTGGCGGCGAAACCGCACGCGGCGGCGGGAACAACAAACAGCGGCATCCAGATGCGGGCTTCGTGCGCGTCGAGGCCGACGGTTTGCGCGGTGTAGAGCAGCCACGGGAAAAACAGGCTTGCCAATGCCGTCCACAACAAAAACCAATGCAGCCGCAGCGGCAGACACAGCCACGCGGCCAGCAGGCCGCAGACCGCGCCAATCAGGCAGAACAGGAGCAGCGTCATTTCTCATCCCTCCGTGTTTTCAGACGGCCTGTTTGCCGCTTGGCGGCCGTCCCCGCCTACGCGGAGGCGTTTTCAGACGGCCTCACAAGGCTTGGAACGCCTCGGCGAACACCTGCGAGCGGTGGGCGTAGTTTTGGAACATATCCATGCTGGCGCAGGCGGGGCTGAGCAGCACGATGTCGCCGCTTTGCGCCTGCGCGTAAGCGGTCTGCACGGCTTCTTGCAGCGTGGCGCAATCGATCAGGTTCAAACCCGCGCCTGCCAGATCGCGGCGGATTTGCGGCGCGTCGCGGCCGATGAGCAAAACGGCTTTGACTTTGCCGCGCAACACTTGCGCCAGCGGCGTGAAATCCTGCCCCTTGCCCAAACCGCCGAGTATCGCAAACAGCGGGCTTTGCAGGCCGCTGATGGCGGCGGCGGTTGCGCCCACGTTCGTGCCTTTGCTGTCGTCGATAAACACCACGCCGTTTTTCTCGCCGATTTTTTCCACGCGGTGCGGCAGTCCTTTAAAGGTTTGAATATGCTTCACCAATTCTTCGCGCGGCAGGCCGACGGCTTCGCACAGTGCCACGGCGGCCATCACATTGGCGGCGTTGTGCAGCCCTTGCAGGGGAATGTCGGTGGTGTTCATGAGGTCGTCTGAAACGGCTTTCAGACGGCCTGTTTCGCGTTCCAGCCAATAATCGGCCTGCTTCTCGAGCGAAAACCATTTCACCCCGCGCCCTGCCCTTTTCATGGCGCGGCAGAGCGCGTCGTCAGCATTGAGCACCTGCACGCCCACGCCACGGAAAATTTTGTCTTTGGTGTGCGCGTAGTCGAGCAGGTCGTCGTAGCGGTCGAGATGGTCTTCGGAAATATTCAGCACCGCCGCCGCACTCGGGCGCAGGCTTTCGGTGTTTTCAAGCTGGAAACTCGATAATTCCAACACCCACACGCCGGCTTTTTTGCCGCCGCGCTGCATTTCGGCTTCCAAAACGGGCGTGCCGATATTGCCCGCCACCACCGTGTCCAGCCCGCATTTTTCGCAGAGATGGCCGACCAGGCTTGTTACCGTGGTTTTGCCGTTGCTGCCTGTGATGGCGATGATTTTGTCGCCGCGACGGTTTGCGATGTGCGCGAAAATCTCAATATCGCCCAGCACGCGGCCGCCGTTTTGTTTGAACTCGATAATGTCGTCGCGGCGTTCGCTGATGCCCGGGCTTAACGCCAAAATATCGAAGCCCTGCGATAACGCGTCTTTCAGACGGCCTGCGTAGCATTCGATGCCGTCAAACTGCTGTTTCAACGCTTCGGCGCGTTCGTCGGAAAGTTTTTCGTCGTAAGCCGCCAAAGCCGCGCCCTGCGCGTGCAGATAAGCGAGCATGGACAAACCGCTGCCGCCCATGCCTGCAATCAGGATTTTTTTATTTTGCCAAGTCATTTTGTTTTTCTCCATCAAAGGTTTCAGACGGCCTCACGCCGCCTGAACGTCATTCCGGCTGTTCGTAATAATAAGACTGGTCGATGCCCTTCATAAAGATTTCGCGGCTGTCGGTTTCGGCGGTGAGGGCGTTTTGCAGCAGGAAGCTGATTTCCAAATCGTTAATCGGGCTGTGTTCCATCGCCTGCAAATACAGGCGTTTGTCCACGCGCTGCCAGTCCGCCACCCTGCCCAGCCGTTTTTTCAGAATCAGATCCAGCCAGATGCGCGTGCTGCGGCCGTTTCCCTCTAAAAAGGGATGAACCACGTTCATTTCTACATATTTGTCGATGATTTCGTCAAACGTGTTTTCGGGCATTTTTTCCACCGCATCCAGCGCGGCTTGGAGATAAAGGGTGTTGGCAAATCGGAAATGGCCTTTGGAAATATTCTGCTCGCGGATTTGGCCGGCAAATTCATAGAGGCCGCCGAACAGATGGCGGCAGATGTCTTGCAGCCCCTTGACCGTACCGACTTCGAGCGCGTGGATTTTGCCCGAGTCGTAAAGGTCGTAGGCGCGCAGTTTGCTTTGGTGGTCGGTGTCATGTTTGCCTTACAGGCGGCTGTTTCCGCCTTGTGCATTAAAATATTTTCAGACGGCCTTAAAGCGTTTTGACCAGGTTGTACCACACTTCGCCCGCGTGTTCGGATGCGGACACGCCTTCGTTGGCGTAGCCGTGTTTTTGGTAAAACGGGATCAGGTTTGCCAAACAGGTGAGCGTGATGCCTTCGCGCTGTTTGCGGCGGCAGGAGGCGGCCAATTCTTCAAGCAGCCGGGATGCAATGCCCTGCCCGCGCAGGTCGGGATGGGTGGCGAGGCTTAAGATGGTTTGGAAGCCGCCGCTGGCGGGATTGGGGCGGCTTTGGGCGAAAAGGTCGTCTGAAATATAACGCGCGGCGGTTACGGAGCCGACAACGTAGCCGGCGATTCGGCCGCCGTCGGTGCGGGCGACGATAAAGCTGTCGGCGATGGTGCGGATGCGTTCGGCCATCGCCGCTTCGGTGGCGGCTTCTTCGGGCGTAAAACCGGCATTTTCGATGGCCATGATTTCGGGCAGGTCTTCGGGGGCGGGGGGGTGTGAAGATTAAGTGCACAGCAATGGCCTTTCTGTGTTTTTCAGACGGCCTGTATCCTTTTGAGGCCGTCTGAAAACCTGTTTCAGCGGATTTTCAGGCTGCTCAATCCGATCAGCACCAGCACGATGGTGATAATCCAAAAGCGCACGACCACTTGGGTTTCTTTCCAGCCTTTTTGTTCGTAATGGTGGTGGATAGGTGCCATCAGGAAAATGCGTTTTTTGGTGCGTTTGTACCAGCCCACCTGCAACATCACGGAAACGGCTTCCACCACAAACAGGCCGCCCATGATGAACAGCACGATTTCCTGGCGCACAATCACCGCCGCCGTGCCCAATGCCGCGCCGAGCGCGAGTGCGCCCACGTCGCCCATAAACACCTGCGCCGGATAGGCGTTGAACCACAAAAAGCCGAGGCACGCGCCGCACATGGCCGCGCAGAACACCGCCACTTCGCCCGCGCCTTTCACAAAGGGCATGTTGAGGTAGCCGGCAAAACCGTAGTGGCCGGAGATGTAGGCGAACACGGCCAAGCCGCCGGCCACCAGCACCACGGGGAAGGCGGCGAGGCCGTCGAGGCCGTCGGTCAGGTTGACGGCGTTGGACGTGCCGACGATGACGAGATAGGTGAGCACGGCAAAGCCGATGCCGCCGATGGGGAGATAGTAGTTTTTTAGAAACGGAATCAGCAGGTTGCTGTAAAGATGCGCATCGAGCGACCACAGCAGCAGGCCGCCTGCGGCGAGGGCGACGGCGGTTTGCCAGACGATTTTGAACTTGGCCGACACGCCGTTGGGGTCTTTGTAAACCACCTTGCGCCAGTCGTCGTAAAAGCCGAGCGCGCCCGTGGCCAGCAGCACGCCCAGCAGTATCCACACATAGGGGTTTTCCCACCGCCCCCACAGGATGACGGACACGGCGATGGCGGTGAGGATGAGCGAGCCGCCCATAGTGGGCGTGCCGTTTTTGATCAGATGGGTTTGCGGCCCGTCGGTGCGCACCGCCTGGCCGACTTTGAGCGCGGTGAGTTTGCGGATGGCCCACGGGCCCAAGAGCAGCGAAAACGCCAGCGCGGTGAGCGCGGCCATCACGGCGCGGAAGGTGGTGTATTGGAAAATGTTCAGCGCGGACAGCGAGCCGCTGAAACGGTAGAGCCAGACAAACATGGTCTTCCTTTTTTTATGTGTTTCAAGGTGTTGTTTTAGATTCGAGCGGCCTGCGCCGCGTTCGGACAAGCGGTTTTCAGACGGCCTGTTTTTCAGACGGCCTATTTGAAATAATTGTCGGGCAGCAGGAAAAACAGGCACACCATCACCGAGGCGAAGGCCGCCAAATCCAGCCACGACATCCACGGCTGCCACGGGTAGAGCCAGTGGCGCAGCGTGTTTTCGCCGATGTAGAGCAGCCCGCCGCAAAGCCCCGCCCAGCGGGCGCGGTTGCTGCCGCGCCACAGGCCGTACGCCACTGCGCCCATCATCAGCGAAAACAGCAGCGGCTCGGCCACCGACACGGCAAACCAGCCCGCGCCGATGGTGCCCTCTATCGTTTTGCCGCTCAAATCGGCGCGCTCGTTCCACAGGAACAGCAGCGTGTTGGCCGGCCACAGCACAGCGGTGGCGGCAATCACGCAAACGATAAATTTCAGCAGCAGGGGTTTTCGCATCGTTTTTCCGTTTTTCAGACGGCCTCTTTGTCTTCCAGCGCGTCGGCCACTTCTTCCATCGCCATAAAGCGCGAGCCTTTGACCAGCACGCTCGCGCCCTCGGGCAAATCGTGCGTGAGCACTTGGATCAGCGGGTCTTTGGCAGCAAACCACAGCCCCGCCGCGCCGAAGGTTTCCGCCGCTTCCACGCTGTTGTCGCCGACAAAATAGGCCGCTTCGATGCCTTTGTCGCGGGCGTACGCGCCGACTTCGGCGTGCATGGCGGCGGCTTCGTCTTCGCCCAATTCGCCCATGTCGCCCATCACAAACACGCGCGGCGCGGGCAGCGCGGCGAGCACGTCGATGGCGGCTTTCATGCTGTCGGGGTTGGCGTTGTAGGTGTCGTCAATCAGCGTCGCGCCTTTGATGCCGCGTTTCACTTTCAGACGGCCTTTGATGTTGCTGAAATCTTTGAGGCCGTCTGAAACCTCGTTCAGGGTCAAACCGGCGGCCAGCGCCAGCGCGGCGGCGGCAACGGCGTTGTGGACATTGTGGCGGCCGGGTACGGGCAGCGACACGGAGGCAGTTTCGCTGCCGCACACCAAATCAAATGCGCACGAAAGCGGTTTCAACACGATGTTTCGCGCGTGCACGCCGCCTTTGTCCACGCCGAAAGTCTGCTGTTTGTGCGCGGCAGAGGCCGTCTGAAAAATCTCTGCGTTGGCATCTTCGCAGGGGATTAAGGCCAAACCGTCTGCGCCCAAGCCCTGATAAATCTCGCTTTTGGCACGAGCGATGTCGGCCGTGCCGTCGAAGCCGCAGCCGACATGGGCGCGCAGGGCGTTGTTCACCAGCGCGGCATCGGGGCGGGCGATTCGGGTTAATACGGCCAACTCGCCGAAATGGTTCATGCCCATTTCAATCACGGCATAACGGTGTTTTTCGTTGAGCTTCAACAGGGTAAGCGGCAGGCCGATGTGGTTGTTGAGATTGCCCGCCGTCGCCAAAACCGCCTCTTCGCCGAAACGGCGGCGCAGCACGGCGGCCAGCATTTCTTTCACGGTGGTTTTGCCGCCCGAGCCGGTAATGCCGAACACAAACGGGTTCACATTTTCGCGCCACGCCTGTGCGAGCGTCTGCAAGGCTTCAAGCGTGTCGGCCACTTGCAGCGCACCGCGCAAACCGGCGCAGTCTTCACGCGACACCACCGCAGCCGCCGCGCCCGCTGCCAATACGTCTTCGGCAAAATCGTGGCCGTCGAAACGCTCGCCGTCGAGCGCGAAAAACACATCGCCCGCGCGGATGTCGCGGCTGTCGGTAACAATGCGCGACACGGCAAGGTTTTGAGCCGGCGCAGGCAGATTGAGGGCTTGGCAGATGAAGTTTAGGTCTAGCGGTTTCATGTTTTTAATCATCTTTGTCTTTTGTTTTGGCTGCCGTTTCTGTCAGTAATTTGGCAAAATCGGCTGCATTTTGCTTGCTGATTACGGGTTTGCCTGATTTTTGCTCAATCTCTTTGCGCGCATTTCCGGCCACCGCACCGCCTTCCCGTGCAATTGTCCGATTTTCAGCCAAACCTTGCGGATTTTTGGCATTGGTTAATGTGGCGGTGGTTGCCTCTGCGAGCATATTCAGCACCAATTCCATCGTATTCATATTATCCCGCAGGTTTTCTTTCTTCAAACCTTTGTAATTTTTATACTCTCTGGTACTCAATCCTGACCATGCGCGTGTAATTTCATCTGTCAGAATGGCAAATTCACGCCCTTGATTCACGCCGTGATCCTGCCAACTGTCCGTCAGTTCTTTACGAACCTGTATTGCCTGCAGCCGCTGATTAATCCATTCCCGCGAATAACCCTTTTGCAGATAGGTTTCAAGTGCCCTGTCTATGCTTAACTCGGGGTCGGCAATTTCATCAATCCGCTCCCTGCCCACCTGTGCCAACCACATTTTAAACGGCTCGGCCTTCGGCGACGGGACAGACTGGATAATTCTAAAAATTCCTTCAACATCAGCAACATCTGTATCTCTCAACTTACCGTCTGAAGCCCGCATTTTCAAACGGCTACAAATTGTAGCCGTTTCCCGACCTTCTTTTTTTAAACGGGTTTTCAATACGCTCCAGTATTTGCGCGGATTATCGCTTTCCGTCAAAACAGCAATCACATCAATAATGGAAAAATACCATTCCTCTTTTTCTTCAACCCATGCCGACCTGATATAGTTGTTTTCATATAACTTGACTGTATCCATATTTTTTCAGAGTCCTGTTTCAGACAATCTATCGTAAACTTTGACAAGCAATTTACACTGCGGGCAGGAAATATCAGCCATTTGAGGCTGATACGGATGTTCGGCCATATAGCCGCATTTGTTACAGCGGTGAATGCCCATCGGTTCTCTTTCCTTATTTTATTTTGGATTTTACAGTTAATGAATATATCAAATATGTTTTTCAGACGGCCTCAAATGCCCTAGCTGCCAAATTTGCCGTACCGCTGGTAATCGGAAAAAACGAGGACGACGGTTTTGCCGTTTTTGCGGTAGGGGTAGTACAGGGTATAGTTGCCGCCGTCGGCTTGGAAGCGGCTGCCTTCGCGGCCGGCGAAGGCTTGTTGCAGGTAGGCGCGGTCGGCGGGGTCGGTGGTGTAGACGTGGTCGATTTTGCGCACGGTTTTGACGTTGTCCCGCTCTTTGGCGGCGAAGCCGTCGGCGGCGGGCTGCACGTCGGCTAGGTTGCGGTAGCTGTCGGCCTCGTCGTAAAAGGCCAGGTAAACGGATTTGCCGCCGATAGTGTCCGGCGTGATCAGGAAAACGCTGCGGAAAGCGGTGTTTTCCTTTTCCATCAGTTTGAGCGTGTCGGCCGTTTGCAGGATGTAGGGCAGGTCGAAGCGGTAGTCGGCCAGCGCGGCGGCTGCGCCGCTTTGCACGGCGCGTTCGGCCGTTTGCAGCAGAATCTGTTGTTTGCGCCGGACGGAGAGGTAGTCGCCGCCGAACAGCAGCGCGGCCAGCAGCGGGAACACAGCCAGCAGCAGCCAGACGGTTTTCCGTCCGCCCCCGCCCTGCGTTTGCTGATCGCGCTCGGCGATGCGGGTCAGGTTCAGCATGATGTTGAGCATCAGCGCGCCCGCCATCAGGGCGATGATGCCCAGCACGCTCATGGCGAACATTTCGGTGATGTGTTCGCGGAACACTTTCAGGCCGAACACTTGCGCCAGGATGAAGGTGAACACCCAGTACACCAGCAGCAGCACCGATACGATGCCGATGACGTTGGTGAGTTTAACCAGTTTTCTGTTGTCCATTCCCTATTCCTTTTTTTCAGACGGTCTGCAAGGGCCGGACAATCTTTGAGGCCGTCTGAAAAGCCTTTTCAGACGGCCTCAAACACTATCCGCGTTCGGCCAATGCGGCCTGCGCGGTCTCGAAATCGGAAAAATGATGTTTCACGCCCGCCACGTCCTGATAGGTTTCGTGGCCTTTACCGGCGATCAGGATGATGTCGTCTGACGCGGCGTTTTTCACGGCAAAACCGATG
Source organism: Neisseria bacilliformis (assembly GCF_014055025.1). Lineage (NCBI taxonomy): Bacteria > Pseudomonadati > Pseudomonadota > Betaproteobacteria > Neisseriales > Neisseriaceae > Neisseria > Neisseria bacilliformis. The sequence continues at coordinate 503,726 of NZ_CP059571.1, read as the reverse complement.
GCGGCTTTGCGGTCGGCCTCGACGCATTCGGGCGCGGGCACGGCGGGCAGGATGTCGGCGATGATGTCGGCGGGGTTTTCCAAGCGCGGGTTGTCGCTGGTAACGACGACTTTGTCCGCGCCCTGCACCGCCGCCGCGCCCATCAACGGGCGTTTGCCCCGGTCGCGGTTGCCGCCGCAGCCGAACACGCACCACAAGGCCGCGCCCTGCGGTTTGATTTCCTGCAAGGTGGCGAGGGCTTTTTCGAGCGCGTCGGGCGTGTGGGCGTAATCGACAACGACCAATGGTTTGCCGCTTTCGATAATGCAGTCCATGCGGCCAGTGGCGGGACGGATTTTTTCCAATGCAGCCAGCACCTTATCGAGCGGATGGCCGTCGGCGCACAATACGCCGACACAGGCGGCGAGGTTTTGCGCGTTGAACCGCCCCAAGAGGCGGGTTTTGACGCTGCCTTTGCCCCACGGCGTGTCGAGAGCAACTTCCATGCCGTCTGAAGCGGCGGCAAACCCTGTGATGCGGATGTCTGCTTGTTCGCCGAAACCGTAGCTGTACACGGCCAAATCGGGGCGGTCGGCTTTCAGACGGCCTATCAACTCTGCGCCGTAGGGGTCGTCTGAATTAATCACGGCGTGTTTCAGGCCGCGCCAGTAAAACAGGCGCGATTTGATTGCGCCGTAGGCTTCCATTGTGCCGTGGTAGTCGAGATGGTCGCGGGTGAGGTTGGTGAACACGGCGGTTTGAAACGGCACGCCGTTGACGCGGGCTTGGTCGAGGCCGTGGCTGGACACTTCCATCGCGGCGGCGGTTGCGCCCTGTTTGCGGAAACGGTGCAGCAGGCTCTGCACTTCCACCGGCGCGGGTGTGGTGTGGGTGGTGTCTTCGAGCGCACCCCAAAAGCCGTTGCCCACCGTGCCGATAATGGCGGTTTTGTCGCCAAGCAAGCCGGCGGCCTGCGCAAGCCATTGGGTAATCGAGGTTTTGCCGTTGGTGCCGGTTACGCCCCAAATTTTGAGCGGCGATGAAAGGCCGTCTGAAACATTGCCGTAAAGCCGCGCGGCCAAGATACCGGCGCGGTGTTTCAAATCTTTGATGCCCTGATTGGGCACGTTCCACTCGGGATTCCATTGGAACGCGCCGTCGTCGTCCCAAAACACGAAAGACGCGCCGTTGGCGATGGCGGCGGGGATATAGCTGCGGCCGTCGGCATATTCGCCCTGACAGGCAAGGAAAATATCGCCCGCTTTGATTTGGCGGCTGTCCGAATGCAACAAACGCCCTGCTGCGTTTGCACACAGCAGAGGCGGGAAGTTTGTTGCAAGCGGCGGGGAAAGCAGGCTGTACATGTTTTCCCCGTTATTTTTTGGCGGCGAGGGCTTGGCTGCCGGATGCGCCGTTCGGACGCACACCGAGGATGTTGAGGCTGCCGGACATGATGTTTTTGAACACGGGGCCGGCCACCACGCCGCCGTAATAGCCGTTGGCGCGGGGCTCGTCTATGGTTACGGCGACGATGACGCGCGGGTTTTCCGCCGGGGCGAAGCCGACGAAGGTGCCGATGTGTTTGTCGCGGGCGTAGCCGCGTCCGACCACTTTCTGCGCCGTGCCGGTTTTCGCCGCCACGTTGAAGCCTTCCACTGCGCCGCTGCGGCCGGTGCCGCCCTGCTCGGTAACGGACACCATGATTTTGCGCATCGCCTGCGCGGTTTCCGGTTTCAGAATGCGCTCGCCGGCGGGGGCGGCGTCGAGTTTTTCCAGCGACACGGGCATCAGGCGGCCGTCGGTGGTGAGCACGGTGTAGGCGCGCGCCAGTTGCAGCAGGCTCAGCTGCATGCCGTAGCCGAAAGACATGGTGGCCTGGTCGAACTTGCCCCAGTGTTTCCAGTTGCGCAGCGTGCCGCCCGCTTCGCCGGGGAAGCCGACGCCGGTTTTGCTGCCGAAGCCGAGGCTGCGGTAGTAGCCGTACATTTCTTCGGGGCGGTACATCAGCGAGATTTTGCTGGTGCCGACGTTGGACGATTTCTGCACGATGCCGCGCACGTCGAGCGCGGGGTAAACGTGGGTGTCGCGCACGGGATGGCCGCCGACGCTGTACGGGCGGGTGTCGAACGAGGATCGGGTGCTGATTTTGCCGTCGTCGAGGGCTTTGGCGATCGGGAAAGGTTTCATCACCGAGCCGAACTCGAAAATGTCGGTGATGGCGCGGTTGCGGCGTTGGTCGGGATCGGCCTCGCCCGGCTCGTTCGGGTCGTATGAGGGGCCGTTGACCAGCGCGAGGATTTCGCCGGTGCGCGCGTCTAGCACCACCGCGCTGCCGGAGTGGGCTTTGTGGTAAGCCACGGCTTTGGCCAGCTCGTCGGCGGCCAGGGTTTGGATGCGCTGATCCATCGCCAGAACGATATCGCGGCCGTTTTGCGAGGCGCGGCTGCCGGAGTCCGCGCTGTCGACAATCTGGCCTTTGTTGTCGCGCAGCACGACTTTTTCGCCGTCGCGGCCGTGCAGTTCGCTTTCGCGCGAGCGTTCCAAGCCTTCCTGCCCCTGCCCGTCGATGTTGGTGAAACCGATGGTCTGGGCAAACAGGCTGCCGGTCGGGTAGTGCCGCTGCGGCTCTTTCTGGAAGGCCAGCCCGGGGATGTTCATCGCGGCAATGCGCTCGGCCAGCTCGGGTTTTAACTGCCGTTTCAGGTAAACGAAGTCGATTTTTTTGCCCATGTCGGCTTTGAGCGTTTCCACGGTTTTTTTGTCGAGCTTCGATGGGATGGCGGGATTGAGCACGTCGGCGAGCTGTTGCAGTTTGCCGTCGTCGGGCAGCACGGCCATTTCGCTCGGTTTGACATACAGAGCCTGCCGGCCGGTGGGCTTGCCGTTTTCGGTTTCGTCGCGCCAGCGCAGGCCGTGGATGTTCAGGGCTTTGACGGCGGCGGCGGTATCGGCATCCAGCCGGCGGGCGATGTAGGAAATGCTGCTTTTTCTGTCGAGACGGTCGCGGATGGTGTCGGCGGGCATGTCCAGCAACGCGGCCAGCTCTTCTATCTGGCCGTTTGAAAGATTGGCGGCAGAGGGGACGGCATACAGCGATTCGGCCGGCGCACTCAACGCCAGCGTCGCGCCGTTGCGGTCGCTGATCAGGCCGCGCGAGGCGGGCAGTTTCAGCGTGCGCACGAAGCGTTTGTTGCCTTCGCCGGTGAGGAAGTCGTGATGGGAAGTCTGCAAATAGAGGCTGCGGCCGAGCAGTGCGAGAAAACCCGCACCCAACGCGCCCAGCACGAAAATAATGCGTCCGTTGCTGGTAACCGGTTTTTTCGCCTTAGCCTGCCGTGGGAGCATCTTCGGCTTGTATTCGTTCTTAATCAACATGCTGCTACTTCCAAGTACATCTTATCGTTTTATTCCGCTTATTCTGTTTCCACCACCCGGGTGTCGGCCGCCTCGGGCGGAGCCAGCCGGCCTTTTTCTGCGGCTTTTTTAATCAGCTGGTGGTTGGACAACTCGGCCTGTTTCAGTTGCAGGCGGGAATATTCCTGTTCCAGCTCTCTCTGCTGCTTTTCCGCTTCCGTCAGTTTGATGTGCCGCTGCCGCGCCTCGTTCTGCTGCGTTACCACCGCGAATCCCGAACCGAGTGCCAGCACCAGCAATACAATATTGATATAGTTCATCTGCTTCTTTAATTCAGTGTTACCGAACCGCCGCTGCGGTTTTCAGACGGCCTCTCTGCCCTAGGGTCTGTTGACAATCAACGGTTGCGGCGGATTTTCCGTCATAAAACGGCATCTGCCACGTTGCAAATACTCTCCTATGGGCGGCATAGGCTCGCATTTGCGCCTTGCATCTGCCATTTTCTGCCGAAAAATCCGCTTCGCAAGTTGAATGTCAACAGACCCTACGGGAAAACGCCGTCCGTGCGCCGCGCCACGCGCAGCACCGCCGAACGGGCGCGGGGGTTGGCCGCCACTTCCGCCGCCGAAGCCTTGACTGCTTTGCCGACAAGTGCCAGCGGCGGCTGCGGCAGATCGGCCTCGCGCACCATCGCCCATCTGGGCAGCGGCTCATGTTCGGAATGCCGTCTGAAAAACTGTTTGACGATGCGGTCTTCCAAAGAATGAAAGGAGATGACGGCCAGCCTGCCGCCGCTTTTCAGACGGCCTGCCGCCTGCGGCAGCGCGGCCGCTATTTCTTCAAGCTCGCGGTTGATGAAAATCCGAACGGCCTGAAACGTCCGCGTCGCCGGGTCTTGTCCGCGCTCGCGAGTACGGACGTTTTGCGCCGCGACCTGCGCCAACTTGCCGGTTGTATCGATGGGATTCGTGCCGCGCTGCGCGACAATGGCGCGCGCAATCTGGCGGGCAAACCGCTCTTCACCATAATTTCTGATTACCTCGCAGATTTCGTCTTCATCCGCCGCAGCCAGCCATTCGGCCGCCGACATGCCCCGCGTCGTATCCATCCGCATATCCAGGGGCGCGTCGAAGCGGAAACTGAATCCGCGCGAGCCATCGTCTATCTGCGGCGAGGAAATGCCCAAATCGAACAATGCGCCGTCTATCTGGCCGACATTCAAAGCATCTAAGGCCGTCTGAAAACAGGAAAAACCATCGTGCACCACAGACACCCTGCCATCCTGCGCCGCCAACTCCCGCGCCGCCGCCACCGCCTGCGGGTCTTTGTCGAACACCACCAAACGGCCGTTTGCGCCGAGGTGGGACAAAATCAGGCGGGAATGGCCGCCGCGTCCGAACGTGCCGTCCACATAAACGCCGTCCGACACCACCGCCAGCGCGTCCACAGCCTCGTGCAGCAGCACGCTTACATGGGAAAACGCTTCGCTGCTCATAATTGGAAACCAATCTGGCCGAGCTCGAAATCCAACTCTTCGGGATCGATGTCCAAGGCGGCATCGTCTTTGGCGTGGAATTTCTCCCTGTCCCACAATTCGAGGCGGTTGACCCTGCCGGTCAAAGAAACTTCCTTGTCCAACATCACCTTGCGGCGCAAACCAGCCGGAAGCAGAATCCTGCCCGCCGCGTCCATTTCCATCACTTCGGCATTGTTCAGCAGCAGATCGCGCCATGCCGACAATTTGGCGTTGCCCGCCACATTCGCCGCCATCAGCCGCTGCGCCTCCTGCTCCCACACGCTTTCGGGATACAGCAGCAGGCGTTCGCGGCTTTCCAGCGTCGCCACCAGCGCGGGCGTGTATTTGCGCAGCAGCAAGTCGCGGAACTTGGCAGGAACCGCCAACCGCCCTTTGCTGTCGATATTTAAATCATGAATGCCGCCGAACATAAAAACACGCCTGAAAATCTGCTTTTCGGGGAAAACTGACACACTTTGCGCCACTTCGCCCCACTCGGTGCGAACTATAAAAAAAATTGCCGGCAGGGTCAAACCGCAGCGGCGGCAAAACAAACGGCGTAACAGCCACTTATACAAGGAAATAACAAACACTTGCATATATGCCGCCGCCGTATGCCGCCACCTGTCCGCCTGTCTCATATAAAATACACGGACTTAACCTTTCGGCATACAGGAGCGTGATACTCACGCTCCGTACTTTTTCTTCGTCAATCACCCTTATTGCCGTTTTATTTTTACAAAAATTAACTATGAACCATCGACACCTGCCCGAACCCGACCCGCAAGCCCTGGCCGCATCGCAAAAATTAGAGCAAATAATCCAAAACGAAATCAAAGCCTCATCCGCGCCCATCCCCTTTTCCCGCTTTATGGAACTCGCCCTCTACGCGCCGCAATACGGCTACTACACCGGCGGCGCGCACAAAATCGGCGCGGCGGGCGACTTCGTTACCGCCCCTGCCCTCACCCCCCTGTTCGGCCAAACCCTTGCCCGCCAAATCGGCGAACTGCTGCCGCAAACCGCCGGCGGCATCTGCGAATTCGGCGCGGGCACGGGCGAATTGGCCGCCACCCTGCTCGACAGCCTGCGCGGCACGGCACTGGATGCCTACTTCATCATCGAAGTTTCCCCCGAACTGGCCGAACGCCAGCGCGCCCATATCGCCGCACGCGTTCCCGACATGGCGCACAAAGTCCGCCACCTCGCCGCCCTGCCCGCCGCGTTCGACGGCATCATTATCGGCAACGAAGTGCTAGACGCCATGCCCTGCGAACTCGTCCGGCGCGAAGGCGGACGCTTCTGGCGCATCTGCGTCGGCACGGAAAACGGAGCGTTCGTCCAAATCCCCCGCTCTCTGGCCGACCCGCAGCTGCTGCGCCTCGCGCAACAGTATTTCCCCGACACCGAGCCTTACACCGCCGAACTGCACCCCGTCCAATACGCCTTCGTCCGCACCCTGGCCGACCACCTGCAACGCGGCGCAATCATCCTCATCGACTACGGATTCGACGCGGCGCAGTACTACCACCCGCAGCGGCATATGGGTACGCTTATCGGCCACTACCGCCACCACACCGTCCACGACCCGTTTTTCCGCGTCGGCCTCACCGACCTCACCGCCCACGTCAACTTCACCGACACCGCCCAAGCCGGCACCGACGGCGGCCTCGACCTTATCGGCTACACCACGCAGGCCGATTTCCTGCTCAACCTCGGCATCACCGAACTGGCCGGCAACGGCCTGCCGCACGACTCCCCCGCCTATATTCAGACGGCCTCCGCCCTGCACAAACTGCTGATGCCGCACGAAATGGGCGAGCTGTTCAAAGTCATCACCTTCGGCCGCAACATCGACGCCGACTGGCAGGGCTTCGCGCACGGCGACATCTGCCACAAGCTGTAACCGCCGCCCTGCCAAAACTTTTTCACGATTAAAATCAAACGGAAAAACAAAACGGCCGAAAAACCGTTTGCCCACTGCGGCAAAACCCGTATAATCACGGCTTCACTTCACGGCGAATTAGCTCAGTCGGTTAGAGCAGAGGAATCATAATCCTTGTGTCCGGGGTTCGAGTCCCTGATTCGCCACCAAACTCATCGGGGGTATAGCTCAGTTGGTAGAGCGCTTGCATGGCATGCAAGAGGTCAGCGGTTCGATCCCGCTTACCTCCACCAGACAACACAAAGGCTTGGTTGCAAAACCAAGCCTTTTTTTATGCCCGCAGGCAGATGGGCAACCGCGCCGCCCGCCTGCCCGCCCTATATTTGAGGCCGTTTGAAAACGTATAACAGCATTTTTCAGACGGCCTCAACCCCGCCGCCTGCGGTACAATCGCCGTTTTTCCCAACCCGTTTGCAAAGGACTCCCCCATGACCACCGCCACCATCCTCCAATCCCTCCCCATCGGCCAAAAAGTCGGCATCGCCTTTTCCGGCGGGCTCGACACCTCCGCCGCCCTGTTGTGGATGAAACTCAAAGGCGCGCTGCCCTACGCCTACACCGCCAACCTCGGCCAGCCCGACGAAGACGATTACGACACCATCCCGCGCAAGGCGATGGAATACGGCGCGCAAAACGCCCGCCTCATCGACTGCCGCAGCCAGCTTGCCCACGAAGGCATCGCCGCCATCCAATGCGGCGCGTTTCACGTCTCCACCGGCGGCGTACCCTATTTCAACACCACCCCGCTCGGCCGCGCCGTAACCGGCACCATGCTGGTTTCCGCCATGAAAGAAGACAACGTCAACATCTGGGGCGACGGCAGCACCTACAAGGGCAACGACATCGAACGCTTCTACCGCTACGGCCTACTCACCAACCCCGCGCTGAAAATCTACAAACCCTGGCTGGACCAGCAATTTATCGACGAACTCGGCGGCCGCCACGAAATGAGCGAGTTCCTGATTGCCAACGGCTTCAACTACAAAATGTCCGTTGAAAAAGCCTACTCCACCGACTCCAACATGCTCGGCGCCACGCACGAAGCCAAAGATTTGGAGTTCCTCAACAGCAGCGTCAAAATCGTCAAACCCATCATGGGCGTAGCGTTTTGGGACGAAAACGTCGAAATCAAGCCCGAAACCGTGTCCGTGCGCTTTGAAGAAGGCGTCCCCGTCGCCCTCAACGGCCAAGAGTTTGCCGACCCCGTAGAACTTTTCCTCGAAGCCAACCGCATCGGCGGCCGCCACGGCCTGGGCATGAGCGACCAAATCGAAAACCGCATCATCGAAGCCAAATCGCGCGGCATCTACGAAGCCCCCGCCATGGCCTTGTTCCACATCGCCTACGAACGCCTCGTAACCGGCATCCACAACGAAGACACCATCGAACAATACCGCATCAACGGCCTCCGCCTCGGCCGCCTGCTGTATCAAGGCCGCTGGTTCGACAGCCAGGCTCTGATGCTGCGCGAAACCGCCCAACGCTGGGTCGCCCGCGCGATTACCGGCGAAGTAACCCTCGAACTGCGGCGCGGCAACGACTACTCCATCCTCAACACCGAATCGCCCAACCTCACCTACCAGCCCGAACGCCTGAGCATGGAAAAAGTGGAAGACGCCGCCTTCACCCCGCTCGACCGCATCGGCCAGCTCACCATGCGCAACCTCGACATCGCCGACACCCGCGCCAAACTCGGCATCTACTCGCAAAGCGGATTGTTGCAACTGGGCGAAGGCTCGGTATTGCCAAAGTTGGATAACAAATAAAACGCCCATAAGGCAGCCTGAAACGGGGAAACGGTTTTAGCTTCGCAGAAGCTCGCAAGCTCGCTTTCAGGCTGCTTTTTCAAATATGAAAGGCCGTCTGAAAACATCGTTTCCACATCCCCTATACAAACAAACGCACACCAAGGAAAACCCATGAACACCCCCACCCTGCGCCTGAACCGCGTCCGCCTCGAACCCCTCGCCCCGCAACACGAAACCGCCCTGCGCGAAGCCGTGTGTGACGGCAACATCTGGGAGCTTTTAGTCACCACCGCACCCGCACCCGATCAAGTGGCAGCCTATATCCAAACCGCCCTGCAAACACGCACCGCCTTTGCCGTTATCGACGAAGACAGTGGCCGCATCGTCGGCAGCACCTCGCTCTACAACACCGACCCCGCCGTCCCCCGTGCCGACATCGGCTACACCTGGTACGCCCGCTCCGCGCAGCGCACCCGCATCAACACCTGCTGCAAACTCATGCTGCTGGATTACGCCTTCGACACTCTCGGCTGCACCTGTGTCGGCTGGCAGACCGATATCCTCAACACCGCCTCGCAAAGCGCCATCGAACGGCTGGGCGCCAAAAAAGACGGCATCCTGCGCCGCCACAAACTGCGTAAAGACGGCAGTGTGCGCGACACCGTGGTTTACAGCATGCTGCGTGAAGAATGGCCGCAGGCCAAAGCTGCGCTGGAAGCAAAACTGGCGGCGTTTGGCTGACGTACAGATCAAGCAAAGGCCGTCTGAAACCTTTTTCAGACGGCCTCCGCCCACCAACCGAAAGCCCCGCCATGACCGTCACACTCAACAAACTCAACGTCCTGCTTCTGCTTTATGCCGCCGTTTCCGCCTGCATCTTTCAGTTTGCCCTCCCCGACCCTCCCGCTACCTGGCCGGCATGGAGCGCCCTCACCGCCTTTTGCGCCCTGCACGGCTTTATCGTGGCGCGTCGGCTGAAACGCGGGCAGGACGCAGCGCCTGCCGGCATCGGCAGCTACCTGACCGGTTTGCTCATCGTGATCTGGCTGATGCAGGGCATGGACATCCTGATCTACGCCGATTACTACACCGCCGCCTACCGCATCCCGCGCGACCAACTTTCCGCCATCGACTTTACCGTACCCCAAGCCCCCGAATGCAGCGGCGGCAACCGCGTCAGAGTCTGCTACCTGCCCGCCGCGGAAGCCGGGTAGGTCGGGCATTCATGCCCGACATTTCCCCAGTCCGCCAGTATTTGTCGGGCATGAATGCCCGACCTACGCTATTTCCAACACAACAGGCCGTCTGAAAAACCGATTTTCAGACGGAGACCTTTGCAAAATTCCTTTTTCCCCGACAGCCGAAACCTAAATAAAGATTTTTGGCTGTTTTTGTTTCAAATATCCACTGATTCTACCCCAATACCCCCTTAATCCTCCCCGGATACCTGATAATCAGGCATCCGAGCCGCCTTTTAGGCAGCAACAGGCACACTTAGCCTATTAGCCGCTTTCAACAGGTTTAAACACATCGCCTTCAGATGGCTTTGCGCACTCACTTTAATCAGCCCAAAATAGGCTGCCCGGGCGTAGCGGAATTTACGGTGCAGCGTACCAAAGCTTTGTTCGACCACATAACGGGTCTTCGACAAATATCGGTTACGTTTGGTTTGCGCTTCCGTCAGCGGACGGTTGCGGTGGGCTTTGCGCATAATGCCGTCCAGCAACCGATGCTCTTCCAGATGTTGCCGGTTTTCCGCACTGTCGTAGCCTTTATCGGCATAGACGGTCGTGCCTTCGGCTATCCCTTCCAGCAAAGGCGACAGATGGTTGCACTCATGGGTATTGGCGGGGGTAATGTGCAGTTTCTCGATATAGCCTTCCTCATCGGTGCGGGTATGTTGTTTGTAACCGAGTTTGTAGAGGCCGTTTTTCTTTGTCCAACGGGCATCTTTATCTTTACTCGGTGTGGTTTGGCCGCTGACTTGTCCTTCTTCATCGACTTCTATGGCCTGACGCTGTTTGCTGCCGGCGGTCTGAATAATGGTGGCGTCAATGACGGCGGCGGATGCCTTCTCTACTTTTAGGTTTTTCTCGGCCAGTTGGCGGTTGATCAGTTCCAGCAGTTCGGACAGGGTGTCGTCTTGCGCCAGCCAGTTGCGGTAGCGGCATAAGGTGCTGTAATCGGGGATGCTCAGTTCGTCAAAACGGCAAAACAGGTTGAAGTCGATGCGGGTGATGAGGCTGTGTTCGAGTTCGGGATCGGAGAGGCTGTGCCATTGTCCGAGCAGGACGGCTTTGAACATGGACAGCAGGGGATAGGCGGGACGGCCGCGGTGGTCTCGGAGGTAACGGGTTCTTTGACGATTCAGGTACTGTTCGATCGGTTGCCAATCAATCACTTGATCCAGCTTTAATAGTGGGAAGCGATCGATGTGTTTGGCAATCATGGCTTGTGCGGTTTGCTGAAAGAAGGTGCCCATGAGAAATCCCCTAAATGTCTTGGTGGGAATTTAGGGGATTTGGGGGGGATTTTGCAAAGGTCTCTGCCTGATTATCCGCGCCCCTCATCCACAAAACTCCCCCGCGCCACAATCACCTGATTGCCCCACTCGGTCAGCGCAGCCAGCACAGGCAGAAAGCTGCGCCCGAAATCCGTGAGCGCGTATTCGCTTTTCAGTGGCGGCTTGCTGCCGAACACCTGCCGCGACACCAAGCCGTCGCGTTCCAACTGTTGCAGGCAGCGGCTCAACACCGCTTCGGTAGCATTGTGCAGGCGCGTGTGCAGCTCGCCGAAGCGTTTTGCGCCGTCCTGCAAATGGTAAAGGATGACCGCCTTCCATTTGCCGCCCACCAAATCCATCGCCACGCTGAGCGTGCAAGGGTAAATTTTTCCGTTCAAGCCAAACGCGCCGTTGCGGCATTCTGTTTTCATTTTTTCAGAACCTGTATCCATTATTTTTAGGCAGATTTTAGGGCATGAAAGATGCCTATGAAAATAATGAATACAGGTTCTCACACCTATACAAAAGGATAGTTCTTGTTTCAGCTTTTCAGGCTGCCTACAATCGGCGCATTTCCCACCACGCCCCGAAAGGACAAACATGGCACTCATCCTCCTCGCCCATCCCGACTTCCAACAATCCGTTGCCAACAAAGCCGTTATCACCCACCTGCAAGCCGCCCGCCCGCACTACGAAATCCGCGACCTCGCCGCACTCTATCCCGATTTTCGCATTGACGCCGCCGCCGAACAACAAGCCCTGCTGCGCCACCAAACCATCGTGTGCCAATACCCGATGTTCTGGTACAACATGCCCGCCATCTTGAAACACTATTTTGACTGCGTGTTTACCCACGGCTTCGCCTACGGCAGCACGGGCGACAAACTCAAAGGCAAAAACCTCGTTGCCAGCATCACCATCGGCTCGCCCGCAGCCGATTACCGCGCCGACGGCGTCGCCCATTTCCGCGTGTTGGAGTTGTGCAAAAACATAGAGCAAACCGCATATTACGCGCAGATGAACTATCTAGACCCCTTCTATTTCCACGGCACATCGCCCGCGCTGTACACGCCCGAACAGGTGCAAAGCAAAGCCGAAAGTTGCGCGGCAGGGCTGGTTGCGCTGTTGGATAAATTGGACGGCGGTGATGGCAAGGCAGCCTGAAACCCGCTTTTCAGACGGCCTCCCCGTTTTGCCCGTACAATGCCGCTTCCGCCAACCGCAGACAGGACACCGCAATGGACAAACCGTCAGCCATCATAGCTGCCGCAGCCGTATCCTCCCTGCTGGCCGCCTGCACCGCCCCCGACCCCGACCCGGGCAGCCCCGCCTTCGAGCAGTCGCGCACCATCCTCAATCAAGGCGTCGCCCTCTACCAGCAAGGCGACTACGCCGCCGCCCTGCCGCTGTTCAAACAGTCCGCCGCCATGGGCAACCTCAAAGCCCCGCGCTACATCGGCCTGATGTACCTCAACGGCAGCGGCCTATCCAAAGACCCCGCCCGCGCCTTCGCCCAATTCCAAACCGCCGCCGCCAAAGGCGACATCACCTCGCAATACTGGCTGGGCTGGTGCTACGAACACGGCGCCGGTACCGCGCAAAACTACGCCCAAGCCCTGCACTGGTACCAGATCTCCGCCCAACGCGGCGACCACATCGCCGCCCCGCCATGAACGCACTGGGCGCAATGTACGAAAAAGGCGAAGGCATGCCCGCCTCGCGCGACACCACCGTATCGTGGTACCGCAAAGCCACCGCCGCAGGCGATGCCGACGTGAAAACCGCCGCCGAAGCCGCACTGGCACGGCTGGGCGCGGCGCAGTAGGTCGGGCATTGATGCCCGACGTTTTTTAAAATCCGCCCGTGTCTGTCTTTGTCGGGCATCAATGCCCGACCTACGGACTCGGTAGGGTGTGCGGCTCTGCCACGCACGCGGTTTGAAAATGCCCGAGATTTTGCGAAGGATGCAGCCTGAAAACCGGAAACAAAGGTTTCAGGCTGCTTTTCCCCGGCGACAGGCCGTCTGAAAGCGAAGCTTCAACGAAGTTAAAAACCGTTTTTCAGACGGCCTTTTCTGTATTTTCAGGCTGCTTTGGGCGGCGTTTTCAGGCGGCCTGATTGTGCGTTTGTCGCCGGATGCGGACGGTTTTTCGTATTTTAACCGTTTTGCGCACGGGTTAAACTGCCGTTTTGTTTTGTCTGGAAGGGACGCGATGAAAAAACTGCCGAAAAAATACGCAGGCGTAATGTTTTCCTTTTACGCCTCGGCGGTGATGGTGCTGATTGTCAGCGGCGTGCTGGTCGCGCTCAACACGGGGCTGGACGCGGGCCATCCGCTGCGGCTGGCGAAGTCCTACCTGATTACCTGGCCGGTGGCCTTCGCCAGCCTGCTGGCCGTGCGCCCGCTGGTGGCAAAACTGGTGGCCGCGAGCGTGGAGGGCTGAAAGGCCGTCTGAAAGCGAAGTTTCAACGAAGTTAAAACCTACTTTCAGACGGCCTCTTTGCCAAGCAAGCATTCAACCGTTTATTTTTTCAAGGCTTCTTTCACCAGCTCGCCCGCTTTTTCCAGCTTACTGCCACGTTCGGCCAAATCGGCTTTCACCGCGTCGATGCGCGCGTCGATTTTGGCTTTGCGTTCGGCAGACGCGGCTTCGCGCTGTGCCTGCAAGGTTTTGAGTTTGGCCTCGGCATCCTGTTTGGTTTTTTCCCATTTGCCCTGCCACGCGCTCTGGGTGTCGGCGATTTTCTGTTTGACGTCGGCAATGTGCTGTTGCAGCTTGGCTTTGTCTTCGGCGGCGGCGGTTTTCAACTCGGCTTCCAGCGCGTCCAGCTCGGCATTGTAGGCGGCCAGGTCGCGCTGCCACTGGATGTCGGCGATGTCGGCCTTGTTGCGGCGGTAGAGCAGCCCGCCTGCGGCGGCAACGGCCTCATCCAGCGGGGCGGTCCATTCTTCTTGGATGTCGGCCAAAACCGCCACTTTGCCCGGGGTGAGCACTTTGGCCACTTCGTCGGCGAAACGCGCGTCGATGCCCGCGTCTTCCAAATCCACCAGCGAGCCGCCGAGGCCGCCCAGAGCCATGCCCGCCAAGAGGCCGACGGGGCCGGCCAGCGCGCCGACCAGGCCGCCGAACAGCAGGCCGGTAAGGGTGGCCGCGCCGCTGCCGCCGTCGAGCTGTTTCACGCTGATTTTGCCGTCGGCGTCTTTGGCGAACACGGTGGTGCCGTACACGCTGATGCGGCCGTCGCGGTGCAGCTCCGACAGGCTGTTCAGCAGCTTGGCGGCCTCGGTTTCTTGGTTGAATACGGCTACGATGATTTTGTTCATGGCAATTCTCCTAAGGGTTGGGAAACACCCGCCACGCGGCAGGCAGGCCGATTATAGGAGCGCGGCGGCGGGGCGGATACCGGCGGCGCGGGCGGCCAAGGCCGTCTGAAAAACTTAATCCGTTGAAAACAATGATTTTTTTCAATTCCGTAAAGGAAAGCTAACCCACCTTTGCACCCGCTTTCGAATCTTTACCCGCTGCAATGGTTTGGTTTCAGGCCGTCTGAAAGGGCGGCGAAAACCACTTGCCGAACGAAACACGCCGCTGCCGCCCGGCCTGCGCAGGGTTTTAACTTCATTAAAACTTCGTTTTCAGACGGCCTCCCATAGCGGCATCCGCACAGGCGGCAGTTTTGCCCCGCTTCAAGGTTTGCCCGCGTGCCTGCGGCGTTTTCAGGCTGCTTTGAGGCCGTCTGAAAATACGGTTTCGGTGTGGTTGGAAAAGGTTTTTCAGACAGCCTCAAAACGTTTCCGCCCGCCGCACCCGCGCCGTCTTTACAAACCGCGCCCACAGGTAAAAACCCGCCAGCCCGCTTGCCGCTGCCGCATAAGCACCCCTAGAATCCGTGCCTTTCCCACCCGCCGAGAAAGGCCGACACATGAACAAATCCCCTGCCCTCTTCGCCGCCGCGCTCGCGCTGCTTTCCGCCGCCGCCACTGCCGCGCCGCTGCCCGCCGAAATCTACCGCCCCGCCGGCGCACACACGGTGAAGGCCGACCGCCAGGGCGACGGCGAGTTTGAATACGAAGCCCGCCTGTCCGCACGCGGCACGTCCGTGCCCGCGCTGGCGCGCAAAGCCACCGCCCACGCCCGCAGCAAGGGCTTCCGCGTGGTCGAGTCGGAAATCAAACACGACGATGCAGACCTGAAATTCAAACGCGGCGATCAGGAGCTGGACATTTCCATCGAACGCAAAAGCCGCGACCGCATCGAGTACAAAGCAGATTTGGACTTGGACAAAAACTGATTCCGCCCAACCGGAAAACCGCCCGAAACAGCACTTCGGGCGGTTTTTTGTGTTTTCAGACGGCCTCTGCCGCCCGTATCGCGCAGCGGCGGTTTTTGCCCCAATGCTTAAAACAAGGGGCTGTACTAGATAAGCAGTCATGTTAGACTGCAAAAACGAAGATAACCCGTTGTAAACTAAAAAAGAGTATTCAAAAGAAACTGCTCCAGTTTTTTGTACTCGAAGTTACCGCCAGTTCGGCTGCTGATTTATTGGGCATCCACCCCAATTCGGCAGTGCTGTTTTACCGCAAGGTTCGCGTAGTCATCAGCCATCATCTCTCGTTGGAAGCCGATATGGTTTTTAACGGCTCGGTCGAGTTGGACGAGAGTTATTTCGGCGGACACCGCAAAGGCAAACGCGGGCGCGGTGCGGCAGGCAAGGCGGCGGTTTTCGGTATTCTCAAACGCGGCGGCAAGGTCTATACCGTAGTGGTTGAAAACGCCAAAAGAGAAACCTTACTGCCTGTTATAACAAAGAAAATCATGCCGGACAGCATTGTCTATACGGATTGCCTGGGCAGCTATGACGTATTGGATGTGAGTGGCTTTACCCACCAACGCATCAACCACAGCAAGCTGTTTGCCGACAGGCAGAACCACATCAACGGCATTGAAAATTTTTGGAATCAGGCAAAGCGCGTACTGCGCAAATACAACGGAATCGACCGAAAATCTTTCCCGCTGTTCTTGAAAGAATGCGAGTTCCGTTTTAACTTTGGCACACCTTCCGAGCAGCTCAAAGTGCTGCGTCGGTGGTGTGGAATTTAGGGCTTATCTAGTACAGCCCCTTCATGGCGGCGACGATGTTCGCGCCCATTGCGCCCAAATCGCCCGCCAAGTTGACGTACACCACGTCCTGCCCCGCCATCGCCGCCGTTAAATCCGCTACGTTCAGCACGTCGCCATCAAAAGTGCGGTGGGTTTGGGCGGCGTTTTTGCGGGCGAACATGGTCAGGCGCAGCGCGGGATTGCGTTCGGCGGCGGCGACCACTTCCCGCGCCAGCGAGCCGTTTGCGCCGATGATTAAGATGTTTTTCATGCTTCGTTCCTCTCGTTGATGACATGGCAGGCAGTATAAACGGTTTGATTAAAAAGAATTAGCGGGTAAAATTCGCAAGACTTTATAAAATAATTTGATTAATGGAGAGACGAATGCCGCAAAACCTCAACGATCTGCGCGTGTTCCTGCGCATTGCCGACACGGGCAGTTTCACCGCCGCCGCCGCGCAGCTCGGCGTGTCGCAGTCCGCGCTCAGCTACACCGTGCGCCAACTTGAAGAACGCTTGAAAATCAAACTGTTGGAGCGCACTACGCGCAGCGTGTCCACCACAGTGGCGGGCGAGGCGTTACGCCAACAAATCGCGCCGCTGCTGGCCGAGTTGGACGCGAAAATCGAAAACCTCAACCAATTCCGCGACACCCTCGGCGGTAGCCTGAAAGTCACCGGCAACGAACACGCCTTCGCCGTCGCGCTGTGGGACAAATTCGCCGAATTTATGCGCCGCTACCCCGACATCGCGCTGGAACTGGACAGCAGCAACCGCTTCGCCGACATCGTTGCCGAACGCTTCGACGCGGGCATCCGCCTCGGGCAGTTTGTGGAAAAAGACATGATCGCCCTGCGCGTGTCGCCCGATATGCAGATGGCGGTGGTGGCGCGCGCCGATTTCGCCGCCGGCATCACCGCGCCGCAAACCCCCGCCGACCTCGCCGCGCTGCCCTGCATCGCCCTGCGCCTGCCCTCGCTCGCCAACACGCTGGCGTGGGAATTTGCCGACCCGCAAAGCGGCAAACCGTTGAAAATCCAGCCCAACGGACAATTCGTCTGCAACCGGAACGCGCTGGTCAAACAGGCGGTCAACGCCGGCTTGGGGCTGGCATGGCTGCCGCGCGACATGGCGGCGGCAGAACTGGCACGCGGCGAGTGGACGGAACTCTTGCCCGACTGGGCAATGCGCTACGAGGGCTATTATCTGTACTACCCGAGCCGGCGGGCGGATTCGGCGGTGTTTCGGGCGTTGGCAGAGGTGCTGGGGGAATAAGGCCGTCTGAAAAACGGGTTTTCGGCGGCGGGGCAGCGTTTTTCAGACGGCCTTACACGATGTCGCGCTCGGTGAAGCGGGGAAAGTCTCCTGGGCGGCGGGGGCCGCGCAGGCAGGCGAGCCACACGTCGAGGAAACGCGGGCCGCGGGCGGCGCGGCGCGGCAGTTCGTACCAGGGCAGTTCGGGGTGGCGGTGGTGGGTGAGGTGCAGGTGGTAGTTGAGGAACACCAGCCGCAGCCAGCGCGGCGCGGCGAGGTTCCACGCGCCGTTGCGGGTGTCGAGCGGCGAGAAGGCGTGATCGGTGTATTGCAGCGAGCTCCACGCCAGAGCGAAGGCGGCGTAGCAGGCGAGCCAGCCCGTCCATGTCCAGCCCAGCAGCCACGCCCAAGCGAGCTGCCAGAGTGCCGCGCCGAGCACTTCGAGGCGGGCGGACATGCCTAGGCGGTCGAGCGCGCCGATGTAGTCGTCCGCACCGGTCTGCACGCCGCCGCGCCGGCCGAAGGCGCGGATCAGGGCGCGGCGCACAAAGCGCGGGGTGAGGGCGTAGAGCAGCACGCCGCAGACGGATACCGCCCAGTACACGCCGGTGTAGATGGCGTACCACTGGGCGTATTTGAGCCAGAGGACGTCGCCTTCGTGGATGATGTCGAACTGCTCGGAGGGCGAACGGTTGTTGCGGTGGTGGGTGAGGTGGAACACGCGCTGCACGGCAAGGCCGGTGGGAAACCACGCCGCCGCCAGACGCCCGCACCATTCGTTCAGCCGCCCCGCCCTGCCCTGACGGTTTGGCGCGAACACGCCGTGCACGCATTCGTGCAGCAGGGCGAACACGGTGTTGTTGGCCAGCGCGAACAGGAGCGCGGTGGGCAGCACGCCCCACCACGGCGCGTGCGAGGCGGCGGTGAGCAGCAGCAGGTTGGCGCAGGAGGCGGCGGCGAGGATGAGGACGTTGCGGGCGGCGGGGGTCATGGTTTTGACGGTCGGTTGGGCGGACGGGTTTTGCGGCGGCACGTTTGACGGTTTTTTTTCAGACGGCCTCTTGCGTTGGGCAGGCAGACCGCGTGCGCGGCTTGCGCCACACACTGCCTGAGTTCGTAGGTCGGGCATTTATGCCCGACGTTGTTACATTTGCCGGCGTTTTTCAGTCGGGCATAAATGCCCGACCTACTTGGGATTCGTGGCTTTCAGACAGCCTCTTGGCGTTCAGACGGCATCCGTGGCGCGGCAGGGAACGCGTGCGTGGCTGCGCCACACACCCTACGCAATGCGGCAGGGTGGGTCTTGACCCACCACCATCATGCGCGTTCCCGCAAACGGTGGGTCAATACCACCCTGCCTTAACCTTAGGCCGTCTGAAAAACGGGTTTTGCGGTTTGCAGGTCGGGCATCAATGCCCAACCTGCTTGGGATTCGTGGCTTTCAGACGGCCTCAATAGCGGTAGGCCGCCAGTTTGCGTTTGATTTCGGGCAGGGCGGCGCGGGCGGCGGCTTCGCCGGTTTTGATAGCCTGCGCCTTCTGGTCGAAGCCGCCCACCGCGCCGAAGTTCTGCACGCGCGGTTTGATCACCACGTCGGCTTTGCCCAGTTCGCTGTTGAGCGCGGCGGTGTTCATGATGTTGAGCGTTTGGTCGAGGTAGGAGAAGAAGCTCTTGTCGGGCGCGTTTTCGGGCTTGGCGGAGATGTCCACGGCGATGACGAAGTTCGCGCCCTGCTGCCGCGCGGCGGTTACCGGCACGGGCTGGACGAGGCCGCCGTCCACGTATCTGCGCCCGCCGATCACCGCCGGCTGGAACACGTTGGGGATGGCGGCGGAGGCGCGCACGGCCTGGCCGGCGTTGCCCCGGTTGAAGGCCACGGCGCGGCCGCTGGAAAAGTCGGTGGCGACGGCGGCGAATTTGAGCGGGAACTGCTCGATCGGGCGGCCGCCGACTTTGCGGTTCACATACTCTTGCAGCTTGTCGCCCTTGATGAAGCCGCTGGTGGAGAGGGTCAGGTCGACCAAATCGGTTTTGCCGAGGATTTCGGCTTCCAGCTCCATGCGGTCGGGCGACATGCCGGAGGCGTACAGGCTGCCGACCAGTGCGCCCGCGCTGGTGCCGGTTACCACTTTCACGGGAATGCCGTTTTCTTTCAGCACTTTGAGGATGCCGATGTGGGCGAAGCCTTTGGACGCGCCGCCACCGAGGGCGATGGCGACCACGGCCTGCGGCTTCTGCCGTGGCGGGGTTTTCACCTGCGGCTGCGGCGTGTTGCCGCCCGGGCAGGCGGCAAGGGCGAGGGCGGCTGCGGCGGCGAGGAAGGCGCGGCGGGTGTGCGGTTTCATGGTTTTCCTTTGCGGTAGGGTTTGTTTATCGGGGTTTCAGACGGCCTCAGAGGCCGTCTGAAAAATGCGCTTACCAGTTGTCGTCAATCAGCCCGTTTTCGTGCGCGGCGCGGTAGACGGCATCGAGCGTTTCTTGCGGGCTGGGCGGCAGGGTGAACGGGCAGGTTTCGGCCAATGCGCTGCGGACGATGAGCAGGTGGCTGAGGGCGAAGGCGGCGGCGTTGCCGTCGGCTTGGCCGAGGGCGCACAGTTCGAGCGCGTCGGCGGGGTAGTAGGCTTGGCTGTTGCCGTCGATCAGGCCGTTTTGTTCGCGCACGATGCGGCGCAGGGCGGCATGGTGGCGTTCGGCTTCCGCGCCGTGGTCGGCGGTGGCGGCGATGCGGCGCAGCAGAGCGTCGTCGAAACGGGCGGCGGGAAACGGCGGCAGGGCGGCGTTGCGGCGGGGCTTTTTCATGCGCCGCCCTTTTGATTGCGCGGGAAAAACAACACTTCGTTTTCGCCCTCGGGCAGGTATTTTTTCTTGACGGCGTGGCCGTAAACGGTTTCGAGGGTGATGTGGGCAAGTTCGCCGCGCCGCCACATTTCGTCCACGACGGCGCGGGCGGCGGCTTCGTTGTCGAAATCGAGGGCGCGCCACAGGCCGAGGGTGTCCATGTCCTGCCAAAAGGTATCGGCGTTGCGGTAGTCGAGGCGCAGGGCGGCGGTGTCGGTTACGGGGTCGTAGAAGCCGCTGTCGGCGAGCATGTCGCCCAGATCGTGCATGTCGATAAGGGCGGGATTGCGGGCGTTGATGCCCTGCGTTTTCAGACGGCCTGTGAGTTCGGCAAGGGTATCGCGGCCGAAGTGGGTGAAAAACAGCAGGCCGTCGGTTTTGAGGGCGTGCGCCCAGGCGCGGAACACGGGCAGGGGGTCGGCTTCGGTGATCAGGCCGAGATTCGACCACAGCATATCCGCCGAGGCTTCGGGCAGGGGGGCGGCGAGGCTTTGGCAGTGCTGCGGCACGCTTTTGCCGGCGAGTTTGGCCAAAAGGCCGCTTTTGCGCGCGGCGGCGGCGGTGTGCAGGAAATCGGCGCGGGGGTCGTATTCGGCAAAGGCGGCTTTGGGGTAGCGGGCGGCGAGCAGGCTGCGGCCGGTGTCGCCGTCGGCTCCGGCGAGCAGGATGTGCTGCGGGGCGGTTTTGAAGACGGCGAGGCGTTCGTCGGCGGTTTGGGCGAGGTAGCGGTGGATTTGCCAGCGGTCGTTGTTCATGGCGGGTGTCCGTGCGGGCGGATGAGGCCGCCTGAAAACGCTTTGCGGTTTTTCAGACGGCCTTTTGTGTTTATTTCATCAGGTTTTTCAGGGCGAGGCGCACGCCTTCGCCCACTTCGGTGCCGGGCGGGATACCTTTGGCGGCGGCGCGGGCTTCGCGTTCGCTGTATCCGAGGGCGAGCAGGGTTTGCACGATGTCTTCGCCGCCGTCCTGCTGTGCGGGGGCGGCGAGGCCGCCTGAAACGTTTGCAGGGGCGAGTTTGCCGCGCAGCTCCAAAATCATGCGTTCGGCGGTTTTTTTGCCGATGCCGGGGGCGGCGGAGAGGCGTTTGACGTCTTCCTGCGCCACGGCCTGCGCCAGCTCGGCGGTGTTCATGGCCGAGAGGATGCCCAGCGCGGTTTTCGCGCCGATGCCGCCCACTTTGACCAGCTGGCGGAAGGCGGCGCGCTCCTCTGCGTCAGCAAAGCCGAACAGCAGGTGGGCGTCTTCGCGCACGACGAGCTGGGTGTAGAGGCGCACGGTTTCGCCCACGGGCGGCAGGGCGCAGAAGGTCTGCATGGACACTTCGGCTTCGTAGCCGATGCCGTTGACGTCGATGACGATTTGCGGCGGGTGTTTTTCGGCAAGGGTGCCGGTGAGGCGGCTGATCATGGCAATCTTTCGGTAAAAACGGCGGGGCGGATTATAGCGGGTAAAGCATAAGCCCGCGCGGATGCGCGGGCTTCGGGCGGCAGACCGCAGGGTCTGTTGGCAATCAAATAGGGGTTTGCGCTTTTTTCTTGGCGTCGGTAACGATACCGCTGCGGCGATTCTGCTCGCTGATGGTTTTGCCGTCGGCGGGTGCGAGCGGCTCGATTTTCACCTGCGCCGTGCCGGTGCGGATGAAGCCGAGTTCCTGCGCGGCGGCTTTGGAGAGGTCCATCACGCGGTTGCCGTGGTAGGGGCCGCGGTCGTTGATGCGCACGACGACGCTTTTGCCGTTGGCGAGGTTGGTTACGCGCACGCGGCTGGAAATGGGCAGGGTGCGGTGGGCGGCGGTGAGGGTGTTCATGTCGAACCGTTCGCCGTTGGCGGTTTTTTTGCCGTGGAAACCGGGGCCGTACCACGAGGCTTTGCCGGTTTGGCTGAATTTGGTGGTTTGTTCGGTTTTGTCCGCTTTTTTCGCCGCGCTTTGGCGGGCGGCCTTTTTGGCGGCGGGGGCGGCTGCGGCGTGTTGCGCGGCCGGGGCGGCGGATGCGTGCGGCGCGGGTTCGTCCGGCGGCGCGGTGTCGGGCGCGGGGCTTTGCTGCGCGGCGCAGGCACTGAGGGAGAGGGCGGCGAAAAGGCCGGTAAATAATGCGTTTTTTGCATTTGTGCTTC
The DNA here is from genome assembly GCF_014055025.1 of Neisseria bacilliformis. NCBI lineage: Bacteria > Pseudomonadati > Pseudomonadota > Betaproteobacteria > Neisseriales > Neisseriaceae > Neisseria > Neisseria bacilliformis. The sequence goes on along the minus strand of NZ_CP059571.1, from coordinate 481,372 downwards.
GTGTCAAAACAAGGTCCTGTTCCGGAGTTGGTAGGGTTGTTTGCCGCGCGCGCCGTTTTTAGCACGGCTTTTTGCACTGCGGCGGGGTTTTCAGACGGCCTCTTTCATTATTCAGAGGCCGTCTGAAAAACCGTTCTGCCGCCATGCTTCAAAAACGATGACGGCAACGGTGTTCGATAAATTCATGCTTCTGCTGCCCGATTTCATCGGCAGGCGGATTTTGCGCTCTTGCGGCAGGCCGTCGAGGATTTCGGCGGGCAGGCCGCGCGTTTCGGGGCCGAACAAAAACACGTCGCCCGCCTGAAAGGACACTTGGTCGGGGCGGGTGCGGCCTTTGGTGGTGAGCGCGAAGATGCGGCGGCCGGCGAGCGCGGCCAGGCATTCGGCGTAGCTTTCGTGGACGCTGACGCGGGCGAACTCGTGATAATCGAGCCCGGCGCGTTTCATTTTGGCCGAATCAAGCGGGAAGCCGAGCGGCTTGACCAGGTGCAGATCCGCGCCGGTGTTGGCGCACAGCCGGATGATGTTGCCGGTGTTCGGCGGGATTTCCGGCTGGTATAAAACGACAGTAAACATAAAATCAGCCAGTTAAAACGGGGCGCACTATGCCGCCATGCGGCCGGTGCGTCAAGATTTTTGCATTTTCGCCTGCGCGAGCGTCCAGCAGCACACCCGCGCAGCCCCCGCCCGCTTTAAACTGCGCGCAAGTTCGGCCAATGTCGCATTGGTGGTGGCAACATCGTCGATTAACAGCAGATTGCGTTTTTTAACGCCGCCGCGCACCTCAAACAGGCCACGGGCGTTTTTGCGCCGCCGATCATACGGCAGCGTGCTTTGCGGTACGGAAGGCCGTCTGAAAACCGTGTTGTCGGGCAGCACGTCCAGCCCGTAATACGGCGCAATCAGGCGGGCGAGTTCGGCGCACTGGTTGAAGCCGCGATGCAGCAGCCTCTCGCGGCTCAACGGCACGGCCAGCAGGCCGTCGAAGCGTTCCGTTTGCAGCCACGGCGGCGGCAGCGCGGCCATCAGGCAGGAGAGCGGGCGGCGCAGGCCGAGGCGGCGCAGGTGTTTGAATTCGTGGATGATGCCGCTGATCGGCGGCTCGTAGCGGCACGACGACCACAGCAGATCGAAGGGCGGCGGCTTCTTCTGGCACGCGCCGCAGGGCGTGCGGCCGTCGCCCGCGCCGCCGCACTGCGGACACACGCGCTCGGGCGGCACGGCGGTTTTCAGCAAATCGGCCATGCAGCCGCCGCAGATGCCGCCCGATGCCCGCGCATGGCATAATGCGCAGCGTTCCGGCTCGAAAAGCCGTTTCCATTTGGAGAACATTCCCATGACAACCCATTCTTCCCACAATGTTTATCTGATACACGGCTGGGCGGCGAACAGCCGCATCTTCGACCCGCTGCGCCCGCTGCTGCCCGCGCACTGGCAGGTGCACGCCCCCGATCTGCCCGGCCACGGCACAACGCCGCTGGAAGGCGCGTTCGACATCGCCGCCGCCGCCGACCAAATCGCCGCGCAGATGCCCTGCAACAGCGACGTGCTGGGCTGGTCGCTCGGCGGCGTGGTCGCCCTCTTCATCGCCTACCGCCATCCCGACAAAGTGCGCCATCTCTGCCTCACCGCCTCGTTTGCCAAATTCCTCGCCACACCCGCCTACCCGCAGGGCGTGAGCCGCTCGGCTCTGGACAAAATGACCGCGCTGTTTGAGGCGGACTTTCCGAAATATATGCGGCAGTTTCTCGAACTGCAACTCTTGAACACGCCCGACGCGGGCGCGGTGATCGACGCGGTGCTGCCCGGCCTCACCGCGCACGGCACGCCCGCCGCCCTCGAAAGCGCGCTCGAAGCCCTCAACGGCGCGGACGCCCGCCCCTTCCTGCCGCGCGTGTTCCAGCCCGCGCTGCTGGTGTACGGCGGCAAAGACGGCATCACCCCGCCGCGCATCGGCCAATACCTGCAAGAGCACCTGCCCTACGCCGAAACCGTGGTTATCGACAAAGCCGCCCACACCCCCTTCCTCAGCCACCCGCAGGAATTCGCCGCCCTGCTGGCACGTTTCTTCGGCTGAACATTGCGCTAAACGCTTTTCAGACGGCCTCCCCGCCCGCAGAGGCCGTCCCCGCCTCAATCACGCGGGGATGACGTTTCTGAAAACGCAGTTGACACCCCGAAAGGCCGTCTGAAAACATGAAACTCAATGCCCGCTTCAACACCTTCACCCTGCCGCGCTACCGCGAAGCCGTCGCCAACCACGAACGTTACGCCGACTTCAACCCGCTCGCCCTCTTCCGCTCCATCCTCGAAAACGACAGGCTGAACGAAGCGGAGCAACTCGAAGTCCCCGCCCTGTCCAAAGCCGCCTTCCCGCGTTTTTACGAACATCTGTTAAAAGACCTGCACACCTACGCCGCCCTCTCCCGCCTCGGCCAAAAGCCGCTGGGCGAGGTGCAGATGCGCCGGTACACCGCCGGCCTGCGCCGCGAACAGGAAAAAGAATTTGCCAAACGCAAAATCCGCAACGGCCGCGTCGGCGCGAACACCCTCAGCGTTTGGCGGGTGGAAGGCGAAGACCGGACATTCATGGGCCGCCACAAATCCATGAAAGCCCTCTGCGTCTGCGACACCCCGCCCACCCACCGGCAAAACCGCCGCAGCCAAACGCGCGACATCTGCCGCCTGCTCGACGAAGAAAACGGCTGAGGCCGCCTGAAACACCGTTCCAACAAAAAAGTCAAAAAAACCAAACCCATGACCGAACACGACCCCGCCGAAGCGCAATGGCACCACTGGCCGCGCTGCTGGTATCCCGCCGCCCGCGTCAGCGGCTTCAAGCCCGGCCAAGTACGCAGCGGCCGCCTCGCCGGCCGCGAATGGGTGCTCTACCGCGCCGCAGACGGCGGCTTCCACGCCACCGACGCCTTCTGCCCTCACATGGGCGCGCACCTCAAAAGCGCGCGCGTCGCCGGACAAGCCCTCTGCTGCGGCCTGCACGGCTGCCTGATCGAGCCGCAGGCCGCGCCCGCGTTTTCAGACGGCCTCCAAGCCATCCAAAAAGGCTGCCGCATTCCCACGCAGGCATGGCCGTGCGCCGAACGCTTCGGCCTCGTCTGGCTGCACCCGCCGCCGGCCGAGGGCGAAACCGCCCCGCCCCTGCCCTTCGCCGACAACGGCCATCTGCGCCTCACCGCCGAGCGCGTTATCCATGCCGACTGGCGCGCCATGATCTGCAACGGCTTCGATTTGTCGCACATGGCCATCGTCCACCAGCGCACCCCCGACGGCGACCCCGTGTTCGATACCACGCCCGAAGGCGGCCTGCGCATGCGCTTTGCCACCCGCGTCCTGCCCAAAGGCGGCTTTTCCAGCTGGCTGATGCAACGCCTCTCCGGCGGGCGCATCGAACTGGCGCACACCTGCACCGGCAGCAGCATCATGGTCGAAAGCCGCGTCGGCCGCTTCACCGCCAGCGGCATCTTCGCCCTGCTGCCGCAAGACCCCCCCAGCACCCCGCCCGAACAGCGCGGCACCCGCGCTTTCGCCGCCATCGGCATCCCCCCGTCCGCCCCCCTGCCCCGCCTGCAACTCATCCTCGCCCGCTTCCTGTATCTGGCGTTTCTGAAAAAAGACTTCGCCATCGTCGAAAACATGCGCCTCAAACTCGAAGGCGCGGACGACCCCGGCGTGCGCCAAGCCGCGCAATACCAAAGCACACTGGACAGCCTGTAAAGGCTCGGCCGCGTTTTTCAGACGGCCTCCGAACAACACAAACCGCATGCGCCGCTGGGGCGGCACACCCTACACCAGCAGCAGAGGCCGTCTGAAAAGCACGGTTTCGTTGTTGAGGTAGGGTGTGTGGCGCAAGCCACGCACGCGGTCTCGGGCTTTTGGGGAAACGCGGATTCGTTGTACGGCAGAGAACGCGTGCGCCGCCTCGGGGCGACACACCCTGCACCGGCGGCAGAGGCCGTCTGAAAACCCCGGATTCCAAGTAGATCGGGCATTTATGCCCGACGTTTTTGAATTGGCCGGTATTGTTCAGTCGGGCATAAATGCCCGACCTACAAACTGCCGATGGCAAACCATGCGTAGGGTGTGGCACAAGCCACGCACGCGGTTGCGGTTTGGGCCGGCATCCGCAATGTTTGCAACGGCAAGAGGCCGTCTGAAAACCGTAAAACAGGTTTTCAGACGGCCTCTCGTTCAATACCGGCGGCGCGTTGTCAGCCGCCGACGCATTCTTTGCATTCGCTGTGCACTTCGCCGATTTTGAGTTTGGCCATGGCGTCGCGCAGGGCGGTGCGCAGTCCTTCTTCGATAACGGGGTGGTAGAAGGGCATGTCGAGCATCTGCGGCACGGTCATGCGCATTTGGTGCGCCCAGGCGAGCAGGTGGGCGAGGTGTTCGGCGGCGGGGCCGGCCATTTCCGCGCCGATGAAGCGGCCGCTGCCTTGTTCGGCATAGACGCGCAGGCGGCCTTTGTTGACCAGCATGACGCGGCTGCGCCCCTGGTTTTGGAAGGACACTTCGCCGACGACGACGCATTCGGGGTTTTTGTAGCGTTCGCGCATTTGGGCGTATTTCATGCCGACGGTGGCAATCTGCGGGTCGGTGAACACGACGCCGATAAGGCTGCGGCGCAGGCCGTTTTCGATGTGCGGGTAGCGGCCGGCGTTGTCGCCGGCGATTTTGCCCTGGTCGCTGGCTTCGTGCAGCAGGGGGAGCTGGTTGGAGGCGTCGCCGGCGATGAAGATGTGCGGGATGCTGGTCTGCATGGTGAGCGGGTGGGCTTGGGGCACGCCGCGCGCGTCGCGTTCGATGGCGAGGTTTTCGAGGCCGATGTTGTCGGTGTTGGGGACGCGGCCGGCGGCGGCGAGCAGGTATTGGGCGGTGAAGACGCCGCTGTCGCCTTTTTCGCGGTCGTGCCATTTGACGACGATGTCGCCCGCTTCGTTGCGCGAGATTTCGGTTTCGGCGTCGAGGTGGAGTTTGAGCTCCGCGCCGAAGATGTTTTTGGCGTCGGCGAGGACGGCGGGGTCGCTGATGCCGCCGAGCGCGCCGCCCAGGCCGAAGATCTCAACCTTTACGCCCAGGCGGGTGAGTGCCTGGCCGAGTTCTAGGCCGATGACGCCGGGGCCGAATACGGCGACGCTCTCGGGCAGGGTGTCCCAGGAGAATACGTCGTCGTTGACGATGAGCCGGTCGCCCGCCGCTTCGCGCCATTGCGGCAGGATGAAGGGGAGCGAGCCGGTGGCGATGACGATGCGGTCGGCGCGGATTTGGGTGTGGTCGCCAACCTGCACGGTGTGCTCGTCGATAAAGCGGGCGTGTCCCATGATGCGTTTTTCAGACGGCCAGGCTTCCACATCTTCAACCACGAAGCCGACAAAGCGGTCGCGTTCGGATTTGACGCGCGCCATTACTTCGCGCCCGTCCACGCGCACGCTGTTTTTGTCCAGATGCACGCCGAAGGGGTCGGTGTGCAGGGCGTGATAGCGGGCTTCGGCGGCGGCGATGAGCAGTTTGGAGGGCATGCAGCCGACGCGGGCGCAGGTGGTGCCGAAGGTGTTGCTTTCGATAAGGTAGGCGTTGTCGGTGTGTAAAAGGGCGTTGCGGAACGCGCCCATGCCGGCGGTGCCGCCGCCGATGACGACGACGTCTGCGGTGAGTTGTTTCATGTTTTGTCCTTTCAGACGGCCTCTTCGAACAGGTTTTGAGGCCGCAAAGTGGTGGAAAAAAGAGTTATTCGGGTAACGCGGCCGGAGGGCGGCGGCGTTACCCGAATAACCCTCGGGTTATCGGGGCGGGCTGTTATGGCGCAGCCCGCTTTTTTGGTGTGTGTGTTTGCGTTCTTTTGCGTTTTTTACGGAAAACGTTTTTTCAGACGGCCTCAGTTTTTGGCCAGATAGGCTTCCAAATCTTCGCTGCCGCCGATGTATTGGCCGCCGATGAAGACCTGCGGTGCAGTGGCTTTGCCGGTGATGGCGCGCACGGCGGTGGTGGTGGCGTCGCGGCCGAGGACGATTTCTTCGTAGGCCAGACCTTTGTCTTGCAGGGCTTTTTTGGCTTTGGCGCAGAAGGGGCAGCCGGGTTTGGTGAAGATGGCCACGGAAGCCTGCTCTTTCCAAGTGGGGTCGATGTATTTGAGCATGGTGTCGGCGTCGGACACTTCAAACGGGTCGCCGTCTTTCACCGGCTCGACAAAGGCTTTTTCCACCACGCCGTCTTTGACCAGCATGGAATAACGCCACGAACGGTCGCCGAAGCCCAAGCCTTCTTTGCTCACCAGCATGCCCATGCCGCGTGTGAACTCGCCGTTGCCGTCGGGCACGACGGTGATGTTTTCCGCTTCCTGATCGGCCAGCCAGGCATTCATCACGAAGGTGTCGTTGACGGAAACGCACAGGATGCTGTCCACGCCGCGTTTGAAGAACTCTTTGGCCAGCTCGTTGTAGCGCGGCAGGTGGGTGGAGGAACAGGTGGGTGTGAACGCGCCGGGCAGGGAGAACACGACCACGGTTTTGCCTTTGAACAAATCGTCGGTGGACACGTCCACCCAGGCATCACCCTGACGGGTGTGGAATACGACGGAGGGAACTTTGCTGCCGTTCAGTTCGGCTTCGGTTTTAATGTTGATGCTCATGGTGCAACTCCTTGATTGCGAAGGTTGTAAAAATACGGGCTGTTTGGGTGCAGACCGTTTGTCATGCGATGGGCGCATTATAGCCGCACCGCCGTGATTTGTACAATTTATTGAAAAACTTTTTTCGATTGCCTAAGACTATCTAACCGCGTCCGCCGCGTCGGCAAAGCCGCCCACCGCCGCGCCCACCGCCGCTTCGGCGCGGTCTTTCAGCGCGAAACGGTCGCCCTCGGGCGCGAGCGGGGGCAGGAAATCGACGCGTATCTGCACCTCGCGCAGCGACACGATGCGCCACATCGATACCAACAAATTCGCATCGCTGAACGAAATCCGCGCCGTGCGGCGGTTCAGCCCGTCGAAATAGCGCAGCGCGAGCGGCTGCACCGGCGCGGGCGCGTCCAGAGCCGATTGGAACAGCGCGGCTTTGAACGGCAGGATGCCGTCGCCCGAGGACGTGCGCGCCTCGGGGAAAAAGCACACGTTCTGCCCGCTTTGCAGCGTGCGGACGACCGCCTCATTAATCAAGCCCACATCCTTGCGGTTGCTGCGGTCGATAAACACCGCCCCCGCGTTGCGCGCCGCCCGCCCCACCAGCGGCCAGCGTTGCAGCTCCTTCATGGCGACAAAGCCGCTGGGGCACACCGCCGTGATGGCGAAAATGTCCAGCAGCGACACATGGTTGGCCACCACCAGCACCCCGCGCGGGTTTTCAGACGGCCTGTTGCGGACGTCCAGCCGCGCATTGAGAATATTGAGCGCGTCGTGGCAGATGGCGGCAAACTCGGCGTTGCGCGCCTCGGCGGGCGCGTTGTCCAAACGGTTGATGCGCCGCACCGTGGCAAACAGCCAGCGCAACATTTTGAACAGACGGGCAAAACGGATGGCGAACGGAGTGGGGCGCAGGGGCATGGCGGAGAGTGCGGACAAAAAAACGGGCGCAATCCTAATTTCAGACGGCCTGCCGTGCCAGCGGTTTTGCCCTTTTTTGCACAGCCGGCGGGGCGTGAGGCCGTCCCAAACGGTTTTTCAGACGGCCTCCCCTGCGTTATCATCGCCGTCGGCTGCCGACACGGGCGGCGAAACAAGGAAAAACCATGCACACCCTCAACCTCACCGCGCAAAACAAAGCCGGCCGCTATGCCGAGCTGCTGCCGCAAATCGCCGCCCTCACCGCGGACGAGCCCGACCTCACCGCCAACCTCGCCAACACCGCCGCCGTGCTGAAAGAAGCCTTCGGCTGGCTGTGGGTCGGCTTTTATCTGGTGCGCGGGCGCGAACTCGTGCTCGCTCCCTTCCAAGGCCCGGCCGCCTGCACCCGTATCCTGTTCGGACGCGGCGTGTGCGGGCAGGCATGGCGGCAGGCGCAGACGCTCATCGTGCCCGACGTGGCGGCGTTTCCCGGCCACATCGCCTGCTCGTCGCATTCCCAATCCGAAATCGTCGTGCCACTGCTGGACGCGGCGGGCGGCGTTTGGGGCGTACTCGACGCCGACGCGGACACGCTGTCCGCCTTCGACGCCGACGACGCGGCCGGGCTGGAAGCCGTGGCGCGCATCCTGTCCGCACGCTTGCCGGAAAACGGCAGGTAGGGACGGTTTGAAACAGCGGAGGCCGCCTGAAAAACCATTTTGGCTGCGGCCAAGCTGTTTTTCAGACGGCCTCCATCCTTGCGCGGCTTACGCAGGGTGTGCCGTCCCAAGGCGACGCACGCGTTCCCTGCCGCATAACGCATCCGCGCGTTTCCTTGAAAAACCGAAACCGCGTGCGTGGCTTGCGCCACACACCCTACCTAAGGGCAGAGGCCGTCTGAAAAATCCGTAAACCGCTTTTCAGACGGCCTGTTCCCATCCTTCTATACCGAACCTGACGCAGGGTGTGTCGCCCAAGGCGACGCACGCGGTCTCCGCCGCATAACCAATCCGCGCGTTTCCCAAAACCCCCAACCGCGTGCGTGGCTTGCGCCACACACCCTGCCCAACGGCAGAGGCCGTCTGAAAATCCGAAAAACGTTTTTTCAGAAACGTCATCCCCGCGTTTATACTCCGGAGGAGTACTGGCGGAGACGGCCTCTGTCCGCCGTTTCAAACCGACGGTGCGGCTTCCTTCACCGACGCCAAAGCGCGGGCGATGTCCTCGGGCAGGATGGCCAGGGTTTGGCGGACGATGGCGGCGGGGATGTCGCGGTAGTAGGCCTCGGCGATGCTGCCGGTGATGGCGGCGATGGTGTCGGAATCACCGCCCAGCGATACGGCCAGGCGCACGGCGTGTTCGAAGTTTTCGCTCTCGAAAAACGCCGCCAGCGCATCGGGCACGGTTTTCATGCAGCTTTCGTCGAAGGTGTTGGCCGCACGGATTGCGTCGCAGCCTGCGTCCAAAGCGTAGCCGAAACGCTCGCGGATTTGCTTGCGGACAAACGCTTTGTCCCGCCCGCTGCGCGCCCAGAAAATCGCGGCGGCCACGGCCTGCGCGCCCTTGATGCCCTCGGGGTGGTTGTGGGTAACGGCGGCGGACTCGGCGGCGTGGCGCAGCACTTCGTCCAGGCTGGCGAACGCCCAGCCTACGGCCGACACGCGCATCGCCGAGCCGTTGCCCCAGCTGTTGTAGGGCTGCGGCTCGGCCATGCCGATCCAGTGTGCAAACCGGCCGCCGTAGCTGCCTTTGGGGTGCGGATAGCGGCGGCACCAGCCTTGCAGCATCCGAGCCAAACCGCCGCCGCAGCCCTGCGCCACCCATTCGGCCACGGCGGCGGTGCAGACCGTGTCGTCGGTGAAATCGCAGTCGGGGTGGATGAATTCAAAATCGGTGCTGCGGCAGTTGTCAAACTCAAACCGCGAGCCGGCAATATCGCCGATGGCTGAGCCAAGCATTATGCTTCTCCTTGAAAAAAATGAAAAAAGAAAAACGCAGAGGCCATCTGAAAAAGCGTTTGCACGTTTTTCAGACGGCCTCTGTCTCCACCAGAAAGCGCAAAGCCGCCTCATAGCCGTACACGCCCAGCCCCGCAATCACGCCGATGGCGATGTCGGAAAGATAGGAATGGTGGCGGAAGGCTTCGCGCTTGTACACATTGGAAATGTGCACCTCGACAAACGGCAGCGCGGTGCCGGCGAGCGCGTCGCGCAGCGCGACGCTGGTGTGGGTGTACGCGCCCGCGTTGACGATGGCCGCCGCCGCCCCCTCCTCGCGGGCGCGGTGGACGCGGCCGACCAGCTCGCCCTCGCCGTTGCCCTGGAAACTTTCGACGCGGATGCCGAAGGTTGCGCCGAGCGCGGCGATGTGCCGCTCGATGTCGGCCAGCGTGGTATGCCCGTAAATCTGCGGCTCGCGCGTGCCGAGCAGATTGAGATTGGGGCCGTTGAGCAGCAGGATGTGTTTCATGGTTGGCTTTCCTTGTAACAGATGGTTTCAGACGGCCTGTTTGGCACTTAGGCCGTCCCCGCCTGTGCGGGGATGACGTTTCTGAAAAACGGAAACAGAGCTTTTCAGACAGCCTGCACATTGAGCGAGGCGTGTGAAAAGCGGCACGGGCGGATGATACGGGCAAACGCCGCATCTGTCGCGGGCGGCTTGGCCGGAACCGTGCTTTCAGACGGCCTTTGCCGTTAAGGCAGGGGGTGTCGCCTAATCGACGCACGCGGTTTTGGGAGGCGACGGGAGCGGAAGAGGCCGTCTGAAAACTGTGTTGCGGGTTTTCAGACGGCCTCTGTTGGGTGGCAGGGAACGCGTGCGTCGCCTTGGGGCGGTACACACTACGTCCGGTTCGGCACGGTTGATGAAAAACAGACCGTCTGAAAAGCAGATTTTGTTTTTTCAGACGGCCTCTGCCGCTAAGGTAGAGTGTGTGGCGCAAGCCACGCACGCGGTTGGGGGTTTTGGGAAACGCGCGGATTGGTTATGCGGCGGAGACCGCGTGCGTCGCCTCGGGGCGACACACCCTACGTCAGTCCCACCCTGCCGTTATTCCCGCGTAGGCGGGAATCTTTTCTGACACTCGGCAATTTTTGTAGAAACAAGCACTTGTCAAATCCCGCCAAGATTCCTGCCAGTACTCCTTCGGAGCATAAACGCGGGAATGACGGAACAAGGGTTTTGGCTGCGCCAAAGCTGCACTTTCAGACGGCCTTTGTCTTTCATCAGGCCGCTATCCGCTGCCGGACACAAAAAACGCCGTCTTTTCAGACGGCGTTTGGCGTAGCGGGCGGGTGCCTGCCGGTTTGCTGTGCCTGCGGTTTACGCCTGCGGCTGTTCGCCGGGGGCTTCTTCGGCGGCGGTGAAGCGTGCCGCGTCTTCCTGCGCCGCTTCCTGCTGTTCCGCCCACTGGCGGCGGCGGGTGCGGTGGTAGGTGAGGCCGGTGCCGGCGGGGATGAGGCGGCCGACGATGACGTTTTCTTTCAGGCCGCGCAGTTCGTCGCGTTTGCCCATGATGGCGGCTTCGGTCAGCACGCGGGTGGTCTCCTGGAAGGAGGCGGCGGAGATGAAGCTGTCGGTGGACAGGGAGGCTTTGGTGATGCCGAGGAGGATGTTGTCGAAGCGGGCGGGTCCTTTGCCTTCGGCTTCGGCTTTCTCGTTGGCGGCCATGACGTCGGCGCGTTCGACCTGTTCACCGGTAATGAAGCGGGTGTCGCCGGCGTCGGCGATGTTCACGCGGCGCAGCATCTGGCGGATGATGACTTCGATGTGTTTGTCGGAAATCTTCACGCCTTGCAGCCGGTAAACCTCCTGCACTTCCTGCACGATGTAGCGGGCGAGGGCTTCGATGCCTTGCAAGCGCAGGATGTCGTGCGGGTCTACCGAGCCGTCGACGACGGTTTCACCTCGGTTCACGACCTGACCGTCGTGGACAAGAATCTGTTTCTCTTTGGAAATCAGGGTTTCGTGCGCCACGCCGTCCACGTCGGTGATGACCAGCCGCTGTTTGCCTTTGGTTTCTTTACCGAAGGAGACGGTGCCGGTTACTTCGGCCAGCATGCCTGCGTCTTTGGGGATGCGGGCTTCAAACAGTTCGGCCACGCGCGGCAGGCCGCCGGTGATGTCGCGGGTTTTGGACGATGCCTGCGGGATACGCGCCAGTACGTCGCCTTTGCCGATTTCCTGCCCTTCGCGCACGGTAATCACCGCGCCGACGGGGAAGGCCATGGATACGGCGGTTTCGGTGCCGGGGATTTTCACTTCTTCGCCGTTTTCGTCGAGCAGCTTCACGGTCGGGCGCAGCAGTTTGCTGGCACTGCTGGAACGGCGTTTGCCGTCGATGACAACGAGGGTGGACAGGCCGGTGATTTCGTCAGTTTGTTTGGCGACGGTTACGCCTTCTTCGACGTTCTCGAATTTCACTGTGCCGGCGTGTTCGGTAATCATCGGGCGGGTGTGCGGATCCCAGGTGGCCAGGGTGGTGCCAGCTTTGACGGTTGCGCCGTCCTGCACCAGCAGTGTCGCGCCGTAGGGCACTTTGTGGCGTTCGCGCTCGCGGCCGATGTCGTCGTGGATGACGACTTCGCAAGAGCGGCCGATGACGATGAGTTCGCCTTTGTTGTTGGCGACGTAGCGCATCTGGCTGTTGAAACGCGCCGTACCGTTGGATTTGGCTTCCACCTGGCTGGCCGCCGCCGCGCGGGAGGCCGCGCCGCCGATGTGGAAGGTGCGCATGGTGAGCTGGGTGCCGGGTTCGCCGATGGACTGGGCGGCAATCACGCCGACGGCTTCGCCGGTGTTGACCAGTTTGCCGCGCGCAAGGTCGCGTCCGTAGCATTTGGCGCACAGGCCGTAGCGGGTTTTGCAGGTGATGGGGGTGCGGACTTTGACTTCGTCCACGCCGGAGTTGTCGATCAGGTCGACAAGCTGCTCGGAGAGCATGGTGCCGGCTTCAACCAGGGTTTCGTTGGTGGCGGGATCAACGATGTCCTGCGCGGCCACGCGTCCCAGGATGCGGTCGCGCAGGGGTTCGATGACGTCGCCGCCCTGTACCACGGCTTTCATGACGAAGCCGTCGGAGGTGCCGCAGTCGTCTTCCACGACCACCAGGTCTTGGGTTACATCTACCAGACGGCGGGTGAGGTAGCCGGAGTTGGCGGTTTTGAGCGCGGTGTCGGCCAGGCCTTTGCGCGCGCCGTGCGTTGCGATGAAGTATTGCAGCACCGACAAGCCTTCGCGGAAGTTGGAGGTAATCGGGGTTTCGATAATCGAGCCGTCCGGTTTGGCCATCAGGCCGCGCATGCCGGAGAGCTGTTTGATCTGCGCCGCCGAGCCGCGCGCGCCGGAGTCGGCCATCATGTAGATGGAGTTGAACGACTCTTGGTCGACTTCTTTGCCCTCGCGGTCGATGACTTTCTGTTTGGACAGGTTGTCCATCATCGCTTTGGCGATTTTGTCGCCGGCGCGTCCCCAGATGTCCACCACTTTGTTGTAACGTTCGCCGTTGGTAACCAAGCCTTGACGGTATTGGTCTTCGATTTCCTTCACTTCGGCCTGGGCTTCGGCCAAGAGGGCGGGTTTTTCCTGCGGGATTTCCATGTCGTCCACGCAGATGGAGATGCCGCCTTTGGCCGCGAAGCCGAAGCCGGTATACATCAGGTGGTCGGCGAAAATCACAGTGTCGCGCAGGCCGCACAGGCGGAAGGAGGCGTTAATCAGCTTGGAGATTTCTTTTTTCTTCAAGGCTTTGTTGATGTATTCAAACGGCAGGCCCTTGGGCAGGATTTCCGACAGCAGGGCGCGGCCGACGGTGGTTTCGTAGCGTTTGACCACCGGCTCGAATTCGCCCGCCGCGTTTTTCTCCCACTCGCGCAGACGCACGGTGATTTTGGTGCCCAACTCGACCTGTTTGGTGTGGTATGCGCGGTGCACTTCGCGCACGTCGGCAAACAGGCTGCCTTCGCCCAAACCGTTGATTTTGTCGCGGGTCATGTAGTAGAGGCCGAGCACGATGTCCTGCGAAGGCACGATAATCGGCTCGCCGTTGGCGGGCGAGAGCACGTTGTTGGAGGCCAGCATCAGGGTGCGCGCTTCCATCTGCGCTTCAAGGCTCAACGGAACGTGGACGGCCATTTGGTCGCCGTCGAAGTCGGCGTTGAACGCGGCGCACACCAAGGGATGCAGCTGGATGGCTTTGCCTTCGATCAGAATCGGCTCGAACGCCTGAATGCCCAAGCGGTGCAGGGTGGGCGCGCGGTTGAGCATGATGGGGTGTTCGCGGATGACTTCGTCCAAGATGTCCCAAACCACGGGCACTTCCTGCTCGACCAGTTTTTTCGCCGCTTTGACGGTGGACGCTTCGCCGCGCAGTTCGAGTTTGTGGAAGATGAAGGGTTTGAACAGCTCCAAGGCCATTTTTTTCGGCAGGCCGCACTGGTGCAGGCGCAGGTAGGGGCCGACGGTAATCACGGAGCGGCCGGAGTAGTCCACGCGTTTGCCCAGCAGGTTTTGACGGAAGCGGCCGCCTTTGCCTTTGATCATGTCGGCCAGCGATTTGAGCGGGCGTTTGTTGGCGCCGGTCATGGCTTTGCCGCGGCGGCCGTTGTCCAGCAGCGAATCGACGGCTTCCTGCAACATGCGTTTTTCGTTGCGCACGATGATGTCGGGCGCGTGCAGTTCGAGCAGGCGTTTGAGGCGGTTGTTGCGGTTGATGACGCGGCGGTAGAGGTCGTTCAAATCGGATGTGGCGAAGCGGCCGCCGTCCAGCGGGACGAGCGGGCGCAAATCGGGCGGCAGCACGGGCAGCACGTCCATAATCATCCATTCGAGCTTCATGCCGCTGCGCTGGAAGGCTTCCAGCACTTTCAGGCGTTTGGCGATTTTTTTGATTTTGGTGTCGGAATTGGTGCTTTCCAGCTCCTGCCGCAGGGTTTCCACTTCGGCGGCGATGTTGAGGCCGGCGAGCAGGTCGCGGATGCCTTCCGCGCCCATTTTGGCGTCGAAATCGTCGCCGTATTCTTCCAGCTTCTGATAGTAGTCTTCTTCGGTCAGCAGCTGGCGGCGTTGCAGCGGGGTCATGCCGGGGTCGGTTACGACGAAGGCTTCAAAATAGAGGACGCGTTCGATGTCGCGCAGAGTCATGTCCAGCACCATGCCCAGTCGGGAAGGCAGGGATTTCAAAAACCAGATGTGGGCGACGGGGGCGGCCAGTTCGATGTGTCCCATGCGTTCGCGGCGCACTTTGGACAGGGTTACTTCCACGCCGCATTTCTCGCAGGTAACGCCTTTGAATTTCAGGCGTTTGTATTTGCCGCACAGGCATTCGTAGTCTTTTACCGGGCCGAAGATTTTGGCGCAGAAGAGGCCGTCGCGCTCGGGTTTGAAGGTGCGGTAGTTGATGGTTTCGGGTTTTTTCACTTCGCCGTAAGACCACGAGCGGATGGTTTCGGGCGAGGCGATGCCGATTTTGATGGCGTCGAATTCTTCTTCCATTCCTGCTGCTTGCAGGGGGTTAAACAAATCTAGCAATGCTTTCATTTTTGTTCCTCGGTAAGGATGGGTTTGTTCCGTAGGACGGGATTGGAATGTTTTTTTCAGACGGCCTCTGCGGCGCAAGCGGGGAAAGGCCGTCTGAAAACGGGTATACGTTGCCGCGCGCCTGCGCGGACGGCTTTTTCAGACGGCCTCAGTGTGTCCTAAGGCCGTCTGAAACCCGTTTGTCAGTAACGTTCCAAGTCGATGTCCAAGCCCAGCGAACGGATTTCTTTGACCAGTACGTTGAAGGATTCGGGCATACCGGCATCGATTTTGTGTTCGCCTTTGACGATGTTTTCGTACATTTTGGTGCGGCCGTTCACGTCGTCGGATTTCACGGTGAGCATTTCCTGCAAGGTGTAGGACGCGCCGTAAGCCTCCAACGCCCAAACCTCCATTTCGCCGAAACGCTGGCCGCCGAATTGGGCTTTGCCGCCCAGGGGCTGCTGGGTAACGAGCGAGTAGGGGCCGGTGGAGCGGGCGTGCATTTTTTCATCTACCAAATGGTGCAGTTTCAGATAGTGCATCACGCCGACGGTTACTTTGCGGTCGAAAGGCTCGCCCGAGCGGCCGTCGTAGAGCGTAATCTGGGTTTTGGTGTCGTTGAAACCGAGTTTCTGCACTTCGGGGTCGTCGCTGGGGTAGGCCAGTTCGAGGAAGGCTTTGATTTCGCTCTCGTGCGCGCCGTCGAACACCGGCGAGGCAAAGGTTGCGCCGTTGCGCAGGTTTTGCGCCAGAGTGAGGATTTCCGCGTCGGAAAGCTGCGACAGGTCTTCCTTGTGCCGGTCGGGACCGCCGAGGTTACCGTTGTACATGGTGTCGAGGAATTTGCGGATTTCCCTGACCTTGCGTTTCTCATCGAGCATGCGCCCGATGCGCTCGCCTATGCCTTTGGCCGCCCAGCCCAAATGTACTTCGAGAATCTGGCCGATGTTCATGCGCGAGGGTACGCCCAGCGGGTTGAGCACGATGTCCACGGGACGTCCGTCCGCCATGTAGGGCATGTCTTCCACCGGCAGGATGCGCGATACCACGCCTTTGTTGCCGTGGCGGCCGGCCATTTTGTCGCCCGCCTGCAAACGGCGTTTGATGGCGATGAAGACTTTGACCATTTTCTGCACGCCCGGCTGCAACTCGTCGCCCTGGGTCATTTTCTTTTTCTTGATTTCAAACAGGCTTTCGGCTTCTTCGCGCTTGTCTTGCAGGCTGCTTTTGATCAGTTCCATCTGCTTGGCGATGTTTTCATCGGCCACGCGCACGTCGAACCAGTCGTGCTTGCTCGGCAGGCTGGCCAGGTATTCGGCAGTAATTTCGCTGCCTTTGGCCAGCTTCATCGGGCCGCCGTTGGCTTTTTGGCCGACAATCATGCGTTCGATACGGTCGAATGCGTCGTTGTCGAAAATGCGCAGTTGGTCGTTCAAATCAAGGCGGTAACGTTTGAGTTCAGCATCGATAATGGACTGGGCGCGTTTGTCGCGCTGAATGCCTTCGCGGGTGAACACCTGCACGTCGATCACGGTTCCGCTCATGCCGGTGGGCATGCGCAGCGAAGTGTCTTTCACATCGGAGGCTTTTTCGCCGAAGATAGCGCGCAGCAGTTTTTCTTCGGGGGTAAGCTGGGTTTCGCCTTTGGGCGTTACCTTGCCCACCAGCACATCGCCTGCTTCCACTTCCGCACCGATGTAAACGATGCCGGATTCGTCCAAACGGCTTTGCATGCGCTCGGACAGGTTGGGAATGTCGCGGGTAATGTCTTCGGCACCGAGTTTGGTGTCGCGGGCGACAACGTTCAGCTCTTCGATATGGATGGAGGTGTAGCGGTCGTCGGCGGCCACTTTTTCGGAGATCAGAATCGAGTCTTCGTAGTTGTAACCGTTCCAAGGCATAAAGGCGATGGTCATGTTCTGACCCAGAGCCAGTTCGCCCAAATCGGTGGATGCGCCGTCAGCCACCAAGTCGCCGCGTTGCAACACATCGCCCGCTTTCACGGCCGGACGCTGGTTGATGTTGGTGGATTGGTTGGAGCGGGTGAATTTCACCAGATTGTAGATGTCCACGCCCACTTCGCCGGCCACAGCCTCGTCGTCGTGCACACGCACCACTACGCGGTTGGCATCGACATATTCGACCACGCCGCCACGACGGGCAACAATGGCTGTCGCGCTGTCTACCGCTACATCGCGTTCGATGCCGGTACCCACCATCGGTTTTTCCGCACGCAGACAGGGCACGGCCTGACGCTGCATGTTCGCACCCATCAGCGCGCGGTTGGCGTCGTCGTGTTCGAGGAAGGGAATCAGGGAGGCGGCAACCGATACCGCCTGACCTGTCGCCACGTCCATATACTGCACGCGGTCAACCGTGGCCATGATGGTTTCGCCTTTTTCGCGGCAGGTTACCAAATCGTCGGTCAGACGGCCTTTGCTGTCTAATGCGGCGTTGGCCTGCGCAATCACAAAACGGCCTTCTTCAATCGCAGAGAGATATTCGATTTCGTCGGTTACTTTGCCGTTTACCACACGGCGGTACGGCGTTTCCAAAAAGCCGTATTCGTTGGTGCGCGCGTAAACCGAGAGCGAGTTGATCAGGCCGATGTTCGGGCCTTCCGGTGTTTCAATCGGGCAAACGCGGCCATAGTGGGTCGGGTGCACGTCGCGTACTTCAAAGCCGGCGCGTTCGCGGGTCAAACCGCCCGGACCGAGCGCGGAGACACGGCGTTTGTGGGTGATTTCCGACAAAGGATTGGTCTGATCCATAAACTGCGAGAGCTGGCTTGAACCGAAAAATTCCTTAATGGCCGCAGAAACCGGTTTGGCGTTAATCAGATCAGTAGGCATCAGGTTTTCCGATTCGGCTTGGTTCAAACGTTCTTTCACTGCGCGTTCGACACGGGAAAGGCCGCTTCGGAACTGGTTTTCCGCCAATTCGCCAACCGAACGCACGCGGCGGTTGCCCAAATGGTCGATATCGTCCACTTCGCCGTGTCCGTTACGCAATTCAACCAAAGTAGCGATGGAAGCCACGATGTCCTCCACATTCAGCACGAAACCGCCCTTTTCGGCAGCACCGGCGAAAGTTTCATTCAACAAGCGGCCATACCACGAGTTTTTCTGTTCCTCACTCAACTTCTGTTCGTAGGTACGGGTGTTGAATTTCATACGTCCGACGCGCGACAAATCATAGCTGTCTTCGTTGAAAAACAGCCGGTTAAACAGCAACTCAACTGCCTCGTCGGTAGGCGGCTCGCCCGGGCGCATCATACGGTAGATGGCAATACGTGCAGCATGCTGCCCGTTGGTTTCATCGGTGCGCAAAGTAGCCGAAATATAGCCGCCTTGGTCCAAATCATTGATGTACAACGTGTGGATTTCTTTCACTCCGTTGATATCAAACTGAGCCAGCAATTCCTCGGTAATCTCATCATTGGCAAGAGCCAATACTTCCCCTGTATCTTCCGCCACCACATCCCGTGCAAGAACTTTACCGACCAAAGCATCCGCCTCAACAGGCAGGTGCTTCAATCCGGCTTTTTCAATATCGCGGATATGTTTGGCATTGATGCGCTTGCCTGCTGCCACCAAAACATTGCCGTTTTTATCGACAATGTCCAACTTGGCAGTCTCGCCTTTCAGACGGCCTGCCACCAAATCGGTACGCACACCGTCCTTCAACAGATAAAAGGTTTCTTTATCGTAAAAAGTGTCCAAGATTTGTTCGTTGGTATAGCCCAGCGCCTTCAACAGAATGGTTACCGGCATTTTTCGGCGGCGGTCAATGCGGAAATACAGCAAATCTTTCGGATCAAATTCAAAATCCAACCAAGAACCACGGTAAGGAATGATGCGGGCGGAGAACAGCAGTTTTCCCGAAGAGTGCGTTTTACCCCTGTCATGCTCGAAGAAAACACCCGGCGAGCGATGGAGCTGCGAAACGATAACGCGCTCGGTGCCATTGATAATGAAAGAACCGCTGGGCGTCATCAACGGGATTTCTCCCATATAGACCTCGTTTTCACGCACTTCCTTAACCACGTCCTGCTTGCTGGATTCCTTATCTAAAATCACCAAGCGGATACGCGCACGCAAAGGAGCAGCATAAGTAATACCGCGCAACTGACATTCGGGAATATCAAACAGCGGCTCACCCAAAACGTAGTGGACAAATTCTAAACGCGCATAACCGTTATGACTCACAATAGGAAAAATCGAATTGAATGCCGCCTGCAAACCTTCGTCTTCGCGTTTGTCGTAGGCTTTTTCCTGTTGCAGAAATTTGGCATAAGAATCAAGCTGGGTGGCCAGCAAAAAAGGCACTTCCAATACGTTTTCACGCTTGGCAAAACTTTTACGGATACGCTTTTTCTCGGTAAAAGAATAAGTCATGGCGCACTACTCCAAAAATAACGATTAATTAATCCGTCCCATTACTGAGGCCGTCTAAAAACATCAAGGGGTATATCCCCGTTAAAGCACAAGAAAATTTACTTAAATTTTAATTAACTAAATTAAAAATGAAAAATTAAGTAAACTTTTACATTAAAAAATAATAGACACAATAAGGCTGGCAGACGAGCTGCCAGCCTTTATATACGTAAAGCTTATTTGATTTCGACTTTTGCGCCGGCTTCTTCCAGTTGTTTCTGAATGTCTTCAGCTTCAGCTTTGGATACGCCTTCCTTGATGGTTTTGGGCGCGCCATCAACCAAATCTTTAGCTTCTTTCAAACCTAAGCCGGTAACGGCACGGACAACCTTAATCACACCAACTTTCTGATCGCCGGCAGAAGCCAAAACAACATCAAATTCAGTTTTCTCTTCTGCAGCGGCAGCACCAGCGGCAGGACCGGCAGCAACAGCAACAGCTGCGGCAGATACACCGAATTTTTCTTCAAATGCTTTAACCAGATCGTTCAGCTCCATTACAGTCAAAGAACCAACTGCTTCCAAAATGTCTTCTTTAGTGATAGCCATGCTATTCAAACTCCAATAATTGTATTTAAAATAAAATCTCAAATAAAAATCGACTTGATTAAGCAGTCTCTTCGCCTGCTTTTTTCTCTGCCAGAGCAGCCAGACCACGCGCAAGACCAGACAAAGGTGCCTGCATAACAAATAGCAGTTTGGACAGCAACTCCTCACGACTCGGAATGGAAGCCAACTCAGCAACTTGAGCGGCACTCATTACTTCGCCATTGTAAGAACCGGCCTTAATAACGATTTTTTCATCTTTTTTCGCGAATTGATGCAGCACTTTTGCAGCAGCAACAGCATCTTCAGATGCAGCGTAAACAAGCGGACCAACCATACTGTCCGCCAATCCGACAAATGAAGTACCTTCTACTGCGCGACGAGCCAAAGTATTTTTCAGAACGCGCAGATATACGCCTTCTTTACGTGCATTCGCACGAAGCTCTGTCATACTGGCAACACTGATACCGCGATATTCTGCAACCACTAGAGTCTGTGCATTGGCAATCGCTGCACTAATCTCTTCAACGGCTGCTTTCTTGGTTTCAATATTGAGACTCAAGGTCTACCTCCCACTGTTTATCAACGAAATACCGAAACAGTATTCCACCAGCGCGGTAACCTAAAAAGACATCTTACAAGCAATCTCGTAATACGTTTCAGGACTACCGTCTGCGTAGGGCTTTTACGATTAAATCTTGCGATCCCTACGGTCTTGGACATCTACTTAATCTTGATAAGTAGCCCAAATCCAAACAGCCTGAAAATTCAGACTGCCTGAAATTCCTTAGCTGTTAACGCTTGATACGTCAACACGCACACCCAAACCCATAGTGCTGGACACAGCAATCTTTTTCAAATACTGCCCTTTTGCAGCAGCAGGTTTGGCTTTGACAATAGCATCCAACAATGCGCTGAAATTCTCTTTCAACGCGGTCTCTTCAAAAGAAGCACGGCCAATTGTTGCATGAACAATACCTGCCTTATCAGTACGGTATTGGACCTGACCGGCTTTAGCATTCTTAACAGCTTCTGCAACATTAGGGGTAACGGTACCCACCTTAGGGTTCGGCATCAAACCACGCGGACCCAAAATAGTACCAAGCTGACCAACAATGCGCATAGCATCAGGAGAGGCAATTACTACGTCAAAATTTAGATTACCACCTTTGATTTCGGCAGCCAAATCTTCAAAACCGACAATATCTGCACCAGCTGCTTTGGCTGCTTCAGCATTTGCACCCTGAGCAAACACGGCTACACGAGTAGTTTTACCTGTACCTTTGGGCAAAACAACAGAGCCACGGATAACCTGATCAGACTTACGAGGATCCACACCCAAGTTGAAAGAAACATCTACAGATTCATCAAACTTAGCAGTAGCCGCTTTTTTAACCAAAGCGATTGCTTCATCAATTGCGTACAATTTGTTAGCTTCTACAGAAGAGCGTAACGCCTTCAATCGTTTAGATACTTTAGCCATTACACACCCTCCACATCCAAGCCCATAGAACGGGCAGAACCTGCAATAGTACGAACCGCAGCATCCAAGTCAGCAGCAGTCAGATCGGGCTCTTTGGTTTTAGCAATTTCTTCCAACTGGGTGCGAGTTAATTTACCAACTTTATTGGTCAGCGGATTAGAACTGCCTTTTTGCAAACCGGCTGCCTTTTTCAGTAAAATAGAAGCCGGCGGAGTTTTCATGATAAAAGTAAAAGACTTATCCGCAAATGCAGTAATAACAACCGGAATGGGAAGACCTGGCTCCATACCTTGAGTTGCAGCGTTAAATGCCTTACAAAACTCCATAATATTCAATCCTCGCTGACCCAAAGCCGGGCCAACAGGAGGAGAAGGGTTTGCTTTGCCTGCAGGAATCTGCAGCTTAATATAGCCGATTATTTTTTTTGCCACTTAAAAAGCTCCTAAAACGGGTTAAACGCAGTATCTTAAATACTGCTCCCCAAATTGACGAATTTTGTATTTTACAACTAGAAAAATTAAAAATCAAGCAGATCTTAAATTTCATAAAGATAGATGCTAATTTTTCTCGACCTGCCCAAATTCCAGTTCGACTGGTGTTTCCCTTCCAAAAATCTGAACCGAAACACGCAATTTGTTGCGTTCGTAATTAACCTCCTCCACAATGCCGTTAAAATCGGCAAAAGGGCCTTCATTAACACGAACCCGTTGCCCGATTTCAAACGATACTCTAGGCTTGGGTTTTTCCCCATCAACTTGAACTTGAGCCATGATTGTCTCAACTTCTTTTTGCGAAATAGGAAGAGGGCGGTTAGCAACCCCTCCGACGAAACCAGACACCCTAGGCGTACTCTTTACAAGATGCCAAGAGTCGTCAGACATTTCCATTTCTACTAGGACATATCCTGGAAAAAACTTTCTCTCACTAACCGTACGGCGACCGTTTTTTATATCAACAACTTCTTCAACAGGAACTAATATTTCCCCAAAATACTGCTCCATATTCTCTCGAATAATACGTTCTTTCAGAGTTTTCTGAACGTTTTTTTCAAATCCCGAATAAGCCTGGATAACGTACCACTGCTTAGCCATAAATACCCCCTATCGCATCAGAAGATCAAACAATACCCAAGAAACCATGGTATCCACACCATAAATAAAGGTAGCAAGGATGGCAACAAAGACCAAAACAAATCCAGTCATCCTAATGGTATATGATTTTTCAGGCCACACCACCTTTTTCAATTCAGTTATTGACTCTCGGATATAACGGATAAGCCGATAAAAATTTCCCCACACACAGATGACCATAATCAAAATGACAGATGCAGCAATTATTATGTTCTGCATATAAGACGGTATATCCGGCCTGTACTGAAACAACGAGACCACGCCTGCGATAACAAGCAATACAAAAATCATCCTAATTGCAACTGATACGGCTGACTTTCTTACTTGTCTAACCTGCTGCTGCAATCTATCGTTAGCGATCATACCTGTAACAACTTTACCTTCAGGTTCTTGCTTGGACATAATTTACACCAATCAATATAAAAAACTAACCGACACAAGGCCGGTTAGTTTTTGTCTGGCAGGCCAGGAGGGTTTCGAACCCCCAACCCTCGGTTTTGGAGACCGATACTCTACCAATTGAGCTACTGGCCTGTATAATTTAAGCGATTACAGTAGAAACCACGCCGGCACCCACGGTGCGGCCGCCTTCGCGGATGGCGAAGCGCAGACCTTCTTCCATGGCGATCGGGGCGATCAGCTCTACGGTGATGGTTACGTTTTCACCGGGCATCACCATTTCCACGCCTTCTTCCAGAGTTACCGCTCCGGTTACGTCGGTGGTGCGGAAGTAGAACTGGGGACGGTAGTTGGCGAAGAACGGGGTGTGGCGGCCGCCCTCTTCTTTGCTCAGCACGTACACTTCGGCTTTGAATTTGGTGTGCGGGGTGATGGTGCCGGGTTTGGCCAGCACTTGGCCGCGTTCCACTTCTTCGCGTTTGGTACCGCGCAGCAGTACGCCGACATTGTCGCCTGCCTGGCCTTCGTCGAGCAGTTTGCGGAACATTTCGACGCCGGTGCAGGTGGTTTTTTGGGTTTCTTTCAGGCCGACGATTTCGATTTCGTCGCCGACGTGGATGATGCCGCGCTCTACGCGGCCGGTTACCACGGTACCGCGGCCGGAGATGGAGAATACGTCTTCAATCGGCAGCAGGAAGGGTTTGTCTACGGCGCGCTCGGGGGTGGGGATGTAGCTGTCCAGAGCGTCGGCCAGGGCGAAGATCGCGGTTTCGCCGATTTCGGAGGTGTCGCCTTCCAGTGCTTTGAGGGCGGAGCCTTTGATGATCGGCACGTCGTCGCCCGGGAATTCGTAGCTGTTGAGCAGGTCGCGGATTTCCATTTCGACTAGTTCGAGCAGTTCTTCGTCGTCCACCATATCGCATTTGTTCATGAAGACGATGATGTAGGGTACGCCTACCTGGCGGGCGAGCAGGATGTGTTCGCGGGTCTGGGGCATGGGGCCGTCGGCAGCGGAACATACCAGAATCGCGCCGTCCATCTGGGCGGCACCGGTAATCATGTTTTTCACGTAGTCGGCGTGTCCCGGGCAGTCTACGTGGGCGTAGTGGCGGCCTTCGGTTTCGTATTCGACGTGCGAGGTGTTGATGGTGATGCCGCGTGCTTTTTCTTCGGGGGCGTTGTCGATTTGGTCGTAGGCTTTGGCCGCGCCGCCGAATTTTTTAGCCAAAATGGTGGTGAGTGCAGCGGTGAGGGTGGTTTTGCCATGGTCGACGTGACCGATGGTACCAACGTTTACGTGCGGTTTGCTGCGTTCGAATTTTTCCTTTGCCATGGCAAACTTCCTATCTGAGAAATAAAATAAAACGAAAAGATTATTTGGTGCCCATGGGCAGATTTGAACTGCCGACCTCTCCCTTACCAAGGGAGTGCTCTACCCCTGAGCTACATGGGCCGATAGATTATTGGAGCGGGTGAAGGGAATCGAACCCTCACCGTAAGCTTGGAAGGCTTCTGCTCTACCATTGAGCTACACCCGCATACTTACTGCCGGAATTCTGCTCCAACGAGTCGGAATATGGTGGTGGGAGAAGGATTCGAACCTTCGAAGCTCTCGCAACAGATTTACAGTCTGCCCCCTTTGACCGCTCGGGAATCCCACCAAAAGAGAAGCGCAATAATACCAACCGCCGGCGATACCGTCAAGCGTGAAATCGGAATAATTTTGCAGAAACCGCGCAAATCAAAACTAAGTACATCTTTACGTTGGTTTAATTGTTTTTTTATTTTTCTTCGATGATGCGGATGTATTTGGCGTACAGCTCGTCGTGCGTTTCTGGATGCTCCTCGTCTATCAGGATGCAGTCGACGGGACAGACCTGCTGGCACTGGGGTTCGTCGTAATGTCCGACGCACTGGGTGCAGAGGTTCGGATTGATTTCGTAGATTTCCTCGCCTTGCGAGATGGCATCGTTGGGGCATTCCGGTTCGCAGACGTCGCAGTTGATGCACTCATCGGTAATGAAGAGCGACATGGTGAATCCTTCTTGAAGTGTGTGTGCTTGGAATTTTATCGGGCACGGATTATAGCACGCTTTCCGTTAGTTTATTGTTTTTTATATGTTTAATAAATAGTTATCATTAATTCGGCTGTTCTGTGCGGCGGGCGGCCAAAAGATGCCTGCCCTGCCCCGACCTGCCTTCGCGCAGTATGGCGAGCCATTCGGGCAACTCGGGCAGACGCGCCGCTTCGATATAGACGCGCGCGTCGGTTTTCAGACAGCCTTCCAGCGCGGCGAACAAATCCGGCCACTGCCGCCATGCAAACGGCGGATCGAGGAAAACGGTGTCGAATGTTTCGGCGCAACCGTGCAGAAAGGCGGCGGCACTGCGACAGAATACGGACACCGTCGTGCCGTTCCAGCCGAACTGCGCCGCGTGGCGCGTCAGGTTTTGCGCGGTCTGCCTGTCCGCTTCGACCATGACGACTTTTGCCGCGCCGCGCGAGGCAGACTCGAAGCCGAGCGCGCCGCTGCCGGCGAACAGGTCGAGCACGGTTTGCCCCGTCAAATCCTGGCCGAGCCAGTTGAACAGTTTTTCGCGCACGCTGTCGGGCGTGGGGCGCAGGCCGTCTGCAACGGGGAAGGCGATTTTTCGCCCCCGGTGCGTGCCACCGATGATACGGACTTGGTTATGGTGTTTCGGATGGCTCATGTTTTTCTCCTGCCGCGTTTGCGCAATGCACGCCAAATGGCCGAACCGGCGGCGGCAAGCAGCCACAGCGGCCACAGCGCGACGGCAAACAGCATCAGGCGCACGCAGCCCGCCCAGCCCTGTTTCAGCATCACGCCGGCCGACTGCCAAAACGACGGCGCATACTGCCGCGCTTCGGCGTCGCTGTCGGGACGGGTGTAGCGGAACACGGCTTCGGGCTGCTCGAAGCGCAGGCGTACGGTGGCGAAATCCACTCTGTCCTGCCAGTATGCCCGCTGCAATTCGGCGTATTCCTGCTGCGCGCGGGCGTCGGACTGCCTGACCTGCACGTCGGCCGTACCGCTTTTGTCGCTTTTTTCCGCAGAATCGGCGGTGTTCTGCAAATGTTCGGCCAACTCGCGCTGCCGTGCGGCTTCCAAAGCGGCGCGGCGCAAATCGAGGGCGACATCGGCCGCGCTGAAATTCTGTTCCTGCAAAAACACGATGTGTTTCTGCATATCGCGCAAAAAGTCCGCCGTTTTGTCTTTCGGCAGGCGCACGGTCATATCACCCGTCTGCCCGTAGCGGCGGATAACCAGCAGCTGTCCGTCCTGTTGCGGATAAGTCTGTTCGTCGGACACCGAGGCGGAAATGCCGCTTTTTTCGATGAAACCGCCGTATTGCAGCGTGAGTTTTTCCACCTCCGCCACGGTCTGCCGCGTGTTTTCGGTTTTGAACGCAATATCGGCTTCCACGACGAGCTGCCGCCCTTCCGCTTTCTGCGCCAATACCATGCTGTCGGCGCGGACGGCCGTTTCCTGATTGGCCGCGGCTTCGCCGTATTCCGCCGCTGCGGCGGCAGGGGCATAGGCGGCGGGGGCGCTGTTTTCAGCGTTTTGGCCGCAGGCCGCCAGCAGGGCGAGTGCGACGGGTAAAAGCAGGATGGGTTTGGTTGTACGCATGATTTTCTCCCTGTGGTTTTCAGACGGCCTTATCGGATACCGAAGGCCGTCTGAAAATATCGCGTGAAACGGAAGCCGCCTTCTGTTTTTCAGACGGCCTCTGTCGTTTTGTCTGCGGCGCATTATAGCCAATTCTGCGGCAAAGGCAGGCTGAGGCCGTCTGAAAACGGCCGACAGTCTTTCAGAAGGCCTCCAAAGATTAGGCCGCGCATGATAGCCAATCGGTGTTGCGGGCGCAGAAAGGCCGTCTGAAAACCATTTTTCCGTTTTCAGACGGCCTTTTATCCATCAAACCGAATGCCTTATTCTTTCGGTGCGGGCGGTTCGATTTGTTCTTTCCAGCCGCATTCTTTCTGCGGGCAGACTTTTTCCACACCCCAGCGTTTGGTGGTTTTGACGGTCAGCACCGGCCAGTGGCAGTTGGGGCATTCTTCGGCCAGCGGCGGATTCCATGTGGCGTAGTTGCAGTCGGGATAAGTGCTGCAGCTGTAAAACAGTTTGCCGTAGCGGGATTTGCGCTCGACCAGATGCCCTTTTTTGCACTGCGGGCATTCCACGCCGGTGTCTTTGGGTTTTTCCAAGGGTTCGATGTGTTTGCACTTCGGATAGTTGGCGCAGCCGATGAATTTGCTGCCGGTGCGGCTGTATTTGTACACCAGCCGTCCGCCGCATTTGGGGCACTCGCGCCCGTCGAGTTCGGCCTGTTCGGCTTCGGCTTTGGCGATGCGCTCGGCGGCTTCTTCGGCGGTTTCGTTGACGTTGCGGGTGTAGCTGCACTCAGGATAACCCGCGCAGGCGACGAAACGCCCCATCTTGCCGAACTTGATTTGCAGCTTGTGTTCGCCGCATTTGGGGCAGGTTTCGTCCAATTCTTCGGTGGTGAATTTGGCGCGTTCGATGCCTTCTTTTTCGGCAACCTGTTTTTGGAACGGCTTCCAGAATTTGTCCATCACCGGTATCCACTCGCGTTTGCCGTTGGCGATTTCGTCGAGCTGGTCTTCGAGTTTGGCGGTGAAGTGGTAATCGACGTATTGGGCGAAGTGGTCGGTCAGGAATTTGTTGACGATGTCGCCGGTGTCGGTGGGCATGAAGCGTTTTTGTTCCAGCGTAACGTATTCGCGGTCTTTGAGCGTGGAAATAATGCTGGCGTAAGTGGAAGGGCGGCCGATACCGTATTCTTCCAAGGCTTTGACCAGCGTGGCTTCGTTGTAGCGCGGCGGCGGGGTGGTGAAATGCTGTTCGCCGTAGAGTTTGTCAACCGGCAGTGTGTCGCCCTCGGCCATTTCGGGCAGTTTTTTGCCCTCTTCGCCCTCTTCTTCCTCGCTGCTTTCTTCATACACGCTCAAAAAGCCGGCAAAGGTCTGCACCTGGCCGGTTACGCGGAACACGCCTTTGCCCACGGCGATGTCCACCGTGGTTTGGTCGAATTTGGCGGGGGTCATCTGGCAGGCGACGGTGCGCTGCCAAATCATTTGGTAGAGCTTGAACTGGTCGGCGGTGAGAAACGGTTTCACACTTTCGGGCGTGCGGTAAACGGAAGTCGGGCGGATGGCTTCGTGGGCTTCCTGCGCGTTTTTCGATTTGGTTTTGTACTGCTTGGCCGAGGCGGGCAGGTATTCTTTGCCGATTTTGTTTTCGATGTAGTGGCGGATTTCGGTGAGTGCTTCGTCGGCAAGATTCACGCTGTCGGTACGCATATAGGTGATCAGACCGATTGCACCCTGCCCTACGTCGATGCCTTCGTAAAGCTGTTGGGCGGTGCGCATGGTGCGGTCGGTGGTCATGCCGAGCTTGCGTACTGCGTCCTGCTGCATGGTCGAGGTGGTGAACGGCGCGGCGGGGTTGCGGCTGCGCTTTTTCTTTTCCACGGCAGACACGACGGCTTCTCTGCCTTCGAGCGCGGCCAGCACTTCGGCCTGCGCGGTTTCAGACGGCATGTCGAACTGTTCGAGTTTTTTACCGTCGAACTGCATCAGCTTGGCGGTGAATTTGCCGCGCCCTTTGTGGCTGTCGAGGTGCACCGTCCAATATTCCTGCGCTTCAAAGGCGCGGATTTCGTTTTCGCGCTCGCAAATCAGACGCAGCGCGGGGCTTTGCACGCGGCCTGCGGAGAGGCCGCGACGGATTTTTTTCCACAACAGCGGCGAGAGGTTGAAGCCGACCAGATAATCGAGTGCGCGGCGAGCCTGCTGGGCATCGACGAGGTTGATTTCCAACTCGCGCGGGTGGGCGATGGCATCGAGCACGGCGTTTTTGGTGATTTCGTGAAACACGACGCGCTGCGGACGGATGTTTTTCAGACCGCGTTTGGATTTGAGGATTTCCAGCAAGTGCCACGAAATCGCTTCGCCTTCCCTATCCGGGTCGGTGGCGAGATAGATGTTTTCGGCCTGTTTGGCTTCGGCGACGATGGCATCGACGTGTTTGGCGTTGCGGGCGACAAGCTGGTATTTCATGGCGAACTGGTTGTCGGGATCGACCGCGCCGTTTTTGGGCACAAGGTCGCGCACATGGCCGTAGGAGGCCAGAATTTCAAAATCGCCGCCCAAGTATTTTTTTAAGGTTTTGGCTTTGGAGGGCGATTCGACGATGAGTAGGTTTTTTGCCATTTTCGTTTTCTCCGGTATGGGTAAATACGCCGTTTCGGTGCTTTCAGACGGCCTGTCCTTGTGGGTCAGGCCGTCTGAAAAGAAACGGGCTTGCGGTTAATGTGTTGGCGGACGGCGTTTTTAATGCATGGTAGCCTTGCCGTGCAGCGCGGCCATCAGCTCGTCGCCGACCAGCACGGGCAGTTCGGCGTTTTGCGCCCACAGCACCAGCAGCGTCATCACTTTGGCGGTGTCGGCGGTTATTTCGTCGGCGGGCAGGAACATCAGGGCGTTGATGACGAACTCGCGCTGCCCCGCGTCCAGCGCGCCGGCCTGTTCCAGCGAGTGCAGCAGGCCGCGCACTTCGGCGGGCAGGCGTTCGGTTTCCTGCGGCCAGTATGCCCGCAGGCCGTTTTCGCTCTGGCGGCCGGTGTGCAGGTGTTTTTCTTCGTTCAGCACGTCGATCAGGGTGAGGATTTTGCGGATTTCGCTTTCTCCGAAACCGACTTCTTCAAGGATGTTGCCCAAGTCGCCGCCGGTGGGGCAGTCGGCGAAGTCTTGGAAGTTTTCGATCAGAAAGGCTATCAGTTCCGCCATGTCCGTTCTCTGTTCTCTGTTTTCTGTTTTCCATTCAAATGTCCGGCCGTCTGAAAAGCGTGTTTTCCGGTTTTCAGACGGCCTCTTGCGCGTTCAGCCGACCCGCTGGTAGCAGCCGCCGGCCGCTGCGGCGACGCGGCCTTCGAGTTCGAGTTCGAGCAGTTCGGCGAAGATGTCGGCGGCGGGGCGGCCGAGGCTCTCGGCCAGCGCGTCGGGGTGGACGGGGCTGTAACCCATGGCCGCGAGCAGCGGGTTTGCGTCCGCGCCGCCTGTCTGCGCCTGCGCCGCCGTTTGTTCGGACGGCCGCTCCGTCGGCGCGGCGGCGGGTATGTTTTCAGACGGCCTCTGTTTGGCGTTTGAGGCCGTCTGAACACCGCGCTGCGCGTCTTTATTTATAGCATATGATGAAGCCGCGCCGTTTGGCAACAGTTGCGGGCATTCGCTGAGAATGTCTTCCAGCGATTCGGTGAGTTTCGCGCCTTCTTTGATGAGCTTGTGGCAGCCTTTGCTGTGCGGGTTGTCGATGGAGCCGGGCAGGGCCATCACTTCGCGCCCCATTTCCGCCGCCAGACGCGCGGTGATGAGCGAGCCGGATTCGAGGGCGGCTTCCACCACCAGCACGGCCTGCGCGAGGGCGGCGATGATGCGGTTGCGGCGCGGGAAGTTGCCGGCCAGCGGGCGGGTGCCGAGCGGGAACTCGCTGACAATCAGGCCGTGTTCGGCGATTTCATAGGCGAGGTTTTTGTTGGACGGCGGGTAGATGCGGTCGATGCCGGTGCCCCACACGGCTATGGTGCCGCCCGCGCCCTGCAATGCGCCGCGATGGGCGGCGGTGTCGATGCCGGCGGCCATGCCGGAGACGACGGCGATGCCCTGCTGCGCGAGGGCGCGGCCGAAGTCGTGCGCGATGCGTTCGGCCTGCGGGGTGGCGTGGCGGCTGCCGACGATGGCGGCGGCGGGGCGGCGCAGCAGTTCGGCGTTGCCGCGCAGAAACAGCAGGGGCGGCGGGGTCATGCCTTCGCCGAGCAGGGCGGGGAAGTCGTCGTCGCACAACAGCAGCAGGCGGCAGCCCTCGCCCGCTTCCCAGCGCAGGGCGGCTTCGGCGGCGCGTTCGGCCTCGCCGCGCCGTGCCGCCCATGCCTGCTGCGCCTGTTTGCGCGGGAGGAAGGGGCGCGCGTCGTCCAAACCCGCCCGCCATGCGTCGGCGGCGGTGCCGAAGTGTTTGACCAGCTGCAAAAAGGTTTCCGCGCCGATGTGGGGCATCAGGGCGAGTTTGAGCCAGGCTTCGCGTTCGTTTGGCTGAGGCATTGCGTTTTCCCTTGTCCACTGCATGTATAGCGGGACAAAATAAAAATTATCCATTGCAGGCTGGGCTTCAGCCCAGCAAAATATTGTGAAAATAGCGAGTGAGCCGGGCTGAAGCCCAGCCTACGACAGATACTCTTGATCTGTATCCACGATGAAAGGCCGTCTGAAAAACCCGTTTCCGTTTTTTCAGACGGCCTCACGTCCTAATCGTGGTGTTCGCTCAAAAAACCGCCGCTCTGGCGCGACCAGAGTTTCGCGTAGAGGCCGTTTTGCGCCAAAAGTTCGGCGTGGCTGCCCTCTTCGACGATGCGGCCTTTGTCGAGCACGATGAGCCTGTCCATCGCGGCGATGGTGGAGAGGCGGTGGGCGATGGCGATCACGGTTTTGCCGTCCATCATTTTGTCGAGGCTTTCCTGAATGGCGGCTTCCACTTCGGAGTCCAGCGCGCTGGTGGCTTCGTCCAAAAGCAGAATCGGCGCGTCTTTGAGCATGACGCGGGCGATGGCGATGCGCTGGCGTTGGCCGCCGGAAAGTTTCACGCCGCGCTCACCCACATGCGCGTCGTAGCCGCGCCGCCCTTTCGCGTCGGACAGGTTGGGGATAAAACCGGCGGCTTCGGCGCGTTCGGCGGCGGAAAACATTTCTTCGTCGCTCGCGTCGGGGCGGCCGTAAACGATGTTGTCGCGCACGGAGCGGTGCAGCAGCGAGGTGTCTTGCGTTACCAAACCGATTTGGGCGCGCAGGCTTTCTTGGGTTACGTCGTTGACGTTTTGGCCGTCGATGGTAATCGTGCCGCTCTGCGGTTCGTAAAAGCGCAAAAGCAGGTTCACGATGGTGGATTTGCCCGCGCCGCTGCGGCCGATCAGGCCGACTTTCTCGCCGGGGCGGATGGTGAGGTTGAAGCCGTTGAGCAGCGGTTTGCCCGCTTCGTAGGAGAAATCCACATGGTCAAACTTGATTTCGCCGTGATTCACTTTCAGCGGCAGCGCGGCGGGTTTGTCCAAAATCGTCTGCGGTTTGGAGAGCGTGCCCATGCCGTCTGAAACCGTGCCGACGTTTTCAAACAGGCGGGCGGATTCCCACATGATGTGTTGCGACAAACCGTTGACGCGCAAAGCCATCGCCGTGGCCGTGGCCACCGCGCCCACGCCCACCTGCCCCTGATGCCAGAGCCAGATACCCAGCGCGGCGGTGGAGAGCGTGAGCGAAGTGTTCACGATAAAACTGCACGTGTACAGCAGCGTGGCCAGCCGCATCTGCGCGTGCACCGTTACCATAAATTCTTCCATCGACTGCTTGGCGTAGGCCGCTTCGCGCGCGCCGTGGGAAAACAGTTTTACCGTGGTGATGTTGGAATAAGCGTCGGTAATGCGGCCGGTCATCAGCGAACGCGCGTCGGCCTGCGCGGCGGCGGTGCGGCCGAGCTTGGGAATCAAGAGCTTCATCACCAAAACAAAGCCGATGATCCAGCCGATAAAGGGCAGCAGCAGCCAGCTGTCGAGCGCAATCAGAATCACGCCCGAAGTGATGAAATACACCAGCACATACACCACCATATCAGCCACGGTCATCACCACATCGCGCAGCGCAAGCGCGGTCTGCATCACTTTGGCCGACACGCGCCCGGCAAATTCGTCCTGATAAAAACCAAGGCTCTGCCCCAGCATCAGGCGGTGGAAATTCCAGCGCAATCGCATGGGGAACACGCCCTGCAAAGTCTGCAAACGCACGTTGGACGTGAGAAACGTCCACAGCACGCCGAACACCATCATCGCCGCCATCGCGGCAAGCTGCCAGCCCTTTTCGGCAAACAGCGTATCGGGCGTGTACTTGCCCAGCCAGTCCACCACCTTGCCCATAAACTGAAACAGCAGGGCTTCCATAATGCCGATGCCCGCCGTCATCAGGCCGAGGATCACAATCCACTTGCGCACGCCCTCGGTGGCCGACCACATAAACGGAAACAGCCCCTTTTTCGGCGACAGCGACACTGCTTCGGGATAGGTTTCAATCCGGCTTTCAAACCACGAAAAAACTTTTTTAATCATATTATTGCTTTACAGATACGTTTTCAGACGGCCTCTGCGGCAGAGGCCGTCTGAAACAAAATAAAGGCGGCATTCTACGGGAAAAGGCCGGGCGGCAAAAGCGGCGGCGGGAAACACTGCATTGCCGCGCGGGAAACGCCAAAGGCCGTCTGAAAAACCGTTTGCCCGCTTCGGCAGGGTTTTCAGACGGCCTTATCCGGCACGCCGCAAACCGAATGTCAACAGACCCTGCGGCTTTACTTATTCACACGCGGCTCGCGTATCGGCAGGTTCAACAGCGCGGCCGTGCCCGCCAGCAGCATGTCGGCGTACCACATCCAGCCGTAGCTGCCGAAGGCCGTTACCACCCGCCCGCCGACATACGCGCCGAGAAAACCGCCGACCTGGTGGCTGAGCATGGTGAGGCCGAACAGCGTCGCCAGATAGCGCGTGCCGAACAGCTTGCCCGTCAGCGCGGCGGTGGGAGCGACCGTCGCCAGCCAGGTAAAGCCCAGCGCGGCGGCGAAAATATAGAAATTCATATCGGTGCGCGGCGCGGCGAGATAGGCCGCCACCATCAGCACCCGCGAGGCATACAGCCCGAACAAAACGTATTTGCTCCGAAACCGCCCCACGCACCAGCCCGAAAACAGGCAGCCGGCAATATTGGCCAAGCCGATTACCGCCAGCGAAGCCGACGCCACCTTCGGCGGCAGCCCGCACATGGCGATTTCCGTCGGCAGATGGGTAACCAGAAAGGCGATGTGGAAACCGCAGGTGAAAAAGCCCGCGTGCACCAGCAGATAGCTGCGGTTGCGCAGCGCGTCCGAGAGCACCGCCTTCAAGCCCCGTCCATCGTGCTCCGCCGCATGGGAGGCCGTCTGAAAACCGCCGCCGCGCGTCAGCAGCCACGCCGTCGGCACAATCAGCAGCGCGATGCCGCCCCACACATAAAACACCCCCTGCCAGCCCGCCCACGGCAGCACCAGCAGCCCCTGCACCAGCGGCGCGAACAGAAACTGCCCCGCCGAACCGCCCGCGTTCACCGCCCCCGAGGCAAAACCGCGCATCTGCGGCGGCAGCTTCGCCGCGAGTTGTCCCATAATGATGGAAAACCCGCCCGCGCCCGTGCCGAACGCCAGCAGTAGGCCGATGGTGAGCAGCATCCCCCACAGCGTCGGCAGCAGCGGCACAAGGAAACAGCCCGCCGCCAACAGCAGCGCGCCGCCGCACAAAATCCTGCGCGCGCCAAAGCGGTCGGCCAGCACGCCCGTTACCGGCTGCGCCACGCCCCACATCAGCTGGAACACCGCAATCACCAGACTGAACTGCGCCACCGACAAAGCCGTGGTGTTCACCACCGGCTGCACAAACAGCCCCAGCGACATCCGCATGCCGATGGTTACCAACAAAACAAAAGCCGCCGCCGCCATCAGCGGCCACGGATTGACGCGCGCCTGCCCTTGTGTGTCCATAGATTTATACTAACGCTTTCCGGATTTCAAAAGGCGGCAACTATAACAAACCCCGCCGCCAGAGAGTATTGACATTCGGCTTGCGAGCGGTTTTTTGCGTAAAAATGCCCGAATGCAAGGGGAAAAGCGCAGCAAGCTTGGACACCTGCGGGCATTTTTGACGCGGCAGGCGGGTATTTTTTGCCAAAAACACCGCTGTAAGGCTGATTGTCAACACGCCCAATAACCGCTGCTTCCAAGCCGCCGCACATTCAGGCATATGGAAAGGCCGTCTGAAAAACGCAGCTTCGGCGCAGTCAAAATCCGCGATGCAGGCCGCCGTGCAACAGGTAGGGTGTGTGGCCCCAAGGCGACGCACGCGTTCCCTGCCGCATCACCGATTTCAGAACATGACATACAACCGAAACCGCGTGCGTGGCTTGCGCCACACACCCTACCTCATACGCCGCATTTGCGTTATCGGCAAAATGCCTGCTGCCGCGCGTTCCACTATACTCACACCGTAATCCGACACCCTGCAAACCGGACAAGCTGAAAGGACAAAAGCCATGAACCCCAAACACTGGAACATCCCCGACATCGTTGCCACCGTGGTGGCCGACGATCCCGCAGCGGCAGTCCTCGCCGAAAGCCTGCCCGAAGCCCTGCGCCAAGTGCAGGCGGGGCGGTACAGCGTCGGCTACGCCAGCCGCACCGCGCAAACCCGCCATAAAACGGGTTTGTCGCAAAACAAATTCGCCGCCGCCCCCAACATCTCCCCCGCCACGCTCAAATCGTGGGAACAGGGCAAACGCCAGCCCGGCGGCGCAGCCCTCGCCCTGCTCAACCTGCTGGACAAACATCCCGAGCTGATAGCGGAACTGGCCGTCTGAAAGCGCAGCTTCGGCGCAGCCAAAACGCCGCGCCGCTAAAAAAAGGCCGTCTGAAAACCCGTTTTCAAAGTTTTCAGACGGCCTTTTTGTCTGTACGCGCGGGATGCGCGGTGAGAATTAAGCGTTGCCCTGTTCCTGCTGCTGCTGGAACATCGCCTCGAAGTTGATCGGGGCGAGGACGACGGGCGGGAAGCCGGCGCGGGTGATGGTGGTGGAAACGGCTTCGCGGGCATACGGGAACAGGATGTTCGGGCAGGCCACGCCCAGCAGCAGTTTTTCGTCGTCGGCGGGGATGTTTTCCAGGCGGAAGATGCCGCTTTGGGTTACTTCGTTGAGGAACATCACGCGCTCGTCGCCCAAGCGGGCGGTTACGGTTACGGTTACGTCCACGTTGTAGTAGCCCTCTTCCAGCTTGTCGCTCTGGGTGGAGATGCGCATTTCGACGTTGGGCTCGCCCTGTTCGAGGAAGATGCGCGGGGCGTGCGGCACTTCGAGGGACAGGTCTTTGACGTAGATTTTTTCAACGCTGAAAACGGGCTGCGCTTCGGCCTGGTTTTCCTGTTTGTTTTCTTGCTCGCTCATGTTTGCTCTCGCTTTAAAGTTGGCCGTCTGAAAACGGCGGGTTGATAAAAAAAGGTTGCGGGCCTGCCCGCGAAGGCCGCCATTATGGCGGCTGCGGGCGGTTTTGCAAGTGGAACGCTGCTTGGAGGCCGTCTGAAATGTGTTTTTCAGACGGCCTTTATTATGCTTAACGGCACACGGTTTGTTCGACTTTGGCTTCCAATTCGCCGATGCACGACCAAGTGAGCCGGCCGTTTTCCTGCGCGGACAAAAGAATGATTTGGCGGGAGAAGCCGCGTTTGTCGGGCTTGGGGGTAACGATGACGCTGCCCTGTTTGGCTTCCACGCTCTGCCAGTAGCGGTTGCCGTCTTCGGCAAGGATGAAACTTTCGTTGATTTCGTCGAGCGGCTCGCCGTTTTTCAGGCGTTCGGCCACGGCCTGCTGCGCGGCGAGGATGGGCTCGGCCTGCGGCGGGATGACGGCGGGCAGCGGTTTTTCCGGCGCGGCGGGCTTGGGCGCGGCGGCGGGTTGGGCGGACGTTTTTTCAGACGGCCTCTGCGGCGGCGCGGCGGTTTGCGCAACTGCGGCATCACCGCCGCCGAAGGGGCTTTTGCCCTCGGGCATGGCCGCCCACGCGCCCAAGAGCACGGCGGCGGCGGCGAGGCCGGTGTAGCCGAGTATCATGCCCGCCAGCGCGATGCCGCGCCCGCCCACATCGAGGCGTTTGCTTTTGGCGTAGGCGACGTGGCCGCAAAACATGGCGGCCAGGGCGGCAAGGACGGGGAGCAGCGTCCACGCCAGTATGCCGCAGACCAGGCTGACGGGAGCGAGGATGTTGTTGCGGCGCAATGAAGACGGCCTCTCGGGGCGCATGGCGGTTTCCTATCATTCCGTACGGTTCGGGCGGCATATTATACGGCGGTTGCCCGTTTTGCGGCAGGCCGTCTGAAAGCGGGGCGGGCGCGTTTCAGACGGCCTGCCTTGACAGGGCGCGTTTGCAGCCTACAATGCCGCAGCGTTTTTCCCCGAAAGCCCCTATGAAACTGATTATTCTCGACCGCGACGGCGTCATCAACCAAGACCGCGACGACTTCGTCAAATCCGCCGACGAATGGGTGCCGCTCGAAGGCAGCATGGACGCCATCGCCTTCCTCACCCAGGCCGGCTACACCATCGCCGTCGCCACCAACCAGTCCGGCATCGGGCGCGGCTTTTTCACCATGCAGCAGCTCAACGAAATGCACGCCAAAATGCACAAACTGGTGCGCCAGGCCGGCGGCGAAATCGACGGTATCTGGTTCTGTCCGCACACCGCCGCCGCCGAGTGCAACTGCCGCAAACCCAAAAGCGGCATGGTGGAAGACATCCTCGCCCGCTTCAACGCCAAAGCCGCCGACACCTACATGGCCGGCGACAGCCTGCGCGACGTGCAGGCCGCCGCCGGCGCGGGCTGCCGCCCCGTTTTGGTGTTGAGCGGCAAAGGCAGGAAAACCCTGGCCGAATCGTCGGGCGAACTGCCGCCGGGCACGCAGGTGTTCGACAACCTTGCCGCCTTCGCCCAATACCTGATGAAGCAGGAAAGGCAGAACGCGGAGGACGGCCATGCTGCTTGCGCGTAACCTGTTGTATTGGCTGATACTCGTCGTCAGCCTCATCACCATGTTCCCCTTCATCCTCATCACCGCCCTCATCCCCAACGGCGCGCATTTCGTCGCCCGCAAATGGGTGGGCGTGCTGATGTGGTCGCTCAAACACATCGTCGGCCTCAAATACCGCCTCGGCGGCGCGGACAACATCCCCGCCCGCCCCGCCATCATCTGCGCCAAACACCAAAGCGGCTGGGAAACACT
The DNA here is from genome assembly GCF_014055025.1 of Neisseria bacilliformis. Taxonomy (NCBI): domain Bacteria; kingdom Pseudomonadati; phylum Pseudomonadota; class Betaproteobacteria; order Neisseriales; family Neisseriaceae; genus Neisseria; species Neisseria bacilliformis. Next base: position 443,371 of record NZ_CP059571.1, on the reverse strand, counting down.
GGCCTTGCAGGAAATCTTCCCGCCGCAGGTGTTTGTCGCCAAACGCGAACTCTTCAAAATCCCCTTTTTCGGCTGGGGGCTGAAAATCGTCAAAACCATCGGCATCGAGCGCGGCAGCGCGCAGGCCAGCACCCAGCTGGCCAAACAAGGACGGGCGCGGCGCGACGAAGGCTACTGGATCACCATCTTCCCCGAAGGCACCCGCGTCGCCCCCGGCAGCAGAGGCCGCTACAAAAACGGCGCGGCACGGATGGCCAAACTGTTTGAAATGGACATCGTCCCCGTCGCCCTCAACAGCGGCGAATTCTGGCCGAAAGACTCCTTCCTCAAATACCCCGGCACGGTAGACGTGGTCATCGGCGAACCCATCCCCTACGACAGCGGCAGCGAAGCCGAACTGATGCGCCGCTGCGAAGACTGGATAGAGACGCAACAGCAGCACATCAACGGCAAAGGCCCGATGGCCGCCCAAAGCGCGGCGGCAGACGCATCCGCCGGATAAGGGCAGGGCGCATACGGCAAAAGGCCGTCTGAAATTCGGTTTTCAGACGGCCTCTCCACACCTTTCATGCCCGCCGCTCAAACCACTGCCCCGCCGCCAACGCCCCCGCCATGCACAGGCACAGCGGCATCAGGAGCGAGGCGGGGGCGCGGGTGAGTTCCAGCGCGAACACCAGCGCGGTCAGCGGCATCCGCTGCGCCACGCCCAGAAACACCGCCGCGCCGACCACCGCCGCGCTTGCGGGCGAGGTGTGCGGCAGAAAGGCGTTCCACAGTGCCGCGCCGGCGAAAGCGAGCGTGCTGCCGAGCATCATCGAGGGCGTAATCAGGCCGCCGTACGCGCCCGCCGCCAGCGCGAGCAGCACCGCCGCCCATTTCAAAACAAAAAGCACAACACTCTGTTTCCAGTCGATTAATTCCGCAAAAACCAACTGGTTGCCCGCCTTGCCGTTGCCCAGAATATCGGGAAACCACATGGCCGCCGCGCCGATCAGGGCGAAAGCGGCCACGGCCAGCGCAACGATGCGCCCGTCGCCGCGTGCGAGAAACGGCAGCGGTTTGACGCTGCGCCGGAAGCACGCCGCCACGATGCCCAGCAGCGGCGCGGCAGCGGCCGACCACCAGACAAGCGGCGTGCCGACCGCCAAATCCGGCAGCGGATACTGCTGCACGTCGCCCAGTCCCAGCCGCGCCACTGCCGCCGCCAGCGCAGACGTTAAGAGCGCGGCGGCGGCGGCGGGCGGCGACCAAGAGGCCAGCATCACTTCCAGCGCGAACAGCGCACCCGCCAGCGGCACGTTGTACACCGCCGCCAGCCCCGCGCCCGAGGCGCAGGCAATCAGCAGTCGCGCCGACGGCTCGTCGAAACCGAAGTAGCGCACGCCCGCCGAGGCGAAAGCGGCGGTCATCTCGCGCGGCGCAACCTCGCGCCCCAGCGGCGAACCCATGCCCACGGTAACAATCTGCAACAGCGCGTGAGCGATGGTGGCGGCAAACGGCAGCCCCGCCAGCGGCGCGGCGACGGCGGTTTTGAGCGGCACCAGCGGCGCGGCGCGGCGTTTGAGCAGCCACCATCCGCCGCCGGCCAGCACGCCGCAGGCGGCAAGCGCGAGCAGACGACGCAGCGGCGGCGCGGCCTCCACGCCGACACGGAAAGGCGTGTAGCCGCCGGCGTTGGAATAGCCGTAGGCAAAGTGCTGCACCGCGTGCATGATTTCAGTCAGCACAATGCCGACCAGCCCGCCAACCGCGCCGACGGCAGCCAGCGCGAGCCACAGTTTGAATTGCTGTTTCATATGTATTGGTCTGATAAAGGAAAAACGCCCGCCCGATACGGAAGGCCGTCCCCGCCCGTACGCCTTCGGAGCATAAACGCGGGGATGGCGTTTCTGAAAACGCGGCTCCGGCACAACTGAAACGCCGCTGCGGCGGCCGGAACGGCGTTTTCAGACGGCCGCTATTGTAAGCGCAAAGCAGCCTGCAAACGGGGACGACGTTTTCAGGCTGCTTTCGCATTGGGTTTTGCCGGTTTTCAGACGGCCTCCGCCGCCTTGCAGAAGCCGTAGGTCGGATACTTGTATCCGACATTCCGCACAACGGAATTTCCCCTGCGGAAAAACGTCGGATACAAGTATCCGACCTACAACTTCCCCGCCAATCCGAAACCGCGTGCGCAGTTTGCGCCACACCCTACGCTACGGCGTGTCTCCCCGAGGCGGCGCACGCGTTCTATGCCGCTCAAAGGCCGTCTAAAAGCACAGTTTCGGCTCCGCGCGTTGCCCCACCCACCGCAAACCGCGTGCGTGGCTGCGCCACACCCTGCGGCGGCATCGGAGGCTGTCTGAAAACACAAAAGGCAGCCTGAAAACGCCGTCCCCGTTTTCAGGCTGCCTTTGCATCCGCGCCGTCTGCCCGCTATAATCGCGCCCGCCCTTAGGGGAGTAGCCGTCCGTGCGGCGTTTTTATTTCGCCATAATCAAGCCGCCGGAGCCTGTGCCAACATAATCGCAGCGGTCTGCCGCGCGTGGTGCAGACATCTTCGCAAGCGTTGCGCTGCGCGGGGACTGGCAAGACTTAAAGGCACACCGGTTGTTCCGTGCGGGGCAGGCGGTGTGTCTTTTTTGTTTGCCCGCACGGTTCGGATTTTGCCTGATGGACGCCTTTCTTTCTTCCGCGCTGGGCGTGTTTGTTGCCGAAATCGGCGACAAAACCCAGTTGCTCACCCTCTTTCTCGCCGCGCGCTTTGCCAACCGCCACGCCGTTGCCGCCGGCATTCTCGCTGCCACCCTGCTCAACCATCTTGTTTCCGCCTGGTTCGGCGTGTGGCTGTTTGCCCATGTTCCGCCCGCAGCGGTGAAATGGACGGTGGGGCTGAGCTTTATCGCCGTCGGCCTGTGGCTGCTGGTGCCGGACAAGGACGACGGCGGCGGCAACGCGCGCTATCTGAAATACGGTGCGTTCGCGGCCACGGCGGTGCTGTTTTTTCTGGCGGAAATCGGCGACAAAACGCAAATCGCCACGGTGCTGCTGGCGGCGCGTTACCACGACTGGCTGTGGGTAACGGCCGGCAGCACGCTGGGGATGATGGCGGCCAATGTGCCGGTGGCCTACTGGGGCGGGAAGCTGGCGGCCAAAGTGCCCGCCCGCGCGGTGCGCCCCGCCGCCTGCCTGCTGTTTGTGTCGCTGGGGGTGCTGACGCTCTGCGGCGGCATGAGCTTGGGTTGAATTGTGCGAGGCCGTCTGAACACTGTATTCGGACGGCCTTTGCCGTGCACGGAATCCGCGTTTTTTCGGTAAGCCCGCAAACCGCGTGCGTGGCTGCGCTACACATCCTGCCTTAGGCATTGGAGGCCGTCTGAAAACGCAAAAAGCAGCCTGAAAACGGGTTTTGCGTTTTCAGGCTGCTTTTTTTGCACCGCCATTGCCCTGTTTGAAGGGTGTGTGGCTCTGCCGCGCACGCGGTCTCTGTTCTGCATGGAATCCGCGCGTGTTCCGCAAACTCTGCACCCCGAAACCGCGTGCGTGGCTTGCGCTGCATACCCTACCTTAGAGGCGGGGACGGCCTTTGGCGTTTTCAGGCTGCCCCGGCGAAGGCTTTGCGCACTTCTTCGGCGATGGCGGCGATACCTTGGTCGAGCGTGGCTTCGTTTTGGGCGATGCTGATGCGGATGCATTCGCGGGCGTGGGGGTAGTTTGCGGTGTCGAAGCCGATGAAGAAGGGTTCGCCGGGGATGACGAGGGTGCCGCGCGCTTTGAGGCGTTGGTACAGGGTTTGCGCGGGGACAGGCAGGCGGGGGAACCAGAGCCAGAGGAAGATCGCGCCTTCGGGAAGGTGGATTTTCAGGCTGCTTTCGAGGCCGTCTGAAAAATGTTTTTTCAGCAGGGAGACGGCCAGTTCGGCCTGTTTTTGGTAGAAGGGCTGGATTTCGCGCTCGGAGAGTTGTTGCAGGGTGCCGCTTTCGATCAGGGGGGCGGCAACGGCGGCGCCGAAGCGGGTGGGGGCGAGGTTGGTGATGGCGTTGAGGCTGGCGATGGCGCGGACGACTTCGGGGGCGGCGAGGACGATGCCGGTGCGCACGCCGGGCAGGCCGGTTTTGGAGAGGCTGAAACAGAGGATGATGTTGTCGTGCCAGTCGAGGCGGGCGGGGACGTGGATGATGTCGGGGAAGGGCATGCCGTAGGCGTTGTCGATGATGAGGGGAACGCGGTGGGCGCGGGCGAGGGCGTCGAGGCGTGCCATTTCGCCGTCGGTGAGGACGTTGCCGCTGGGGTTGGTGGGGCGGGAGCAGCAGATGGCGCCGATTTTTCCTTCGCGCAGTGCGGGCAGGTTTTCGAGGACGGCAAAGTCGATGCGGTATTTGAAGAAGCCGCTTTGGCCGTTGTGTTCGGCGTTTTCGATCAGCGGGGGGACGGAAAGGAAGCGGGGTGCGCCGATGTGGGCGTCGGCGTAGCCGATGTATTCGGGGGAGAGGGGCAGGAGTATGGATTTGTCGCTGCCGTCGTCGAATTCGCCGCCGAAGAGGTTGAAAAGGTAGAAGAATGCGTTTTGCGAGCCGTTGGTGAGGGCGATGTTTTGTTCGGTAACGTCCCAGCCGTAGCGGCGGCGGAAGTAGGCGGCCAGCGCGGCAATCAGGCGGGCGTCGCCCTGGGGGGTGGAGTAGTTGGACAGGCTTTCCACTGCCGCGCCGTCGGCGGCGATTTGGCGCAGGGTGTCGGCGAATACCTGCTCTACGGCGGGGATGTGCGCGGGGTTGCCGCCGCCGAGCATGTTGACGGGTCTGCCTTCGGACAGGGCGCGGCCGAGGTCGTCCATCAGTTGCAGGATGCCGCTTTGGCGGGTGAATTTCTGGCCGAATCGGGAGAATTGCATGGCGTGGCTTTCGTGGGGTTGTTGTAGTGGTGGGGATTATAGCAAGGGCGGTGAGAGGCCGTCTGAAAGCATCGCTTTCAGACGGCCTTTTTGATTCGGCATCCGCATCCGGCTGGCTATTTCAGCGGGCTGCTTGTCCAGATGTTCCGGTAGGAAACGTAGCTGATAACCGGCAGTATCGGAAACGCGATTGCATAAAACACCAACAGGCTTGCCACGAATCCCAGGCTGATGCCGCCTTGCAGCATCTCGCCCGTTTTGGCCAGCCACAAGACTAATAAAAAATATGCCAGCACCAGTATGATCAGCAGGAAGCCGCCGAGCTGGACAATATTTTTCAGGCTGCCTGTCAGGCTCATCGACATGGCTTTGGCGGGGGATACGCCTTGCAGCATCATCAGGGGCAGCGACATCCAGTTGCACAGGAAAAACAGGAGGTAGATGCCGCCAAGTACCCAGAAGATTTTACCCTCGATGGGATTTTCCGGATTTGCCATGGCAATAAAACAGGCCGTCGTTGCCAAGAACCAAAACAGATACAGCCTCACCAATGCCCATTTCTGTGCGCCAAACCCGTCGAACAGGCGGCCGAACGAAAACGAGCGTTCTTCCGACACGCCCGCCGCGACCGATACGAATCCGGCGGCAAAAAGCAGGGGCAGCGTCTGCATAAATAAAAATACCGCAGCCGAGACGACAAAAGCCCACCATTTGTGCTGTGCCATTGCCGTTTGTATATCCAGCGCGACCACCGCAAAAAATGCGCGCCACGATATGACCGAAATGCAGACAACCGCCAGCAATACCGCCAAAATCCACTGGGGCAGCCGGCCGCCGAGCAGCAGCAGCGTGTGTTTGACCCATACCAAACTGTCGCTCATCGGCCGCCAAGAAGGCACATCCAGCAGATACGGCGTGCCGTCGCCGTAATCGCCGCCGTTGCGGCCGCAGCCGTAGTAGTCTCCGGTATCGCGCATTGTTTTTCCTTGTTGCTGATTTGTCTTTAATCCGGCTGTGCCGCACGCGGGCGGATTGCATAAATACGCTTTCAGACGGCCTCAAACCTTATCGGCAAACCGCTTCCCAAGAACGCCCGTGGCCGGCACCCCAAGGCGATATAGTGAAACAAAATAGAAAATCTACGGCGTTGCTGCGCCTTGCCGTACTACTTGTACTGTCTGCGGCTTGCTGCCTTGTATCTTTCCTATTTTGTTTCACTATATATGCGGTTTCTGCTGTGCAGAGGCCGTCTGAAAACCAAAAAAGGCCGTCTGAAAGCGCAGCTTCAACGAAGTTATAGTGGAACAAAATGAAAGATACCCACCGTAGGCCGGGCTTCAGCCCGGCTAACTCGCTATTTATCCGATATTTTGCTGGGCTGAAGCCCAGCCTGCACCGAATACTTTTTATCTGTATCCACTATAAAAACACAGTTTCGGCGCAGCCAAAAACGGGGTTGCGCTTTTTCAGACGGCCTTTCGGACGCGCGGCCTTATTTCGCGTTCTTGTCCTCTTTCAAAATCTTCGGCGCGATTTGGTAGTGCGCCGCCTCGCGCAGGATTTCGGGCTTGACGATGCCTTTGAGTTTTGCCGCCGGAATATAGGCTTCGGGGCGGCCCAGCACATAGGGGGTGATTTCGTAGCTTTGGAAGACAAACAGCAGCCCGCCTTTGGCCAAACGCCAGTTGTCCGTGCCCTTGAAATCTTTGCCGGTGTATTCGTCGATGGCGCGACGGGCTTCGGCCACGGACGACACATCGTCGCTCCGGTACTTGGCCAGATGCTCGGCCGCCGCTTCTTTTTGCAGCCTGTTCAGCCTAGCGCGGCCGCCGGGCAGCAGGATGTCTTTGAGCGCGAGGGCTTGGGGCTTAGCCGCATCGCGTCTGACGACGGCAAGATCGTAAACGCCGTTGCCGTGCGGGCCGCAGGCGTAGTCCCAGTATTCCCCGCCGAACACGGCATAATGCGGGGTTTGGCCTTGCAATTCGATGCTGCGGTTGTAGTCCAGATGGCAGGGCGTATCGCCCCCTTCGGCGTTGGATTCGTTGACCGCCTTCACTTCTTCGTTGCGCGCCCAATAGGCTTGCAGCCCTTTGGGTGTGAGGTTGCTCGTGCCGACGGCTTTCTGTATCCGGCGCAGTGCCCAAGCGTCCAGTGCCTTGTCGCCGGTTTTCGGATAGGCAACGTTCAACTCGTGGCACTTGGACCCGTTGCCGGCTTCTTTTTCCGTTTTGGCACAGTTGGCGCGGGCTTCGAGCGTAACGGTGCGGTACGACAGCGGCGCGGCGTGTACGGCGGCGGCGAGCGGCAGGACAAGCAGAAACAGCGGTTTGGCAGACATATGTTTTCCTTTGCAAAATACGGTTGGAATATGCGGCGCAATCGTAAAGCGGCGCGGGAAAACGGGCAAGCCGCTGCGGGAAATATTTTTCAGAAACGTCATCCCCGCGCAGGCAGGGACGGCCTCAAAGGATGCGACGACGCGGCGGGCGTTTTACAATCGCGCCCCGCCCCTGCGCCTGTACACGGCAGGAGGCCGTCCCCGCCTGCGCGGGGATAGCGTTTCTGAAAAACAAAAAACACGCTTGCGGCGCGGGCAAAACCGGCCGCCGCAACAAGGAGTCAAACCATGAAAATCATCTTGGCCACATCGATGGGCGGGCTGGGCGGCACGGAAACCGCCAGCCTGCGCCTGGGCGCACTGCTGGCCGGACGCGGGCACGACGTGCTGCTGGCCTCGTCCGACGGCCCGCTAGTGGCACAGGCGCAGGCGGCGGGGATGCGTTGGCAGCCGCTGGATTTCTACGGCGGCGCGGCGGGCTACGCCAAAGCCGCCGCCGCCTTCGCCCGCGTGCTGCGCCGCGAACGCCCCGACATCGTCCACTGCCAGATGGCGCGGCTCGTCCCCGCCTGCGCCCTCGCCGCCAAACTCGCCTCCCGCCACAGTGCCGTGTTCTACCACGCACGCGGGCTGGACGCCGCCACCTACCCGAAAATCACCCGCCTGTTCAAACACTTGTACGTGTACATCATCGCCAACTGCCGCCACGAGCAGGAAAAACTCATCCGCCACGGCTTCCCCGCCGCGCGGATTGCCTACACCTACAACGCCCTGCCGCCCGCCCCCGCCGCGCCGCAGAAAACGCCGCGCGATTACGTCGCACTGGGCACACTCTCGCGGTTGGACAAAGTGCGCGCCGTCCACCTCACGCTGGACGCCTTCGCCCTGCTGCTGAAACGCGGCCTGAACGTGCGCCTGCACATCGGCGGCACGGGGGCCGAGGCCGCCACCCTCCAAGCGCAGGCCGCCGCCCTCGGCATCGCCGACCGCGTAACCTTCCTCGGCGCGGTGCGCGATTTGGACGCGTTTTTCGCCGCCACCGACATCCTCGCCAACACCCCCGATTTGGCGGGCGACCACGGCGCGGGCGTGGGCAACAACATCCTCGAAGCCGGCCTCTACGCCACCGCCGTCGCCAGCTACGACGTGGCCGGCATCGCCGAAATGGTGGAACACGGCGTTACCGGCTTCTGCACCCCCCTGCGCGACCAAACCGCCTTCGCCGACGCACTGGCCGCCCTCGCCGCCGACCCCGCCCTGCGCCAACGCTGCGGCCAAGCCCTGCGCGAACGCGTGCTGCGCCTGTGCGGCGACGACGAAATCTACCGCACCACCCTGGCCGCCTACGCGCTAGCGGGCAAAACGGATGAGGCCGTCTGAAAACCGATAAAACGGGTTTTGGCTGCGCCGAAGCTGCGCTTTCAGACGGCCTGTTCCCATCCCGCCCATACCGAACCTAACGTAGGGTGTGTCGCCCCAAGGCGACGCACGCGTTCTTTGCTGCCCAAACAAAAGGCCGTCTGAAAATCGCAAACCACATTTTTCAGACGGCCTCTTGGTATTCCCGCACCCCGAAACCGCGTGCGTGGCTTGCGCCACACACCCTACCTAACGGCAAGAGGCCGTCTGAAAAAGTAAAAATCCGCTTTTCAGAAACGTCATTCCCGCGTTTATGCTCGGCAGGAGTACTGGCGGAGACGGCCTTTTCCCGTCCAATCCATGCCGAACCTAAGGTAGGGTGTGTCGCCCCAAGGCGATGCACGCGTTTCCTGCCGCCCAACCAATCTGTATCCTTCCCCAAAACTTAAACCGCGTGCGTGGCTGCGCCACACACCCTACCTCAACGGCAAATGCCGTTTTGGGCGTACAAGCCGTCAACACGTCGAATGCCGACAGCCCGGCACGGCCGCAACGCTTGCCATCCGCATCGGAGCACGGCTATCCTGCACGCCCGATATTGATATAAACGATATAAACAAGGAGTCAAACATGAGCAAAAACATCGTCTTCCTCGACCGCGCCACCCTGCCCGCCGACTACGCCTTCCGTTTTTCCTTCCCGCACACCCTCGCCGAACACCCGCAAACCGCCCCCGAAGACACCGCCGCGCGTCTGGCGGGCGCGCACATCGCCGCCACCAACAAAGTCCGCATCACCGCCGAACACCTCGCCGCCAACCCGCAGCTCGAAATGATCGCCGTCTGCGCCACCGGCAGCGACCACATCGACACCGCCGCCGCCCGAGCCGCCGGTGTCGCCGTGTGCAACGTGCCCGCCTACGGCAGCGAAGCCGTCGCCGAACACGCCTTCATGCTGATGATCGCCCTGATGCGCAACCTGCCCGCCTACCGGCGCGACCTGCGCGCCGGCCTGTGGCAGAACTCGCCCTTCTTCTGCCACTTCGGCGCGCCGATACGCGATTTGCACGGCAAAACCCTGGCCGTTTTCGGGCGCGGCGGCATCGGCGGCACGCTGGCCGGCTACGCCCGCGCCTTCGGCATGCACGTCGTGTTCGCCGAACACAAAAACGCCGCCGTGGTGCGCGAAGGCTACGTTTCCTTCGACACCGCTCTGCAACAGGCCGACGTTTTGTCGCTGCACTGCCCGCTCACGCCGCAAACCCGCCACCTCATCGGCGAAGCCGAACTGCGCACCCTCAAACCCGGCGCGGTGCTGATCAACTGCGGACGCGGCGGCCTCGTTGACGAAACCGCCCTCCTCGCCGCCCTCAAATACGGCACCCTCGGCGGCGCGGGGCTGGACGTGCTCGAACAAGAGCCGCCCAAAAGCGGCAACCCGCTGCTCAAAGCCGACCTGCCCCACCTCATCATCACCCCGCACATCGCCTGGGCCAGCGACAGCGCGCGGCAGAAAATGTGCGACACCGTCGCCGCCAACATCGAAGCCTTCGCCGCAGGAAAACCGCAAAACCTTGTGTTGTAACAATCAGTCAAACGACAACAGAGGCCATCTGAAAGCGCAGCTTCGGCACAGCCAAAAGTGTTTTCAGACAGCCTCTGCCGTTAGGTAGGGTGTGTGGCGCAAGCCACGCACGCGGTTTGGGTTTTGAAGAAGGGTGCAGATTGGTCGGGCGGCGGGGAACGCGTGCGTCGCCTTGGGGCGACACACCCTACGTGCGTGGCGCGACAGTGGTTTGCCGATAAGGTTTGAGGCCGTCTGAAAACGAAGTTTCGACGCAGCCAAAAACGGATTTTGTTTTTTCAGACGGCCTTTAAGCAGAAAAAAGGTATGCGCCATACGCATACCTTTTTGTTTCGACCTTAGTTGCGGTGTTTAGAATTTGCCGCCGGAGGAGTTCACCATGTAGGTAACGGCCGCTTTGACTTCGTCGTCGGAGAGGGCTTCGTTGCCGCCTTTGGCGGGCATCATGCCTTTGTCGGTGAAGCCTTCGATGGCGTGTTTGAACAGGGTGTCTTTGCCTTTTTTGATGCGCGGCGCCCATTCGTCGTTGTGGGTGATGCGCGGGGTGTCGGGGATGGCGGAGGTGGCGGCGTGGCAGCCGAAGCACAGGCCGTCGAACACTTTTTTGCCTTCGGCCATCACGTCCGCGCCGCCGGCGGCTGCGGGCTTGGCCTCGGCGGCCGGTGCGGGTTTGGCTTCTGCGGCCGGCGCGGAGGCTACGGCCGGGGCAGGCTCGGACGCGGCGGCGGGTGCCGGAGCGGGCGCAGCTTTGGCTTTGGCGGCTTCTTCTGCTGCGGCTTTGGCGGCTTTGTCGCCCAAGACGTTTTCGGTGTCGGTTTTGGCGGCTTTGCCGTCGGGATGGGACAGTCCCCAAACGTAGGCGGTCAGCAGGTGGATTTTGTCTTTGTCGAGGAAGCCTTCCCAGGCGGGCATTTGGTTGTGGCGGCCGTTGGTGATGGTTTCGATAATGGCTTTTTGTGTGCCGCCCCACAGCCATACGTTGTCGGTGAGGTTGGGGCCGAGGCCGCGTATGCCCTGGCCTTTGTCGCCGTGGCAGGTGAAGCAGTTGGCGGGCAGGCCGTTGAAGAGGGCTTTGCCGCGTTCGGCGCGCAGGGGGTCGTACTGGTCTTCGGGTTTGGAGAGGGAGAGGACGTAGTTGGCCACGTCTTTCACGCCTTCTTCGCCGAGATCGGGACCCCACGATTTCATGATGCCGGTGCGGCCTTTGGTGATGGTTTCGTGGATTTTGTCGGGTGTGCCGCCGTAGAGCCAGTCGCTGTCGGTGAGGTTGGGGAAGCCGCGCGAGCCTTTGGCGTCGGAGCCGTGGCACTGGATGCAGTAGGTGTCGAACAGGTTTTTGCCGATGGTGCGGGCTTCGGCCTGTTTGGCGGTGTCTTCCACGGACATTTTGGCGTATTTGGCGTAAATCGCGCCGTATTCTTTTTGCGCGGCTTCGACTTCGGCCTGATATTCGCCGACGCTGGTCCAGTTGCGCAGGCCTTTGAAGTCGCCCAGGCCGGGGTAGAGGGCGAGGTAGCCGATGCCGAACAGCCAGGTGAGGATGTAGAGGTAGAACCACCAGCGGGGCATGGGGTTGTTGTACTCTTCGATGCCGTCCCAGTCGTGGCCGGTGGTTTTGACGTCTTCGCCTTTGGGCGGCGCTTTGACTTTGTTCTGCGAGAGCAGCAGCCAGATCAGGCCGATAAAGCTGAGGACGATGATGCCGATAATGTAGTAGTTCCAGAAATTACTGGTGAAATGTGAAGTTGTGTTCATTGTGTTTAGCTCCGTGCCCACGGGTCATCGGGCGGGACTGTTATTGTCGTTGTCGTGCGGGGTGTCGTCGTCGTCGATGATGCTGCGCGACGCTTCGTCGTAGTTGGCTTTGTTGCGCCTGTTCAAAACGATGTAGAGAACAAGGATGAAGCTGACGAGTACCAGTACGGTAAACAGTTGGCGCGCCCAGTTGACATCCATGTCGTTACCTTACGTTTTTCAAGGCCAGGCCCAAGCCCTGCAAGTAGGCGACCACTGCGTCGAGCTCGGATTTGTCTTTGAGCTCTTCGGGGGCTTTGGCGATTTCTTCGTCGGTGTAGGGCGTGCCCAGGGTTTTGAGCCCTTTCATGTGGGCGACGACTTCGGCGGGATCGACCTTGTTGCGCGCCAGCCACGGGAAGGCGGGCATGTTGGATTCGGGAACGACGTCGCGCGGGTTGTTCAGGTGGATGCGGTGCCATTCGTCGGAATAGCGGCCGCCCACGCGCGCCAAGTCGGGGCCGGTTCGTTTGGAACCCCATTGGAACGGGCGGTCGTAAACCGATTCGCCGGCCACGGAATAGTGGCCGTAGCGTTCGGTTTCGGCGCGGAAGGGGCGGATCATCTGCGAGTGGCAGTTGTAGCAGCCTTCGCGCACGTAGATGTCGCGCCCGGCCACCTGCAAGGCGGTGTAGGGTTTGACGCCTTCTATCGGCTTGGTTACGGCCGGGGAGAAGAACAGGGGGACGACTTCGATAAACAGGCCGACGCTGACCACCAAGAGGGTGAACACGATCAGGACGCCGACTTTTTCTTCGACTAGTTGTTGCAGTTTCATTTTTGGTAGCCCGTATTTTTTATTAGTGGTGTTGCGTTTCGGCGAGGGCGGGGATTTCCGCTTCTACCGGTTTGCCGTTCATGATGGTGCGGTAAACGTTATAGGCCATGATGCACATGCCGGAGAGGTACAGCAGGCCGCCGGCAAAGCGGATGACGTAGAAGCGCATGCTTTCTTTCACGCCTTCGACGAAGGCGAAAGTGAGCGTGCCGTCGGCGTTCATCGCGCCCCACATCAGGCCCTGCATCACGCCGGCAATCCACATCGAAGCGATGTAGAGCACCACGCCGATGGTGGCGATCCAGAAGTGCGCGTCAATCAGTTTGGTGCTGTACATTTCTTTCTGACCGAACAGGCGGGGAATCATGTAGTAAACCGAACCGATGGTTACGAAACCCACCCAGCCGAGCGCGCCCGCGTGGACGTGGCCGACCGTCCAGTCGGTGTAGTGGCTCAGGGCGTTGACGGTTTTGATCGACATCATCGGGCCTTCAAAGGTGGACATGCCGTAGAAGGACAGGGAAACGATGAGGAATTTCAGGATGGGGTCGGTGCGCAGTTTGTGCCACGCGCCGGAGAGGGTCATGATGCCGTTGATCATGCCGCCCCAGGAGGGTGCGAAGAGAATCAGGGAGAGCACCATGCCGACAGACTGCGTCCAGTCGGGCAGCGCGGTGTAGTGCAGATGGTGCGGGCCAGCCCACATATAGGTGAAAATCAGCGCCCAGAAGTGGACGACCGACAGGCGGTAGGAGTAAACCGGACGGCCTGCCTGCTTGGGCACGAAGTAGTACATCATGCCGAGGAAGCCGGCGGTGAGGAAGAAGCCCACGGCGTTGTGGCCGTACCACCACTGCACCATCGCGTCAATCGCGCCGGAATAAACCGGGTAGGATTTCATCGCGCCGACGGGCAGGCTGAGGTTGTTGACGATGTGCAACAGGGCGACGGCGAGGATGAAGCCGCCGTAAAACCAGTTGGCTACATAGATATGCTTGATTTTGCGCTTGGCGATTGTACCGAAGAACACAACGGCGTAGGCCACCCACACCAGCGTGATGAGGATGTCGATCGGCCATTCCAGCTCGGCGTATTCCTTGCCCTGCGTCCAGCCCATCGGGAAACTGATGGCCGCGCCCAGAATCACGGCCTGCCAGCCCCAGAAGGTAAACGCGGCCAGCCAGCCGCCGAACAGGCGCGCGTTGCAGGTGCGCTGCACGACGTAATACGACGTACCGATCAGGCCGCAGCCGCCGAAGGCAAAAATCACCGCATTGGTGTGCAGCGGGCGAATGCGACCGAAGTGGAACCACGGGCCGATTTCAGACAGATTGAGTGTGGGCCAGAAAAGCTGGGCGGCGGCAATCACCCCCACCAGCATACCCACAATCCCCCAAACTACAGTCATGACGGCGAACTGCCGCACCACTTTGTAGTTATAAGTTTGCGCTTCCATGAAAGTCTCCATTAAACACGGAAAATAAATCCGATACCCCGCAGGCGGCCAGGCCGCGTCCCGCAGGGCTTTTCCATCAAACTGCTCCGACCGCCGCGCGGCGGCCGTTTTACCGAACGCAGCATAAAGGAAAACCCCCGCTTGGCAAGCCTTCGGCCTGCTGCCATAATGGCCTGCCTTCGCGGGTAAAGAAAGCCGGTTTGTCAAGAAAAACCCGATTTCTTTACATTAAATTCCCATATGCTTTACAAGGTTATAGATTTTATCTAATTTATGGTTTGACACCAATCAATTAATTTTTAACATTGCCTAACCCTATCGCCGCCATTAAATTTACACCATGATCACCCACACCCTCCGCCCCGAGCCTAAAGCCCATTATTGGCACATCACCCTCGGCTTTACCCAGACGGACAACGCCCCCGCCGTTTTGAAACTCGCCAACTGGGTGCCCGGCAGCTACACCATCCGCGACTTCGCCCGCCACATCGTCGAAATCCACGCCGAATGCAACGGGCAGCCCGCCGCCCTCGTGCAAACCGCCAAAAACACCTGGCACACCGCCGCACAGGCGGGCGAATGGCGCGTGCGCTACACCGTTTACGCCTACGACCTCTCCGTACGTGCCGCCTACCTCACCGCCGAACGCGGTTTTTTCGACGGCGCGTGCCTCTTGTTTGCCATCGAAGGCCGTCTGAACGAAACCCAAACCCTGGTACTCGAACACCTCCCCGAGGGCTGGCAAACCGCCACCACCCTCCCCGCTATCGGCGCAAACGTTTTTCAGACGGCCTCATACGGCGAACTCATCGACCACCCCGTCGAACTCGGCCGCATCGAAACCCTCGCCTTTGAAGCGCACGGCATCCCCCACTGCATCGCACTCAGCGGACACTACCCCGACTTCGACCGCGACCGCCTCCGCCGCGACGTGCAACGCATCTGCGAAACCCAGCTCGCCATGTTCCCCGACCCCGCCCCGTTTGCCGAATACCTCTTCCTCCTCCACCTCGGCGACAACATCTACGGCGGCCTCGAACACCGCAGCAGCACCGCCCTGCACGCCGACCGCCGCAGCCTGCCCCCGCACGGCATGGGCGAGGCAAACGAAGCCTGCACCGAACTGCTCGGCCTCTTCTCCCACGAATACTTCCACGCCTGGAACGTCAAATCCGTCAAACCCGCCGCCTTCGCCCCCTACGACCTCGACCGCGAAAACCACACCGAACAACTCTGGGCATTCGAAGGCATCACCGCCTACTATGACGACCTCCTCCTCGCCCGCAGCCGCGTCATCAGCCCCGAAAACTACCTCGCCCTGCTGGCCAAAAACATCACCCGCGTGCGCCAAAACAAAGGCCGTCTGAAACAAACCCTCGCCCAATCCTCCTACACCGCGTGGCACAAATACTACAAAGCCGACGAAAACGCCCCCAACGCCCTCGTCAGCTACTACCAGCAAGGCTCGCTCGCCGCCCTCTGCCTCGACCTTGCCATCCGCGAACAAAGCGCGGGCGCGCACTCCCTCGACACCGTCATGCAACAGCTCTACCGCGACTGGCTGCACACACGGCGCGGCATCGCGGAAGGACAGTGGCAAACCCGCTGCCAAGAAATCACCGGCCTCGATCTGGCCGACTTTTTTCAGACGGCCTTACACACCACCGCCCCCCTTCCCCTCGCCGAGAGCCTGCGCACCGCAGGCATCCGCCTGCAATACGCCGCCCTGCCCCGCAGCCACGGCGGCGGACTCGGCACAGACACCCTCCCGTCCGAACCTGCCCCCGATTTCGGCGCGCGTTTCAGCCAAAAGGCCGACCACGCCCTCCTCACCCACATCCTCAACGGCGGCAGCGCGGAAGCCGCCGCCCTCTGCCCCGGCGACAAAATCATCGCCGTCAACAACTACGCCTGCACTGACCTCGCCGGAATCCTTGCCGCCGCCCGCACCGGCGACACCCTCGAAATCCACTACTTCCGCCACGGCCTGCTGCACCGCACCGCCCTCACCCTGCACGAAGCCGAAGCCGACACCGCACTCCTCTATATAGAAGACGCGGACAAACTCGGCCGCTGGCTGGCCGGCACCCTGTAAAACCGGCAAAACCGACGCAGAGGCCGTCTGAAAGCGCGGCATCGGCGCAGCCGAAACCCATTGCGCCTTTTCAGACGGCCTCCCGCCTGCCCGACACATTGGCGCAAAATTTTCCAAACGCGCCCCTTGAATTCGCCTGCCGCAGCCCTATTTTCCCCGCCATCGGGTCGGACGGCTTGCCGTCCGGCTGCTCATTTGACCGCAAAGGTCAGTTTTTATGACTTTTATCCAATGGAGCTTTTTATGACCATCCGTCCCTTACACGACCGCGTTGTCGTCAAACGCTTGGAAGCCGAAGAAAAAACCGCCTCCGGCATCGTCCTGCCCGGCTCTGCCGCCGAAAAACCCGACATGGGCGAAGTGATCGCCGTGGGCGCGGGCAAAGTCGGCAAAGACGGCCAACGCCGCCCGCTCGACGTGAAAGTCGGCGACAAAATCATCTTCGGCAAATACAGCGGCCAAACCGTCAAAGCCGACGGCGAAGAGCTGCTGGTGATGCGCGAAGAAGACATCTTCGGCATCGTCGAATAAGCCAGACGCACCGAAAAGGCCGTCTGAAAAACGCCTTCCCCTTTTTTCAGACGGCCTCATAAAAACATTCCGATTTACAAACTAATCATTTGGAGTTTCAAAACATGACAGCAAAAGACGTACAGTTCGGTAACGAAGTCCGCCAGAAAATGGTCAGCGGCGTGAACACCCTCGCCAACGCCGTGCGCGTAACCCTCGGCCCCAAAGGCCGTAACGTGGTGCTCGACCGCTCCTTCGGCGGCCCGCAGATCACCAAAGACGGCGTTACCGTGGCCAAAGAAATCGAGTTGAAAGACAAATTTGAAAACATGGGCGCGCAGATGGTGAAAGAAGTTGCGTCCAAAACCAACGACGTGGCCGGCGACGGCACCACCACCGCCACCGTGCTGGCGCAGGCCATTGTGGCCGAAGGCATGAAATACGTTACCGCCGGCATGAACCCCACCGACCTCAAACGCGGCATCGACAAAGCCGTCGCCGCGCTGGTGGGCGAATTGAAAAACATCGCCAAACCCGTGCCGGAAAAATCCAAAGAAATCGCCCAAGTGGCCTCCATCTCCGCCAACTCCGACGAAGCCATCGGCCAAATCATCGCCCAGGCGATGAACGAAGTGGGCAAAGAAGGCGTCATCACCGTGGAAGACGGCAAATCGCTGGAAAACGAAGTGGAAGTGGTCAAAGGCATGCAGTTCGACCGCGGCTACCTCTCCCCCTATTTCGTGTCCAACATCGAAAAACAGATTGCCGAGCTCGACAGCCCGTTTGTCTTGCTATTTGACAAAAAAATCAGCAACATCCGCGACCTCCTGCCCGTATTGGAACAGGTTGCCAAAACCAGCCGCCCGCTCTTGATCATTGCCGAAGACGTGGAAGGCGAAGCCCTCGCCACCCTCGTGGTGAACAACATCCGCGGCATCCTGAAAACCGTGGCCGTGAAAGCCCCGGGCTTCGGCGACCGCCGCAAAGCCATGCTGCAAGACATCGCCATCCTCACCGGCGGCACCGTGATTGCCGAAGAAGTCGGCCTCTCGCTGGAAAAAGCCACCCTCGAAGACCTCGGCCAGGCCAAACGCATCGAAGTGGGCAAAGAAAACACCACCATCATCGACGGTTTGGGCGACAAAGCCGCCGTGGAAGCCCGCGTGGCCGAAATCCGCAAACAGGTTGAAACCGCCACCAGCGACTACGACAAAGAAAAACTGCAAGAGCGCGTGGCCAAACTGGCCGGTGGCGTGGCCGTGATCAAAGTGGGCGCGGCCACCGAAGTGGAAATGAAAGAGAAAAAAGACCGCGTGGAAGACGCGCTGCACGCCACCCGTGCCGCCGTTGAAGAAGGCGTGGTGGCCGGCGGCGGCGTCGCCCTCTTGCGTGCCCGCGCTGCTTTGGAAAACCTGCACACCGGCAATGCCGACCAGGACGCAGGCGTGCAGATCGTCCTGCGCGCGGTTGAGTCCCCGCTGCGCCAAATCGTCGCCAACGCAGGCGGCGAACCCAGCGTGGTGGTGAACAAAGTGCTGGAAGGCAAAGGCAACTACGGCTACAACGCCGGCAGCGGCGAATACGGCGACATGATCGAAATGGGCGTGCTCGACCCCGCCAAAGTAACCCGCTCCGCGCTGCAACACGCCGCCTCCATCGCCGGCCTGATGCTGACCACCGACTGCATGATTGCCGAAATCCCCGAAGACAAACCGGCCATGCCCGACATGGGCGGAATGGGCGGAATGGGCGGCATGATGTAAGAGGCCGTCTGAAAAGACCGCTGCGGCATGAAAACGCCGCACGCACCCAAACAGCCGCACGGTTCGCCGTGCGGTTTTTTTGTCCCGTGCACAGGGCGTTGAGGCCGTCTGAAAGCGCAGCTTCGGCGCAGCCAAAACGTTTAAACGGCTTTTCAGACGGCCTCTGCTGCGTATGTAGGGTGTGCGGTGCAAGCCGCGCACGCGGTTTCGGATTTCGGGAACGGTGCGGACTCGCTGCATGGCAGAGAACGCGTGCGTCGCCTTGGAGCGACATTCGGCCTGCGCAGAACGCAGCCATGCACGCGGTCTGCGGGTTCGGAGCAACACACGGATTCGCCGCACAACAGAAAACGTGCGCCGCCCGAGAGGCAGAGGCCGTCTGAAAACATTTGCGGCTCTTGACTGCGTCGAAGCTGCGCTTTCAGACGGCCCCATACCTTGCGGTTTGCTATACTGCCCCCTCTTCCCAACCTTTCCCACAGGAGTGTTTCCCATGAATACGCTGATTGCCATCATCGTCGGCCTGCTGATTGCCGCCGCCGTTATGTATCCCAAAATCGGCCACATGTTCAAAAAGCCCGACAACGACGTCATCCGCTGGTTCAACGCCACCCACGCCGTTCTGCTGTGCATCACAACAAAAACATCCAAATCTACGGCGGCGCGCCGCCCAAAGGCGAATGGCTCAAAAACGAGCGTGCCAGCCTCGAACAATGGTGTGGCGTTACCGACGCCGCCTCGCTGCTGGACATGGTGCAGTGGCTGATGGACGAAGGCCACCGCGCCGAATACCGCAACCGAGGCGAAACCGGCGGCATCGCCGGCTGGGATTACAGCCGCGCCCTCTCGCTGCTCTCCTCCGGCTACCTCAGCAAAGAAGACGCGCTCAACCGCTCGCTGGACATCGCCCGCCGCGTGCAGAAAGAATTCGACTCGTGGGACAACTTCATGGCCTCCTACTTCACCGGCTACGAATACTGGTCGGACGACGAAGGCGGCCAACGCCAGCGCGTTTATATGGCACTCAAAGGCAAACCCGACAGCCTGTACAAACTGCCCTGGCAGCTCGAACTGAAACGGGCGTGGTAAAACAAGCAGCAGAGGCCGTCTGAAAAACATTTTTCAGACGGCCTGTTTTCCATCCCACCCATGCCGCGCAGAGCCTGCCGCAACCGCGTGCGTGGCTGAGCCACACACCCTACAAAACGGCAGAGGCCATCTGAAAAACGGTTTCGGCTGCGCCGAAGCTTCGCTTTCAGACGGCCTCTCAGCAGGATTCATAACGAACCAGCGCAAAACAGGTATTACGCCGCCAACACAAAGGCGGATGATAAGGTAGGGTGTGTGGCGCAAGCCACGCACGCGGTTTCGGGTTTCGGGGTAAGACGCGGATTGGTTGCGCGGCAGAGAACGCGTGCGTCGCCTTGGGGCGACACACCCTACGTCAGCCCTGCCCTGCCGTCATTCCCGCGTTTATGCTCCGAAGGAGTACTGGCGGGAATGACGGCGAGTAGAGGGATGCGGGCTTGCGCAAGGTTTCGATATTGTGGCGTAAGTAACAAAATGGAGGCTGTTTCAGAGGGCTTTGTGTCTAAGTAACAAAATGGAGGCTGCCATTACGGTTCAACAGAGAAATAGTCCTTAATAAACTTAACATTGTTTTCTTGTTTCATCCCTTGATGGCAGGCCAAAAGCCGTTTCATGTCGGAGAATATGCCGTCAAGCAGATTGGTGGTGTTTGGGATGCTCAAACCGGGGTATTGCTCGAACACAAACAGCTTATCCAAGTTCCGTTTCAGGCTGAAATACGCGCTTCCGAGCCTCGGATGGGTGTAGCGGGATTTGCCGGTTTCAGGCTGCTTCGTGCGTTCGTTTAAAAAGTCTTTGTGCTCGTCAAACCATGCTTTCAAACCGCTTTCAAAGTCGGCTCTTGTGCTGTTTTTGAGCGTTAGGGCCAAACGCCAAAGTGCCTTTCCCGCTTCGGTTTGCGGGTTGCGCGTCAGGTGGCGTCGGACGGTTTGTATCTGATGGAAGTGGCAAAGCTGTACGGGAATATCGGGAAACATCTGCGCCAGTCCGCGCCTTCCGTCGCAAACGATGCTTTGGATTTCAATGCCTTTGGCTTTCAGACGGCCTATTGCTTGGGCGTAAAGCATGTTGGTTTCGTTTTTGACTTCGGCAACAGACAATGCCTGCCTGCTGATGCTGTCGAACAAAACCATGACGCCGAATGTGCGGCCGAAGCAGGTGGCGTCCATGATGACGTTGGCTGTTGACGGAGCGGCGAACTGTGCTTTTGGCGCGGCCTTTTTGAGATGGCGCAGGATGGTTTGGCGGCTGCATCCGTGGATTTGTGCAAGCTGTGCGGCGGTTTGTTTGCCTGATGTGCAGGCTTGCCACGGTGTCTGCGGATTGGGCCGCCTGCCGCTGTCAAACTGTCTGCCACATGCGAGGCATTTGTAGCATTGGAGGCCGTTGCGGACACCGTTCTTTTTGACCTGTTTTGAGCCGCAGAAAAGGCATTTTTTGTGTTCAAAACCTTTGAACCTCTTTAAAGCCTTATAGGATAAGGCTTGCAGGGATTTTCAGCCTCCATTTTGTTACTTACGCCGATATTGTAGCCAATGTAAAGAAAACGCTAAAATCCATTACGCTTGGCAACAGGCGTATTTTTTCCAACCCACGGCATCCGAATGCCGCCTGATTTTTATTACGGGAAAATCAAAATGACTCTTACAGCTACACAAAAATTGTTTGCCAAACCGCTAACCGCCGCTTTGGCCGCCCTGCTGCTGGCTTGCGCCGCGCCGGCTTGGGCGGATGATCATGCACAATTTCAACAAGGATACACGGCATATCAAGCAGGCAATTACGCCCAAGCCCTGCGTTTGTGGCAACCCCTTGCCCAGAAGGGCAATGCTGAGGCGCAATTCGCTTTGGGCTTGATGTATGACAAGGGTCAGGGCGTGGCGAAAAACGACCGGCAGGCCGCAGCGTGGTATCAGAAAGCCGCCAATCAGGGCGATGCTGACGCGCAACTCAATTTGGGCTTGATGTATGCCAACGGCCGGGGCGTGGCGAAAAACTACCGGCAGGCCGCAGCATGGTGGCAGAAAGCCGCCGATCAGGGCGATGCTGAGGCGCAATACAATTTGGGTTTGATGTATGACAACGGCCGGGGCGTGGCGAAAAACTACCGGCAGGCCGCAGCGTGGTATCAGAAAGCCGCCGATCAAGGCAATGCTGACGCGCAATACAATTTGGGCTTGATGTATTACAACGGCCAGGGCGTAGCACAAAACT
Organism: Neisseria bacilliformis; assembly: GCF_014055025.1. Classification (NCBI taxonomy): domain Bacteria; kingdom Pseudomonadati; phylum Pseudomonadota; class Betaproteobacteria; order Neisseriales; family Neisseriaceae; genus Neisseria; species Neisseria bacilliformis. The sequence goes on along the minus strand of NZ_CP059571.1, from coordinate 421,518 downwards.
ACCGGCAGGCCGCGGCGTGGTATCAGAAAGCCGCCAATCAGGGCGATGCTGCCGCACAATTCAATTTGGGCTTGATGTATGACAACGGACAAGGCGTAGCGCAAAACGATCGGCAGGCCGCAGCGTGGTATCAGAAAGCCGCCAATCAGGGACATGCTAAGGCGCAATACAATTTGGGCGTGATGTATTACAACGGCCAGGGCATGGCGCGAAATTATCGGCAGGCCGCCGCATGGTATAAAAAAGTGCTGGCGCAGCCTGATACGCCGGAAAATGCCGAAGCAAAAGCACTGGCCCGCGAAAATCTGCAAGGATTAAGCAAACGCGGCGTGCGCTAACCGCCCGCATCCGGGCGGCATCAGCGGCAGAGGCCGTCTGAAAACCCGTTTGACAGGTTTCAGACGGCCTTTTTATTTTTCAGACGGCCTGCAAACGGCATAAACCGCGTGCGCCGCCCGGGGGTGGCATCCTACAAAAGTCCGAGTAGGTCGGGCATTTATGCCCGACTGGCAAACGCCGGTAGATTTAAAAAAACGTCGGGCATAAATGCCCGACCTACGAACCCCATTGAAAAACACGGGTGTGTGGCAGCCACGCATACGGTTGCGGTTTAGGGGAAGGCGCGGATGGGTTATGCGGCATAGAACGCGTGCGTCGCCTTGGGGCGACACACCCTACGGTAGGTTCGGCCTCCGTAGAAAACCCAAGTAGGGTGTGGCGCAGCCGCGCACGCGGTTTGCGGTTTTTGGGAAAAGAACGGATTTGCCGTGCGGCAGGGAACGCGTGCCGCCCGAACGGCAAGAGGCCGAGACCTTTGCAAAATCCCCCCAAAATCCCCTAAATTCCCATCAAGACATTTAGGGGATTTCTCATGAGCACCTTCTTCCGGCAAACCGCACAAGCCATGATTGCCAAACACATCGACCGCTTCCCATTGCTAAAGTTGGATCAGGTGATTGATTGGCAACCGATCGAACAGTACCTGAATCGTCAAAGAACCCGTTACCTTCGAGACCACCGCGGCCGTCCCGCCTATCCCCTGTTATCCATGTTCAAAGCCGTCCTGCCCGGACAATGGCACAGTCTCTCCGATCCCGAACTCGAACACAGCCTCATCACCCGCATCGATTTCAACCTGTTTTGCCGTTTCGACGAACTGAGCATCCCCGATGACAGCACCTTGTGCCGCTACCGCAACCGGCGGCGCAAGACGACACCCTGTCCGAATTGCTGGAACTGATTAACTGCCAACTGACCGAAAAAAACCTAAAAGTAGAGAAAGCATCCGCCGCCGTCATTGACGCCACCATTATTCAAACCGCCGGCAGCAAACAGCGTCAAGCCATAGAAGTCGATGACGAAGGACAAGTCAGCAGCCAAACCACACCGAGCAAAGATAAAGATGCTCGCTGGACAAAGAAAAACGGCCTCTACAAACTCGGTTACAAACAACATACCCGCACCGATGAGGAAGGCTATATCGAGAAACTGCACATTACCCCCGCCAATACCCATGAGTGCAACCATCTGTCGCCTTTGCTGGAAGGGATAGCCGAAGGCACGACCGTCTATGCCGATAAAGGCTACGACAGTGCGGAAAACCGGCAACATCTGGAAGAGCATCGGTTGCTGGACGGCATTATGCGCAAAGCCCACCGCAACCGTCCGCTGACGGAAGCGCAAACCAAACGTAACCGGTATTTGTCGAAAACCCGTTATGTGGTCGAACAGAGCTTCGGTACGCTGCACCGTAAATTCCGCTACGCCCGGGCAGCCTATTTCGGGCTGATTAAAGTGAGTGCGCAAAGCCATCTGAAGGCGATGTGTTTAAACCTGTTGAAAGCGGCTAACAGGCTAAGTGTGCCTGTTTGCGCCTAAAAAGCGGCCCGGATGCCTGATTATCAGGTATCCGGGGAGGATTAAGGGGGTATTTGGGTAAAATCAGGAGTGATTTGGGGCGAAAACAGCCGAAAACCTGTGTTTGGGTTTCGGCTGTTGGGGGAAAAGAAATTTTGCAAAGGTCTCAGGCCGTCTGAAAAACATTTTTCAGACGGCCTTTCCGTATGCGGCGCACGGCGTGGGGGCTTTACCCGCGCACGGGGCGCGGGCGGCCTTCGTTGTCGATGGCGACGTAGGTGAACAGGGCTTCGGTTACCAGCCGCTGTTCTTCAAAGCTGGCGAAGGAGGCGGAGTGCACCCACACTTCGATGCGGATTTGCAGCGAGGTGTTGCCGACCCGCGCCACTTCGCCGTAGCAGCCGACCACGTCGCCGACGGCCACGGGGCGGTGGAAAACGATTTTGTCGGCGGCCACAGTTACGATGCGGCCTTTGGCGGTTTCGCAGGCGAGGATGCCGCCGGCGATGTCCATCTGCGCCATCAGCCAGCCGCCGAAGATGTCGCCGTTGGGGTTGGTGTCGGCGGGGCGGGTCATGGTGCGCAAAAGCAGGCTGCCCTGCGGCGCGTTGCGGGTGTCGGCGTTCTGTGTTGCGTCGGTCATGTTGTTTCCTTTATGTTTGAACGGGTTGGGATTACTCGGCGGTTTGGGCGCGGGTTTGGCTGATTTCTTCGAGGCCGTCTGAAATCCACTGCCGCAGTTCGGACAGGGCGAGGATGCGTTCGGCGTAGCGCGCGGCTTCGCCGTTCAGGTGTCCGGCGAGGCCGTAGTGGTGCAGGCGCAGGACGACGGGGGCGTAAAACGCGTCGGCCGCGCAGAAGTCCGCGCCGGCGAGGAAGCCGCCGCCGAAGCGTTCGAGTCCTTCGTTCCACAGCGCGTCCAGCCGTGCGAGTTCGCGCTGCAAACCGGGGGTAATGGCGGGCGGGGCGGCGGGTTCGAGGGTGAAGTTGCACACGGTGCGCAGCACGGGGAAGCCGCTGTGCATTTCGGCGGCGGCACAGCGCGCCCAGGCGCGGGCGGCGGCGTCCTGCGGCCACACCTGCGGATGACGCTCGGCGAGGTATTCGGCGATGGCAAGGCTGTCCCACACGGTTCGGCCGCCGTCATCCAGCGCGGGCACTTGCGAATTGGGCGAGAAGGCGCGCCACTGCCTGCGCTGCTCGGCCTTGTCGGCGGTGAAGTGGTGGACGGTTTCGGCAAAGGGGATGCGCAGCACTTTCATCAGGAGCCACGGGCGCAGCGACCACGAGGAGATGTGTTTGCTGCCGATGTGCAGGGTGTACATGGGGTTTCCTTTCTGATGTTTGCGTGTTTGAGGCCGTCTGAAAAAACGCAACGCGCAACAGCCGCAGGTTTTCAGACGGCCTGCATTCTAGCCCGCGCCCCGTGCGGGTTCAAACCGGATTTGCCATATCGGCCGCGCCGCCGATTGCTATATAATCCGCCACCGCCCAAACAGGCCGTCTGAAAAAACAAAATCCGTTTTTCAGACGGCCTCATCGCAAAATATCAAAAAAATCCCACGAAAAGAACCGCCATGAACCCAACCCCCCTGCTGGACGCCGTCAATCTGCCGCAAGATCTGCGCCTGCTCGACAAATCCCAACTGCCGCAGCTTTGCGCCGAGCTGCGCGCCTTCCTGCTCGAATCGGTGGGCAAAACCGGCGGCCATTTCGCCAGCAACCTCGGCGCGGTGGAGCTGGCCGTCGCCCTGCATTACGTGTACGACACCCCGCGCGACCATCTGGTGTGGGACGTGGGCCACCAGAGCTACCCGCACAAAATCCTCACCGGACGGCGCGGCAGAATGCACACCCTGCGCCAGTTCGGCGGGCTGGCCGGTTTTCCCAAGCGCAGCGAAAGCGAGTATGACGACTTCGGCGTCGGCCACTCCTCCACCTCCATCGGCGCGGCTTTGGGCATGGCCGAGGCCGACCGCCTGATGGGGCGCGACACCCGCAGCGTGGCCGTTATCGGCGATGGCGCGATGACCGCCGGACAAGCCTTTGAAGCCCTCAACTGCGCGGGCGACATGGCCGACACCGACCTTCTGGTCATCCTAAACGACAACGAAATGTCCATCTCGCCCAACGTCGGCGCGCTGCCCAAATACCTCGCCCGCAACGTGATGCGCGACATGCGCGGCGTGCTGCACAACATCAAAAGCCAGTCCGCCTTCGTGCTCGACAAGCTGCCCGCCGTCAAAGAAATCGCGCAAAAGGCCGAAGAAACCATCAAAGCCTATGCCAGCGAAAGCGAGCTGGTGCGCCAGTCGCTCTCCCTGTTTGAAAACTTCGGCTTCGCCTACACCGGCCCGGCCGACGGCCACAACGTCGTCCAACTCGCCGACACCCTCGCCGAACTGCGCCGCAAAAAAGGCCCCAAGCTCCTGCACGTCATCACCAAAAAAGGCCAGGGCTACAAACTGGCCGAAAACGACCCCGTCAAATACCACGCCATCGGCAAAACCCCCGCCCCGGCCGACCCCGCCGCCCCGCCGCCCGCGCCGCGCCCCACCTACACCGAAATCTTCGGCCGCTGGCTGTGCGACCAGGCCGAGGCCGACACCCGCCTCGCCGCCATCACCCCCGCCATGCGCGAAGGCAGCGGCCTGGTCGAATTCGGGCAACGCTTTCCCGAACGCTATTTCGATGTCGGCATCGCCGAGCAGCACGCCGTAACCTTCGCCGCCGGCCTCGCCTGCGAAGGCGTCAAACCCGTCGTCGCCATCTACTCCACCTTTTTGCAGCGCGGCTACGACCAGCTTGTGCACGACGTCGCCCTGCAAAACCTGCCCGTACTGTTCGCCATCGACCGCGCCGGCATCGTCGGAGCGGACGGCCCCACCCACGCGGGCGCGTACGATTTGAGCTTCCTGCGCTGCGTGCCCAATATGACCATCGCCGCCCCCAGCGACGAAAACGAATGCCGCCTGCTGCTCTCCACCTGCTACGCGCTCGACACCCCCGCCGCCGTGCGCTACCCGCGCGGCACCGGCAGCGGCGCACAGGTTTCAGACGGCCTCGATACCCTGCCCGTCGGCAAAGGCATCCTCCGCCGGCAGGGCAAACGCATCGCAATCCTCGCCTTCGGCAGCATGGTACAGCCCGCCCTCGAAGCCGCCGAAACCCTCGATGCCACCGTGGCCGACATGCGTTTTGTCAAACCGCTGGACGAAGCACTCGTCTTGCAGCTTGCCGACACGCACGACTGCCTCGTCTGCGCCGAAGAAAACGCCGTCTGCGGCGGCGCGGGCAGCGCGGTGCTCGAGATGCTGGCGGCAAAAGGCCGTCTGAAACCCGTCCTCCTCATCGGCATCCCCGACACCGTAACCGAGCACGGCGACCCCAAACTCCTACTCGACCAACTCGGCCTGAGCGCGGACAAAATCCGCCAGCGCATCGCCCGATTCGCACAACAGGCCGTCTGAAAAAATAAAACAGCAAAGTAGGGTGTGTGGCGCAAACCGCGCACGCGGTTTCGGATTTTTGGAAAACACAGAATCCGTTGCACGGCAGAGAACGCGTGCGTCGCCTCGGAGCGACACACCCTACCTCACGCGCCGCATCTGCTTTAATACCGCTTTTCAGACGGCCTCATCCCGCCCCCAACCCCATGACCCTCGAAGACTACCTGCGCCACACCCCCCTGCCCAAAAACGAAGCCCGCCTGCTTGCCTGCGCCGCCACCGGCTGGACACCCGCCCAACTCATCACCCGCAGCCGCGAGCCCCTGCCGCCCGACACCGCCGCCGCCCTCTCCGCCCTCGAAAACCGCCGCCTCGCCGGCGAACCCGCCGCCTACATCCTCGGCGAGCGCGAATTCTACGGCCGCCGCTTCACCGTCTCCCCCGCCGTCCTCATCCCCCGCCCCGAAACCGAACACCTCGTCGAAGCCGCCCTTGCCCGCCTGAGCGCAGGCGGCCGCGTATGGGACTTGGGCACCGGCAGCGGCGCAATCGCCGTAACCCTCGCCTGCGAACGCCCCGACGCGCACGTGTCCGCCTCCGACATCAGCCCCGCCGCCCTCGCGCTGGCCGCGCAAAACGCCGCCGCCCACCGCGCCGCCGTGCGCTTCGCCTGCGGCTCCTGGTTCGCCGCCCTGCCCCCGTCCGAAGCGGCGGATTTCGATTTGATCGTTTCCAACCCGCCCTACATCGAAGTGGACGATCCCCACCTGCACCAAGGCGACCTGCGCTTCGAGCCACAACACGCCCTCACCGACTTTTCAGACGGCCTCACCTGCATCCGCACCCTCGCCCACGGCGCGGCACACCGCCTGCGCGGCGGCGGTTATCTCATCGTCGAACACGGCTGCAACCAGGGCGCGGCCGCCCGCAGCATCTTCGCCGCCGCCGGCTGGCAAAACATCAGCACCCTGCCCGACCTCGCGGGGCTGGACAGAATCACCCTCGGGCAAAAGGCCGTCTGAAAATCAAAAAATGCCGTCATTCCCGCGTTTATGCTCCGAAGGAGTACTGGCGGGAATCTTGGTGAATATACTCAAATAATTGTTTCTTCATGAATTGCCAAGTGGCAGAAAAGATTTCCGCCTGTGCGGGAATGACGGGATAGGGTTTTCGGTTTCGCCGAAACTGCGTTTTCAGACGGCCTCAAACCTTTGCACGTTTTGACAAAACCGCCGCAAAGGTTTAAAAATAAAAACGGCCGCTTTGGGCTGCGCCGAAGCTGCGCTTTCAGACGGCCGCAAACAGAAAAACAACGCCACGGAGAACCCATGACCCAAACCTCTGCGCCGAAGACCTTTTTCGGCCATCCTATCCAGCTTTCCACCCTGTTCCACATCGAATTGTGGGAACGTTTTTCCTTCTACGGCCTGCAAGGCATCCTGCTGCTCTATCTCTATTACGAAACCGCCAAAGGCGGGCTGGGCATCGACAAGTCGCTCGCGGGCGGCATCGTCGGCGCGTACAGCGGCACGGTTTATCTCTCCACCGTGTTCGGCGCGTGGGTGGCCGACCGCATCGCGGGGGCGGAAAAAACGCTGTTCGTGTCGGGCATTGTGGTGATGTGCGGCCACATCGTGCTCGCGCTCGTGCCCGGCATCGGCGGGCTGTTGTGCGGGCTGGTGCTGATCGCGCTGGGCAGCGGCGGGGTGAAATCCTCGGCCAGCTCGATGGTCGGCTCGCTGTACGAAAGCGACGAGTTGCGCCCGCTGCGCGACGCGGGTTTTTCCATTTTCTACATTTCCATCAACATCGGCGCGTTTTTCGGCCCGCTGGTTACCGGCCTGTTGCAGGACAAAATCGGTTTCCACTACGGCTTCGGCGCGGCGGCGGTGGGCATGGCGGTAGGCTTGTGGCTCTATTCCTTCGGCCGCAAAACCCTGCCGCACACGCCGCCGCCGCATCCGCTGCCCGCATCGCAGTACAAATACTTTTTCGCCGCGCTGGCCGCCATTGCAATCGCAATCGGCATCGCGGCGGCGACAGGCCGTCTGAACATCCTCAATTTCCCGCAGGTGCTGCTCGCCTGCGTCATCCTCGCCGCCCTGGGCTACTTCGCCCGCCTGCTGGGCAGCACGCGCATCGCGGCGCGGAAAAAACGCCACATCGCCGCCTACATCCCGCTGTTTCTGGCCGTGTGCGTGTTTTGGGCGGTGTGGTTTCAGGTGTACACCTCGGTAACGGTGTATTTCGCCGAAACGGTCAACCGCGATATTTTCGGCTTCACCGTGCCCGTGTCGTGGAAAGACTCGGTGCAGGGCATGTGGGTGGTGCTGTTTTCCGGCATGATGGCCGCCATGTGGACGAAAATGGGCGCGCGCCAGCCGAAAACGCCGCTCAAATTCGCCCTCGCCCTTATCGTTACCGGCGCGTCCTACCTCATCTTCCTGCCCTTTATCCACAGCGGCACGCCGATGCCGATGGCGGTGTTCGCCCTCGTGCTGCTGGCCATCACCCTGGGCGAATTGCTGATTTCGCCCATCGCCATGTCGCTGGCCACCAAAATCGCCCCGGCCGCGTTCAAAACGCAGATGGTCGCCCTCAACTTCCTCGCCTTCTCGCTGGGCTTCACCCTCGGCGGCCTGCTGTTCGACAAGTTCCACCACCCCGAATCCGCCGCCGGAATGGCGCACCTGCTCGCGCGCATCGGCCTGGGCACGGGCGAGGCCGACTTCTACCTGCTGCTGTTCTATATCGGCGCGGCCTGCGGCCTGCTGCTGCTTTTGGCCGCCCCGTTGCTCAACCGCCTGCTCGAAGGCGCGGACTAGGGTTCGTTGAAAGCCGGAGGCCGTCTGAAAATGGCGTTTGGACGTTTTCAGACGGCCTCTCTTCATGCATCAAAAGCACAAAATGCCGCAAAACCACATAAAACAGCCAAAAAAATAACAAAAAAAGCCAAAACGGCAAAACGAAGCAATTTTATAGCCGAAAACCACCCAGCAACCCTTGCCAAGCACCGCCGCCGCCGCTATCCTTGCCGCCTTTACAAACACAACAACAGAGCCACCACCATGATCCGCCTCGGCAAAACCGACGACACCCGCATCAGCGGCATCGACGAACTCCTCCCCCCCCTCGCCCACCTCTACGAACTGCCCGTCGGCGACGCTGCCGCCGAGCTGGTGGAAAGCACCCGCCGCGAAATCGGCGACATCATCCACGGCCGCAGCAACCGCCTGCTCGCCGTCATCGGCCCCTGCTCCATCCACGACCCCAAAGCCGCCCTCGAATACGCGCAAAAACTGCTGCCGCTGAAAAAACAGTACGAAAAAGAGCTGCTGATCGTCATGCGCGTCTATTTTGAAAAACCGCGCACCACCGTCGGCTGGAAGGGTCTCATCAACGACCCCTTCCTCAACGGCAGCTTCGACATCAACTACGGCCTGCGCCAGGCGCGCCGCCTGCTGCTCGACTTGAACGACATGGGCATCCCCGCCTCCACCGAATTCCTCGACATGATTACGCCGCAATACTACGCCGACCTCATCTCCTGGGGCGCAATCGGCGCGCGCACCACCGAAAGCCAGGTGCACCGCGAACTGGCCAGCGGCCTCTCCTGCCCCGTCGGCTTCAAAAACGGCACCGACGGCAACCTCAAAATTGCCATCGACGCCATCGGCGCCGCCGGCCATCCGCACCACTTTTTGTCCGTTACCAAAGCGGGGCATTCCGCCATCGTCCACACTGCCGGCAACCCCGACTGCCACGCCATCCTGCGCGGCGGCAAAGAGCCCAACTACGAAAGCCGCTTCGTCAAAGAAGCCGCCGCCCAGCTTGCCAAAACCGGCGTCTCCACCCGCCTGATGGTCGATTGCAGCCACGCCAACAGCCGCAAAGACCACAACCGCCAAATCGAAGTCGCCCGCGACGTGGCCGCGCAGCTGCGCAACGGCGAAGACAACATCCTCGGCGTGATGGTGGAAAGCCATCTCGTCGCCGGCCGCCAGGACAAACCCGAAACCTACGGCCAAAGCATCACCGACGCCTGCATCGGCTGGGACACCACCGAAGAGCTGCTCGAACTGCTGGCCGCCGCCAACCGCCACCGCGTATAAGCCGCGCCAAGCCAAGAGGCCGTCTGAAAAACACTTTTCAGACGGCCTCTTCTCCATTCAGCCCATGCCGAACCCAAGGTAGGGTGTGTGGCGCAAGCCACGCACGCGCTTTCTGCCGCCCAACAAATCCACACCCTTCCCCAAAAGCCCAAACCGCGTGCGTGGCTTACGCCACACACCCTACACACGGCAGAGGCCGTCTGAAACCTCGGCTTCGACGCAGCCCGAAGCTGTAAAACGGATTTTCAGACGGCCTAATCCGTTAAAATGCCGCCTTTACGCTTTTTCAGACGGCCTCACCATGTTCTCCACCGAATCCCCATCATCCGCCCTGTTGCAGGGTTTGAACCCCGAACAGCTTGCCGCCGTAACCTGGCCGCCGCAATCCGCGCTGGTGCTGGCGGGCGCGGGCAGCGGCAAAACGCGGGTGCTGACCACGCGCATCGCGTGGCTTTTGCAAAGCTCGCAGGCGAGTGTGCACAGCATTATGGCGGTTACGTTTACCAACAAGGCGGCCAAAGAAATGCAGACTCGTTTGGGCGCGATGATTCCGGTGAACATCCGCGCGATGTGGCTGGGCACGTTCCACGGCCTGTGCCACCGCTTTCTGCGCCTGCACCACCGCGACGCGGGTCTGCCCGCCTCGTTTCAGATTCTCGACAGCGGCGACCAGCTCTCGCTGATCAAACGCCTGCTGAAAACCCTCAACATCGCCGAAGAAATCATCGCGCCGCGTACTTTGCAGGGCTTTATCAACGCGCAAAAGGAAAGCGGCCTGCGGGCAAATGCTATCGAAGCCCCCGACCCGCACACGCGCCGCCTGATCGAGTGCTACGCCGAATACGACAAAGTCTGCCAGCGCGAGGGCGTGGTCGATTTTGCCGAACTGATGTTGCGCAGCTACGAGCTGTTGCAGAACAACGAAATGCTGCGCCGCCATTATCAAAACCGTTTCAACCATATTTTGGTTGACGAGTTTCAAGACACCAACAAACTGCAATATGCGTGGCTGAAACTGATGGCGGGCGGGAATGCCGCCGTGTTTGCCGTGGGCGACGACGACCAGAGCATCTACCGTTTTCGCGGCGCACACGTCGGCAATATGGCCGCCCTGATGAACGAGTTTCACATCAGCGAACCGGTGAAGCTCGAACAAAACTACCGCTCGGTCGGCAACATTCTCGCCGCCGCCAACGCCGTGATTGAAAACAACGACGAGCGTTTGGGCAAAAACCTGCGCACCGATGCCGAAGCGGGCGACAAAATCCGCTTTTTCTCCGCCCCGTCCGATTTTGACGAAGCGCAGTTTGTGATTGAAGAAACCAAATCCTTGCAGCGCGAGGGCAAATCCCTCAACGAAACCGCCGTGCTCTACCGCAGCAACGCCCAATCGCGCGTGATCGAACAAGCCCTGTTCCGCAGCGGCCTGCCCTACAAAATCTACGGCGGCCTGCGCTTTTACGAGCGGCAGGAAATCAAACACGCGCTGGCCTATCTGCGCCTTGCCGTCAACCCCGACGACGACAACGCCCTCTTGCGCGTGATCAATATGCCGCCGCGCGGTATCGGCGCGCGCACCATCGAAAACCTTCAGACGGCCTCTGCCGAAACCGGCGTGTCGCTGTGGCAGGCCGCCTGCGCCGCCGGTGCGAAAGCCGCGAAAGTGGCCGCCTTCGTGCGCCTGATCGAAAACCTGCGCACCCAAGTCGGCCAAATGCCGCTGGCCGAAATCATGTCGGGCATTGTGCGCGACAGCGGTTTGGTCGAGTATTACCAAACGCAAAAAGGCGACCACCAAGACCGTTTGGACAACCTCGACGAACTCGTCAATGCCGCCATCGCGTTCAAACCCGAAGAGAGCAATTTTGAAATCCTGCCCGAAAACGCCGCCGCCGACCCCGCCTTTCCGATTCTCGCCTTTTTAAGCAACGCCGCGCTCGAATCGGGCGAAAACCAGGCGGGCGAAGGCGAAGACGCGGTGCAGCTGATGACCGTGCACGCCGCCAAAGGCTTGGAATTTGACACCGTGTTCCTCACCGGCATGGAAGAAGGCCGCTTCCCCAGCGAGCTTTCGCTGGCCGAGCGCGGCGGCTTGCAGGAAGAACGCCGCCTGATGTATGTGGCCATCACCCGCGCCCGCAAACGCCTCTACATCAGCATGGCGCAACAGCGTATGCTGCACGGGCAGACCCAGTTCGGCGTGCCCTCGCGCTTTGTCGAAGAAATCCCGCCCGAAGTGCTGCACTTTCTTTCGCCGCACAAAACCGCAACCACGTTCGCCGACAAACCGCGCCGCAGCGACATCCCCGCCGCCGACACCTACCAACCCGCCCAAAGCTACGGCGGTTTCCGCATCGGCCAAAACGTGCGCCACGCCAAATTCGGCACCGGTGTGATCATCGACGCGGCCGACAAAGGCGGCTCGGCACGGCTGACGATTAATTTCGGCAAACAGGGCATCAAAGAGCTGGACACCGGCTTTGCCAAATTGGAGGCCGTCTGAAAACACGGCTTCAACGCAGGTAAAACAAAAAAGGCCGTCTGAAAAATACTTTTCAGACGGCCTCAATCCTCATCGCTTTGAAAAAACGCCAAACCCTGTACAATACGGGCGCATATGACACAGAGGCCGTCTGAAAACGCGGCATCCCGTTTTTCAGACGGCCTCTTCCCCTTTCCCACACCGTTTGAAGGAGCACACCATGAGCCTCATCATTGAAGACATCCGAACCGGCAGCGGCGCAACCGCCGAAAAAGGCCGCCGCATCGCCGTCCACTACACCGGCCGCCTCGCCGACGGCGGCAAATTCGATTCCAGCCTCGACCGGGGCGAGCCTTTCGAGTTCAAACTCGGCGCAGGCCAGGTGATACGCGGCTGGGACGAAGGCTTCGCGGGCATGAAGGAAGGCGGCAAACGCGTCCTCACCATCCCGCCCGAAATGGGCTACGGCGCACGCGGTGCGGGCGGCGTGATTCCGCCCAACGCCACGCTGGTGTTTGAAGTGGAACTCTTGAAAGTGTATTGAGGCCGTCTGAAAAAAGGAGACCGACATGGAAACGCAAGACGTACTGGCATTCTGGTTTGCCGAAGAAAACCGTCCCCACTGGTTCGCCAAAAACCCCGCCTTCGACGAAAAAGTGCACATGCTCTTTTATCCGCTCTGGCAGCGCGCAGCCGCCGGCACGCTGCACGGCTGGCGCAAAACCATGCAGGGGCGGCTGGCCGAAATCATCATCCTCGACCAGTTTTCCCGCAACCTGTTCCGCAACAGCCCGCAGGCCTACGCGCAGGACTTGGCCGCCCTGTGTCTGGCGCAGGAAGCCATCACCCGCCCCGGCTTCGCCGCCATGACCCCCGAAGAACGCCAATTCATGCTGATGCCCTTTATGCACAGCGAAAGCGCGGAGCTGCACGCCCACGCCGTCGGCGTATTCAAACAATACGCCCCCGGCGCACCGCTGGATTTCGAGCTCAAACACCAGGCCGTCATCGACCGCTTCGGCCGCTACCCCCACCGCAACGCCGTTTTGGGACGCGAAAGCACACCCGAAGAGCTGAAATTCCTCGCCGCCGAAGGCCGGGGGTTTTAGAGTCTGCTGACACTCGGACGCACCAAACCGAACGGGCGGATTTCAGGTAGAATCCGCCCGTTTTTCCCTTTTCAGACAGCCTCAAACCATGTACTCCCTGCTCCGCCCCCTCGTCTTCTGCCTCGACCCCGAAAAAGCCCACCACCTCGCCCTCACCGCCCTCAAAACCGCCGCCTGCTGCGGCATACTCCCCGCCGTCGAACGCGACACCCGCCCCACCGAGCTTATGGGTCTCACCCTGCCCAACCCCGTCGGCCTCGCCGCCGGCCTCGACAAAAACGGCGAATACATCGACGCGCTGGCCGCGCTGGGCTTCGGCTTCATCGAAGTGGGCACCGTAACCCCCCTGCCCCAAAGCGGCAACCCCCAACCGCGCCTGTTCCGCCTGCCCGAACACCGCGCCATCGTCAACCGCATGGGTTTCAACAACCACGGCATCGACGCCCTCACCGCCAACATCGAAAAAAGCCGCTACAAAGGCATACTCGGCATCAACATCGGCAAAAACGCCGTAACCCCCATCGAAAACGCCGCCGCCGACTACCTCGCCTGCCTCGAAAAAGCCTATCCCCACGCCGGCTACATCACCGTCAACATCTCCTCGCCCAACACCAAAAACCTGCGCGACCTGCAAGGCGGCGACGAACTCACCGCGCTCCTGACCGCCCTGAAAAACAAACAGGCGCAGCTTGCCGCCGAACACGGCAGATACGTCCCCCTCGCCGTCAAAATCGCCCCCGACCTCGACGACGCGCAAATCGAAGACATCGCCCGCGTCGTCATCCAAACCGAAATGGACGGCATCATCGCCACCAACACCACCACCGACAAAACCGCCCTCGGCAGCCACCCGCTCGCCGCCGAAGCCGGCGGCCTATCGGGCGAACCCGTGCGCGAAAAAAGCAACCGCGTCTTAAAGCTGCTGGCCGGACACCTCGACGGCAAACGCCCCATCATCGGCGCAGGCGGTATCCTGTCCGGCAGCGACGCGGCGGAAAAACTGCGCCTGGGCGCAACCGCCGTCCAGCTTTACAGCGGCATGGTCTACCGCGGCCCCGAACTCGTGCGCGAATGCATCGAAGCCTGCCGCTGAACGCCGCCCGCGTCTGAAAAAGACACAGAGGCCGTCTGAAAAACCGAAAAACGGGTTTTCAGACGGCCTCTGTGTTTTTGCCCTACACGCGCTGCCCGATATAGCGCACGCGGCCGATGACTTTCAGCCGGTTCAGGTCTTCGCCTTCAACAACCATATCGGGGTATTCTGGATTGTCGCAGGCCAGAATGATTTGGCGCAGCAGCAGTTTTACGCGGCGGACAAGGGAGCGGCTGCCGATTTGCAGGGCGTAGATGCCGCCGTCGGTGAGTTTGTTATCGGAGAAATCAACCAGCAATTCACAACGCCCGTCCAGCGTCGGCTTTATGGCTTCGTCGTGCACGCTGAAAATACCGCAGTGGTTTTTATCAATGCCCAATTCGCTCATCAGCTCGCGGCTGAACAGCAGCGGCGGGGTGGCGGTGCTTTTTTCAGGCTGCAAGGACTCGCTGGGCGGGGTGTCGGCGAGCAGGCGGTTGGGAATGAAATTGGTGTTTTCCATGGTCTTGCCTTTGGATAGTGTCGGGATAGGGGAAAGGCAGCCTGAAAGGGTTTTCAGGCTGCTTTTACTGCGGTTTGCGGCGGCTCAAAGCCAGCAATTCGGCAATATCACTCTCGCCCTGCTGTTCTTTGATGGCGCGTTGCGCGGCGGCATAGCGTTCGTATTCGGCGGCGGCTTTTTCGTCTGCCTGTTTCTTGCTGATTTTTCCTGAATCTTGCAATACTTTGCGGTCGTTGAACTGCAAAAATTGATCCAGCTTTTCCTGCCAGTCGTGCAGAAAGATTTGTTTTTTGCGCTTGGCCTGGTCTTCGGCAAAATCCAGCCACATGGTAACGATGCGGTTCAACTCGCTGATTTCGTCTTGGCGCAGATAATTTTTCGCCGTTTTGATGTCGGATTTGCGTACCACGCCTGTAGTGGCGGTGTGGGTCAAGCCCATCAAGGGCTGCGATGCGTCGGCGCGGCGGTAAACCAACTCGGCGGCGGTCTGCCCCGTGCAGGCAAAATGCAGCTTGTTTTGAATGATTTGGAAAAAGCGCGTGGTGTCTTTGAAACTCGGTTGGTAATCCGCCGCCAGCGCGAAAATCTCACGCACACGCAGATAAACGCGCTTTTCGCTGGCGCGGATGTCGCGGATGCGCTCCAGCAATTCATCGAAATAATCGGGCGCGGCGACTGTGCCGACAGGCGGATTTTTCAGGCGTTCATCGTCAATGGCAAAACCCTTTTGCAGATACCCGCCCAGCGTGCGCGTCGCCCACTGGCGGAACTGCGTGCCGCGCGTGGAGCGGACGCGGTAGCCGATGGCGATAATCATCGGCAGGGCGTAGTGTGCGACTTCGCGGCGGATTTCCCTGCCGCCCTCGGTTTGAACTATTGAGTAATACTCAATAGTTGCCCGTTCGGGGAGTTCGTTCTCTGCCAATATCGCCTTGATATGTTTGTTGATATTGGACACGGTAGTCTGATACAGCGCGGCGATTTCCGCCTGCGTCAGCCAAAGCTGCCCGCCGAGTTCGCGCAAAACGAATTGCGCTGCGCCGTCTTGGGTGGTGTAGAGAATAAGCGTGTTGCCGGCCATGATGTGCTTTCTGGTTTGCTGCGCCGAGCTTGGTTTCAGGCAGCCTGAAAATCTATTTTTTCAACTTCGCCAACGCATCGGCCATCGCACTATTCTGCGGCGCCCGCTCGCGTTGGGGTTTGCCGTTTTTCATACCGCTTCGGTTGGCGGAACGCGCGTCGCGGTGTTCAGACGGCCTTTTGCCTGCCGCGCCTGATGCGGGGTCGTCTGAAAGGCGCATGGTGAGGGCGATGCGTTTGCGTTCGGCATCGACTTCCAGCACTTTCACTTTCACCACGTCGCCGGCTTTGACGATTTCGCGCGGGTCTTGCACGAAACGGTCGGACAGGGCGGAGATGTGTACCAAGCCGTCTTGATGTACGCCGATGTCCACGAATGCGCCGAAGTTGGCGACGTTGGAGACCACGCCTTCTAAAATCATGCCGATTTGTAAATATTTGATTTCGTGTATGCCTTCGGCGAATGAGGCCGTCTGAAACTCGCCGCGCGGGTCGCGGCCGGGTTTTTCCAGTTCCGCCAAAATGTCCAAAATGGTGGGCAGGCCGAAACGCTCGTCGGTGAAATCGGCGGCGCGGATGTGTTGGATTTTTTCGCGGTTGCCGATGAGCTCGGCGGCGGTGATGTTTTGCTGGGCGAGCATTTTGGCGACCACGGGATAGGCTTCGGGGTGGACGGCGGATGCGTCGAGCGGTTCGCTGCCGCCGTTGATGCGCAAAAAGCCGGCGGCCTGCTCGAAGGTTTTTTCGCCGAGGCGGGGCACTTTTTTCAACTGTTTGCGGTTGGCGAACGCGCCGTGTTCGTCGCGGTAGGCAACGATATTTTGCGCAATGGTTTGATTTAAGCCGGAAATGCGGGCGAGCAGGGGGGCGGAGGCGGTGTTTACGTCCACGCCCACGGCGTTTACGCAGTCTTCCACCACCGCGTCCAGCGATTTGGCGAGCTGGCTTTGGTTGACATCGTGCTGGTATTGGCCGACACCGATGGATTTGGGGTCGATTTTGACGAGCTCGGCCAGCGGGTCTTGCAGGCGGCGTGCGATGGAAACCGCGCCGCGCAGGGCGACATCGAGGTCGGGAAACTCGCGGGCGGCGAGTTCGGAGGCGGAGTAGACGGACGCGCCCGCTTCGGAAACGACGATTTTGTGCAGGCCCATTTCAGGCAGCCCGCGCACCAGTTCGGCGGCGATTTTGTCGGTTTCGCGGCTGGCCGTGCCGTTGCCGATGGCGATGAGTTTCACGCCGTGCGCTTTAATCAGGCGCGAGAGGGCGGCGAGCATGGCGTTTTCTTGGTGCAGATAGACGATGGCGGTGTCTAAAAGTTTGCCGGTGTCGCTGACGACGGCGCATTTCACGCCGTTGCGGTAGCCGGGGTCGAGGCCGAGCGTGGGCAGGCGGCCGGCGGGGGCGGCGAGCAGTAAGTCTTTGAGGTTGCGGGCGAACACGTTAATCGCGTCGCTGTCGGCGGCTTCTTTCAGACGGCCTAAGGCTTCCAGTTCGAGCGAGAGGAAGATTTTTGCCCGCCACGCAAGGCGCACGGTGTCGCGCAGCCAGTTATGGCCGTCTGAAACGGTAAACTGCGTGGCGATAAGCTGTTCGTATTCGCTTTGCTGGGTAATCGGCGTGTCGTCGGCTTGGTATTTGAGCGCGATGTGCAGCACGCCTTCGTTGCGGCCGCGCAAAACGGCGAGGGCGCGGTGGCCGGGCATGGTGCGCACGGGTTCGCGGTGGTCGAAATAGTCTTTGAATTTTTCGCCTTTGGCTTCTTCGCCCGCCACCACTTGGGCGTGGACTTCGGCTTCGTTCCACAGCTTTTCGCGTAAACGGCCGATGAGGGCGGCATCTTCGGCAAACTGTTCCATCAAAATGGCGCGTGCGCCGTCGAGCGCGGCTTTGGTGTCGGGTACGTTTTCGTTGAGATAGGGCGCGGCGGCGGTTTCGACATCCTGCGGCTGTTCGGCCAAAAGCAGATCGGCCAGCGGCTGCAAACCGTGTTCGCGGGCGGCTTGGGCTTTGGTACGGCGTTTGGGTTTGTAGGGCAGGTAGAGGTCTTCGAGCGCGGTTTTGTTGTCGGCGGCTTCGATTTTGGCTTTAAGGTCGTCTGAAAGTTTGCCTTGTTCTTCAATGCTTTTTAACACGGCGGCTTTGCGCTCTTGCAGCTCGCGCAGGTATTGCAGGCGTTCGGCGAGGGTACGGAGCTGCGTGTCGTCCAAGCCGCCGGTGGCTTCTTTGCGGTAGCGGGCGATAAAGGGTACGGTTGCGCCGTCGTCGAGCAGGGAGACGGCGGCTTCGATTTGGGCGGGGGCGGCGGAGAGTTCGGCGGCGAGGATTTGGGTGATGTTCATGTTGCGAAGGCGGTGTGAAAAAGGGGCGATGATAACAGAGGCCGTCTGAAAACGGGTTTTCAGACGGCCTCTGTATGGCAAAACAGACGGGTTTACAGATACGGCAAATCCAGTGCCTCGCCGTAGCTTTCGTCCAGAATCCGATTGACGCGGGCGGCAAATTCGACGGCGGGCATCACCACGCTTTCGGGGTGGGCGGCCACGGGGAAGACGCTGATGCCGCAGCCCTCTTCCATCAGCCACGGCACGCTGTCCCGCAAGAATTCTTCCAGCGCAAATTCCCACACCGATTCGCCCTCGGATTTCATCATTTCGGCAAATTCCTGCTCCGGCCACACGGGGAGGAAGGTGGCCTCTTCGCCCTCGTCCGCCCAGAAACGGCATTCGCCTTCGTCGTCGGCCAGCACATACAGCGTTTCCGCCTCGGCAATGTTTTTCAGCGCGTGCAGGCAGCGTTTGTCGGCGGGCAGGTTGAGGATGTTGTCTATCACCTGTTGCGGGTAGCCCATGGTTTTTCCTTTAAACGGGTTTTACGCGTCGATGTTCTGCGCGATCAGTGCGTTGTTTTCGATAAAGGCGCGGCGGGGTTCGACTTCGTCGCCCATCAGGGTAACGAACACTTCGTCGGCGGCAATCGCGTCTTCGATGCGCACTTTCAACAGGCGGCGCACGGCGGGATCCATGGTGGTTTCCCAAAGCTGCTCGGGGTTCATTTCGCCCAAGCCTTTGTAGCGTTGGATGGCCATGCCTTTTTGGGCGGTTTGCAGCAGGATTTCCAGCGCGTCTTCAAAACTGCTGATGTCGTACTCGTTGTCGCCTTTGTAGAGTTTGGCATTGCTGCCGACCAGCCCTTTGAGCGCGGCGGCGGTTTGGGTGATGGTTTGGTAGGCTTTGCTGTTGAGGAACTTCGGCTCGATGTAACTCACCATCACATTGCCGTGCAGTTTGCGGGTGATTTTGATAAAGTGGCCGCCTTCGCTGCCTTCGACCTGTTCGAGGGCGACTTCTTTTTCGTCCAGCAGGGCGGAGAGTTCGGCGATGGCTTGGGCTGTGCTGTCTTCACCCGATAAATCAATGGGCGCGGCATAGAGCATGGCTTTCAAGACCAAGTCGTCAATCACGCGGCTTTCCTGTTCGATCACGCTTTTGGCGAGCAGGAACTGTTTGGCGGCGGCGGCAAACAGTTCGCCTTCGATGGTGCGGCCGTCTGAAACGATTTTGGCTTTTTCCAGGGCAAGGCCGAGCAGCCATTGGTCTTTTTCAAATTCGTCTTTGAGGTAACGCTCTTGTTTGCCGTATTTGGCTTTGTAAAGGGGCGGCTGGGCGATGTAGATGTAGCCGCGCTCGACCAGCTCGGGCATCTGGCGGTAGAAGAATGTTAAGAGCAGGGTGCGGATGTGCGCGCCGTCCACATCGGCATCGGTCATGATGATGATGCGGTGGTAACGCAGTTTTTCGGGGTTGAACTCTTCTTTGCCGATGCCTGCGCCCAGCGCGGTAATCAGGGTGGCAACTTCCTGGCTGGCAAGCATTTTCTCGAAGCGGGCTTTTTCTACGTTCAAGATTTTACCTTTGAGCGGCAAAATGGCTTGGAATTTACGGTCGCGGCCTTGTTTGGCAGAACCGCCTGCGGAATCACCCTCGACCAGATAAAGCTCTGACAAGGCAGGGTCTTTTTCTTGGCAGTCGGCGAGTTTGCCGGGCAGTCCCAAGCCGTCCATCACGCCTTTGCGGCGGGTGATTTCGCGGGCTTTGCGGGCAGCTTCGCGCGCGCGGGCGGCATCGACGATTTTGCCGGTGATGATTTTGGCTTCGGCGGGGTTTTCTTCGAGAAAGTCGGTGAGGGCGCGGTTGATGACTTCGTTGACGACGGGGCCGATTTCGCTGGAAACCAGTTTGTCTTTGGTTTGGGACGAGAATTTGGGGTCGGGCAGTTTGACGGACAACACGCAGGTCAAACCTTCGCGCATATCGTCGCCGGCGGTTTCAACTTTGGCTTTTTTGGCCACTTCGTTGGCTTCGATGTAGCTGTTGATGGTACGCGTCATCACTTGGCGCAATGCGGTCAAGTGCGTACCGCCGTCGCGCTGCGGGATGTTGTTGGTGAAGCACTGCACGCTTTCCTGATAGCTGTCGTTCCACTGCATCGCACATTCGACGCTCATGCCGTCTTTTTCGCCGAATGCGTAGAAGATTTTTTCGTGCAGCGGCGTTTTTTTGCGGTTCATGTATTGCACGAAGCCGGCCACGCCGCCGGAGAGGGCGAAGCTTTCGTGTTTGCCGTCGCGCTCGTCGGTCAATTCAATGTCCACGCCGTTGTTCAGGAAAGAAAGTTCGCGGATGCGTTTGGCGAGGATGTCGAAACTGTATTCCACATTGCCGAAAGTTTCCTCGCTGGCGAGAAAGCGCACAGTGGTGCCTTTTTTGTCGGAATCGCCGACCACGGCCAGCGGTTTTTCCGACGCGCCGCGTATGAAGCGCACGAAATGTTCTTTGCCGTCGCGGTAAATGGTGAGCGTTACCCAGTCGGAAAGCGCGTTCACCACCGACACGCCCACGCCGTGCAGGCCGCCGGAGATTTTGTAGCTGTTGTTGTCGAATTTGCCGCCCGCGTGAAGGATGGTCATGATGACTTCGGCGGCGGAAATGCCTTCTTTGGGGTGGATGCCGGTGGGCATGCCGCGCCCGTTGTCGGACACGCTCACGGAATTGTCGGCATGGATGGTAACGTTGATTTTGTCGCAATGTCCCGCCAGTGCTTCGTCGATGGCGTTGTCGAGCACTTCAAACACCATGTGGTGCAGGCCGCTGCCGTCCTGCGTGTCGCCGATGTACATGCCGGGGCGTTTGCGTACCGCTTCCAAGCCTTCGAGCACCTGAATGCTGTCGGCACCGTATTCTTCGTGTTTTTGCTCTGCCATATTCGTTTTTACCGTTGTTTTGCTGTGAAGAGGCCGTCTGAAAAGCCGTGTGGGAAACGGGCGGCGCAGGCGGCGCGAAAGGGGCGGATTATACCTGATTTTGCTGGACTATTCAGGGCGGCGCGGCAGGAAAAAGGCCGTCTGAAAACCGTGTTACACAGTTTTTCAGACGGCCTCTGCGCATACCGGCGCGGGCGTTTAAAACTTTTTCAGTTCGCGTTCGATGGCGCGGATGTTGGCCTCGCGGTCGGCCACGGCGCGTTGCAGGTGGGCGGCGTTGCCGCCCTGTTTGAGCGCGGCTTCGAGCTGGCCTTTGGTGCGCACCAGCGCGGCGCGTTCGCTGCTGATTTCCTTTTGCAGGATTTGGTCGCGCGTGAGCCTGGGTTTCACGGCGGCATAGATGGGCGCGGCAGCGCGGACGGGGGCTTTGGCCGGGGCGGCGGTTTTCACGGCGGCCTGCTGCGGGCTGTGGCGCAGTTTCACCGTCATTTTCGGCGGCTCGGCTTTGTTGGCGGCGGTGTTTTGCGCGGCGGGTGGCAGGACGGTGAGGTCGTCGAAAAACGAATCGGCCCAGATGTCGGCCTTGTCGGTTTTTTCCGCTTTGGCGGCGGGCGCGCGCTGCGATTCGCGGCAGGAGGGGTCGGTTTTTTCGCTGGAATAGCTGGTGTTTTCGCCGCTGCCGCACACATAGGTGGCGGCCTGCGCGGGAAGGGAGAGGGAAACAAGGGCGGTGAAAACAGGGAGGTAAAACAGTTTCATAGCGGTGTTTCGTGGTGTGGTTGCTTCAAGACGGCGGATTATAGCGGCGCGCCCGTTAGGGTCTGTTTGCGTTTGGTTTGCGAAACGGGGGTTTGCGTAAAAACGGCTTGGAGGCCGTCTGAAAATCTGTTTTGCTGTTTGGACTGCGCTTTCAGACGGCCTCCGCCGTTATGCGGCAGAGAACGCGTGCGCCGCCTTGGGGCGACACACCCTACCTGATGCGCCGAAGCCGCGCTTTCAGGCGGCCTCAAAGAAAGCCGATAACGAAGGAGGTCATGGACACGGATTTGCCGACGATTTCGTCGTTGAAAAACTCCACCGGCTCTTTCGCGCCGGCGGCGGCCAGCGGGTAGAGCATGGGGTAGAAGTTCTGCCGCAGGTGCAGTGCCTGGCGCACGGCGATGGGGTAGTGGGCTTCGTCGAGCAGGCGGTCGAGGCGGCGGGCGGTTATCCATTTGTTGATGAGTTCGCGGGCGAGGTCGGCCCAGGGGTAGGCGCGGCCGGTTTGGTCGGGGTGCTGCCAGTCGTGCAGCGGGAGGTTGGAGACGGTATTGCCGGTGGCGGCGATGAGCACGCCTTCTTTGCGCAGAGGGGCGAGGCGGGCGGCGAGGTCGTAGTGCCCCTGCGCGTCGAGGCGCGAGTCGAGGCTGAGTTGGACGACGGGGACGGACGCGTCGGGGATGAGGTGTTTAAGCACCGCCCACACGCCGTGGTCGATGCCGCGCGCCGGGTCGGCCTCTGCGCCGAGCAGTTCGCAGACGCGTTCGGCGGTTTCGGGGCTGCCGGGGGCGGGGTATTCGGTTTGCTCCAATTCGCTCGGGAAGCCGGAAAAATCGTGCAGAGTGGCGGGCTGCACGGCGGCGGTTACGCGCGTGCCTTCGCTGACCCAGTTGGGCGAAACGCACAGCACGGCTTCGATTTCGCCTTCGTATTCGCCCAGCAGCTCGTCGCCGATGTTGCGCCATTCTTCGGTGTGGGCGGTGCTGCGCACGGCGTTGAGCGGGTTGCCGTTGCCGACGAACAGTACGGGCAGTTTCATGGGCTTTCTCCAAGCGGGGTTCGGGGCGGCATGATAGGGTTTGCACTCGGGCGGCGCAACATCGCGGGGCAACTATTTGGCCGGACGCGGCAGATCGTGCGCGGCACTTTTGTTTTCAGTCTTTGGCGAGAAACCAGATTCCTGCCAGCGTCAGGGCGATGCCAAGCATTTTCTGCCAGGAAAAGGCTTCTTTGAACAGTATCAGGCTGGCGGGAATCAAGAGCAGCGCGGCGGTGCCGTTCACGGCCACGCCCGCCCACTGCGCCGATCCGCCGCTGCGGTAGGCCATGAGGAAACCGAGTTCGATCATCACGGTGCCCAGCGACACCAGCCACACGCGCGGATTGGCCAGGGTGCTGATGAGGCCGTCTGAAAACTTTACCGCGCCGAAAAACGGGGCGGCGGCCAGGGCGAGTGCCAGCGCAAAGGTGTAGTAAAGCGCGAGCAGCAGCATGGGGTTGCCGCCGAGATGCAGCGACTTCTGGCCGAGGTGGTAGCAGCAGTTGCCCAGCGCGGCAACCAGCAGGAAGAGGAGTGCGGGTTTCATGGTTCGGATCGCGGCAGAGGCCGTCTGAAAAAGCGTTTTTAACTTCGTTGAAACTGCCTTTTCAGACGGCCTCTTTGGTCATATCAATATGCGGGATGCCGTCTTCGAGATAGCTGTCGGACACGGCACGAAAGCCGAAGGATGCGTAGAATTTCTGCAAATGGCTTTGCGCCTGCGCGTGCAGGTTTTGGCCGGGAAAGCGGCGGGTGGCGCATTCGAGGGCGAAAGCCACCAGTTCGCGGCCGAGTTTTTGTGCGCGGTAAGGCCGCGCCACCAGCACGCGCCCGAGATGCACGCCGTCGGCGGCGGGGATCAGGCGGCAGTAGGCGGCGATTTCGCCGTCCTGTTCGGCGAAAATATGCAGCGCGGCCAAGTCTTTGCCGTCCACTTCCTGATACGGGCAGTTTTGCTCGACCACGAACACGGCGGTGCGGGCGCGGTAGATGGCGTGCAGCTGGCGGGTGGTCAGTTCGTCAAAGGTTTTTACTTGGTAGTCCATACGTTTTTACACTTTTTCAGACGGCCTTTCAGCCAACGTTACACCGCTTCCCAATAATCGATATAAAGCTGCAATTCAAGGTTGTTGCGCCATTCGTTGGCAACAGGGCGGTACACGGTGCGGATGTATTCGGGGATGTCTTCGCTGCACCGCCAAAACATCGCTTCAAATTCACAGCCGTCTTTTTGCAGCCATGCTTTTTTGTGTTTGCCCTCCGCGCCCAAACTCTGCTGGCGCACGACGCGGAACAGGTCGGTGAAGCTGGGCGGGGCGAAGCCTTGGCCCCACACTTGGCGGGCGAGGTTTTGCGCCTGTTCGAGCGTGATGTCGCCTGCGGCGAGGCTGCCGTCGGTGATGAAGGTTTGCGACAAGTCTTCTTCGCGCACCATTTCGCGCACGGCCTCTTCAAAGGCCGTCTGAAAGGCGGGGATGTTGTGTTCGAGTATGCTCAAACCGGCCGCCATCGCGTGTCCGCCGAATTTCAAAATCAGATTCGGGTGGCGTTTGGAAACCAAATCGAGCGCGTCGCGCAGGTGCAGATTGGGAATGGAACGCCCCGAGCCGCGCACTTCGCCGTTGTCGGCGGGGGCGAACACGATGGCGGGGCGGTAAAAGCGGTCTTTCAGACGGCTGGCGACGATGCCCACCACGCCCTGATGGAAATCGTCGCGGTAGGCCACGAGGGTGGTTTGTCCGTCGGGCAGGGTGTCGGGAAAGGCGTTGAGCGCGTCTTGCAGCATAGATTGTTCGATTTCGCGGCGTTCGATGTTCAGGCCGTTGAGCTGTTCGGCCAGCGTTTGCGCTTCGGCCTCGCCTGGCGCGAGCAGGCAGGCGATGCCCAGCGACATATCGTCGAGCCGCCCCGCCGCGTTAATGCGCGGGCCCAGTGCAAAGCCCATGTCGAAAGGCTGCGCTTTTTTCCAGTCGCGCCGCGCCACGTCGAAGAGAGCGCGGATGCCGGGGCGCATTTTGCCCGAGCGCATCCGTTTCAAACCCTGCGAGACGAGAATGCGGTTGTTGTGGTCGAGCGGCACCACGTCGGCCACCGTGCCCAGTGCCACCAAATCCAAAAGCTCGCCCAGATTCGGCTCTTTGAGGCCGTCTGAAAAATAATTGCGCCAGCGCAGTTCGGCACGCAAGGCCATCAATACATAAAAAATCACGCCCACGCCCGCCAGGCTTTTGCTGGCAAAGCCACAACCGCGCTGGTTGGGGTTCACAATAATGCAGTTGGGTACTTCGTCGGCGGGCAGATGGTGGTCGGTAACGATTACGTCCAGCCCCAAAGCCTGCGCCCGCGCCACGCCCGCAATGCTGGCAATGCCGTTATCCACCGTTACTAGCAAATCCACACCCTGCGCGGCGGCGATTTCGGCCAGCTCGGGGGTAAGGCCGTAGCCGTGCTCGAAGCGGTTGGGCACAAGAAAATCCACCGCCGCGCCCATCGCGCCCAAACCGGCCATGCCCACGGAACATGCGGTTGCGCCGTCGGCATCGTAGTCGGCCACGATGAGGATTTTTTCTTTTTTTTGAACCGCGTCGGCGAGGCGGGAAGCAGCGGCTTCGCAGTTTGTCAGCGTTTGGTAGGGCAAAAGCGCGGCGAGTTTGTCGTCGAGTTCGCCCGGGGAAACCACGCCGCGTGCGGCGCACAGGCGGGCAGTGAGCGGGTCTGCGCCGGATTGGATTAAAGTGTGGCAGGCAGTTTGGTCTATGGAACGGGTTTGGATTTTTACGGCGGACATGCGGAGGGAGGCGGCGGGAAAAAACGCGCGATTATAGGCTTTCAGACGGCCTCATGCCACGGCAAGGCTGCTATACCGTAACTGTTACACTATAATAAAAACTTTAAAAACATCAACTTATGCTTGCAATCGCCGCAAATGCGCCTATAATGGCCGCCATCGACAACCTGTTTTTTCCAAGAAAGGAAACGCCATGAGCAACTGCAACACCCACGAACACCACACCCATGTCCACGGCGCAGGCTGCGGCCACACCGCCATCCGCCACAACGGCCACACCGACTACCTGCACGACGGCCATCTGCACCACGAGCACAACGGCCACTACGACGAACACGTCATCGAAGTGAGCGAAACCAACGCCGACGGCTGCCACCCCGTAGACACCTGCGGCAGCCACGTCCACGGCGCAGGCTGCGGCCACGAAGCCGTGCCGCACGGCGACCACGTGGACTACCTGGTCAACGGCCGCCTGCACCACGTCCACAACGGCCACTGCGACGACCACGGCCCGGTGGAAACCGTAAGCTGATCCGCGTGCCATAACAAACAGGCCGTCTGAAAACCCGAAATGCGGTTTTCAGACGGCCTCTTAATCTTGCCACCCACCCAAAAAACCGCGTGCGTCGCCTGGGGGCGACACACCCTACGGCAGGTTCGGCGCGGCGGAAAACAATAAGGCCGTCTGAAAAACGAAAATACGGTTTTCAGACGGCCTCAACGTTTGCCGCCCTACCCCCTACGGCATCAGCATCCCGCCGTTCACATGCAGCGTCTGGCCGGTGATGTATCCGGCCTGCTCGGAAGCGAGGAACAATACCGCGTCGGCGATGTCCTGCGCGTCGCCGAAACGTCCCAGCGAGGTTTGCGCTTCAAACATTTTGCGGGTTTCTTCGGGCAGGGCGCGGGTCATGTCGGTGTCGATAAAGCCCGGGGCGACGCAGTTGACGGTGATGCCTCTGCTGCCCGCTTCGCGCGCCAGCGATTTGGAAAAACCGATTAAGCCCGCTTTGGCGGCGGCGTAGTTGGTCTGCCCCGCGTTGCCCATCACGCCGACCACCGAGGTGATGTTGATGATGCGGCCGGCGCGCTGTTTCATCATGCCGCGCAGCGCGGTTTTGCAGGCGCGGAACACGGATTTGAGGTTGACCTGCATAATCTCGTCCCACTCCTCTTCTTTCATGCGCATCAACAGGTTGTCGCGCGTGATGCCGGCGTTGTTGACCAGAATGTCCAGTTTGCCGAACGATTTTTCGATGTCGGCAATCAGGTTTTCGATGGTGTCGGGCGCGGCGGAATCGAGCACGCGGCCTTCGCCGCCCCATTGCGCCAAACGGCTGCCGATGGCGGCCGCGCCGTTTTCGCTTGTCGCCGTGCCGATGACTTTCGCGCCGGCGGCGGCCAGCGTGTCGGCAATCGCCGCGCCGATGCCGCGCGACGAGCCGGTTACCAATGCGGTTTTGCCGCTTAAATCCTGTGTATGCATATTAAACATTCCCGTGTCGGTAAAAAATTCAGACGGCCTTATATCATAAGGCCGTCTGAAAATCCAAACGCGGCCTTGCGTCGCAAAACGCCGCCGCGCAAGCCGCCCCCTACGCAGGGCGGGCAATACCCGCTACAATACGCGCCGCTTTGGATTTCCCGTTTTTTGCCGCCCGACGGCCGCCGCGAAAGGATACGAACATGAACCGCAACACGCTCAAAACCCTCTCCACCGCCGCCCTCGCCGCCCTGCTCTTGGGCGGCTGCGCCGCAGCCGTTATCGGCGGCGCGGCGGCGGGCACGTCGTCCGTTATCGACCGGCGCACCACCGGCGCGCAGGCCGACGACCAAATCATCGAGCTGCGCGTGAAAAACACCGCATCCTCCTACCTGAAACAAAACAGCCCCGCCGACGGCTTCACGCCCAAGCTCAGCGTGGTCAGCTACAACCGCCACATCCTGCTGCTGGGCAAAGTGGCCAACGAAAGCGAGCGGCAGTTTGTCGAACAGGTCGCCCGCTCCGAGCAGTCGGCGCAGGCAGTGTACAACTACATCGAAGTCAACCCGCAGGCGCGTTCGCTGGGCAACATCTCCGCCGACACATGGAGCACCGCCAAAGTGAAAACCATGATACTCGGCGCAAGCGGCGTGTACCCCGGCCGCGTCAAAATCGTAACCTACGACGGCGTTACCTACGTCATGGGCATCCTCACCCCCGAAGAGCAGGCGGCGGTAACGCAGAAAGTTAGCACCACCGCCGGCGTGCAGAAAGTCATCACCCTCTACCAAACCTACACCCCGCAGAAATAAACACAACAACATGAGCCAAGCAAACACACCGTCCGAAAAGAAAAAAGGCTTTCTCACCGCCGGCAAACTATTGTGGGCATTCGTCTTCCTGCTGGCCGTGGCCGTGGCCGCGCTGCTGATCAACGTCTGGCTCGAGCTGCAACGCCCGCCGCAGCAGCCGCCCGCCCCCGCCGAACCCAAAGCGGACAAAATCGAAGTGCTCTCGCCCAACGGCGCGCCGCCGCCCGCCAACGGCAACCCGCTGGTGCCGCAGCGGCCGCAGGACGCCGCCGACGCCGCGCTGGAAGAAGCCGCCTCCGAAGCCGCCGCCCCCGCCAAACCCAAAGCGAAGGCCAAGCCCAAGGAAGAGCTGCCCAAAGCGGAAAAACTCACGCCGCAGGAAACCGTGCTCGAACCGGTCAACAAAACCCGCCCCGGCGAACGCGCCTTAGAGCCTGTGAACAAACCCGCCGGCGAAAAAACCCTCGTCCCCAAAGCCGACAAGCCCGCCAAACGGCAAAGCGGCGGCGACATGGACAATCTGTTCTAACACGAAAGGCCGTCTGAAAACATTTTTTCAGACGGCCTCAAATCCCTGATGCGCAAGAACAAACAAAAGGAAAACAACATGACCCGCACCTTCAAACCCGCCGCCCTCGCCCTCGCCGTCCTCCTCGCCCTCGCCGCCTGCGGCAAAAAAGACGGCGCAAACGACACCCCGCCTGCGCAAAGCGCGCAGGAACAAACCTTCGCCAAACCCGTCGAAGCGCAAACCCCGCAGGGCAAAGTCGACATGCTGCTGCCCGACTTCACCCGCCTGATGGAGCAGGAAGGCGCGGCCGTGGTCAACATCCGGGCCGCCAAACAAAGCGAAAGCAAAAGCAGCGGCGAAGACAGCCCCGTCCCCGAAGACGACCCCTTCTACGACTTCTTCCGCCGCCTCGTTCCCAACGCCCCCCAGCTGCAAGACCCCGACGACGACAAAAACCAAAACTTCGGCTCCGGCTTCATCATCAGCCCCGACGGCTACATCCTCACCAACACCCACGTCGTCAGCGGCATGAACAACATCAAAGTAACCCTCAACGACAAACGCGAATTCCCCGCCAAACTCATCGGCTCGGACGCCCAGTCGGACGTCGCCCTGCTCAAAATCGAAGCCGACGGCCTGCCCGCCGTCAAAACCGGCGACGTCAAAGCCCTGCGCCCCGGCGAATGGGTGGCCGCCATCGGCGCGCCCTTCGGCTTTGAAAACAGCATCACCGCCGGCATCGTCTCCGCCAAAGGCCGCAGCCTGCCCAACGAAAACTACACCCCCTTCATCCAAACCGACGTCGCCATCAACCCTGGCAACTCCGGCGGCCCCCTGTTCAACCTCAACGGACAGGTCGTCGGCATCAACTCCCAAATATACAGCCGCAGCGGCGGCTTCATGGGCATCTCCTTCGCCATCCCCATCGACGTGGCCATGAACGTCGCCGAACAGCTCAAAACCACCGGCAAAGTCCAGCGCGGCCGCCTCGGCGTCATCATCCAGGAAATCGACTACAACCTCGCCAAATCCTTCGGCCTGGCCAAACCCAAAGGCGCGCTCATCACCCAAGTCCTGCCCGACAGCCCCGCCGCCCAAGGCGGCCTGCAACAAGGCGACGTCGTCCTCGCCGTCAACGGCGAAGAAGTCCGCGCCTCCAACGACCTCCCCGTCATGGTCGGCGCCATCGCCCCCGGCAAAGAAATCACCCTCACCATCTGGCGCGGCGGCCAAACCCTCAACCAAAAAATCCTGCTCGACAGCGCGGACAAAAACAACGGCGGCCGCAACACCCCCGCCGGCAGCGGCGGCAGCGGACTGCAAAGCCAGAGCTTCGTCCTCGAAAATACCGGCCTCACCCTCTCCGTCCAAACCGAAACCGGCGGCAGCCGCCTGCAAGTCCTGCGCGTCGAAGGCGCGGCCGAACGCGCCGGCCTCAAACGCGGCGACTACATCCTCGCCGTCGGCCAAACCAAAGTGTCCGACGAAGCCGGCCTGCGCCAAGCCGTCGCCGCAGCCGGCGGCAACATCCCCTTCCTCGTCCAGCGCGGCGACAACACCCTCTTCCTCGCCCTCACCCTGAAATAAACCCCTTTTCAGACGGCCTCCGAAACACACAGGCCGTCTGAAAAACAAAAACCGCCGCTCCGCCCCCCAAACCGAAAGCCCACCATGCCCCAACACCTCCCGCGCGGCCCCGTCATGGCCGACATCCAAGGCCACACCCTCACCGAAGACGAAAAACAACGCCTGCTCCACCCCGCAATCGGCGGCGTCATCCTCTTCCGGCGCAACTACCAAAACCCGCAGCAACTCACCCGCCTCACCGCCCAAATCAAAGCCCTGCGCACCCCCGCCCTCATCATCGCCACCGACCACGAAGGCGGCCGCGTCCAACGCTTCACCGAAGGCTTCACCCGCCTGCCCGCCATGCGCACCCTCGGCACAATCTGGGACGAACAAAGTCCCGCCGAAGCCCAACGTTGCGCCCAAAGCGTCGGATACGTCCTCGCCACCGAACTGGCCGCCTGCGGCATCGACCTCTCCTTCACCCCCGTCCTCGACCTCGATTGGGGCAAATGCCCCGTCATCGGCAACCGCAGCTTCCACCACAACCCCGACACCGTCGCCGCCCTCGCCCTCGCCTTACAGCGCGGCCTCGCCCAAGGCGGCATGAAAACCTGTGGCAAACACTTCCCCGGCCACGGCTGCGTCGAAGGCGACAGCCACCACACCCTGCCCCAAGACCCCCGCAGCATCGCCGAACTCCAAACCGACATCCGCCCCTTCGCCGCCCTCGCCGCCGAGGGCATGGCCGCCGTCATGCCCGCCCACGTCGCCTACCCCCAGGCCGACCCCCTGCCCGCCGGCTACTCCCCCTACTGGCTCAAAACCGTCCTGCGCGACACCCTGCATTTTGACGGCGTTATCTTCTCCGACGACCTCACCATGGAAGGCGCGGCCGCCGCCGGCGGCATCAAAGCACGCGCCCGCGCCGCCTTCGCCGCCGGCTGCGACATCGTCCTCGTCTGCAACCGCCCCGACCTCACCGACGAACTGCTGGAAAACTTCCAAGCCCCCGCCAACCCCCGCCTCGCCGAACGCTGGCAAAACACCGCCTGCACCCTCACCCCCGAAGCCGCCCGCGCCGCCATGCGGCAGCCCGGCTTCCGCGCCGCCCAAACCCTCACCGCCGCCCTCGCCTCCCCCGCCGACACCGCCGGCGGCGTCAAAGTCGGCGAAGCGTTCTAGGGTCTGTTGACATTCGACTTTTGCAGCGGATTTTGCGTCATAAAACGGCAGATGCAAGGCGCAAATGCGAGCCTATGCCGTCCATAGGCGGGTATTTGCAACGCGGCAGATGCCGTTTTAGGGCGCAAAAGCCGCCAAAACGTTGATTGTTAACAGACCCTAATCCCCCTGCCAACGAACAACAGGCCGTCTGAAAACCGCATTTATAGTGGATACAGATAAAAAGTATTCAGTGTAGGCTGGGCTTCAGCCCGGCAAAATATCGGATAAATATCGAGTTAGCTGGGCTGAAGCCCAGCCTACGATGGGTGTCTTTTATTTTGTTCCACCATAATGGTTTTTCAGTAGCCGTAGGTCGGATACTTGTATCCGACATCCCACGCGGCGGGTTGGTTCTACGGGAAAACGTCGGATTCGAGAATCCGACCTGCAACACTGGGGCGGCATGCCCTACGGCAGTATCAGAGGCCGTCTGAAAATCCCTCAAATGCGGTTTTCAGACGGTCTTTTACCTGTTATTGATAAGATTGGGGCTGCACCGCGCGGGGTTGCGCCACCCCGCGCCATGATAAGAATACGAAGTGCAATACAAAAAACGGCCCGAAAAACATAAAAAACACATCAAGAAACAAGTCAAACACGCTCAGGCTGAAATCAACCGACATATCCAAATCGAACACTACTCCTACATTCTTCATCAGCAATTTATTCAAATGCTTGCCTCACGCAACACCTTCACACAAGTATCTGATTGGACATTACAAAATGGCGTAGATTTGAAAAAAGAAAACCAAGATGCCGAATCTTCATTAAAAGCAAACCGTATGGATTTGTTTGGGAAAGTTCAGCAAGTGGAAAACTTAATTGATATAGGGTATGCCCAAAATCCCAATGCCGATTACCACCAAATGCCGCAAGATAAGCAAATCGCACACAAAAAGGCATTGGCGCAAAATATTGTGATGATAAATGAGGTGTATAACAATGGTAGTCAGGAAGACAAACAAGCAATAGAAACTTGGTTGAAAGCCAATAATATAGACCCAAGTAAATTAAAGGAAGGGATGACTGTCTCAGAATTGATTCAGAAAGAAAGACCCAATGATGCGACCATATACTTTAAATTAGGGAAAGACTTAAAAGAAATTAAAGAAACCCTTTCTCAAAACACCAAAGAGATTATTGATGTGTTTGACGTAACAACAAACAGGCTAAATTTAGAAAACGTTTCGAAAAATCAATAATATGTTACTCAAGAACAGGAAAACCAAAGAAACATCTGAATGGACAGATAAAAAATCAGACGGTCAATGACCGTCTTTTAGTTTTCTAATTTACATATATTTTTCCCAGTCAAATTTTTCACCAGTTGCTTTTCTGTGTTCTTCTTCCAATCTAGATTTGCGACCAAGTTCAGCCATTCTTCTTTCTGCTACGCTCATTTTTTTCTTAGCAACCTGTTTTTTCTTGCCAGCCTGTTTACCCTTTGTAGCATTTTCCCGTGATGCCGTCTGAACCAAACTGCTCCCTTCCTGCGCTCTGCCATTCAAATACTCATAACGTGCGCCACTATCCACCACGCCCATCTGACTGTACAAAGCCGCATCCACTCCACTGATGCCCTCTCCAAATTCATAACTTTCCGCCGCCGCAGAAAACGGCGCAGCCAATGCCGCAGAAACCAACATACTTTGCAAAATTTTGTACGCTTTCATGTTTTTATCCATAACAATGTTTGAAAAATCCCTTCCAAATTAATGGAAAGTGTTAAAATTATACTGTACAGCTGTACGCTGTATGCTGTGCGCAAATTTTTGTAAAGGTTAGAATTTACACTGTCCCGCATTTGGCGAGGCTTTGGGCGTGGTGGCGGTGTGGGAAGCAGAAGGCCGTCTGAAAAGCATATTCCGTTTTTCAGACGGCCTTTGCCGCTAAGGTAGGGTGTGTGGCGCAGCCACACACGCGGTCTCTGTGTTTTGGGGAAACGTGCGGATTCGTTGCGTGGCAGAGACCGCGTGCGTCGCCTCGGGGCGACACACCCTACACCAGCCCCGCCTGCCGTCATTCCCGCGCAGGCGGGAATCTTTTCTACTGCTAGACAATTTTTGAAGAAACAAACGGTTGCCAAACCCGACCAAGATTCCCGCCTGCGCGGGAATGACGGGATAGAGGTTTTGGCTGCGCCGAAGCTGCGCTTTCAGACGGCCTCCGCCCGCTAAGGTAGGGTGTGTGGCACAGCCACGCACGCGGTTTCGGGTTTGCGGGGCGCAGACATTTGTTGCCGTCCGAAGAACGCGTGTGTTGCCTCGGGGCAACACACCCTACCTTAGGTTCTGCATAGGCGGATGGGGAAAGGCCGTCTGAAAATCGGTTTTCAGGCGGCCTTTGGTAGCGGCAGTTTTCCTAATGTCATGCGTCGGCAGGCAGGCGGCCGCGCAGGGAGAAGGTGAAGGCTTCGGTGATTTCGAGGTCGACCATTTGGTTGATGAGGTTCGGGCCGCCGGTGAAGTTGACGACGCGGTTGTTGGCAGTGCGGGCTTGGAGCTGATCGGGGTCTTTTTTGGAAATGCCTTCGACCAAGCAGCGTTGCACGGTGCCGAGCATGGTTTGGTTGATGCGGGCGGTTTCGGCTTCGATGACTTCGTTGAGAGCTTCGAGGCGGCGCACTTTTTCGGCGTGCGGGGTGTCGTCAGGCAGGTTGGCGGCCGGTGTGCCGGGGCGGGGGCTGTAAATAAACACGAAGCTCAAATCGAAGGCGATGTCTTTAACGAGTTTCAGGGTTTGCTCGAACTCGCGCTCGGTTTCGCCGGGGAAGCCGACGATAAAGTCGCTGCTCAGGCACAAATCGGGGCGGATGGCGCGCAGTTTGCGGATGATGGATTTGTATTCGAGGGCGGTGTAGCCACGTTTCATGGCGGAGAGCACGCGGTCACTGCCGCTTTGGATGGGCAGGTGCAGGTGGGAAACGAGTTTGGGCAGGTCGCGGTAGCATTCGATGATGGCGTCGGTGAATTCGCGCGGGTGGCTGGTGGTGAAGCGCAGGCGTTCGATGCCGGGGATTTCGTGCACGATGCGCAGCAGGGTGGCGAAGTCGCAGATGCCGCCGTCGTCCATTGCGCCGCGATAGGCGTTGACGTTCTGTCCGAGCAGGTTGATTTCTTTTACGCCCTGCTGTGCAAGGCCGGCGATTTCGGTGAGCACGTCGTTCAAGGGGCGGGAAAATTCTTCGCCGCGTGTGTAGGGGACGACGCAGAAGGAGCAGTATTTGGAACAGCCTTCCATAATGGAAATGAACGCGCTACCACCTTCGACGCGGGCGGGGGGCAGGTGGTCGAATTTTTCGATTTCGGGAAAGGAGATGTCCACTTGTGCGTAGCCGCTGGTTTCCTTATCCGCAATCATTTTGGGGAGGCGGTGCAGGGTTTGCGGGCCAAAGACGACATCGACATAGGGGGCGCGTTTGACGATGTTTTCGCCTTCCTGTGAGGCAACGCATCCGGCTACGCCAATGATAAGTTTGGGATTCTTTTCTTTCAGGGGTTTGACGCGGCCGAGGTCGGAAAACACTTTTTCCTGCGCTTTTTCGCGCACGGAGCAGGTGTTGAAGAGGATGATGTCGGCGTCGTCCGGCTCGGCCACCTGTTCAATGCCGCCGTGTTCTTCTTCCAATACGGCCAGCATTTTTTCGCTGTCGTATTCGTTCATCTGGCAGCCAAAGGTGCGGATAAAGACTTTTTTCATGGTTTGTGCTCCCAAACCGTCCGAACTCCCGCGTGTAACGGCTGCTGATGGGAAGGCTGTACGGCAAGGAGCAAGACGCAGGCAAGGCAGTGTTGCGGGGTTTTGTGGCAAAACATACAACCAGGCTGCATCAGCAGCGCGGCATCGGGAAGTTTGGCAGGTTTTCAGGTTACCCGTAATCGCGGGGCTGGTGGTTGTCAAAAGGACGCAATTATAGATGAATCCGTAAAAATATAAAATTAAATCATCTAATTAGGATATATAGCCATCATCACTTAATTAGCCATTTACCTTCATTCCTGCAAAACAGGAGAATTGACTGCCACCGGCTGCTGTATTTTGCCGTATTGCATAATGCGGTATTCGGATATTTCCGATAGGATGCAGCCTCTGTCTGCGCCAATGGCACAAGAGGGCATATTTCCGCATTACGAAAATATGCCCTCTTCTGATATAAGGACTTAAATCTTAAAATTAAGGTTTTCAGACGGCCTTTACTGCCCGCGACGCTTCATTTCCGCACGCTCTTTGGGCGTCAGAACCCAAATTTCTTTTACTTGCCCATGATTGTCAAAAAATACGCCAACAGGTTGCCCGATATGATTCGCCAAACGGTTTTTGGTAATAAATCGGTTATATGTGTCTTTAATCCGAATGCTACCCAAAGCCTCCGCCTCCGTTTGATTATTGTTGACCAAACCCAAAGTCAGAATTTGCGTCCAAGTCCAGCCGTCTCCCGATAACACAATATCCGGATAATCTGCTTTTTTCAGTACGGCCAACCTCATGTCTGGCGGCAAAACCCTGCCTGCCAAAGCCATCTGCGAGCTTAGAAACAATGCACAAGCAAACAAAAATATTTTTTTCATCATTAGACCCAATCAATAAATGCTGTTATTCGATTATATCTAAATATCTCTCGAATGGGATAGACAAAGTGCAATCATCATATAATAAAAAAACCGACCCCAAAAAGGATCGGTTTATTCCTTACTCTGCAACCGCCTGTTCGGCTTTATCAACCAACTCAACCAGTGCCAATGGTGCATTATCGCCTTTACGGAATCCGCATTTTAAAATACGGAGATAGCCGCCATTACGTGTCGCAAAACGAACACCCAATTCATCAAATAATTTAACCACTACATCGCGGTTGCGGGTGCGGTCAAACGCCAAACGGCGATTTGCCAAAGACGGTTTCTTACCCAGAGTAATCAAAGGTTCAACCACTCTACGCAGCTCTTTTGCCTTAGGCAAAGTCGTTACAATCGTTTCGTGGGTCAATAAAGAATTTGCCATATTACGCAGCATAGCCGAACGGTGGCTGCTGGTACGGTTTAATTTACGATTTCCATTACGATGACGCATGTCATTTTCCTTTAATATTCACAAACCTTACGGTCTTTCCAAACCAGCAGGCGGCCACGCTTCAAGCTTTGATCCAAGAGTCAGCCCTTTGGAAGCCAGAACCTCTTTTATCTCATTCAAAGACTTTCTACCCAAATTAGGCGTTTTCAACAACTCGGTTTCCGTACGTTGTATTAAATCACCAATATAATAGATATCTTCGGCTTTCAGACAATTTGCCGATCTTACAGTCAACTCCAAATCATCCACAGGACGCAGCAAGATTGGATCAATCGGAGGGGTTTTTTCTTCAACTTCCTCCACAGGAGTACCCTGCAAATCTGCAAAAACAGACATCTGATCAATCAAAATACGAGCCGCACTACGAACAGCCTCTTCAGGATCCAACGAACCGTTCGTCTCAACATCTAAAACCAAACGGTCAAGATCAGTTCTCTGCTCTACACGTGCAGGCTCTACTTCAAAACTTACCCTGCTGATTGGCGAAAAACTGGCATCCAACTGAATAACGCCAATACCCGTATCACTCCTTACATCACGGCGGCCTGAAACAGACTGATAACCCCGTCCTTGTTCCACCACGATTTCCATCTCAATACTTCCGTTATTTGCCAAATTGCAGATAACATGCTTAGGATTAATAACATCAACATCATGTGGTAAATCAATATCAGCGGCGGTAACCGGACCGTTTCCTGCTTTTTTCAGTTTAAGCCGGATTTCTTCACGGCCATGCAGCTTAAATACCACACCTTTCAAATTCAGGAGAATGTCCACAACATCCTCCTGAACTCCGTCTAATGTCGAATATTCGTGCAATACCCCTGAGATAGATACTTCTGTTGGCGCAAAGCCATTCATAGATGACAGCAAGATACGACGCAAAGCATTACCCAAAGTGTGTCCGAAACCACGCTCAAACGGTTGCATGGATACCCTCGCTCTATTACTAGATATAGTATCCACATCAATCTGACGCGGTTTTAAAAATTCGGAAGTGCTGTTTTGCATTAAACTGTCCCTCATTAAACTGGCATTACTTAGAATAAAACTCTACCACCAGCTGTTCGTTAATATCGCCAGACAACTCCGAACGATCTGGCATATTTTTAAAAATGCCTTCCATTTTTGCAGTATCAACAGATACCCATCCTGGGAAGCCGATTTGTGCAGCCAAACCCAAAGCCTCTTGAATCCGAACTTGCTTTTTAGCCTTTTCCCTCACAGCAACAACATCACCCGCCTTCACCTGATAAGATGGGATATTAACCACTTGTCCGTTGACAGTAACAGCTTTATGGGAAACCAACTGTCGCGCTTCTGCGCGCGTAGATCCAAATCCCATTCTATATATTACATTATCCAAACGAGATTCCAATAATTGCAGCAGCAATTCACCAGTCGATCCCTTCCGGCGTGCAGCTTCTGCAAAATAACGACGGAATTGACGCTCTAATACACCATAGATCCTACGAATCTTCTGCTTTTCACGCAACTGTAAGCCATAATCAGACAATCTCGGTTTCTTTGCACCATGTTGACCAGGAACAGTATCCATCTTACATTTTGACTCTAAGGACCGACGGGCACTTTTCAAAAAAAGATCAGTACCTTCTCTGCGAGCCAACTTACATTTAGGGCCGATATAACGTGCCATATTAAATCACTCCAAACTAAATACGACGTTTTTTAGGAGGACGACAGCCATTATGAGGCAATGGTGTAACGTCCGTTATACTAGTAATTTTAAAACCAAGCGCATTCAGTGCACGCACAGAAGACTCACGACCGGGACCCGGGCCTTTAATACGAACTTCTAAATTTTTCACGCCATACTCTTGGGCAACTTTACCAGCAGCTTCTGCCGCAACTTGAGCAGCAAATGGTGTACTTTTACGCGATCCTTTAAAACCCGCTCCGCCAGAAGTAGCCCAAGATAATGCATTTCCCTGACGATCAGTGATAGTAATAATAGTATTATTAAAAGAGGCATGTACGTGTACAATACCCTCACTAACGGTCTTGCGTACTTTCCTACGTACACGCGAGGCTGTGTTTGCTTTAGCCATTAATTAATCCTTCAAATTTTATTTTTTACCGGCAATTGCCTTGCGCGGCCCCTTACGAGTACGCGCATTCGTTTTGGTTCTTTGTCCACGACAAGGCAAACCACGACGATGGCGAAACCCACGATAACATCCCATATCCATCAATCTTTTGATAGACATAGTAACTTCACGACGCAAATCACCTTCAACTTCATACTTTGCAACCTGTTCGCGCAAAGCTTCTAATTGCGATTCGTCTAAATCCTTTACTTTCGTACTGGGTATGATCCCAGTCATTTCACAAATCAATTTAGCACGACTATTACCAATACCATAAATTGCTTGCAAACCAATTACGATATGGGCATTATTAGGGATATTAACCCCTGCAATACGAGCCATATTTATTCCTTAATAAAGATTAAAGTTACAATATAAACCTAATTAACCTTGCCGTTGTTTATGACGAGGATCCGTGCAGATTACACGAACTACACGATTTCGCCGAATAATTTTACAATTACGGCAAATTTTTTTGACAGAGGGCTGAACGCGCATTCCCAAATTTCCTTTCTATAAATAAATTACCTAGCTCGAAAAACTATGCGAGCTCGAGATAAATCATAAGGCGTTAACTCCACAGTTACCTTATCCCCAGGAGAAATACGTATATAATGCATACGCATCTTTCCAGATATATAACCTAAAACTACATGATCATTTTCTAACTTAACTTTAAAAGTAGCATTAGGCAGAGTTTCTAAAATCTCACCCTGCATTTGTATTGTATCTTCTTTTGCCATCTTAAATTAATTCAATGTACTTGTTTTGAATTTATTCGCTTCATCAAATGCTCATATTGACGAACCATACCATATGAAGATATCTGGGTATTGAAATCCATCGTTACAACAACTAAGATTAACAAAGAAGTCCCCCCCAACGCAAATGAGACATTAAAAAAAGAGGTGAAAAACTCAGGAATTAAACAGATTACTGTAATATATAAGGCACCCCATAACGTAAGCCTTAATACAACACCCTCAAGATAATTAGAAGTATGACTTCCCGGACGAATTCCAGGCACAAAAGCACCGCTTTTTTTCAAGTTCTCTGCCATTTCTTTGGGACTGAATACCAAGGCGGTATAAAAGTAACAAAAGAAAATAATCGAGCCTGCAAATAACAAGATATAAACGATACTGCCATGCTGTAACCCAATAGCAAACTTTTGCAACCATGTATATTCTCCACCTAGCCAACTAATTAAAGTTGACGGGAAAAGAATAATACTTGAGGCAAAAATAGGGGGAATTACACCAGCCATATTCAATTTAAATGGCAAATGTGAATTCTGCCAATTAGATGAATACTGTTGCCTTTTTGCATAATGAATAGGAATTTTCCTTAATGCAGCTTCAAAGTAAACAACGATATAAACCAAAGCCAGCGCAGATGATGTAATAAATAAGACGGACGGCAACTTATCAGATACAGCCATATTCCAAAGATGTGCAACTCCAGAAGGGATACCTGCCGCAATACCTGCTGTAATAATTAAGGAGATACCGTTTCCAATTCCTCGTTCAGTAATCTGCTCACCCAGCCACATTAAGAACATAGTACCCGTTACTAGGCAAATTAGAGCCAAGAAATAGAATTCAAACTGGGGAATTACTACGACACCTTGCTGATAGACAAAGGTAGCAGCAACAAATCCCTGTAACGTAGCTAAAATAACAGCCCCTAAACGCGTATATTTGGTAATTATTTTCCGCCCAGCCTCACCCTCCTTCTT
The DNA here is from genome assembly GCF_014055025.1 of Neisseria bacilliformis. NCBI lineage: Bacteria > Pseudomonadati > Pseudomonadota > Betaproteobacteria > Neisseriales > Neisseriaceae > Neisseria > Neisseria bacilliformis. The sequence continues at coordinate 381,473 of NZ_CP059571.1, read as the reverse complement.
CAAAGCCTTTAGAGAAGGAACTATCTCTGAAGCAAGCTGCACAATAATTGACGAAGATATATAGGGCATAATACCAATAGCAAAAATGCTAAATCTCTCCAAAGAGCCGCCAGAGAATACATTTAACATCCCTAAAATACCGCCACTCTGTCCACCTTTATAAACATCAGAAAGAGCAACGGCATTTACACCTGGCACTGGAATATGCGCCCCAATCCTGAAAACTACCAATGCAGCCAACAAAAATATAAATCTATTCTTTAATTCCTCAGATTTAAATAACCCTAATATTAGTCGTTTATTGGCCACTGTATTTATTCCTAAACTTCTACGGAACCACCTGCTGCATTGATAGCGATCATTGCGCCTTTAGTCACTTTAATTCCATTTATTACAAACGGTTTTTCAATTTTTCCCGTATTAATAATTTTAACATTTTTTATAGATGAACCAATTAGTCCAGCTTTCTTCAATATTAAAATGTCTACCCTTCCTGCTGGCAGAATTGAAAGAGCATTTAAATTAATTTCAGCTGATAGGGGAGCTAACGAAGACTTAAACCCTCTTTTCGGCAAGCGACGCTGAAGCGGCATTTGCCCACCCTCAAACCCGATCTTATGAAAACCTCCATTACGGCTCTTTTGTCCCTTATGTCCTCGTCCGCAAGTTTTACCCAACCCACTAGCGATACCTCTCCCTACTCTACGCTTTGCATACGTAGAACCCGTTTTTGGACAAATAGTATTTAAATGCATAATTTAAGACTCCACCTTCAAAAGGTAACTAATTTTACTAATCATTCCCATGTTCTCGGGAGTAGCAATAACCTGAACGGTATGCTCTCTACGCCGCAAACCCAAACCTTTTGCACAGGCACGATGAGAAGAAACGGTACCGATTAAACTTTTCACCAAAGTAACCTTAATCATTTTATATTCAGTCATGATGTACTCCCAAAATCTCATCAACAGATAAGCTACGTTTTGCAGCAACCTCGCTAGGGGTATACAACTTAGTTAGCCCATCAAAAGTTGCACGAACAATATTATACGGGTTGGTAGAACCATGCACCTTAGCAGAAATATTATGAACACCTAGCGCGTCAAATACTAATCGCATAGGCCCGCCTGCCTTAACTCCGCTACCTTCTTTCGCAGGCTGCATAAATACACGAGTTGCACCATGCTTACCAATTACCTCATGGTAGATTGTACCATTTTTTAAAGGAACTTTGATCATTGAGCGCCGCGCTTGATCCATAGCCTTCTGGACTGCGACAGGTACCTCTTTGGACTTTCCTTTACCCATACCAATTCTGCCATCTCCATCTCCAACTACGGTTAAAGCAGAGAAGGCCATAATGCGCCCACCCTTTACAACCTTAGTTACACGATTAACAGCAATCATCTTTTCAATTAAGCCATCGCTACGCTCTTCAGCTTCATGCCTTGCCATATATTAAAACTCCACAATACTTCAATTTAGAAACTTAAGCCGGCATTCCGAGCCGCCTCTGCTAAAGCCTTGATACGTCCATGATATTGAAAACCTGAACGATCAAACGCAACTTTCTCAATCCCAATTATTTTAGCTTTTTCGGCGATTCGTTTACCAATTAAAGCAGCAGCTTCAATATTTGACCCCGATTTCAAGCTATCTCGCACCTCTTTTTCCAGAGTTGAGGCCGAAACCAAAACTTGACTGTTATTTTCACTAATAATCTGAGCATAAATATGAGCATTAGTGCGGAAGACACATAAACGCATCATTCTTAAATTTGCAATGCGTACACGAGTTTTACGTGCACGACGCAGTCTGGCTATATGCTTATCCATCCTGATTTCCTTAAACTATTTTTTCTTAGCTTCTTTTAAAACCACAATTTCATCAATATAACGAACTCCTTTACCTTTATAAGGCTCAGGAGAACGAAAGGAACGAATTTCAGCTGCAACTTGTCCCAAAGCTTGTTTGTCGGCACCACTAAGTACAATTTCGGTTTGACTAGGAGTATGAACAGTTACTCCCTCAGGCATTTCATAAACAACAGGATGAGAAAAACCCAATGATAAATTCAAAGACTTACCTTGTGCCTGTGCACGATAACCGACACCAATTAACTGTAATTTCCTTTCAAATCCATCGGAAACGCCTTTTACCATATTAGCAATTAAGGCACGAAACGTACCAGACATCGCATTAGCTCGTCTACTGCTACCAATAGCAACCACGTTTAATTGACCATCATTAAATTTAACTTCTACTTCCGAGGATAATGCTAAACTTAATTTACCGCATTTCCCCTGTACTACTAATTCATCTGCCTCAAGATTTATTTTTACACCTTCAGGAACGCTTACAGGATTCTTTGCTATACGAGACACTTTATTAACCTCCTACGCTACAATGCATAACAATTCACCACCGACACCTTCATGGCGTGCTTTACGATCAGTCATTACACCTTTTGAAGTGCTGATAATAGCAATACCTAAGCCATTCATTACAGAAGGGATGGAATTAGCACTTTTATACACTCGCAAACCCGGTTTAGAAATACGTTTAATATGATCAATAACCGGTTTACCCAAGTAATATTTTAGTTGAATCTGAAGCTCTGGCTTGCATTCGGAAGAAACTGAAAAACCATCAATATATCCTTCCTCCTTCAAAACATTTGCAATTGCACATTTTAATTTAGAAGAAGGCATGGAAACGATAGACTTACCAGCACGCTGAGCATTACGAATACGCGTCAGCATATCGGAAATAGGATCATGCATACTCATTTAAATTTTCTCCATTACCAACTAGCCTTAATTACACCCGGAATCTCTCCACGCATTGCAATTTCGCGAATTTTGATACGACCCAAACCAAATTTACGAAACGTTCCACGCGGCCGACCAGTTAAAGCGCAACGACGACGTTGCCGAACAGGAGCTGCATTTCTAGGAATAGATTGTAATTTCAAACGGGCCTCAAATTTTTCCGAATCGGTTGCGTTTGAATCGTTAATAATAGCAAAAATAGCCGCCCTCTTTTGTGAGTAACGTTTAGCAAGAGCAACCCTTTTAGCCTCCCTATTAATAATCGCTTTCTTGGCCATAATTATCCTTTAAATGGAAACTTAAATAATGATAGCAAAGCTTTCGCTTCATCATCTGTTTTTGCTGAGGTAGTGATCGTAATATTTAAACCACGAATAGCATCAATCTTGTCATACTCAATCTCGGGAAAAATAATTTGCTCCCTAATGCCCATATTATAATTTCCACGACCATCAAATGATTTATTGCTTACACCACGAAAATCTCGAACCCTAGGCAATGCTATCGCAACTAACCGATCTAAAAACTCAAACATCCTCTCACGCCGCAAAGTCACTTTACATCCAACAGGATAGTTATCTCGAATTTTGAATCCTGCAATAGATTTTCGAGCGACAGTTACAACCGGCTTCTGCCCGGCTATCTTCTCTAAATCAGAAACAGCATATTCCATATTTTTTTTATCAGCAACCGCCTCGCCCACCCCCATATTTAAGGTTATTTTTTCAAGACGAGGAACCTCCATAATACTTTTATAGCCAAACTGCCTCATCAATTCAGGAACAACAACACTATTATAAAAATCCTTCAAACGAGCCATAATCTCTCATTACCTCTTATGCACCAACAACTAAGCCACTTGATTTAAACACGCGAGTACGTATAATATTACCATTATCATTAACTAACCTAATACCAATACGATCAGCTTTACCAGTATGAGGGTTTAAAATAGCGAGATTTGAAATATCAATAGGCAAACTCTTTGCAATAATCCCACCCTCTATTCCTCGCATAGGATTAGGTTTAACATGCCTCTTAACTAAATTAATACCTTCAACTACAACTCCTCGACTTGATATGGAAACAACCAAGCCCACTTTACCCTTATCCTTACCTGCAATAACGATAACCTGATCACCCTTAATAACCTTATTCATTACAAATTCCTCACAACACTTCCGGTGCTAATGACACAATTTTCATGAAACGCTCAGTACGCAACTCGCGAGTTACCGGCCCAAAAATACGGGTACCCATAGGTTCAAGCTTATTATTCAACAGCACAACAGCATTGCTATCAAACTTAATCAAAGCACCATCAGTACGTCGCACCCCCTTTGCAGTACGAACCACAACGGCATTGTACACATCGCCTTTTTTGACCCGCCCACGAGGAGTTGCATCTTTTACTGCAATCTTAATAACATCACCAACATTAGCATAACGCCGTTTGGAGCCACCTAACACTTTAATACACATCACTCGACGCGCACCAGAGTTATCAGCTACATCCAAAATAGTCTGCATCTGAATCATTTTATATACCTTTTTTTAGACCCAACTTAACTTACCATTTTCAAACTAGCCGACATATTGCACATCCCGTCTAAATTTGAAACCTTAAAAAGGTTCAAGTAAATCAGTCTTGGTTCCCGATGGAAGAAACTTTCAAGAAAAGAAAGCTAAAATGGGATTATACAGACACTTTAATCTGGCTGCAAGTCCCATTTCAACTCATTGCCTCGTCACGCAGAGAAGCTAAACGGATTTCGATTTTTCTACAATCTCTTTAACTACCCAAGATTTTGTTTTTGAGAGAGGGCGAGTTTCCTCAATAACAACAATATCACCAATGCCGTATTGATTAGCCTCGTCGTGCGCATGAATCTTCGAGGAACGACTAATGACTTTTCCATACAAAGGATGTTTTACTTTACGCTCGATAAGCACGGTTACGGTTTTATCCATCTTATCGCTTACTACTTTACCTTGCAACGTACGGACATTTTTGCTCTTATCCATTATTTTGCACCTTTCTCACTTGTTACAGTCTTGATGCGTGCAATATTTCGTCGTACTCTCTTCAACTCACTCGATTTACTCAATTGGCCTGTGGCATTCTGCATTCTAAGACTAAACTGTATTTTCAATAGATCAAGCAAATCAGATTTTAACTGCTCAACTGATTTCTCTCTTAATTCATTGGCTTTCATCATTATTTACCCACTTGCCTCACTACAAATGTTGTTGGAATCGGTAATTTTGCAGCAGCTAGGGCGAAAGCCTCTCTCGCAAGTGACTCAGACACCCCATCCATTTCATAAAGCACTTTTCCCGGCTTAATTTCAGCAACGTAGTATTCTACGGAACCTTTACCCCCTCCCATTCGAACTTGAATCGGCTTGGCTGTAATAGGTTTATCAGGAAACACACGAATCCAAATTCGTCCACCACGTTTGATATGTCTAGTCATGGCTCGACGAGCAGCTTCAATTTGACGAGCAGTTAAGCGCCCCCTACCAATTGATTTCAATCCAAAATCGCCGAAATTCACAGCATTGCCACGTGTAGCAACACCTGTATTCCGACCCTTATGCTGTTTTCGATACTTTAGTCTAGTTGGCTGCAACATTTCTGCCTGCCTTTCTGCGTTTGTTTTCCTGTTCAGATTTAGACTGGATAGATTCGTTACCTTCGCCAGTATATACCCAAACTTTCAGGCCAATAACACCGTAAGTTGTATGTGCCTCACTCGTAGCATAATCAACATTAGCACGCAACGTGTGTAAAGGAACGCGTCCTTCGCGATACCACTCACTACGCGCAATATCTGCACCATTTAGGCGGCCAGACGTCATGATCTTGACACCTTTTGCACCAACACGCATCGCATTCTGCATTGCACGTTTCATAGCCCGGCGGAACTGTACACGTTTTTCCAATTGTTGCGCGATGCCGTCTGCAATAATCTGAGCATCTAACTCAGGCTTACGGATTTCTTCAATATTAACATGAACTGGCACACCTAAAAGATTCTGCAAATCTTGTTTCAATACCTCAATATCCTCACCTTTTCTTCCAATTACTATACCAGGACGGGCGGAATAAATTGTAATACGAGCAGATTTAGCAGGACGCTCAATAAGCACACGACCAACAGACGCATTTGCCAAACGCTTGCGCAAATATTCACGAACATCAATATCTTGTTTCAAAACATTTGAAAAATCACCAGTTTTGGCAAACCATTTTGAAGACCAGTTTTTATTTACCGCTAAGCGGAAACCAGTCGGATGAATTTTTTGTCCCATATCTTTTCCTCAGTTTCCTACCGTTACATTGATATGACAAGTCTGTTTCTCAATACGGTTACCGCGACCCTTTGCTCTTGCTTGAAAACGCTTCAATGACGAAGCTTTATCAACATAGACAGTTACGACTTTCAACTCATCGATATCAACGCCTTCGTTATGTTCGGCGTTAGCAACAGCAGACTCTAACACTTTTTTAACTAATTCAGCACCTTTCTTGGTACTAAATGCCAAAATATTCAGTGCCTGGGCGACATCTTTACCACGAATTTGATCGACAACTAAACGAGCCTTTTGCGCAGAAATTCGTGCGTTTTTATGACTTGATGATACTCTCATAATTCACCTTACTTCTTTTTAGCTTTTTTATCAGCCAAGTGACCTTTAAAGGTACGGGTTAACGAGAATTCACCCAACTTGTGGCCAACCATATTATCACTAATAAATACGGGAACATGAGTTCTGCCGTTATGTACAGCAATAGTCAAGCCGATGAAATCGGGAAGAATAGTAGAACGACGCGACCATGTTTTGATGGGACGTTTATCATTCCCTGCTCGCGCAGCATCAACTTTTTTCAAAAGATGCAGATCTACATACGGGCCTTTTTTTAATGAACGAGCCATGTCAATTAACCTTTATTCGAATAACGACGGCGGACAATCATATTATCCGTACGTTTATTGTTGCGGGTGCGATAACCTTTAGCAGGTGTACCCCACGGGCTAACAGGTTCACGTGCTTCACCGGTACGACCTTCGCCACCACCATGCGGGTGGTCAACAGGATTCATAACGACACCTCGTACTGTCGGACGGATGCCACGCCAACGATTAGCACCTGCTTTGCCGATTTTTTTCAGACTCTGCTCTTCATTGCCCACTTCACCGATAGTGGCCCGGCAATCTACATGGATTTTACGGACTTCACCGGAGCGCAAACGAATTTGGGCATAAGTGCCTTCTTTAGCCAATACTACTGCCGAAGCACCGGCAGAGCGGGCAATTTGCGCACCTTTGCCAGGTTTCATTTCAATACAGTGCACAGTAGTACCGACGGGAATATTACGAATCGGCAAAGCATTTCCAACTTTAATTGCAGCTTCAGAACCGGATACCAACACTGTGCCAACCTGAACGCCAGACGGCGCAATCATGTACCTACGCTCGCCATCTGCATAACATAACAAGGCGATATGAGCGGTTCGGTTCGGATCATATTCAATCCGTTCCACTTTTGCAGGAATACCGTCTTTATTTCGCTTGAAATCGACAATTCGATAATGATGTTTATGACCACCGCCTTTATGGCGAGTAGTAATATGACCATTATGATTACGGCCGGCAGTAGAATTCTTCTTCTCAACCAATGCGGCGTAAGGCGCACCTTTATGCAGACCATCTGTGGTTACGCGAACCATGCCGCGACGACCAGCAGAGGTAGGCTTCATTTTTACAATAGCCATTCCATTTATTCCTTATCAGCAGATGCCGCAGCCGATTCAAGATTAAGCTCTTGACCTTCAACCAGGCTGACATAAGCTTTCTTAACATCACTACGGCGACCCATATTGCGGCCAAAACGCTTGGTTTTACCTTTGGTGGTAACGGTAGTAACCGAAGCAACTTGGACACCAAACAACAATTCAACAGCAGCTTTGATCTCCTGTTTTGTCGCATCCCGCAGCACTTTGAAAGTCATTTGATTGTGTTTTTCGGCCAGCAAGTTACTCTTTTCAGAAACAACAGGTGCCAGAATTACCTTCATTAAGCGTTCTTGATTCATACCCATTGCTCCTCAAGTTGCTCGATCGCATCCTTAGTAACCACTACTTTCTTATAACGCAGCAGGCTGTAAGGATCGATTTGCTGCGCTTCAAGTACCAGCACGTTCGGCAGATTACGCGAAGAGAGATATACGTTCTCATCCAATTGTTTGGTTACAAACAAAACCTGTTCCAAACCAAAATTTTTCACCTGCTCGGCAAAATCTTTGGTTTTAGGAGTGGCCGCAGCCAATTGCTCAATAACGCACAAACGATCGTCGCGCACAAGTTGAGACAAGATGGTAGCCATACCTGCACGGTACATTTTACGGTTCACCTTCTGGGTGAAATTTTCATCCGGTTTGTTCGGAAACGCGCGGCCGCCACTTCTCCACAAAGGAGAGGAAGTCATACCGGAACGGGCACGGCCTGTTCCTTTTTGTCTCCACGGTTTTTTTGTGGAATGTTTCACTTCGGCACGGGTAAGCTGGGCACGGTTACCGGAGCGGGCATTAGCCAAATAGGCGGTTACCAACTGATGTACCAGTGCCTCATTATATTCGCGTGCGAACAAAGCATCAGATACAGACAAAGAACCTGAAACCTGGCCTTGCGCATTAATTACTTTTAATTCCATTACGCACCCACTTTCACGCCCGGACGGACAATCACATCACTATTCACCGCACCGGGAACAGCACCTTTTACCAACAAGAGGTTGCGCTCGGCGTCAACACGCACCACTTGCAGATTCTGCGCGGTAGATTTGGTGTTGCCGTATTGGCCGGCCATGCGCTGACCCGGGAATACGCGGCCGGGATCTTGTGCCATACCGATAGAGCCGGGGACACGGTGCGAACGCGAGTTACCGTGGGAAGTGCGTTGGGAGTCAAAATTGTGGCGTTTGATGGTACCGGAGAAACCTTTACCTTTTGAGGTACCGGTGATGTCGACCAACTGGCCGACTTCAAACAGGGAAACGGAGATTTCGCCGCCTACTTGCAATTCGGACAGCTTTTCAGCAGAAAGGGCAAACTCAACCAAACCGCGACCGGCCTCAACACCTGCTTTTGCAAAGTGTCCGGCTTCGGCCTTGCCGGTATGTTTTGCTTTTTTCTGACCGAAGGTAACCTGCACGGCTGTGTAACCGTCGGTATCTTCGGATTTCAGTTGTGTGACGCGGTTGGGGGTTATTTCCAACACGGTTACGGGAACAGAGACACCCTGCTCGTCGAACACGCGGGTCATACCCACCTTGCGCCCAACCAGACCTAACGTCATGATTATTTTCCTTAAAATAAAGGGGTCAGCTGCGATTGGCCGACCATTGCACAAAAAAGATTCTTGGCGCAAAACGCCAAGGCGCGGAATATACTATATTACCGGCTGTATTTTCAAGGGAAAAAACGACAAAGCCGGTATTTTTGACACAGAGTGTTGGAAAACATCCGCCAAAGATGCGTCATCCTTGCGCCAGGCACCCGTTTGTTTCGCTTTTTCGCATTTGAGGCCGTCTGAAAACCTGCAAACCGGTTTTCAGACGGCCTCAACGTGTTCGCCGCCTGCTCAGCCGATGATTTGCTGCAATTGTCCTTTGGCGTAGCGTTCGGCCATTTTTTCCAGCGAAACGGGTTTAATTTTCGAGGCCTGGCCTTCGCAGCCGAATGCCAGATAGCGGTCGAGGCAGATTTGTTTCATCGCGTCGATGGTTTTGGCGAGGTATTTGCGCGGGTCGAACTCGGCGGGATGCTCGGCAAGGAAGCGGCGGATTGCGCCGGTGGAGGCTAGGCGCAGGTCGGTGTCGATGTTGACTTTGCGCACGCCGTGTTTGATGCCTTCCACGATTTCTTCGACGGGTACGCCGTAGGTTTCGCCGATGTTGCCGCCGTATTCGTTAATCACTTTCAGCCATTCCTGCGGCACGGAGCTTGAGCCGTGCATGACGATGTGGGTGTTGGGCAGGGCCTGGTGGATTTCTTTAATGCGGTCGATACGCAGCACATCGCCGGTGGGCGGGCGGGTGAATTTGTATGCGCCGTGGGATGTGCCGACGGCAATCGCCAGCGCGTCCACGCCGGTGTCTTTCACAAAGCGCACCGCGTCTTCCACGCTGGTGAGCATTTGGTCGTGGGAAAGTTTGCCGACTGCGCCCACGCCGTCTTCTTCGCCCGCTTCGCCAGTTTCGAGGTTGCCCAATACGCCGATTTCGCCTTCAACGGATACGCCGCAGGCGTGGGAGAAATTCACCACAGTGCGGGTGGCGTTGACGTTGTATTCGTAGCTGGACGGGGTTTTGCCGTCTTCCATCAGCGAACCGTCCATCATCACCGATGAAAAGCCAAGCTGGATGGAGCGCTGGCACACATCGGGCGATGCGCCGTGGTCTTGGTGCATGACCACGGGGATGTGCGGAAACTCTTCCACGGCGGCCAGAATCAGGTGGCGCAGAAACGGCGCGCCGGCGTATTTGCGTGCGCCCGCGCTGGCCTGCACGATAACAGGGGCGTTGACTTGGTCGGCGGCTTCCATGATGGCGCGCATCTGTTCGAGATTGTTCACATTGAATGCGGGCAGGCCGTAGCTGTTTTCTGCGGCGTGGTCGAGAAGCTGGCGCATGGATACGAGTGCCATGAAAAACTCCTAAAAATGAAATGTAATCGGATGTAGGGCGCGGATTATAGCAAAGTTGGCAGGCCGTCTGAAAACGCGGATAACGGTTTTTCAGACGGCCTATTGGCGTTTGGGCGGTTTGTTTTTTTTCAGACGGCCTATCCGAACAATATCTGTGATTCGCGCACGAAGGGGTTTTCTTTGTCCCAGGCGTAGCCGGCGAGGATGGCGCAGACCATGCGGCCGGTGTCGCTGTTTTTGTCCACGTCGAACACGAGGTCTTGGAAGCGGCCGTCGTACCAGCCCTGGATGTAGCTGCCGAAGGCGGTTACGCCGCTCATCAGGGGCACGGCGAACTCGTTTTTCCAGTCGAGCCGCTGCCCGCGCAGCTCTTTGGCGGCGCAGGCGGCGGCGAGTTTGGCCGACTGCACGGCGATGGTTACGCCGGAGGAGAAAACGGGGTCGAGAAACTCGCCGGACGCGCCCAAGAGGGCGAAGTGGCGGCCGTAAAGCCCCTTGCCTTTGGTGGTGTAGCCGGGCAGATAGCGGAAGGGGAAGCCGTTGTCCCATTCGGCGTCGGCGAGGATTTCGGCGAGGAAGGGGATTTCGGCCACGATGCCTTTGAGGATGGCGGCGGTGCTTTCGTGGCGGAAGTAGTGTTCTTCGCCGACCACGCCGATGGAGCTTCTGCCGTTGGCGAAGGGGATGAGCCACACCCATATGTCGCGGTGCTCGGGGTGGATGCAGACGAGGTTTTTGTTGCGGTCGAATTTGGGCGAGGTGATGCGGTCGTCGATGTGGGTGAAGTGCACCTGGCGGATGACGGTCTGCGGCGGCAGCTCCCAGTTCATCAGGCGCGGCAGGGCGCGGTAGAAGCCGCTGGCGTCGAGCACGAAACGGGCTTCCATGTCGTACACTGTGCCGTCTTCGCGCTCCACGGCGAGCATGACGGTATCGCCTTCGTTGTCGAAGCGTTTGACGGTTTCGCCGTAGCGCACGGCCACGCCGCGTTTTTCGGCTTCGTCGATGAGGAGTTTGTCGAAATCGGCGCGTTGGACGTTGAAGGCGAAATTGTGGCCCGCGCTGAATTTGTCGAGAAAGTTGAACGAGGTGTAGCGGTCGCCCCATGAAAAAGCGAAGCCGTTTTTGTATTGGAAGCCGAGCATGGCCTCGCGGACGGCGTGCAGCAGGCCGGCTTCGTCTAGCACGTCCATGGCGTATGGCAGCAGGCTCTCGCCGATAACGAAGCGGGGGAAGTGCTGCTTTTCCAGCACGCAGACGTTGAAACCCTGTTTGTTGAGCAGCGCGGCGGCCACCGATCCGGCCGGCCCCGCGCCTATAATCACGACATCATAGATAAATGCGGCCACTGTGTCTCCCGTTGGTGTGTAGTTGCGTTTGATTATGTACAAGCAAGGCATACGGCCAGATTTCCCAGCCGTATGCCCGATATGCTGTAACGGATTGTAGCGGCAAGGCCGCAGGCTGGCAATCGGATGGCATGTTGCGGCCGTCTGAAAGTCTTTTCTAAGTTTCAGACGGCCTTTCTTTATAAGACATCGATTTCATTATTGATTTTAACCAACAGCTGTTTGCCGCCTTTGTCTGTGGTTTCTTCTTTGAACTGCCATTTTGGAAATATATCTTTTGCAACTTTGTGCCAAGGCACGTTTTTTCCCAATGAACTTTTTTCCCTAAGTTTTTCCAGTGGGTATAGGAACTCCCCACGCATTTCCCGCATAACCGTCGACCAATCTGCCCAACCGTCTTTGCGCTTGCATTTTTGGTATACCTCGTCAAAAAAGGCGCATACTTCAATTTCACTGTGCGTTTCCCAATAATTTAATAATTTTATCATCTGATCGAGTTGATAAAGTAAGCATTCGCGCAACCTCTCAGCCAACGGATCAAGGTATTCTTTTTGAAAACACTCTGCCCTGCGATACGCTTGCCGCATTGAATGCAATCTTTCCTCAGTAAAACACTCCGTATCAGTCGAAGGATGGATAAAGGCATTTCTATCGGACACGATTTGTTTGAACTGCTGTTCAAATTGCTGCCGATCCTTGATCAAAGCAATAAGCGGGATTTGGTAAGTCATATTTAAGCAAACCATATCTGAAATATGCTCGGATGTGTCGCATGGATTGTCCGAAAAATTCTGAGTTTGTTCCAAAGCCGCCCACAAGCCGCCCAAAGTTCCCCGCCAAACACCCGGATAATTTGACATTTTCAGCAGCACATAGTCTTTGTTTTTGCCCAAAGTTCCCCGCCAAACACCCGGATAATTTGACTTAGCCTCCGTGTCCGACTTGTCCTGATCGCTTCGGATACTTGTCGATATGGTTTGTCCGGAAGAACTGATCAGATTTTTCAACGTCCGTTCGATTTCCTGATACTTTTTCAGGTTCAAACCCATTTGAAAAATGATTTGCTCATTGAGTGTGTTCAAATGCCGATCCTTTATCTATCCGTTGTCGCCATTGATGATTTGAGAGACCGTCTGAAAAGTGTTTTTCAGACGGCCTCCGTTTATATCTGCTTATATTGATTCAAATGCCGCCGCCTCAAATCCGTTCGGCCAGCTCTTGCGCCTTGCCGACATATAGCGCTGGGGTCAGCGCGAGCAGGGTGGCTTTGGCCTCTTCGGGGATTTCCAGCGACCCGATAAAGACTTTGAGCACTTCGGGGGTGATGCCGCCTTTGCCGCGCGTGAGGTCTTTGAGTTTTTCGTAGGGGTTGGCCACGCCATAGCGGCGCATCACGGTTTGGATGGGTTCGGCCAAGAGTTCCCAAGTGGCGTCCAAATCGGCGGCCAGCGCGGCGGGGTTGGGTTCGAGTTTGTTCAGGCCGCGCAGGTGGGCGGCGTAGCCGAGCAGGGCGTAGCCTGCGCCCACGCCCATGTTGCGCAATACGGTGCTGTCGGTGAGGTCGCGCTGCCAGCGGGACACGGGCAGTTTTTCGGCAAGGAAACCGAGTACGGCGTTGGCCATGCCGAGGTTGCCTTCGGAGTTTTCAAAGTCGATGGGGTTGACTTTGTGCGGCATGGTCGATGAGCCGACTTCGCCGGCTTTGACTTTTTGTTTGAAATAACCCAATGAAATGTAGCCCCAAACGTCGCGGTTGAAATCGATGAGGATGGTGTTGACGCGCGAGAGGGTTTGGAAAAATTCGGCCATGTAGTCGTGCGGCTCGATTTGGATGGTGTAGGGGTTGAAGGTCAATCCCAAAGATTCTTCGACGAAACGGCGGCTGTGGTTTTCCCAATCGACATCGGGATAGGCGGTCAGATGGGCGTTGTAGTTGCCGACTGCGCCGTTGATTTTGCCGAGAAATTCTTGGGATTGGAGGTTTTGGATTTGGCGTTGCAGGCGGTAAACGACGTTGGCGATTTCTTTGCCGAGGGTGGTGGGGGTGGCGGGCTGGCCGTGGGTGCGGCTCATCATGGGCACTGCGGCGAGGGTGTGCGCCATGCCGGTGAGTTTTTCAACGATTTCGGCGAGTTTGGGCAGCAATACGGTGTCGCGCGCTTCTTGCAGCATGAGGGCGTGGGAGAGGTTGTTGATGTCTTCGCTGGTGCAGGCGAAGTGGATGAACTCGCTCACGGCGGCCACTTCGGCGTTGTTTTTGAAACGGTCTTTGAGCCAGTATTCGATGGCTTTGACATCGTGGTTGGTGGTGGCTTCGATGGCTTTGACGGCGGCCGCGTCTTCCAATGAAAAACCCGCAATCACGCCGTCGATTTCGGCGAGGGTGGCGGCGGAAAAGGCAGGCACTTCGGCGATTTTGGCTTCGGTGGCGAGGGCTTTGAGCCAGTTCAGTTCCACTTTGACGCGGGCTTTCATCAGGCCGTATTCGGAGAACACGGGGCGCAGGCTTTCAACGGATGAGGCGTAGCGGCCGTCGAGCGGGGAGAGGGCGGAGAGGGGGTTGATCATAGGGTTTCCTTAAAGGGTTCAAAGGGTGAGGCCGTCTGAAAAACGGGGCGGGCGGGTTTTGGGCCGCTTTGGGCATGGAATCGGCTGCGGGTTAGTGGCGGCTTTTATAGGGTTGGCTGAGCAGCTCGGTGTCGTTTACCTGTCTCTGCACTGCTTCCGCAGCATTAATGCAGGCGGGCGTATCTTTGAGTTTGGCGGGGTCGTTTTTACATTTGACCATCTGCGCTTCATGCTCCGCCGGATGGTCGAGATACCACTGCACATCGTGCGCCTCGTCAGCCGCGCCGCCACAGGCGGCAAGCAGGAACAGGGTGGCGGCGGCAAGCAGATGTTTTTCATGGTTGATTCCTTATCAGGTGGACATTAATCAAATAAAAAACGGCTTTTCAGACGGCCTCTGCGCTTTCCGAATACCAAATCGGTCGCGGCAGGCAGTCCTGGAAATGGGAAAGCGGCGATTATAACCGAAAGGGCGGCGGCTTTTTGCCGCAACGCGGCGGCGGATATTGCTACAATAAGGCCGTCTGAAAATGCGCAAAACCGGTTTTCAGAAACGTCATCCCCGCGTAGGCGGGGACGGCCTTTTCTACCCGCAGGAGCACGCCATGCAACAAACGCCCGAACAAGCCGCCGCGCCCGACCCCCGCCCCCCGGGCATCCATCCCGCCGCCTATGTGCTGGCGGGCATCTCCTTCATCCCCCTGCTCGGCCTGCCCTTCGGCCTGGCCGCCGTCATCTGGGGCTTGGTCTGCCGCAGAAAACGCGGCGGCAAAATCGCCGCCCTCATCGGCGCAGCGGGCATGTTCTGCACCATAGGCGTGTACGGCGCACTCTTTTATTTCGGCCTCCAACAGCGCGGCGGCGTGTACGACGAATTGCGCGTCCGACTCGCGCAAACCCAGCTCGCTACCCTCGTCCAGTCCGTCGAATTCTACAAACTGCAACACGGCGCATACCCCGAATCCCTGCCCGCGCTGCAAGCCGCCCAGCCCGACACCCCCCTGTTTATCTACGACCCCTCCGACATCCGCGCCACCCCGCGTCTGTTCCACTACGAACGCGCCGGCGCGGATCACTACTACCTGCGCAGCGTCGGCGCGGACAACATCCCCTTCACCGCCGACGACATCCTGCCGCCCACCGACACCGCAGGCGGTAAAATCGGCCTGCTCAAAGAAAAGGCGCGGCCGTGATTCCCCTCACCGCAGCGGCCGACGCGCCCGCAGAAACCCTCGCCCTCGCCGCGCACTACGGCTTCACGCCGTCTGAAAACCCGTTTTCAGACGGCCTCTTCCTCCACGCCGCCGCCGACGGCATCAGCCTGTGCCAAGCGGGCGCGAAAGGCCGCGTCCGCGTCGACTTCACCGCCGGCGCGGCGCAATACCGGCGCACAAAAGGCGGCGGCGAACTCATTGCCAAAGCCGTCGGCCACACCACAGCCGCCCACATCATCGACGCCACCGGCGGCCTCGGCCGCGACGCTTTCGTCCTCGCCGCCCACGGCCTCACCGTCCGCGTCATCGAACGCCACCCCGCCGCCGCCTGCCTGCTTGCCGACGGCCTCGCCCGCGCACTGGCCGACGCAGAAACCGCCCCCGCCGCCGCACGCATCACCCTCCACCATGGCGACGCACTCGCCCTCCTGCCCGCACTGGCCGCCGCGCTGCCCCCCGACGCCGTCTGCCTCGACCCCATGTACCCCGAGCGTCAGAAATCCGCCGCCGTCAAAAAAGAAATGGCCTACTTCCACCAACTCATCGGCCACGCCCCGCCCGACGACGAAGCCGCCCTGCTCGCCGCCGCCCGCGCCGCCGCCAAAAAACGCGTCGCCGTCAAACGCCCCCGCCTCGGCACATTCCTCGCCGGCGCGAAACCCGCCTACCAATACGAAGGCAAATCCACCCGCTTCGACATCTACCTGCCCGCGCCCGCATGAACACCCCGCCTCTGCCCCGCCCCGTGCAAACCGCCCTGCTCGCCTTTTTGCAAAACGCCTTCCGCCACCGCCCGCAAGACTTCCGCCCCCTGCGGCTCAACGGCCTCCCCCTCGGCCTGCTCAACGCGCAATGGCACAACCGCCTGCGCCAAGACTGGACAGGCCGTCTGAAAACCCATTCAGACGGCCTGTCCCTCGAAACCGGCGACTGGCACAGCACGGGGCAAATCCTGCAAGACACCGCCCGCCGCTGGCACCAAACCGGCCTCCTCGGCGGCTGGCGCGACGAAAAACACGACGTGCGCGACGCAACAGGCCGCGTCCTCTTCACCCTCGAACGCGCCGCCTTCCGCCCGCTCGGCCTCACCAGCCGCGCCGTCCACCTCAACGGCCTCTGCCAAACACCCGACGGCCCGCGCCTCTGGATCGCCCGCCGCAGCACGCACAAAGCCGTCGACCCCGGCAAACTCGACAACCTCACCGGCGGCGGCGTCGCAGCAGGCGAAACCCCCGCCCCCGCCATGCGCCGAGAAGCCTGGGAAGAAGCCGGCATCCCGCCCGAACTCACACCCGTCCCCGCCGAAACCCTCCTCAGCGTCCACCCCGTCAAACGCGGCCTGCACCGCGAACACCTGCACATCTTCGACCTCCAACTGCCGCCCGGCTTCACCCCGCAAAACCAAGACGGCGAAGTCGCCGCCTTCACCCTGATGACCCCCGCCGACACCGCCGCCGCCATCGCGCAAGGCCGCATGATGAACGACTCCGCCCTCGTAACCCTCAGCCTCCTGCACCGCCTTCGCCTCACCACCCCCGACCACCCGCTGGCCGCCTTTCTGCAAAGTTTCCACAGCGGCGCAGAAGGGGCAAAGGCCGTCTGAAAGCGCAGCTTCGGCGTAGCCAAAAACCGTTTTACCGATTTTCAGACGGCCTCTTGCCGTTGAAGCAGGGTGTGTGGCGCAAGCCACGCACACGGTTTGGGTTTTCGGGTAAAACGCACGGATTCGCCGTGCCGCACCGACCGCGTGCGTCGCCTCGGGGCGACACCCTACATGTAGGGCAACAGGCCGTCTGAAAACAGGCATTTCGCCGACAACGCAAATGCGGCGCGTGAGGTAGGGTTGTCGCCCCAGCGACGCACCCGGCCTTTGCCGTATAACGAATTAAGGCCGTCTGAAAAACGCTTTTCAGACGGCCTCTTATGATGTGTTCTAGCAACCGCCCGACGGCAAAGCGAGGCAGGGTGTGCCGCCCCGAGGCGACGCGCGCGGTCTTGCCGCACAACGGATTGAGGCCGTCTGAAAACAACGTTTCCGACACAGCCAAAACGGTTTTCAGACGGCCTCCTTACAGCGGAAACACCTGCTCCGTTTGGGCGGCGTTTTCGCCAACAACGCAAAGGCAGATGACAAGGTAGGATGTGTGGCGCAGCCACGCACGCGGTCTTTGCTGCATCACCTCGGGGCGGCACACCCTACATACGGCAACAGGCCGTCTGAATGTGAGGCCGTCTGAAAAACACTTGCCGGGGTTGTTCAGACGGCCTCTTTACGTCTGCTGCTTACGCCGCGGCAGCGGGCGGCGGCAGAAAAGCAGCGGGAATCTCCTGCCGTTTGAGCATTCGTGAAAAGACTTCGACCGTGCCATCTGCGCGGAAACGGGGTCGCTCACCGCGAAAATACCCGTGATGCCGAGCCATTTCCATTGCACGGCGCCGCCCGTTGTCGAGCGGTAAGCCGCCTCTTGGCTGCGGGCGTAACGGTCGGCGGTTTCCTCCGCCTCGGATTGCCCTGTGGCGCGGATAAGGACGATGCTTTCTTCAAACCAGTGGTCATCCGCAGCCGTGCCGTTATGGACGGATTGGTATCACAGGCTGACTGCGAAGCAATTTCCATAGTATGCCTCCGTTTGTTCCGCCACGGTTTCAATGAGTATGGCGGAATTTCATTATGCCGGCATGGCTGAGGCACGGGTTCGGGCTGTCAATGCAGGGGCGCAAAATAGCTTTTCCCGGATTGTGCGGGTTGATTGCGGTGATTTTCAGACGGCCTGTCTTTCTGTGCGACTGGCTGCCCGCGCATTCTCGCCGCCTGCAACAGCACTTTGCCCTGCCCGTCTTCCAGCAGCAGGCGGCTGCCGCCGATGCGGAATGCTTCGGTTTGGGTGAACGCGTAGCTGATGCGCTGCTCCGCGTCGGCTTGGTTTTCGGGGCAGGACATGCGGGTGGAAGCGGTGTATCCGAAATTCAGACGGCCTTTGCCCTCGGAAGAATAGCGTGTATTCATGCGGTTGCAGCCCGCATAGCTGGCAAGCAGGCTTGTCTGCCCGTCAAAAGACAATTCAGCATCCCCAGCGAACGGCTCTCCCATGATTTTCTCTACCTTCCACTTGCCTGCAAGTGCCTCGCTGTCGGCCGGATGCGCGGCACAGCCGGCCAAAACCAACAGGCCACATGCCAATATGTACGCTGTGTATTTCATTTGCTTTCCCTTTTTGTCATCATCCCATAACGGCCGACTGCGGCGCGGATACGGGCATCGGCAGGCTTTTGCCGGAAACCGCGCGGCACGGCAATCCGCCTGCTTGTCATTGTGCACATATTAAAGAAAGCACGGACATGCCGTGCTTTCTTGATGTTGCCAAACCTTACATATGCCTTTGAGAGCGGAGATAGTCGAGCGTTTTGAGCTCGGCAATTGCAGCCGCCAAAGCCGCATGTGCCTTAGCCAAAGATTCGTCGTCGGTTGCTTTCGCAATCGAACTCTCGGCCGCTTTTTTCGCCTCTTCGGCACGCGCCTGATCCATCTCGCTGCTGCGTACGGCCACGTCCGCTAAAACAGTCAGCTTGTCGGGCTGCACTTCCAGCACGCCGCCCGAAACGGCAACCAAAACTTCCTGACTGCTGCCCGGAACCTGCAAACGCAGCGCACCGGGGCGCACCAAGCTCATAATCGGCTCATGTCGCGGGTAAATACCGAGCTCACCCTGCACGGTGGGAACAACTGCAAAGCTGGCCTCACCCGAATAGATGTTGTATTCGTTACTTACCACTTCAACTTGCATGACACTCATGCCGCCCTCCTATCAGCTTACAGTTTTCGCTTTCTCAACAGCCTCTTCAATGCCGCCTACCATATAGAACGCCTGCTCCGGCAAGTGGTCGTATTCGCCGCTGAGAATGGCTTTGAAGCCTGCGATGGTGTCGCGCAGGGGAACATATTTGCCGGGAGAGCCGGTAAACACTTCGGCCACATGGAAAGGCTGGGACAGGAAACGCTGGATTTTACGGGCGCGCATGACGGTCAGTTTGTCTTCTGCGGACAATTCGTCCATGCCCAAAATGGCGATAATGTCGCGCAACTCTTTGTATTTCTGCAAAGTGGACTGTACGCCGCGTGCAACGTCGTAATGCTCCTGACCCAATACCATCGGATCAAGCTGGCGGGAAGTCGAATCCAAGGGGTCAACCGCAGGGTAAATACCCAAAGAAGCAATATCACGGCTCAACACGACTGTTGCATCCAAGTGGGCAAACGTTGTTGCGGGAGAGGGGTCGGTCAAGTCGTCCGCAGGTACATATACGGCCTGAATGGATGTGATCGAACCGGTTTGCGTCGAAGTAATGCGTTCTTGCAGACGACCCATTTCTTCAGCCAATGTCGGCTGGTAACCCACTGCGGAAGGCATACGACCCAGCAGTGCGGACACTTCCGTACCGGCCAGCGTGTAGCGATAGATGTTATCAACAAAGAACAATACGTCGCGGCCTTTGCCGTTTTCGTCTTTTTCGTCGCGGAAGTATTCCGCCATAGTCAGACCGGTCAGAGCGACACGCAGACGGTTGCCGGGAGGCTCGTTCATCTGGCCGTAAACCATAGCCACTTTGTCCAATACGTTGGAATCTTTCATCTCGTGGTAGAAGTCGTTCCCTTCGCGGGTACGCTCGCCCACGCCGGCAAACACAGACAGACCGCTGTGCGCTTTGGCGATATTGTTGATCAATTCCATCATGTTCACGGTTTTACCCACGCCGGCACCGCCGAACAGACCCACTTTGCCGCCTTTGGCAAACGGGCAAAGCAGGTCGATTACTTTAATACCGGTTTCCAACAGCTCGGTCGTGGATGAGAGTTCGTCAAACTTTGGAGCTTCCTGATGGATGGATCGGGTATGTTTGGAATCGACCGCACCCGCTTCATCTACGGGTTTTCCCAGCACGTCCATAATGCGGCCGAGCGTTTCCTTGCCCACGGGCACGGTAATCGGCGCACCTGTGTTGTTTACCGCCATACCGCGCTTCAATCCGTCGGAACTGCCCATCGCAATGGTACGGACTACGCCGTCCCCCAGAAGTTGCTGCACTTCCAAAGTCAGGTCGGTTTCAACCAATTTTAAAGCATCATAAACATGCGGGATGGCATCACGCGGGAATTCCACGTCTACCACCGCACCAATAATTTGCACGATTTTGCCTTGGCTCATGATCGCATCCTAAGTTTTCTATCCGAGTTTTCAGACGGCCTCAAACTGCCGCCGCACCCGCAACAATTTCTGACAATTCTGTGGTGATTGCGGCTTGGCGCGATTTGTTGTACACCAAGCGCAGCTCTTTAATGGCATTGCCCGCATTATCGGTTGCAGCTTTCATCGCCACCATCCTCGCAGCCTGCTCGGAGGCCATGTTATCGCTCAATGCCTGATAAACCACAGATTCCAAATAACGGCGAACCAAATATTCCAACACCTGTACAGGGCTTGGCTCGTAACGGTAGTCCCAGTTATAGCTTTTGGCTTCGCTATTTGCCTCTTCAAGGGTATTTCCGCCTATTGGCAGCAATACTTCCATCCGAGGTTCTTGGCGCATGGTATTCACAAAACAAGAATAGACAATGTGAATAATGTCAATCTCGTTTTTCTCATAGCGTCGGAACATCTCAGTCAATGCGCCTACCAAAAGCTCCAATCTTGGCGTATCACCTAGATTGGCCACACTGGCAACCACATTCAAACCGATGCGCTGGCAAGCAGCCAATCCTTTACTGCCGATACAGACAACATCAACGGCTATGCCTTTGCTCTGATATTCTTGCACCTGTGCCAAAAATTTTTTCAGCACGTTGGCATTCAATCCGCCGCACAAACCTTTATCCGTTGTGATCAGGATAAAACCTGCTCTGCGGACTTCCCTATGTTCATCCAACAGTTTGATGCCGTGATTTTCTTGTGTTTGAGCCAAATGGCTCATAACCAGACGGACTTTGTCGGCATAGGGACGCGCCAAACGCATCCGCTCTTGAGTCTTCCGCATTTTAGAGGTTGACACCATCTGCATCGCCTTAGTGATCTTTTGGGTATTCTGAACACTTCGGATTTTGGTGAGAATCTCTTTTCCTACTGCCATTTCAGACTCCTTTTCAGACGGCCTTATGCGGCATAGCTGTACGAAGCCTTAAAGGCCTTCATGGCTTCGCCCAAACTCTGCTCAGCCTCATCAGACATCGCACCGGACTCATTAATACTTTCCAAAACCTGGGGATTCTGAGTGCGGACAAAGTTCAAAAAGTCGGCTTCAAACGACAACGCTTTTAAAACAGGAACATCACTATACGAGCCGTTGTTAATCGCCCATAAAGTCAATGCCATCTCGGCAGTATTGAGCGTGCTGAACTGTTTCTGCTTCATCAGTTCGGTAACTACTTCACCATGTTCAAGCTGTTTGCGGGTGGCTTCATCCAAATCAGAGGCAAACTGGGAAAACGCAGCCAATTCACGGTACTGAGCCAATGCAAGACGGATACCGCCGCCAAGTTTTTTAATGACTTTAGTCTGAGCAGCACCACCCACACGAGATACAGAGATACCTGCATTAATCGCCGGACGAATGCCTGAGTTGAATAAATCGGTTTCCAAGAAAATCTGACCGTCGGTAATCGAAATCACGTTGGTTGGCACAAAAGCAGATACGTCACCCGCCTGTGTTTCAATAATTGGCAATGCAGTCAGAGAACCGGTTTTACCCTTCACTGCGCCATCAGTCAGTTTTTCAACTTCGTCTTCATTGATACGGGCAGCGCGTTCCAACAAGCGGGAGTGCAAATAGAATACGTCGCCAGGGTACGCTTCTCGACCGGGAGGGCGGCGCAACAGCAGGGAAATCTGTCGGTATGCAACCGCTTGTTTCGACAAATCATCATATACAATCAATGCGTCTTCACCGCGATCTCGGAAAAACTCACCCATCGTACATCCGGCATAAGGAGCAATAAACTGCAGCGCAGCTGCTTCCGAAGCGGTAGCTGCGACAACAATAGTATGCTCCATAGCACCGTGCTCTTCCAATTTGCGAACTACGTTGGCAATAGAAGAAGCTTTCTGTCCGACGGCAACATAAATACAGATAACGCCTGTACCTTTCTGATTGACAATAGCGTCCAATGCCACTGCCGTTTTACCGGTCTGACGGTCTCCAATGATCAGCTCGCGCTGTCCGCGACCGATTGGAACCATAGAGTCAACAGCTTTTAAGCCGGTCTGCATCGGTTGATCGACAGATTTACGGGCAATTACTCCCGGCGCGATTTTTTCTATTGGAGCGGAAAGTTCTGCATTGATAGGGCCTTTACCATCAATAGGCTGGCCTAGCGCATTGACAACGCGACCGATCAATTCACGACCGATAGGTACTTCTAAAATACGACCGGTGCATTTGACTTCATCACCTTCTTTAATATGTTCGTATTCACCAAGCACTACCGCACCTACGGAATCACGCTCCAAGTTCATTGCCAAGCCGAAAGTATTACCCGGGAATTCAAGCATTTCACCTTGCATAACATCAGACAAACCATGCACACGCACGATACCATCTGTTACGGAAATCACTGTGCCACGGGTACGCAGTTCTTGCTTGGTGTCTAAATTTTCGATTTTGGCTTTCAGTAAATCACTGATTTCAGCAGGATTAAGCTGCATGAAAATTCTCCTAATTTATCATTGCCGAGTACAATTTCTGCAATTTATTCTGCACGGACAGGTCTAATACCTGATCACCCACTTCTACTTTAATACCCCCGATTAATTCGGGGGAAACTTTAAAAGTAGCATCCAAGCTTGTATTGAAGTGCCGCTCCAAATCGGCCAAAAGCTTGGCTTTCTGTCCTTCTCCGGCAAATTCAAAAGCACTGTATATTACTGCATGCTTGGTATGGTTGCGCGATAAAACCAAATCTTGATACTGAGCATAAACCTCGGGCAAAACAAAAAACCTTTTCGCCTCCGCCACCACTTTGACAAAGTTACAGAACATTTCGTTCTTCACCGCCTGATTGTCAGACAATAAATCAAGCAGGAACTTAACTTTATACTCAACAGTATCGGATGTATCGTCAAGCAGTGTAGAAACAGACGGCTGCTGTACAATCCACGCCAATTCTTTCAATCCGCCCAACCAAGACTCTGCTTGCTGTTTGTCATCGGCCAGATCAAACAATGCCTTCGCATAGGGTCTGGCAATGGTTGCAAATTCAGCCATAGCTTACAGCTCCTGTTTCAGGTTACTCAGCAAATCGGCATGCTTCGCGGCATTGACCTCACTGCGCAGGATCGCTTCCGCGCCTTTCACAGCCAAAACAGCAACCTGCTCGCGCAAACCTTCGCGCGCACGGTTAACTTCCTGCTCCACATCCGCCTTGGCTTGTGCTGTAATCCGTGCAGCCTCAACAGCAGCATGGCTTTTAGCGTCTTCCACGATCTGAGAGGCACGTTTTTCCGCATTAGCCACCAGTTCCGCAACCTGACTACGACCGTCGGCCAAGAGTTCTGCAACTTTTTTTTCTGCCTGTTCAAAATCGCTTTTCCCACGTTCGGCTGCCGCCAAACCTTCCGCGATTTTATCGGCGCGCTCGTCAAGTGCCTTGGCAATCGGCGGCCACACATATTTCATTGTGAACCACACCAAAATACCAAAGACAATTATCTGCGCAAATATGGTTGCATTTAAATTCACTTTACTCAACCTTCGTATTTTTGGTTAATCAACATCCCTTTGCTTTAAAGCAAAGCAGTCTGTATTCGGGATTAGCCTTGGAAGGGATTAACGAAGGCGAACAGCAATGCAATAGCTACGCCAATCAGGAATGCGGCATCAATCAGGCCGGCAATCAGGAACAGTTTGGTTTGCAGCGGACCGATCAGCTCAGGCTGGCGCGCAGAAGACTCCAAATATTTGGAACCAACCATTGCAATACCGATAGATGCACCCAAAGCACCCAAAGCAACGATCAAACCGCAAGCGATAGCAATCAAACCCATTTTAGAACTCCTTTAATAACAAAACAAAAGGTTAAACTACATTAAAACAACTTACCAAAAGAAACTATACTGCTCACCTCAGCACCCAAAACGGCACTTAGTGTGAATCGTGCGCCTGGCCGATGTAAACAAAAGCCAAAGCCATAAAAATAAATGCCTGCAAGGTGATAATCAGGATATGGAAAATCGCCCACGCCGCACCGGCAACAATATGAAATACGAACAAGACCGGATCCATCAGGCTTACGCTACCGGAGGCCGCCCATGCACCGCCCAACAGGGCAATCAGCAAAAACACCAGCTCGCCCGCATACATATTGCCGAACAACCGCATACCGTGAGAGACGGTTTTGGATAAAAATTCCAAGATATTCAACAGAAAATTAGCAGGGAACAGAAACGGGCCGAACGGTGCGGTAAAGAGCTCGTGCACCCAGCCTTTGCCGCCTTTGATTTTGATATTGTAGTAAATGCATACAAGCAGAACGCCTACCGCCAAAGCCAGCGAAGTATTCAAATCCGCAGTCGGCACGACACGCAAAAGCGCGTGATGGTTGCCGGTAATGCCCTGCCATGTCATCGGCAGCAAATCCACCGGCAGCAAATCCATGGCGTTCATGAGGAAAATCCACACAAACAGCGTCAAGCCGAGAGGCGCAACCATTTTGCGCGATTCGGCATTATGGATGATGCCTTTGCACATGTCGTCCACAAATTCATAAAGCAGCTCGACTGCGGCCTGAAAGCGGCCGGGAACGCCCGAAGTGGCAGAAACGGCGGCTTTGCGCAGCAAAAAGCAGCCGACGATACCAAGCAAAACGGCAAAGAACACCGCATCCAGATTGATATAGGAGAAATCGGCGATGTTTTTTAAATCCTGTCCTTTGTCCACATGCGACAAACTGGTCAAACTCTGCAAATGGTGTTTGATATAGTCGGCTGCTGTCATGGTTTCACTTGCGCTTGCCATAATATTTAGCTTTCCAAAAAACAAAAAAAATTACTTGGCTGACTGCCAACAGACCGAAGAGGAACGGCAGAAACTTCAAACTCCGATGAAAGAATGCGAACACCGCAAGCATCAGAAGCAGAGCCAGCACTATTCTTAAACCTTCTCCGACCAAAAACGCATAGCCTGCATATTGCGGCATATTGCGGAAAATATTTAAGAACAGCACCGTAACAAGAGAGGGGACAAAATAACTCAGCCCGCCCGCTGCGGCAGACCACGCTCCGGAAGCACCGGACACCAAAGCGCATAACAGTGTTACGGCAACCAAGGCGGAAAACTGCAAATAAAGAACCCTTACCATTGGCGCATACACTACGAGACAGACTAATTCTCGGCACTATAATGAATGCCCATTTTCCCGTCAAGCAGTTCGGTTAATTTTCGTGAAATATTTTAACAGCAGATTAAACCACCGCTTGCACAAAACCGCTGCCGTCCGAGTAACGGCATATTTAATTTAATGTTTTAAAAATATTTTTCGCAATTCCCGTGCGCATCATCCCTGAGGAGCGGTTCGGCTGTTTATGGAACAGGCCGCCTGCATCACGCCCTGCTCCGCTGTGTCGGAATGTTTTTCAGACGGCCTATTGTCCGTTGTCCACGCCCAGCCGTTCCAGCAGCGCGTCGAGCATTTCCGGATTGTCGAAATGCAGCACGATGCGTCCGCTGCGGCGGTTATGGCTTTTCACTTCCGCGTTCACGCCCAAAGCCTCGGTCAGTGCCTCGTTCAGGCGGCGGATGTCGGGATGGATGGTTTTGGACGCTTTTTCCGCAGCCGGCTGTTGCGCCATTCTGCTGCGTTTTTCCACTTCCCGCACCGACCAGCCGTTTTTCACCGCTTTTTGCGCCAATTCCAGCTGGTCGACCACCGGCAGGGTCAGTAGGGCGCGGGCGTGCCCCATTTCCAAGTGTCGCCGGTAAAGCATGTCCTGCACCGGTTCGGGCAGGGCGAGCAGGCGCAGGCTGTTGGACACCGCGCTGCGGCTTTTGCCCACGGCTTTGGCGATTGTTTCGTGCGTCAGGGAAAACTCGTCGGCCAGCCGTTTCAGGCCGCGCGCTTCTTCTATCGGGTTGAGGTTTTCGCGTTGCAGGTTTTCGATCAGACCCATCGCCAGCGCAGTTTCGTCGCTGATGTTTTTGACCACGATGGGGATGTCCGCCAAACCGGCCAGCTGCGCCGCCCGCCAGCGGCGTTCGCCGGCGATCAGCTCGTATTGCGACAGGCCGTGTTCGCGCACGATAACCGGCTGGATGACGCCCTGCGCCCTGATGGATTCGGCCAGCTCGTGCAGGGCTTCGTCGTCCATCTGCACGCGCGGCTGGTAGCGGCCGGGGCGGATGTCGCCCACGGCGGCGACGGCCAAACGGTCGCCCCGCCCGTCTTCTATGCTGCCGGAAAGCAGGGAATCCAGCCCGCGCCCCAGTCCGCCCGGTAGTTTTGCCATGGTGTTCTTCCTTACAAAAATCCGCGCCATTTTAATGGAAAGGCCGTCTGAAAAGCAGTTTTATTTTTCGGCACACCGGTTTCGGCTGCACCGAATCGTGGTTTCAGACGGCCTCAACCTTTCTGCCGCCGCATTTTGAACAGCATGCCCCACACCAGCAGCAGCACGGCACAAAAGAACAGCGCGCTCCATACGGGCAGGGGCACGCCCAACACGTATTCGCGCACGCCACAGTTGCCGAAGCCTTCGACGACGAACCGCCACCAGTCGAACAGCGGCCATTCTTTCAGGCGGAAGGTCCAGGGCGCGCCGCAGCTCGGTTGTTCGGTTTCGGGCAGGCTTTGCAGCCAGATTTGGTAAACGGCGGTGTACAGCCCCCATGCGGCGGGCAGGCTCACCAGGAGCGCAGCAGCGGTGCGTCCGGCGGGTTTGGCGGCGGGCAAGAGCAGGCAGAGGGCGGACACTGCCAGCACGGCGATAACGGCGACGCGTTGCAGAATGCACAGCGGGCAGGGGTTCAGCCCCATGACGTATTGGGCGAAAAACGAGCCGGCCGTGGCGGCGGCAGCAAGGAGGGAGATGGCGGCAAGGACGCTGCGGTAGGATTTCATATGTTTGTTTGGGTGTTGGAAACGGGCGGATTATACCCGTTCGGCATCGGTATTGAGGCCGTCTGAAAATCGGTAAAACGGTTTTCAGACGGCCTCAATCCGTTATACGGCAAATATCGCGTGCGTCGTTTCGGGACGACACACCCTGCGTCAAGGGCAGAGTGTTTTTGGTTTTACAGGCATTCTGAAACCGCGTGCACGACAAGCCGCACGCCATACTTCGTGCGGCAGAGGCCGTCTGAAAATCTGTAACGGTTTTGGCTGCGCCGAAGCTGTGCTTTCAGACGGCCTCTGCGGTGTTTTTACTGCCCGGCCACGGTCATGCTGCCGATCAGGATGGAGCCAACTTTGTGCGAGGAGCGGCGCAGGGCGTCGTCGGCCACGCCCGCGATGTCGGCGAACATGTCCTGCAAGCGGCCGGCGACGGTGATTTCTTCGACGGGGTATTGGATGACGCCGTTTTCCACCCAAAATCCGGCCGCGCCGCGCGAGTAGTCGCCGGTGAGCATGTTCACGCCCTGCCCCATCAGCTCGGTAACTAACAGGCCGCTGCCCATCTGGCGCAGCAGCCCGGCCTGCGTCGGGCAGGTGGCGTTCAGAATCAGGTTGTGCGCGCCGCCGGCGTTGCCGGTGGTGGCCAGGCCGAGTTTGCGCGCGCTGTATGAGGAGAGGAAGTAGCCCTGTATCACGCCGTTTTCGATGACGAAGCGCGGGCAGGTGGCGACGCCCTCGCTGTCGAACCAGGTGCTGCCCCAGGCGCGGGGGATGTGCGGCTCTTCGCGCAGGCTGAGGTTTTGGGGCAGGATTTTCGTGCCGAGGCTGTCGGTGAGGAAGCTGCTTTGGCGGTAGAGCGCGCCGCCGGAGAGTGCGCCGACGAGATGGCCGATGAGGCTGCCGGATACGGTGGCGTCGAACAGCACGGGGCAGTTGCGCGTGGGCAGGCTGGCGGCACCGAGGCGGCGGACGGTGCGCAGGGCGGCGGTGCGGCCGATGTTTTCCATACTGTCGAGCTCTTCGCGCGAACGGGCGAGGTCGTACCAGTAGTCGCGCTGCATGGTACCGCCCGCTTCGGCGACAACGCTGCACGAAACGCTGTGGCGCGTGCCGCGTTCGTGTTGCAGAAAGCCGTGGCTGTTGCCGTAGGCAAACTGGTAGTGCGAGGTTTGCACGTCCGCGCCTTCGGAGTTCTTCACACGCGCATCGGCACCGAGGGCGGCGGCTTCGCAGCGGCGGGCGAGGGCGGCGGCCTCTTCGGCGGACAGCTCCCACGGATGGTATTTGTCCAAATCGCCGAATTCCCGCGCCATCAGCTCCGCGTCGGCCAGACCGGCGCAGTCGTCCTGCGCGGTGTGGCGGGCGATGTCCAGCGCGGCGCACACGGTTTCCTCAATGGCGCGGCGCGAGAAATCGGCGGTGCTGGCGCGGCCTTTGCTCTGCCCGAGGTAAACGGTGATGTCCAGTGACTTGTCCTGCTGGTGCTCGATGTGTTCGATTTCCTGCAAACGCACCTGCACGTCCTGCCCCACCGATTCGCTCAAATCGGCTTCGGCGGCGGTTGCGCCCTTTTGTTTGGCAATATCCAGCGCGAGCGCGCACAAATCGGACAACTCCTGCGGCGAATGGGTGAACATAATCTCTCCGTGGCACATAATCATCGGGCGGCATTTTACCCGCGCGCGGCGGATATTGCTGCTAAAATGCCGCCCCTGCCGCAACCAACCGCACAGCGCAAAATGAGCGAAACCGACAACGAAGAGTGGGTCAGCAAAACCCAAATGAAAAAACGCATGAACGACTTGCAGGATCTGGGCATGGAGCTCACCCGCCTCTCGGACGACACGCTGAAAAAAATCGGCCTGCCCGAAGACCTGTACCAAGCCGTGCGCGACTACAAAAAAATCACCGCCAACGGCGCGCTCAAACGGCAGAACCAATACATCGGCCGCCTGATGCGCGAAACCGACCCCGCCCCCATCCGCGACTTCCTCGCCCGCCTCAAAGGCGAAAACCACGCCCACAACGCCTTTTTGCAGCGCGTCGAACACATGCGCGAACGCCTCATCGGAAACGACGAAGCCTTCACCGCCTTTGCCGCCGACCATCCCGAAGCCGACCTGAGTGTGCTGCGCACCCTCATCCGCAACGCCCGCAAAGAAAAAGAGCTTGGCAAGCCCCCCAAACACTTCCGCGCCCTCTATCAGGCACTCAAAGCCGCCATGGAAGCGCAGAGGCCGTCTGAAAACCACATTTCAGACGGCCTGCAACACCCCGCAGAATAAGGAAAAACCATGTTCCCCCACCCGCAAGACGAAGACTACAACCGCTTCATCCGCGCCATACTCGGCACGCAGACCGTCTACACCCTCGTTTTGGACGAAGACGTGGCCGAATGCCCGTCCACCGAATATGAAGAAGACGACGGTGAACCTGTGCCCGTATTCTGCGTCTGGCACGAACGCGCCGCCGCCGAAGCCTGCACCGCCGAAGAATGGGCCGACTACGAAATCGAAGAACTGCCGCTGGATTTTTTCCTGCACGAATGGCTGGTCAGTATGGACCAGGACGCCGTACTCCTGGGCGTGGACTTCGACCCCGAACTCTACGGCCTCGAAATCGAACCCGTGGAAGTGCTGGCCGACATCCTCGACGCCGCCGAACAGATGCAGTGCACCGAACTGATCGACGGCTACGGCGAACTGATGAACTACCGCCTCGAATGGGAGCGCGAAATGGCCGGACAGAAACGGCTGAACTGAACCGCCGCCGCGCAGCGGCGACACAATAACCAGAGGCCGTCTGAAAAAACATATTTCGTTTTTTCAGACGGCCTCTTTGCGGCAAACAGCCGCCCGGGCAACCGCCGCAATACAGCAACCGCGTGCGTGGCTGCGCCACACACCCTACCTCGGCGGCCGAATCCCGCCCGTGCCGAACCATACGTAGGGTGTGTCGCCCCGAGGCGACGCACGCGGTTTCTGCCGTTTAAACAACAGGCCGTCTGAAAGTATTACTGCATGCTTTTTATAAACAAATCGTTACGCTGCCTGATTTCTTCGAGACGGTCGCGGTAGTGTTTCATGAAACAGGTGTGTCGGGAATATTGCACATAGCGGGTATGGTTGTAGCGGCAGTCTTCTTTGACAAAGGTTTCCCATGTCTGCTGCGTGTGCACGAGTCCGGCAAAGCGGTGGGGTTCGAGCAGGGTTTGGCTGCGCTGCAATTCGGCAGACAATTCTGCGGCGGCCTGCCGTTCGCGCTCTTCGTCGCCGCTGCAAATCACGTTAATGCACACTTCGGCCTGCGCGGTGGCACAAACGGCAAGCAACAGGGCAAACAGGTGTTTTTTCATGTTCAGACGGCCTTTTTCATTTGCCGATACAGAAGCGCGAGAAAATCACGCCCAAGAGGTCGTCGGCGGTGAATTCGCCGGTGATTTCGCTGCACGCGGCTTGGGCGAGGCGCAGGTGTTCGGCCAGCAGCTCGATTTGGTGGTTGCCGCAGCGGGCGGCGTGTTCCAGCTCGGTTTGCGCGGCTTCGAGGGCGGCGGTGTGGCGGCGGCGGGCGAGGAACAGTCCTTCGCTTTCGCCCTGCCAGCCGATTTGCTGCAACAGGGCACGTTTGAGCAGATCCAGGCCCGCGCCGGTTTTGGCAGACAGGCGGATAAGGGTGTCCGCGCCGCTTTCGCTGCAAAGGACGTCTGAAAACTCGGGCGTGCCGCCGCTTAAATCGATTTTGTTGTGCACTTCGATTTTTTTCAGATTTCCGGGCAGCGCGGCGAGGATGTCGCGGGTTTTTTGGTTCAGCCCTTCGGCGGGATCGATCAGAATCAGGGCGACATCGGCTTGGGCGAGGGCTTTGCCGCTGCGCTCGATGCCGATTTTTTCCACGGTGTCGTCGGTGTCGCGCAGGCCGGCGGTGTCGGTGATATGCACGGGCACGCCGTCGAGGGTGATTTGTTCGCGCACGGTGTCGCGCGTGGTGCCGGCGATGTCGGTAACGATGGCGATGTCGTCGCCCGCCAGTGCGTTGAGCAGGCTGGATTTGCCGACGTTGGGTGCGCCCACCAACACCACATTCATGCCTTCACGCAACACTGCGCCCTGCTGCGCCTGCGCCAATACAGCTTTCAGACGGCCTTGCAGGTTTTCCAGCTTGCCGCGCGCGTCGGCCTCTTCGAGAAAGTCGATGTCTTCTTCAGGAAAGTCGAGCGTGGCTTCCACCAGCATCCGCAGCGTAATCAGGTCGTCCACAAGCGCGTGAATGTGTTGGGAAAACGCGCCTTTGAGCGAGCGCACGGCCATGCGGGCTGCGGACTGGCTGGACGCGTCAATCAGGTCGGCCACGCTTTCGGCCTGCGCCAAGTCGAGTTTGTTATTGAGAAAGGCGCGTTTGGTGAATTCGCCCGGCTCGGCAAGGCGCGCGCCCAATTCCAAACAGCGCGACAGCAGCATCTGCATGACCACCGGCCCGCCGTGGCCTTGCAGTTCGATGACATCCTCGCCGGTAAAGCTGGCGGGCGCGGCGAAATAGAGCATCAGGCCGCTGTCGATGGTGCGTTTCTCTGCGTCGTAAAAATCGGTGTAGAGGGCAAGGCGCGGCTGCGGGGTTTTGCCGCCGCTGATCTGCTGCGCCAGCGGCAGCAGGTGTTTGCCGGAAATGCGGATAACGCCCACGCCGCCACGCCCGGGGGCGGTGGCGACGGCGGCGATGGTTTGGGGGGTGGCGGACATGGCGGTCTTTCTGTTCGGTTTGCGGGCTTGGTTTGCGCCGGAATGTTTTAACGGTTTTCAGACGGCCTCTGCGGGTTTTGAGGCCGTCTGAAAGGGCATGGCGGCGGCGGGATTTTGTTTGCACGGCGTGGCGCATTCGGCGTTGAGGCCGTCTGAAAAACGGTTTTCAGACGGCTCCAACGCCGTTTTACCAGCCGACGCTGACGCCGTATTCGCCGAGCAGGCTTTGCAGCTGCTCGAAAAGTTCGGCGCGGGCTTCGATCTGCCATTGGTTTTGCAGGTCGATTTCGCCCGACGCGCCGCCGTTGCGGTAGCGCAGGCGCAGGGGGATGCCGCCGCCGGTTTTGCGGGCGGATTCGAGCAGGGCGGCGAGGGCGGGGATGTCGGCCTCGGGGGTGGCGGTGAGGGTGAGGCTGCGGGCGAATTTTTCGCGCGCCTGCGGCAGGGTCATGATGCTGTTGGCGCGGATGCGCAGCTCGCCGCCGTTGTAGTCGCTGTGGCTGACGCGGCATTCGGCGATGAGGATTTGGTCGGCTTTGAGCCGCTCGCGCGCTTCTTCGAGCAGTTCGCCCGAAACGCTCACTTCGGCAAAGCCGCTGCGGTCTTCGAGCTGGACGATGGCGAAGCGGCCGCTTTTGCCGTTCATGGTGCGCACGCCGGTGGCGAAGCCGGCCACGCGCACGCTGTCCTGCGTTTTCAGACGGCCTAATGACACGGGGGCGAAGCGGCGGATTTCCTGTTCGTAGGGCGCGAAAGGGTGGCCGGAGAGGTAAAAGCCGATCACGGTTTTTTCTTCGGCGAGTTTCTCCGATTCGCTCCACGCGGGGGCGGCGGAGAGTTTCACCGGCTCGATCGCGTCATCCATCATGTCGAAAAGCCCGCCCTGATTGGCGTTGGCGGCTTTTTGGTCGGCATTTTCCATCGCTAAATCGATGTTGGCCATCAACATGGCGCGGTTGGGCTCGATGCTGTCGAACGCGCCGCCGCGTATCAGGGCTTCGAGGGTGCGGCGGTTCATGTGGTCTTTGCCGACGCGCTCGCAAAAATCCAACAACCCTGTGAATTTTCCGCCGGCTTCTCGGGCGGCGATGATGGATTCCACCGCCGCTTCACCCGTGCCTTTGATTGCGCCGAGGGCGTAGCGGATCTGTTTGTTGCCGTCGGGCACAAAGCGGTAGGACGATTCGTTGATGTCGGGCGGCAGAAAGGTGATGCCGTTGGCGCGGCAGTCGTCGTAAAAGTGTTTGAGCTGGTCGGTGTTGTCCAATTCAGACGACATGGTTGCCGCCATAAATTCGGCGGGGTAGTGCGCCTTGAGCCATGCGGTCTGGTAGGAAATCAGGGCGTAGGCGGCGGCGTGGGATTTGTTGAAACCGTAGCCGGCGAATTTTTCCATGTAGTTGAAGATTTCGTCGGATTTTTCGCGCGAAATGCCTTGTTTTGCCGCGCCTTCGGCGAAGATTTCGCGGTGTTTCACCATTTCTTCGGGCTTTTTCTTACCCATGGCACGACGCAGCAAGTCCGCGCCGCCGAGCGAGTAGCCGCCGATAATCTGCGCCGCCTGCATCACTTGTTCCTGATACACCATAATGCCGTAGGTCGGCGCGAGGATGTCTTCGAGCAGCGGGTGGATGTATTGGAATTCCTGACCCTTCATACGCGCGACGAAGTCGGGGATGTTGTCCATCGGGCCGGGACGGTAGAGCGATACGAAGGCGATAAGTTCTTCAAACTTGGTGGTGTGCGCCGTTTTCAGCATTTTTTTCATGCCGGTCGATTCGAACTGGAATACGGCGGTGGTGTTCGCATCGCGGAAGATTTTGTAGGCGGCTTGGTCGTCGAGCGGGATTGTGCCCACATCGACAATATCGCCGGTGGTGGCTTTGATGTTGTCCTGCGCCATTTCGATGATGGTGAGGTTGCGCAGGCCCAAAAAGTCGAACTTCACCAAGCCCACGTCTTCCACGTCGCCCTTGTCGTACATCGATACGGGCGAAGCGGATTCGTCTGCCTGATACACGGGGCTGTAATCGGAAATCTTACCCGGCGCAATCAACACGCCGCCTGCGTGCATGCCCAGACCGCGCGTCAAATCTTCCAGCTTTTTCGCCAGCGTAATCAGTTCGTCCGCTTCTTCCGCTTCAATCAATTCCTGAATCTGCGGCTCCGCCTTCATTGCATCGTCCAAACCCAAAGGTTTGTTGGCTTCCAGCGGAATCAGCTTAGACAGTTTGTCGCACAGGGTAAACGGCAGCTCCAGCACGCGCCCCACATCGCGGATCACGGCTTTGGACGACATCGTGCCGAAAGTAACAATCTGGCTCACCGCTTCCGCGCCGTATTTTTCGCGCACATATTCAATCACGCGCCCGCGGTTTGCCTGACAGAAGTCCACGTCGAAGTCAGGCATGGAAACGCGTTCGGGGTTCAAGAAACGCTCGAACAGCAGCGCGTATTTCAGCGGATCGAGGTCGGTAATCTTCAGCGAATACGCCACCAGCGAACCCGCGCCCGAACCGCGTCCCGGCCCGACCGGACAGCCGTGCGTTTTCGCCCAGTTGATAAAGTCTTGTACGATAAGGAAATAGCCGGGGAATTTCATCTGGATGATGATGTTCAACTCAAAATCCAGCCGCTCCTGATATTCCGGCATTTTCGCCGCCCGTTCCGCCTCATCGGGATAAAGCTGAACCATGCGTTCCTGCAAGCCCTCGTTGGAGAGTTTCACCAGATAATCGTCGAGCGACAGACCGTCGGGCGTCGGGAACAGGGGCAGGAAGTTTTTGCCCAGCGTGATATGGATATTGCAGCGTTTGGCAATTTCCACCGTGTTTTCCAAGGCTTCGGGCAAGTCGGCGAAACGTTCCAGCATCGTTTCCGGCGGGATGAAAAACTGGCTCGGCGTAAAATCGCGCGGACGTTTCTTGTCCGTCAGCACCCAGCCGCCCGCGATGCACACCCGCGCCTCGTGTGCGTTGAAATCATCGCGGCTCATAAACTGCGTCGGATGCGTCGCCACCACCGGCAAACCCAATTCCTCCGCCAGCTTCACGCTGCCCGAAACGCAAGCCTCCCATTCGGGGCGTTCGGGCAGGCGTTGCAGCTCCAGATAGAACGCATTGGGGAACCACGCCGCATACTTCAACGCCGCCGCACGCGCCGCGTCTTCGTTGCCGTTCAACAGATTCACGCCCATTTCGCCCAAATGCGCGCCAGAAAGACAGATCAGCCCACTGTTGTCGCCCGAATCCAGCCATTCGGGGTTTAACTCGGCATGGTGCAGATTGCGCCCCTCGCCCACATAAGCCGCCGTTAAAAGCTCGCTCAAACGCAGATAACCCGCCTCATTGCGGATAATCAGCATCGCCCGAAATGGCTTGTCGGGCGCGGCCGGATTGCCGATCCACACATCCGCCGCCCCAACCGGCTTGATCCCCGCCCCACGGCAGGCTTTGTAAAACTTCACCAGCGCAAACTCGTTCATCAAATCGCTGATGCCCAGCGCGGGGAAACCATACTCCTGCGCCTTTTTCACCACTTCTTTGATACGCACCATGCCGTCGGTAATCGAAAACTCGGTATGCAGGCGCAGGGGAATGTAAACGGGGGCAGTCATGGCAGAAATCCGGCGGAAAAACGAAAGCGCGGATTATATAACAGGCCGTCTGAAAAACCCGTTTCGCCGTTGCCCCACGCCGCAGACGTTTTTCAGACGGCCTCTTTGCCGTCCGGCAGCCGCCGCCTGCCTGCCGCCATCCTTATCCGCCATGCAAAACGGCACAGTCGAGGCCGTCTGAAAACCGAAAGGCCGTCTGAAAACGAAACTTCACCGGCGTTAAAACGCATCCCCAGTTTTCAGACGGCCTAATCCCATCGGCTGATAACAGCCAAGCGCATACCGCGTTACATTCACCAAATCTTAACTAAACCTTACAAACCACCATGAACCCGACCCCCCGCCCCAATCCCGTCCTGCTCGCCCTCTTGGCCGCCGCCTTTGCCCCGCAGGCATTTGCCGACAATCCCGCCGATACCCCTGTCGACAGCCAGAACAGCCCCAAAGCCGCCGCCGAGTCCGTCTTTACGCTGGGCGAAATCACCGTGCGCGGGCGGCGCGACACGGCGGCGGACGAAAGCGTCGTCCGCGCCGCAGACATCCGCCGCAGCAACAGCCGGGACATCGCCCAGGCACTCGCCACCCAGCCGGGCGTCAGCATCGACTTTTCCGGCGGCCGCAACGAAACCGGCATCCGCGTGCGCGGCTTCGACGCCCGCCAAGTGCCCCTGTTTCTCGACGGCATCCCGCAATACGTCCCCTACGACGGCTACGTCGACTTCGCCCGCTTCCCCACCCCCGGCCTCGCCGAAATCCGCACCGCCAAAGCCGGCGCATCGCTGATGTACGGCTTCAACACCATGGGCGGCGCGATCAACCTCGTTACCCGCAAACCGCAGAAAGCCTTTGAAGGCAGCGCACAGGTCGGCCTGGATGACAGCAGCGGCCGTAACGTCTCACTCAACCTCGGCTCTGCCACCGAACGCTTCTACGTACAGGGCGGCTTCGCCTACCTGCACCAGAACCGTTTCAGGCTGCCCAAAGATTTCAGCGACCTCAAAGCCCGCCCCACCGACACCGGTCGCTACCGCGAAAACGCCGGCCGCACCGACCGCCACTACTCCCTGAAATTCGGCCTCACCCCCAACGAAACCGACGAATACGCCCTCGGATACAGCGGCATCCGCAGCGAAAAACAACAGCCCGTGTACACAGGAGACGCCCCCAACAGCCAAGCCCGCTACTGGCGCTGGCCCTACTGGGACAAAGACAGCTTCTACTTCATCGGCAACACCGCACTGGGGCAGGCCAACCGCCTCAAAGTGCGCCTCTACCACGACAGCTACAAAAACGGCATGCAGTCCTACACCGACAGCAGCTACACCACCCCCGACGCCGCCCTCAGCCCCTACAAAGACCGCACCCTCGGCGCGAGCGTCAACTTCTCCACCTCCGCCTTCCAAAACCAACTCTTACAGTTCGGCTACCAATACAAAACCAACCGCCACCACGACCAGGAAAAAGAAACCCGCTT
This sequence comes from Neisseria bacilliformis, assembly GCF_014055025.1. NCBI lineage: Bacteria > Pseudomonadati > Pseudomonadota > Betaproteobacteria > Neisseriales > Neisseriaceae > Neisseria > Neisseria bacilliformis. Next base: position 343,881 of record NZ_CP059571.1, on the reverse strand, counting down.
CCGCGATGCCGCCCACCAGTTTGCCGTCGAACACCAAATCGACTTCACCCCCCAATGGCGGCTGCGCAGCAGTGCCGACTACGAGCACCTCGCCGCCAAAGAACTGCCCGCCGGCTACCAAAAAGGCAAAACCCACTCCCTGAACGGCCTCATTGAACTCAGCTACCGCCCCGCAGAAAACCAAATGGTCTACGCCACCGTATCCAGCAAATCCCGCTTCCCCAGCATCAAAGACCGCTACTCCTTCCGCATGGGACGCGCCCTCCCCAACCCCGATTTGAAATCCGAGCGCGCCCGCCACATCGAACTCGGCTGGAAAGGGCAGCCCTGGCAGGGCGCGCAGGCAGAAGCCGCCGTGTTTTACAGCCGCCTGAGCAACGAAATCCAAAACGCCCTCGTCCCCGAACCCACCCGCAACGCCTGCCGCCGCTCCGGCACACGCGGCTACTGCAACCAGGCGCAAAACATCGGCCGCACCCGCCACACCGGCGCGGAAATCAGCCTGCGCCAAAACATCGGCAGCCAATGGACACTCGGCCTCGGCTACGGCTACCTCAACCGCAAAGACCTCGACGGCGGCACCGTCCTCACCGGCACCCCCGTCCACAAAGCCGACGCCTTCGCCGAATACCGCCCCAGCCGCCACCTCACCCTTGCCGCCAACGCCCGCCTCGAAAGCGGCCGCCGCTCCGCCTACGGCAGCAGCACCCGCAAACTCGGCGGCTACGCCGTGTACGATGCCAAAGCCGTTTGGAACATCCGCGACGGCCTCAGCTGGGAAATCGGCCTCGACAACATCACCGACAAAAAATACGAACTCACCGACGGCTACCCCATGCCCGGCCGCAGCTGGTACACCAACCTGCGCTACACCTTTTAAGGCAGCCTGAAAAACCGAGAGGCCGTCTGAAAACCGCTTTTCAGACGGCCTCAAAGCAGACCGCGTACAATCCCCCTCCCAAACCTCCGAAAGAAAACACGCATGACCGATTTTGCCATTGCCGCGCTGGTGTACGACGGCGAAGGCGACGATGCTGCCGCCGCGCTGTGGCAGGCCGCCCATGCCGCGCAGGCCGCAGGCATCCGCGCCGCCGGGCTGCTCAATCCGCTCGACGCACAAGGCCGACACATCAAATCGCAGCTTGTCTCCGTGGCTGACGGGCAGTCTTTTGAAATCTTCCAACAGCTCGGCAGCGGCTCGCAGGGCTGCAAACTCGACGGCCGCCTGCTCGCCGAAGCGGCATCCGTGCTGCGCCGTGCCGCCGACGAAGGCGCGGACATCCTGTTTTTCAACAAATTCGGCCATGCCGAAATCGAAAACCGGGGACTGAACGCCGAATACCTCGCCGCCGTTTCCGCCGGCATCCCCGTGCTCACCGCCGTGTGACGCAAATATCTGGACGACTGGCGGCAGTTCTGCGGCGGCGCGGACGACGAGTTGCCGCCCGAGCCCGAAGCCGCGTCCGCTTGGGTGCGCGCCGCCGCAGGGAGGGCGCAGCCGTGAACCCCATCACCCGCCGCCGCTTCCTGCACGGCCTCGCCGCCTGCGGCCTGCTGCTGTCCGGCTGCGGCAGGCAGCCTGAAAACGAAACCCCCGCCGACCCGCCGCCGTTCCGCCGCATCTATGCCGCCGGCCCGCCCGCCGAAGTGCTGCTGCACGCCCTCGCCCCCGAGCGCATGGCCGGCTGGACCGCGCAAAAGTCCCCGCAGGCACTCGCCCTGTTCGACGAACCCTCGCGCAGGCTGCCCGTGCTCGGCGGCATCAACGGGCGCGGCCGGCCCGTGTCCGCCGAACAGCTGTTACAGCGCAAAGTCGATTTGATCGTCGATGCCGGACGGGTGAACGCAAAACTGCTCTCCACCGCCGAAGAAACCGCCAAACGGCTCGGCATCCCCTACCTGCTGCTGGACGGCCGCCTCGCCCAAGCCCCCGCGCAAATCCGCCTGCTCGGCGGCATCCTCGCCTCGCCGCACACCGAACGCCTCGCCGCCCTCGCCCAAACCGCCCTCGACTTTGCCGCAGAGCGCGCCAAAAGCCGCCGCGCCGCGCCGCCCGCCGTTTATCTGGCTCGCGGCGAAGACGGGCTGGAAACCGGCCGCAACCGCTCCATCCACACCGAAACCATCGCCATGCTCGGCGCACGCAGCGTGGGCGACTCGCTCGAAGGCAGCGGCGGCCTGGCCAAAGTGCCGTTCGAGCAGATTCTGCAATGGCAGCCTGAAACCATCCTCACCCAGGACGAACGCTTCTACCGCCGCGTGCAGGCCGACCCGCTGTGGCGCGGCGTGAAAGCCGTGCAGAACCGCCGCGTGTTTCTACTCCCCCGCCTGCCCTACGGCTGGATCGACAGCCCGCCCGGCATCAACCGCCTGCCCGGCCTCTACGCCCTCGACGCCGCCCTCTCCGAGCGTCCGCTTGCCGACTACCGCAACCAAATCCTGCCGCTTGTCGAATCCCTCTGCCACCACCGCCCCGGCCCGGGGCAGATTGCGGAGCTGGGGCTGGGCTGAGGTGCCGGAAAAGGCTGTCTGAAAACCCGAATCACATTTTTCAGACGGCCTCTGCCACTCAGGCGGGGAATGTGGCGCAAGCCGCGCACACGGTTTGGTTTTGGGGAAACACACGGATTTGTTTTGTGGCGGGGAATGCGTACACCGCTTGGGTCGGACGGCAAAGGCAGCCTGAAACCTTTGCACAACCCCGCCCGCAGCCCGAACGGCCGGACATGCCGCCATTCCCGCGCAGGCGTAATCTTGGCCGGGACTTAATCGTGCTTGAAGAAACAAACTGTTGCCGACATTCCAACCGGACTCACGCCTGCGCGGGAATGATGCTGTTTGGCAGCGTGCGGGGTTTTGCAAAGGCAGCCTGAAAACCGTTTGGTTTTCAGGCTGCCTTTTGCCATCAGAACATTACTTATTCATAAGCTGACGCTTCGTTCTCTTCCTTCCACTTGCGTCCTGTGTCGCTGTCGAGCGCGGGCGGAATCAGCCCTTGCACTGTCCACAGTTCAATCGGGGTTTCGCCGACGTGCAGTTCCCAGCGGTAGCCTTTGTCGGCGACATACGGATTAAGGATGCGGTTGAACGCCATTAAAAACGGTTTGCGCTCTTCGGGCGACATGGATTTGGTGATGTGGTTGATGGTGATACGCACGAAGTCGCCCGTCGGTTCGCCGCCGATGTAGCAGTTTTGCGCGTCGGTGGGGCGGAAGAACACGTTTACATAGAATTTCGGCAGAAAGGTAGCGTAAAGTGCGGTGATTTTTTCGGCAATTTCGCGTTTGTCCTGCTCGCTGAATGCGTTTTTTGGGTGATAAATTTTCCACATTGGCATAATGTTTACTCCTTGATTTATTTGGTTTGATAACGGTCGGCGGGTTTGCCGGTCTGGGTTACGCCCTGTACGAACTTGCCGCGTGCGGCTTCGAGCTGCTGCCAATCGGCGATGTCTTGCAGATTCGGGTAGCACACCCATTCTTGTTGATCGAGTGCGGCGAGGGCGGTATCGACCAAGGTTTCAGCAGTCATAAACAAGGCTTCGGGGAAGGGCGCGGCTTTGTCGCCAAAAAATTCGGATTTCACCGGGCTGGGCATCACGGCCTGTGCACCTGCGCCCACTTCGGCAAGCTCGGCGTGCAGCGCGCGGGTGAAATTGAGCACATAGGCTTTAGATGCGCTGTATGCGCTTGCGCCTGCGACGGGCATTTGGGCGATAATCGAGCCGATATTGACGATGTTGCCGCGTTTTTCGGCGATAAAACGCTTGGCGGCGGTGAGCGAGAGGCGAGTGAGTGCCTGCACGTTGACTTTAATCAGCCCGTCCACGTCCGCCCATGCGACGTTGGCGGCAAAGCCCAATGCGCCCAAACCCGCGCAGTTTACCAGCAGGGTTAAATCTGACGTGTTTTCAATGATTTCGGCAACGGCGGCCTGCCCGTTTTCCTGCGCCAAATCGGCGGCGCAGACCTGCACGTTTGCGCCGTATTTTTGCGCCAGTTCGTCCGCCAGTTTTTGCAGACGTTCGGCACGACGCGCCACCAAAATCAGGTTGTAGCCGCGTGCCGCCAAACGGTCGGCATACACCGCGCCGATGCCTGAAGATGCGCCTGTAATCAATGCTGTTTGTTTGTTCATTTGGATTTTCCTTCTGTGGGTTCGTCGATAAAATTGTTTATCTAATAATCAGAGTGATTGCATTGTAAGTCTGATAATTGGATTAAGTCAAGCTCTAATCATTAGAGTTTTGCAAAAAAATCTGCTAAAATAGCTGAACGATTTGATAAACAAGGAAAAATAAGATGAAATCCAACGACTTCGACAACATCGTCTGCCCCGTGGCGGATGTATTGGGCGTAATCGGCGACAAATGGGCGGGCTTAATTCTGCGCGATATATTGCTGGGCGCGAGCCGTTTCAGCGAACTGCGCGAAGCCAGCAACATCACCAACGCCACGCTGACCGACCGCTTAAAAACGCTGGAAAACAACGGATTAATTGAAAAACATCTCTACCAAACCCGCCCCGACCGCTACGAATACCGCCTCACCGAGCGTGGCAGAGACATAGCGTGGGTGATGCTAGCGATGGCGAAAATCGGCACCAAATGGAATCTCTCGGGCTGGCAAAATGTACCGCTGCGCTTTGTGAACAAAGCAACGGGCAACGCGGTCAGGCTGGTTTTGCAGGACAAGGGAACGGGAGAGGAAGTGGCGATGGCGGATGTGGGGGCGGTGCGGGGAGAAGCGGCAGCCTGAAAACAAAAACGTTGTCTGAAAACCGTTTTCCGTTGCGGTCTGCGGTTTTGCCTGCCGCTTAAACCTTTGTTGTCTGCGTGCGTGGCTTGCCACAAACCGGCAAACCGGCCAACCTTATCCGCAAGAAAAGGCCGTCTGAAAACAGTTTTTCAGACGGCCTCTTCCTTATCTTATCGGCGCGGCAGGCGGGGCGGCTTGGACTGTACTGAAGCGGTTTTCAGACGGCCTCACGCACCCGCGCCATCACTTCTTCCGCCAGAGCCTGATAGGCCAGTGTGCCTTTGGCTTTGGCGTCGTAAGCGAGCGCGGGCATGCCGTGGCTGGGGGCTTCGGCCAGGCGGATGTTGCGCGGGATGGCGGTGGCGAACAGTTTGCCGCCGAAGTGCTGCGCGAGCTGTTCGCCCACTTCCACCGCCAGCCGGCTGCGTTTGTCGAACATGGTGCGCACGATGCCGAGGATGTCGAGCGCGGGGTTGACCGCCTGGCGGATTTTGCGCACGGTGGCGACCAAATCGGAGATGCCTTCGAGGGCGTAGTATTCGCACACCATCGGCACAATCACGCCTTGGGCGGCCACTAAGCCGTTGAGGGTGAGCAGGGTGAGGGTGGGCGGGCAGTCGATGATGACGAAATCGTAGTCGTCCGCCACTTCGGCCAGGGCGTTTTTCAGGCGCATTTCGCGGGCGATTTCCTGCACCAGTTCCACTTCCGCCCCGGCCAGCGCGCGGTTGGCGGCCAGCACGGCATAACCGCCGCTGCGGCTTTCGCACACCGCTTCGCGCACCGCCGCCTCGCCCAGCAAAACGTGGTAAACGCCTTTGGCGATGGCGGTTTTATCCACGCCGCTGCCGGTGGTGGCGTTGCCCTGCGGGTCGAGGTCGACTACCAGCACGCGTTGTTTTGCCGCCGCCAGCGAGGCGGCGAGGTTGACGGCGGTGGTGGTTTTGCCCACGCCGCCTTTTTGGTTGGCTACGGCTGCGATGTACGCGCTCATGACTGGTTTTCCGTTCGGTTCGTTTGGCGGGGCGCGGATTGTACCGTTATTCGCGGCGGTCTGAAAACGGCCTTGCGGCGCGGCCTTGCGGTATCCGGCATCGGCAGGGCAAAAGGCCGTCTGAAAACTTTTCAGACGGCCTTTTGCCTGTTTGGCGGCGGTTTACAGCCCGAGTTTGTCTTTCACATGGCGCACATAGCCGTGGTCGTTGCGGCGGATGTGCATAAAGAGCCAGGTTTCCAGAATGTCCAGCAGTTCCTGGCTGACGTCGTCGCCGTTGTCGAAGCGGCCTTTGTAGGTCTGCACTTTGTTGACGAAGTTTTCGTGCACGCGGTGGTGCGCGTCGAGCAGCGGGTATTCGGCCATTTTCAGCAGGTCTTCTTCGTCGGAGAAGTGCTGCACGGTGTATTCGATGAGATGGTCCAAGGCTTTGCCCACGGCTTCGCGGTCGCCTGCAACATGGGCGTCGTGCATTTCGTTGATGTATTGCACGAGGATTTTGTGCTGCTCGTCCACCTGCTCGATGCCGGTGTCCAAATCGGAAGTCCAATGCAAAAAGGGTTCTGACATTTTTATATTCCCCGGTTGGTGTTGATGAAAGGGCGGATTATAGGATGTTCGGTGTAAAGAAAAGATAACGGAGTCATATACCACCGCGTTATTTTTGCAGAACTTGATTTTTATCAAACAGTTATTTTAATTTGTTATCAATCATCATATTGCGCAGCCAGCGGGCGGCGGGGGCGATTTCGCCGGCCAGCAGTCCGGCCGGGCCGATGGCGGAGGCGGCGAGCACCTGCGCGGCCGCGCCGTGCAGCCACACGCCCGCGCAGGCGGCTGCAAAGGGGGCGCAGCCCTGCGCCAGCAGGCTGCCGATGATGCCGGAGAGCACGTCGCCGCTGCCGGCGGTGGCCAGTCCGGCGTTGCCGCTGTCGTTTTCGTACATTTCCCCGTCGGGGCGGCACACCAGCGTGCGGTGGCCTTTGAGCACCGTTACCGCGCCGAAGCGTTGCGCCAATTCCCGCGCCGCCGCCGCGCGGTTTTCCTGCACTTGGGCGGTGGTGCGGGAGAGCAGCCGCGCGGCTTCGGCGGGATGCGGCGTGATGACGGTGTGTGCGCACTTCGCCGCTGCGGCAGCCAGCGTTTCGTTTTGCGACAACAAGTTGAGCGCGTCGGCATCCAGCAGCAACGGCGTGTCGGAGGCCGTCTGAAACAGGGTGTCGAGCAGCGCGTGCGCCGCTTCGTCCGTGCCCAGCCCGCAGCCGGCCGCGCGGGCGGACACGTCGCCGCGCCGCGCCAGCGTGTCGGCCGTGGCCAGCATGATTTCGGGGAAACCGGCCACAAAGGGCAGCGGCAGGGCGGCCTGATTGAAACCCGCCCACACTTTGCCGCAGCCGGCCATCAGCGCGGCGGAGGCGGCCAGCACCACCGCGCCGCTCATCCCCGCCGCGCCGCCGAACACCGCCAGCGTGCCGAAGGTGCCCTTGTGGCTGTCTTCGGCACGCGGCGCGGCGAGAAAGGGAAACCGCCGCGCGGCTTCGGTAAGGGAAAGGTCTAAGGGCAGATAGTAGGCGGAATGCGCCATGGCGGTTTCCTTTTCATCACAGGTTTTCAGACGGCCTCTATTGTATGTATGCCAAAGGCCGTCTGAAAAGCACGGCGGGCGGACAGCTTTTTGTCCGCGATATGGCGGAGGCGGGTTGGGCTTTATTTCCCCGATATTTTGCCGGGCCGAAGCCCGGCCTGCGGCGGGTCATTTTGTTTGACTGCGCGGCAAACCGGCGCACTCCGGCCTGAAAACGCGTTTGGCGGACAAGCAAAACCGTTTGCGGCGGCTTTTTCAAACGGCCTCTGGTGTACATACATTAGAGGCCGTCTGAAAACGCGTTTGCGCCGCCCGTATGAATTATTTTAATATTGCCCGTCCGCCCAACCCCTGCCCGAAAGCCGAAAACATGGAATCCGTCATCGAACTGCGCCATCTTAAAACCCTGCTCGCGCTGGAAGAAACCGGCAGCGTGTCGCTGGCGGCGCAGCGCATCTTCCTCACCCAGTCCGCCCTGTCGCACCAAATCCGCACGCTGGAAAGCTATTACGACACGCCGCTGTTCGAGCGCAAGTCCGTCCCGCTGCGCTTCACCCACGCCGGCGCGCGGCTGCTGAAACTGGCGCACGAGCTGCTGCCCAAAATCGCCGCCGCCGAACGCGACATGGCGCAGATTATCGAAGGCGGGGCGGGCGAGTTACGGCTGGCGGTGGAATGCCACACCTGTTTCGACTGGCTGATGCCCGCGATGGGCGAGTTCCGCCCGCTGTGGCCGAAGGTGGAATTAGACATTGTGTCCGGTTTCCAAGCCGATCCCGTCGGCCTGCTGCTCAACCACCGCGCCGATTTGGCCATTGTATCCGAAGCCGTGCCGCAGGCGGGCATCGCCTACCGGCCGCTGTTCGCCTACGGCATGGTCGGCATCTGCGCCCCCGACCACCCGCTCGCGGCCAAAGACATCTGGCAGGCGGAAGACTTCGCCGACGAAACGCTGATCACCTACCCCGTGCCCGACGACATGATCGACCTGCTGCGCAAAGTGCTGCTGCCCAAAGGCATCAGCCCCGCCCGCCGCCACAGCGAGCTGACCATCGCCATCGTCCAGCTTGTCGCCAGCCGCCGGGGCATCGCCGCCCTGCCGCATTGGTCGGTGATGCCGTATCTGGAAAAAGGCTACGTCGTGTCGCGCCAAATCACCGACGCCGGCCTGCAAAGCGAGCTCTACGCCGCCATGCGCAGCGAAGACGAACACAACAGCTATCTGGCCGACTTCTGCCAAATCGTGCGCGACCAGGGCTTCAACACCCTAGGCGCGCTGAGCCTGCCGGAAGAACAGGCCGTCTGAAAAGCGGATAAGGGCAAACAGGCCATCTGAAAACGCGCAAACGGGTTTTTCAGACGGCCTCTTCATATAGTGAAACAAAATAGAAACTACCTATCGTAGGCTGGGCTTCAGCCCAGCTAAATCACTATTTTCCTGATATTTTGCTGGGCTGAAGCCCAGCCTACATTGGATACTTTGTTCTGTACCCACTATATTTGTTATCGTACGGCAACGCAAATGCGGGGCGTAAGGTAGGGTGTGTCGCCCCGAGGCGACGCACGCGGTCTTGGCCGCACAACGGTTGAGGCCGTCTAAAAACACAGTTTCGGCGCAGCCAAAACGGGTAGGTCGGTATTCATGCCCGACGCGCAAAACGGCAACGGAAGATGTCGGGCATAAATGCCCGACCTACGCATAAGAGGCCGTCTGAAAAGGCACAAACGCTTTTTCAGACGGCCTCTTTGCAAAACAACCAAGCGTTTGCGGCCGCAGCCGCGCTTTTTTCAGAAACGCCATCCCCGCGTGGGCGGGGACGGCCTCACTGCCCGCGTGTCTGATGGCGGAACTTCCACGGCGCGGTCGGGCTGCGTTCGCGCCACAGGCCGCTGCGGCTGCGGCGGGCTTGGCTTTCGGCTTCGGCATAGGCGGCGTAATCGGCTTTGTCCTGCTGCCTTTTGGCGATGGAAACATAGTGCCACGCCGCGCCGCTTTCGATTTGGCTGCGGTTCACGTCGAGGCCGTCTGAAACCAGATAGGCGACTTCGCGGCCGTATTGGTCGGTGTCGGTTACGCGCACCTGCACGGTTTTGCCGAGTATCAGGCCGCGCAGGCGGTCGCGGCTGGCGAGGCCGTAGGCCTGGTCGGTTTCGGGCGCGTCGATGTAGGCGAGGCGGATTTTGTGCCTGCGCCCGTCGGTGTCGGTGAGGCGGACGGTGTCGCCGTCGTGCACATCCGTTACGCGGCCTTCGTAGCGGCGGCCGGCCTGCGCTGCGGCGGCGTGTTTGGGTGCGCTGCGGCTGTGCGCGGTGCCGCCGGCATGGACGGCCTGTTTGTACATGCCGTGCAGCCAGCGTTGCGCGTCGGCGGCGCGGGGCAGGCCGAACACGCCCAGCACGGCGGCCAGCCACAGGGGCAGCATTTTCAGTCGGAACATGACGGGTTCTCCGTTGCAAAAGGCGGCATTCTAACGCATTGCCGCAGAGGCCGTCTGAAAGCGCAACGCCGCCGGATAAGGTTTGAGGCCGTCTGAACAGTTTTCAGACGGCCTCAATGTTGCCGCAGGCAGGGGAAACGGGCGCACCGTCGCGATGCGCCCGCTTGTCTGATGGCCCCGCCGACAGGAATCGAACCTGTATTTTACGCTTAGGAGGCATACGTTCTATCCGTTGAACTACGGCGAGGCTGGTAAAAAAGGGGATCATGACACCCGCGCCAGTGATTCTTCCGCGAGCTGGCGCATGGCAAGGGTTGTTTCGTTGGCGGGCAGTTTGTCCAAACAGGAAAGGGCGTTGTCCACCGCGATCCGCGCCTGCCGCGCGCAATAGGCCAGCGCGTCGGACGCGGTTACATGGGCGTGGATTTGCTCAAAACGGCTGCGGTCGGCGTGGTGCAGCGCGTCGCGCACGTCGCGCGCGGCTTCGGGCGTGCCTTGGTGCATCAGGTAGATGAGCGGCAGGGTGGGTTTGCCTTCGGCCAGGTCGTCGCCGACGTTTTTGCCGATTTCAGCGGGGTCGCCGCAGTAGTCTAAAATGTCGTCGACAATCTGGAAGGCGGTGCCGACGTACATGCCGTAGTCGCGCAGCGCGGCTTCCTGTTCGGCCGACGCGCCGGCCAGTATCGCGCCTACTTGGGCGGCAGCCTCGAAGAGTTTGGCGGTTTTGTATTGGATGACGCGCAGGTATTCGGTTTCGCTGATGTCGGTGTTGCCGATGTTCATCAGCTGCATCACTTCGCCTTCGGCGATGATGTTGGTGGCATCGGCCATCACTTCGAGGATTTTCATGCTGCCCGAGCCGACCATGAGCTGGAAGGCGCGGGTGTACAGGAAGTCGCCCACCAAAACGGCGGCGGCGTTGCCGAACAGGTTGTTGGCGGTTTCGCGCCCGCGCCGCATGTCGCTTTCGTCCACCACGTCATCGTGCAGCAGGGTGGAGGTGTGGATGAATTCCACCATTGCGGCAAGGGAGTAGAGCGGATCGCCGTCGTAGCCCAGCGATTTACCGGCCAAAATAGTGATGATCGGCCGCAGCCGTTTGCCGCCCGCACCGATGATATAACTGCCGATTTGCGAAATCAGGGCAACTTCCGACTGCACCGCCCGCCCGACCACTTGGTTGACGCGGCCCAGGTCGGTTGCGAGGTTTTTTTGGAAATAGGGCAGGTTTTCAAGCATAGGGCACTCAAAACGGCAGAAGCGGCAGGTTGGCGGGGCGGGTTTCGGAAAAGGGCGCGATTATAGCAACAAAGGCCGTCTGAAAAAAGACGCGGGCGGCGGCGGGGCGCGGTACGGTTTGACAAAACAGGCACTTGCCTATAGAATGCGCCGTTTCGCGCATGGTGCGCGGAATTTTTGTTTAACCGAAATCCCATTTATGGAGTTGAGTATGTACGCGGTCGTAAAAACCGGCGGCAAACAATACAAAGTTGCCGTTGGCGAAAAATTGAAAGTAGAACAGATACCTGCCGAACTCGACAGCCAAATCGAACTGACCGAAGTTTTGATGATTGCTGACGGCGAATCTGTAAAAGTAGGCGCACCCTTTATCGAAGGCGCGAAAGTAACGGCCAAAGTAGTGGCACACGGCCGCGGCGAGAAAGTCCGCATTTTCAAAATGCGCCGCCGCAAACACTACCAGAAGCGCCAGGGCCACCGCCAGAATTTCACCCAAATCGAAATCGTGGCCATCGCCTAATTTCTAATCCAAGTCAGGAGTATCCAACATGGCAAGTAAAAAAGCAGGCGGCAGTACCCGCAACGGCCGCGATTCCGAAGCCAAACGCTTGGGCGTGAAAGCCTACGGCAACGAGCTGATTCCCGCAGGTTCCATCATCGTGCGCCAGCGCGGCACCAAATTCCACGCAGGCGACAACGTCGGCATGGGCAAAGACCACACTCTGTTCGCCAAAGTGGACGGCTATGTGGAATTCGCCGTCAAAGGCCGTCTGAACCGCAAAACCGTGAGCGTGCGCCCCTACACCGGCGAAGAAGCGTAAACGGCAGCAGCTGAACACAAAACCCGCCTTGTCCGCACGGCGGGTTTTTTGGCATCCGATGCAGGCCGGGCTTTATAGCGCGGAAACATATTGAATTGGCCGGTCTGCAACCCGGACTGCGTTACTTTGTCCGCCATATTCCATATTCTTTAAGATGAAACTACGTAATATTTGTTTATTCCTTACGATAATATGTACCGCACTATCTGTCTTATATGCCACTCCTTCCGCATTGAATTTTAATCAGAAAGAAATAATATTCCCCAAAGCCGATATTTCAATTGTTTCGCCTCCCAGGGGAGAAAGGCGAATCAGGTTGGACGGAGAAGGAAGCCAATATTGGATATCCTGCTACGGATTTGACAATCTGTGCACAATGGAAAACATTAACCAAAAAATGAATATTGGGCAGGCAAAGATTATCGTGAATAACAATGATCGGTTTGCCACAAATGGTGTTTTATTTGAATTTTATAAAGACGGAACACATTATTTGAATAGGAAATTTTCCAAGGATAAAGATACGCTTATCTTTATCCTGCTTGACAGCTCCGTGTTCGCCTTAAAGGCCGCAGGTATATTTTTCTTACTCTATATATTATTTTCCATTAAAAAAATTTGAATTTGACCATAACGGCAGGCGGCACTGTTGATTATTCCGCCAATATCGCTGCGTCTGCCAAGTCATGGGATAGAAAAGCAAATCAAATCGCGGCTTGGGCGCAAGCCAAACCCTATTTTCAGACGGCCTCTTGCGTTCGGCGGCAGGCAAAACGAAACCCGCCCAAGCGGGCGGGTTTTGCTGCAACGGGCGGCCGTGCCGTTTACACCTTGGCGGCTGCGGCCACTTCGGCAGCGTAATCGACCACGGCTTTTTCGATGCCGTCGCCCACTTTGTAGCGCACGAAGCTGACCACTTCGCTGCCGTTGTCTTTCAGAAACTGGGCAACAGTCTGGTCGGGGTTCATCACAAACGCTTGGCCGTTGAGGGTAACTTCGGCGAGGAATTTTTTGATGCGGCCTTCGACCATTTTGGCGGCGATGTCGGCGGGTTTGCCGGAGGCTACGGCCTGCTCGGTGTAGATGTGGCGTTCTTTTTCCACGGTTTCGGCGTCCACTTCGGCTTCGGACACGCACTGCGGTTTGGCGGCAACGATGTGCATGCCGACTTTGCGGGCGGCGTCTTCGCTGCCTTTGAATTCGACCAACACGCCTTCGGTGGCCAGCGCGCCGTGGATGTAGGCAACCAGTTTGTTCGGGGTTTCGATCACTTTGAAACGGCGCACGGACATGTTTTCGCCCAGTTTGGCGATGATGGCTTTGCGCTCTTCTTCCACCAGCGCGCTGAGTTCTTCGACGGTGGCCGGTTTTTTGGCGGCGGCGGTTTTAGCCACCAGGTTGGCAAATTCGACGAAGCCCGCGTCTTTGGCGACGAAGTCGGTTTCGCAGTTCACTTCGACCAGCGCGCCGGTGCTGCCTTCGATGGCGTAGGCCAACACGCCTTCGGCGGCGGTGCGGCCGGCCAGTTTGCCGGCTTTCGCGCCGGATTTGATGCGCAGGATTTCTTCGGCTTTTTCAATGTTGCCTTCCGCTTCGACGAGGGCTTTTTTGCATTCCATCATGCCCAGGCCGGTGGCGGCGCGCAGGTCGGCAACCATTTTTGCAGTAATTTCTGCCATGTTGTGTCTCCAAATGATTTTAAGGTTACAGGCCGTCTGAAAAACGTTTTCAGACGGCCTCTCAATAAGCGGGTGCGGCTTATTCCGCAGCGGCGGCAGCTTCGGCTTCGGCGGCCTGCACGGCGGCCAGGGTTTCGGCTACGGCCTGGTTTTTGCCTTCCAGAACGGCGTCGGCAATGCCGCGGCAGTAAAGGCGGATGGCTTTGGCGGAGTCGTCGTTGCCGGGGATGACGTGTTTCACGCCGTCGGGGCTGTTGTTGGTATCCACCACGGCGATCACGGGGATGCCGAGTTTTTCGGCCTCGACCAGCGTGCCTTTCTGGTAGCCGGTGTCAATCACGAAAATCGCGTCGGGCAGGCCCTTCATGTTTTTGATGCCGCCGAGCGAGCGTTCCAGTTTTTCCACTTCGCGGGTCAGATCGAGCAGCTCTTTTTTGCTGTAACCGCTGGTGTCGGCATTGGCCAGCACCGCGCTTTTCTCTTCGAGGCGTTTGATCGACTGTTTGACGGTTTTGTAGTTGGTGAGCATGCCGCCGAGCCAGCGGTGATCGACGAAGGGCATACCGGCGCGGGTGGCTTCTTCGCGGATGATTTCGCGCGCCTGGCGTTTGGTGCCGACAAACAGCACGGTGCCTTTGGCGGCCACGAGGCGGCGGACGGCTTCCTGCGCCTCTTGGAACAGCGGCAGGGTTTTTTCCAGGTTGATGATGTGGATTTTGTTGCGCGCGCCGAAAATGTAGGGAGCCATTTTCGGGTTCCAGAAACGGGTTTGGTGGCCGAAGTGTACGCCGGCTTCGAGCATCTGGCGCATGGTGATTTGAGACATAAATATCCTTGAAAGGGTTAGTGCATACACCCTGCGCACAGAATTTCCTTGGCGGGAAACACCCTTTGGCGCGGGATGCGGGCTTTGGTTGGAAACAAAAAACGCTTTTTGAAACAAAAAGCGGCAGGATTATACGGGCGCGGGCGCGTCAGGGCAAGCGTTTGCCGTTTTCTTCTTCGCGCTTCATGCGCCGGTTGCGCAGGCGGATGTAGGCCGACCACAGCATGAAGGCGGTGGGCAGCACGGTGAAAAAGACGAAATAAATCAGCTTGCGCGCCAGGCCGGGCTGGGCGAGCGAGAACATCAGCGTAACGAAAACATAGCCGATTAAAACGATGTGCCACATGGCGGGAAGGCTCCGGACGGGTTTTCAGACGGCCTCCATTATATAGAGGCTGCTATAATCGCGCCTTTTCCCGTTTTGCAAACCGAAAGGACACCCTCATGGCAGACTTCAACCAAATCCTCGATGCGGGCGACGTGGACGGCGGCATCATCAACGTCGTTGTCGAAATCCCCGCCGGCTCGAACCACAAAATCGAATGGAACCGCAAACTGGCGGTGATGCAGCTTGACCGCGTCGAGCCGCTGGCCTTCGCCAAGCCGACCAACTACGGCTTCATCCCGCAGACGCTGGACGAAGACGGCGACGAATTGGACGCGCTCATCATCACCGACACCCCGCTGCCCACCGGCATCTTTCTTGAAGCGCGCGTTATCGGCGTGATGAAATTCGTGGACGACGGCGAAGTGGACGACAAAATCGTCTGCGTCCCCGCCGACGACCGCCACAACGGCAACGCCTACGCCTCGCTGGCCGACCTGCCGCAGCAGCTTATTAAGCAAATCGAATTCCACTTCAACCACTACAAAGACCTGAAAAAACCGGGCACCACCAAAGTGGAACACTGGGGCGGCATCGACGAAGCCAAAGCCGTCATCCGCGAATCGCAGGAACGCTGGAACAAACGCTGAACCAGCATACAGGCCGTCTGAAAACCGTTTTTGGCTACGCCGAAACTTCGTTTTCAGACGGCCTGCACACATCCGCCTCCCATAACCGAAACCGCCATGACCGACCCCGCCAAACAGCAAAAACGCGCCCTGCGCCGCCGCTTCCGCGCCGCGCGCAACGCCCTCTCCCGCAGCGAACGCCAGCGTGCCGAACGCGAAATCGTCCGCCGCCTCAAACCCCTCGTCAAACGCGGCAAAACCATCGCGCTGTATTTTGCAATGGGCAGCGAAGCCGACCTGAGCATGCTGCTGCGCACCGCCGCCCAACGCCGCGCCCGAATCCGCCTGCCCTACATCGAACCGGGCAGCAAACGCATGTGGTTCACCCCCTGCCGCGCCGGTGCGCAGGCCGAGCGCAAACGCGGCCGCGCCAAACTGAACGTGCCGCAGTTTGCCGGACACAGAATCCGCGCCGACCGCCTCGATGTGATGATTGTGCCCATAGTCGCCATTGACCGCAGCGGATACCGCCTCGGCCAGGCGGGCGGCTACTACGACGCCACGCTGGCCGCCTGCCGTTTCAGACGGCCTCTGGCCGTAGCTGCCGGTTTCGCCTGCCAGCTGGCCGACAGCCTGCCGCGCGAAGCGCACGACATCCCGCTGGACGGTTTCGTTTCCGAGCGGCACAGGCTGCGCTTCACCCGCCGCTGAAACCTGAAACAAGGCAATAGGCCGTCTGAAAATATCGCGCAAGGCGGCAAACGGCTTGCGGCCGCGCCGAAGCCGCGCTTTCAGACGGCCTATCCCTTATAATCCCGCCTTCCGCCAACGCCACCCGCCCTCCGCCATGCCCCGCCGCCTGCTCCCCCTCCTCTGCCTCCTCCTCGCCCTGCCCGCCGCCGCCGCGGATTTGGGGCAGATACGGCCGGACGAAGTGGCGTTTTTCGTGCAAGACCTGCGCAGCGGCAAAGTGCTGGCCGAACACCGCGCCGACGTGCCGCTCAACCCCGCCTCCACCATGAAACTGGTAACCGCCTACGCCGCCCTGCGCGCCCTCGGCGGGGATTTCCGCTGGCAGACCGAGTTCAAATCCGCCGCCCCGCTGCGTGGCAGCCTGCTCGACGGCGATTTGTATTGGACAGGCAGCGGCGACCCCGTGTTCGACATGCCCGAGCTGCTGGAAATGCAGGCGCAGCTGCGCGACAACGGCGTGCGCCACATCGGCGGGCATCTGGTGTTCGACCGCAGCGTCTGGCCGCACGCGGGCACCTCCGCAGGCTTCGCCGACGATGCCAAACGCGCCTTCACCACCGCGCCCGACCCGCAGATGCTCGCCTACAAGGTTGTCCGCCTCACCCCGCAGGTCGGCGCAAACGGCGCGCTCGTGCCGCACACCACCCCGCCGCTGCCGGAAATCCCGCTGCTCAACCGCGCCGCCTTCGCCGCCACGTCCGCGCCCTGCCCCAAAATTGCCCGCTTTCTGCGCGGCAAATACGAAAACGGCGTGCTGGTTTTGGAAGGCAGCGCGCCGAGTGCCTGTGCCGGAAAAGACGTGTACGTCAACATGTTCGACGCGCCCGAATTCGCCCGCCGCAGCTTTGCCAACTACTGGCGGCAGGGCGGCGGCATCCTTTCAGACGGCCTCATGCAGGGCGACACCCCCGCCGCCGCCCGCACCCTCGCCCGCGTGCAGTCGCCGCCGCTGCGCGAAGTGCTGGCCGAAATGAACAAACACTCCAACAACGTCATCGCCCGCACCGTCTTCCTCACCGTCGGCCGCCACGCCGCCGCCGACAAACGCCGCCAAAACCCCGCCGCCGCCGTCCGCGCCCAGCTCCTGCTCTCGGGCATCTCCACCGCCCCGCTGGTGCTGGAAAACGGCTCCGGCCTGTCGCGGCGCGAACGCCTCTCCGCCCGCATGATGGGCGAAATCCTCGCCGCCGCCTATAAAAGCCCGCTGCGCCGCGACTTCGTCGCCAGCCTGCCCGTGGCCGGACACGACGGCACGCTCAAATCGCGCTTCAAAAGCATCGGCGCGCCGCTGCGCCTGAAAACCGGCACGCTGGCCGACGTGCGCGCCCTCGCGGGCTATTACCTCAACGGCAATCAGGCTCTGTCGGTGGTGGTCATCATCAACAGCCCCCGCGCGGGCAGGCTTTTGGGCGAATTGGACAAGCTCACCGAACGCCTGATCTTCCCGCCGCCCGCGCCGCGTGCGGAAGGCACGGCCGCCGCGCCGCAAACGGCCAAACCGTAGGGGGTGCGGCGCAAACCGCGCACGCGGATACGGAATCTGCCGACACAAAAAAACGACGATGTCCGAATAGCCGCGCCGCGCCAAGTTTTCAGACGGCCTCAAACGCATCTGCCGCCGTAGAGGCCGTCTGAAAACGCAGCTTCAACCAAGTTATACGCCGTTTCGCCAAAAAAACGCATTGCGCCGCCCAAACAAACCCGCCGCCCGAACCGCATCCGCGTTTTTCAGACGGCCTCCGTCCGTTTTGCCGACGCAAAAGGCCGTCTGAAAAACATCCGCAGCACGCCCGCCACCCAGTAAAAAACCATGCTCACCGATTTGGAAAAAACCGCCATCCGCGACCACTACCGCGCCATCTCCGAAAACCTGCCGCAGTTCCGCCCCCGCGCGGCGCAGCGGCAGATGATTGCGGCCGTGGCCAACGCCTTCTCGCGCAGCAAAACCCGCGCCGAAGGCGAAGAGCCGCCCAAGCGCGAGGGCGAAAGCATCGCCGTCATCGAAGGCCCCACCGGCGTGGGCAAATCCCTCTCCTACCTGCTCGCGGGCGGCATCATGGCGCAGACGCGCGGCAAACGCCTCATCGTGTCCAGTGCCACCGTCGCCCTGCAAGAACAGCTCGTGCACCGCGACCTGCCCTTTCTGGTGGAAAAAAGCGGCCTGCAACTGAGCTTCGCCCTGGCCAAAGGGCGCGGCCGCTACCTCTGCCCCTACAAACTCTACCAGCTCACGCAAAACAACGCCCAGGGCACACTGGCCGGTTTCGAACGCCCCGTTCTGTGGGAAAGCAAACCCACCTCGTCCGACATCGACACCCTGCGCCAAATCGCCGACGCCTTCGCCGAACGCCGCTTCAACGGTGACCGCGACACCTGGCCGGAAAAAATCCCCGACCCGCTGTGGCAGCAAATCACCAACGACCGCCACGGCTGCCTCAAAGCCGCCTGCCCCAACAGAGCCGAATGCCCGTTCTACCTCGCCCGCGACACGCTGGAAACCGTGGACGTGGTCGTGGCCAACCACGACCTGCTGCTCTCCGACATCGCCATGGGCGGCGGCGTCATCCTGCCCGCGCCGGAAAACAGCTTCTACTGCATCGACGAAGCGCACCACCTGGCCAAAAAAGCCGTCAGCCGCTTCGCCGCCGAACACTCGCTCAACCAGGCCCTGTGGACGCTCGACAAACTGCCGCCGCTGCTGGACAAAATCAGCGGCCTCACCGGCAAGGGCGACATCGCCGCCCTCGCCGACGAAGCCGCCGGCTCCCTGCTCGACAGCCTCAACGAATGGCAGTTCCACCTCAACGGCGAACCCGCGCTCGATCTGCCCGAAGACGGCGGCGACCCCGTCTGGCTGTGGGAAGACGGACAAATCCCTGACGGCCTCGGCCTTTTGGTGTCCAACACCGCCGCCGCCGCCCGCGCCCTGCTGCACAACCTTTCCCGCCTCAACGACGCCCTCTCCGCCGCCCGCCGCGAAAAAGAACAAGACAGCACGCTCATCGACCACACCGCCGCCGACTTCGGCTTCTTCATCGCCCGCGCCGAACAAACCGCCGACGTGTGGGAACTCCTCGCCACCTGCCCGCCCGAAGGCAGCGAACCGCTGGCCAAATGGATAGAACGCCGCCCCAACGACAAAAACGACTACCTCTTCCACGCTAGCCCCATCTCCGGCGCGGCCATGCTGGCCAGCGGCCTGTGGCGGCGCGCGGCGGGCGCGGTGCTCACCTCCGCCACCCTGCGCTCGCTGGGCAGTTTCGACCTGCTGCTGCGCCAAACCGGCCTCGTCTGGCTGCCCGACACCGAAACCCTCGCGCTGGACAGCCCGTTCAACTTCGCCGAACAGGGCGAACTCTACATCCCGCCCCTGTCCGCCAGCCCCAAACAGCCCGCCGAACACACCGACGCCGTCATCGAATGGCTGCCCAAACTCATCTCCGCCACCGAACCCGTCGGCACACTCGTCCTCTTCACCTCGCGCAAACAAATGAACGAAACCGCCATGCGCCTCAACGCCGACTACCTGCCGCTGGTGCTGGTGCAGGGCGAAATCCCCAAAGCCGCCCTGCTCGAACGCCACCGCGACGCCCTCGCCGCCGGACGCGCCAGCATCATCTTCGGGCTGGACAGCTTCGCCGAAGGGCTGGATCTGCCCGGCGAAGCCTGCGTCCACGTCGTCATCGTCAAACTGCCGTTTTCCATGCCCGACAACCCCATCGAAAAAACGCAGAACCGCTGGATCGAAAAACGCGGCGGCAACCCCTTCATCGAAGTAACCGTGCCCGAAGCCGGCATCAAACTCATCCAGGCCGCCGGCCGCCTCATCCGCACCGAAAGCGACTACGGCCGCGTAACCATCCTCGACAACCGCGTCCTCACCCAACGCTACGGCCGCCAACTCCTCGCCTGCCTGCCCCCGTTCAAACGCATCTGAACAGGCCGTCTGAAAACCGAATCCGCCCGCCCCGAGGTAGGGTGTGCGGCGCAAGCCACGCACGCGCTCCCTGCCGCCCCAACCAAGGGCCGTCTGAAAACACAGCTTTGTAGGTCGGGCATTCATGCCCGACATTTTTGAAATTTCCCGCGCCTGTCGGGCATAAATGCCCGACCTACTGAAAGGCCGTCTGAAAAACGGCTCGGCACACCGAACCCGCTTTTCAGACGGCCTCTGCTAAAATCCGCCCTTTCCCCGAGCGCGAAACCCATGACCGACACCGCCCGCATCACCGCCAGTTACGGCCGCCGCTACACCGTGCGCACCGCCGACGGCCGCGCCTACGACGCCACCGCCCGCAAAAAGCGCGTCGGTTTCGCCTGCGGCGACTTCGTGCGCATCCAAATACAAAACGCCGAACAGGCCGTCATCACCGACTGCCTCCCCCGCCAAAGCCTGCTCTACCGCCAAGACGCATGGCGCGCCAAACTCATCGCCGCCAACGTAGACAGAATGTTCGCCGTAACCGCCGCCGTCCCCACCCCGGGCGAAAACCTGCTGCAACGCGCCCTGCTCGCCGCCGAAGCCGCCGGCATCGAAGCCTTCGTCGTCCTCAACAAAACCGACCTGCCCCAAAGCGCGGCCTGGCGCGAAAAACTCGCCTTCTACGCCCGCCTCGGCTACCCCCTTGTCGAAACCTGCGCCGCCGAAAACGCCGCCGCCCTGCTGCCCCATATGCAGGGGCACACCAACATCTTCCTCGGCCAGTCCGGCATGGGCAAATCCACCCTCACCAACGCCCTGCTCGGCCGCGCCGCCGCCCGCACCGGCGAAATCTCCGCCGCCCTCGACGCCGGCCGCCACACCACCACCCACGCGCAAATGTACGAGCTGGGCGACAACACGTTTTTAATCGACTCCCCCGGCTTGCAGGAATTCGGCCTCTGCCACCTCGACCCCGCCGAACTGCCCGCCTGCTTCCCCGACCTGCGCCGCTACCTCGGCCAATGCCGCTTCCACAACTGCACCCACCGCCAAGAACCCGGCTGCGCCGTCAAACAGGCCGCCGAACGCGGCGAAGTTTTCCCCCAGCGCGTCGCCCTTTTGCAGCGCATCACCGACGAGCTGGCTGCCGCCCGCAAACAGGCCGTCTGAAAACACGGCCGCAGGTCGGGCATTGATGCCCGACAGTAAAGCACGCAGCCTTTGTTACACAAACAACGGCAACGGCATTTTCCGACAAACAGCATTTCCCGTTTCCGACTGCGCCAAAACCGCCTTTGCAGAAACGTCATCCCCGCGTTTATGCTCCGCAGGAGTACTGGCGGGAACGACCTCCGACCCACCCCCAACCCGAACCGACACCATGCGCCTCGAAAGCCTCTTCATCATCCTCTCCGCCGCAGCCGCCCTGATTGCCGCCGTCCTTTCCGCCATCATCACCGCCCTCGTCTGCCGCAACCGCCACCAGGCCGACACAGCCGAACTCGCGCGGAGGCATCAGGCCGAACAGGCCGAAAGCGAAAGCCGCTGCGCCGCCCTCGAAGAAAACCGCGCCCATCTGGAAACACTCTGCAACCGCCTCACTGCCGAACAACGCCGCAGCGAAGAAGAGCTGTCGGCGCAAATCCGCCTTTCAGACGGCCTCAGAGGCCGTCTGAATGCCGCAGAAAACGAGCTGGCCGCCGCCAACGTCCACGCCCGCCGCCTGAGCGAGCTGCAAGACGAATTGGCCGCCGGGCGCAGCACCGCCAACGAACTGCACGGGCAAATCCGCGAACTCGACAGCCGCCGCGCCGCCCTCGAAACGCAAGTGCGCCACCTCGCCGTCCAAGCCGACGAATTAGGCCGTCTGAAAACCGAATCCGCCGCCCTGCAAAAAGAGTTGGCCGACGCACGCGTGCAAAACGAACGCCTCGCCACCCAGGCCGAAGAGTCGTCCGCCCTGAAAAACAGCTACGCCGCAGAATTAGGCCGTCTGAAAACCGACTGCGCCGCCCTGCAAAAAGAGCTGGCCGACGCGCGCGTGCAAAACCGGCACCTCGCCACCCGCATCGAACAGGAACAGCAGGCGCAGCAGGAAAAACTCGCCCTGCTCAACGAAGCCCGCGACGCCCTCGGCAGCCGCTTCCAAAACCTCGCCAACCAAATCCTCGAAGAAAAAAGCCGCCGTTTCAGCGAACAAAACCGCGAACAGCTCGGCATCCTGCTCAACCCCCTCAGCGAAAAACTCGGCGGCTTCTCCCAGCTCGTGCAGAACACCTACGAAAAAGAAGCCAAAGAACGCCTCACCCTCGAAAACGAACTCAAACGCCTGCAACAGCTCAACAGCCGCCTGCACGAAGACGCCGCCGCCCTCACCCGCGCCCTCACCGGCAGCCGCAACAAAACCCAGGGCAACTGGGGCGAAATGATCTTGGAGAGCGTGCTCGAACACTCCGGCCTGCAAAAAGGGCGCGAATACACCGTGCAGGCCGCCTCCGTGCAGACGCAGGACGACGGCAGCAAGCGCCGCCTGCAACCCGACGTCCTCGTCAACCTGCCCGACGGCAAACAAATCGTCATCGACAGCAAAGTCTCGCTCACCGACTACGTGCGCTACACCCAGGCGCAAAACGACGACGAAGCCCGCGCCCATCTGGCCGCCCACGTCCAATCCGTGCGCCGCCACATCGCCCAGCTGGCCGAAAAAAAATACAGCGACATCGACGGCCTCAAAACCCTTGATTTCGTCTTCATGTTCATCCCCGTCGAACCCGCCTACCTGCTCGCCCTGCAGCAGGACGAAAGCCTGTTCCAAGAATGCTTCGACAAACGCATCATGCCCGCCGGCCCCTCCACCCTCCTGGCCACCCTGCGCACCGTCGCCAACATCTGGCGCAACGAACAGCAAAACCGCAACGCCCTGGCCATCGCCGAAGAAGGCGGCAGACTCTACGACAAATTCGCCGGCTTCGTCGAAACTCTGCAAAGCGTCGGCAAAAACATCGAACAGGCGCAAACCGCCTACCACAAAGCCCTCGGCCAGCTCAAAGACGGACGCGGCAACCTCATCACCCGCGCCCAGAAACTGCACAAACTCGGCGTGAAAGCCGGCAAACAGATCGACCGCAACCTGCTGGAAGAAGCCGAAGAAAACGAAACCGCCGCCCTGATTGCGGCGGACAAAACGGAAGATACGCAGGAATAGGCAAAAGGCCGTCTGAAAGCGCGGCTTCGGCGCAGCCAAAACCGTTTTGCACATTTTCAGACGGCCTTTAAGCCAATACGGAGCGTGCCGCCGCAGCGGCGCACCCTGCGAAATTCCGTTCCGACCATCCGCCCCCCTGCGGGCTGTAATTTTGCCAACGAAGCCCCATTTGGCGAACTGCACGTTTTTTACTTCGCCGAAGTTTCGTTTTCAGACGGCCTCAGAGGCCGTCTGAAACCCTTTTCCCATTTACAAACAAGCGAGAACCCCATGACCGACAACCCCCTACTCCATCTGGGCGACACCCCCCGTTTCCCCGACATCCGCCCCGAACACATCCGCCCCGCGATGGAAGGCGCGATGGCCGAAGCCCGCGCCGAACTGGCGAAAATCAAGGCCGAGCCGAACCCGACGTGGCAGAACACCGTCGAGCCGCTCACCGACCTCACCGAGCGCGTCGGCCGCATCTGGGGCGTGGTCTCCCACCTCAATTCCGTCGCCGACACCCCCGAGCTGCGCGCCGAATACAACGCGCAGATGCCCGAGGCCACCGAATTTTTCACCGAAATCGGCCAGGACATCGAGCTTTACAACCGCTTCAAAGCCATCAAAGCCGCGCCCGAAGCCGCCGCCCTCAGCGAAGCACAAAAAACCAAGCTGGAACACGATTTGCGCGATTTCGTATTAAGCGGCGCGGAACTGCCGCCCGAAAAACAGGAAACCCTCGCCGCGCTGCAAACCGAAGCCGCCCAGCTCGGGGCGAAGTTTTCGCAAAACGTGCTTGATGCCACCGACGCTTTCGCCCTGTATTTCGACGACGAAGGCCGTCTGAAAGGACTCGATGCCGACGAAAAAGCCATGTTTGCCGCCGCCGCGCAGGCCGAAGGCAAAAGCGGCTGGAAAATCGGCCTGCAAATCCCGCACTATCTGGCCGTAATGAAACACGCCGACAACCGCGAACTGCGCCAAACCATGCACCGCGCCTACCTCACCCGCGCCAGCGAGCTCGACAACGACGGCAAATTCGACAACACCGCCACCATCACCCGCAGCCTCGAAATCGCCCTCGAACAAGCCCGCCTGCTCGGTTTTGCCAACTACGCCGAGCTCTCGCTGGCCACCAAAATGGCCGACTCGCCGCAGCAGGTGCTCGACTTCGTGCGCGACCTCGCCCGCCGCGCCAAACCGCACGGCGAAAAAGACTACGCCGAACTCAAAGCCTACGCCCGCGAACAACTCGGCCTCGACACCCTCGAAGCCTGGGACGTGGCCTACGCCTCGGAAAAACTGCGCGAAGCCAAATACGCCTTCTCCGAAAGCGAAGTCAAACGCTACTTCCCCGCCGGCAAAGTGCTCGCCGGCCTGTTCGGCCAAATCGGCCGCCTCTACGGCGTGCGCCTCAAAGAACGCGAAATACCCGCCTGGCATCCCGACGTGCGCTATTACGAATTGGAAAAAGACGGCCGCACCATCGGCGGCGTGTACATGGATTTGTACGCCCGCGAAGGCAAACGCGGCGGCGCGTGGATGAACGACTACAAAGGCCGCCGCCGCCTTGCAAACGGCGGCATCCAGCTTCCCGCCGCCTATCTCGTCTGCAACTTCACCCCGCCCGTCGGCGGCAAAGAAGCCCGATTAAGCCACGACGAAATCGTTACCCTCTTCCACGAAACCGGCCACTGTCTGCACCACCTGCTCACCGAAGTGGACGAACTGGGCGTGTCCGGCATCAACGGCGTGGAATGGGACGCGGTGGAGCTGCCCAGCCAGTTTATGGAAAACTTCGCCTGGGAATACCCCGTCCTCTGCGCCATGTCCGAACACGAAACAAGCGGCGCGCCCCTGCCCGAAGCGCTGTACCAAAAAATGCTCGCCGCCAAAAACTTCCAAGTCGGCCTCTTCCTCGCCCGCCAAACCGAATTCGCCCTGTTCGACATGCTGATATACAGCGAAAGCGACGCAGGCCGTCTGAAAAACTGGCCGCAGGTTTTGGAAAACGTTCGCGCCGAAGTGGTCGTCATCCCCCAGCCCGCCTACAACCGCTTCGCCAACAGCTTCGGCCACATCTTCGCCGGCGGCTACTCGGCAGGCTATTACAGCTACGCCTGGGCCGAAGTATTGAGCGCGGACGCGTACGCCGCCTTTGAAGAAAGCGGCGACCTCGCCGCCACCGGCGCGCGCTTCCTCGCCGAAATCCTCTCGCGCGGCGGCTCGCGCGGCGCGGCCGAATCCTTCCGCGCCTTCCGCGGCCGCGACGCCACCCCCGACGCCCTGCTGCGCCACCTCGGCCTCACCGGCGGCGAAGCCGCGTAACACAGCGCGTTCTGCAAAGCAAAAGGCCGTCTGAAAACTGCATTTGCGGTTTTCAGACGGCCTCCGCCATTTAGGCAGGGTGTGTGGCGCAGCCACGCACGCAGTTTGAGGTTGGGAAAACAATAAAATTGCCCATCGTAGGCTGGGCTTCAGCCCGGCTAACCCACCATTTCTCCGATATTTTGCCGGGCTGAAGCCCGGCCTACATCGGATACTTTTGATCTGTACCCACTAAAAAACAGGCCGTCTGAAAGCGCAGCTTCAACGAAGTTAAAACGGAGCTTCGGCGCAGCCAAAACCGCAAATGCAGTTTTCAGACGGCCTCCCCGTATTCCGCTACAATGCCGCGCCTTTTAAAACCGACAAGGAACACCCATGCCCGCCCTCCGCGACATCATTGCCTGGTGCGACGACACCCTGCAAACCCGCCTGTTCAAAGACTACGCCCCCAACGGCCTGCAAGTGGAAGGCACGGAACACGTCGGCAAAATCGCCGCCGCCGTAACCGCCAGCCTGGCCGCCATCGAATTTGCCGCCGCCGAGGGCGCACAGCTGCTGCTCGTCCACCACGGCCTCTTCTGGAAAAGCGAACCCGTAACCATCACCGGCTGGAAAAAAACCCGCATCGAAACCCTGCTGCGCCACGGCATCGGCATGGCCGGCTACCACCTGCCGCTGGACGCCCACCCCGAACTGGGCAACAACGCCCGGCTTGCCAAACTGATGGGTTGGCAGACCGAGCACACCTGCGGCGAACAAAACCTGCTGCACATCGGCCACCTGCAACAGCCGCAGACGGCGGCGCAAGTGGCCGCGCAAGTGGCGGCGAAACTCGGCCGCACGCCCACCCTGATCGCCCCGTCCGACACCCCCGCCAAGCGCATCGCCTGGTGCACCGGCGGCGCGCAGGGCTTTTTTCAGACGGCCATAGACGAAGGCGCGCAAATCTACCTCACCGGCGAAATCTCCGAAGCCCAATACCACCTCGCGCACGAAACCGGCACCGCCTTCATCGCCGCCGGCCACCACGCCACCGAGCGCGGCGGCATACGGGCACTGGCCGAAGCCGCCGGCTGCGAATTCGGCATCCCCGTCTGCTTTTTCGACGAACAAAACCCTGCTTAAAGTCAAAAAACACTTCAAAAATTTACCTTATTTTAAATAGTGCTTTAAGTAGGCTCGGCAATTCGGGTAAAATTGCGGAGTTTAATGGCTCGGTATTTTGAATCTCAGGATGACTGAAACAATGGAAAATCAAGAAATCAACCAAGGCCGCCGCCGCTTCCTCGTGCTGGCGACGGCCGGAGCGGGCGGCGTGGCGGCCGCAGGCGTGGCAACGCCCTTCGTCGCCAGCTGGTTCCCCTCGGAAAAAGCCAAGGCCGCCGGCGCGCCGGTGGAAATCGACGTCAGCAAAATCGAAGCGGGACAAATGCTTACCGCCGAATGGCGCGGCAAACCCATCTGGGTGGTCAACCGCACCGACCAGCAGGTCAAAGACCTCAAAAGCCTGGACGGCATGCTCGCCGACCCCAATTCCGACGTGGACCACCAGCCAGAAGACTGCAAGAACGAAACCCGCTCGATCAAACCCAACATTCTGGTCGCCATCGGCATCTGCACCCACTTGGGCTGCTCGCCGACCTACCGCCCCGACATCGCCCCCGCCGATTTGGGCGCGGACTGGAAAGGCGGCTTCTTCTGCCCCTGCCACGGTTCCAAATTCGACATCGCAGGCCGCGTCTATTCCGGCGTTCCCGCACCGACCAACCTGGTTGTCCCCCCGCACAAATATTTGAGCGACACCACCATCCTGGTCGGCGAAGAATCATAAAAAACAAGGGACTTCAACATGGCAAACCAAACCAATAGCAAAGCAAAGGCATTGTTGGACTGGGTGGACGCGCGCTTCCCCCTGTCTAAAATGTGGCGCGAACACCTCTCCGAATACTACGCGCCGAAAAACTTCAACTTCTGGTACTACTTCGGCTCGCTCGCACTCCTGGTGCTGGTGATCCAAATCGTCAGCGGCATCTTCCTCGTGATGAACTTCAAGCCCGACGGCAACCTGAACCAGTACAACCTGCCCGCCGCCTTCACAGCGGTGGAATACATCATGCGCGACGTCTCCGGCGGCTGGATCATCCGCTACATGCACTCCACCGGCGCGTCTTTCTTCTTCATCGTCGTTTATCTCCATATGTTCCGCGGCCTGATTTACGGCTCGTTCAAAAAACCGCGCGAACTGGTGTGGGTGTTCGGCTCGCTGATCTTCCTCGCCCTGATGGCCGAAGCCTTCATGGGCTACCTGCTGCCGTGGGGTCAGATGTCGTTCTGGGGCGCGCAGGTGATCATCAACCTGTTCTCCGCCATCCCCGTCATCGGCCCGGATTTGTCCACTTGGATACGCGGCGACTTCACCATCTCCGACGCCACGCTCAACCGCTTCTTCGCCCTGCACGTCATCGCCGTGCCGCTGGTGCTTTTGGGCTTGGTCGTCGCGCACATCATCGCCCTGCACGAAGTCGGCTCGAACAACCCCGACGGCGTGGAAATCAAAAAACTCAAAGACGAAAACGGCGTCCCGCTCGACGGCATCCCCTTCCACCCCTACTACACCGTCAAAGACATCCTCGGCGTGGTCGTGTTCCTGATCGTGTTCTGCGCGGTCATGTTCTTCGCCCCCGAAGGCGGCGGCTACTTCCTCGAAAGCCCCAACTTCGACCCCGCCGACCCGCTGAAAACCCCCGCGCACATCGCGCCGGTGTGGTACTTCACCCCGTTCTACGCCATCTTGCGCGCCATCCCGTCGTTTGCCGGCACGCAGGTGTGGGGTGTGATCGGCATGGGCGCGGCCGTGGTGCTGATCGGCCTCTTACCGTGGCTCGACCGCTCGCCCGTCAAATCCGTCCGCTACCGCGGCCCGGTTTTCAAAACCGCGCTGGTGCTGTTCGTCATCTCCTTCATCGGGCTGGGCATCCTCGGCGCGATGGTGGCCACCGACACCCGCACCATCGTCGCCCGCATCCTCTCCTGCATCTACTTCGCGTTCTTCCTGGGCATGCCGTTTTACAGCAAGCTGGACAAAACCAAGCCCGTACCCGAACGCGTAACCATGAGCACGGGCAGGCAGAAGGTCATGTTCTTCGTTTACGCCGCCATTACCCTGATCGGCGCGTATCTGTTTGCAACCAATATCTGACGAGGGCGGCAAAATGAAAAACACATTGAAAAAATGGATTGTTGCCTTCGCTTTGGCAACACCCTTCGGCATCGCCGGAGCCAGCGGCCACGCCGCATACGAAAAAGCGGACATCGATTTGGGTAACCAGGTCAGCCTGCAACGCGGCGCGCAGATTTTCACCAACTACTGCCTGTCGTGCCACTCGGCCAGCAATATGCGTTTCAACCGCCTGCGCGACATCGGCCTGACCGAAGACCAGATCAAAAACAACCTGATGTTCACCACCGACAAAGTGGGCGACGTGATGCACTCGGCCATGAGCCCCGCCGACGCCAAAAAATGGTTCGGCGCGGCACCGCCCGATCTGTCGCTGATCGCCCGCTCGCGCGGCGCGGACTACCTCTACGCCTACATGCGCGGCTTCTACAAAGACCCGACCCGCCCGACCGGCTGGAACAACACCGTGTTCGACAAAGTCGGCATGCCGCACCCGCTGTGGCAGCAGCAGGGCGTGCAGGCTGTGGAGCTCGATGCCAAAGGCCAGCCGGTGATGGTGAAAGACGCACACGGCAACTCCGTGCCCAAACTCTACTGGGAATCCACCGGCACCATGACCCGCAAAACGCCCGAAGGCAAAGTCATCGCCAAAGAGTATGACGAATACGCCAAAGACCTCGTCGCCTTCATGGTGTACATGGGCGAACCGGCGCAGGTCGAGCGCAAACAGATCGGCTACATCGTGATGATCTTCCTTCTGGCCGTCATGCTGCCGCTGGCCTATTTCCTGAAAAAAGAATACTGGAAAGACGTGCATTAAACAGCAACGGCAACGAGCAAAGGCGGAATCTGCGGATTCCGCTTTTTTGTTTTAATAAACAGCGCATTAGAGCCTTTTTCTGGATTTTTCAGACGGCATTCTGTATCATTCCCTTATTTTTCAAACACATCAGGCGCGTCCGCTTTACGGCGGCGGCCTGTTTCCAACCGCACAGGAGCAACACGACATGATGATTCTCTACTCCGGCATCACCTGCCCGTTCAGCCACCGCTGCCGCTTCGTCCTCTACGAAAAAGGCATGGATTTTGAAATCAAAGACGTGGACATCTTCAACAAACCCGAAGACCTCGCCATCATGAACCCCTACAACCAAGTCCCCGTTTTGGTTGAGCGCGACCTGATCCTGCACGAATCCAACATCATCAACGAATACATCGACGAACGCTTCCCCCATCCCCAGCTCATGCCCGGCGACCCCGTCCAGCGCGGCCGCGGCCGCCTCGTGCTCTACCGCCTCGAACGCGAGCTGTTCAGCCACGTCCAAATACTCGAAGCCCCCGAATCCACAAGCAAAGAACAAAGCAAAGCCCGTGAAGCCGTCGCCCAGGGGCTGACCATGCTCGCCCCCATGTTCTCGCGCACCAAATACATCATGGGCGACGACTTCTCCATGATCGACGTCGCCCTCGCCCCCCTCTTGTGGCGGCTCGACCACTATGGCATCAAACTCGGCCGCACCGCCGCCCCCCTGCTGAAATACGCCGAACGCATCTTCCAGCGCGAAGCCTTCATCGACGCGCTCACCCCCGCCGAAAAAGCCATGCGCCGCTGAGGAGCCGTCATGAACAGCAGCACCAAACCCTACCTGCTCCGCGCCCTCTACGAATGGTGCAACGACAACGGCCACACTGCCCACATCGCCGCGTGGGTCAACAGCCACACCCGCGTCCCCATGCAGTATGTGCGCGACAACGAAATCGTCCTCAACATCGGCCCCGCCGCCGCCCGCAACCTCACCATCGACAACGAATGGGTCAACTTCTCCGCCCGCTTCTCCGGCGTGGCGCACGACATCTGGATACCCGTCGGCCACATCTCCGGCATCTTCGCCCGCGAAACCGGCGAAGGCATGGGCTTTGAAGTCGAACCCTACGAACCCGGCGAAAACAGCGCGGCGGAACAAAAACAGCCCGAAAAAAGGCCGTCTGAAAACCGCAGCGGCGCAGACGAACCCGACAAAACGCCCCCCGAAAACGGCACACGCAAAAAAGTCCTCAAATTCGTCAAATAAACGCGGCATCCAAGGCAAAGGCCGTCTGAAAACGTTTTCCCGCCGCGAAAAACGTTTTCAGACGGCCTGATTGCCACCACACCAAACACAAACACACACCAAACAGAAAGAAAGCCCCATGAGCGCAGAACCCAACATCGGCTCCCCCCTCTTCTACGGCGTCTTCCTCACCGCCGTCCTCCTCATGATCGCCATCGACATGCTGACTCTCAAAAAAAACGGCAGCCACAAAGTCAGCACCAAAGAAGCCCTCGCCTGGACCGCCGTCTGGATTGCCGCCTCCTGCGCCTTCGCCGGCTGGCTCTACTGGGAAATCGCCACCAACCCCGCCTACGGCCACGAGCTGGCCAAAACCAAAGTCATGGAATACTTCACCGGCTACGTCCTCGAAAAATCGCTGGCCGTGGACAACCTCTTCGTCTTCCTGCTCATCTTCGGCTACTTCAAAATCCCCCCGCAATACCAGCACCGCATCCTGCTCTACGGCGTTTTCGGCGCGATTATCCTGCGCGCCGTCATGATCTTCGTCGGCGCGGTACTC
Source organism: Neisseria bacilliformis (assembly GCF_014055025.1). NCBI lineage: Bacteria > Pseudomonadati > Pseudomonadota > Betaproteobacteria > Neisseriales > Neisseriaceae > Neisseria > Neisseria bacilliformis. The sequence continues at coordinate 312,604 of NZ_CP059571.1, read as the reverse complement.
GTCTCCCGCTTCGAATGGATACTCTACCTCTTCGGCGCATTCCTGCTCTACACCGGCATCAAAATGATCCGCCAAAGCGGCGACGAAGACGCAGACCTCTCGCAAAACCCCATCCTGCAATGGCTGCAAAAACACATCCGCGTCAGCCAAACCCTCGACGGCGAAAAATTCTTCACCCGCGAAAACGGCCGCCGCCTCGCCACCCCCCTACTGCTCGTCCTCGTCATGGTCGAATTAAGCGACGTCGTCTTCGCCGTAGACAGCATCCCCGCCGTCTTCGCCGTAACCACCGACCCCTTCATCGTCCTCACCTCCAACATCTTCGCCATCCTCGGCCTGCGCGCCATGTACTTCCTGCTCGCCGACATGGCCGACCGCTTCGTCTTCCTCAACTATGGCCTCGCCTTCGTACTGAGCTTCATCGGCGGCAAAATGCTCCTCCTCCACTGGATACACATCCCCGTCGCCGTCTCCCTCGCCGTCGTCTTCGGCGCACTGGGCGCATCCGTCCTCACCTCGCTGGCATACAGCCGCAAAATAGAAAAAAACAAATAAAGCCAAACACATCAGGCCGTCTGAAAACCGAATTTCCGGTTTTCAGACGGCCTCGAACCTTGCGTCAGCCCAACCGGTCGGCCAGCCACACCCGCGCCGCTAAGCCCCAATAGCTGGCGATGCCCGTGGTGCTGTGGACGATTCTGCCGTTTTTCACCAGCACAATGGTCGGCGTAACTCGCACGCCCCACCACCGCGCGATGTCGCCCTGCGGGTCGTCGGCCGTGGCGAAATCCAGCCCCTGCCGCCGCATATAGCCGCGCACTTCCGCCGCGCTGCCCGAGCGCAAGGCCACGCCGACTACGGGCGTGCCGTTTTCATGCAGCCGCTGCACGGCGGGCGAAGTGTGTTTGCAGATGCCGCACCAGCTTCCCCAAAAATACAGCACGGCGGTTCGCCCCGCGCTGATTTGCGCCAGCGTCGCCGTCTGCCCGTCGGCGGCGGGCACGGCCATCTGCGCCGCATCGGCGGGCACATCGGGACGGCGCAGCCAGTCCGCGCCGAAACCCACCGCCGAAACCACCAGCAGGATTTGCGCGGCTTGTTTGAGCAGCTTGAACAGTTTGGATTTCATCGTTGTTCCTTTAAAAGGCCGTCTGAAAACGCAGTTTCGGCACGGCGAAAATTCGTTTTTCAGACGGCCTCAATCCGAAATACCCGTTTACAACGCCCGTCCTCCTTTTCAGACGGCCTCCGACATTAAGGTAGGGTGTGTTGCCCCAAGGCGACGCACGCGTTCTCTGCCGCATCACCAAATCCGAGTCCTCCCCGAAAACCCTGAAACCGCGTGCGTGGCTGCGCCACACACCCTACATCACGGCAGAGGCCGTCTGAAAACGCCGTTCCGGCGCAGCCGAAACCGGTTTTCAGACGGCCTCCAATCCTTTCAAACCCGCCTAGCGGAAAAACGACGGTATCTTTTTAATTTTCATACCTTTTTCAGGGAAGATGATCCCCGGGTCTTCGTAGCGGCAGGATGTGTTGGTGATGACGTTGCAAGGGACGGCGCAGGAGGGAGTTGCCCCGACGGTGGGGTGGCAGCCCTGGCCGCCCTGGTTTTGGCAGTTGCCCGTTGCCGTTATTTTGGCAAACTCGTGGGTGGGGCCGTAGCCGATGGCGTCAAAGAGTTTGCCGTTGCGCCGTCCCTGCGCCAGAGTAAAGCACAGATTGCTGTAAAGGACGACGGTTTTGCAGTTTTTGCCGCCGGCCTGGCGGCATTGTTTGAGCGCGTCTGCCGAGGCGGCTTCGGGGGTGTCGAAGGCTTTGTCGGTTGTCCACAGCATTTTGATTTCGGGCGAACCGGCATATCCGCCCCATTTGCGCGGGTGCATTTTGCGCGTGGCCAGTTCCGCTTTGGAAGGCAAATCTTTCATTGCTTCCACAACCGGCATCATGGATTCGACTTCCTGCGCGGAAGTGGGGGCGTTGTTGCCCTTGGCAGCCTGCAACAGTTCGTAGGCAAGCGAGCCCTGGCAGCCTGCCAGCAAGGTGCTCAGCGCGGCGGCGGCCAGCAGTGAGACAGCATAATCATTCCTTATTTATGGTGGTTAAAAAATCGATGGGGTTAAAGGACAGGCCGCCTTATTTGCCCGGCTCCGGACGCGTCAGCAGCGCAGGCATTTTGTGCATTCGCTTGCCTTTGCTGGGCACGATATAGGCGGGGTCTTCGTAGCGGCAGGTTTTGTCGGTAACAAGGTTGCAGGGCACGGCGCAGGAGGCGGGCGCGCCGGGGACGGGTTCGCAGTTTTGCGCGCCCTGGTCGCGGCAGTTGGCCACGCCTACGCTTTTGGCGATCTTTTCGGTGGGGCCGTAGCCGAAGGCGGTAAAGGGTTTGCCGCTGCGCTGCCCCTGCGCCACGGCAAAGCACAGATTGCTGTAAATGTTGTAGATTTGGCAGTTGGGGCCGTCTTTGGCGCGGCATTCTTTCAGCGCGTCTGCCGAGGCGGCTTCGGGGGTGTCGTAGGGTTTGTCGGTTGCCCACAGCATTTTTCCATTGGGGTCGGCGGCGTATGCGCCCCATTTGCGCGGACGAATTTTGCGCTTGGCCAGTTCCGCTTTGGAGGGCAGCGCGCCCATTTCCCCGATAACCGGCATCATGGCTTCCACTTCATGCGCGGAAGTGGGCGCGTCGCTCGGCTTGGCAGCCTGAAACAGCTCGTAACCGAGGGTGTTTTGGCAGCCCGCCAGCAGCGTAGCCAGCGCGGCGGCGGCCAGCAGGTGTTTTTTGTGAGACAGCATAATTTTCCTTTATTCGCGGTGGTTAAAACAGATTGCTGTAATGTGGCGCGGATTATACCGTCCCGCCCATGCCGGGCGCATTACTTTGTGTCCCTGCCGCAGCGGCATATGTCATATAATGCACAGTCTGACGATACGGCTTGCCGGTTTTTCTGTTTTTTAGTTTGGAAGAGAAGATGTTTTCACCAAAATTGCGCCTGAAACCCGTTTTGCTGCTTTCTGCCGCCGTGCTGGCCTTGTCCGGCTGCGAAACCGTAGACAAAATCATGACCACCGATATTTCGCCCCACGCCATGATCAACGCCGCACGCAAAGGCGTGGCCGGGTCGCGCTTTCGCGGCAAACACATAGTCGCCGCCTATAAGGAATACGGCAACGCCGACAACATCGAGCACGGCATCATCCAGCAGGGTCGGATGAAAGGGCAGGAAGGCTATGTTTACACCTGGCAGGTGTACAGCGAAAACCGCGCCACGCCCTATTATGTCGGCAGCGGGTATAACAATTACGGCGACCGCACCGACTACTACAAGCAGGGCGTCACCAACTCCACCCGCTTCCGCTATCTGATTACCGACAACAACCACATCATCCGCGACTACCGCGAAAGCGACCATACTTCGTGGGTGCAGTAGTAGGTTTGCCATACTGCATTTGAGGCAGCCTGAAAACAAAGGCCGTCTGAAAAACAAGTTTTTCAGACGGCCTTTGTGCAGCTTGGCGTTCAAAACCGACGTATTGCAATTTTGTAGGTCGGATTCTTGAATCCGACGGCTGTTTGCAAAACAGCGGGGTTTTCCTTGTGGTGATCTGTCGGATTCAAGAATCCGACCTACGCCCTATTTTGGCAAAAGAGGCCGTCTGAAATGCAGCAAACACCGTCATTCCCGCGCAGGCGGGAATCCTGTTTGTTGTTCTGCTTTGTTGTTCGGCAATATTCTGATAAAACAAACCCTTGCTCAAACCCCGCCAAGATTCCCGCCTGCGCGGGAATGACGGCGGCAGGGCGGGTTTGGTTTTCAGGCTGCTTTGGAGGTTTGGCAAAGGTTCAGGCTGCCTTGTATGCAGGCAGCCTGAAAACAGAGAGGCCGTCTGAAAAACGGGTTTTCAGACGGCCTTACATCAGCGTTTTTCCAATGCTTTCTGCCAGCTTTCCAGTTCGCGCAAGTCTTCGGCTTCGTCGGCGGCCAGTTTGGCAGCTTCGCGTGCTTGGTTAAACAGCGCGTATTGTTCTTGGACGAACAGCTCCATTTGGCGGTGCGTGCAGCCGCCTTTGTCTTGCAATACGGGGAAACCGTTGAAACCAATCAGACTATCCACATTGCCGCGCCAGAAATCCAGCGTCAGGTCTTGGCGGTTTTTCACGCGCAGTTCCGCGCTTTCCAAGAAAATCATCACCAAACGGTTGAGCGTGTCCAACTCGTCGGCAGACAGATAGTTTTTCGCCACCACAATATCGCCTTTGCGCACCACTTTGCCTTTCCACGCCGTCAAACCCATATTCGGCAGCGCGGCATCGGCGCGGGTGCAGACCAGTTCAGCCGCCGTTTGGCGGGTAACGGCGAAAATCAGCTTGTTTTGCGTTTCGGCAAAAAACATCTGCGCCGCCTTGTCGGTTTTAGCGTAATCGCTCGATAAGGCGAACAAATCGCGCACCTTCTGATAAAACCGCGCTTCGCTGGCGCGGATTTCGCGGATTTCCGCCAGCAGTTCGTCAAAATGGTCGAAACGCCCCTGCGGATTTTTCAGCCGCTCTTTGTCCAGCACAAAACCCTTGTCCAAATAGGCGCGAAGCTGCGTATTCGCCCAGCGGCGGAACTGCACGCCGCGCGGGCTGCGGACGCGGAAACCGACGGCCAGAATCATATCCAGCGCGTAATGCTTGACCTGATACTGCTTGCCGTCTTGGGCAGTTATCAGGAAATACTTGATAACTGAATTTTCATCTAACTCTTTGTCTGACAATATATTATTTATGTGCTCGGATATATTTTGCACAGAGGTGGCAAAAAGTTCGGCAAGCTGGTTTTGCGTGAGCCAGGCTTCGCCGTCGGACACCAGCAGGGAAACATGGCTTTGGCCGTCGTCGGTGTTGTAGATGATTAGGTTGTCCATAGCAGAATTTCCGTTTGAGGCTACCTGAAAAGTCGGGGTGGTTTCAGGCTGCTCTGGGTTGCGAGATTGTTGGCAGTATTTTAGCCGTATCCCGACGGCAAGGCAGCCTGAAAACAGGGAGGCCGTCTGAAAAACAGGTTTTCAGACGGCCTTTTAGGTAGGTTGGGTTGCAAACCCAACATTTCTTGGGAATTCTAAGAAGCTGTTGGGTCTCGACCCAACCTACGCTTGCTTAAGTTTTACATACATATGTTCTTGGTTACTTTCTATATTTTTTCGTATTTCATATTCAAATATCTCGGGGTGTTTTTTAACCAAAGTTGTGAATTTGGCACAGCCATAATTGCGTGGGTCAAAATCTGCCTGCAACCGCCGCCATGTTGAACCAAATGCAGTCATGGCAACCCATTCGCTGTCAAACTGTTCAAAGATTTTTCTAATCGTATCTATGGGCAAAACCGCCGTTTGATGATTAGCTGTTGGTTGTTCCGTTTGTATTGCCGTATCAGTTTGGACGGAAACGCTGCTTTTGTTATCGTTTTTAATTTCTTCTGATATAAGGTTTTCCACATAGATAAACTGCGTACAGGCATTGATAAAAGCTTTGGGCGTTTGCTTTCTACCAAAGCCGTACACGGGCATTCCCTGTTCTTTCAAACGGATTGCCAAAGCCGTAAAATCGCTGTCGCTGGATACAATACAAAATCCGTCCAATCGGTCGCTGTACAATAAATCCATGGCATCAATAATCATAAAACCATCGGTTGCGTTTTTTCCTGTGGTAAAGGCAAACTGCTGCATCGGTTTGATAGCGTAATCATTGATAACTTGCTTCCATTGCCCATTATCACCGACAAAATTACCGTAAGTCCGCTTAACGGTAGCATCTCCGAATTTGGTAACCTCGTCCAAAATAGCCGCTATATCGCGAGCAGAAGCATTGTCTGCATCAATTAATACAGCCAAACGTACAGCCTTTTCTTCTACTACGTTAAAATTGGTTTTGGTTCTAGACATTTTTTTAGTTCTCCTATTTATCTATAAAATAATTTAGTAGAGAAAGGTAGCCTGAAAACCACTAACCATTTTCAGGCTGCCTTTTCCCACTTAATCAACCAAGCAATCAGTTTTTCAACTTCGCCAACTGCCCTTCCACTTTCCCCATCTTATCCTGCAACTCCGCCAAATCCGCCTTATCTTTCTCCACCAGATGCGCGGGGGCTTTGTCGGTGTAGCCGGGTTTGGTGAGTTTGGCGTTGAGTTTGTCCAACGCCTTTTGCAGTTTTTCGGCTTCTTTGGTCAAACGGGCGGTTTCGGCGGCTTTGTCGATTTCCACTTTGAGCATCAGGCGTGCGCCGTTGCAGACGGCGATGGGGGCGTCGTCGGCTTCGGGCAGTTTGTCCACCAGTTTGGCTTCGGTGAGCCGTGCGAGGGCGGGCAGGTATTTGAGCAGGTCGGCCAGTTCGCTGCCGCCTTCGACAAACAGCGGGGCTTTGACGTTTGGCGCAATGCCCATTTCGCCGCGCAGTTTGCGCACTTCGTCGGCCAAATCTTTCAGGCTGGCCATTTTGTCGAAGGCGGCGGGGACGATTTTGTCCTGGTCGGCCACGGGGTAGGCGGCGAGCATGATGCTGTCGGCGGTTTTGGCGTTGGCCAGCGGGGCGACGGTTTGCCACAGCTCTTCGGTGATGAAGGGCATGATGGGGTGCAAGAGGCGCAGGATGGCTTCGAGTACGCGCACGAGGGTGCGGCGGGTGGTGCGCCGGGTGGTGGGGCAGCCGGTTTGAATTTGCACTTTGGCCAGCTCGATATACCAGTCGCAGTATTCGTTCCACACAAATTCGTAGAGGGTTTGCGCGGCAAGGTCGAAGCGGTAGGTTTCAAAGGCTTCGGCGGCGGCGGCTTCGGTTTGTTGGAGTTTGCCGATAATCCATTGGTCGGCAAAGGTGTATGCCAGCGGCTGGGTTTCGTCTTGGCCGCAATCCTGCCCTTCGGTGTTCATCAGCACGAAGTTGGTGGCGTTCCACAGTTTGTTGCAGAAATTGCGGTAGCCTTCGGCACGCTTAAAATCAAAATTCACGCTGCGCCCTAGGCTGGCGTAGCTTGCCATGGTGAAACGGAGTGCGTCTGCGCCCATGGCAGGTATGCCTTCGGGGAACAGTTTTTCGGTGGCTTTTCTGACGGCGGGGGCGGTTTCGGGCTTGCGTAAGCCTGTGGTGCGTTTGACGAGCAGTTCGTCCAAGCCGATGCCATCGATAAGGTCAACGGGGTCGATGACGTTGCCTTCGGATTTGGACATTTTTTTGCCTTCGTGGTCGCGCACGATGCCGTGGATGTACACGTCTTTAAACGGCACTTTGCCGGTGAAATGCGTGGTCATCATAATCATGCGGGCCACCCAGAAGAAGATGATTTCGTAGCCGGTTACCAATACGTTGCTGGGCAGGAAGGCTTTGAGTTCGTCGGTTTCAGACGGCCAGCCGAGCGTGGAGAACGGCACGAGCGCGGAGGAGAACCATGTGTCCAATACGTCTTCTTCACGGGTCAATCCTGTTTTGTCGGCTTGTTTTTCGGCTTCCGCCTGATTGCGGGCAACGTACACATTGCCTGCTTCGTCGTACCACGCGGGGATTTGATGCCCCCACCAAAGTTGGCGCGAGATGCACCAGTCTTGGATGTTGTTCATCCATTGGTTGTAGGTATTGACCCAGTTTTCGGGGATAAAGCGCACCGCGCCGCTGTCCACCGCGCGTTTGGCTTTGTCGGCGAGGCTCAAGCCTTTGAATTCGGATTCGGGTTCGCCGCCGTTGGGCTTCGCGCTCATGGCGACAAACCATTGGCTGGTGAGCATAGGCTCAATCACGCTGCCGGTGCGGTCGCCTTTGGGGGTCATCAGCGTGTGGGCTTTGATTTCTTTCAGGTAGCCTTGTGCTTGCAGGTCGGCGACGATTTGTTTGCGCGCGGCAAAGCGGTCTAGCCCCGCGTAGGCTTCAGGCAGCCTGAAACCGGCTTGCGCTTCGCCTTTGTAGTTGAACACTTCGGCTTCGGGCAGCACTTTCGCCGTTAAATCAAACACGTTTACCAGCTTGGTGTCGTGGCGTTTGCCCACTTCGTAGTCGTTGAAATCGTGCGCGGGCGTGATTTTCACGCAGCCCGTGCCGAAATCTTTTTCCACGTATTCGTCGGCAATCACGGGAATGGTGCGGCCTGTCAGCGGCAGTACCAGCTCTTTGCCGATGAAGTGCGCGTAGCGTTCGTCTTCGGGATGCACGGCCACCGCCACGTCGCCCAGCATGGTTTCGGGGCGGGTAGTGGCGACGATGAGGCCGTCTGAACCGTCGGCCAGCGGATAGCGGATGTGCCACATCGAGCCTTGTTCTTCCACGCTTTCCACTTCCAAATCCGACACCGCCGTGCCCAGCACGGGATCCCAGTTCACCAGCCGTTTGCCACGGTAAATCAAACCCTGCTCAAACAGGCGCACGAACACTTCGGTAACGGTTTGCGCGCGCGCCTCGTCCATCGTGAAATACTCGCGCTGCCAATCGGCCGAGCAGCCGACGCGGCGCATTTGCTGCGTAATCGTGCCGCCGGAAATGTTTTTCCACGCCCATACTTTTTCCAAAAACGCTTCGCGCCCCAAATCGTGGCGCGACACGCCCTCGGCGGCCAATTGCCGCTCCACCACAATCTGCGTGGCGATGCCTGCGTGGTCGGTACCCGGAATCCAAGCGGTGTTGCAGCCTTTCATGCGGTAATAGCGCGTAAGGCCGTCCATAATCGTCTGGTTGAACGCGTGCCCCATGTGCAGCGTGCCGGTTACGTTGGGCGGCGGAAGCTGGATGGCAAACGAGGGTTTCGCCAAATCCATATCGGGAGCGAAATAGCCTTTGGCTTCCCAGTTTTGATAGTGTTTGGATTCGATTTCGGCGGGGTTGTATTTGTCGAGCATGATGGAGGCTTTATAGAGAGAACGAAAGCGGCGGATTATAGCAAAGGCCGTCTGAAAAAAGCCGCCCGCAAACGCGGGGATGCGTTCGCGGGCGGCGCGGGTTTACGGAAAACGCCGAAGCGGGGCGGTTGGGAATGGTTTAGGCGTTGTCGTTGGTATCAAGCTGTTTGAGCAGGCGGTGGTAGGTTTCCGCTTCCTGTTCTTTCAACAGTTTGAGCAGGCGATAGTCGCGCCCGTTGATTTTTTCCAAATCCATCCGCTCGATATGCACCAGCCGCAGCAGTTCGCGCACGGGCTTGGGCATATTGCGGCCGGACTCGTAGCGCGAGCCGCCGGATTGGGTTACGCCGATTTTGCTCCAAAACTCGCTTTGGTTCAGCCCCAGCTTTTTGCGTATTTCTCGTATGTTTGATAATTGTGGAAATGTGGACATTCTTAAATTCCTTAATAAAACAAATGAATTTTCTTGTGTTCGGGTGTTTCAGGCCGTCTGAAAAAAGCGGCAAGGGGGATTTACCCATTGCACATGTGGGAATTATAGAGACGGGATATTCAGATTAAAATACCTGTTTTCAACAGCTTACCTAAAATTTATTTTTTTTGGCAGCGGTAACCGAAACAGCGTTTTCGGTCTGCGCGAATCACAAAAATTAAATGCGGAAAACATATTTTTTCTCAAGCAAACCAAACTTGCTATGTAGTATAAAGTAACTATTGCAAAAACAAAAGGCTTTTTTTTACAACAGGCGGCACAAGCTGCGATTTTGTATAAATTAATAACGTCGGGTGATTTATCGGGGGTAAATTAACGTATTTTAGCGGCAGATGCTGTATTTTCGGCGAAGTTCGCGCCGCATCTGCCGCGTGCCTTTACGGTTTGCCGCTCGCGGGACTGACGGTGAGGATTTCGTAGCCGGTTTCGGTAACCAGTACTTCGTGTTCCCATTGGGCGGAGAGGCTGCGGTCTTTGGTAACCACCGTCCAGCCGTCGGCGAGGATGCGCAGGTGGCGTTTGCCCTGGTTGATCATCGGCTCTACGGTGAAAATCATGCCCGGCTGCAACACCAGCCCCTGCCCTTTGCGGCCGTAGTGCAGCACCTGCGGTTCGCAGTGGAAGGCGCGGCCGATGCCGTGGCCGCAGAATTCCTGCACCACGGAATAGCCCGCGTTTTCGGCAACCGTTTGGCAGGCGTGGCCGACGTCGCCCAGCGTCGCGCCGGGTTTGACTTCGCGGATGCCGGCCATCATTGCTTCGTGGGTTACGTCGATCAGGCGTTGGGCGACGGGGGAGATGCTGCCGACGGCGTACATGCGGCTGGAATCGCCGTGGAAGCCGTCTTTTTTGATGGTTACGTCGATGTTGACGATGTCGCCGTTTTTCAGAGGTTTGTCGTTGGGGATGCCGTGGCAGATGACGTTGTTGACGGAGGTGCAGCAGGATTTGGGATAGGGCGGGTTGCCGTAGTTGAGCGGCGCGGGGTAGCCGCCCTGCACGTTGACGTGGTAGTCGTAGATTTTTTGGTCGATTTCGTTGGTGGTAACACCGGGGCGGACGAATTGTCCGATGTAGTCGAGGGCTTCGGCGGCGAGGCGGCCGAGTTCGCGCATTTTTTCAATTTCTTCGGGGGTGTGGATGATGACTGCCATAGCGGTTGGCCGGTAAGTAATGAAAACGGCGGCGATTATAGCGCGTTTCGGCAAACGGCTGCTTTGAGGCCGTCTGAAAAGGGGGGTTGCGCTTTTTGGCTGCGCCGAAACTGCGTTTTCAGACGGCCTCAAAGCCTGGGGTCGGCAGCGGTGCGGTTTATGTGATCGGGCGGGCGAAATGCAGGGCGCGGGCGGTGAAGCCGTGGCGGAAAAACAACCTTTGCACTTGGGGGTCGGCATCGGCGGGCAAATCGGCGCAGAGGGCGGCGTGTTCGGCATCGGCCAGATCGGCTACGGCGTGCAGCAGCAGAGCAGCGCAGCCTTTGCGGCGCATCTGCGGCACGGTGGCGAGGTCTTCGATAAGGATGCGCCTAAGCGCGCCGAGGCCGGTGAGGGTGCGCAGGCCGCAGACGGCGGCAGCGTTGTTTTTGCCGCTTTCAAACACGCCGAACAGGCGGTAGTCGGCGGGGCGCAGTTCGGTGTCGACGTGTTCGGCGAAACGGTGCGCGTCGCCGAGGTCGGGATGCAGGACGGCGAGGGCGGCATGGGCGGCGGCGGTGTTGCCGGCGGTGATTTCACGCACGGTGAAACGGGCTTCTTCGGGCGGCGGCGCGGGTGCCGGTTCGGGGGCGGTTTGCGGTGGAGCGGCGGCGGGCGGCGCGGCTTCGAGGGCGGCGAGCGCGTCGGCATCGAGGACGCGCAGGTCGTTGTCAGCGGCGAAGTCCATCAGGAAGCGGAACATGGGCGGGTTGATGGTTTCGAGCTGGCGGCCGACGGCGACGCTGCGGATTTTGCCGACCAGAAGCGGGCGCACCCATTGGTGGTAGGCGAGGCGGTGGTCTTTGTCGAAGGAGGAGAGGATGCCGCACAGGCGTTCGGCCCAGTCGCTCGGGCGGAAGGTTTTGCCGCTGCTTGTTGTGCCGTAGATGACGATTTCTTCGGGGTGGGCGGGGGTGGTCATTTCTGCCTCTTTCCTTATGATTTGAAGTGGGAATTATAACGCAGGCGGGGGCGGGCTGCATTTGAGGCCGTCTGAAAAGGCGGTTTCGCTTTTTGGCTGCGCCGAAACTGCGTTTTCAGACGGCCGCTTGCGCGCAGGCGGGGGCGCACGGAGGGTAAGGCGCAGATTCGTCGGGCGGCAGGGAACGCGTGCATCGCCTTGGGGCGACACACCCTACCTTAGTATCGGAGGCCGTTTGAAAAAAGCCCGAATCACGTTTTCAGACGGCCTCAAAGGCAGCCTGAGCCCGGGTAGGGTGGGTCAAGACCCACCCTACGCACTGTTTCACCAAAACCAAAAAACCGCGTGCGTGGCAGAGCCACACCCCCTACTCGGCTTCGGCGGATGCAAAGAGGCCGTCTGAAAACCCGTAAAACAGGTTTTCAGACGGCCTCTTTTTTTAACGACCGCGCGGTTTAGAACGAGAGTTTCAGGCTGCCGTAGTAGGCGCGGCCGGGTTCGTTGTAGCTTTGCGCGCTGCTGTTGTTGGCACTGCGGTAGAGCTGTTTGTCGAACAGGTTGTTGATGCCGAGGCGGGCGTTGAGGTTTTTGTTGAAACGGTAGCCCGCGCTGATGCCGACCAGGCCGTAGGGGCTGACGGATTCTTTCGACAATCCGGTGTTGCGCTCGGCGTTGTTCAAAATCACGGTGCGCGCTTCCTGTTTGCCGTAGTAGGTAACGTTGAGCGCGGCATCGAGTTTCTCGTTGGGCTGCCAATTCAGGCTGCTGTTGATGGTGTATTTGGGAATCACCGACAGGGGGTTGCCGGTGTCCTTGTTCACCGATTTGCGCATATAGGTGAAGTTTGTCGTCCATTTGAGCGTGCGGTGCAGCGGCAGGGTGAGGTTGCCCTCGAAGCCTTCGACCAAGGCTTTATTGGCGTTAGTCCAGCGGTACAGATAGTTGCCCAGATTGCTCAGGGCGATGGCTTCGTCACCGGCAACGATTTTGTTGCGGTAGTCGTTGCGGAAGTAGGCCGCCGATGCCTGATAGCCGTTTTTGGCGAACTCGAAGCCGATTTCTTTGTTGATGCTGGTTTCGGGTTTGAGGTTTTCGTTGCCGATCAGGTAGCAACGGATGCCGTTGGCGGTGCCGACTTTGCAGCCCTGGCCGCGTGTGTATAGGATGTAGTTGGGGTTGCTCTGATACAGGTTGGGGGCTTTGTAGGCGCGGGCGATGCCGCCTTTGATGTTCCAGTTGTCGTTGATTTTCTGCACGAAATTCAGCGCGGGGCTCCAATTACCGCCGGATTTGCTGTTGTGGTCGAAGCGCAGGGCGGGAATCAGCTGGGTGCCTTGTCCGAAGCGGATGTGGTCTTCTACGTACACAGCGAAGTTGCGTTGGCTGGATTTGCTGCTGCGGCCGGTGGTGAGGCCGGCGAATACGTCGGTGCGGCCTTGGTCGGTGAAGCCCTGCGTCATCGAGCCTTGGTCGTCCAAGTGGTCGTTGGTGTATTCCGTGCCGACGGTTACGACGTGTTCCGCGCCGAGTGTGAACGGGATATTGGCTTCGGCGGCGAGGCGGCCAGTTTTCAGGGTGCTTTCTGTGAACTGCTTGGGCGACTGGTACTGGCCTTCCGGGCCGCCCATCAGACCTTCCACCAAGTGTTCGTTTTCGGTACGGTCGAACTGGGCGACGACTTTGGTGTCGCCCCAGCTCCACACGCCTTCGTGGGTGAGAGCGTTGCTGATGCGTTTGAGGCGGGCGGTTTCTTCGCCGTAGAGCGAGTTGGTGAAGGCATTGGGGTTGTTGTTTTGGTTGTCGCCCGCGTAGATGTTGCCCTGGCGGCTGTACATGGCGTCCCAAGTGAGCGTCTGCTCGGGGGTGATGCGCCAGGCGAGGCGGCTGGAAAAGTCACGGTTGCGCACGCCGTCGCGGCCTGCGCCCATGGTTTCGCTGCGTACCAAGCGGCCGCCACGGTTGACGTAGCTGACCACAGTCGGATTAATGTCGGCCGCATCCGCATCGGTTTTGTTCAAACTGCCGTAAATGCGGAAGCCGAGTTTGTCCTGCACAATGGGGCCGCTGAGGTTGAAGCCGATGCGCTTGGTTTTGCCCTCTTTGCTGTCCTGCGGCAGGTTGGCGAACAGGTTGAGCGAGCCGTGCAGCTCGCTGCTGACTTTTTTGGTAACAATGTTCACCACGCCGCCGGCCGCGCCCGAGCCGTAGCGGGCGGCGGCGGGGCCGCGCAGCACGGTGATGGATTCGATGTCTTCCGCCGGCACCCAGTTGCTGTCGCCGCGCGTGTTGCGCTCGCCGCGCCAGCTGTAACGTTCGGCGTTGCGCGAGGTAACGGGGCGGCCGTCGATCAGAATCAGCGTGTTTTCCGGCCCCATGCCGCGAATGTCGATCTGGCGTTTGTTGCCGCGCTCGCCGGAGGCGGTGTTGCCGGTGAGGTTCACGCCCGGCATGGTGCGCACGATGTCGGAAATGTCGTTCACCGCCGGACGGGTTTCCAAATCCTTGGCGGTGATTTTCGACACGCCCAGCGACTGTTGAAGCTGGCGTTGCGCGGTTACGTAAACGGTTTCAAGCTCGCCGCCTTCGCTGGCGGCTTCGTCGGCGGCCTGCGCGAACGCGCCCGCGAGGGCGAGCGGCAGCACGGCCAGGGGATAGAGGGATGTTTTGCGGGACATTGCAGTCTTTCCTTTGTAAAGATTTTTTTGCACAACAAGGGTGGAATATAAACCAATGTAAACGATTTGCCAAGCAAAACGGGAATAACGCGCATCCGCATGGCTTGCGCGCTTGTTTTCAGAACCGGTTTTCAGACGGCCTGTGCGTCATATTGCGGATAATTTGCTATACTGCCCGCCCCGAAAAACAACGTACAAATGGAAAACAACGCAATGAATATCCGCTTTGCCGCCCTCCTGTCCGCCGCCCTGCTCGCGCTGGCCGCCTGCGAAACCAAAGTGTCCAACCCGCAGGCCGAAGCCGCCGCATCTTCTGCCGCGCCCGCCGCCGAAGCCGCTTCTTCCGCAACCGAAGCCGCCGTGCCGCCCGCCGAGGCCGCGCCGCAAACCCTCACCAGCCGCGACAATGCCGTGAGCGTGTCCGTGTCGGGCAACTTCCAAGACCAAAGCGGCAACGCCGCGCTGCTGCCCGAAGGCGCGAATGCCGAAGAAGTTACCCTGCTGCAACGCGATGACGACGCGGACATCACCCTCTCCGTTACCAACCTGGGCAAGCCCGCCAAGCCCGCCAAAGACTACTACGCCGGCCTCAAATCCGCCCTCGAAGCCGGCGGCCTGGCCGATTTGAAAGTGGGCGCGGCCACCGAAAACCGCATGGATTATTCCTTCTCCTACCCCGACGGCGGCGGCGAAAACTGCATCGCCATCTACCATCCGGAAAACCTCTACACCGTCTGCGCCGCCTCCGCCACCGCCGCCGCCCCGCAGCTGGCCGACACGCTCAAAGACGTGAAACTGCTGAAAAAAGCGATGTAGACCACGTTTCCGATTCCCCGAAAATCCCCCGAAGCAAGAGGCCGTCTGAAAAACAGCTTCGGCGCAGTCAAAACCGTTTGGCCGCGCCGAAACCGCGTTTTCAGACGGCCTCTGCCGCCCAAGCGGCGCAAAACCCGAAAGGCCGTCTGAAAAAATGCCCCCCGCCCTGCCGAACTTCTCCGACACCGACCGCCGTCACATGCGCACCGCCCTCGCCCTCGCCCGCGAAGGCCGTTTCACCACCTCGCCCAACCCCCGCGTCGGCTGCGTCATCGCCCGTGGCGGACAGATTGTCGGACAAGGCTTCCACCTCCGCGCGGGCGAACCGCACGCCGAAGTGCACGCCCTGCGCCAGGCAGGTGAACTCGCGCGCGGCGCAACCGCCTACGTTACCCTCGAACCCTGCGCCCACCACGGCCGCACCCCGCCCTGCGCCCAAGCCCTGATTGCGGCGGGCGTCTCGCGCGTGGTCGCCGCCGTCTCCGACCCCAACCCGCAGGTGGCGGGCAAAGGACTGGCCATGCTCGCGGCGGCGGGCATCGCCGCCGAATGCGGCCTGTTTGAGGCCGAAGCCCGCGAACTCAACCACGGATTTCTGTCGCGCATCGAACGCGGCCGCCCCTTCCTGCGCCTCAAATGCGCCGCCTCGCTCGACGGCAAAACCGCCCTTTCAGACGGCCAGAGCCAATGGATCACCGACGAAGCCACCCGCGCCGACGTGCACATCCTGCGCGCCGAAAGCTGCGCCGTGCTCACCGGCATCGGCACCGTGCTCGCCGACGACCCACTGCTCACCGTGCGCGGCTTCCCCGTTGTCCGAGCACCCGCCCGCGTCGTCCTCGACAGCCGCCTGCGCCTGCCGCAAACCGCCAAACTCTTGGCCGACCCCTCCGCCCCCGTGCTGCTGCTCACCGGCGAGGCCGACCCCGCCAAACACGCCGCCTTCGCCCGCTTCGCGCATGTGTCCGTCCATACCGTGCCGCTTTCAGACGGCCTCATCAGCCTGCCCGCCGCCCTCGCCCTGTTGGCGCGGGAGGGCATAGGCGAAGTGCTGGCCGAAACCGGCGCGACACTCTCCGGCGCGCTGCTGCGGGCGGATTTGGTTGACGAAATCGTGCTGTACCAAGCCGCAAAAATCCTCGGCGCACCCGCACGCGGCCTGTTCGCCACACCCGAAAACCCCGCCGCCCTGCACGCCGCACCGCACTGGCAGACCCAATCCGTCGAAACGCTCGGCAGCGGCATCAAATGGGTGCTGCGGCGCACAGAGGCCGTCTGAAAACCGTTGAAACGGGATTTCAGACGGCCTTTGGGCGGCACAGACCGCGTGCGTCGCTGCGCCACACACCCTACCTTAGCGGCAGAGGCCGTCTGAAAAGCATGAAACCGGTTCAGCGCGTGTCCGCCGCATAGGAGGGTGTGTGGCGCAGCCACGCACGCGGTTTGGGGCGTTGGGAAAAAACGCCAAAGGCCGTCTGAAAACCGTAAAACAGGTTTTCAGACGGCCTCTGTGCCATACGGCGGGCGGTTTACCAAATGTCCGACTTAATCCGCCGTTTCAGGCTGGGGTGTTCGGAGAGTTTGAACTGCGGGTCGCGCCCCATGCGCAGCTTGGCGGTGTAGTCTTTCAAGAGCAGGAACACCAACGGCGAGAGCAGCAGGATGGCGATCAGGTTGATCAGTGCCATGATGCCCATGCTCAAATCGGCCATGTCCCACACCACCGGCACTTTGGCCACCGCGCCGAAATACACCATGCCCAGCACGGCCATGCGGAACAGCGAGATGGTGAGCCAGTGGCCGTTGATAAACTGGATGTTGGATTCGGCGTAGGCATAGTTGCCGATAATGGTGGAAAAGGCGAAGAGAAACAGCATGATGGTGAGGAAGTCCGCGCCCCACGCGCCCACATGGCCGACGATGGCCGCCTGCGTCAGCTCCACGCCGCTGAGGCCGGCGGGGGGGTCGGAGAGCAGCACGATAAAGGCGGTGCAGGAGCAGACAATCAGGGTGTCCACAAACACGCCGAGCATCTGGATCATGCCCTGCGACACGGGGTGTTTCACATCCGCCGCCGCCGCCGCGTTGGGCGCGGAGCCCTGGCCGGCCTCGTTGGAATACAGGCCGCGTTTGATGCCCTGCTCCATCGCAATCGAAATCAGGCCGCCGAGAAAGCCGCCGCCGGCCGCGTTCAGCGTGAAGGCGTTGCCGAAAATCAGGCCGAACACGCGCGGCACTTCACCCAGATTGGTGCCGACGATATACAAGGCCATCAGCAAATACAGCACGGCCATCACCGGCACCATCATTTCAGCCACACGCGAAACGCGGCGGATGCCGCCGAAAATAATCGGCGCGGTGAGGATCACCAAGGCCACGCCCACCGCGTTTTCGTTCCAGCCCCACGAGCTTTTGGCCGCCACCACCATGGTGTTGGACTGCACGGCGTTATAAACCAGCCCGAAGCAGAAAATCAGGCTCAGCGAAAAGGCCACGGCCATCCAGTTCTGTTTCAAACCCTGGCGGATGTAATAGGCCGGCCCGCCGCGAAAATGGCCGTTTTTATGGTCGCGGATTTTGAAAAGCTGCGCCAGCGACGACTCGGCAAAGGCCGAACTCATGCCGATCAGCGCGGTTACCCACATCCAAAACACTGCGCCCGGCCCGCCGTTGGCAATCGCAATCGCCACGCCGGCGATGTTGCCCACGCCCACGCGGCTGGCCAGCCCGGTTACAAACGCCTGAAAGGGCGTGATGCCGTGCGGATCTTCCGCCGCCCTGCGCCCGCCGAGCATCTCGCGCACGCTGCGGCCGAACAGGCGGAACTGCACAAAGCCCGTCGCCAGCGTGAAAAACAAACCCGTGCCCAAGAGCAGGAAAATCAGCCCGTTCCACAGCGGGGTGTTGACTTCCTGCACCCACCGGTGAATCAAATCAATCATATGAAACCTCGTTACTCAAACCGCTCCGCACCCGAAGGCAGGCGCGGAAAAGGCGGTATTGTAATGGATTGTCAGCGGATTGCAGACAATTTTATGCAGCCGGAGGCCGTCTGAAAATTTCCGCACACGGTTTTCAGGCGGCCTGCAGTTTTCCAACGCACCCCAAAACCGCCGCCCGCCGAAACCGCGTGCGTGGCTGCGCCACACACCCTACCTATGCGGCGGAGATGCGCGGCAAGGGAAAGGCCGTCTGAAAAACGCGCAACCCGTTTTTCAGACGGCCTCTGTCTGCCGCCGGCTGAAATCCTCACGCCGTTTCTGCTAAACTGCCCGCCGTTTTTTTTCGGGAGAGGGCATGATGCGTTTTGTTTTCGCGCTGCCGGTGTGGCTGATGCTGGCCGATATGGTCTGCACGTTTGTGCTCAATGTGATGCAGTTTTTCGCGGCGGGGCGCGGGGCGGCGCGGCCTGCGGACGGGCTGCCGGTGTCGCCGGAGACGGCTTTTAACGGTTTGCAGGTGTTGGCCAACGGGGGGATGGTGCTGGTAATCGGCTTCGGCCTCTTGGTGCTGCTGCGGCTGAACCGCACGGTGCCGCGCGGCGAGGCGGTGCCGCTGGGGGTGTTTTCGGTGCTGGGGCTGCTGGCGGTGCTGGCGTTTTCGCTGGTGTCGGTGTGGGAATGGGGCTGGGCTTTGGCACGGCTGGCGGGGGGCGAGCCGGTGGTGTCGGCGGCCAATCCGCGTTATCTGGCGGCCGCGCTGTGCCAGCCGCCGATTGCCTTTTTGTGCCTGTGGCGGCTGGCGGGCTGGTATCGGCTTGCGCGGCGGCAGGAGGCGGCGGATTTTTACGACGGGGCGCAGTAGGCGGCGCACGGCTTATTTGAGTGATACAGGCCGTCTGAAAACGCGGTTTCTGTGCCGCCGACAGCGGATTTCGGCGGCGGAATCTGTTTTCAGACGGCCTGCGGGCTTTTTTTTCGTTTCAGGAGGACGCGATGACTTTGGAACTCTGGCTGGTGCGCCACGGCAAGACGGTGTTCAACACGCTGGGGCGTTTGCAGGGGTGGAGCGATTCGCCGCTTACGCCCGAGGGCTGCGCGGCGGCGGCGGATTTGGGCATGCGGCTGGCGGCCTCGGGCACGCGTTTTGACGCGGCCTTCGCCAGCACCGCGCCGCGCGCGGTGAAAACCGCCCGTCTGCTGCTGAGCCACGCGGGGCAGGAGGATGTGCCGCTGCGTTTTTCAGACGGCCTGCGCGAATGCTGTTTCGGCGGCTTTGAAGGGGAATATGTGCAGACGCTGTACGCGCTTTTGGCCGAGCGGCAGGGCTATGCGGACGCGCAGGCTTTTCAGACGGCCATACGCGGCGCAGACCGTTTTCTGTTTCTCGACGCGGCCGCGCAGGCCGATCCGCTGGCTCTGGCCGAAGACCACGAGCGTTTCGCCGCGCGCACCGCCGCCGCGCTGGAAGAGCTGCGCCGCGCCGCGCGGGGCTGCCGCCGCGTGCTGGCGGTGGCGCACGGCATGACGATTACCGCCATTTTGAAAAACATCGACCCCGCCGCCACGGAATACCGCAGCGTGCCCAATCTTTCCGTATCGCGCCTGCGCTCGGACGAAAACGGCGTCTGGCGCGTGGAAAGCGTCGGCCAAACGCTGTAAGAAGCCGTTTCAAACCTGCGTCGCGCCCGCCTTATGCAATGTGGATTTTGTGGCGGCAATCAGTTAAAATAAACATTATTCACTTAATAACGGACAATTCCGCAAAGGACACGGTTATGGGCAGTTACAAACGCAATTCCATCAATATCACCATGTTGCAGGCACGCGACGTGCTGCTGTCGTACTTCCGCCCGATATTCAACGGCGCGGGCATCACCGACCAGCAGTGGCGCATCATCCGCCTGCTGGCCGAAAACGGTACCATGGATTTCCAAGACCTCGCCGCGCAGGCGTGCATCCTGCGCCCCAGCCTCACCGGCATCCTCAACCGCCTCGAACAAAGCGGCCTGCTCATCCGCATGAAGCCCTCCAACGACCAACGCCGCGTGTTCCTCAAACTCACCGGCAGCGGCGTGCGCATTTTTGAAAACATCCGCGTGCAGGTGGACAAATGCTACGAAGACATCGAACGGCGCATGACCAGCGAAAAAATGCACAGCCTGCACACACTGCTCGAAGAAATGGCCGCCCTCAAACCGCAAGAGTCCGCCCCGAAAGCCTGATTGCGTTTTGCCGTGCGGCAGTGTCGGGTACAATCCCGCCTGCCGCGTTTTCGCGTTCCGCTGCGGCGCAACCGCCCCGAAAAGGCCGTCTGAAAAATTAAAAACACCGCTTCCGGCACACTTACCCCATGCCCCACCCCCTGCAACAACCCTTCCGCAACGCCATGTCCGCCTGCGCCGGCGGCGTGCACGTCATCACCACCGACGGCGAAGCCGGACGCTACGGCATCACCATGACCGCCGTCGCCCCCGTAACCGACGAGCCCCCCACCCTCATGCTCTGTATCAACAAACAGGCCGGCATCGTCCCCGTCCTGCTGCAAAACCGCGCCCTGTGCGCCAACGTCCTCGCCGCCGGCCAGCAGGACGTTGCCGAACACTTCGCCGGCCTCACCGCCCTCTCCCACGAAGAACGCTTCGCCTACCACATCTGGCACAGAGGCCGCCTCGGCCAGCTCCAAGTGGAAGGCGCGCTCGCCCACCTGCACGGACGCATCGCCGCCCAAAACGAAGTCGGCACCCACTGGGTGTTTATGGCCGAAATCGACGAAATCGCCCTCCCGCCCCACACCGCCGACACCCCCCCCCTCGTCTACTTCCGCCGCCGCTTCGCTACCCTCGCCTGAACCTTTCACACGGCCTCCAAATCCCCGCAGGCCGTCTGAAAACACCGCTTCGATGCAACCCGAACCTTCCCGCACACAAAAAGGAACACACCATGAGCGACACCCTCAAAGAAATCCTCGAATTCAACAACAACTTCGTCGAATCCGGCGAATACGCCCAATTTTTCAGCGGCAAATACCCCGAACGCGGCCTCGCCATCCTCTCCTGCATGGACACCCGCCTCTCCGAACTCCTCCCCCGCGCCCTCGGCCTCAAAAACGGCGACGCCAAACTCATCAAAAACGCCGGCGCAGTCGTCTCCCACCCCTGGGGCTCCGTCATGCGCAGCCTGCTCGTCGCCGTGTACGAGCTGCGCGTAAGCGAAATCATGGTCATCGCCCACCACGACTGCGGCATGCGCGGCATGAACCCCGCCGAATTCCTCGCCCACACCGAAGCCTTCGGCATCCCCGCCGACCGCATCGACACCCTGCGCAACGCCGGCATCAACCTCGACAACTGGCTCACCGGCTTCACCAACGTCGAAGACAGCGTCCGCCACACCGTCCAAACCATCCGCCGCCACCCCCTCATGCCCGCCAACATCGCCATCCACGGCCTCGTCATCCACCCCACCACCGGCAAACTCACCCCCGTAACCGACGACCCCGGCCACGGAGCGCAAAACCCATGAACCGCCGCATCGGCCTTTTCGGCGGCACCTTCGACCCCCCCCACCTCGGCCACACCCGCATCGCCCGCGCCTTCGCCGACCAACTCGCCCTCGACACCGTCATCTTTCTCCCCGCCGGCGACCCCTACCACAAAACCGCCCCCCGCGCCCCCGCCGCCGACCGCCTCGCCATGACCCGGGCCGCCGCAGCCGCCGACCCCCGCTTCGCCGTCTCCGACCTCGACATCGTCCGCAGCGGCGCAACCTACACCGCCGACACCGTCCGCATCTTCCGCCAGCACTACCCCGCCGCCGCCCTCTGGTGGCTCGTCGGCGCAGACAGCCTCGCCGCCCTGCACACCTGGAAAGACTGGCAGACCCTCGTGCGCCAAACCGGCATCGCCGCCGCCCCCCGCAACGGCTTCACCCCCACCGCCCTGCCCCAGCCGCTGCACCACTGGGCGGCGCAGGCACTCGCCGACGGCAGCCTGCACCTCCTGTCCGCCCCGCCCGACAACATCAGCTCCACCGACATCAGAGGCCGTCTGAAAACCGGGAAAAGCACCGCCGGCCTGCTCGACCCCGCCGTTGCCGCCTACATCCGCCGCCACGGCCTGTACACCGATGACACCGACACGCCGTGAAAACATTTGCGGCCGTCTGAAAAACGTTTTACGGATTTTCAGACGGCCTCCCCGTTGACGTAGGGTGTGTCTCCCCAAGGCAACGCACGCGTTTTCTGCCGCATCACAGATTGCGTCCCTCCGCCGCACAGCCTGAAACCGCGTGCGTGGCTTGCGCCACACACCCTACCTGCGGGACAAGGCCGTCTGAAAAACACCTGCCGGTGTTTTTCAGACGGCCTCTTTCCATACTGCCCGCCCGCCGCCGGGTTTCGCTCCGGCGGCCGCGCAGACGCAAAAAAAAACGGGGCTTGCGCCCCGCTTTGGTCAGATAACTTCCAATACGAAATACTGTTTAAGCTGTTCGTACACGTCGTCGCTGACGTTGATGCAGCCGTTGGTCATGATGCGGTCGGCGGCCAGCGGCGATTTGATGCGTTCCAAACGGCGTTCCGAAGGTTTGAGCGTCCACACGCGGTGCAGGGCGAAGAGGAAGTCTTTTTCCTGCTTGAAACCGATGATGTCGCCGCCGTAGCCGCGCTTGTCGGTTTTGTAGATTTTCATGTCAAACCGGCCTTTCGGCGTGGTTTTGCCCACCAGAACGGGATGGCATTGTCCGCTGTCGGCGAAGCAGAGTTCGGCATTGGCGGTATCGACCACCACTTTTCTGCTCTGTTTGAAATCATCGATGCTGCCGGAGGCGGAAGCGGTAAGGCCCGCGCCCAGCAGCATCAGTGCCCATAAGGTTCTCAACATCGCGCTGCGGTCTTACTGGCGGATTTTTTTCGCCGGGGCGGCTTCGACTTCGCGGATGATGACCTGCGGCTCGGCTTTGGGCGGCTCGGGCTGCGGCGGCGGGCAGACCGCGCCTTGCGGGAATACGGGATTCCAGTGGAAGCTGCGGGCGAATTTGTGTTTGTCGAAAATCACTTTGTACTGGCAGGTGGTGATGCCGTCCACGCCGGAGGTGTTGTCGGGATCGACGCCGACACCGGGGGTGTAGAAGTGGAAGAGGTAGTCCCATTCGCGCACGCCGTACATGCCTTCGTCGTAGTGCGGGCGGCCGAGGATTTTGTAGATGTCGTCTTTGGTCAGACCGGGGCGCATTTTGTCCAGCTCGTCATAGGTGGGGAAGGTGCCCCGGTCTTTGTTGAAGGTGAGGGAATAGGGTTTGGGGAACACGGGGTTGTCGGTCGTGCCCTCGGCGGTAATTTTGCTTTTGGTGGCGCAGGCAGCCAGGAGGCAGGCGGCGGCCAGTGCCGCGCCCGTTTTCAGAAATTGTGTATTTTTCATGTTTCAAATCCTTTAAGTTTGGTTTTCAGACGGCCTCTATTATAAAAGAGGCCGTCTGAAAACGTTTACGACATTACCACTGGTAGCCTACGGCAGCGGTGCCGCCGACATGGCCGCGCGAGTTGCCGGTTACGGTGCCTTTGATGATCCAGTTTCCGCCGTCGGAAATGCTGGAGTAGCCGATGGCGTAACCGCTTGCGCCGCGGTACACGCTGCCGCCGACGGCCATCATGCTCTTACCGGGCAGGTAGGCTTGAGGCAGACCGGCCACTGCCATCGCCGCAGCCGTTCCGGCTTTGGAGTCGGCCGCCACATCGTCAATTTTCTGGTTCAACTGGTTGCCCATGTTGACCACTTGGTTGTTGATGTTTTGGTTGATGGCCTGGTTGGTGTAGTACAGCTGGCTGCCGTTGATGGCGTCGGTGCTGGTGGCGGAAATCACGCCTGCGGCCACGCCTTGTACCTGGCGGGTTTCGCTTGCGTTGCCGACGCTGACGATGCCGACTGTGTCGCTTACGCCCGCAACATTGGCGTCGTTCGCACCCAGGTAGGTGTAGTTGCTGCTGCCGGATACGGCTTTATGTACGCCGGTGGTTGCGTCGGTGGTCGAGCCGGTTTGCGAGAAGCTGCCCGACTTGTTGCCCAAGAACGCGGAGTTGGCTTTGGTGGCGGTAACGTTGTTGCCCAAGACAAAGGTGTTGTCTGTGGCGACGGTGTTGTTGTTACCGACGCTGTAGCTGTTGGCTCCGTCCATAATGGTCGGGTCGCCGAACGCGCCGGAATTCGCTCCCGATACCTTGTTGCCTGTACCGATGGAGATGGAATTCTTGCCGGTTGCCTGCGCGCCTTTGCCGATGGCGATGCCGTTCTGGCCGGAAGCCACAGACTGGCTGCCCATCGCTACGGCATCCACACCGTTGCCTTTGGCCTGGTAGCCGATAGCAACGGCGTATCTGCCGGACGCGCTGGAATCCTCGGTGTTGGTGGCCTGGTCGATCTGGGTTTGTCCGTCGTTCACATGGAAGAACTTGATGCCTTGTTCGTTCATGTTTTTGATGGCGGAAATGACCGAGTTGTTGACGTACTCTTTTTGTCCGGAAACGTTGTAGGTTTTTAGGGCAACTTTGCCGGCGGGGGTCAGCTTGCCGGTGTTGTCGACATACTGGTTGTTGTCGCCGCCGAGGGTTTTGCTGTAATTGTTGGAAATATTGGTTACGTTGTTTTCAACCTGGGTCAAGTCGCCAACGGTCGCCGCATTGTTCCATTCTGCCGCCTTGCTGCCTTCGGCTTTGATCTGGGCGACGGTTCTGCCGTTCAAACCGCTGGCAACATTGGTAATCTGCTTGCCGCCGTTGCTCAGACCGTTTGCGGTCAGGTTCACGGTGTTGTTCGGATTACCGGTGGTCGGCGATTTGATGGTAACGCCGCCGTTGTTCACGGTGGTGTTGCCGGCGGTAACGCTGTCCACGTTCAGATCGCGTTTGAGGGCGACATTCACACCCGAAGCGTCGGCTTTGGTGGTGATGTTGCTGTCGCCGGTTACGGCTACCTGGCTGCCCAGTTTTTTCACGCCGGTTGTGCCGGTGTCGCCGGTGAAGGTCAGGCCTTTGGTGTCCAGCGCGTCTTTCGCGGCCGCACCTTTGGCGATGTCGGCTTTGGTTTTGGCCGACAGATCCACGGCGTAGTCGGTTACGTTGTTGGCGTTTTTCCTGCCTTTGGTAACGGTGAGGGCGGTAGAGCCGGCCGAAACGCTCGCCCCGTCGGCATTCACGGTGTAAATGCTTTGGCCGTTGCTGCCTTTGGTTTCCACAACGCTAGCAATATTGGTGCCGGCTTTGACTTCGGTTTTCGCCGCTTTCACCTGGCCGACGTTGGCTGCGTCGGTGTTGTTCACACCGGCGGCAACGTTGGTGATGGCTTTGTTGCCAGCGTTGATGCCTTTGGCAGAAAGCGATACGCCGCCCGCAGTGAAGCTGTTGGCTTTCAGATCGTTGGCGGTGGCCACTTTGTAAGTGGTGCTGCCGTCTTTGTTCTGAGTCGGGGTAACGACAATGTTGCTGCCCGCTTCAACTTTGTTGGCCGCTTTCGCTGCCGCCTGGTTCAACTGGGAAACGTTGACTGCATCGGTATCGGCTGTGCCCGGCGCAACATTGGTGATTCTGTTGCCGCCGTTGTTGAGGCCGTTTGAAGTCAGGCTCACCGGTTTCTTGCCCGCAGCTTTCGGCGTGATGGTAACGCCGTTGCCGCCAACTTTGGTCACGTTGCCCGCAGCGTCTTTGAACTCGGCGCTGGTCAGGTCTTTGAGCTCTTTGGCCAGTTTGACGTTCAACCCGTCTGTGCCGTTGGCTACTACGCCGATGTTGTTGTCGCTCAGTTTGGCCGCGTCAGTTACGCCGCCTTTGACGTTCACGGTGCTGCCCAGTTTGCGTTCAACGTTCGTGCCGCTGTCGCCTGCGAAGGTCAGCGGGTTGTTGGCAACGGCGTACAGCTGGCTGCCGTTTACGGCATCGGTGCTGGTGTTGCTCAGTGTGCCGGCTGCGACGTTTTTAACCTGTACGGGTTTGCCGCTGTCTTTGCCGACGAGGCTGACGGTGTTGGTCGGATCGGTGCTGGCTCTGCCGGTGTTGTCAACGTACTGCATCGGGGTGTCGAAGCTGACTTTGGTTACGCCGTCTTTGCTTTCGACTTTGGCGACTGTGCCTTGGCCGTTGGCGAAGTTGACGGTGTCGCCGTGGGTTACGAAGTCTTTCGCTACGCCGTTGCCTTGGACGGTGAAGCCTGCGTTGAGTACGTCGTTGACGGTCGCCGCATTGCTGCCGCCTTTGCCTTTGGTCAGGTCGGCACGGCTGCCGCCTGCCAGTGTGCTGACCGCTTTGCCGTTGGCTGCGTCTTTGAGGTTGTCTTTGACGTTGGCAAGGGTCATCGGGGCGGTGGTGCTGCCCGCGGCGTTGTTCATGGAGGCGATGACGTCGGCGGGTTGGATTTCGTTGCCGCCGGTTTGCGCGTCGTAGAATTTGTTGCCGCGTTTGTAGGCTTTGCTGCCGTCGGCTTTGGTGTAGACGACGGGCTGGGCAATGCTGTCGGCAATGCTGGCGCTGTCTACGCCGACGGTTACGGTGTGTTTGCCGTTGACGGTTTTGGCGGAGACGTTGGCCGCGCCTGTGCCGACAAATTCGACTTCGCCTGCGTTTTTAACCTGGCCGCTGAATGCCTGGCTTTCGTTACCAGTGGTTTTGTCGGAGCTGACTACCCAGCCCATGTTGGCCAGATCGCCTGCGGTGGCCGCGCTGGCTTTCTGGTCGGCACTCAGGTTGGAGAGGTCGAGCAGTCCGGCTGTTTTGGGTGTACCGGCAGGGTAGAGGTTCAGTGCGGAACCTACGCCGGTAACGGTGTTGCCGCCGTTGTTGAGGCCGTTTGAAGTCAGGCTCACCGGTTTCTTGCCCGCAGCTTTCGGCGTGATGGTAACGCCGTTGCCGCCAACTTTGGTCACGTTGCCCGCAGCGTCTTTGAACTCGGCGCTGGTCAGGTCTTTGAGCTCTTTGGCCAGTTTGACGTTCAACCCGTCTGTGCCGTTGGCTACTACGCCGATGTTGTTGTCGCTCAGTTTGGCCGCGTCGGTTACGCCGCCTTTGACGTTCACGGTGCTGCCCAGTTTGCGTTCAACGTTCGTGCCGCTGTCGCCTGCGAAGGTCAGCGGGTTGTTGGCAACGGCGTACAGCTGGCTGCCGTTTACGGCATCGGTGCTGGTGTTGCTCAGTGTGCCGGCTGCGACGTTTTTAACCTGTACGGGTTTGCCGCTGTCTTTGCCGACGAGGCTGACGGTGTTGGTCGGATCGGTGCTGGCTCTGCCGGTGTTGTCAACGTACTGCATCGGGGTGTCGAAGCTGACTTTGGTTACGCCGTCTTTGCTTTCGACTTTGGCGACTGTGCCTTGGCCGTTGGCGAAGTTGACGGTGTCGCCGTGGGTTACGAAGTCTTTCGCTACGCCGTTGCCTTGGACGGTGAAGCCTGCGTTGAGTACGTCGTTGACGGTCGCCGCATTGCTGCCGCCTTTGCCTTTGGTCAGGTCGGCACGGCTGCCGCCTGCCAGTGTGCTGACCGCTTTGCCGTTGGCTGCGTCTTTGAGGTTGTCTTTGACGTTGGCAAGGGTCATCGGGGCGGTGGTGCTGCCCGCGGCGTTGTTCATGGAGGCGATGACGTCGGCGGGTTGGATTTCGTTGCCGCCGGTTTGCGCGTCGTAGAATTTGTTGCCGCGTTTGTAGGCTTTGCTGCCGTCGGCTTTGGTGTAGACGACGGGCTGGGCAATGCTGTCGGCAATGCTGGCGCTGTCTACGCCGACGGTTACGGTGTGTTTGCCGTTGACGGTTTTGGCGGAGACGTTGGCCGCGCCTGTGCCGACAAATTCGACTTCGCCTGCGTTTTTAACCTGGCCGCTGAATGCCTGGCTTTCGTTACCAGTGGTTTTGTCGGAGCTGACTACCCAGCCCATGTTGGCCAGATCGCCTGCGGTGGCCGCGCTGGCTTTCTGGTCGGCACTCAGGTTGGAGAGGTCGAGCAGTCCGGCTGTTTTGGGTGTACCGGCAGGGTAGAGGTTCAGTGCGGAACCTACGCCGGTAACGGTGTTGCCGCCGTTGTTGAGGCCGTTTGAAGTCAGGCTCACCGGTTTCTTGCCCGCAGCTTTCGGCGTGATGGTAACGCCGTTGCCGCCAACTTTGGTCACGTTGCCCGCAGCGTCTTTGAACTCGGCGCTGGTCAGGTCTTTGAGCTCTTTGGCCAGTTTGACGTTCAACCCGTCTGTGCCGTTGGCTACTACGCCGATGTTGTTGTCGCTCAGTTTGGCCGCGTCGGTTACGCCGCCTTTGACGTTCACGGTGCTGCCCAGTTTGCGTTCAACGTTCGTGCCGCTGTCGCCTGCGAAGGTCAGCGGGTTGTTGGCAACGGCGTACAGCTGGCTGCCGTTTACGGCATCGCGACTCGTTGCACTGACCGATCCTGCTGCAACATTGGTGATTTTTTTGCTGCCCGCATTGATGCCGTTATTCTGGTCAATGCTGACACCACCGACAGTTACGGTATTAAACTGAACCGCGTCTTTGGTCGAGTAGGTTACTTTTCCGTCGGCAGACTGTTTCACTTTCAGGTTTTTGCCGGCAATCATTTCCACGGCATCGCCGGGGTTGACGATTTCATCGGTGGTTGATGCGGCATCTTTTTCACCCTCGCCACTGACTGCGGAAGTTTTCAGCGTGAAGCCGCTGCCGTTGATGGCTTTGGCAACTTCGCCGGCGGTAACCAGTTTGCCTGAGTCGGTCGCATTCGGCGCATTAACCGTACCGGTTGCCGAGTTGGTCAATGCAACGGTGCTTACGCCGACTTTGTACGGATCGGCGGCCGTACCTGTACCGCCCACGGTAATCGGGTTGTTGGTTGCCGCTTCAACTACGCTGGGCGTACCGGAAGCACCGCCGGCGATATTGCTGATGGTGAACTCACCCTTGTTTTGTTCGATTTTAATGCCGTTGCCCGCAGTAAATTTCACGATATCACCGGGGTTTACAAGCTCTTCGCTCGTACCGCTCACCTGACCCGTTCCGCTCTTGCCGGAAGTGGCGATGAAGCCGGAATTATTAATGGCTTTGGCGATTTCGCCGGCGGTAACCAGCTTGCCTGCGTCGGTTGCAGCCGGCGTGTTGACCACGCCGCGTGCAGTATGGGTCAGCGCGACAGTGCTTACACCGACTTTATAAGGATCGGTGGCTGTGCCTGTGCCGCCCACGGTAATCGGGCTGTTTGTTGCGGCTTCGACTTTGCTTGCGCCTGAGCCTGTGGCATTGATAGTGATTTTTTTGCCGGTTTGGCTGATGCTGACATTGTCGCCGGCTTCAAAAGTCAGGGTTTCGCCGTTGCCTACGTTCTCTCCGGCAGTCTGTGTACCGCCTTTGCTCGGAACGGTGGCGACTTTGAAGTTCTGCATCGCCGTATCGGCTTTGTTCAGGCTGGTTTTGGCATCTGCGGACAGATCCAATTCATAATCGGGCGCGGTGGCCGTGCCTTTGTTGTTAACTGTGATTTTGCTGCCTGTTGCCGGGGCGACTTTGGTCGGCGTGGTGTTTTTCACCAGATTGGCGACGGATTTCAACTGCGCCACGTTTACCGCATCGGAGTCTTCCGTACCGGCGGCCACGTTGATGATTTGGCGGGTATCCTGCTGCGTACCGACGGAAACCGCGCCGGACGCGCCTTTAACCGTAGCGGCGATGTTGTTTTTATCGGTATTGCTGGCCGCATCCAAAGCATAAACCTGGTTCTGCGCCACAGCGGCAGTGGACGTAGCTTTGACGGCAGTCGCATTGATGGCGTCGCGGGTTGCCTGCGAGCCGTGACCCAAGGCTACCGAGCCGTTGGATGATGTGGAGCTGTTGCTGCCGATGGCGATGCTGTTGTCGGCTGCGGTATTGGAGCTGCTGCCGATGGAAATGGCATTTTGTTTCGAGGATACCGCGTTTTGACCGATGGCGACGGTGTATTCGGCGGTGGAGCGGGCATTCGAGCCTACGGCAATGGAATCCTTCTGCTCGGCGCGTGCCTGTCCCATGGCAATCGCATGTGTGCCGGCGGCATAGGAAGTATCGCCGATGGCAATCGCACCTTCGGATTCGGTTTTGGCTGTCCCCGCGCCGTTGGCAGTGGATTCCTTTTCAACGGTTGCATTACCGATGGCAATCGAGCTTGCGCCCTTGGCTTTGGCATTGATGCCTGCGGCCATCGCCTTCGCGCCGGTCGCGCCGTCGTTGTTGTAGTTGTTGTCGGTAGATGCGCCGTTTACATGATAGAAATGTACATTGCCGCCGGAAGAAGAGATGTTGGCAATCTGCGTTTGCAGGCCGCTGGCCACGCTGTAAAGCTGGCTGCCGTTGATGGCATCGGTGCTGGTGGAGGAGATTTCGCCCGGGGCAACGTGTTTGAGCTGGCGTTCGGCATCTTTCGCGCCGACGGAGACTTGGTAGCCGGTGGCGTTTACTTTGCCGACAAAGCCGCCGTAAGTGGTCGAGCCGACAGTGGCCGTGCTGATTTGTTTGGCTTCGGTGGCCGTGCTTGCGCCTGCACCCAAAGCGACGGCTTTGTCTTTGTTTGCCGTAGCGTCCGTACCCAATGCAACGGCATCGCTGACGGTGAGCTTGGCCGCATCCGTGCCTTTCAAGGCGTTTTTGCCGATGGCAACGTTGTTGTCGCCGGTTACGTATGAACCTGCGTTTACTTGACCGAAGAAGTTGTTGTTGCCGGTTGCGCCCAATCCGGCCTGGGTTGCCAAGGCAACGTTGGTACTGCCGTTTGCACCCGACAACGCGCGCGCACCCAAACCGATATTGTTGCTGCTGGACTGGTTGGCTTTGCCTAAATCTTTACCGGCTTCCCAGCCGATCAACACGGAATCGTTAATATCGCGTGCGCTATGACCTGCACTGACACCGATCATAACGGCGCGGGTGTTGGTGTTTTTGGTGGTTTCGTCGGAAGTCAGACCTGCGCTTGCGCCAATGGCAACCGCAGCGACAGCTTTCGCTTTGGCATTGTTGCCGACCGCGATGCCGTTAGAGGCGGATGCGGCGGCGGTATTGCCGATTGCCACGGCATTTTCACCTTGTCCGGCGGCGGTATTGCCGACGGCCACGGCATTGTTTCCCGCACCGTTGGCACTGTCGCCGATGGCTACGCTTTTCTCGCCAGTGGCTTTGGCCAGATGGCCGTAAGCAGACGCACCGTAACGCGCTTCGGACGAATTGCCGACAGCCGTACCCCAGCCGGCCGCTGTGGAAACAGCACCGTCGCCGACGGCAACGGACGACTGACCCAATGCCTGTGTCGCCTGACCCAGCGCGGTTGCATTTGCACCCGAAGCCTTACTGGTCGTACCAACGGCGACGGAGTTGGTAGTGGTTGCCTGGCTGTTCGAGCCGATGGCCACGGCACTCAGACCTTCGGCCTTGGTTTCCGTGCCGATGGCTACGGCATGTTCGATTGCCTTGGTTTTCGCACCGACGGCAACGGCTGCCAAACCTTCGGCATACGAAGTCTGGCCGATGGCGATGGATGCGTCGGAAACGCCTTTGGTGTTTTGAGTGGTTGTCGGCGCGGTCTGGCTGACTTTCGCATTGCTGCCGATGGCGATGGAATGCTCTGCCAACGCATTGCTGTCCACGCCGACGGCAGTTGCGCCGGTTTTTGACGCTTGCGCATTAGTTCCTGCCGCAAACGAATTGGTCTCGGAAGCCACTGCTTTCAGGCCGATGGCCGTTGCATGGTCTTTTTTAGCCTGCGCACCGACACCGACCGCCACTGCGGCCGCGCCTGTGGCCTGCGACACCATGCCTGCGGCAATTGCACCGTCGGCTTCCGCGTGGGAATCCGCACCGATTGCAACGGAGGCTTTGCCGGTGGACTGCCCCATATGACCCAAAGCAATCGAACCGCGTCCGCTTGCCGTGGTACTGGTAAAGCCGATTGCGGGGTCGGAAGCGTCTTTGGTGGTAACGCCTTCCACAGTAATCGGCTGACCGGCGTAATTGCGCCATGCATCTGCCCCGGTATATTTTCCGGCGGACGTTTTACTGTCGTTATTACCCAAATCGTCGCCACCGATGGCAATCGAAGCCTGTCCGGTCGCATAGGTTTGCGCACCCAGCGCGACGGATTGGCTGTTGGCGACGCTTGCCTCACCGATGGCAACCTGCTGACCCATTGTATTTGCCGCAGTGCTGGCGTTTACATCCGCTATTGCCTTGGCATCGTTACCAATGATAACGGCAGCTTCGCCGTTGGTTTCGTTTTTCGCTCTCGCTCCCAATGTGATTGTGTACTTGCTTTTGGCCGTGCTGTTCACGCCCATGGCGATGGATTCGTCGCCTTCTGCGGTCGCACCGTTTCCCCATTTAAGCCCTTCTGCCTGCACGGCGGCAGAGGAAAGCAGTGCACCGGCCACGGCAACACTCGCTATGGCGGTTTTACTGGATTTGGACTTCCCTTTCGCCTTGGCAATTTCGGCCACGGCCGTCCATGTGTTGGTCGTTTCATTGTAAACAGTACGATAGATTTTGTTCATTTTGACTTCCTTTTTGTTAAAACTTTTCTGCCGCCGGCACCTGCCGTGTTTTGCCACGGCGGCAGCGGCTGCATCGCAACCAAACTTTGCTGCAAATTTCGTGCCATCGCACTTTTCCTGCCCGCCTCCGTTTGAAAATTTCTTTCGGCTCATGCCCAAAGGGTTTTCAGACGGCTTTTTTTTCTTGTTCGCCCCGTTTGCGGAGGTTTAGCACGATATGACGTTTTCCGGCCGGATTTCGCAGATTTTCGGATTTGTTCCCGCCTGTGTTTCACGGATACAGCAAACGGGCTGGCCGAGCTTATATGCATATTCCAAACCTTTTGCAACCTTTTATGATAAAAAGGCGTAGCAATGTTACTAACGGTGGTGAGTTTGTTGTTTTTCCGCCCGTATCGGTTAAGAGGCCGTCTGAAAGCAGGTTTTCAGACGGCCTCTGTTTACACAAAAAAGACGGCCTGCGCGGGGCAGGCCATCTGAAAAACATCCGTGTCAGATGAGGTTGAGGTCGCTGACGCGGTCGAAGATGTGGTCGGGCTTGTTGCCTTCTTCGTAGAGCTGGATGCGCAGGCGCAGGTCGTTGGCGGAGTCGGCCTGGCGGATGGCTTCGTCGTAGTCTATGGTGCCGGCGACATAGAGGTCGAAGAGGTGTTGGTCGAAGGTTTGCATGCCGTCGCCCTGGCCGCGCGTCATGAGGTCTTTGATGCCCAACAGGTCGCCTTTGAATACCAAATCCTGCACGGCGGGGGTGTTGATCATCAAATCGACGATGGCGGTGCGGCCTTTGCCGCCTTTTTTGACGACGAGACGCTGGCCGATGATGCCGACGAGGTTCATGGCCAGGTCGATCAGAACCTGTTTGTGCCGCTCTTCGGGGTACAGGTTCATAATGCGTTCGATGGTTTGGTTGGCGGTGGTGGCGTGGATGGTGAAGATGCAGAGGTGGCCGGTTTGGGCAAGTTGGAGGGCGTATTCCATGCTTTCCACGGAACGCACCTCGCCGACGCAGACGACGTCGGGGGCTTGGCGCATCGCGCTTTGCACGGCGATTTCCCAGCTTTCGGTGTCGATGCCGATTTCGCGCTGGGTGATGATCGAGCGGCGGGGGACGTGCAGATACTCGATGGGGTCTTCGATGGTGATGATGTGGCCGGGAAGGTTGCGGTTGCGGTGGTCGAGCATGGCGGCCATGGAGGTGGATTTACCGGAGCCGGTCGCGCCCGCCAGGATGAGCAGGCCGCGTTTCTGCATGACGAGTTCTTTGAGTTTGAGGGGCAGGGCGAGATCTTCCACGGAGGGGATTTCGGTGTTGATGCGGCGCATGACGAGGCCGCAGCGACCTTGTTCGTGGTAGGAGTTGACGCGGTAGCGCACGTTGCCTTTGGACTGCACGGAATAGTTGATTTCGTGGGCGCGGACGTATTCTTCGCGCTGGGCGGCGTTCATGGTGGAGGCGACAATCTGCTCGGTTTCGGCGGGGGTGAGGGCGGGCAGGGGCACGGGGATGAGGTTGCCGTCGATTTTTACCGAGGGGGGAAAGCCGGAGCTGATGAAGATGTCGGACGCGCCGCGTTTTTCGGCTTCTTCGCACATGCGCGCCAGGATGGGGTGCAGGTGCTGGCCGATGGCGGCGGGGCTTTCGTTGGCGAGGTGGGGGTTATTGTCGGACGAGTAGTCGGACACGATTTCGTTCAACAGGCCGTTGAGGTCTTGCGGGATTGAGCTCATGGTGGTTCTCCGTGATCCGTTGCGGGTTACATGTAGTCGGCGTTTTGTGCTTTGGCGCGGGCGGTTTCCTGGGAAATCACGCCGGTGCGCACGAGGTTTTGCAGCGACTGGTCGAGGGTCTGCATGCCGTACTGCTGGCCGGTTTGCAGGGCGGAGCCGATTTGGGCGATTTTGTTTTCGCGGATGAGGTTGCGCACGGCGGCGGTGGAAATCAGGATTTCGTGGGCGGCGACGCGGCCTTGTCCGTCGCGGGTTTTCAGCAGGGTTTGCGAAATAACGGCACGCAGGGATTCGGACAGCATGGAGCGCACCATTTCTTTTTCGCCGGCGGGGAATACGTCCACGATACGGTCGACGGTTTTGGCCGCGCCGGTGGTGTGCAGGGTGCCGAACACCAGGTGGCCGGTTTCGGCGGCGGTGAGGGCGAGGCCGATGGTTTCGGGGTCGCGCATCTCGCCCACGAGGATAACATCCGGGTCTTCACGCAGGGCGGAGCGCAGGGCGTTGGCGAAGCTGTGGGTGTGTTCGTGCAGCTCGCGCTGGTTGATGAGGCATTTTTTGCTCTCGTGGACAAACTCGATCGGGTCTTCGATGGTGAGGATGTGGGAGGACTGGGTTTCGTTGACGTAGTTGATCATGGCCGCCAGCGTGGTGGATTTGCCCGAGCCGGTAGGGCCGGTAACCAGCACGAGGCCGCGCGGGTTGTCGGAGATTTTCTGGAAGATGCGCGGGGCTTTGAGGTCGTCGAGCGTCAGCACTTTGCTGGGAATGGTACGGAACACGGCGGCGGGGCCGCGGTTGGTGTTGAAGGCGTTGACACGGAAGCGGGCGACGTTGGGCAGCTCAAAGGAGAAGTCGGTTTCCAGGTTTTGCTGGTAGTTTTTGCGCTGCAAGTCGTTCATCACCGACGTTACCATGTGGCCGACTTCTTCGGCGTTCATTTCCGGCAGGTTGATGCGGCGGATGTCGCCGTGAACGCGGATCATCGGCGGCAGGCCGGAGGAGAGGTGTAAGTCGGACGCTTTGTTTTTCACGCCGAATGCGAGCAAGTCGGTAATTTGCATAATGTGGCCCTTGTCTTTTTCAGTTACAATTTCTTGCAAAAAATAACGCCCATTTTAATTAAGAACGCCGTTTTATTCCATGCAAATCTGCACAAATCGGTAAATTCCAGTCCAATCAGGCAATTATCATGGTAACCCTGCAACACAATTATCAGAATCTGGTGCAAAAGCTGGCGGCGGCGGCGCAAAAGGCGGGCAGGCCGTCTGAAAGCGTGCGCCTGGTGGCGGTGTCGAAAACCTTTCCGGCGGACGACATCCGCGCGGTGTATGCCGCCGGAGCGCGCGATTTCGGCGAAAACTATATACAGGAATGGCTGGCCAAAGCCGACGATCTGGCCGATCTGCCCGATATTGTGTGGCACATTATCGGCGACGTGCAGTCGAACAAAACCAAAGCCGTGGCCGAGCGCGCCCATTGGGTGCACACCATAGGCCGTCTGAAAACCGCGCAGCGGCTGAGTGCGCAGCGGCCGTCTGAAATGCCGCCTTTGCAGGTGTGCGTCGAAGTGAACATTGCGGGTGAGGCGGCTAAACACGGCGTGCCGCCCGCAGAGGCCGTCGCGCTGGCTTGCGAGGTTGCCAAACTGCCCAATCTGCGCGTGCGCGGGCTGATGTGCGTGGCCGAAGCGGGAGCGGACGGGGCGGCGTTGGCCGAACAGTTCGGCACAATGCAAAAGCTGCTGGCGGATTTGAACGCGGTGGGCGTGGCGGCGGACGTGCTGTCGATGGGCATGTCGGGCGACTGGGAAACGGCGGTTGCCTGCGGCGCGACGCATGTGCGCATCGGCAGCGCGGTATTCGGGCGGCGCGACTACGGGGCGGCCGCAAGGCAAAAGTCCGTCTGAAAAATGCAAACGGCCGACCAAACCCTTGCCGCGCTGTGCGCCGAAGCGCAGACCCTGCCGACCGTTCTCGATTTTGCCGACGAGCTGCGCTTCATCCGCACCCTGTTGCGGCTTGCGCCGCACAAACTGCGCTGCAACGGAAACCTCCTTGCGCTGCTGGAACACATCGCCGAATCCCACCGCCATAACGGCATTTTCGCCGCCGCGCCCGAACACGCCGCAGAGCTTTGCGCCTACACCGAATGGCTGAGACGCGGCGCGCAGGTTTGGCAAACCGATACCACCCCTACGCCGACGGTTTGGACACGGATTTCTACGGCAAACCTTTGGCAAAGGCCGTCTGAAAAAACTGTTTTTCAGACGGCCTCAACCATGCAAAACCGATTTCTATATATATATATAATATATATAAGGAGCGAAACATGAACATCTATTTCCTCGGCGGCGGCAATATGGCCTCCGCCATTGCGGGCGGTTTGGTGAAACAGGGCGGCTACAAGGTGCACCTTGCCGACCGCAGCGCAGCCACACGCGAACGCTTGGTGAAAGAACTCGGCGTGTCCGTGTCCGAAACCCTGCCCGAATTGGGCGCGGACGACGTGCTGGTACTGGCCGTCAAACCGCAGGACATGCAGGCCGCCTGCGCGGGCGTGAAAACCGGCGGCGCGCTGGTGCTCTCCGTGGCCGCCGGTTTGAGCATTGCCACCCTTTCCGCTTATCTCGGCGGCACGCGCCGCATTGTGCGCGTGATGCCCAACACCCCCGCCAAAATCGGCATGGGCGTCTCCGGCCTGTTTTCAGACGGCCTCTCCGATGCCGACAAGGCCGTGGCCGAGCGCATCATGCAAAGCGTCGGCCAAACCGTCTGGCTCGAGAGCGAAGACAAAATGCAC
Organism: Neisseria bacilliformis; assembly: GCF_014055025.1. Lineage (NCBI taxonomy): Bacteria > Pseudomonadati > Pseudomonadota > Betaproteobacteria > Neisseriales > Neisseriaceae > Neisseria > Neisseria bacilliformis. The sequence continues at coordinate 275,656 of NZ_CP059571.1, read as the reverse complement.
AACATCACCGGCATCAGCGGCAGCGGCCCGGCCTATGTCTTCTACCTGCTCGAAGCCCTGCAAACCGCCGCCGAACAACAAGGATTCAGCCGCGAAGACGCACGCAAACTCAGCCTCGCCACCTTCCGAGGCGCGGTCGAACTGGCCGCGCAAACCGGCGAAGACTTCACAGTATTGCGCCAAAACGTTACCTCCAAAGGCGGCACCACCCACGAGGCCGTCGAAACCTTCAAAGCCGAACACGTCGCCGAAGCCATTGCCAAAGGCGCGGCAGCCTGCGTGGCGCGTTCGCGGGAAATGGAACAACAGTTTCAGGCCGTCTGAAAAACGCGGCTGCGGCACGCCGCATGCCCTGCCGATTAAGAAATGTAAGCGGATTGCAAAACAAAAGTTAAAAGGATAATCCGTGCTATCATGCGCGCCACCCGTCGGAGCACGGGTGGTTTTTTTCGGTGCGATGCGCCACATCATATTGATTAAAAAAGTTTTATCACAAACCGATAGAGAGGCAACCATGGCCAAACTGACCGAACAGGACATCATCGACTGGAACGGCCCGGAAGACGAATACATGAACGAAGACCAGCTTGCATTCTTCCGCGAGCTGCTGCTCAAACAACAGGAAGAACTGATTGCCAACGCAACCGACACCGCCGCCGAGTTGAAAAAACACGAAACCGCCCCCGACCCCGCCGACCGCGCCACGCAGGAAGAAGAATACGCGCTGGAATTGCGCACCCGCGACCGCGAACGCAAACTGCTGAACAAAATCCAAGACACCATCCGCCTCATCGACCAGGGCGAATACGGCTACTGCCGCGACACCGGCGAACCCATCGGCCTCAAACGCCTGCTCGCCCGCCCCACCGCCACCCTGTCCGTCGAAGCGCAGGAGCGGCGCGAACGCATGAAAAAACAGTTCGCCGACTAAAAACCCGTATTCACCGTCCCGGCGCACCGCCCATACCGAAAAGGCCGTCTGAAAAAATGTTTTTCAGACGGCCTCTGTTGTAGCCGGGGTCTGTTGACATTCGACTTTTGCAGCGGATTTTGCGTCATAAAACGGCAGATGCAAGGCGCAAACCGCAGCAAGGTTGGACACCTTGCGGGGATTTGCAACGCGGCAGATGCCGTTTAGGGCGTAAAAGCCGCCGAAACGTTGATTGTCAACAGACCCTAATCTGTATAATCCCGCCGTTTACACCAGCCCGCCCAAAGCCGTCATGAACATCTTTTACGAAGAATCCGGACAATTCAAAACCGCCCGCATCGTCCAAAAAACCGAAGCCGCCTACCAGGCCGACACCCTCAGCGGCAAACGCGCCAAAATCAAAGCCGCCAACGTCTTCACCGAATTCGACGGCGACCCCGCCGCCTTCCTCGCCGCCGCGCAGGCCGAAGCCGCGCAGATCGATACCGGCCTGCTGTGGGAAACCGGCGGCGCGGAAGAATTCACCGCCGCCGAAGCCGCCGCCGAATACTACGGCCGCGCCCCGTCCAAAACCGAGCTGGCCGCCACCCTCATCGCCCTCTACGCCGCCCCGATGTACTTCTACAAAAAGGGCAAAGGCATCTTCAAAGCCGCCCCCGAAGACACCCTCAAACAAGCCCTGGCCGCCATCGAGCGCAAAAAACAGCAGGACGCGCAAATCGAAGACTGGACAGGCCGTCTGAAAAACGGCGAACTGCCCGCCGAAATCGCCGTCGAACTCAAAACCATCCTCCACGCCCCCGACAAACAAAGCCCCGCCTACAAAGCCTTCGCCAAAGCCGCCGACGCGCTCAAACTCAGCCACTACGAACTGGCGCGACACACCGGCGGCATCCCCTCCCTGCCCCAATACCTGCGCGAAGGCTTCGAGCTGCGCCAATACCCCCAAGGCGTGCAGCCCCCCGCCACCCCCCTGCCCGAACTGCCCGAGCTGCCCCTTGCCGAAAACGTGCGCGCCTTCTCTATCGACGACGAATCCACCACCGAAGTGGACGACGCCCTCTCCGTACAAGACCTGCCCGACGGAAAAAAACGCGTCGGCATCCACATCGCCGCCCCCGCCCTTTCCGAAGCCATCGAAGCCACCGTCTTCCAACGCCAAAGCACCGCCTACTTCCCCGGCGGCAAAATCACCATGCTGCCCGACAACTGGATCGCCGCATTCAGCCTCGACGCCGGACGCACTCCGCCCGCCCTCAGCCTCTATTTCGACGTAGACGCCGACTTCCAAATCACCAACCCCGTCTGCAAAACCGAACGCGTCGCCATCGCCCACAACCTGCGCATCCAACACATCGAACCCCACTTCAACCGCGAAACCGGCACACAGGGCGGCAACGCCTTCCCCCATCACAACGACCTCGCCTGGCTTTACCGCCTCGCCATAGAACGGCAAAAACAGCGCGGCAGATACGAACCCGACCGCCCCGTGCAATACGACTGCGGCATCGAACTGCTCCCCGACGGCCGCGTCGCCGTAACCCGACGCGAGCGCAACTCCCCCATCGACACCCTCGTCAGCGAAATGATGATCCTCGCCAACAGCACCTGGGCGCAAATGCTCGACGAAGCCGGCCTGCCCGGCCTCTTCCGCGTCCAACCCGCCCCCGGCAAAGTGCGCATGAGCACCCGCGCCGAAGCCCACATCGGCATGGGCGTTGCCCACTACGGCTGGTTCACCTCCCCCCTGCGCCGCGCCGCCGACTGGGTCAACCAGCGGCAGCTCATCGCCCTGACCGGCGGCAGCGAACCCCGTTTTGAAAAAAACGACCCCGCCCTCTTCGCCCAACTGCGCGACTTTGAAACCGCCTACACCGCCTGCCAGGACTTCCAGCGCGAACTCGAACACTATTGGAGCCTCGTCTGGCTGCAACAGAACAACGCCGCCGAAACCGAAGCCGCCGTCCTCAAAGACGACCTCGTCCGCCTCACCGGCCTGCCCCTCACCGTCCGCGCCACCGGCCTCCCCGTCGAACTGCCCCCGCGCACCACCGTCAAACTGCGCATCACCGGCCTCGACCCCGAAAACCGCTTCATCGCCCTGAACTACCTCAACGCCGTGGCATAAGGCCGCCCGCCCGTTAAAAAGGCCGTCTGAAAATCTGTTTTTCAGACGGCCTTTTGCCGCTTTGTAGGGTGTGTGGCGCAGCCACGCACGCGGTTTGGGCTGTGGAAACGCGCAAATTTGTCGGGCGGCAGAAAACGCGTGCGCCGCCTCAGGGCGACACACCCTACCCCGCTGCATCAGACGGTAGTAGGTTGGGTCTTGACCCAACACTTCCCGATCGTCCGATGATGTCGGGTCGGAACCCAACCTACCTGATTGAACCTACTCCAAGTTCTGTAGGTCGGGCATTTATGCCCGACCTACACGAAAGGCCGTCTGAAAGCTGCGTTTTCAGACGGCCTCTGCGCTTGGGCGGCAATCTTTTCAGACTGCCTTATCCGTCAAAAGCGGCACGCCGCTCATGGCCGACACCGCCGCAACGTAGGCCGCCGTTTTCGGCGGCAGCACCAGGCCGCGCACGATGGTGAGGTTGCGCAGGAGCGGGAACAGCAGGATGTCTTCCATCCCCGCCGCTTCGGCCGATGCGGGCGTGGCAATCAGGGGTTCCAGCTCCGCCAGGTCGGCATCGAGCTGCGCCAGATAGCGGCCGGTCGCTTCCAGATTTTCGGCGAAATCCCCGATCAGCTTTTGTTTGCGTTCGGTGAAATAGGCAACCGCCGAGGGCGTGGCGAATTCGGGGAAACCGGCCAGCACGTCGCGCGGCTGGATGAGTTTGTTGGCGTATTGGCCGACTTTGTCCAACCATGCCTGAATTTCGGGGCGCACGGCCTCTTTCAGACGGCCTTTGCCCGCAGTTTCATCGATATGGCGCACGATGTCGAGGCTCTCGCCCATAAACGTGCCGTCGTCTTTTTCCAGAATCGGAAGCTGTTTCGCCCCGATCATGCGGATGGGGGTGGCTTCATCATCGTTTTGCAAAAAAATCTGCTGCACCGCCACGCCGCGCAGGCCGAAAATCATGCGGGCGCGCACGCAGAAGGGGCAGTGGTCGTAGATGTAGAATTTCATTTTTTTGTCTCCTTGCTGGGGCGGCAAAACGGGGAAACAGGCCGCCGCCGAAGGCCGCGCGAATCATACCGCCAAACCGGCAGGTTGCCAAAGCGTTGTTTCAAATAAACAATTAACTATTTTTTACAAAATATGTGCTGAAAATTTAATCAAATGTTTATTGTTGTTTTTTATGGGGTATTTTTTCAAAAATAAACAAACGGCAGGAAAACCCGACTAATGGCAGGCTATGTTGCCTGAAATTTAAGCAGCGCGGCGGTTTACTTAATTAAACCGCAGGCATATACTGCGCCCAACTTTACCGCCGCCCCTCCGGCCGGTAACCGTTGCCGGGCGGTCCGGCATAAAAACCACATCACATTATCGAAACGGCGGAAACCGTCGGCTTGGTTCAGCAGCAGTCCGGTTTCCCTTACTAACTTGTTATCCTTTGGAGTGTATTATGAATTACGATAAAGCAGTATCGGAAATGTTGAACGTGGACGGCGCACTGGCTGCGGCCGTTGTCGATTTTGAAAGCGGCATGATGCTGGCCGGCGGCGGCTCGCCCTCCATCGACCTCGAAATCGCCGCTGCAGGCAACACCGAAGTGGTCAGCGCGAAGATGAAAACCATGAAAATGCTCGGCCTCAACGATGTGATCGAAGACATCCTGATTACCTTGGGCAAACAATACCACCTCATCCGCCCTCTGAAAAAACACGAAGGCCTGTTCCTCTACTCCGTATTGGACAAATCCAAATCCAACCTGGCTCTTGCCCGCCGCTCTTTGGTCGACGTGGAACGCAACCTCAGCTAATCCGATTTTCCGCCCGAAGGCATCCGGTTTTTCCGGATGCTTTTTTGTTTTCAGAAACGGCATCCCCGCGTCGGCGGAGACGGCCTGCATAGAAGGCGCAAAGGCCGCCTGCAAACGCCCGCCGGCTTAGCGCAGCGGCGGCCTTTGGGCTACAATGCCCCGTCTTTTTTCCGCATTCGGATTCGGAGTGTTTTATGGTTGGCACGGTTTCGCCCAACGGCAAAGAGGATTTTCAGACGGCCTCTTCATGGTTTGCGCAATATGCCGCCGCGCAGGATGCGGCGCAGCAGACGATGCTGGAACAGGCACTGGCTCTGGCGCAGGCCGCCTACCCCGCCGATGCCGCCACGCCGATGGGCGAGCCGCTGCTGGCGCACCTTTTGGAAACGGCGCGGACGGTGGCGCAGATCGATCTGCTGCCCGAAGCCGCCGCCGCCGCCGTGCTGGCCGACGTATCGTCCTACCGCGAAGGCTGGTATGAAGAGGTGGCGGAGAAATGCGGCAAAACCGTGGCCGATCTGGTGCGCGGCATCGACGAGGTGCAAAAGCTCACCCATTTCGCCCGCATGGACAGCCTCGCCACGCCCGAAGAACGCGCGGCGCAGGCGGAAACCATGCGCAAGATGCTGCTGGCGATGGTGTCCGACATCCGCGTGGTCATCATCAAACTGGCGATGCGCACGCAAACCCTGCATTTTCTCGGCGGCGTGCCCGACAGCCCCGAAAAACGCGCCATCGCCAAGGAAACGCTCGACATTTTCGCGCCGCTGGCCAACCGTTTGGGCGTGTGGCAGCTCAAATGGCAGCTCGAAGACTTGGGCTTCCGCCATCAAAATCCTGAAGAATACCGCCGCATCGCCCGCCTTTTGGACGAAAAGCGCACCGAGCGGCTCGAATACATCGACCATTTCCTCGACACACTGCGCACCGAGCTGGCGCGGCACGGCGTGCGCCATTACGACCTGGCCGGCCGCCCCAAGCACATCTATTCCATCTATAAAAAGATGGTCAAGAAAAAGCTGGATTTCGACGGCCTGTACGACATCCGCGCCGTGCGCATTCTGGTGGACAGCGTGGCCGAGTGCTACACCACGCTGGGCATCGTCCACAGCCTGTGGCAGCCGATTCCCGGCGAGTTTGACGACTACATCGCCAACCCCAAAGGCAACGGCTACCAGTCGCTGCACACCGTGATTGTCGGCCCCGAAGACAAAGGCGTGGAAGTGCAGATCCGCACCTTTGAAATGCACCAGTTCAACGAATTCGGCGTGGCCGCCCACTGGCGTTACAAAGAAGGCGGCAAGGGCGACGCGGCCTACGAACAGAAAATCGCCTGGCTGCGCCAACTGCTCGACTGGCGCGAAAACATGGCCGAAAGCGGCAAAGAAGACCTCGCCGCCGCCTTCAAAACCGAACTCTTCAACGACACCATTTATGTGTTAACGCCGCACGGCAAAGTGTTGTCGCTGCCCACCGGCGCAACACCCATCGATTTTGCCTATGCCCTGCACAGCAGCATCGGCGACCGCTGTCGCGGCGCGAAAGTCGAAGGCCAGATCGTGCCGCTGTCCACCCCGCTGGAAAACGGCCAGCGCGTCGAAATCATCACCGCCAAAGAGGGCGAGCCGTCGGTCAACTGGCTCTACGAAGGCTGGGTGAAATCCAACAAAGCGATTGCAAAAATCCGCGCCTACATCCGCCGCCAAAACGCCGATGCCGTGCGCGAAAACGGCCGCGCCCAACTCGACCGCCTGCTCGCCAAAATCCACCCCAAACCCAATCTGCAAGACCTGGCCGAAAACCTCGGCTTCAAAAAAACCGACGAGCTCTACACCGCCGTCGGACAAGGCGAAATCTCCGCCCGCGCCGTGCAGAAAGCCTGCGGCGCACTGGCCGAACCGCAGCCCGAAGCCGTCAGCGAAGAAAACATCGTGCGGCAGTCGAAAATCCAAAAAAGCAGCCGCAACGGCATTCTGGTGGACGGCGAAGACGGCCTGCTGACCACGCTGGCCAAATGCTGCAAACCCGCGCCGCCCGACGACATCGTCGGCTTCGTTACCCGCACCAAAGGCATTTCCGTCCACCGCGCAAGCTGCCCGTCGCTGCAAAAGCTGGCCGCCCAATCGCCGGAAAAAGTGCTGCCCGCCGCATGGAGCGGGGCGGACGGCAGCCAGGTGTTCGCCGTGGACATCGAAATCCGCGCCCAAGACCGCAGCGGCCTCTTGCGCGACGTGTCCGACAATCTGGCGCGGCACAAAATCAACGTAACCGGCGTGCAAACCCAGTCGCGCGATTTGGAAGCCAGCATGCGTTTCACCTTGGAAATCAGGCAGGTAAACGACCTGTCGCGCGTGCTGGCCGACCTTGGCGGCATACGCGGCGTGCTGTCGGTTACGCGGCTGTAAACGGTTTGGAGGCCGTCTGAAAACCGGTTTTAGCTACGCCGAAACTGTGTTTTCAGACGGCCTTTGATATTGGACTGGGACTTGTCGCCCCAGCGGCGCGCGCAGTCTCTGCCGCCAACCAAATTCGCGCTCTCCTCCCAAACCCAAACCGCGTGCGTGGCTTACGCCACACACCCTACCCCAACAATATAGGCCGTCTGAAAAATCAAAATACGCTTTTGGCTGCGCCGAAGCTGCGCTTTCAGACGGCTTCTGCCCCATCCCGCCCCTTTAGTAACACAAACTCACATAACTTGATAAAAACCCTCACTTTGCAGGCGGAATCTGCTATATTGCCCCGCACACACCGCCCGAGGGCGGCCTTCTTGTTTCAAACAGGTATCTGAATCATGACCTCAAACACCAAAAAATCGGCCTTTCTGGCCACCGGCCTGATGCTGTTCGCGCTGTTTTTCGGCTCGGGCAACCTGATTTACCCGCCCACGATGGGGCAGAACGCCGGTTCGGCCATCCTGCCCGCCACGCTGGGCTTTCTGATTACCGGCGTGGGGCTGCCGCTGATGGGCGTGCTGGCGATTGCCTACTCCAATTCGCACGACGTGCAGGACCTGGCCGGACGCGTGGCCAAGTGGTACGGCATTGTGTTTGCCGTGGTGCTGTATCTGGCCATCGGCCCCCTGTTTGTGTCGCCGCGCAATGCCACGGTTGCCTTCGACATCGCCATCCAGCCCTTTTTGGGCGACGATGCGCAACTGAAAGCGCGTTCGACCAACATTCTGTTTTCGTTGGGGAAATATCAGATTTCCGAATTGCAGGCATGGCTGGCGGGCTTTGCCACACTGTTTTTCGCCGTGAGCTACTGGCTGTCGGTGTCGCCCGGCAAGCTGGTGGACCGCGTGGGCAAGGTGCTCACCCCCGCGCTGCTGCTGTCCATCGCCGTTTTGGTGGTGTACGCCGCGATTTTCCCGATGGCTCCCTTGCAGCCGCCCTCGGCCGAATACGCCGCAACCCCGATGGTGAAGGGGCTGATTGCGGGCTACGGCACGATGGACGCGCTCGCCTCGCTGGTGTTCGCCATCATCGTGATTGACGCGGTGCGCGGCATGGGCTACGAGAAAAAAGAAGAGGTGCTCTACCTCACCTCCCGCGCCGGCATCGTCGCCATCACCTTCCTCGCGCTGGTGTACGCCTTTGTCGCCTACATGGGCGCGAGCAGCGTCGGCCAAATCGGCATGCAGGAAAACGGCGCGGTGGTGCTGGCCAAAGCGGCGAATTTCTATTTCGGCGCGCCGGGCAACATCCTCTTGGCGGTGATTGTGCTGCTGGCCTGCCTCTCCACCTCCGTCGGCCTGATTACCTCCTGCGGCGAATACTTCGCCCGCCTGATTCCGCAGGTGTCCTACCGCAACTGGATCATCATCTTCACCCTGGTTTCGCTGGCCTTTGCCAATGTCGGCCTCACCGGCATCGTGAAATTCTCCGTGCCCGCGCTGATGCTGCTGTACCCGCTGACGATGGTGCTGATTATCCTGGCCTTTTTGGATAAATTCTTCGGCTCTCGGCGCATCGTGTACGCCGCCACCATGCTCGGCACCGCCCCCGTCGCCATCATCGACGGCTGGCGCACTCTGCACGGCATGTTGGAGCAGTCCAAAGACGACTGGATTATGCAGGCCGACGCCTACCTCACCGGCGCGCTGCCGCTCTACCCGCAGGGCTTGGGCTGGATGCTGCCCGCCGCCGCCGGTTTCCTCATCGGGCTGGTGCTGGCGAAAATCTTTGTGAAGAAACAGGCCGTCTGAACAGGCGCAGAGGCCGTCTGAAAGCGCAGCTTCGGCGTTTTCAGACGGCCTCTTTCCATTGCGCCGCGCTTACCCACAAAATCTGTGGATAAGTCTGTGGGCAAACTATGGGCAAGCGGCAAAAACCCTTTGCCCGCAACCGCCCGAGCCGCCCTGCCCAAAAAACATACAAACTATAAAACATTTAAAATCAAACAGATAAAGCAAAACCCGCATCAGAGGCCGTCTGAAAAAAGCAAATTGCCAAGCAAAACAAAGCGGTGGAAAAATGTGCATAAAACCCGCTTGACAGACCCGTTTCCCGCCCGCGCCGCCGCCGCAAAAACGCGGCAGAAAATTTTCAGACGGCCGCAAATAAGGGTGGAAAACGCCCGCCAAAATCCGCCGTTTCACGCTACAATCTGCCATCATTTCTTAACAAATCCCACAACAAAAGAGAGACCGCCACTATGAAAGCCTCCCGATTCTTCATCTCCACCCTCAAAGAAGCTCCCGCCGAAGCCGCGCTGGCCAGCCACAAGCTGATGATCCGCGCGGGTCTCATCAAAGCCAACGCCTCCGGCCTCTACACCTGGATGCCGATGGGCTTGCGCGTGTTGCGCAAAGTCGAGCGCGTGGTGCGCGAAGAGATGGAACGCGCGGGCAGCGTCGAGCTGCTGATGCCCGTCGTCCAGCCCGCCGAATTGTGGCAGGAATCCGGCCGCTGGGAGTTTTACGGCAAGGAACTCTTGCGCCTGAAAGACCGCCACGAGCGCGATTTCTGCATGGGGCCGACCTGCGAAGAAGTCATTACCGACATCGTGCGCAAAGAAATCACCAGCTACAAGCAGCTTCCCAAAAACTTCTACCACATCCAAACCAAATTCCGCGACGAAGTGCGCCCGCGTTTCGGCGTGATGCGCGCGCGCGAATTTGTGATGAAAGACGCCTACTCCTTCCACGCCGACTACGAATCGCTGGTGCGCGACGGCTACCAGCCCATGTACGACGCCTACTGCCGCATCTTCGACCGACTCGGCCTGAACTACCGCCCCGTGGCCGCCGACACCGGCAGCATCGGCGGCACGGGTTCGCACGAGTTCCAAGTGCTGGCCGAGAGCGGCGAAGACGTCATCGCATACAGCGACGCATCCGACTACGCCGCCAATATCGAGCTGGCGCAGACCCTGCGCTTGCAGGGCGAGAGGAGGCCGTCTGAAAAAGCGTTGGAAAAAGTGTCCACCCCGAATGTGAAAACCATCGAATCGCTGGTGCGGTTTTTGAACATTCCCGTCGAGCAGACGCTGAAATCCATCGTGGTCGAGGGCGAAAACGAGGGCGAAATCGTGCTGCTGCTGCTGCGCGGCGACCACGAGTTCAACGACATCAAAGCCGAAAAGCTCGCGGGCGTAAAAGCCCCGCTCACCTTCGCCGCGCCCGAACTTATCCGCGCCCAATTCGGCGCGGACGGCGGCTCGCTCGGCCCGGTCGGCTTTAAAGGCAAGGTTTACGCCGATTTCGCCGTCGAAAAAGGCGCGGACTGGGTGATCGGTGCCAACGACAACGGCTGGCACTACACCGGTTTCAACTTCGGCCGCGACGCCGCCGAGCCCGAATTTGCCGATTTGCGCAACGTGGTTGAGGGCGACCCCAGCCCGTGCGGCAAAGGCAGCCTGAAACTGGCGCGCGGCATCGAAGTCGGCCACGTGTTCCAACTGCGCGACAAATACTCCGCCGCCATGAACGCCGCGTTTTTGGACAGCAACGGCAAGTCGCAAATCATGGAAATGGGCTGCTACGGCATCGGCATCACCCGCATCGTCGCCGCCGCCATCGAGCAGAACAACGACGGGCGCGGCATCATCTGGACCGACGCGATGGCACCCTTCCAAGCCGTCATCGTGCCGATGAACTACAAAAAATCCGACGCCGTGCGCGAAGCCGCCGACAAAATTTACGCCGAACTCTGCGCTGCCGGCGCGGACGTGCTGCTGGACGACCGCGACGAACGCGCCGGCGTGCTGCTGGCCGACTCCGAACTGCTCGGCATCCCGCACCGCATTGTGATCGGCGACCGCGGCCTGAAAGAGGGCAAAGTCGAATACGCCCGCCGCACCGACAGCGAGGCGCAAAGCGTGGCGGTGGAAGAAGCGGCAGCGAAAGTATTGGCGGCTTTGCGGGCGTAAAACAAACAGGCCGTCTGAAAAACACGTTTTTCAGACGGCCTAAACATAACAGGCGTTCCGTTGATGACCGAACCCACGCCGGAATCGCAACCGAAGCTGCTACGCAGCCATCCCCCGCCCGATCCCGCCGAAGTGCGCGAATGGGCGTTCTCCGACCACATCCCGATATGGTTTTATATCTGCATGCTGGTTTGCATGCTCTGCCTGTCAAGATTCCTTATTGACATTACGTTCTTTGTCAAATATCCCGACTCCCGCATCGTGTTCAGCGGCGGCGGGGGCAGCGATTTGAACATTGTTTCGACACTGGTACTGCTCGTTTTCACCTTTTCCTGCGGCGGCCTGTCGCTGCTGATCCTGTATTTCGATCCCGTCTGGCAATACACCCGAAAACGGCGCGAATTCATCCGCCTCGAAGACGACGGCATCCGCTTCGACACCCTGACCAGCGGCAAGCGTTTTTTACGCTGGGAACACATCTGCAATGCAAAAGTACTTTGTTATAGGAGCGGCGAGGGATCACTGCTGGAACTTTTCCTGTATATCGAACACGACGCGCGCCGCTACGGCTCCAACCGCATCATCACCGCCGAAACCTGCCTGGATCTGCTGCTCATTACCCCGAGCTATCCCTTCACCCGCCAATGCGACACCGCCTACGCGCTGGCCAAAGTCATCCGCAGCCGCGCCACCCACCCCGCCGCCAAACACGATGAGGCCGTCTGAAAAACGGCAAAACGGTTTTTGGCTGCGCCGAAACTGCGTTTTAACTTTGTTGAAGCTCCGCTTTCAGACGGCCTCTGCCGCTGTGTAGGGTGTATGCGCAAGCCGCGCACGCGGTTGCGGGGGCACGGGCATTTGGCGCGGACATGCTGCCGGCCGATTCCGAGCTGCTCGGCATCCCGCACCACATCGTGATTGGCGACCGCAGCCTGAAAGAGGGCAAAGTCGAATACGCCCGCCGCACCGACAGCCAAGCGCAAAGCGTGGCGGTGGAAGAGGCGGCGGCGAAAGTGCCGGCGGCGTTATAGTCGAACAAAATAAAAGATACCCATCGTAGGCCGGGCTTCAGCCCGGCTAACTCACTATTTATCCGATATTTTGCCGGGCTGAAGCCCGGCCTACATCAGATACTTTTGATCTGTATCCGCTATATAAAGTCTAGTCAAAGCAAAAGCAGCCTGAAAACCGAAATGCCGGTTTTCAGGCTGCTTTGTTCCGCCGGTACGGTGTACCCTGCACGTCCTTATTTGATGTTCAGCGGAATGCGGTACAGGCGTGTGGCGTCGGTTTGGCCGTTGGGCAGGCGTTTGGGAACGATGGTGTGGTCGTCTTTGGAATCGATGCCGAAATCGTCATCGTTGATGATCCACAGCGTTTTGCCGCCGTCGGCAACCCACATGCCTTCAAATTTGGACGACTGGAAGTCCACGTCTTTTTTCACGTCGCTCACCAGCGTTTTGCGCACGGGTTTGATGCCTGCGGCGGCGAGTTCTTCCCATGAATTTTCTTCGATGGCTTTGCCGTTTACTTTCAAGCCGGTTGCGCTGTCGGCGGGGTCGGACACGTCGGTTGCGCCGTTCAAATCAATCAGGTAAACGTGTTTCACGTCTTTGCCGTTGTGTTCGTCCACCAAAAAGCGGTGCTCGTCGATGGCGCGGATTTCGGAGTTTTTCCAAAAATCGCCGCCTTGCTGATACAGATATTGTTTGGTTTTGCCCGTTGCCAGGTCAAACATCAAAATGCGCGTTACCGATTTATTTACCACCGCCTGCTTGCTCGGGTTGTACAGCGCGGACTGCATGATGCCCACCAGCACGCGGTTGCTCGGCGTGGTGGTGATGCCTTCCATGCCGCGATTGGGGCGCAGATGCCCGAGCATCGCAGGCAGGCGGCGGCCGGTGGTGTGCACGCCGCGCGGGCTCATGCGTTCCAGCTCGATGCCGTTGCGGTCAAAATGTACGATGTGCGGGCCGTATTCGTCGGACACCCAGAATGTGCCGTCGCGCATCACCGCCAGCCCTTCGCTGTCGATGCCGGTTTTGTCGCGCTGCAAAAGCTGGTGGTTTGCATCCACTACGGTTTCTTTGGATGTGCCGTAGCCTGCGGGGTTGGGCAGGCCGGTGAGCGGTTTGCCGTGGGCGTCTCTCAGCGGGATGTCGCGCAGTTTTTTAATTTTGCCATTGGCTTGGATTTCAAAATGCCCGATGCTGGGCGTGAAATGCGGCAGCAGGAAGATTTTGACATCTTCACCGCCGTCGGCATTGGGGCCGCGGTCGGTTAAGCCGTAGAAACGGTTGGGGTTTTGCGGGTCGGCATCAATGGATGAGCCGTAGCCTTTGTAAAACGGCACGCCCTGCACCTCGCCCAGCTTTTCTACAGGCATGGGCAGGGTTTCGGCAAGGGCTTGGTGGGCGAGGAGCAGGCTGGCAAGGGCAGCCAGAATTGTTTGTTTCATGATTTTCCTTTGTTAATTTGAAACAAGATTTGCTAAGGGGGTGATATTTTAATTCATTTTTCATTAAGGGAGAAAGGGGCAAAGCTAGACAGACTGAAATCGGGCGTGCTTTAAACGGGAAAAGCCGCGCATGCGGTTGCGGGTTGGCGGGATACGCGGGCATTTGGTGCGGAACAGGGAACGCGTGCGCCGCCTCGGGGCAGCACACCCTGCGTATGGTTCGGGCATTGCCTGGGGCGCGGCTCATGCCGGAGGCCGTCTGAAAACCGATATTCCGGTTTTCAGACGGCCTTTTTTGTTTTCAAACCGTGGGTTTAAAAGGTATGCCGCAGCGAGAGGGTGTAGCTGCGCGGGGTGCCGTAGACGTGGATGTCGGGCATGGTTTTGTAGTATTTGTTGCCGATGTTTTCGGCGTAGAGCGATACGGTGGTGCTTTTGCCGACGCGGTATTTGGCCATCAGATCGACGGTGGCGTAGGCGCGCTGGGTGAGGGCGGCTATGGCGTCGGGTTCGCTTACTTCGGGGCGGTTGAGGGCGTCGGTGATCGCACTCTGCCAGTTGAGGTTGCCGCCGAGGGTGAGGCGGTCGCTTAGGTCGTAGCTGGTGAAGAGTTTGAACAGGTGCACGGGGTAGGAGGCTTTGATTTGCCTGCCCTGGCTGTCTTTGGTTTTGGAGCGGGCGTAGGAGGTGTTGATCAGCCAGCGGTCGGTGAGGCGGCCGCTGAGGGAGATTTCGCCGCCGGTGTTTTTGGTGTGGTCGGTGGCGCGGTAGTAGCTTTCGCCGTTGCGCAGGCGTCCGGCATAGATGCCGAGGTTGTCGCGGCGGTTTTGGTAGACCGAGAGGGCGGCGTTCAGACGGCCTTCAAACCACGCGCCTTTGAGGCCGGCCTCGTAGGTTTTGCCTTCGAGGGGGTCGAGCGCGTCGCCCGAGGCGGAGAGGTAGCGCACCTGCGGACGGAACACGGTGGTGTAGCTGGCGTAGGCGGTGAGGTTGGGGGTGAAGTCGTAGGTTGCGGCGAGGTAGGGCACGAAGATGGTTTTGCCGCGTTTGGTATCGACGAAGCGGCTGCGGCTGGTGATGTAGCGGTATTTCCAGTCGGTCCAGCGGCCGCCCGCAATCAGCGACCATTTGCCGGTGAGTTTGAAGCGGGTGGAGGCGAAAACGGAAAGGTTGCGGCTGTGTTCGAGGCCGTCGCGGCGGTAGGCAATGTCGGGTTTGGCGACATTGCCGTCAAACAGGCGCAGATCGGGCACGGGCACTTCGGGCTCGGTGTAATACGAGGGGGTGTCTTTGCTGTTGAGATAGCTGATGCCGCCTGCAAAGTCGTGGTTGCGGCCGAACAGCGGGTATTGGCCGTCGAGTTTGAGCGAGAAATTGTGTTCTTTCAGACGGCCTTTGTCGAAATCGGCGCTGACGACGCTGGAAAAGTCGGAGGCGATTTCGTAGGTGCCGGCGATGCCGGAGAGCATTTCGCTTTTGTTGCGGATGTAGCTGTAATCGCCTTTGAGCGTCCAGCCGTTGCCGAATTCGTGGCGCAGCGAGGCGAACAGTTCGGCGGAGTTTTCGCGGCCGTATGCCCAGCGGGCGGAGGAGTTTTTGCGCGGGTCGGCGTTAAAGGGTTTGAAGCCGTCGTATTCGTCGCCGGCGATGGTGAGGAAGCCGAAACGCGAGCTGCCCCTGTTGCGGTCGGTGTGGATTTCCGCGCCCGCGCTGATTTGGGTGTTCGGGGCGGGGTCGTAGGCGAGGATGCCGTAGAGCGTGTGGTTGTGGCGCGAGGTGTGGGGCAGGTAGTCGCCGCCGTGGTCGCCGACAAACACGGCGCGGCCGCGCAGGGTTTTGGCGGCGTTCAGGGGCGCGTTGGCATCGAGCATCAGGCGGTAGTGTTTCCACGAGCCAATGTCGGCTTCAATGGTGGTTTCGGCTTTGGCGTGCGGCTTTTTGCGGGTGAGCGCGATCGTGCCGGAGGGTTCGCCCCAGCCGCCGTTGGCGAGGCCGCTTGCGCCGCGTATCACGGCCACTTCTTCGTATAACGCGCTGTCGAGATTGTTGGTGGCGCGGCGGATGGCTTTGCTTTCATAGAGGAATTTGGATTTGCCGTCTACCGTGATGCTGTCGATTGCGCCGCCGCGCGCAGCAAACTGGCTGTCGCCGGTGGCGTTGTTGCCCATTTTGCTGTGATACACGCCCGGCACTTGTTTGAGCACCTCCTGCAAGGTTTCCAGGCTTTGGTCGGCTATCTGTTTTTCGGTGATGACGGAGAGGGACTGCGGTGTTTCGCGCTGGGTGAGCTTCATGCCGGTGGCGGCGGAAGAGGCGGGCACGGTGTAGTTGCGCGTGTGCTGCTTGGCGGTTTCGCGCACATAAACGTCGGCCACTTCGCCGCTTTCAACGGGGGCGGCGGGGGTTTCGGCGGCGGCGAGGGCGGGCAGCAGGAGCAGTGCGGCGGATACGGCCTGCGCAAGGTGGGACGGGCGGTTTGCGGGCATGACAGTTCCTTAAAGATTTTGCGTGATAATGTAAAAACGGAAAAATTTTATCAAAAGAACGCAAACTGTCAAGGCGTATAACGTAACAGGAAACAGGCGGCAAAACTGCGTGGTGTGGAGGCGTTGCGTCGCCAAACACAAAAAAGCGCCGTCATTCCCGTGCAGGCGGGAATGACGGCGTTTGGAAGTGTCCGAGGTTTTGCAAGGATTGCAGGCGGCCGCTTGGCAGAAAACAGAGACCGCGTGCGTGGCTTGCGCCATACAGCCTACACAGTGGCAAGAGGCCGTCTGAAAAACGGGTTTTGTTTTTGGCTGCGCCGAAACCCTGTTTTAACTTCGTTGAAGCTGCGCTTTCAGACGGCCTTTTTGCAATAAACAGCCGTATCCGCGTGCGTGGCTTGCGCCACACACCCTACGCAGCGGCAAGAGGCCGTCTGAAAGGCTGTGCGTTTTGGCTGCGCCGAAGCTCCGCTTTTCAGACGGCCTCTTGCCGTATGGCGTGGCGGGTTTACTGTTTGTCGCGGTCTTTCCAGAAGTAACGCCAAACGAAGCCGGGGAAGGCAGCGACGGCGAAGAGGCAGACGGTTACGGCGTAAAACTCCCAGCCCTGCGGGTGGACGGGGCCGGTGCGGCTTTCGAGCAGATAGGCCAGGGCGGCGGTGAGGGCGTAGGCGGCGGCCAGTTCGAGCAGGTGGTGGCCGGCGTGTTTGCGCGGCAGGAGTTTGAGGCCGAACAGGCGGGGGGTGAGGAAGGGGAGGTTGGCCAGCAGGAAGGCAAGGGCGAGCAGGGTGTACATGGGGGCGGTCATGGGGTGTCCGTGTGTGTTTCGGGTATGTGTGTTGCGGCTGCGCCGAGGCCGCGTTTTACGGCGGATGAGGATAAAACAAGCATTTGCGCGGGCAGGGGAAACGCGTTTTCAGACGGCCTTTTTGATTGTGCAGGCCGTCTGAAAAACAGCATTCGGCCTTTTCAGACGGCCTATTTTACCTTTGCCCACCAGGTCTGCAACGCCCAGGCGGCGGGGGTGTAATACTTGGGCGGGCGGGCGGGAACGCCGAGGGCGGCGCGGCGGATGACGCGGTGGCGGTCGGTGTACCAGTTGGGGACGATGATGTACTGGTGGCGCAGCACGCGGTCGAGGGCGCGGGCGGCGGTGGTGAGTTCGGCGCGGTCGGCGGTGCGGCCGAAGCGGGGGAGCAGGGCTTCCACGGCAGGATGGCACAGGCCGGCGAGGTTGCGGCTGCCGGGGGTTTTGGCGGCGGCGCAGGAGAAATAACCGGCCTGTTCGTTGCCGGGGCTTTGGCTTTGGCCGTACACGGCGGTGGTGAGGTCGAAATCGAAGTTGTCGAGGCGTTTTTGGTACACGGAGGCATCGACGGTGCGGGCGTTGAGGGTGATGCCGATTTTGGCGAGGTCGCGCTGCCATTTGGCGATGACGCGCTCGAAGAGTTTGTTGCCGATGAGGAATTCCAACACCAGCGGCTCGCCTTTGGCGTTGGTAAGCACGCCGTTGCGGTAGCGGTAGCCCGCTTGCAGCAGCAGGGCGCGGGCGGCGATCAGGTTGGGGCGGATGCCGAGGACGGGGTCGCTTTTGGGCGGAACGGGGGCGGGTTGGGTGAACACTGCTTCGGGCAGGTGTTGTTTCAGCGGGGCGAGCAGGGCGGTTTCGGCGGCGTCGGGCAGGCCGGCGGCGGCCATCGGGCTGTTGGTGAAGAAGCTGGGGCTGCGGCGGTAGGCGTTGTACATCATGCGGCTGTTGACGTTTTCAAAGTCGAAGCTGAGGATGAGGGCGCGGCGCACGCGGATGTCGGCGAGGGCGGCGCGGCGTTGGTTCATCACGAAGCCCTGCATGCCGGCGGTGTTGCTGTGGGGCAGCTCGGCTTTGGCCAGGCCGCGTTTTTGCAGGGCGGCCTCGGGGTAGGCGCGCGCCCAGGCGCGGGCGGAGGTTTCCTGCGAGAAGTCGTAGCGGCCGGCCTTCACGCCTTCGGCCAGCACGGCATTGTCGCGCACATAGTGCAGGCGCACGGTGTCGAAGTTGTACATGCCGCGCCGCGCGGGCAGGTTTTGCGCCCAGTAGTTTTTGTCGCGCGAGAACACGGCGAGGCGGCCGGATTCGGTTTTGGCCAAACGATAGGGGCCCGAGCCGATCGGGGCTTGGCCGCCGCCTTTTTCCAGCCCCTGCGGGTAGCTTTTGCGCGAGAACACGGGGAGCTGGCCGAGGATGAGGGGCAGTTCGGCGTTTTTGCGTTTGAAACGGAAAACCAGGGTGCGCGGCGCGGGGGTTTCCACGGCAGCCACATCCGCCCAATACAGTTTCCACATCGGGGAGGCGGCGGCGTCGCGGGTGAGCAGGCGGAAGGATTCGGCGGCATCGGCGGCCAGCACGGGGTCGCCGTTGTGGAAGCGGGCGGCGGGGTTGAGAGTGAAGGTTACGGAAAGACCGTCGGGGGCGACGGCGGCGTCGCGGGCAATCAGGCCGTACATGGCGAAGGGGTCGTCGCCGCCTTCGGCCATCAGCGTGTCGAGCGTGAGCAGGGAAACGCCGGATTCGGGCGTGCCTTTGAGCGTGAACGGGTTGAGCGTGTCGAAGCTGCCGGGCAGCGGCATGGCAAAGGTGCCGCCCTTGGGCGCGGCGGGGTCGGCGTAGGCGAAATGGGTGAAACCGGCGGGATACAGCGGCTTCTGCCCCAAGCCCAGCGCGTAATCGGCGCAGGCGGGCGCGGCGGCAAACAAAAGGGCGGCGGCAAAGGCAGGCAGGGCGTTCATGGCGGGTTTTCAGACGGCCTCATGGGTTTTCAGACGGCCTCATTAAAAAGAAGGCGGCATTTTAACCGCTTTTGCCGCCCGTCTTTTGAGGCCGTCTGAAAATAAGGCCGTCTGAAAACCGCCGACGCGCCCGTGCAAACTCGGCTATAATCGCGCCCGTTTTATCCGGCCAACCAAACGCATATAAAGGACAAGCAAATGGGCTTTCTGCAAGGCAAAAAAATCCTCATCACCGGCATGATTTCCGAACGCTCCATCGCCTACGGCATCGCCCGCGCCTGCCGCGAACAGGGCGCGGAGCTGGCCTTCACCTATGTGGTGGACAAACTCGAAGAGCGCGTGCGCAAAATGGCCGCCGAACTCGGCTCGGATTTGGTATTCCGCTGCGACGTGCAAAGCGACGGCGAAATCGACGCGCTGTTTGCCGACCTCGGCAAATCCTGGGACGGCCTCGACGGCCTCGTCCACGCCATCGCCTTCGCCCCCAAAGAAGCCCTCGCGGGCGACTTTCTCGACAGCATCAGCCGCGAAGCCTTCCAAACCGCTCACGACGTGTCGGCCTACAGCCTGCCCGCGCTGGTGAAGGCCGCCCGCCCGATGATGAAAGGCCGCAATGCCGCCGTCGTCGCCCTCACCTACCTGGGCGCGGTGCGCGCCGTGCCCAACTACAACGTGATGGGTCTGGCCAAAGCCAGCCTCGAAGCCGCCATACGCTTCACCGCCGCCTCCGTCGGCCGCGACGGCATCCGCTGCAACGGCATCTCCGCCGGTCCCATCAAAACCCTCGCCGCCTCCGGCATCGCCGACTTCGGCAAACTGCTCAAACACGTCGCCGACCAAAACCCCCTCGGCCGCAACGTAACCATCGAAGAAGTGGGCAACGCCGCCGCCTTCCTGCTCTCCGACCTCGCCTCCGGCATCACCGGCGAAATCACCTACGTCGACGGCGGATACAGCATCAACGCCCTCTCCGTGGTGTAACCCGCCCAAACAGCGGCGCAGGCAACGTCCCGCGCCGTTTTTTTTCACCTTAGAACCTGTATTCAAGGAAACCGCCATGACCGTCAGCATCAGCGGCATCACCGTCGCCAACAACGCCCCCTTCGTCCTCTTCGGCGGCATCAACGTCATCGAAGACCTCGACTCCACCCTCGCCGCCTGCGAAAAATACGTCGCAACCACCCGCAAACTCGGCATCCCCTACGTCTTTAAAGCCTCCTTCGACAAAGCCAACCGCTCCTCCGTCCACTCTTATCGCGGCGTCGGCCTCGAAAAAGGCATGGAAATCCTCGCCGCCGTCAAACGCGAATTCGGCGTGCCCGTCATCACCGACGTGCACGAACCCCACCAGTGCGCCCCCGCCGCCCAAGTGTGCGACGTCCTGCAACTGCCCGCCTTCCTCGCCCGCCAAACCGACCTCGTGCAGGCCATGGCCGCCACCGGCCGCGTCATCAACGTCAAAAAACCCCAGTTCCTCAGCCCCTCGCAGATGAAAAACATCGTCGAAAAATTCAAAGAAGCGGGCAACGGACAAATCATCCTGTGCGAGCGCGGCAGCAGCTTCGGCTACGACAACCTCGTCGTCGACATGCTCGGCTTCGGCGTCATGAAAAAAGACAACCCCGGCACCCCTGTCATCTTCGACGTAACCCACGCCCTGCAAACCCGCACCGCCGGCTCCGCCGCCTCCGGCGGCCGCCGCGCCCAAGCCCTCGAACTCGCCCTTTCCGGCATGGCCGCCGGCCTCGCCGGCCTCTTCCTCGAAGCCCACCCCGACCCCGACCGCGCCAAATGCGACGGCCCCAGCGCACTGCCCCTGGACAAACTCGAACCCTTCCTCACCCGCGTCAAAGCCGTGGACGACCTGGTCAAATCCTTCCCCCCGCTCGAAATCGCATAAACACGAGGCAAAAACCACGCAAAAGGCCGTCTGAAAACCGGTAAAACTGGTTTTCAGACGGCCTCTCTTATTATTTGTCAACCCATCGGTCATAAGATAAAATTCGCCGCCCTGAAAGGGAAAACAATTTTTAACCAATAATCAACCAAATAAAACAAAAAAAATATACGCTTTAATTTCTTGTTTGCAGCCGCCCTCGCCCTGCTACTTTCTGCCTGCGGCACGCTTACCGGCATTCCCGCCCACGGCGGCGGCAAACGGTTTGCCGTCGAGCAGGAACTCGTCGCCGCCTCCGCACGTGCGGCAGTGAAAAACATGGATCTGTCCGCCTTGCAGGGACGCAAAGCCGCCATCTATATTTCCGTCATGGGCGATCAGGGTTCGGGCACAATCAGCGGCGGACGCTATTCCCTCAGTGCGCTGATACGCGGAGAATACACCGCCGCTCCCGAAAACATCAGCGACTACGCCTACCCCACCGTCCGCACTTCCACCACCACCGCATCTTCCGGCCTCACCGGGCAGACGGATGCCGTCTCCGTCCTCAACGCTCCCGCAAGCTCGCGCAGCCAAACACGCGGCATCGGCAACAGCCGTTCGGCAGGCATTGCCGTCAACGGCCTCGGCGAATACCGCAACGAAACCCTCACCGCCAACCCGCGCGATACCGCCTTTCTCGACAACCTGATCCAAACCGTCTTCTATCTGCGCGGCGTGGAAATTGTTCCGAGTGCCTACGCCGATACCGACGTATTCGTTACCGTCGATGTCTTCGGCACCATCCGCAGCCGCACCGAACTGCACCTCTACAACGCCGAAAGCCTCAAAGCGCAAACCAAACTCGAATATTTCGCCGTTGACCGCAACAGCAGAAAACTGCTGATTGCCCCGACAACCAGCTCCTACGAAAGCGAATACCGCGAAAACTACGCCCTGTGGACAGGTCCGTTCAAAACCGTCAAAACCGTTAAACCTGCCGACGGCCTGATGATCGGTTTTGCCGGCATCCGCCCTTACGGCGGCGAAATACAAAGGCCGTCTGAAAAAGAATACGGCGGCTTTGAACGCGGCAAAAATGCACAAGAAGAAAACGAAACGCCCGTCGGCAACGACATCATCAACCGGCGCAGAAACGCACAGGGGAATAAAAAATGAAACAAGTCCTGTACAAACTGCAAACACTGCTGATTGCCGCCACCCTTTTTCTCGGTATCCTGCCCGGTGCCTTAGCCGATCCGCTGGCAGACATGATGCGGCTGCAACAGGACATCAAAGCCCGCGACTTTGAGCCGGGCGGCAAATACCATCTGTTCGGCAGTGCGCGCGGCAGCGTCAAAAACCGCCTCAACACATTAACCCCCGCATACCATTCGGCCTTAAATGTTGGCAGAGCCCAGTATGAAGGCGTCGTCCATTACGAAACCCGGTTTTCCAACCACGGATATGAAGAACACGCGCCTTTTCACCAGCACGACAGCCGCAGCAAATTCCAAGATGCGCCCGACCTCAGCGACGGCTTCGGCGTTTACCGCATCGAATGGACAGGCTCGGAAGTCCACCCCGCCGACGGCTACGACGGCCCGCAGGGCGGCGGCTATCCCAAGCCCAAAGGCGCGCGCGATATTTACAGCTACCATGTGAAAGGCTCGATTACCCGCATCAGGCCGCCCGCCATCGACGAACGCCCGTTCTCCGAACGCTGGCAGGAAGCCAACCGCAGCGCAACAGACAATTACATGCGCAGAATGCGGGAAAACCACGAACTGATGGTGCCGGTCAATCCCAAGCTGAATATGGCGGGTAATGCAGGAGAGCTTGTGCGCGGCATGATCGGGGCGGGCATTACCAACTTCTTCGCCACCGGATTTGAAGGATTGGGGCTTCCCGCCTTTGTCGGCAAAGGCAAAGAAATCGCCGCAGGCGCAGCCGACCAGTATATCAATGAAGGGCTTTCCCGCCTGCCGCGCGAATCCGCCCTGCATGCCGTTGAAAATTATGCCGATGCCGCCTTTGCCGCCCAAAGCGGCTATGCGAAGGCGCGGCAGCTGGCACGGGAATATCCGAATATTGCCGAAGTATTTGACGCGGCCGCCGAAAGTTTCGCCCTGCGCAACGCGGCCAAATACGGATTCAGTACGAAAAAACCGGCAAGTAGTGATTTTGCTGATGCGGCAAAGGGGAGATGGGAACAAGAAAATAATGATAGATACAAACAAACAGGAGGAGGTAGTAACTCCTCATCTGCCGATGAGTTATATGAAGAAATTAGAAACAATACAAAAGATATCTATGACATTGCAAAAAACACGGGATATAAAGTGCAAAACATTCAAAAAATAAAGGATCATGTATTTTATAATGAGCATTTATTGGATAAATATGTAGACTATGGAATCCCTCCTATTAGAGCAAGATTTGATAGTGATATTAATCAAGCACAAGCCTGGAAGAGATTGGAACAAGGTAACTTTACTAAAGAAGATACTACTTGGATGAAACATGAAATTGCGGAGAGATGGTATGAGAAAAAACATGACTCTGGATATTCTGCTGCACATGAAGCAGCAGAAAAAAAATGGACGGGTAATCCATGGGAAGGAAAAAAATGATTTTTTTACATGATGGTATTAAGTATATCGCCATAAGAAACACTGGAAATTCAGATAATTATTTAGCATTGGCTTTATCTGATAAACCGTGCGAGATAGAATTCCTACCTTTGGATTTAAATAGCACCAATCCTTCCATTACTAAAAATAATATTAAAAAACAGGTATATGAAGGAGTTATTCATATGCAAAAAAATACAAGAAAAAAAGTAAATATAAAAAAAATATATTATTTACAATCTGATAGCTATACAGATTCAATATATAAATTAATGATAATTGAACTCCTTAGCAGGATCATTAATCATGAACGTTTTATAGAGATTAATTCAGATCCTTATATAAAAATAAGGGGTTTAGGAAGCAAAATCACCAAAAACAGTGATAAGCTTCTGAAATGAAATTAAAAAACAAGTATCAAAAGTTCAGCAAAATTTCCGAACCGCAATTTCGTCAAATCCTGCGGCTGTTTGCTTTGGATTTGACCGCCTCCGATACTGCCGGGCTAACCGGTATCAGCGTCCGAAGCATCAACACGCCCTTTCTGAAATTGCGCCGGCGTTTGGCTGTCGAAAGCGAGCGGCAAACCCCTTTTGACGGCGTTGTGGAACTTGACGGATCTTACTTTGGCGCAAAGCGCATCCGTGGTAAACGCGGGCGCGGTGCCGGTGGCAAAACCATCGTTTCCGGCGTACTCAAACGGGGCGGCAAGGTCTATACGGAAATCGTTCCTGATGCGTCCAAAGCCACACTGCAAAAGGTAATACGCGGGCACATTTCTGTTGGGAGTGTCATCAATACTGATGGCCGGCGTGGTTATCACGGCTTGGTTGATATGGGTTTTGCAAAGCATTTCAGGGTGCGTCACGGGCAGAATGAATTTGCCCGCGGAGCGCGGCATATCAACGGTATCGAGTCGTTTTGGAGTGATGCAAAACACCGTCTGATACAATTTCACGGCGTAGCACGACATACGTTTTACCTGCACTTGAAAGAAACCGAATTCCGCTTTAATCACAGGCATGATGATTTGTACAAAGTGCTGCTGAAAATGTTGCGAAAAGATCCTTTGAAATGATTTTTGCTTCCTAAGCTCCTTTTTTATTCGGCCTGCGGGATAGGCGGAAACAATCTGTTTTGCCTATTGCACGCGGCTGCGGGGTGGCTCGGGCTGTCCGTAAAGAAACAGGGCGGATTTGATTATCTCGGCGCAATGAACAAATGGTATGTCAGGCAATGCGATGGATGTTGGGAACATGGAAACGGCATAAGTTTTTCAACCATCAAAATTCCCGGCTGGAAACTTTCGATTGATGATGAAGATGCCTTCGGGAAAAGTAATCGGGCAGATTTTATCCTTACCCGCAACTGCTCTGATCAAGACTGGTATGCCGTAAAAACGGAACACGAACCGCTCCGTCCCGAAGCCACCAGGCTGTTTGCCGCATGCAGCGGCAGCAGTTTTTCTAAAGTCCTAGATATTTCATATAACTGGATTACAAAGGGAAAATACATCAGAGATGAAGGTGCCGCCATTGATTAAACACTGAGTAGAATTTTTCGTCACGCGACAGATACAGTTCAAGGCGGCATTCGGGTTTTTTCAGACGGCCTTTTGCATATGCCGAACGGTTTATTGATGGCACAAACGGCGTTTATCCGTTAAAATCCGCCACTTGACCGTGCCCGACAAGCACAAGTCCGATAACGACAAAAACCGCCGCCCATGACGACCGAAAACGCCGAAACACTCTTCCAACAGGCACGCCAGCACCTCACCGCCATGCCGCCCGACTACGCCGCCGCCCTCCCCCTCTTAGAGGCCGCCGCCGAAGCCGGCCACGCCGAAGCCGCATTCCAGCTCGGCGGCTGCATGCAGTACGGCATGGGCACCGACCCCAACCGCGTCCAAGCCACCTACTGGCTGCGCAAAGCCGCCGAAGCCGGCCACACCACCGCCCGCTACAACCTCGCCCTCCTGCGCGAAGACAACGGCGTCGGCATCGAAACCGTCCTCCCCGCCTACCTCGCCCTCGCCGAAGAAGGCCACACCGAAGCCCAAGTGCGCGTCATGCACTACTACGCCGAAAAAAACGACGACCGCGCCGTCTACTGGGCCCGCCAGGCCGCCGCCAAACACCACCCCCAGGCGCAAATCTGCCTCGCCCGCCACTACCAGCACAGCACCGCCCCCAACCTCCCCGCCGCCCACGCCCTCTACCAGCAGGCCGCCGCCCAAGGCATCGTCTCCGCCCACTGGCAGCTCGCCAACCAATTCCTCTACGGCCAGGGCGTGCCCAAAAACCACACCCAGGCACTCTACCACCTGCGCATCGCCGCCCAAGCCGACATCCCCGCCGCCCAAGCCGAGCTCGGCAAACTCCTGCTCGAAGGCAAACACCTCCCCGCCGACCCCGCCGAAGGCATCAAATGGCTCAACAAAGCCGTCCGCCAAGAAGACGACAACGCCTGCGCCTTCCTCGCCAAACAATACCTCACCGGCGAGCACCTCGTGCGCGACTACAAAAAAGCCGCCCTCTTCGCCGCCAAAGCCGCCCGCCACAACCACCCCGAAGCCCTCTGCCTTTTGGGCGACATCCGCCAATACGGCCTCGGCATCCAGGCCGACATCGAAAAAGCCCGCCAATACTACGAACACGCCGTCAAATACGGCAGCCTCGTCGCCATGCAGCGGCTGCTGATGCTCGACTCCCGCAGCCACGCCGACAACCCCGCCTACAACCGCGAAACCCTCGAATTCCAACAAAGCCTCGAACGCAACTACCAATCCGGCTTCGCCCTGCACTACGGCATCGGCGTCGCCCAAGACTTTGAAAGCGCGTTCGCCTACTACTCCATGGCTGCCCGCAACGGCCACCCCAAAGCCCAAACCAACCTCGGCATGATGTACTACAACGGCGAAGGCGTCGAAGCCGACCCCAAACAAGCCGCCCGCTGGTTCACCCAGGCCGCCATGCAGGGCGACACCACCGCCCAATACAACCTCGCCTGCCTCAGCTACACCGGCACCGGCGTCCCCCAAGACACCCAAGTCGCCTGCAAATGGCTGCAAACCGCCATCGACAACGGCCACGACCACCCCGAAGAATTGCGCAAAATGCTCGAACAATGGCAGGCGCAAACCAACTGACGCCCCTTTTTCAGACGGCCTCCCGCCCGCACCGCACAACAGGCCGTCTGAAAACCCAGCTTCCGCGCAGCCAAAACACCGCCCCAGCGCAGCCACCGACGCAGCCAACCCATACCCGCCTGAACAACCCAATCCGCAAACGGCGCCAACATGGAAAAAAATCCCCTCGACTACCTCGACCGCCCCTGCCGCGTCCTCAACACCCGCAATCCTGCCCTGATACTCGAAGTTGCCGAACTCACCACCGGCAAAACACAGCGCAAACTCCTGCGCCGCGCCCTCACCCTGCCCGACTGCCGCCGCGCACACTACCTTGCCGGTTATGCCCACTACCTCCTCTACGGCCAAACCCGCAAACACAAACACCTCAAAAAAGCCCTGCGCCGTTTCAAAAAAGCCCACGCCCTGCACCCGACCGACCCCTACGCCGCCGCCCATCTCACCTATGCCGCCTTTGAAGCGGGCAAATACCGCCTCAGCCTCCAAACCGCAAAAACCCTCCCATACGGACAATTTGCCGCACAAAACCAACACTGGCGCGACCTCAACCTCGAACAAATCAAAATCTGCTGCCGCATCCGCCTAGGCAAAACCCGCCGCCTCGAAAAACACCTCAACCGCCACCTCGCCAACATCGCACGCAGCCGGAAAACCGACCTCCCCTTCCCCTCCGAACTCGCACAAACACTGCGCGCATTAGCATTAAAGGCCGTCTGAAAACAAAACTTCGGCACGGCCGAAACACAACAAAAAACCGAACCCCAAAACACCGGCAGCCCCCGCCCGGCCACAACAACAAGGAACACAATGGGAAAAACCAAAGACCGCGCCGCCCAAGCCGCCGCCGCCGGACAAACCCGCGCCGCCCCCGGCAGCCCCGAAGCCGCCCGCGCCGCCGCACACCTCACCCCCCTCTTGCGGCGCAACGAACAAGCCACCGTCCTTGCCGCCGCCCTCACCGCCCTCGGACAACTGTTCGCAAACGGCACACTGAACGAAACAGACTTCGCCGCCCTCGAAGCCCGCCTCGCCCCCTGCCTCTTCGACACCCGCCCCCGCGTTACCGCCGCCCTCACCCAAGCCGCCGCCCACCTCCCCCCGCGCCCCCACATCGAACGCCACCTGCTCGCCACCCTCGCCCAAGACAAGCGCGCCAACGCCGCCCGCGCCCTCATCTCCCTGCGCCGCCGCTACCCCGCCGGCCCCGCCCTCACCGCCGCCCTGCACACCCGCCTCGAACGCGAACCGCCCCGCAGCCCCCTCGCCCGCCAAATCCGCGCCTGCCTGCACACCCTTACAAACGGCCGCCAAACCCCGCCATAAACAAAACCCGCGCACCGTAGGGCAAAAGGCCGTCTGAAAATCGGATTTTGTTTTTTCAGACGGCCTCCGCCGTTAAGTTAGGGTGTGTGGCGCAAGCCACGCACACGGTTTCGGTTTTACGGGCAACGCAGAATTGGTTGCAGGCCATAAAACGCGTGCGTCGCCTCGGGGCGACACACCCTACCTTCGGTTCGGTATTGCGAGAGATAGAAAACAGGCCGTCTGAAAACGGGTTTTGGCTACGCCGAAGCCACGCTTTCAGAAACGTCATCCCCGCGTTTATGCTCCGCAGGAGTACTGGCGGAAACGGCCTCTTGCCTATTCGCGGTGGTAGGGGTGGCCGCTGAGGATGGCGGCGGCGCGGTAGAGCTGTTCGGTGAGCAGCACGCGCACCATGCCGTGCGGCAGGGTGAGGCTGGACAGGCGCATCAGCAGATTGGCGCGGCGTTTGAGCGCGTCGGTCATGCCGTCCGCGCCGCCGATGAGGAAGCAGACGTGGCGGCCGTCGCGCTGCCATTGTTCCAGATGCTGCGCGAGCTGCTGCGAGGTGGGCGACGTGCCGCGCTCGTCTAAGGCGATGAGGAAGACATCGTCGGGCAGGGCTTCGAGGATGCGTTTTTCTTCGGCGGCCATGCCCTGCGCCGCGTTCACGCCCGCGCCGCGTTTTTCGGGTTTGATTTCTTTGAGGACGTAGCGGATGTCGCGGCCGAAGCGTTTGGCGTATTCGCCCACCGCTTCGTCCACCCAGCGCGGCATTTTCGTGCCGACGGCGAGGACGGTGATGTTCACGGGTGTTCCTTTCGGGACGGGTTGGAGAGCGCGGCCGCCCGCACAGAGATGGCGTTCCGAACGCACGTTTGCGGCTTGGCAGAAACTCGGGATTCGTTGGGCAGCAGGGAACGCGTGCGCCGCTGGGGCGACACACCCTACCTTATGTCGGAGGCCGTCTGAAAAACGTAAAACACGCTTTCAGACGGCCTGTTGCTTCATCTCTGCAAAACAGCAACGGGGCGGCACACCCTGCCTTTGAGGCCGTCTGAAAAACCTGTTCTGCGTGTTTGGGCTGCGCCGAAGCTGCGCTTTCAGAAACGTCATCCCCGCGTAGGCGGGGACGGCCTCAAAGCTCCCCGAACAGCCGCCCCTGCGCCAGTATTTCGCGCACGGGGGCGAAGCCGCGCCGGTGTTCGGGCAGCGCGCCGTGGCGGCGCAGGGCGGCGAGGTGTTCGGGCGTGCCGTAGCCTTTGTGCCGTTCGAAGCCGTATTGCGGGTGGCGCGCGGCCAGGGCGTACATTTGCGCGTCGCGGGCGGTTTTGGCCAGGATGGAGGCGGCGGAAATTGCGGGGATTTTGGCGTCGCCTTTGACGATGGCTTCGGCGGGGGCGGGCAGGCCGTCGGGGATGCGGTTGCCGTCGATGAGGATGCGCTGCGGCGGCACGGCCAGATTTTCGACGGCGCGGCGCATGGCCAGCATGGCGGCGTGCAGGATGTTGAGGCGGGCGATTTCGTCCACGCCGGCTTCGGCCACGCTCCACGCCACGGCCTGCGCTTTGATTTGCGCAGCCAGCGCGTCGCGTTTTTTCTCGCTGAGTTTTTTCGAGTCGGCCAGGCCGGGCAGATCGTAATGCTCGGGCAGGATGACGGCGGCGGCGAACACGCTGCCGGCCAGCGGGCCGCGCCCCGCTTCGTCCACGCCCGCGCACAAAAGCGTTTCCATGTTGCGCCTCCGTTTGTAAAAACGCGCAAGGATAACGCGCGGCGCGGCGGTGTCAAGACAAGAGGCCGTCTGAAAAGATGTCGGCCGCGTTTTCAGACGGCCTCTGCGCTATAATCGCGCCCCGTTTTTTACCGCCGCGCCGCCATGTTCGCCATTGCAGACCATATTATCGACACCCCCGTCGCCCTCGCGCCGATGGCGGGGATTACCGACAAGCCCTTCCGCGCCCTGGCGCGGCAGTTTGGCGCGGGCTATGCGGTCAGCGAGATGCTCAACAGCGACCCCGCGCTGCGGCAGACGAAAAAAAGCCTGCACCGCAGCGATTTTGCCGGCGAAGCGGGCATACGCGCGGTGCAGATTGCGGGCAGCGACCCGCAGAAAATGGCCGAAGCGGCGCGTTACAACGTGGAACAGGGCGCGCAAATCATCGACATCAATATGGGCTGCCCCGTGAAGAAGGTGTGCAATGTGCTGGCGGGCAGTGCCTTGTTGCAAAACGAAAAACTGGTGGGCGACATCCTGCGCGCCGTGGTGGCGGCAGCCGGCGTGCCGGTTACCCTGAAAACCCGCCTCGGCTACTGCGAAGGCAGCAAAAACATCCTCGCCATCGCCAAAACCGCCGAGCAGGCGGGCATCGCCGCCATCGCCGTGCACGGCCGCACCCGCGAGCAGATGTACAAAGGCAGCGCGTCTTACGACCTGATTGCAGAGGTAAAACAAAGCGTTGCCATCCCTGTGTGGGCAAACGGCGACATCACGAGTCCGCAGAAGGCCGCCGAGGTGCTGCGCCAAACTGGCGCGGACGGCGTGATGGTCGGCCGCGCCGCGCAGGGTCGGCCGTGGCTGTTCGCGCAAATCCGCCACTTTTTGCGCCACGGCACGCCGCCCGCGCCCCTGCCCTTCCAAACCGCCGCCGACACCATGCTGCGCCACCTCGAAGCGATGTACGCCTTCTACGGCGAAGCCGCCGGCGCGCGCATCGCCCGCAAACACATCGGCTGGTATGTCGCCCCGCTCGCAGGCGGCGAAGCCTTCCGCAAACATGCCAACACCCTCGATAGCGCGGCGGCGCAGTACGACGCGGCCGCCGCCTTCCTCGAAAACCTCGCCTGCGAAACGCCGTACTGGCCTAACGAAAATTAAACGACGCTTACAAAGCGCGCCGTTTTTGCTTACAATGCGCCCTGCATGACGGCTGCCCCGTCCGCGCCCGAAACCCCACGCGAGTACCCGCACCATGCCGAACCGAACCTACGACATCGCCTACTGCATCGAACAAAACCTCGTCCTCTACTTCCGCACCCTCGACGGCCAGCCCGCCGCCAACGTGTACGGCATGGTGCTGCGCCAGGTGGAAAAACCCATGCTCGAAGTGGTGATGGCGCAATGCGGCGGCAACCAGTCCAAAGCCGCCGACATGCTCGGCATCAACCGCAACACCCTGCGCAAAAAACTCACCGAACACGGGCTGCTGTAACCCGCGCCCGCGCAAAATCAGAGAGGCCGTCTGAAAACCTGTTTTACAGATTTTCAGACGGCCTCTGCCGTTCAGGTAGGGTGTGTGGCGCAGCCGCGCACGCAGTTTGGGCTTTGGGGAAAACCGGATTTGTTGTGCGGCAGGGAACGCGTGCGTCGCCTTGGGCGACACACAAACCCGTCTGCGGGATGACACTTGATTGGCGAGCGCAGGCAGACAGATAATAACAGGCGCGGCAATTTTGCCGTTTTGACCGGAATGACAAACATGAAAAAACTGATGCTGACAAGCGCGCTGGCCTTGTGCGCCCCCGCCGCCTTTGCCGCGCCTGCGGCGGGCAAAGTGTCCTGCACGCCCGAACAAACCGGCGTGGGCGGCATGGTGAACACCACTGTTTGCGAAGTGAAAGGCGCAAGTCTGGACGAAGCCTACCGCGCGCTGTACCACACAAAAAACAAACACATAAAAAGCTATCTGCACGACCTGAAACTGCCCGCCAAACTGCCTGCGAAAAGCACCAAACTGCTGGTGCCCTCGGGTGGAACACGGGATTGCGGCAGCAAAACGAAAGTAGACGGAAAATGGGTGGACGACGTCGCCGACCCGAAAATGGAACTGAATATTACACGCCGCCCCGACCAAGTGCGCATTCTGGCGCAGGAGGTGGACAACTGCGTGGAAGTGGAGAATTTTGTGATTACGTTCAAACGCGTAGGCAAAAACGTGAAAATGGTTTACGAATGGCATCACGCCTGATGCGCCGCGAATGATGAGGCCGTCTGAAAACAGCGTTTCAGACGGCCTCACCAATTATCTATCCGCCGGCCGGAGCAGAATCGCAGGCCGGGCATTTATGCCCGACCTGCACGCCACAGACGGCCTCACTTGTGCCGCAACACCAGCCGGAACACCCCGTCCGCCTCCTCCGACAACACAAGCACATGCCCCGTCTGGCGGCAGAAGGCCGCGAAATCGTCAGGCGCGCCCGCGTCCGTCGCCAGCACCTCCAACTCCTCCCCGCCTTCCAAAGCCGCCAAAGCCTTCTTCGCCCGCAAAATCGGCAGCGGGCATTTGAGCCCCTTCACGTCCAACACATGCAGAGCCATGCCATACCCTCCTGAAAAAGCGGCGGATTATACGCTCCAATGCTACAATCCGCCGCATTTTCCACCCCGACAGGAACCCGCATGAACACCCGCGCCCTCGCCGCCGCCCTCATCCTCGCCGCCGCAGCAGCCCACGCCTTCGACGACGAAAAACCCTTCAACAACTACAAAGAAACCGCCGCCGACCGCGCCCGCGCCACCTTCACCGAAAGCGAAGAAGCCCTACCGCCCTACCCCGCCGCAAGCGAAAAATGGTTCGACATCTACCTCGGCCCCACCGAAAAAACCAAACTCCTCATCGCCCCGTCCAGCGTCCGCCCCGCCGCCGACGGCACCGTGCGCTACATCGCCAACGTCCGCTCAGCGCAAGGCTTCGACAACATCAGCGCGGAAGCCCTCTACTGCGCCCCCGGCTCCTTCCCCAACAGCAAAAGCAAGAAAACCGCCTACAAAACCTACGCCTACGGCGACCCCGTCAACCGCCGCTGGATACCCGCCCGCAACGCCCTCTGGCAGGACTTGGGCGGCAGCCCCACCGGCGGCGCGGCACTGCGCGGCGCGCTCTACCGCATCTGGTGCATCGACGGCACCCCCGACACCGCCCCCGCCCTCGTCCAACGCCTGAACGAACGCGGCGGCCTGCGCGACGCCTCCGGCAAACAAAGCAGCCGCGACAGCGAAATTTAAGCCCCGCAGACACAGAGGCCGTCTGAAAACGCAGTTTCGGCGAAGCCAAAAAGTGTTTTCACGTTTTTCAGACGGCCTCCGTGTAGGCGTGTGGCGCAGCCGCGCACGCGGTTGCGGAATCCCCGCACGGCAAAGACCATGTGCGCCGTCTTGGGACGGCACACCCTACCTATCCCATATATTCGGTCGGGATGCGGGCTAATTATCGGAGGCCGTCTGAAAACTGCAAAACGGTTTTTCAGACGGCCTCTGCCCGCACCTTTGCGCCCCGTCAAACACCCGCGCCGTTTTCCCGCCACCGCTTTGTCCAAACCGCCCGTTTCGGTTTATGATTCGCCCGCAGATTTTTTCCAAACACAACAGGCAAACAAGGAGCAGACATGACAGCGCAAGACGATCTCAAACGCATGGCCGGCGCGAAAGCCGTCGAATTCGTTCCCGAAGACGAATACATCGGCATCGGCACCGGCTCCACCGTCAACTACTTCATTCAGGCACTGGCCGCCTCCGGCAAAACCGTCAAAGGCGCGGTGAGCAGCTCGAACGCCACCTCCGCCATGCTCGAAAAATACGGCATCCCCGAAGTAACCCTCTCCGACGTCGTGCGCGTCGCCGCCTATTTCGACGGCGCAGACGAAGTCAACCACTCGCTGCAAATGATCAAAGGCGGCGGCGGCGCGCTCCTGCGCGAAAAAATCGTCGCCAGCACGGCCGACCTGTTCGTCTGCATCGCCGACGAAAGCAAATACGTCGCCCGCCTCGGCAAATTCCCCCTGCCCGTCGAAGTCATCCCCCACGCCCGCTCCCTCGTCGCCCGCCAGCTGCTCAAACTCGGCGGCGAGCCGCAGCTGCGCGTCGGCTTCACCACCGACAGCGGCAACGAAATCCTCGACGTATCCGGCCTGGACATTTCCCGCCCGCTCACGCTGGAAGACGAAATCAACCAAATCCCCGGCGTGGTGGAAAACGGCCTCTTCGCCCGCTACACCGCCGACATCCTCATCCTCGCCCGCCCCGGCGGCGCGGAAGTGATCAAAATCGGCGTGTAAACACTTCGCGCAAACAAACAGGCCGTCTGAAAACCGCACCAAACGGTTTTCAGACGGCCTTTTGCCGTTCAAGTATCCAAATGCAGGCAGAAACCTTTGCAAAACCCCAGATACCGCTAAACGACGTCATTCCCGCGCAGGCGGGAATCTTGGTGAAATTTAAGTAATATTTTGTTTATAAATAAATTTTTTAATATCAAACAAGATTCCCGCCTGTGCGGGAATGATGATAGTTGAGAAGGATTGGAAGGTTTCAGACCATCTGAAACCGCATGCGTGGCTACGCCGCACCCCGCATCTGCGTCGGCCGCCAACACACCGATTGCCGCCAGCCTCCTTTTCAGACGGCCTGCCAGTTGCGCGCCGCCGCGATGTCCTCGTGTATCCGCGCGCGCAGCTCGTCCAAACCCGAGAATTTCTCCTCGTCGCGCAGCTTGTGCAGAAAGCGCACGGTGAGCCGTTCGCCGTACAAATTGCCGGAAAAACCGATCAGGTGCACTTCCAGCTTTTGCACCGCGCCGCCGTCCACCGTCGGATTGAAGCCGAAGCTTGCCGCGCCGCGCCGCGTGCCGAAGCGGCCTTCGGCTTCAACCGCAAACACCCCCGAGAGCGCGTAGCGGTGCGGCGGCAGATGGATGTTGGCCGTGGGGCAGCCCAGCGTGCGGCCGAGTTTTTTACCGTGGACAACGCGGCCGGACAGCGTGTAATCGTGCCCCGACACGCGCCGCGCCTCGTCCAGCCGCCCCGCCTGCAACAGGCCGCGCACGGCGGTGCTGCTGGCGCGTTCGCCCGCAATCAGGATGCTCGGCGTCTGCTCGGTAACGAAATCCGCCTGCGCCGCCAGCAGGCCGAAATCGCCGGCGCGCCCCTGCCCGAAACGGAAATCGTCGCCCACCAAAAGATAGCGCGTGTGCAAATCGCGGCGCAAAACCGTATCGATAAAACCTTCGGCGGACATCTGCGAAAAGGCGCGGTTGAAGCGCAAAACGCGCACCGCATCGACGCAGCCGCTCTCGCGCAGCAGCCGCAGCTTGTCGCGCAGCGGCGTGAGGCGCGGCGGCGGCTCGCGCCCCGAGACGCGGGCGAAAAATTCCGCCGGCTGCGGCTCGAACACCACGGCGGCGGCGGCCAAGCCCCGCGCGTCCGCCTCGGCCCTGAGCCGTTGCAGAATGTGCAGATGCCCCAAATGCACGCCGTCGAAATTGCCGATGGTAACGGCGGCGGGCGTGGCGGGCGGCGGCGTGTCTCCGGGAAAAATCTTCATAACAAACGGCTCATGCGTGGGAAAACGTTTATTGTAAACGGATTGGCGCGGGGCTTTGTGAAAACCTGCAAAACGGGTTGCGGCCGCGCCGATGCCGCGCGTTCAGAAACGTCATCCCCGCGTAGGCGGGGACGGCCTCTTGGCTTTGCGCCGGTTCAGAGGGCTTGTTTGGCGAAGGTGTCCAGGGGTTTGCCGGTTTGCACCTGCTCGAAGCGCATGACGGTGCGGTCGCCCTGTTTTTCGTCGAGTTCGATTTTGCGCACCACGCTGTCGCCGCTGATGTCGATGCGGTTGAAAATCTGGCGGGTAACGGCGGTTTTGGGGGTGAGATGCAGCGTCCATTGTTTTTCCGTGCCGGCGAGTGAGAGCTCGAACTGTTTTTCCAAGCCCTGCGTGTCGCCGCCGAGCAGGTCCAAAAACAGTTTGATTTGGCGGGTTTGGCCGATTTTGCCGGCGTTGGGGTTGCTCCATGTTTTGCCGTTCCACTGCATGATGCCGTCGGCGCGCACGCGCAGGGTGGTTTCAAACGGCTTCTGCATCTGCCAGAGCAGCCCTTTTTTCGGCACGAGGGTGAATCTGCCGCCGGTGGTCATGGGTTTGGTGAGGGATTTGAGGTAACGCTGCTGGGTAAACGCGCCCTGCACGTTGGCGGGTTTTTGCAGGGTTTGCGCCAGCTCGGCGGTGGAAAACGCCCACGCGGCGGGGGCGGCGGCAAGGGCGAGAATGGCGGCGGCGAGGTTTTTTTTCATGGGGTTTCCTTTCGGGTTGGTTTTTTTTTCAGACGGCCTTTGTGCCGGCGGGCGGGGAACGCGTGCGTCGCTGGGGCGACACACCCTACCTTAGCGGCAGAGGCCGTCTGAAAGCGCAGCTTCGGTGCAGCCAAAAACGGGTTTTGTGTTTTTCAGACGGCCTCTTTGAATGTCGGATGGCGTTTGACGGCTTCGAGCCAGCTTGCAGGGGTTTGGAACTGCATTTCGCCCGTGGCGACGGACACGGCGGCCTGGGTGGTGGTGGCGCGGGTGAGTTTTTCGCCGCTGGCTGCATCGCGGATGGTGTAGGCGATGCGCAGGCAGCTTTCGATTTCGACGATTTCCATGTCGATGCGGATTTTCTGGCCGAAGCGGGCGGGGCGGATGTATTTGAGGTCGATTTTGACGATGGGCCAGCCGCAGCCCTGCCGCGCCATTTCGGTGTAGTCGTAGCCGATGCTGCTTAAAAACGCGCAGCGGGCGGTTTCGAGGTATTTGACGTAGTTGCCGTGCCAGACGATGTTCATGGGGTCGACGTCGAAAAAGGGGATTTCGAGCTCGTGGCTGTGGCGGCAGTAGATGTGTTTGTTCACGGTGTGTCCCCGTCTTTCCAAAAATCGAAGAAGTTGAACCATTGCAGCGGGTGGGCGGCGCAGACGGTTTCCATTTCGCGGGCGTAGCGTTGGGCGGCTTCGCGCACGGCTTGGGCGCGTCCGGCGCGCGTCCAGCGGGCGGCGTCGGCGAAGCGGCGCACGCGCAGGCGGTAGCGGCCGTTTTCGCGCAGGCAGAAGAGGGTGTTGGTTTGGGCTTTGAGCAGGGCGGCCAAAAGCCACGCGCCCTGGGGCAGGTCGGCATCCGCGCCGAGGAAGCGGACGGGGACGGTTTTGCCGCCGCGCAGGGGTTCGCGGTCGGCGGCGACGGCGATCCATTCGCCGGCTTCGAGTTTTTGGTGCAGCAGGAGCATGGTGCCGGCGTCGAGTTCGGTTACTTGGATGAGGCTGATTTCGTCCGCGCCGAGTTTGCGCAGCGCGCCGTTGAGGACGGCGGCGTGGCGGCTGTGGATGAGGACGTTGAGTTTGAAGCGGGGGTGGTGCGGGGCGAGGGCACGGCAGATTTCGGCGTTGCCGATGTGGGAGCAGACGAGTATCTGGCCGCGCCGGCCGGGGGTGTCGATTTGGCCGGAGATGTCGTCGGGGTCGTCGACAATTAGGTCTTCGTAGCGGATTTTGCCCTGCCACACGGCGAGGCGGTCGCAGACGAGTTCGCCGAAGCCGACAAACTGGCGCAAAACGGGGAAGCGCGCGGGCAGAGGGGCGTCGGGGCAGGCGGTTTTCAGACGGCCTTGGTAGCGGGCGATGTTGCGCCGCTGTTTGGGGGCGGTGAGGTAGAAGTAGAAGACGATGGCGCGGGTGCAGAAGGCCATCAGCAGGGGCGGCAGGTGGCGCACCATCAGGGTGGCGATGGTGAGGACGAAGGGGGTGCCGCGCTCTTTGTCGCGCGTCCAGTGGGCGGGGTGGTTGGCGGTCATGGGGCGGGGATTCTCGGAAGCCTTTTCAGACGGCCTCTTGTCCGGCTGCGCCGTCTTGGCGGGGAATAATAGCAAAAAAAGCGTGTTTGGCGGT
Source organism: Neisseria bacilliformis (assembly GCF_014055025.1). Taxonomy (NCBI): domain Bacteria; kingdom Pseudomonadati; phylum Pseudomonadota; class Betaproteobacteria; order Neisseriales; family Neisseriaceae; genus Neisseria; species Neisseria bacilliformis. Next base: position 238,057 of record NZ_CP059571.1, on the reverse strand, counting down.
TTGGGCGGAATAAAAGGCCGTCTGAAATTTTTATACGCGCCGAATTTCAAGCCTTGCCATGTTTTCTGCCGACGGATTCTGAAACCGCGTGCGTGGCTGCGCCACACACCCTGCGCGGGGCAAATGACGCAATGGAGGCCGTCTGAAACAGGGTTTAGCGGCCAAGCAGCCTGCGCCGTATTTGTTCGACGCACAGGCGGCAGTGCATTTTGGCGATGCGGATGTTGTCGTGCCAGCGGTGGAAATGGGAAACGCCGCACGCGCCGTATCGGACGGGGGTGGGTATCCACACGGGTTTCACGCCGCGCCAGTAGAGGCGGATGAGGATTTCGGTGTCGAAGTCCATACGGTCGCCCACGGTTTCTTCGCGCACTACGGCCAGCGCGGCGGGAAGCGGGTAGAGGCGGAAGCCGCACATGCCGTCTTTGATGTCGCGCGAGCCGGTGTGCAGCATGTTCCAAAAATCAGTGATTTTGCGCCCGTAAAGCCGCGCTTTGGGCGCATCGCTGCCGTATTGCGGCCAGCCGCAGATTACGGCTTCGGGATGCCCGGCGGCGGCTTCGAGCAGCTTGGGCGTGTCGGCGAGGTTGTGCTGGCCGTCTGCATCGACCTGCAAAACGTGGGTGTAGCCGTGTTCTTCGGCGTATTTCAAACCGGTTTTCACCGCCGCGCCTTTGCCGCCGTTGGCGGGGCGGAATATGACGCGGATGCCGTCTGAAACCAAATCTTGCAGCACGGCGCGGCTGTCGGGGCTCGAGCCGTCGTCCACAATCAGCACGTCCAAATCAAAACCGCGCAGGGCATGGGCGACGCGCCCGACGGTGTCGGGGTGGTTGTAGTGGGGAATCAGGGCGAGGGTTTTCATGTTTCAGACGGCCTTTTTCAAGCGGCTTTCACGCAGTGCAGGATGCTGTGTCCCAAGCCGAGGCCGTCTGAAATCTGCTCGATTTGCAAACCGGCGTTGCGGGCGCAGCGCATCATGTCTTCGGAGTGGTAGATTTTGCTGTTGCCGTTGGCCATCGCGGTGAAGTAGAGGCTGGTCATGGTGAGGCAATAGGCGGCGGTTTCGTAGCGTTGTCTGTCCCAAAACGGCTCCATGATGTAAAGGCGGGTGTGCCCGCTCATCGAGCGGGCGGCGCGCGCAAGGATGCCGGTTGCCTCGGCTTCGGAGAAGCAGTCGAGAAACTGGCTCATCCAAATCGCGTCAAAGCCGGTGGGAAACGGCACGTTCGGGTCGAGCAGGTCGGCGGGGTGGCCGTGGATGCGCTGTGCGCCCGTTTGGCCGCGCACGGCTTCGCGCATCAGGCCGATTTGCTGGGGCAAGTCCATAATGGTTACTTCGACTTCGGGATTGAACGTGACACACTGCAAGGCCCAGCGGCCGGTGTTGCCGCCGACATCAAGCAGTTTTTTTACGGGGCGGGCGAACACGGTTTGCAGGGCTTCGGCAAAGGCGTTGTCGGAATAATAATGGTCAAAGCCGAACCACGCGGTTTGCGCCTCATGCGGCAGCGAGGACAAACCCTCGTAAATGGTCGGCCAGCCGCCGAACACTTTGAGCCCCTCGGGTTTGCCCGTTTGCAGCGTTTTTTCCAAATCAAACAAGCCCCGATAGCAGATTTCCTGCACAAAATCCATGTTGACGCGGGTCATTTTGTCTTTGAGCAGAAACCAGCCCGCTTTGCTGAGGAAAAAGCGGTGGTCGCGGGTGTGAACCGTGCCGATGGAGAGCGAGGCTTCGAGCAGTACCTGCGCGGCGTATGCGCCCAACCCTGTTTTTTCGACGATTTCATCCTGCGTGAGGCCGTCTGGATGGTCGTTCAACAGCGCGAACACGCCGTGTTTCACCATCAGGCGCGATACCTGAAACACCACCGGCGCGAAGGCGATTTCCTGCGCCAGCCGCTGCGCCTCGCCTGCGGTTTGATGCTCCTGCGAATAGCGTTGTTCCAATGCGGGAAAAAGTTTCATCGGATTTTCTCCTTTGTTTTCAATGCTGGTGTGGTTTCAGACGGCCTTTGCGGCTACAAGCCCAAAATGGTTACGCCCTTTGCGCCGTGTTCATGTAGGGTGGGTCTTGACCCACCGATTAAGGTTTTTTCTTCAAATGCAGCCAATAAGGCCGTCTGAAAATGGCAGGTCGAGACCCACCCTGCTTTTTCAGACGGCCTCAAACACAATCCGCCCCGAGGCGCAGGGTTGGTCTTCGGCGGCGATTTTAAACGCGAGCTTGTTTTTTTCCGCATCGTATTGCAGCCCGATGCGGATTTCGTCGTGCGGGCGGACAAACTGCTGGTATTTCAGGTTTTCCACGCGCACGACGCGCTGATTTCCCCACGGATAACGCGCCGCCAAATCGCGCACCCATTGCAGCTCGACCACGCCCGGCACCAGCGGGAACGAGGCGAAATGCCCGCCGAAATACGCCAAATCGAGCGGCACGCGGCCGGCAAACGCGGCATGGCCGTCTGAAAGCGTTTCGGCATCCGCCCACAGCGGCGCGGTTTGCGGCACGGTAAAGGCCGTCTGAAAATCGGCAGTGGCAATTTTAGCTTGGGCGTTGCGCGGCAGCGTGTCGGCAAAACGCCAGTAGCGCGGCAGGGCGGTTTTGTCGAGCGAGGCGGCCAGATGGCGTTTGAGCGCGTCGGCCACAGCCGCCCGCCCCTTATCGCGCAGCGCGGCGATGCCCGTATCGTTTAAGGCCGCCCACACGGCGATGCGGCCGTGCTGCGGATGCAGGGCGCAATGCGCGTCGGCAATCCATTCGTGGCGCAGCAGGCTGTGTTCGATCTGCGTGAGCGAAACGCGCTTGTCTTCCAGCTTGATGATGCGGTCTTTGCGCCCCAATAGCACAAAGCCTTTGTCGCGCGGTTCGACCAAATCCGCCGTTTGCACGCGCGTTGCCCACGGCGAATCTGCCCACAACGCGCCATCCGCATCCTGCCCGAACGACACGCCGTCAAACGCCTGCCACACTTCGCCGCCGCGCCGCGAGGCAATCACGCCCGTTTCGGTGCTGCCGTAAATTTCAAAAGGCCGCACGGCGCATTCTGCCAACGCCGCCGCCGTCGCTTCGGGCAGTGCGCCGCCCGCCGACACGATGCCCGCCACCCGCTGCAACACGCGCCGGTCGCGGTTTTCTCCCATGCGGTTGAGCACGGCGGGGCTGGCAATCCACACGGCTTGGTTGTGCGCCGCTGTGGCCGCGAGCAGGTTTTCGGGATACACCGCCTGCGTCCGCGCCATCGTCCAACCCGTTGTCAGAGCCAGCGCGAAGCGGAAAGTGAAGCCGTACATATGCTGCGGCGACACGCTGCCGACCACGGTTTGGCCGTCAAAAGGCAGCGCGGCGGCCAGCGTTAAGGCTTCGGCCTGCATCTGCGCGGCGGTTTTGACGATGATTTGCGCGTTGCCGCTCGAGCCGGAGGTTTTCAAATGCGCCTCGGCGGTGTCGGCAATGCGCCAGTCTTTGCAAGGGTTTGCCTGACGGCTTTCAGACGACCTCATGATCTCGGGCAGATGCCATATGTGAAGCGGTTTGCCGGTGTCGTCTGAAAACGACTCTTGCGCGTCAGTCAGCAAAACATCCGCCGTGCCGCCCCATTCGAGATTCTCCCGCGCCGTGTTCGGCAGCAGCAACGCCCGCGCCCCCGAATGCCACACCGCCAGCACCGCGCAGGCAAACAGCGCGGCATCGTCAAACCACAGCGCGGCCGAGCGGATGCCCGCTGTTTTCAGACGGCCTGAAAGCGCGAATACCGCGCCGTTAAAATCCGCGCGGGTCAGATTCGGCGCGGCGGCGGTCAGGTCGGTTTGCGGCAGGGTTGGGGAGAGGATTTCGGTGAGCGGGTACATGGCGTTTTCTTATTCTTGGAAAACGGCGATTTTATAGTGAAATAAAAGAAGAAAGATACAAGGCAGCAAGCCGCAGACAGTATGCGTAATACGGCAAGGCGCAGCAACGCCGTAGATTTCTTCTTTTATTTCACTAGAATATTTTTCCCACGGCAGTTGGAACGCCTTGCACCTTTGTTCACAGCGGCGCGGGGGCGGGGTAGAATCGCCGCTTTCAAACACCTGTGGAGAACGAAATGCCCAAAAAAACCGCCCGCCTTTTCCTCTTCTGCGCCCCGCTGCTTTTGGCCGCCTGCGCCAACAACGGCGGCAGCGCGCCCGACACCGCCGCCCGCCCCGCCCCCGAACACCGCGCCGCCCCGGCCAAACCCGCTGCGGGAGCCACCTGCCGCAGCACCGGCCCGGTAGCAGGCAGGGGCAAAAACGACGCCTATATGTGCAAAGCCTCCGCCGCGCTCAATTCCGCCGAAGCGCGCGAAGTGCTCGACCCCGCCGTCCGCGTCTCCTACGGCAGCGCGGGCGGCAACACCGACGTGTCGCGCCAAACCGCCAACGCCACCGGCAAATCCCCCGACGAAACCTGCCAACGCGCCTTTTTGAACGCGGTGAAACGCTTCCAGTCCACCGCGCACCGCAAAAACAAAAACGCCGTGCGGCTGGTGAGCTATTTCGACAAAAAAACCATCGGCGGCAGCGAATACGAATGCCACATCGGCACCTGGAACAGCCGCGTGGTGCTCAAAGGCAGCTATCACTGAAACCCGCGCCCGACTGCCTGTTTGCAACGGCGCAAAGCGTAAAGAGGCCGTCTGAAAAAACGTTCCGGCCGTATCGAAACCGTTTTCAGACGGCCTCTCCTGATAATCCGACGGTTTGCGCCCTTGTATTGCGCCAACCTAAACCGCCGTATCGCGGCGGTTTTTTATCGCATTTCGGAAAGCGCATGACCCCCGCCCCCACCGTTTTACACTGCCTGCTCGGCGCACCGGATTTGTCCGCCGCCTACCGCAGAGCCGGTTTGGATGCAGACGACCTCTGCCGCGTGCGCCGCGCCCCCGTTTTGGAAAAGCGCGCCGACTGGCGGGTCAGCCGCGCCTTGAAGCGGCAGGCAGACGCGCCCGTTTTGTCGCTGTCGCACAGCGGCGGTTTTGCCGCGCTTTTGTGCGCCGACACGCCCGTGCAATCGGGCGTGGATTTGGAGCGGCTGCGGCCGCGCGATTTTCAGGCTTTGGCGCAATGGGTGTGCACCGGAGAAGAGCGGGCGTTTTTACGCCGCCGCAGTTGGAGCGCGGCAGATTTCTACCGCCTGTGGTGCGTCAAAGAGGCTTTGCTCAAAGCGGCGGATTTGTCGTTTCCGGCCGACATGGCATCGGTAGGCTATTGTTTTGACGGCGGTTTGCCGACAGGTTTGCACGCCGTCGGACAACGCGGCTGGCACGGCATCAGCGCACTGCTGCCGCAGGGATACGCGCTCTCATGCGTGTGGTTCGGCGGCGGCATATCGCTTGAAACGTCGTTTTACGGCAGCTGGGGCAAGGCGGTTTTGGAACATATCGAGGCCGTCTGAAAGCGCGGCTTCGGCGCAGCCAAAAACGGTTTTCAGACGGCCTGAGACCTTTGTCTGCCAAACTACGCCCCCCGCCATCTTTTCAACACCAGCGAAGTATTCACCCCGCCAAACGCGAAATTATTGCTGACCACATAATTCGTTTCAATCTCGCGCCCGCCGCTTTTGATGTAGTCCACCCTGCCGCAGCGCGGGTCGATGTTGTCCAGATTCACGGTTGGCGCGAACCAGCCGCCATTCATCATTTCAACGGCGAACCAGGCTTCCAGCGCGCCGCACGCGCCCAGCGTGTGTCCCAAATAGCTTTTTTGCGAACTCATGGGCACAAAGCCGAACACGGCTTCGGTGGCAAGCGTTTCGGCGATGTCGCCTTTTTCGGTGGCCGTGCCGTGCCCGCTCACATAGCCGACCTGTTCGGCGCGGATGCCTGCGTCTTTGAGGGCGAGTTCCATGCATTTTTGCATGGTGTCTTTTTGCGGCTGGGTAACGTGGCTGCCGTCGCTGTTTGCGCCGTAGCCGATGATTTCGGCGTAGATTTTGGCACTGCGCGCCCTCGCGTGTTCCAGTGATTCCAATACCATCATGCCTGCGCCTTCGCCAATCACTAAGCCGTCGCGCCCTGCGTCATAGGGGCGCGGGGTGCGCTCGGGTTCGCCGTTGCGGCGGCTGGCGGCGTAGAGCGAGTCAAACACATACACTTCCGAGGGGCAGAACTCTTCGCCGCCGCCCGCGAGCATGGTGTCAATCAGCCCGTATTTGATGGCTTCGTAGGCGTAGCCGATGGCTTGGCTGCCCGATGAACACGCGCTGGACGTAGGGATAATCCGCCCCGTCAGCCCGAAAAAGATGCCGACATTGGCGGCGGTGGTGTGCGGCATCATGCGCACATAGGTGTTGGCGTTGAAATTGCGCGACGTGCCGGTGAGCAGCAGTTCGCCCAAGTCGCCGATGTCTTTGGTGCTGCCCGTTGACGAGCCGCACGCCACGCCCATTTTGCCGTTTTTAATCGTTTCGTCGCCGAGTAAACCCGCGTTTTGCAGGGCTTGTTCCGCCGCGTCCACACAAAGCTGCGATACGCGCCCCATGCTGCGAAGCTGCTTGCGCGTCCAATGCGCGGGCGGGGTGTAGTCGGGCAGCGGTGCGCCGAGCTGCGCTTCCAATTCGGGGAAACGCTCGCGCCAGTCCATATACCGCACGGCGTTTTTTTCGGCGCGAAAGGCAGCCTGAATACTCTGCCAGTCGCGCCCGAACGCGGTAATGCCGCCGATGCCGGTAATCACAACGCGCTTGGTTTCCATTAACACAATCCCCCGTTCACCGCAATCACTTGGCGCGTGATATACGCCGCTTTTTCGTCCATCAGAAAACGCACCGCGTGGGCGACTTCTTCGGGTGTGCCCATGCGCGCGGCGGGCACGGCTTTCAAAATCTCGTCCACAGGCACGTTTTCATCGACGATTTCCGTGTCAATCAAGCCGGGGGCAACGCAGTTCACCGTGATTTTGCGCTTTGCCAATTCCACCGCCAACGCCTTTGCCGCACCGATGATACCCGCTTTGGACGCGCTGTAATTCACCTGCCCGCGGTTGCCCGTGATGCCCGACACCGAAGCCATGCACACAATCCGCCCGTCTTGGCGGCGGCGTATCATCGGCATGATAACGGGGTGCAGCACGTTGTAAAAACCGTCGAGATTGGTGCGCAACACGCTGTCCCAATCGTCGTCTGAAAACGCGGGAAAAGCGGCATCGCGCGTCAAACCTGCGTTTAACACCACGCCGTAATACGCGCCGTTTGCTTCCACATCGGCGGTTAATATGTCGCGGCAGGCGGCGCGGTCGGACACGTCAAACTGTAACACCCGCGCCTGCCTGCTCAGCGCACGGATTTGCGCGGCAACCGCTTCGGCTTCGTCGCGGCGGCTGCGACAGTGCACGGCGATGTCGTAGCCGTCGGCGGCAAGGGCAAGCGCGACGGCTTTGCCGATGCCTCGGTTTGAGCCTGTGATTAGGATGGTTTTGTTCATGGGGGTTCCTGTGGTTTTTTGGGGTTTCAGGCTGCCTGAAATCTTGCTTAATGGGTTGCAAATCTTGCTTATCAATAAAATATCTTTTTAAATGACGACATTACCTTTTGTGTTTACCTTGCTTAGCATCATCGGAATCTTGCTTAATTTCATTAAATTGCTTTGTATGAATATATAGTGTTCGTAGCAGAGACTCTAAGACACCAAAAGCCAATTTTAAGTGTTCAATATTTTGTCTCTTAGCTTCATGAGCAGAACTGTTTCCCATGTCTTTTATACTATGAAGAATATCTTTTGACCCTTTCGGTAGCAGTCCTTGTTCAAGTATTTTCCCAATTTTTTGAAATAAATGATCTCTTTTCCCAAAAATTATATTTCCGCATTGCTGTTCATATTCGCAGATAGCCTCCATTAAAGCTCTTAACCCAATAGCAACTAATAATACATGTTGATTAGCAAGGGCAGATTCTATTTCAAGATAAAGATGTCGGCACGTATCTGGTAAATGGAACAACTCGCCATCTTGAAAACGGCTACCGCTAATATAGTTAGGAAAAAATTTCTCCGTTACGCTACATCGCACATTTGTAGAACCATCTTCTTCTGTGTAATGCTCATAATCTTCACTATTCCAAGATTCTTCTCTAAAACTAATAAATTCACAGCCATTACATTGGATAATTTGATAGTTAGTGTGTCCATCAAATGAAAAGAATGGTGTATCTATCTGATGATAATCTTCCTCGTAGCTTGCGTGTATGGTATGCAAAGTTTTCCTATTGCACTGTTTACAATGAACTTTAATAGGATTTTGAATCTGTGTTTTTAACTCTCGCTCAAACCATTCTTTTTTCATCTAATTATTCCTAATTACAGTAGGTCGGGCATTCAAGCCCGACGTTTTTTCAATTTGCGGGTGCTTGTCGGGCATCAATGCCCGACCTACTTTTCAGACGGCATCCATGTTTCAATATCCTGTTTTCAGGCTGCCTCTGATGCCGTCTGAACATCCATAAAGAGGCAGCCTGAAACCGAAAAATCAAACCGTGCGCGCTTCTTTCGGGCTATAAACATTCAACGCCGCCTGAGCCAGCAGTCCGTCTTGCGGCAGCGTGTCGCGCACACCATCGGGCGCGTCGAGCCAGCGCAGTTCGCAGTCAAACACGCCCATGCCGCTGGGGTCTTGGGTGGATAGGTGGGCGGTGGCGGCAAGCGTGGTGCCGACGGGGATAGCATCGGCAAACAGATTCAGTTTGCGCGTGCCCAGCAAAAAGCCGAGTTTCACTTCTTCACCTGCGCTGATGGTCTGTATGCCGGCAAACGCGCCGATTGCCTGCGCCATGATTTCCATGCCCATGGTGGTCGGCAATACGCCGTTTTGCAACAGAATATGCTTGCTGCCGACATAGGCTTCTACGCGCACAAAATCGGCGCGGTGTTCGGTTACGCGGTCAATCAAAACCATGTGTCCGCTGTGCGGCAGCAGAAAAGCGGGATGTTCAATGGGGCAGATAAGGCGGTGCATAGCGGCTTGATGTGGTTTGAAAAAATGGGATTATACCAATGCGCCCGCGGTTTCATAAGGTGTTAATTTCAGTTAAAATGCACGCCTTTTCCCGCCGCAGAGCCACACCATGACAACCACCGCCTGCACTTTTTCATTCAACATCGCCGCATGGCACGCCGCTTCCAACCGCCTTGCCAGCACAGAACAATGGCGCGAGTGGGCGCAAGGTCGTCTGAACGCCGACAGCCTGCCCGAACACAAGCCCGCGCTCTCGTTTCTGCCTGCCATGCAGCGGCGGCGTTTGGGCGCGGCGGCGCGGTTGGTGTGCGAAGCGGCTTGGGATTTGGCGGAGCGGTTTTCAGGCTGCCCTTTGGTTTACGCTTCGCACGACGGCGAGATTAACCGCAGCTTTGAATTGTGGCCCGAGCTGTTGAAAACGCACACCGTGTCGCCCACTTCGTTCGGTTTGTCGGTGCACAACGCGCTGGCGGGGCAGTGGGCAATCCAGCGCGGCGAAATGCAGGAAAATACCGCGCTGGCAACGGGCGCGGACGGCTTGGAAACGGCCTTGGCGGAAGCCGTGTCGCTGTTTTCAGACGGCATCGAGCGCGTGTTGCTGGTGGTGGCGGACGATCCGTTGAAAACTGAATACGCCGTTGCCGCCGAGCGCGCGCCGTTTGCCTACGCGCTGGCGATGGTCATCGAACGCGGCGACGCTTTCAGCCTGACGTTGGAAACGGACGACAGCGCAAGGCAGCCTGAAAGTTACTTCGGCGCGCTGGACTGGATACGCTTTCTGCTTTCAGGCAGCCTGAAACACACGCGGCAATATCCAAACCGCCGCTGGCTGTGGGAAAAACGCGCATGAGCCGTTTGGATTACTGCCGCCGTTTTTTCGCCACCATGCTGGGCTTCATCCTGTTCGGCGTGGCGGGCGTGCTGTTCAAAATCGCCCTGTTGCCCTACACGCTCAAATCCACCCGTGGCGACGTGCCGCGCCAGCTTGCCGCCCGCCGCATGATTGGGCGCGTGTGGCGGTTTTTTGTCGGCTATCTGCAATGGTCGGGCGTGTTGTCGGTAACCTTCCACGGCGCAGAAAAACTCGGGCGCGGCGGGCAGTTGATTCTTGCCAATCACCCGTCTTTATTAGATGTGGTGCTGCTGGTGAGCCACGCGCCTGACCCAAACGTGCTGGTGAAAAAAGACTTGGTGCGCAACCCCAGCATGAGCAGCCAAATCCGCGCCGCAGGCTATATCCCCAACGACGAAAGCATGGAAATGCTGGAAGAAATCGAAGCCGTGTTCCAAAGCGGACAAAGCCTGCTGATTTTCCCCGAAGGCACGCGCACGGGCTGGGACGGGCAGGTCAAAATGCACCGTGGCGCGGTATCCATCGGCTTGCGCAGCGCCAAAGTGATTACGCCCGTGGTCATCAAAATGAACCCGCCCAACTTCAAAAAAGGGCAGCCGTGGTACAAAATCCCGCCGCGCAAAATCCATTACGAAATCACCGTCGGCGACGACATCAACCCGCAAGACTGGCTCGCCGAAAAACCCTTACCCATCGCCGCCAGACGGCTCAACGAATACCTGCAAGACTATTTCACAAGGAAAACCACATGAACGACTTAGAACACCAAATCAAACAACTCATCATCGACAGCCTCGCGCTGGAAGACATTACCCCCGCCGACATCGGCAGCGAAGACGCGCTGTTCGGCGACGACGGCTTGGGGCTGGATTCCGTGGACGCGCTGGAACTCGGTTTGGCGGTGCAAAAAGCCTTCGGCTTCCAGCTTGACGGCGAAAAAGACAACCTGCGCGACAACTTCGCCAACGTCAAAACGCTGGCGGAATTTGTCAAAAGCCGTCAGGCACAGGCATAAGGAGCAGCGATGAGCGAACACAAAATCCTGAGCGAAGCCGAAATCCGCGCCCTGCTCGCCAACACGCTGGTTCATTTGTTTGAGATTGAGCCCGAGCGTATCCAGCCCGAAACCAATCTTTACGAAGACTTGGAAATTGACAGCATCGACGCGATTGATTTGATTGACCGCATCAAACGCGAAACGGGGCGCAAACTCAACGCCGAAGACTTCCGCAACGTGCGCACCGTAGATGATGTGGTGCAGGCGGTGTTGAAAGTTCAGGCTGCTGATGGCGGCGCACAGGCGCAGTAAAGGTTTCAGACGACCTGCCGAACATTGCTTAAAGGCCGTCTGAAAAAACCAAATCCGCTTCCCGCCTGTGCCGAAACCGTGTTTTCAAACGGCCTCCCGCCCTGAGGCAAAGCCGCCGAAACAGTTGGAATCGCCTTGCGAATCGGGCAAAATAACCGCCGCACCGCACGGCGGTTATGCTTATTTTTTGCAACCACTTTGGAGAAACAAACATGTCCACCCGCACCGAATCCGACCTTCTCGGCGAACGTCAAATCCCCGCCGACGCCTACTGGGGCATCCACACCCTGCGCGCCGTAGAAAACTTCAACATTTCCAATCAAACCATTTCCGACATCCCCGAATTCGTGCGCGGCATGGTAATGGTGAAACAGGCCGCCGCCCGCGCCAACCGCGAGCTGGGCGTACTCTCCGCCGAAGTGGCGCAGGCCATCGACCAGGCCTGCGAAGAAGTGCTGCGCAAAGGCCGCTGCCTCGACCAGTTTCCCTCCGACGTATACCAGGGAGGCGCGGGCACTTCCGTCAACATGAACACCAACGAAGTCATCGCCAACCTCGCCCTCGAAATTCTCGGCCACCCCAAAGGCAGCTACGGCGTCATCGACCCGATGGACCACGTCAACGCCAGCCAGTCCACCAACGACGCCTACCCCACCGGCTTCCGTCTGGCCGTGTACAACAGCATCGCCGTCCTGCTGGAAAAAACAGGCCGTCTGAAAAACGCCTTCGAGCGCAAAGCCGCAGAATTCAAAGACGTGCTCAAAATGGGACGCACCCAGTTGCAGGACGCCGTACCCATGTCGCTCGGCCAGGAATTCGCCGCCTTTGCCGTGCTGCTGGAAGAAGAAAACGCCAACCTGCAACGCAACGCCGCCCTGCTTTTGGAAGTCAACCTCGGCGCCACCGCCATCGGCACCGGCGTGAACACCCCGGCCGGCTACGCCCCGCTGGCGGTGAAAAAACTGGCCGAAATCAGCGGCCTGCCCTGCACGCCCTCGGCCAACCTCATCGAAGCCACCTCCGACTGCGGCGCATACATCAGCATGCACGCCGCCCTCAAACGCCTTGCCGTCAAACTCTCCAAAATCTGCAACGACCTGCGCCTGCTCTCCTCCGGCCCCCGCGCCGGCCTGAACGAAATCAACCTGCCCGAAATGCAGGCCGGCTCGTCCATCATGCCCGCCAAAGTCAACCCCGTGATACCCGAAGTGGTCAACCAGGTCTGCTTCAAAGTCATCGGCAACGACACCGCCGTTACCTTTGCCGCCGAAGCCGGACAATTGCAGCTCAACGTGATGGAACCCGTCATCGGCCAGGCCCTGTTCGAGAGCATCGCCATCCTCGGCAACGCCTGCACCAACCTTGCCGACAAATGCATAGACGGCATCACCGCCAACCGCGAAACCTGCGCCGGCTACGTCCTCAACTCCATCGGCATCGTAACCTACCTCAACCCCTTCATCGGCCACCACAACGGCGACAAAGTCGGCAGAATCTGCGCCCAAACCGGCAAAAGCGTGCGCGAAGTGGTTTTGGAACTCGGCCTGCTCGACGCCAAACAGCTCGACGACATCCTCTCGCCGGAAAACCTGATGAACCCGCAATACAAAGCGGCGAAAATCGCCTAAGCGCGATGCCGCACCGGCAAAAGGCCGTCTGAAAACGCAGCTTTAATAAAGTGAAAACCCGTTTTCAGACGGCCTTTTGCGCATACGGCGGCAGCGTGTAGCCGCCTGTTGCTTCTAATTTTGCCGTTTATCATGAAAAAAAGCCGTTTATCTGTATTATGCCAACAGCCGCCCGCCAGCCCGCTATCATGCACCCCGTCTGATATATTTGCTTTTCCTAGCAAGTAAGTGAGTAAGACGTTTTCCCCGTAATGTGTTTGGCCGCCTGCTTGTCAGGCGGCATTTTTTTTGCCCGCGCACTCCCTCTTTTCAGACGGCCTTCCGGGGCGTGTTGACATACGACTTTTGCAGCCGCCAAAACGTTGAACGTCAACACGCCCTAACTACCCCCGACTACACTTTGCTATAATTCGCACCTTTGAATTCCCGCAACCCGAACACACAAAGGACACCGACATGGGCATCAAAGTTGCCATCAACGGCTACGGCCGCATCGGCCGCCAGGCATTGCGCGCCATCTACGACTACAACCTGCATGACCAACTCGAAATCGTCGCCGTCAACGCCAGCGGCGGCATCGAAACCAACGCCCACCTCACCAAATTCGACACCATCCACGGCCGCTTCGCCGCCGAAGTCTCCCACGACGACAAACACCTGATTATCAACGGCAAAAAAATCCCCTTCTTCTCCACCCGCAACCCCGCCGAGCTGCCCTGGCGCGAATTGGGCGTCGATTTAGTGCTCGAATGCACCGGCGCATTTACCAGCAAAGCCAAAGCCCAAGTCCACCTCGACAGCGGCGCGAAAAAAGTGCTGGTTTCCGCCCCCGGCGGCGACGACGTTGACGCCACCGTCGTTTACGGCGTGAACGACGAAGTGCTCACCCCCGCCATGACCGTCGTTTCCAACGCCTCCTGCACCACCAACTGCCTCGCCCCCGTTGCCAAAATCCTCAGCGAAAACATCGGCATCGTCAAAGGTGCGATGACCACCATCCACGCCCTCACCAACGACCAAACCGTAACCGACGTGCGCCATAAAGACCTGCGCCGCGCCCGCAGCGGCGTGGAAAACATGATTCCCACCAAAACCGGCGCGGCCAAAGCCGTCGGCCTCGTGCTGCCCGAACTCAAAGGCAAGCTCGACGGCCTCGCCATCCGCGTGCCCACCGTCAACGTCTCCCTCGTCGACCTGACCTTTGAAGCCGCGCGCGCCACCAGTGCCGACGAAATCAACGGCCTGATGCAGGCCGCCGCCGAAACAGGCCGTCTGAAAGGCGTGCTCGGCTACAACGCCCTGCCCTTGGTCTCCACCGATTTCAACCACACCACCGTCGCCGGCACCTTCGACGGCACGATTGCCAAAGTCGTGGACGGCAACATGGTCAAAGTGTTCGCCTGGTACGACAACGAATGGGGCTTCACCTGCCAAATGCTGCGCACCGCCCTGCGCATGTTTGGCCGGGAAGTCCGCCCCTTCGCCTGACCATCGCCGTAAAACAAGAGGCCGTCTGAAAACATTTTTCAGACGGCCTTTCCTATTGTTTTCCGCCACGCAGAAAGCACACGCCGTTTTGGGTGGTGTTCTGTTTGACCAATATTTATTGGCGGCACAAGCCGTCTGAAAACGCAATTTTCAGACGGCCTGCAACATGTCGCGCAGGCATTTGAGTTCTTCCCAGGCTTCGGTTTTGAGTTTGGGCAGGCGCAAGATGCGGGCGGGGTGGGGGAGGGTGAACAGGGGGGTGCCCGCGAAGGCGCGTTCGATGGCGGCGGCGTATTGCGGCTCTTGGGCGAAGCGGCCGAGCAGGACGACGGCCTGTGCGCCGCACAGTTCGCGCTCGGCCTGCATCCGCGCGGCGGCGGCTTCGAGCCGGGCGGCGGCGGGGGTGAATTCCACGCTGTGCAGCCAGCTGGTGCGGCGCACTTCGTTTTCGGCGAGGCCGGCGGCGGCGAACATTTTGCCGAGCAGCGCGCCATCTTCGCCGCTGAACACGTGTCCGGCGGCGAGGTCTTCGGGCGCGGGGCAGATGCTGACGGCCAGCACGCGGGCGGGGGCGACGCGGCCGGCGAGGGCGGCTTTGTGTTCGGCGGCGGATAGGGGGGTGTCGGCTTCGGCGGGGGGGGCGGGGGTTTTGGGCGGCGGGGTGTGGCGCAGCGCGTCGCGTTCGCGGCTTTTGTAGTAGCCGCCGATGCTGCTGCCGACGGCGGCCATGGTGGCAGCGCGGGCGTTTTCGGCGGCGGAGCTGTGGCGGGCTTGGCCGCGCGGGGCGGTTTGGGCGGGCGGGGCGGCGTTTGCCTGTGCGGCTTGGTTGAGGCCGTCTGAAAACCCGCCGTGTCCGTTTTGGCTGTGTGCAGACGCGCCGTGTTCGTTGCCGCGCTCGTTTGGGTCGCGCCCGAACCCGCTGCGCTCGTTTTCAGACGGCCTTTCGGGGGCAGGGGCGGCGTTGGCGGGCAGGCCGTCGGCGGGCGGGTTTGGTGTGGCGGCGGGCAGGATTTTCGCGCCGCGTTTGAGCCACATCGGGCCGAGGCCGAGGGCTTGGTGCAGGTGCAGGTAGCGGCTGCTTAACATGTTTTCTCCATGACAAGGGCGTCTTCGCGCCCGCCTTCGGGCAGGGGGTAGTAGGCGTGCCGCCGCGCGGTTTCGGTGAAGCCGTGTTTGCGGTAGAGGCTTTGCGCGGCGGTGTTGCCCGCACGCACTTCCAAAAACAGGCGGCCGGCGTTTTGCGCGGCACAGTCGGCGAACCAGCGGCGCAGCAGGGTGTCGGCGAAACCGCGCCGGCGGGCGGCGGGGGCGGTGGCGACGAGGTGCAGCTCGGATTCGCCGGCCACAGTCTGCCAGACGATGAAGGCGGCGGGGGCGTGTTCCGTTTCGTGTTCCGCCAAAAGCACGGTGCAAAAGCGGGCGGTTAAGGCCGTCTGAAACTGTTTGGCCGACCAGGGCGAGGGATTGCACGCGGCATCGAGGGCGGCGAGGGCGGGGCAGTCGGCAGCGAGGGCGGGGCGGATGTTCATGCCGCCCCCGCTTTGTGCGCGGCCTGCTCGGCGGCGGTGAGGGCGATTTTGTCGCGCACATACAATAAAGACGCGTCGGCGGCGTCGCAGGCGGGGTAGCCGCCCGTTTGCGCCAAGGCCAGATAGTCCGCCGCCGTGGGCATGGCGGGTGAGCCGGGAAAGGGCGGCGGCTCGTTCAGGGCGAAGGCGTTGCCGCTGCCGTGGGTGAATTCTACGCCCTCGGGCGGGGCGATGGCGGCCGCTTTGCCGACGCAGTAGGGCGAGAGGCGGCGGCAGTTTTCGGTGTCGAACCAGGCGTAAAACACTTCGCCCATGCGCGCGTCGGCCGCCGCGAGCACGCCGCGCCCGCGCACGAGAAAGGCCGCCGCGTCGAGGCAGGGCACGCCGATAAGCGGCGTGGCAAACGGCGCGGCCAGCCCCTGCGCCACGCCCAGGCCGATGCGCAGGCCGGTGAACGCGCCCGGCCCCTGCGCGTACACGACGGCGGCCAGGTCTGCCGCCGACACGCCCGCTTCGGCGAACAGTTCGGCAATCTGCGGCAGTATCAGCGCGCTTTGGCGGCTGCCCGCCTCGGTGTGCCGCGCAAACAGGCCGCCGCCGGCGCGCAGGGCGAGCGAGAGATGGGCGGTGGCGGTGTCGATGGCGAGGACGGGGCGGGAAAAATCGGGCTGCATGACGGCGGGTTCGGCGGCTGGTGAAAGGGCGCGGATTATAGCATTTGGGGCGGAGCCCGCTTGTGCGGGGATGATGTTTCTGAAAAAACCAAAGCCCCAAATCCGGTTTTCAGACGGCCTTTCCATGCCTGCCCATCCGTAGGGCGTGTCGCCCCGCGACGCACGCGTTCTCCGCCCGCAACAGATGCCTGCGCCCCGCAAGCCCGAAACCGCGTGCGCGGCTTGCGCCACACACCCTACCTTACGCGCCGCATCGGCGTTGTCGGTGCAATGCCTGTTTTGTGTTGTTTTGCCGGATGGCGGCTTAGCCGGGCCGAAGCCCGGCCCGCACTGCTGCCCGTTTACCGCGCAATCTCGAAACGCGCCGACACCAGTCCGGCCAGATCGAGTTCCAGCACGTCGCCTGCCGAGAGCGCGCCCACGCCTTCGGGGGTGCCGGTGAACACCAGGTCGCCCGCTTGCAGGCCGTAGTCGGCCGCGAGGGTGCACAGCAGGGTTTCGACGGGGAAAATCATGTTGCGCAGCTCCCCGCGCTGGCGTATCTGCCCGTTCAGGGTCAGGGTAAAGCCGTGTGCACGGATGGTGTCCAGCGCGTGTGCGCCGACGAAATCGGACACGCAGGCGGCTTGGCGGAAGCCTTTGCCCTTCGTCCACGGCAGACCCGCCGCCTGCGCCTGTTTCTGCCAGCTTCGTTCGGTGAGATCCAGCCCCACGGCGTATCCGGCCACGGCGTCCGCGGCGTTTTCGGGGGTGAGGGCGTCGGTGTCGCGGCCGATGAGCAGCACCAGCTCGGTTTCGTAATGCACGTTGTCCGCGCCCGGGGGCAGGCGCACGACGGGGGCGGTGTTCAGGGCACAATTGGGTTTTAAAAACACCAGCGGGGCGGCGGGCGCGGCGTTGCCCAGCTCGGCGGCGTGGGCGGCGTAGTTGCGGCCGATGCAGAAGATGTTGTTGGCGCGCACGGGGCGGCCTTCGAGGGAGACGGCGGTCATGGTTGTTCCTTTCATGGTTGACGTTTGAATGCGGGGCGCAGGATAAACGCGGGGCGGGGTGGGGGCAAGGCGTGTTCGGGGCGGGGATGCGTTAGGTAGGGTGGGTTAAGACCCGCCCTACGGCTTGATTTTGTCCGACGGCACAGACCGCGTGCGCGGCTTGCGCCACACACCCTACCTTACGCACCGCATTTGCGTTGTTTCGCCGTATTGATGCTTGAGGCCGTCTGAAAAACGGTTTTCAGACGGCCTCTTGCCTTTTGCGCGCCTGCGCGGGGCGGTTTACGCGCCGTATTCCTGCCACAGGGTTTCCTGCAAGCTGCGGGCTTCGCCGCCGCCGCTTTCGGCGCGGATGTAGCCGCCGTCGGGCTGCATCAGCCAGGCCTGGCGGTTGTCTTCAAGGGCGAGGGTGAGACCCTCGCGGATGACGCGCGCTTTAAGGGCGGGGTGTTCTATCGGGGTGCAGGTTTCGATGCGGCGGAAGAAGTTGCGCCCCATCCAGTCGGCACTGGATATGTAGGTGTCTTCCGCGCCGCCGTTGTAGAAGTAGTAGACGCGGGCGTGTTCGAGCTGGCGGCCGATGATGGAGCGCACGCGGATGTTGTCCGACAGGCCTTCAACCTGCGGGCGCAGGGCGCACATGCCGCGCACGATGAGGTCGGTTTGCACGCCGGCCGCGCTGGCTTCGTAGAGGGCTTCGATGATGTGCGGCTCGATGAGGGAGTTGAGTTTGGCGATGATGCGGGCGGGGCGGCCGGCTTTGGCGTGTCCGGTTTCGCGCCGGATGCTTTCGAGCAGCATTTTGTGCAGGGTGAAGGGGCTTTGGTAGAGTTTGTTGAGACGGCCGGGTTTGCCCAGGCCGGTGATTTCCATGAAGATGGTGTTGACGTCGGCGGTGGTTTGTTCGTCGGCGGTGATGAGGCCGAAGTCGGTGTAGATGCGGGAGGTGCCTTGATGATAATTGCCGGTGCCCAGGTGGGCGTAGCGTTTCAGACGGCCTTCTTCGCGGCGGATGACGAGTGCCATTTTGGCGTGGACTTTGTAGCCGAACACGCCGTACACGACGTGCGCGCCGGCATCTTCGAGCCGCTGCGCCCAGTTGACGTTGTTGGCTTCGTCGAAACGCGCCATCAGTTCGACGACGACGGTTACCTGTTTGCCCGAGAGCGCGGCGTTCATCAGGGCACTGGCCAGCTCGGAGGCGGTGCCGGTGCGGTAAATCGTCATTTTGACGGCGACTACGTCCGGGTCGGCGGCGGCTTCGCGGATGAAGCGGACGACCGGCTCGAAAGACTGGTAGGGGTGGTGCAGCAGGATGTCGCCGCGCGCGGCGGCGTCGAGCACGGATTCGTCTTTTTTGAGGAAGGGGGGCAGGCTGCCGCTGCGCGGGGCGTATTTGAGGTCGGGCCGGTCGAGCATGTCGGGCACGGCCATCAGGCGCACGAGGTTGACCGGGCCTTTGACCTGGTAAAGGTCGGAGGGGCGCAGCTTGAAGTGGCCGAGCAGAAAGCCGTAGATGTGCGGCGGGCAGGTGTCGGCCACTTCGAGGCGCACGCCGTCGCCGTATTCGCGGTCGTGCAGTTCGTTTTGGATGGCGGCGCGCAGGTTGGTGAGGTCTTCTTCGTCCACGGTGAGGTCGCTGTCGCGGGTGAGGCGGAACTGGTGGCAGCCTTTCACGTCCATGCCGGGAAAGAGCAGGTGGACGTATTCGTGCAGGATGGACGACAAAAACACGAAGCCGTCTTCTCCGCCGCACAGTTCGGACGGCAGTTTCACCACGCGCGGCAGGATGCGCGGGGCTTGGACAATGGCCATGCCGGAGGAGCGGCCGAAGGCGTCTTTGCCGTCGAGTTCCACCGCGAAATTGAGCGATTTGTTCAGCGGGCGCGGGAAGGGGTGGGCGGGATCGAGGCCGACGGGGGTGAGGATGGGCCACAGTTCGCGGTCGAAATAGCTTTTGATCCACTCGCGCTGCGCGTCGTTCCAGGTGTGGCGGCGGTAGAAATGGATGCCCGCCTGTCCCAGCGCTGGTTGCAGCTCGTTGTTGAACAGCGCGTACTGGTCGTGTATCAGCCGGTGTGCCTCGGCCGAAGCGGCGGCGAAGGTTTCGGCGGGGGTCATGCCGCTGTCGAGGATGCGGGCGGGGTTGCGCTTGTGTTCGCGCCGCAGCCAGGCCATGCGCACCTCGAAAAACTCGTCGATGTTCGATGACACGATGCACAAAAAGCGCAGCCGCTCCAACAGCGGCACGCGCACATCCTGCGCCTGCGCCAGCACGCGGCGGTTAAAGGCCAGCAGGCTGAGTTCGCGGCACAGAAGGCGGGGGGACTGGGGCATACGGTTCTCCTTAGGGTTTGTTGACAATCAGTCTTGCGGCGGTATTTTTGGTAAAAATCCACGTCTGCCGCGTCAAAAATGCTCACAAGGTGTCCAACCTTGCTGTGCTTTTTTCCTTGCATACGCGGATTTTTCCTCAAAAAACCGCTTCGCAAGCTGAATGTCAACAGACCCTATAATGTTTGAATATTCGCGCGGGCGGCAATCGCGGCGATTGTGAAAATTTGCAAGCAAGTATAATTCCGCCTATCCGTTTTGCCAACCGCAGAGGCCGTCTGAAAGCCTTTGCGGCAAAGGGGGAAGTTCTGACGCAGGTCAAACATTCCTTTTCCCCGCACCATTTAGAATAACGGCATCCGCACAAAAAGCGGCGCAAATTTAACCAAACAATACAAGGATAACCATGAGCGTCAAACACGAAATACGGGATAACGAGATTTTTGTCTTCGGCTCGAACAAAGCCGGCAAACACGGGCTGGGCACCGCGCTGATGGCGCGGATGAAATACGGCGCGCAGATGGGGCAGGGCTACGGCCTCTCGGGCAACTCGTTTGCCGTGCCGGTGAAAGACGAAGCCCTCAAACTGCTGCCCTTGGAGGAAATCGCCGGCTATGTGCAGATTTTCCTCGATTTTGCCAAAAGCAATTTCGACAAACGCTTTTTCGTTACCCCGCTGGGCACCGCGCTGGGCGAATACCACGCGGCGGACATCGCCCCGCTGTTCAAAGACGCGCCCGACAACTGTCGCCTGCCGCCCGAATGGGAGGAAGAACTC
The DNA here is from genome assembly GCF_014055025.1 of Neisseria bacilliformis. Lineage (NCBI taxonomy): Bacteria > Pseudomonadati > Pseudomonadota > Betaproteobacteria > Neisseriales > Neisseriaceae > Neisseria > Neisseria bacilliformis. Next base: position 217,499 of record NZ_CP059571.1, on the reverse strand, counting down.
GGGCGGTAGGCCGTCTGACAAAGGCGCAAACACAATGAAAGAGGCCGTCTGAAAACCCGTGAAACGGTTTTTCAGACGGCCTTTTATGTTTTTCAGACGGCCTATTTGGGCTCTTGCGGCACATAGCCCTGGACGGCGTCCGCGCCGTCGCCGAAGAAGTAGTTTTCCATCTGCTGCGCGAGGTATTCGCGGGCGCGGGGGTCGGCGAGGCTGAGGCGGTTTTCGTTGATGAGCATGGTTTGGTGGCGCGTCCAAGCGTTCCATGCTTCTTGGGAGACGTTTTCAAAAATGCGTTTGCCCAACTCGTTGGGCAGCGGCGGGAATTTCAGGCCCTCGGCTTCTTTGCCGAGCTTGACGCAGTGAACCATGCGGGTCATGGCGTTTCCTTTTTGTGCGGGTTTGAGACGCGCGGATTCTAGCCGACGGGGCGGGCTTTGTACAGAAAGAGGCCGTCTGAAAACACAGCCGGAAACGGCTTTTCAGACGGCCTCCCGGCCTGCGGCGGCGGGGCTTATCCGAAGGACACGGGCGCAATCTGCCACTGCGCGAACAGGGCGTTGAGGGCTTTGATTTTGACGGCGCGCACAGGGCGTCCCATCCACGAGGGGGCGTTGATGGCGAAGCGGTTGATGCCGAAGATGTAGTTGACGCATTCGCGCACCTGCATCTCATTGCCTTCAAAGCGGATTTCGGTGGCACTGGTGAGCATGCCGGTGCCCTTCTGCCACAGGCCGCCGCCCTGCGCCTTGTAGCCGTTGTCCTGCGCCCAACGCTGCCATTCGGGGCTGCTTTCGGCGTTGTCGGGCACGGTGATGCGTAAAACGGGGTATTTGTCGGCGGCGGTTTTCGAGCCGTACCACAGCACGAAAAAGGCGATGGCAAGGCCGAAAAGCAGGGGGAACAAGGTAAACATCATGGGGAAGTCCTTTCGTTTCGGTTGTGGGGAAACCGGTGGAACGGGTCTTGGTGTTTTTCAGACGGCCTGCCGGATGAAGGGCGCGATGCGCACGCTCTGCCCCGCCGCTTCGGAGAGCACCTGCGAGAGCACGGCGAAAAACTCGCGCCCGTCGCGCGTGGCGAGCCACTGCCCGCCCTGTTCGGCGAAATGGTAGCCGCCGCTTTTGGCGGCAATCCACAGTTCGCGGTTGGGCGTGTGGCGGTTGACGACAACCTGCGTGCCGTCTTCTGCGTCTATCGTCAGCACGTTGCCCGCTGTTTGGCAGTCGAAATCCGCGTCTTGGTCGTCCAAAGCGTCTTCTATATGGGCGAAGAGGCCGTCTGAATGCTGCAAAAATTCGCTTTCGGTCATCATGGTTTGTCAGATTGCGTTAAAATGCCGCGCATCTTGCCACAACCTCCGGCGAAAAACCATGAAAACACCCGTTTGCGCCCTCGCCGCCGCCCTCGCGCTGGCCGCCTGCGGCTACAAGGGCGACCTCTATCTGCCCAAAGAACAAGACAAGGCAGGCTTCGGCGCGGTGCAGACCGGCCTGAAAAAACCCGTCCGCAAAAACGCCCCCGCCGCCCAAGCCCCCCAACCCGACGCCCCGCCCACGGAAACCCGCCCATGACCCTACGCTGCGAAAACCTCAGCTACACCGAGCTGGCCGAACGCTACGGCACGCCGCTGTACGTGTACAGCCAATCCGCCCTCGACGAAGCCTTTGCCGCCTACCAAACCGCCTTTGCCGCCCTCAACCCCCTCATCTGCTACGCCGTCAAAGCCAACGGCAACCTCTCCCTCATCCGCCGCTTCGCCGAACTGGGCAGCGGCTTCGACATCGTCTCCGGCGGCGAACTCGCCCGCGTGCTGGCCGCCGGCGGCAGCGCGGCCAAAACCATCTTCTCCGGCGTGGGCAAAAGCGCGGCGGAAATGGAATACGCCCTCAAAGCCGGCATCAAATGCTTCAACGTGGAAAGCCTGCCCGAACTCGAACGCCTCAACGGCATTGCAGGCCGTCTGAACACCCGCGCCCCCGTTTCCCTGCGCATCAACCCCGATGTGGACGCGCAAACCCACCCCTACATCTCCACCGGCCTGAAAGCCAACAAATTCGGCATCGCCATGCGCGACGCCGAAGCCGCCTACGCGCGCGCCGCCGAGCTGCCGCACCTGCGCATCGTCGGCATCGACTGCCACATCGGCTCGCAGCTCATCCGCCTCGACCCGCTCATCGAAGCCTGCGAACGCATCCTCGCCCTGGCCGACCGCCTCGCCGCGCAGGGCATAGAGCTGCAACACATCGACCTCGGCGGCGGCGTCGGCATCGTGTACCGCGACGAAGATACCCCCGACCTCTCCGCCTACGCCGCCGCCGTGCAGAAACTCATCGGCAGCCGCCCCCTCGGCCTCATCCTCGAACCCGGCCGCAGCCTCGTCGGCAACGCGGGCGACCTGCTCACCCGCGTCGAATACGTCAAACGCAACGAAGACAAAAACTTCGTCATCGTCGATGCCGCCATGAACGACCTGATGCGCCCCGCCCTCTACCAGGCCTACCACCGCATCGAACCGGCCGAACCCCCCGCCGCCGCGCCCTTCACCGCCGACATCGTCGGCCCCGTCTGCGAAACCGGCGACTTCCTCGCCAAAGACCGCCGCATCGCCGCACAGGCGGGCGACCTCCTGGTCGTGCGCGGTGCGGGCGCATACGCCGCCAGCATGGCCGGCAACTACAACGCCCGCCGCCGCGCCGCCGAAGTGCTGGTCAGCGGCAGCCAAGCCCGCCTCGTGCGCCGCCGCGAAACCGTGGAAGAAATGCTGGCCAACGAGCAAGCCTGTTTGTAAACAGCGCAGAGGCCGTCTGAAAACCGTTTCGGCGCAACCAAAACGGTTTTCAGACGGCCTCTAAATTCATAAGCACCGCGAAAAACAGACTCTGCGCCAACCACGCAGATGCGGCCTATAAGGTAGGGTGTGTGGCGCAAGCCACGCACGCGGTTTCGGATGCCTGCGCAGCCAAAACGCGAAACCGCTTGTTCAAAACGTCATACCGTCTCCGCCCGCCGTCAAACGAAAGCCCGCCATGCGCGCCCGACCCTCCCAATCCTCCTGCCCGTCCTGCTCTGCGCCGCCGCCCAAGCCGCGCCGCAAGCCGCGTCCGAAACAGTAAAACTGCCGCCCCTGATCCGCCCCGCCGACACAGACGCGGCGGGCTTCCCGCAAACCGGCCGCGCCGTGTTCCTGCTCGATGCCGACAAAAAAGGCAAAGTCCTGCGCCGCCGCCAGCAGAACGCCGATGCCGCCCTTGCCAAACCGGCCGCCGCCGTCCTGCCCGGCCGCGTCCCGCCGCACACATCCTGCACCGAAGGCACACCGCGCGGCGCGTCCGGACAAGTCTGCCGCGCAGTGCCCTACACCGCCGTGCAGGAAGTCTATTTCGTGCCGGAAAAATTCCCCGCCGAAGACGACGCGCAGTTTGTCCAAGCCGTAGAAACCGCCGCGCCGCAGCCCGACTATCCCGCCGCCGCACTGGAAAACGGCGAAGAAGGCACCGTAATCCTGCGGCTCGTCGTCGGCGCGGACGGGCGCGCATACGCCGCGCAACCCGTCCAATCCTCGGGTTCACCCAGCCTCGACCGTGCCGCCGTCAAAGCCATGGACGGCGCGCGCTTCACCCCCGCCCGCTTTCGCGGCAGGCCGGTGTGGGCCGCCGCCCGCAGAAGCATCAGATTTGCCATCAAATAAGCCGAAACAGGCGCAAAGGCCGTCTGAAAGTTGCGCGTTCAGACGGCCTTTGCATGAATCCCGTTCCCCTGCCGCAGCAATATTTTTCACACACGCGCCGCGCCCTTTTCAGACGGCCTCCCTTATAATCTGCCATCCCGCAATCCCTTGTATCAGTTGAAAAAGAAAACCCCATGACCCACAAAACCGACGCCCAGATCGCCCGCGAGGCAAACATCCGCCCCATCGCTGAAATCGCCGCCAAGCTCGGCATCACCGCCGACCAACTCGAACCCTACGGCCGCTACAAAGCCAAAATCAACCCCGCCGACGCATTCGGCCTGCCCGATAAAAAAGGCCGCCTCATTCTCGTAACCGCCATCAACCCCACCCCCGCCGGCGAAGGCAAAACCACCGTAACCATCGGCCTTGCGGACGCGCTCAACCGCATCGGCAAAAACGCCGCCGTCGCCCTGCGCGAACCCTCGCTCGGCCCCGTGTTCGGCATCAAAGGCGGTGCGGCCGGCGGCGGCTACGCCCAAGTGCTGCCCATGGAAGACATCAACCTGCACTTCACCGGCGACTTCCACGCCATCGGTGCGGCCAACAACCTCCTGGCCGCCATGCTCGACAACCACATCTACCAGGGCAACGCCCTCAACATCGACCCCAAACGCATCCTGTGGCGGCGCGCCGTCGACATGAACGACCGCCAGCTGCGCCACATCATCAGCGGCAACGGCAAACCCACCGACGGCGTACTGCGCCCCGACGGCTTCGACATCACCGTCGCCAGCGAAGTCATGGCCGTGTTCTGCCTCGCCCGCGACCTGGCCGACCTGAAACAACGCCTCGGCAACATGCTGATCGCCTACGCCAAAGACGGCAGCCCCGTCTTCGCCCGCGACCTCAACGCCCACGGCGCAATGGCCGCTCTCCTGAAAGACGCCCTCAAACCCAACCTCGTGCAAACCATCGGCGGCACCCCCGCCTTCGTCCACGGCGGCCCCTTCGCCAACATCGCCCACGGCTGCAACTCCGTAACCGCCACCCGCCTCGCCCTGCACCTGGCCGACTACGCCGTAACCGAAGCCGGCTTCGGCGCGGATCTGGGCGCGGAAAAATTCTGCGACATCAAATGCCGCCTCTCCGGCCTCCAACCCGACGCCGCCGTCGTCGTCGCCACCGTCCGCGCCCTCAAATACAACGGCGGCGCCGCCAAAGAAGACCTCGGAAGCGAAAACCTCGAAGCCCTCAAACGCGGCCTGCCCAACCTGCTCAAACACATCGCCAACCTCAAAACCGTCTTCGGCCTGCCCGTCGTCGTCGCCGTCAACCGCTTCGTGTCCGACACCGACGCCGAACTCGCCCTGATTCAGACGGCCTGCGCCGAACACGGCGCGGAAGTGTCGCTTACCGAAGTGTGGGCGCACGGCGGCGCAGGCGGCGAAGACCTCGCCCGCAAAGTCGTTGCCGCCATCGACACCCGGCCCAACAACTTCGCCTACGCCTACGACGCAAACGACAGCATCCGCGACAAACTCCGCACCATCGCCACCCGCATCTACGGCGCATCCGGCGTCGAATTCAGCGCGGAAGCCCAAGCTGAAGCCGCCTCGCTGGAAAAACTCGGCCTCGACAAACTGCCCGTGTGCGTCGCCAAAACCCAATACTCGTTCAGCGACAACCCCAAACTGCTCGGCTGCCCCGAAGGCTTCACCATCACCGTGCGCAGCCTCACCCTCTCCGCCGGCGCAGGCTTCATCGTCGCCGTCTGCGGCAGCATCATGAAAATGCCCGGCCTGCCCAAAGTGCCTTCCGCCGAGAAAATCGACGTGGACGCCGAAGGCAACATCACCGGCCTGTTCTGATTGACCCTAAGGCCGTCTGAAAAACAGGAAAACGGGGTTTTAACTTCGTTGAAGCTTCGCTTTCAGACGGCCTTTTAGCAGCAGGTCGAGCATTTATGCCCGACATTTTCCAAATTCGCCGGTGTTTGTCGGGCATGAATGCCCGACCTGCTCTGTTTCCAAACGGCGTCATTCCCGCGCAGGCAGGAATCTTGGTTGGTATTCAGCAGTTTTTGAACAAACAAACTATTGCTTGAATCCCGATAAGATTCCCGCCTGCGTGGGAATGACGATGTTCGTTCAGAGAGATTCGGGGTGGCACAAAGCCGATGTAGGGTGTGTGGCGCAGCCACGCACGCGGTTTGGGAGCGGAGGAAAGAATAAGAGGCCGTCTGAAAGCGCAACTTCGGCGCAGCCGAAACCCGTTTTACGGTTTTTCAGACGGCCTCTTTATGTTTTCGGAATACCGTTTATCGCGCAAACGCAACGCCCGATAAAAAAATTTGACAAACAAGGTTTGCCAAAATCCGTTTTCCCGTGCATAATCCGCGCCCATACCGACAGCAAAACCCGCAGCAGGCTTTTAAGCCCTTAATCCCTTGGTGCAAGCCGTCTTTCCCGCTGCGGGAAACCTTTTGTTTTTGTGTATTCTCTCTGTATTTGCGCCCTCCTTCCCGAGGGCGTTTTTTTTGCCCGCGGGCACGGTTCCAGACGTGCCTCCCCTGTTTTCAGACGGCCTATTAAATCCGTTCATGCGCAAGGCCAAAATAACTCGTTTGCCTATTGCCGCCAAACAAGGCAAGATGGCATCATTACGTTTTTTCACATTCTCAAAACCAATCAGGAGACAACCATGACCACATTCCACCTCTCCGGCTACCCGCGCATCGGCGCGAAGCGCGAGCTGAAATTTGCCGTCGAAGCCTTTTGGAAAGGCGCGAAATCCGAAGCCGAGCTGCGCGAAACCGCCGCAGAAATCCGCCGTCTGAACTGGGCGGCGCAGAAAGCCGCCGGCGCAGACCTCGTGCCCGTCGGCGATTTTTCCTTCTACGACCACGTGCTCGACACCCTGTGCACCCTGGGTGCGCTTCCCAAACGCTTCGGCTTCGACGCATCCAAACTCACCCTGCCGGAATATTTCCAGCTGGCACGCGGCAACGCCACCCAGTTTGCCATGGAAATGACCAAATGGTTCGACACCAACTACCACTACATCGTGCCCGAATGGCATGCCGATACCGAATTTTCGGTCAACGCCGCCAACCTTATCGCGCAGATTAAAGAAGCCAAAGCGCAGGGCTGCGACATCAAGCCCACGCTGGTCGGCCCGCTGACTTTGCTGTGGCTGGGCAAGAAAAAAGAAGAATTCGGCTGCCGCGTCAAAACCCTGCTGCCCAAACTCTTGCCCGCCTATGCGCAACTGTTGCGCGAACTGGCTGCCGCAGGCGCGGACTGGATTCAGATCGACGAGCCGATTCTGGCCGCAGACGCCCCGCAGCCCTATCTCGACGCCTTCCCGAACGTCTATAAAGAGCTGGCCGCCACCGGCGTGCGCATCATCATCGGCACCTATTTCGCCACCGTGGCCGAGCATCTGAACCTGCTCAAATCCCTGCCCGTGCACGGCGTGCACATCGACTGCGTGCGCGCCCCCGAGCAGCTGGCCGTGTTTGCCGAAGGCTGGCCGCAGGAGCGCGTTCTGTCCGTCGGCCTGATCGACGGCCGCAACGTGTGGCGCGCCAACCTGAGCAAAGTCATCGACACCCTCGCCCCGCTGAACGCCAAATTCGGCAGCAACCTGTGGATCGCCCCCAGCTGCTCGCTCTTGCACAGCCCGCAGGACTTGGCCGTTGAAGAAAAACTCGACGCCGAAATCAAATCCTGGATGGCCTTTGCCGCGCAGAAACTGGTCGAGCTGGGCATCGTCAAACGCGCCCTCGAACACGGCAAAGACAGCGTGAAAGCTGAGCTGGCCGCCTCCGATGCCGCCGCCGCCGACCGCGCCACCAACAAAAAAATCCACAATCCCGCCGTGCAGGAACGCGTAGGCAGCCTGAAAGCCGGCGAAGACCAGCGCAAATCGCCCTTCCCCGTGCGCATCCAAGCCCAACAGGCATGGATGAAACTGCCGCTGCTGCCCACCACCACCATCGGCTCTTTCCCGCAGACCACCGAAATCCGCCAGGCCCGCGCCGCCTTCAAAAAAGGCGAACTCTCCGCCGCCGACTACGATGCCGCGATGAAAAAAGAAATCGCCTACTGCGTCGAAGTGCAGGAAAAACTGGAAATCGACGTGCCCGTCCACGGCGAAGCCGAGCGCAACGACATGGTCGAATACTTCGGCGAACAGCTGGCCGGCTACTGCTTCACCCAGTTCGGCTGGGTGCAGAGCTACGGCAGCCGCTGCGTCAAACCGCCCGTGATTTTCGGCGACGTCTCCCGCCCCGAGCCGATGACCGTGTATTGGTCGTCCTACGCCCAAAGCCTCACCAAACGCCCGATGAAAGGCATGCTCACCGGCCCCGTTACCATGTTCAAATGGTCGTTCGTGCGCGACGACGTGCCGCTTAGCACCGTGGCCAAACAAATCGCCCTCGCCCTCAACGACGAAGTGCTGGATTTGGAAAAGGCCGGCATCAAAGTCATCCAGATCGACGAGCCCGCCATCCGCGAAGCCATGCCGCTGAAAAAAGCCCAGTGGGACGAGTACCTGGCCTGGGCGTGCGAAGCCTTCCGCCTCTCCTCCACCGGCGCCGAAGACAGCACCCAAATCCACACCCACATGTGCTACTCCGAGTTCAACGACATCCTGCCCGCCATCGCCAGCATGGACGCCGACGTCATCACCATCGAAACTTCGCGCTCCGACATGGAACTCTTAACCGCGTTCGGCGACTTCAAATACCCCAACGACATCGGCCCGGGCGTGTACGACATCCACAGCCCGCGCGTGCCGGCCGAAGTCGAAGTGGAACACCTGCTGCGCAAAGCGATGGAAGTCGTCCCCGTCGAGCGCCTGTGGGTCAACCCCGACTGCGGCCTGAAAACCCGCGGCTGGAAAGAAACGCTCGAACAGCTCGAAGTGATGATGGCCGTTACCAAAAAACTGCGCGGCGAACTGGACAACAAACGTTAAACGCTGTTTGAACAAACCGATTAAGGTTTGAACAAGAGGCCGTCTGAAAACCCTAACCAGGATTTTCAGACGGCCTCTTGTTTAACGGCAAAGAACGCGTGCGTCGCCTTGGGGCGACACATCCTGCGGCAGATTCGACACAGTGGAATTCGGCCTCTGTGGCAGGGTGTCGCTCTGCACGCACGCGGTTTTGGGTTTGCGGCGGTTGTTTGGGCGTTGGAAAAACGGCAGGCCGTCTGAAAACCGAAACACAGGTTTTCAGACGGCCTCTGCGGTTTCCCACACTTCCAGCACCGCGTCGCGTATGAGTTGCAGGGCAGGGTCTTGGCCGTATTCGTCGAGATAGACGAAGTGTAAGGGCAGCTGCTGCTCGAATTCGCCGATCAGGGCGATGGGGCTGCCCTGCCGCTGCGCGGCTTCCGCGCTGTGCTTGGGCACCATCGCCAGCCCGATGCCGTCGGCGGCCAGGCCGATGATGGCCTGCGGGTAGTCGCAGATAATCTGTTTTTTCGGGGTGAGCTTGTGGCGGTGCCAGAACTGTTGCAGGTTTTTGTGGCTGCCGGAAACGCCGGACATTTCGATCCAGGTGTAGCCGTTGAGGCTGCGCGGCAGGCCGGCGCGCAGTTTTTTTTCGTCGTCGGTGTGGCAGACAAGCGAGTAGGCGATGTTTTGCAGCGGGATGCTTTGCAGGGTGCGTTGCTCGATTTTGCCGAGAAAGAAGCCGCCGTGCAGGCGTTTGGCGAGGAGGCGGCTGAGGATTTCGCCGCTCATGCCGTATTGGATGTGGAGCTGGACTGCGGGTTCGCGGCGGATGATGCTGCGGGTGAGGCGGCTGACTTTGCCGGAGGCGATGGGGTGGATGAGGCCGAGGAGCGCGTGGCGGACGTAGTCTTCGCGCAGGGTTTGCGCGAAGGCTTCGAGACGGTGTTTGTGCTGCATCAGCGCTTCGGCTTCGGGCAGCAGCACTTCGCCGGCGCGGGTGAGGCTCATGCCGCTATTGGTGCGGGTGAACAGCGTGGTGCCGACGTCGGCTTCGAGGGCTTTGATATGTGCGGACACGGCGGGCTGGGAGAGAAACAGTTTCTCGGCGGCGCGGGTGAGGTTCCGGGTGTGGGCGACGGTGATGAAGGCGCGCAGCTGGTTGATGTCCATGGTGGTTTCCTTTGCAGCTTGGTTTGTTGTTGTCATGGTCTGTCTGAAAGGCTTTCAGACGGCCTTTATGCGGTCTTGCTTTTCGTTTTTTAACACGGAGCAGGGCGGTCGGTAAAGCGGTTTGCACACAAAACCCTTTGGAATCAGGGGGTGGGACGCGTGTTATTTGCGACGCGGATACAGGGCATCAAAAAATAATATTAGCCCGCACCCTTCGGGCTTGTTTATAAACCGCAACGGAGCGGGGCTGCGCCGTTTGCCGAACATTTTTTCAGACGGCTCGACGAAAGGCTGCCTGGAAACGGAAACAGGCCGCGCAGACCACCCCGGCTTCACCATCCGAATAATATTTTGAAGAGGAGCAAATTATGAAACAAAACGAAACCCACAGCCGTGAAGCGGAAAAGGCGCGTGCGGCGCGGGTGCTGGCGCATCCGGCCTTCCGTTCGATGGCGCGGCAGAAAGCCTGGCTGGGCTGGAGTTTTTCCGCGATTGTGTTCGCGGTGTATGTGGCCTATATCTGGGTAATCGGTACGTCGCCGCAAACGCTGGCGGCGAAAGTGTCTTCAGACGGCATCACCACTTGGGGCATCTGGGTGGGGATGTTTGTGATTGTGTTTTCGTTTGTGATTACGCTGGTTTATGTATGGCTGGCCAACGGCAAATTTGAAGAGATGACGCAAAAAGCGGTACGCGAAACGCAAGAAGGAGAAAAATGATGGGAAAACATAAGTTTTTGTTTGCCGCCTGGGCGGCGGGCTTTTCAGGCTGCCTGTGGGCGGATGCGTTTACCGGCGAGGTGGAGAAGCAGGCGACCAACTGGACAGCCGTCGTCATGTTTTTTATTTTCGTGGGTGCAACGCTGTGGATTACCAAGTGGGCGGCGAAGAAAAACCGCTCGTCCAAAGACTTCTACACCGCCGGCGGCGGCATCACCGGCTTTCAGAACGGGCTGGCGATTGCGGGCGACTTTATGTCGGCCGCGTCGTTTCTCGGCATCTCGGCAATGGTGTTCACCTCCGGCTACGACGGCCTGATTTATTCCACCGGCTTTCTGGTGGGCTGGCCGCTGGTGCTGTTTCTCGTTGCCGAGCGGCTGCGCAACCTCGGGCAGTTCACCTTTGCCGACGTGGCGGCCTACCGCCTGAAACAAACGCCGGTGCGGCTGTTTGCCGCTTCGGGTTCGCTGTTGGTGGTGATGCTGTATCTCATCGCGCAGGTGGTGGGCGCGGGCAAACTGATCCAGCTTTTGTTCGGCATGGACTATATTTGGGCGGTGCTGATCGTCGGCGTGCTGATGGTGGCCTACGTGCTGTTCGGCGGCATGCTGGCGACCACTTGGGTGCAGATGATTAAAGCGGTTTTGCTGCTGGGCGGGGCAACGTTTATGTCGTTTATGGTGCTGTATGCCAGCGGTTTCAGCATGGAAACGATGTTCCAAAAAGCCGTCGATACCCATACGCTCGGCGAGGCGATTTTGGCGCCCGGCGGCCTGGTGAAAAATCCGGTGGACGCGCTCTCGCTCGGCCTGGCGCTGATGTTCGGTACCGCCGGCCTGCCGCATATCCTGATGCGTTTCTTCACCGTGCCCGACGCCCGCGAAGCGCGCAAATCGGTGGTCGTCGCCACCGGCTTTATCGGCTATTTCTACCTGCTCACCTTTATCATCGGTTTTGGAGCGATTATTTTCCTGACCAATAATCCCGAGTTTTTCAAAGCCGTAGTCAAAGACGGCAAAACCGTGTACGAAATGATCGGCGGCACCAACATGGCGGCGGTTCACCTGTCGGCAGCCGTCGGCGGCAACCTGCTGTTGGGCTTTATCTCCGCCGTGGCCTTTGCCACCATTTTGGCGGTGGTGGCCGGGCTGACCCTGTCGGGCGCATCGGCGGTGAGCCACGACATTTATTCGTCGGTGATCCGCAAAGGACGGGCGCAGCCGAAAGAAGAAATGCGCGTCTCCCGCGCCGCCACTTTGGGCTTGGGCGTGCTGGCCATCATCTTCGGCGTAGCCTTTGAAAACCAAAACGTCGCTTTTATGGTGGGCTTGGCCTTTGCCGTTGCCGCGTCTGCCAACTTCCCCGTGCTGATGTTGAGCATGTTCTGGAAAGGGCTGACCACGCGCGGCGCCGTTGCCGGCGGCTTCGCCGGACTCATTGGCGCGCTGGTGCTCATCGTGCTCGGCCCGACCGTGTGGGTGAGCGTGCTGCACAACGACAGCCCCATTTTCCCCTACGGCAACCCCGCCCTGTTCACCATCCCGCTGGCCTTCGCCGTATCGTGGATCGTGTCGCTGCTCGACAAATCCGAACAGGCGGCACAGGACAAAGCCGGCTTCGACGCCCAATACGTCCGCTCCATGACCGGCATCGGTGCGGCCGGGGCTTCCGACCACTAAACAATGCCGGACAAAAAGGCCGTCTGAAAACCGGAAAACAGGTTTTCAGACGGCTTTGCGTTTTTTCCCGCCCGCCGCCGCTGCGGCAAGGCTTTTCAAACGGCCTGCATATTTGCCGAACGCGGCGAAACGGTTTATAACCCCTATCCCTGTTTTAGGAGACCCCGCCATGCCCCTGCGCAACAAACTGCCCGACCCCATCCTGCCCGAAGCCGTGCGCCGCGACGTGTACGCCCGCGAAAGCTACCACCTCCTGAAAATCATGTCCGAATTTCTCGAAGCCGGCGAAGAGCTGCGCGCCGTGCAGCCCGCCGTCAGCATCTACGGCAGTGCGCGCACCCCGCAAAACCACCCCGACTGCCTGCTGGCCGAAACCATCGCCCGCAAACTCTCCGACGCCGGCTTCGCCGTCATCTCCGGCGGCGGCCCCGGCATCATGGAAGCCGCCAACAAAGGCGCGTTTGCCGGCCACAGCCCCGCCGTCGGCCTCAACATCGTCCTGCCGCACGAGCAGCACGCCAACCCCTATCAGGATTTGTCGGTCAAATTCCAGCATTTTTTCCCGCGCAAAGTCATGTTCGTCAAACACGCTGTCGCCTACATCGTCATGCCCGGCGGCTTCGGCACACTTGACGAACTGTTTGAAAGCCTCACCCTCGTGCAAACCGGCAAAACCCCCCACCGCCCCGTCATCCTCGTCGGCCGCAGCTTCTGGCAGGGCCTGGCCGACTGGATACACAGCCAGCTCCTCGCACGCGGCTTCATCGCCCCGTCCGACACACAACTCTTTGAAATCATCGACGACGCCGACGCCGTTACCGAACGCGTCTTCCGCCACTACGAAAACTGCACCGACGGCTTCTGCGTCAACCCCAAAACCGACTGGGAACTCGGCCTGTAAACCGGAAAGGCCGTCTGAAAGCACAGCCAAAAACCGCCTCCCCCGCCAAACCCTTGCACAACACCCCCGACATCGGTATCTTGCCCACCCCGCACCCGCCTCCCGCAGAGGCCGTCTGAAACCCCAACCCACCGGAAAACACCATGAGCTTCAAAATCCAACGCGAAGAAGAACAACGCGACCAAACCCAGCCGCAGCAAACCCGGGCGCAACACAGCCCGCAAAACGAAAGCTGGGAGCGCGACACCCTCTACAAACTCCTCCTGAGCGTCCACAAAGAACAACGCGCCGGCCGCTTCTGGCGCAACGTCTGGCGCGGCGTCGGCGCCATGCTCTTCGCCGGCACCCTCTTCACCTTCCACAGCTGCGCCAGCGGCCGCTTTGAAGCCGACAACGGCGGCGGCCTCAACAAAATCCTCGGCGCGAAAAACAAAGAACACACCGCCGTCATCAAACTCAACGGCGTCATCGGCGGCGGCTACCAAGACCAAGTCGCCCTGCTGCGCGACGGCCTCGAAGCCGCCTACGCCGACAAAAACGTCAAAGGCATCATCATCCGCGCCAACTCCCCCGGCGGCTCCCCCGTCGTCTCCAACACCGCCTTCAACGAAATCCGCCGCCTCAAAGAACAACACAAAGACATCCCCCTCTACCTCGTCGCCGAAGACATGTGCGCCTCCGGCTGCTACTACATCGCCGCCGCCGCCGACAAAATCTACGCCGACCCCTCCAGCCTCGTCGGCAGCATCGGCGTCATCGGCGGCAGCTTCGACTTCACCGGCATCATGGACAAACTCGGCATCAAACGCCGCCTGCGCACCGCCGGCAGCAACAAAGGCATGGGCGACCCCTTCTCCCCCGAAACCCCCGAACAAACCGCCATCTGGCAGCAAATGCTCGACGACATCCACGGCGAATTCATCAACGCCGTCAAAACCGGACGCGGCAGCCGCCTCAAAACCAACGACCCGCAGATATTCAGCGGCCGCATCTACACCGGCCTCGAAGCGCAAAAAAACGGCCTCATCGACGGCTTCGGCAACATATACAGCGTCGCCCGCGACCAAATCAAAGCCCCCGACCTCGTCGACTATACCCCCGACGAAGACGACCTCGCCCGCGCCATCAGCCGCCGCCTCAACAGCGAAGTGCAAAACCAAGTGCGCCAAAGCCTCGAAAACCTCGACACAAAAGGCTGGTAAACCCGTCTGAAAAACACCTTTCAGACGGCCTCTGCCTTATAGTGAAACAAATAAACATAAAGCAGGGCATGCCGCCCCAAGCGGCACACGCGGATTCGGAACCCGCAAAACAAAGAACGCATACCTCATTTGACCCGCACGCGCCCCGAACAACGGAAGCTTTTGCCGACAAACGGCTTTTCCCCGTCGCCGCCCTTGCCCCCAACAGCAGACACAGATATAGTGCGCCCTCCCACCAACAAACCGAAAAGGAAACCCGACATGAACGGCAAACTCGACGAAATCAGCGGCAAAGTGAAAGAAGCCGCCGGCGACGCCCTCAACGACACCAAACTCAAAGCCGAAGGCCTGCTGCAACAAGGCGTAGGCAAAGCCAAAGAAGCCGCCGCCGAACTCGAAGGCAAAGCCGCCGAAGCCCTCGAAAAAGGCAAAGCCGAAGCCGAACGCCTCGCCGACGAAGCCAAAGAAAAAGCCGAAGGCTTCCTCAACGACCTCAAAAACAAATTCTAAACCCCGCCAAAACGCCAAAGGCCGTCTGAAAACTGTTTTTCAGACGGCCTTTATTGTTTAAAGCAGAGCATGTACCGCAGCCGTGCATACGTTTTCCACAATGCCGAATATCGAAAGCGAACAAAAGGCCGTCTGAAACGGATTTTCAGACGGCCGCTAACGCAGCCGCTCCCCCGTTGCCCAATCGCTAATCCGGCTGGGCGTCTTACTCCCCCCGCAACGCCCCCCGACCACATACACATCACGGCCAAACTGCCGCCGCACCTCCCGCGCGCTGCGGCACGGGCGTTTGCCCGCACGGTTGCACGACGTGGACACCAGCGGCGTGCCCAGCAGATAGCACACATCCCGCGCCGCCGCATGGGCGGGCACGCGCACCGCCAGCTTGCCGCGCCCCCTGCCGCGCAGCAGCACCGGCACATTGCGCGCCGCAGGCAGCAGAAAAGTCTGCCGCGCCGGCCAAATCCCGTCCAGCGCGGCGGCATCCGCCGCAAACAAAGGGCGCAGCAGCGGGCGCAGGCGCGAAAGCGAGTCGCCGACCACAATCATCCCCTTGTGCTGCGGCCGCCGTTTCAGCCGTACCAAGGATTTGAGCGCACCGGCATGGCGCGGCAGACAGCCGATGCCGTAGCACGACTCAGTGGGATAGGCAATCAGCCCGCCACGCCGCAAACGGTTTTTCAGACGGCCTGTTTCGGCAGCGGAAAGGATGCGTTTCATGGTTTGGCTCTATAAAGCAAAAAAGCGATTGTACGCCGCACGGAAGAGCTTGCGGGCAAAGGCCGTCTGAAACCACCCTTTTGCCCCCGCCTTGGTACGCCTGCACTTAAAAACCGACTGACAAAAACCGTCAATTGCCGCAGCACGGCCTTATGCCGTTTCGCTAAAAAGCCAAAACTGACGCAAAAATACAGTATGCCGCCATGCCGCCATCCTCACCCATGCGCAAAATAGGAAAATTAAATCCTATTGCAAACAGTGCATTAAATAAAAAATACCCAAAAAATGCCTGCTGGCACATGCATTGCTTCACACTTTTCATCCGCAACACTGCGAGGCACAAGCCAAACGGGATGCGTATAGAAAGTTTCAAGATGTGCCAGGCACATTATGGGTAGATTGATTTAAAGCGACGCCGCATGGGGCGGCAATGCTTGATTTTTTAAAAACGGCAATTTCGCCGAACAACTAAACCAAACGGAGTTTGAACATGAAAGCAATGCAAAAAGGTTTCACCCTGATCGAGTTGATGATCGTTGTCGCCATTATCGGTATTTTGGCTGCCATCGCCCTGCCGGCTTACCAGGACTACACTGTCCGCAGCCGTATCACTGAGGGTCTGAACCTGGCCGAATCCGCCAAAACCATGCTCGGTACCGACGCTACTTCCGTAAACGACTTGGACATCGCTGTTGCCGCTTGGAACCGTCAGGCTAACGGTACTGGTGCTACTTCCAAATACGTGAAAAGCGTGCTGATGAACACTACCGGCGACACTCGCGGCGAACTGACTGTTACATTCGACGGTGCTGCCGTTGGTGTGAAAACCGGTGAAGACACTCTGGTTCTGACTCCTTGGATCAACGACGGTACCAACAAAACCCGTCTGGCCAAAGCCCTGACTGACGGCGTTGCCGGTAACCTCGACTGGTCTTGCCAATCCGCTACCAACGCTACTGCTACCAAACAAATCGGCGCAGCTGGTACTGCCGGTACTGTTCTGGAAAAATACGCTCCTTCGCAATGCCGCTAATCGCATAGCCTAGCGAGTTCAGCCGGAAGCCTGCTTTTGCGGGCTTCCGGTGTTTTTACGTCTGCTGCGCGCAGAGGCCGTCTGAGAAACAGTTTTTGGCTGTGCCGAAACAGCGTTTTCAGACGGCCTCTGCGTATTCGCGCCATCGGAATGGATGGCGTGCGTTCAGTTTTGCGCGGCAAACGCGCCCAGGTCTTCGTGGCGGTCGAACAGAGCTTTGACCGGCGGCTGGTGGCTGATGCCGATGACCAGGGTGTCGGGCAGTTCGCGTTTGAGCAGGGACAAAAGCTCGGTGGCGGAAGCGTCGTCGAGCTGGTTGGTGGCTTCGTCGAGAAACAGGATTTCGGGGCGGGCAATCAGGGCGCGGGCGAGGCTGACGCGCTGCTGTTCGCCGCCGGAGAGGATTTTGTGCCATGCTTCTTCGCTGTGCAGGCGGCTGTTCAGACGGCCTAAGCCAACTTTTTCCAGCGCGGCGCGGATGTCGTTGTCGTTTTGCGGCGCGGATGCGGGGTAGCAGACGAGTTTGGCCAGCGTGTCTTGCGGCAGGTAGGGGCGTTGCGGCAGGAACAGCACGCGTTTGCTGTTCACTTGGAAATGGCCGCGATGATAAGGCCACAATCCGGCGAGCGTGCGCATGAGTGTGGTTTTGCCGATGCCGCTGCGGCCGTCGAGCAGCAGCCATTGGCGCGAGGCGGCGGCAAGGGTGAGGTTGTGCAGCAGCGGGCTGCCTTCGGCAGTGTGGATGCTGAGGTTTTCGGCGAGTAAGGTGGGTCTTGACCCACCATTTGTGCCGGGTTGGTGGGTCGAGACCCACCCTACGTCAGGCGTTTCTTGTGCGGTGGAGATTTTGTCGGATTCGAGAATCCGACCTACGGGGGTGTCGGTAAGGTTTTCAGACGACCTTGCCGCTTTATCCGCCTCGTCCAATGCCGTCTGAAAACCGACCAAACGTTCGACCACGGCCGCCCATTCGATGATGCGTTTGTAGTAGTCCATAAACCAGCCGAAGCCGTCCTGCACGTTGGAAAACGCGCTGCGGGCTTTCATCATGTCGCCGAAGCTCATGCTGTGGGCGAGGTACATCGGCAGGGTGGCGATGATGGGGATAAACATGGAAAGGCGCAAATAGGCGGCGGAGAAACTTTCCAGATAAAACTCGCGCCGTATCAAGCCGCGCCAGTTGCTTTTGACGGCGGCAAAACGGCTGTTCAGACGGCCTTCTTCGGCGGTTTCGCCGCGATAAAAGGCGATTTGTTCGGCAGATTCGCGCACGCGCAGCAGCGTGGCGCGGTAGTCGGCCTCGCGGTGCTGGCGTTCCACATTCAGGGGTTGGAGTTTGCGGCCGATGAGGTGGGTGAGCAGGGTGCAGGCGGCGGAGTAGGCCAGCGCGATCCACACGAGATAGCCTTTCACCGTGATGCTCTGCCCGAACAGGGTGAAGGTCTGCACGCCGGAGAGCTGCCACAGGATTTCGACAAACGCGCCGAGTTTGGCGGCGTTCATGATGAAATATTTGGAGACCTTTGCAAAATCCCCCCCAAATCCCCTAAATTCCCACCAAGACATTTAGGGGATTTCTCATGGGCACCTTCTTTCAGCAAACCGCACAAGCCATGATTGCCAAACACATCGATCGCTTCCCACTATTAAAGCTGGATCAAGTGATTGATTGGCAACCGATCGAACAGTACCTGAATCGTCAAAGAACCCGTTACCTCCGAGACCACCGCGGCCGTCCCGCCTATCCCCTGCTGTCCATGTTCAAAGCCGTCCTGCTCGGACAATGGCACAGCCTCTCCGATCCCGAACTCGAACACAGCCTCATCACCCGCATCGACTTCAACCTGTTTTGCCGTTTTGACGAACTGAGCATCCCCGATTACAGCACCTTATGCCGCTACCGCAACTGGCTGGCGCAAGACGACACCCTGTCCGAACTGCTGGAACTGATCAACCGCCAACTGGCCGAGAAAAACCTAAAAGTAGAGAAGGCATCCGCCGCCGTCATTGACGCCACCATTATTCAGACCGCCGGCAGCAAACAGCGTCAGGCCATAGAAGTCGATGAAGAAGGACAAGTCAGCGGCCAAACCACACCGAGTAAAGATAAAGATGCCCGTTGGACAAAGAAAAACGGCCTCTACAAACTCGGTTACAAACAACATACCCGCACCGATGAGGAAGGCTATATCGAGAAACTGCACATTACCCCCGCCAATACCCATGAGTGCAACCATCTGTCGCCTTTGCTGGAAGGGATAGCCGAAGGCACGACCGTCTATGCCGATAAAGGCTACGACAGTGCGGAAAACCGGCAACATCTGGAAGAGCATCGGTTGCTGGACGGCATTATGCGCAAAGCCCACCGCAACCGTCCGCTGACGGAAGCGCAAACCAAACGTAACCGATATTTGTCGAAGACCCGTTATGTGGTCGAACAAAGCTTTGGTACGCTGCACCGTAAATTCCGCTACGCCCGGGCAGCCTATTTTGGGCTGATTAAAGTGAGTGCGCAAAGCCATCTGAAGGCGATGTGTTTAAACCTGTTGAAAGCGGCTAATAGGCTAAGTGTGCCTGTTGCTGCCTAAAAGGCGGCTCGGATGCCTGATTATCAGGTATCCGGGGAGGATTAAGGGGGTATTGGGGTAGAATCAGTGGATATTTGAAACAAAAACAGCCAAAAATCTTTATTTAGGTTTCGGCTGTCGGGGAAAAAGGAATTTTGCAAAGGTCTCATTTGAAGAGGTCGATGCTTTTTTCCGACAGCATGGCGACGTCTTCGGCGATGCGCTGGTCGGGGTTGTCCGGCTCGCCCGTGAGTTGCAGGCGGTAGTGTTTGTGGCCGCCGAGCCAGTTTTGCTGGAACTGCCGCGTAAGGTGTTCGCGCCAGCGGAACAGCAAAACTTTGCGCAGCCAGTTGCCGCAGGCGATAAAGCCGGTAACGAGGGCGATATAGACGAGAAATTCCACAATCAGCGCGGGCATGGCCTTGCCGTCAAACGCGGCAAGCGCGTCGTAAAAGGTTTTGTTCCAGTCGGTAATCAGCACGCCCACGCGCACGATGGCGAGCGAAAAGCCGACTACGGCGGCGAGAATCAGCCAGTTGAACCAGGAGTTGTTGCGCCACCAGAACGGCGCGGCGAGGGAGAGGAAACGGCGGATGGTTTTCATAGACGGATTGGGGAAAGGGGAGAGAGCGGATGCGGAACGGATGCAAAGGGGAAAAGGCCGTCTGAAAATCGGTTTTCAGACGGCCTGTTTGCTGCGGGTTAGAATTTGTAGTTGAATTTCAAAGTAACATTACGCGGTTCGCCGAAGAAGTTGTTGATACCTCTGGAACGGGTGCGGTTGTTTTCAAAGTAGCGTTTGTCGGTCAAGTTACTGCCGATCAGGCTCAGCTTGGCATTTTTGCTGATGTCGTATTGGACGTTGGCATTCCAGACGGCATAGCCGCGCTGCTCGGTATTCATATAGAGATTGCCCGATTTGCTTTGCGCACTCACGCCGCCACCAACTGTCCATTTTTTACCGGCAAAAGACAGGCGGTAGCTGGTGTAGAGGCGCAGCATGTGTTTAGGTGTCCAGCTATTGAAATTCGCACCTTCCTGATAATAGGCGCGCGAGCCTTCGGTTGCACGGTATCGGCTGGTGTTGAACGTGTATCCGGCGAAGATTTTCCAGGCTTCATTCAAGCTTCCGGAAATCTCGGCGTCAAAACCGTGGCTTTGTACACGTCCCAGCGGAATGCTGAAATAGCGGCCGGTAATCGGGCTGCGGTCTGCCGAAGATACCGAACGGTTTTTCTGGATAATGTGAAACAGCGCAAGTGAGGTGTTCAGTTTGCCATCGTTAAACCAGTCGGCTTTCCAGCCAAGCTCAAAGTTGGTGCCGGTCATCGGGGTAAGCGGTTTACCTTCGGCATCTTTCGCGCTCAGATGCGGGTTGAAAATCTGGGTGTAGCTGGCATACAGGCTGTGGGTTTTATTCAGGTCGAACGTCAGGCCGGCATACGGCACGAAACGGCTTTTGGTTTTCAGGTTTTCGTCATAAGTCGGCGCATTACCATTGGCGGAATAAATATCGTGGTAATCGCTTTTCCAATGCGTCCAACGCGTACCGGCAATCAGGTGGAGGTTATCCAGAATATGGAAGCGCGTACCCGCCGCCACGCCTTGAGAAGTCAAGGTGTAGTCTTCGGTTTCCAAGAAACGGTAAGGGCCGGTTTCAAAATCGGGGCGGACGATATCGTGCTTGAAGTTATATGCATCGTATACCGTGGTATCAGCATGCTGCCGCCAATGGGCATGGAGGGTTTCACGGGTGTGGTTCAGTGTCAGGAACAGATCGTGCTTACGGTTGAAAACATTATATTTTCCAACCAAATTCGCCTGTATACCGAATTGCGAACCGTAGTTGTCCATGCGTGTGGCACGTCCGCTCACGGCCATCAGGCCGTTGGCAGGCAAACCGGCGTAATTGAGGTTGGTGTTGCCCAAGGCAGCCCATTCGGTCATATAGTCGGATTTGGTGTAATTGATTTTTCCGCTCAGCTTCCAGTCGTCGTTGAAATAATGTTCCACTTCGGCAAACAGATTGCGTTTTCTGGCTTTTTCTACGTTCCAGCTTGCGCCAAGAAAGGTTTTGCGTGAAAAACCGGCATCGCCGCCGCCTTCGGCCATCGGCACGCCGTAGCGGTCGGGGGTGGAATTTTCGTTCTGCCACAGCATACCTGCCGAAATTTTGGTATTTTCGCCCGCATCAGCTTCCAAAATGCCGTAGAAAACCTGTTTTTTACCGTCTACGACGTCTTTAAACGAATTGCTGCGCTCGCCGACAACGACTGCGCGCCCGCGTACCGTTTGAGCTGCATTAAGCGAACCGGAAACATCGCCGACACCGCGGACAGTACCGAAACGATCAGTGCTCACGTCAATATTAGCTTGGGTTTTGGCGGTAGGATGCTTGCGTACCACATTGATTGTTCCGCCTGGCTCGCCCGTGCCTTGGGTCAGGCCAGTAGCACCGCGCACAACTTCGATATGGTCGTAAATGGCTAGATCTGTTTGGCTGTGCGGGTCGGCATTGGTATTGAGCATAGAACCACTAACGGTTACAGCCATACCGTCTTCTTCAATGCGGTTGATATAGAAACCGCGCGATTGGAAACGGTAGCGGTTGCTGTCTCGGAAAACATTAACACCCGTGGTTGTTTTCAGCGCGTCTTCAATACGGCTGATATTTTGATCGTCCAGCTGTGTTTTGGTAATCACGCTCACCGACTGCGGGGTTTCTTTCGGGCTTAACGCCAGACCGGTGGTGGTGCGCATGGCGGAGGTGGTGTAGCTGTTTTTGTTTTCGGTGCGCGTCGAGCGGCTGGCTCCCGAGACGGTAACGGACTGGATGGCGGTGGAAGTGCCGGCATTATCTGCTTCGAATCGGTGGGGGGCGGTATTTTCTTGCGCGTAAACGGCGTTTGCCGCAATGAGGAGCGCGGCGAGGGTGCTGAGTTTGAAATTCGGGCGGGACATCGTGTTTGTCCTGAATGTGTACGGTTGTAAAGGAAGGGTTAAAATGCGGGGTCGGATTATACGCTGTGCAAGCCGTTCTCATTTCATACCGGCATGAAATGAATGGTTTGCGGCGGGTTTGCGTTGCGCGGATGTAACATTCTTTCATTTGTTTGCCTGTTAACAAGGATGGTTTTCCGCCTGCCGGATTTGTTTGTCGTTTATTTGTTTACGGATGGTTTTGATGGCTTATGTCGGACGTTTCGCGCCCAGCCCGACGGGGCTGCTGCACATCGGTTCGCTGCTGGCCGCGCTGGCTTCTTATGCCGACGCGCGCGCAGCGGGCGGGATTTGGCTGCTGCGGATGGAGGATTTGGATCCGCCGCGCGAGATGGCGGGGGCGGCGGATGCGATTTTGCGCACGCTCGAAGCGTTCGGCTTCGAGTGGGACGGTGCGGTGGCCTATCAGAGCCGACGTTACGATGTTTACGAAGCGGCTTTGGCTCGGCTGCGGGCGGCGGATTTGGTGTATCCGTGTTTTTGCAGCCGCAAGGCGTGGCAGACGGGGGCGAGGCAGGGGGCGGACGGCTTTGTTTACGGCGGACGCTGCCGCGACGCGGCTCTGAGGCCGTCTGAAAAAGCGGGGAAAACGCCGGCTTGGCGGCTGCGCGTGCCGGACGGGGAAATCGGTTTTGCCGACCGCGTGGTCGGGTTTTACGCGCAGAATCTGGCGCGGGACATCGGCGATTTTGTGCTGCGCCGCTCGGACGGTTTGTGGGCCTACCAGCTGGCGGTGGTGGCCGATGACGCGGCGCAGGGGATAACGCATGTGGTGCGCGGGCAGGATTTGCTGGTGTCCGCGCCGCGCCAGATTTGGCTGCAACGCTGTCTGGGCGTGCCGACGCCGCAATACGCGCATCTGCCGCTGCTGGTGAACGCGCAGGGGCAGAAGTGGTCGAAACAGACGCTCGCGCCCGCGCTGGATTTGGCGCGGCGGGAGGTGCTGCTGCGGCAGGTGATGGCCTATCTGAACCTGCCCGCCGCACCGGCTGTGGACAGGCCGCGCGATTTGTTGGACTGGGCGGCGGCGCATTGGGGTATAGGCCGCGTGCCGCGTGCGGCAATATGCACGGAGGCCGTCTGAAAGCGCAGCTTCGGCGCAGCCAAAACCCGTTTTCACCGAAACCGCGTTTTGGCTGCGCCGAAGCTGCGCTTTCAGACGGCCTCAGAAGCTGTTTCGCCGCGCCGCAAAAGCGTTCATAATCGCCGGCAGAATTTCTCCAACCGATACAAAGGAAAACAAAATGGCCGTGAATTATCAGGAAACGAATGCCGCCAGCCTGCTGCCCATCGGCGGCGTTCAAATTTTCGTTGGTCAGGCGGGCGTGAAAAAGCCGCAGCACGACGATTTGACGCTGCTGACGCTCTCGGAGGGCTGCACCATCGGCGCGGTGTTCACGCAAAACCGCTTCTGCGCCGCGCCGGTGCGCGTCTGCAAGCGGCATTTGGCGCAGGCGGCACACATCCGCGCGCTGGTGGTGAACACGGGCAACGCCAACGCGGGCACGGGCGAGGAGGGCTACGAACGCGCCGTGGCGGTGTGCGCGGCGGCGGCGAAGCAGGCAGGCTGCAAAACGGAGGAGGTGCTGCCGTTTTCCACCGGCGTGATTCTCGAACCGCTGCCGTCCGACAAAATCACCGCCGCGCTGCCGAAAGTGAAGCCCGCCGACTGGCTTGCCGCCGCCCGCGCCATCATGACCACCGATACGGTGGCCAAGGCCGCGTCCCGCGCGGGGCAGGTCGGCGGCAGCCACACCGTCCGCGCCACCGGCATCGCCAAAGGCTCGGGCATGATTCATCCGAACATGGCCACCATGCTCGGCTTCATCGCCACCGATGCGAACATCGCCCAGCCGGTGTTGCAGCTTCTGACGCAGGAAATCGCCGATATGTCGTTCAACTGCATCACGGTGGACGGCGATACCAGCACCAACGACAGCTTCGTCATCATCGCCAGCGGCAAATGCGGCCAAAGCGAAATCGACAACATTGCCGACCCGCGCTACGGCCAGCTCAAAGAGCTGCTCGGCGGCCTCGCACTGGAACTGGCGCAGGCAATTGTGCGCGACGGCGAAGGCGCGGGAAAATTCGTTACCGTAGAAGTGGTTAACGCCGAAAGCCGCGACGAAGCCAAACAGGTGGCCCATGCCGTCGCCCGCTCGCCGCTGGTGAAAACCGCCTTTTCCGCTTCCGACCCCAACCTCGGCCGCCTGCTCGCCGCCGCAGGCTACGCGGGCGTGCCCTTTGACGAAACCAAGCTGAAAATGTGGCTCGGCGGCGTGCTCGTGGCCGAAAACGGCGGCCGCGCCGCAAGCTACACCGAAGAAGCGGGGCAGCGCGTGATGGACGAAGCGGAAATCACCGTGCGCATCGACTTGCAGCGCGGCCGCGAATCGGCCACCGTCTACACTTGCGACCTGACGCACGAATATGTGCGCATCAATGCGGAATACCGTTCGTAAACATGGGATTGAGGCCGTCTGAAAGCGAAGCTTCAACGAAGTTGAAACTTTTGGCTGCGCCGGAACTTCGTTTTCAGACGGCCTCTGGAAAACGGCCGCGCCGTTACCGATTACATCAAGCACCATGTTTTCAGACGGCCTAAAAACCGGAGAGGCCGTCTGAAAACAAACAAACCGGAAGAGAACCAATATGAACGCCGAAAACACCGTCTGCCTCGTTATCGACATCCAGGAACGCCTTACCCCATCGCTGCACGAAGCCGAAACCTTCACCGCCGCCTGCCGCCTGCTGATACAGGGTTTACAGGCTTTAAACGTGCCGATGATGCTCACCGAACAATACCCGAAAGGCTTGGGCGCAACCCTGCCCGCCGTACGCCTGCTGCTGCCCGACGCGCCGCTGGCCGAAAAAACCCGCTTTTCCGCCGCTCAAGCCGCCGAAGGCTTCATCCGCGAAAAACAGGCGCGCAACGTCGTCCTTATCGGTGCGGAAACCCACATCTGCATCTTGCAGACCGCGCTTGATCTGCGCGCGCAGGGCTTGGGCGTCTATCTGCCTGCCGAATGCCTTACCTCGCGCAATCCTGCCAACAAAACCAACGGTTTGGAACAGATGCGCACCGCCGACGCAACCGTGGGCAACAGCGAAAGCCTGCTGTTTTCCCTGCTGGGCGATGCGAAACACCCCGCCTTCAAAACCATCTCCAAGCTCGTCAGATAGGCCGTCTGAACATGCACAACTACCGGATTTCCGAAGCGCGGCAGGAAGACCTTGCCGCCATCGTCGACATCTACAACAGCACCATAGACAGCCGCCAGTCCACCGCCGACCTCGCCCATGTTACCGCCGAAAGCCGGCAGGGCTGGCTGGATGCCCACGGCGGCAACCGTCCGCTTTATGTATTAAAAGACGAAACCGACACGCTGCTTGCCTGGGGCGGCTTCTCCGACTATTACCCGCGCGAAGCCTACCGTATTACCGCCGAAACCAGCATCTACGTGCGCCACGACATGCGCGGCGTCGGCGTCGGCAAAATCCTGTTGCGCTACATGCTGGAAAAAGCCCCGTCGCTGGGCATCCGCAACATCATCGCCGTCGTCTTCGGCCACAACCACGCCAGCATCCGCCTGTTCCGTACTTTTGGTTTCCAAGAGTGGGGGCGGCTACCGCAAGTATGCGATTTGGACGGGCTGGCGGCGGATATTGTGCTGCTGGGGAAGAAGGTAAGGGATTGACAGGTAGTGAACCCCCAATCGATCCGCCTGCGCAAACGCTACCTGAGTGAACTGGAACGCCGCCGCCATTTTAAAAAACTGGATTAAAGCTGTGCTGCGTCCGCATACGGGAATAAAAGCGGCATCCGAACAGTATTTTTTGGAAACAGCTTACCTGAAAGGCCGTCTGCAAAACAGACGGCCTTTTACCTACCGGTCTTTCCACGGTTTTAGACGGCCTGTATTGTACCGCAAGCCTGGGAAGGACACGACCCGCCCGCAGGCGGACAAGCCCGCACCGGGCAAAAGCGAAGCCGGCATACCGCCGGCCTTTGTCTTGCAGCCCCACCCGTCTGCGGACGGGGCATCCTCCGTTTTGCGCCCTACTTTTTCACTGCTGCTGCGGGCGCGGCTGTAGTTGGCACGGCCGGTTTGACCGGTTTGGCATTGGCGGCACCGCCGACCGTCGCCTGGTCTTTCAGCTTGCCCAGGATACCGTCGCCGATACCCTTGACCTTCTTCAAATCGTCCACCGACTTGAACGCGCCGTTCTCCTTACGGTAGTCCACAATCGCCTGCGCCTTCGCCTGGCCGATACCCGGCAGCGCTTTGAGCTCTTCGGCCGTCGCCGTATTGATATTCACCGCAGCCGCCACCCAGGCCGCCACACCGTAAGCCAAAAGGCCGAACAAAGATTTCTTCAAATCCATAGTGTCCCTTCCGTTAAAAATAAAGGATTAAATATAAAGAGCAGGTATCATAATCAAGAATGACATAACAGGCAAGCCGGTTACGCCGCAACATACCGTACAACGGCATCCGAGATACAGATCCGTTTTCCGGCCAAACAAAAACCCCGCCACTTTGGCGGGGTTTGCAATAGGTGTCTGGCAGTGACCTACTTTCGCATGGGAATCCACACTATCATCGGCGCTGGTTCGTTTCACTGTCCTGTTCGGGATGGGAAGGAGTGGGACCAAACCGCTGTGGCCGCCAGACTGAAACTGTCAAATCGGCAAAGCCGGCCGCAGCAAGACATCCGTCTTTTGCGGCGTATCAACTGTGATGAACATATCGGAACAAGTCCTATGCAAGCATTATCTTCAAAGAAGCAAAGTCCTTCAAATGATAGAGTCAAGCCTCACGAGCAATTAGTACAGGTCAGCTTCACGCGTTACCGCGCTTCCACACCCTGCCTATCAACGTCCTGGTCTCGAACGGCTCTTTAGGAGGATTAAATCCCCAGGGAAGTCTCATCTTCAGGCGAGTTTCGCGCTTAGATGCTTTCAGCGCTTATCTCTTCCGAACTTAGCTACCCGGCGATGCGACTGGCGTCACAACCGGTACACCAGAGGTTCGTCCACTCCGGTCCTCTCGTACTAGGAGCAGCCCCCGTCAAACTTCCAACGCCCACTGCAGATAGGGACCAAACTGTCTCACGACGTTTTAAACCCAGCTCACGTACCACTTTAAATGGCGAACAGCCATACCCTTGGGACCGACTACAGCCCCAGGATGTGATGAGCCGACATCGAGGTGCCAAACTCCGCCGTCGATATGGACTCTTGGGCGGAATCAGCCTGTTATCCCCGGAGTACCTTTTATCCGTTGAGCGATGGCCCTTCCATACAGAACCACCGGATCACTATGTCCTGCTTTCGCACCTGCTCGACTTGTCGGTCTCGCAGTTAAGCTACCTTTTGCCATTGCACTATCAGTCCGATTTCCGACCGGACCTAGGTAACCTTCGAACTCCTCCGTTACTCTTTGGGAGGAGACCGCCCCAGTCAAACTGCCTACCATGCACGGTCCCCGACCCGGATCACGGGTCTGGGTTAGAACCTCAAAGCCACCAGGGTGGTATTTCAAGGACGGCTCCGCAGAAACTGGCGTTTCTGCTTCCAAGCCTCCCACCTATCCTACACAAGTGACTTCAAAGTCCAATGCAAAGCTACAGTAAAGGTTCACGGGGTCTTTCCGTCTAGCAGCGGGTAGATTGCATCTTCACAACCACTTCAACTTCGCTGAGTCTCGGGAGGAGACAGTGTGGCCATCGTTACGCCATTCGTGCGGGTCGGAACTTACCCGACAAGGAATTTCGCTACCTTAGGACCGTTATAGTTACGGCCGCCGTTTACTGGGGCTTCGATCCGATGCTCTCACATCTTCAATTAACCTTCCAGCACCGGGCAGGCGTCACACCCTATACGTCCACTTTCGTGTTAGCAGAGTGCTGTGTTTTTAATAAACAGTCGCAGCCACCGATTCTCTGCGACCCTCCTATGCTTACAGAGCAAGTCTTTCACATTAGAGGGCATACCTTCTCCCGAAGTTACGGTATCAATTTGCCGAGTTCCTTCTCCCGAGTTCTCTCAAGCGCCTTAGAATTCTCATCCTGCCCACCTGTGTCGGTTTGCGGTACGGTTCTGATCCAACTGAAGCTTAG
This sequence comes from Neisseria bacilliformis, assembly GCF_014055025.1. Classification (NCBI taxonomy): domain Bacteria; kingdom Pseudomonadati; phylum Pseudomonadota; class Betaproteobacteria; order Neisseriales; family Neisseriaceae; genus Neisseria; species Neisseria bacilliformis. The sequence goes on along the minus strand of NZ_CP059571.1, from coordinate 189,240 downwards.
TGGCTTTTCCTGGAAGCGTGGTATCGGTCACTTCGCATCCGTAGATGCTCGTTATCACTTCTCGGTGTTATGAAGACCCGGATTTGCCTGAGTCTTCCACCTACCGGCTTGAACAAACTATTCCAACAGTTTGCTGACCTAACCTTCTCCGTCCCCACATCGCATTGAATCAAAGTACGGGAATATTAACCCGTTTCCCATCGACTACGCATTTCTGCCTCGCCTTAGGGGCCGACTCACCCTACGCCGATGAACGTTGCGTAGGAAACCTTGGGCTTTCGGCGAGCGGGCTTTTCACCCGCTTTATCGCTACTCATGTCAACATTCGCACTTCTGATACCTCCAGCATACCTTACGATACACCTTCTCAGGCCTACAGAACGCTCCCCTACCATGCCTTGCGGCATCCGCGGCTTCGGTTACAGATTTGAGCCCCGTTACATCTTCCGCGCAGGACGACTCGACCAGTGAGCTATTACGCTTTCTTTAAATGATGGCTGCTTCTAAGCCAACATCCTGGCTGTCTGGGCCTTCCCACTTCGTTTACCACTTAATCTGTCATTTGGGACCTTAGCCGGCGGTCTGGGTTGTTTCCCTCTTGACAACGGACGTTAGCACCCGCTGTCTGTCTCCCGAGGAACCACTTGATGGTATTCTTAGTTTGCCATGGGTTGGTAAGTCGCAATGACCCCCTAGCCATAACAGTGCTTTACCCCCATCAGTGTCTAGCTCGAGGCACTACCTAAATAGTTTTCGGGGAGAACCAGCTATCTCCGAGTTTGTTTAGCCTTTCACCCCTATCCACAGCTCATCCCCGCATTTTGCAACATGCGTGGGTTCGGACCTCCAGTACCTGTTACGGCACCTTCATCCTGGCCATGGATAGATCACTCGGTTTCGGGTCTACACCCAGCAACTGATCGCCCTATTAAGACTCGGTTTCCCTGCGCCTCCCCTATCCGGTTAAGCTCGCTACTGAATGTAAGTCGTTGACCCATTATACAAAAGGTACGCAGTCACGGAATTATTCCGCTCCCACTGTTTGTATGCATCAGGTTTCAGGTTCTATTTCACTCCCCTCCCGGGGTTCTTTTCGCCTTTCCCTCACGGTACTGGTTCACTATCGGTCGATGATGAGTATTTAGCCTTGGAGGATGGTCCCCCCATCTTCAGACAGGATTTCACGTGTCCCGCCCTACTTGTCGTATACCTAGTACCACCAATCTGTTTTCGAATACGGGGCTATCACCCGCTATGGCAGAAGTTTCCAATTCTTTCTTCTAACAGTTCGGCTATCGTATACAGGCTCCTCCGCGTTCGCTCGCCACTACTTGCGGAATCTCGGTTGATTTCTTTTCCTCCGGGTACTTAGATGGTTCAGTTCTCCGGGTTCGCTTCTCTTGCCCTATGTATTCGGACAAGGATACCTCCTAAGAGGTGGGTTTCCCCATTCGGACATCACCGGATCATAGCTTTATTGCCAGCTCCCCGATGCTTTTCGCAGGCTTACACGTCCTTCGTCGCCTATCATCGCCAAGGCATCCACCTGATGCACTTATTCACTTGACTCTATCATTTGAAGTACCTTTCTGACTTCGGTACTTTGCCGTTGACTAGCTTGGCACCTTAAGGCCTCTACTTTGATAAAGCTTACTGCTTGTTGTGTCTTAATCCCGCCTTTTGTGTCTCGGGATTAAGTCGATACAATCATCACCCAAATTACTGGGCTTTATTTCGAACTGTTTGGTAGTTCTGATAAAACCTCAGTGTCTTTGTTTGTTGATTTCGGCTTTCCAATTTGTTAAAGATCGATGCGTTTTGATTCGCAAATTAAAATAAACTATTTAGAATGTTTCTCTTGCAAATTGCCGGTATGTTTTACTTTCCAACAATTTGCTTTCTGTTTAATTCGCTTTAATTTGAAAATCTTGGTGGAGGCAAACGGGATCGAACCGATGACCCCCTGCTTGCAAAGCAGGTGCTCTACCAACTGAGCTATGCCCCCGGATGTTCGCTGGTGGGTCTGGTAGGACTTGAACCTACGACCCCACGCTTATCAAGCGTGTGCTCTAACCACCTGAGCTACAAACCCTTTGTAACGCTCTGTCCGATTACCGATAAGTGTGGGTGCCAAGCCCTTTTCTCTAGAAAGGAGGTGATCCAGCCGCAGGTTCCCCTACGGCTACCTTGTTACGACTTCACCCCAGTCATGAAGCATACCGTGGCAAGCGGCCCCCTTGCGGTTAGCCTACCTGCTTCTGGTATCCCCCACTCCCATGGTGTGACGGGCGGTGTGTACAAGACCCGGGAACGTATTCACCGCAGTATGCTGACCTGCGATTACTAGCGATTCCGACTTCATGCACTCGAGTTGCAGAGTGCAATCCGGACTACGATCGGTTTTCTGGGATTGGCTCCGCCTCGCGGCTTGGCTACCCTCTGTACCGACCATTGTATGACGTGTGAAGCCCTGGTCATAAGGGCCATGAGGACTTGACGTCATCCCCACCTTCCTCCGGTTTGTCACCGGCAGTCTCATTAGAGTGCCCAACCAAATGATGGCAACTAATGACAAGGGTTGCGCTCGTTGCGGGACTTAACCCAACATCTCACGACACGAGCTGACGACAGCCATGCAGCACCTGTGTTACGGCTCCCGAAGGCACCCTTCCGTCTCTGGAAGGTTCCGTACATGTCAAGACCAGGTAAGGTTCTTCGCGTTGCATCGAATTAATCCACATCATCCACCGCTTGTGCGGGTCCCCGTCAATTCCTTTGAGTTTTAATCTTGCGACCGTACTCCCCAGGCGGTCGATTTCACGCGTTAGCTACGCTACTAAGGCATCAAGTGCCCCAACAGCTAATCGACATCGTTTAGGGCGTGGACTACCAGGGTATCTAATCCTGTTTGCTACCCACGCTTTCGGGCATGAACGTCAGTGTTATCCCAGGGGGCTGCCTTCGCCATCGGTATTCCTCCACATCTCTACGCATTTCACTGCTACACGTGGAATTCTACCCCCCTCTGACACACTCTAGCCACCCAGTTCGGAACGCAGTTCCCGGGTTGAGCCCGGGGATTTCACATCCCGCTTAAGTAACCGTCTGCGCCCGCTTTACGCCCAGTAATTCCGATTAACGCTCGCACCCTACGTATTACCGCGGCTGCTGGCACGTAGTTAGCCGGTGCTTATTCTTCAGGTACCGTCATCAGAGCACGGTATTAACATGCCCCTTTTCTTCCCTGACAAAAGTCCTTTACAACCCGAAGGCCTTCTTCAGACACGCGGCATGGCTGGATCAGGCTTGCGCCCATTGTCCAAAATTCCCCACTGCTGCCTCCCGTAGGAGTCTGGGCCGTGTCTCAGTCCCAGTGTGGCGGATCATCCTCTCAGACCCGCTACTGATCGTCGCCTTGGTGGGCCTTTACCCCGCCAACCAGCTAATCAGACATCGGCCGCTCGAATAACGCGAGGTCCTAAGATCCCCCGCTTTCCCCCTCAGGGCGTATGCGGTATTAGCTGTCCTTTCGGACAGTTATCCCCCATTACTCGGTACGTTCCGATGCGTTACTCACCCGTTCGCCACTCGCCACCCAAGAAGCAAGCTTCTCTGTGCTGCCGTCCGACTTGCATGTGTAAAGCATGCCGCCAGCGTTCAATCTGAGCCAGGATCAAACTCTTATGTTCAATCTCTAACTTATTCAACTTCTGGTCCGCTTCAAAGAAACCGACAGGAAACAAATGTTTGTCTCTGTCTGTTTTTTGTCGCAGTGTGGGGCTCGCGCACCCACACTTATCGGTAATCGTTTTGTTAAAGAACTGTGCCGCCGAAGCAGCGAAGACGCGAACTATACGGGAACGGGAATTTCAGGTCAAGCACCTTAATGGGAAAAATCTGACATAATCTGTCATATCGATGTTTAACAAGATTTTTTATTTTGCAGATTTTTGCAGAATCTTTCCAAAACCGCCGAGGCCGTCTGAAAAAGCGGCAGGCTGTTACAATATCCGTTTTCTGATATGTTCACATATTCAAAGTACGAAAGGCCGTCTGAAAATGAGCAAACCCGCCGTTTCCCCGATGATGCAGCAGTATCTCGGCATTAAAGCCGACCATCCCGACAAGCTGGTTTTTTACCGTATGGGGGATTTTTACGAGATGTTTTTTGACGATGCGGTGGAGGCGGCGAAACTTTTGGACATCACGCTGACATCGCGCGGGCAGGTGAACGGCGAGCCGGTGAAGATGGCGGGCGTGCCCTACCATGCGGCGGAGCAGTATCTGGCGCGGCTGGTGAAGATGGGCAAAAGCGTGGCGGTTTGTGAGCAGGTGGGCGAAGTGGGGGCGGCGAAAGGGCCGGTGGCGCGCAAGGTGGTGCGGATTGTTACGCCCGGCACGCTGACCGATTCGGCTTTGCTGGAAGACAAGGAAGCGAACCGCATTGCGGCGGTGTGCGCCGACAAAAAAAGGCTGGGTTTGGCCTGGGCGTCACTGCAAAGCGGCGAATTCAAGGTGAAGATGACCACGCCCGAGCGGCTGGCCGACGAACTGGCGCGTTTGCAGGCGGCGGAAATCCTGCTGCCGGACGGGAAATCCGCGCCGCAAAACCTGCCGCGCGAAACCAATATCACGCGGCTGAACAGTTGGCAGTTTGCCGCCGACAGCGGGTTTGATCTGCTGACGCGCTATTTTGGCGCGCAGGATTTGCGCGGCTTCGGGCTTGATCCGGAGGAACATGCGCCGGCAATCGGGGCGGCGGGCGCACTGCTCAACTACATCAAGCTCACCCAATCCGAGCTGCCGCGCCATCTCGACGGCCTGTCGCTCGAATCGGAGAGCCAGTATGTCGGCATGGACGCGACGACGCGGCGCAACCTCGAAATCACGCAAACCATATCCGGCAAAAAGTCGCCGACCCTGTTTTCCGTGCTCGACCGCTGCCAAACCCACATGGGCAGCCGCCTGCTGGCCCTGTGGCTGCACAACCCGCTGCGCAACCGCGACCACATCGCCGCCCGTCAGGACGCCGTGGCCGCGCTGCTGGCGGAGGGCGCAGCGGACATTGCAGGCCGTCTGAAAAACCTGTCCGACATCGAACGCATCGCCGCCCGCATTGCCGTGGGCACCGCCCGCCCGCGCGATTTGGCCGGCCTGCGCGAGAGCCTCGCCATCCTGCCGTCCATCCCGCTGCCCGCCTCCGCGCTTTTGGACACGCTGAAAAACATCTTTCCCGAAGGAGAACGGATTGCGGAAAAAATCCGCGCCGCCATCCTGCCCGAGCCCGCCGTGTGGCTGCGCGAAGGCGGCGTCATCAACCACGGCCACTGCCCCGAACTCGACGAGTTGCGCCACATCCAAAACCACGGCGGCGAATTCCTGCTCGATCTCGAAGCCCGCGAGCGCGAGCGCACCGGCCTGACCACCCTCAAAGTGGAATACAACCGCGTCCACGGCTTCTATATAGAGTTGTCCAAAGCGCAGGCTGCCCAAGCCCCCGCCGACTACCAACGCCGCCAAACCCTGAAAAACGCCGAACGCTTCATCACCCCCGAGCTGAAAACCTTTGAAGACAAAGTGTTGGGTGCGCAGGAAGCCGCCCTCGCCCTCGAAAAAAAACTCTACGACCAACTGCTCAAAGACCTGCAAAACGAACTGCCCCTGCTGCAAAAAACCGCCAAAGCCGCCGCCGCCCTCGATGTGCTCGCCGCCTTTGCCGCCCAAGCCGCCGAGCGCGGCTACTGCCGGCCGCAGTTTGCCGCCTACCCCTGCATCGACATTTCAGACGGCCGCCACCCCGTTATCGAACAACAAGTGCGCCACTTCACCGCCAACCACACCCGCCTCGACGACAAACACCGCCTGATGCTGCTCACCGGCCCCAACATGGGCGGCAAATCCACCTACATGCGGCAAACCGCCCTCATCGTCCTCATGGCGCACACCGGCAGCTTCGTCCCCGCCGCCGCCGCCCTCATCGGCCCCACCGACCGCATCTTCACCCGCATCGGCGCGTCCGACGACCTCTCCGCCAACCGCTCCACCTTCATGGTGGAAATGAGCGAAACCGCCTGCATCCTGCGCCACGCCACCGCCCAGTCGCTGGTGCTGATGGACGAAATCGGGCGCGGCACCTCCACCTTCGACGGCCTCGCCCTCGCCCAGGCCACAGCCTGCCACCTTGCCCAGAAAAACCGCGCCTTCGCCCTGTTTGCCACCCACTATTTCGAGCTCACCGCCCTGCCCGAAACCCTGCCTTCCGCCTTCAACATGCACCTTTCCGCCCTCGAAGAAGGGCGCGACATCGTCTTCCTCCACCGCGTCGAACCCGGCCCCACCGGCAAAAGCTACGGCATCGCCGTGGCCAAACTCGCCGGCCTGCCCGCCGCCGCCCTCAACGCCGCGCAAAAACAGCTCGAACGGCTCGAAGCCCAAGCCGCCGCCGCCCGCCCCCAGCTCGACATCTTCTCCCTGCTGCCCGAAGAGAGGCCGTCTGAAAAAGAACACGGCCAAACCGATTTGTCCGACGGGGCAAACAGCCTTTCAGACGGCCTCCATACCCCTGCAGCCGAAAATCCCGAAAATACAAAAAGGCCGTCTGAAAACACACCGCCAAACCCAAACAGCGAAACCCTCATCCGCACCCTCGCCGACATCCGCCCCGACGAACTCACCCCCCGCCAAGCCCTCGACCTTATCTACCGCCTCAAAGCCCTCAGCAGCGAAAAGGCCGTCTGAAAACCGCGTAAGGTGCCGCCCCAAGGCGACACACACGTTCCATACAACACCCGTCACCTGCCAAAGGCCGTCTGAAAGCTCAGTAAGATATGGTTTCAAACGGCCTTTTATTTTTCCGCACAACTTCCCGCAACAACCCAAAACCGCGTGCGTCGCGGGGCGACACACCCTACACGGCGACAAAAAAGCCCGCCGGATGCGGGGCAGGGCAGGATAATTTCAATCTTTACAAAAATTTGTATGCAGTATGCAGTATGCAGTATGCAGTATGCAGTATGCAGTATGCAGTATGCAGTATGCAGTATGCAGTATGCAGTATGCAGTATAATTTTAACACTTTTCATTGATTTGAAAGGTATTTTTTAACAACTTTTTTATGGATAAAAACATGAAAACCAACAAAATCTTACAAATCGCAATGATGACAACCTTGCTCGCAGCACCGCTGGCGGCATCCGCGTATGAATTGGGGGAGAAAGGCATAAGCGCAGCGGATGCCAAGTTGTACAGCCAAATAGGTTATGACAGCACGGGACGTTATGAGTATTTGAATGGCAGGGCACAGGACTCTTTGGTTGAAGTTAGTGGTAAAAGTGCTGCTAGAAATGGAGTAAGACAAAGTGGGAAACAGGTTGCGAAACAGGCTAAGGGAAAAAAATCTGAATACGTTGGTAGTAAAAAGTGGAAAGCCGACATAAGACGTGATGCTCTTGAAGCAGCAAGAAAACATGAAGCTAACCGTAAAGCTGGACGTAGCATTTTTGATGAATACCTATAATTTAAACATATATCAATAAAAACAGTGCCCATAGGGCACTGTTTTTACATCTGATATTGCTGAGAGTTTCTTTGATTTTCTTCAACTGTATCTTGCTGGCTACGAACATCTGACAAATTTGGTGTGGGTTGTAGTTTTTTGTGTTCCATATTACTAGGGGCTGTTGACAATCAGCCTTGCGGCGGTGTTTTTGGCAAAAAATACCCGCCTGCCACATCAAAAATGCCCGCAGGTGTCCAAGCTTGCTGCGCTTTTTTCCTTGCATTCGGGCATTTTTTACGCAAAAAACCGCTTCGCAAGCCGAGTACCGCCACCCCCTTCCTGCATTCTGCGGGAGATTTTCAGGGGCGCTGCGCGGGGTGCCGCCGGTTTTATTGATAAAACGGGCAAAAGGCCGTCTGAAAAGAGTTTCAGACGGCCTCTGTTTATTGAAGCTGCGCTTTCAGACAGCCTTGTTTTACACGTCGTAAGTGGTAGACGCGGTATCGCCGCCGCTGCCCGTCCAATCGGTGTGGAAAAACACGCCGCGCGGTTTGTCGGTGCGCTCGTAGGTGTGTGCGCCGAAATAATCGCGCTGCGCCTGCAACAGGTTGGCGGGCAGCCGCTCGGTGGTGTAGCCGTCCAAAAAGGTAATCGCGGCGGCCATACACGGCATGGCGATACCTGATTCGACGGCTTTGGCCACCACTTTGCGCCAAGCGGGCAGGCAGCTTTCCAACACGCCTTTGAAATAGGGGTCTGCGCCCAAAAACACCAAATCGGGATCGTTTTCGTAAGCATCACGGATGTTACCCAAAAACGCGCTGCGGATGATGCAGCCCTCGCGCCACAGCAGGGCGGTGTTGCCGTAGTCCAGCCCCCAATCGTTGGCCTCGCCCGCTTCGCGGATGAGCATAAAACCCTGTGCGTAGGAAATAATTTTCGAGGCCAGCAGGGCTTGGCGCAGGGCTTCCACCCATTCGTCTTTGTCGCCCCCAACAGGCGCAATGCGGCTGGAAAACAGTTTGGCGTTTGCCACGCGCTGTTGTTTCAACGCCGACACGCAGCGGGCGAACACGGCTTCGGTAATCAGCGTCAGCGGAATGCCCAAATCGAGCGCGTTGATGCCCGTCCATTTGCCGGTGCCTTTCTGGCCGGCGGTGTCGAGGATTTTTTTCACCAGCGGCGCGCCGTCTTCGTCTGTGTAGGCCAAAATGGCCGCTGTGATTTCAATCAGATAGGAATCAAGCTCGGTTTTGTTCCACTCGCTGAAAATCCGGTGCATTTCGTCGTAGGAAAGGCCAAGGCCGTCTTTCATAAACTGGTAGGCTTCGCAGATGAGCTGCATGTCGCCGTATTCGATGCCGTTGTGCACCATTTTGACAAAATGCCCCGCGCCGTCGCGGCCGACCCAGTCGCAGCAGGGTTCGCCCTGCGGCGTTTTGGCGGCAATGGCCTGGAAAATGGGTTTGACTTGCGGCCACGCGCGCCCGTCGCCGCCCGGCATGATGGATGGGCCGAAACGCGCGCCCTCTTCGCCGCCCGACACGCCCGCGCCGATAAAGCGGATGCCTTTGGCCGCCAGCTCGTGTGTGCGGCGGGTGGTGTCGGCGTAGTTGGCGTTGCCGCCGTCGATGATGATGTCGCCTTCGTCCAACAGCGGCACAAGTTGCGCGATAAAGTCGTCCACCACTTGCCCCGCGCGTACCATCATCATGATTTTACGCGGCTTTTCCAGCTTGTTTACCAAATCCGGCAGGGAATGCGCGCCAATGATGTTTGTGCCTTTGGCCGCGCCGTTTAAAAAGTCGTCCACTTTCTGTGTTGTGCGGTTGTAGGCCACCACTTTGAAGCCGTGATCGTTCATGTTCAGAATCAGGTTCTGACCCATGACCGCCAAACCGATTACGCCTATATCGCCTTTCATTGTCTGCCTTTCGGAGCCGTGGTGGTAAACCGCGCCACTTTACCGCAAGGGCGGACGGTATGCCAATGTTTGATGGGGCGGGTTTTGTTTCTGTTAAGATTTTTATGAAATTTTATAACGGGGATGCCGCGCCGCCGCAGAAGCGGTGCGGGTTTTCCCTTATTTGAAAATACAAAATATAAAAAGATGATTTTGATGAAGGCTGCGTATACCTGTGGAAAAACATTGTTCCATGATGTTTTTCAAACGGTTGTGGCCGTCTGAAAACTGTGGGCAGCGGCCTTTGGGCGGCGGGATTGCCGTGGACGGTTTTCAGACGGCCTGTCTGCCTTGTGGACAAAGGGCGGGTTTTCCCGTTTGTTTCCCCGGTTTAGGGCAATTGCCCGTCCACCGTGAAAAAGGCGGGCGGCAAATCGGCGTTGTCGGGAAATTCCGCCCATTCGTAAGCGGTGTCGTCATCGAGGATTTTGCGCAGCAGGGCGTTGTTGACGGCATGGCCGGATTTGTAGCCCTCGAACGCGCCGATGAAGGGGTGGCCGGCGATGTAGAGGTCGCCGATGGCGTCGAGGATTTTGTGGCGGACGAATTCGTCGGGGTAGCGCAGCCCTTCGGGGTTGAGCACGTCGGTTTCGTCGATCACCACGGCATTGGACAGGTTGCCGCCGAGGCCGAGGTTGTGCGAGCGCATCAGTTCCACTTCCTGCATGAAGCCGAAGGTGCGGGCGCGGGCGATTTCTTCGATGTAGGAGCTGCCGGAAAAATCGATGGAAAAGGTGGGCGCGCTGCGGTTGAACACCGGATGGTCGAATTCGATGGTGAGGGTGGCTTTGAAGCCGTTATAGGGGGTGAAGCGCACCCATTTGTCCTTTTCGCGCACTTCCACCGTTTTCAATATGCGCAAAAAGCGTTTTTCCGCCTGCTGGTCGGCGATGCCCGCGTCTTGCAGCAGATAGACGAACGGCAGGGCGGAGCCGTCCATAATCGGGATTTCCGGCGCGTTCAATTCGATGAGCACGTTGTCCACGCCGTAGGCCGCCAGCGCGGACATAATGTGTTCGATGGTGCCGACGCGCACGCCGTTTTCCGTTACCACGGTGGAAGAAAGGCGGGTGTCGTTGATCAGATAGGGCGTGAGCCGGAAGGCCTCGCCCTGCGCGCCGGAGAGGTCGGTGCGGCGGAACATAATGCCGCTGTCTGCCGCCGCCGGACGCAGGGTGAGGGCGACGCGCTCGCCCGAATGCAGCCCCACGCCGGTGGCGGAAACGGGTTTGGCCAGGGTTCTCTGCAACATGGTTTGTCCTTGTCTTTGTCAAACAGCGGCGCATGATACGGGAATCCGCGCCTCTGCTGCGGGTAATTTTCAAACGGCCTGTTGAAAAAATGCCATTGTCCACAGCAGCGTGCGGCCGTCTGAAAAAGCATCCTCGCCCGCGCAGCGGCAAAACAGCCGCCGCCAACAGCCTTATCTGTTTCCCAAGCCTTTGAAACGGAAAACGGAAAACGCCTTATCCACAGAACAGCCGCCGCTTCATCAAAATCATCTTTTTATATTTTCATTTAAGGTTTGTTTTCAGATGGCCTTCATCACGCAACAGGCCGTCTGAAAACGTGAAAGTGTTTCGGGTACAATACGCCGCATTTGAGCGACAGTGAAACAAAGGAAACGGATATGGACGGCACGGCGCAGCAGGCCAATGTGGATCGCGGCGAAATCGACAAATTCAGTCGCTTGGCGGAAAAATGGTGGGATACCGAAGGCGAGTTCAAACCGCTGCACGACATCAACCCCTTCCGCCTAGACTATATCGACGCCAAAGCGGATTTGGCGGGCAAAACCGTGCTGGATGTGGGCTGCGGCGGCGGCATCCTCGCCGAGAGCATGGCGTGGCGCGGCGCGGCGGCGGTAACCGGCATCGATCTGGCGGAAAAATCGCTGCAAACGGCCGAGGCGCACGCGCGGATGGGCGGCGTGGACAATGTGCGCTACCGCTGCGTCAGCGTGGAGGATTTGGCGGCGGAAAACCCGCATGGCTACGATGTGGTAACCTGCATGGAAATGATGGAGCACGTTCCCGACCCCACCTCGGTCATCCGCGCCTGCGCCAAGCTGGCCAAGCCTGACGGCATGGTGTTTTTCTCCACCATCAACCGCAACGCCAAATCCTATCTGCACGCCATCCTCGGCGCGGAATATGTATTGAACCTGGTGCCCAAAGGCACGCACGACTGGCAGAAATTCATCACCCCGTCCGAACTGGCGCGCATGTGCCGCCAGGCGGGGCTGGACATCGCCGATATCAAAGGTTTGGGCTACAAGCCGTTTTTGAAACGCTATTTTTTAAGCGGCGACACAAGCGTCAACTACATGGCCGCCTGCCGCCCCGCAGAGGCCGTCTGAAAAGCGCAAAACGGGCTGCTGCTGCGGATTTTGTCAAAAAGGCCGTCTGAAAACTTTTCAGACGGCCTTTCGAGCTGTTTTCTCTTTTTCAGACGGCCTCAACCGCCAAAATCACCGCCGTGCCCCCTTCGATACGGAATCTCACCGACCATCCGCCGATTTCCATCACATACACCCGTTCGGGAATGTCCTGATACGCGGGGCGCGGGTCTTGCGCGACGGATTGGGCAATCAGCCGTTTGAGGCCGTCTGAAAGCCGCGTCTCCCCGGCCTGCCACACCACATCGAGCAGCGGCGGGGCTGCGCCGGCAAAACCCGCCGCTGCCTCGGGCTTGGCTTCCACAAAGGGGATATAGGGTTTGATGTCCACAACCGGCGTGCCATCGAGCAAATCTGCGCCGCTGCACCGGATGATTACCCCGCCGCCCGTGCAGTCTATGCCTTCCAGTTTCAGCAGCGACAGGCCCAGATGGTTGGGGCGGTGCGGGCTGCGGGTGGCGAACACGCCCACTTTCCGTTTGCCGCCCAAACGCGGCGGCCGCACCAGCGGCGACCAGCCTTCGTCCAACACGCCGTGGAAAATAAAATGCAGCCAGATGTAGCCGAAGTTTTCCAAACCGCGCACCGCGTCTTCATTGAAACGCGCATCAAGCACGATGGAAACTTCGGCGGCGGGCACCAGCCCGGGCTGGCGGGCGATACCGAACTTCTGCGTGTAGGGGGAAACGACGCGGCCTATGCTTTCTATGGTGTGGCGCATTGTGGATAACTTTGTTGAAAAGGTGTGCGGATTGTAGCACGGGGCAGGGGCGGTTTTGCTATAATGCCGCCCTGTTTACAGGCACGAAAGGCCGGGCGCGTGATTGTTTCGATCGATGTGGACGCACAAAAAACCTTTACCCCGCTTTGTCCGGCGGAGCTTCCCGTTGTCGGCGGCGACACCATCGCGGCCGAGCTGAACGCGCAGGCGGCCTTGGCGGATCTGCGGGTAATGACCAAAGACGCGCACAGCCAAAAAGCGGCCTGGCTTGTGGATAATTCTGTGGATATGTTGAAGCCGACCGGTTTGAAGAACGCCGATCTGACTTGGGTTGCCCACGCGATGATCGGCAGCGAAGGCTACGGCCTGCTCGACGGCCTGCCGGATTTGGACGGCTACGACTATTGCGTGTGGAAAGGCGTCGATCCCGCGCTGCACCCCTACGGCGCGTGCTACCACGACATTGAAGAGCGGCTGAGCACCGGACTAATCGAATGGCTGGCGGCAAAACAGGCGCGTTTTGTGCTGGTGGGTGGCCTGGCCACGGATTACTGCGTCAAACACACCGTATTGCAGCTTTGCCGGGGTGGAAACTGGCAGGTGATTGTCAATCGCGCCGCTTGTCGGGGCATCGCGCCGGAAACCGTCGCGAAGGCGTGGCAGGAAATGGAAGCGGCGGGCGCATTGTTGCTTTCCGATGCGGCAGAAATTGAAAAATATTTCAAATCAAACGGTTGATTGTGTTTCACGTGAAACAGGCTTGCGGATTGGCGTAAAAATGAAAGTGTTACTGGTGCGTTTGTCGAGCATGGGCGATCTGATACACACGCTGCCCGCCGTCAGCGATTTGGCTCGTATGCGCCCCGATGTGGAATTGCACTGGTTGTGCGAAGAAAGTTTTGCCGACATCGCCCGCCTTCATCCTTTTGTGAAAAAAATCCATATCCTGCGCTGGCGGCAGTGGCGCAAAAAACTGTTTGCAAGGGAAACCCGGCAGGCAATAGGCCGTCTGAAAACCGCATTGCGGCAGGAAAAATTCGATTGTGTTTTGGACAGCCAGGGGCTGATAAAAAGCGCGTTGCCGGCGAAAATGACCGGTACGCCGGTGATGGGTTTGGACAGAAAAAGCGCGCGGGAAGGTTTGGCCGCGCTTTTCTATGCAAAGACGTTTGCCGTGAAAAAAGGACAGAATGCCGTGTTGCGCAACCGCCTGTTGTTCGCCCAAGCCTTTGCCTATGAGATGCCGTCTGAAATGCTGTTCGGCGCAGCCGTGCCGGAAAACACCGGCTTGGCAATCCCGCAAAAACCTTATTATGTCGCCCTTCACGCCACCAGCCGCGACAGCAAATTGTGGCGGCCTGAAAACTGGCAGGAACTGGCGCAAATGCTGCACCGCTTTAACGGCGGCACGGTTTGGCTGCCGTGGGGCAATGAGGCGGAAAAGGCGCGGGCGGAAGAACTGGCGCGTGCCGCCCCCTATATAGCCGTGTGCGGAAAAATGAATTTGTTGCAGGCAGCCGCCCTGCTGGACGGAGCGGCCGGCGTAGCCGGCGTGGATACCGGCCTTTTGCATTTGGCCAACGCTTTGGACAGGCCGCTGGTGGGGATTTATACCGACACCGACCCGCAAAAAACCGGTGTGCAGCAGTCGGCGAGGGCAAAAAACTGCGGCGGCATCGGACAAATACCGACGGCGGCGGAAGTTTACCGTTTATTGTTGGAATGTATGGCGGCGGCACAGGCCGGCCGCAAAGGAGACGAACGAATATGAAAGCACTGGTTGCCGTAAAACGCGTGGTGGATTACAACGTGAAAGTGCGGGTGAAGGCCGACGGTTCGGATGTGGACATCGGCAACGTCAAAATGGCGATGAACCCGTTTGACGAAATCGCCGTGGAAGAAGCCGTGCGTTTGAAAGAGGCGGGAAAAATCAATGAAATCGTCGCTGTATCGCTCGGCGGCAAAAAATGCGAAGACACTTTGCGTACCGCGCTGGCGATGGGTGCCGACCGCGCCGTCCATGTCGAAACCGAAGCGGTTTTGGAGCCACTGGCCGTGGCCAAACTGCTCAAAGCGGTGGCCGACAGGGAGCAGCCGCAAATCCTGCTGCTGGGCAAACAGGCGATTGACGACGATGCCAACCAAACCGCGCAAATGCTGGCCGCGCTGCTGAACGCTCCGCAGGGAACGTTTGCCGGAAAAATTGAATTGTTGGAAAACGAAGCCGTCGTTACCCGCGAAATCGACGGCGGATCGGAAACGCTGGCTTTGAAACTGCCCGCCGTCATCAGCACGGATTTGCGCCTGAACGAGCCGCGCTATGTCAAACTGCCGCAAATCATGCAGGCGAAAAAGAAACCTTTGGAAAAACTGACGCCCGAAGCCTTGAATGTGAACACCGCCGCGCGGGTGCAGGCCGTGCGTTATGCTGAGCCGCAAACCAGGCGGGCGGGCGTAAAAGCCGCCGATGCCGCCGATTTGGCGGCCAAACTGAAAGCCGCGAAAGTGATTTGAGGAGGATATGATGAGCGTTTTAGTAATTGCCGAACACAACAACCAAACCTTGAATCCCGCCACGCTGCATGCCGTGTCCGCCGCCGCCCGACTCGGCGTGGTGCATGTTTTGGTGGCGGGCAGCGGCGCACAGGCCGTTGCGGCGCAGGCGGCGCGTCTTGTTGGTGTGGAAAAGGTGCTGTTAGCCGACGCGCCGCATTATGCCGAGGGTTTGGCGGAGGAACTCGCGCCTCTGGCCGTATCTCTGGCCGCCGATTACCGTTATCTCACCGTCGCCGCCGATGCTTTCGGCAAAAACCTGATGCCGCGCATCGCCGCGCTGCTGGATTGCCCTCAGATTTCCGATTTGGTGGAAATTGTGGATGCTGATACTTTCGTGCGTCCGATTTATGCGGGCAATGCGCTGGTTACACTGAAATGTGGTGAACCGAAACTGGTGCTGACCTTCCGCACAACCGCCTTTGCGGCAGCGGAAGAAGGCGGCAATGCGCAAGTAGTGCAAGTGCCCGTTGTGCCCGCGCAAAACCTCAGCCGTTTCATCAGCCGCGAACTGCCGCAGTTGGAACGTCCCGAGCTGACGCAGGCAAAAGTGGTGGTTTCCGGCGGTAAGGGTTTGGGAAGCAAAGAAAATTTCGACAAACTGATTTTTCCTTTGGCCGACGCGCTTGGCGCGGCGGTGGGTGCGTCGCGGGCGGCGGTGGATGCCGAATACGCGCCGAACGATTACCAGGTCGGACAGACTGGCAAAGTGGTTGCGCCCGAGCTGTATATTGCCGTCGGCATTTCCGGCGCAATCCAGCACGTCGCCGGTATGCAGGACAGCAAAACCATTGTTGCCATCAATAAAGATCCCGATGCGGCGATTTTCAATGTCGCCGATTACGGCATTGTCGGCGATTTGTTTGAAATTGTGCCGCAGCTTACCGCCGCATTAAAAAATTGAGTTTCACGTGAAACAGGCCGTCTGAAAACTTTTCAGACGGCCTTCCGCAAGCGAATGTCTCCCACCGTTTACCAAACCCTCGCCGCGTCCGCCGAAGCCGAGTTCAAAGACAAAGGCAGCCGCTTCATCGCCTATGCCTATCCCGTGCGCACTGTTGATGAAGTGAAAACATTGGTGGATACGCAGCGGCAGGCGCACCACAAGGCGCGGCATTGGTGCTATGCCTACCGGCTTGGTACGGACGGCCTGCAATTTCGCGCCAACGACGACGGCGAACCTGCGGGCAGCGCGGGGCGGCCGATACTCGGGCAAATCGATTCTTTCGGTCTGACTGATGTGCTGATTATTGTCGTGCGTTATTTCGGCGGCACGCTGCTCGGCGTTCCCGGGCTGATTCATGCCTACAAAACCGCCGCATCCGAAGCCTTGAAAACGGCGGAAATCATCGAAAAAAACATCGAAAAAACCGTTTCTCTGCGCTGCGCCTATCCGAATTTGAACGATGCCGTAAGAATCGCCAAACAGCACCGCGCCGAAATCGTGGCGCAGGATTTGCAGCTTGACTGCCTCCTGACTGTACGCGTGCCGCTGTCGGTTTACGAAAACTGTATCGCGGCCTGGCGACAGACGCGGGCGATAGAAATACAGGAAGACTTTGCGCCGGAAGGGCAAATTGATGACTAAAAACGCTGTGAGGCCGTCTGAAAAAAACTGTTTGAACCGCGTCGGCGTTGAAACGCCCTTGGGTCGGATGACGGCTGTTTTTTCACCGCAAGGCTTGTGTCTGCTCGAATTTGACGGCCAGCAACATTTGGATCGTGAATTGAAAGCGGTGTGCCTGCACCATCACGCCTATGGTTTTGCAACGGAAGAAACCGATGAAACGCAGAACCTGCGTCGCCAGCTGGGCGAATATTTCGTCGGACAACGGCAGAAGTTCGATCTGCCGCTGGATTTGGTCGGCACATCGTTTCAAAAACAGGTATGGCACATCCTGCAAACCATCCCTTACGGCGAAACGCGCAGCTACAAACAGCAGTCGGAAACGCTCGGCAATCCGAAAGCGATACGCGCCGTTGCCGCCGCCAACGGCGCAAACAAAATCTCCATCATCGTTCCCTGCCACCGTATTATCGGCAGCAATGGCAGCCTCACCGGCTATGCCGGCGGCCTGCCGCGCAAACAGGCATTGCTGGCATTGGAAAGCGGCAATGCCTCTTTATTCTGAACAGGCCGTCTGAAAGTATCACTTCGGCGCAGCCAAAACCGGAAAATGTTTTCAGACGGCCTCAAACCGTTTTAAAACCGATTGGAAAGACAACAATGACCGTCAAAACCCGTTTCGCCCCCAGCCCCACCGGCTATCTGCACATCGGCGGCGTGCGCACCGCCCTGTTTTCATGGGCGTATGCCCGCCACCACAAAGGCGAGTTTTTACTGCGTATCGAAGACACCGACCTTGCCCGCTCCACCGCTGAATCTGTCAACATCATTCTCGAGGGCATGAACTGGGTCGGCCTCAACTACGACAACGCCGATCATGTAGTTTACCAAACCCGCCGCTTTGATCGCTATAAACAAGTGATCGCCGAGCTGCTCGAAAAAGGCCACGCCTACTACTGCTATTGCAGCAAAGAAGAACTCGAAGCCATGCGCGATCAGGCCGAAAAAGAAGGCACGGCCACTTACGACCGCCGCTGGCGGCCGGAAGAGGGCAAAACCCTGCCCGAAATCCCCGCAGGCCGCGAGCCGGTGGTGCGTTTCAAAATGCCGCTGGAAGGCATTACCCGCTGGCAGGACTTGGTAAAAGGCGAAATCGCCATCCCCAACGAAGCCCTCGACGACCTCATCATCGCCCGCGCCGATGGCACGCCCACTTACAACTTCTGCGTGGTGGTGGACGATTTCGACATGGGCATCACCCATGTGATTCGCGGCGACGACCATGTGAACAACACACCCAAACAAATCAACATCTTAAAAGCCGTCGGCGCGACCCTGCCCGAATACGGCCACCTGCCGATGATTCTCAACGAACAAGGCCGCAAAATCTCCAAACGCAGCGGTGACACCGTCGCCATCACCGAGTTTGACGCGATGGGCATTCTGCCCGAAGCCATGCTCAACTACCTCGCCCGCCTCGGCTGGGCGCACGGCGACGACGAATTTTTCACCATGGCGCAGTTTACCGAGTGGTTTGATCTGAAAGACGTGTCCCCCTCGCCCAGCCGCATGGATTTGAAAAAACTCTATTGGATCAACGGCGAACACATCAAAGCCACGCCCAACGACAAACTGGCCGCGCTCTTGAAAGACCGCCTCGCCATACGCGGTATCCGCGACACCGCCCGCCCCGCGCTGGAAGACGTGCTCGCGCTGGTGAAAGACCGAGCCCAAGATTTGAACGCGCTCGCCGACGAATGCCTGTATTTCTACGAAAAACAAACGCCCGCCGAGGCTGATGTCGCCAAACACTGGGACGAAGAAGCCTCCGCGCGTATGCTGCGTTTTGCCGAACGCCTCGAAGCTGTGGACAACTGGAATGCCGAAGCCATCCACGAACTCTTCAAACCATTCTGCGAAGAAGAGGGCATCAAAATGGGCAAACTCGGCATGCCGCTGCGCCTTGTCGTGTGCGGCACCGCCAAAACCCCGTCGGTGGATGCCGTGCTGGCACTGATCGGCAAAGAAGAAGTCTTGCGCCGCATCCGCTCGTAAGAAGGGAATGCAACAGGCCGTCTGAAAACATTATTGCGGTTTTCAGACGGCCTTTCCTATATCATCGGACGGCAGTGTTTTCAGGCAAACGGAACATATAAATGAAGAACACTTTTTCATGGCGGGAATTTTTTATCAGACGGCTGAACGCATTGGCTATTTTGTCGCTGGCTGCCGCCATTGCCGGACAGCTCGGCGCGGCGCATTGGTTTGCCGAACTGTTCGCCCATTTCATGCCCTATTATGCGGCGGTTTTTCTACTCGCCGCCCTGTTTCGCGGTGGCAGGCGGCGTTGGCTGTGGGCGGCCTGCGTCTTTGTTTGCGCATTTTGGCTGATGCAGCCTTTCGAGATACACAGGCCGTCTGAAACGCGGCACAGCCTGGTTTGGTACAACGTCAATCTCGACAACCCGCAGCCGCAGGCCGAAACCGCCGCCTTGCTTGATGCGGATGCCAACATACTGGCTTTGGCGGAAATCGATTTGGCCGATACGGGCTGGGTGCAGCTGCGCCGGCATTATCCTTACGGCTGCGAACGCGAATCCGACAGCCCCTTTGCGCTGGCCGTGTGGAGCAGGCAGCCCTTATCGGCCTGCGAAGTGCGCTTTTCCGACGGTTATCCCTATATCCGCGCCGTTTCCGGCGATACCGCCGTTTACGCCCTCCATCCGCCGCCGCCCGTCAGCGGTACGCTGGCGCAGCACCGTGCCGACTATTTGCGCGACACCGCCCGCGCCGTTGCGGCGGAAAACAAAGCCGTGGTGGCCGGTGACATGAACAGCAGCCCGTTCTCGCCGCTGTACCGCCGTTTTGCCGCCGAAGCGGGCGTAAGGGCGCAAACCCGTTTTTATCTGCCGACGTGGAAACCGTTTTTTCTCAATATCGACCATGTGTTCGCCAAAAACACGCATGTGCGGGTGCGGCCTCTGCCGTGGATACATTCCGATCACCGCGCTTTGTCGGCAACATGGTAAAAATGCGCCATATGCCGCCCGATGCTCTGTATTGCCTTGATTTGTCTTGCGTTGGTTCATTTAATATGCTAACGGTCTGCCGCAAATCGGCATAAACCTGCCCATTTTGCCGAAAGGGCGGCTGTCGGAATGCGGCGCAAAATGTACGGGGTGCTGCCGTTGTGGTTAAGCGGTAAAAAAAACCGATTAAATTATTTCCTTTTATATCAGTAATCTGCCAACGTGTTTGAAGCACGGTTAAGTTTGGCACATGCGTTGCTTAAAATATTTTACCGGCGCACAGCGTGCCGGTCGTTCTTAACGGATGCGCAAGCATCAGAAAACAAATACATTACGGAAAACGCGAACCCTGACGACGGCCTGCCGTCGGCTCTGCTCGGGAAGGCAGAGTTGGGGATTAGCCGCTGCATATTGTGGGAATGTGCAGTGGCTGTTTTTTTGCCCGCAGTCTGCTGCCGCCGGTTTTCAGACGGCCGCACTGTAAAACATTCATAAAAGGTGTATCATTTTCCGACTTTACACAAGGAAGCGTGATGGCCAAGAAATTTCCCATTTTCCCCAAGCATCCCGAGCGCATCTGCTGGGGTTGCGAGAAATACTGTTCCGCCGAAGACCTGCAATGCGGCAACGGCTGCGAGCGCATCCAGCATCCGTGCGAACTCGACGGGGCCCAGTGGTATAAAAAAGGCGATTGGAGCAATCTGCTGAGCGAGCAGCAGCAGCGCGAACTCGGCCTGTTGCCTGCCGAAAGCGCGGCGAAAAAGGCCAAACCGCACATCAAGCTGCCGCTCAAACACTAAAACAGGCCGTCTGAAAACCGTATTTTGGCTACGCCGAAGCTGCGCTTTCAGACGGCCTGTCCGTTTTCCAAACCCGTCCCCGCCGATATAATCGGCCGTTTCCCCCTTCCTTTGCGAGCAACCATGACCGACATCCTCGAAAAAATCCTCGCCACCAAAGCCGTCGAAGCCGCCGCCGCCGAAGCCGCCGTGCCGTTCGCCGAAATCCGCCGCCGCGCCGAAGCCGCCGCGCCGCCGCGCGGGTTTGTCCGTGCGATTCATGCCAAACACGCGGCCGGTTTGCCCGCTGTGATTGCCGAAATCAAAAAAGCCAGCCCCTCGAAAGGGCTGATCCGCGCCGATTTCCGCCCGGCCGAACACGCCGCCGACTACGAACGCGCCGGCGCAGCCTGTCTGTCGGTACTTACCGACGAAACCTATTTCCAAGGTTCGCCTGCCTACCTGCAAGAAGCCCGCGCCGCCGTGTCGCTGCCTGTGCTGCGCAAAGACTTCATCATCGGCGAGTATCAGGTGTATCAGGCGCGCGCATGGGGCGCGGATGCCGTACTGCTGATTGCCGCCGCACTCGATGCCGGTATGCTGGAACGCTGCGAACAGGCGGCGCACGCCCTGGGCATGGATGTGCTGCTCGAACTGCACGACGAATCCGAGTTGGAAAAATGCGCCCGCCTCACCACGCCGCTGGTGGGCGTGAACAACCGCAACCTGCGTACCTTTGAAGTCAGCCTCGGCCAAACCCTGCGCCTGCTGCCGCATCTGGCGGGCAAAACCGTGGTAACCGAAAGCGGCATCCGCAGCCGCGAAGACATCGAATTCATGCGCGCGCACGGCGTGCATACCTTCCTTATCGGCGAAACCTTCATGCGTGCCGACGACATCGCCGCCGAAGTGGCCAAACTGTTCTAGGGTCTGTTTGGGGGCTGCCGCCAATCAGCCTTGCGGCGGGTGTTTTTGACAAAAACACCTGCCTGCCGCGTCAAAAATGCCCGCAGGTGTCCAACCCGGCCACGCTTTTTTCTTAAAAAACCGTTTGTCAAACCGAATGCCGACACGCCCCGGCATCTCTGCGCCGCACCGCCCGCCGCCCTGACGTGCCGCTTCTCGCCCGCCAAAACGGCGCGGCGGCGGCCTTGTGGTATAGTGCCGTCGTTTTCCCTTCTCATGTTTTTCAGGCCGTCTGAAAAAGCATTTCAGACGGCCTTTCCCTTTGCATCGAAACCGTATGAACAAAACCCTAATGCGCGGCGGCATCCTGCTGCTGGCCTGCCTACTGGCCGCCTGCCCGTCGAAAAGAGCCCCCAAACCTGCCCCCGCCGGCCAAACCCTGCCGCCCGTCAACACCCGTCTGCCGCCGCAGCCGGCCGGCCAGCGCGCCCCCGCCGGCACAAGCGTATCCGGCGGCGGCGCGGTTTACACCGCCGCCGACTATTCCGCCCTGCCGCAGTGGACGCACCAGCATTTCGCCGCCTCCCTCGAATCCTTCCTCAAAGGCTGCGCCAAACTGCAAAACCAGCCCGGCTGGCAGAGCGTCTGCATCCAGGCCGCGCAAACACCGCGCCACAACCACGCCGCCCGCCACTTCTTCGAGCAGTATTTCACCCCTTGGCAGGTAAACGGCAACGGTAGCCCCGCCGGCACCGTAACCGGCTACTACGAACCCGTCCTCCACGGCAGCGCAAGCCCCACCGCCCAAGCCCGCTTCCCCATCTACGGCATCCCCTACGACTTCGTCTCCGTCGAACTGCCCGCCGCCCTGCGCAACAGCAAAACCACCGTGCGCGTCCGCCAAACCGGCCAAAACAGCGGCGTCATCGACCCCGCGGGCAGCTACACCGCCAACCTCGCCGCCTTCCCGACCAACGAACGCAGCAAAGCCCTCAAAGGCCGTTTTGAAGGCAGCCGCTTCGTCCCCTACCACACCCGCCGCGAAATCAACGCCGGCGCGCTCAACGGCAAAGCTCCCGTCCTCGGCTACGCCGACGACCCCGTCGAACTCTTCTTCCTGCAAATCCAAGGTTCGGGCCGTCTGAAAACCCCGCAGGGACGCTACATCCGCCTCGGCTATGCCGATAAAAACGAATACCCCTATGTCTCCGTTGCCCGCTACATGGCCGACAAAGGCTACCTGCCGCTGGCGCAGACCGACATGCAGGGCATCAAAAACTACATCCGGCAAAACCCGCAGCGGCTGGCCGAAATCCTCGGCCAAAACCCCAGCTTCGTCTTCTTCCGCGTCCTCGAAAACAACGGCGACGGCCCCGTCGGCGCACTCGGCACCCCGCTCACCGGCGGCTACTCCGGCGCGGTGGACAAACACTACATCACCCTCGGCGCGCCCCTCTTCCTCGCCACCACCCACCCCGACACCCGCCACGGCCTCAACCGCCTCATCATGGCGCAGGACACCGGCAGCGCAATCAAAGGCGCGGTGCGCGTCGACTTCTTCTGGGGCTACGGCGACGAAGCCGGCCGCACCGCCGGTAAAATGAAACACCCCGGCTACGTCTGGCAGCTCCTGCCCAACGGCATGAACCCGCGCTACACCCCCTGACCCCGCCCGCAGCAAGAGGCCGTCTGAAAAACGTTTTTCAGACGGCCTCTGCCCTTATGCAACGTGTGCGGCGCAGCCACGCACGCATTTTTTCGGGGTCGGCAGTTGGTTTGAGCGGAGAAAAAGCAAGAGGCCGTCTGAAAACCGGTTTTTCAGACGGCCTCTCCAAAAGACCCCTGCATTGCGCCCGCGCTTGAAACCCTTTCAGACGGCCCTATATAGTCACGCATGAAAAACCCATTCCGTCATCTCAAAAAAGGCAAAAGCATGAACGAACAAAACCCTGCACCCGAAGAAGAACAAACCCCCGCTGCCGAACAGCCCGCCGAAGCCGCCCCGCCTACCTACGAAGAGCTGCAAGCCAAAGTAGAGGAGCTTGAAGGCCGTCTGAAAGACGAAGAATTGCGCGGCCTGGCCAACGAACAAAACCTGCGCCGCCGCCACCAGCAGGAAACCGCCGACGCATACAAATTCGCCGGCCAGAAATTCGCCGCCGAAATGCTGCCCGTGAAAGACTATCTGGAAATGGCCCTGCTCGACCAAAGCGGCAATTTCGACGCGCTGAAAACGGGCGTGCAAATGACGCTGAACGAGTTGAACAAAGCGTTTGAAAACACAAACATCAGCGAAATCAACCCGCAGCCGGGCGACAAACTCGACCCGCACCGCCACCAGGCCATGCAGGCTGTGGAAAGCGATCAGGAGCCGAACACCGTGGTCGGCGTGATGAAAAAAGGCTACGCCCTATCCGACCGCGTATTGCGTCCGGCCATGGTAACCGTCGCCAAAGCCGCCGCAGAAAACACGGCGCAATAAACACGGCACAGAGGCATTTTCAGACGGCCTTTTGAGGCCGTCTGAAAAGCCGGTAGGCAGCAAAAACCGCATAACGGTTTGATTTTAAAATTCAAAAAGTTGTGATTTTTTTACAACACAGCACTTGAAAAGTTTCTCTTCTTCCCTATTTTGCAGCGCATGACAAGACGGCGGCAGCATCATGAGGCCGTCTGAAAACAGATTAACCAATCATTTTTTAGGAGCAATACAATATGGCAAAAGTAATCGGTATCGACCTGGGTACAACCAACTCCTGTCTGGCCATCTCTGAAAACGGCCAAACCAAAGTCATTGAAAACGCCGAAGGCGCGCGCACCACGCCTTCCGTGATCGCCTATCTCGACGGCGGCGAAATCCTCGTCGGCGCACCGGCCAAACGTCAGGCCGTAACCAACGCCAAAAACACCATCTACGCCGTCAAACGCCTGATCGGCCACAAGTTTGAAGACAAAGAAGTGCAGCGCGACATCGAATCCATGCCCTTCAAAATCGTCAAAGCCAAAAACGGCGACGCATGGGTGGAAGCGCAAAACAAAGAACTGTCTCCGCCGCAGGTTTCCGCAGAAGTGCTGCGCAAAATGAAAGAAGCCGCCGAAAGCTATCTGGGCGAAAAAGTAACCGAAGCCGTGATTACCGTGCCGGCCTACTTCAACGACAGCCAGCGTCAGGCCACCAAAGACGCAGGCCGCATCGCCGGTTTGGACGTAAAACGCATCATCAACGAGCCGACCGCAGCCGCACTGGCCTTCGGCATGGACAAAGGCGACAGCAAAGACCGCAAAGTAGCCGTTTACGACTTGGGCGGCGGCACATTCGATATTTCCATCATCGAAATCGCCAACCTCGACGGCGACAAACAGTTTGAAGTATTGGCCACCAACGGCGACACCTTCTTGGGCGGCGAAGACTTCGACCAACGTCTGATCGACTACATCATCGCCGAGTTCAAAAAAGAACAGGGCATCGATCTGAAAAACGACGTGATGGCCTTGCAGCGTCTGAAAGAAGCCGCCGAAAAAGCCAAAATCGAGCTCTCCAGCGGCCAGCAGACCGAAATCAACCTGCCGTACATCACCATGGATGCCGCAGGCCCGAAACACTTGGCGATGAAAATCACCCGCGCCAAATTCGAGAGCCTGGTGGAAGACCTGATCCAACGCTCCATCGAGCCTTGCCGCATCGCGCTGAAAGACGCAGGTTTGAGCACCGGCGAAATCGACGACGTGATTCTGGTCGGCGGTCAGAGCCGTATGCCGAAAGTTCAGGAAGCCGTAAAAGAATTCTTCGGCAAAGAACCGCGCAAAGACGTGAACCCCGATGAAGCCGTTGCCGTAGGCGCAGCGATTCAGGGCGAAGTATTGAGCGGCGGCCGCAGCGACGTATTGCTGCTCGACGTTACCCCGCTCTCGCTCGGTATCGAAACCATGGGCGGCGTGATGACCAAGCTGATTCAGAAAAACACCACCATTCCGACCAAAGCGTCGCAGGTGTTCTCGACAGCCGAAGACAACCAGAGCGCGGTAACCATCCACGTTTTGCAGGGCGAACGCGAACGCGCCTCGGCCAATAAATCGCTCGGCCAGTTTAACTTGGGCGACATCGCACCCGCACCGCGCGGTATGCCGCAAATCGAAGTAACCTTCGACATCGATGCGAACGGCATCCTGCACGTTTCGGCCAAAGACAAAGGCACGGGCAAAGCCGCCAACATCACCATCCAAGGCTCTTCCGGTTTGAGTGAGGAAGAAATCGAACGCATGGTGAAAGATGCCGAAGCCAACGCCGAAGAAGACAAAAAACTGACCGAACTGGTGCAGAGCCGCAATCAGGCCGAAGCCCTGATTCATTCAGTGAAAAAATCGCTGGCCGACTACGGCGACAAACTCGACGCTGCCGAGAAAGAAAAAATCGAAGCCGCGCTGAAAGAAGCCGAAGAAGCCACCAAAGGCGACGACAAAGCTGCCATCGATGCCAAAGCCGAAGCACTCGGCGCAGCCAGCCAGAAACTGGGCGAAATGGTTTACGCCCAAGCGCAGGCCGAAGCACAGGCAGAGGGGGGCGCGGCGCAGTCGGAGTCTTCCGCCAAGAAAGACGACGACGTAGTCGATGCCGATTTTGAAGAAGTGAAAGACGACAAGAAATAAGGCCGTCTGAAAAGAAAAAACGGAAGCAGCCAAAGCCGCTTCCGTTTTTTCTTTCCCAATACCGCCGGACGGATTATCGGTAGAACGCTTGACACGCACCAGCCAAGCCTGTATAGTTCACTCCTTCTGACGCGGGGTGGAGCAGCATGGTAGCTCGTCGGGCTCATAACCCGAAGGTCGTAGGTTCGAATCCTGCCCCCGCAACCACTAAACCGCTTTTGAGCGGTTATTTTTTTGTCCAACGCTGTCTAATCATCAACCAAACCCGCGCCCGCATGGTTTGCCGCCGGTTTTATCCTGTTTCAATCATCCAACGCTGCCTAATCCCGTTTAATCGAATCGTCCAAAATCAAAGGTATTATGGGAAGGAATCCGCAAATTTTGTTTGAATAAAAGAAAAAGCCCAATCAGAAGATTGGGCTTAGGAAACCTGGTCAGAGGCTCTATCGAAATAGCAAATCAACACACTGATTTAAAAAATAATTTTTCTATTAAAAATCAGGCTAACCAACAAAAACGCCAACAAATTACAAGGGCTTTATTTCTTAGCCGCCGTCTGCGGTTTCAGATTATCCAGCCGCCTTCCCAAGATGCCGAGTTTCTTAGAAACCAGCTCATCGGCTTTTTCTTCTGCTGCCAGCCATTGCCGGTAAATCCGCTCGTAGGTTTGATGGTGCATTCCTTTGGGGCGGCGCGGTATGCCTGTATCCAGCGGGTCGATTTTTGCCAGCAGGCGGCGGGCTTTGTCGA
Organism: Neisseria bacilliformis; assembly: GCF_014055025.1. NCBI lineage: Bacteria > Pseudomonadati > Pseudomonadota > Betaproteobacteria > Neisseriales > Neisseriaceae > Neisseria > Neisseria bacilliformis. The sequence continues at coordinate 162,429 of NZ_CP059571.1, read as the reverse complement.
TTGCGTTGTAGGCGGCGGGCTGCCTTGTGCTGGGGTAGTTCAGGTTTTTGCAGTGTCGGCATACGAAAACACGCCCGCTGTACAGTACGCCGACGCGGTGGCGGCATTGCGGGCATTCAAACCATAAGCGGCTGCCGCCGTAGTTGCAGGGGGTATGCAGCAGTTTGACGGGATAGGTGCGGGCTTCGCCGTTTATGCGGTAATCCAGTATCAGGCGGTTTTCGGTTGCCCGATAGCTTCGGATGGCTGCCTGCTCTATGCCGCCGCGTGTCCAGCGGGCAGTGATAACGCTGCCTGTCGGGTATTTGGCGATGTCTGTGATTTTGAGCTGCCGATAGTCTTCTGTGCTTGCTTTTGCCATTTTTGCCTGTTGATTTAGTCTGTTTGCAAGTTTAACCGATTTTCCGCCCTCGGCTCAAAAATGAGCTTGCGGCCTCAAATTTGAGGGCGTTAGCCCGTCCATATTTGGATTGGCTGAAACCAAATATGGATTTAGTGCCGAAATGGCTCTGTGCTGCGTTTTTAGCGCGGTTAAATGCGCTAGTAATGGGGTAGGGTAGCGGACAGGGTGCAAAATCAATCCTAGCGCGTTCTAGGGGGTATTTACGGCGGTTTAGCTTTTCAGGCTGCCTTTTGGTTTCCTGCCTAAGTTTTACTAAGTTGGGATGGTTTGGCAAATCCGTTTTTCAGGCTGCCTTGCGGATGGGAAAACGGCCAAATTCGCCCCCCATCCCTTTTGCCTTAAATTTTTCAAGAAAAGGGCAAGAGGGACGCGCTAAAAAGCGCGTATAGATGGCTTATATAGAAAGGTGTACGGAAAACGGGGCAATGGGTAGGGCGAAAATGGGCTGACTGCCCCGTAAAACGGGGCAATGGGGGTGTTCTTTACATTTATGTGGTACGTAAAACGGGGCAATGGATGGGCTATTGCCCCGTTTTACGGGGCAAGGACTTTAATTTTTCAGGCTGCTTTGTATCTGCGGCCAGCGGCCTTGCGCGGCGGCTTTGAGGTCGGACAGGTCAAAGGGTTTCATGCGCTTCGCTCCTTTCGGGTGGTTCTCCCAATGTGTCCCAATCGGGCGGAAACAGTGCCAGCAGCAAATCGGTTTCCGTTGCGTCGGCGGGCAGGGCTTCGATTTGTGCCGTTACCCATTCCCGTATGCGGGTTTCGTTTTCGCCGCTCATTGCGTTCTCCTTTCGGGCGTTTCGGGCAGGATGCCCATGCTTTCGGGGCTTGCGCCTGCCGCTTCCAGCACGGCATACAGCAGGCTGCGCATTTGGGCGGTGGTGGTTTGGTTTTCGGGATGCGGGCAGGATGTTTTGCCGCATCTCGGGCAGGGCGGCAAATCGGCGATGCGCCGTAGCTCGGCAAAGGGCAGATTCAGCCTGCGCAGGCCGTCGGCCAAAATGGTGCGGTTGGTGTCCATGCGGTTGCCTTTTCCCCGCCGCGCAGGCGCAATACGGGCTTTTGTGTGGCGGGGATAGGGTAGGGGATGCCTGCAAAGGCCGTCTGAAAGCCTCTGTGGTTTCGGATTGATGGGTTTTGCCATTTCTGCCAAAATAAAAAAATCAAGATATTGTTTTATAGTAATATTTTATGTTTTCACACCCCATGCCCCCCTCGTTTTCTGCCATTTTTCTGTTTCAAGATGTCGTTGATACGGCATTGGGTCAGTCCGTAGCGTTGGTTTGGTCGGGCGGTTTCAACGGTGGGGGCGGGGTCATTTCGTAGTGCCGCCGCTTCCAGTCGTCAGGCGGGCGGGCGGTGGCCTCGATGTCCAGCTTGCCGCCGCAGTGGTCGATGGCTAGGAAAGTCATGGCATACAGGTTGCAGCGGTTGCGTCCGCCCTGCCTTGATACGGTTATCAGGCCGTTGCCCCGCAGTTCGGCAATCGCTTTTCCCAATGTCTCTTTGGACGGGAAACCTGCGCTTGCGTATGTGGCCGTCAAATCGCCGTTGTTGTGGCCGTTGTACTGCGCCATAAGGTGCAGCAGCAGGCGGGCGGCACTGCCGGAAAGGGTTTGTACTACGGGGCTGCGCAATACGTCGTGCCGCAGCGGCATGAATGACTGGTTGCCGCGTTTTTCGGCGGCCTCGCGCCATTTGTCGGCCTGTTTTTGTCGGCTTCCCATGCCGCCCCCTATGCCAGCCAATACCGTTTAATTTTTGTTTTCCGCCCGAACTGGTTGGTATGCGGCTCGTAACGGTCTTGCACGGGGTAGCCCATGCGGCGCAGTTCCGAAATGCGGGCGGTGGCGGCGTTGATGCCGCGCGTGTGCATTTCGTAGTTGGTAATGCCGCCGTTTTTGAGCCATTGCAGAATGCGTGCGTGTTGGCTCGGCGGTTTGGTAGAATGGCGTTTGCTGTTCGTGCCGTCTGAATGGTTTGCCGTTTGGGCGGTATTTTTTTGCGTCATGGTCTGCCCTCCTATTTGCCTGCTTCGCGGCTGCGGCTGATTAAAATCTGCTGGTAGGCGGCAATTTCGCTTGCCAGCCATGCGGTGGCGCGTTTGCCCACTTTCACGGATTTGGGCATATCGGGGTCGTAGCGGGGGTTGCCCTCGCGCATACGGGAATAAACGGCCTCGCTGCTGGTTACGCCTAAGGCTTTTTTGACTTCGCCGATACGCAAAAAGGTTTCTACTTGGTTTGTCATAATGGCTTCCTTTTGCCGTTGGTTGTGAAACAGGCAAAAGAATAGCCGCCTTGATAGGCGGCTTCATTCTAAATGGGGTGGATTTTGCCCTATTTAGGGTCTGACAAATACTGGTTTGCCAAAGAAAAAACGTTGTCTAAATTGCTGTCTGATATACCTGTGTAGCCGTCATATTGCTTTAACAGGTAGGTTTTCAGCTCGGCTTGGCTTTTAAATCTGTTTTCAGATAACACCGTGCCAAGCAATGCGCCGATAATATTCATATTTGCTGTAACCGATTTTCCTGATTTGATAACGGCATTCAGGTTATTTTTTAAAGCGGTATTGTCAGATTCAAGTTGTCTGTTTGCCGCCATGAATGCTTCCGTATCGGAAGAATCTACCCTATTTGGGGTGGGGGTATTTCCTGAAAACAGGCCGTAGTGTTTGCAAAATTCAAAAAATTTGTCTTTTTTCCAGTAAATGTCAAAATCATTTTCTACGCCAAAATCGTGATAGGTACAGCAGTTAGTTTCAATCAGATGTTGTACAAACCTCGCTGTTTCGTCGTTGTATGCCTCGGGGGTAACGGTAAACACTCCCTTATCAGCATTTGTAAAAAAGCAATTAGCAAAATTTCTTGCTTCTATATCTAGCTCTATTGGTTCGATTTTTTTGTATATCCCTGTATCTTCATATTGGTAATACGAAAAATCGCAAAATTCAACATGGAAGAAAAGGCTTGCCAAGAATCTGCCCACTTCCCGAATTTCATCATTTGTTTCTCTTGCTATCAATTCTACCGCTTCACGGCAATGGATATACTCATCATCATGCCTGACGGATTTTAGAATGCTTTGTAATTTACTCATTTTTCAGACGGCCTCAAACGCCAGCGGCAAGCGTTTCAACCGCTTTGTCAAACCGCTGTTTCAAAAATTCCGCATACCATTTCATCATCTCGTGCCGTTGGGGCAGGTATTCCGTGCGGTGGTATGCCGCTCTTACTTTGTTTTGTTCCACATGGGCAAGCTGCCGCTCTATCACGTCGGGCGGGTAGCCGTTTTCGTTCAATACGTCCGTTGCCAAGCTGCGGAAACCGTGCGGGGTGGCAATGCCGCTGTATCCCATGCGGCCTGTGAGGTAGCTTAGTGTGTTTTCGCTCATGGGCTTGTCGGGGCTGCCGACGGCGGGAAACAGATAGCGGCTGTGGCCTGTGATGATTTTCAGCTCGGCCAAGATTTCCAGCGTCCAATCGGCCAGCGGTACGATGTGCGGGGCTTTCATCTTCATCTTTTCGGCGGGTATGCGCCATTCACGCGCTTCAAAATCAAAATCTGCCCATTCCGCTTTGCGAAGTTCGCCCGCCCGCACAAAGGTCAGCATGATAAGCAGCATGGCAAGGCGGGTGGGCTGTTTGATGTTTTCGCGCATCAGGCGGCGGTAAAACTCGGTCAGCTCGGATTGCGGTAAGGCAGGCTGGTGTTTTTGTTTGGGTACTTTAATCACGCCCGTCAGCGGTACGGCGGGATTGTTTTCCGCCCGCTCGGTGCGTATGGCGTAATTAAATACGGCCTTGATGCGCTGCAAGACGGTGGCCGCCGTATCCAATGCGCCGCGTGCGGCCACATGGTCGATAACGGCCTGAATCTGTTTGACGGTAATGGTGTGTATCGGTTCTTTGCCGATGGCGGGCAGTATATCCGCCTCAAAGCTGCGCCAAACTTTGGCGGCATGGGCGGGTGTCCAGCTTGGCCGCTGGTAGGCGTGCCATTCTGCGGCGATGTTCTCAAAAGTGTTTTTCAAGGCGGCCTGCTTGGCTTGTTTGGCCTGCTGCTTTGAGGCGTTGGGGTCTATGCCCTCCGCCAGCATTTGCCGCGCCTGCAAGTGTTTTTCACGCGCCTTTGTCAGGGGGATTTCGGGGTATGAGCCAAGCCGCAAGGTTTTTTGTTTGCCGTCATGCCTGAAATTGTATTGCCAGTATTTGCCGCCTGCGGGGGTAACAACCAACGACAAGCCGCCGCCGTCGGAAAGTGTCTGTTTCTTGCCCGTTGGTTTGGCCGCTCTGATTTGCCTGTCGGTTAAAGCTATGTCTGATAAGCCTTTTCTGGGGATTTGTTGGTGCATTTTTTTGAAAGTGTTGGTGCTTTTCTAAAAAATGTTGGTGCTTTGCTGCAAATGTACCAACAAAAATATGTTGCTTCAAGCGGTCGAAAATGGCGGTTTGTTGCGAAAGTGTCAGGCTGGAAAATTAAAAAATATCTGATATATGAAAGAGTTGTTGCTGTTGGTTGTGTTCGGAAGACAAAAAAATAACCGCTGAAAAGCGGTTAATGGTGGCCAGAGGCAGGATCGAACTGCCGACACACGGATTTTCAATCCGTTGCTCTACCGACTGAGCTATCTGGCCTTGCGAAAGACGCGCATTAAATCATATTCTTCTTACCGAGGCAAGCATATATTTTTGAATACTTGTTAAGCATTTAATATTTAACAATAATTCTGTTTTGCTGCGTCCGGATTCGCGGCATCACATGGCAAAGGCCGTCTGAAAAGCGTTTTCCATTGTAGGGGAGTTGGGTTTTCAGACGGCCTTTTCGGTTTTCCGAACGCTGTTATTTCGGGTTTTTCTCAATCAGCGCGACGAGCTGGTCGATGTAGCCCTGAACAAAGCCGCGTGCGGATTCGATCAGTTTGCCGTTGTCGTCGAACAGGGTCGGCGAGTTGCCCAAAAACACTTCGGGCTGGCCAGTGAGCGGCATGTCGAAGTAGGAGAGGGCGAGGCGCAGGTTTTTCTGCGAGCTGTAGCCGCCCATTTTGCCGACCGAGTGGCTGATGATGCCGGCGGGTGTTTTTTTCCAGGCTACGTCGGCGTTGGGTTTGGAGCCGATGTCCACCGCGTTTTTCAGGCAGGCGGGCACGGTGCGGTTGTTTTCGGCGGTAACGAACAGCACGCCGTCGGAGGCTTTGATGGTTTCGCGGAATTCGGTGTAGCTCTCGGGCGTGGGGAAATCGGTTTCGTTGGGGTCATCGTAGTCGAAGTTGTACAGCGGCAGGTGGCCGATTTCGACGATTTTCGCTTCGTAGCTTGCGGGGAACATGTCAATCGCGTTTTGCGCCACTTTGCGGGCGAAAGAGCCTTTGCGCAGGCTGCCGACGAGGATGCTGACTTTTTTTGCCATGATGTTTTCCTTTCGAAGGGGTGGAAGAAGCCGCCGTGCGGCGGCGGGAGTTTGGGGAATGATAATAAGTGTAAAACCATTGTAATGCAAGCGGCGACGGGTGCGGGTATGCGCATGGGCGCATGGGCGGTTTGTGCGCAGACGCTGAACGGGTTCTAATGTTAAAATAAACTTTTTTATGCCGTCTGAAAGATTGCTATGAGAAAGAGAAGCCTTATTCCCGAAGAGTTGCAGGCGCGTGCCGCCAAAGTGAAGCTGCTGATTATGGATGTGGACGGAGTGCTGACCGACGGGCGCATTTTCATCCGCGACAACGGCGAGGAAATCAAGTCTTTCCACACGCTCGACGGGCACGGCCTGAAAATGCTGCATGCGGCGGGCGTGCGCACCGCCGTGATTACCGGCCGCGACGCGCCCTCTGTTGCCGTGCGCGTGCAGCAGCTGGGCATAAGTTATTATTTCAAAGGCATTTACGACAAACTGGCGGCCTATGGCGAGCTGCTGGCGCAGGCGGGCGTGGCGGAAGATGAATGCGCCTATATCGGCGACGATGTGGTCGATCTGCCGGTGATGCTGCGCTGCGGCCTGTCTGCCGCCGTGCCCGAGGCGCACTGGCTGGTGCGCAAGCACGCGGGCTATATCACCCAGAGCGGCGCGGGCTGCGGCGCGGTGCGCGAGCTGTGCGAACTCATCATGCAGGCGCAGGGCACGCTGGCCGCCGCGCTGGAAAGCTATGTCAAATGACCTACAAACGCTATGCCGGCTGGCTGTTTCCGCTGGTGCTGGCACTCGCGCTCGGCGGCCTTTCCGCCTGGCTCGACCGCATCAGCACCGTTACGGTCGAGGAGGCCGCCCTCAATCCGAACGAGCCGCAGTATGCGATGGAAGGCATTTCCGGCAGCCGTTTCGACCGGCAGGGTGCGTTGCAGGACAGGCTGGACGCCGAAGCCGCATGGCAGTTTCCCCAAAGCAAAGAAGTGGTTTTCAGACGGCCTCTGTTGCAGGTTTACGCGCAGGGGGAGAAAGCCTACCAGGTCGGCAGCGAAGAAGCCCGCTACGACACCGGCAGCCGGAAAATCCTTTTTGAAAAACAGGTTGTGCTGGACAAAGAAGCCGCCGCAGGCAAACCCGCCGGACGGCTCGCCACCGACAGCCTCTCTGTTGACACCGTTTCCAAAACCGCCGCCGCCCCCGGCTTCGTGCGCTTCGACTACGGCCAGTCGCACGGCACGGCCGAGGGCATGACCTACGACTACAACCAAGGGCTGCTGCGCCTGCCCTCACGAGTGAAAGCAACTGTTTATGAACCGAAAAACCCTTAAAACCTGTTTGGTGTCTCTGGCACGGACGCCGCTGACACATCTTAGCCGTCCGGCTGCGTTGCGAAACTTGACAATAGTCCCGCTATTGCCTGCGTTTTGCGCCTTGCCGTGCAGCCAATCTGTATCAGCGGACGTCGCGCGCAGAGGCACCAAACAGGTTTTTAACGCCCTTGCCGCCGCCCTGCTGCTGGCCGCCCCCTTGGCGCACGCCCTCGAAAGCGACCGCAAACAGCCCATCGAAATCGAAGCCGACCAGGGCGAACTCGACCAGAAAAACCGTTCCACCACATTCAGCGGCAACGTGTCCATCAAACAAGGCACGCTCAATATCCGCGCCGCCAGCGTGCACGTCGTGCGCAGCGACGACGGCCAGCAGACCATGAAAGCCACCGGCAGCCCCGTGCGCTTCGGCCAAACCCTCGACGGCGGCAAGGGCACGGTCAGCGGCGAGGCGTCGCAGGTGGACTACTCCTCCGCCACCAACGTCGTGCGCCTCAGCGGCAACGCCAAAGTAACGCGCGGCGGCGACAAGGCCGAAGGCGCGGTCATCACCTACAACACCCGCACCGAAGTCTATACCGTCAGCGGCAGCAAACCCGCCAGCGGCAAGGGCGGCAAACGTGTCAGCGTCGTCATTCAGCCCGACAGCATGGGCAGCCGGGGCAAATAACCGCCAACGCCCGCAACGGGGTGTGCGGCGGAGTGCCGGACAGAGGCCGTCTGAAAAACAGCAAACAAGGTTTTCAGACGGCCTCTCGGTTTGTTTGCAGCAAACGCGTTTTATGCCAGCAGGTAGGGTGTGTCGCCCCAGCGACGCACGCGGTCTCTGCCATGTAACAAATCCGCGCTTTCCCAAAAATCCGAAACTGCGTGCGTGGCTGCGCCACACACCCTACTGGGCTTGGGACGGCACCCTGCCTTATTGTCCGCATTGGCGTTACAGCAGCAAGAGGCCGTCTGAAAAATGCTTTTCAGACGGCCTCTGTGTGTTTGCGGCGTTTGGCGGCCGGGCGTTTCATTCGGCCGTGCCGCCCTGCCATTGCAGGTTTGGCGGCAGGGGGATGCCGAGCAGGGCGAGGGCGCGGGCGGTGCTGTGGGCGACGATTTCTTCGGCGGTTTGCGGGCGGTGGTAGAGGGCGGGCACGGGCGGGAAGACGATGCCGCCCATTTCGGTTATGCGGCGCATGTTGTCGAGGTGGGCGAGGTTGAGCGGGGTTTCGCGCACCATCAGAACGAGGCGGCGGCGTTCTTTCAGGGTAACGTCGGCGGCGCGGGTGAGCAGGTTGTCGGACAGGCCGTGCGCAACGGCGGCGAGGGTGCGCATCGAGCAGGGAGCGACGATCATGCCGTCGGCGGGAAACGAGCCGCTGGACACGGGCGCGCCGAGATTGCCGACGGCGTGCACCGTGTCGGCCAGGGCGTGGATTTCGTCTTTGCGGTGCGGCGTTTCGAGGGCGCGGGTGAGTTCCGCGCCTTTGGAGACAATCAGGTGGGTTTCCGCGCCCGCTTCGCGCAGGATGCGCAGGGCGGCGATGCCGTATTGGAAGCCGCTGGCTCCGCTGATGCCGACGATGATGCGGCGTTTGTGCATGTGGTTGTCCTTCGTGGTTGCAGCCATCCGCTTTTTTCGGACGGCTTTCAGACGGCCTCTTGGCCAAGTCGGCATGATGAATCAGGCCGTCTGAAAACCGAAACCGGGCTTTTCAGACGGCCTTTTGGTCTGTGAACGCTGCGCCTACTCCGGCCGCATCTGCGGGAACAGAATCACGTCGCGGATGCTGGGCGCGTCGGTGAGCAGCATCACCAGGCGGTCGAGGCCGATGCCGCTGCCGCCGGTGGGGGGCAGGCCGTATTCCATCGCGCGGATGTAGTCGGCATCGTAGTGCATGGCTTCGTCGTCGCCTGCGTCTTTCTGCGCCACTTGGGCTTTGAAGCGGGCGGACTGGTCTTCGGGGTCGTTCAGCTCGGAATAGCCGTTGGCCAGCTCACGGCCGACCACAAACAGCTCGAAGCGGTCGGTCAGGCCGGGTTTGGTATCGGAGGCGCGCGCCAGCGGCGATACTTCCACCGGATAATCGATGATGAAAGTCGGGTTCCACAGTTTGCCTTCGGCGCAGCCTTCAAACAGCGCCAGTTGCAGGCTGCCGATGCCGGGCGCGGGCGGCAGACTTTCGCCCAGGCGCACGATTTCTTTTTTCAGCCACGCTTCGTCGGAAAGCTGCTCGTCGGTGTAGTGCGGATTGTATTTTTTGATGGCTTCGAGAATGGTCAGACGCTCAAACGGGCTTTCCAAATCGACTTCTTTGCCGTTGTAGCTGATTTTGGCCGTGCCGCACACTGCTTGGGCGCAGGCGCGGATCACGCCCTCGGTCATCTGCATCATGCGCTCGTAGGTGCAGAAGGCTTCGTAAAACTCCATCATGGTGAACTCGGGGTTGTGGCGGGTGGACATCCCCTCGTTGCGGAAGCTGCGGTTGATTTCAAATACGCGCTCCAAGCCGCCGACAATTAGGCGTTTCAGATAAAGCTCGGGTGCGATGCGCAGATACAGCGGCATATCCAGCGCGTTGTGGTGGGTTACAAACGGTTTCGCGCTCGCGCCGCCGGGAATCGGGTGCATCATCGGTGTTTCCACTTCGAGATAACGCTCGCCCACCATGTAGTTGCGCACGGTTTGGATGATTTTGCTGCGTTTGATAAAGGTGTCGCGCGATTCGGGGCTGACGATCAAGTCCACATAACGCTGGCGGTATTTGACTTCCTGGTCGGCCAAGCCTTTGTGTTTGTCGGGCAGCGGGCGCAGCGATTTGGACAACAGGCGGATATTCGACACGCGCACGGTCAGCTCGCCGTGGTTGGTTTTGAACAGTGTGCCTTCCGCGCCGACGATGTCGCCCATGTCCCAATGTTTGAAATCTTCGTGCGCCGCTTCGCCTACGCCCTGATTGTTGATGTAAAGCTGGATTTGGCCGCTCACGTCCTGAACGGTGGCGAAACTCGCTTTGCCCATCGCGCGTTTGAGCATCATGCGCCCCGCGATTTTGACGGGGATTTCCTGCGGGTCGAGTGCTTCTTTAGAGAGGGCATCGTATTTTTCGTGCAGCTCGCCCGCGAAGCTGTCGCGTTGGAAATCGTTGGGGAAGGCGATGCGCTCTTGGCGGATGGCATGCAGTTTTTCGCGGCGCAGGGCGATAATCTGGTTTTCGTCGAGCTGGGGTTCGGCGGCGGGGGTTTGGTGTTCGGTCATATTATTTGCCTGATAAAAAACAGGCAGTTGTAACTGCCTGACGGTGGAGGGATTTACGCGGATTTTACGCGGTTTTTCTTTTTTTTGAAAGACAGGCCGTCTGAAAACACGGCGGCGCGGCCGGTTTCCTTTACAAAAATTATCCGAAATCATTAGGCGTTTTAACGGAAAAAGTTTTAGTATGCGCTCGCTTTGCGCACGGGCGGCCGCGTCCGGCGCAAAGCGTTTCAAATTTCACATTTTTTGAGGATATTAAAATGAAATTGTTATCTGCCGTTGTCTTGTCTTCCCTTGTTGCCTTCAGCGGCACCGCCCTGGCCGAAACCGGCAATCCCACCGTGTCCAAAAAATCCGTTTCCTACCGCTGCCAGCAGGGCAAACGCATCAACGTAACCTACGGTTTTAACAAACAAGGCCTGCCCAACTACGCCGTTGCCCGCATTGACGGCCGCAACCGCACCATGGACATCAACCTCGACCGCTCCGACAATGTGGACACCTTCTTCATCGACGAGGGCGGCTACACTCTGGGCACCGGCGCGATGAGCACCAAAAACTACCGCAAGCAGCCCATCATGATCACTTCGCCGAAAGACGAAATCCTGTTCAAAAGCTGTACGCCCCGCTGATTGTGCATCAAGCGCAGAGGCCGTCTGAAAACGTTTCAGACGGCCTTTTTGTTTATAATCGCGCCCTTTTCTCCTTTTCAGACAGCCTCACACCATGCCCGAGCAACACGATCCGTTTTCCCGTTTCCACAATCTTTCCGACCCCGCCACACAGGATTTCGCCCGCGCCGCCCATGCCGAAACGCTGGCGCGTTTTGCCGGCGACGACGCCTTCCGCGCCCTGCGCGACGACATCGCCCAAGCCATGCGCGACGAGCGGCAGATTCCGTTTTGCCAGGAACACCGCGCGCGGATGTACCATTTCCACCAGAGCGCGGAATTTCCCAAAGGCGTCTACCGCGTCTGTTCCGCCGCCTCCTACCGCGCCAGTCTGCCCGATTGGGAAGTGCTGTTTTCCGTAGCCGATTTCGACGAAATCCTCGGCGACGACGTTTACTTGGACGGCGTGTCGCATTATGTCGGGCAGCCGCTGCGCGTGCTGTTGAGCCTGAGCGTGGCGGGCGGCGACGCGGCCTACACGCTGGAATTCGATTTGGCCGGGCGGCGCATCGTCGAAAACGGCTTCCAATTTCCGGCGGGCAAAAACCATATTTCGTGGCGCGACGAAAACAGCGTGTGGGTCTGCCCCGCCTGGGACGATCGCCAGCTCACCGAATCGGGCTATCCGCGCCAGGTGTGGCTGCTCGAACGCGGTCAGGCGTTTTCAGACGGCCTGCCCGTGTTGCAGGTGGCGGAAAACTGGATGATGGCCAACGCCTGGCGTTATCTCGACGGCCTCGGTTCGCCCGTGGATCTGATCGAAGCGGCGGAAGGCTTTTTCACCAAAGACTATTACCAGGTGCTGCCCGACAACAGCACCGCCAAACTGAACCTGCCGCGCGACTGCGACATCGTCGGCTACACGGCGGGGCAGTTGCTCGTGCAGCTGCGCGAACCGTGGCAGCGCGCCAAGCAAAGCTATCCGGCGGGCGCGCTGGTGGCGGTGAAGCTGAACAAGGGCGTGCTGGGCGAAGCGGTGCTGTTGTTCGAGCCGGCGGACACGCAGGCGGTGGACAGCGTGGAAACCACCAAACGCTTTATCGCCGTGTCGCTGCTGGATAACGTGAAAGGCCGTCTGAAAGCGTGGAAATGGACGGGCAAAACATGGGAAGAACAAAGCCTGCCCGAGTTGCCCGAAGGCGCGCTGGAAATTACCGACCAGCCCTGGGGCGGCGACGTGCTCTATCTGGCCGCCGACGATTTCACCACGCCGCTCACTCTGTTTGCCCTCGATTTGCACGTCAACGAACTGAGCGTGCTGCGCCGCCAGCCCGAACAGTTTGTTTCAGACGGCATCAAAGTACAGCAGCTTTGGGCAGAGTCGGCCGACGGCACGCGGATACCTTATTTCCACGTCGGCAAAACCGCCGCGCCCGACACGCCGACACTGGTTTACGCCTACGGCGGCTTCGGCGAACCCGAGCCGCCGCACTACCCCGAAAGCATCGGCCGCCACTGGCTCGAACAGGGGAATGCTTTTGTCGTTGCCAACGTGCGCGGCGGCGGCGAGTTCAAACACTGGCATGCCGCCGCACAAGGCAGACACAAACACCGCAGCGCCGACGACCTTCTGACCGTGGTGCGCGATCTGGCCGCGCGCGGCATGAGTTCGCCCGAGCGCATTGCCGTACAGGGCGGCAGCAACGGCGGCCTGGTTGCCGCCGCTGCCTTCGTGCGCGAGCCGCAAAGCATCGGCGCGCTGGTGTGCGAAGTGCCGCTCACCGACATGCTCGCCTACACCGAGCTCTCCGCCGGCGCAAGCTGGACCGACGAATACGGCGACCCCGCCGATCCCGAAATACGCCCGCACCTGGCCGCCCTCTCGCCCTACCACAATCTTTCAGACGGCCTCAGCTACCCGCCCGCCCTGATTACCACCAGCCTGTCCGACGACCGCGTCCACCCCGCCCACGCCTTGAAGTTTTACGCCAAACTGCGCGGCTTCGGCGCACCCGCCTGGCTCTACGTCCCCGACAGCGGCGGCCACACCGGCAACGGCACACAGGAAGACACGGCGGCGGAACTCGCCTGCGTGCTGTGTTTCCTCAACCAAACCATAGGCCGGAAAAACGGCGGATAATCGCCGAACAGGGCGCAACTGCGGCGAAAACCGGACAACGCCCCCTTGTCGGAAAAATCGGCCGCGTGCTAATATGCCGCACATTGCGCCGCATCAGGCCGTCTGAAAAACAGAAAAACGCGGCCGCCGAATCAGATAGCAAACTCCAAGCCAATCGGTTACAATGCCGCCCGTTTCGAGTTTCAACACCAACCCCACCCGCCGCAAGGCTCAAATTAAGGACTTAAAAACATGTCAAACGTTGAACAAAAAGTGAAAGAAATCGTTGCCGAGCAGCTTGGCGTTGCCGCCGACGAAGTGAAAAACGAATCCTCTTTCCAAGACGACCTCGGTGCCGACTCCCTCGACATCGTCGAACTGGTCATGGCTTTGGAAGAAGCCTTCGGCTGCGAAATCCCCGACGAAGAAGCCGAAAAAATCACCACCGTGCAGAAAGCCATCGACTACATCAATGCAAAACAGGGCTGATACGCGTCTGTAACCCCTTTCCCGGCCTCTGTGCGCAGGCTTTCTGCACACAGGGGTCGTTTCTCATTGATACGGCGCAGCGTGCCGCCGCAACCCGATTATCCGACGAGCAGATTTTATGAGTCAGAGAAGAGTAGTGATTACCGGACTGGGGCAGGTTTCCCCGGTCGGCAACGATATACCGAGCGCGTGGGAAAACCTGCTCGCAGGTAGAAGCGGCATCGGCCCGATTACCCGTTTCGACGCATCCGACATCAACAGCCAAATCGCCGGCGAAGTGCGCGGCTTCGACATCGGCCAATACATCAGCGCGAAAGAAGCCCGCCGCATGGATGCCTTCATCCACTACGGCATCGCCGCCTCCCTGCAAGCCATCGCCGACGCAGGCTTGGACGACATCTCCGGCCTCGACAAAGACCGCGTCGGCGTCAACATCGGCTCCGGCATCGGCGGCCTGCCCAGCATCGAAGCCACCGGCAAAGCCGTGGCCGAAGGCGGCGCGCGCAAAATCAACCCCTTCTTCATCCCCGGCTCGCTGATCAACCTCATCTCCGGCCACGTTACCATCCTCAAAGGCTACCGCGGCCCCAGCTACGGCATGGTTTCCGCCTGCACCACCGGTGCGCACGCCATCGGCGATTCCGCCCGCCTCATCAAATACGGCGACGCCGACATCATGATCGCCGGCGGCGCGGAAGGCGCAATCTGCGCCCTGGGCGTGGGCGGCTTTGCCGCCATGAAAGCCCTTTCCACCCGCAACGACGACCCCGCCGCCGCCTCCCGCCCGTGGGACAAAGGCCGCGACGGCTTCGTCATCGGCGAAGGCGCGGGCATTTTGGTCTTGGAAGAACTCGAACACGCCAAAAAACGCGGCGCGAAAATCTACGCCGAGCTGGTCGGCTTCGGCATGAGTTCCGACGCCTACCACATCACCGCCCCCGACGAAGAAGGCCCCGCGCTGGCCGTTACCCGCGCCCTCAAAGACGCAGGCTTGAACGCGCAAGACGTCGATTACGTCAACGCGCACGGCACGTCCACCCCGCTGGGCGACGCCAACGAAACCAAAGCCCTCAAACGCGCCCTGGGCGAGCACGCCTACAAAACCATCGTCAACTCCACCAAATCCATGACCGGCCACCTCTTAGGCGCGGCCGGCGGCGTGGAAGCCGTGTACAGCGTATTGGCCGTGCACCACCAAAAATCCCCGCCCACCATCAACCTGTTCGAGCAGGACATCGAAGGCGGCTGCGATTTGGACTACTGCGCCAACGAAGCCCGCGACGCCAAAATTGGCGTGGCGATTTCCAACTCCTTCGGCTTCGGCGGCACCAACGGCACGCTGGTGTTCAAACGTTACATCGGCTGACCGGCAGGACTTGCCGCAATATCAAACAGGCCGTCTGAAAAACGCTTTTTGCGCTTTTCAGACGGCCTGTTGTCCTTCCGCCCATGGTGAATCAAACGTAGGGTGTGTCGCGCCCCAAGGCGGCGCACGCGTTCCCTGCTGCGCAAAGAATCCGCAAGTTTCCCCAATCCCAAACCGCGTGCGTGGCTGCGCCACACACCCTACCTTAGCGGCAGATTGCGTAGGGTGGGTCTCGACCCACCATTTCAAACGGCTTCCGATGCCGGTGTTTAAAAGGGAATGACGGCGGGCGGGTTATACGTAGGGTGTGTCGCCCCAGCGGCGCACGCGTTCCCCGCCGCGTAACGAATCCGCGCGTTTGCCCAAAACCGAAACCGCGTGCGTGGCTGCGCCACACACCCTACCTAACGGCGAAAGGCCGTCTGAAAACCCGTTTTACGGTTTTCAGACGGCCTTTCGCCGTGTTTACGCTTCCAACACCGCCTGTCGCGGGAAGGTTTTTTCGCAGTAGCGGCATTTGAGTTTGGTGTGGCCGCCCTGGTGTTTCACATAGAAGCGGCTTTTCACCGGCTCGCCGTGGCTGGCGCAGTTGGCGTTGGGGCAGCGGAACACTTCGGCGATTTCGTCGGGCAGGGTGAGGCGGCGTTTGGATACCACTTTGAAATCGGCGATGGTGTTGACTACGGCTTCGGGGGCGAACAGGGCGAGGCGGTTGGCGGCGGCTTCGTCGAAGCTCACGCCCGCGATTTTGATGATGTCTTTGCTGCCCTGCGTTTTGCTGGGCAGGTTGAAGCCCACCGTTACCGCGCTGCCGTAGTGCAGCAGTTTGAAGCGGTGCAGAATGGTCAGCCCCAAACCGGCGGGGATGTGGTCGATGACGGTGCCGTTTTCAATGGCTTCTACGCTGAGTTTCTGATGTTCCATGGTTGCGCTCCTTACACTTCTTCGTTCAATACCAGCGACAAAATCGCCATGCGCGCGTACACGCCGTTCACGGCCTGCTCGAAATAGTAGGCGTGCGGCGTGGCATCGACATCGGGATGGATTTCATCGACGCGCGGCAGCGGGTGCAGCACGCGCAGATTGGGTTTCGCGCCGGCGAGCATGGAAGCGTCAAGGTTGAATTTGCCTTGGATTTTGGCGAACTCCTGCTCGTCAAAACGCTCGCGCTGCACGCGGGTCATGTAGAGAATGTCCGCCCATTGCGCGGCTTCTTCGAGGCTGGGGAGGATTTGGTAGGCGCAGCCGGCTTCGTCGAGTTCTTCGGTGATGTAGTCGGGCATGGCGAGGCTGGGGGGCGACACAAAGGCAAATTCGCAGCCCCAGCGTTTGAGTGCCTGGCAGAGCGAGTGCACGGTGCGGCCGTATTTCAAGTCGCCCGCCATGGCGATTTTCAGATTGTTCAGACGGCCTTGGGTTTCGTAAATCGTTACCAAATCCAGCAGGGTCTGGCTGGGGTGTTGGTTGGTGCCGTCGCCCGCGTTGATGACGGGCACTTTGGAAAACTCGGCCAGCACACGCGCCGCGCCGTCTTTGGGGTGGCGTTGGATAATCGCGTCGGTGTAGCTGGAAATAATCCGCGCGGTGTCGGCCAGCGTTTCGCCTTTTTTCGCGCTGGTGTTCGCGCCGTCGGCAAAACCGATCACCTTGCCGCCCAAACGCTGCACGGCGGTTTCAAACGACAGCCGCGTTCGCGTGGACGGCTCGAAAAAACACGAGCCGACGAGCCTACCCGCGAGCAGGTCGCCGCGCGGCGCGGCTTTGAGTTTCAGCGCGGTGTGCAGCAGGCATTCGAGCTGTTCGGTTGACAAATCGGCAATGGAAATAATGTGTTGGCGGTAGAGGGGATTGGGCATGGGTTTCTTTGTTCCGTAAAAAAACCCGCGCGTCGGCGGGAAGGATGGAAAAACGGAAAACCGCTGCGGCGGGCGGCGGCGGTACGGGGGGCGGCGCACTGGGGCATGGCGGTTGTCCTGCGGGAAAAAACGGCGCGATTATCGCACAAGGGCAGGCCGTCTGAAACCATATCGGGCGGTTTGGGCGCGGAGGAGGCCGTCTGAAATACCGTTTGCGTTTTTGGCTGCGCCGAAGCCGCGCTTTCAGAAACGTCATCCCCGCGTAGGCGGGGACGGCCTCTTTCGCTCATGTAGGGTGTGTGGCGCAAGCCGCGCACGCGGTTTTGGACTTTGGGGAAGGCGCGGATTCGTTACGCGGCGGGGAACGCGTGCGTCGCCTTGGGGCGACATACCCTACGTCTGGTTCGGCATGGGTTGGTTTTTCAGACGGCCTCATCCGCTTTGCGCCCGCCGCCGTTTTGCGCGGTCCACACCAGATCGCAGATGCCGTCCTGCGGGGCGAAGGCGGCGGGGGCGGACAGCAGCAGGCGGCGCAGGGTGGCCTGGTCGCCCGCGTCGCAGGCGGCGGCGGTGTCGTCGAGCAGGGCGCAGAGTTCTGGCCAGGGCAGCATGGTTTCGGCGGCGGTGAGGATACGCGGGTGGCGGGTGGGGGAGACTTGGTCGCCGATGAGCAGTTCTTCGTAGAGTTTTTCGCCCGGGCGCAGGCCGGTGATGCGGATTTCGATGTCGCCGTGCGGGTGGCTTTCGTCTTTCACTTCGAGGCCGGAGAGGCGGATCATGCGGCGGGCGAGGTCGGCGATTTTCACCGCTTCGCCCATGTCGAGCACGAACACGTCGCCGCCTTTGCCCATCGCGCCGGCCTGGATGACGAGCTGGGCGGCTTCGGGGATGGTCATGAAATAGCGGGTGATGTCGGGGTGGGTGAGGGTTACCGGGCCGCCTTGGTCGATTTGGCGGGCGAAGGCGGGCACGACCGAGCCGGAGGAGCCCAGCACGTTGCCGAAGCGCACCATGCAAAAGCGGGTGCGGCAGGCAGGCTCGGCGGCCAGTGCCTGCAATACCAGTTCGGCCATGCGTTTGCTCGCGCCCATGGTGTTGGTGGGGCGCACGGCTTTGTCGGTGGAGATCAACACAAAGGTGGACACGCCGCCTTCCTGTGCGGCCAGGGCGCAGGCGAGTGTGCCGAACACGTTGTTGCGGATGCCTTCGATGGTGTTGAGGGCGACGAGGGGGACGTGTTTGTAGGCGGCGGCGTGGTAAACGGTGTCCACGCCAAAGGCGGCGATCACGCTTTTCAGACGGCCTTTGTCCTGCACCGAGCCCAAAAGCGGCAGGATTTCGCAGCCGCCGTGCTGCCGCTGCCATTCGTCCAACTCGCGTTCGATGGTGTAGAGGGCGAACTCGGAAAGTTCGAACAGCACCAGCCGCGCGGGGCGGCAGGCGATAATCTGTCGGCACAGCTCCGAGCCGATGGAGCCGCCCGCGCCGGTTACCATCACGCTTTTGCCGGCGATGTCCAGCGACATCAGTTCCGCATCGGGTTCGACCGGCTCGCGTCCCAAGAGGTCGGCGACGGAGATTTTTTTCAGTACGCCGGTGTGGATGCGGCCGTCCACCAGGTCTTTCATGCCGGGGATGGCCAGCACTTCGCAGGGGTAGGCTTCGAGTCGGCGCAGGATGGCGCGGCGGGCGGCGGGCGGCGCGCTGGGGATGGCGAGTAGGATTTTTTTCACGCCGTAGCGGGCGATGAGTTTTTCGGTTTCGGACGGCCTGTGCACCGGCAGGTCGCTGACGGTGGTGTCCTGCAAGCGCGGGTTGTCGTCCACAAAGGCCACGGCGCGGTATTCGTTTACCTGTTTCACCGCCTCGGCAAGCTGCCGTCCCGACTGCCCCGCGCCGTAGATGATGACCGGCACCGCGCTGTTGCGCTCGCTGCGCTCGGTGAGCATCAGCCGCAGCAGCAGGCGCGAACCGGCAATCAGCACCACCAAAAGGAAGAAATACACCACCGGCAGGGCGAGGCGCAGCTGTTTTTCAAACACCAGCACGCTGAAAAAAAACGCCAGCATCGAGGCGAAGCTGCCAAAGAGGGCGACGGCGAGGATGCGCAGGCTGATGTAGCGGGTAACCGCGCGGTAGAGCCCCAGCCGCGCGAACAGCGGCACGGTGAAGGCCACGGTGGCGGCGAAGGCGTACCAGTTGGCCGGGTCGTACCATTCGCGGTCGTAATCCGCTTTCAGGCTCTGGGTGAACCAGAAGGCGCAGAAAACCAGCAGCAGGTCGTGGACGACGAACAGCAGTTTTTTCACATGGCGCGGCAGCGACAGCAGGGTTTCGGGCATGGCGGGGGCGGGTTTGGCGGTTGTCAAAAAGGCCGCCCGAACGGCATCGGTCCGGGCGGCGCGCATTATAGCGGATTCGGCAAAACAGGCCGTCTGAAAAACACGTTTCAGACGGCCTCTGCGTTTGGCGGCGCGGCTATTGCGACACGGTTTTCTCAATCAGCACCCCCGCGAGGGCGAGGCTGTTTTCCACATCGGCAGCCGAGATGCCGCTGTCTGCGATCAGGTCGCGGGTGTCGTAAAACACGGCGCGTACCCGGCCGCCGGTTTCGGTTACCAGCACTTTGAGCGGCAGCCGCAGCGCGAAATCGGGGTCTTTGACCATCAGCGGCGTGCCGGCCTTGGGCGCGCCGAACACAATCACCGTGGCCGGCTGCATCTCCAATCCGGCGGCGCGGGCGGCGGCCTGATGGTCGATGACGGCAAACACGGTCATGCCTTTGGCCTTCACGGCCTGTTGCAGGCGGGACACGGTTTCGGCGAAGCCGTAGCGGCTTTGCACGCTGCGGGTGCGGGTGGCTTGGGACACGGTTGCCTCCTTGTCCGAATGTGCGGCCGAGGGCGCGGCGCAGGCGGCAAGCGCGAGCGCGGCGGACAGCAGCACGGGTTTTGCGGAAAATTTCATCGGATGCTCCTTTAAGGGAAAGGGCTTTGAGGCCGTCTGAAAAATACGTTTTCCATTTTTCAGACGGCCTCAAAGCCTTATTTCAAACCCTTGGCCAGCAAATCCTGATAGCCGCCCCGGTTGCTTACATTGGTGTAGCCCAGCTTTTCCAGCATCTGCTTGGCCAGCCCCGCGCGGCGGCCGGATTTGCAGTAGAGGTTGATCGGGGCGGTTTTGTCCGGCTGCACCTGGACGATTTTGCCGGTAATCTGTTCCAGCGGGATGTTTGTCGAGTCCGACAGATGGCCTTCGGCGTATTCCTCGGGCGAGCGCACATCGATCCACACGCCCTCGGCGCGCACGGGCTGCTGCGCTTGGGCGGCATGGCCGGCCTTGTGCGCGGGCGAAACGGCGAAGGCGGGCTGGGCGGCCAGAGCGGCGGCCAGCAGGGCGGGGACAATCAGTTTTTTCATGGGTTTTCCTTTCGGGTGGTCAAACGGGAAACGGTTGCGGGGCAGGCCGTTCCCGCCTATGCGGGGATGACGTTTCTGAAAATGTCTGAAACGCTGTTTTAACTTCGTTGAAGTTTCGCTTTCAGACGGCCTCAAAGCGCAAGGCCGTATGCAAGTATTTGTTTCAGCGTTGGCTTTCGGCCGCCTCGAACGCACGCAGGGCGTAAGTATAGGCCGCGCCGGCGTTGAGGGAAATCGCGGTGGCCAGCGCGCCGGCGATTTCGCCTTCGGTCGCGCCCGCTTTCACGGCGGCGGCGGCGTGCACGCTGATGCAGCTTTCGCAGCGGGTGGTGATGGCCACGGCGATGGCGATCAGCTCGCGCGTTTTCGCATCGAGGGCTTCGGCGGCGGCCGCCTGCTCCAACGCGCCGTAGGCTTGCAGCATTTTCGGATGGTCTTTGCCCATTTGGGCAAACGCTTTTTTCACCAGGGCGGTGTGTTCGGGCCAGTCTTTAAACATGGTTTGATCCTTTCTTCAAAATGGAGTCGGTGGGAAAAGGCCGCCATTTTTGCGCCTTTCGCTTTATAATACCCTGCAAATCGTATCATAAGGCTGTGCAAAATGGATATGCTCGACAGATTGGTGTCGCTCGCGCAAATCAGCGGCAGCGCGGACGTGCAGTGCCTGTTTCAGGGCGGCTGGTATGTGCGGCACGAGGTTCGGCGCGGGCGCGCGCTGGTGCACATCGTTACCGGCGGCACAGGCTGGCTCAAAGCCGACGCCGAAGCCCAGCCGCGCCGCCTGCACGAGGGCGACGTGGTGTTTTTCCCGCGCGGCGCGGCGCACGTTTTGAGCAGCGAAGAGGGCTGCGCCAACAGCGGCGCGGCGGTGGAAACGGCTGAGGACGGCGCGTTTCTGCGCAAAAAAAGCGGCAAGGGCGCGGCCGATTTGAGCCTCTTCTGCGCCCGTTTTTCCTACGACACACAGGCCGACCTGATGGCGGGGCTGCCCGAAACCGTGGTGCTCAACATGCGCGGCACGCCGCTGCGGCATCTGCTTGCCCTGTTGCAGACCGAGGCCGACAACGCCGCGCCCGGCGCGCGCTCGACGGTGGACGCGCTCGCCACTGTGCTCTTGGTGCAGCTTTTGCGCGTCTTCCTCGCGGAAAAACGCCTCAGCCCGCTGCCCGAGGGCGTGCTGCGCGGCTGGCGCGACCGCCGCCTGCGCACTGTGATCCGCGCCGTGCTCGACGACCCGGCGCACCCGTGGGCGATCGAGGAAATGGCCGCCCTGGCCGGCGTTTCCCGCGCCCAGCTTATGCGCCTGTTCAAAACCCACACCGCCACCAGCCCCTATGCCTTCGTCAACCGCATCCGCCTGCAACAGGCCGCCGTGCGCCTCAAACGCAGCGCGGATTCGGTGCTCGCCGTCGCGCTGGACGTCGGCTTCGGCTCGGAAACCCATTTCGGCAAAGCGTTCAAGCGCATGTACGGCATCACCCCCGGGCAGTACCGCAAACAAAGCGAAGCGGCAGAGGCGGATTTTGTGATTTGAGGCCGTCCCCGCCTTCGCGAGGATGACGTTTCTGAAAGCGAAGCTTCAACGAAGTTAAAACTGTTTTTCAGACGGCCTAACGCGTCGGCCGGTATTCCCAACGCCGGTTTTGTTCGTCCCACCGCCAGTCCTGATCGCGATCCCGCTCCTGCGGCACCACCACGACAACCGGTTCGGCCTTCGGCGGGCGGCCGTAGAGGCGGTCGAGCCGGTCGCAGGCGGGCGTGCCGTTGCGCTCGCGCAGCAGCGATTCGCGCCCGATGGCGCAGCTGCGCTCCAAACGTTCGGTTTCGTAAGAATCGGGCTTGGTCTCCGCCGCAAAAACGGGCGCGGCGGCAAGCAGCAGCAAAACAGAAAAAAGGCGCGGCATTTCGGTCTCCTTAAAAAACGGCTGCGGGTGCGGCGGCTGCGCCTATTTTATTGCTGTATATTGTTTTTAAAACGGTTTTTACATTTTCCAACCCGATATGAACGCTTTTTTATTTGTCGGCAAACTGTACAACCTGCCTTTTGAAAGTGCCGCCCGAACCGCCGCCGCCGTGTCGGCCAACCTTGCGGCCATGCTGTTTTTCTTTTATACCAGCCGCTGAACCCGTTTGCAAACAGGCATTCAGGCCGTCTGAAAAAAGGGAAAACCGTTTTTCAGACGGCCTCAAACACACACCATGAACAACCTCTCCTACCTCACCCTCTTCCTGCTCGGCTTCTTCGGCGGCGGGCACTGCCTGGCCATGTGCGGCGGCCTCTCCTCCGCCTTCGCCCTGCAACTGCCGCCGCACATCGGCCGCCTGCGCCTGATTGTGTTAATGAACCTCGGCCGCCTTGCCAGCTACACTGCCATCGGCACGCTGGCCGGTGCGTTCGGCCAGTTCGGCATTTCGCTCTACCAGACGCGCGGCCTGCAAACCGCCCTGTTTTTCGCCGCCAACATCCTGCTGCTGCTGCTCGGCCTTTATCTGGCCGGACTGTCCGATTTCGTGCGCCATATCGAGGGCGCGGGCAGACCCGTTTGGCGGCGGCTCAACCCGCTGCTCAACCGCCTGCTGCCGATCAAAAGCACCCCCGCCTGTTTCGCCGTCGGCCTGCTGTGGGGCTGGCTGCCCTGCGGCATGGTGTACAGCGCGTCGCTCTACGCCCTAGGCAGCGGCAGCGCGGCGCAGGGCGGCCTCCTGATGCTCGCCTTCGCCCTGGGCACCCTGCCCAACCTGCTGGCCTTCGGCTGGTTTGCCGGACAACTCAAAACCCTGCTGCAAAACCGCCGCCTGCGCCTCGCCGCCGGCCTGTCCGTCTGCGGCTGGGCACTGTGGCAGCTCTACCGCGCCGCCGCGATGCTGTTCGCCTGAGGCCGTCTGAAAAACCATAAAACAGGGTTTCAAACGGCCTTTGTGCCTTTTCCAAGCTGCCTTTGCCTGTACAATCCGCCTCTTTCATCCCTACTAACCGAACCCCCATGAACATCCTCCAAGCCGAAAACCTGTGTTTTGCCGTCGGCCATGTCGCCCTGCTCGACAAGGCTTCCTTCCAACTCGACGCCGGCGAGCGCGTCGGCCTGATCGGGCGCAACGGCGCGGGCAAGTCGTCGCTCTTGAAAATCCTCGCGGGCGTGCAGAAGGCGGACGACGGCCAAATCGTGCTGCAAAACGGCCTGAAAACGGTGTATGTGCCGCAGGAGAATTTTTTCGACCCCAAATCCACCGTGTTCGACGCCGTATCCGAAGGCTTGGGCGGCCTGCGCGATGTGCTGCGCCGCTATCATGCCGTGTTGTCCGAACTCGAAAGGCAGCCTGCGACCGAAGGAAGTCCCTTTGGGAAAAATTCGGAACTCGCCGCCGAAATGAACGCGCTGCAAAACCAAATCGAAGCGCAAAACGGCTGGCAGTTTGATGCCGCCGTGCGCCAGACCATCGGCGAATTGGGGCTGCCTGAAAACGAAACCATCGCCAACCTGTCCGGCGGCCAGAAAAAGCGCGTCGCGCTGGCGCAGGCGTGGGTGCAAAAGCCCGATATTCTGTTGCTCGACGAGCCGACCAACCACCTCGACATCGACGCGATTTTGTGGCTGGAAAACCTGCTGCGCGGCTTTTCAGGCAGCCTGATTGTCATCACCCACGACCGCCGCTTCCTCGATAACGTCGCCACCCGCATCGTGGAACTCGACCGTGGCACGCTGCGCTCCTACCCCGGCTCGTTCGCGCGGTACAGCGAGAAAAAAGCCGAAGAGCTGGCCGTGGAAGCCGAACACAACCGCCTGTTCGACAAATTTCATGCCCAAGAGGAAGCGTGGATACGCAAAGGCATCGAAGCCCGCCGCACCCGCAACGAAGGCCGCGTGCGCCGACTGGAAGAGCTGCGCCGTCAGCGTGCCGCCCGCCGCGAGCGTCAAGGCCAGGTGTCCTTCCGCCTCGACGCGGGCGAAAAAAGCGGTAAAATCATCGCCGAACTGGAACACGCCTCCTTCGACTACGGCGGCAAACCCATCATGCGCGACTTCTCCGCCGTCATCCAGCGCGGCGACAAAATCGGCCTTATCGGCCCAAACGGCATCGGCAAAACCACCTTTTTAAAGCTGATTCTCGGCGAACTCGCGCCCACATCGGGCAAAATCCGCCTCGGCAGCAAGCAGGAAACCGCCTATTTCGACCAGTTCCGCAGCGCGCTCAACGAAAACGACACCGTGTTCTACACCCTCGGCCAGGGCAACGATTATGTGGAAATCGGCGGCAGAAAACGGCATGTGATGGGCTACTTGGAAGACTTCCTGTTTTCCCCCGCCCGCGCCCAATCGCCCGTCTCCTCCCTCTCCGGCGGCGAGCGCAACCGCCTGCTGCTGGCCAAACTGTTCACCCGCCCCGCCAACATCCTCGTCCTCGACGAGCCCACCAACGATCTGGACATCGACACCCAAGAGCTGCTGGAAGACCTGCTGCGCGACTATGCGGGCACCGTGTTCCTCGTCTCCCACGATCGCGCCTTCCTCGACAACGTGGTAACCCAAAGCATTGTGTTTGAAGGGGAAGGCCGTCTGAAAGAATACATCGGCGGCTATCAGGATTATCTCGATGCCAAAAACCGCGAACAGGCTTTTCAGGCTGCCCCGCCTGCGAAATCAGCCGCCGAAGACACGCCCGCCAAGTCCAAACCCAAGCCCAACCGCACGGTCAAACTCTCCTACAAAGAACAGCGCGAACTCGACGCCCTGCCCGACCAAATCGCCGCCCTCGAAGCCGAACAGGCCGCCCTCGCCGCCCAACTCTCCAACCCCGACATTTTCCGCGACTACGAAAAAGCCGCCACGCTGCAACAGCGGGCGGAAGAAATCGAAACCGAATTGTTGGAAAAGCTGGAACGCTGGGAGGAATTGGAAGCGAAACAGGGCGGAGAGGCCGTCTGAAAAAGCCGTCTCTGCCATGCAGGTAGTTTTTTGCCATACAAGCCTGTTTACACACAACAGAGGCCGTCTGAAAACCACGCCATGAAACCCGCCCGCCCGTATCCCGCCGTTTTACTGGCCGCCCTGCTGGCCGCCTGCTCCGATTCCGAACCGCAGCCGCCGCAAGCCCCGCCCGACGCGTCCGCCGTGCAAACCGAAGCCGCCGCCGCGCCGCAAAATCCGTCTCCCCCGCTGGTGGCCGCCGCCCGCGCCCAAATCGGGCAGACAGTGGCCTACGACCCGGCCTACACCAAACTCGCCTACCCGATGGGCGACGTACCGCCGCATAAGGGCGTGTGCACCGACGTGATCATCCGCGCCCTGCGGCGGCAGGGCGTGGATTTGCAGCGGCTCGTGCACGAAGACATGCGCCGCCACTTCTCCGCCTACCCGCAAAAATGGGGGCTCTCCGCCCCCGACCCCAACATCGACCACCGCCGCGTGCCCAACCTCGCCGCCTATTTCCAACGGCAGGGCTATCAGGCCGATGGCCGCGATTTTCGGGCGGGCGACATCGTTACCTGGAACGTAGGCCGCGACCGCCCGCACATCGGCATCGTCTCCGACCGCCGCGCAGGCAGCCGCCCGCTCGTCATCCACAATATCGGGCGCGGCACGCAGGAGGAAGACATCCTCTACCGCTACCCGATCACCGGCCACTACCGCCTGTCGCAGTAGCCGCCGCTTAAAAGGCCGTCTGAAAGCAAGCGTAGGGTGTGCGGCTCCGCCACGCACGCGGTTTCAGACTGCCGGAAAAACCCTCTGCCCCCGCCCCGCCCGTTATGCAAAAAACAAGCCCCGAACCTTTTTCCCTGAAACGCGTACCGCTGCGCCTGTGGCGGCGGCTGGCGCACATTGCGCTGCCGCTCTTGGCCGTGTCGGTGCTGCTTGCGCTGCTGATGCTGGGCACGGCGCTGGCGGGCGTGTTCGGCCAACCGCTTGCGCCGAAAAAACGGCTGTGGCTGGCCGGTTTGTGGCTGGCACTGACCACGTTGTTTGCGGTGTGGCTGGCAGAGGAAGACTTTGCCGAGCCGCAGCCGGCATACAGCCGCTTCGACCAATATCTGATTGCCATCACGGGCGGGGCGGCGGCGGGCGGTTTGATGGGGCAGGCTTGGGCGGCGGCATTGGCGGGCGCGGCCGTCGGCGCGGCGGCGGCTCTGCTGATGCGCTGGCTGAAGTATGTGATGCGGTATCTTTAAGGCGTGTTGACATTCAGCCTTGCGGGCGGTGTTTTTGGCAACAAACACCGCCCGCACCGCATTTTGTTCGGAAAAAGGCCGTCTGAAAAAGCCGCGCCAGCCGCGCCGCAGCTTTTTCAGACGGCCTTATGCGCCCGCCGCCGCGCCGTGTACAATCCGCCCCCGTTTTGTCCGCTTTGTTTTGGGAATGCCATGAAATTCAAAACCCCGCCCGTCAGCGGCAAGGTGCTGGCGGTGCTGCCGCCGCTGCTGGCCGTGTCGATTGTCGCCCTGCTTGTGTACCGCTTCCGCCTGCAAAGCGTGGCCATTCCGCTGGTGTTGGGGGTGATTGCGGGCGGGCTGGTGGATTTGGACAACGCCTTTGCAGGCCGTCTGAAAAACAGTGCGGTGTCGCTGGCAGCCTTTGCCGTGTCGTCGCTGGCGGTGCAGGCTTCGCTGGGTCATCCGGCGATATTTCTGCCGGTGATGGCGGCTCTGGCCTTTGTGTTCACCATGGCCGGGGCGGTGGGGCTGCGCTACCGCACCATCGCCTTTGGCACGCTGGCGGTGGCGGTGTACACCACGCTCACCCACAATCCCGAGAGCGCGTCGCCCTGGTATCTCAACCCGCTGATGATACTGTGCGGCGCGGGTCTGTACAGCCTGTGCGCCCTCGCCATGCACGCGCTGCTGCCGCACCGCACGGTGCAGGAAAACACCGCCGACGCTTATGAAGCGTTGGGCGCGTATCTCGACGCGAAGGCCGGTTTTTTCGACCCCGACGAAACCGCCGCCCTCGAAGAGCGGCAAATTGCGCTGGCGATGGCCAACAGCCGCGTCATCCAGGCCTTCAATCTCTGCCGCAGCGCGCTGTTTTACCGGATGCGCGGCCAGCACCGCCACCCGCGCACCACCCGCATGCTGCGCTACTACTTCGCCGCGCAGGACATCCACGAGCGCGCCAGTTCCAGCCACATCAGCTACCGCGACGCGGCCGACAAGCTGAAAAACACCGACCTGATTTTCCGTTTCCTGCGCCTGATGGAATTGCAGGCGCAGGCCTGCCGCGACATCGCCGAGAGCCTGCGCGACAACCGCGTCTACGAACCCGACCCCCGCCTCGCCCGCGCCCGACGCGGCCTGAAACAGTCGGCCGCCCACTACGCCGCCGCCCACGCGGGCGCGCCGGAAACGCCGCTGCTGCAACGCCTCTCCGGCAACCTGCAAAACATCAACCACCGCCTCTCCACCCTCGACAGCGGCCTGGATGAAAACCCGTCCGCCGACCAGCGCATCGCCCACCACGACTCGGCCAAACTGCGCGACGCCCTCAAAAGCATCGCCGCCCAGCTCAACCCCCAGTCGGCCACCTTCCGCCACGCCGTGCGCATGTCGCTGCTGGTGCTGGTGTGCGGCCTCATCGTCGAAACCCTCAACCTCAACTTTGGCTACTGGATACTGCTCACCGCCGTATTCGTCTGCCAGCCCAACCACTCCGCCACCCAAAGCCGCCTCAAACAACGCATCACCGGCACCCTCGGCGGCGTACTGGTCGGCTCCCTGATGCCCTATTTCACCCAGTCGCTCGAAGCTAAACTGATGGTCATGTCCGCCGGCGTCGCCCTCTTCTTCCTCTTTCGCGCCAACAAATACAGCTACTCCACCTTCTTTATCACCATCCAGGCACTCATCAGCTTCTCCATCGCCGGCTACGACATTACCCAAGCCCTGCCCATGCGTATGGCCGACACCGTCATCGGCTGCCTCCTGGCCTGGGCGGCCGTCTCCTACATCTGGCCCGACTGGCACTACCTGCAACTGGGCAAAACCGGCGCGGCCGCCGTATCCGCCGACGCCGGCTACCTGCGCGCCGTACTCGTCCAGCTCGAACACGGCGGCGGCGACAACGTCGCCTACCGCGCCGCCCGCCGCCTCGCCCACGAACGCGCCGCCGCCCTGTCCAGCACCCTCTCCGACATGTCCGGCGAACCCGAAAAATACGGCACCCGCCTGCACGACGGCTTCCGCCTGCTCAAAATCAACTACTCCCTCATCGGCTACATCTCCGCCCTGGGCGCATACCGCGACACCCTCAGCCGCGACGAGTCCCACCAAACCTTCCTGCGCCAATGGTTTCCCGCCGCCGATGCCGTCTGCACCCTCGCCGCCGAACTGCCCGAACTGCCCGAAGACACCTTTGCCCAACGCCTTGCCGACACCCGCGCCGCCCTCTCCGCCCTCACCCCCGACAGCGAGCAGGCGCACGTCCTCACCCAGCAGATCACCGCCACCGCCGACCTGCTCCAACCCGCCCGCGAATCCCTGCACGGCAAAGCCCGACCCGCCCCCGTCCCGCAGGCCGCAGAGGCCGTCTGAAAAGCGCGTTTTACGTTTTCAGACGGCCTCTGCGGCCAAGGCAGGGTGTGCGGCGCAGCCACGCACGCGGTTTGGGAGTGGCGGCGGTTGTTTGGTGCGTTGGTGAAACGAAAGGCCGTCTGAAAAACGTTTTTCAGACGGCCTCCACCAATTGGGCTACAATACCGGCACACAAAACACACGCGAAAACATGAACAAACATACCCGCTACCAAATCTTCGCCCGCTGGCGCGCCGCCAACCCGCACCCGCAAACCGAGCTGCACTACAACAGCCCCTTCCAGCTCCTCATCGCCGTCCTCCTCTCCGCCCAGGCCACCGACAAAGGCGTGAACAAAGCCACTGCGCACCTCTTCCCCGCCGCCCCCACGCCGCAGGCCATGCTTGATTTGGGCTTGGCCGGTGTGATGGAATACACCAAAACCATCGGCCTTTACAAAACCAAGTCCAAACACATCATCGAAACCTGCCGCATCCTCATCGAAAAACACGGCGGCCAAGTGCCGCAGACGCGCGAAGAGCTTGAAGCCCTCCCCGGCGTCGGCCGCAAAACTGCCAACGTCGTCCTCAACACCGCCTTCGGCCAAAAAGCCATGGCCGTGGACACCCACATCTTCCGCGTCAGCAACCGCATGAACCTCGCCCCCGGCAAAAACGTGCGCGAAGTGGAAGACAAACTGCTGCGCGTCATCCCCGACGAATTCATTTTAAACGCGCACCACTGGCTCATCCTGCACGGCCGCTACGTCTGCAAAGCGCAAAAACCCCTGTGCCACCAATGCATTGTGAACGACTTGTGCGAATACAAAGGCAAAACCGTTTCCCTGCCGCCGCCTCTTGCCGAGGCCGTCTGAAAATGTTTTTACAGGAAACACAAACCATGGCAACCGCCCAACTGCGCCACCCCTACACCCTCGCCGAACTCGTCGCCGCCCCCGTCGCGCCGATTGCCGCCGACACCGTCTGCCTGCTCGACGAACCGCTCGACGACGAAACTTTCGACGAAGACGACAACCCCGAAGGCTATTCCGACTTCGTATTCGCCAACGGTTTGGAACTGCTTTACTACGGCCGGCAGTTCGCCGACGCCGTCGCCAACACCCTGCACCAGAAAAGCGGCGCGGCAACGGAAGACATCGTCCGCAACCTCGGCTACTACGCGCAACACGACACCTATCTTGATTTTTAGGCCGTCTGAAAACCCAATCATAAAAAAACAAACCATGCACACCGCCGTCCCGCCCGCACAAAGGCCGTCTGAAACCCGTTCAGACGGCCTCGCCGACACCTTCGCCGACCGCCTCATCCGCTGGCAGAAACAACACGGCCGCCACAACCTGCCCTGGCACAGCCGCGACCCCTACCGCGTCTGGCTCTCCGAAATCATGCTGCAACAAACCCAGGTGTCCACCGTTGCCCGATACTACCCGCGCTTTCTCGCCGCCTTCTCCACCGCCGCCGCCCTTGCCGCCGCGCCCGAAGACCAAGTGCTCGCCCTCTGGCAGGGGCTGGGCTATTACAGCCGCGCCCGCAACCTGCACAAAGCCGCCAAACAAATCGCCGCAGAGCACGGCGGCGCGTTCCCCCGAAGCCGCGCCGGTCTCGAAACCCTCAGCGGCGTCGGCCGCAGCACCGCCGCCGCCATCGCCGCCTTCGCCTTCTGCCAACGCGAAACCATCCTCGACGGCAACGTCAAACGCGTCCTCTGCCGCGTTTTCGCGCGCGAGGGCGACCCCGCCGACAAAAAATTCGAGCAAAGCCTGTGGACGCTGGCCGAAAGCCTGCTGCCCGCCGACCCCGCCGACATGCCCGCCTACACCCAGGGGCTGATGGACCTTGGCGCAACCGTCTGCACCCGCGCCAAACCGCAATGCCCCGCCTGCCCGATGGCCGACGTCTGCCAAGCCCGCAAACAAGGCCGTACCGCCGAACTGCCCCGCCGTAAAAGCACGCAGCCCGTGCCCACCCTGCCGCTCTACTGGCTTGTTTTGCGGGACTCTGACGGCGCGGTTTTCCTGCAAAAACGCCCCACCAAAGGCATCTGGGGCGGCCTCTACTGCGTGCCCTGTTTCGACACGCTCGAAGCCTTGCACGATGCCGCCGCGCAACACGGCGTGTGTTCGGACGGCCTCGAAGAACAAGCCGCCCTCACCCACCGCCTCACCCACCGCCTGCTGCTCATCACCCCCTTCGCCGCCCGCTGCGGGAGGCCGTCTGAAAAAGTTTCAGACGGCCTGTGGGTGCCGCCGCAAGACCTGCCCGCCTACGGCCTGCCCAAACCGCTGGCGGCCTATCTGGGCGCAGAGGCCGTCTGAAAAAACCGCCCGCGCCACAAGCCGACGTTCGGCCACGGAGTAGGGTGTGTGGCGCAGCCACGCACGCGGTTTGGGTTTGCGAAGAGGGCACGGATGCGCGGATTTGTCGGGCGGCAGAAACCGCGTGCGTCGCCTTGGGGCGACACACCCTACGTCAGGCCGTAGGCCGGGCTTCAGCCCGGCTAACTCACTATTTCTCCGATATTTTGCCGGGCTGAAGCCCGGCCTACACCGGATACTTTTTATCTTTATCCACTATAAAAGCCCGGATGTTTGGCGGCGTAAAAACAAAAAAGGCCGTCTGAAAACCTGTATTGCGGTTTTCAGACGGCCTCTTTGCTTTTTATATCAACAGATTGGCTCGTCGGCAAAACGCCTGCCTTATCCGTTGACCAGCACCACTTTCATCGCCTGGTTTTCGGCGGCGTGTTTGAACACGTCGTAGGCTTTTTCCAGTTTGTCGAATTTGAAATGGTGGGTGAGCATTTTGGTGTAATCGACGGGGCTGGACGAGATGGCTTTCATCAGCATTTCGGTGGTGTTGGCGTTGACCAGGCCGGTGGTGATGGCGAGGTTTTTGATCCACAGTTTTTCCAGTTTGAAATCAACCGATTGCCCGTGAACGCCGACTATGGCGATGTGGCCGCCGGGTTTGACGATATCCTGGCACATATTCCAGGTGGCGGGGATGCCGACCGCTTCGATGGCGCAGTCCACGCCGTCTTGTCCCACTATATCAAATACTTGCTTGGACACGTCGCCCGATGCGGGGCTGACGGTGTGCGTTGCGCCGAGCTCTTTGGCGAGTTTGAGGCGGTTTTCGTCCATGTCGCACACGATAATCGCGGCGGGGCTGTAAAGCTGGGCGGTGAGGAGGGCGGACATGCCCACGGGGCCTGCGCCGGCGATGAATACGGTGTCGCCGGGTTTCACGTCGCCGTATTGCACGCCGATTTCATGGGCGGTGGGCAGCGCGTCGGAGAGCAGCAGGGCGACTTCTTCGTTGACGTTGGCGGGCAGCGGCACAAGGCTGTTGTCGGCATAGGGGGTGCGCACGTATTCGGCCTGCGTGCCGTCGATCATGTAGCCGAGTATCCAGCCGCCGTTGCGGCAGTGCGAGTAGAGCTGGATTTTGCAGTTGTCGCAGGTGCAGCATTTGCTGACGCAGGAAATAATGACTTTGTCGCCGGGTTTGACGTTTTTCACCGCCGAGCCGACTTCTTCGACGATGCCGATGCCCTCGTGGCCGAGGATGCGGCCGTCGGCCACTTCGGGGTTTTTGCCTTTCCAGATGCCCAAGTCGGTGCCGCAAATCGTGGTTTTGACGATTTTCACCACCGCGTCGGTGGGATCGATAATCTGCGGCTTGGGTTTTTCTTCAAAGCGGATGTCGCCCGCGCCGTGGTAAACCATTGCTTTCATGGTGTTTCCTTTCGTTCGGAAGGTTGGAGAAAACGTAACGACTGCATAAACCCGCTTATAGGACGATTGATATTGTTTGTCAAATTATTTAAAGTTTTCAATGTGTTATACTATAACAAGAGGCCGTCTGAAAACCCGTAAAACAGGTTTTCAGACGGCCTCTGCCGTTATGTGGGGTGGGTCAACGATGCACGCGTTTCATGTTCCCGCAAGCCCAAACCGCGTGCGTGGCTGTGCCGCACCCCCTACGCCTGCCGATCAAGCCCTTTTTCAGACGGCCTTTTTCTCGCCGCGCAGCTCTTTGGGCAGCACGAAAACAATGCTTTCTTCCGTGCCCTCGCCCTCGCGCAGGGTGTCGTGCCCCCAGGCTTTGAGCGTGTCCAGCACTTCCTGCACCAGCACTTCGGGGGCGGACGCGCCGGCGGTTACGCCCACCTGCCGTTTGCCCGCGAACCATTCGCGGCGCAGGTGGGAGGCGTTGTCCACCATATAGGCGTCCACACCGCGCTGGGCGGCCACTTCGCGCAGGCGGTTGCTGTTGGACGAGTTGGGCGAGCCGACGACGATGACGATGTCGCATTCGGCGGCCAGCTGCTTCACCGCCTCCTGACGGTTGGTGGTGGCGTAGCAGATGTCGTCTTTGGGCGGGCTTTTGATGTTAGGGAAACGCGCTTTGAGGGCGGCGATGATGTCGCGCGTTTCGTCCACCGAAAGCGTGGTCTGGCTCACGTGCGAGAGGCGGTCGGGGTCGGCCACTTCGAGCGCGGCCACGTCTTCGACGGTCTGCACCAAAAGAATCGAACCTTCGGGAAGCTGCCCCATCGTGCCTTCCACTTCGGGGTGCCCCGCGTGGCCGATCATGATGATCTGGTAGCCCTGCGTATCCAGCCGCGCCACTTCCTTGTGCACTTTGGTAACCAGCGGGCAGGTGGCGTCGAACACGCGGAAACCCCGCGCCGCCGCCTCGTCCTGCACCGCCTTGGACACGCCGTGCGCCGAGTAGATCAGGGTCGCGCCCGGCGGCACGTCGGCCAAATCCTCAATGAAAACCGCGCCTTTCTCGCGCAGGTTGTCCACCACGAATTTGTTGTGGACGACTTCGTGGCGCACGTAAATCGGCGCGCCGAATTCTTCCAGCGCGCGCTCCACGATGCTGATGGCTCTGTCCACGCCCGCGCAGAAGCCGCGCGGGTTGGCGAGCATGATGGTTTTGCCGCTCATGAGGCTTCCTTTTGCGTGTTTTCAGACGGCCTGCCGTGTTTTTTGTGGGTGAAGCTGTCGAGCACCAGCAGTGCCGCGCCGACGCAGATAAAGCTATCGGCCACGTTGAATGCGGGATAAGACCATGTTTCGCCGTAGAAAAGTAGAAAGTCCACCACTTTTCCGTGGACAAAGCGGTCGATAACGTTGCCCAGCGCGCCGCCGACCACCATCGCCGCGCCCCACGAGCCGAGTGCGCCGAACTCGCCCTTTCGCACCGCGCGCACCAGCCACACGGAAATCACCGCCGCCAGCGCGACAAAAAAGTATTTCTGCCAGCCGCCGGCTGAGGCGAGAAAGCTGAACGCCGCGCCGGTGTTGTACACCAGCGTGAGGTCGAAAAAGCCGCTGACGACGGGCAGGCGTTCAAAGTCTTCAAAACGCGCCAGAACGGCGTATTTGCTGATTTGGTCGAGCACCACGGCGGCGGCGGAGAGCAGCCAGTAGCGCAGGGTGGACGGTGTGTTTCGCATGTTGTTCTAAGATGCCGTTTTCAGACGGCCTGTGATGGGAAAGGGCGGCATTTTAACCGATATGCGCGGGGCGGCGGGCAAAGGCCGTCTGAAAGTGCGGCCTCAGCCGTTTTTGTGCGCCAGCGCGGCGTCGTACAGGGCTTTTTTGTTCGCGCCCGTTATCCGCGCCGCCAGCTCGGCCGCCTGTTTGGTGGGCAGCTCCGCCGCGAGGATGTCCAGCACGCGCAGGGCTTCGGCGGGCAGGGCGGCGTTTTTTTCCGGCGCGGCGGGGTGGAGGATCAGCACCATTTCGCCGCGCGTCTGGTTCGGGTCTTCGCGTAAGGCCGTCTGAATTTCGGCCACGGTACCGCTTAAAAAGGTTTCAAAGGTTTTGGTCAGCTCGCGCGCCAGCGTGAGGCGGCGCGCGGGGAAGGCGGCGGCCATGTCGGAGAGGGCGGCTTCGATGCGGTGCGGGGCTTCAAACATCACGACCGGATAGTCCGCGCCCTGCCACGCTGCAAACAGTTTTTGGCGGGCGGCAGCTTTGGGCGGCAGAAAACCGTTGAAATAAAAGCAGGATTCGGATACGCCCGCCGCGCTGAGGGCAGCCATCACCGCGCTCGCGCCGGGCACGGGGATCACTTTGAATCCGGCTTCGCGCACGTGTTCGGCCAGCCTTGCGCCGGGGTCGCACACGGCAGGGGTGCCCGCGTCGGACACTTGGGCGACGATGAGGCCGTCTGAAAGGGCGGAAACGATCTTGTCCGCCATCTGCCGCTCGTTGTGTTCGCGCACGCTGATAAGGCGCGCCTGTATGCCGTAGGCGGCGAGCAGGCGGGCGGTTACGCGGGTGTCTTCGGCGCAGACGAGGTCGGCGCGGCGCAGCACGGCAAGGGCGCGCAGGGTGATGTCGGCGAGGTTGCCGATGGGGGTGGCGACGGTATAAAGCGCGGATTCGAGGCTGTCGGCGGCTTTTTGCAGATGGGTTTGCGGCATGGCGGGATTCCGGTTTGAAACGGGCGGCATTGTAGCTTTCAGACGGCCTGTTTGCAGCAGGCCGCATTACCGCTTACCATGCAGGCCGTCTGAAAACCGCGTTGTCAGAAAGAAAAGCATGCGTTTGAACCACCCCAGCGGGCAGGCGGCCGAGGATGCCGCGCTGCGTTTTTTGCAGGAAAACGGCTGCCGCCTGCTGGCGCGCAACTGGCACTGCCCGCACGGCGAAATCGATCTGGTCGTGCAATCGGGCGCACTCTTGCTGTTTGTTGAAGTAAAATACCGCAAATCCGCCGCGTTCGGCGGCGCGGCATACAGCATCACGCCCGCCAAACTGGCCAGGCTGCAAAAAAGCGTCGAGCACTACCTGCAAAAACACCCGCACCGCGGCGGCTGCCGCCTCGACGCGGTGCTGATCGAAGGAAACGCCCGCCCGCTCTGGCTGCAAAACATCACAGGATAAACCTTATGACCACCCTTGAAGAACGCGTCCGCGCCCATTTTGAAGAAAGCATCGCCGCCAAACGGCAGGCCGCCGAAGTGCTGGCCGGGCCGACCGCCGAAGCCGCGCAAATGCTGCTCGAATGCCTGATGAACGACGGCAAAATCCTCGTCTGCGGCAACGGCGGCTCGGCGGCCGACGCGCAGCATTTCGCCGCCGAACTCACCGGCCGGTTTGAAAAAGAACGCATGGAGCTGGCCGCCCTCGCCCTCACCACCGACACCTCCGCCCTCACCGCCATCGGCAACGACTACGGCTTCGAGCACGTATTCAGCAAACAGGTGCGCGCCCTCGGCCGCCCCGGCGACGTGCTGCTGGGCATCTCCACCTCGGGCAACTCCGGCAACGTCATCGAAGCCATCAAAGCCGCCCACGAACGCGACATGCGCATCCTCGCCTTCACCGGCCGCGACGGCGGCAAAATCGCCGCCATGCTCAAAGACGACGATATTTTGTTAAACGTCCCCCACCCGCGCACCGCCCGCATTCAGGAAAACCACATCGTCCTCGTCCACGCCCTGTGCGACTGCATCGACACCATGCTGATGGAAGGCGTGTAAAACGGCGTTGAGGCCGTCTGAAAAATAAAAAATCGTTTTTCAGACGGCCTCATGCCGCCCCGCCGTCAAACAGGCCGCCCGTACCAACCGCCGCTACACAAAGGCCGTCTGAAAGCGCAGCTTCGGCGCGCCGAAACGCGGCGCCAACAAAGTTACCCATGACCGACTACCCCCTCTTCGCCACCTGTCCGCGCGGCCTCGAAACCGTGCTCGCGCAAGAACTCGCCGAGCAAGGCTGCGCAAACGTCCGAACCGCCGACGGCGGCGCGTCCTGCACCGGCGGCCTCGAACAAATCTATCGCGCCAACCTCCATTCCCGCACTGCCTCCCGCGTCCTCCTGCGCCTCGCGCACGGCGCGTACCGCAGCGAAAACGACATCTACCGCCTCGCCCGCAGCATCCGCTGGCACAAATGGTTTTCAGACGGCCACACCGTCAAAGTACAAACCGAAGGCCGCCGCGCCGCCGTCAAAAGCCTCGACTTCGTCAGCCTCAAAACCAAAGACGCCCTCTGCGACCACTTCCGCGAGCGCACCGGCCGCCGCCCCTCGGTAGACAAACACCGCCCCGACATCCGCATCCGCGTCTTCCTCGACGACAAAACCGCGCAAATCTTCCTCGACACCAGCGGCGAAGCCCTGTTCAAACGCGGCTACCGCCAAGACACCGGCGAAGCCCCCCTGCGCGAAAACCTCGCCGCCGGCCTGCTGCTTTTGGCAGGCTACGACGGCAGCCGGCCCTTCCAAGACCCCTTCTGCGGCAGCGGCACCCTCGCCATCGAAGCTGCCTGGATCGCCCTCAACCGCGCCCCCGGCCTCATGCGCCGCTTCGGTTTTGAAAAACTGGCCGTGCACGATCCCGCCCTGTGGGCGCGCCTCAAAGCCCAAGCCCGCGCCGCCGCCAAAGACAGGCCGTCTGAAAACATCGCCGCCGGCGACAACGACCGCGCCATGACCCGTGCCGCCCAAGCCAACGCCCGCGCCGCCGAAGTTGAAGCCTTCATCGACATCGCCACCTGCGACGCGCAGGACGCCCGCCCCAACGGCGCGGACGGCATCATGCTCTCCAACCCGCCCTACGGCGTGCGCCTCTCCGAAGTGCAGGCACTGCACGCCCTCTACCCCCAGCTCGGCAGCTGGCTCAAACAGCACTACCCCGGCTGGCGCGTCGGCATGTTCACCGCCGACCGCGACATGCCCAAACTCATGCGCCTCACCCCGAGCCGCAAAATCCCCCTCTACAACGGCAAACTCGACTGCCGCCTGTTCCTCCTGGACATGGTGTCCGGCAGCAACCGCAAAAACGGCGCGTAGCGGCCGTTCCCGCCTACGCGGGGATGACGTTTCTGAAAGCGCAGCTTCAACGAAGTTAAAACAAAAGACGGCGTATGCGCTGCCAACGGAACAGCGGCTGACGGGTAGGGCGTGTGGCGCAGCCGCGCACGCGGTTTCAGACGGCCTGAACGGCAACGACACATGCGCCGCACCGGCAGCCAAACAAAAAGGAATCCGCATGACCGGACAAGAACCCCTCCGCCTTTCCAAACGCATGGCCGAACTCGGCCTCTGCTCGCGGCGCGAAGCCGACGCCTATATCGAACGCGGCTGGGTACGCGTGAACGGCCAAACTGCCGTGCTCGGCCAGAAAGTAAGCCCCGCCGACCGCATCGACCTCGCCCGCGAAGCGCACGAAACCCAGGCGCGGCGCGTAACCGTCCTCCTCAACAAACCCGTCGGCTACGTCAGCGGCCAGCCCGAAAAAGGCTACCGCGCCGCCGTAGAGCTTTTCACACCCGAAAACCGCTGGGAAGGCGACCAAAGCCGCATCCCGTTCGACCCGCGCCACCTGCGCGGCCTCGCTCCCGCCGGCCGCCTCGACATCGACTCCGTCGGCCTGCTCGTCCTCACCCAGGACGGGCGCACCGCCAAACAGCTCGTCGGCGCGGACGGCGGTAGCGAAAAAGAATACCTCGTGCGCGTCAGAGGCCGTCTGAAAGAAAACGGCCTCGCCCTGCTCAACCACGGATTAAGCCTCGACGGCGAACCGCTGCGCCCCGCCAAAGTGGAATGGCAGAACCGGGACCAGCTCCGTTTCGTGCTGCGCCAGGGCAAAAAACGCCAAATCCGCCGCATGTGCGAACTGGTCGGCCTCACCGTGGTCGGCCTCAAACGCATCCGCATCGGCCGCGTCAAACTCGGCGCACTGCCCCCGGGCAAATGGCGTTACCTCGCCTCGGACGAGCGTTTCTGAACGCGCGTCCGAACAAAAAGGCCGTCTGAAAGCGCAACTTCAACAAAGTTGAAACCGTTTTTCAGACGGCCTTTCGCCGCCCGGCCTGCACCGGATACTTTTTACCTGTATCCACTGTAAAGCAAAGAGGCCGTCTGAAAAACCGTGTGTAGGGTGTGTGGCGCAAGCCACGCACGCGGTTTGGGATTGGCAGGGAGGGCGCGGATTTCTTGGGCGGCAGGGAACGCGTGCGTCGCCTTGGGGCGACACACCCTACGGCAGGTTCGGCGGGTAGCTTGGGTTGCAAACCCAACATCGACCGATTGCACGGACGTTGGGCTTGACCCAACCTGCCTTCTTAGCGGCAGAGGCCGTCTGAAAAACCGTGTGTAGGGTGTGTGGCGCAGCCACGCACGCGGTTTGGGATTGGCGGGAAGGGCGCGGATTTGTTGTGTAGCAGAGAACGCGTGCGTTGTTTGGGCGACACACCCTGCAAAACGGCAGAGGCCGTCTGAAAACCGCGTTTTGCAGTTTTCAGACGGCCTCTTGCCGTATTTTATGCGGAACGGTTTACCAGTAGCCCAAGGCCTTCCACCAGATGCCGCCGACGATGAGGAATACCAGCAGGTTGGCCACGCTCATCACGAAGCCGGCCTTCCACCATTCGCCCAGTGTGGCGTAGCCCGAGCCGAAAATTACGGGGGCGGTGCCGGTGGCGTAGTGGGTGAGGGTCATCATCAGGCTGGACGCGGCGGCCATAATCAGGCCGAAGGCCATCGGCGGTGCGCCCAGTGCAAGCCCCGCCGCGTAGAAGGCGGCCAGCATGGCGGTGATGTGGGCGGTGGTGCTGGCGAACATATAGTGGGCGTACATGTACAC
This sequence comes from Neisseria bacilliformis, assembly GCF_014055025.1. NCBI lineage: Bacteria > Pseudomonadati > Pseudomonadota > Betaproteobacteria > Neisseriales > Neisseriaceae > Neisseria > Neisseria bacilliformis. The sequence continues at coordinate 123,051 of NZ_CP059571.1, read as the reverse complement.
CAGAAGCAGCAGCATGGAGGCACCCATCCAGCCCATGCCGGTGTGTTCGATGCCGGTTTTGAGCGCGTCGGAAAACCAGGCGATCAGGCCGAGTTTGTTGAGGAAGGTGGCCATCATCACGAGGGCGGCAAACCAGGTGATCGTGTCCCACGCGCTTTTTTCTTTCAGCACGTCGTCCCACGAAAGCACGCCGGAGAGCAGCAGCAGCGAGAGGCCGATAAAGGCGGTGGTGGTGGCATCGACGGCAAACGCGTCGCCGAAAACCAGCGCGGGTATGCCCGCCCACAGGATGAGCAGCAGGGCGAAAATCGCCAGCATGATTTTCTCGCCGCCGTTCATTTTGCCCAGCTCGGCCAGACGCTCTTTGGCAAACTGCGCCGCGTTGGGCGTGGCTTTGATTTCGGGCGGGCTGACGAAATACAGCACCAGCGGCATCAGCAGCATGGCGACGAGGCCGGGCAGCAGCATGGCCACCGCCCAGGTGCCCCAGCTCAGATGGATGCCGTTGCCGGTGGCTTTGGCAATGATGTCCACCACCAGCGGATTGGGCGCGGTGGCGGTGATGAACATCGCCGATGTGATCGGGTTGCTGTGGTAGTTCACCAGCGCGAGATAGCGGCCGATGCGCCCCTGCGTGCCTTTTTCGGGGTCGGAGTCGTAACTCGACGCGATGGCCTTCATCACCGGATGGATGATGCCGCCGCCGCGCGCGGTGTTGCTCGGCGTTACCGGCGCGAGGATCAGCTCGGAGATGGCGAGGCTGTAACCGATGCCCAGCGTTTTTTTGCCGAACAGGGAAATGAAGTAGTAGCCGATGCGCGCGCCCAGGCCGGTTTTCAGAATGCCGCGCGAAATCATGATGGACACGCCGATCAGCCAGATCAGCGGGCTGGCAAAGCTCGAAAGCGCGTCTTTGATCGCGGCGTCAGGCTTGTTATTGGTTACGCCGGTTACCGCCACCAGCATCACCGCCACCATCGACAACGCGCCGATGGGCATCGCCTTGCCGATAATCGCGGCAATCACGCCGACAAACATTGCCAGAAGATGCCACGCCTGCGGCGTTACGCCCGTGGGAACGGGGATGACGAACCAAATCAGCAGGGCAAGCCCCACCGCAACGGCGGCGGGAACGGGTTTGAAACCGAGTTTGTCCATGGGAACACTCCTTTCTCGCGGCATCCGCAAAGGATACCTGTTGGTAAAAAAAAGTGGATTGGAGAAACTATACGCCTGCCGCGCCGTTTTGGTAAGCGAAAAACAGAATATTCTATTTTAAAAGAAGAGGCCGTCTGAAAGCCCGGTATAAGGGATTTCAGACGGCCTTAATATATTGGAATATTGTCAGGCTTTCTGCTTTGCAAGTTGTTCGTCTTGGAAAGTCTGCGACAGAATGTTCGCTGTGTAGAGAAACTTCGCTTCGTCTCTATCGCAAAGAGCATCCAGACAGGCTCGGTTCAGACTCGTCGTTACCAATTTTTTATAAACAAGGTTTTTGTTTTCTCCAATAAAATCAGCTGCCGACTGATAAATATCATGTTTTTCCTCTTCGGAATAGAAAATAAATTCGCGCAAATAAATCAGCAGATCGTGATTAATATAAAATATTAATTGATATGCTTTCCGTAAGGCAGGTAAATATGGCCATAACTTTCGAATGGCAACCATGCGCTCTTTATAATTGTCTACCGATTTAGATGTAGTGATACTGGTTTGATTACCATAGACAAACCAGATATAAACGCGGTTGTCGATTAGGCCGATACGGTCTATTTGAGAGTAAATCTTTGCAGTGAAGATTTTGTCTTCATACAAGCCTTCGTCAAAATAAATATTTTTATCTCTCAATACTTGGGTTCGATACAGCTTGTTTGTAGATAATGTATCGCTGTATAAATTAAGCCGTTCATTGAATGTATTGATTTTTTTTGTTTTATACAGATCTCTAAACCATTCGCCTTCCGCACCAGTATCAATCTGCTTGCGTACGGTTACCCCGGAAACCACATCCAAATCATGTTCTCTGGCATATTTGAGCAAGTGAACTAAGGAATCGGGATATATTGCATCGTCAGCGTCCAAAAAGAAAATGTATTCCCCTTTTGCGTGGTCAATACCAAAATTCCTCGCCAATCCCGGTCCGGCATTCTCTTTCCAAAAATAGCGGAAACGGTTGTCTTTAAAAGAGTTGACAATATCTTCAGCTCTGTCTTCGGAACCATCGTCAACCACTATCACATCTAGGTTAGTGTGTTGGGATTTTTGCAATGATTCTAAGGTTGAGGCAAGCGTTTTTCGCGCATTGTAACTTGGGATGACCACGGAAATGACAATATTGTCTTCTGCTTCCGCTTTGGGTGGATTGCTTGATGTTTGCGGCTTTCCAGGACGAAATAATTTTTGCAAGAATGACATATTATAACCTTTAAAGTATTATCTATTTTCTAAATTATCTAATTCTGAGAAAAGCTGATCCCATTTGCCAAAAACAGTTTCATTACTAAACTCGTTAAATGTATCTTTAATATCGTTTACATCCAAAGTATCCAGTCTGCCTAATGTATCAATTACACCCGTATAGTCATCGTAGGGTACTAAAAATCCGGTTTTGCCATGTTTGACTACTTCCGATGCACCTGTATAAGAGTCAAATACAACCACAGGTTTTCCATGGGCATAAGCCTCCAATAACACAAGACCGAATCCTTCAGATTTAGATAATAAAATTAAAGAATCGTTTTCGGTAAAAATTTTGCCTTTATCTGGTTCAAAACCACGAAGACGGATAATGTCATGAAGACCGTTGTCATCAATAGCTGCTTGAAACTCGCCTTTTAATTTACCGTCTCCATATACGTTGACTACAATGTTTGAGTTTTTCGTTTGGATTTCCTTGCCTAATTCTATCAAGGCAAAGATATTTTTATCGGCATCCAAACGGCTGATAACGGCTGTATGATTAGGGCAGTGTGAGTCAATCGCTTGGTACTCCGCTTCAATAGAGTTGTGGATAAAACCAAGCTTATTACGTACTTCTTCTTTTAGGTGAGGCGAGAGCAGCTGAACAGCTGAATCAGTAAGCAGAAGCAGCTTGTCATAATTGTAAAGATTACCTTCGTTCAGCCAACCCAAATGAGGTCCATACATCTCCTGAGAAATAATGTCTTTCACATCACCATGGAACATTAATACCGTTTTTGCACCACTCAGATATTTTTGGAAGTGAAGGTGAGCAGAGAATTGCAACGAAATAACAATGCCGTCAGTGTTTTGCAGAATACTGGCACAACCGCCTCGCAAATACTGTGATGACATATAAAAATCAATATATGGACTTTGGAATACGTGGTATTCAGAGTTGTTTTCCGCAAACTCTTTAATAGCCAGCACATAAATACGGCTATTGTATTTTTCCTTATAATACTTAGCCATATTCTTAATAAAAGTATGTATCCCACCTATTTGATTCAAATCATTGATTAGAAAAATAATATCCTTACCAAAACGAGGATCAGCATCTAAGGCTAAAACATCCGCTATGCGTTTGGTAGAGTGTCCGTCTTCCAATGGGTAAAAGGTTTGTACCAATTTGTTATTGTCGGAATCAAGACTGTTCCAATCCAAACGGTAGAGATCAATTTCTCTATCAATTATCTGACGTGCTGGCAGATATTCCTCAAAATCAAAATAAACGCCTCTTTGACGCATATAATCGTAGCTGTCATATTGGAACAGGATAATCGGTTTGTTCAAGACGGCAAAGTCCAATACCAACGAAGAATAGTCGCTGATAAGAATGTCCGCCATCTTCATTAGATCGGCTAAATCGGCAGTTGATGTGCAATCAATAACATTTTTGTATTCCCGTTGCAAGCTGTTTAAATAATGTAGTTTAGTAATAATGACATATTCGTTATTAAGATGACGCAGAAGCCGAGCGGGATTAAACGGTAAAGATATAGGGCCTCTTTCTCGATAAGTTGGTGCATAAAGAATAACTTTTTTGTCTTCCGGAATACCAAGTTTTTGTTTGATGTTTTGATAGGCCCAATTTTCAGAAGGGACAAGTGCTAACGAAGCAGATTGGCAAATGTTCTTCCAATCCAAGTTATATAAATGTGATTCTCTAGTTGCTGTATACGGATTATTGGCGAGTTTTTCCAATTCCTTACGGCGCTCCTTATGTGTAGAAATAAATTTATCATAATCATACTGATAAAGTACAACTGGCTTCTGATATTCATTAAACAAATGAATTATCGGATGATAATCACTAATTAAAATATCAGCAACTAAAAAATTTTCGATTTCGTTCATATCTAAATTTGATATAAATCGGATATTTTCTGTGTCTTCTGGCAGCTCAGCAGATCTTGATGGTGTCCTGACTAATAAAAGCCATTTCTCTCCAAGTAAACAGGCAAGTTTTTCCACATCAAAAGGTAAATTTTCTTTACTCATGTAACAGCGGGAGGCGGGGGCATAAAGCGCAATCTGACGGTCATCTGGTAGATTAAACCGCTTTCTGACCGATTGTACTGAATATTTGTTGTTTAACAAATTATCCATTTTTGCACAGCCCACTTGATGGATAATACCGTCATAGCGCATTGCGCCTTTTAGGAAAGTGTTAGTATAGAAATCTGACATTGAAATCATGCAATCGTAAGCCAAACCATAGCGAATGGCACCTGAAAGATGCTTGATATCTAAATCAACAAACATTTTTTTGTATGGGATGCCATGCCATACCGATATCCATTTATTAGTATCAGTAATACGGTAACCGGCATTCATTGTGCCGGCATCAATTACATAATCAGCAGTAAATTTCAGAAACTCTCCATAGGGGGTACCGTTTTTTACAATAGTGTAATTTAATCTTCTTTCTATATCGGCATCGCATTCCCGCAGAATGATATAAATATCAAAGTCATATTTATAATGTTCGATAAAAGGCATAATGTCTGCCATGACTCGGTGATTATAGTCGGAGGGAATTAGCAGCAGTTTCTTTTTTAGACGTACATTCAAGGTATTGCTAGATCCGTCTTGAGAAATACGGGGCAGGGGAGCAAGCGGAGCTGGCGCGGATGAAGCAGATGTTATTGGATGGGACGCATGCGCACCAATATTGTGCAGCTTTTTCTCACATTGTTCCATTTGGGTTTTCCATGAAACATTATAAGGAGCCTGACGTATGGCGTATCCTATGTGCTGGTGCGCTTCCTCCAAATTTCCAAGTTTCATATAGCAAAGACCGAGTTTAAAATGACTTTGCGGATGTTCAGGCGATTGTTTGACGGATGTCTGGAAAGATGCGAGAGCCTGCTGCCATTGTTTGGCCGAATATTCTTTCAGACCTTTTCTATATGAGGCGGGCGCAAAAAGATAGTTTAACGAGTTTTTAATTGCTTTCATCTTTTTCTTTCGTAATAGATTCACCCAAGAGGGATAGGGCCGTTGTTAATCGTTGATACATTTTATTGCTTAATTTTTTTGGTGATGCTAATTTTTTATACAGATAGATAGCCATATCAATTTTATCTGATATTTCCATATTTGGCGTATCCAGCGCACTGTCGAAGTCTGTCATTGGGTTGCGCCAATTACCATAATTTTCAGTTAAATATAATTCATAATTCTTGGGGATGAAATAGTCTTCTGCCAAAAAATGCAAAGGGGTTAGGCAAAACGGCGTGTTGTGCCAAATGCTTTTCCCTCCCGCATGCCAATAGTCAGTTTCCGTTCGATAGTGAATGAAGATATCAATGGTTACACCATTAACATGGCGCACAACTAAAAGATAGTTGCTGTTTCCAGGTAATACATAAAAACAACCACTATTATAAAATATTTCGTTTAATTGGTTTATTGAATAATTATCCCAGACGCCCAAGTCAATATCTTTATCATGGCTAAGCAATTTCCCTTCTCTAATGGCTCCAAGTAGCGTTCCACTAATAAGAAAAAATGTGATATTGGATTGTGAGAATACTTGTTTTGCTGATTTTAATGCTACCGCTGCAAGTTCGTCATTATAACGTTTCTCTGGGAGTTTATTGCTTTTTACTGTTTTCCCTTGATTACTTCCATGAAACTTCTCTCTCCATATCATTAAAGCGAAATCTTTTCTTTCTCCACGGATGGCGGCATTGGAAAGGTGGCAGGATAAATCAAATGGAAGAGTAGAAAATTGCCCTGGATATTTTTTTTGAAATAGGCTGTAAAACCGGTCAAAGTCTTCAGGCGTATCAACCAAATTGGAAAGAGCTTGCCATGTTTTCCTACGCTTGGAATATTGAAGCAGTGTTTCTAATTTTTCCCAAGATTGTTCTTTAAATCCCTTTTTTGCCAATAATTCCGCTAACAGATATGTTCCATCCGGATGAAATGGGATATTTTTTAATAGTTGATCTAGGGCTTCGAACGCGGCATTGGTCTTGTTTTGCAAAGAAAGGCTCTGTGCTTTATAAAAAAAGCCTGTTGCGCATCCGTTCAATACTAAGTCTGCCGCATAACGTTGCACAGCAGGATGATTTGCAGATTCTAATGCATTGATTATTTTGTTAACTCTGAGATACCAAGTAAGTCTAATATGCTTTTTTTCTGCTGCTAGTTCACGATGTATTTTGCTTATACGCCTAATGAAAACAGAGGGTAACAGGGAAGCAATCCTTTTGGTCAGGACATGCATTATTATATGCCTGCTTTATTTTCAGATAAAATTTGTTTGATTTGGGTCGTAGAAATATCGGGAGTACGGGGTAAATAGACTACTTCGCAATAGTCTTTTAAAAAATCAAATTTGCCCTTCCAGTCGTCCCCCATAACGAATACGTCGATATTATGGTTTTGCACGTCTGGAATTTTCTGTTCCCATGTTATCTCAGGGATAACCTCGTCCACATAACGAATGGCGCGTAGAATAGTGGCTCGTTCTTCAAAAGGATAAGTACATATTTTATTTTTTAATAGATTAAACTCATCGGTAGAAACAGCGACAGTCAGATGATCACCTAAGGCGCGAGCCCGTTGCAAAAGATTGATATGCCCGTGATGCAACAGATCAAATGTTCCATATGTTAATATTTTTTTCATGGTATCCCCTGTGTCAGATTCCGTAGTCGAAGTTGCTTATTGCTGTCCGAACGCTAAAGGTTGTGATTATAAGGATAATAAATCCCCCTGAAAAGAAAATTGTTAAGGGGTTTAGGAAGCAAAATCACCAAAAACAGTGATAAGCTTCTGAAATGAAATTAAAAAACAAGTATCAAAAGTTCAGCAAAATTTCCGAACCGCAATTTCGTCAAATCCTGCGGCTGTTTGCTTTGGATTTGACCGCCTCCGATACTGCCGGGCTAACCGGTATCAGCGTCCGAAGCATCAACACGCCCTTTCTGAAATTGCGCCGGCGTTTGGCTGTCGAAAGCGAGCGGCAAACCCCTTTTGACGGCGTTGTGGAACTTGACGGATCTTACTTTGGCGCAAAGCGCATCCGTGGTAAACGCGGGCGCGGTGCCGGTGGCAAAACCATCGTTTCCGGCGTACTCAAACGGGGCGGCAAGGTCTATACGGAAATCGTTCCTGATGCGTCCAAAGCCACACTGCAAAAGGTAATACGCGGGCACATTTCTGTTGGGAGTGTCATCAATACTGATGGCCGGCGTGGTTATCACGGCTTGGTTGATATGGGTTTTGCAAAGCATTTCAGGGTGCGTCACGGGCAGAATGAATTTGCCCGCGGAGCGCGGCATATCAACGGTATCGAGTCGTTTTGGAGTGATGCAAAACACCGTCTGATACAATTTCACGGCGTAGCACGACATACGTTTTACCTGCACTTGAAAGAAACCGAATTCCGCTTTAATCACAGGCATGATGATTTGTACAAAGTGCTGCTGAAAATGTTGCGAAAAGATCCTTTGAAATGATTTTTGCTTCCTAAGCCCCTTGTTAAATTAAAAAACGGAATGGCAGCAGCACCGGATACTCATCAGAATTTAATTTTTTGTTTTCAGACGGCCTCCCCATCCCACCCCGACGCGGTGCGGTTTTTTGTTACACTACCGTCTGTTTCCCAACCCGAAGCCGTCATGCTGACCTACACCCCGCCCGAAAGCCGCGCCGCGCCGCCGACGCATGAGAAGCCCTGGATTCTGCTGCTGCTGGCTTTTGCCTGGCTGTGGCCGGGGGTGTTTTCGCACGACTTGTGGAAGCCGCACGAGATTTGGACGAACGAGGCGGTGAAGGACGTGCTTGCGGGCGGCAACGCGCTGCTGCCGCAGGTGCAGGGGCATTACGATGCCGGTGTTTCCTTTGTGTATGTCTGGCTGGCGGCGCAGTGCCGCGTGCTGTTTTCGCCGTGGCTGGCGGACGCGTATTCGGCGATGCGTTTTGCGGGCGTGCTGTTTGCCGCTCTCGGGCTGGCCTGCTGCGGCATGGCCGGTTTCCGGCTGGCGGGGCGGCATCAGGGGCGCAGCGTGGTGCTGATTCTGATCGGTTGCGCGGGGCTGATTGCCAACGCCCACCTGCTCGGCGGCGTGCCGGTGCAGTTTGCCGCGCTGGGGATGTGCCTGTACGGGCTGGCCGAGGCGCGGCGGCGGGTGATTTTCGCCGCGCTGCTGACGGGCGGCGGCTGGGCTTTGCTGTCGGTGTCGGGCGGCTGGGCGGTTACGGCGGCTCTGATGCTGGCCGCCTGCCTGATACCGCTGTTTTCGCCCGCGTGGCGGGAGAAGCGGTTTTATGCCGCGCTGGCGGCGGTCTTCGCGCTGGGCGTGCCGCTGGTGCTGCTTTATCCGGCCGCGCTGTATTTTTCCTCGCCCGAAGCGTTCGCGTGGTGGCGGGACAACGCGGTGTTCGGCATTTTCGGCGGCATCTCGTCCCTGCGGTTGTCATTCCACGCACCTTTTTATCTGAAAAACCTGTTGTGGTTTGCCTTTCCCGCCTGGCCGCTGGCGGTGTGGACGTGCGCGGGCAGGGGTTTTCTGCGGCGCGACTGGGCCGCGCCGCTGTTGTCGTGGCTGGCGGCGGTGTCCCTGCTGCTCGTTTTCGCGCCGAAGGCAGGCACGGACGCCCTGATCTGGCTGCTGCCGCCGCTTGCCCTGCTCGGCGCGGCGCGGCTGGACGGGCTGCGGCGCGGCGCGGCGGCGTTTTTCAACTGGTTCGGCATCATGATTTTCGGCGCGCTGGCGGTGTTTTTGTGGACCGGCTGGCTGGCGATGAACTTCGGCTGGCCGACGAAGCTGGCGCAGCGTTCGGCCTATTTCAGCCCGTATTACACGCCCGATTTCGACATTATGCCGATTATTGTCGCCGTGCTGTTCACGCCGCTATGGCTGCGGGCGGTAACGCGCAAAAACGTGCGCGGGCGGCAGGCGGTAACCAACTGGGCGGCGGGCATGACGCTGGTGTGGGCGCTGCTGATGACGCTGTTCCTGCCCTGGCTCGATGCGGCCAAAAGCTACCGCCCCGTGGTGGAGCGCATGGAGGCCGCCGCCCCCGCCGCGCTGCAAACCGGCACACAATGCCTGTTTGTCGGCGCGGACACGCCGCTCGCCCGCGCCGCCTGGGGCGAATACGGCCGCCTTCCCCTGTCCGATAACCCCGCCTGCCGCTACCGCGTGGTGCAGACCGACGGCGCGGACACGCCGCCGCCCGAGGGCTGGCGCGTGCTTTGGCAGGGCGGCCGCCCGCGCAACAAAGACGAGCGTTTCGTTTTGCTGGAAAACACGCGGGCGCAGCAGCCGTAAAACCCTGAAATCTGTTAAAGGCCGTCTGAAAACGCACTGAAAACGCAGCTTCAACACAGCCCGAACCCGCGCCGCGCTTTTTCAGACGGCCTCCGTTGCCCCCTTAAATTCAAGAAAGCCGTGCTTTCAGAAACGTCATCCCCGCGCAGGCGGGGACGACCTCCATCCCTTCCGAAAAGGACGCAAACACATGAACAAAACCCCTGCCATCCTGGCCGCCCTGCTGCTGTCCGCCTGCGAAATCAACCTGCCGCCCGCCGCCGTTTCCCAAAGCGGCGGCGCACCCGTCGTCGTCCTGCACGACACCGCCCCCATGCGCGCCGTACTCATCCGCACCGCCGACGGACAATGCCTCGACATCAGCGGCGGCGACGGCAAAAGCCTCATCCGCTACCCCTGCCACGGCCGCGCCAACCAGCAGTTCCGCTTCGACGCAAAAAGCGGCGCGATCACGCAAAACGGCGGCTGCCTCGACGTGGCGGGCGCGGAAAAACGCGACGGCGCGCCCGTCATCCGCTACCGCTGCACCGGCGCGGCCAACCAGCAGTGGTATGCCGACGGCAGCCGCATCCGCAGCGCGGACAGCGGCAAATGCCTCGACGCTTCCGAACACCGCCTCGCCGTCCGCCGCTGCAACGGCAGCCGCGCCCAGCAGTTCGCATGGTAAACAGGCCGTCTGAAAACACGGACTAACGGTTTTCAGACGGCCTCATCCCTCCAAAAAAAACCAAACCACGGAAACCCCATGACCCTTCCCGTCATCGCCGTAACCTCCGGCGAACCTGCCGGCATCGGCCCCGACATCTGCCTCAACCTCGCCGCGCACAGCCTGCCCTGCCGCCCCGTCGTCCTCGGCGACAAACACCTGCTGGCCGAACGCGCCGCCATGCTCGGCAAAACCGTCCGCATCCGCAACTACCACCCCGAACACGCTCCCGAACCCGGCACGCTCGAAGTGCGCCACATCCCGCTTGCCGCCCCCTGCCAGCCCGGCCGCACCAATCCCGCCAACGCCCGCTACGTGCTCGAACTGCTCGACACCGCCTGCGACGGCATCACACGCGGCACATTCGCCGCCCTCGTTACCGCCCCCCTGCACAAAGGCGTCATCAACGACGCGCTCGGGCAGTTTTTCAGCGGCCACACCGAATACCTCGCGCAAAAAAGCGGCACCGAACGCGTCGTCATGATGCTCGCCGGCGGCGGCCTGCGCGTCGCCCTCGCCACCACCCACCTGCCGCTCAAAGACGTGCCCGCCGCCATCACCCGCGCATCCCTGTGCGAAACCGCCCGCATCCTGCACCGCGAACTGCGCCGCCGCTTCGCCCTGGCCGCCCCCCGCATCCTCGTGGCCGGCCTCAACCCCCACGCCGGCGAAGGCGGCCACCTCGGACACGAAGAAAACGACACCATCATCCCCGCCCTCGAAACCCTGCGCTCCGAAGGCATAGACGTGCGCGGCCCCCATCCCGCCGACACCCTGTTCCAACCCTTCATGCTGCGCGACGCCGATGCCGTGCTGGCCATGTACCACGACCAGGGCCTGCCCGTGCTCAAATACGCCGCCTTCGGACGCGGCGTCAACATCACCCTCGGCCTGCCCTTCGTGCGCACCTCCGTCGACCACGGCACCGCCCTTGCTTTGGCGGGCACAGGCCAGGCCGACGGCGGCAGCCTCATCGAAGCCGTCAAAACCGCCGTAGAAATGGCACAGGCCGTCTGAAAACGCAGTTTCGGCGCAGCCAAAAACGCTTTTTCAGACGGCCTCCAATCACCGAAAGGACACCATGAAAGCCATGATACTGGCCGCCGGACGCGGCGAAAGAATGCGCCCGCTCACCGACGCCACCCCAAAACCCCTGTTGCAGGTCGGCCGCGAAACCCTTATCGGCTGGCACCTGCGCCGCCTCAAAGCGGCCGGCATCGAAGAAGTTGTTATCAACCACGCCTGGCTCGGCCGCCAAATCGAGGCGCGGCTCGGCAGCGGCGCGGACTACGGCGTGCGCATCGCCTACTCGCCCGAAGGCGGGCAGGGCTTGGAAACCGCCGGCGGCATCGCCACCGCCCTGCCGCTCTTGGGCAAAAAACCCTTCCTCGTCGTCAACGGCGACATCCTCGCCGACATCAACTTCACCACCGCCGTGCGCCGCAGCGAAACCCTCCTCGGCGACGGCCTCGCCCACCTCTGGCTGGTGGACAACCCGCCGCACCACCCCGAAGGCGACTTCGCCCTGCTGCCCGACGGCCTCGTACGCACCGCCGGCGACACACGCCTCACCTTCGCCGGCTGCGGCCTCTACCGCCCCGAACTCTTCGCCCACACCCCGCCGCACCAGCCCGCCAAACTCGCCCCCCTCCTGCGGCTGGCGATGAAGGAAGACCAAGTGCGCGGCCGCCGCCACAACGGCCTGTGGCTCGACGTCGGCACGCCGCAGCGGCTGGAAGAAGCACGCCGCATCGCCTCGGCCTGGTAGCGCGGCCGCCCCGCCGCATTTGCCCGCCGTAACGGTCTGAGGCCGTCCCCGCCTACGCGGGGATGACGTTTCTGAAAACGCAGTTTCGGCGCAGCCAAAAACATAAAAACGGTTTTTCAGACGGCCTGTTTTCTATCCACCCGTGCCGAACCTAAGGTAGGGTGTGTCGCCCAGAGGCGACGCACACGGTTTCTGCCGCCCAACAAATCCGCGCGGCTTACCAAAAACCAAACCGCGTGCGTGGCTTGCGCCACACACCCTACCTAACGGCAGAGGCCGTCTGAAAAAACAAAATCTGCTTTTCAGACGGCTTGTCGTTTATAAGGCGTTCAGAGGCTGTAAGAGGCGACGGAGGAGGCGATGTCCTGCATGGTGTGCTGGTGTTCGAGGGCTTCGCCGACGGTGAGGCCGTAGCGGGCGGCGGTGTCGCGGCCGGTTTGTTTGGCGATTTCGGCCTGGGTTACGAATTCGAGCAGGGTTTCGCGCTCTTCTTCGCTCAGGCAGCGCAGCGCGCCGGCGTGGAGTTTGAGGTCTTCGTAGTCGTGGATGACGATGGTTTTGGGATCGAAGGCGGCGCGCCATTCGTTGCGCAGCATGTTGATCAGTTTTTTCATAATTGCCCCGTAGGTGTTTTTGTTGTGCGGGGATTATAGTACGGCTTTCTGACGAATGGTATGTTTTTTTGACGGGCGGCGTATCGGGTTTGCGCGGCGGGCGAAAAAAATGCCGTCCGACGAGCGGACGGCCAAACACATTATGGGAAAACGTCATAGAAAACACCGGACGGGCAAGGGATTAACCCGACCGGTGCGGCGGATTATACGGGGGGATGGGCGGGTGTCAATTCTTTTACATTTTAACAAGCGTTTACTGGTTGGCGCGTATCCAGGCGAGCCAGGGGGCGAAGAGTTCGGGGCTGAGGGCGGCGATGGCGGAGCGTTGGAAGGTGTGTTCGCCGCTCCAAAAATCGTCGCCTTCGAGGGTGGCGAGGCTGCCGCCGGCTTCGGTGAGGATGAGCGCGCCGGCGGCGTAGTCCCACAGTTTCTGGCCGCCGTGGACATATACGTCCATGCGGCCGGCGGCGAGATAGCACCAGTCGAGGGTGCTGCTGCCCATGCTGCGGATGCTGCCGACGGGGGAGAGGGTGTTGATGCGGCCGGCGAGTTTGCCCGAGCGCAGGTATTTGATTTCGACGCCGGCGATGGCGCGGTGCAGTTTTTTGCCGCGCACGGCCAGGGGCAGGGGGCGGCCGTTGAGGAACGCGCCGCCGCCGGATTGGGCGGCGAAGCATTCGCCGGCGACGGGGTCGTACACGACGCCGAGCACGGGCTTGCCTTGGCGCATAAGGGCGGCGGAGAGGGCGAAGTGGGGGAAGCCGTTGGCGAAGTTGGTGGTGCCGTCGATGGGGTCGACCACCCACAGGCCGTCGTAGTGGTGCAGCCAGAGGTCGCGCTGGGCGGACTCGTTCATTTCTTCGCCGAGCATGGGGCATGCGGCGATGCGCGGCAGGGCGGCGGCGAAGGCGGCCTGCGCGGCGAGGTCGGCTTCGGTGAGGATGCTGCCGTCGGTTTTTTCGTCGGCGGGCACGCTGAGAAAGCGCGGCATCACTTCGGTGCGGGCGATGTGTTTCACCAGTGTTTGTAGGGCTTGCAGCACGGTGCCTTCCTCCTTTTGTTTGTGTATGGCCGTCTGAAACCCTTTTTCAGACGGCCTCTTGTATAATCGCAAACTATATTAACCGATTTTTACCGATTATGCCCCGCTTCTTCGCCGATGCCGCGCTGTGCCGTGGCGCAACCGTCGCGCTGCCCGACAATGTGGTGCGCCATCTGCACGTTTTGCGCTGCCGCGCGGGCGAAAAAATCGCGCTGTTCAACGGCAACGGCCGCGAGTATGCCGCCGTGCTTGCGCGGGTGGACAAGCGTGCCGCCATGGCGGAAATTTTGGACGAGAGGCCGTCTGAAAACGAGTCGCCGCTGGCGGTTACGCTGGTGCAGGCCGTGTCGGCGGGCGAGCGCATGGATTTCACCCTGCAAAAAAGCGTGGAGCTGGGCGTGGCGGCCGTTATCCCCGTTATCAGCAGCCGTTCGGTGGTGCGGCTGGACGGCGAGCGGGCGCAAAAGCGCGTTGTCCGCTGGCAGGAAATCGTCGTGTCCGCCTGCGAGCAGAGCGGCCGCTGCGTCGTGCCCGAAGTGCGCCCGCTGCTGCCCTACGCGCAGGCATTGGCCGCGCTGCCCGATGCCGACGCGAAGCTCTTGATGAGCCTGAACAACCGCCAAAGCCTGCGCGGCATCCCGCCGCCGCAAAGCGTCATCCTGATGGCCGGCCCCGAGGGCGGCTGGACGCATGAGGAGGAGGAGGCAGCCTTTGCCGCCGGTTTTTCCGGCCTCACCCTCGGCCGCCGCGTGCTGCGCACCGAAACCGCCGCCCTTGCCGCCCTCGCCGCCATGCAGACTTTGTGGGGCGATTTTTAAAACCCGGTATCAAATAAATACATGAGGTAAATACATGAGGCCGTCTGAAAACGCAGTTTCGGCGAAGCCAAAAACGGTTTTCCCACTTTTCAGGCGGCCTCCGAATCCCGCCAACCCGATATTCAGAAAGCCAGCCATGACCTACCGCCAAATCACCCTCACCGTAAACGAGCGCGCCGCCGAAGAACTCTCCGACGCCCTGATGGCGCACGGCGCACTCTGCGCCGCCATCGAAGACGCCTACGCCGGCACCGACGAAGAACAGGCCCTGTTCGGCGAACCCGGCATGAGCACCGAACAGATTTGGCAAAACAGCAAAATCGTCGCCCTGTTTGCCGAAGATGCCGACCCTGCCGCCAGCCTCGCCGCCGCTGCCGCATCCCTCGGCATCCCTGTTCCCGAATACCGCAGCGAAGACGTGCCCGAACAAGACTGGGTGCGCCTCACCCAGGCGCAGTTCGACCCCATCAAAATCTCCGACCGCCTGTGGATCACCCCCTCCTGGCACGACGCGCCCGACCCCGCCGCCCTCAGCCTGCGCCTCGACCCCGGCCTCGCCTTCGGCACCGGCAGCCATCCCACCACCCGCCTGTGCCTGCAATGGCTCGACCGCAGCCTCAAAGGCGGCGAAAGCGTGCTCGACTACGGCTGCGGCTCGGGCATCCTCGCCATCGCCGCCCTCAAACTCGGTGCCGCCGCCGCCGACGGCACCGACATCGACCCGCAGGCCGTGTCCGCCGCCGAAAACAACGCCGCCGAAAACGACGCGCCCGCCCGCTTCTTCCTGCCCGATGCGCTGCCCGCCGGACAATACGACATCGTGCTTGCCAACATCCTCGCCAACCCTCTGCGCCTGCTCGCCGCCCTCTTGGCCGAGCGCACCAAAACCGGCGGCCGCATCGTCCTCTCCGGCCTCTTGGCCGAACAGGCCGAAGAGCTTGCCGCCATCTACGGCCAATGGTTCGACCTCGATCCCGCCGCCACCGACGAAGGCTGGGCCTGCCTGAGCGGCGTGAAACGCTGAATCGCCGCCGCATGCGGAGAGGCCGTCTGAAAACGCGGTTTCGTTTTTCAGACGGCCTCTGCTTCGTATGCAGGGTGTGTGGCGCAAGCCACGCACGCGGTTTCTGCTTGGCAACGGTTTTTCGGCGGCAAATGAAACGGGAGGCCGTCTGAAAACCGGGTAGGGTGGGTCTTGACCCACCGTTTTCACGGGTATCGTTATGGTGGGTCAAGACCCACCCTACCTGTTAAGCCGTTTGCCAAAATCCGCGCGGGGCATTACGGATTCGGCGCGGTTTGCAGCAGCACCATATGCCGTTCCGCGTCCAAACCCGGCACGGTGAGTTTGTCCACCGACACCACCCGCGCCCATTGCGGCAGACGCGCGATTTCCGCGTGCGGGTACACGCCTTTCATCGCCGCCCAGCGGCCGCCCGCTGCGGGCAGGCTGCGGGTGATGGAGACGAAGTCGGCCAGCTCGGCGAAGGCGCGGCTGCTGACGATGTCGGCCTGTTTGCCCGCCAGTTTTTCCACGCGGCCGGCGGCGACGGACACGTTGTCCAGCCCCAGTTCGATGGCCGCCTGTTGCAGAAAGGCGGTTTTTTTCGTGTTCGCGTCGCACAGGGTTACGGCCAGGTCGGGGCGGCAGACGGCGGCGGGGATGCCGGGCATGCCGCCGCCCGAGCCGACGTCGATCAGCGTGGCCGCGCCGTCGAGGTAGGGCAGCAGGGTGAGGCTGTCGAGCAGGTGGTGGCTGACCATTTTGGCGCGGTCGCGCAGGGCGGTGAGGTTGAAGGCGGCGTTCCATTTTTCCAGCAGGGCGAGGTATTCGAGCAGCAGTGCCTGCCGCTCGGGCGCGACGGCCAGGCCCATGGCGGCGATGCCGGATTGCAGTTGCTGTTGTGCGTCCATAGGGGTTTTTCGGTGGTTCGGGAAAACGCGCGATATTAACACGCGGGCGGGAAGCGGTGCTTTGAGGCCGTCCCCGCCTACGCGGAGATGACGTTTCTGAAAGCGCAGCTTCGGCGCAGCTAAAAGCGGTTTTCAGACGGCCTGCCGTTTATAATCGCGCCTTTTGCAAACCGCCCTGAAAACATGTCCCAAACCGTCTGGCTGTTCGACCTCGACAACACGCTGCACCGCGCCGAGGCGGGCATTTTCCAGCTTATCAACCGCCGCATGACCGAATGGCTCGCAGCCAATCTGTGCCTGTCCGCAAGCGAAGCCGACCGCCTGCGCCGCCAGTGGTGGCACGAACACGGCGCAACCCTCGCCGGCCTGCGCCTGCACCACCCGCAGGCCGATTTGGCGGACTTTCTGCGTTTTGCGCACCCGATGGACGGCATTCTCGCCCGCCTTTGCGGCGAAACCGGCGCGGCAGAGGCGGTGGGCGGTTTGCGCGGGCGCAAGGCGGTGTTGTCGAACGCGCCCTCGTTTTATGTGCGCGAACTCGTATCCGCGCTCGGCCTGTCGGAATGCTTCGTCTCACTGTTGGGCACCGACGACTGCGCCTACGCCTGCAAGCCCGACCCCGATGCCTACATGGCCGCCTGCGCCGCGCTGGACGCGCCGCCCGAATGCTGCATTATGGTGGACGACTCCGCCGCCAACCTCGCCGCCGCGAAACGGCTGGGGATGCGCACCGTGTGGTTCGGCGCACACGCACACCAGCTGCCCGTGGCCGACTGCGCCGCACGCGACATGGCCGAATTGGCGGCGTGGGCGGCGGAGGCCGTGCCCGCTTAAAGCGAGCGGCGAAAGCGCGTACAATCCGCGCCTTGCCCGCCAAACCGTTTCCGGCTGCGCCGAAGCTGCGCTTTCGGAAACGGTTTTCAGACGGCCTCAAAACGCGTTGAGGCCGTCCCCGCCTACGCGGGGATGACGGAAGGGGATAGTTTGCAAAGGTTTCAGGCCGTCTGAAACCCTAAAACCCGAAAGACACACACAAATGACCACCATCACCTACCCCCACACCTACGACATCATCATCGTCGGCGGCGGACACGCCGGCACGGAAGCCGCACTCGCCGCCGCACGCATGGGCGCGGACACGCTGCTGCTCACCCACAACATCGAAACCCTCGGGCAGATGTCCTGCAACCCGTCTATCGGCGGCATCGGCAAAGGGCATCTGGTGCGCGAAGTTGATGCGCTCGGCGGCGCGATGGCCTTGGCGACCGATCTGTCGGGCATCCAGTTCCGCCGCTTAAACGCCAGCAAAGGCGCGGCGGTACGCGCCACCCGAGCGCAGGCCGACCGCATTCTCTATAAAGCCGCCATCCGCGAAATGCTGGAAAACCAGCCCAATTTGGACTTGTTCCAGCAGGCGGTGGACGACATCCTGCTTGACGGCGAGCGCGTATCGGGCGTGAAAACCGCGATGAATGTCGTGTTCAAAGCCCGCGCCGTGGTGCTCACCGCCGGCACATTTTTGGCGGGCAAAATCCACATCGGTTTGGAAAACTATTCTGGCGGCCGCGCAGGCGACCCTGCCGCACAGTCGCTTTCAGGCTGCCTGAAAGAGCTGAACCTGCCGCAAGGTCGTCTGAAAACCGGCACGCCGCCGCGCATCGACGGGCGCACGATTGATTTTTCCGTGCTGGAAGAGCAGCCCGGCGACACGCCGATACCCGTGATGTCCGTGCGCGGCAACGCGGCGATGCACCCGCGCCAAGTGTCGTGCTGGATTACCCACACCAACACGCAAACCCACGACATCATCCGCACAGGCTTCGACCGCAGCCCGATGTTTACCGGCAAAATCGAAGGCGTCGGCCCGCGCTACTGCCCGTCTATCGAAGACAAAATCAACCGCTTCGCCGACAAAGACAGCCACCAGATTTTCCTCGAACCCGAAGGCTTAACCACCAACGAATGCTACCCCAACGGTATCTCCACCAGCCTGCCGTTCGATATCCAAATCGCGCTCGTGCGCAGCATGAAAGGCCTGGAAAACGCCCATATCCTGCGCCCCGGCTACGCCATCGAATACGACTACTTCGACCCGCGCAACCTCAAAGCCAGCCTGGAAACCAAAACGATTAACGGCTTATTCTTCGCCGGACAAATCAACGGTACAACAGGCTACGAAGAAGCCGCCGCGCAAGGCTTGCTCGCGGGCGCAAACGCCGTACAGTATGTGCGAAACCAAGAGCCGCTGATTCTGCGCCGCGAACAGGCGTATCTCGGCGTGTTAGTCGATGATTTGATTACCAAAGGCGTGAACGAGCCTTACCGCATGTTTACCAGCCGCGCCGAATACCGATTGCAGCTGCGCGAAGACAACGCCGATATGCGGCTCACCGAAGACGGCCGCAAAATCGGCTTAATCGGCGACGCGCAATGGCGCGCGTTCAACGAAAAACGCGAAGCCGTCGAGCGCGAAATCCATCGGCTCAAAACCACTTGGTACACGCCGCAAAAGCTGTCCGAGTCCGAACAAATGCGCGTATTCGGGCAAAAACTCAGCCGCGAAGCCAACCTGCACGACCTGCTGCGCCGCCCCAATCTCGACTACGCCGCCCTGATGACCCTGCCCGACGCCGCACCGCTCGCCACGCTGCCTGAAAACGTGGCGGAACAGGTGGAAATCCAAGTCAAATACCAAGGCTACATCGACCGCCAGCAGGAAGAAATCAACAGCCGCCGCGACATCGAAACCCTGCGCCTGCCCGCCGAAATCGACTACGCCAAAGTGAAAGGTTTGTCCGCCGAAGTGCAGCAGAAACTCAACGCCCACAAGCCCGAAACCGTGGGACAGGCGAGCCGCATTTCGGGGGTAACCCCCGCTGCGGTCGCGCTGTTGATGGTGCATTTGAAGCGCGGGTTTAAAGGGGCGAAGTAAACGACAAAGGCAGCCTGAAAAGCGTGTAAACCGTTTTCAGGCTGCCTTTGTCATGCTGATCAAGAAACCACCCTGTCCGCCTGCTGCGCCGCCATCACATCAGCCCAACTGCACGGCATCATCAAACCCGAAACCCTGCGCGAAACCGCAAGCTATCAGGGGCAAAGTGCGCCGGACAAATCCCAACCACACAACCGATAGGCAGCCTGAAAATCGTTTTTCAGGCTGCCTATTTGTTGTCTTTCAGGTAGCTTGAAAATTTTTTCTCATTTAAAAACAACACACAAAATATTTTTTTATTCTTCCCTGTAAGAAACCTTGTCAAGCTGCCGTCCAACGCTGCATAAGGAAACACAAACAACGAAACAACAGAAAGGAAGTTATCATGCACTGCACTAAAAAACAGCTTGAAAAGTTTTGTCCGCTCATCGGCGAAGCCGTCGGCCAGCTCGGACTGCGTCTCCTGCTGGCGTATGAATTCTTCGAATCCGGCCTGACCAAATGGAACGGCGAAAACTGGTTCGCCGAAATCCAAGACCAGTTCCCCTTTCCCTTTTCGCTGTTTTCGCCCGATGCAAACTGGTACGCGGCAATGGGTAGCGAGCTGCTGTTTCCCGTGCTGCTGCTGTTGGGGCTGTTCACCCGCTTTTCCGCTTTCGCGCTGATGGTGCTGACCGCCGTGGCGTGGTATGCCGTCCACGCGGGCAACGGCTACAATATCGGGCAGGGCGGCTACAAGCTGTCGCTGATGTACATCGTGATGCTGCTGCCGCTGCTGGGGCAGGGCGCGGGCGCGCTGTCGCTGGACTATCTGTGGAAACGCTACCGCAGCGGCAAATAAACCGATTTTTTAACGCCGACGAAGCCGGGCGTTTTCAGGCTTCATTTTTTAATCTTTTTATTGGAGTACACCATTATGAAAAAATCTTCCGCAATCGCATTGGCCGGCGCTTTGGCGCTGACTTTGGGCACTCAGGCCGTTGCCGCTCCCGCCGCGAAACAAGACGCGCCTGCCGTGAACAAAACCATGAAAGCCAAAGCCAAAACCAAAGCCGCTGAAGGCAAATGCGGCGAGGGCAAATGCGGCGCGTCGTCCAAAGCTGCCGAAGGCAAGTGCGGCGAAGGCAAATGCGGCAGCAAAGCGCCTGCCACCAAAGCTGCCGAAGGCAAATGCGGCGAAGGCAAATGCGGTTCGCACTAAGCCCGCAGGCATAAGCCGACCCCGTTTTCAGGCTGCCTCTGCCAACTGCCTCGGGCAGCCTGAAAACCCCCGCAAGGGCAAACCTCCGCCCTGCCGCCGTTTGGCGGAAAACCGTGCCGCCGCGCCGTTTTCCGCGAAACGGCAGCCTGAAAAACCATACGGCCTGCTCCCAGAGGCAGCCTGAAAACCACAATAAGGAACCGCCATGACCCGAACACTACACGGCGCCGGACTCGGCTACCGCCGCGACCTGGCAGACGATTTTCTCAACCTGCCCGCCAACAGCCCCATCGCCTTTATCGAAGCCGCGCCCGAAAACTGGCTGAAAATGGGCGGCGCGGCGCGCAAACGCTTCGACGAAGCCGCCGAACGCCTGCCGCTGGCCTTGCACGGGCTGTCCCTCTCGCTGGGCGGGCAAGCCCCGCTGGATACCGACCTGCTCGCCGGCATCAAAGACATGATGCGCCGCTACGGCTGCACCTTCTTTTCCGACCACCTGAGCTACTGCCAAGACCTCGGCGGGCATCTTTACGACCTGCTGCCGCTGCCTTTCACCGCCGACAGCGTGCGCCACACCGCCCGCCGCATCCGCCAAGTGCAGGATTTTCTCGGCTGCCGCATCTCGGTGGAAAACACTTCCTACTACCTGCACAGTCCGCTGGCGGAAATGAACGAAGCCGAATTTCTCAACGCCGTGGCGCAGGAAGCCGACTGCGGCATCCATCTGGACATCAACAACATCTATGTGAACAGCGTGAACCACGGGCTGCTCGCGCCGCACGATTTCCTCAACACCGTCGATATGGCGCGGGTGAACTACATCCACATCGCCGGCCACGACGACGAAAACCCGCAAATCCTCATCGACACCCACGGCGCGCCGGTGAAAGACAACGTGTGGGACCTGCTCGCCGCCGCCTACCGCCGCATGGCGCACATCCCGCCCACCCTGCTGGAGCGCGATTTCAACTTCCCGCCCTTTGCCGAGCTGGAAGCCGAAGTCGCCCGCATAGCCGGCATCCAAGCCGCCGCAATGCAACCCGCCGCCGCCATAAAAACGGAGTACGCCCATGCAGCCTGAAAACGCCTCCGCCGCCTTCCAAGAAACGCTTGCCCGCGCCGTGCGCCAAGGCAGCGCCGACCCCGCCGCGCCGCTGGATGCCGAACGCCTCGCCGTGTATGCCCGCCTGGTGCGCAACAACATCAACGGCTTCATCCAACGCTGCTACCCGCAGGCCGCGCGCTACGCCGACCCCGAGCAATGGGCGGACGCCAAAGAAGCCTTTGTTGCCGAAGGCAGCGCCCACAGCCCCTATTTCCAAGACATTCCCGGCGAATTTCTCGCCTTCTGCCGCCAAGGCCGCGCCGCTTTCAGGCTGCCCGAGCACATCTTGCAGCTGATGCGCTTCGAGCACAGCCAATTGGTTGCCGAAACCGCCGCCACCCCGCCCAACGCCGCCTTCGAGTGGGACGAAGACACCCCCTTCGCGCTGTCCCCCGCCGCCGTCATCGCCGAATACCCGTTCAACGTGTGCGCCGACGAACCCGATTTTCAGGCTGCCCCCACCGCCGTAGCCGTGTGGCAGGACGCAGGCGGCAGCGTGTACCACAGCCCGCTGGACGAAATCGACCGCATCCTGCTGCAAGCCGCCGCCCAGTCCCCCCTGTCGCAGGCGCAAATCTGCGAAAGCCTCGCCGGCGTGTCCGAACAAGCCGCCCAATGGCAGCCTGAAATCGAACGCCGCTGGCAGCAATGGGTGGACGCCGACGTGCTGCTGCCCGCGGAGCGCAGCGCGTGAGCGCCGCCCTGCAATGGGACGAAGCCGATTTGGTGGCGCTGCAAAGCGACTTGCTGCGCTTTGCCCGCATCCAAACCGGCAACGCCGAAACCGCCGAAGACCTCGCCCAAGAAACCCTGCTCGCCGCCCTGCGCCACCGTGGGCAGTTTCAAGGGCGTGCCCAGCTCAAAACCTGGCTGTTCGCCATTTTGAAAAACAAAATCAACGACTACCTGCGCCACAAGCAACGCCACAGCAGCGTGTTCGCCGAAACCCCCGCCGAAATGGAGCTGGACGAACTCTACGAAGCCCGGTTTGACCCAAGCGGGCATTGGAATGCCGACGGCATCCCCGTCCACCAGCGCAGCCCCGAACAGGATTTGGAAAACCGCCAGTTCCAAGCCGTATTCCAAGCCTGCCTCTACCGCCTGCCCGAAAACACCGCCCGCGTCTTCATGCTGCGCGAAATCATGGGCTGGGACGCGCCTGAAATCCAAAGCCACTGCGGCATCAGCGCCGCCAACTACTACACCGTGATGCACCGCGCCCGCGAAGCCCTGCGCCAATGCCTGCAAATCAAATGGTTCAACCATCGGGAGCCGACATGAAAACATGCCGCCAAATCACCGCCCTCATCTCCCAGCGCGCCGACCGGCCGCTCACCCGCAGCGAACGCCTCGCCCTGCGCCTGCACCTGATGATTTGCCCCCACTGCCGCGAATACGCCCGCCAGCTTGCGTTGATCCAACGGGCGGCGAAGAAATTCGAGCCTTAGGGCGCAAAAGCCGCCAAAACGTTGATTGCCGACACGCCCCGGGGGCTGTTGGCAATCAGCCTTGCGGAGCGGGGGAATACGCGCCGCCTCGGGAACACGCTCTGCAACGGGCAAAAGGCCGTCTGAAAAAAGGTTTTCAGACGGCCTCTGATGTTTGTGCAGGGTGTGCGGTGCAGCCGCGCACGCGGTTTTGGTATCCCGCACAGTCAAGACCGCGTGCGTCGCCGGGGCGACACACCCTACCTCATGCACCGCTGTTACGTTGTCGGCGTAATGCCGGCTTTTTGTTGTTTCACTATAAATCCCGTCAAAAGGCCGTCTGAAAACGTGAAAACGTTTTTTGGCTTCGCCGAAACTGCGTTTTCAGACGGCCTCTAACATTTTGCAGGATGTGCGGTGCAGCCGCGACGCGGTTTCAGAATCCCTGCACGGCAAAGACCGCGTGCGCGGCTTGCGCCACACACCCTACCTTCGCTACGTTTGGTTTGCCATGGGCGGGATGGGAGAAAGGCCGTCTGAAAAGTGTTTCCACGTTTTCAGACGGCCTTTGTGATGGCGGCCGCTTTATTTCACGAAGCGGGCGTCGGCTTTGAACGGTTCGCTGCTGGTGGGTTTGGCGGTATAGAAGCGGGTGAAGGTGCTGTCGAGCTTGGTTTCCACCGCTTTGCCGTCGATCACCGCGCCGGCGGTGAGTTTCACGCCGCCGCCGCTGGTTTCGCCTTTTTTCATGTTGGGCAGTTCCAGCTCGGTGATTTTCAGATAGGGTTTTTCCACCACGGCTTTTTCGTTCATGAGCTGTTTGCCGACGGGACGGATTTTCTCGTCGGGGGTGTGCGGCGCGCTGCCGCCGTTGTCGTCCACCACGCCGATGTTGATTAGGCGGGCGCGGGCGGGGTCGGGTTTGCCGTTGGCCACGGGGATGCCGACAAACAGTTTCACGCCGCGATGCACATAGGCTTTTTCGCGCCACTGGCTTTGGCCTTCTTTGGGCGGCTTGGTTTCGGCGGCGGCGGAGTAGGTGCGCCCCATAATCATGATTTTGTAGCCGGGGATTTTTTTGCCGGACAGGCCGTCGGTGATGTCGTCCACCAGCTCGGGGGCGGTGAGGTCTTTGTTGGCCAGCACGCGGGCGGAGGTTTCGGCCAGATAGGCGGGTTTGCCGCCGATGGTGAGCTGCTGCTGGTGGCCGAAATCGGCGGCGGCGGCGAAGGGGGCGGCGGCCAGTGCGGCGGCCAGCAGGGTTGCGGTTTTTTTCATCATGCTCTCTCTTTGTTGGAAAAGTTGCGGGAAACGGTTGCCGCGCAGGCGGCGCGGCGGGCGTATTGTGCTATGAATGGTAAATATTATCAAGATTTGTCAGAAAATGTCGGCCTTGTGTAGGCTGCGGGCAACACATCAGGCCGTCTGAAAGTGCAGCTTCGGCGTAGCCAAAACGCGGCTTCGGCGCGGCGCAAACGCTTTTCAGACGGCCTGATACGCCCGCTTGTGCTACAATGCCGCCCGTTTACAACCTTCCCGCCTGTGCCGCAGGCAGCCAGAAATGGACTCTTCCGGTTCGCCCTCTCCCTTATCTTTCATTTACAAATAATCCCGCTGAAGCCCCGCCGCCTTCACGCGGGCGGAGCATCCATGAACGCCCACACACCCGTCCCCGCCCCCCGCGCCGACGCGCCGCGCCTCGATTTGGACATCGACCGCGTACACGAGCTGGCCGCCGCCCTGCTGCCGGTTTACGCGCACATCAACGCCGATACGCCGCTGGCCGATCCCGAACAAAATTCATGCCTGACCGAGCTGCGCGGCATCCTGCACGAGCTGCATCCGGCCGACATGGCCGCGCTGCTCGAATCGCTGCCGCCCAAAGAGCGTGTGCTGGTGTGGAAGCTGGCCGAGCCGGAAGACGACGGTGCCGTGCTTTTGGAAGTGTCCGAAGCCGTGCGCGAAACGCTGCTCGAAGCGATGAACCGCGAGGAAATGCTGGCGGCGGTGGAAGACATGGATGCGGACGAGTTGGCCGAGCTGGCCGACGACCTGCCGCACCAGGTGGTGTACGAAGCCCTGCAAACGCGCGACGAGGAAGAGCGCGAGCAGGTGAAGGCGGCGATGTCCTACGAAGACGGCACCGTCGGCGCGCTGATGGACTTCGAGCTGGTGAGCGTGCGCGCCGACGTGTCCTGCGAAGTGGTGCTGCGCTACCTGCGCCGCTTCGACAGCCTGCCCGACCACACCGACAAAATCTTCGTGGTGGACGAACAAGACGTGCTTATCGGCGTGCTGCCCATCCGCAAGCTGCTGATTTCCAACCCTGAAGAGCTGGTGGAAAACGTGATGGCCACCGATGTGGTACGCTTCTCGCCCGAAGATGACGCCGAAGAAGCCGCGCAGGCGTTCGAGCGTTACGACCTCGTTACCGCGCCCGTGATCGACGCTTCGGGCAAACTCATCGGCCGCATCACCGTCGACGAAATGGTGGACGTGATCCGCGAAGAATCGGAAGCCGACATTTTGAACATGGCCGGTTTGCAGGAAGAAGAAGACCTGTTCGCCCCGGTGTGGGACTCGGTGAAAAACCGCTGGACCTGGCTGGCGGTGAACCTGTGCACCGCCTTTGTCGCCAGCCGTGTCATCGGCGCGTTTGAAGGCAGCATCCAGAAAATCGTCGCCCTGGCCGCGCTGATGCCGATAGTGGCCGGCATCGGCGGCAATTCGGGCAACCAAACCATCACCATGATTGTGCGCGCGATGGCCGTCGGCCAGCTTGCCGACATCCAGGCCGGCCGCCTGCTGAAAAAAGAAGTGGGCGTCGCGCTGGCCAACGGCCTGATTTGGGGCAGCGTGATGGGCGTGCTCTCCTACGCCCTCTACGGCAGCATCGGCATCGGCCTCGTGATGGTGGCCGCCATGACCCTCAACCTGCTCCTGGCCGCCGTGGTCGGCGTGCTGATTCCCATCGTGATGGAAAAACTCGGCCGCGACCCCGCGCTGGGCAGCTCTGTGCTCATCACCGCCGTAACCGACTCCGGCGGCTTCCTGATCTTCCTCGGCCTGGCCACCGTGTTTCTGACCTGAGGCGTGATACGCATAATAAGAGGCCGTCTGAAAACCTGTTTTACGGGTTTTCAGACGGCCTCTGCCGTTAAATTGCAGGTCGGATTCTCGAATCCGACATTTTCCGCAGGCTTTCCCTGCCGCGCGGGATGTCGGATACAAGTATCCGACATCTACGGCTTGTGTTTTCAGACGGCCTCAGAGGCAGATTGAAAGCGGTAGCGTAGGTCGGGCATTCATGCCCGACAAACCGGCAGATTTGAACACGTCGGGCATAAATGCCCGACCTACTGGTCAAGGCAGGGTGTGGCAAGCCGCATACACGGTTTCAGACGGCCTTTTGCTACAATGCCCGCCGCCCGCACCGTTTTTTGAAAGGAAACAGACATGGACAATATCCGCCCCTTCGACCGCCATCTGCCGCAGCTTGGCGCAGACGTGTACATCGACCCCGCCGCCGTGGTTATCGGGCGGGTTGCGCTGGGGGAGGGTGTGTCGGTGTGGCCGTTTGCCGTGCTGCGCGGCGACGTGAACTTTATCCGCGTGGGTGCGCGCAGCAATATTCAGGACGGCTGCGTGCTGCATGTTTCGGGGGCGTCTGCCGCCAAGCCGGAAGGCTCGCCGCTGGTGCTGGGCGAGGACGTTACCGTCGGCCATCGGGCGGTGCTGCACGGCTGCACTGTCGGCAGCCGCGTGCTGGTGGGCATGGGCGCGGTGGTGCTGGATGACGCGGTGGTGGAAGACGAGGTGATCATCGGCGCGGGGGCGTTGGTGCCGCCGCGCAAACGGCTGGCGGGCGGCTTCCTCTACACGGGCTCGCCCGCCAAGGCGGCGCGGGAGCTGACGGCGGCGGAACGGGCGTTTCTGCGGCAGTCGGCAGCGAATTATCTGGCCACGGCGCGAGTGTATCGGGAGGGCGCGGAATAGGGCAGACAGAGGCCGTCTGAAAAACCGGTGTGCGGCTTTCAGACGGCCTCTGCCGCTTTGAAAACGTGCCCATGCTTTATGTGCAACGCCAAAGCAGGTATGGCGGGACAAGATAGAAAATATATGTCGCAGGCCGGGCTTCAGCCCGGCTAAACCATTAATTCACCAATATTTTGCCTGGCTGAAGCCCGCCTACATCCTACGGCAGGTTCGGCGTGGCGGTAAGGCGAAAGGCCGTCTGAAAAACCGGATTTGCGGTTTTTCAGATGGCCTCTGCTGTTTTGGAAAACACGCCGATTTGTTATGCGGCAGGGAACGCGTGCGCCGCCTCGGGGCGACACACCCTACGTCAGGTTCAGGGGTTCAGTTGTCGGCAGCGTGCCAGATTGGGACTGCGCCTTGTTGGTAGCGGGGTTTTTCGCCGCCCCAGAGGGTGTCGATGTCGTAGAAGTCGCGCACGGCCGGCTGCATGACGTGGACGACGAGTTCGCCCGCGTCAACCAGCGTCCATTCGCCGCTGTCGCCTTCGGTGCTGAGGATTTCAAAGCCGGCTTCTTTGAGGCCGACGGCAACGTTGTTGGCAAGGGCTTTGACCTGGCGGGTGCTGTCGCCGCTGGCGATAATCATGCGGGAAAACAGGGTGGTTTTGTCTTGGGTGTGCAGGATGCTGATGTCTTTGGCTTTGATGTCTTCGAGGGCTTCGGTGGCGACGGCCACCATGCGTTCGAGGTTTTGCTGTTCTTGTTCGGTCATGTTTTTTCCTGTGCAGGCCGTCTGAAAAGCGGCTTTCAGACGGCCTGCCGTTGTGGTTCAGAGTTCGGCGAAGGTTACGCCGGCAAGCTGGGAGGCGATGACGGCGCGGCGGATGGCGGAGAGGGCTTTGGGGCGGACGAAGTTGCGGCGGCAGGCGATGGAGACGCGGCGCACGGGGGCTTCGCCGGCAAAGGGGATGATGCTGAACAGGAGGTGGTCGTTTTCGGTGAGGGCGGTGGCGGGCATGACGCTGATGCCCAGGCCGCTGGCGACCATGTGGCGGATGGTGTTGATGGAGCTGCCCTGCAAGGTGCTGGCCAGGCCGTCGATTTTTTGTTTGGCGGCCAGTTCGCTGCAATTTTCGAGTATGTTGTCGCGCATGCAGTTGCCTTCGGTGAGCAGGAGGACGTTTTCTTCGGCGAGTTCTTTTTGGGTTACGGCGTCGAGTTCTTCGAATTTGTGGCCTTTGGGGACGATGACGAAGAAGGGTTCGCTGTACAGCGGCTGGGTGGTGATGCCGGCTTCGCGGAAGGGTTCGGCGATGACGATGGCGTCGAGTTCGCCGCGTTTGAGGGCGTCGGTGAGGACGTGGGTGTAGTTTTCTTCGAGCATCAGGGGCATGCCGGGGGCGATTTCGCGCAGGGAGAGGATGAGTTTGGGCAGCAGGTAGGGGGCGACGGTGAAGATGAGGCCGAGGCGGAAGGTACCGGCCAGTTCGTTTTTGCCTTCGTCGGCCAGGCGGAAAATCATATCGGCTTCGTGCAGTACGCGCATGGCCTGGGTGATGATGCGCCCGCCCGCGCCGGTGATGATGACTTCGTTGCTGCTGCGGTCGAACAGGGGGACGGCCAGCTCTTCTTCCAGCTTTTTGATGGCGATGGAGAGGGTGGGCTGGCTGACGGCGCACCGCTGGGCGGCGCGGCCGAAGTGCTTTTCTTGCGCCACGGCCACGATGTAGCGCAGTTCGGTGAGGGTCATGGCTGTGCCTTTTTCTGTTGGTCGGGCAGGGTGATGTTGAGTTCCAATACGTCCAGCCCGTCTTGTTTTTCCTGCGAGATGCGGATGTCGTCGAGGGAGACGTTGACGTATTTGGACAGCACTTCGAGCAGCTCTTTGCGCAGGGTGGGCAGGTAGTCGGGGGTGGCGTTCGCGCCCTGCGCGCGCTCTTGGGCGATGATGATTTGCAGGCGGTCGCGGGCGAGGGCGGCGGATTTGGGCTTTTTGCCGAACAGTTTGTCTATCAGCGACATGTCAACCTCCGAAGATGCGTTTGAAGAAGCCTTTTTTCTCGGCGTCGAGAAAGCGCATTTCGCGGTTTTCGCCCAGAAGGCGGGCGACAACGTCCTGATAGGCGGCGGCGGCCACGGCGTCTTCCTGGTGGATGACGGGCTCGCCGGCGTTCGATGCCTGCAAGACGTTTTGCGATTCGGGGATGACGCCGATGAGGGGGATGCGCAGGATGTCTTTGATGTCGTCCACGGAAAGCATTTCGCCTTTTTCCACGCGCTCGGGGGAGTAGCGGGTGATGAGCAGGTGCTCCTTCACTTTGCCGCCCCGCTCGGCTTGGCGCGATTTGCTCTGCAAGATGCCCAAAATACGGTCGGAATCGCGCACGCTGGACACTTCGGGGTTGGTGGTTACGATGGCTTCGTCGGCGAAGTAGAGTGCCATCAGCGCGCCGGTTTCGATGCCGGCGGGGGAGTCGCAGATGACGTATTCGAAGCCCATTTCGCCGGTGAGGGTGTTGAGGACTTTTTCCACGCCTTCGCGGGTGAGGGCGTCTTTGTCGCGGGTTTGCGAGGCGGGCAGGATATAGAGTTTGTCGCAGTGTTTGTCTTTGATGAGTGCCTGGTTGAGGGTGGCTTCGTTTTGGATGACGTTGATGAGGTCGTACACGACGCGGCGTTCGCAGCCCATGATGAGGTCGAGGTTGCGCAGGCCGACGTCGAAGTCGATGACGGCGGTTTTGTGGCCGCGCAGGGCGAGGCCGGATGCGATGCTGGCGGAGGTGGTGGTTTTGCCCACGCCGCCTTTGCCGGAGGTTACAACAATGATTTTTGCCACGGTTTTTCCTTTTGTTTGGGGATGTTGAAAATTCGGGGGCGGGTCAGGCCGCGATGGCGGCGATGACCAGCCGGTCGTCTTGCAGAAAAATCTGCACCGGCTTGCGGTGCAGGTGTTCGGGCAGGCGTTGCTCGAAGTTGCGGTAGATGCCGGCCACGGACACCAGCTCGGCCTGCATGGACTGGATGAAGATGCGCGCGTCGCGCCGCCCCGCCGCGCCGGCCAGCGCACGCCCGCGCATGGGGGCGTAAACGTGGATGTTGCCGTCGGCAATCAGCTCCGCGCCTTCGCTCACCATGCCGGTAACGATCAGATCGGCGTTTTCGGCATACACCTGCTGGCCGGTGCGCACGGGTTCGGACACGAATACGGTGGGATGGCCGCCGCTTTTCGCCGCGCCGCCCACTTGGCGCGCGATTTCGTCCACCGTGCCCGCGTCGGCGGTTTCGATGGGTGCGGCCGCGCCTTTGCCGGCGGGGCTGTATGCCAAACCGGCGGCGGCGGCGGCCTGCTCCCACGCCTCGCCGCGCAGGGCGGCGACGGGCAGGCGGTGTTTGCGGAACACGGCCAGAAGGGCGGAGAGCGTTGCGGCATCGGGCGCGAGTGCCTGCAAATCAAGGATCAGCGGCAGGTTCAGCTCGCGGTATTGCGCCGCGCATTTGGCCAGAGCCGCGTCGGCCGCCGCCGCGTCCGCGCTGTTGGCGCGCACGGCGAGCGCGTCGGTGCGGGCGGACTTGATTTCAAAAGCGGCTTTCATTTCGCGTTTACCATAAATTTTTTAAATGGGCGGCAGTTTACTGTATTTGCCTGCCCGCTTCAAATCGGCCGCCTTTTTCAGACAGCCTCAAAGCCGCGCAAAGAGGCCGTCTGAAAAAGCGTTTGCGCACGGCTGCGGCGGCCTTTCAGACGGCCCCGATGCGTTTGGGCTATAATGCGCCCCTTGTTTTCCCACAGCGCAGCGTTCCTAAAAAATGATACGTTTCGAGCAAGTTTCCAAAACCTACCGGGGCGGTTTTCAGGCACTGAAAAACGTCAGCTTCGAGATCGCCAAGGGCGAGATGATTTTTGTGGCCGGACAC
The DNA here is from genome assembly GCF_014055025.1 of Neisseria bacilliformis. Lineage (NCBI taxonomy): Bacteria > Pseudomonadati > Pseudomonadota > Betaproteobacteria > Neisseriales > Neisseriaceae > Neisseria > Neisseria bacilliformis. The sequence goes on along the minus strand of NZ_CP059571.1, from coordinate 91,880 downwards.
TCGGGCGCGGGCAAGTCCACCGTGCTCAAACTCATCGCCGCCATCACCCGCCCCACCTCGGGCAAAGTGTGGATCAACCGCCAGGACACCGGCCGCCTCGACGACAACCAAGCCGGCTTTTTGCGCCAGCACATCGGCATCGTCTTCCAGGACCACAAAATCCTGTTCGACCGCAACGTGCTGCACAACGTGCTGCTGCCGCTGCAAATCGCCGGCTATGGCCGCGCCGAAGCGGAAAAGCGCGCCCGCACCGCCATTGCCAAAGTCGGCCTCGGCGGCCGCGAAAACGCCGCCCCCGTAACCCTCTCCGGCGGCGAACAGCAGCGGCTGTGCATCGCCCGCGCCGTCGTCTGCCAGCCCGGCATCCTGATTGCCGACGAACCCTCCGCCAACCTCGACCGCGCCTACGCGCTGGACATCATGGAACTCTTCAAAACCTTCCACGAAGCGGGCACCACCGTCATCGTCGCCGCCCACGACGAAACCCTGATGGCCGACTACGGCCACCGCATCCTGCGCTTGCAGGAAGGCAGGTTCGCCGCATGAACTACCTCTCCCTGCACCTTGCCGCCGCCAAATCCGCCGCCCGCAGCCTGCTGAGCCAGCCCCTGGCCACCCTCCTCGTCCTCCTCATGCTCGCCGTCGCCATGACCCTGCCGCTCGCCCTCTATCTGGGCATCGAAAGCAGCCGCGCCGTGCTGGGCAAACTCAGCGAAACCCCGCAAATCACCCTCTACATGGAACAAACAGCCGCCGAAGCCGACAGCCGCGCCGTGCAGGAACTCGCCGCCGCCGACAAACGCGTCGGCAAAAGCGAATTCATCGGCAAAACGCAAGGGCTGGGTGAGTTGCAAAACAGCATGGGCGCGCAGGATCTGGTTTCCCTGCTCGACGGCAACCCCCTGCCCGATGTTTTCGTCATTACCCCCCAGCCCGGCCTCACCCCCGAACAAACCCAAGCCCTGCGCCAAGACCTCGCCGCCCTGCCGATGGTGGAGTCCGCCGAACTCGACACCGAATGGCTGCAAACCCTCTACCGCATCGACACCCTCGTGCGCCGCATCCTCACCTTCCTCGCCATCACCCTCAGCGTCGCCTTCGTCCTCGTCGCCCACAACACCATCCGACTGCAAATCCTCGCCCGCAAAGAAGAAATCGAAATCACCAAACTCCTCGGCGCACCCGCCTCCTTCATCCGCCGCCCCTTCCTCTACCAGGCCGCCTGGCAGAGCCTGCTTTCCGCCGCCCTCAGCCTCGCCCTGTGCGCCTGGCTCACCGAAACCACCCGCCCCCTCGTCGCCCAAATCTTCCGCCCCTACGGCATCGATATCGGCTGGCGTTACTTCCGCCTCTGGGAAGCCCTCGCCGTCTGCGTTATCGTAACCGCCCTCGGCATCGCAGGCGCATGGCTGGCCACCCGCCGCCACCTGCTGCGCTTCAAAGCCGACAGCTGAACACGTCTTTGAGGCCGTCTGAAAAATGCGTTTTCGGCTGCGCCGAAGCTGCATTTTTCAGACGGCCTCAATCATTAAAGTTTTACCGTCGCACTGCGCAAATTAATACCGTTTAACATTGCCCCCGCCCCGCTTTGCTATACTGCCCGCCTTCCCAACCCCCTATCAGGAGCAGTAAATGAGCAAATACGACCAAGCAGACTTTGAAGCCCGCAAAGCCGCCATGCTGGAAGAAATCCGCGCCGTCATGGACGACGTGGAAGAACTCTACAACAACGGCCGCGAGCGCGGCGAAGAAGAAATCGCCGAACTCAAAGAAAGCCTCGGCGGCAAACTCGACGCCGCCAAACGCAAACTGCGCCGCTTTGAAGAAGAAGCCGCCGACAGCCTGAAACGCAACTCCGCCTACGCCAAAGAAAAATTCCGCAACTTTGAAGAAGAAGCCGGCAAACGCATCAAACGCCGCGCCAAAGAGGCCGACAAAGCCGTCCACGAAAAACCCTACTACGCCATGGGCTTCGCCGCCCTCGCCGGCCTCGTCGTCGGCGTCCTGCTCAACCGCCGCTAACCGGCGCAGGCTCAAAGGCCGTCTGAAAACTCATTTTCAGACGGCCTGCTTCCATCAAACCTACCCCAAACCCGACACGGAATCCGCCATGGGCATCAAAGACGAAATCGGCCACGCCAAAATCCTGTTCGACAAAGGCACCGACCTGCTGCTCCTGCGCCTGCGCCTGCTCACCCTCGACCTCGCCGACCAAGCCGCAAGCACCTTCAAAATCGCCGCTGCCCTGCTTCTGGCCGCCGTCCTCCTCTTTGCCGCCGTCCTCGCCCTCATGTTCGGCCTCAACCGCCTGCTCGGTGACACCGCCGCCCTCACCGTATTTTTCACCACCGCCACCCTCTGCGTCCTGCTCGCCCTCCTTTCCCTGCGCCGCATCATCGCCCTCTGGCGCACGCAAAACGAAAACCTGGCCGCCGCCGTACAAGGCATCCGCGACGACATCGCCTGCCTGCGCGGCGAAACCGCCAAACACAAAGAGGCCGACGATGAATGAACAACAACGCCAGACACGCGAACTGCTCGAACTCGAAATCCAACTCGCACGCCTGAAAGTGCGCGCCGAACACATCCGCCTGCGCCAGCTCAAACAACAGCGGCAGACCCGCCGCGCCAACCTTGTGCGCACCGCCGAACTCCTCGCCGCCGCCTTCGCTGACAGCCGCAGCAGCCGCACCGCCCGCACCCTCGCCCCCCGCCCCCTGCGCCGCCTGTGGCCCCTCGCCTGGCTGGCCTGGCACTGGCTGCGCCACAAAAACGGCAGCCGCTGAGGGCGAACCCGTTTTCAGACGGCCTGAAACTTTTACCGAACCTCAGGTACTGCCAAACCCGTTTTCAGGCCGTCTGAAAACGCAGCTTCGGCGAAACCGAAACCCGATTTCCGTCATTCCCGCGCAGGCGAGAATCTTGTTTGAATTGCGGAAATTTTTGCCAAAACAATCTGCTGCCCGAATCCGACTAAGATTCCCGCCTGCGCGGGAATGACGTGATTTGGGTAATTAGGCGTTTCGCAAACATTTCAAACTGCTTGAACATTTCCATTCTAACCATGCCCGCCGCCAAAATCCTGCTCACCCTTGCCAGTCTCGCCTATCCGCTTCTATGGTATTACGGGCGTGAAAACGGCGCGTTTTTCTGGCTCGCCGCCGCCATGTGCGTGCTGTGGCTAATCCGCGCCGCCATACCGCAAACGCTGGGGCAGCGGGCGGTTGCGCTGTTGCTGGCTGCGTTTTTCGCCGCCGTTTTGGTGTTCAGGCTGCCCGATTCGATGTATTGGTATCCCGTTGCCGTCAATGCGCTGATGCTGGCGGTGTTCGGAGGCAGCCTGTTTGCCAAACAAACCGTCATTGAACGCCTCGCCCGCCTGCAACACCCAAACCTGCCACCCGAAGGCGTGCACCACACGCGGCGGGTAACGCAGATTTGGTGCGGATTTTTTGTGTTTAACGGCGGCATGGCGGCACTGCTGGCATGGAGCGGGCGGCATGACTGGTGGGCGGTTTACACGGGGATTGTGTCGTATATCCTGATGGGCGTGCTGTTTGCGGGGGAATGGGTTTACCGCAAGCTGGTGTTGAAAGTGTGAAGCCATCCCCGCCTGCACGGGAATGACGGCATTGCTTATTTTTCAGGCTGCCTCAGGGGTTTTGCAAAGGTTTCAGATGGCCTTTATTGCGCTGCTTGTTCTGCCGTGCTGTTGAAACCAAACGCCATTCAAATGCTTTCTTTTAACTTGTTAAGGTCGATCATCAGGATAAAGAGAAAGTAAAAATCCATAGAATAAGCCCCGCTAAGAAAGATTTTTTGCACGATTTCGCTGTTCAGACAAAGAGACCCGCATACCCAGCCGTTTGTTTCTGCATTCCAAGACAGCCAGATTTGCATCACTGCCAAACAGGAAACCGCTATCCTAATCAAAAATACTTTTTTATTTGCCCAAGCTCTTTTTATGTCCAACAAGGCGATGTGGTTTTGCAATTTAAAGCCCAATCCCTGCATTTTTCCAATGAGCGCGAACACGCAGCCGAGCGCAATCCAAAAAGGTTGGTGGGGCTGGTAAAAGGGCAGGAAAAGTAAATTGAGCAGTAACGAATAGTTCCATAGGTATCGGTTGACTAAATTATTAAGAAATTCTTTTTTTTTTTTTCATCCATATCCATCTATCCTCTTAAACGATTAAGGCAGCCTGAAAACGAGTAAAGCGCGGTTTAGCGAAGCGAAAACAGCATCTAAAAAATGGTTTTCAGGCTGCCTTTTTCGCGCCGTTTACATTTCGCCGATGATTAACACCGCATTACTCCCGCCAAACGCAAACGACGAGCTCGCCGCAATCCGTTTTTCAGACGGCCACACGCTGTTTTCGTCGGTAAGCGCGATGGAGGGCAGTTCGGGGTCGGGTGTGCCGTCCCAGAGCTGTGGCGGGAGTTTGCCTCGCGGGTTGGTGTCGCGGCTGGCAACGCCCCATGCAAAGGCGGCTTCCAATGCGCCTGCTGCGCCGAGGGTGTGTCCTGTGCTGGGTTTGGTGGAAGTGCAGGGCGTTTGGCTGCCGAACACTTGGGCGACGGCGCGGCTTTCCATGCTGTCATTGTGGCGCGTGCCGGTGCCGTGCAGGTTGATCCAGCCGATGTCCTGCGGGCTGAGGCGGGCGTGGTTGAGGGCAGCCTGAAACGCCTGCGCCGCGCCCAAGCCGTCGGGGCGGGGCGAGGACATATGGTAGGCATCGCTGCTTGCGCCGTAGCCGAGCAGTTGCATTTTGCCGCCGAAATCGGCATCGCGGGTCATCACGAATGCGGCGGCGGCTTCGCCGATGTTGATGCCGTTGCGGCGGGCGGAAAAGGGGTTGGCGAGGCCGTCCGACAACACTTCCAACGAAGCGAAGCCGTTGATGGTTAAGGGCGACAGGGTGTCTGCGCCGCCGCAAATTACGGCATCGGCAAGGTTGGCGCGCAACAGCCGTGCCGCGCTGATGAGGGCGCGCGCGCCTGATGTGCAGGCGGTGGAGACGGTGTAGCGCAGCCCTTGCAGGCCGTACACTTGGGCGACAAATTCGGCGGGCGCGTTCATGGTGTGCTGCAACTGGTTAAACGGTTTGTCCGCCCAGCCGCCGCCGTGGGAGACGTGTTCAAACAGCGGGATATTTTCGTCCGCGCCGCTGGTGGACGTGCCAATCACCACGGCGACGCGGTGGCTGCCGTAGCGGGCGAGGGCGGTCTGAATGTCGGGTTCGATTTGGGCGAGGGCGTGCCAGAGTAATTGGTTGTTGCGGCTGCGGTGTTCGGCGGCAAGGTCGTTTGAAAAAGGGCGCAGGGTTTCGCCAACCGCGCCGAATGCGTAGGGTTCGCCGCGCACCCATTGCTCGGAAAAGGTAAGCGGGCTGTCGGCACTCGGGTTCAGCAGCGCGTGGATATGGGTTTGCAGTCCGCTGCCGAGTGCGCTGGTTACGGCGGGGCGGCTGAGGTAAACGGGGGTGGTCATGGTTTATTCTTCAATGGGCTGGGCTGTCCAGCGGGTTTGGTCGGGGAAGGCGATGTCAAAGCGGCTGCCGCTGTGCGCCACGCACCACAAATCGCGGTTGCGGTAGCGGAATAATGCGCCGCTGCCTTCGGGGCAAAACGTCTGATGGCTTTCAGACGACGTTTCAGGCTGCATCTGCTGCACATCGGGATACAGCGTTTCGGCGCGGCGGGCGGCAATCAGCGGCAAAAGCGCGGCAAACAGGCGGCGCGATTGGGCGTTGGGCATGATGAAGCCGTCGTTTTTCCAGCCGCGCGGGGTAACGGTCTGCCGCGACACGGGCGCGCCGAGCGCGTCGGTCTGCACAAAGCGGATGCCGTCTGAAAGCTGCTCCACCGCCAGTAGGCTGGTCTGCACGGTCTGCCCTGCGGCATCGGTCTGTTCCAGCTTGAACCACTGCACCTGCTGCGGCAGTGCGGGCAGGGTTTGCAGGTGGGGCAGCGCGGTGCAGGCGGCAAGGGCGAGGGCGGCTGCGGTGATTGGGATAAGGCGCATGGGGATTCCTTTGGGTTGGGGATTGGGGTTTCAGACGACGTTTGGGGTTTCAGCGTGTAGGTCGGGCATTGATGCCCGACAGTTTTTTAATTTCCCAGTGCTTGTCGGACATGAATGCCCGACCTACGCGCTGTATTTGGCAAAAAACAGTTTGTGGTCTTTGGCAATCATCGCAATCACGAACAGCAGGAAAATCAAGGTTTGTATGATTTTGGTATCGGGGTGCGTGTTGAAAATTTCATTGCCCGTGTTGGCAGCCAGATGAAACAGCACGCTTATCCAAATATTGCGTCCGAATTTGCAGTACAGCCAGTTCATAATCAGCACAAACAGGAAAATACTGGCGGCATAGTTAATGGAAGCCAGCGCGCCTTCCGCGACCACATGGCTGTGGTAATAGCCTTTCACAAAAGCCAGCGGCAGATGCCACACCACCCAATACACGCCGAAAATCATAGAAGTGGAAAACAGGCTGAATTTTCGCAACAGCGCATCTGTGCCGTAACTGTGCCACGCCAATTCTTCAACCAGCGGGGCAAAAGTCAGCACAAACCATGCGGATACAAAGGCGGACTGGAAAGACGGCTGCCCCGAAATATGAAACTGCGCCCAGCTATATCCGAAAAAGGTGGAAATCACTTGCGCCGCCATAATGGAGCCGTATGTCAGCAGCAAAATCAGCGCGATGGCAAACGGCGAAAAATGCTGGCGCAAGGACAGGCGGTGTTTCAAATCATTCCATAAATCGGCATCTTGGCGGAACAAATGCAGCGCAATCAGCATGGGCGACACCAAGCCCGCGATCCCTAACACGGTTTGCCCGATTTGCGTGGCAGATGTCTGCTCGGGCAAATGGCTCAAATATGCCATGCCGAACCACAGCACCGCTGGAATCAGCATTGACCAAAAATAGAAGAAAATGGGTCTGTTGTATTTGGTTAGGATAGTCATGGTGTATCGGCGTCCTGTTGGTTTGGCGGTATGGGTATTTTTCAGGCTGCCTTTGGGGCTGTTGGATAGGCAGCCTGAAAAGCCGTGTAGGTCGGGCATTCATGTCCGACGTTTTTTTAAATTGGTTGGGGCTGTCGGGCATAAATGCCCGACCTACTCACTACGCCAGCTTGTAAAACACTTTCATCGTCGCCCATAAAATATTGGGCTGCTTTTTTATCACTTCATGCGCGGCAAACGGCACGTTCATCAGATGCGCGGCGAGCAGGACTTGGCGCAAGCCGTTCAGGGCTATGGCGGAGAGCAGGAAATCGTCTTCGCCGCGCACCGCCAGCACGGGGCTTTGATGTTGGCGGTGTTTTCATTCGGGAACCCCGCCGCCGTGTCGTCCGTCCACAGGCGGCGCAGGTCGGTAACCAGCGCGTCCAAATCGGGGCGGGGGTTGTGTTTTTGGTAGGCGGCGACCTGTTCGGGCATCTGCTCGCGCACATCGGCAACGGTGAGGCTTGCCATCATTTCGCGCGGGGTGTCGCGGCTGTGCCATTGCGCGCCGACGGTCAGCACGGATTACACGCGGGCATCGGCGGCGGCGATGCGGTAAGCGGTTACGCCGCCGTCGCTGAATCCGAACAGGTGAAACTGGCGCATCCCGACGGCTTCAATAATCTGCCGTGCGTCGTCGGCGGTTTGGGCGTAAGTCAGCGACACATCGCCGCGCGTGGAGCGTCCGTGTCCGCGCGTGTCGATGGCAAGGGTGCGGAAATGCGCTTGCAGGCGGGGCAGCAGCGGGGCGAAGTCCTCCGCCGAACCGAGTCCGCCATGCAACAGGACAATGGCGGGCGCGTCGGCTTTGCCGCCAAGCTGGTAGGACAATTCGGCGTTTTGGTAATGCAGGGTTGCGGTCATGGGGTTGCTCCTGTTTGTCGGAGAAACGGCGCGGTTTGGCGCGGCGAAAGCAGGTTGTGCCAATAAAGAGAATTTATTGACAATTAGAAATGTTCTGGTAATATTTAATTAATAATTACAACACAATATGAAATATTTTACCAACCTATAGAATACATTTTAATTAACTTATTATTTGATTATAACCCTACTAAGTCAAATTAGAAAGTCATAAATATGCAACTTCCGTTACAACATATTTTAGATTTTATCTCTAGTTCTAAGCATACATTTGCATTAACAGGTATGACAAAAACAGGGAAAACAAAGCTACTGCATCAGCTTGCCAAAAATTTATCTAAGAATAAAATAGAATATATTATCTTGTACCCTAATATGCGTTTAGTTGGTTCTAAGGGTAAAAGTATTTACCAACACTTGTATTCATCCTCTTTGGAAACAGAAAAATTTCAATTGATGGAACAAGAAGAAACCGCCTCCTCCAAAACTATGCCATTGCGTGCGAATTCGGATTCTAAAAACTGTATTTATTTACTGGATAATGCTCATTTGCTAAGTAATACTGCTTTTACTACACCAGACGGTAAACGATATGGCAGTGGTAAACTGTTAGATGATTTATTTCAATTCATTGATTTTTCTGGAAGCAAACGCAAAGCTATATTTTTTGGGGATCCCTATCAAATTCAGCGTGGTGATATTTTGAGCCAATGCGAAGACAGTTATGTTTTGCCGCTGCTGGACATTGATGCTCCAAATCTTTTGGGGGCTTTAAAAATGGCAACACATTTAGCTCATGCACTACAACAACATAGTTTTGCCTCTTTATCTTATTTTCCTGATTCGAAGTTAATTGCTCAAAAAGATAAATCCATCGCTGCTCAAGAGATTTTATCGCATTATCAAAATGATGAGCCTGTTTGGTATTTGACTGAAACACATGAACAAAGTATGCGGTTTAGCCAATGGTTGCGTTCAAAATTAGGATTGTCCAATTTTTTGTCAATTGGTGATTGGTTAGAGATTTATGTTTGGCAAGATGATGAAAATAGGACTATATATTCTGGAAATCTTGAGCGTATTTCAGTTACTCAACCAACAGAAGAAATTAAGCAACCATTAAAAGGGCGTGATAAACCTATTTCATTCCAATTACAAGATATTACCTTAGCCAATAAATCAAACAACCCCGTTTTAGTGGAATTTTTGATTAATGAAAAACCTGAATTAGGTGCAGATATAGCAATTGCTGTAAAAGCTTGGAAAAACCAAAAGGAAAAAAAGAAAAAAACAGAGGTTAATCTTGCTTATGTACGCTACGGCTATGCTGCTACAGTACATCACGCACAAGGAATGGATCGCGATATTTGTTATATTAACTGTGCCCATAGTGCAGGGAAGCATTCGGAAGGTTATTTCCGTTGGCTGTATTCGGCTTTAACTGTTGCCACTGAAAAAACGATTTTGCTTAATTTCACACCAGTAACGCCTTTTGATCAAGCAATTTGGAAAATAAACAATCAAGCAGAGCAAATTGTCGAACAAATTGCAATAGGAACAGGTTGGATGCTGCCTGAAAATAGTGAAACTGATTTTTCAAATAAATTGAAAGAATACCTTCATCAAATAGCCGAATGTTGTCAGTGCCGTTTGGTTCATCAATCATCACACCCTTATTTGGAAAAGTATTGTGTTCAAACAGGGCAGGGAGAATTTGGTTTGCAGATTGCTTATAAAGGCAACCATCGAATTAGTAAATGGCAACATAATGCAAAAGAAGAACAATATAGTATATTGATTAATTTGGCGGTTGAGTGCGTGGCAAAATCTCCATATACCCCCACTCAGCAAGTACTTTTTAATCACATCTGCCAAAATTTACCTGATTGGAAACCAGTTTCTGTTATTCCTGAAAATGATTACCGGCTAAGTATTGTATTAATGAAGCAGTGGCAGGAACGTATCCAATTCACCCTTAACTTTGACAAACAAGGCGTTGTATCCAGCGTGCATGTTCATGCTGTTACTGATCTTGATTTGATTGATGTAGTAAGAGAAAAACTATCATGAATTATCAAAATCCAAGTGAGCATATTAAAGCATTACGAAAAGCGGGCAATTTTCAGGCTGCCATTGAGCGGGGCAAGGCATATATCAATGATTTTTATGTATTGATTCAAATCAATTGGGCATATTATGGTCTGATTAAGCAACAGGTTGCCGAAATTATTGCTAAACTGGAACAAACCCCGCCTAATTACGCCAAGATCAAACAAATTTATGATACGGCACGAGAATATGCAAAACTACCTAACCGTCGGGCAGATTCGTCTTTGTCTAATATCTTGCGTGAATTAACCAAGCTATCTGCGTATTCGCCTGATTATTTGAATTTTATTTATTGGGTAGTGCGAATTGATGGTATTCAGGATGACGATTGGCAAGCTGGCGAATATCAAGGAAAGCAGTTTTCTCCTTTGGTTTGCAGTATTGCTCGGGGTTTGGCGAAATGGGTAAGTCATTTTTCTCAGCAGGCAACATCGGCAGATGTGGAACATATTATTGGATGGCTGGAGAATACCCGTTCAGTTGCAGTTGGTGATGATGTTTTATGGTTGGATTGGGATAGAGTGAAATTACTTAAACAATTGGGTAAACATCAAGAAGCTGCTCAAACTTTAGGTTATCTATTGAAAAATAAAAATAAAGAATTCTGGTTATGGCAAAAAGCAGGGCAACTCTATGCTTCAGAACAACCCGATTTAGCTAAAGCATGTTTTTGTCAGGCTCTACAATGTTGCCAAAAACCTGAATTCAGTGTGAACGTACATATTGATTTAGCACAATTATTGATAGAACAAAATGAAACAGCTTGGGCAAACGGTGAAGTATTACAAACAAGGAATATTCGTGAACAGCATGGTTGGAAAATAGACGATGCCTTACAAAAATTATTAGATGCAGATTGGTATTCTCCTGAGAATGCACTGTCCAATGAGGAATTAATCAAACAATATCAACAATATGCCCCTGAAGCTTTAGTTTTATGTTTTGATGATGTACAGGAATATGATGCTAATTTTGATACGGTATTTACTTTACCTTTGCCAGCAGATGCCCCAAAAAATAAGAATCCAAAAAAACTAGCAAAATTTATTTTCCGCCCTAATGAAAAAAGGAAAGCTATTTCAATTGTGGGTACAGAAACAAAAGAGGTTGCATATTTTCAGTCAGGGACACCCGTTTGCTTATTAATCGGAAAAGCAGCCAATGGACGACAAACTATTCTGCACATCAGCTCTCGTGAAAATGGTCAATTATGGGATTGTGCAGACAAACGAAATGGCGTAGTAGAGAATTTAAAAAACAATAAGATTGGGATATTTTTTAATCGTAATAGCTATGTATCAGCATCAATGGGAGCATGGCAAGGAGATTTGCCAAATATAGGCGATAACGTATTGGCTTATACGGCGTACAATCAAAAAAAAGAAACGCAAGAAATATTATTAGCACAAGCACAAATAGATGTTTTTTTGAAAAATGAAGATATAAAAATAATTTCAGGCTGCTTGAAACGTCATGAAAAAGGCTTTGCTTTTGTAGAGGATGTATTCGTTGCCTCATACCTCCTACAAAATTTTGATGATGAAAGTGAATTACAAGTAGAAATTATTGCAATTTATAGTAAAAACCCAAAAAAATCAGAATTTAGTTGGCGTGCAATTAAAATTAAAACCAAATAAATTCCAGTTCCTAAAATTGTCAAAATTATTTTGAGCTGTCTGAACGGATTTAGACGGCGTTTTTTAGGCTGTTTTTTTATCAAAATTATTCCATATTCGGATAAATGTTATCCGTTTTACCCCGTTTATCCGAATACGCATGGTGTTTATACTGGCAACACTTTCAACCAAGCCCAACAGGACACCGCAACATGAAACTCTTACAACCCTACACCCTAGGCAACCTGAAACTCAAAAACCGCATGGTGATGGCGGCGATGACCCGCAGCCGCGCCGACACAGACGGCATCGTCGGCGCGATGGCCGCCGAGTATTACACCCAACGCGCATCCGCAGGACTGATTTTGTCCGAAGCCGTCAACATCTCCGCCGACGCGCTCGGCAGCCCGCTCACACCGGGCTTGTTCACCGCCGCGCAGATAGCCGCATGGAAAAAAGTAACCGCCGCCGTACACGAACAAGGCGGGCTGATTTTCGCCTAACTGTGGCACACAGGTCGCGTCGCCCATTCCATCAAACGCAACGGCGTGCTGCCCGCCGCACCCAGCGCGGTAAAAATTGAAGGCATGCAGCATTTCACATCGCAAGGGCCGAAAGACTACGAAACCCCGCGCGAACTGACCGCCGCCGAAATCTGCCAAATCGTCGCCGACTACGCCCAAGCCGCGAAAAACGCCGTTGCCGCAGGCTTTGACGGCGTAGAACTGCACGCCGCCAACGACTATCTGCCGCAACAGTTCCTCGCCGATTCCGCCAACCTGCGCCAAGACGAATACGGCGGCAGCATCGCCAACAAAGCCCGCTTCACGCTGGACGTATGCGCGCGCTGATTGACGCGGTCGGCGGCGAACGTGTCGGCATCAAAATCAGCCCGCTGCACCCCTACGCAGGCATCGCGTTTGACAACCCCGTGGCAAGCTACGAATAGCTCATCGGCTAGTTGAATAAACTGGATTTCGCCTTTGTGGAAATCATGCAGCGTTCGCCGATGTTTCCGCTGTTGCCGCACTATCCGCAGGGCGACGAGTTGGCAATCTTCGCGCCGATGGTGCAGGGCAAAACCGTGATTGCAGGCACGGGCTACACCGCCGAAACAGGCGAAGCCGCGCTGGAAAACGGCGCAGCGGATTTGATTGCCTACGGCGCGGCGTTTTTGGCGAATCCCGACCTGCCCAAACGCTTTGAACTGGGTGCGGAACTGAACACGCCCGACCGTGCTACGATGTTTGGCGGCGGCGAGCGGGGTTATACGGATTATCCGTTTTTGAAATAAGGGGGAATGGGAAAGGCAGCCTGAAAATGGGGTTTCAGGCTGCCTTTTGGCTTTTCAGACGACCTTTGAGGCAGCCTGAAACCCGTCTTCTCTAATGCTGACGGGGAGGGGAAGTAGGTCGGGCATTCATGCCCGACGTTTTTTGTTCCAGGATTTGTCGGGCATGAATGCCCGACCTACTCCCCTTTGGTTTTTCAGACTATGCCTTGCCCGCAAACGGATTGAGCAGCGGCACGTTCAGTTCAGCAAAGTCCCGCACGTTACGCGTTACCAGAGTGAGGTCGTGGCGGATGGCGGTGGCGGCGATGAGCGCGTCGTTGTAGGGGCGTTGGTCGGGAACGTGCAATCGGGCGCAGATGCGGGCGGTGTGGCGGTCTATGGGCAGGATGCGTTGGTCAAAAGTGGGAATCACGGTGTCGTTGAGCCAGTGTTGCAGGCGCATAAATTGGGCTTCGTCGCCGCGATGCTGCACGCGCAAAATGCCTTGTTCTATTTCCAGCAGGGTAATCACGGAAAGATGGCAGTCGTCAAAACTGACCGAATGCGTCCATTGTTCCAATGCCGCATCGGCTTGCCCCCGGCTGATTTTGCGGATTTCGGAAACGACATTGGTATCAAGTAGATACATCAGAACAACTCCTCGCGGTCGGCGATAATGCAGCGTGGAAATTCCACGTCAATCAAATCGGCTTCGGGGTCGGCAAGTTTGTGCGCCAAGCTCGCTTTTTTGCCTTGCAGGTTTTGATACGCCGCATAGTTCATCAACACATAGGCTGGCTCGCCACGGTCGGTGATGCATACGGGGGCGGTGTCGCTCATGTTTTTGGCTTTGGCAACGTTTTGGTTAAATTCGCGGCTGCTGATGGTTTGCATGGTCGTCTCCTATAATGTAGCAACGTTTGCACATTGTAGCCGATTGGCTGGAAAAGACAAGGCAGCCTGAAAAACGGCGGGACGGTTTTTCAGGCTGCTTTGGGTTTGCTATTCAAGATGATGGGGAAGATTTCAGATTGAAACCTTTATAAAGCCGTTACGGCGTATTTTAAGATAAACAGGTCGGTGTTTGTCCGGGCATCAATGCCCGACCTGCACCTGTTTTCAGACGACATCAACACTTATTCAAACGCCAAATCCCCCACCAGTTCCGCCAGCGTGTTGAGCCGCTGCTCCGATTTTTCCACAAACGGGTTTGCGGTATCCCACGCATAGCCCGCGAGAATGGACGAAATCATGCGGCCGATTTCGGGGCTGCGGTTGGGGGCGTACACCACGTTTTGGAAGCGGTTGTCGTACCAGCCGTCAACATAGGTGCGGAAGGCGTTCACGCCCACCATCAGCGGTTCGGCGAACTCGGTTTGCCAGTCTGCCGCGCTGCCTTTGAGCTGTCGTGCGAGCAGGTCGGCGGCGAGTTTGGCGGAGTGCAGCGCGATGGTTACGCCCGATGAGAACACGGGGTCAAGAAATTCGGCGGCGTTGCCCAAGAGTGCGAAATGTTTGCCGTAAAGGGCTTTGACGTTGGCGGAATAGCCTTGGATGCTGCGGTAGGGGAAGCCGTTTTCCCATTTGGAATGTTGAAACAATTCAACGAGATTGGGGCAGTCGGCAACCATTTTTTTCAACACGGCTTCGGGTTCGCCCGCGAGTTTGTCGGGCGTGCCGACCACGCCGAGCGAGCAGGTGTTGTCGCCGAAGGGGATTGTCCAAAACCACACATCGCGGTGCTGCGGGTGGGTGGTAATCAGGATTTTGTTGCGGTCAAAATCCGCATCGGCGGCGATGTTGTCGGTGATGCGGGTGAAATGCGCCATGCGCGGGGGCAGGTGGGACGGGGTTTCCAAGTCCAGCAGGCGCGGCAGCACGCGCCCGTAGCCGCTTGCGTCCAAGACGAAACGGGCGGTGAGTTCGTATTTTTCGCCCGTGTCGGTTTCCACGCTCAAACGCGCCGTGTCGCCGCTGTTGTCAAACGCGGTTACGCCGTGCCCGAAGCGCACTTCCACGCCTTGTTTGGCGGCTTCGTCAATCAGGATTTTGTCAAACACTTCGCGGCGCACTTGGAACACCGTGCCCGGGCCGTCTGAAAATTTCTCGGTGAAGTCAAACGCGGTGCGGCGGCTGCCCCATGCGAACGCCGCGCCGTTTTTAAACTGAAAGCCTTTTTCGGCGCGCACGGCATCGGCAAAACCGGCTTCTTCCAGCATTTCCATGCAGTGCGGCAGCAGGCTCTCGCCAATCACAAAGCGCGGAAAATGCTGTTTTTCCAGCACGCATACTTTGAAGCCCTGTTTGTTAAGCAGGGCGGAGGCAACCGAGCCTGACGGGCCTGCGCCGATAACGGCGACATCAAATTGAGCAGACATTTTTTATCCTTTAAATATGAAGTGGGAATGGGCGGCACGCTTGGGCTGCCCGTGTTGTAAAAAACGTTAAATGTGAAACGGTGTGATTTTACCTGTGATTGATGCCGTCTGAAAGCGTGTTGCGGGTGTTTGGGCTGCAACCTTGGCGAACCTCGAAGTAAACAAGAAATAGTTAAATCGCCGTCATTCCCGCGCAGGCGGGAAATCTTGTTTGAAGCCAAGCAATAGCTTGTTTATTCAAGCATTCTTGAATTCCAACAAAATTCCCGCCTGCGCGGGAATGACAGTAGTTGGGTGGGTTTTGAGGTTTTGCAAAGGTTTCAGGCTGCATTGGGTGGCGTGCAAAGATAAGGCCGTCTGAAAACATATTTTTCGGTTTTCAGACGGCCTTTATGGCTGTATTAAGCGGAACGCCTGTCAATGGGCGGGCAAGTCCCTGCGCCGAGCAGATGTTGTTAAATTGAACGGCTTAATGTTCGGCTTACTTCGTAGCAATGTTCACTTCCGCCGACATCCCCGGCGCGAGGCGTTCCAAATCCTGTTGCCCTGCGTCAAATACGATTTTTACGGCGATGCGTTGGGCGATTTTGACGAAGTTGCCCGTGCCGCTGTCGGCTTTAATCAGGCTGAATTCGGAAGCGGTGGCGGGCGAGATTTCGGCGACTTTGCCGCTGAACGCCTTGCCGCCGAGTGCGTCGATACTCACGCTGGCACTCTGCCCGATTTTCACGTTGGCCATATCGGTTTCTTTGATGTTGGCGATGATCCAGCGTTCGGGTGGCACGACGGACATCAGCTGCGTGCCCGCGCTCACAAGCTGCCCTTGTTTTACGCTGACTTCGCCGAGTTTGCCGCTGGCGGGTGCGTAAATCACAGTATGCCCCAAATCCTGTTTTGCCAAGTCCAGCAGGGCTTGCGCGTTGGCGATGCCCGCCTGTGCGCCCTCGCGCCCTACGCCCGTGTTGATGATGTTCTGCTGCGCCACGGCGTATTGCTCCTGCGCCTGTTTCAGGCCCGCTTCGGCTTGTTTAACGGCGGTTTGCGCGGCATCGCGGCTGCTTTGCGACACGGCATCGGCACTCACCGCCTGTATGCGCTGCCATTCGCGGCGGGCGCGGTCAAGCTGGGCGCGGGCGTTGTCAATCGCGGCTTGGTTGGCTTTGGAGACGGCGAGGGCGGAGGCTTTGTCCTGCACGGTTTTGTTCAACGCCGCCTGCTGCCCCGCCAGCCCAGCTTCGGCTTGGGCGACTTTGGCGCGGTAGGGCGCGGGGTCGATTTCCACCAGCGGCTGACCGGCTTTTACGTTGTCAAAATCGCGTACTAGAACTTTCTGCACATAGCCGCCCACGCGCGGGCTGACGGTGGTTACGCTGCCGCGCACATAGGCGTTGTTGGTGTAAACCTCGCCCATGCCGAAGGGCGGCAGGCGGAAGGCATACAGGGCAAGCACCACGCCGATTGCGCTGGCGGCGAGTATGCCGATGCTGCCGAAACGGTGTTTTTCAGGCTGCCATTGGGCGGGCTCTTGCGGCTCGGACGGGGTTTCAGACGACGTTTCAGGCTGCATCTTGGGCTGCGGCACGGCGGTTTTTTGGGATTCGGTGTCGGGTTGTTCGGGGGTGTCGGGTTGGGACATTTTTTGCTTTCCGTTGATTTGGGGGTTGATTCGGTTAATGGGTTGGTGCGGTGGTTTTCAGGCTGCCTTTAATGCCGTCTGAAACACTATTTCCCCAACGCCGCAAACACTTTCGCCTTCTCCGCCGCCAGAATATCAATCTTGTAATAACGGCGGTACAGCCACAGGGCGACGGCGACGAGGGTCGATACCGCCGCCATCGCCGCCAGCAGCGCGAACAGGTCGCTGTATGCCGCCACCGCCGCTTCTTTGCCCGCCTGCGCGGTGATTTGCGAGACGGCGCGGCCTTGCAGCAGCACGGGGTCGGAGAGCGTGGCGGAGAGGGCGGCGGCGTTGCGCTGGATGTCGGCGGCGAGCGCGGGGTTGGAGAGGGTCAGGTTTTGCGCGATGGCGGCGAGGTGGTCGCGGGTGCGGTAAGTTAAAAACGCGCTGAATGCCGCCGCACCCGCCAGCCCGCCGAGGGTTTGCGACAGGCCGAACACGGCGGAGAAGCTCATCATGTGGTCGGGGCTTTTCGCCAGCGCGCGCAGTGCGCCTTCAAGCATCATCGGCCCCATAAACAGCAGCGAGGCAAAGGCAACGATAAACTGGCTGAAATAAAGTTGCGCGGGGCGGGTCTGCATGCCCACGCCGATTTCCAGCCACGCACCGAGGGCGAAACAGGCGAGCGCAACCATCACGGGGCGGCGGATGTCGTTGATATCCAGCAAAATCAGGCTGCCGACCACACCCGCCAGCATTCCGCCCGCAACAATCAGGTAAAACGTGCTCATCTGCGCGCTGCCCATGCCCACCGCGCCCATCAGCCCCGCCGCGCCGACGGTCTGCTCCGAGGTCAAGAGCCGCGCCATCACGCCCATCACGGCGAAGATGAGGATTTGCGGCACGGTCATCCAGTGCCAGTCCAGCATCGGCTTGTGCCGCGTCGATTCGATGTACAACGCCAGCCCCGTCAGCCCCACACCGCCCGCGAGCAGCCAGCCGAGCCACTGCGTCGTCCACCACACCGTGCGCCCCTGCACGAGAAAGGCGCACAACAGCGCGATGCCGGAGGCGAACAGGGTAAAGCTGAGCGCGTCGGTCAGCGTGAACGATTTGCGCACGGTGATGCCGGGCGGCAGCGGCAGGGCGAACAGGCAGGCGGTGCAGGCGAGCGCGAGGGTAGCCTGAAAGGCGAACACGCCGTTGAGGTCGCCGTCGCCATACAGCAGCGGCACGAGGCTCTGCGCCAGCGGCGTGCCGACCTGCATCAGCCCCAGCCCGAACACCAGCCCGACCAGCTTTTTCGTGCCGGTAAAGCCCTGCATCATGTAGTAAATCGACAGCACCAGCAGGCCGCTGGCGGCGACGGCGGCGGCAACACACGCGATGAGTTCCACTTCGTAATGGTGATAAACCAGTTGCAGCAGGCTGGCGGCAAGCTGGGCGAACAGGGTGATGCGGACGAAGCGTTGCAGGCCATACGCCTTGCGGACTTTGAAAAAGAGGACGCTCATGCAGGCGTAAGCCATGAAATACGCCGCCTGAATCCAGCCGCCCTGCTGCAAATCGAGCGACAAATCGCCGCGCAGTTGCGGCAGCGAGGCGGTGAGCAGCCCGTTTTGGAAGCCCGACGACAGCGCGAGTAATAAACCGATGGCAAGATACGCGAGCCGCCGCTTTTTCGGATGCTCGGGCGAGGCGGGCGAACCCGGCATAAAGGGCATTTCATGCGGCTTGAAGGTGTAGCCGCCGGATTGCAGGGGCATGGGGAGTCCTTATGGGTAGGTCGGGTAGGGATGCCCGACTAGCTTGCTGGTTTTCAGGTAGCCTTTGCGTTTCAGGCTGCCTCAAACTTTCGTCATTCCCGCGCAGGCGGGAATCTTGTTCGGGTTTCGGCGGCAGTGGTTTTTGCTGCCTTTTGATGCGGCTCAACCAAGATTCCCGCCTGCGCGGGAATGACAGCAAAATTTTGTTTCAGAAGACATTTAGGATTTTAGCTTCGCAGAAACTCGCGTTGCTCGTTTTCAGGCTGCCTTATTTGTCCGCCGCAAAACCTCCGCCAAAGGCGGTATTTAACGCCAGCCACGCGGTAAACAGTTTCGCCTGTGCCTGCGCCAGTTGCGCTTCGTTTTGCAGGGTTTCGTCCTGCGCTGTCAGAAAATCCAGTTTGTTGTCCAGCCCCGCGCGGAAGCGGCTTTGCGCGGCGGCGGTGTTGCGGCGGGCGAGCGCGGTCATCTCGGTCTGGTCGCGCACGGCGGCTGCGGCGGTTTCGTACTGCGTGAGCGCGTCGGCGGCTTCGCGCAGGGCGGTGTAAACGTTTTTGTTGTAACGCGCCGCCTGCTCGTCAAACTCGGCTTCCTTGCGCGACAGGTTCGCCCGCAACGTGCCGGAAGTAAAAATCGGCAGGCTCACGCTCGGCAGCAGTCCGGCGAGAAACGACGACGAATGCGGCAGGTTGCCGATTTCCACATTGGACAAGCCCGCCAGCGCCTTGATGGTAATGTTCGGATAAAACTCGGTTTTTGCGCTGGCAACCAGATGGCGGCGGGCGGTCAGTGCCTCGCGCTGCGCCGCCAAATCGGGGCGTTTGCCGAGCAAATCGGCGGTGAGCTGCGACACGGGCGGCGCGGGGGTGGTGGCGGCGGGATTGGGCGCGAAAGTGTCCAACGCCTGCGCCGGTTGTCCTGTCAGCGCGGCAAGCACGTGGCGCACTTGGGCAATATTGCCGTCCAAATCCGACAAGGCAGCCTGAAAACGGCTGTTGCCCTGTTGCACGGCATAGAGTTTGCTCGGTGCAAGTTGTCCTGCGCGAATCAGCTCGCGCACCACCTGCTCGCGTTCGCGGTTCAACTGCGCCCGCTGCGCCACGCGCTGCCGCGTTTCCAGCAGCAACTGCCATTGGCGGTAATACGTCGCCACGCCCTGCGCCAGCAGCAGCCGCGTCTGCGCGATTTCGTATTCCACGGCGCGTTGCTGCCCCAGCGCGGCTTCCAGCTGGTGCTTGTATTTGCCGAACACATCTGGCGACCATTGCCCTTGCAGTTGCAGCGATTCATAAGTGATATTGGTGCCGTGGTCGCCCAGCAGCCGCTTTTCCAAATCGCTGATGAGTTCGGGCTTCTCGCGCTCATTTACGCCGTCGCGGTGCAGCAGTGCACCGCTCAGCCCCAATCCAATCTTCACGCCGCGCTGCGAATCCGCCAAATCCACCCCCGCCTGCGCCTGCCGCAAGCGCGCCTGTGCCGCCGCCAAATCGGGCGAACGAGCGAGGGCGGTGTCAATCAGGCCGTCGAGCTTGGCATCGTTGAGCGCACGCCACCATTGCGGCGCAATCGGCGGCTGCGGGCTGGCGGGCAGACCGAGCGTTTCAGCGGTTTCCACGGCGGCGGGGGTGTGTTTGGGATGGGTGGCGCAGCCTGAAAACAGCGCGGCACAGAGGAAAAACAGGGGAAGGCGTTTGAACATTTTGAAAACAGACAGAAAAATGGAAATCGGGACGATTATAGCGAAAAGCGTAGCGGGGCTGTGTCGGAAAATGTGAACGTGTCAGGCCGTCTGAAAACGGAATGATGGTTTTCAGACGGCCTTTCGTGTAGGTCGGGCATCTTGGTTTTATCCGCCGTAAATAAAAACGTCGGGCATCACAATGCCCGACCTGCTTGGCTTTCTGTATGCTTCAATCTGAAACCTTTGCAAAACGCCTAAATTTCCCGGCTACTGTCATTCCTGCGTAGGCGGGAATCTTAGTAAGATTTAGGCAATAGTTTGTTTTTTCAAAAATTTCTTGTTATCAAGCAAGATTCCCGCCTACGCGGGGATGACGGCATTTTTTATTTTTTCAGGCTGCCAATAAGGTTTTGCAAAGGTTTCAATCTGCCAACAACGCCCCCGCCAGCCAGAGATTAAACCCCACGCCTATCGTTACCGTCAGCCCGAATGCGGCAACGGCGGGCGTGCTGCTGAATGCGAGCAGGGCGAAGGAAAGGGCGGTGGTGGCGGCGGCGAGCAGCATGCCGCCCAAGCGTGCGGCGGCGGTGTGTTTGGCGGTTACGGCATAAACGGCGTAATCCACGCCGATGGCGGAAACGAGCAGCAGCCCGAACATGGCAAACAGGCTCACGGGAATGCCCAGCCAGCCGAGCGCGGCAACGGTGCAGACGGCGGCGGCAAGCGGCACGGCAAGGATTTTGCTGCCGCGTTTTGCGCCGAACATCCGCCACAGCAGCAGCCACGCCAGCGCGTAGGAGGCGAGTTTCAGCCATGCGGCTTGGTTGCGCGTGTGGTGGAAGAGGGCGTTGAGGTGGGCGCGTTTGTCTGCCCAGTGTGTGCCTGCAAGGCCCAGTGCGGCGGTGCGGACGGCGGCTTCGTCTGTCAAACCGTTCAAGCGCACGACGGCGGCGTAGCGACCGCGTTCTACTTCGCCCAGATACAGCGGCTGCCATGCTTGGGCGAGCGCGGTTTTCAGGCTGCCTGAAAGCGTGAGCGGCGGCGTGTCGGCTGCCTGAATCAGGGCTTGGCGTATGGTTTCGCTTGGGATACCGATGTCGGCGAGCGGCTGCCAGTTTTCAGGCTGCCCTGCGAGTTCGCGCAGGTGGTGTTGCACTTGCTGCTGCGCGGCAACGGGGGCGATAAATTGGTCTAGCGATTGGAAGCCGCCGAGTTTGCCTTGGGCAACGAGCGGTTGCAGGGCTTGGGCGAGTTCGGCGTTTTTGGCGAGCAGCGCGTCTTCGCTGGCGGCTTCGGCAACGATGTAGCGTCCGCCGAAATCGGTGCCGCTCAATTCGCCGATGCGCTGCACTTGCGCCAGCATTTCAGAGGGCATATTGACCCATTGGCGGATGTCGTCGTGCCAGTCGCTGCGCCACAGCCCTACCGCCAAGAAAATGCCGCCGAGCGCAAGCCAGCCGCGTTTGTGCAGACGCTTGTTCAGACGACCTTTCAGGCGGAGTAATCTTTCCGTCAATTTCGCAAACGGCACGGCTTTTGCCTGATAACGGCGAAACAGCGGCGGCAGCCACAGCACGGTTGCGCCGAACGCGCCCAGCAGCGCGAAGCCCGAAAACACGGCGGTTTGGCGCAGCACGGTCAGCGGCGTGAACCACAGCAGCGCGTAGCCCAACACGGTAATCAGCAGGCTCACGGCAAAGCTGGGCAAAACGTGTTTCATCGCGCTCTCAGACGACCATTTTTCGTTTTCAGGCTGCCTGAAAACCGACGGCGCAAGCCAGTGCAGCGGAAAATCCACCAGCATGCCGACCAAACTCGTGCCAATCACAATCGTCAGAATATGCACTTCGCCGAACACCGCCAACGCCGCCGCCAGCCCCGTGAGCATGCCCGCCGCCAGCGGCAACGCCAGCCAGAACACGCGCGCGCTGCGGAACACCCACAGCAGCAGCGCAAACGTGGCCAGCGTGCCGGCGATGCTCATGGCTTTGCTTTCCGCTTCGGCGGCGGTTTTGGATGCGGCGGCAAACAGCGCGCCGCCCGCTGAGAGCGTTTCGGCACCGTGTTTTTGCGCGATGGCGCGGCTGTCGCGGATGAGCGGCAGCAGCGTGCCGTTGCCGGCAAAACGCGTGTCTGCCGCCAGTTTGCCGCGCAGCCATACCCATGTTTTGCCGTCCGCCTCCGTGAACAACATGCCGTTGTCCATATTCCACTGCAAACGGCTTTGCGGATTGGCTTTCGCCGCCACAAACCGCCCGAAGCCCAGCCAGTCTTGTTCCAGCGACAGCGGCGAAACGGCGGCAAACGGGTTCGCCGCATCTTCGGCGCGGGTTTGGAAATACCGTTTCGGTTCTTGAAACAGCAGCCGCGCCTGCTCCTGCGGCAGCGTTGCCTGCGCCAAACGCTGCATATCGGCGCGCACGCTGTCCAAATCGGGCATCACGCTGCTGTCTACCTCGGCAAACACGCCGCTTTCCCGCCATTTGCCGGCGATTTCGGCGGCAGCCTGAAAAGCCGTTTCCGCATTTGCGCTGCCTGTGAGCATGACGATTTGCCCGTTCAACTGCGCCTCGCCCGCTTTGTCGGCGGCAACCAGCAGCGCGTCGGGCTGCTGCTCGGCGGGGAGCAGGGCGGCGAGGTCGGTTTGCAGCGGCTGTTTGGCGGCGAAGGAATAGGCGAGGAAGGCGGCAAGCAGGAAAAAAGCGGCCGTGAAAAGACGGCGCAGGAGGCGGGAACTCATCTTTCAGACGGCCTTAATGTTGTCGGTTGGCGGCAAATCGCAAATCAGTAGCTTGTGGCGCAGAACTGCTCGCCCTTGTTGGCGGCCACGCCGTAGCAGGTCAGCCCCATGCTGGCGGCGTTGCCGTTTTTCACCTGGCCGCCGGGCTTGCCGTTGACTGTGGTTTTGCCGTTTTTCGTTTCCACTGCCACCGCCGCGCCGCCTTTCTGCTGCCATTTGAGCGAGCTGCCGGATGCGTCCTGGCATTTGGTTACCGTGCACGCGCCTTCGCCGGCGACATTGCCGTTTTTGTAGTGCACGCACTGCTGGCTGCTCTGCGTGCAGGCGGCGTGGGCGGAGCAGGCGCACAGGCAGAGCAGGGCGGCGGCGAGTTTGGTTTTCATGGTGTTGTCTCCTAATCGGAATGTTGGAAAAGGCCGTCTGAAACGGCAGACGGATTGTAAACCGAAACGCCGCGCCGCGCCGCCTGCCGCCGCGCCCGTTTGACGCAAAACAGCTTCCGCTTCCCCCCGCCGGAATTTTTTCAGACGGCCTCTCGGGCGCGGCGCGGGATAAGCGTATAATGCCCGCCGTTTTGCCTTCCCACCCCGTTATATAAGGAATCCCACATGACCGCCCCTCTCAAATACAAACGCGTCCTCCTCAAACTCTCCGGCGAAGCCCTGATGGGCGCCGACCCCTTCGGCATCAACCGCGACACCATCATGCGCATCGTCGGCCAGGTGAAAGAAATCGCCGATATGGGCGTGCAGGTCGGCATCGTCGTCGGTGGCGGCAACATCTTCCGGGGCGTGTCCTCGCAGGCCGCCAGCATGGACCGCGCCACCGCCGACTACATGGGCATGATGGCCACCGTGATGAACGCCCTCGCCCTCAAAGACGCGTTCGAGTCGCTGGGCGTGAAAGCCCGCGTCCAATCCGCCCTGTCGATGCAGCAGATTGCCGAAACCTACGCCCGCCCCAAAGCCATCCAGTATCTGAAAGAAGGCAAGGTCGTCATCTTCGCCGGCGGCACGGGTAACCCCTTCTTCACCACCGACACCGCCGCCGCCCTGCGCGGCGCGGAAATGAACTGCGACGTGATGCTCAAAGCCACCAATGTGGACGGCGTGTACACTGCCGACCCGAAAAAAGACCCCGCCGCCACCCGCTTTGACACCATCACCTTCGACGAAGCCTTAAACAAAAACCTCAAAGTGATGGACGCTACCGCCTTCGCCCTCTGCCGCGAACGCAGGCTCAACATCGTCGTGTTCGGCATCGCACAGGAAGGCGCGCTCAAACGCGTTATCGCCGGCGAAAACGAGGGCACGCTGGTGCACTGCTGATTGATTGCACGAATAGACCGAGAGGCCGTCTGAAAATCCGTTTTACGGGTTTTCAGACGGCCTATTTAAATGCCGCGTCGGGATGTAGACCGGTTTTCCGCTTTCAGGCTGCTTTTTTGGCAGATTGTTTTTTCAGACGGCCATTGCCTTAAACACTTCTTTCGCGGCCGCCGCGGTTTCTTCGATCAGCCCGCTGGTGTGCGCGGCGGAAACGAAGCCTGCTTCGTAGGCGGAGGGGCCGAAGGCGACGGATTTGTCGAGCATACCGTGGAAGAAGGTTTTGAAGCCGTCCACATTTGAACGCGCCATGTCGGCGTAGTTTTGCGGCAGACGGTCGGCAAAATACAAGCCGAACATGCCGCCCACGCTGTCGGCGGAGAATGCCACGCCCGTCTCGGCGGCGGCGGTTTTGAAGCTGTCAACCAACTGCGCGGTGCGCTCGGTGAGGTTTTCGTAGAAGCCCTGCCGTTGGATGATTTCCAGCGTTTTCAAGCCTGCGGCGACGGCGACGGGGTTGCCCGATAATGTGCCCGCCTGATACACGCCGCCGAGCGGGGAAATGCAGGCCATGATGTCTTTGCGCCCGCCGAACGCGGCCAGCGGCATACCGCCGCCGATCACTTTGCCCATGGTGGTCAAATCGGGCGTGATGCCGTGCAGCGACTGCGCGCCGCCGAGCGCAACGCGGAAACCCGTCATCACTTCGTCGTAAATCAGCACCGCGCCGTGTTTGGCGGTAAGCTCACGCAAGGCTTTGACAAAGTTTTCAGACGGCCTGACCAAGTTCATATTGCCGGCAAACGGCTCAACAATGACGCAGGCGATTTCGCCGCCGATTTGCGCGAAGGTTTCTTCCAGTTGGGCGACGTTGTTGTATTCCAACACCAGCGTGTGTTTGGTGAAATCGGCGGGCACGCCTGCGGAAGAGGGATTGCCGAACGTGAGCAGGCCGCTGCCCGCTTTCACCAGCAGGCTGTCGGAATGGCCGTGGTAGCAGCCCTCGAATTTGATAATTTTGTCGTGGCCGGTAAAGCCGCGTGCGAGGCGGATGGCCGACATGGTGGCTTCCGTGCCCGAGCTGACCAGGCGCACCTGTTCGACGCTGGGCACGAGTTTGGCGATTTCTTCGGCAATCACAATCTCGCCCTCGGTGGGCGCGCCGAACGACAAACCGCCCAAAGCGGCTTCGCGCACGGCTTCGATTACTTCGGGGTGGGCGTGGCCGACAATCGCCGGCCCCCAAGAGCCGACGTAATCGATGTATTTTGTGCCGTCTGCGTCCCACACATACGCGCCCTCGGCTTTTTGAATAAAGCGCGGCACGCCGCCCACGCTGCCGAAAGCGCGCACGGGCGAGTTCACGCCGCCGGGGATGATGGATTTGGCTCGGTTAAACAGGGTTTCATTGCGGGTCATGGGGTTTCCTTTTCGGATTGGGGGGATTTTTTAGGCCGTCTGAAAATGTCTTGGATCAGGCTGCCGACGGGGGAATCGATGTCGTTTTTGACATCGTGGCTGAAACGGTAGTCGGCCACAGTGTCGCCCGCGTAATCGACGCACAGCTTCCATGTGTCGTAGCGGGTTTTCATGTAGAAATAACCGGTCAGGAAGGTGTACAACGGCAGCGTCGTGATTTCATAGGTGTAACAGCCGTTGCTGTAATAGCGCGAAGGCTTGCCGAACATGGCTTCCATATCGGCGCGGGTGGTCTGCCCTTTGACGATTTTCCGCGCCAGCGTTTCTTCGCTTTCGCGGCGAAGAAAGGCGTTTTCGCGCTGCCTGAAATCGGAGGCGCAGGCGGCGAGCAGGAATATGGAAACGAGCAGGGGCAGGCGGCGCACGGCGGTTTTCCTATGGGTGAAAGCGCGGCATTTTACTATTTTTCAGACGGCCTCCGCCGCCGCGCGGCAAAAAAACAGAGAAAACGCTTGACACGTTTGCCTGAGCCCATTATTATCCGCGCTTCTTCAAATTCATCGCCGGGTCGTTAGCTCAGCCGGTAGAGCAGCGGACTTTTAATCCGTTGGTCGAGCGTTCGAATCGCTCACGACCCACCATTCATCAAGCCAGGTTGCAAAACTTGGCTTTTTTTTCGCAACGGCTATGAACCTGCTCCCCATCCTCGGCAAACTCGGCAGCATGACCATGCTCTCGCGCATCCTCGGCTTTGTCCGCGACATGATCATTGCGCGGGTGTTCGGCGCGGGCGATGCCACCGACGCGTTTTTCACCGCCTTCAAGCTGCCCAACCTGCTGCGGCGCATCTTCGCCGAAGGCGCGTTCGCGCAGGCGTTCGTGCCGGTGCTGGCCGAATACAGAGAGACCAAATCGCCCGAGGCGACGCGCGAGTTTGTGCAGTACATCGCCGGCATGCTCACCTTCGCGCTCACCGTCGTAACCGCCCTCGGCGTGCTGGCCGCGCCGTGGATTATCGGCATCACGGCGACGGGCTTTGCCAAAAATCCCGACAAATTCGCGCTGGCAACCGACCTGCTGCGGATTATGTTTCCCTATATCTTTTTGATTTCCCTGTCGTCTTTCGTCGGCTCTATTCTCAATACCTACCACAAATTCCAAATCCCCGCCTTCACGCCGGTTTTGCTCAACCTGTCGTTCATCGCCTTTTCCCTGTTTTTCGTTCCCTATTTCGACCCGCCGGTTACCGCGCTGGCCTGGGCGGTGTTTGTCGGCGGTATCTTGCAGCTGGCCTTCCAACTGCCCTGGCTGGCGAAACAGGGCTTTCTCAACCTGCCCAAGCTCGATTTCAAAAACTCGGCGGTCAACCGCGTGGTCAAACAGATGATGCCCGCCATCTTCGCCGCCAGCGTGGCGCAGATTTCCCTTGTTATCAACACGATATTCGCCTCCTACCTGCAAAGCGGCAGCATTTCCTGGATGTATTACGCCGACCGCCTCACCGAACTGCCCACCGGCGTGCTCGGCGTCGCCCTCGGCACCATCCTGCTGCCCACCCTGTCCAAACACGCGCTCGGGCGCAACCCGCGCGAGTTTTCCAAGCTGCTCGACTGGGGGCTGCGGCTGTGCTGCCTGCTGGCCGCGCCCGCCGCGCTGGGGCTGGCCGTGCTCGCCTACCCGCTGATCGCCACCATGTTCGTCAACAAAGGCTTCACCGCCCACGACGCGGTGATGACCAAAAACGCGCTGATGGCCTGCTCCTTCTGCGTTGTCGGCCAGATTATGATCAAGGTGCTCGCGCCCGCCTTTTATGCCGAACAAAACATCAAAACGCCGGTGAAAATCGCCGTGTTCACGCTGGTTGTTACCCAAATCATGAATCTTGCCTTCATCGTGCCGCTCAAACACGTCGGCCTCTCGCTCTCCGTCGGCCTCGGCGCATGCCTGAACGCCGCGCTGCTCTACACCCTGCTGCGGGTCAAAGGACTGTACCGCCCCGAAGCGGGCTGGCGGGGCTTTCTCGCCAAACTCGCCGCCGCGCTGGCGGTGATGGGCGGCGGCCTGTTGGCGGCGCAAACCTTGATGCCGCTCGAATGGATAGACGTGCGCGGCTGGCAGAAAGCCTTGCAGCTTTTCTGGCTGGTGCTTCTGGGCATCACCCTCTACTTCACTTCGCTTGCCGCACTGGGCTTCCGTCCGCATCATTTCCGGCGTGCGGAAAACTGAGGGCGGGAACAAGAAACGCCGCATCACGCGCATAGTAAGAGGCCGTCTGAAAACCGTAAAACCGGTTTTTCAGACGGCCTCTTACCCTCTTTGTTGCACAGCGCAGCAGGTCGGGCATTCATGCCCGACTAACACCGGCGAATTTGAAAAACGTCGGGGCATAAATGCCCGACCTACTGTAACGAGCGTAGGGTGTGTGGCGCAGCCACGCACGCGGTTTTGATGTTTTGGGGAAACCGCGCGGATTTGTTGCACGGCAGAGAACGCGTGCGTCGCCTTGGGGCGACACACCCTACGTATGACCCGCCATTCCGTTATCCCTGCCTGTGTGGGAATGACGGCATTTTTTCAGACGGCCTCTCCCATCTTCCAACTCCTTATACCCTTTTTCAGACGGCCTTATTCCGCAGGGCTATTTGCCGTGCGCGCTTACAAAACCATACAATGCCGCCTTTTCCCGTTTCCCGCGCCGTTTCATGAACTGGACCTATCTTTTCAACGCCGTGCCCAAATTCGCCGAGGCCGCCAAGCTCACGCTGGAACTCTCGCTGTACGGCATCGCCCTGTCGCTGCTGTTCGGGCTGGCGGTGGCGGTGGTAACGGCCTACAAAATCCGGCCGCTGTACGCCCCCGCCCGCGCCTATATCGAGCTTTCGCGCAACACGCCGCTGCTGATCCAACTTTTCTTCCTGTATTACGGCCTGCCCAAGGCGGGCATCAAATGGGACGGCTTCACCTGCGGCGTGATCGCGCTCGCCTTCCTCGGTGCGAGCTACATGGCCGAGGCCCTGCGCGCGGGCATCCTCGCCGTGCCGCAGGGGCAGATTGAGGCGGGCAAGGCGGTGGGGCTGAGCCGATGGCAGGTTTTCCGCTATGTGGAGCTGCCGCAGGCGTGGGCGGTCGCCCTGCCGGCGGTGGGGGCGAACGTGCTGTTTCTGATTAAGGAAACTTCCGTTGTCAGCGCGGTGGGCGTGGCCGAGCTGCTGTTCGTTACCAAAGACATCATCGGCATGGACTACAAAACCAACGAAGCCCTGCTGCTTCTGTTTGCCGCCTACCTCGTCATCCTGCTGCCGCTCTCGCTTTTGGCGCGGTGGGCGGAAAACCGCGTGCGGAGTGCGAAATATGGTGCTTGACTGGCTTTTCGAGGGGCAGAACATCGCCCGTTTGGGCAAAGGGCTGCTGCTGACGGCGCAGATTTCCCTGCTTTCGGTGGCCTTCTCCTGCGTGTTCGGCACGCTGTTCGGACTGCTGCTGCGTTCGCGCAACCGCCTTCTGCGCTTTGCCGGCCGCCTGTATCTGGAAACCGTGCGCATCGTGCCGATTTTGGTGTGGCTCTTCGGCTTTTATTTCGGCCTGTCGGTGTGGACGGGCGTGCACATCGACGGGCTGTGGGTGTGCGTGTGGGTGTTCACCCTGTGGGGCGTGGCCGAAATGGGCGACTTAGTGCGCGGCGCGCTCGAATCGGTTGAAAAACACCAAACCGAATCCGCCCTCGCCCTCGGCCTGAGCCGGCGGCAGGTTTTTGTCTACATCGAACTGCCGCAGAGCGTGCGCCGCGTGCTGCCCGGCGCGATCAACCTCTTCACCCGCATGATCAAAACCAGCTCGCTGGCCTCGCTTATCGGCGTGATCGAAGTGGTGAAGGTCGGCCAGCAGATTATCGAAAACTCGCTGCTCACCGTGCCCAACGCCTCGCTTTGGGTGTACGGCCTAATTTTCATCCTCTACTTCCTCTGCTGCTGGCCGCTGTCGCTCTTGGCGGCGCGGCTGGAAAACAAATGGGAACACTGACATGGCACTCCTGAGCGTGCGCAAGCTGCACAAACAATACGGCAACACCACCGCCCTGCAATCGCTGGATCTCGAATTGCACAAAGGCGAAGTCATCGTCCTGCTCGGCCCCTCCGGCTGCGGCAAATCCACCCTCCTGCGCTGCATCAACGGCCTCGAAGAACACCAGGGCGGCGAGATTGCGATGGAAGGCGTCGGCACCTTCGGCAAAGACGTTTCCTGGCAGGCCGCGCGGCAGAAAGTCGGCATGGTGTTCCAAAGCTACGAGCTGTTCGCCCACATGAGCGTCATCGACAACATCCTGCTCGGCCCCCTGAAAGTGCAAAAACGCAGCCGCGCCGAGGCCGAAGCGCAGGCCGACAAACTGCTCGAGCGCGTCGGCCTGCTCGACCGCAAAAACGCCTACCCGCGCGAACTCTCCGGCGGGCAGAAACAGCGCATCGCCATCGTCCGCGCCCTCTGCCTCAACCCCGAAGTCATCCTGCTCGACGAAATCACCGCCGCCCTCGACCCCGAAATGGTGCGCGAAGTGCTCGAAGTCGTCCTCGAACTCGCCCGCGAAGGCATGAGCATGCTGATCGTTACCCACGAAATGGCCTTCGCCCGCAAAGTGGCTGACCGCATCGTCTTCATGGACAAGGGCGCGATCATCGAAGAAAACACCCCCGAAAACTTCTTCACCGCGTCGCAAACCGAACGCGCCAAACAGTTCCTTGCCGGCATGGACTACTGAACAAAATGTAGGGTGTGTCGCCCCAAGGCGACGCACGCGTTTCCTGCCGCAAGATTTTCAGACGGCCTCAAACCGTCCGCCCCTTTACCCACCCGCAACCGAAAGGAAAACACATGCAGCTCAACAGCAAATTCAAAGCCCTGCTCGCAGGCGCAACCCTCGCCCTCGGTCTGGCCGCCTGCGGCGGCAGCGGCGACACCGCCCAATCCGCCAGCGGCACACCCGCCGCCCCCGCCGCCGACACCGTGGCCGCCATCAAAGAAAAAGGCGTCATCCGCATCGGCGTGTTCGGCGACAAACCCCCCTTCGGCTACGTGGACAGCCAGGGCAAAAACCAGGGCTTCGACGTCGAAATCGCCAAAGAAATGGCCAAAGACCTGCTCGGCAGCCCCGACAAAGTGGAATTCGTCCTCACCGAAGCGGCCAACCGCGTCGAATACGCCCGCTCCGGCAAAGTCGACCTCGTTCTGGCCAACTTCACCCAAACCCCCGAACGCGCCGAAGCCGTCGATTTCGCCGCCCCCTACATGAAAGTCGCCCTCGGCGTCGTTTCCCCCGACAAAAAACCGGTTACCGACATCGCCCAGCTCAAAGACCAAACCCTGCTGGTCAACAAAGGCACCACCGCCGACGCGTTTTTCAGCAAAAACCACCCCGAAGTGAAACTGCTCAAATTCGACCAGAACACCGAAACCTTCGACGCCCTCAAAGACGGACGCGGCGTCGCCCTCGCGCACGACAACGCGCTCTTGTGGGCATGGGCGAAAGAAAACCCCGGCTACGAAGTGGCCATCGGCAACATCGGCCCGGCCGAAGTCATCGCCCCCGCCGTGAAAAAAGGCGACAAAGCCCTGCTCGACTGGGTGAACGCCGAAATCGCCGCCATGAAAAAAGACGGCCGCCTCAAAGCCGCCTACGAAAAAACCCTCAAACCGGTGTACGGCGACAAAGTGAAACCCGAAGACATTTTGGCCGAATAAACCCGCCTGTTTTTTGTCAAACGTTTTTTGTTAAAACAGAGAGGCCGTCTGAAAAACGCGAAAACGCTTTTCAGACGGCCTCTTTTGCGGATTGATAACGCACACGCCGATAACGCAACAGCGGCGCATAAGGTAGGGTGTGTCGCCCCGAGGCGACGCACGCATTCTTGGCCGTGCAGGGATTCCGAAACCGCGTGCGCGGCTTGCGCCACATCCTGCACAACATCAGAGGCCGTCTGAAAACGCAGTTTCGGCAAAGCCAAAAAGCGTTTTCAGACGGCCTCTATCCTTGTATTCACCCCCACGCCGCGAGGAATTCCTGCCAGTGTTGCTCGCCCGCAAGGCCGGTCAGATAGTTTTTCAAACGGCGGATTTCCTGCTCGTATTCGTCGGCGTCCATCGCGCCGCCCATCAGGCAGAAACGCAGGTACATCAGATAGGTGTTGGCCGCGTCGGTTTCGCAGTAGTCGCGGATGTCTTTCAGACGGCCTTCCCGATACGCCTCCCACACCTTGCCGCCGTCCATGCCCAGCTTGCCGGGGAAGCCGCACAGCTTGGCCATCTCGTCCAGCGGCACGGCGGCGCGGGGCTGGTAGAGCGACAACAAATCCATCAGGTCGCAGTGGCGGCTGTGGTAGCGGCTGATGTAGTTGTTCCACTTAAACTCGCGGCTGTCGCCGAAACCGCCTTCGCCCATGTCCCAGTAGCGGGCGGCTTCGATGCCGTGGATGAGGGCGCGGTAGTGCAAAACCGGCAGGTCGAAGCCGCCGCCGTTCCAGCTCACCAGCTGCGGCGTGTGGCTTTCCACCAGCTCGAAAAAGCGGGCGATGACGGTTTCTTCATCGTCGCCGATGTCGCCGATGGTGCCGACGTGGATTTTGTCCTGCCCCCAGCGCATGCAGCAGGAAACCGCTACCACACGGTGCAGGTGCAGCGGCATGAAGTCGCCGCCGGTTTTGGCGCGGCGTTTCTGCTGCGCCCATTCCACGACTTGCGCGTCGGACAAATCGGCGGGCAGGCCGTGCAGCAGGCGGATGCCGTGCGCGTCGGGCACGGTTTCGATGTCGAAGGCGAGGATGGGGATCATATGGCTCACTCCTTTTGCAGGGTCTGTTGACAATCAACGGCTGCGGCGGCTTTTGCGGCAGCGCGGCGAGGATGGCGAGGCATTGTTCGGGCGTATGCCACTCGGGCAGATTCAGAGCCACAGCGGCTTCTCCGTCGGCAAAACGAGCGGATTGTGCCGCAGGCTGCGGCTTTTGTCATGCAAAATGGCAGGCGGCGGCGGCGGTTTTTCGGCATAATGGCGGCCTTTTGCAACCTTGAAAACCAAGAAGATATGAACAGAAAACTCATGTCCGCCCTCTCCGCCGCCTTCCTGATGCTGGCCGCCTGCGGCGAAAACCAAGCGCAGGTCGCCAACCACGGCGCGAAATCCGCCGCCAAGCCCGCGCCCGCCGCCCGACTCGACCCCACCGTGGAAAA
The DNA here is from genome assembly GCF_014055025.1 of Neisseria bacilliformis. Classification (NCBI taxonomy): domain Bacteria; kingdom Pseudomonadati; phylum Pseudomonadota; class Betaproteobacteria; order Neisseriales; family Neisseriaceae; genus Neisseria; species Neisseria bacilliformis. The sequence continues at coordinate 58,856 of NZ_CP059571.1, read as the reverse complement.
AAACATCCGCACCAAACTGGAAAAAGCCTACGCCGAGCAGCAGATCAAAGTGCAGGCCGTTTACGCCACCCCGCTGGCGCACCTGTATGAAGTGGTGCTCAGCGGCAAAACCGTGGTGTACACCGACGCGCAGGCCGACTATATGCTGGTGGGCGACTTTATCGACGTGAAAAACCGCAAAAGCCTCACCGACGAGCGCAACGCCGAATTGAGCGCGGTGGAATTCGACAGCCTGCCCTTCGACAAAGCCATCAAAGAAGTGCGCGGCAACGGCCAGCTGAAAATCGCCGTCTTCTCCGACCCCGACTGCCCCTACTGCAAACGGCTGGAACACGAGTTTGAGAAAATGACCGACATCACGATCTACAACTTCATGATGCCGCTGGCCAGCCTCCACCCCGACGCGGCGCGCAAGGCCGAACAAATCTGGTGCCAGCCCGACCGCACCGCCGCTTGGACGACCTGGATGCGCAAAGGCAACATGCCGCCCAAAGCCGCCGCCTGCGACAACCCCGTCGCCGAAACCACCTCGCTGGGCGAACAGCTCGGCTTCAACGGCACCCCCGCCCTGGTCTTCCCCAACGGCAAAACCCAGGCCGGTTTCTCCCCGCTGCCGCATCTGGAAAAACTCATCAGAGACAACCAGAAGAAATAAACCGGCGCAACAGCATAAAGGCCGTCTGAAAACCGTATTTTGCGGTTTTCAGACGGCCTTTCATATTCTGAAACTTTTGCAAAACCAGGGTCTGTTGACATTCGGCTTGCGAGACGGTTTTTTGAGAAAAAATGCCGAATGCAAGGAAAAAAGCGCGGCAAGGTTGAACATCTGCGGGCATTTTTGACGCGGCAGGCGGGTATTTTTTGCCAAAAACACCGACGCAAGGCTGATTGTCAACAGACCCTAAAATGAAACAAAAAATAGTTAAGTCATCGTCATTCCCGCGCAGGCGGGAATCTTGGTTGGTCTTAAACAATGGCTTGTTTCCGCTATCACTTATGAGCATCAAACAAGATTCCCGCCTGCGCGGGAATGACGCCGTTCGGGGGAGTAGGGTGGTGCGGTTTGGTTTCGGCGGCGAAGCGGCGTTTCCACTTCGTTGAAGCCATGCTTTTCAGACGGCCTTTGTGCTGTTTTCGAGCCAGTCGTAGCAGCATTCCCACAGGGGGATTTCGTCGGCGGGGCTTGGTTTTCGAGCAGGGCGGTTTCGAGGGCGGTGTGGAAGGCGGCGCGGGTGGCGGGTTGGGCGAACCATTGCGCGAAGGCTTGGTTGAAGGCGGCGGGGTCGCGGCGGTCGGCGGGGAGGTAGAACGCCTGCCGCCATTGTTTGCCGCCGACGGGCAGGGCCGCCCATGTTTCGACAAAGGCGGGGAGGGCGGGCAGGCAGGCGGCGTGCCGCGTCCAGATGTCGAGCAGTTCGGCGGTGGTGGCGAGGCCGGCGTGGTGGAACATGACGAGTGCGGCGGCGGGGTTGCCGTAGTCGGGCGCGGCGGTGAGTTGGCGGACGAACCAGGCGCGGGCGAAGCGGTGCATGAAGCCGAGTTGTTCGGCCGTCCACACTTGGGGCAGGTTGCAGCAGAGTTTGTCGAGCTGCATTTCTTCCAGGCATCGGATGTCTTCGTCGCGCACGATGCCTTCGAGTATGCGCGGCAGGAAGTGCTGCATGTCGCGGGCGGTGGCGGCTGCGTCGGCGAGGGGGACGCTGCCGAGATAGGCTTGCAGGCAGCCGATGGGAATTTGGCGCAGGGGGTGGCGCAGCAATTCGCGCTGGAAGTCTTCGGGCGAACAGCATTCGCAGGTGCAGACGGCCAGCGGAAAGGCGGCGGGGCAGGGGGCAAACAGGCGGTAGGCTTCTTCAACGAGGGCGGGGAGGGTGTCGGGCATGGCGGGGCTTGGGGCTTTTTTGATGTTGAGGCCGTCTGAAAAGCGCGGCTTCAACGAAGTTAAAACGCAGTTTCGGCGAAGCCACAAACGGGAAAACGGGGTTCGGCTGCGCCGAAGCCGTGCTTTCATACGGCCTCGACAAAGAGGTAGAAGCAAAGGCTGCGGCCGGATGCCGCGTCGGCAAGGTCGGCCAGTTCGCAGGAAACCGGCAGACCGCTGCGTGCGGCGGTGGCGGCGTGGCGGCGCAGCAGGCCGGTGTTGTCGTCGGAGAGGGTGAGGCGCGCACCGTCTGCGGTGGCGGCAATCAGGTCGTCTTCGCCGCTGCAGGCGATTTCCAGCATACCGCAGAAGGTTTTGTTGCGCCGTTTGCTGCTGCGGGTGATTTCGGCGGCGACAGGCACACCGTCTGCGGCGGCTTGGAGCTCGGCAGGGGTGCCGCGCAGGCGGACGGTGTTTTTGAGGATTTCGAGTTGCATGGCGGCGAGGTTTGGATGTGTTGAGGCCGTCTGAAAAGGCGGTTTCGGCGCAGCCAAAGCTGTTTTCCTGTTTTTCAGACGGCCTGTTGCCTATGGGAAGCGTGAATAGAGGTTCTTATGGTTCGCGGCGGCTGCCGAGGTCGGCGGCGGCGGTGAAGAGGACGTCGGTGGAGGAGTTGAGCGCGGTTTCGCAGGAGTCCTGTATCACGCCGATGACGAAGCCGACACCGACGACCTGCATGGCGACGTTGTGGTCGATGCCGAACAGGCTGCACGCCAGCGGGATCAGCAGCAGGGAGCCGCCGGCCACGCCCGACGCGCCGCACGCGCTGACGGTGGCGACGAGGCTCAGCAGCAGGGCGGTGGGGAAATCGACGGCGATGCCTTTGGTGTGCGCGGCGGCGAGGGCGAGCACGGTGATGGTGATGGCCGCGCCGGCCATGTTGATGGTGGCGCCCAGCGGGATGGAGATGGAATAGGTGTCTTCGTGCAGGCCGAGTTTTTTCGCCAGTGCCATGTTGACGGGGATGTTGGCGGCGGAGGAGCGGGTGAAGAAGGCGGGCACGCCGCTTTCGCGCAGGCAGAGCAGAACCAGCGGGTAGGGGTTTTTGCGGATTTTCCACCAGACAATCAGGGGGTTGAACACGAGCGCGACAAACAGCATGCAGCCGACCAGCACGGCAAGCAGTTTCAGATAGCCCAAGAGCGCGCCGAAGCCGGTTTCGGCCAGGGTGGAGGCGACGAGGCCGAAGATGCCCAGCGGGGCGAAGCGGATGATCCAGCGGACGATGGCGGATACGGCGTCGGCGGTGTCGGCGACGACGGCGCGGGTGGTCTGCGAGGCGTGGCGCAGGGCGAAGCCCAGCAGCAGCGACCAGGCGAGGATGCCGATGTAGTTGCCGCCGGCCAGCGCGCTGACGGGGTTGTCCACCAGCTTCATCATCAGGGTGTGCAGGATTTCGACGATGCCCTGCGGCGGGTTGAAGCCTTCTTTCGCGCTGCCCAGCGCGAGCGTGGTGGGGAAGGCCAAGCCCGCCGCCACGGCCACCAGAGCCGCGCCGAGCGTGCCGATAAGGTAGAGCAGCAGGATGGGCTTGATTTGGGTTTCGTTGCCTTTCTGGTGCTTGGTGATGGCCGCCGTTACCAGCACGAACACGAGAAACGGGGCGATGGCCTGCAACGCGCCGACGAACATTTTGCCGAGTATCTGCACCGCCATGGCGGCCTGCGGCGACACGATATACAGGGCGATGCCCAGCAGCAGGCCGATGACGATTTGTTTGACCACGTTCATGCGCAGCAGGGTATGGAAGACCGTATTGCCGGACATTGTTGACACCTTTACATATTCTAATAAAGGCTTGCATTCTATAAGAAACGGCGGGGGTTGAACAGCAGGCCGCGCCGCTGCGTTTATGCGTCGGGCAGATGCCACATCCACACCGCGCTGGCAAGGCACACCGCCGCCACGCCGGCCGCCACCCACCATTGTTCGGGGAAACGCCACAGCAGGAGGAGGCAGGAAAAGGTCATCATGGCGAAGGCGAAATATTTGGCGCGGCGCGGCACGGCGCGTTTTTCGTCCCAGTTTTGCACCATCGGGCCGAAATAGCGGTGGTGGTAGAGCCAGCGGTGGAAACGCGGCGAGGCTTTCGCCCAGCACAGCGCGGCCAGCAGCACGAAAGGGGTGGTGGGCAGGCCGGGCAGTACGATGCCGATGATGCCCAAAGCCAACGACACCGCGCCGGCCAGCCATAAGAGTGAGCGTGTGATCATGTTTTTCCTTTTGTTTTTAAAACGCTTTCTGCGCCGCCGCAGCCGCAGAAAGGTGCGCAATGATACGTTTTTTCAAGGCGGCGCGGAAGGATGAGGCCGTCTGAAAGCATGGCTTCGGTACGGCCGAAACGCGCTTGCGGCGCGGCTTTTTTCAGACGGCCTGCGTCGGTTACAATCCGCCGCTTTTGAGGCCGTCTGAAAAGCGCGGCTTCGGCACAGTCAAAATGCCTCCGCCGCGCGCAAAGCGGTTGCCGTTGCGAAAAACTATTTTCAGACGGCCTCTGCGCACGGCCTGCCGTCTGACGCAAGGAATTGTGTTTATGCCCTATCAGATTATCGCCCTCTTGGTGTGGAGCAGCACCTTTATCGCCGCGAAATACGCGGAAACGATGGCCGACCCCGCGATGACGGTGCAGCTGCGGCTGGTTGTCGCCGCGCTGATCGTGCTGCCCGTGTGCCGCCGCCATATGGGCAGGATTCCGCGCGACAAATGGAAGCCATTGTTGTGGCTGTCGTTTTGCAACTATATCGGCGTGCTGATGTTGCAGTTTATCGGCGTGAAATACACTTCGGCCGCCAGCGCGGTTACCGTGATCGGCCTCGAACCGCTGCTGATGGTGTTTATCGGCCATTTTTTCTTCCACGACAAGGCGCGCTGGTTTCATTGGCTGTGCGGCGCGGCGGCCTTTGCCGGTGTGGCGTTGCTGATATTGGGCGGCGGCGCGGAAGGCGGCGTGAGCCTGTTCGGCTGCTTTTTGGTGTTTTGCGGCGGGGTGGTGTTCTGCGCCATCACCCGCCCGACGCAGCGGCTGATCGCCGAAATCGGCGCGCCGGCCTACACGTCGGTGTCGCTGGCCGCTGCCGCCGTGCTCTGTGTGCCGTTCACGCTGCTGCTGGCGGAAAGCTATGCGGTGCGCTGGAACGCGCAGGGCGTGGCGGCGGTGCTGTATCTGGGCGTGGGGTGCAGCTGGCTGGCGTATCTGTTGTGGAACAAGGGGATGCTTACCGTGCCCGCCAATATGACCGGCGTGCTGCTGTCGCTGGAACCGGTGTTCGGCGTGTTGCTGGCGGTGCTGATACTGGGCGAGCACATCACGCCGCTGTCGTGGCTGGGCATCCTGATTGTGGTGGCCGCCACTTTCTGCGCGGGCGCGCTGCCGCAAATCATGGCGAAAAAACGGCAGGCCGTCTGAAAAGCACGGAATCGGTTTTTGGCTGCGCCGAAACCGTGTTTTCAGACGGCTTCTGCCGGTAAAGCGGACATTTGGCCGGACAAGGGGACAAGAGGCCGTCTGAAAATACTGTTCCGATACGGGCAAACGCCGTTTGCAGGTTTTGGCTGCGCCGAAACCGTGTTTTCAGACGGCCTCCGATGTCGGGGCAGGGCGTTGTTTCCTGTGTTGCGGGGCGGTTCGGGCGGCAAGGGCGCAAGAGGCCGTCTGAACGCGCCGCCGTCGACCGTCGGCAAAAAGTGTTGCGTGCAAACGCGGCCGCATGACGCAATGCAGCGGGAATATTTCACAAATAGTCTTTTTATTTACATATATTTGCCATCTTGCGCCAAACGGGCGGTGGGCTCGGCGGGAGAAAAATTCCGCCGCGCCGGTCATTAAAACCTTTCGGCTCAATGCCGTTGAATCTATAATGCAGGCGAACCGCAGGGTTGCGCCGCACTCCCTGTTTCGTCTTTGTCTTCCCAAGGAATGTGAAATCATGGCTCAAACGAACGCTGCTTCGGGTTCCATGTACAAAACCAATCTTGCATTCGCCGCCATGCTTATCGGTATGGTCGGCTATTTTATTTATTGGGGGATGGGCTACACCAACCACAACCACACCGCGATGTTCCTGCTGGCCACGCTGTTCGGTGTGTTCATGGCCTTCAATATCGGCGGCAACGACGTGGCCAATTCGTTCGGCACTTCGGTGGGCGCGGGCACGCTGACCATCCCGCAGGCGCTGCTGGTAGCGGCTGTGTTTGAAGTGAGCGGCGCGGTCATCGCCGGCGGCGAGGTAACCGAAACCATCCGCAACGGCATCGTGCGCATGGAAGCCCTGCCGATGCAGCCGATGCAGTTTGTTTACGTGATGATGTCCGCGCTGCTGGCCGCCGCGCTGTGGCTGCTGTTCGCCACCAAAAAAGGGTTGCCGGTGTCCACCACCCACGCCATCATCGGCGGCCTGGTCGGCAGCTCGATGATGCTGGGCTATCTGCTGACGTACAACGCCGACGGCACGCTCACGCTGGTGCAGTGGGACAAAATCGGCGAAATCGCCATATCGTGGGTGTTGTCGCCGATGCTGGGCGGGCTAGTTTCCTACGTTTTGTTTTATCAAGTAAAAAAGCACGTTCTCGACTACAACGAAGAAATCGTCAAACGCCTGAAAGAAGTCAAAGCCGAACGCAAAGCCTATAAGGAAGAACACCGCCTGCGCTTTGAAGCCCTGCCTGAGCAGGAACGCCTCGAAGCCGCCTCGGCCATGGCGCGCGACGCGCAGATTTACGGCGAATCCGATTTCGATCCCGACGAGCTGGAATCGGCCTATTACAAGGGGCTGTATGTCATCGAACAGCGCAAAAGCAGCATCGACGCCTACAAAGCCCTGCATTCGTGGGTGCCGCTGATTTCGGCCGGCGGCGGCATGATGATAGCCTCGATGCTGATTTTTAAGGGTTTGAAAAACCTGAATCTGGGCTTGGGCGATCTGGTCAGCTATCTGACCATCCTGATGATAGGCGCGGGCATCTGGCTGGCCACCTTTATCTATGCCAAAACTTTGAAACGCAAGGATTTGGCGAAATCGACTTTTCTGCTGTTTTCGTGGATGCAGGTGTTTACCGCCGCCGGATTCGCGTTCAGCCACGGCGCGAACGACATCGCCAACGCCATCGGCCCTTTCGCTGCGATTATGGACGTGCTGCGCACCGACCAAATCGGCGCGTCCGCACCTGTTCCTTCCATCGTTTTGCTGACCTTCGGCATCGCCCTGATTGTCGGCCTGTGGTTTATCGGCAAGGAAGTTATCGCCACCGTCGGTACCAGTTTGGCGGAGATGCACCCTGCTTCGGGTTTTACCGCCGAGCTGTCCGCCGCCTCGGTCGTCATGGCCGCTTCGATGCTCGGCCTGCCGGTATCCAGCACGCACATTCTGGTGGGAGCGGTGCTGGGCATCGGCCTGGTCAACCGCAACGCCAACTGGAAAGCGATGAAACCGATCGCTTTGGCCTGGGTTATCACCCTGCCCGCCGCCTCGCTGCTGTCGGTGCTTTGCTTTTTCGGCCTGCAAACGGCTTTCGGCTGAAACGGTTTGCCGCAGCAGGGATTTAATGAACTTTCTTTACAGATAATTGGAAAATTTTGTCATATGCTGTGCAGTTATTTATAATGGACAAAATTTTTTAAGAATCACGATGCGCGGCATCACCTGCCGCAAACGGGGATAAATTTACATGAGTGTAGGATTATTAAGGGTTTTAGCGCAAAACCGCATACTGTCCGCCGAGCAGGTCGAACGGTATCAGAAGGCATTGGGGGCGGGAAAAGACATCATCCCCATGCTCTTTAATGATAACGTTACCGACCCGAAGTCTCTGGCCGAACTGCTGGCCGGAATCTTCAACTACCCTGTTTTGGATCTGACCTATTACCCGCGCAGCAACATCGTGCAGGACATCCTGCCGGAAGAGCAGATGCAGAAAAACAACTGCATCCCGATCTTCAAGCGGGGCGGGAAACTCTATCTGGCCGTGTCCGATCCGACACGGATTCAGGAATTCCAAAAACTGATCACCGGCTATTCCGCCGACCTGATTGTCGTGCGCCACGATCAGCTTTTGACACTGACCGAATGGCTGGCGCAGCGTTCCACCACTATTTTGCGCGAAATGTCGCAGGAACAGTTGGATACCGCTGCGCCGCAGGCTTTGTTCATCGACGATCAGGAAGCGGAAGACGGGCCGATTGCGCGGTTTATCCAAAAAACCTTGGCCGACGCTTTGAATGCCGGCGCATCGGATATCCATTTCGAATTTTACGAACACACCGCACGCGTCCGTTTCCGTGTGGACGGGCAATTGCGCGAAGTTGTTCAGCCGCCTGTCGCCGTGCGCAGCCAGTTGGCTTCGCGCATCAAAGTGATGGCCAAACTCGACATCTCCGAAAAACGCATTCCGCAGGACGGCCGCATCCAAATCGCCTTCTCCAAGCACGGCCGCCCGACAGACTTCCGTGTCAGCACACTGCCGACCCTGTTCGGCGAAAAAGTGGTGATGCGTATTTTGAATTCCGATGCCTCCTCTCTGAATATTGATCAGCTCGGTTTTGAGGACTTCCAAAAAGATTTGCTGCTCGAAGCTATTCACCGCCCGTACGGCATGGTTCTGGTAACCGGCCCGACCGGTTCGGGTAAAACAGTTTCGCTCTATACCTGCTTGAACATTCTGAATACCGAGGGTGTGAACATTTCCACGGCGGAAGACCCCGCCGAGATCAACCTCCCGGGCATCAATCAGGTAAACGTAAACGACAAACAGGGTCTGACCTTTGCCGCCGCGTTGAAATCCTTCCTGCGCCAAGACCCGGACATCATCATGGTGGGTGAGATCCGCGACTTGGAAACGGCGGACATCGCCATTAAGGCGGCACAAACAGGCCATATGGTGTTTTCCACCCTGCATACCAACAATGCGCCGGCCACTCTGTCCCGTATGCTGAACATGGGCGTTGCGCCTTTCAATATTGCCAGCTCGGTCAGCCTGATTATGGCGCAAAGGCTGTTGCGGCGGCTTTGTTCAAACTGTAAAGAACCGATGGACAGACCGCCCGAACACGCGCTGAAAAAAGCCGGCTTTACCGAAGAAGATTTGGCCAAAGACTGGACGATGTACCGCGCGGTCGGCTGCGATACCTGCCGAGGAAAAGGATACAAAGGCCGTGCCGGCGTATATGAAGTTATGCCGATTACCGACGAAATGCAGCGCGTCATCATGGAAGGCGGCACCGAAGTGGACATTCAGCAAATGGCTTACAAAGAAGGAATGGTCGATCTGCGCCGAGCCGGTTTGCTGAAGGTAATGGACGGAATCACCTCTTTGGAAGAAGTATTGGGCAACACTAACGATTAATTGAAATGGACTGGGAAAATGAAAACTAACCAAGCAAATAAAGAAAAAGGCAAACGTTTTACCTTTGAAGGCAAGCATACCCAAAGCGATCAGATTGTGCGCGGCGAGGTGGTTGCGGCCAATGAGGAGGACGCACAGAGAAAGTTGTTGCGCAGAGGCATCAAACCGCTGCGTATCACCAAAGTCAAAGCAACCCGTAAAAAGCGGATTACGCAGGAAGACATCACCGTCTTTACCCGCCAGCTGGCCACCATGATGAAAGCGGGTCTGCCGCTGATGCAGGCTTTTGAAATCGTGGCGCGCGGCCATGCCAATCCGTCAATGACACAGTTGCTGATGTCGGTGAAAAGCGATGTGGAGCAAGGTCAGTCTATGGGTTCGGCGTTTGCCAAACATCCCAAATATTTTGACCGTTTTTACTGTAACTTGGTAGCAGCCGGCGAAGCGGGTGGTGTGCTGGAAAACCTTTTGGACAAGCTGGCCGTCTATAAGGAAAAAACCCAGTCGATCAAGAAAAAGGTGAAATCTGCGCTGACTTATCCTATCGCAATTGTTGTAGTCGCTGTTGTATTAGTCATTGTTATGATGATGTTTGTGCTGCCCGCATTCGGTAAAGTTTATAAGGATATGGGCGCAGAATTACCACCCCTTACTCAGTTTATGATGACCATGTCTGATTTCTTCGTCAGCTACGGCTGGTTGGTGATCATCGGTTTGATTGGCGCAGTAGTGGCGTTAATCCATCTCCATAAAACATCACCAAAATTCCAGAAGAAAGTCGATGCTTGGACTTTGAAACTCCCCATCTTTGGCGCGATTGTCCGCAAGGCTACCATCGCCCGCTGGGCAAGGACAACGGCCAGTCTGTTTGCTGCCGGCGTGCCTTTGGTGGAGGCTTTGGATTCTGTCGCCGGGGCATCGGGCAACATCTTGTACGAAGAAGCCACGCTCAATATCAAATCACAAGTCAACCAGGGTCTTTCGTTGACTTCCGGTATGCAGAGCACAGGTTTGTTCCCCAATATGGTCATTCAGATGGCCTCCATCGGTGAAGAATCCGGTTCTTTGGATGATATGCTGAATAAAGCGGCGGAATTCTATGAGGAAGAAGTGGATACGGCAGTTGCCCAGCTTTCTTCGCTGATGGAACCGATCATCATGGTTGTGCTTGGCGGCATCATCGGTACCATATTGGTAGCCATGTACCTGCCGCTGTTCAACTTGGGCAACGTGGTCGGCTAAGCGTTTATGGACGATTTTTACCTCCGCATGGCCGAAAACTACGGATCGTGGGTTGTCCATTTGTCGGCTGTTTTCGGCCTGCTGGTCGGCAGCTTCCTGAACGTCGTCATCTACCGGCTGCCGGTAATGATGGAGCGGGAATCGACTTTGCTGGCGAAAGAACATCTCGCTATCGAGCCGACGGAAGCGGAACGGCAGCCGTTCAGCCTGACCAAACCGGCTTCGCGCTGTCCGAAATGCGGACATGCCGTAAAACCGTGGCAGAATATTCCCGTTGTCAGCTATCTGCTGCTCAGGGGCAAATGCGGGCATTGCCGCACCCCCATCAGCATGCGCTATCCGGCCATCGAAATACTAACCGCCTGCATGTTTGCAGCGGTGGCCGTGCGTTACGGTTGGTCTTGGCTGACGCTTGCCGGTTTGGTGTTTACCGCCATGCTGATTGCGCTGACCTTTATCGATGCCGACACGCAGTACCTGCCCGACGAACTCACCCTACCGCTGATATGGCTGGGGCTGCTGGCCAACTACGGCGGCAACGGCTTGGTCAGCTTGCAGCAGGCCGTGGTCGGAGCCGTATGCGGCTATATGAGCCTGCGTCTGCTAAATGCCGCACACAAAGCAGTGCGCGGTATTGACGGCGTGGGCGGCGGCGACTGGAAACTTTTGGCCGCGCTCGGCGCATGGCTGGGGGCGGCCGTATTGCCGGTTGTCGTTTTTGCCGCCGCGATAGTCGGCTGCGTTGCCGCCCTTGTCATGCGCGTGAGGCAGAAAGAGCCGATGGCGTTCGGCCCCTGTTTGGCCATTGCCGGCTGGCTGGTTTTTATCGGCTACGACAAAGTGTCCGCCGGCATCCGCTGGTGGCTGCACATGTCGGGTTTGTCATGACGGCCTGGATCGGCCTGACCGGCGGAATCGGCAGCGGGAAATCACAGGCCGCTGCCGAATTTGCGTCTTTGGGCGTACCGGTTTTGGATACCGACCAAATCGGGCGCGAACTGACCGGTGAACAAGGCAAGGCACTGCCCCTGCTGCGACAGGCTTTCGGCGCGGAAATATTTTCAGACGGCCTCCTGAACCGGGCTGCATTGAGGCAGAAAGTCCTTACCGACGAAAAAGCGAAAAAACGTTTGGAAAACATCCTGCTGCCCATGATTCTGGACGAAACCATACGGCGGCAGAGCCGATACGGCGGACACATATACGGTATAATCGAAATCCCCCTGCTGGCCGAACAGCCTGATTTCCAAAGGAACATCAACGGCGTTTTGCTGGTCGAAGCCGACGAACAGACACGGATCGTGCGCGTCATGCGCCGCAGCGGCCTTCCTGAAGAACAAGTGCGGCAGTTCGTTGCCGCCCAGGCAGACGACAGGCAACGCCGTCGCCTGGCCGGCGAAATTCTCCTCAACAACGGCAGCACGCAGGAGCTGCGGCAGAAAATAGGCCGTCTGAATCCCTATTACCAGGCACGTTTCCAACATCCCACACCCTGACACCATGATTACATTCGAACACCCACTGTCCGAGCGCGTGCGCAACTTCCTGCGGATCGAATACCTCTTCAAACGCTTCCAAGACGAAATTTCCTGCCACCACTCGGCATGGGCGCACCACCTCGCCCTCTCCACCCTGTTCGACATCATGGAATCCGCCGCCCGCGCCGAACTGAAACTCGACATCTTGCAGGAACTCGAACGCCAGAAACAAATGGTGGCGCAATCGCGCACGCAGGAATCCGCGCAAATGTTGCAGGAAGACCTCAAACAAGTCGCACAGGGGCTGCTCGGCATCCAGCAGAAATTCGGCCAGCACCTGCGCGAAAACGAATGGCTGATGGCACTCAAACAGCGCATGCTCGTCCCCGGCGGCACCAGCCCGTTCGATCTGCCCTCCTACTACTACTGGCAGCAACGCCCCTACGAAGAACGCCGCGCCGACCTGCAAAAATGGATACGCACCCTGATGCCCACCTACGACGCCATTTCCGTCCTACTGCGCATCCTGCGGCAAAACTCATGGGAAGTAAGCTGCACCGCCAAACATGGCAACTACCAGCACGCCAGTCTTGCGCAAAACATCCACCTGCTCAGCATCGAAGTCGGCAAAGACCAGCGCGTCATGCCCGAAGTGTCCGCCAACAAATACTTTACCCATATCCGCTTCCTCGCCATTTCCGAAGAACGCCCGCGCGGCCCGCAGGTTGACAAAGACATCCCCTTCAAAATGATGATGAGCAGCTTCAACCGCGAAACCGGATAAACGATGAACCAGCCCGCCCCCACCGTCAAATGCCCACGCTGCGGCAAACCCGCTGAATTCTCGCCGCGCAACCCCTACCGTCCCTTTTGCAGCCAACGCTGCAAAACCGCCGACCTGGGCGCATGGGCGGACGGCAGCTACCGCGTATCCGCCGAAGAAGAACCCTTCTCCGAGCCGCCAACCCATTAAACCCAAGCAGGCCGTCTGAAAAACGCACCACAGTTTTGGCTGCGCCGAAGCCGTGTTTTAACTTCGTTGAAACTGCGCTTTCAGACGGTCTCAGAACCCGTTTGGCTCCTTTGCGCAAAGTGCCCGCTGCCGCGCCAAAGACTTTAACCCCTTTCCCAACCCAGCCGCCGACAAAACCCATGCTCACCCCGCAACACAGCCGCCTGTTCGACATCCCCTTCTACCAGTTTGCCCAGCTCAAAAAATACCAGCCCGAAAGCATCCCGCAAATCAAGGCCGACTACAAAGCCGCCTGGCAGGACTGGCAGACCCTCATCAAACAAGTCGCCGCCGAACTTGGCGAACCCTTCGCCCCGCCGCACATCGAACGCTGGTGCAACGGCTGGCAGGTACGCGCCCACTTCTTCGCCTACTTCAAATACGCGCAACACCGCGACGCCGCCGCCATCCTCTCCGTCCTCCTCAACCGCCGCCGCCTCACCGTCAGCCTCGACTGGCACTGCTACAAAGCCAACGTCTCCCCCATCGCCTTGCCCCAATACAACCAATGGCTGGACGCGCTGGATCACAAACGCTACGTCGCCTTCGACCTCTGGCACGGCACAGAAAACGAATACGCCGACTACGGCACAGTCGCCGATACCCCCGCCGAGCTGCAAGACGACGAAGACTTCTTCTGCATCGGCAAACACATAGAGCGCGACGACCTCGGCAAAACCGACAGCGCGGCATGGATCGCCCAAACCATACGCCAACTCGTCCCCCTCTACGAAGCCTGTTTCAAATAACCCCGCAAACACACACAGGTCGTCTGAAAACACGCTTTGGCGGTTTTGGCTGCGCCGAAGCCGTGCTTTCAGACGGCCTCAGCAGCAAAGATTGCCAAACCCGCCGTTTTTGGTACAATGCCGCCGACCCGACACCGCAAGCCGCCGTTCACCGCGCGGCTTGCCTTTTTGTATTTTTTGACACAACAAATATTCAGGAAAACACCCGAATGAAAAAAATCCCCCTCACCATACGCGGCGCGGAACTGCTCAAAAGCGAACTGCAACAGCTCAAAAGCGTCGCCCGCCCCGAAGTGATCGCCGCCATCGCCGAAGCCCGCTCGCACGGCGATTTGTCGGAAAACGCCGAATACGAAGCCGCCAAAGAACGCCAGGGCTTCATCGAAGGCCGCATCGCCGAAATCGAACACAAACTCTCGCACGCCCACGTCATCAACCCCGCCGAAATCCACGCCGAAGGCAAAGTCGTCTTCGGCGCAACCCTCGATTTGGAAGACCTCGACAGCGGCGAACACGTCCGCTACCAAATCGTCGGCGAAGACGAAGCCGACATCAAAGCCGGCAAAATCTCCGTCGGCTCGCCCATCGCCCGCGCCCTCATCGGCAAAGAAGAAGGCGACGTGGCCGAAGTGCAGGCTCCCGGCGGCGTGCGCGAATACGAAATCGTCGCCGTCGAATACGTCTGAGCCCTGCGGCGCGGCCGATTCCGCGCCAAAGGTAGTCAAGGCAGCCGATAACCGTTACAATCCGCCGCATTCCCGCAAACGCGCAACAGCGCAACAATCAAAAACCATCCGAAACGGAGTATAAAAATGACAGCTAAAGGACAGCTTTTACAAGATCCTTTTTTGAACGCACTGCGCAAAGAACACGTGCCGGTTTCCATCTACCTGGTCAACGGCATCAAACTGCAAGGCCAAGTCGAATCGTTTGACCAATACGTCGTCCTGCTGCGCAACACCTCGGTTACGCAAATGGTGTACAAACACGCCATCTCCACCATCGTTCCCGCCCGCGCCGTCAGCCTGCAACACGAAACCAAAGCCGCCGAAGGCGAAACCCCGGCAGAATAAGCCCGAAGCAACGCAGAGGCCGTCTGAAAAGTTTTCAGACGGCCTTTTGCTATAATCCCGCCCCCGTAAACGCAGCCCACCCCGAAAATGCAAGTCATCCAATACGAAAACTCCCCGTTCAAACTCCACCAGCCCTTCCCCCCCGCAGGCGACCAGCCTACCGCCATTGCCGGCCTGCTCGAAGGGCTTTCAGACGGCCTTGCCTACCAAACCCTGCTCGGCGTAACAGGCTCAGGCAAAACCTACACCATGGCGAACGTCATCGCCCAAAGCGGCCGTCCCGCCATCATCATGGCGCACAACAAAACCCTTGCCGCCCAGCTTTATGCCGAGATGCGCGAGTTTTTCCCCGAAAACGCGGTGGAATATTTCGTCTCCTACTACGACTATTACCAGCCCGAAGCCTATGTGCCCAGCCGCGATTTGTTCATCGAGAAAGACAGCGCGATCAACGAACACATCGAGCAGATGCGCCTTTCCGCCACCAAAAACCTGATGACGCGTGACGACGTGATTATCGTCGCCACCGTGTCCGCCATTTACGGTATCGGCGACCCGACCGAATATCAACAAATGGTGTTGTCCGTCAAAGAGGGCGACACCATCGAGCAGCGCGACATCATCGCCACGCTCGTTTCCATGCAGTACGAACGCGGCGATTTGGACTTCAAACGCGGCAGCTTCCGCGTGCGCGGCGACGTGATTGACGTGTACCCCGCCGAAAGCTCCGAAAACGCCTTACGCATCAGCCTGTTTGACGACGAAATCGACCGCCTCGATATGTTCGACCCGCTTTCAGGCAGCCTGCACCAGCGCGTCGGCCGCTACACCGTCTTCCCCTCCAGCCACTACGTTACCCCGCGCGACACCGTATTGCGCGCCTGCGAGTCCATCAAAGAAGAACTGCGCGAACGCATCGAATTTTTCGCCCGCGAACAACGCCCAGTCGAGCAACAACGCATCGAACAACGCACCCGCTTTGACCTTGAAATGCTCTACGAAATGGGCTTCTGCAAAGGCATCGAAAACTATTCCCGCCACTTCTCCGGCAAAAAAGAAGGAGAACCGCCGCCCACGCTGATGGACTACCTGCCCGACAATGCCATCATGTTCATCGACGAAAGCCACGTTACCGTTACCCAAATCGGCGGCATGTACAAAGGCGACGCATCGCGCAAGCAAAACCTCGTGGACTACGGCTTCCGCCTGCCTTCCGCCCGCGACAACCGTCCGCTCAAATTCCACGAATTTGAAAAAGTCATGCCGCAAACCATCTTCGTTTCCGCCACCCCCGCCAAATACGAAGAAGAACACGCCGGACAGGTGGTCGAACAAGTCGTCCGCCCCACAGGGCTGGTCGATCCCCAAATCATCATCCGCCCCGTCGCCACCCAAGTTGATGACTTAATGAGCGAAATCAACGACCGCATCCAAAAAGGCGAACGCGTACTCGTTACCACCCTCACCAAACGCATGGCGGAGCAACTCACCGACTATTACAGCGAACTCGGCATCAAAGTGCGCTACCTGCACAGCGACATCGACACCGTCGAGCGCGTTGAAATCATTAGAGATTTGCGGCTCGGCCTGTTTGACGTACTCGTCGGCATCAACCTCTTGCGCGAAGGTCTCGACATCCCCGAAGTCTCCCTCGTCGCCATCCTCGACGCCGACAAAGAAGGCTTCCTGCGCTCCCACCGCAGCCTGATTCAAACCATAGGCCGCGCCGCGCGCAACGTGAACGGCGTCGCCATCCTGTACGCCGACAAAATCACCGACTCTATGAAAGCCGCCATCGACGAAACCGAACGCCGCCGCGAAAAACAGATTAAATTCAACGAAGAACACAGCATCGTACCGCAGCAGATTAAAAAACAGGTCAAAGACATCATCGACGGCGTGTACCACGAAGAAGACAGCGGCAAAGGCCGTCTGAAAGGCAAAAGCAAGGTTAAAGTCGGCGAAATCCATAATGAAGAAGACGCGATTAAAGAAATCGCCAAACTGGAAAAAGCCATGCAACAGGCTGCTAGGGATTTGCAGTTTGAAGAGGCGGCGGTGTTAAGGGATAGGATTAGGAATATTAAAGAGAATTTGTTGTTTGGGGCAGAGTGAGAAGAAACATATCAATATTTGATTACAACAAAGGACAATACTATGAATTCAGATGAATTAAAAACACGGGTTTCTATCTTTTCGACAATTGCCACACCAATTGTTATTGCAATCGTTGGTTGGTGGATACAATCAAGTATTTCTCAAGATGGATTAAAGAAGGATTATGTTCAGATAGCTATTAATATTTTAAATAGTCCTGAAAGCAATAAAAACGTAGAATTACGTCAGTGGGCAGTGAATATTATTGATAAAAATTCCCCCATTCCATTTTCGCAAGCTAGCAAAGAAAAGTTGATTCAAGGAGGACTGTTATTTGTTAAGTTTCCAGAAGAGTTGGTGGAAGAATGTCCTGATTTACCAGAATTAAAGGGAGGTGCTGGCAAAGATGTAATGACTTGGTCTTTGGATGTTATTCATCAATATAAAATATGTCAATTACGTCATCATTACACTATTGAAGCTATCAAAGGCATGGAATCTATTAACCACAAATAGCAAGCGTAGCAAGCCGTAGCCTGCATCCCCACCAACCGCGTGCGTGGCTGCACCACACCCCCTACCTGCGGACGGCACAAACTTTAAAACCAACGTGTAGGGTGTGTGCGGCACGCACGCACGCGTTCTATGCCCTGAGGCAGCCTGCACCTGTAGGCATAAATACCTACCCTATATTCCCCAATAAAGCAGCCTGCACTTTGAAACCTCCAAAGTGCAGGCTGCTTTTCTATTGCGTGGCGTTACCGCTTATTCAATAACGACCCGTGCATTCAGCGGCTGTACGGGGCGGCTATTGTGCGAACCGACGGCGCGGGTGAATTTCTCCGCTTGCGCCTGGTCGATGTGGTCATAGGATTTCAACACCAACCATGATACGCCCTCGGTGCATGGCGGCGTGGTCAGCGAGCCGGCGAAGCGGTAGTAACGCAGGTTGCGCGGCAGCAGGGATGCGGCATTAAACGGCTGATCCAGTTTCACTTTTCCTGCCGTCATCGGCATGGCGTTCCAGATGGAAGACAGGCGATTGTTGGTTCTGCCGGCTTCATACAGCACTGCCAATACCAAAGGCTGTTTGTTTTCGTCTAAGTGGACGAAGTGGGCTTCCATCGGGAAGGTGCGGCCTTTGATTTGGTTTTCGCTCGGCACGTGGAAGTGGAACTGTTTCAGGGTGTAGGTGCGGCCGTTCACGGTCAGGGTGTTGCCGCCTTCAGGATAATTAACCTGAATGGTGTGGCCGTTGTTTTCAACTTCCACAGCACTCGGACGGTAATTAACTTGAATGGTAGGCAGTCTGCCGGAAACGGTTTCGGTAATGTTGACGGGGGATTGGTTTTTGCCGGTGGAGCACAAACGGAACTCTTCGGACAGATTGCCCCAGCTTTCGGGGGAATCGTGTCCTGTGTAGCCCCAATGGGTGTGGCTGTCGTGTGCGGCAGCAGAGAGAGCGGTAAACGCCGACAGCACGACGGCGGTCAGGCGGGGTAACGTACGGTTGAAGCAGAGCATTGCAATATCCTTTATCTATTAAGGAGTGGAAAAAAAGCGTTGCGGTGCGTATGTCGTATGTAAATATTTATTTTTATTGAAATATAGCGATATTAAATGGTTCGGTCAAGCGTTTGCAGCCTGCAAACGATTAGAGTAATGAACTTAAAGCGAATTCATTTTTTCATAAACCCTATTCTTTTTGAGGGAAATGGGGTGCAGGCTGCTTTTGCCGGAAAAGGCCTTTCAAATGCCGTTGGAAAGGGGGAGGACGGCGGTATCTGCCGCTTCATTTTTCCGATACTGTCCCGGCGAAATCCCATATTGTTTTTTAAACGCTTTGCCGAAATGGGTTTCGGATTGAAAGCAAGCGTAGGGTGGGTACTTGTTGCCCACGCGTTCTATGCCCTGAGGCAGCCTGAAACTGCGTGGGCATAAATCCCCACCCTACACCCAAAAAAAGCAGTCTGCACTTTGAAACCTCCAAAGTGCAGGCTGCTTTTCTATTGCGTGGCGTTACCGCTTATTCAATAACGACCCGTACATTCAGCAAGCGTAGGCTGGGTCGAGACCCAACATGATCGGATAATCGGAAATGTTGGGTTTGGCAACCCAACCTTGTATTATGAAAAAGCCCTGTAACGAGGCATCATTACAGGGCGGCGCAAGCGGAGTTATACCCAACCTAAGCAAGCGTGGCCCGCGTAGGGTGTGTGGCTCTGCCACGCACGCCGTCCTCAATCCCCAAAACCGCGTGCGTGCCTACGGCTCACACCACCAATGCAGCCTGAAAAAGCCGCCCGCCCCAACAGCAGACGGCTTTTCCTCTTTTCAGGCTGCCTCATTCCCCGCCACCACCCCACCCCCAATCTCCCGCACCAACGCCACCTCATTCCACGCCCGCAACTACTCCCGAAACACCTCAAACGGCATCAGCTGCGAGCCAAAGCGCGCCAAATGCGCGGTGTCTTGTTGGCAGTCAATCAGGCGGATGCCGCAATCTGCCAGAAACGGCACGGCGCAGGCAAAGGCGATTTTGGAGGCATCGGCGCGGTGGGCAAACATGGATGCACCGTAAAACACGCTGCCGATTTGCACGCCGTAGAAACCGCCTGCCAGCTGCCATTGCACCGCTGCGTCGGGCAGCCAGCATTCAAAGCTGTGCGCGTGCCCCATGCGGTGCAGCGCGGTGTAGGCAGCCTGAAAATCGGGCGTAATCCAAGTGCCTCCTTGCTTGGGGCGCGGCACTTGGGCGCAAGCGGCAATCACATCGGCAAAACGGGCATTCGCGCTGACGCGGTAGCTTTTGTGGCGCAAGGTTTTGGCGAGCGAACGCCCGATGTGCAGCCGCTCGGGCAACAGCACGGCGCGGGAGTGCTGCGCAAACCAGTAAAACAAGCTGTAGGCCGTCTGAAAACGCCGTTTCGTCCGTCCGAGTGGGCAGGATTGCAAACCGCTAGCGTTATTGACAGCCGTTTTGTATAATCGCGTTAATTTTTGCAAGCAGCACTTTCTTTCCTCAAACCTTAAAGGAGTTTTTTATGAACCAGCCGTCCAACCCGCTGTTGAACCAGCAGCCGCAGTCTTTCCAGCAGTCCGCGCCCGTTATCGGCATCGGCGAATGGATTGTTACCGTGATTGTCCTCAACCTGCCGCTGATCGGCCTGATTATGGCCTGCGTGTGGGGATTCAGCAGCACCACCAATCCGACCAAGGCCAATTTCTGCAAAGCCATGCTGATCTTCATGCTGATTGTTGTTGTACTTTACTTTGTGCTGATTGCCGCCTTTGTCGGCGGTGCTGCTTCGATGCAGGCGCAGTAAGGTTTGCATGATGCAAGAGGCCGTCTGAAAACCTGTTTTATGGGTTTTCAGACGGCCTTTTTCGATATGCGGCGGGTGTTTACGCGCCGTACACTTTAAAGCGGTCGTCCAGCGGGGCATAGGCTTTTTCGCCCGCCGCTGCGGCGATGCCGCCGAACACCAGCTCGGCGCGCAGCGTCCACGAGGCGGGGATGTTCCATTCGCGGGCGACTGCCGCGTCGATCAGCGGGTTGTAGTGTTGCAGGTTCGCGCCGATGCCGGCGGCGGCCAGCGTGGTCCACACGGCGTATTGGTGCATGGCGTTGCTGTGTTCTGCCCACACGGGGAAGTTGTCGGCATACAGCGGGAACTGCGCCTGCAAGCCTTTTACGACGTCTTGGTCTTCAAAAAACAGCACCGAGCCGGCGGCGGCTTTGAACATCGCCAGCTTCTGCGCGGTTTGCTCGAACTGCCCGGCGGGCACGACGGCGCGCAGCGCGTCTTCGGCGAACCGCCACAGTTTTTCATGCTCCGCGCCAAACAGCACCACCACGCGGGTGGACTGCGAATTGAACGACGAGGGCGTGTGTTTGACCGCGTGTTCGATAATGGCGGCCACTTCGCCCGCAGGCAGCGGCAGGTTTTTGTTTAAGGCGTAAACGGAACGGCGGGTTTCGGCCGCCTGTTGCAGGGTTTGGTAAGTCATATCGTCCTCCTTATTCGGAACGGTTTTTGCAGAAAAGTTTGTCCAGCGACCACGCGCCGCCGCCGGCTGCGGCCAGATACAGGAACACAAAGCTGAACAGCGCGGCCGACTCGCCGCCGTTGGCAATCGGAAACAGCGGGTTGCCCTGCGAAGCGTGTGCCATAAAATAGGCCACCGCCATCTGGCCGGACAGGATAAAGGCCACGGGGCGGGTCAGCAGCCCCAAGAGCAGCAGGATGCCGCCGCCCACTTCCAAAATGCCCGCCGCCAGATAAATGCCCGAGGGCACGCCGCCGCCCATCGATACGGGGAAGGAGAAAAATTTGGCGGTGCCGTGCAGCAGGAACATATAGGCCGCAGCGATGCGCAGCAGGGAAAGCACGGCGGGGGCGAAACGGTTCAAAGCATTCATAGGGGCTTCCTTTCAAATAACAACAATTATCACAAGAGCGGCATTATAGATAAAGCCCCGCCGCAGATATATACTCGCGGCATTGACGCAACCTTTCCCGACAGGAAACGAAAAACACTCATGGACACCCTGTTCAGCCTGCGCGTATTTCGCGAAGTCGTCCGCCAGGGCAGCTTCACCCGCGCTGCCGACAAGCTCGGCATCTCCACCGCCATGGCCAGCAAGCACGTTTCCCATCTGGAAAAGCAGGTCTGCGCCAAACTGCTGCAACGCAACAGCCGCAGCCTGCACCTTACCGAAGCCGGCGAACAATACCACCGCTGCTGCGCCCAAGCCCTCGAAACGCTCGACACCGCCGCCGAACGCGCCGCCGGCGGCGCGGACACCCCGCAGGGCCGACTCAGAATCACCATGCCCATGTGGTTCGCCAACCCCGTATTCAGCGGCTGGCTGGCCGAATACCGCCGCCGCCACCCGCAGGTTGCCCTCGACCTGATACTCGACAACCGCAAGGCCGACCTGATCGCCGAAGGCATCGACCTCGCCCTGCGCGTCAGCACCGACGACCTCCCGCCCAGCCTGATTGTGCGCCCGCTCTCCGACATCCGCTTCTACCTCGCCGCCGCCCCCGACTACCTCGCCGCACACGGCACCCCCGCCACCCCGCAGCAGGCCGCGCGGCTCGACTTCGTGCTGCCCAGCTATGTGGACATGGACAGCGTGCGCATCACGCGCGGTAGCGACAGCTTCACCCTCGCCCCCGCCGCCCCCGTGCGCGCCGACAACACCCTGATGGTGCGCCAGATGGTGCTTGCCGGCTGCGGCATCGGCTACCTGCCCGAATGGACGGTGCGCCGCGACTTTGCAAACGGACGCCTCGCGCGCATCCTGCCCGACTGGCACATCCTCACCGCCACCCTCTACGCCGCCTACGCCGACCGCGCCTTCCTCAGCGCGAAAGTGCGCAGCTTCATCGATTTCCTGTGCGAAAAAACCGCGCAGGATGCAGAGGCCGTCTGAAAACGCGGTTTCGTTTTTGGCTGCGTCGAAACTGGGCTTTTAGACGGCCTTTTCCCGCTTATGTAGGGTGTGTGGCGCAGCCACGCACGCGGTTTGGGTTTTGGGGAGTAAGGTAGGTTGGGTCGAGACCCAATACCCGCGCAACCTGCCAATGTTGGGTTTGCAACCCAACCTACCCGCTGCGCCGAAGCCGTAGGTCGGGCATTTATGCCCGACATATCAAACTGCGTTTTTCAGACGGCCTTAAAGTGTTCCCAAACGGGGCGGCAGTTGTCCGGCAGGGCGGGGCACGCGCCGAGGATGCCGCCGGAGAAGTCGTTGGGGCGGTGGAAGTCGCTGCCCGCGCTGGCGAGCAGGCCGTAGCGTTCGGCCAGTTGGGCGTAGTTGCGGCGGTCGTTGGCCTGGCAGCTGCCGCTGTGCACTTCGATGCCCGCGCCGCCGAGGGCTTTGAATTCTTCAAACAAATGCCGTTTGGCGGTGGCGGAAAAGCCGTAGCGCATCGGGTGGGCGATGACGGCCAAACCGCCCGCGCCGTTGACGGCGTTCACGCATTCTTCCAGCGTTGCCCACTGGTGCGGCACGGCGCAGGATTTGCCCTCGCCCAGATATTTGGCAAACGCCTGCTGCTTGTTGCGCACGTGGCCGCCGTTGATGAGGAACTCGGCCACATGGGTGCGGCTGGCCATTTCTTTGTTGGCCGCCAGCGCGAGCGCGCCTTCGTATGCGCCCGCGATGCCTTTTTTTGCCAGTTTTTCGGCGATGGCCGCCAATCTTTTCAGACGGCCTTTTTTTACTCGGGCGAGCAGGTTTTGCAGCGTTTCATTGTGTTCGTCGAAATCCAGCCCGACGATGTGGATGGTGCTGCCGCGCCACGTTACCGAGATTTCCGCGCCGTTAATCAGGCGCAGGCCGAGTTTGGCGGCTTCGGCGCGGGCTTCGGGCAGGCCGCCGGTGTGGTCGTGGTCGGTGAGGGCGAGCAGGGTGCAGCCGTTGGCGTGCGCCAGCCGCACCACTTCGGCGGGGCTGAGGCGGCCGTCTGAAATGGTGGAATGGCAGTGCAGATCGATCATGGTTTGCCTTTCAAGGCTTGCTGTTGCGCGTCGTATTCGGCTTTTTCGCGGCGGTAGACGGCGAAGGTGCAGGCCTCGCCGCATTCGCTGCCGCAGCATTCCCAGTCTGCGGGCGGCACGGGTTCGGGCAGCGGTGTTTTTTCAGACGGCCGATTGGGTTTATTCGCCGTCATCGGGGGTGTGTCCGTCGAAAACCTGCAAAACCGCGCCGCCGCATTCGATGGTGTCGCCGCCGCGTATTTTGGCCGTTTTGCGCGTTTCCGTCGCGCCGTTGCGCCGCACTTTGCCCTCCGCAATCAGGGCTTTGGCCTGCCCGCCGCTGTGGGCGAGGGCGGCGAGTTTCAACAGATCGCACAGGGCGATGTATTCTTGGTCTTCGAGATAAACGGCGGCTTGCATCACGCGCTTTCAAAATGGCAAAGGCCGTATTGTAAGCGAAAAGGCCGTCTGAAAAACCTTTCAGACGGCCTGTTGCCCGTTTCCGTATAATGGCGGCGGCACTGCCGAAACATAATTTCAAAATTTCAACCAAGGAACATTCAAAATGAGCGACATCCAATCACAAAAGGTGCTGGACGGCCCGAACGAAAACACCATTTTCATGGTGTGGAACTTCCGTGAAAAACAAGACGAAGACGCGCTGCGCGAGCGTTTCAAAGACCTGTGCGGCCTCGTGCAGAACCTCAACAATTCGGCGCAAAACCGCTTTCCGAATCAGGCGGCGAGCTGCGTGATGGGCATCGGCCACCAAGCCTGGCTGCGCCTTGATCTGCCCAAACCGCTGCCGAAGGAACTGGCCGACTTCCGCGCCGTCAAAGGCGGCAGACACGAGGCGGTATCCACGCGCGGCGACCTGCATTTCCACCTGCGCGCCGAACAGAAAAGCGTGCTCTACGACATGGCCGCCGTGCTGACCGACTTCCTGCTGCCGCTGGCCGAATGCGCGGTGGAAGTGCACGGTTTCCGCTACTGGGACGGCCGCTCGATTCTGGGCTTTGTGGACGGCACGGAAAACCCGCACGACCCGGCCGAACGCCGCCTCTTCGGCCTGGTGGGCGAGGAAGACGCGGCCTACCGGGGCGGCAGCTACCTGTTTGTGCAAAAATATCTGCACGACATGCAGGCCTGGCGCAAACTGCCCGTTGCCGAGCAGGAAAAAGTCATCGGCCGCAGCAAACAGGATGACATCGAAATGGACGACGATGTGAAGCCGAGCAATTCGCACATCGCGCTGGCCAACGTCGGCGACGATTTCAAGGTCATCCGCGACAACGTGCCCTTCGGCCACGCGGGCACCAACGAAATGGGCACCTACTTCATCTGCTACGCCAACACCTTCTCCACCGTGCAGAAAATGCTGGAAAACATGTTCGTCGGCGTGCCCGCAGGCAACCACGACCGCATTTTGGATTTCAGCACCGCCCAAACCGGCTCGCTGTTCTTCGTGCCAAGCTTGGACATGCTGGACGAATTTGCCGAATAGCCCGCCGCCGCATGGCAGAAGGCCGTCTGAAAACCCGTAAAACAGGTTTTCAGACGGCCTTTGTTTGTGAGCACGCGTGCCGACAACGAAATGCGGCGCATTAGGTAGGGTGTGTCGCCCCGAGGCGACGCACGCGTTTTCTGCCGCTTCAACAAATCTGTGTTTTCCCGTAAACCCGTAACCGCGTGCGTGGCTGCGCCACACACCCTACATATGATTCGGCACCGGCGCACGGCAAGAGGCCGTCTGAAAACGCAGTTTCGGCGCAGCCAAAACACTTTTCAGACGGCCTCTGTTTCCCAAATCAGCCGACAATCCAATACAAAAGCTGGATCACCACCACGGTGCAGGCGGCGGCGACGGCGTCGTCGAGCATCACGCCCAGGCCGCCTTTCACTTTCGCGTCCGCCCATTTCACCGGCTGCGGTTTGACGATGTCGAAGAAGCGGAACACCAAAAAGCCCAGCAGCCACCAGCCCCAGCCCTGCGGGATGCAGGCGAACACCATCAGCATGGCGGTGAACTCGTCCCACACGATGCCGCGATAGTCCTCGCGCCCGAGCTCTTCGCCCACGGTGTTGCAGATGTGGATGCCGACGGCGAACAGCACGAACGACAGGATCAGCAGGCCGAAATGGCTCAGCCCCATGCCGTAAAGCAGGCCGGCGACGAACACGGCGGGCAGCGAGCCGATGGTGCCGGGCGCGCTTTTGGCCAGGCCGGTGCCGAAGCCCAGGCCGAGCAGGCGCACGGGGCGGCGGGTCATCCATTCCCAGGTGGGGGTAACGGGGTTTTGTGTTTGCGACATAACGATGTTCCTTCCGTAAAAATGCTTTGAAAAACCCGCCCGCGTGCGGCGGCCGTTTTCAGACGGCCTTTTGCGGCACACGCGGCGGTTGCAGTGGCTTGGCAGATGCCGCAGCGGCAAAAGACGGCAGTGGCGGCGGCAGGCGCATTATAGCCTTTCCCGCCATGCGCTTGAACCGCTGCGGCGCGTTTTCGGGCGGCGTTTCCGTTCACGCGCCGCGCCGCCAGAAGGCGAAGCGGCTGTACCGCGTGAGCGCGAACGCATCGCTGCCCTCGGCGAGCAGAACCAGTTTTTTCAGACGGCCTTTGTTGAGCGCGGCCAGGGCGGGGGCGAAGAGGCGGGCGTCGGCATCTGCCGCCCACGCGGCAAAGGCGTCGGCATCCTCGGGCGCATCCGGCACGATCAGGCCGTCTGAAACGCGCTGAGGCTGCGCGTCGAGCAGGGTTTGCAGCGCGTGCCAGTCGCCCGGCGCGGCGGGGGCGGGGCGGCCATCGGGCAGGAAGGCGCAGGATGCGTTTGCGGCGACAAAATCATAGGGCGACGCGCCTGCGGTGTCGTCCCACAGCCACACGCCGTTGACCGGCGCGGCGCGGGCGGCGTTGAGCGGGTGCGCGTGCAGCCACATTTGCATTTCGGTTTGCGCGGCGAGCCAGTCGGCGGGGGCGTGGCGTTCGGCGCGTTCCATGCCGTCGGCCTGCCCGCCGCTCTGCCACACCGAAGGCACATCCTGCCAGCGCGGCGGCTGCGGCAGGGCGAGCAGCCACAAATCGGCGCGGCAGGGATAAAAACGCCAGCCCGCGTCGGCGAAAAATTCCGTCAGCCCCGCGCACCACGCGGCGGCTTCGGCGGGGGTGATGCCGAGTATCCGCCCCGAAGCCAGATGCGCCTGGTTCATTCCCATCCGCTGGCTCACCGGCGCGGCCAGCACGCAGGGCGCATCGGGCGGCAGGCCGGCTTCGGCGGCCAGCAGGCGGCGCAGGCTGCCGCGCCACAGCATGCGGATGTCGAAGCCCTTATCAGAGGTGCGGCGGGCGTAACGCAGGACGGTATCCAGCGCGGGCGCGGCGGACAGGTTTTCAGACGGCCTCTCGGGCAGCGGCAGGGCGAAAGTGAGCTTCATGGCAGGCGGATTCGGTTGGCGGAAAACGGGCGGCATTTTACGCGCTTTTGCCCGCCGCATCGGGCGCGCAAAAACGGTTTGTGGTACACTATAACAAGGTTTTGAATAAAAAAGACATTGTGTTTCAAATGTTTGCATATTGGCCGTTTGAAACGCCATGCAGGAAAGAAATGGACAAAGATTTGCCCCGCCGCCTCTGGCGGCACAAAAACACCCGCCGCATCGCGGCGGGTCTTGCAGTTTTCATCCTCGGCACGGCGGTGCTTGCCGCCCTCACCGCGCCGAAAGAGGCCGCGCCGCAAAGCCGCCGCGTGGTGCGCGAAATGCCCCCTTTTCAGACGGCCTCTGCCGAAAGCAAAAGCAGCTACTGGCTGGAAGAAGCCGTGCACGAAGGCGACACCCTCGAATCCATGCTCAAACGCTACGGCCTCACCGACGCCGACATCGCCGCCGTGCTAGGCAAAGACGGCGCGGACAAAAAACTGCTGCGCCTGCACCCCGGCCAAACCGTCAGCGTGCTGATGGACGGCAGCGGCAGCCCCGCCGCCATCCAGTTTTTCAACGACGACGACAACGGCGAAAAAAACCTCATCGCCCTGGGCCGCATCAAAGGCAAATGGCAGGCATCCACCTCCGAAATCGAAATGAAGACCCTGCCCACGCTCGTGTCCGTGGTCGTGCGCACCTCCGCCAAAGGCTCGCTGGCGCAGGCCGGCGTGGGGGTGGAACTGCGCGAACTGTTGCGCGACATCTTCCGCGACCAGTTCGACGTGGACGGCTTGCAGGAAGGCGACCAAATCCGCCTGCTTTACGACACCATGTATTTTCGCGGGCAGGAAATGGGCAGCGGCGACATCCTCGGCGCGGAAATCGTCAAAGGCGGCAAAACCTACCGCGCCTATTATTACGACAAAGGCGACGGCACGGGCGGCTACTACAACTACGAAGGCGAGCCGCTCAAATCCGAAAACGCCAACGGCGGCTTCATGTACATGCCGCTGCAAAACTACACCCGCATCTCCTCGCCCTACGGCATCCGCGTCCACCCCATCCTGCACACCGTCAAAATGCACACCGGCATCGACTACGCCGCCCCGGTCGGCACGCCCGTTTACGCCCCCGCCGACGGCACCATCACCTTCAAAGGCTGGAAAGGCGGCTACGGCCACGCCGTCGTGATGGAACACGGCGGCGGCGTGGAAACCATCTACGGCCACCTCAGCGCGTTCTCCCCCGCCGCAGGGCGCGTGAGGGCGGGCGAAGTCATCGGCTTCGTCGGCACCTCCGGCCGCTCCACCGGCCCGCACCTGCACTACGAAGCCCGCATCAACGGCCAGCACGTCAACCCCGCCACCGTCGCCCTGCCCACGCCGAAAATGGAAAAAATCAGCATGGGCCGCTTCCTGCGCCAGCGGCAGCACACCGAAGACATCATGGAAGCCGTCGCCGGCCTGCCCGTTACGGCGGCGCAGATTTTTTAAACCGCAGCGGCGCACATGCACAGAGGCCGTCTGAAAAATCTGTTTTACGGGTTTTTCAGACGGCCTATTTATATCCCGCTATGCCGAACCTAAGGTAGGGTGTGTCGCCCCAAGGCGGCGCACGCGGTCTGTACTGTTTCAACCAATCCGCGCGTTTTCCCAAAACCCGAAACCGCGTGCGTGGCTGCGCCACACACGCTACCTAACGTTAGAGGCCGTCTGAAAAACCTGTTTTATTGGTTTTCAGACGGCCTCTCTGCCGTTTTGCCGACAGGCAGAATCAGCCGTCGATCAGCGCGTCCACGAAGGCGCGGGCGTTGAAGGGGCGCAGATCGTCTATGCCTTCGCCCACGCCGATGTAGCGCACGGGGATGGGGCGGGCGGCGGCGAGGGCGGCGAGGACGCCGCCTTTGGCGGTGCCGTCGAGCTTGGTTACGATGAGGCCGGTTACGCCCAGTGCGTCGTCGAAGGCGATGACTTGGTTGACGGCGTTTTGGCCGATGTTGGCATCGAGCACGACGATGATTTCGTGCGGGGCGTCGCTCATGGCTTTTTGCAGCACGCGTTTGACTTTTTTGATTTCTTCCATCAGATGAAGCTGGGTGGGCAGGCGGCCGGCGGTGTCGGCGAGGACGATGTCGGTGCGGCGGGCTTTGGCGGATTCTACGGCGTCGTAGCAGACGGCGGCGGAGTCGCCTTTGGCCTGGGAGACGACGGTTACGCCGTTGCGCGCGCCCCATTCTTGCAGCTGTTCGCGGGCGGCGGCGCGGAAGGTGTCGCCGGCGGCGAGGATGACGGTTTTGCCCTGCTGCTGGAAGTATTTGGCGAGTTTGCCGATGGAGGTGGTTTTGCCCGCGCCGTTGATGCCGGCCATCATGATGACGAAGGGTTGGCCGTTGTCGGGGATTTCGAGGGGCTGTTCCAGCGGCGCGAGCAGTTCGTACAGGGATTCTTTGAGGGCGCGGCGAAGTTGGCCGCTGTCGGAGAGTCCTTTGAGGGAGACGCGGCGGCGCACGTCTTCCATGATGTGTTCGGTGGCTTCGATGCCCATGTCGCTGGTGAGGAGGACGGTTTCGAGTTCTTCGTAGAGCTCGTCGTCGATTTTGCCGCCGCCGAACACGCCGGCGAGGGATTTGGCCATTTTGTCGCGCGATTTGCCCAGCCCTTGTTTGAGGCGCGCCGCCCAGCCTGTGGGTTCGGGGGACTCGGGCGGGTTTTCGGGGGCTGCTTCGGCGGTTTGTTCTGCGTTTTGGGCGGGCTCGGGTTCGGCTGTTTGTTCGGGCTCGGTTGCGGGCTCGTGGTCGGCTGCTTCGGCTGAGGTTTCGCTGCGGACGGACGCGGCGGGGGGTTGTTCTGCGGTTTCCGCGCTGTCGGACGGGTTTTCAGACGGCCTTTCGGTGTCCTGCGCCGCCGCTGCATCGGGCAGGCCGTCTGAAACGGCGGCGGATTCGGTGCTTTCGGGTTCGGCATCGGGGCGCAAGAGGCCGCTGCGCTGGCTGCTGCTGCCGGTTTTGCGGATTTCGTTGAGGAATTTTTCGCGCTCGGTTTCGGCGGCGGGCTCGGGCGCGTTTGGCCCGCCTTGCGTGTTTTCAGACGGCCTCTGTGTGTCTTGGAGGCCGTCTGAAACGGGGGTTTGGGCGGGGGCGGGCGGGGTGTCGGTTTTGCGGTTGAAGAGGAAGTCGAATAGTGCCATGGGTGTTCCTGCGGGTTATTTTTTGCCGGTTTGTTTGGAGACGGCTTGGATTTGTTCTGCGGTGAGGGGGCTGTCGTCGTCGAAGCTGACGTTGCCGCCGAGTTCGCCGTCGTCCATTTGCAGGCCGTCTTCGTCGGCGTAGCGGGAGAGGTCGAAGGCGGGCGGCTGCGGCGGGGCGGCTTGGGCGGGCTCTTGCGGGCGGCGTTTGAACAGGCGGGCGAGGAAGCCGAACATGTTGTGTTCCTTTGGCGGCGTGGAGTATCGGGCGGGATTGTAACGCAAGCGGGGCGGGACGGGCGGGCTTTTTCGCTTTTCAGACGGCCTGTGTGCGGCTAACATGGCGGCTTTTCGGATTCGGAAGGGAAACGGTTTTTATGTCGCGTTATTTGTTGCTGCTGCTGGCGGCCGCCGCGCCCGCCCTCTGGGCGCAGACGCTGCTTTCTACCTTGCCCAACGGCATGAAGGTGCTGGTGGAGGAAGACAATCGCGCGCCGGTGGTTTCGGTGCGGCTGTGGTATCGGGTGGGCAGCGTGGACGAGCACCCGGGCAAAACGGGTTTGAGCCACGCGCTCGAACATATGATGTTCAAGGGCACGAAAGCCGTGCCGGCAGGGCAGTTCAGCCGCCGCATCGCCGCGCTGGGCGGCAGCGACAACGCCTACACCAACCGCACGGACACGGTGTACACCACCGACATCGCGTCGCGGCATTTGGACGAGGTGCTGCGCATGGAGGCCGACCGCATGGGCGGCCTCAATTTCAGCGACCGCGATTTCGCCAACGAGATGGACGTGATCCGCGAGGAGCGGCGGATGCGCACCGACGACAGCCCGTCGGGCAAAATGTGGGAAACGCTCAATATGAAAATGTGGCGCAAACCCTTCAACCAAGCCCCGGTCATCGGCTATATGGCCGACCTGCACACGCTCAAAGCCGACGATTTGCGCGCCTGGTATAGGCAGTGGTACGCGCCGAACAACGCCATGCTGGTCATCGCGGGCGACGTGGACGCACAGAAAACGATCAAAACGGCGCAACGCATTTTCGGCGGCATCCCCGCGCGCGATCTGCCGCCGCGCAACGACGAGGCCGAAAGTCCCGCCGCCGCCGCGCCGGTGTCCGCCGAAGTGGCCGCCGCCACCGCCCAGCCGCTGGTCAGCATCAACTGGCGCGTGCCGAAGGCGGAAAAAATCGGCGACGAAACGCCCTACGCGCTGGACATGCTCTCGCTGGTGCTCGCGGGCACCGACTCGGCGCGTTACGACAAAAAACTGCAACGCGGCGACGCAGTGGCTCTGGCCGTTTCCGCCGGCTACAACGACTACGGCCGCAAAAACGCCCTGTTTTCCGTTACCGCCATGCCCAACGGCGGCATCACCCCCGCCGCGCTCAAAGCCCGCCTTATGGGCGAAATCCGCGACATCGCCGTCAAGGGCGTAACGCAGCAGGAGCTCGACCTCGTGCGCGTCCCCGTGGAAACCGCCCGCATCTTCGCCAAAGACTCGGTACGCAACCGGGCCGACACCCTCGGCGCACTCGAACAAAACGGCTTCGGCTGGCAGAGCGAAGACGAAACCCTGCGCCGCCTGCTCGCGGTAACGCCCGCCCAAGTGCAGGCCGCCGCCCGCCTGCTGCTCGCCGCCCCCGCCGCCGAAATCACCGTGCTGCCGCAGCAGAACGCCGCGCAGCCGCAGAAAGGCCGTCTGAAAACCGCCCGCCCCGCCCAAAACGCCGCCCACTTCGAACGCAACAAGGCAGAGAAACCATGAACAGAATCCCCGTCCTCTTCCTCTTCGCCCTCGCCGCCGCCCAAGCGCAGGCCGCCCCCGAATTCCAACGCTGGCAGACCCCCGACGGCGCAACCGTCATCCTCGTCGAACGCCACCGCCTGCCCATCGTCAACGTCAGCGTTACCTTCAAAGGCGCGGGGCAGGCCGGTGAAAGCGAAAAAGGCGCGGCCGGCTTCACCGCCGCCATGCTCGATTCGGGCAGCGAACAATACGGCGAAAACGAACTGCGCGACGAAGCCAACCGCCTCGGCGTGGAAATCGGCGCAAGCGCGGGCGCGGAAAACGCCGCCGTCTCCTTCGCCGCCCTCAGCCGGCCGCAAACCCTTTCAGACGGTCTCAAACTCGCCAACCAAATCATCGCCCACCCCGTGTTCGACCCCGCCGTACTCGAACGCGAGAAAGGGCAGGCCGCCACCGCCCTGCGGCAAAACCTCAGCAGCCCGGCCTTCGTCGCCGCACGCGAACTGACCCGCCTCAGCTACGGCAGCCACCCCTACGCCAATGACGCGCGCCTCGAAGAAGCCGACATCCGCGCCATCAGCACCGACACCCTCAAACGCTACCACCGCAGCCGTTACGCCAAAAACAACGCCTACATCGCCATCGTCGGCGACGCCACCCGCGCGCAGGCCGGCCAAATCGCCGCCGCCCTGCTCGACGGCCTGCCCGAAAAGGCCGCCGCGCCCGACATCCCGCCCGCCCCCGAACCGGCCGGCCGCAGCGAAAACCGCCCCTTTTCCGGCAAAGAACAGGCCGCCGTCGCCCTCGGCCTGCCGTTTGCCGAACGCCAAAGCCCCGACCGCCACGCCCTTGCCGTGGGCAACTACATACTCGGCGGCGGCGGCTTCGACAGCCGCCTGATGAAAACCCTGCGCGACGAAAAAGGGCTGGTGTACGGCGTGTCCTCCCACTACACCCCGCTCACCCGCAAAGGCCCCTTCGCCGTATCGTTCACCACCAAAAAAAGCGGCGCGCAGGCCGCCCTTGCCGCCGCCCGCCAAGTCATCGCCGATTTCGTGGCAAACGGCCCCAGCGAAGCCGAACTGCGCCAGGCCAAAGACAACCTCACCGGCAGCTTTCCCCTCAGCCACGACACCAACGCCAAAACCGTCGGCTTCGCCGCCAACATCGCCGTAAACAATCTGCCGCTCGATTATTACGACCGCTACACGCAGCAAATCGAAGCCGTAACCGCCGAACAGGTCAAAGCCGCCTGGCAGCGGCGGCTCGACCCGCAGAAACTCAACGCCGTAACCGTCGGCGCGCAATAACCGCCGCCGATATGCAGAGAGGCCGTCTGAAAAACCGAAAACAGGTTTTGGCTGCGCCGAAGCTGCGCTTTCAGACGGCCTCTACCATTGAGGTAGGGTGTGTGGCGCAAGCCACGCACGCGGTTTTTTGTTGGGGCTGTATCTGCCATCTCCTTTAAAAAGGAAAAACGTATGGACTACCCCGCCCTGCTCGCCGTCCTGCAACAACACGCCAACCCCAAACGCGCCGTGCCAATGCAGGCATACATGAAACACCGCTTTGCCTATTTCGGCACCGGCAAACCCCAGCTTGCCCGCCTGTGCCGCCCGTTTTTCAAAGACGCCGCCAAACTGCCGGTCGATTGGGATTTTGTGCGCCGCTGCTGGGACGACCCGCACCGCGAACTGCAATACGCCGCGCTCGAATATCTGAAAAAAATGCAGCAGCACCTGACCCCGCAAGACATCCCGCGTTTGCAGACGCTGATTACCGAAAAATCATGGTGGGACAGCTCCGACGTACTCGACCGTATTGTCGGCGACATCGCCCTGCGCCACCCTGAAGTCAACAACGTCCTATTGGCATGGAGCACGGACGACAACATCTGGCTGCGCCGCGTCGCCATTGACCACCAACTGCTCCGCAAACAGCACACCGACACCGTGCTGCTGGAAACAATCATCTGCAACAATCTGGGGCAAACAGAATTTTTCATCAACAAAGCCATCGGCTGGGCATTGCGCGATTACAGCAAAACCAACCCCGAATGGGTACAAGATTTTATCGACCGCCACCGGCACAAAATGGCCAAACTAAGCCTGCGCGAAGCGGGGAAATATTTGTCGCCGAGGGTCGTCTAAAAAGCTGCCTGAAATCCCGTTTAACCTGAATGCAAAGGAATCCCTATGTCAGTCCAGTCCCGCATCCGCTACACCGTCCCTGCCGACATCCAAACCGTGTGGCGCACCGTTACTTCACTGACCGACTACACATGGCGCAGCGATTTGGTCAAAATCGAACGGCTGGACGACACACAGTTTATCGAGCACACCCAATCGGGCATGGCCACACTGTTTCGCGTTACCCAAACGCAGCCGCCGCATTTATGGGCGTTTGACATGGAAAACGACTATTTTTCTGGACATTGGACGGGGCGTTTTACCGCATTGGACGACAACCGCACCGAGTTGGATTTTGCCGAAGACATTACGCTGAAAAAACGGCTGCCGCGCTGGCTGGTCAGGTTCTATCTGTATAGACAACAACAGCGATACCGCCGCGATTTATGCCGCAAATTACAAAACCTTTAAGCACGAAAAAAAGCAGCCTGCACTTGTTTTGTGAATGTGCAGGCTGCTTTTTGTGTTTCAACTTCGTTAAAGCGCGCTTTCAGGCGGACTTATCGGGGCGGGCGTCCCAAAACATGATTGTTACAATTCTAGATAAGCAGTCATGTCAGACTGCAAAAATGAAGATAACCCGTTGTAAGCTAAAAAAGAGTATTCAAAAGAAACTGCTCCAATTTTTTGTACTCGAAGTTACCGCCCGTTCGGCTGCCGATTTATTGGGCATCCACCCCAATTCGGCAGTGCTGTTTTACCGCAAGGTTCGCGTAGTCATCAGCCATCATCTCTCGTTGGAAGCCGATATGGTTTTTGACGGCTCGGTCGAGTTGGACGAGAGTTATTTCGGCGGACACCGCAAAGGCAAACGCGGGCGCGGTGCGGCAGGCAAGGCGGCGGTTTTCGGTATTCTCAAACGCGGCGGCAAGGTCTATACCGTAGTGGTTGAAAACGCCAAAAGAGAAACCTTACTGCCTGTTATCACAAAGAAAATCATGCCGGACAGCATTGTCTATACGGATTGCCTGGGCAGCTATGACGTATTGGATGTGAGTGGCTTTACCCACCAACGCATCAACCACAGCAAGCTGTTTGCCGACAGGCAGAACCACATCAACGGCATTGAAAATTTCTGGAATCAGGCAAAGCGCGTACTGCGCAAATACAACGGAATCGACCGAAAATCTTTCCCGCTGTTCTTGAAAGAATGCGGGTTCCGTTTTAACTTTGGCACACCTTCCGGGCAGCTCAAAGTGCTGCGTCGGTGGTGTGGAATTTAGGGCTTATCTAGTACAGCCCCTTATTTTTTCAGCGAGTCGCGGATTTCGCGCAACAGCAGCACTTCTTCGGAAGGCCCGGCCGGCGCGTCGGCGGGGGCTTCGGCCTTGCTTTGCAGGGTGCTGAGGGCTTTGACCACGGCGAAGATGGCGGAGGCGATGATGAGGAAGCTGATGATACTGTTGATAAACAGGCCGACATTGAGGGTAACCGCGCCGGCGGCTTTGGCGGCGGCCAGCGAGGCGTAGCCGTCGGCGGGGGCGGGCACGCCGTCTTTGAGGGTGATGAAGAGGTTGGAGAAATCCACGCCGCCGATCAAGAGGCCGATGGGGGGCATGATCACGTCGTCCACCAGCGATTTGACGATGCCGGAGAAGGCGGTGCCCACCACCATACCCACCGCCAAGTCAACCACGTTGCCGCGCATGATGAAGTCTTTAAATTCTTGTTTGATTGACATTTTGTCTTTCCTTTTCAGTTGATTGCAAAACAAAGCGGCGCAGTTTAGCGAAAACGCGCCGCCGGATGATGACGGCAGGATTTTCGGTTGTTTTCCGTGCCTTATCGGAACGGTTTGGGCGCGGGTGGATTGGGCATGGAGGCAGTTTGAGCGCATGGCGTATGGCGGGGCGGGCATGGCGGCGGCAACGGGAAAGCGGCTTATGAGGTAGGGTGTGTGGCGCAGCCACGCACGCGGTTTCGGGGTTGGTCGGCAAGAAAGATGGTGATGCTTGCAATATTTGAGACGCGTAAAGGTTTCAGACGGCCTCTGACGTGGGGCGGCAGAAACCGCCGAATCTGCGAGACCGCGTGCGTCGCCTTGGGGCGACACACCCTACCTTATACGTCGCTGTTCCGTTGTCGGTAAAACAGAGGCCGTCTGAAAGCACCGCTTCGGCGCAGCCAAAACGCGGTTTCAGACGGCCTTATGCCGCTTGGTGGGTCGAGACCCACCCACAGGATGCTTTGTTTTCAGACGGCCTCTGCCGTGTCCGCAGGTGTCAGGGTTTTTGCTGCGCGGTGTCGGCGAGGGTTTGGCGGAACGAGAGGCCGAACAGGCTGCCGTGGGTGGCTTCGGGGTAGGCGGTGTAGCGGGTTTCGCGGGTATGGGGGCGCAGGCGGGCGGCGAGTTTTTCGGCGGCGTCGGGGGGGACGGCGCGGACGGCGGCTTCGCGGCGGGCGAGCATGGCGGCCTGTTGCGGGTTGGCGGGCTGTTTGGCGTCCGGTGCGCCGCTTTTGTCGATGCGCAGGCTGCGGCCGTGCAGGGCTTGGGGGCGGGCGATAGCATGCTCGGCGCGGCGCAGCATTTGGCCGTTGCGCCACCAGAGGGCGGGGTCGGCGGCGGCGTAGTGGGTGAAGGCCTGCGGTTGCTCGAACAGGGTGTGGAGGACGAAGAGGCCGCCGTAGGAGTGCCCCCACAGGGTTTGCCGCGCGGGGTCGGTCGGGGCGAGGGCGGCGATTTGCGGGCGCAGGCGGCGGGTGAGCAGGTCGAGCAGGGCGGGCGCGCCGCCGTTGCGGCGGCCTTCGGCGAGGGGGTCGGGCGCAGGGCGGCCGTGTTCGTCGGGCGGGGTGTAGTCGTAGGCGCGGCGGGCGGTGTCGAAGCGCAGGTCGGTGGGGTAGCCGGCCAGGACGAGCAGCGGGGGGGCGGGCAGGCGGCGCAGGGTGTCGGGGTCGAGGTGTTCGAGGACGGCGTTGCCGTCGAGGGCGTAGAGGGCGGGATAGCCTGCGGGGGGCGGGGGGGCGTCGGGGATGCCGACGTAGATGCGGTGGGGCGCGCCGCTATCGTCGGTGAGGTCGAGGGTGCGGAAGGTGTAGCCGCTGTGTGCGGCGGTGAGGACGGCGGTGTCGGCGCGGCGGGCGGTGTCGGGATTGAGGGGGGGCGCGGCGGCGGCAAGGGCGGGAAGCAGGGCGAGGGCGGGAAGGAGGCGTTGCATGGCGGGCGGGGGCGGAAAAAACGGGCGGACTGTATCGGAAAACGGGGGCGGCGGGAAGGCGGTTCGGGTGCGATTTTTTGCGGGCGGGGCGGCAGAGGCCGTCTGAAAAAAACAAAAAAGGCCGTCTGAACGCGTTGCTTCGGCGCAGGCGAAACGATGCTTTCAGACGGCCTTTGGGTTGGCCGGTTATTGGAACGGATAGGTTGCGGGCAGGAGATAGCGGCCTTTTGCCGTATTGTAACGGGCGACGTAACGCGCGGTTTTAATCTGTTTTTCCAGACCTTCCCTGCTGTTTACCGTAATCAGCAGCGGATAGCGGCCGACCGTTGCCTTGCCGTGTTTCTGCACGCGCAATGTGCCGTGCGCGTAACCCGCGCTGCGCATGCATTTTTCAAACTCGGCGGCCGGTTTGTTTTCCTCCGTTTCGCAATGGGCGGCCTATTCTTCCGTATCGCTTAAATTTCCAATCCGCTGTTCGCTGATTTTGCCGCCGCCGTCGTGATAGGCCAGCACCAGCCGGCCGTACCGGTAGCCTTGCGCCGTTTCGCTTTCTTCGGCAACAAAGCCCCATTTGTCTTTGCCGAACTGTTCAAACCGCCAGTGTCGCGGCGGCTCGCCGAACGTGTCCGCGCCAATCTCCGGCTGTGCCGCCAGCAGTTTCCAGCCGCCCGCTGCTTTTTTGAAGACAAACAAGCCTGCCAGTCCTTTGTCCGGATGTTGCCTGCTGGGCTTTTGGCTGTCTGCATACAGCGTCCTGCCTGCAAACAGCAGATAGAGCAGTTTGCCTTGTGCCGTGCGCCGCGTTTCCATCCGTACCTGTTTCATGCAGTGGTACACGCCGGATTCTTGGTGATACGCCTTGCGGTTGAAACGGCAGTGTGCCTTGTCGGCATACTGCGGATAATACTGCGCCACGATTTGCGCGGGTGTTTGGGCGCAAAGTGTTCCGCAGGCAAACAGCATGGCTGCCGCAGGCATTATCTTTTTCATCGGGGTTTCTCGGTAACGGGCAGGCTGTAAAGGCCGTCTGAAAATGTAAAAAACGCTTTTCAGACGGCCTTTGTTATATGAAAAGACTCAGCCGGTGAGCTGGTGGGTGATGAGTTTTTTCACCGGTGGCAGGTTGTTGCTGACGCGCAAGACGAGGCCGCGCAGGAGTTTGGCGGGGGCGGCTTCGTTGGTGAAGAGTTTGACCATGGCGTTGGTGCCGTGGTAGAGCGGGCGGGTGTTGAGCTGGTGTTTGGCGTTGTAGCGTTCCAAAAGGGCGGCCGCGCCGATGTCCCGGCCGTTTTGCGCGGCCTGTGAGACGAGTTTGCCGAGGATGTCCGCGCTTTCGAGGCCGAGGTTGAAGCCGTGGGCGGTTACGGGGTGCATGCCGACGGCGGCGTCGCCGATAAGGGCGGCGCGGGGGGCGTAAAAGCGGCCGGCGTGCACACCCACCAGCGGGTAGGTGTGCAGGGTGCCGGCCTGTTCCATTTTGCCGAGTTTGTAGCCGAGCTGTTTTTCCAGGTCGGCGGCCAGCTCTTCGGGGGTGAGCGAGAGCAGGCTGCCGGCTTTGTCGCTGTCGATGGTGATGACGCAGTTGGTGAGGTGTTCTTCCAAGGGCAGCAGGGCGAGGGTGCGGCCGTATTGGAAGAATTCGACGGCGGTGTGGTTGTTGGAGATTTCGTGTTTGAAGCGGCAGACGATAACGGTGCGGCCGAAGTCGTGCATGTCGGCGGAGATGCCGATTTGACGGCGGGTTTGCGAGAAGCGGCTGTCGGCGGCCACCAAGAGGCGGGCGGTAAGCTCTTCGCCGTTGTCGAGGGTGAGATAGGCCTGGGTGTCGGTGGTGCGTGCCTGTTTCACGCCCACGCCGGCGAGGATGGTTACGTTATTCTGCTCTTTCACCGCCTCATAGGCGGCGCGGCGGATGTTGTGGTTGGAAATCAGGTTGCCCAGGCGGTCGGTGTCGCCGCCGCGCGCCCGTTTGGGCTGCGGGAAATAGAGCTGGTACGACGACGAGCCGTTCCACACTTTCGCGTCTTTGAGGCGGTAAATCTCGTTTTCCGGTACGCGCTGCCAGATGCCCAGCCGCTCCATGATTTCCTTCGACAAATGCGTCAGCGCGATTTCGCGCCCGTCGTAGGCGGGATTTTCAATGCTTTCCAGAGGGGCTTTTTCAACGATGGTAACGGAAAGGCCGCTGTCGGCCAGCGTGCGGGCGAAACACAGCCCGGCCGGGCCTGCGCCGACCACGACAATATCCGAGTGCTTGCTCATTTCGGTTCTCCTTAAATAATAATGGCGGGGGCAAAACGCAAAAGGCGAATATTAAATTCGGCTTTACGCAAAACGGCGCAAGGATAACAAAAAAACGCGTGCACGTGGCACGCGCGGGCGCAAATTTCATCCGAAAGGCCGTCTGAAAGCGCAGCCAAAACAGCGGCGCGCTTTCAGACGGCCTTTCTTGCTATACTCGCCGCCTCGCGCACCCGTCATCACAAACCAATAAGGAAAACCGCTATGTCCGAACTGCGCCCCTACCCCAAACCGAGCTACCCGCAGCGCATCAAAACCGCTGTCCACTACCTCCTGCCCCAGCTTGCCGTTACCCGCGCCGCCGGCTGGCTGGCCGACCGCCGCTGGGGCGTGCTCACTACCCTCGCCGTCAAAACCTTCGCCGCCTGCTACAAAATCGACCTGGCCGAAGCCGAAAAAAGCCGCGCCGGCGACTACGCCAGCTTCAACGAATTCTTCATCCGCACCCTCAAACCCGGCGCGCGCCCCATCGACGCAAACCCCGACACCCTCTGCCTGCCCGCCGACGGCCGCGTCAGCGAAGCCGGCGCCATCGAAAACGGCCGCCTCATCCAGGCCAAAGGCCACAGCTTCACCACCCTCGAACTGCTCGCCGGCGACGAAACCCTCGCCGCGCAGTTTTCAGACGGCCTCTTCCTCACCACCTACCTCTCCCCGCGCGACTACCACCGCGTCCACATGCCCTGCGCCGCCACCCTGCGCCGCATGGTCTACGTCCCGGGCGAGCTCTACTCCGTCAACCCCTTCCTCGCCCGACACATCCCCAACCTCTTCGCCCGCAACGAACGCCTCATCTGCGTGTTCGACACCGCCTTCGGCAGCATGGTGCAAATCCTCGTCGGCGCAACCGTAACCGCCAGCATCAGCACCACATGGGCGGGCATCATCAACCCCCCGCGTCCGCAAACCGTCCTGCAATGGCTCTACCCCGCCGAAGGCGCGGACGCCGTCAAACTCGAAAAAGGACAGGAAATGGGCGCGTTCCGCCTCGGCTCCACCGTCATCAACCTCTTCCCGCACAACAGCATCCGCCTCGCCGACACCCTGCGCCCCGGCACGCAAACCCGTATGGGCGGGCTGCTCGGCGAGCGGATACAGGCCGTCTGAAAACGCAGCACAGCAAATACGGAAACAGGAAAAGGCCGCCTGAAAACCATAACACAAGGTTTCAGACGGCCTTTTCTTATATGCCTATGTCCGTAACCTCTGCTTGCAACTGCATAAGGGAAAAACACTGACAAAAATCGGCATCTGAACGCAATACAGACGAATGGCGTTGCATCTGAAAAATAAAACTGCCGCACAATGTAATTCACATTAAAGAATCAAATATTAAAAATGTTTTTAAAACAACAAATTAAATAAATAAAATCAAAAATAAAATTTTGGCATCTAATTTGCTTGGCTAAAATTAAATACCGCTTATCTTATTTTTTGCGCCGTTTGTCTGAATTATTCTCAATGAACAGCGCAAACCGCGAAGACGGATTTGAAAACGGCAATTTTGCCACACCCAATCTTAAAGATTGGACAAGGAACAATTGCCAACCACCCTGACATCTGCAACTAACTATATGATTGGATTTAAAATGAAAGCAATGCAAAAAGGTTTCACCCTGATCGAACTGATGATCGTCGTCGCCATTGTCGGCATCTTGGCCGCCATCGCCCTGCCCGCCTACCAAGACTACACCGTCCGCAGCCGCGTTACCGAGGGTCTGAACTTGGCCGAGTCTGCCAAAACCCTGATTTCCACCGACGCCACTTCCATTAATGACTTGGACATCGCCGTCGCCGCATGGAACCGTCAAGCCAACAATACCGGTGCCAATTCCAAATACGTTACCAGCGTAAAAATGGCCGCTGCCGGCGACAACCGGGGCGAGCTGACCATCACATTCGATGCCGCCAAAGTCGGCGTGCCGACCACCGAAAACACCCTCATCCTCACCCCGTGGGTCAACAACGGCAGCGCCAAAACCCGTTTGGCCAAAGCCCTTACTGACGGAATTGCCGGCAACCTCGACTGGTCCTGCCAATCAACCACCAGCGCAGCCGCAGTCAAACAAATCGGCCAAGCCGGCACACTCGGCAAACTGCCGGAAAAATACGCTCCTTCGCAATGCCGCTAAACACATAACGGCTAAAAATGCCGGAAACCCGCTTTGGCGGGTTTCCGGCATTTTTACGCCTGTCTGGTAAGATTTCTTTCTTATCTTATAAGAAGGCCGTCTGAAAGTGCAGCTTCGGCGCAGCCAAAACCATTTCCGGTTTTTTAGACGGCCTTCTTATTTATCTTCTCCAACCGCCTTATCCCAATCTATCAAAAACGCTCCCGTACCCACACGCAAAACCGACTGACAAAAACCGTCAATTGCCGCAGCACGGCCTTATGCCGTTTCGTTAAAAAGCCAAAACTGACGCAAAAATACAGTA
This sequence comes from Neisseria bacilliformis, assembly GCF_014055025.1. Taxonomy (NCBI): domain Bacteria; kingdom Pseudomonadati; phylum Pseudomonadota; class Betaproteobacteria; order Neisseriales; family Neisseriaceae; genus Neisseria; species Neisseria bacilliformis. The sequence continues at coordinate 17,016 of NZ_CP059571.1, read as the reverse complement.
TGCCGCCATGCCGCCATCCTCACCCATGCGCAAAATAGGAAAATTAAATCCTATTGCAAACAGTGCATTAAATAAAAAATACCCAAAAAATGCCTGCTGGCACATGCATTGCTTCACACTTTTCATCCGCAACACTGCGAGGCACAAGCCAAACGGGATGCGTATAGAAAGTTTCAAGATGTGCCAGGCACATTATGGGTAGATTGATTTAAAGCGACGCCGCATGGGGCGGCAATGCTTGATTTTTTAAAAACGGCAATTTCGCCGAACAACTAAACCAAACGGAGTTTGAACATGAAAGCAATGCAAAAAGGTTTCACCCTGATCGAGTTGATGATCGTTGTCGCCATTATCGGTATTTTGGCTGCCATCGCCCTGCCGGCTTACCAGGACTACACTGTCCGCAGCCGTATCACTGAGGGTCTGAACCTGGCCGAATCCGCCAAAACCATGCTCGGTACCGACGCTACTTCCGTAAACGACTTGGACATCGCTGTTGCCGCTTGGAACCGTCAGGCTAACGGTACTGGTGCTACTTCCAAATACGTGAAAAGCGTGCTGATGAACACTACCGGCGACACTCGCGGCGAACTGACTGTTACATTCGACGGTGCTGCCGTTGGTGTGAAAACCGGTGAAGACACTCTGGTTCTGACTCCTTGGATCAACGACGGTACCAACAAAACCCGTCTGGCCAAAGCCCTGACTGACGGCGTTGCCGGTAACCTCGACTGGTCTTGCCAATCCGCTACCAACGCTACTGCTACCAAACAAATCGGCGCAGCTGGTACTGCCGGTACTGTTCTGGAAAAATACGCTCCTTCTCAATGCCGCTAATCGCATAGCCTAGCGAGTTCAGCCGGAAGCCTGCTTTTGCGGGCTTCCGGTGTTTTTAAGAAAAAGGAAGACACATCATGGATGTAAAACTTAACACCGGCATGAACAAAGCCTCCGGTTTCACCCTGATTGAGCTGATGATTGTGGTGGCCATCATCGGCATTCTTGCCGCGCTTGCCCTGCCGCTGTATCAGGACTTCAATATCCGCGCCAAAGTGTCCGAAGGCTTGCTGCTGGCGGAAGATCTGAAAAACGAAATCGCCATTTACGGTCGCACGAATTCATCGGAATTGGAAAGTACCATTAAATCCTGGAACAAACGTTCCGCCAGCAAAGGCGCGTTGACCAAATATGTTGACTCGGTACTGGCTGATACGAAAAACGGCGTGATTACCGTCAGCTACAATGCCGCGCAAATCGGCGTGGCACCCAACCAAAACACCTTGGTGATTACTCCGATGGTAAAAAACGACAGCGGTGTTTACCAAACCATAGACGTGGCCTTCGCTTCCGGCAACACCAACGCCGTCGATTGGGCGTGCTCGTCCGACACACACGCCACCGCCGACAAATCCGGCATGACCGCCGCGAAATCCGGCACGCTGTCGAATAAATACGCGCCTTCCATCTGCCGTTGATTCCAGCAGAAAGTTTGCAAACAATCAGATTCTCCAACCATGTCCGAACCGACAAAACAAGTGCGCTGGCGTTTCGCGCTCAGAATGGCACTGATTCATTTGGGTATTAATGTCGTCGTGGCCTTGCTGGTGGCCGCGCTGATATTTGGTGTCTGGTATCCGCAGCCGTATCCCGAGCTGATGGGCGGCCTGAAACTGCTCGGACTGATTGTGGCAGTGGACATGGTGTGCGGCCCGGTGCTGACTTCCGTGCTGGCCAACCCAAAAAAACCAAAACGCGAAATGGCAACCGATTTGTCGCTGGTAGCCGTTATCCAACTTGCCGCCCTGATCTACGGCCTGCACGCCGTAGCGCAGGCGCGTCCCGTGTTTGTTGCGTTTGAGGCCGACCGTTTTACCGTTGTGAGCGCGGCGGAAATCGATCGTGACAAACTGGCCGAAGCATTGCCCGAATTCCGCTCTCTGCCGTGGTGGGGCGTGAAACGTATCGGCCTGCGCGATCCCAAGGACGGCAACGAGAAACTGTCCAGCCTGCAAATGTCGCTGCAAGGCGTGGAGCCCAGTGCCCGTCCCGACTGGTGGATGGAAGAAACCGCAGCCTATCGCGAACGCATCCGTAAAAAAATGAAACCGCTTGCGGATTTGGAAAAAATGTATCTGAACAATGCGGATTTGGCCGCTGCTGTGAAAAGAAGCGCGCTGCCGCCGCAGGACTTGTACTATCTGCCGTTTACCTCGCAAAAAAACAAATCATGGACGGTATTGATGGACAAAAACACCGATTTCAAAGCGTTCGTGCATTTGGATGCGTTTGGAGCGCAAGAGCAGGACAAATAACGGGATATAGTAAAACAAAGCGAAAGGCCGTCTGAAAACCATTTTTCAGACGGCCTTTCGCTTTGCTTGATCGCAATTCGCCGCCGCTTATCCGTTTATTCGACAACGATTTTCGGGAAGGCTTTGCTGTAATCGCGGCCTTTGTCGGAGATGGCCAGCGCGATTTGGAAGGCGGCGTCGGTGTAGGTTTTGGCGATGGCGGGGTGGTTTTCCAGAAGCCGCAAGGCCGTGCCGCTGTCCATTGCTTCGCGCACGGCCAGGGTGAGCGGGAGCTGGCCGAGCAGGGGGACATTCAGGCGGGCGGCGAGGTTTTTGCCGCCTTCTGTGCCAAAAATAGCTTCGGCGTGGCCGCAGTTGGAGCAGATGTGCACCGACATGTTTTCCAGCACGCCGAGAATCGGGATGTTCACTTTGCCGAACATATCAACGGCTTTACGCGCATCAATCAGGGCGATGTCCTGCGGCGTGGTAACCACCACCGCGCCGGTTACCGGGATTTTCTGCGACAGGGTGAGCTGGATGTCGCCCGTGCCGGGCGGCAGGTCGATGAAGAGGTAGTCCACGTCGTCCCATTCGCTTTGGAACATAAGCTGCTGCAAGGCCTGGCTGACCATCGGGCCACGCCAGACGACGGCCTGGTCGGTATCGACGAGGAAACCGATGGACATCACTTGGATGCCGCCTGCGGCTTCGACGGGGATGAGTTTTTTGTTTTGCTGGTCGGGCTTGCGGTCCTGCACGCCGAGCATGGTGGGCTGGCTGGGGCCGTAGAGGTCGGCATCGAGCACGCCGACGCGCGCACCCATGCGCGCCATGGCGGCGGCGAGGTTGGCGGTGGTGGTGGACTTGCCCACGCCGCCTTTGCCGGAGGCGACGGCGATGATGTTTTTCACGCCTTTGATGGTGGCGACGCCGGGGCGGACTTTGTGGGTGAGGATGTTGGCGGACAGGTGCAGGTGCAGCGGCTCGGTGCAGCCGGCGGCGGACAAGGCCGTCTGAATATTGGCGGCGAGGGCTGCTTTGATGCTGCCGTAGGGAAAGCCGAAGGCAAGGTCGATGTGCAGGCCGTCTTTTTCCTGCCGGACGCGTTTGACGGCTTTTTCGCCGCCCAGCGTGCGCGGCGTGTCTGGAACGGTGGTTGCGGCCAGGGCGCGGGTGTAGGTTTCGATGTCCATTTTTGTCCTTTCTCTTGAATCCGTTATTGTGCGGGTGCGCGGGATTCTAGCAGATTCGGCAGACGGGTTTCAGAAATGTCATTCCCGCGCAGGCGGGGACGGCCTGTGCCGTTTGGGCGGGGTGCGCCGTTCTGCGGCTACACGTTTTTGTTGTGCAGACAGCCTGAAACCGCGTGCGTGGCTGCGCCACACACCCTGCTTCAATGGCAGAGGCCGTCTGAAAAGCTGTTTTACGGTTTTCAGACGGCCTGTTTCCCGTCCCGCACATGTCGAATCCGCCGCAGGGTGTGTTTCCCCTAGGCGGCGCACACGTTCTCTGCCGCATCATCCATCCGCGCCTTTCCGCCAAATCCCAAACCGCGTGCGTGGCTTGCGCCACACACCCTACCTCAACGGCAGAGGCCGTCTGAAAGCGCAGTTTCGGCACAGCCAAAAACCAGCCCATGCCGAACCTGACGTAGGGTGTGTCGCCCCAAGGCGACGCACGCGTTCTATGGTTTGCAACCAAATTCGCGCCCTCCTCCCCAAAAATAAACGCAACCGCGCCGATAGTGCCGAGAGGCCGTCTGAAAACCGTGTAACGCGGTTTTCAGACGGCCTCATTCCGTTTCCCGCCGATGCGGCCGACGCCTGCGCCGCTATTTCTGCCGTTTCGCCCTCGGGTGGGCGCGGTCGTACACTTCGGCCAGTCGGGCGAAGTCGAGTTTGGTGTAAATCTGCGTGGCGGCGAGATCGCTGTGGCCGAGCAGCTCCTGTATGGCGCGGATGCCGGCACCGGACTGCAACAGGTGGCTGGCGTAGCTGTGGCGCAGCATGTGCGGGCTGATGTGCTGCGGGCTGCCGTTTTTCACCGCCCAAAGGCGCAGGCGGTTTTGCATTTGGCGGATGCCGAGGCGGCGGCCGAGGCGGTTGGTGAAGAGGGCGGTTTCGCCGGCTGCGGCGGCGCGTTGCGGCAGGTAGGCGGCGAGGACGGTGGCGCATTGGCCGGTGAGCGGCACCTGGCGGTGTTTGCCGCCCTTGCCGCGCACGCCGACCCAGCCTTCTTCGATCAGCACGTCGGCCACGTCCAAAGCCTGCGCTTCGGCCACGCGCAGGCCGCTGCCGTAGAGCAGCTCGAACAGGGCGAGGTCGCGCGCGTCCAAAGCGTCGTCGCACGCGGCGCGGTCGAACAGGGCGTTGAGCGGCTCGGCATCAACGGCCTTGGGCAAAAGCTGCGGCAGTTTGGGGGCTTTCAGACGGCCTGCGGGGTTGGCGTCGAGCAGGCCGTGGCGCACGAGGTAGTCGGCATACCGCCGCCAGACGGAGAGTTTGCGCGCCATGCTGCGTTCGCTTGCGCCGCTTTGGGACAGCTTTTTCAGGGCGGCGGCGAAGTCGTGGCGGCTGAGGGGTTCGGCGTGTTCGGGCAGCAGTTTGGCCAGCTGGGCGAGGTCGCGGCGGCAGGCGGCGAGGGTGTGCGGCGAGCGGCCTTCGCTGCGCAGGGTTTCGAGGTATTCCGCGCTGCGGGCGGTGAATTCGGCGGGGGTCATGGCGGCGGGCGTTTGGGAAAACGGGCGGCAGCTTAGCAAGCGGCGGGCGGGTTTTCAATGGTTTGAGGCCGTCTGAAACACTTTTCAGACGGCCTTTTCGCGCTTATGGCTTATGTCGGTGTGGCACGGATACGTTGTGCGGCAGAGAACGCGTGTGCCGCCTTGGGGCGCACACCCTGCCTTAGCTTCGGCAAGGGCGCGGCGGTTGTTTGGTTAGCCGTGAAAAGAGGCCGTCTGAAAACCTGTTTGCAAGGTTTTCAGACGACCTCTTGCCTTTGCGGGCTTTATTTCACGCTGCTTTTCAACGCGCCGTAGCCTGCCGCGTCCATCTCTTCGAGCGGGATGAATTTCAGGCTTGCGCCGTTGATGCAGTAGCGCAGGCCGCCTTTGTCTCTGGGGCCGTCGGGGAAGACGTGGCCGAGGTGGGAATCGGCGGCTTTGCTGCGCACTTCGGTGCGAACCATGTTGTAACTCGTGTCGCTGTGTTCGGTAACGGCGGCGGCTTTGATGGGGCGGGTAAAGCTCGGCCAGCCGCAGCCGGAATCGAATTTGTCGGCAGAGCTGAACAGGGGTTCGCCGCTGACGATGTCCACATAAATGCCGGGCGCAAACAGGTGGTCGTATTCGTGGCTGAACGCGTATTCGGTGGCGGCGTGCTGGGTTACTTCGTATTGTTCGCGGGTGAGGCGGCGGCGCAGCTCTTCGTCGCTCGGTTTGCGGTAGTGCGCGGCATCGAAGCCTTTGCCCTGCGGCGCGGCTTTGCCTTCCAGCGGCTCGTCGGCTTTTTTAATATCGATGTGGCAGTAGCCATTGGGGTTTTTGATTAAATAGTCCTGATGGTATTCCTCGGCTTCGTAGAAGTTTTGCAGCGGTTTGTTTTCCACCACGATGGGCAGGCTGTATTTTTTCTGCTCGCGCGCAAAGGCTTGGTCGATAACGGCTTTTTCGGCAGGGTCGGTGTAGTACACGCCGGTGCGGTATTGGATGCCTCTATCGTTGCCCTGTTTGTTGAGGCTGGTGGGGTCGACCACGCGGAAATAGTATTGCAGGATGTCGTCGAGGCTGAGTTTGTCGGCATCGTAGGTAACGCGCACGGTTTCGGCGTGGCCGCTGTTGTTGATCACATCCTGATAGCTGGGGTTTTTCGTGCCGCCGTTGGCATAGCCGGATACGGCATCGGCCACGCCGTCGATACGCTGGAAATAGGCTTCCAAGCCCCAGAAGCAGCCGCCTGCGAGATAGATGGTTTTGGTGTTCATCGGTTTCACTTTCGCTTTGTCCTGTGTGTTGAATTGTGTTTTCAGACGGCCTATGTCGGCTTCGGGGTTGCCGATCAAGGCCAGAGCCTGCGCTTCGTTGATGCTGCCTTTGACGATGCGGGCGACGTTGCCGCTTTTGTCGAGCACCGCCCAAGAGGGGTAAACGCCGATATTCAGGCTTTTGGCAATCGCGCCGCCCGCATCCACCGCCACCGGCAGCTTGGGATAGTTGAGGCCGGCATACCATTTTTGGAAGTCGCCGTCTTTTTTCTCGCCGAGAAAACCGGGCGAGGCCACGGTAATCAGGTTGGCCGCGCCGAAACGCTGGTCGGCCGCCCATTTTTCGGTGTGCCCGAGTTCGGACAGGCACAGCGGACACCAGCTCGCCCAAAATTTCACCAGCGTGGGTTTGCGGTTGTCCAAACGGGGCACAGGTTTGCCGTGTGCGTCTTTCAGCTGCGCGAGCATTTGGGGGACGGGGGCGGCCTGCGCCTTGGGCGCGTGCGGGACGAACAACGCCGCGCCGGCGGCGGCCGCCACGGCGACGAGGGCGGGTTTCCAAAATTGGCTCATGTTTTCTCCTTGTGGGACGGGTTGCGATGCCTGTTAGACGCGCGGGGCGGGGAAACCTTACAGGCCGTCTGAAAAAACACGGGCGCGGTTTTTAACTTCGTTGAAGCGATGCTTTCAGACGGCCTCTGCCGTATATGCGGGATGCAGGCATTGCGAGACCGCGTGCGTGGCTGCGCCGCACACCCTACGCATTTTCAGACGGCCTTTATTTGCCGCCGACGTTTTTGCTGACAAACTCCGGCAGCTCCCATGCGCCGCCGGGGAAGCCTTTGCACTGGCCGGTGCTGCTTTTGCGGTCGGGGGAGAAGTTGAGGCCGTTCCACACCGCGCTTTGGCTGTGCAGGCAGTCGCCTAGGCCGCGTCCTTTGAAGCCGCCGGAGAGGGTGGCGGTTTTGGGGTCGAAGCCGCCGAAGCCGCCGTAGTCGCGCGGCAGTATCTGTTGCACGCGGGTGAGGTTTTTGTCCAGCACGGCGTTGAAGCCAGTGCTTTGGTACGCGCCTTCGAGGCAGGCGGCGGCGATGAGCACTTGTCTGTTGTTGAGCGGGTAAACGCGGATGTCGTGCGGCTGTTTGCTTTGGTGCAGGTTCGGGCAGCGGTCGGGGGCGTTGTCGGCCTGTTGCAGCAGGGCGAGGACTTTGCCGTGCCGCGCCGTGCCTTGTTTCAGGGTGTACGCGCCGTTTTGTGGCACGGGCACGGCGCGGACGGCGGGCGCGTCGTACGGCGGCATGACGCTGTGGCTGCTGCTGCCTTGTCGGACGAGGGCGGAGGGGGTGTCGGTGCGCTGCTGGAAGCCGTCGGCTTTGGTGAGGGCGGCGGCCGCGCCTTTGTCGGAAACCGTCCATTTTTGCTGCCCGACGCTGATGTCGATGTGGGCGTCGGTTTTGAGGGCGGCGATGAGGGCTTGGGTTTGCGCCTTGTCGAGCGTGGCGTAGAGGCTTTTATCGAGGGGCGCAGAACCGATGGATTGGCCGTTGAGGCGGATTTCGGCGCGGCTGCCGGCGGGGATGTCTGCCTGACCGTATTTGAGGCCGAGGGCGAGTTGTCCGGAAACGGGGGCGTTTTCGCCGGCGGGGCGGGTGAACAGGATGGAGGCGGGCGGCGCGGTTTCGTCGGCCTGATAGCCTGCGATGCGGCAGGTACCGGTGTTGTCGCAGGCGGTTTCCCAGTCTTGGTGGCTTTGGTAAAAGCCCTGCGGCGCGGCGGGCAGGATGCGGCGGCAGGTGTCGGAGTGGTCGCAGGGCAGCGTCGTGTATTCGCCGCCGGGGCGGAAACCGATCGCGAGGGCGGCGGCAGGGAGAAGGAGGGCAAGGATGGGGAGGAGGGGTTTCACGGGGTTTCCTTTTGGGGGTGGGATGGAGGCCGTCTGAAAATACAGAAAACGGGGCGGGCGGTGTTTTAACTTCGTTGAAGCCGCGCTTTCAGACGGCCTGTTTGGTTTTCAGGCTGCTTTGGGGGCAGGCGGCAGCCTTGTTTGCGTTCCGCCTGATGGGCGGCTGCGCTGCCCCGTCTCCACGTTGGAGGCCGTCTGAAAACGGGGGCTTATGGTTGCGGCATCTCTATGCCGTGCACGCAATGCTGATACGTCCAGCGCACAATTTCGCCATCGTCGCCGCTTTCGTAAAACGCCGATAACAGCGCGTGCCAGTGTTCCAGTTGCGCTTGGGCGATGTTGATGATGCCCGCGCCTGCCGCAATCATTTGGTAATTTGCCGCGATAATCGCCGTGCGCTTGTTGCCGTCCCAGAACCATTGCGCGCGCATCATGCGGTACATCGTTTTCAGCGTGCGCGCGGTGGCGGAAACAGGGAGCGCGGCCAAGTTTGCCAGCGTTTGCTCGATTTCAGGCTGCCTCGGCACGGGCGGCACATAACCCACGCCGCCGATGCCCACCCGCCCCGTGCGCATTTCACCCCATGCGAGACTTTCGTTGTACGCAACAAAGCCATTGATTCTACACAGTAAATTCCAATCAAACGGGGCGTCAGCCGCCAAAATATACTGCCATGCGTTTTTCAGGTTCAGAATGGTCTGCACGTCGTCGGTGGAAACGCCGCCCACGCTCATGCCGTTCACAATGGTCTGCGTTTGCGGGAAGGTGGTGTTCACGTTTTCCAAGCGCGAAATGCTGTGAACCACCGCCGCGATGTTTTTCTTGGCAAGGAAGCGGTTTTGCTCGCGGCTGAGATGGAATTTGTCTTGCATGATGCGGCTTTCGGTTTTTCAGACGGCCTCTGTACTGTGTTTGGCAAAAAGCAGCCTGAAAACGGTTTTTCAGGCTGCTTTTGCGTTGGGTTTACAGCCCCGCTGCGGCTTTGAGGGCGGCGGCTTTGTCGGTGCGCTCCCAGGTGAATTCGGGCTCTTCGCGGCCGAAGTGGCCGTAGGCGGCGGTTTTGCTGTAAATCGGGCGCAGGAGGTCGAGCATCTGCACGATGCCTTTGGGGCGCAGGTCGAAGTGTTGGCGCACCAGTTCGATTAGTTTTTCTTCGCCGATTTTGCCGGTGCCGAAGGTGTCGATGGCGATGGAGGTCGGCTCGGCGATGCCGATGGCGTAGGAAATCTGGATTTGGCACTGGGCGGCGAGGCCGGCGGCGACGATGTTTTTGGCGACGTAGCGGCAGGCGTAGGCGGCGGAGCGGTCAACTTTGCTGGGGTCTTTGCCGGAGAACGCGCCGCCGCCGTGCGGGGCTGCGCCGCCGTAGGTGTCGACGATGATTTTGCGTCCGGTGAGGCCGCAGTCGCCGTGCGGGCCGCCGATGATGAACTGGCCGGTGGGGTTGATGAGGTATTTGGTCTCGGCGGTGAGCATTTCGGGCGGCAGTACGGGTTTGATGATGTGCTCAATCACTTGTTTTTCCAGCTCTTCGTGGCCGATTTCGGGGGCGTGCTGGGTGGACAAAACCACGGTGTCGATGCGTTTGACTTTGCCGGTTTCGCTGTCGTACACGGCGGTGATTTGGGCTTTGGCGTCGGGGCGCAGCCAGGGGAGGCGGCCGTCGCGGCGCAGTTCGCTCTGCCGCTGCATCAGGCGGTGGCTGTAATAGATGGCAAAGGGCATGAGGGCGGGGGTTTCGTCGCAGGCGTAGCCGAACATCAGGCCCTGGTCGCCCGCACCTTGTGCCAAATCGAGCCCTTCGCCTTCGTTGACGCCCTGGGCGATGTCGGGCGACTGCTGGTCGTAATACACGCCGACGGCGCAGCCTTTGGCGTCGAAGCACAGGGCGGGGTCGTTGTAGCCGATGCGGGCGATGGTGTCGCGGGCGATTTGGATGTAATCGACTTTGGCGGTAGTGGAGATTTCGCCGGCCAGTACGCACAGGCCGGTGTTGACGAGGGTTTCGGCGGCCACGCGGGCGTGCGGGTCTTGCGCGAGCACGGCATCGAGGATGGCGTCGGAGATTTGGTCGGCCACTTTGTCGGGATGGCCTTCGGAGACGGATTCGGAGGTGAAGAGGTATTCGCTCATGGGGGTTCTTTCTCGGATGGGTTGGATAAGGTTGCGGAGGAGGCCGTCTGAAAAAGGGTTTCAGGCTGGTTTTCAGGCTGCTTTCGGACGGACTGTTTGCGGCGGGCAAAAAAATACCCGCATTCAAGCGGGATTTCGATTGCCTGACGCGCTGTTGCGCAGACCACATCGGTTTTTGAAAACCGTCCACCTTACTTGCCGCCGTCGGCGGGCCCAAAAGCAGGTTGGCATGGAAGTCCCAACTCTTAATGCGGGGCGGATGGTAGCAAATTCGCGGGGCGGGGGCAAGGAATGGGAACGGGTTTTAGAACCTGTTTAGTGTCTCTGCGCGAGGCTCCGCTGATACAGATTGGCCGCAGGGCAAGGCGCGGAACGCAGGCAATAGCGGGACTATTGCCAAGTTTCGCAACGCAGCCGTGCGGCCAAGATGTGTCGGCGGCGTCCGTGCCGGAGACACTAAACAGGTTCTTATCTTCCGAAGCCGAAGAAGGCCATCACCGCGCTGCCGACGCGCCAGAGGTAGTAGCCCGCCAGCAGCACGGTTTCGCGCAGCTGGAATTTGAAACGGCTGCCGCCTTCGGCGTAGCGCGTGGTGGGGGTGGGCGACACTTGCGCGTCCAGCCCCAAATCGCGGGCGACGGCGGCGGCGCGCGCCAGATGGGGCGGGTCGCTGACGATGACGATTTTGCGCAGCCCCGCTTCGCGCAGCGGCGCGCGCAGGTAGGCCAGGTTTTCGTAGGTGGTGCGCGATTTGTTTTCCAGCAGGATGTCTTCGGCGGGCACGCCCTGTTTGAGCGCGTAACGCCGCCCCACTTCGCCCTCGCTCATATAGCCTTTTTTCACCGCGCCGCCGGTGAACACCAGCTTGCGCACGCGGCCGCTGCGGTAGAGGCCGACGGCGTGATTGATGCGTTCGCGGAACACTGGCGAGGGGCGCGCGTCCCACGCCGCCGCGCCCAGCACCACCGCCGCGTCGCCCGTGTAGCCTTGCGGCAGGCCGTCCCGGCCGGTGCGGTACACGCTCCACGCGCACCAGACGAAAAACAGCAGCACCAGCGCGACGCTGATGGCGAAACCGCGCCACAGGCTGCCCCACAGGATATGAGGCCGTCTGAAAAAGCGTTTTGCGCCGTCCATTGCCGTTTTCCTTATATATGTCGAGGCCGTCTGAAAACCGTTTTTCAGACGGCCCCAACCCGCCGCCCCAGCAGCGCGGCGATGTTTTCCAAAGGACGGCCGACGGCGGCTTTTTCCCCGTACACGGCAATCGGGCGTTCGAGCAGCGCGGGGTGTTCGGCGATGGCGGCGATTAAGGTTTCGTTATCCGCGCCGTCGAGGTTCAGGCTGCGGTATAACTCGTCTTTGGTGCGCATCATGCCGCGCACGTCGGCGAGGCCGAGTTTCTGCGCCAGGCCGCGCAGCTCGGCGGCGGCGGGGGGTTGGTCGAGGTAGCGCACGACTTGCGTTTCCACGCCCTGCGCCGCGAGCCATTCGGCGGCGGCGCGGGATTTGGAGCAGCGCGGGTTGTGGTAGAGGATGACGGTCATGTTCGGACGGCCTTTCGCATTAACGGGAAAATCATTGTAAACCCCCTGCGCCGCCCGGCGCAAAGATTTGCCGCCGCGCAAATTCCGCAGGCGGGCAAAGGGGTTATAATCCGCACCGTTTGCAAACCGTTTCAGACAAGGAGTGTTCTATGAAATCCGCCGCCTTTGCCACCGCCCTGCTGTTTTCCTGCGCCGCGCTTGCCGCCGCCGACCTTGCCGCCTTCCCCGACGGCAGGCCGCGCGACTTTCCCGATTTGAAAGCCCCGGTGCGGGTGGTCAATTTCTGGGGCTCGTACTGCAAGCCCTGCGTGAAGGAGATGCCGGAAATGTCGGCATGGTTTAAAAAACAGAAAAAAGGCAGCGTCGATTTGGTCGGCATCGCCGTGGACAGGAAGGAAAACATCGCCGCCTTTCTGAAACAGACGCCCGTGTCCTATCCCGTGTGGCTCTACACCGGCCAGGACAGCCGCAGCTTTATGAAGGCGCACGGCAACACCGTGGGCGCGCTGCCCTTCACCACCGTCGAGGCGGTGAAATGCGGCAAACGCGAGGCGATACTCGGCGGCGTGGACGCGAAAAAGCTGGACGAAGCCGTGAAAAAAGTGTCCGCCGCGTGCAAATAGGCCCGGGCGGGCGGGAGGCCGTCTGAAAACCGTAAAACGGTGTTTCAGACGGCCTCTTGTTTTCCGCACGAACAACCGTTCCTGCACATAAACCGCGTGCGTGGCTTGCGCCACACCCTACCTGAACGGCAAAGGCCGTCTGAAAAGCCTAAATGGTATTTTCAGACGGCCTGTTTTTGTTATGGCAATGGAGGAGCCGACGTAGGGTGTGTCGCCCCGCGACGCACGCGGTTTCGGTACAGGCACAAGCGGATTTTGTTTTTTCAGACGGCCTCACATTTTCTCGCCGCGACAAGGCGTTGGCGGGCGCAAACCGCGTGCGTGGCTGCGCCACACACCCTACCTTGGCGGTATAGGCCGTCTGAAAAACATCTTGGGTAGGGTAGGTCTAGACCCGCCATTTCAGGCGGCTTTCGATGAGGGTGTTTAAACGGCAAACGGTGGGTCAAGACCCACCCTACCTGAACGGCAGAGGCCGTCTGAAAACCGTAAAACGTTTTTCAGACGGCCTCTGTGTTTTTACCGCTCAGTTTTTGCGTTCGGTAACGAAGCGGGCGAGGGCGCGCAGGTTTTCGGCGCGGCTGCCGAAGGGGACGAGGGCGGCGAGGGCTTGGGCGGTGAGGGTTTCGGCGTATTGCGCGGCGGCTTTTTCGCCCATCAGGGAGACGTAGGTGGGTTTGTTGTTTTGCGCGTCTTTGCCGGCGGTTTTGCCGAGGGTGGCGGTGTCGGCGGCGCAGTCGAGTACGTCGTCGATGACTTGGAAGGCGAGGCCGAGGGCGGCGGCGTAGCTGTCGAGGCTGTGCAGGGCGGTGTCGTCCAGGTCGGGGCAGGCAAGGCCGCCGAGGCGGACGGCGGCGCGGATGAGTGCGCCGGTTTTGAGGCGGTGCATGTGTTCGAGTTCGCTTTGCGTGAGGGTTTTGCCGACGTTAGCGAGATCGATGGCCTGGCCGCCGGCCATGCCGAGGCTGCCGCTGGCGCGGGCGAGGGTGGCGGCCATTTGGAGGCGGCGTTCGGCAGGCAGCGCGGCGGGGCGGGTGATGATGTCGAAGGCGAGGGTTTGCAGGGCGTCGCCGGCGAGGAGGGCGGCGGCTTCGCCGTATGCGATGTGGCAGGTGGGTTTGCCGCGCCGCAGACTGTCGTTGTCCATGGCGGGCATGTCGTCGTGGACGAGGGAGTAGGCGTGGATGAGTTCGACGGCGGCCATGGCGTGGGCGGTGGCGTCGGGGTCGGCCTGCCCGAGTTCGGAGGCGGCGAGGACAAGCAGGGGGCGCAGGCGTTTGCCGCCGCCGAGGACGGCGTAGCGCATGGCGCGGTGCAGCTCCTGCGGGGCGTGGTTTTCAGACGGCATGAGGTTTTCGAGCAGGGTTTCGGTCTGCGCCTGCGCGCGTGTCTGCCAGTCGGCGTGGGGCTTATTGTTCATCGGGGGTGTATTCTTGGATGAGGCCGTCTGAATCGAGGATGTGGAGTTTTTGTTCAGCCTGGGCGAGTTTGTCGCGGCAGTATTTGACGAGCTGGCTGCCTTCCTGATATGCGGCGAGGGCGTCTTCGAGGGGGAGGTCGGCGTTTTGCATGGACTCGGTGAGGGTTTCGAGGCGTTTGAGGGCTTCTTCAAAGTTTTTCGGGGCTTTTTTCATGGTGTTTCGCGGCGGGGTTTGGTGGGGAAAAGGCCGTCTGAAAACCTGTTTTACGGTTTTCAGACGGCCTGTGCGCTGTGGAAGTTCAGATACGCATGGGCATTACGATGTATTTGAAGTCGGGGTTGTTGGGGATGGTGAACAGGGTAGAGCGGTTGGCGTCGCCGAAGGCGAGCTGGATGTCGTCGGCATGGATGTTGCGCAGCACGTCCATAAGGTAGTTGATGTTGAAGCCGGCTTCGAGTTCGCCCCCCTGGTAGGCGATTTCGAGTTCTTCGCGGGCTTCTTCCTGTTCGTTGTTGCTGCACACGACGCTGAGCAGGCCGGGTTGCAGGTGCAGGCGCGCGCCTCTGAATTTTTCGTTGGCGAGGATGGCGGCGCGTTCGAGCGCGCCGAGGAAGGCGGCGCGGTTGAGCAGGAAGATTTTGTCGTTGTCCAGCGGAATGACGCGGTTGTAGTCGGGGAATTTGCCGTCGACGACTTTGCTGACGATGACCGAGCCGTTGCAGCGGAAGCGTACTTGGTTTTCAAGCAGTTCGACGCTGACTTGTTCGTCGGGGCGGTTGAGCAGTTTGAAGAGTTCGAGCACGGTTTTGCGCGGCAGGATGACTTCGGCTTTGGGCAGGTCGGCTTCGATGGCGGCGGCGGAGTAGGCCAGGCGGTGGCCGTCGGTGGCGACGAGGCGCAGCTGGCCGCCTTCGGTCTGCATCAAAAGGCCGTTGAGGTAGTAGCGGATGTCCTGCACGGCCATGCTGTACTGCACTTGGGCGAGCATGGTTTTGAGGGTGTCCTGCGGCAGGGAGAAGGCGGAGCCGATTTCTTCGCCGACGCTCATCAGGGGGAAGTCTTCGGCGGGCAGGGTTTGCAGGGCGAAGCGGGATTTGCCTGCTTTGAGGGTGAGGCGGTTTTGCGCCCAGTCGAGGGCGACCAGCGCGCCTTCGGGCAGGGCGCGCAGGATGTCTTGCAGTTTTTTAGCGTTGGTGGTGATGCGGAAGTCGCCGGCTTCGCTGTCGGGGCCAGCGGTGTTGATTTGGATTTCGAGGTCGGTGGCGAGGATGTTGGTCTGCCCGTGCGTGTTTTCGATGAGGACGTTGGAGAGGATGGGCAGGGTGTGGCGGCGTTCGACGATGCCGGTTACGGCTTGCAGCGGTTTGAGCAGGCTGTCGCGGTCGGCTTGCAGTATCAGCATGGGGTTTCCTTAAAACAATCAATCAAATGGCGTTGGGCGTTTTTTGTTTTTCAGACGGCCTCTCGCGCTTCGGAGGCTGTCTGAAAAGTCAGTTTTGCAGCAGCAGCAGCAGTTTTTCGTAGTCCTGCGCCAGCTCGGGGTCTTCGCCGCGCAGCTTGGCGACGGCTTTGATGCCGTGCATGACGGTGGTGTGGTCGCGGCCACCGAAGGCGTCGCCGATGGCGGGCAGGCTGAGGTTGGTGAGGTCTTTGGTGAGGCTCATGGCCACTTGGCGCGGGCGGGCGATGTTGCGGGTGCGCTTTTTGCCCAGCAGCTCGCTGATTTTGACGCGGTAGTGCTTGGCGACGGCATCGAGTATCAGCTCGGCGGTGATGACTTTGTAGGTGCTGGCGACGATGTCCTGCAAGGCTTCGGTGGCCAGGTCGATGTCGATGGGCTTTTGCTGGAAGCGGCTGCTGGCTTCGACGCGCTTGAACGCGCCTTCGAGTTCGCGCACGTTGGAGCGGATGTATTTGGCGATGAAAAACGCCGCGTCTTCGCACAGGGTTACGCCCGAGGCTTCGGCCTTTTTCTGCAAAATGGCCACGCGCATCTCGAATTCGGGCGGTTCCAGTTCCAGCGTCAGCCCCCAGGAAAAACGCGATTTGAGCCGGTCGTCCATGCCTTCGATTTGCGCGGGCAGTACGTCGCAGGTGAGGATGAGCTGTTTTTTCTCGTTGTGGAAGTGGTTGTACAGATAGAAGAATTCTTCCATCGTGCGGTCTTTGCCCTTGATGAACTGGATGTCGTCGATGATGAGCAGGTCGTATTGCTTGTATTGCTGCTTGAACACGTCGTAGCCGTTGTGGCGCACCGCCTTCATAAAGCTGCGGATGTATTCGTCCGAGTGCATGTAGCGCACTTTCGCGTCGGGGCGGTTTTTCAGCAGTTCGTTACCCACCGCCTGCACAAGATGGGTTTTGCCCAGACCGGTGCTGCCGTAGAGGAAAAACGGGTTGTAGCTTTTGCCGGGGTTTTCGGCGATGGAGCGGGCGGCGGCGGCGGCCATGCGGTTGCCCTTGCCTTCCACCAGCGTTTCAAACGTGTAGTCGGACGACAGGTTGCTGCGCGCGTAGTGCGCGTCGCGCTCTTCGGCGGCGGTGTCTTTTGGCGCAGTCGCGGCGGCGGTTTTGCGCGGTGCGGGGGTTTCGTCTGCGGCCTGCGCCCGTGGCGGCAGGTTTTTCAAACGCTCGGCGAGAATGTCCTGCGCGCTGGGTTTGGCGGCCTGTTTGCCTTTGGCCGCTGCGGCGGGCGCGGGTTCGCCGCTGTTTTCAGACGGCCGCTGCGGCGGCGCGGCCGCCGCAGCGGCCATCGGATAAGACGCGCCCCGCCCCGCCTTGAACACCAGCGGGCTTTGCGCGGGCGCGAGTTCGGCGCGCACGGCTTCGACGGCTTCGGCAAACTGGTTGCGCAACATATTGGCGGAAAACTGGTTTTTCGCATACACCGCCCACGCGCCGTCCTCCTCGTCCACGGTCAGGGGCGCGATCCAAGTGTCAAACTGGCGCGCGTCCAGCGTGTCGTGCAGGCGGCGCAGGCAGAGCGGCCAGAATTCGGCGAGAGTCAGGGCAGGCATAGGAGAAACCGTTTGAAATCATGCAGGTAGGAGTGCGGGCAGGGGTGCGCCGCCAAGGTCGGCGGATTATAGCCGAAAAGCCCGCCTGCCGCCACGCGGC